>CAVPIV010000008.1:260000-607149 GCA_963705085.1 uncultured Thermoleophilia bacterium | reverse complement strand
AGAGCCGCGTCCTCCAGTTCACCGGCCAGTTCTCCTTTGTTTACTGGGACCTGAACACGGCGGGCTCCGACGGCATCGAGGTCAAGTCCGCCGAGGGACCGGAGCTGGGCGGGGGAGGGACCGTCCCCTATGAGCTCGTCCCGGCGACGGACGAGAGGCGGCCGGGCACGTACTGGACGGTCGACAACGGCGAGAAGGAGCGTGTCCAGCTCAACTTCATGCTAGCTGACACGTCCGCCACGTTCAGCATCGAGTACGTGGCGCGCGGCGCCGCCAAGCGCTGGGAGGATACCGCCGAGCTCTACTGGCAGTTCGTTGGCGACGAGGCGCAGATCCGGAGCGACGACGTTCGCGTGACGGTGCACCTGCCGGACGGCGTCAGCCGCGAGCAGGTGCAGGCCTGGGCTCATGGTCCTCTGTGGGGCGAGGTGACCATCGCCCCGGACGCGAGCGTCGTCCTGACAGTGAGCCCGCTCCCGGCGGCGACGTTCGTCGAGGCCCGCATCCTGTTCCCCGCCGACGCCCTGCCCAAGGCGCCGCTGGCCGGCGGGGCTCGCAAACAGGCGGTGCTGGACGAGGAGCAGCGCCTCGCCGATGAGGCCAATCAGGCGCGCCAGTGGGCGCGCGTCAAGGTCATCCTCTGGGGCATCCTCGGCGTTGGCGTGCCGCTGGCGGCCATCGTCCTGGTTGTCGTCTTCTACGTGCGCCACGGCCGCGAGCCCAAGCCGGCGTTCCGGGCCGAGTACCTGCGCGACCTGCCGCAGCCCGATCTCCCTCCGGCCCTGGTCAGCTATATCTGGCGCATGGGCGGCCTGCAGCGCGACGACGTCGTCGCCACGCTCCTCGACCTGGTCAATCGCAAGGTGATCGATCTCGAGCGGGTGAACATCCACAAGGAACGCCTCTTCGGCAAGGACGAGGACGTCACGTACCGGCTGACCCTCCATGACGAGCGCGGAGCGCAGCTCGAGACCTTCGAGCGTGACCTCGTGGACTTCCTCTTCCACGACATCGCCGAGGGCTCGACGCTGGTGCTGAGCGAGCTCAAGGAGCTGGCCAAGGACCATCGAGTCGAGTTCGCCAAGGGCTACACCGCCTGGCAGAAGGCGGTCAAGGACGAGGGCGAGCGGCGCAGGTACCTCGTCTCGAAGGCCAGTCTGATGGCGTGGGTCGGGGCCGCGGCCGCCTTTGTGGGGATCGGGGCGGCCGTGGTCGCCGCGATCTTCAGCGGCTGGTTCTGGTTCCTCATCGGGGCGCCCGTGTGCCTGGCGCTGCTCTTCGCCGCCCGGGCGATCAAGCGCCGCTCGGCGGAGGCGGCGGACCTGCACGCCCAGTACGCCGCCCTCGAGCGCTACCTCAAGGATTTCGGCCGCATGCAGGAGAAGCCGCCGGACGCCGTCGTCCTGTGGGAGCGCTTCCTCGTCTACGCGGTCGTCTTCGGCATCGCCGACGAGGTGGTCAAGGCCATGCGGGTGCGCGTGCCCGATGTCGTCACTGACCCCGCCTTCGGGCCGAGCTACATGCTCTGGTTCGCCATGCCCGGCGACGGCGGCGGGCTCTCGGCGTTCGGTGAGCTGCACCAGAGCTTCGGCGAGGCCGTCTCGGTGGCGACCTCCTCGTCCTCGTCGGGCGGCGGCGGCGGTGGCGGCTTCTCCGGCGGCGGCGGCGGTGGCGGCGGCGGTGGCGGCTTCGGCGCCGGCTGAGCCGGCGGCGGCCGCCGGCGACACGGCAGGGAGCACGGGGATGTAGGGATGGATGTCCTCTCCGGCCTCACGCTGGCCGCGCCGGCCGGCGTCAACGCCTACATCCCGCTGCTCACCGTCGCCGTGGCCGAGCGGCTGGGATGGATTCGACTGGAGCCGCCGTACGATCTCCTCGGCTCGTGGTGGGTTATCGCGATCATCGCCGCGCTGCTTGCAGTGGAGGTGATCGCCGACAAGGTGCCGGCCGTTGACCATGCCAACGATGTAGTCCAGACGGTCGTGCGGCCGGCGGCCGGCGGCCTCCTCGCCGTGTCGGCCTCGGGGCAGGGGACGGTCAGCCCCTACGTGCTCCTTGTGGCCGGCATCCTGATCGCCGGCGGCGTCCACGCTGTCAAGGCGACGGCCCGGCCGGCCGTCAACGTCTCAACGGCCGGAGTCGGAACGCCGGTGGTGTCGGCCGTGGAGGATGCAGGCGCCCTGGTGATGACCCTCCTCGCGCTGATCGCTCCCCTGGTTGCGCTGGTCGCTATCATCTCGGCCGTCGTTCTGGTCCTGCTGCTGGTAAGGCGCTGGCGACGTCAGTCGCGGCAGGGACCGCCGTGACATTGCTCGCCGACCCGATCGGTCTATCTCCGGGCGCCCCGGGGCATATGAGGGGCAGCTACGCGTCCGGAGCCGGGGGTGCTGCAATGACTGAGATTGGCGAGATCCGAGGCTGCGGGTCTGTGGCCGAGGCACGGTGGATCCAGGAGGAGTGTGAGAGGCTGCTCGGGCCCGACGAAGTCGTCGAGTGCGCGGCACAGCTGCACGGCGACCTCATTCTCTTCACCGATTGGCGTCTCCTGCTGGTCGAGAAGGACCGGCTGGGCGGCAAGAAGGTCGAGTACACCTCGATCCCCTATCACGCCGTGGTGCGTTTCTCCGTGGAGGCGGTGGGCATGCTCGACCTCGACGCTGAGATGAGGATCTGGACATCGTCGCGGGACGACCCGATACGGCTGCAATTCGCCCGCGCGGTCAACGTCTACGACTTCCAGGTCAAGCTGGCGAAAAGGGTCGCGGGGCACTCACTCCGTACGCAATGAGGACCAAGCCGATCGCGCGCTCGAACTGGAGCGGGTCCCAGCGCGCCGTGGCGGCCAGGCGAGGCTGCAGACCGGCCTCGTCGGCCGGCGGAGCGGGCATGCCGGATCAACCGTCGGCGAGCGCGGTCCTGAACGCTTCCCAGTCCCGGGTCACCTGTCCCGCGTAGGCGGTCGCGAAGGCCGCCATTGCCTTGTCGAAAGCCGTCCCTGATCCAAGGTAGGCCGCGATCGCGATGGGGTCTCCCGTGCGAGCGTGGACGTGCGCGAGGCAGCTCGCGCAGGCGACGGCGCACCTGTCGAGAGCGCGAGCGTCCTGCGGCGCGCTCTCCCCCGATGTCACCGTCGCCGGGAGCTGCCGCCAGTAGTACTGACGCCCGTCATCCAGCGGTGAGCTGGCCCCGATGAAGGGGTCCTCGTTTCCCTCAAGAAGGCGCAGAGCACCGACGATGCGCTCGCCGTGAGCGGTGTGCGTGCCGCTCCCAACCAGGGGTTCCAGAACCGAGGCGCGCGCTTCCCCGAGGCAGAGGACGAGCGTGTCCTCCGCGTCCCGGCCGGCGAAGAGGACGGCGATCGAGGGGCCGCAGACCTCGGCCATGGCCGCCACGTCGACGAGTCGGAAGCGGTCGAGGAGCTGGCGGTGTTCGGGCGGGAGGTGGGTGCGGTAGCTCGCGAGGCAGCGCGTGACGAGGTCGTGCATGGCTCGGGCCACGTCGAGGTCGGTCAGGTCCCGCACGGGGGTGAGTGCGGGCGGGACGGACGCGAAACACGGCTGATCCTCGACGATCTGCACGAGGCCGCTGGAGCCGCCGGAGATGGCGTCGTGCAGGAACGCCGGGCAGGCGTCCACGCCGGCCGGGCGACCCTTGGCCGCAGCGTGCGCCCACTCCGATCCGTCGGTGCGCGCTCGCCAGAGGTCGAGCGTCCGCAGGCGCGCGAGCTTGCGGAGAGACCTGCGGTACGCGCGTGCCGTGCGCCGCGCCGCGGCCGCCGCGGAGCCGGCGTCGCTGCCGTGGGCCGCGGCCGCAAGCGCGACGCTGACGACGAGGCGCTTGATGTCCCACTCCCACGGGGCGCGCAGCGCGTCCCCATAGTCGATCACGTCGACTACGAGGCCGCGCTGGGGTGTCCGCACTACCGCGAAGTTGGCGAGGTGGGCGTCGCCCACAGCCTGAACGGTCAGACCGGTAACGGGGGAGGCGGCGAGGTCGACCGCCATGAGCGCTCCCGCGCCGCGAACGAAGGCCAGCGGCGAGACGTTCATGGACTCGACGTCACGGGGCGGCGTGGGCGCAGGGCCGCTCGCCGCCCACCGCCGGAGGATGGCGAGCGGATCTCGGGCGCCGGCGGCGGTCGCGTACCGGCCCAGCTCGGCGCGTCCGACCTCCGCCCGGAGCTGCCGCCCGATGGTCACCCATTCCTCGGGGGTCAGGTGGATCGGTTCCGCTGCGGCGTCGCTGCTCATCACTCGCCTCCCTCGGATTCGGCGACGGCGGGATCAAGCCCTCGTAGCTTCACAGTATGGGTGTTCGCGGTCCGGTGCAACGCTCCTGGCCTTCCGGCGCATGCTGCGCGACTCAGGCCGGACGTCCCACGGCGGTCATGTAGAGCGTGCCCTCCTCTTCGGAGTCGACGCCGAGGAGCTGATCTGCCTCGTCGTCGTAGATCGCCGCGATCTGGCAGCTCCCGAGGCCCAGCGCCACGGCCGCCAGGGCGACGTTCTCGGCGATGTGGCCGGCGTCGAGCCAGATGTAGCGATAGGCGCGGTCGCCGTACTTCCAGCGGCAGCGCTCGAAGACGGCCGTCCAGATGAAGACGGCGTCGGCCTCCGCGGCGATCCGCTGATCGAGGGCGGCGCTGGCTGTGGGGTGGCGCAGGTCGCCGGCGCGCACTTGCTCCAGGCAGCGCTCGAGCACCGCGAAGTGGTAGAGGCCGGGCTCCAGGCCGGCGACCCGATGGACCGCAACGTAGGTCTCGACTGGGTAGAGGGCGCCCGCCGACGGCGCCGTGCGCAAGGAGACACCGCGCTCAGCGCGGGTCACGCCTGCGGCCGCCCACAGCAGGCGGGCCAGCTCGGCAAGGGTCACCGGCCCGCCGCTGTAGCGTCGTACCGAGCGGCGTCTTGCCATCACCTCGAAGAGCCCCATGTCGCCGCCGGACTCCGCCGACGGGAGCTCCACCCGGGGAGCGTCGGGGTAGGTGGTGTACCACTGCGGCTGGTTCATCCAGTCCATCTGGCCGCCGACGAGGCGCCCGCGCCGGTGGCGTGTCTCGCGGAAGAACCGCTCTCCGATACCGCCGTCCTTCATGGCGTCCTCCTCGCTTCGCCGGTTCGCCCGCCGGTGGGTGGTGGCCCGGCGCCTCCGGCGATCATACCCCGGCCTGGGCGCACCTCCGTCGGCGGCGGGGGAGCGCGCCAGAGACGACGAGGGGGCGGGAGGCTCTCTCGCTTCCCGCCCCCTCGTCGGCGCTCCGCGCCGTGACCGATCAGTAGGTGAACTCGACGCCGAGACCGGCGAGCTCCTCCCTGGCGGCCTTGTACATCTCCAGGTACCAGTCTCGCGGGCGGACCTTCATGACGTGGTAGCAGTCCTGGAAGGGCTTGCCCTCCGGGGCGCCGGCGATCTGGCCCTCGTACTTCTTGAGCAGCGTGTCCACGATGCCGTTGGCCTGGGCGCGGGTCATGCCCTGACGCGCCACGGCATGGCCGACCTCACAGGCCAGGCGCGCTTCGAGCGGCGTGGCGTAGTTGCGGTACTTGTTGTGGCGCGGCGCCGCCGTCCACAGGTCGCCGCCCGAGACGACGCTGGCGATCGCGTGGGCTGCCGCCTCGCGGAAGAGCATCTCGGTGCCGGGGCCGGCGTTGAAGAAACCGTTGCTCGTCGAGAGGATACGGCTGTTGCGGGCCAGCGCCTGGTGCACCATGCTCACCAGCCACAGCATCTCGCGGCCGCTGTTGGAGGTGTGCTGGATGTGGAACGGGAAGCTGTTGTTGAAGTTGTGCTGGTAGACGGTGAGACCGACCAGGTGGTGGGCCGTCTCCAACACGGCGGTGCCCTCCGCGCCGCCGGCGTAGCCGCCGTAGATGGCGCCGGTGAGGCAGCCGATCGCGCAGCCGTACTGCCGGCAGTGAGCCACCTTGTTAAGCAGCTCGTTGTCGGTCTTCATCTCGGTGACCACGCCGATCAGGCGGCCGTCGCTGGGACGCACGCCCCACTGCTCGTTGCTCACCGAGATCTGGCCTGTGTCTGACTGCGCCGTGCCGACGGCGACGAGGAAGAGGCCGGGCCGGCCGACCAGCTTGCACGCGTTGCGCAGGAGCATGGCGTGCTCCATGACGCCGGCCATCTCAGAGGGCGTGCCCGAGGTGATGTTGCGGCCGATGCTCTCTTCGAGGATCGGGCCGCAGACGCCGTCGGCCAGCGGCTCCTGCACGTAGGCCATCGAGGCCTGCAGGAAGATGTCCTCGTCGTAGGTAATGTCCGGGCTGAAGATGCAGAACGGCGGCCGCTCGTCCTCCACCTTGCGCGGCCGCCAGAACCGCGTCTCCTGACCGGTGCCGACGATGTGCTGCTCCGGCGCCAGGTAGAGGGCCTCCTTGAGCTCGGCCTCGCTGATCAGGATGCGACGGTGCGTGTCGACGTTGTGCACGCCGACGGTGAGGAAGAACTCCACGGCCGCCTGCCAGACACGGTCGGCGAGATCGTCGTCGGCCGGGACCGGGTTGGACGGGTCGTACTTGATCTCGTACTTGCGGACGACCTCCTTCATCTTCGGCAGGAAGATGTCGTAGAGGAACTCGTCGTCCTCGCAGTACGGGCCCTCAGCGGCCCGCTCCATGATCTCCCACATCTTGAGGTGAGGCATCTCGTCAGCTCCCCGCGCTCGCGGCCTTGTCGCCCATTGCCCGCTCGAGGACTCTGACGGCGGTGCCGGCGTCCTCGCCCCAGCTGTCGGCGCCAGCCTCGGCCACCCACTCGGGGGTGACGGGGGCCCCGCCCAGGATTACGTGGTACTTGTCGCGCAGGCCCTTGGCGAGCAGGATGTCGACCAGCTCCTTCTGGGCCGGCATCGTGGTCGTCATCAGCGCCGAGGCGCCGATGACGTCGGCGTGAACCTCCTCGGCCCGCTTGACGAAGTCGAGGGCGTTGACGTCCCTGCCGAGGTCGTGAACCTCAAAGCCGGCCGCCCGGAGCATCGTGATGGCGATGTCTTTGCCGATCTCGTGCACGTCGCCCTTGACGGTGCCGATGACGATGACGCCGCGCTTGACGGTGGCCTGCGCGGACTCCAGCAGGCGCGGCTGGAGCACGTCCATCGCGCTCTGCATGGCGCGGGCGGCGAGCATGAGCTCCGGCAGGAAGATCTCGCCGCTGCCGAACTGGTCGCCGACGGCGCGCATCCCCACGCTCAGCCGATCGACAACGGCTCTGACATCGGACCCCTCCTCCAGCGCCGCGCGCGCCAGCTCGCCGGCTCGCGCGGCGTCACCGTCCTGTACCGCCAGGACGAGTTCGCCAAGCGTACTCATCAGACAACCCCCTCTCCGTTCGATGCGCCTTTGAGGCGCAGTGCTACGCTCATCATATGGGTTGCGGCGGCCTCGCGTGTCCGGAGAAGGGCGGGTGCCACCGGGGGGCGCGCCCGTCCGGGCGCCGGCCAGACGCGCCCCGGCCGCTGACGATTCGTCGCCTACGGTGCGATCTCGGACTCTTCAGCCGCGCACCGCGACCAGTGACATGCCGAGCGTCTCCTCAGTCTCGCGTATCCGGTTGAGCTGCTCTTCGTCGGGCTCGGCCGGCTCGACCGCCGGCGTGAGTCCGAGCTCGGCGCTGACCTTGCGCAGGCGCTCCTCGCGCTCTGGCTCGAGCGACCGGCAGGAGAAGGCGAGAATGGTCAGGCCAAGGTTGCGCTCGAGGGCCTGGATGCGCGCCAGGTCTTCGGGGCTCAGGTTGCGGGCGAAGTCGCACAGCATGGTCGTCTCCCCTTGTCTCGCCGCAGACACCACAGTCTACCGCGCCACGCCGCCGCACCTGCCGTAGACTTGCGGCCATGAATCGCAGGGGCCCAGAGGCGCCGCACGACGACCGCGACCGCCGCTCCGCGGGGACGGCGGCGCTTCTCGTCCTGCTGCTGGCGATCTCCTTCCAGACGGGCTCCGCCTTGGCCGTCAAGGTCATCGAGTCGGTGGGCGTGATCGAGGCGACGTGGCTGCGCCAGATGTTCGCGGTGCTGCTGCTCGGCGCCATCTGGCTGGTCATGCGCAAGGGCCGTCTTCGGCTGCCGCCGCGTGGCCAGCGCCTCATGATGGCGAGCCTGTCCTTCTTTCTCCTGGCGATGAACCTCGCCTTCTACGGCGCCATCAACCACGCACCGGTCGGCATCGTCGTGGCGATCGAGTTCCTGGGGCCACTGGCCGTCGCGGTGGTGGGCACAAGGCGGCGAGTGGACTGGGCATGGATCGTGCTGGCCGGCGCGGGCGTCGCCCTGCTTGCCGGCCCATCCGGCTCCGCGAGCGGCCTTGGGCTCGCCCTGGCCTTCTTGTCGGGCGGGTGCTGGGCCGCGTATCTCGTTCTCGCCAAACGGGCGGTCACCGGGATCGAGCCGCTCACGGTGACGATGCAGATGATCGTCGGCTCCGCCATTCTCGTGACACCGCTTTTCCTCGCCAGCGGGCCGCGCATCGCCGGCTACGGCCACGCCATCGCCTTGGCGGCGGTCGTCGCGCTCGTGTCGTCGGCGCTCCCCTACCTTCTCGAGCTCGTCGCCCTGCGCCGCGTTCGGGCGGCTACGTACGGCGTTCTCCTCAGCATCGAGCCGGCGGTGGCGGCGCTGGCCGGCTACATCGTGCTCGGGCAGACCCTGAGCCCGACTGAGATTGGGGCGATCGCCGCCATTGTTGCTGCCGCCGCCGGAGCGAGCTGGACCGCCGGCTCCCGGACTGCACTGGACGCCCCGACCGTCTAGCGCGTCGTCACCTGTGAGCGCGTCGCCACCGTCCAGTGTGGTGGCACCGTTTGCAGGCGAATCATTCGCCTGCTAACATGCTCCCGCCGAGTGATCGCGGAGGCGACCAGTGAGCAGTGACAGTACGGGTCGAGACAGCCAGAATACGCCCGAGCTCGAAGGTGTTGGCGAGCTGCCGGCGCGGGTCTTCCGGGCCTTTCTGCGAGCGCTGCGCCTGCACCGTCATCTCATGACCAGGACGATGGCCGAACACGGCACCCATCCTGGACAGGCCATGTGCCTCCGTGTGCTGGAGGGCGGCGACGACGTCACGCAGCGTGATCTCGCCGCCGCGCTGCACCTCGCCCGCCCGACGGTGAGCAAGATGCTTCGCGGGATGGAGCAGGCCAGCCTGATCGAGCGTCGCCCGGACGCCCGCGACCAGAGGCTCGTCCGGGTGCACCTCACATCCGCCGGCCGCGCCCTGGCCGCCGAGCTACGGGTCGTCGCCGCTGAGCACATCAACGAGACGATCGGCAGCCTGCCCGAGCATGATCTCGAAGAGTTGGCGCGCCTGCTGGATGATCTCGCCGCGACCATCTCAGAGTACCTTGACAGGCACGAATCCGGCGGCGATCAGGCGACGACGGGAGACGTGCCGTGATTCGCCTGCTGAGCCAGCGCCTCCGGCCCTACTGGCGCCAGATATGCCTCGTGCTCGTGCTCGTGCTCGCGCAGTCGATCGCCAACCTGTACCTGCCGACGCTCAACGCCGACATCATCAACAACGGCGTCGTGACCGGCGATACGGCCTACATCGTGAGGACGGGCGCCCTCATGCTCGGGGTGACCCTCGTGTTCGTGATCGTGGCGATCATCGCCGTCTACTGGAGCTCGAAGGTGGCGATGGGCTTCGGCCGCGACGTGCGCGGCGCCTTGTTCCGCCGAGTGCAGACCTTCTCGCAGGCCGACATCAACCACTTCGGCACGCCGTCCCTGATCACGCGCAACACCAACGACGTGCAGCAAGTCCAGATGGTCGTGCTTATGATGCTGAACGTCGTGGTCGCAGCCCCCATGATGGCCATCGGCGGGCTCATCATGGCCTTGAGGCTTGACGTGTCGCTCTCCCTGGTCATCGTGGTCGCCATTCCTGTGATGGCGGTCTTCATCGGCCTCGTCCTGCGCGCCGCGCTGCCGCTCTTCAAGTCGATGCAGGCCAAGATCGACAGGGTGAACCAGGTGACGCGCGAGATGCTGAGTGGGGTGCGCGTGATTCGCGCCTTCAACAGGACGGGCTACGAGGAGCAGCGGTTTGAGGTGGCGAACGTCGACCTCACCGGGACGACGCTCAAGGTGAATCGCCTCTTCGCGCTCATGATGCCGACCCTCATGCTCATCCTCAACCTGTCGACGGTCGCCATCATGTGGTTCGGCAGCATCCAGGTCGCCGAGCACGGCATGCCCATCGGCGACCTGACGGCCTTTCTCACCTATATCATCCAGATCCTTCTGGCCGTGCTCATGGCGACCATCATGTTCGTCATGGTGCCGAGGGCGGCGGCCTCGTCCGAGCGCATCCAAGCGGTGCTGGAGACGCATCCGACGATCGTCGACCCGCCGACTCCGCTGACGGGTGTACCCGCGGTGGGATCGATCGAGTTCCACGACGTGGAGTTTCGCTACCCGGGCGCGGAAGAGCCTGTGCTCAGCCGCGTCAGCTTCACGGCGACGCCGGGCGAGACGACGGCCATCGTCGGCAGCACCGGCAGCGGCAAGACGACCCTGATCAACTTGATCGCGCGTTTCTACGACGTGACCGGCGGCAGGGTGCTGGTCGACGGGGCCGACGTGCGAGAGCTGTCCCAGCAGGAGCTCTGGGCCCGTATCGGTCTCGTGCCGCAGCAGGCCTTCCTGTTCAGCGGCACGGTGGCCGCCAACCTGCGGCACGGGCGCGCGGACGCCAGCGACGAGGAGCTCTGGCGCGCCCTCGATATCGCCCAGGCGCGCGACTTCGTGCAGGAGATGGCCGAGGGCCTGGAGGCGCCGATCGCTCAAGGCGGGGCCAACGTGTCGGGCGGCCAGCGCCAGCGTCTCGCGATCGCTCGAGCCCTCGTCAAACGCCCGCCGATCTACATCTTCGACGACAGCTTCTCGGCCCTCGACTTCACCACCGACGCCCGCCTTCGGGCTGCCCTGCGGCGTCAGACGGCGGATGCGACCGTGCTCATCGTCGCGCAGCGCGTCGGCACGATCATGCACGCCGATCAGATCATCGTGCTCGAGGACGGCACCGTCGTCGGCAAGGGGACGCACGAGGAGCTCATGGCGACGAGCCCCACGTACCGGGAGATCGTCGCCTCGCAACTCGGCGAGGAGGAGGGCGCCGCATGAGCGCGCCCCAGCCGTCCGAGCGACCGGGTCAGGGCGGCCCCGGCGTGGCACCGCGCGTGGGCGGGCCGGGACGGGGTCCCGGCGGTCCCGGCGGAGGGCCGCCCGGCCACATGCTCGCCATGCCCGTCGCAAAGCCCAAGGACCTGAAGGGCGCGCTCCTGCGTCTGGCGCGCATGCTGCGCAGCGAGCAGCTGCGTATCGTGGCCGTCCTCGTCCTGGCCGCGATCAGCGTGACCTTCCTCGTCCTCGGCCCCAAGATCCTGGGCAACGCCACGAACATTCTGTTCGAGGGCGTGGTGAGCCAGCAGTTGCCCCCAGGTGTGACCCAGGAACAGGCCGTGGCCGCCCTGCGCGCCCAGGGCCAGGATCATCTCGCGGCGATGCTCTCCGCCATGACCCTGCACCCCGGCCAGGGGGTCGACTTCAACGCCCTCGGCCGCACGCTGCTCCTGCTTGTCGGAGTGTACCTGCTGAGCGCCTTGTTCGGCTGGATGCAGCAGTACATCATGGCCGGGGTCGCCCAGCGCACGGTGTATCGCCTGCGGCAGGTGGTGGACGAGAAGCTCGCTCGCCTTCCGCTCAGGTACTTCGACGATCATCCGCGCGGGGACATCCTCAGCCGGCTCACCAACGACATCGACAACATCTCGCAGTCGCTGCAGCAGAGTCTCACGCAGCTCATCACGGCCCTGTTGACGATCATCGGCGTGCTGATCATGATGCTCTCGATCAGCTGGCTGCTGGCGCTGATCTCCCTGCTGGCCGTGCCGCTTTCCGTGGTGATCACGATCATGATCGCGAAGCGCTCGCAGAAGCAGTTCACCGCGCAGTGGGAGCGCACAGGCGACCTCAACGGCCACGTCGAGGAGATGTTCACCGGCCACAACGTCGTCAAGGTGTTCGGCCGCCAGCAGCAGGCGATCGAGACCTTCGATCGGCATAACGGCGGCCTCTACCAGGCGAGCTTCCGGGCACAGTTCATCTCCGGGATGATCCAGCCCGTCATGACGTTCGTGACGAACCTCAACTACGTGGCCATCGCAGTGGTCGGCGGCCTCATGGTCGCCACCGGACGCATGTCGCTGGGCGACGTGCAGGCCTTCATCCAGTACTCGCGGCAGTTCACGATGCCGATCATGCAGGTCGCCAGCATCATGAACGTCCTGCAGAGCACGGCTGCCTCCTCCGAGCGGGTCTTCGAGCTGCTCGACGAGACCGAGGAGGAGGCGGATTGCGCGACGCCCGTCTTTCTCGCGCACACGCGCGGCCAGATCACCCTCGACGACGTGTCGTTCCGCTACCTGTCCGACACGCCGCTCATCGAGCACCTTACGCTCCACGTCGAGCCCGGCGAGACGGTGGCGATCGTCGGCCCGACCGGCGCGGGCAAGACGACGCTCGTCAACCTCCTGCTGCGCTTCTACGAGATCAACGGCGGCCGGATCCTCATCGACGGCGTCGACACTCGCGAGATGTGCCGCGACGATGTGCGCCGGCTGTTTGGCATGGTGCTCCAGGATGCCTGGCTGTTCACCGGCCCGATCCGCGAGAACATCGCCTACGGCCGCGAAGACGCGAGCCCCGAGGAACTACTCGCCGCGGCGCGGGCCGCGCGGGTCGACCACTTCGTGCGCGTCCTGCCGGAAGGCTACGAGACCGTGCTCGACGAGGACGCCACGAATCTCTCACAGGGGGAGCGGCAGCTCCTGACGATCGCGCGGGCCTTCCTCGCGGATCCCGAGATTCTCATTCTGGACGAGGCGACCAGCTCTGTCGATACGCGCACCGAGGTGCTCATCCAGGAAGCGATGGCGGAGCTCATGAAGGGCAGGACGAGCTTCGTCATCGCCCATCGCCTCTCGACCATCCGCGGCGCCGACATCATTCTCGTGATGGATCACGGCCGCATCATCGAGCAGGGGAGTCACGAGGAGCTTCTCGCGGCTCGCGGCTTCTACTACGACATGTACGCGAGCCAGTTCGAGGAGGCGCTGGACGAGGCCTCATGAGGCAGGAGAGGGTGGGGCGCGCCGCACTGTTGTGGCCGACGCCTGGCCGGGGCAGACGGAAGCGGCGTCGGCGTCAGTGCGGCGCGCCCTCAGGCAGTGACCGCCTCGCCTCCTTGATGGAGGGGCTTGGCCTCATCGCCATGGGGTTCAGTGAGGGGGATGAACGACGATGCGGGGGCGAGACGAGTCATGATGGCAGTCTGGCCGCGCTTGCTGTGAGTAATCTGAGTGTCGCCTGAGATCCTGCGAGGAATCCGCTCGTGGCGACTCGTCAGTCTCCCTGGACGTCCCCGACGGCGGCGGTGAACGCCTCGAGCCCGACCTTCGGCCGCTCGTGCCAGGTCGCCCGCTGCCATGGATCCCAGGAGTAGCCGCGGGTGACGCTCAGGCGGCGGCCGACGGCGACGGCGATGCCCACTCTGTCGACCGGCGCCGTGCTGAGTGTGCCGTCCGGCCCGACTAGCAGCGCCCGTCGCGAAGACGGGTCGCTGAAACCGATCATCTGCCACGGGAGACGCACCTCGACCACGTCGCCCGCGGTCCACGCCGAGCGACTGTCGAAATCTGGATCCGACGGGTCGCTCGTTCCGTAGCGCAGATCGCCGACGGCGATCGACTCGACGGGCAGCTCTTCCCCGGTCGTCGGGACGGTGAGCGGGCGGTTCGTGATCAGCCGCTGGGGATCCCAGACGCCGCTGCCCTCCTCGAGGGCGGCAGGATCGTAGTCGAAGTAGCCGCGAACCTTGCCGTAGAGGATGACGTACTGGTCGTTCGAAGCGCGAACCAGCGCCTGACCGGTCTGGTCGGGTCCGAGTACGACGGCGTAGTCAGACTGCGGGTAGCGTCCTCCGAGCTCGGGCAGCCCACCGCTCGAACCCGGCAGGACGTCGAAGCCGATGGTGACGCGTTTCGTCGCCAGCGCGGATGCGTCGTGTAGGACAAGCCTCAGGTGAAGGTAGGCCTCGTCCTTCGCCGCTCGCACCTCGCGCAGCGCGCCGCGTCCTTCGTAGATCACCTGGGAACCGTTCGTCTCCCACTCGGCGCCGTCGCCGTCGACGAGGACGACGTCCTTGGCCCCGGCCTCCATCGCGAGGAGCCCGAAGTGTTCCTCGTTCGTCCAGGGATTCCGCCACAGCTGCCGGCGATCCGCCGGCAGCTCGTAGTCGATGGTGTTCCAGGTGAACTTGAACCACTCGTCGCTCCATTCGAAGACAAACCCCCCGGCGCATCCCTGGGCGGCGATGATCCGCAGCAGGTCGGCGTCGATCGCCACGGCCTCCTGCTCGCTGTGATCGCCCTGGTCGCGATCCAGTGGCCCGTAGTGCGCCAAGCCGCTCGCCGACGGCACGCCGAACTCGGTGATCATGACGGGCATGCCGGCGTGGTGGGCCCGCAGGGCGGCGAGGTAGCCTGCGTAGGGGTCGCCGCTCGCGTTGTCGGCGAGACTCGCTTCGTGCCGCTGGAAATCCGGGTAGTACGGGTAGGCGTGGTAGCTGGCGAAGTAGCCGCCGGGCCACGCTCCGCTGACACGGATGTGGTTGGCGTCGACCCCGACGAGGTCCTCGCGGTCGAGCGGCTCATCCGGGTGAACGAGGGGGTCGGTCGTCGGCCAGTTGGTGAACGTCAGCGGGACAGTCACGCCGCGTGTCGCCTCCTCTGCCGCGATGGTGTCGAGCATCTCGGCGAGCCATGACTCCGTCGGGCTCGCCTCCTCGCTCGCCGCGAAGTAGCGGCCCTCGAAGGACGCGCGGCCGCGGTTCTTTTCGTCCGAGGCTGCGGTTGCCACGGGATCCCACTCGACACCGATCGAGTAGGCCAGCAGCCACGGGGAGGCGTCGGCGGTCCACGAGCCCCAGGCGGTCCCGCGGCGGCGGGTGCGGCTGAAGTCCCCATGGACGGCGGCGACAGCGTCTCTCAGCTCGCGCTTGAACCCCGTCCGCACGTCGGTCGCGTAGAGGTCCTGCCCGAGGAGGAATTGCTCCTCGGGGATCCAGACGCCCTGCACAAGGTAGAGGGGGGCGCCCGGATGGGCCATGTTGTAGGCGACGAGCTCCTTGTAGAAGTGGGGCGGCATGATCGTGTAGACGCGCACGGCGCGGAGCCGCAAGGCGCCGATCTGCGAGAACCAGCTCCGGCACTCCTGAGTGCTGATGGCCAGCTGGCCGGGCGACGTTCCCGGGACGGTGGACCCGATGTTGACCCCGGGGATGAAGGACCGCTCCCCGCCCGCCGTCGCAAGCACGAAGCGCGTGCCCTCCGTGTGGGCGATACGTCGGAGACCGCTGCGGTCGCTGGCCTGCGGCGCCCATGAGGAGGCAGTTGTGGCGGCGGCTGTGGCGTTGGCGGCTGCTGCTTCCTCTTGCCCTCGGGCGCCACACCCCGTCGCGCCGAACAGAAGCGTCAGGAAGAGGCAGAACAGGAGGCTGAGGGTCGGCCGACCATGGCCGGCGACACCCGGTCGATGGTTGGGCGCAAAGAGCGAATCCATCGCGCACTGTGTTCGCTGCCGCGCGCTTGTGTCCGTCAAGTTGTGCGCAAACCGGCCTTGGTCTGCGTGTCTCGTGGCCGGCATCAGGTGGCCCGCCCGACCATGCGCAGGTGCTCGTTCTCCTGTTCGACGAGGGGGTGCATCTCGAGGTCAGGAATCGGCACACTGCCCGCCGCGCATGAGCATCCTGCGTCACCGTGCCGCGGCGAAGGCAGGCAGGGGTGCCCCTGACTCGGGCCACCCGTCGCACGGCTCGCGGCGGCTGGCCTCGCGCCGCCCTCGCGGCGTGCGGCGTTCGTCTACAGCAGTCGCGAGAACAGCCGGTAGATCTGGTTGCGGAACTTGGCCCAGGCGCCCTGTGACTGCAGCTGGTCGAGCGTGATCTCCAGGCAGTCCGCGATGTCGCGCTCGTACTGGGCGGCGTGGTTCCTGGCGATCTCGGCGTCGTAGATCGCCGCCACCACCTCTTCGTGCAGGATGATGCTGCGGATGTCCCAGTTGCAGGTGCCGATCATGCAGAGCTGCTCGTCGACCGTGACCGTCTTTGAGTGCAGGAAGCCGGCCTTGTACTGGTAGACCCTGACGCCGGATTCGATCAGCTGCCCGTAGTAGGCGTGTGCGGCGTAGAACGGCACCTTCTTGTCCGGTACGCCGGTCATCATGAAGCGCACGTCGATGCCGCTGGCCGCGGCGACGCACATGGCCGTGATCAGCGGCTCGTCCGGCACGAAGTAGGGCGACTGCACCCAGACCCTGTGACGGGCGTTGGTGAGGGCGATGATGAACGCGTCGCGAATGGCCTTCTGCTTCGTCTCCACGCTCGAGTGGAGCATCTGCACCGGGATGCCGTCGCCGGGGTTGTGCGCCACGGGTTCGTTGATGTAGCCGGTGACGAGATCTTCCGTGCCGCCGTTGAGGATCCAGGTTGCCGCGAACAGGGCAATGTACGGCGCGACGATCGGGCCCGTGAGGCGCACGCTCGTATCCCGCCACACGGCGAAGCGCTTGCCGCCGTCGATGTACTCCTGGCCCATGTTCATGCCGCCGGTGTAGACGCAGTCACCGTCGACGATGGCCATCTTCATGTGGTTGCGGTAGTTGATGTGGGAGGCGTGCTTGTAGCAGGGGACGACGGTGGCGCCGGCAGCGGCCAGCCGCTTGAGCTCGTCCTTCTTGTAGGTGATGCAGGAGAGCCAGTCATAGATGATGTGGATCTCGACGCCGGCGGCCAGGCGGTCGAGCAGCACCTCCGTGACCTTGGCCGTGAGCTCGTCCTGCTCCCAGATCAGGTACATCAGGTGGATGTACCTCTCGGCGCGGGCCAGATCCTTGAGCAGATTCGGGAACTTCTGTGCGCCGGCCACGTAGACCTCGACCGTGTCGGCCGGGACGGGGGGGACGTGGCTCTCGCGCTGACCCGCCGCCACGATCCTGCCGCCCGGCGTCGTGCCCAGCTCGTCGATGACGGCCTGCGTGAAGCCGGCGTTGGCTTCGAGCGTCGGGGCGAGCGATCGGTTGAGCAGGTCTCGCAGTTGCGTGCGCAACCTGGTACGCCGCGCGTTGTCGCGGCGGTAGTTGCGCCCGATGAAGAAGTACAGGACGACGCCCAGGATGGGCAGCAGGAGGATGACGAACAGCCACGCCAGAATCGTGCTGGGGTCGCGGTCGTCGGTGATCAGAGTGTAGACGACGGCGACGATGGCGATGACGACGAAGAGATAGAACACCAGCGCGACGAACGAGCCGGCGTCGAAGGCGCTCTGCAGGGGTCGCGTCAAGGCGATGGCGCTGGCAGCAGCAGTCATCAGGACTCCTCTGGGAGTGCGGAGCTGGACGGTTGTGTGACCCGATGGTTCACGCTCGCTATCCTACAACGAAACAGAGAAAGCCAGCGCCTGGCCGCGCAGGGCGAGAGAGCCTCTACGTCGCCGACTGTCCCTCGACGCTGCCCAGGGGGCCGGCTATCATCGAAGGTAGTCCGTGAGGGTGGTCGTCTACGAAGGGGGCTCGTCGTGATCAGGCGTCTGGCTCTTGCCGTCCTTGTTTTCGTGATCGCGGCCGCGGCGCTGGCTTGCGCCGGGTGCGGCGGCTCAGTGATCGGATCTGGCAACCTCGTCACCAAGCAGTACGACTTCAAGGACTTCACGAGGCTCGAGGTGAGCCACGCGTTCGAGGTCGAGATCACGCGAGGCGACACCTTCAAGGTTGAGGTCACCGTCGACGACAACATCGTCGACCGCCTGAGGGTCGAGCAGACCGGCACCACCGTGAAGATCGGGATGGAGAGCGGGATCAACTTCGGCACGACGACGCAAAGGGCCGTCGTGGTGCTTCCGGAGCTCGAGGCGGTGAGCCTCTCGGGTGCGTCGAAAGGCGGGGTGGCGGGCTTCGAGAGCACGAAGGGCCTCGACGTCGGCGTGTCGGGCGCGAGCAACCTGTCGCTGACCGGCATCAGGGCCGGGGACACCCGGTTCGACGTCTCCGGCGCCAGCAAGGTGGCAGGCGATCTGCGGGGGGGCGACGTGCGCATGGGGGCATCCGGCGCCAGCCAGATACTCCTGCAGGGTTCGGGGAACGACGGTGACCTCGAAGCTTCCGGGGCGAGCAAGCTGCTGCTCAACGGCTTTGAACTCGTGACTGCCGATGTGACGGTCTCCGGCGCCAGCAGCGCGACCGTGAACGTCTCGCGCACCCTCGACGCCGACGCCAGCGGCGCGTCGTCGATCGAGTATTCGGGCAACGCGACCATCCGCAACATCCAGTCTTCGGGCGCGTCCGAGATCAATCGCCGCGAATGATGGCGCGGCGTGGGCGACATCGCGCTGATCGCCACTCGGCAGCCTGATCAGATCGTGAACGTGCAGCACATCTACAACGCTGGGCCTGTGCATGCAGTGCGGCACCTGCGCCGCGTTGTGTCCGAGCCGCGCCATAGCCATGACCTGGAGCCCACGACCAGGCTATCGACTGAGGGTGAACCGTGAGGCCTGCGTCGATTGCGGGAGATGCTTGCAGGTCTGCCCGGGCGAGGGGTTGGACTTCCGGCCGGACGCCTGGTGGCGGGCGGGCGCCGAGGGCGCGCCGAGCCGCGACTTCCTGGGGCCGTGGCGCGGCCTCTGGTTCGGCTGGGCCGCCGATGCGCAGACGCGGCACGCGGGCGCGTCGGGCGGTGTTGCCACGGCCCTGCTCCAGGGTATGCTGGCGGAGGGTCGTGCGGACGCGGTGCTGGTCGCGGGCCTCAGCCCGGGCAATCCTCTGATGACGCGGCCCGTCGTGGCGAGCACCGCCGCCGGGGTCGCCGCTTGCCGAGGCTCCAAGTACAACGTCATCGCCATGAATCTGCTGCTGCGGCGCGTGCTCGACGAGCCCGGCCGCTACGTGCTCGTTGGTCTGCCGTGCCACATCCAGGGGCTGCGGCTCGCGCAGCGGCGTTCCCGCCGACTGCGCGAGCGTGTCGTCCTCGCACTCGGCATCTTCTGCGGCTTCACGAACGAGCCGCGCGGCACCGCGATCGCGGTGCGGCGGGCGGGGCTGCGGCCTCGCGATCTGGCGTCGGTCTCGTATCGCGGGCCGGGATGGCCGGGCATCCTGCGCCTGGTCTCTCGTTCAGGCGAGGTTCGTGAGGTCGCCTACCCCGACTACCACGACCGCTACATGAGGGCGCACATTCCGCCGCGCTGCCGGGTGTGTCCCGACGCGCTGGCCGAGCTGGCCGACGTCTCCGTCGGCGACGCCTGGCTCGACCGCTTCACCGGCAGCGATGGCGTCAGCGACGTTGTCGCCCGGACGCCAACCGGCGAGCGGCTCATCGCCGATCTCTCGCCGGCCTGGCTCATCTTGAGCGAGGCGACGCCGGAGGATATGGTCGCCTCGCAGGTCGCGGCCTTTCGCAGCAAGCGCTTGGTGGGTCGCGGGCGGCTGTGGTGGCGCTCGGCCGCCGGACGCGCGGTACCAGACTACCCTGGTGTACCGTACGCGGCGACCCGCCGCGATCGCCTCGCGGCCCTCAACGACATGGCGCTGGAGACGTGCTATCGAGTCCTGGGCGACGTGCGCTACCGCTGATCGTCGAGGCTCGGGGAGGAGGCAGGATGGACGTGTTCGAGGCCATAGCTGGCCGACACAGCGTGCGCGGCTACACGGCGGATCCCGTCGGCGATGACGTTCTTGCGCGCGTCCTCGAGGCTGGTCGTCGCGCACCCACGGCCGCCAATCGGCAGCCCTTCCGGATCGTCGTCATTCGCACCGCCGGCAGGGAGGATGAGCTCGCTCGCGTGTACGGCCGCCGCTGGTTCACCCAGGCGCCGCTCGTCCTCGCGGTCGTCGCCGTGCCCGGCGAGGCGTGGACGCGATCGGACGGCAAGTCCTACGCCGACGTGGACGCGACAATCGTCATGGACCACCTCGTCCTCGCCGCCACCGCACTCGGTCTGGGCACCTGCTGGGTAGCGGCGTTCGACCCGGTCGCCGCGCGGGACGTCCTCGGGCTGCCGGGCGACGTCGAGCCCGTCGCCTTCACACCCCTCGGCTATCCTGCCAAGCCGTCTGCTACCACCGACCGGCGCCCGCTCGCCGAGCTGGTCAAGTACGAACGCTGGTGAGGCCGGGGGCCAGGCCCCCGGCCTCACCAGCGCGCAGATCAGGCCCCGGTCTGCCTCTTGAGCTCGGCAAGCCGGGCCTCGACCTCGGCGTCCTCGGCAACGTCGTCGAGGGTCTCGAACTGCGCGTCGAGCGATGATGCCGCCAGTTCAGCCTGGCCGGCGGCCTTGGCCTCCTCGCGGCGGATCTTGTCCTCGAAGCGGCTGATCTCGCTCGTCGGATCGGTGATGTTGACGCTGCGCAGGGCGTCGTGCACCTGTGTCTGGGCCTCGGCCATCTTCGCGCGGGCTACGAGCTCATTCCTCTTCGCCCTGAGCTCTTCGAGCTTCCCGTTCATGGACGTCAAGCCGTCCTTGAGCTTCGCCACGACTTCGCTCTGCTGGGCGATGGTCGGCTGAAGGTCCTTGGCCTGGTTCTCGTACTCGATCTGGCGCTTCAAGGCGACTCGGGCAAGGTTCTCGAAACGATCTGCTTCGGCCGGGGAGGAGGCTCGGAGCTGCGCCGCCTTCGCCGTGGCGGCCGAAGCCTTGGCGCCCCACTCGCCGGCGGTCTCGGCGGCCTCGCGGGCGTCTTCTTCCATCATGCGCAGGTTGCCGATGCTCTGGGCGATCGCGTCCTGCGCTTCGTCGATGTTGTTCGTGTAGTCGCGGATCATCTGATCGAGCATTCGCTCTGGGTCCTCCGCGGAGTCGATCAGCGCGTTGATGTTGGCGCGCGTGAGCTGGGCGATGCGCCCGAGGATGGATTGCTGTGTCATGACTTTGTCCTCCTGTCTTCCGACCTGTGTCGACCTGCTAGAACCGTCCGCCGCCGCCGCGGCGCATGCGGGTGCCGCCGCCGCCGAAGCTCGGGGGGCTGAACCCGCCGAAGCCTCCCCGGCGGCCTCCGCCGGAGCCGCCGAAGCCCCCGCGGCCGCCGCCGCCGAGCATCGCGTTGATAAGGATTCCGCCAATGATGGCGCCGGCGACGTTGCCCATGCCGCCTCCGGATCCGCCGGACCGCATTGGCTGCGGGAATCCGCCCGCCTCGGCCGACGCGACGTCGGCTTGCGCCTGGGCGAGGGCCGAACCGGCGAGCTCCTGGGCCCGCGCCGCGTACTGCGCCGCCGCGACGGGGTCGGCGGCGGCAACGGCGAGGGCCTGGTCGAGGTTCTGCTGGGCCTCGGCCAGACGGGTTCTCGAGCCACTGCCGACGGCGCCACGGTGGGTGGTGATGTAGTCGGCGGCCGAGGCGAGCTCGGAGCGAGCGGCCAGCACCGTTCGCTCGTAGGAGGCGGCGGCTTTGGCGCGCCGCGTCATCTCGTCGCGCACCGGCTGCAGCGCCCGCTCCAGGGCGTCGTCGGCCTGGCGCAGGCGAAGGAGCGCCGCGAGGGGGTCGCGGCCGCCTTTCGGGGCGGCCGCCGCAGCCGCCGCGTCGACGGCTGCGCGCGCCGTCGCGATGAGCGCCGCGAACTGCGCCTGGTCGCCGATCGTCTGCGCCTCGGCGATGTCGCGCTGCGTCTCGGCGATGTCCTCTTCGATGCGCCCCGCGGCGGCGGCCAGGTCGTCCCGCAGGCGCTCGACCGCGTCGAGGAGCTGCTGCGCCTGACCAGCCGCTTCCTCGGCGGCGACGGCCGTGACGACGGCTTCGCCACGCCGGCCCGCGTCGGAGTCCTCGCGGCTGTCGCCGATCTCGTCACGGGCGAAGGCGATGCGCGTCCGGGCGTCGGCGGGGTTGGCCGCAACGGGCGAGATGGCCGCCTGGGCGTAGACGCCCGCCAGCTCCGCCAGGGTCTGGTCGGCCTGAGGCAGCCTGGCCTCGAGCCCGGCGAGCCGGTCCTCGAGGCTCGATAGCAGCTGCGGCACATTGTTCTCGAGATCGCGAAGTCTGTCGAAGCGGTCGGACTCGGCGTCCAGCCGGTCGTTGGCGGCCCCCGTGTGCTGGAGAATGCCGGTCAGGAGCTGGCGCTGGGTGGCCTCGTCCTGCTCGTCGTCGAGCTCGGTGCGCAGCTTGAACGCTGCGGCGAGCTCGGTGCGAGCGACGTCCAGCGCCGCCTGGAACGGCGCCGCGGCCTCTTCGCCGAACTCGGCGACGGCGAAGCCCACCTCCTCCTCGCTGGTCTTGATGGCGTCGTCGGTCTCGACGAGCTGACTGTTGGCCTGCTTGCGCAACTCGTCGAGCGGCACGACCGTCTGCGCCTCCGCGCCTTTTGCTCCCCCGAGCTGGCCGCCGCGCGCCTTTGGGGCGCGGCCGAGGCTGCGGGCCACGAAGAAACCGCCGATGGCCAGGACGGCGATGACGACGACTGCGATGATGACCCAGGTGCTGCCGGATCCCGTGCTCCCGCCTCCGGACGGGGCGGCAGGCTCACCGCCCAGGGCCTGCTGCATGCCCTGGGCCGCGCCAATCGCGGCGCCTGCCCAATCGCTCTGGCTGAGGAAAGGCTCGACGTCGTTGGCCATGATGTCGTTGAGCTGGCCGTCAGTCAGGGGGAAGTCCTGGGCGACCGAGTAGGCGTACGCGCGGTCTTCCACCGCCACCGCGATGAGGACGTCGTTCAGGCCAAGATCGCTCTTCTGGGCCGTTTCGTCGGCCCACTCCGTCGCTGGAGTGCCCGAGAACGTGTCGACGTAGACCATCCAGAGCTGGACCTTCTCGCTCTGCTGGAGGTCGTCGATGGCCGCCTGCGCTTCGTCGCGCTGCCCGCCCAGCACGCCCGCCTGGTCCTCGAGTTGCGAGGAGACGCGGAAGGGGCTCTCGGCCAGAGCAACCGAGGCGAGGACCAGCGCCGCAAGCAGCGCCGTAACGACGGCGAGCCAGGGATAGGTGCGTCGGCGGCGGTCTGCAGACTGGCAGTAGGACCTCACGGAATCTCCCTCCCTCCGGGCTCAATTGCCCAAGTGATGCCCACAGAGGCAAGCTCCAAACGCGGCCGGTGGGCTCGTGCGATCAGGCAGCCTGTCGCTGATGTCATGGCAATAGTACTGCGCTACACGTCGGAACGCGCCGCTCGCAGGCGGCGCGCCACGAACGCGATGATCCCCGGCAGGGTGGACGCTACGGCGACGCCGGCCAGGACCAGGGCCAGGCTGTCCTGGACCCAGGGCACCGTGCCGAACCAGTAGCCGCCGCCGAGGAAGACGGCCACCCAGAGGGCCGAGGCCAAGGCGGCGTAGATCATGAGACGCCGCAGGGACATGCCGGCCACGCCGGCGGTGAACGGCGCCAGCGTTCGGACGATGGGCAGGAACCTGCCGAGGACGATGGCCATGCCGCCGTGCCGTTCGTAGAACCTGTGCGCGGCGGCCACGTGCTCCGGTTTGAGGTAGCGCCGCGGCTTGTTCAGCAGATGGCGGCCGAGGAACCGCCCGATCAGGTAGTTGCAGACGTCGCCGAGGAACGCCGCCAGGAACATGAGCGGCGCCAGGATGGCGATCTCGAGCAACCCGCTGCCGGCCAACGTGCCGCTCGTCAGAAGCAGCGACTCGCCGGGCAGAAACGGCATGATGACAAGACCGGTCTCGGCGAAGATTGTGGCGAAGAGGGCTCCGTAGACCCACGCGCCCAAGGCGTTGATGAGCTCGACGAGGTGCATGTCGAGGTGCAGAAGGAACTGCGCGACCTGGTCGATGCTCGTCATGCTGCGCCGCCCTGCGGATTCGTGCTGATGCCGGCGCCGGCGTCCTCGATGAAGGCCGTCATGTCCAGCTCGGCGATATGAACATACGACTCCTGTGGCACTTGATGAAGATCCAGGATTGGGCGATGGCGATGATCACCGTCTTGGTACCCATCCTGCTCGTGTTCCAGCGCCAGCGCACACGCGTCGCAGAGGATGAAGAAGTACTTGGCTTGGTCATGGTTTCTGGCCCGGCCCCACGGTCGCCATCCTGACGGCCCTGGTGGGAACGAGCGCGATCCTGTTCGGCATCGCGGCGATCGCGCAGGCTCTCGCCCTGCGCACGGCGTAGCCGGCGGCCGCCGGCCCGGCGCCCCTGCGGTACGCTACGGCTGAGGCACCACCAGGACGGGGACCTTGGCGTTCTTGACGATCTTGCTGGCCACGCCGCCGCCGCCGAAGAAGTAGGCGAGCGCGCCCATCCCGCGGGCGCCAATGATGATCATGTCGGCGCCAACCTCGTCGACGAACGACAGCACCTCGGCAGTGACGTTGCCGTGCTTGATGACGGCTTCCGCGTCGGCGTCGGTCGCCGCCAGGTATTCCCTCTCGAGACGCACCTGGGTGGGAGCCACGTCAGGATCCTCGGCGAGGGTTTCTTCCGGCTTGTAGTGGCTCCCCAGCACGTGGAGCACGTACAGATGGCTGTCCGTGAGCTTGCTCACGGAGGTCGCCTCCTGGAACGCGTGCATGGCGTTGTCCGAAAAGTCCGTGCAGAAGACCACCTTCATCTGAGTGCGCACAATGCCTCCCGCTTCTCTGTGTGTGCTGCCGACCCTCACCGGGGATCCCCCTCCGGTGCGCAGCGGGATCCTACACGGATCCGGCAGCGGGGGCGAGGGATCACCGAGTTGCTTGGGTCCCGCGGATGACGGGATCCGCGGCTCCGGAGAGGTCGCAAGGGGCTGGCTCCGCTCCCCGTCTCGCCTGTGCTGTCAGCCGCCGTCGCGCCAGATCTGTTGGGAAAGCACAGGCGCGGTTAACATTCCTTAGCATGAAACGCTTGACGACACCGTTGCTGGTCGATGCTGGTGGTGTGATGGCACGGCGCCAGCTCGGCGTCGAGCGGTGTCGGAGTCACGTTTCTGCTGCTAGCGGGAACCTCCGCGGCACACATTGCTGACCAGGCCGAAAGGCACCGCCCGCCCGGGGGGCGCTTAACACAATCCCAATGTTTCGGCCGAGAGACTGGGGAGGGGCGCCGCTTGCGTTGCCCGGGCAGGCTACGAGACTTCTCGTTGAGTCGCGCCGTGTCATAGGGTCCCTCGCAGGTGGATGCCCGGCAGCGATCTTGGACACTGCGTCTGCTTCTGGAGCAACCTGTCGGGCCGGCCGCCTGGTTGATGTCAATGAGACGGTCGCCCCGCCCGGCGAGAGATCCCCAGACACCGGTCTGGCTTTGCTGTGGGGCTGAAGGCCGAACCGTCTCACGCGAGAAGGGGAATGCCTTGCGCAGGACGTCCTTCAAGTCGATCCGGACCTTGACCAGACTCACCATCGTCTTCACCCTCGCTCTGGTTGTCGGCCTGGTTGCCGCGAGAGCAGCATCGGCAGAGGCAGTTCTGATCTCCAAGGACTGTCCGACCAAGGCTTCATCATCGGCTGCAGGGCACGGCGGACGCTACGCCAACGACGATCTGCTGACGACGAGGTGGCGCGCGGCTAAGCGGACCTTTCCCCAGAGGTGGCGGGTAGATCTGGCCTCGCCCATGCTCCTCGAGGCTATGGTCATCGCTTGGCCCTCGGGCGCGAAGTACCGGTACACGATCTCCGGCAACAACCCCACTCACGGCGCCACGGTGCTGTTCAGCGGAACGGGCTCCGCGTTCACAACCAACGCTCTCTTCGGGACCTTCCGCTACGTTACGGTGACGGTGCTGTCGGCGCCCGCCAAGAAGAGGGCGGAGATCCTCGAGGCGCAGGTCTACGGACCTGCTCCGCCCGTGCTGGCCCCCACGCCGGGGCCTACGCCGACCCCGACCCCCACGCCGACCCCCACGCCCACGCCGACCCCCACGCCCACGCCGACCCCTACCCCCACCCCGACCCCTACTCCCACCCCGACCCCCACCCCGACGCCGACGCCTACCCTGACGCCCACTCCTACCCCGACGCCCACCCCGACGCCCACGCCGACGCCGACGCCCACCCCGACACCCACGCCGACGCCGACGCCCACGCCGACGCCCACGCCGACGCCCACGCCGACGCCTCCACCTGCGCCGAGCGGCGACCCCGTGGCGGCCATCCGGTCGGCGAGCGCCGGACAGACCGTCTACGTCGGAGCGGGAACGTGGACGTTCTCGAGCGTGACCGTGCCGAACGGCGTCAACGTTGTTGGGCTCGGCAGCGACAACTCGTGGCTTCAGGGCAAGTTGCTCTTCGGGAGCAACTCACGGATCTCGGGCCTCAAGATCGGTGACTACGGTATCGCCGCGGTGCACAACGTCAATGGTGCGACCGACACCGTCTTCGAGGGTTGCCGTTTTCGCGGCGGCGGCGGCAGCGCCTATACGTACGTCGTCGACCTCGGCATGCATGCGCGCGCCTCCAACATCTCCTTCATCGACTGCCAGGTGGAGCGCAACCTCGGCTCGGAGGACGGCTCGTACTCGCGCGGCTACAACAACGTGACGATCTGGTCCGGGACCGATTCTGCCGTCACCGACATACTCTTCGAGGGCTGCCATGTCGGCGTGTCCAACGGTGTCGCCACGGGCTCGCCGCGGATGGGTCTCGAGTGTTACACGGACTCGGGCTCGGGCTGGCAACGCATCACGATCCGCGGTTGCACCTTCGAGGTCACGGACTGTCACGCGCTCGATTTCTCCGACGCGCCGAACTCCCGGTCCAGGGGCGTGCTCATCGAGGGCTGTCTGATCAAGGGCGCCGGCTTGGCCCGCCGGTTGTACGGCTGCTGCATCGACTTCGAGTACCCGCAGGGAGCCGTGGTGCGCAACAACACCATCTACCGTGCCTGGGAGCACGCCATCCAGATGACCGATCGGGGCGACAGCCGCTACTCGCCGGCGCAGGCCACGTTCACCGGCAACACCATCGATGTGACCGTCGACAACGGCGTGACCACGGCCGGCTACAACCAGGTCAAACTGCATGGGACCGGGAACGTCTGGGAGAACAACACGATCATCGGGCAGACCCAGGAGCCGTGGACGGTGGCCGCACCCTGAGACGAGGTCAGGGCGCCGGCAGCTCCAAGCAGCCGGCGCCCTGCGCGTCGCGGGTCCGACGGAGAACCACCGAGGTCTCGACCTGGCGCTCGGGGATGGACCAGTAGAGCCGCAGGAGCCGGTCCTTCTCCTCGGGAGTCACCAGGGCGAAACCGTTGCGCTCGTAGAAGCGGACCGCCCACACGGCGTCGGCCCAGGTGCCGATGAGGAGCGGCCCCGGGGCAAGGTCGCTGAGATGCGTCAGCAGCTGCTTGCCGATGCCTGTTCTCTGGTGCGCCGGCAGCACGTAGGAGTGGCGAATCAGGGTCACGTCGTCGACGTCCTGGATGCCCATGACGCCGAGGAGCAGTGCCGACGGGCCTTGTGACGTGTGCAGGGCGCCCTCGGGCTCGCCGCTGGAGGGCGCCGACTCGCCGCGATCAAACCAGCCCCAGAAGCGCACGCCGGCCTCGATTTCGTCCCACAGCTCCGGCAGTGGCATGTAGGGAATGCGGTAGCGATCCGCTGGGATCACCCCAGCGTAGGCGATGGCAGCCGCGTTGATGACGTCGCAGACGGCGTCAACGTCGGCGGGCCGGCATGGGCGTATGCTGGGAGTGACTGCCACTGATTGATGATAGTGCTTGAGGAGTGGCCGTTGGGCCGTTCTGGTTCGATCGACCAGTGTAGCGCCCCACGGGCGGGCGCAAGAAGGGGGGACGTCATGAGAATCCTCGTGCTGGGCGGCTACGGGACGACCGGACGCGTTCTCGCCGAGCTTCTGCTGGCGCATAGCGACGCGCACGTCGTGCTCGCCGGTCGCAGACTCGGCGAGGCAGAGCGGGCGGCCGGCAAGCTGGCGGAAACGTACCCCGGGCGAGTCTCGTCGCGCGTCGCGGACGCGCGCGACGCCGCCTCGCTCGACCTGGCGTTCGCGGACGTGGATCTCGTCGCCGTCGCGGCCAGCGTCCTCGCCTGCAGCGACGTGGTGATCGAGGCGGCGCTGCGCGCCGGCGTCGACTACTTCGACCTGCTCATGCCCGGTGAGGTCAAGCACGGCGCCCTCGAGCGGTTGCGGCCAAGCATCGAGGCCGCCGGCCGCTGCTTCATCACCGACGGCGGCATCCATCCGGGGTTGTCGGCGCCGGTGATCCGCGCCTTGGCGCCAGCATTCGCCAGGCTCGAGCGCGCCGAAGTCGGGGCCCTTCTGCGTGCCGACTGGGCCGCGTACGAGTTCTCGGTGGCGACCATCGAGGAGTTCGTCGACGAGATGCTGACCTACCGGATGGAGGCGCTGCGCGACGGAATGTGGACGCGCGTCGCCTGGCGCGACGCGACGCGTAGCTTCGATTTCGGTCCATTGTTCGGCCGCGAGCGTTGTGCTCTGATGGCGATGCCGGAGCTGCGCGGCCTGCCCGAGCTCATCCCGTCCCTGAGGGACTGCGCCTTCTACGTCTCAGGGTTCAACCCGGTCGTCGACAACGTGATGCTGCCGGTGGGCTACGTCGCCGTGAAGTACGCCCGTGAGACGCTCGGGATGCCGTACGCGAAGGTGCTGGCGTGGTCTCTCAAGCGTTTCAGCAAGCCGCCGTACGGCACAGTGTGGCAGGTGGAGGCCGAGGGCGAGCTGGCCGGTCCGGAGGGGGAGGCCGGCCGCCGTGGGCGCGCCGGCCTGCGCGTCTCGCATCCTGACGGCTACTGGCTCACCGCGGCCTGCGCGGCCGCCTGCCTGCTGCAGTACATGGATGGCTCGCTGCGCGCCCCCGGCGTGCACCTGCAGGCATTGGCGGTCGAGCCGGCGCGCTTCCTGCGCGACCTGCTGGCCATGGGTGTGCGGCTCGAGAGCTTCGGCGTCGACGTGACAGCCTTGCTCGCCGGGAGCCAGACGGCGTCGGCGGCGGGGGGGTCCATCCAG
The DNA here is from genome assembly GCA_963705085.1 of uncultured Thermoleophilia bacterium. GTDB lineage: Bacteria > Actinomycetota > Thermoleophilia > UBA2241 > UBA2241 > CAIXSE01. The sequence goes on along the minus strand of CAVPIV010000008.1, from coordinate 578,185 downwards.
CGGTGACCACCAGCTGGCACGGCATGCTCCCCTCTGACCCACTGCCATGGCTGATGGCCAGTGCGGAGCCGGCTGCGCGCTGGGTGACGCTGGTCGAGCTGCTCGACAGGTCGCCGTCTGGTCCCGAGGCGCGTGCGGCTCACGAGGCCGTGCTGGCCGATCCGGGAGCGCACGACCTCCTCGATCGCTTGCTCGACTGGGAGGAGGCCCAGCCGATCAGCGGGCACGACTCGCCGGCGTTCGCGCCGAACCTGCTGCACCTGCTCGGCGACATGGGGGTGGGTGCCGGCGACGACCCGCGCATCGGCCGTGTGCTCAACCAGATGCTCACGCATGCTGACGAGGCCGGACGGTTCTCCGCGTTCGCCGCGCCGCGCGGCCGTGGCGAGCCGTACTGGTCGGCGCTCCAATGCGATACGTTCGCGATCGCCGACGCGCTGATCCGCTTCGGGCGCGGCGCGGACCCTCGGGTCGGCCGCGCCGTCGCCCGCATCCGCGACGACGTCACCGAGACGCCGCAGGGCTTGGCCTGGGAGTGCCGCCCCGATCCGGTCACCGGCTTCCGCGGGCCGGGGCGCAAGGCCGACTGTTGCCCGATGCTGGTCGTCGAGGGTCTGCGGCTCTTCTCGCGGCTGCCACAGGATGAGCGCCCGATCTGGTTGCTCGACGCCGGCCGCACCCTGCTGCGCACCTGGCGCGAGCGCGGCGCCGAGAAGCCGTATGTCTTCGGCCACGGCCGCCAGTTCAAGACCGTCAAGTGGCCGCCGACGTGGTACGGAGCCTACCTCGTGCTCGACGCGGTCGGGCGTGTGCCCGAGCTGTGGAGCGGCGCCGGTGCGGCCCCCGAGGACTGCCGCGCCGTCGCCGAGCTCGCCGCCTGCCTCATCGCCTACAACGTCTCGGCTGACGGGACGGTGACCCCGCGCTCGGCGCGCAAGGGGTTCGAGGCGTACTCCTTCGGCCAGAAGAAGCTGCCCTCGGCGTGGGCAACCGCGCGGGTCTGCGTCGTGCTGCGGCGGTTCGAGGGGCTCGCCGCGGAGATCGCGGCCGTCGACGTGCTGGCCCTGACGAGCTCGAAGGGCGGCGCCGGCGTCGCCCTGCCGCCCCGCTAGGAAGGGCGGACGAGGGGGTCATGCCCCCCGCCATTGCCGGGTGAGCCGAGCACTGTGACGCCGGTGGAGCGTGGTCGGGCGCCGCTCGCGCGGCGGCCGTCGTCGGCAGCCGGCGTCGGTCGCCTGCTGCGGAGGACCTCACCGGCCCTCGCGCAGGACCTCCATGCACTCAGTCGACCACCAGAATGGCCGCACGGCCACGCCGTCCGTCTGCAGAAGCTTCTTGCCGATGTCGCCGAGGACGACGTCCTCGACCGTGTCGATGACCACGGCGTGGCGGATCGGCCCCCCGGTGAGGTACGCCTTCTTGCCGTCCGACCGGACGGCGATGTAGAGCGGTCAGTAGGCGTCCAGTGGTATGCGCTTGACGACCTCCTGCGTCTCCGTCTTGACGACGGCGCAGAAGAACAGGTCGGGACTCGCGCCCGCGGTTGCCACTGACGCCATCTGGCCACTGGTCGGCATGACCGCGGCGCAGACGACGTAGACCTTGCTGCCGTCTGGCAGCACGCCGACGCCCCGCGGCTGGAAGTACCTGGCCTTGGCCGACTTCAGCGGCACGACCGCGAGGTCGGCCAGCGTGACCGGGTCGACGATGCGCAGCGCCTTGAGTTTGAAGTCGCTGCAGAAGAGCCGGCTGTCGTCCGGATCCACAGCAATCCCGCCGACCTCACCGCACGAGACCCGCTTGACGACCTGCCAGGTCTCGAGGTCGAGGAGGGCGAGCCCGCCGCCCACCCCGGCGATGGACATCTGGACCCATTCGAGCGCGGTGTGCTTGCCGCGGGTGAGGGAGTCAACGGTGGCGATGTAGGCGTGCTTGCCGTCGAAGCTCACCGCGATTTCGAGGCCGTCGCGGAGCTCGGGGAGCGTGCGCACCACCTTGGCGGAGGCGGTGTCGATGACCTGCAGGCCGGCCTTGGTGAGCACCAGCACGTCGGCACCGTCAGGCGTGCAGGCCACTGCCGTCGAGCACGGCAGGAGCTCTGCGAACGAGTACTTCCCGGTGACGGTCTTGGCGCTCGACTTGTGCCGCTTCACCCCGGGCAGGCTGATGCTGCGCACCTTCTCGTGTGTCTCGGCGTCGACCACCCAGACCACCGGCTCATCCTGATCGGTGACGTAGACGAGCCGGCCGTCGGGGGCTACCGCGGCGCGGCCCAGATCGCTGCCCATGCTCGGCCGAAAGGCCAGCTCGTCGGTGTCGGAGTCGATGATGGCCAGCGCGCCGGTGGACCCCGAGGCGCCGTGGGAGTCGGTCTCGCCCACGTAGGTGAAGCGTGGCAGCGCCAAGCGGCGTTCCACCTCGTCACGGTCGACGGTAGCCGCGGTCGTGGGGACGGTCGAAGGCGCGGTCGCCGAGGGGCCGGCGACCGTCGAGGCGTCAACCCCCGGGGGCGTCGTCGCGCCGGTGCCTGTCGAGCCGGAGCCGCTCGCTCCGCAGCCGGCGACCAGCAGCAGGGCGCACAGCGCCGCCGCCACCGAGACGCTGATGTGGACTGCCGAGCTCGCGCGCACCGTCATGACCGCCTCCCCCAAGACGCTGCATGCACTTTCGTACGACTCTATGCGTGCGGTGGACCCGGAGCAAGAGGGTGGACCGTCGACTGCTGGCGCTTGCGAGCCCGAAGGGGCGGCACCGGCGTCGCCGTAGCGCCCCTCGGCCCCCCCGGCCTGGCGCAGGCCGGGGGGGCCGAGGGGCGCTGCTTCAGGGTCGACGGAGGCTACTTGCTCGGCGGCACGAGCACCGTGTCGATCACGTGGATGACACCGTTGGCCGTCTCGATGTCGGCGGTGACGACCGTCGCGTCGCCGATCATCACGGTGCCGTCGTCCTTGATCGTCACCTTGAGCTGCTCGCCGTTCACGGTCGTGAGCATCATGCCGTCGGAGAGGTCAGCCGCCATGGCCTTCCCGGGAACGACGTGGTAGGTGAGCACGTCGGTGAGGGCGCCCTTCGGGTCAGCCAGAAGCGCGTCCAACGTCTCCTTCGGGACTGCCGCGAAAGCCTCGTCGGTCGGGGCGAACACGGTGAATGGGCCCTCGCCTCTGAGTGTTTCTTCGAGTCCCGCGGCCTGGATCGCGGAGACCAGCGTGGTGAAGCTGCCCGCCTCAACCGCGGTGTCGACGATGTCCTTCACTGCCATCGATGGTGACGGTGACGGTGACGGTGATGTGGTGGACTCTTCGCTGTCGCCACAGGCCGAGATGACGAACGGTACGGCGAGCAAGGCGACGACGGCGATCACGAGTAACCAGCGCTTCATAGATACCTCCGATGATGCTTTGCGGCTTCAGAGCCCCCTGCGGGGCGGCAGCCCTCCGGCGACCTTCGCGGCGAACCTGTACTTGTGCAGCGAGGCGGACGCTGAGTCTGACCTACCCACCTAGGGGCAGAAGCAATCTCGTTCATTGAGTAGCACGCCCAGTGAGCGAACTGTGTCCCTCCACGGCCTTGATGGTCGGGTGTGCCCAAGGGCGGGTGGTTCAGCCGATCACGACGATGCCGAGGTAGCCGTCGACGGTCAGCCTGTCGCCGGTGCGTATGAGCTCGGTGGCTCCGGGCACGCCTGTGACGCAGGGCAGGCCGTACTCGCGGGCGATGATGGCGCCGTGGATGAGCATGCCGCCGCGACGCTCGATGATCCCGGCGGCGAGCGGCACGATGAAGGTCATGTCGGGCTGGATGGCGTCGCAGACCAAGATCTCGCCGTCCGCGAAGGCAGTCAGATCCTCGCGTCCGGCGACGATGCGAGCCGGACCGACCGCCAGCCCCGGACCGGCAGGCTGGCCGACAATCTGCCGCGCCTGGCGGCGCACGCCGGGCACGGTGGGCGCGGCCGCCGGGCTCTCGCTCACGGCCGGCGGCGCAGCGCCGAGCGGCGAGGGCAACGTGATCGGCCGCGGCGCCAGGTCGTTGATCTCGAGGCCGCGACGACGCGCCTCGGCGATGGCCGCCGTGAGCAGCTGCTCGAGGCGGCCGAGATAGAGGTTGTCGTCGTCGCGCAGGCGCCAGCTCGCGCGACCCAGCTCGAGCAGCTCAGCCGCCCGCTCGCGCTCCGCCGGCCGGTGCGCCTCGAGGAAGTGCTCCGCGAGGGCCTCGGGGTCCGGTCGGGCCGAGGCGCGGGCGGCCGGACGGGCGGCCAGCCGCCGCGCGACCGCGAGCACTTCCCGGCGCTGCTCCTCCTCGGCGCCGCCGAAGGCGCCGAACTCCGCCATGTAGGCGGCGAGTTCGCGCTCGGCCGCGGCGGCGTCTTCGTTCCGCAGACAGCCGGCCAGACGCTCGAGAGCGGCGTTGCGGCGCAAGCTCAGCATCGGCGTGGCCGTCAGAAGGTCGGTGAACTCGTAGGGATCGTCCGGATGCAGGGCGTCGTTGTAGGCGCGGCCGAAGAGACGAGCGCCGTGGGCGAAGGGGATGAAGTCGGCGACGTACACGTCGACGCCGCGGTCGTGCGCGGCCTTGCGCTCGCACAGGGCCGCGAGCAGACCGGCGTCGTCCAGCTCGGGCAGCAGAGCGGCCGTCAGCCGGTCCGCTGCAGCGACGAGGGCGGGGATGTCCTCGTCCTCGATGCGGCGCCGCAGGCGCCGCAGGTTCTCGAGGCTTCGCCGATGGCTGAGGTAGGTCGCGCGTCCGTCGCCGGCCTCGCCTGCCAGCGTCGTGATGGGCCGCGACTGCAGGGCGTAGAGCCGCTCGCGCCGCAGGGTCCACTCGACGTCCTGCGGCGCCGCGAAGTGCTCCTCGGCGCGGCGCGCCAGGCTGAAGACCCGTGGGACCTCCACAGGGCTGAGCGGGGCCGTCGTGCGGCGCTCGTCGGGCAGTGGCACGAGACGCACGCCGGCGGGCGCCGCGATGACCATCTCGCGGCGTTCCGCCGCGTGGTGGTCGAGTACGGCTCCGTCGCGGCGATCGAGTGTCCAGCGATCCGGCTCGACGAGGCCGTCGACGAGGCCCTGGTTCAGGCCGTGCACGGCCTCCACCAAGGCCTGCCGCTCATCGTCGGGGTGCCGGCTGAAGGCCACGCCCGAGCGCTCGCCGGCGACGATCTCCTGCACGACCACGGCCATGACGCTGCGCCGCGGGTCGAGCCCGAGCTCGCGGCGGTACAGAAGCGCCGCGTCCGACCAGAGCGAGGCCCAGACCAGCTTCGCGTGCGCGAGGACGGCGTCGGTACCGCGCACGTTCACGTAGGAGTCGTGCAGGCCGGCGAACGAGGAGGCGGCCGTGTCCTCACCTGGTGCCGAGGACCGCACGACGACGGCGGTGCGGTCGAAGCGCGCGGCGAGCGGCTGCTCCAGCGCCGCGCGCAGCTCCGCCGGCAACGCCGTCGTCAGAAAGAGACTGCGGATGCGCAGGGCAGCGTCCCACATCTCCTCCCAGCGCATGTCGGCGAAGTCCTTGCGGTTGAGTTCGAAGAGGATGCGAGCACGCAGCCCGGTCCCGTTCAGGTACGCCTCGTAGGCCGCCGTGGTCAGCGAGATGAAAGGCGGGACGGTGAGGCCTGCGGCGGCCAGGCGCGCCAGTGCCAGGGCCTTGCCGCCCACCCTGGCCGCGTCGTGCTGGTCGATCCGTTCGCCGGCGACGAGGTAGGGCGACGCCGGCATCTCTACTTCCGCCCGAGATGCAGTTCGGTCACATTCTGGAAGCGGCTCACGATGTAGTACGTCTCGACGCTGAGCTCGATGAGCTCCCCCGAGGGCGAGCTCGCGAACTCGTGCAGGTGGGGATGCCGCCGCAGGAAGGCCTCGAGCTGGGCCGCGCGCTCGTCGCCGGCGAGCACGCGCACCCTGCCGACGGCCGTGGCGGCGACGGCTCCGTGGAAGTCGAGGTCGGCCTCCGAGCGGCTGTCGATCAGCATGGCGACGCGGGGCTGCGCCTGGAGGAACTGGAACTTGCGCGTGGCCCGCGTGGTCGCGAAGTAGAGATGGCCAAGATCATCGCTCGCGCGGATGGCGACGAGGCTGGCGTAGGGCCAATCGGGACCCTGTGTGGCCAGCACGCCCAGCCGCTGGCGCGACAGCAGCTCGCGCAGCAGCTCGAAGGGGCCCCCGGCGGTGTTCATGGCCGTTGTCTACCCGACGATCCGGTCGGGCGAACGCGCGTGAGACTGCTGCCCAATGCCGGCGCGATCCAGGCGCGGGCGTGCCTGGCGACGATGGCGCTCTGCTGGTCAGGCGGCGCGACCGCGCCGCTCGTCGTCACCCTCAGGGGCATTTGTCGTGCAGGCGCACGTACCAGCGCACGCCGCCGCCGATCCTGCGCAGCCCGCTCAGGAGCGCGTTCGAGAGGGTGCGAGGAGGCGGGCAGATGCCATCAGGTGACGATCCCACGATGCTCCAGAGGGCGCTCTTGCGGGGTGACTGTCGGACGATGATACCGCGTTCGGCCGGCCGTCGAACGAGCGGGAGCCACGGCGAGCGGGCCGTAAGCTTCCGGAAGCCGCCGCGAAGCGAAACCCCGATGCCCCATGGCTCCTACCCCTCGAGCTGCCGTCGCACCGTGCGGTGGGCCAGGATGATGAGCCGATGCAGGGCGCGCGTGCAGCCCACATAGAGCAGCGAGCGCTGAGCCCGCGTGTCGAGCTCGTCGACGTCGGTGATGACGACGACGGGCGCCTCGAGTCCCTTGAAGCGGTAGATCGACGAGTACTTGATCCGGCCTGCGCTGAGATCGACTGCGTCGAGGTCGCTGGGGATGCAGGCCGGCACCCAGTCGCCGGCCTCCGTTTCCTCGTCTCTCTCGTCGCCTTCCTCGCCCTCTTCGCCCGGCTCGCGTACAAGCGGCGCGAGCCTGTCGCGCCACGGCTGCTCCGTGAGCCGCGCCGCGGCGCAGTCCTCGTTGCCGAGAGGGCTGATCACGGCGATGTCCGGGCCGGCGAAGCCCTCCTCCCGGAGATCGGTGAGGACGCCGCGCAACAGTGCGAGCTGCTCGTCGCCGTCCTCGTACCAGCGGATTTCAGGCTCGTTGTTGTCGTCCGGCCGGCGCACGCGGCGATAGCCCGGGGTCACCTGGCCACAGGCGACGGCGAAGCGGGCGATGCGGGGCGTGTTGCGGCAGTTGACGCGCAGGGCGTAACGCATGGCCGCGATCGGCGCCGTGCCACCCGTCCGAGCCGTGGGCGGAGGGGCGAGGAACTCGTCGACGGTCAGTGCCCCGACGTCGTAGATGCGCTGCCATTGGAAGTCGCCGAAGAAGCGCCAGTGGCCGCCCGCTAGGCCCTCGCGCAGGCTCAGGTCGAGCACGTCGAGGTAACTCCAGCGCAGCATGTCCTGGGCCTCGTCGAGGATGATCTCGTCGTAGGGCCGCCGCTCGCCCGCGAGCAGAACCTCGATGGCCAACGCCGGCAGCTCCTCCTGCCAGAACTCCTGGCGGCACTGCTGCGCGCGCGTCGGCTCGATGGCGGCCAGTACGCGGAGATGCTCGTGCAGGGTGCGAGCCGTGACGCCGCGGCCGAGGCCGGCCGTCTCCTCTTGCAGCCACCTGCCCAAGGGCCGGTTGAAGCAGAGCAGGAGGACGCGGCGGCCGCGGGAGACAGCCCGCCGCGCCGCCTCGATGGCAAGCAGCGTCTTGCCGGTGCCGGCCGGCCCGTCGAAGAGGATCCGTGGGTTCGAGTCGATCGCGTCGAGGGCCTCGTACTGCTCCTCCGTGTAGTGCCGGACCTCCTCTTCGAGGCGCAGTTGGCGTGACTTGGGACTCTCGAAGAACTCGAAGTCGGGGCGCAGCACGCGCACCAGGGCTTCGCACTGCGCCTGCGTCGGCTCGCCCTTCTCGGGGTGGAACCAGGAGACTTCGCGCTCCACGAGCTGCCTGCGCGCCTGGTCGAGCACGCGCTCGAGGAGGCGCGCGATGGGCTGCGCCCGCAGCGCGCGCCGATCGATCACCTGCCACGAGTTCCACTCCGGCGACGTCTCGGCGAAGTCGATGAACGGGAAGCAGACCGCCGTCCAGAACGGGATGCCGGCGAAGTCGGGGCGCGATCTGGTGAGGCGCTGGCGCAGGCTGTGCATCGCGTCCGAGGCCTGGCGGAAGGGCCCGCGATTGTCTGGACCGTGGCTGTTGCCGTAGTACCAGCCGCCGCGCTGGCGGCGGAGGGTGTGGCTGCCCTTGACCTCAACGACCAGGACGCCCTTGCCTGGGATGACGCAGAGGAAGTCGATCTCACCGGCGAGCCGGCGCCGGTGATCGGCGATGTCGAAGGAGTGAAGGACGGTCCAGGCGGACGTGTCTGGTCCGGAGGCCCTCCCCTTGCCAGGGCGGTCGGAGGCGGCGAGCGCGTCGAAGACGAATCGCTCGCCGTCGCTCTGTGTCTTGTCGGCGATCGTCGGCGGTATGAGGCGCATGCGTGACCGTCTCTGGCGGCGGGTATCGAGTAGGTGCCAGCGATTCTACGCCAGTCGTAGGTCGTTCACCTTGTGACGAGGGATGCCCGTGCCGAACCGGCTCTCCAGCGAGACCAGCCCCTACCTGTTGCAGCACGCCGACAATCCGGTCGATTGGTTCCCTTGGGGACCGGAGGCGTTCACCAAGGCGCGGGACGAGGACAAGCCGATCTTCCTGAGCGTAGGCTACTCCGCCTGCCACTGGTGCCACGTCATGGAGCACGAGAGCTTCGAGGACGACGCCACGGCAGCCCTCATGAACCGTCACTTCGTCTCGATCAAGGTCGATCGCGAGGAGCGGCCCGACGTCGACACGATCTATATGGACGCCGTGCAGGCGCTGACCCAGCGCGGCGGCTGGCCGATGAGCGTCTTCCTCATGCCCGACGGCGTTCCGTTCTACGGCGGCACGTACTACCCGAACAGAGCCCGCTACGGCATGCCGTCGTTCTCCGCGGTGCTGACGCGGATCGCCGAGCTATGGGCGACGAACCGGGAGCAACTGCTCGCGGCGGGCAAGGAGCTGACGGCCGCGCTGACGCGGGAGGCCGCGGCCGCCGGCTCTGGCGGCGCCGGCCCGACGCGTGTGGTGGCCGAGGCCGGAATCCTCGACTCGGCCACGCGCGTCCTGCTCCAGTCGTTCGATGAGGTGAACGGCGGCTGGGGCGGCGCCCCCAAGTTCCCCCAGCCGGCGGTCGTGGAGTTCGTCCTGCGCCGCTACCTGGCCACCGGTGACGAGCGGTTGCTGGCGATGTTCACGACGACCTTGGACGCGATGGCGTGCGGCGGCATCTACGACCAGCTCGGCGGCGGGTTCCATCGCTATGCCACCGACGCCGTCTGGCTCGTGCCGCACTTCGAGAAGATGCTCTACGACAACGCGCAGCTCGCCCGGCTCTACCTACACGCCTGGCAGGTGACGGGCGACGAGTCCTACCGGCGCGTCGTGATAGAAACGCTCGACTACGTCGTTCGCGAGATGCGCGACGAGCGGGGCGGCTTCTACTCGGCCCAGGACGCGGACACGGAGGGCGTGGAAGGGGCCTTCTTCGTCTGGACGCCCGCCGAGATCCGCGCTGTGGCCGATCACGCCTGCGCGGACCCGGCCGGTGACACGGCGCTGTTCATGGCGGCCTTCGGGGTCGCGCCGGGCGGCAACTTCGAGGGCAAATCGATCCTGTACGCGGCGCAGGACCACGACAGAGCTGGCGCGGCGCCACGGCATGACCGTTGCGGAGGCGGAGGCTCGTTTGGCGAACCTCCGCGGGGCGCTCTTCGATCAGCGCGAACAGCGGGTGAAGCCGGGCCTGGACGACAAGGTGCTCGCGAGCTGGAACGGCCTCATGCTCGCGGCCTTCGCCGAAGCCGGCCGAGTACTGGGCCGCGACGACTACGTGGCCGTCGCCGCGAGAAACGCCGAGTTCGTGCTCTCCGCGATGCGCACGCCCGAGGGCCGCATGCTGCGCACGTGGAAGGGCGGCCGGGCCACGCTCAACGCCTACCTGGAAGACTATGCGCACTACGCCGACGGCCTGCTGGAGCTCTACCAGTCGACCTTCGATCCCCGCTGGTTCCACGCCGCGCGGGAGCTCGGTGACAAGATCCTCGAGCACTTCGCTGACCCCGCCGGCGGGTTCTTCGACACGAGCGACGACCACGAGGCTCTCCTGCTGCGGCCGAAGGGGATCCAGGACGGCGCCATGCCCTCCGGCGGAGCGATGGCGGCGTCGGTGCTGCTGCGCCTCGCCGAGTACACGGGCGAGGGCCGGTACGCGCGACGCGGCCGAAGCGGCGCATGGCGCCGCTGCAGCCGCTGATGGCCCGTGCGCCGCTCGGCTTCGCCCACTGGCTCGGCGCGCTCGACTTCCTGCTCGCCCCGCCCCTCGCCCTCGCCGTCGTCGGCGACGAGCCGGGCCCGCTCCTCTCCGTCGCGCGGGCCCGCTACCGGCCGAACCTGGTGCTCGCCTCTGGGCCTGGTGGCCAGGACCAGGATGACGGGATCGCTCTGCTGCGGGGCAGAGACGCCCCCGACGGCAGAGCGACCGCCTACCTGTGCCGGCAGTTCGCCTGCGGCCGGCCGGTGTCGACCCCCGAGGAACTCGGGACACTGCTCGAAGGGTAGGAGGCGGGCCAAGCCTTCAGCAATGATGGCCGCGACCGCGCGACGCCGATCGCAGGACACGACAGCTGAGGTCCACATTCTGGCCTAGGTCCTGTTGCCATCCTTCCGCATTGTCACCTATTGTCGCGTCCGTGACCGCTCAGAACGACAACGCTGTTCGCTGATGAGTGTCAGCGACGACTTGGCGCGCGCTCGCTGTGGCTGGCAGAGCGATTTCCCGACATTCGCCGACGAGGAGCCGCGCGTCGTCCGCGTCTCGCTCGAGGACTTCCTTGCGGACGTCAGTGAATCGCAGGTCCTCGCGTGGGACGAGTCAATCCCGAAGATCCAGCACGAGGTGGCATGGGTCGTCCAGACAGACGAATCGGCGGAGCGCTACACCGCGATTCTCGAGTACGAATTGCCCCTGGAGTCACGTCGCCCCGATGTGGTGCTCCTCATCAATGGCGCGGTCGTCGTGCTGGAGCTGAAGGGCAAGACGGAACCGGAACAAGCGGATCTCGATCAGGCAGCCGCCTACGCCCGCGACCTGCGCTGCTACCACCGGCGTTGCGCAGATCGGGAAGTCCACGCCGTGGTCGTGCCGACGCGGGCAAAGGGCTACGGAGGCGTGAGCGACGGGGTGCATGTTGCTGGCCCTGACTCTCTGCACGAGTTGATACAGAGCCTGCAGCGGCCGTGGGATCAGGGCCCGCTCTCAGCGGAGGAGTTCTTGGAACGGGACGCCTACTGCCCACTTCCCACGCTCGTGCAGGCCGCTCGAGAGCTCTTCCTGGAGGGCAAGGTGAGGCCGGTTCATCGCGCTCGCGCCGAGACGCAGCCGGCAATCGACTACGTCTCTGCGATCGCCCATCACGCCGCCTGCACATGCACAAGACACCTCGTTCTGGTCGCCGGCGTACCCGGCTCCGGCAAGACGCTTGTTGGTTTGAGCGCCGTTCACAACCCCAACCTCGATGATCTGACGGTGGAGCGCGCTGGCGGGAAGCCGACTTCACCCGCCATCTTCCTGAGCGGCAACGGGCCGCTTGTGCAGGTGTTGCAGTACGAACTGCGCGACGCGGGTGGTGGCGGCAAGACCTTCGTCCGCGACGTCAAGAACTACGTGAAGCAATACCTGGGCGACAAGGCCGCAGTGCCTCCGCAGCATGTGATCGTCTACGACGAGGCCCAGCGCGCGTGGGACGTCGAGCAGGTAGCGGCGAAGCACGCGCTTCCCTTTCCCGTCTCGGAGCCAGAAGCGTTTGTCGGGTTCGGTGAACGCATCCCGGAATGGTGTGTGCTGGTCGGGCTCATAGGCTCGGGGCAGGAGATCCACGTCGGCGAGGAAGCTGGGCTGGGACAGTGGCGGGAAGCGCTGCAGAAGGCCGGCTTGCCGGAGCGGTGGACAGTTCACGCGCCGCGGCACGTTCTGGAGGAGTTCTTCGCGGACCGATCCGTGTCCTGTGGGCTTGAAGCAAGCGAGGCGCTCGACCTCACGGTGGAACTGAGATTCCACTTCGCTGCGGACTTGGATGACTGGGTCAATCGCGTTCTCACTGACGATGATAGTGCTCGCGGTCTCGGGCTGGCGGAGCGCCTCGAAGCGGCCGGATACCATCTGCGTATGACTCGCAGCCTCGACGCTGCCCGTTCCTATCTGCATCAGCGATACGCGGAGGCGCCGGATGCGCGCTACGGTCTCGTCGCCTCTTCTCGAGACAAGGACCTCGTCTCATTCGAAGTGCCAAATGACTACCAGTCCACGAAGGCCATGCGCCTCGGGCCTTGGTACGGCGACGGTGCTGAGAGCTACCGTTCCTGCCGCCACCTCCGTGAGTGCGTCACCGAGTTCGGGGCGCAGGGTCTGGAACTAGACGCTGTGCTTCTGGCTTGGGGAACCGACCTGGCTTGGATTGACGCGACGGGCTGGTCCGATGCGCGCGCCAAGCGTCATCAACGTGGCTCACACGTGCGGGACCCGTTCCAGCTACGTCTGAATGCCTACCGCGTGCTGCTCACACGAGGAAGGGATGGTGTGGTCATCTTCGTACCGCCTCTCGCCGAGCTTGACCCGACGGCGGCTCGATTGCAGGCGCACGGGGTGAAGCTTTTGTCCTAGGCGGCGGCGGAAGGGCATGCGGGCCTGTCTTGCGCGCGCGGCCGGCTCCGCCGCCAGGTGGCAACGGACTGCGGGCCTGTCCTGAGAGAGCTGCCAGGGGGCATACGCCACGGTGTAGGGCTCCCCTCTGTGGCCTCCGGCTCTGGTTGTTGGGCCCGATCAGATAGCTGAGTGTGCGTTTCGCGGCCGAGGGACGACGGTACCATGGCAGTGACCGGAGTCTCCGTCGCCGAACAGGAGGGAACGTCATGGTCCCGCCGTCCTCGCATCGCCGCCGCCGCGGCGCTTCGCTTGCCTTCGCCACTCTCGCCGCCGCTCTGATCGCCGTAGCGCTGCTTGTCGGCGGCCGCGAGCCCGTCGCAGGTGCGACAGAACCGGCCGCCACTGTGGCGTCCCCCGGGACGCTGTCGGCGGCGCCCTCCTCACAGAGGATCCTTGTCGTCCGCCGCGCGGGCGACCACGACGCGCTGTGGCTGGTCTCGCCGGCCGATGGGATCGCGGTCCCGGCCGGCGCCCTGCCGGGAGTGGCCGGGCACGTGGCGATGTCGCCGGACGGCCTCAACGTCGCGTATCTCCCGGCCAGCCAGGCGCCGCGCGTGTGGATCGGCTACGGCCCCAAGGCGCCCAAGACGGTGTCGCTTGCCAGGGCGGGCGTGAAGGCGGTCGACGGGCTGACGTGGATCTCGTCCGATCGGATCCTGGTCTCGGGGACGATCTCGGGCACGCACGCCGACGTCTATCGCGACCGTCTCTTCGTGGTCACGGTGTCGACCGGCGCGGTGCGCGCCTTCCGCGACCTGCGCGGGACGGAGCCGAACGCGGCGCCGGGGGTCGGCAAGGTCACCTACGTCAGGCTCACGACCGTGGCCCCGGGCGATGCGCAGCACCCTGATGCGCCGCTCATTCGCGAGAGCCTGAGGATTCTGGATCTTGCGGGCAGCGGCGGCGGACGCGAGGTCGCCTTCGAGCGCTATCGCCGCTTCGTCGACTACCGGGCGTTCCAGGAGCCCAAGCTCGCGCCCGGTGGCGCGTGGCTGTTCACCGGGCAGACCGGAAGCGACGTGAGCGTGACGTACTCGCTGAGGGGGGCCATAGGCGGGTATCCGTTCCTGACGCTGTCGTCCGGCAACCTGCCTGCCGCCGCGTGGGACGCCACGGGCCACAAGGTGGCGTTCGCCGCGACGCCCACGCCGTTCACCCAGTCGAGCATCAGCGTGTGGGCCTTCGACGTCGTGACCGGCGCCATGATACGGACGCCCGCGAACGCCATCAGGAACCAGCAGATCTCGGATCTGGCCTGGGCGGCCGACGGCGCCATCGCAGTCGGTACGCGCACGACGGGGGACGCGGGAAGCACGCGCCGGGTCCTCGTCGCGCCGGCCGATTTGAGCGGCGTCACCGACCTCGGAGTTGGGCGCCTTCCGCAGTGGGTTGAGTAGCGCCGGACGGTGGATGAGATCGAGGTTGGGGGCTCCGGGTTGTCGGAACCCGGAGCCCCCAACCTCAGGCAATGCCTTGCTGGATGCTAGAACGGCCTCAGGTTGTCCGCCGCCTCGGCGATCGTCCGCCTCTGGTCGTCGGTCCATGAGAAGTTGTAGGAGTTGCATCCCAACGCGATGCCGACGAGCCCGTTGGGCATGCTGAGCACGTAGTTGCCCCCAGCCCCACTCATGGTGGGGATGTGGAACGCTTCGTCCGCCGGGTTCTCGTACTCCGTCTTCCAGAACGCGAACTGGTAGTCAGGATTGGTGGAGAAGTCTGCGATCAGGTCCGCGTCCAGGATCTGCGTGCCGTCCTCCGCCCTGCCCATGTTGGCTACGAGCGTGCCCGCCTTGGCCAGGTGCTCGATCGTGGGCAGCGCTCCCCAGCCGCAGAACGGGAACCCGACCTCGCCGGTCTCCGTGTAGCCGGTGCCCGTCGCGAAGTGCTCGACGCCGATCGGCCTGTACACCTCGTTCTGCAGCATCTTGAGGATCGTGGCCCTGGGGCCTTCCTTCTTCTGGAGGAAGCGCTCCATGGCGAGCGTGGCGATCCACATGTCCTGATCCATGTAGTAGAAGGCCTGCCCCGGTCCCGTGACGAGGGGATTGGGTTCTTCGTTGAAGTAGTACCTGATCTGATCGGCGAGATCGTAGGAGTACGACCACTGGTACGTGTTCAGGCTGGTCGAAGCCCAGTTCGGGTCGTACCCAGCCGGCCCCATCCCTGTGGTCATGTGCAATGCGTGCCGGATCGTGACCATCTTGAAGCGGGCATCCGCCTCCGGGCTCGCGAACTGGTACTCGCCCGGGTCGAAGAAGTTCACGATGTTGGCGTCGAGGAAGCCCGTCCCGTACTTCTGCGCCAGGCGCAGGGCGGCGAGACCGGGGATCAGGGATTTCGTCGCCGACCACACGCCCACGCGCATGACGTCGGGGTAGGGGTACTCGCCGAAGGGCGTGTTCACCGGGGTGGCGTAGATCGTGTGGTCCACGACCATCGCCATCGTCAGCACGTTGGCCTGATTGACGCCGGCGCCCATGCCGGAGACGGCGTCACCTAGCTGCGCCAACGGACGTATCGGCCAGCGGCCGGCCAGCTCGCGTTTGAAGGCCGCCCGCAACGCCTGTTCGTGCCGGACGGTGTCATGCCTGTAGGTCATGTCCACCTTCGCCCACGCCGTCATGTCGAAGTCGGCGTCCCAGAAGATGAAGCCGCCGGCGCTGTCCGTGCTCACCTGCAGGTAGAGGTCCGAAACATCTCGGCCTTTGTAGTAGAAGAATGCGAGGCCGATGAGGGCTTCGCCTTCCTGTGACTGTACGAGAGAGAAGGGGAACGCGGCTTTGTTCCAGCCTCTCCACTTCACATCTTTGTTCTCGGTGTCCCTCCAGACCTTGCCCGGGCTTATGATGAGTTCCCAGAAGCTCGCGGTGCGGTTCTTGACCGGCCTGCGGATGATGCCGCGGTTCACCGGCACCAGTGCCGTCCCTGGTTGTGAAGAACTGGGCCCTAAGGCCCGGGAACAAGGTTGCGTCCAGTTTGTACAGGGGGACGGCGCCTTTGGGGTCCTTGGCGGCCAGCCAGTCGAAGTCGTATCCCCAGCTGTTCCACAAGGCCCACGGATGACTGTAGTCGCCGCCCACCGTCGACGCCGCTTCTTCAGGCGTTGGGGTCACGTGCATCGCGGTCGTCCGGAAGGTGAGCGTGCCCTCGAACCCGCTGGAGGCCTTCTTGGCCCCTGCGGGAGGCGCGAAGTTGCTCACGGTAGTCCAGGACGGAAAGCCGTCCGGAGCGGCCGGCGCGGCTGTCTTCCCGGCGGAACCGGCTACCGGGGCCGCGGCCGCGCACAAGAGCAGCACCGCGAAGAGGACGATTGCCGATCTTCTGACCATGACAGGCACCTCCGAGACTGTACGAAGCCGACACTGCGGAGCCGATGTCTGGCTAGTGTCGGTGGAGGAAGGGCTCTGAGTCAACGTTACCGAAGGGCGTGCTGCGATGATGTGGTCTGCCCGCAGGCGAAGGCCAACTGCCGCCGGAGTCCGGGGAATCTGCAGCGGCACCTGAGTCAGAGCGCGCCGGCTCAGATGCCATCTGAGATGCGGCGCCTCGGGCGTCGAGCGCCCGACGCGCTCGGCATCGTCAGTGAGAAGGCGCTCCTCAGCCGGCGCTGAGCGCTGTCTCGCGGACGATCTCGATGCGATTCCTGCCCGCCTCCTTGGCCCGGTAGAGAGCCTCGTCGGCCAGGCGGATCATCGCGTCCTCGCTCTCGACATCGCAATCGGGGTACGCCACGCCGCCCACGCTCAAGGTAACGCGCACGGTCCTGGCGCCGTCCTTCAGGGCGCTCTCCTCGACAGCCCTGCGCAGCCGTTCCCCGAGACGATCGAGGTCGGCGGCAGACGCAGCCGGCAGGACTGCCACGAACTCCTCGCCGCCGTAGCGCATCAGGACGTCGCCCTGGCGCAGCGACGACCGCACGACGGCGCACACGGACTTGAGCAGCCGATCACCCACGAGATGGCCGTACGTGTCGTTGACGGACTTGAAGTGGTCGAGGTCCATCATGAGAACGCCGAGTGGCGCCTGAGACCGGACGGCGCGGCCGAACTCCTCCTTCAGGCGGCCCAGCCCGAAGCGGCGGTTGTAGACCCCGGTCAACGGATCGACCGCCGCCAGACGCTGCAGCCGGTCGTGCGCCTGCGCGTTGTTCAACGCCAAACCCAGGCCCTGCGTGTACAGGTCCATGAGAGCGCGATCCTCTCGGCCAAAGGTGCGACCCGTCGCCAGCACGGTGGCTCCCAAGGAGACGCCTTTGTACTGGATCGGGAGGACGACGATCTCGGCTGGGCGGAAGTCCGTCACAACCCCCTCGACGCGCACGTCGTCCGGGATGGAGATCACCTGCGGCTCACGCGTGCGCACCGCCAGCGCCACGTAGTCGCTCGCCACGATCGTCTCCGGGTCCCTGAGGCCGCGAGAGGCGGCAATCCTCAGCTCGCCTTCCGACGTGGACAGGATCAGGCCGGCCGCCGCGCTCGTGTGTTCGCAGAACTGGCCGAGCGCGTCGTGCGCGAGGCCATCGATTTCCAGGTGGCTCGTCAGGATGTCCGAGAACGACCTGACCGCGGCCTGGGTGCGCAGTGACTCCGCCAACGCGTCCACCAGCCGGTTGAACGCTTCGGCGCTGTCGCCGATCTCGTCCTCCGAGTCGACAGTGATCATGCAGGCTTCCGGCGTGCACTGCGTGAGGTCACCGCTGAACGTCACACGCTCGAGCAGCTCCTCCACGTGCGTCATGCGATGCACGAGCAGACGCAGGCGAGCGCCGACGACGCGGTGGGAGATGAACTGGTTGATGGCGCCGGCAGCGCAGCCGGCGAGCAGGCACGCCGCGAAGAACCGCGGAGCCAGGGCAGTCTCCCGGGGCACCCCCAAGGCGACCACGAAGAAGGGAAAGAGCAGGCCGATGGCCAAGCCGAACCCGATCTGCCAGATGGCGAGATCTGTGAAGACTTTGCGCGTGATCCGCATGAGACCCTCCCGGTGGCGACGATCGCCTCTCCGCGGCCACGTCAACCGCGGGTTCAGTATCGGGTTCGAGGGCCCCGGGGATTAGCGGCGAAAGGCTTCTGCGTCGCAACCGCGGTTGCTGGGATGCGGGCGGCCACCTCGTCCAAGATGCGGGCCTCATCGGTCCGCCCGCTTGGCTCTTGCCCCTCCTACTCCGACAGGAACTCGGAGAGGGGGTGCTCCCGGCACCTAAGAGGTCGACTCGCTCTGGGTCGCGCCGCTGTGTTCGCCGTCGCCGTCACTCCCACGCAATCTCGATCGAGTACGTGATGCCTGAGGCTCCCTTGAGAAATACGAGCAGGGTGCCCTTGCGGAGCTCGCCCGCCACCTCCACGCGACCGTTCTTCGCGGCAGCGTCCCAGCCCGGCCAGGTGATGCCCTCCCAGACCCCGGGGACGCTGGCTCCCACCTGCACCTCGACGTCTTCAGGGGAGTCGGTCTGCACCGTGGCGACGAAGGAGTGCGGCGCATTTCCCGCCGGGGCGTCGCACTGGAAGACGTCGGAGTCGTCCTTGCCGATGACGCCGTCCACTGGCGTGCCGGGGACGAGCACGGTGGCGTTGCTCAGATCGTCGTTGGGTTCGTTGGCGTCGGTGGTCTGGCCGCCGCAGGCGACGAGCGCGGGCGGCAGGAGAGCCAAGGCGAAGAGAAGGGCGGCGGCTGCGAAGCCGGCCCGCCGCCATCTCACCCGGCGTTTCGCACCCATGGCCTTCATCTCACCGCCCGACCACCGGTTCGATTGCGAACGCGTCGTGATCCGTGGCTGCGGCCGCCGTGCGGCGGATGAGCTCGAGGTTGGTCTCGAAGGGGATCATGCCGCCGACGGCGAGCGACACCACCATGGCCTCGAAGGGGTAGACGAGGTGGCAGCGGTACCGCTGCTCCAGGGTCTGTCGACCTGGCGGCGCCACACCGAGCTCGGCGAGGAGCCGGTGGTAGAGGTCGAGCAGGCGCGCCTCGTGGGCGCGCCGCGTCTCCGGCTCGAGCGCGGTGGCGAGGAAGTACGCGACGTCGCCGATGCCTTCGCCGACGCGGACGAGGTGCCAGTCCAGGAGCCCGGGCGCGGAGTCCCGCCAGAAGATGTTGCCGGGGTGCACGTCATGGTGGACGAGCGTGCGTGGGCCGTCGGCGAGAAAGCGCATCACCTGCCGGCGGCGGCGGGCGTAGCTGAGGGCGGGGGCGTGGAGCGCCGCAGGAACGGCACCGCCGGCCCGCCGCAGCCCCGCCAGCATCAGCGGCACCGCGAGAGCCGACCCCAGCCGGTCCTCGGTGTGCCGCACCCGGCCGCCCAACCACCTGTGCTTGAGATCGAGGATCTGAGCGCCCCAGAAAGAGGCGTGCAGTCGGGCGAGCTGCCCAATCACGAGGGCGGCCTGATCCGCCGTCAGGACGTCCCCGTAGTAGCCCGCCGACGCGCCGCTCTCGGTCACGTCGGCGAGGACGATCGTGGTCCCGCGCCCGAGGCGGCTCTGTGCCGCCAGGACGGTAGGATGAGCCACGGGAATCGACGGCGCGACGTCACGGTAGAAACGCGCCTCCGTCTGCGGCAGGCGCGGCAGGCCGGCGATCCACCGGGCTCCCCAGGCCAGCGACGGCAGCTTCACGAACCAGCGCCGGGGCAGCGCTGGCGGACCATCGTGTGCGACCGCCAGCCGCACGCGGGTCGTGGTCCCGACCTCGTACGAGACGAGTTCGACGTCTGAGGCCGTGGCGCCGGGACTGCAGAGATCGAGGATCCGCTGCGCCCACGGGATGCTGAGGGCGGACGGATGATCCGCGAGGATTGCCTCCCGGACGTTGACGCCCGCCGCCCGTCGCGTCCGCGGCGCCGCTGCTGGCGCTTCTGTCGCCGTCATGGTCGTTTCACCTTCCGTGCCCGAGCCCCGCGCCTCTCACTCGCCGGCCTTGAACTCGAACACTGTCTTGACCGCATGGTTGTGGCCCTTGGCGTTCGCCACCAGCAGCGCCTCGCGGTACCGCTCCAGCGCAAAGCGGTGGGTGACGAGCTGCGGGAGCCGGAGGCGGCCGTCGCGCAGCAGGTCGAAGAAGATCTCGAAGGCGTGCCGCCGGCCCTCGAACTCCTCGACGCCGAAGGCGTTGGAGCCGACCAGCTCGATCTCCTTGAAGTACTGCGGCGTCCACTCGAAGCGTTTCGGCTTGCTCACCCCGGTGATCACGATGCGGGCCTGCGGGCGGGCCACGCGCAGGCCCGTGGCGAGCGTCTCGGCCGAGCCGACGCTGTCGTAAATCACATCCACGCCGCCGTGCAGCCAGGGCGGGCCGAAGCGCGGCTTGATCATGCGTTCGCCGGTCAGCCGGCCGATCTCGGCGACGATCTTCTTGGGCGGGGCGGAGTGGAGCACCCAGCGGGCGCCCATCTCGTGGGCCAGCTTGGCCTGGAACGGGTAGCGGGCGATGGCGAGCACGTCGGCACCCGGGTACGCCGCCTTGAGAAAGGCGATCGCCAGCAGTCCGAGCGTGCCGCACCCGTAGACGAGCGCCTTGGCGCCGTCGGCCGGCGGCGCCTTGAGCACCGCGTGCATGCTCACCGAGAAGGGGTCGGCGAGCACCGCCTGGTCAAAGCTCACCTCGTCGGGGATCGGGAAGAGCTGCGACTCGTGGGCGGGCAGCAGCGGCGCGAAGCCGCCGCCGGCGTCCCGGCAGTTGCCGGTGTGCAGGGCGGGGGCGAGCCGGCCGTCGGTGAAGTGCTCGCAGAGGTAGTAGCGGCCTGCGGCGCAGGCGGGGCAGACGGGGTCGATCCCGCGCGGTGCGCACGAGAGCCACGGGTTGAGGGCCACGCGCTGACCCGGCTTGACCCGGGTCACGGCTGGACCCACCTGCTCGACGACGCCGACCACCTCGTGACCCGGAATGCAGGGGAAGGAGACCAGCTCGCTCAGTGGGTTGTCCATGTCGGCGTCCATGAAGACGAGCTTGGTGTCGCTGCCGCAGATGCCGCACAGGGCCGTGCGGACCACGGTCCAGTCGTCGGCGATGAGCGACGGCTCGGGGACGTCTCTGAGCTGCGTCGGGCCGGTCGTCGACAGGGCGGCCTTGGGCGTGACCTTGCCCGCCATCCTGGCGGACACGACGCGCGGGAGGTTGTAGTCGAAGACGACGGCTCTCATGGTGCCCTCCTTGCCCGGGGAGGCCGATTGGGGGGCCGCGTGGGCTGGCGTGGGTTTCGCCGCCGGCTTGGCCGGCGCCGGCGGCGCGTAGCCGTTGACGCGGTACCACTCGACCGCCTTGCGGAGCGCCGCGCGGGCCGGCGTCTGCGGAAAGCCGAGCTCGCGGACGGCCTTGACGGATGAGAAGGCCTCGGGCCGGCGAGACAGCCGGGCCGTGGCCGGCGTGGCCATCGGCACGCGCCGGCGATCGATGGTGGCCAAGCCGGCGTCGACGTAGCCCCAGGCGATGGCGACCGCATGCGGGATGCGCCAGCGCGGCGCCGGCACGCCGGACTCCTCGGCGAGCAGGTCCAGCATCGCCTTGAGCGTCAGCGTCTCGCCGCCGAGGATGTAGCGCTCGCCGATTCGGCCATGGCGCGCCGCCAGGATGTGGCCGAGCGCCACGTCGTCAACGTCAACGAGCGTGAGCGAGGTGTCGACGTAGGCCGGCATCCGCCCCTTGAGGAAGTCGACGATCATGGCGCCGGTCCGGGTGGGCTTGTAGTCGCCCACGCCGACCGGCGCCGCCGGGTTCACGATTACCACGGGCGCGCCCGAGCGGGCGAGGCGGCGCGCCTCCTCCTCGGCCATGAACTTGGACCGCTTGTAGTGGCCGATCATGTCGTCAAGAGAGACGGGCGTCTCCTCGTCCCCGGGCGAGCCGTCAGCCGGCTGCCCCAGTGTGGCGATCGAGCTCGTGTAGACGATCCGCGACGCGCGCGCGTCCCACGCAGCCTGCAGGGCGTTGCGGGTGCCGATCACGTTGGAGCGGTAGAACTCCTCCCAGGGATGGCCCCAGAAGGTGTACAGGGCGGCGACGTGGAAGACATGGTCGCACCCCACGCAGCCGCGCCTCAGGGCGGCGAGGTCGTCCAGGTCGCCAGTGACGAGCTCGACGGGGAGACCGTCCAGCAGGCGGGTGTCGCTCTGCGGACGCACAAGGGCCCGAACCTCGTATCCCTCGGCCAGCAGGCGGCGAACCAGTGCGCCGCCGACGAACCCGGTGGCGCCTGTCACGAACGCGCGCATTCGATCGCCTCCTCTCGCAGCCGGATGCGCCCTGCGAGCTCGACCACGTCGTCATACAGCCGGTTCACTGCGACAGCGCCTGCCTGATGAGGTGCCCGCTCTGGCGCCACACGGCGCCGCGCACGTGCACCGCTTCGTTCATGACGGCGTCGACGGCGGCGACGATGGCGTCGACCTCCTCGTCGCCGATGATCAGCGGCGGCAGCAGCTTGATGATGTTGACGTCCGGGCCGCCGACCTGGGTGAGGATGTGGTGGTCGCGCATCAGCGACATCACGACGAGCTGCGCGAACAGGCCCTTCTGGGCCGCCTCCGCCGCGGTCCAGGCGGCCTTCAGGGGTATCGGTCGCGGCGGCCGGAACTCGATGCCGACGATGAGCCCCTTGCCGCGCACGTCGGCGATCATCTCGTGGCGGTCGCGAAGCTGGCTGAGCCCTGCCCGCAGCCGGTCGCCGATCTCTGCGGCCCGCTCCACGAGACCCTCCTGATCCATCGCCTGGAGGGTTGCCAGTCCGGCCGCCATCGCCAGCTCGTTCTCGCCGAACGTCGTGGTGTGCACCTGGCAGCGGTCCAGCCGACCGTAGACCTTGTTATGGAGGCTGCGGCGCATGATTGTCGCCCCGATCGGCATGAAGCCCCCGCCCAGCGACTTCGCCAGGGTGACCATGTCGGGCTCGAGACCCCAGTGCTCGCTGCAGACGAAGCGCCCGGTGCGGCCCATCCCCACCTGGACCTCGTCGCAGATGAACACCGTGCCGTGCTCCCGGCAGAGGCGCTGGGCTGCCGGCAGGTAGTCGTCAAACGGTACGTAGACACCCTTGCCCTGGATCGGCTCGACCACGAAGGCGGCGACGTCCCCTCGGCGCAGCTCCCGCTCCAGCGCGGGAACGTCGTTCATGGGAACGCCGGTGAACCCCGGCATGAGCGGCTCGAACCCCTTGCGGAACTGCTCTCCGCCGTTGCAGGACAGGGTCCCGAGCATCACGCCGTGAAAGGCGTGCTCGAGGTAGAGCACGCGCGGCCGGCGGGTGGCGCAGCGGGCGAACTTGAGCGCCGTGTCGACGGCGTCGGAGCCGTCGTTGGCGAAGAACACCATGTCGAGCCCGCGGGGCATCCTCTTCACGAGGGCCTCGGCGAGGACGCCGGCGAGCAGCGGGCAGTCCATCTCGACGAGGTTGGGGCGCTGGAGCGTGAGCGCTTCCTCCAGCGCCCGTCGCACGACCGGGTGATCGCGGCCGAGGTTGTAGGTGCCGTAGCCGGCGATGAGGTCGAGGTAGCGCTCGCCGGCCGCGTCCCAGAGGTAGGCGCCCTCGCCCCTCACCCAGGTCTTGTCGAAGCCGATGATCGCCTGGACGCGGGCGAGGGCCGGGTTGATGTGCTGCCCGTACAGGGCGTACTGCTCGACTTGGCGGGCCGCGATGGTCGCAGCCAGCGAGAACTGCCCGTCGCCTGGATCGTCGCTGTCGTGACTGTTCACGCCATCATTCTCCCGATCTCTCTGAGCATGGCCAGCATGTCGTCGGGCAGCGGCGGCGCGGGCCTGCCGGCGACGTGGCAGCTCCAGATGAGGTGCGAGACGCGCTCGATCACCTCGGTGGCGTTGGCCGCCTGCCGGAGGCTGCTGGCGGCCACGATGAGGCCGTGGTTCTGGAGGAGCACGGCGCTGCCGTCGCCGAGCGCGTCCTTGGCGGCTGCGGCGAGCTCCTCGCTGCCGGGCATGATGAACGGCACTCTTGGGATGTCGCCGAAGAAGGCCGCCTCCGTCGTCACCGGCGTGAACGGGATGCCGCTCATGCCGAGGATCGTGGCGTAGGCGGCGTGGGCGTGGATGACGGCCTCCACGTCCAGGCGCGCCCGGTAGATGGCGCAGTGCAACTGGCGCTCGCTGGAGGGCGCTGGTGCGTCGGCATCGACGGCGTTGCCGTCCAGGCCGACGCGGACCATCACGTCGGGGGCGAGGCCGCCCTTGTAGAGCTGGCTGGGCGTGATCCAGAGCTCGTCCGCGCCGGGGATGCGCACGCTCACGTTGCCGCCCGTCGCCGTGAGGAGTTGTGCCGCGAAGAGCTCTTCGGTGACGCGGGTCAGCTCTGCGCGCGCCTCGAGGGCCGTCAGGGTGAGTCCCGATGCGAATGGGGCGGCCGGGCCGGGAATCACGGCTGCCCCCGCGGATCCTGTGATCGGCCCCGGCGGCGGCGCGATCGCCGCCGCCGCCGGAGCGGACGCCGCCGGGGCGGTCTGAGGCGGGGCCGGCGCGGCTGTTTGGGCCGGCTGGGTCGCAGCCGGTGCGGAGAAGTCGATCCCGCCGGCCTCCGCCCGCGCGGCGCTGTAGAGGCGGATGAAGTCCTTCTGCACCCGCTGCATCCCCATGGCCAGCCTGACGTCGCCACTGAACGACAGGCGCCCGGTCATGGCCGCCTTGTTGCCGTTGAGGCGTCCTGTCAGGATCGCGTCGAGGACCTCGCCCTTGGTCTTCAATCTGACGTCGGCGCGCTCCGGCGGAGGCCCGAGGCCGGAGAGGACTTTGCCTTCGGCGAAGCCGATGAAGAACTCGAGGTCGAGGTCGCTCACCGCGTAGTGCGAGCCGACCCTGTGCCGGGCCGCGAACGCGCGGAGCGCCTCGTCCGTGCCGGCTCGTTCGACGAACAGGCGCAGGACGTTCTGCATCTGGGCCGCCGGGCCGGTCGCCGCCGCGGCATCCGGTGGCGCCGGCGTTATGGTGGTGGTCGCGCCGCCGCCGGCCGGCGTGCTCGCCGCGGCGAGGCCGGCCTCGGCCTGCCGTCCCGCGGCGGACTGTTGCAGGTCGGTGACGGCCGGGCCCGCGGTCGCGGCCAGCGCAGCCAGAGTGGCTGCGTCGAGCCGACGGCGTGGCGCGTCCCATGAGAACCCCGCGAACGCCTCCGGGTTGAGCGTATGCCGCGGCGCCTGGCCCGCAGCCATGCGCCGCAGGTCGGCGGCGCAGATCCGGCCCTGATGGGCGCCGACTTCAACGGTATTGCCGCCGACGTGTGGCGTGGCGATCACGTTCGGCAAGCCCAGCAGGGGATCATCGGCGGCGGGGGGCTCGATGGCGAAGACGTCGAGCGCCGCGCCGCCCAGACGACCTGACCGCAGTGCGTCGTACAGGGCGTCCTCGTCCACCAGCCCCGCGCGGGCGGTGTTCACGAGGAAGGCGCCCGGCTTCATCCGTGCCAAGCTGCCGGCGTTGATCAGAACGCGGCTCTCGTCCGTGAGCGGCGCATGCAGGCTGACGATGTCGCTCGCCGCCAGCAACTCGTCCAAGCCGGCCGGCTCACCGTCGGCAAGCCGGACGTCGTCCGGGTTCACGTATGGGTCACAAACCAGAACGCGGGCGCCGAACGGTCGCAGGCGCCTGGCGACTGCGCGGCCGACCGCCCCGAACCCCACGAGGCCAACCGTCTTGCCCCAGAGCTCGTGGCCGAGCAGCTCGTCGTGCGCCTGGCCCATACGCCCCAAGTCGCCGGCCTCGCCGCCGGGGGCTCGCAGGAAGGCGTTGGCGGCCGCCAGCTTGCGCTCCAGGACGAGCATGAAGGCGAGTGCGAGGTCGGCGACGGCCTCCGCGTTGCGGCCGGGGGCGGAGAGCACGGGGATGCCGAGAGCCGTGCAGGCCGCGAGGTCGACGTTGACGGCTTGCCCGCGGCACACGGCGATGACGCGCAGATCCGGGAGGCGGGCAAGCGCTTCGGCGTCGACAATGTCCACCTCGGTGATGAACACGTCGCAGCCGCCCAGCGTCTCGACGAGGTCGTCGCCGGTGAGCAGGCGCAGCGCCTCGCGATAGCCCTCGTGGGCGACGTCGCCGAGCTGACGCAGCTCCGCAAGCGCGGCGTTGTCGAGGTCCGCCGTGGCGAGGATGCGCAGACGGCGGCGGAGGATGGACGGCCGGCCCGGCTCCGCCGGCCGGCCCCCGGCGCCCGCCGGGCCGCCTCGTCCATCCAGATCCACTTGGGTGGCGTCCATCATGCCCTGCAGGATCATGCCGGACGCCAGCTTGTCGGCCGGGGCGCGGACCTCCCGCAGCCTGGTCCACTGCTCGTACATTTCCTCGTAGCCGCGCGTGCGCGCGGGATCGGGCTCGAGGCGCCGTGTCCGGGCCAAAGTGGACGCACCCGCGGCCAGGTCGGGGAAGACGCCGGCGGCGACACCGGCGCACACGGCGGCGCCGAGCGCGCTCGCTTCGCCGGCGCTCGCGACCACGAGCGGGCTTTCAAGGACGTCGCAGACCACCTGGGTCCACCAGTGGTTGCGCGTCAGTCCGCCGACGATGTGGGTCTCCGTCGATGCTGAGTCCTGAGCTCCGGCCGTGCCGGCGCTCGCCGCCGCGTCGCGGAGCTGCGCCGCGTTTGCTTTGATCGCGAAGGCCATGCCCTCGAGGACGGCCCGGGCGAGGTTGCGGCGCCCGCGGGCGGCTCGGCCTTGCCCGCGGCCCGTCTCTCCGCCCCCCAGCGCTGCCCCACCTGCCGCGCCGTGATCCGACGTGTCGTCTGGTCTCAGGTCCAGGTGCGTGAGGGACACGGTGCCGATGGGCAGCGCCATGATGTCGCGGGCATCCATCACCTGGGCGCCGAGAGATGAGACGACACCGCCCGCTCCGGGCTCGGCCATCGCCGCCTCGGCGCAGAAGTGGGCGACCGGATCGGGCGCGTCGGGATTGAGGATGCCGGCGAACCATTCCAGGGTGTCGCCCATGGCGCCGGCGTTGCTCTCAAGGATGCCGAGGCCCGGCACGACGTGCCGTCCCGCCCAGCAGCGACCGCTGGCGTCGACGTGAGGCTGATCCGTCACGAGCTGCAGCGGCGTTGTGCTGCCGGCCACGATCGCGAGCTGGCCGGGTTTCACGACGCCGGCCCCCAGCAGGCCGCACTGCGTGTCTGCGCCGCCCACCGCCACCGGCGTGCCCGGCCGCAGGCCGAGCGCTGCCGCAGCATCCTCGGTCAGTCCCCCGAGGAGTGTCCCCGGGGCGCGCAGAGGGGCGAACAGCCGCGCCGGCAACCCGAGGCGGCTTATCAGGTCCCAGGCCCAGTCGCCGGCTGCGAGGTCGAAGAGGAGAGTCTCTGCCGCCTGGGAGACGTCGGCGGCCGCCACCCCGGTGAGCTTGAGACCGAGCCAGTCGCTCAGGCCGACCGCGCGTGATGCCTGGGCGAGTGTGCCAGGGGCGTTGGCGTCAAGCCACAAGAGCCGCGCGGCGAGGAAGATCGGAGCGGGCCAATGGCCGGTGCGCGCGTTGAGCTCGGCGCCGAGCTCGTCGGCCAGGCGGATGCTCTCCGCGGCGGAGCGGGCGTCGTGATTGGGGACGGCGAACGGCGTTTCGCCGTCCCCATCGACGAGCACCGTCGCGAACCGCATGCCGGTGGCCGCCAGGCCCACGATGTCGTCCGAGCGGAGGCCGGCCTGGCCCATCGCGTCGGCGACGACTTCGCGCACCAGACGCCAGCAACGGCCGATGTCCAGGTCGAAGGCGAAGAACCCGGCGTTCGGCGCCGGCGCCAGGATCCACGGGCGCGCGGCGCTGACGACGCGCCCGCCCTCGGCGTCCACGAGCAGGCAGCGCACGCTGCGGCCTCCGCAATCCAAGCCCATCAAGAACCGGCCCACGTGCGCCCCCTCTGCTCCTGCTGCCCCGCCCCGAGTGAGGATAGGGCCAGTATATGGCCAGGACGACGCGGGGCAACGGGCACCTTCGCTTGTCCGCCGCGGCGCTGTACCATGGGTGAACAGAGCGCCGGTACGGCTGGCCGGGTCGGTCCGAGCCCGTCGCTCGACCGGTCTCGCGCATCGCAGAGGGCGCGAGCGGCCCGCTGATCTGGAGGCCATGCCGAGATGACGCTGGAGACCATCGCGTTCGCGCCATGCGTGTGGTCCGCACGCGGGGAGAGCTAGCTTCCGTGGCGCTCCCGGACCTCGACGCCTTCTTCGCCATGCAGCCGGCGGTTCGCGGTCCGCTCCTGGTGGAGGGCATCCGCGAAGCCCACCGCCACCACTTCGCGCGCAACGCCGCGTATCGGCGCACCGTGATGGCCAGAGGCGTCGGCGTCGAGATAGGGCCGGAGATGCTCCCGCGTCTGCTCCGGCCGGCGGCGCTCACCTTCAAGAGCTACGTCGAGACGATCGGGCCGTTCCCCCAGGACCATCCCCGCGCGTTCCTCGCCTGGCTCCGAGACCAGCTCTCGATCCGCTTGGCTGTTGATCGCGCGAGCGCGCTGCGGGGGCGCTACCTGACGCTGGAGGGCCTGCTCGCCGACACAGAGCGCATCTTCGCCGATTTGGGGCTGGAGATCGTGACCTCGAGCGGAACGTCGGGGCTCGCCAGCGTGGTCGCCCGTGACGCCACGACCGTGCAACTCGCGGTGCGGTCGTTCTTCGCGGGCATCCGCCGCTCCTGGGGTGTCGGCCGCGGCGCGGCCATGGTGTTTGTGATGCCGGAGAACACGAGAGTGGCCATGGCCCGATCCGCACGCTTTGGTGTCAAACAGACAGACTGGGCGGCGAACACCGCCGTGTACTACACGATGCCGTTCTCCGCGACGCCGGACATGATCCGCCTGCGGGCGGGCCGCACCTTTCACCGCGGCGCGCCCGGTGTCGTGGAGAGCCGTGTGCTTCATCCGGCCATCGCCTGGGCCGATGGGCATCTGGTCGCCCGCAGGTACGTGAACGCGACAGTCACCCGGCTGCGCGAGCTGAGTGCCGCCGGTCGCCCGCTGATGCTGCTGGGCGGCTTGTCGCAACTGCACGCTGTGGCGCAGGCGGCGCACGTCGACCTCCCCGCGGGCAGCCGCGTGGCCACGGGCGGCGGGATGAAGGAGCGATACCCGTTCACGTCGGCCCAGATCCGGGCCGATCTGAAGGCGGCCTTCGGCGCTCCGGTCGCCGACGTCTACGGCATGGCGGAGGCTGACTGGGCCGCCTTCGAGTGCCCCCAGGGCAACTACCACATCCCGCCCTGGGTGTACGCGGTGGTGACAGATGACGACGATCGCATCGTGTCGCAGCCGCTCGCGTCGGGCATGCTCGCCTTCTTCGATCCGGTCGCCGGAGGCAACCTCATTCCGCCCTTCTTTCAGACCGCCGATCAAGTGACCCTCGTCAACGGCGGCGGCGACCACGACCCTGCGCTGGCCTGTGCGTGCGGCTACAGCTCCGCGTACATCGCCGGCGGGATCTGGCGGGCGGACCTACTGGACGAAGCCGGTTGTGCGGGCCAGCTGTGAACAGGGACCTGCAGAACGAACACGGCATGAGCGACGGGGGCGCGACAGGAGCCGGCGTGAACGGCGACGCGCTCGACGGTTTCTGGCTGCCCCGCGAGCTTCGCGAAGAGGTCCTGAGCAGAGCTACATGGGAGACGGTGGGTCTGCGCGGCGGCATGCTGACGGAGACCGGAACCGCCGGCGGGTGCGGCGCAGCCGCGGGAGCCGGCGGTGGCGTCCGGGTGCGCTGGCCACGCCTCTCGGCATCTCAGTGGGCCGCGCTGCTCGACCGGCTGCAAGCGGCGCGGCGGATCGCCGGTTCTGAGGCGGCCCGCCGTTGGGAGGCCGCCTTGGCACAGGTCGTCACTCGCCTCGCCGACGAGGTGCCCGCGATGCTTCCGGTCCTCTCGGCGGCGACCGGGTACACGCCGGCGATGCTGGCGTCAGCCCTGGCCGGCGGTGACCTGGTTGATCCCTCATCGCTGGCGGCGGCTCTGGATGATCCGCCGACGTGGGCAGCGGCTTCCGGCTGGGTGACGCAGCATCGGCTGGGCGGAAGAATTCGCTTCTACCCGCACGGCCTTGCGGGACGGGCCAGGGGCGCCGTGCCACGGGATGGCGCCCTCTTTCGCCCCGCTCCTGCGACGGACCTCACGCTAGGGTTCGCGGCGGGCAACGTGCCCGGCACGGCGCTGATCATGGCGCTGCTGGGCAGCCTCGCGAACCACGCTGCGCCCGGGGCGCGGTCGCCCCCGCCGTGCTCGTGCGCACCAGCCGCCACGAGCCGCTCTTCACCCCGTGGGTGCTCGCCGCCGTGGAGGCGCTGGATCCCGACCTGGTGGCCGGCACTGCGGTGATGGCCTGGGACTACGACGACCCGGCACTGCAGGCGATCTTCTGGTCGTCGGCCGGGTTGATGATGGCGGCGGCCGACGACGGCACGATCGCCGCGCTCGACGGTGTTCGCGCGCGTCTCGCGCCGGACCTGCGCTTCCACCGGCACGGCCACAAGGTCAGCTTCGCCGTGCTCGGCGGGGACTGGCCGGCGCAGGCTTCGGCGCCGCGGCAGGCCGCGCTCGACTCCAGCCTCTGGGATCAGAACGGCTGTCTGTCCGCCCGCATCCACTTCGTCGAGCGGGACGCTTCTGCGTACGCCGAGGCGCTCGCCGCGGAGATGACGGCGCTGAGCAGCGAGCTGCCGCGAGGCACCACCCCGCGCCGTTTCGCCCGGCGGGCCTTCGATACCTACATGTCGCTCACGGGCACGGGGAGCGTGCGCCTGTTCTCGGGCTACGACGACGGGTTCGCCGTCGTTCTGGACGGCCGTCGCTGGGATCCGTTCATGCTGCGCAGGACCGCCAACGTCTGTCAGGGGCGCACCGTCGTGGTGAGGCCCGTGCGCGATGTGATGGACGTGCCCCGCATGCTGCGCACGCTGCCCGCCGAGAACCTCCAGTCGGTGAGTCTGTTACTGGACGAGCGCCGCCTGCAACCGCTCGCCGAGGCGCTGGGAGCCTGCGGCGTGACGTCGCTGCGCGGTCTCGGACGGGGGGCGTTTCCGCAGCTCGGCCGCTCGTGGGACGGCCTTCTCCCCGCCGACGTGTGCTGCCTGCGGCCGCCCGGTCACTTCACGACCATTGAGCCCTCGGCGATGCAGTCTCGTGGCTAGTCGCCGGACCGCGCCGAGCCGCAGATTCCGCGCCGCCGCTCTCGTCATCGCGGCGGCGGCCGCGGCCGCTCCCCTGCTCGCGGGCTGTGGCGCGGACACGTCGTGGTCCGGGGAGTCCGCCGCTGCGACCGCGTCGCAGGCCGTCTCGCCGTCCTGGACCGGCGGCCCGATCAGCGCCGCCGACACGCTGGCGGTGCGCGAGCTCGTCCGCAACTTCTGGGAGGCGTACAACGCCTACGACCCCGAGCGCGTGCTGTCGTATCTGGACGAGGACTACCGGCCGATCAAGGAGCCGGTCGTCCGCGACGAGATCAGACGGCTCAAGGCCTTCTCAGTCACGTTGGGGGTGAGCGAGAAGTCGGCGCCGGTGCTCGTCGGGCCCGACGAGGCCGAAGTCCTTCTGAACATGAAGACCCCCACAGGTACACGCACAGTCCAGATGAGGCTGGTCAGGCGCGGCGACGACTGGGTCGTCGTGTACTCGGAGGAGGTCCGGTAGGGCCGCCGCCGCCGGACCAGCGCGGCCCCGTCGGGAGTTGCGAGGGTCTCGCCGTGGCGCTCAGCCTCGGCGGCGCCGCGCGGTCAGAGCGGTGAGGCCTGCCGCCGCGCTGACCCCCACGACCAGCGTCACCCAGCCCCAGGTGCTGAGGCCACCGGTAACGACGTTCCACACCGCGGCTGAGGCATCGTGGGGGATGCCCGCGTCGTCCGTGGCGCCGAGGTATGAGGACCGCCCCGCGAAGAGAGCGACCTCGAGCGCGACCATCGCCAGCGCCACGCCGGCGCCGGCGTAGATGCCGGCGCGCCGCCGGTCGCGCGCGAGGAAGACGCCGCCGGCCAGGGCGGCGATGGCGCCGAGACCAAGCGCGAGGTACAGGCGATCCAGCGTCACGAGGGCCGTTCCGGCACTGGCCAGCGGCTGGGAGTCGAGCAGTGCGACATCGCCGGTCCTGAGGGCCTTGGGGAGTGGATCCGGCAGAGCCACACCAGCCTCGGCGAGCAGGTCGGTCACGGCGGCCGTGACGGCGGTCAGGTCGAGGGCGACGACGCCCCTCTGCTCGTCGTCCTCGTTCCTGATGGCGGCGACGAGCAGCGGGTGGATCTTCCTGTTCGCCGCCGCCCAGAACTCCCCAAAGGCGGGGCCCGACACGGCCTGCATGGTGAGATCGCGGGTCAGGCTCCCGAGCGGCTCGCTCAGCGCGCCGGCCGCGGATTCCACCTCCTCCGGCAGCGGCAGGGACTCCCGCGCCGCCGAGGGCGCTGGAGATCTGCTCGGCGAGGACGTCGGCGACAGCTTCCTGGACGGCGGCCTCGTCGGCCACCGGCGTGATCGTGGCGACGTACCCGTCGACGTCCATGATGTCGGCGTGCACCCACACGGCAGTGAGCGCCAGGGGCGCGGCGACGCAGCCGACGACGAGCAGCGCGATGGAGACTGGGCGGCGCCACCCGGCGACGCGGCGCGGCCGAACGTCGCCGTCGGCCGACGCACGGTTCGCCCACGGCGGCGCGGGTGGTACGGGCGAGTACGACCGGTTCGGGTCGCAGGCCGATGGCGTCTGCCCCAAGGCTCTCCCCCGTTGACGCTGCACGCTGTATCGTACCCATTATTCGGGTAGCATGGACTGCAGGAGCCACAGTCTGGGGAGCGGGGAATGAGCCTTCCGAAACGGGGGGTCTGACGGCTCATGTACGGCGGCTTCACCATCGAGAGTCTCGGCAGGAGCCAGGAGTACTCGCTGGCGCGGGCCACGGTCAACGTCGGCCGCGGCGAGGACAACGATCTCACCCTGCCGTTCCCAACCGTCTCGACGCGCCACGCCCGTTTCGTCTGCGACGCCGCGGGTTGCAGGGTTCTGGACCTCGGCAGCGCCAACGGCACATTCCTGAATGGCGAGGAACTGCCGGTCAAGGAGGAGCGCACGCTCCGCGACGGCGACCTCGTCGAGATCGGGCCCTTCAAGCTGCGCTACCACGCCCCGGCGCCGCGGCGCGCCGGTGCGCCGGTCACCGCTGTCGAGGCGGCTCCACGACCGGGACACACGATCGTGCTGCCGGCGAAGGTGCCGCCGCGACTCGTCGTCAGCACGCCGGAGTGGTCGCGCGAGTTCCCGCTGGAGACAGACAGGGTCACGCTGGGGCGCGTGGAGGGTAACGACCTCGTCATCCCCGCCGAGGCGGTCTCGCGTCGCCACGCGATGCTCGAGCGGCGCGGCGACGGCTACCTCATCACCGATCTGGGCAGCACCAACGGCCTGAACGTCGACGGGCAGCTGGTGCAGCAGAAGCTCCTGGGTCCGGGCGACAGTGTGGGCATCGGCAGGACGGTCACGCTGACGTATCTGGCGGCGGAGGACTTCGCCGCGGAGATCGCTGCCGCGGGCCTGTGGGGCGCGGCCGGCCCAGAGGGCGCGCCGGGCGTGGCGCCGCGCTCCCAGGTCTACGACATTGCCGAAGGCCACTCCGTCGTCCTCGGTCGCGGCGCCGAGACCGGCGTGCACCTCGCGCATCCGCAGATCAACGCCGAGCACGCCCAGGTGCGGCGCCAGGCGGGTCAGTTCGTCATCCAGGACCTGGGGAGCAGCGCCGGCACCTACGTCAACGGCCAGCTGGTGAGCGAGCGGGCTCTGCAGGAGGGCGACGTCATCCGCATCGGCCCGAACCAGCTCGTCATCCGGGACGGCCGTTTGCAGATCATGAGCGAGGAGGGGCGTCTTCGTCTCGACGCCTTCCACCTCAGCAAGACGGTGGGCAAGGGCCAGCGCATCCTGCGGGACGTGTCGCTCTCAATCAAGCCGCAGGAGTTCGTCGCCGTGGTCGGCGGCAGCGGCGCCGGCAAGTCCACGCTGGTCACCGCCCTCTGCGGGTTCAAGCCGGCCACCGAAGGCGCGGTGCTGCTCAACGGCGTCGACCTGTACCGCAACTTCGACGCCTACCGCAACGAGATGGGCTACGTGCCGCAGGACGACATCATCCACATCGACCTGTCGGTGTACAAAGCCCTAGACTACGCCGCCCGCCTGCGGATGCCGGCAGACACGACCCCGGCCGAACGCGAGCAGCGGATCCGTGAGGTCATCGACGAGCTGGACCTCAAGGAGACTGCCGACCGCGCGATCAAGCAACTCAGCGGCGGCCAGCGCAAGCGTGTGTCGATCGGTGTGGAGCTGCTCACGCGGCCCAGCCTCTTCTTCCTCGACGAGGC
This sequence comes from uncultured Thermoleophilia bacterium, assembly GCA_963705085.1. Taxonomy (GTDB): domain Bacteria; phylum Actinomycetota; class Thermoleophilia; order UBA2241; family UBA2241; genus CAIXSE01. Next base: position 544,143 of record CAVPIV010000008.1, on the reverse strand, counting down.
CACCTCCGGCCTCGACCCCGCCACCGAGGCGCAGATGATGAAGCTCCTGCGCAAGCTCGCCGACCAGGGCCGGACCATCATCCTCATCACGCACGCCACGAAGAACGTGATGGCGTGCGACAAGGTCTGCTTCCTGGCGCGGGGCGGCTACCTGGCGTTCTTCGGGCCGCCCGAGGACGCGCTGCGCTACTTCGGCGTCAAGGACTTCGACGAGATCTACGAGCGCCTTGAGACGGCGACCTCAGGCGAGGAATGGGCGCGGCGTTACCTGGCCTCCCCCGAGATCCAGGAGTACGTGGTCAAGCCGCTCAACGAGGTGGCTCAGGCCTGGACTGGGCCGCAGGCCGGGATGCACGCGGGCGACCCCGGCGGCGACGGCCGCGGCTTCGCGGCGGCCGGCTACGGCGGGGGCGTCCCGGGCGCCGTCGCCGCCGATCCGCGCCGGCGGCGCGGCGCCGGGGGCGCCGCCAAGGTCAAGCGCTCGTCGTCCTGGTCCCAGTTCCTGATCCTCTCCAGCCGCTACCTCGACATCATCCGCCGCGACAAGAAGACGCTGATCCTCCTGCTGGCGATCTCGCCGGTGCTGGGCGCCCTGGACTTCGTCACCTGGAAGCGCAACCTCTTCGACCCGGTGGACGGGAGCGCCACCAAGGTCGTGACGATGCTGTTCATGGCCTGCCTCATCGGCGTGCTGGTTGGTACCATCACCTCGGTGCGCGAGATCGTCAAGGAGAACGCCATCTACCGGCGCGAGCGCATGGTGGCCGTGCGCGTCTTTCCCTACGTGGCGTCGAAGGTGGCGGTGGGCTCGATCTTCGCGATCTACAGCGCCACGGTGCTCTTTCTCTTCAAGGTCCTCGCCGTCGACTTCAGCCACATCGGCACAACGGGGTACGTCGCCCTCTGGGTGACCCTCGTCATGGCCACGTTCGCCGGACTCATGTGGGGGCTGCTGGTGTCGGCGGTCGCCCCGACGGAGGACAGGGCGATGCTGCTCGTGATCCTGGTGCTCGTGCCGCAGTTCGTCTTCTCCGGCGGCATGATGCCGGTGTCGGATCTCGGGGTGGCCGGCAAGGTCTTCGGGGTCGTGACGTCCACGCGCTGGGGTCTGGGCGCCATGGCCACCGTGGCCAAGATCGAGCAGGGCGTCTGCGAGCCCGATGACCTGTCCAGCTGCGTGATGCCGGGGCTTGACGGGCTCGACACGGTCGAGAAGAAGGCAGCGCTCATCGATTCGCTGCACAAGCAGTACGGCGCGGTCTTCCACGTCAACGTCCTCTTCTACTGGGCGATGTCGCTCGTCCTGATCGTCGTGCTGCTCGGCATCATCTACATCCTGCAGAAACGTAAGGACACGCTGTAGACAGGCCGCACCCGGGCGCACCCGGGTGCGGCCTCCGCAGCGCCGCCGCGATCTTGTCTTTCGTCGCGGCTGCGAGAGAATGAGTCTGGGGCAGGGCCGAGCGCGGAAGATCCCGCGACCTTCCGCAGCCGAAAGGGGCGACGAGCACAGATGGCAGAGGATCTTGTCGGTCGCACGCTGGGGCGGTACCGCATCACGGCGTTTGTGGGCCGCGGCGGTATGGCCACGGTGTACAAGGCTCAGCATCCGGGTCTCGAGCAGACCGTGGCCATCAAGGTGTTGCACCCGCACATCGCGACCGATCCGGATCTGCTCCGTCGCTTCCGCCAGGAGGCGCAGGCGGTCGCCAATCTGCGCCACCCCAATATCGTGCGTGTCGTCGACTTCGACTACATCGGCGACGCGTACTTCATGGTGATGGAGTACATCGACGGGCCGACACTGGCCGCCTACCTCGCCGGGCTTGCCCGGCAGGGCCGGCGCCTGCCGGTCGCCGATACCGTCAGCGTCTTCGCGGCCCTCGGCTCGGCGGTCGACTATGCCCACAGCCAAGGCATGATCCACCGCGACATCAAGCCCTCGAACATCCTGCTCACATCCCAGGGTGAGCCGGTGCTCACCGACTACGGCATCGCCAAGATCGTCGGGGTCACGCAGCACACGGCCACGGGCACCGTCATGGGCTCGGCCTACTACATGTCGCCGGAGCAGGCCCAGGGCGCGAGCGTCGACGGCCGTTCCGACCTGTACTCTCTGGGCGTCATCCTGTTCGAGGTGCTCACGGGGCGGGTCCCGTACGAGGGGGACACGCTGGCGACCGTCCTGGTGAAGCACATCACATCGCCGGTACCGGCCGTTCGCGCCTTCAACGCGGCTCTGCCGCCGTCGCTCGACGACACGATCCGGGTGGCGCTGGCAAAGGATCCGGGCGAGCGCTTCCCGACGGGGCGGGCCCTGGCAGAAGCCGTGGAACGGAGCCTGGGGCAGGGCGGGCCATCGCGCGGCGCCCCCGTAGCCGAGCCGACGAGGGTGGAGCGGCCGTCCGGCGCTGCGCCGCACCAGGACTACACGCGCGTCGAGACACCGGTTGCGGCGGCCGCGGGCGAGCCCCCCAGGGCCCGCACCATCACGAGCGACGTGTACATCAGCTACGCGCCGCGCGACAAGGAGACGGCGGAAACGGTCTGCCGTGCCTTGGAGGCCCGGCAACTCAGTTGCTGGATGGCGCCGCGCGACGTGCTGCCCGGCCAGAGCTTCGCGCAGGCCCTGGGGCGCGCCATTCACTCGGCCCGTGTGTTCGTGCTCGTGTTCTCTTCGGGGACCAACGAGTCGCAGCAGGTCGAACGGGAGCTGGACATGGCCGTCTCGGCCGGCGTGCCGATCCTGCCTCTGCGCGTCGAGGCGGTCCGGCCCCGCGAGTCCATCGAGTACTACCTCGCGGGTCACCACTGGCTGGATGCGTTCACGCCGCCGCTCGGGGCGCATCTCGACCGCCTCGCTCAAGCGGTCACGCACCTTCTCGAGCAGACGACGCCGCCGGAGGGGACCGTTGGGCCGGAGCCGGCTGTCGGGGCGACTACGCTCGAGCCGGAGGCGCGTGCGCCGCTGGCGGAAGCAGCGACGCCCGTGCCACAAGCGACGCCGGTACCACACGTGGCGCCTGTACCGGAGCCGACGGTGCTCGAGCCGGAACCGGTCGAGGGGGAGCCGGGCCCCGCCGAGCCGGCGTCGGAGTCGCATCCGGCCGCGTCGGGCCTCGTGCCGCCGCTGGTAGCGACGCAGGCCGGGCAGGAGCCGCCGGCGGAGGCCGCCGTTGAGTCGACGGCGCCGCCGGCGCTCGAGCTGTCGTCGCAGCCGGACGTCGCCGAGCCGGAGCTCGCCGAAGCCGAAGCGCAGGCGCTGGAGCCGACGGCCCCGACGCCCGTGCCCGGCGCGCAGCCGGAGGCGCCAGCCCCCTCGTTCGGGGCGACGACGGTCGAGCCTGCGGCGGTCTTCACCGAGCCTTCAGTTGAGCTCGAGCCTGCGCCGGTCGAGCCTGAGATCGAAGCCGGTCCGGAGCCCGAACCCGAGCCCGAGGCTCCGGCCGCGTTCGCCGCTCCTTCGGCGCTGGCGGCCTTCGAGGCCGCTCGGCAGCCCGAGCCGCCGCCGGCGGAGACCGCACCGGCGATGACGACGGTCGAGGCGCAGCCGGAGCCCGTCGTCGCAGCACCGTCCGTCTCCGCGACGACTGTTGAGACCGCGGCGCCGGTCGCTGCCGGCGAGCCGAGGGTCACGGCCGAGCCGCCGGCCGCAGCCCCACCGATGGAGGCCGAGGGGCAGCCCGAGGCGACGTTCCGCAAGCGGGCGCTGATCCTGGCCGCCGTCGTCGGCGTGGCGTGGGTCGCCGTCCTGGTCCTGATCGATACCTTCGTGCGCTAGAGGGTTCGCCGTTTCGCGACGGAACGCCCACCGTGACCCTCAGCGTGCCGTACTTGGCTTTCATAGGCACCCTGCACTTGATCTGCTCATAGCTCCACGACACATACTTGCTGCACCTGCTGTCGCCGAACTTCACGGAGTTGGTGCCGCGGTACGTGCCGAAACCACTGCCGCCGATAACGACGAGGGCGTTGCGTTGAGCGGACGCGGGTCGAACGTTGGCAATCCTCGGCTTGGGCGGAAAGCCGCCCGTTGACGTGTTGAGGATCGTGCCGTCCCAGCCCACGACCCAGCCGTGCGCGACGTCGGGGAAGGATACCGCGTCAGATTGGGCCGCACGTAGTCGTCGGGATCTGATCCTCTCTGAGCCTTCCACGTTGCGCCACCGTCGTGGGTAGCGAGGATGGTGTAGTCATCGCCCACCACCCAGCCGTGCGCGGCATCCGGAACGAAACGCCCTCGAGATTCTTGTCGCTCCCAGAGGCCTGCCTGGTCCAGCGAGTTCCACCATCCCGTGTGGAAACGATGGTGCCGCCAGGGCTGTCCAGCCCTGCCGCGGCGCGGCGGGCGCGTCTCAGTCAGGCCGGCGAGAGCGGGGCGCCGTTACGCGATGCGTGCCTGCCGCGGCGCGGCCGTGGCGCCCCACCAGGTCAGCGCGATGGCCGCCAGGTCGACGCCCAGGGCCGCCAGGACGATCAAGCTGCTGGTCAGCACATCGAAGAAGGTGAGGGCGAACACGAGAGCCGTGGCGATGCCGGCTAGGGCGCCGATCGCCACCGTCATCTGCGAGCGGCCGCTGCCGCGACGGGACGCTGCTCGCATGACGACGTAGGTCTGCACGGCGAACAGCATGCCCCCGCCGTAGATCACCAGCCACTCGACCCAGTTGCCGGCGGTCCCGCCCGGCATATCCTCTACCGCGGCGAGGTTCTCGGTGGCGGCCTTCGCGAGCTCCGGCGACGACGCGGACTCGCCGAGGTTCGTGAGCGTGTCGACCGCATCGCCGTGCCTTCCCTCCTCGGCGTCGACGAGGGCGAGGCCCATCGTCGCGTAGTCGTTCTCCGCCTGCTCGTTGGAGGCCGCGAAGTCGGCCTTGGCTCCCTCGATGTCGTCGGCTTCGAGCCGTGTCATGCCGCGCTGGTAGTACGCGGCGGCAAGGTCGGTGCGGACCGTCCTCACGAGCTCCTCGTCGGCGCCCTCCGTGTCGACCTCCTGCAGCGTGGTGATGGCTTCGTCGTGCTTGCCCTGTGCTGAGAGTACGCCGGCCAGGGCGATATCGATCGCGGGGGTCGGCGCGAGCTTCGCCGCCTCCTCGAAGTTGGACTCGGCCTCCGTGTAGCGCCCCGCCTGGGCATCGATCAGGCCGAGGTTGTAGTAGGCCGCGGCCTTGACGGTCTTGCCGTTGGCGGTTGGCGGCGTGTCCTGCGCCTTGCGCGTCGGCGCCTCCGCCTTCGTCAGCTTGTCCTGGAAGATGTAGTCGGCGCCGATATTGAGGTCGGCGCCCCGGTACTTCGCGTTGAGCCGCAGGACCTTCTCGAGGAGCGGCAGGGCCTTGCCGTAGTCGCTCTTCATCATGTAGCAGACGGCGAGGTTGTTGAGGGCGTCCGTGTCCTGGGGATCCATCTTGACCGCTGCCGCGAACAGCGCCGTCGCCTTCTCGACGTTGCCCGCCGCCAGCGCCTTGCAGCCCTGGTTGTACGGATGCTGGGCGGCCGCGGCGGGTCCGGCGGCCGCCGCCAGCCCCAGCAGGCACAGGGCGGTCACGACGATGAGCCGGCTGAGATACCGGCGGCGCTCGCTGCTTGTCCGGGAGATCGGCATGCAGGCTCCGTCCCGCGGCCTCAGTAGGGCTCCGCCTGGCAGGAGCACGACTGGTACGACTGGCACGAGCAGGAGGAGACGCCCTGGCAGGAGCAGACGGCGTCACAGGTGCATGACCCCGCATCGGAGACACAGGAGCAGGCCGCGACGGATTCACAGGAGCACACCTGGTTGCAGGTGCACACGAGGTTGCAGGTGCAGATGGTCCCGCCGAAGGCGTCCTTGCCGGTGAGCTTGGTCTTGGTCGTGCTCGCCCGAGTGGTCTTGCCGGAGGCCTTCGTCTTCTCCGGCACCTTCTTCTTGCCTGAGACCTTGCGCGCCGGATCCTCCGGTGCGACGAACATCTCGGGGTCCGGGTAGTCGTACTCCGGTTGAGGGGCGCTCCACCGGAGCACCTCAGGCGACGCGTCGGTGGAGGGCGCGGCCTGGAGCAGATCGTCGGGCGCGCTCTCGCCCTGGCGCAGCGTCGCCCACTCCGCCGGCGCGTCGCTCTCGTAGATGGAGAGCTCGGGCGGCTCGTAGCCGTCGTCGAGAGCCCCGGTCATGCGCTCACCACCTTCTCTGCGGCCGCCTGACAACCGATCGCCTCCTCGAGCTGGTCGAGCGTGAGACGCCGGTTGATCTCGCACCTCGCGATGACGGCGTCGTCGGCCCCGGCGTAGAGGCGCTTCGCGGGGCAGTCGCCGGCGCAGTGATACTTGGCGAAACAGCGGCCGCAGCGTGGCGCGTCGTTGACCGTGAGGCGGCGCAGGGCCGCGACGCGCTCCGCGTCGAAGACGAACGAACGCCGCGCCGGGTCGTACGATCCGTAGACGAACGTGCCGGCGCGGACGTCGTCGCGGCCCGTGACTTCGTAGCAGGCGGTGACATCGCCCTCGGTTGTCACGTTGAAGCTCGGCTTGCTCGCCTGGCAGAAGCTGCACGACACCGACTGCCGTGCTCCCGAGTAGGTGAGCTCGACGCCCTGGCGTCCAGCCTCCTCGCGGCAGGCGCGGAAGACCTCAACGAACTGCTCGCCGCCCGGCGGCTGGAGGCCATTGCCAATGGAGCGGCCGCAGACGAAGAGGGGCTCCAGGTGGATCGTCTTGAGGCGGTACGCGCCGGCGAGGCGGCGGGTCGTCTCGACGGCACGGTCGAGGGCGTCCGCGGTGCAGGTGAGGCGGACGCCCAGCGTGACCTTCGACCGGGAGAGGCGCGCCAGAGTCCGGTCCACCTCCGCCGACGAGGGGCCCCCGCCGGCGCGGGGCCGCAGGCGGTTCTGGATCTCCGGCGGGCCGTCCACAGAGACCATGACGGAGGTCATCGTCTCGGCGAAGTAGTCCCGCATGCGATCACCCATCACGCCGTTGGTTGCCGTGCCGGTCGCGAGTTCGACGGCCGAGTCGTCGCAGCGGTGGCGGGCGTGAGTCACGCAAGCCTCCAGGGTCTCGGCTGCGAGCGTCGGCTCGCCGCCGCCGTGGAAGCTGACTCGTACTCTCGGCTCGCCTGCCTCGACGGCATTGGCCACGACGAGGTCGATGGCGTCGAAGGCCACCTCCGGGTCGAGGTACCGGGGGCGCTCGCCACCTGATGCATAGCAGTAGACGCAGCGCAGGTTGCAGGCCGTCGTGAGAAACAGCGTGACGTCCGTCGGCTTGACCGGCGCTCCGAGACAAACGCGTCCGGCGCGGGACGAGACGGCCGCCGGTGAGTCATTCGTCGCGCCTGCGGCCGGCTTCGCCGCGTCAGTCTCGCTGATCAGCGACAGCTCCTCGAGGAGATCGAGAACGGGGCCGGTGCGGGCGTCACGGGTTACGCCCCGCTGCGCGGCGATATCGACGAGCAGGTTGAGGGCCGCATCGTTGACGACGACGCTCGTCTGGATCAGCGGCGCGTAGATGAGGCGCCCCTGGTCGCTGGGAAGGGAGAAGACCTCGGTGGCGAGCTGGTAACGGGTCACGACGGCTGCGCCTCCTGCCGGGCGTGAGACCCCGGTACGCCGAAGACGAGACCCTGCGCGGCAAGTGTTTCGAGGCACGCTATCGCGTCTGAGCTCGCTCGTGCGGCGGAAAGGCTGTAGGCGGTGCCGAGGAGCGCCGCGAGTTCGACCACTGTGCGCCGGCCGTCGACATTTCGCCAGACCAGCGCTGCGGAGCGATTGAGGCGGAAGACCGGGCCGTTGGGGTCGACCGGCGTCGGGCGGAGCTCCACGCCGGCAGCCCCGGCTTTCTCTTCGACGTTATCGGCGCGGCGCGGCCGCGCCGCGCCGACCGACGGCTGTTCTTCTGCAGGGGAGAAGAGGCGACGGCCGAGGGCCACGGCCAGGACGCCGCTGCCCATGGCCAGCAGGAAGGTCCTCCTGGTCGTCCGTCTCGAGCTCGGCTCGTCCCCGTCAGCGGCCATTGCACAACCCCCCAGGACCCCACGCGCGGCAAGGCCCCCCGTCACCCATGGCTAGCATCAATCGTGGCCCCTGTGGTGCCCCGCGTCAAGGACTGGGGCAGATGGGACCGCCGACCGGTTGACATGCGCATGTCATAGGGTAGAAAAGGCGTAAGAGCCTGCGGAGGGCGAGCGGCGCGCGTCGCCGCATGGAAGCGGGGGTGAACTGCATGGGACCTCGAGACCGCGGTACATGTTCAGGCACAGCGGGTGATGCCCGGGGCGTGCGGCACAGAAGACGCGGGAAGGCGGCCGCTCTCGTCCTGCTCGGCGCCTTGCTGGTCATGGCCGTCGCCGCGGCGAGCGCCTCGGCCGCGCCGCGGATGGCGAAGCTCGCGGCGCCGGGAGTCATGAAGCTTCCCGCCGCCGCCGCCCAGGCCGGCATCACCAAGACCGGGAGTCCCCCTGCGGACGCCGCCGTCACGGCCCCGAGTGAATCCGCCGGCGCCGGCTACATCTTCTACGACGGCTTCGAGGGTGCAGCGCCGCCCTGGACCCCGCAAGGCAGCCCGACGTGGGCGGCCACGACGTATCGCGCCTATGCAGGGGCGTGGTCGGCCTACTGCACGGGCAGCGCCTACTACGCGCCCGGTCCGTACGCCAACAACATGAACGCCTGGCTCATCACGGGGCCGCTGAATCTCTCGGCTGTGACAGCGGCGACCCTCGACTACAAGCTCTACCTCAAGAGTGAGATGAACTACGACTGGTTGTACTCGATGGTCTCCATCGACGGCCAGAACTTCTACGGACCTGCCTTGTCCGGCGACAGCCAGGGCTGGATCAACCGGAGCCTGGATCTGACCGCCGTCCAGGGGCTGGGCAACGTCTGCGGGTATAGCCAGGTGTGGGTCGCTTTCCTCTTCACGAGCGACTCGTCCAACGTCTACGAGGGTGCGTACGTCGATGACGTGAGCGTCGTCGCCGGCGGTAACGTGGCTACCATGAGTCTCTCCGCCAGTCCTGGCACTGTTCCCTACGCCAGGGTCGGTGACGCTCTACGGGGATCTCAGGGACGTCATGTCCGCCGCTCTGCTCCCCGGCCGGGAGATAGAGTGGTGGTATTCGCAGAGCTTCGACGTGCCGATGCGATGGACGCTGGGCGGCACGGCCGGCTCAGGCACCGGCGCCTACGCCTTCGACCTCACCAACATCCAGCGACGGACGTACTTCATCACGCGGTTCGCCGGGGATTCTCAGTATCCGGACGGGTGCTGGAGCAACGAGTACGTCAAGATCATGGCCTGGGCCAATCTCAAGCCGCCGGCAGTGCCTTCCCGGATCCGCGCCGGCACGCTGGCGAAGTACTGGGGCACCCTCAAGCCTCAGCACACGAGCGCGCAGAACCAGTCGAGCCATACCAAGGTCTACCTCGAGCGGTACAGCGGCGGGAGGTATCGGCAGGTGGCCTCGCTGTTCGCCCAGTCGTACCGCAACGCGTCGGGTGCGACGCAGTACGGGTACGCTGTGCGCTACGCAAGCGGCAGCTGGCGCGTCCGGGCGGTGCATCAGGACAGCGATCACGCCAAGACGACCTCGTCGTGGAGGTACTTCACGGCCCGCTAATCATGCGTGATGGGCTTGGCCAGTTGGGAGGCGGGGCCGGCGTCATCGAGTGGCTCCTCGGCGGTGACGAGCCTTCGGTGCGCTATGCCGTTCTGACGAGGCTGCTTGGCAAGGAGGCCGGCGACCCCGAGGTCGACGCAGCACGGCGGGCGATCATGACGACCGGCGCCGTGCCCGTGATCCTCGCCGCGCAGGGCGAGGACGGACACTGGGCGAGCCGGGACCGGTTCTACACGGCCAAGTACACGGGCACAGTCTGGCAGCTCATCGTCCTCGCCGAGCTGGGCGCGGACGGTGACGACGAGCGCGTGCGCCGCGGGTGCGAAGCGATCCTGCGCGATTCCCAGGACGCGGACTCGGGGGCCTTCTCCGTGAACCGGGCCAAGAAGGCCGGCGGCGGCCTGCCCAGCGGCGTCATCCCCTGCCTCACGGGGAACGTGGTGTGGAGCCTCATCCGGCTCGGCATGCTGGACGACCCACGCGTGCGACGCGGGATCGACTGGATCGCGACCTATCAGCGCGTCGACGACGGCGACGGTGTCGCGCCGAAGGGCTGGCCCTACGAGCCGTACGACATCTGCTGGGGTCGGCACACCTGCTTCATGGGCGTGGTCAAGTCGCTCAAGGCGCTGGCGGAGATCCCCGAGGACCAGCGCTCGCCGGAGGCGCGTCGCACCGTGGCGGAGGCGACGGAGTTCCTCCTCCGCCACCACATCTTCAAGCGCAGCCACGATCTCGCGAAGGTCTCGAAGCCGGGCTGGCGACGCTTCGGCTTCCCACTCATGTACCAGACGGACGTCCTGGAGATCCTCGGCATCCTGGCGGGCCTGGGAGTACGCGACGCGCGTCTGGACGAGGCGGTCGACCTCGTTGGCGGGAAGCGCGACGGCGAGGGTCGGTGGACGCTGGAGAACACGTTCAACGATCGGGTCATCGCCGAGATCGAGAGCCGCGGCAAGCCAAGTCGATGGATCACGCTGCGAGCCCTGGAAGTGCTCCGAGCCTACGGTGGCAACGGCCGACGCTAGGTCGCGATCGCCGCGTGCGGTATAAGGAGTCCATGAAGCATCGTGCACGGAAGGGCATTCTGCTTATTGCGATCGCCGCGATCGTAGCCTTTGGTGCGGTCGTGGCCTGGCGGTGGGCGCCGCCTTCGTCCGCGGCGGAGATGGGTCCGCGGACCTTGGTTCTGATTGTCGAGCCGTCTGGGGAGCCTTTGCAGCCGCCGGCGACCACCGGCAAACCGCTCACTCGTGAGATCCGCCCCGCTGTTGAGGCTGTCACCGCGACCGCGGCGGACGGGATACAGACCTCGCGCGAGTAGGCCGCGGCGCTCGAGGGCCCCCGGTCCGTCCGGCCCGTCTGCTAGGCTCCCGGCACTTCGGCCGAGGAGCCCTCATGATCGACGAGCTCAACCCGGAGCAGCTCGCCGCAGTGCGCCACGGCGACGGGCCGCTGCTCATCGTCGCCGGCGCCGGCACGGGCAAGACGGCGACGCTCGTTCACCGCGTCGCGCATCTCATCCAGCGAGGCGCCGACCCTCGCCGCATCCTGCTGCTCACGTTCACCCGCCGCGCCGCCGCGGAGATGCTGCGCCGGGTCGACGCGCTGCGCTGCGCCGAGGGAGACGGGTCCATCGGAGGGGAGTCCACGACGACCGGTTGCGCCGGGGCCGCGGAGCGGGTCTGGGGCGGCACCTTCCACGCCATCGCCGCTCGCCTGCTGCGCGTCCACGCCCGCGACATCGGCATGGAGCCCGAGTTCACGATTCTCGACAGAGGCGACGCCGAAGACCTCATGCATGTCGCCCGCACGGAACTCGGTCTCGGCAGGGGGCGGTCGCGCTTTCCTCAGAAGTCCACGTGCCTCGACGTCTACTCCCGCTGCGTCAATGCCCAGCAGCCCTTGACCGAGGTGCTGCCCGCGGCGTTCCCGTGGTGTCTGCCGGCAGGGGAGGGACTGGCGCGGCTCTTCGCCCGCTACACCGATCTCAAAGAGGAGCAGCAGGTCCTCGACTACGACGACTTGCTGCTGTTCTGGCGCGGCCTGCTCGCCGATCCGGCCGGCGGCGCCCGCGTCCGCGAGCGCTTCGACCATGTGCTGGTCGACGAGTACCAGGACACGAACGCCCTGCAGGCCGATATCGTCGCGCTGCTGCGGCCGGACGGGAGCGGTATCACCTGCGTCGGTGACGACGCCCAGGCGATCTACAGCTTCCGGGCCGCGACGGTGCGCAACATTCTCGAATTCGGACGGCGCTTCCCCGCGGCCGCGACGCTCACGCTGACGCGCAACTACCGCTCGACCCCGGCGATTCTGGCGGCGACCAACGCCGTTATCGCCGAGGCCTCCGAGCGCCACGACAAGGAGCTGTGGACCGAGCGTCGCGACGACGGGCGGCCCGTGCTCGCGACCTGCCGTGACGAAGAGGAGCAGACCCAGTGGCTCTGCGAGCGCGTTCTGGAGCATCGCGAGCAGGGCACGGAGCTCAAGCGGCAGGCCGTGCTGTTCCGCGCCCAGCATCACTCGATGGCGCTGGAGATGGAGCTGTCTCGGCGTAACATCCCGTTCCGCAAGTACGGAGGGCTACGGTTTGTCGAGATGGCGCACGTCAAGGACCTCGTGTCCTTCCTGCGCCTCGCCGAGAACCGGCGGGACGCGACGGCGGGCCTCCGCGTCCTTGGACTCGTGCCCGGTATCGGGCCCAAGACGGCGGCGGCGTTGATGGGCGTCCTCGCCGGCGCCGGCGACTTCGCCGGGTGGGCGGACGCTCGTGTCCCCGAGCCCGCCGCCTCCGTCTGGCCGGCCATCGTCGAGCTCTTCACGACGCTCGCCGCCGCCAGACCCGGCGATGTGCCGGCGCAGGTCCACGCCGTCCGGAGTGTGTACGCGCCGCTGCTCGAACGGCGCTACGACAACGCTCAGGCTCGCCTCCGCGACCTCGAGCAGATCGAGGCCCTGGCCGCCCGCGCGCGGAGCCGTTCGCAGTTCCTCGCCGAGCTCGTCCTCGATCCGCCGTCCTACACGCAGGAGCTCGCCGGTCCGCCACTTCTCGACGAGGACTATCTCATCCTCTCGACGATGCACTCGGCCAAGGGTCTCGAGTTCGACGTCGTCTACGTCATCCACGCCGCCGACGGCAACATCCCGTCAGACATGGCCATCGGCAGCGTCGCCGACATTGAGGAGGAACGGCGGCTCTTCTACGTGGCCTGTACGCGGGCCCGTCAGCAGCTCTACATAGCCCATCCGCTGCGCTACTACACGCAGCCGTGGGCCAAGGCCGACATCCACGGGTATGCTCAGCGCTCACGATTCCTCACTGCTCGTGTGCTCGCTCACCTCGAGCAGGTGCAAGGTGGGCCCGAGTCGGCGACCGGCGAGACTGACCAGTTCGAGCGTCTCACCACGGCCTCGGTCCGGGCTGGAGTCCGTTCGCTCTGGGTGACTCCGACAGGCGCGTGAGCCTCCGGCACACACGCCTGTCGTTGGCGACGCCTCCTTCTCTCAATGTCGCCAGATCTGGCAGCGGGTTTGGCCGTTGGCGCACAGGTTGAACGCAGGTGAGCGTAGCCGCATAACGGTCAACCGGGTATGCTCCAAGGGACGGTCCAACTAGACCAATCGGAGAAGCGACGTGGAGCCGACAGCGCAGTTGAGATTACGGGGCAGAGACCGGCGCCAGGTCAACCGGTTCGTAGCCTGGAACAGGCGTTCCGGGTTCGACCGTCGCCGGCGAAAGAGCCAGTCCCAGGCTGGACTCGCTCTCGACACCTCGCTCGTCTACCTGCGCGACCATCCGCCCGCGCTGGTTGGGCTGCTCGTGCTCGGCAACCTCCTGAGCGTGCTCGACTTCTGGCTCACGTCGATCGTCCTGAGGCTCGGCGCGATCGAGGCGAATCCGTTCATGTCGTACTTCTTCGCTGTCGACGCCACCCAGGCGCTCCTGGTCAAGTGCGGCGTCATTCTCGCGACGTCCGTCGGGATCTGGGCCCTGCGGCGGCGCCGTATCGCGCTGCTGGCGGCGCTCTTCTTCGTCGCGCTCTACGGCACGGTAGTGCTCTACGAGGTCGTTGGCCTCACCCGGCTCGTCTTCTTCTAGGGCGATTCCCGCGCCTGCACGCGGTGGCGGCTTCGAGGTCCAAGCCCGGCGGCCGCGGACGCAATCGACTTCGGCACCGGCAGCCCGGACACCGCGACTCCGGACGCGGTTGTGGCGCGTCTGGTCGCTGAGTCGCGCGACCCTAGCAATCACGGCTCCCCGACGTCGGCTGGGCTCCCGCGGCTACGCGAGGCGCTGGCCGCGTGGTACGAGCGGCGCTGCGGCGTGCGGCTCGATCCCGCCACGCAGGCACCCGTGACGTGGCGAAGCAGCGAGCCCTGGCGCATCTGCCCTGGGTTCTGGTCGGAGCCGGCGACAAGGCGCTTGTGCCCGACCCCGGCTACCCACGTGCGCTTTGCGCTCGTTCAGTCGGAGGAGAGCATCGGGCGCGCGCTGGAGGGCATCGCCCGCGCCCTCGATCGTCCTATCGACCCCGCATCGGTCGTCGGGCCCGGCTGACTGCCGGCTTGCCGGCGTTGGAGGCCGGGCGGCCCTTGAGTGGCCAGGCGCCCCCGGAGGGGCCCGCGACCCGGTTGCGTCTGTGCGATCCGGGCGCCTCTACAGCCCCGAGGCTCCTTGGAGCAGATCGACCAGTCGGCGGAGGAAGAGCGCGACCGGCACGCCGTCGATGACATCGTGATCGAAGAGGACCGTCAGAGAGAGCACGTCCCGCGGCTCGACGCGGTCCTCGACCACCCATGGCTTGCGGCTGACGCCGCCGACCGCCACGACGAGGGAATGAATCCCGATGGGGATCGCCCAGCCGCCGTGACTCGCTTTGCTCGTCACCGGCACCGAGGTCACCATGACCGTGCCCATGGTGCGCTTGACACGCCACGGATCCGCGAGCAGGCGGTCCCAGTAAACCGCCTGGCGGAGCTGATGGGGAAGCGCGTACGCGAGGCGCAGCAGCCAAGGCGGCGGGACATTGCCGGAGGGGTCGAGCCACTGCTCGCCAGGCGCCAACGGGACCGACTGGGCAGCGTGGATCTCGCCGCTGATCTCGGCCACCGTCTTCTCGTTCGCCCGGCGCAGGACGTATGGCATCGGCAGCCGCTCGTCTGACTCGCTCCCGTTGAGGCGGCGATAGAGCGCGAGGCTCACGTCGACGTCGTTGAACATGACGATCCGGCGTCGCCCGTGCCGCACCGCGTGGATGCGCCGATGCTCGCCCGCGGCCTTCGCTACGCAGTGCAGGGCCCACGCCGTGAACGAGACGTCGTCACCGTCGCGCTTGCGTCGTGCGATGGCGGCGCGCGCCGCGGTCACGTCGGCGTCGAGCAGAACTGGCACGTGATGACGGGTCACACCGATGCGCACCGTGTCCCAGACCGCGGTGCGCGAGGGCGAGACCGGCACCTCCTCGTATGCGCCGATGAGATCGTTGCCCATGGGCGGCATAGTACCAGAGCGGACGCCTGCGCCACGGGAATCAGGAGATTGCCGATGCCGGGAGGCGATCTGCCGTGGCATCATCCGCGTATCGGCACGGAAGGAGGTTCTCTCATGGGTGCGGGACTCAACGGCCTGAACAAGTCCGCCGACGGCATGGTCATCGGCCTCGTGCAGTGGCAGCTGCCCGTCGTGACGTCGAAGGGCGACGTGCGCACCGAGGCGCGCAAGGTGGTCGAGCTGGTGCGCCACGTCAAGGGCGGCAATCCCAACCTCGATCTCATCGTCTTTCCGGAATATACGATTCATGGGCTCAGCATGGCGACCGACGCCGACATGATGTGCACGTTGGACGGACCTGAGGTCGAGTCGTTCAAAGGCGTTTGCAGAGAGATGAGCGTCTGGGGCTGTTTCTCGATCATGGAGCGCAATCCGGGGGGCAACCCGTACAACGGCGGGATCGTCATCGACGCAGCCGGCGAGATCGCCCTCTACTACCGCAAGCTCCACCCCTGGTGCGCGCTGGAGGCGTGGGAGCCTGGTGATCTCGGCATCCCCGTGTGCGATGGCCCTGCGGAGTCCAAGCTCGCCCTCATCATCTGTCACGACGGCATGTTCCCCGAGATGTGGCGGGAGGCGGCGTACAAGGGCGCGAACGTGATCCTGCGCACCGCCGGCTACACCGCCGGACTACGCACGAACTGGCGCACCAGCGCCGCCTTCATGGCCTTCGCCAACCAGGCGTACACCGCCTCCGTTGCGCTCTGCGGCTCGGACGGCGTGTATCGCTCGATGGGCGAGGGCATCATCTGCGACTACGAGGGCGAGATCATCGCCCACGGCACGACCAGCCATCCCAACGAAGTCATCATGGGCGAGGTCGTGCCGAGGCGCGCGAACGAAGCCCGCCGTCACTGGGTCGTCGAGAACAACCTGTGGATGCTTGGCCACCGCGGCTACGTCGCCAAGGCCGGCGGCGCCGCCGACTGTCCGTACACATTCATGCATGACCTCTGTGAGGGGCGGTATCGCGTGCCCTGGGAGGAGGAGGTGAGCGTCACGGACGGCTGCCGCTTCGGCTTCCCGCCGCCGCACGCGTGAGGAGCCCTGTGCTATCCTCCGCGCCGTGAGCATCGCGACACCATCCTCGCCCGAGCGCGGCGACTTCATGCGCGAGATCGTCGCCGGCGACCTTCGCGAGGGACGCTGCGCGATGGTCGTCACTCGCTTTCCCCCCGAGCCGAACGGCTATCTCCACATCGGCCACGCGAAGTCGATCTGTCTCAACTTCGGCATCGCCCAGGAGTTCGGCGGCCGCTGCCACCTGAGATTCGACGATACGAACCCCACCAGGGAGGAGCAGGAGTACATCGACGCGATCGAGGCGGACGTCCGCTGGCTGGGGTTCGATTGGGGGGACCACCTCCATCACGCCTCCGACTACTTCGAACAACTCTACGAATGGGCCGTGCACCTGGTGCGGAGCGGCAAGGCCTACGTGGACGACCTGACCGCCGACGAGATCCGCGAGCACCGCGGCACGCTCACCGAGCCGGGCCGTCAGAGTCCCTGGCGTGAGCGCCCGGCGGAGGAGAGCCTCGACCTCCTCCAGCGCATGCGCGACGGCGAGTTCTCCAACGGCGCGCGCGTGCTGCGCGCACGGATCGACATGGCATCCGGCAACATCAGCATGCGCGACCCGGTCTTGTACCGGATTCTCCACGCGGAGCATCCGCGGACAGGCGCCGCGTGGTGCATCTACCCGACCTACGATTTCGCCCATGGGCAGTCGGACGCGATCGAGGGCATCACCCACTCGATCTGCACTCTGGAGTTCAAGGATCACCGGCCGCTCTACGAGTGGCTCATCGACAACCTGCCCGTGCCGTCGCGCCCGCGGCAGTACGAGTTCGCCCGCCTCAACCTCACCCACACCGTCCTCTCGAAGCGTGTCCTCCTGCGCCTCGTCACGGAGGGTCACGTGCGCGGCTGGGACGATCCCCGCATGCCCACCATCTCGGGCCTTCGCCGGCGGGGCTTTCCGGCAGAGGGGATTCGCGACTTCGCGACGATGATCGGGGTGGCCAAGACCGACAGTGTCGTCGAGGTAGGCATGCTGGAGCATGCGGTGCGCGGCGTTCTCAATCGGACCGCGCCGCGCCGTCTAGCCGTCCTCGATCCCCTCAAGGTCGTCATCGAGGACTACCCCGAGGGGCATGTCGAGGAGATCGAAGTGCCGAACAACCCGGAGGATCCCTCCGCGGGGAGCCGGCGCGTGCCGTTCAGCCGCGAGCTGTGGATCGAGCGCGACGACTTCATGGAAGAGCCGCCGCGCAAGTTCTTCCGCCTGGCCCCTGGCCGCGAGGTGCGCCTGCGGTCTGCGTACTTCGTGACCTGCCGCGAGGTCGTCAAGGACGAGACGGGCCGGACCCTGGAGCTGCGCTGCACATACGACCCCTCCACGCGTGGCGGCGACGCTCCCGACGGCCGCCGCCCGAAGGCGACGCTCCACTGGGTGTCGGCCGCGCATGCCATACCCGCGGAGGTCCGGCTCTACGACAACCTCTTCCGGAGCCCGATCCCCGGGGCCGACGGTCGTGACCTCTTCGAGGATCTCAGCCCGGACTCCGAACGCGTCCTGCACGATTGCCTGGTGGAACCTTCGCTCACCGGCCAACAGGTCGGCGAGACCGTGCAGTTCGAGCGGCTCGGCTACTTCTGCCCCGACCCTGACTCTCTCCCCGGCACGCTTGTGTTCAACCGAACGCTCACGCTCAAGGACACCTGGGCGAAGCTGCAGGCGCGGGGACGTCAGGACACGGTCTGACCGCGGCCACGGTTTGAACGGACTCGCCGTCCGGGCGCGGTCACCCGCTACACGGGGCCGACTGCTCAGCCGTACTGCCGATCGATCCGGGCAGCGCCCCGACGGTTGAGGAGCAAGCGCTTGCGCGGTACACTGGTCGCCCTGTTGGGCATCGCTGGCGAGTGGCCTAATTGGCAAGGCACCTGACTCTGGATCAGGGGATTGAAGGTTCGAGTCCTTCCTCGCCAGCCACCTTCCCAAGGCTTCTCGATTGCTGGTCGGCAGGGTGTCGGTGCCGGCCTCGCGACACGATCAGCACATCTGCCTCTCTCCGCGCCGGGCGACGGCAGTCGGGTTTGGGCGACGCCGGGAGTCGGGTGGCGGCGCTCCCTGACCGAGAGATCAGCCGAGATACCACCGCTCTGCACGCATCTTGATGCCGGTCAGCATCACGCTCACATTGACGTAGTCGCCGAGACCGAGGGCGGCCTCGAGCACCGGATATGCCCAGCGTGGCTTGTACGCGACGCGGGCACGGACAAAGAGACGGGTACGGTCCGTGCCGTGCGGCTCCAGAGCGAAGACCCACGTGAAGTCCGATTCTGTGACGGGCGGGAAGACGTGGCTCACCGAGTGCAGGAGCAGGTGGCGCTCGGGCACGAGCTCCTCGACCACGTAGAAGACCGACCAGTCCGCACTGTCCGGGACGCGATCACCGACCTTGAGCTGTTGCAGGTCCGCTACGATCTGGCTGGCGCTGTGTGGCCGTTTGCCCCACATGAGCTGGTCCAGCCAGTGCGGCGTATACCAACCGGCCCGAAACGTCGGATAGCCCATCTGCACGATCCAGGGCCAGACGAACGATGGCGGAGCGTCGATCGTGATGGCTCGGGTGGAGATCCAGAGCGGGTGGTCGATGACCTCGTCGCCGGGGAGGGGTCGGCGCATCTCGTCGTCGCTCACTCCCGAGCGGCGGCCCACTCTGCGGACGGCCAGGGCGCCCGCAGCCAGGAGGCCGGTGGTGAGAGCGAAGGACGTCTTCTTCGTCATGGCGCGACGCTCCTCTCAGTCGATCCGCTGGCGAGTCAGTCTACCGCGTCTCCACTATGATTGGACGCACACCCCACGCCGATCCCGGAGGGTCGCGATGGCGAGCAGCAGGCGCAGAGTCATTGCTGCACAGAACATCAGCCGCATGTGCCTCGTGTGCGGCGCGGACAACAAGGCCGGCCTGCATGCCTGTTTCTACCAGCTGGCGGCGGAGGCCGGCGGCGAGGGCGGCGGCGAGCGCAGACCGTCGCGCGTTGAACCGGCCGGCCCCGAACTCCTCGGCGTGTTCACGCCTCAGGCCGAGCACCAGAGCTACCCTGGAAGGCTTCACGGGGGCATTTCGTCGGCGATCCTCGACGAGACGATCGGCCGGGCTATCACGATCCTGCACCCCGGCGCGTGGGGGGTGACGGCGGAGCTCACGGTCCGCTTCCGGCAGCCCGTGCCGCTCGACGAGCCGATCCGAGCGATCAGTCGCGTCACTCGCGATACCCGGCGCCTCTTCGAGGGCACAGGCGAGATCCTGCTGGCCGACGGCAGCGTCGCTGTCGAGGCCTCCGGCAAGTACCTGAAGATGGATCTCGAGGAGATCGCTCCGGGCGGTATGGACGAGGCGGAGTGGTTCGCGGACGGACGCGAGCCGCCCGACGAGGTGGAGACCGGCGGGCACAGGCCGATGGCCTGAACGGCCTGCCCTGCGCCGAAACCACCCAGCCGACCGGACAGAGGATCCGGCAGCATGAGTTGTGGCGAGGGCACGAGGATCGGGGCGGGGGCGTCGGCCGGGACGCGCGAGCCGACGGGGCTGCCGCCCCTTGGGCTCCACGAGGACGCTTCGACGGTCCGACTCACGGCGGCCATGTGCCGGAGGCCCTCGTCCGGACGTCCGGGCTTGTCGGCCAGCACCATCGTCGCCGCCAATGCGCCGCTACTCCGCCGCCGAGTAGAATGATCGGCGGTGAGAGGATGGCAGGCGACGTGAGGGGGGCTGCTTGATGGACATCGTCACGCTGACGATGAACCCCGCGATCGACACGTATCTATCAGGCGAGAGCTTCCGAACGTCGAAGATCCGCTGCAAGATCACGGGCACAGGTCCCGGCGGCGGCGGGGTCAACGTGGCGAGAGCGATCCGGAAGCTCGGAGGGATCGCGGTGGCGGCGCTGACCGTCGGCGGGCCGTCGGGCAAACGGCTGCTCGGAATGCTGGACGATCGCGACGTGCCGCACCGCGACATCTGGGTCCGAGGCGAGACGCGCGACACCTACGTCATCTTCGAGCGCGAGAGCAAGCGGCGGTATCACCTCATCATCGAGGGGCCGAGACTCCTTGCCGCGGAATGGAAGGCGGCGCTGGCGCTCGTCGAAGAGCTCGCGCATCCTGACCTGGTCCTCGTGCTCAGCGGCAGCCTGCCTGCCGGCGTTCCGGAGGATTTCTACGCGCGTGCGGCCGCCGTCGGCAAGCGGGGCGGCTGCCGGGTTGCCCTCGATACGTCCGGCCCGCCACTGGTGGCGGCTCTTGCCGAAGGCGTCTGGCTGGCCAAGCCCAATCGCAACGAGCTCGAGACGCTGGCGGGTCGTCCTCTGCCGACCTTCGCGGACCGGCTCGCGGTGGTGGAGGGCTTCGTCCGTCGAGGCGCCGTGGACGTGATGGCCGCGACCTTCGGGCCGGAGGGGGCGCTCGTCCTCACGTCCTCGGAGGCCTGGCTCGCGCAGGCGCCGCCGATCAAGCCGAAGAGCGAGGTGGGCGCCGGCGACAGCTTCCTTGGCGCTCTCATCCTGGCGATCTGCCGGGGGTGGTCCCTGCGCGAGGCGGTCGCCTACGCCGCCGCGGCGGCCGGATCAGCGCTGTCGCGGGCCGGGCCCGGCCTCTCGGAACAGACGCAGACAGATCGTCTCCACGCGAAGATCCTCGCGCATGAAGGGGTCCGGTTGCTGGCGCCCTGAACGACCGCGACTCGGGGCCCGCGGGACAGCGCCTCCTGCGTCCCCCGAGACTCCGAGCGAGTGACATCCGGCGTGGCTCACGCTCGGGAACGACGCAGCCCACCAGTCGTTGCCAGACCGGAGGGCTGCGCCAGGCCTTGGGGGGTCGGGACCGGGTACTGCGCGGCTGCATCGGTCAGGCGCGGCGGGGCTCCCGGCAGGTCCGGCGCCGTTCCTCAGAACGCGCGCGGGTACGTGTTGGGCCACTGGCTGGGGCCCATACCCTTATGAAGAGCGTAGGCCGTGGCGCGAATCTGGGCCCAGCCGTCGTAGATGCTGAGCCGCCGCCAAGGATTCCAGGTGCCGCGCCAGGTGCTCGGGTGGTACTGGAACAGGCCGATGTAGGTTCCGCCCAAACGACTGCGACCGCCGGACTCAAGGATCATCATGCGCTTGAGGCCGGCGGGGCTGACGCCGTACTTCTCGCCGGCGATCCTGATGAGAGGCCACCATATGCCTTGCCGGTTCCAGCGCGCGATCTGTTCACGCCGCTGAAGGCGCTTGCGCACCTGGTCAACCTTCGCCGTCCAGTGCGCCGCTGCCGCCTGCTTGGCGGTCGCGACCTCCTCGAGTGCAGCGATCTCATCGTCGGTAACCGCGCCGTCGGCCAGCAACGCGACGGCGAGTTCGCTCGGAAGAGGGGCCTGGCCGGGCCTGTCGGTGGCGGAGTCGTGGAGGTCGGTGCCAGCGAGGCTGCCCTCGGCCATGAGGGCGAGCGCGCTGGCGAGGTTGGCGGCGGCGAGCCTCGCCTCCTCAAGGGCGGACTGCTGATGGAGCCTCGCCTGCCGCAGCTGCGCCCTGAGCTCTCCGAGCGAGGGTTGTTGTGCCGATGCCGGGTCGGTCGCGCAGGCGAGTGTCGCGAATGTGGCCAAGGTAATGAGCATCCCCATGAATGCCTTCTGCACAGTGTCCTTTCGCCGTGTTGTCCCCGCAGGGCCTCTCGTGTCTCCGGGCCGTGACGGGGCTGGTCCGCGCCGGTCACGCGCCCATAGCACGGCATCACCGTCGGAAGAGAGGGAAGAAAGCGGACGAATCTGCAGCACTATAGGGCGCAAGGGGGGCGCCTCTTTTTGTGAAGATTCCGGGAGGCATTGAACCTGACCCTGCACGAGAATGCAACCCGGCGTGGCCTCGACGCTGACTCATTGGAGGATGGCGCCGCTCGAAGTGGGTGCTTTCCAGGACGCAAGAGGACCCCGCGCCGGCGCCGCCGGATCTGACTCGGCGGCGCCGGCGCGGGGTCCTGACGGTGCGGCGCGGGCGGCTGACGAATCGCCCGGTGCTCGCCAGCCCGGCTCAGGCGCCTTCTACCGCAGCGTCCCTACCGTCCGCGAAGAAGTAGGCGACGGCAACGGCGACGATGAGGAACGGGATGGCGATGATCGCCAGTGCTCCGTTGGCGATCGAGGCGATGATCGCCAGGATCAGGACGAGGGCCAGGTGCTCCCAGAAGCCGCGGGCGAGGACCATCTCCTTGCTCGTCTTCATGGCTTCGCCGAGGCCGAAGCCGCGGTCGATCATCAGCGGAAAGACGTAGATCCAGATGGTGGCCAGCAGAAACCCGCCGACGATCGTCAACATGGCCAGGCCGATCAGGATCGCGAGGACCAGCGACGCGCCCAGGAACGACCAGAACCGGTCGAACTGGTTGAACACGTCGCCGACGGCGGGTTGCCGTCCATCACGCACGCGCGAGATGACCATGTCGTAGAGGCCCGCGGCGAGAGGGCCGGCGAGAATACCGAGCGTGAGGGCGCCGAGGCCCACAGCGACAAGCCCAGCGATGAGGAGGGGGCCGAGATCCTTGATGAAGAGGCGCCAGGCCTGTTTGATGACGAGCCCGATGTCGAGCGCTGGTCTGTCGATCGTCTGTGTTGCGACGAGCGTAGTCATGATTGCCCCTTCCGTACGTATGTAACCTTCCTCGAACAGCGTAGGCCGTCCGCCCTCCGCCGTCGTCACTCGACGGGAGGAATTCCGCGGTGCGTGCGGGGGTATCTTCGGGATCGCCGGTCCCCTCTCGGGGATGCCCGGGTGCCGCCGCCGGGGTAGTGTCGGGTTGGGCGCCGCTGGCCAGCCTCGTCGCGTGGGTTCTCTTGCAAACCATTCGCAGGTGCAGTACTCTGGCGCTCGATGCATCACGCACGCGCCACACTTCGCGAGCAGGGCTACCGGCTGACCCCGCAACGTAACCTCATTTGGGAGGTGCTGCGCGACGCGGGATGCCACGTGACGGCCGAGGAAGTGGCGGCGGAGGTGCGGCGCACGCTTCCGGACGTCAACGTGTCGACGGTCTATCGGACGCTCGAGCTGCTCGTGAGCCTCGACCTGGTCGTTGAGACCCGTCTGGAAGGCAGCACCTGCTACTACGAAGTCTCACCGGAGCCTACTCATCACCACTTCGTGTGCACTCACTGTGGCGCCGTGGGTCACTTCAGTGACGAGCTGCTTGCCCCGGTGCACGCCGAGTTGACTCAATGCCGGGAGTTCGCCGTGAGTCAGATCCAGGTCACGGCCTTAGGGCTCTGCCGAGAGTGTCAGGGCGTCGCCGGCGCCGCAGCGCCCTCCGGCGACCGACAGTCCGTCCAGAACCAGAAGTAGGAGCGGCAATGGGTATCCTGGCGATGCACATCCCCGATGGGTATCTGGGACCACGGACCTACGTGGTCCTCTGGATCGTCATGATCCCGATCTGGTTCATCGCGGCGCGCAAGGTCCAGAAGACGCTGAAGACGAAGCAGATCCCCCTGCTCGCGCTGGGCGCGGCGTTCTCGTTCGTCATCATGATGTTCAACGTGCCCGTGATCGGAGGGTCGACAGGTCACGCCGTCGGGGCGACCTTGATCGCGATCATCCTGGGCCCTTGGGCCGCCGTCATCGCGGTCTCCATCGCGCTCGTCATCCAGGCCCTCCTCTTTGGCGACGGCGGCATCACGGCCCTCGCGGCAAACTGCTTCAATGTGGCGGTGGTCATGCCGTTCGTCGGCTACTACCTCTACCGCCTGATCGGGGGCGACGCGCCGTCCTCGTCGCGCCGCGTCGTCTCCGCCGGAGTGGCGTCCTATGTGGCCATTGTGGCGGGCGCCATCGTCGCCGGGTTCGAGCTCGGCATCCAGCCGTACCTCGCGCACACGGCGAGCGGCCAGGCCCTCTACGCTCCCTACAAGCTTGCCGTCGCGGTACCCGCCATGGCGCTGGAACACCTGCTTTTCTTCGGCTTCGTCGAGGCTATCGTGACGATGGGCGTGGTCGCGGCGCTGACGAGGACCGAGCCTGGACTGCTCGAGATGAAGCCCGCGGCCAAGTCCCTGCGCTGGCTGTGGGCCGGCATCGGTGGGCTCATCCTCCTCACTCCCATCGGCGCTCTCGCGCCCGGTACTGCGTGGGGCGAGTGGGGAAGTGAGGAGCTCGACTCCCTGGTGGGCTACGTGCCGGCCAATCTCGAGAAGCTCGGGGGACTGTGGAAGGCGGCGATGCCGGACTACGCCACGCCGGGCGTGAGCAACTCCTTGCTCGGCTACGTCATCGCGGCCGTCGTGGGGACGGCGCTCGTCGTCGGCGTCACGTGGGGAGTGGGCGCGCTGCTGGCGCGGCGCCGCGGCGCCGATGCCGACCCGTCGTCGTCCCCGACTCCACCCGCGGCGCCCGCTGGGTGAGCGCCGCGCTCGTCGTGCGCCGTCGCGGCGGCACTGGCCGCTCGCTGGCTCGCAAGACAGCCGACTCGGTCGCCCGTGCCGTCACGGATGTGCTGCAGAACGAGGAGCTCGCCGCCCGTCCCGGGCTGCTGCAGCGCCTCGACCCCCGCATCAAGCTCCTGACGCTGCTTCTGTTCGCCATCACCGCCAGTCTCGTGCACTCGGTGTGGGTTCTGGTCGCGCTCATGGGGCTCACGATGGTCCTGGCGGCGGCGTCCCGTGTCGGCGTCAGCTCGTTCGCTCGCAAGGTGTGGCTGTCGGCGGGCCTGCTGGCGTTGCTGGTCGGCCTGCCCTCGGCGCTCGACGTGTTCACTCCCGGGCCTGCGCTCGTCACGCTCGGGGCGCTGTCGTTGACGGAGCCGGGGCTCATGGGGGTGGCGACGCTGGTCACGCGTGTCGTCGCCTCAGCTGGTTTCGCCCTGCTCGTGATCTGGACGATGCGCTGGTCCGACCTTCTGCGGGCCCTGAGCGCCATGCATATGCCCGACGTCGTGGTGGCCACGCTGGCCATGACGCAGAAGCAGATCCTCACGCTGATGCGGACGGTGGAGCAGATCCATCTGGCGCGCGAAAGCCGTACGCTGACGCGGGGCACGACGCGCGAGAACCGCGCCTGGGTGACGGAGCGCATGGCCTTCGTCGTGCGCAAGTCGATGAAGACCGCCGACGATGTCTATGATGCGATGCTGTCGCGCGGCTTCACCGGCGCGATGCCGTCGCTCGTGAGGCTGCGCATGGGACGTGGGGATTGGGCGTGGGCGTTGGCGAGTGTCACGCTCTGCGCGGCGATCGTCGCCGTCGACAGGGTGGTCGGACCATGAGCGAAGCCGACTTCTTCCTGAAGGCCGTCGGGCACGAGTACCGCGGAGGCGTGCCGGCGCTGGCGGCGATCGACCTGACCATCGACCGCGGCCAGCACGTCGCCGTCGTCGGCGCCAACGGCTCCGGCAAGTCCACGCTTCTTAAGATGCTCGACGGGCTGGTGTTCCCCACGACCGGAGACATCGTCGCGTTCGGCGCGCCGCTCACCGAGGCCGGACTGGAGGACCCGGTGTTCCGCCGGGACTTCCGTGCCCGCGTCGGCTTCGTGTTTCAGGAGGCCGACGTGCAGCTCTTCTGCGCGAACGTCCTGGATGAGCTGGCCTTTGGCCCCCTCCAGCTCGGCTTGCCGCGTGACGAGGTCGAGCAGCGCGTCCAGGGGGTCGCCGCGAGGCTGCGCATCGACAAGCTGCTCGACCGCCCGCCTTATACGTTGTCGGGTGGGGAGAAGAAGCGTGTCGCCATCGCCAGCGTCCTCACGATGCGACCTCACGTTCTGCTCCTCGACGAACCCACGAGCGCTCTCGATCCGCGCAGCCAGGTCTGGCTGCTCGAGGTGCTCGAGGAGTGGCGTCGCGAGGGCCGCACCGTGGTCATGGCCACGCACGACCTGTCCGCGGCCGCGGAAGCGGCCGACCGCATCGTCGTCCTGTCGGAGGATCACGCCATCGCGGCCGACGGCACCCCTGACGAGGTGCTCGCGCAGCGCGAACTGCTGCTCTCCGTGAACCTCATCCACGAGCACACGCACCGCCACGCGACGAGCGCGCACAAGCACGCGCACGCTCACCCTCCCGGTCACCGGCACGGTCTGGACCACGGCTACTGAGGGAGAGGCGCGCGCTCACCCGTCGCCCGGCTGAGAGGCTGCCGGCCGGCGTCGCCTACTCGAGCACGACGAGCGCGTCGGCCGTGAGTTCGTACTCCTCGTCCTCGTTGATGTCGTGAACCCGGATGCGTTCGAGCTCGCCCTCGCCTTTGATCTCGAGCGGTTGTGCCTCGGCAAGCAGCTTCACGTCCGACAGCCGCAGGGCGGAGCGCAGCGCGCTGGACACACTGGGCTCCTTCCCGGTCGTCATGAGCACCACACGGCCGGTGTGCTCGGTGAGGTCGATGGCGAGTTGCGCCGAGCGGTCGCCCGTGTCGAGCACGACGACGCGCTGATCCGCCAGCTCGTCCAGGTCGTCCAGCTTCGAGTAGACGCCTCTGCCCCGGTAGTCGTCGAGGTTGCTGATCTCGACCTCGACGACCTCGGCCGGCCGCGGGTGGCAGGACTTGTCGACGCGCGTCTGGGTGGCCTCCTCCGGCGAGATGTGGGCGCGCCAATTCCTGATCGCCTCGTGCAGCGCGTCGGCCGCCAGGTTGCTGCAGTGCATCTTGATCGGCGGCAGGCCCTCCAGCGCGTCGGCGACGTCGCCGCGCGACACCCTGAGGGCGTCATCCAGCGGCATGCCCTTGACGAGCTCGGTGATCATGCTCGACGTGGCCACCGCCGAGCCGCAGCCGAACGTCTGGAACTTGATGTCCTCGATGCGGTCGTCGTCGGTCACCCTGATGTAGATGTCCATCATGTCACCGCAGACGGGGTTGCCGACGCGGCCCACCGCGACATTGGAGCCTTCCAGCGTCCCCACGTTGCGCGGATTGCGGAAGTGGTCGAGGGTCTTCTCGGTGTACTGGGTCGATTTCATCGGAGCTGCCTCTCGGTGTCGTTCGCTGGAGCCGTTCAGGCGGGGATTGGAGCATCATAGAGCGGCGAGAGCGCCCGCAGCCGGGCGATCACGCCGGGGAGCACGGCCATGATGCGGTCCACCTCCTCATCCTTGCTGAACCGGCCGAAGGTGAATTCCAGCGACCCGTGCGCCTCCTCATGGAGGAGCCCGCAAGAGATCAGGGTGTGCGAGGGTTCGAGCGTCTTGGAACTGCACGCGGACCCGGTTGCCGCGGCGACGCCCTTGTCGCGCAACGAGAGGACCATGGCCTCGCCCTCGACGCCCTCGAAGCGGAAGTGGGCGTTGCCTGGGAGACGCCGGCCCGGCTCGTCGGACGGCGCGCCGTTGAGGTGGACGTCCGGGATTTCGCTGAGGACGCGGTGCACCAGCCGGTCGCGGATGGCCTGGATGAGCGCGACGTCGGACGCCAGTTCCGCGGCCATTATCTCGGCCGCCGCGGCCATGCCCACGATGGAGGCCACGTCCTCCGTGCCTGAGCGCAGACCGTTCTCCTGGCCCCCGCCCATGATGATCGGGGCTACCTGCACGCCTTTGCGCACGCAGAGGACACCGAGGCCGCGCGGCCCGTAGATGTCGTTGGACGACAAGCTCATGAGGCCGATTGGGACCTTGCTCGCGTCGATCGGCACCTGGCCCTCGGCGGCGACGGCGTCGGTGTGGAACGCGACGCCGGTGCCCGCGAGCATCTCCGCGATCTCCTCGATCGGCTGGATCGTGCCGATCTCGTTGCTCCCCCAGCCGACCGACACGAGCACCGTGTCGTCGGTGATGCGGGCGCGAAGCTTCTTGAGCGACACTCTCCCGTAGAGATCGATGGGGCAGCGCGTGACGCGAAAGCCATTCTTCTCGAGATACTTGGCGATGTTGAGGACGGAGATGTGCTCCGCCTCGGTGATCACCGCGTGGTTGCCCTTGCGCCGGTTGCGCTGCATGTACCCGATGATGCCCAGATTGTTCGCTTCGGTGGCGCCGGACGTGAAGACGATCTCGGAGGGCTGCGCCCCGAAGACGCGCGCGATGCGGGCGCGCGCGTCTTCGAGGGCAGCCGTCGCTTCGTCGCCCATGCCGTGCAGGGACGCCGCGTTGCCGAACTTCGTCGTCAGGTAGGGCAGCATGGCCTCGACGACCCGGGGATCGACGGGCTTCGAGGCCTGGTAGTCGGCGTAGACGACATCGTCTGTTGGAGCGAGCGCTGCCATGGCCGTCGTCTCAGAACCACATGGTGGAGCCGGCGTCCAGCGCCAGATCGTTGAGCGTCGCGGCGCCGACGATCTTGACGCCGTCGATGAGCTCCACCGTGTCCCAGCCGAGCATCTGCTTCGAAGCCTCGCACACGTACACCGTGATGCCCATGTCCATCGTCTTGCGGAGCATCTCGGCGACGCTGGGGAAGCTGCCGAGCTGCATCTTCTCCGCCTCGCCGGGCCGCAGCACCGTGAGTCCCATGCCGAGATAGTAGACGGCCGCCTCGAGTCCCATCGCCTTGGCGCTCTGCGCCAGCACCGAGCGGTGAGTACTGGCGTTCGGGAGCGTTA
The DNA here is from genome assembly GCA_963705085.1 of uncultured Thermoleophilia bacterium. Classification (GTDB taxonomy): domain Bacteria; phylum Actinomycetota; class Thermoleophilia; order UBA2241; family UBA2241; genus CAIXSE01. The sequence continues at coordinate 515,437 of CAVPIV010000008.1, read as the reverse complement.
CTGGTCTGCACGTACAGGATGGAGTTCTCGTTCTTCATTGCTTGCCCCCTGTCATTTCTGGCGCCTGATGAGCATGCGCAGCTGGTCGTCAGTTCTGTCGACGGCTACGATTCCGTGACCTGCGCGCTTGGCAAACCGCGTGAGGTCCTCTTCCGCGGCCGGATCGTCGGCGTACACCTCGAGAATCTCGCCCACTTCGATCGCGTCGATGCCCTCCCGTGTCTGGAAGAGCGGTTCCGGGCAGTACAAACCGATGCAATCGAGCGTCCGTGCCGGAGTCGCCTCTGCCATGTCTCCTCCTTCCGAGGGCTTGATACCCAACCTCGCAGGTTGGTATTCGCGCAAGTGTAGTGCACAATCGCGCGCGAAGCTACTGTGGCGGCGCAAACGGCCGATACAATCGCCGTCGGCAACAGGTGCGGAGGCAGATGGCGGACACGCGGCAGAGGGTGAGAAGGACGGGAACGGCAGCAGCGATCCTTCTGGTTGGCGCGATCGCAGTCGCTCTTCTCGCGGCAGGGCCCGCGCAGGCCTACCCGGCGCTCGGCGGCGACGGAGCCGAGGTCGTGTTGGCCAGCCCGCAGGCCTCCCTCCAGGATCTTCAGAGCGAAGCCCGTCAGATGCGGGCGACGATGACCCGTCTCGAGGCCGAGATGGTGGATCTTACGAAGCAGTGGAACGCGGCTCGCCGCCATCTCGATGACGTCAACGTTCGGCTCGTCACGGCTCGCCGGGAGTTGGAGCGTTCGGAGACCCAGCTCGACCAGCAGCGCCGGCTCGTAGCGTCGCGCATGATCACGATGTACAAGATCGGGGAGTACACCTGGCTCGACGCGGTCGCCTCCTCGTCGAGCATGGCGGACGCCCAGGTCGTGATGGACCTCATGAGCCGGATCTCGGAGCTCGACAAGGATGAGGAGGTTGAACTGCATCGCCTCACGGTCGCCGCGCGGCGTCTCGAGCAGCGAGTTCAGGAGGAGCGCGACGAAGCGATCTCCGCGCAGGCGGAGATCGACGCGCGTCGCGCCGAGATGAACCAGAAGATCGCCGAGCGCGAGGCGGTGCTCAAGGACGTGGTTGCACGGATCAAGAAGATCCTCGCCGCCCCCGAGCTCCTCATGAAGGCCGGCGGCAAGGTCACCCAGATCACCTGGGCGCAGGCCTTCCTCAAGGCTCTCAACATGCGACTCACGGTCGACAACGTCGCCGCGATCGTGGCGTGGGAGATGGCCGAGGGCGGCCATTGGTACAACACCGCCTACTACAACCCCCTGAACACGTCGCAGCCAATGCCGGGCGCGCGGACGTTCAACTCGCACGGGGTCAAGATCTACAACAGCTGGTCTCAGGGGCTGCGGGCTACGGTCATCACCATTAACAACGGGTACTACGGCGGGATCCTGGCAGCGCTGCGAGCCGGCAACGACGGTCAGGCGGTGGCCGCGGCCGTTGCGGCCTCGCCGTGGGGCACCGGGCCGTTCAGCGTGAGGACCTAGCCGATGACAGACGCCGCCGGCACGCCGCGTCGCTTTCGCGACGCTCTCGATCGAGCGCGCGCAGCGTGGGGGGAGGCGGATCCCCAACGGCAGGCCGAGCGGGCCGGTTGCGAGGCCTCGCCGGCGGGGATCGTGGTCCCGTTCTTCGGCAAGGCCCACCTGGTGAGTTATCCGCAGGGGGAGGTGACGGCGGACGGGATGCCTGCGCAGGCGGCCGTCGCGATCCTGCTGCTGCACTACCTGGAAAGCGCCGACGGGACGCCCTTGACCGGCGACTGGCGCACCTTCCGCGAGCTGCCCGACGGTCTGTTCTACTGGCCGTCGTTCAGCGCCCGGACAGAGGCGCCGCTCGCCCTGGCGTTCGGTGGTCCCGGCGGCGCGGGCGGGCCCGCGGCCTTTCGCGCCGCCGCGGCATCGGTCGGCGGTCAGCAACTCGAGCTGGCCGACGCCGGATTCGCGTTCGCGGCGCTCCCGCGCCTGCGTGTGGCGGCGCTGTTCTGGGAGGGCGATGAGGACTTCCCGGCGGCGGCGCGGATCGTCTTCGACGCGGCAGCGAGTCACTACCTCCCCGCCGAGGACCTCGAGGGCGTGGCCGAGACGCTCACGCGTAGGCTCCTGGCTGGTCGCCGGGCCTGAGGTCCCGGCGCGCCGGCCCTTCGTCAGACGGCCGGACGGCCTAGAACTCGAGCGCGGCCAGCCGGTCGAAGATCACGTCGCGACCGGCCCGGTACTGGTCGGGATCCATGGCCGCGTCGACATCGTCCGGCGCCATCACCGCCATAGCTTCGTCGTCCAGCTTGACGAGCTCGCCGAAGTCGCGGCTCTCGCGCCAGGCGCGCATGGCGCTGTCCTGGACGACCCTGTAGGCGTCCTCGCGCATCATGCCCTTGTCGACCAGGGCCAGCAGAACGGCTCCGCTGAACACGAGCCGGTGGCTCTGGCCCAGGTTCGCGAGCATCCGCTCTTCGTCGACGACGAGCGTGTCCATGAGGGCGGTGAACTTCTGCAGCATGTAGTCCAGCAGAATGGAGCTGTCCGGCAGAACGATGCGCTCCGCCGAGCTGTGGCTGATGTCCCGTTCGTGCCAGAGTGCCATGTTCTCCATGCCGACGAGGGCGTTGCCGCGCAGGACCCGCGCGCACCCCGCCATACGCTCGCTGAGGATAGGGTTGCGCTTGTGGGGCATGGCCGAGGAGCCCTTCTGACCCTTGCCGAAGGCTTCTTCGGCCTCGCGGACCTCGGTGCGCTGCAGGTGGCGGATCTCGGTGGCGAACTTCTCGATGCTCGAGCCCACGATCGCGAGGCAGCTCAAGTAGGCCGCGTGGCGGTCGCGCTGTACGACCTGGTTGCTGATCGGCTCGCGACCGAGATTCAACTCCTCGCAGACCAAGTCCTCGACGCGCGGGTCGATGTTGTTGTAGGCGCCGACCGCGCCGCTGACCTTGCCGACCGCGGCGTTGACGGTCACCATGCGGACGCGCTTGATGTGCCGGCTCACCTCGAAGGCCCAGATGCCGAGCTTCATGCCGAAGGTGATGGGCTCGGCGTGGATGCCGTGGGTGCGGCCGACCTGGACCGTGTCGCGGAACTCGAACGCCCGTCGCTTCAGCACTTGGCCAAGCGCCAGGAGATCCCGCTCGAGGAGCCTGCCCGCGCGCAGCAGCTGGAGCGCCAGGCCGGTGTCGAGCATGTCGCTCGAGGTCATGCCGTAGTGCACGTACTTGCTGGACTCGCCGACATGCTCGGCCACGTTGGTGAGGAAGGCGATTACATCGTGGTTGGTCGTTTGCTCGATCTCGGCCACCCGGGCGACGTCGAAGCGCGCCTTGGTCTCGATCTCCGCCGCCGCTTCTGCCGGGATCCTGCCGAGCTTCTGCCACGCCTTGACCACGGCGAGCTCGACGTCGAGCCACGCCTGCATCCTGGCTTCGTCGGTCCAGACGGCGCCCATCTCGGGCAGTGTGTAGCGCTCGATCATCGGTCCCCTCTCGCCATGCCGATCCGGGTGGATTGCTCAGGCCTCACCGGACGGCGATGGCCTCGATCTCGACCTTGAGGTCCTTGGGCAGGCGCGCGACCTCGACCGTGGAGCGCGCCGGGAAAGGCGGTGAGAAGAACATCGCGTAGACCTCGTTGACTTGGGCGAAGTCCGCCATGTTCGCGAGGAAGACCGTCGTCTTGACGACGGCGTCAATCTCCAGTCCGGCGGCAGCCAGCGTCGCCACCATGTTCTCGAGGGCCTTGCGCGCCTGCTCCGCGGCCGTCTCACCGACGACCGACCCGTCAGGGGCGAGGGCGATCTGCCCGGAGACGAACACCAGATCGCCCACCCCGAGGCAAGGAGAATACGGGCCGACGGCCGGGGCCGCGTGCGGTGAAGAGTAGGCCTGCTTCTGCACGGTATCCTCCTCAGACGTCGAGGATCTTGGCGGCCAGGATGGCGGCGTTGCGGGCGCCGTTGATGGCGACGCAGGCCACGGGGACGCCGGGGGGCATCTGGACGATGCTGAGGAGCGAGTCCAGCCCGCCGAGGTCGCTGGTCTTGATCGGCACACCGATCACCGGCAGATTGGTGTGGGCGGCGACGACACCCGGCAGCGCGGCCGCCTTGCCGGCGCCGGCGATGAGCACCTTGAGGCCGCGCGATTGCGCCGTCTTGGCGTAGTGGGCGACCTTGTCGGGGTCGCGATGGGCGGACATGACGTTGAGTTCGTAGCGTATCTTGCGGTCTTCGAGTTCTCTGCAGGCCGCGCTCATGACCTCGCGATCGCTCTCGCTGCCCATGATGATGCCGATGAGCACGGGATCCAGATCGATGCCCTGCAGGATGCTCTCGACCTCCGACTGCGTCTGCTCCACGGTTGACTCCTCTCGTCACCCGGCGAGGCCGGGCGGAAACAGGCTGAACTCGCCGCGCTGGGCTCGCACGGCGCGCTCGGCGATGTCGGCGCGCACCTGCTGGCCGTCGAAGTGGATGAGCGAGACGGCTTCGTAAGCGCGTTCGCGGGCCGCGGCGAAGCCGTCGCCCAGGGCGCTCACAGCCAGCACGCGGCCGCCGGCGGTGACGACGTCTCCGTCGCGCAACGCGGTCCCGGCGTGGAAGACCGACACGCCGTCGACGGTGTCGGCCAGCTCGAGACCGGTGATCACGTCGCCCTTATGGCTGCTGGCCGGATAACCGGCCGACGCCATGACGACGCTAACGCACTCACGGGCGGTCCACTCAGGCGCAACGCCCGCGAGTTCGCCGGCCGCCGTCGCCGCGCAGTGCTCGAGCAGGTCGCTGCTCAAGCGCGGCAGGATGGCCTGCGTCTCGGGGTCGCCGAACCGGCAGTTGAACTCCAGCACCTTGGTCCCGTCCGGCGTCACGATCAGGCCGGCGTAGAGGACGCCGCGGTAGTCGATGCCGCGACGGCGCAAGCTTGCCACGACGGGCTCGACAATGGTGTCCATCGCGGCATCGACGGCCCGCCGCTCGAACCCCGGCACCGGGCAGTAGCTGCCCATACCGCCGGTGTTCGGGCCTTGGTCGCCGTCGCGGATGCGCTTGTAATCCTGGGCGGGAGCCAGCGGAATCGCGGTCGTGCCGTCGCACAGCACGAGCAGGGAGACCTCGGTCCCGCTCAAGTACTCCTCGATGATGACGATGTCGCCGGCGGCGCCGAAGGCGCGCTGCACGAGGCAGGTCTCGATCGCGGCGACCGCTTCGTCGCGGTCCTGGCAGATGAGGACGCCCTTGCCGGCCGCCAGGCCGTCGGCCTTGATCACCAGTGGCCAGGTCTCCTGGCGGGCGACCGCCGCGAGGGCCGACTCCGCGCCGTGATGCCGCTCGTAGCGCCCCGTGGGCACGCCGCCGGCCGCCATGACCTCCTTGGCGAACGCCTTGCTGCCCTCGAGCCTGGCCGCCTCTGCCGAAGGTCCAAACACCTTGAGGCCGTGCTCGTCGAACAGGTCCGCCAACCCGCCGACAAGCGGTGCCTCTGGACCCACGACGGTGAGATCGATCCGATTGCGGCGGGCGAAGTCGAGCAGGCCGCTCAGGTCCTCGGCGCCGACGCCCACGCTGTGCGACTCCGTGCTCGTGCCGGCGTTGCCCGGGGCACAGAAGATGTCGTCGGCCAGATTGGATCGCGCAAAGGATCGGACGAGGGCGTGCTCCCTGCCGCCACCGCCCACCACGAGCACTCGCATGGAGCCTCCCAAGGGTGGTTGTTCGGGGCTGAGTCTACTCGTGGCGGCAGGGCGGCGGCAACGAGCGTGCGCGCGGCTCGTCGAGCGCGGGCACGTGCGCCGCTCATCCGTGGCTGGTGCGAATGAAAGGATTGACGGCGACCGAGAGAGCTATTACGATATATCGTGTAAGATCGCTTGAACAACAAGGAGATGAAACCATGAGCAAGCAGAAGGGCATGTTCTCCTGGAACTGGGCCGGACCGGGGTTCGTCCCCGCGGTGTGCTTCGCGAGCGGCGCCGGCAGGCCCTTCGAGGGCGGGAAGCGCGGCCGGGGACCGGGTGGTCGGTGTGGTCCGGAACCCCCTGCCGGCCCCAGGCATTGGCAGGGTTTCGGGCCGTTCGGGCGGGCTCGCCGAGGCATGATCAAGGCCGCTGTCTTCGCGGCGCTCGCCGACGGGCCGATGCACGGCTACCAGATCATGCAGCGTATCGAGGAGCTCAGTGGAGGGTGGCGCCCCAGTCCAGGGTCGGTCTATCCAACCCTGCAGGAGTTCGAGGACCGCGGCCTGGTCAGGAGCGAGGAGGTGAGCGGCAAGCGCGTCTACTCGCTGACCGAGGAGGGCGTGGCCGAAGTCGACAAGCTGCGCGATACCGAGGGCAATCTGCCCTGGATGGAGACCGGAGGCAACGTTGGTGCGCGCATGAAGCTCCGCCAAGCCGTGGGTTTGCTCGCAGCGGCTACGCGCCAGGTCGGCGCGGGCGGCTCCGACGAGATGGCCGACAAGACGCTCGAGATCCTGACGGACGCGCGTCGAAAGATCTACGCGCTGCTGGCCGAAGCGGAGTGAGCAGAGCCTGGCGAGGAGAGGCGTATGCGGCCGGGGCGGGCGCGTGTCACGCGCCCGCCCCGGCCGCCGTCACGGTTGCCCGTGCTTTCGCCAGTGACGGGGCCTGGCCAGGACCGGCTGCGCCGGCTCAGCGGGCCCCCTCGCCGCGGGCGGCTCAGCAGTCTCCACCCCCTGGGCGAGTGTGCCAGGTTCGTCGGGCGCCTGTACTGCGGGCGCCGTTCGAGTCTGCTCAACAGGAGCGCGGCCGGTCGCCGGCGCTGCGGGAGTCGCAGTGGCCACGGCGCCGCCGCCGGTCCCAACGCCCTCGCGGGCGGGGCGCCACGGGCGCCAGACCGCGAGGGCGACTGCGCCGCCGCCGATCAGGCCGATCGCGACCCACTGCAGGATCTCGCCGGCCGTCCAGTACCCGCTGCCATCGCGAAAGCCGCCCATCGGGCCCGTCATCCGGGACCGGCCCGCGCTTCCCTGCCACGAGCCTTTGCCGTCCCGTCCGGCATCGGCGGACCGGGCGTTGTCGCCCTCCGAGCTGGGGGAGAGGGCGCTGACAGTCTGCGCGGCGTCGCCGGTCGCGCCGCCGGACGCGGCGGCGAGCGCAGACCCGGTCAGTACGGTCGCGACCGCCAGTGCCGCCGCGACGGCGAGCGCGATCTTGCTCGTCCGAGCCATACTCCTCCTTCGCTCCGTCGAGAGACGCCGTCGCCGTGCGATGACGCTGCCGCGAACGTTACCGTGCGAAGCTGGCTGCGGGCTGGGACGGTCCTGAGACGCGGCTGTGAGAACGGCCTAGATCGCTCCACCGAGGCCGATGCTGCGCGGGAGGATGACCGTCTCCTCACGGCCCGGGCCGACGGCGATGAACTTGACCCGGGTGCTGGTGAACTCGGCGATGAACTGGACGTAGTCCCGGGCCGCTTGCGGCAGGTCCTGCCAGGTTTCGCACTGACGGATGTTCTCCGTCCAGCCGGCCATCTCCTCGTACACGGGTTTGGCGTGATGGAAGTCTGTCTGGCGCAGGGGGAACTCGTCGAGGAGCTTGCGCTTCGCCCGGTAGCTCGTGCACACCTGGATCGTCGGCAGCCCGCTGAGCACGTCCAGCTTGGTCAGCGCCAGGTGCGTGATGCCGTTGAGGCGGACGGCGTACTTCAGCGCCACCAAGTCGAGCCACCCGCAGCGGCGCTCGCGTCCCGTGGTCGTGCCGAACTCCTGGCCAACGTCACGCATTGCCGAGCCGGTCTCATCGAAGAGCTCCGTGGGGAACGGCCCCTCGCCGACGCGGGTGGTGTAGGCCTTGGCTACACCGATCACGTGGTCGATGCGCGTCGGCCCGACCCCAACGCCCGTGCACGCGGCGCCGGCGATCGGGTTGCTGCTCGTGACGAAGGGATAGGTGCCGAAGTCGATGTCGAGCAGCGCTCCTTGGGCGCCCTCGAAGAGCACGTGCTTGCCCTGGTCGAGGGCGGTGTTGACCAGCAGGCTGGCGTCGCAGATGAAGGGCTCGAAGCGCTCCCGGTAGCTGAGCAGCTCCTCGGTGACCTGAACGGCGTCGAGGACTCCGATGTCGTAGCGCTGCAGCAGGTAGTTCTTGTCCTGCAGGGCGGTGGCGATCTTGCGCCGCAGGATCTTGGCGTCGAGCAGGTCCTGCACGCGGATGCCGATGCGGGTGTACTTGTCGACGTAGCAGGGGCCGATGCCGCGGCCGGTGGTGCCGATCTTGTACCTGCCGAGCTGTCGCTCGCTGGCGCCGTCCAGCAGCAGGTGGTACGGCATGATGAGGTGAGCGTTGCCGCTCACACGCAGGTTGTCGCCGCTGATGCCGCGAGCGCGCAGCGCCTCCAGCTCGCCGAAGAGGATGTGCGGATCGATGACGACGCCGTTGCCGATGACGCATGTCTTCGCCTCGTAGAGGATGCCCGAGGGAATGAGGTGCAGCTTGAACTCCTCGCCGTCGCGCACGATCGTGTGGCCGGCGTTGTTGCCGCCCTGGAAGCGCGCGACAACGTCCGCCTTCTCGGCCAGCAGGTCGGTGATCTTGCCTTTGCCTTCGTCGCCCCACTGGGCGCCGACCACGACGGTACCGGGCACAGCCCCTCCGATCCTCGGCGGCGGCCGTCCGGCCGCCCCTGTGCTGCGTCAGGCGGCCGGACGGCCGCGATTGAGTATGCTTCGCGCGGCGACCACGCCGGCCACCGAGGCTTGGACGAGCCCCCGGGTGATGCCCGCCCCGTCGCCCACCGCGTAGAGGTTCTGGACCGGCGTCTGCAGGCCTGCGTCCAGCTCGGGTCGAGCCGAGTAGAACTTGACTTCGACCCCGTAGAGCAAGGTGTCGGCGGCGTTGACGCCGGGAGCCAGGTGATCCATGGCTTCGAGCATCTCCAGGATGCCGCGCAGGTGCCGGTAGGGCAAGACGAAGGCGAGGTCGCCCGCCGTAGCGCCGCTCAGCGTCGGCTGGACGGTCCCTCGGGCAAGACGCTCGGCGGTGCTGCGCCGGCCCCGGTGCAGGTCTCCCAGGCGCTGGACGATTATCTGGTCGCCGAGCAGGTTCGCGAGACGGGCGACACTCTTGCCGTAGGCGATGGGGTCGTTGAAGGGCTCCGTGAACTTGGTCGAGACCAGAAGCGCGAAGTTGGTGCGGTCGGTCTTGTCGGTGGCGTAGCTGTGACCGTTCACCGTTACGACGTCGCCGTAGTTCTCCAGGGAGACTCGGCCGTTGGGGTTCATGCAGAAGGTCCGCACCGGGTCGTCGAACGTCGGGGTGCGGTAGAGGAGCTTGCTCTCGTAGAGGGCGGCGGTGAGCGGCTCCATCACGGCGGCCGCCACCTCGATGCGCGCCCCGATGTCGACAGGGTTGGCGCGCAGGCTGATCCCCAGCCTCTTGCACTCGTCGACGAGCCAGCCGGTGCCCTCGCGGCCGGGCGCGGCGATGATAGCGTCGGCGGCGAGCCGCGAGCCGTCGGCCAGGGCGACGCCGGCCGCACGAAGTCGTCCTTGATCGTCCTCCGTGGTGAGGATGCGCGTCACGCGGACGCCGGTGCGCACGTTGATGCGCTCCTGTAGCTCGTGGCGCAGCCGCGTGAGGACCTCGTACGCGCGCTCGGTCCCCATGTGCCGTACCGGGGACGCGACCAGCGTCATGCTGACGGTCGCGGCCCGACGACGGATCTCGTCGGCTTCAGGCCCCCCGCCGTGGACCTCGCAGGGAGCCCCGAACTCGATCCATATCCGGTCGACGTAGTCGATGAGCTCGCGCAGGCGCGCCTTGGGGATGAACTGGTCGAGCCAGCCGCCGACGTCTGGCGTCAGCGTGAGTTTGCCGTCGCTGAAGGCCCCGGCGCCGCCCCAGCCGCAAGTGATGTCGCACGGGGAGCAGCCGCTGCAGACCCCGGTGGTGCGGGCCGGACACGACCGGCGGTCGATGTCCGGCCCGCGTTCGACGAGCGCGACGCGCACGCCGTCCTGTCGCACCAGCTCAAGTGCGGCGAAGATACCGGCGGGGCCGGCGCCGACAACGATGACGTCGAATCGATTGCGAGCAGCATCCATGAAGGGCGGGGGGATCTGAGGAGCAAGCCAGTCTGAAGATCGGTGTGAGATGATACCCGCGCGTCCGTCCCGTGGCAACGCGCGACAGCTCTCATCGCCGAACGCCGCCGCCGGGTCGGAGATGGGCGTCGCCGTCGGGGGTCGTTTGTCGCCTGCGGTCCGCGGGTATCCCGGTAGCGACCCGTGACGAGGCGGATGCCGCCCGCCGGCCCGGGCGCCGGCGCGATAGGCTCCGCCCCACGGGTCCCTGAGTCAACGGCGGCACGCAGCGCGCAAGAATGACCGAAAGGACAACCGGTGTCCGCACCTGAGTGGGTCGCAGCCGTTGATGTGAGCAAGGTTCCTGAGGGCGGCTACGTCGCTGTCTACCCCCGGGGACTCGGCGTCCTGGTGGCCCGCGTCGAGGGTGAGCTCTACGCCATAGCGAACAGGTGCTACCACATGGGATGCCCGCTGGAGGGGGGCAGGCTGCGCGGCACGATCCTCACCTGTCCCTGCCACGACTGGCGTTTCGACGTGCGCGACGGCACGTTCGTTACGACTCCTGAGCTCCGCATTCGCACGTTCCCGACTCGTGTAGAAGAGGGGAACGTCCAAGTCAACCTGAGAGGTGCATGACCATGTCGCAACCCGATGTGATGATCTACGCGCTCAAGAGCTGCCGCTGGTGTGCCAAGTCGAAGTTCTGGTTCGAGGACCAGAAGATCCCCTACAAGCACGTCGATGTGGACGCCCTGGAGGGCGAGGCGGCCGACGCGATGGCTGCTGAAGTCGAGCGGGTGAGTGGCGGACGGCGGTTCCCGGTCGTCGTCATCGACGGGGAGGTCATCGTCGGCTTCCAGCCGGAGAAGTTCGCCGAGCTCGTCAAGGGTGAGGCTGAGCAGAGCGAGGCGTAGAGCTTGGACGCCGCCGACCGCAAGGAAGCCTTCCGCTTCCTGTTCCAGCACGTTATCGAGCCGATGGGGTACAAGTTCACCCCCGATGAGGAGCTCGCCGACTTCCTGCTGGAGCACGAGGTGGCTCTCGAGCGGGACTACGGGGCGCCGTTCTGCCCTTGCCAGCTCCGGACCGGCAAGCGGCCTCAGGACATGCTCATCGTGTGTCCATGCATCCCGTTTCACCGCAAGCACTTCGACGCTATGAGGCGCTGCTGGTGCGGTCTCTTCGTCCACAAGGACGTGATCGATCCCGACAGCCTGCCGCAGTTCCCTCCCGAGGAGGTGTGAGGCCGCCATGTGGCACGACGTCGCGACGGTGGCGGACATCGCTCAGGGAGGGATGAAGTACGTCCGTGTCGGGGCGTATGAGCTCTGCGTGTGCGAGTACGGCGGCACGTACTACGCGGTCAGCCGCCGCTGCGGCCACCAGAACGCGCCTCTCGACCAAGGTGCGCTTCACGGCTGGGTGCTCACCTGCCCCCTGCACCACGCCCAGTTCGATGTCCGCAGTGGGCGCAACTTGAGCTGGCCCGCCGATCCCTACCTGGGCAGCGCGCCACTGCCCGAGCCTGTGGAGCGCTACTTTGGGCTGGAGAGGCGGCTCCAGCGGAAGATCAGGGTCCATGATCTGGACACGTACCCCGTGCGCGTCCACGCCGGGTCCGTCGAAGTCGATCTCCCAGTGACCACAACGGCCGACGACAGCTGACAAGGAGGAAGCATGTCCTTCGAACTCCCGCCGTTGCCCTACGCGCAGGATGCCCTGGAGCCCCACTACACGGCGCGCACGCTGAGCTTTCACCACGGCAAGCACCACAAGGCGTACGTCGACATGCTCAACAAGCTGGTCGACGGCACTGACCTCGACGGCCTGACGCTCGATGAGGTGATCGCCGCCGTACAGGGCAAGCCCGACAAACAGGCGGTCTTCAACAACGCCGCTCAGATCTGGAACCACTCGTTCTTCTGGAGCTCTATGAAGCCGGGCGGCGGCGGCTCGCCTGCCGAGGAGCTCGCCGCCGAGCTCACGAAACACCTCGGCGGTGTCGACCAGGCTGTCGAGGCTCTGAGAACGGCCGGGGCCACCAGGTTCGGCAGCGGCTGGGTTTGGCTCATCGACGACAGCGGTGAGCTGCGCGTGGTGAGCACGGCGAACGCCGAGCAGCCGACGGGCCCCGGTGTGACACCGCTGCTCGTCGTCGACGTGTGGGAGCACGCGTACTATCTCGACTACCAGAACCTCCGTCCGCTGTATCTGCAGACGTTCTTCGAGAGACTCGTGAACTGGGACTTCGTGGCGGCGAACCTCGCCGCGGTGCGGTAGGCGCACAGCTCCGGGGCCGGCGGGCGGCGCCCGCCGGCCCCGTTCTGCGAGCGGGGCGGGTCGTCGACAAGGTTCGGCCACAGGCGAAGCGCTGCCGACGGAGCCACTCTCACGTGTCCGACAGGTGAGGTAGTAGTATCGGTTGTAGCCAACAAGTGGCGGGCGGGACTGGTAGGTGCATCCTGCCCACGAAGGCGAGGATTGGAGAGCCATGCTCAGGGGATTCCGCGACTTCATCATGCGCGGCAACGTCGTTGACCTGGCGGTGGCTGTGGTCATCGGCGCCGCCTTCGGCGCCGTGATCACGGCCTTCGTCGCCGACATCATCACGCCGCTGATCGCGGCGATCTTCGGCAAGCCGGACTTCTCTGCGCTCACCTTCACGATCAACGGCAGCAAGTTCCTGTACGGCTCTTTCATCAACGCCGTCATCTCCTTCCTGCTCATCGCCATCGCGATCTACTTCGCCGTCGTTCTGCCGATGAACAAGATCGCCGAGCGGCGCGCCCGCGGTCAGGCGCCGGCCGAGCCCACGGTGAAGCAATGCCCGGAGTGCCTCAGCGATATCCCCAAGGCGGCGCGCAAGTGCGCCTTCTGCACCTCGGACCAGCACGACCTCGTGGTGCAGCCGGGCGAGCCGACTCCGGGTGCCTAGGTCACGCCGGCGGGCGCCGACTGTCGACTGTCGCGAACGGAAAGGGGCGTCATCGCATGGGTGTGCTGTTTGAGTCCAACGAGACGGACTGGAAGCTCATCGGCCGCGGCAAAGTCCGCGACGTGTACGAGTACGCGCCCAATGAGATGCTGATCGTGACGAGCGATCGCCTGTCGGCCTTCGATGTCGTCCTGCCGACGCCCATCCCAGACAAGGGCGTGGTGCTGACGCAGATCTCGAACTACTGGTTCGCCGGGACCAGCCCGATCATCGCCAACCACATCATCGATCCCGAGCCCTTCAGCACCGACGCCGCCCACCTGCACCTCTCGGGTCGGTCGGTCGTCGTGCACAAGGCCGAGGCGCTGCCGGTCGAGGCGATCGTGCGCGGGTACCTCACGGGCTCGGGCCGCAAAGACTACGAGCGGACGGGCATGGTCTGCGGCATCCCCCTGCCCGCGGGTCTGACCGAGGCGAGCAGGTTGCCCGAGCCGTTGTTCACTCCGTCCACGAAGGCCGAGATCGGCGCCCACGACGAGAACATCTCGTTCGACAAGGTCGTCGATGTGGTTGGGCGCGAACTCGCCGAACGTCTCCGCGACACATCGCTGGAACTCTACGCATTCGGCGCCGCGCACGCCCTAGAGCGAGGCATCATCATCGCCGACACCAAGTTCGAGTTTGGCATCCTTGACGGCGAACTCATCCTGATCGACGAGGCGCTCACTCCCGATTCGTCGCGCTTCTGGCCGGCCGACGGCTACGTGCCGGGCAGGAGCCAGCCCAGCTACGACAAGCAGTTCGTGCGCGACTACCTGGAAACGCTGGACTGGGACAAGTCGGCGCCGGGGCCGTCGTTGCCGGCGGACGTGGTGGCGAAGACGTCCGAGAAGTACCGGGAGGCCTGGAGACGACTGACGCAGGCGTGAGGGGGGCGGGGGGCGGCGGGCGCAGCCGGCCCGCCCGGCTCCCGCAGGCCGCGCTCCACTGGGAGAAGCTGTACGCGGCCGGCGAGCGGCCTTGGGGCGAGTGGCCGAGCGAGCTTGCGAGACTCGTCGTCGCAAGGCTGCGACCGTCCACGTCCGTGGCCGGAGGTTTGCGTGACGTGACGCTCCTCGACGTCGGGTGTGGCTACGGGCGCGACAGCCGATACCTGGCGCAGGAGCTCGGCTGCGCCGTACTCGGCATCGATCCTTCGCCGTCGGCGATCACGACGGCGCGCGCCGCTCGCCGCCGAGGCCTCAACGTCGAGTACTCCATCGCCGACGCCGCGTCATGCGCCGAACAAGCGGACAACCATGGCCGGTACGACGTGGTGTTCGCAGCCCACGTCTACCCTCTGCTCGGCCCGATCGGTCGCCGGGAGTTCGCGGCGGCTCTCGCCGCGCTTGCGCGTCCCGGCGGCCTGCTCTTCCTGAGCGCCCTCTCGCCGCGGGATCCTCAGCACTACGCGGTCGGCACGCCGGTTTCCGGCGAGGCGCGCAGCTGGGTTCACGACGTGTACCTGCACTTCTGCACTGCTGAGGAGCTCAGCGGCGACTTCGCCGCCTTCGACATCCTCGACCTCGACGAACGCAGCTACGACGAGCGAAAGCCGGACGGCCGGGTTCATCGCCACGCGAGCTGGTTCCTGGAGGGTCGCCGCCGCTGAGGTCTGCTCAGCCTGGGGAGGCCCGGCCGCCGTATGTTGCTGACCAGACGGCGACGGACCAATCGCTGCCGGGGCGCCGGCGGGCAGGCGCCCCGCGGTCAGCGATAGGTCGCGCGGAAGGCCAGGACGCTCGTCGCTTCGGCCGCTCCGACCAGGGAGCGAAGCTGGGCGAGCAGAGGAAGAACGGTCTCGAGCTGGTGCCCGTCAACGCTGGCGACCGCCACGATGCCGCGCACGCTGCTCGTGAGCAGCATCCCGTCGTCCCGGCGTAGATCGGACACGCGGACGAGCGCCTCCACGACGGGGATGCTGTGCATCTCGGCGAGTTCCTCGACCTTGGCGCGCATGACGCCCGGCAGAATCGCTCCCTCGGCGGGCGGCGTCACGAGGCCGCCACCGCGGATGAGGAACATGTTGGAGGTGGAGCCCTCGAAGATATGGCCGTTGTCGTCGACGAGGATGGCGTCGTCCACCCCCGCGGCCTTGGCGGCGCGCAGCGCCAGGAATGACTGCATGACGGTCATCGCCTTGAGCTGGGCGCGGACCCGGACGCCGCGATAGCTGATGACGCTGAGCGGCCGAGCGGGGAACGCCCTGCCCTCCGTCTGAATGAGGAGCGCCGGGCTGCCCTCCGGCGGCCCGGCGGTCACCAGGACGCGGCAGGCGCCGTCGCCGACGCCGCTCGCGGCAGAGAGACGGCAGATCTGATCGGCCATCTCCTCGCGCGAGCAGGGACGCTCCAGGCCCAGCTCGGCCAGACCCTGATCGAGACGGTCCATGTGCTCGTCGAAGAACACTGGGTACCCGTCGACGATCTTGAGTGTCTCGTAGAGGCCGAGGCCGTGCGTCAGGGCGCGATCAGTGACCGGCAGGAAGGCCTTGTCGGCATCAGAGAGGACACCGTTGAGCATGAGGACGGTCATGCTCGTACTCTATCGCGAGAGTCGGGGGTGGCCCACCGCAAGCGCCTGCTCATACTGCCCGTTCGGCGATGCTGGCACTGACCGCGCGGAGCATGCCGGTCGCCTTGTCGAGCGTTTCCCTGTACTCCCGAGCAGGGACTGAGTCGGCGACGATGCCGCCGCCGACCTGCAGGAAGAGGCGGTCGCCCACGCGCACGAGCGTCCGGATGACGATGTTCAGGTCCAGGGCGCGCGCGGCCAGCCAGCCGAACGATCCCGTGTACGGACCGCGACGCACCGTCTCCAACTCGTCGATGATCTCCATGCAGCGGACCTTGGGGCAGCCTGTGATGGTCCCCCCTGGGAACATCGCCTGCGTGAGGTGGATGGCGTCGCGGTTCGGATGCAACCGCCCGCGCACGTTGCTGACGATGTGGATCACGTGCGAGTAGTGCTCGTTCGCCATGAGTTCTGAGACTCTAACGGTGCCGTACGAGCAGACGCGGCCAAGATCGTTGCGCTCGAGATCGACAAGCATGATGTGCTCGGCCCTGTCCTTGGGATCGAGGTTGAGCGCCTGCGTGAGCTCGTCGTCTTCAGGCGCCCGGGCGCCCCGCGGACGGGTGCCGGCGATCGGGCGCGTCTCCGCCCAACCGTCGGTGCCGAGAGCCACCAGGCGTTCCGGTGATGACGAGATGAGCTCGTAGTCGCCGAGGTTGAGGTAGCCCGCGAAGGGCGACGGGTTGACGGTGCGCAGCGTCTCGTAGAGGTGGAGGCTCGGCCGGGCATAGCACAGGTCGAGCCGCTGGGAGAGGTTGGCCTGGAAGATGTCACCTGCGAAAACGTACTCGTGCGTGCGCGCGACGACCGCCTCATACTCCCGGCGGGTGAAGTTGGCGCGGAAGACCGGCAGGTCGTTGCCGAACAGGAGCGTGCGCATGGGGTGGCGGGCGCGTTCGAGGGCCCGCGTCACGCGCGCCCGCTCGCGCCGCGCCTCGGCGTCGCTGGCGCTCAGCCTGTCCACGAAGAGCGCCTCGCCACCGGCGATGTCGTAGCGCAGCAGCTTGCCGGGCAGGAAGAGATCGATGTCTGGCAGGCCGAGGTCATCGCAGGCCGTGTCAGGCAGCCTCTCCAGGTAGCGGACGGCGTCGTAGGCCAGAAGGCCGAAGAGCGCCTCGCGTTCGGGGAGAACCGGGTCGCCCGGCCATGGAGGATCGCAGGCGGCCAGCCGTGCGGCGCCGCGCACCGCCTCGAATGGCGGCAGCGAACGCAGCTCGGCCGCTCTGAGAGCGAGGGCGCGGACAGCGGCGCTGCCGGAAGTTGCTCTGTCGCCCGGCATCACGGTTGTCACGCCGCGCCGCGCGCGGAGGCGAAAGACGGGGTCCCAGGCGAGATAGTGCCGGCCGGCGAGCTGGCGGGAGCCGCCGGCAGAGTCCAAGAGCACGACCGGGGAACACCGCTCCAGTCCCAGAGCGCGGACAAGGGCCACAGGGTCGAGACCCGGCGCCGCGTGGCGGCTCAGTCGGACGATCGCGCCGCCTCGGACTGCAGACACGCTACGCTTCCATGTCCGCGTAGTCATCCCGGGTGAGCGTGCGGAACTTGGTGTAGTCCTTGACGAAGCCGAGGCGGATCGTATCGGTGGGCCCGTTGCGGTTCTTGGCGATCTTCAGCTTGACGATGCCCTTGGACGACGGGTCACTTGGGTCCTCGTAGATAAACATCACCATGTCGGCGTCCTGCTCGATGGCGCCGGACTCACGGAGATCCGCGAGCTGAGGTTCGCGGTCCGCGCGGGCCTCAGGCGAGCGGTTGAGCTGGGACACCGCGACGACGGGAACGTCGAGCTCGCGGGCGAGCTGCTTCATGGCACGCGAGATGTTGGAGACCTCCTGCTGGCGATTCTCGGCGCGCGTGTCGCCCGACATCAGCTGCAGGTAGTCGACGATGATGAGTGAGAGCGGCTGCTTCGTCTGCAGCCGGCGGGCCTTGGCCCGCAACTCGAACATGTTCAGGCCGGCCGAGTCGTCGATGAAGATGTCGGCCTTCTCGAGCTCGCCGGCCGCCTGAACCAGTTTCGCGTAGTCGTCGCCCGAGAGGCTACCCGTGCGAACGCGGTGAGAGCTCACGCGTGCCGACGAGCACATCATGCGCTCCCCGAGCTCGCGGGCGCTCATCTCGAGGCTGAAGATGGCCACGGGTACCTGCCCCTGGACCGCGACGTTCTGGGCGATGTTGAGGGCGAGGGAGGTCTTGCCCACGCCCGGCCGCGCCGCGAGGACGATGAGATTCGCCCTCTGGAACCCTCCGGTGAGCCGGTCGATGCCCTCGAAACCACTGGCCACGCCGCTCAGGCCACGTTCCTTCTCCATCTCATCGAGGTATTCGAAGTTGCGGACGAGCACGTCCCTGATGTGCTGGAACTCCGCGACCCGTCGTTGCTGCTGGATCGCGAACACCTTCTGCTCGCACTGGTCGAGCAGCGTCGGGATGTCGCCCGGGCGGTCGTAGCCGAGCTGGGCGATCTCGTTGCCGACTCGGATCAGGCCTCGCAGGACACTCTGCTCGCGCACGATGCCTGCATAGTAGGCGGCGTTGGCGGCGGCGGGGACGAACTCGGCGAGGGTGTGGATGAACTCGCGCCCGCCGGCACGTTCGAGCGTGGCGTCACGCTCGAGCTGGGCACTCAGCGTGACGACGTCGACCTCTTGTCCCCTGTCGTAGAGTGCGAGGGCGGCGCGGTAGATGAGCCGGTGCGTGTCGCGATAGAAGTCGTCGGCGGACAGCAACTCCGCGACGGCCGCGATCGCGTTGGGGTTGACGAGCATTGCTCCGAGCACGGACTGCTCCGCCTCGAGGTCGTGCGGGGGCAGCAGCGGAGACGGCGCACTGCCGCGGTCAGCGGCCACGTTCCCTCCCGTGAGTCGACGGATCCCGAGCCCCGCAGTCTACGAGACTCGACCGTTCCATGATAGCGGCTGCACTCGCCGAGCGCGGCGTCATGCGCGCGAAAGGCGGGAGCGGCGTGCCGCTCCCGCCTTTCGCGGGACAATCTGAGTGCGGCGAGTGACTACTCGCCGGAGACGATGACCTTCACCGACGCGACGAAGCCCTCGCCGATCTCGACGTCGACCATGTGGGTGCCGACCTCCTTGATGGGCTCCTCGAGGTGCACCTTGCGCCTGTCGATGGTGAAGCCGCGGGCGGCCTTGATGGCTTCGGCGACGTCGGCGGCCGTGACGGAGCCGAAGAGGCGATCCCCTTCACCGGCCTTGGCGGTGATGGTGAGCACCGTCTTGTTGAGGGTCTCCGTGTGCTCCTCGGCCTGCGCCGCGAGACGAGCTTCGCGCGACTTGCGCTCCTCCTCGCGATGCTGGAACTCGACGACTCTCCCGGGAGTGGCGACTTCCGCCAGCCTGCGCGGGATGAGGTAGTTGCGCGCATACCCGCGCGCCACGCTCACCAGGGACCCTTTGCCGCCGAGGCTCTCGACGTCCTGGAGCAGAATGACCTCCATAAAGAAACTCTCCTCAGCTGTTGACGTAGGGCAGGAGCGCCATCTCGCGTGCCCGCTTGATCGCGGCTCCGACCTGGTTCTGATGGCGACGACACGCACCGGTGAGGCGCTGGGCACGGATCCTGCCCTTGTCGGTCACCGCACGGCGCAGGGCCGCGACATTCGTGAAGTCGACGTGGTCGACCTTCTCGTTGCAGTAAGGGCAGGAACGACGTCGGTCTCGGGTGAGCTCGTCGCCCTTGTTCCGGCCCTCGCGCCGCGGTGTGGTGCTGGCGTTCGGCATTCGTTCGTTCTCCTTGCGGCGCTCCGCCGAGCGCCCTCACTGACTGCCTAGAACGGTATGTCGTCGTCCGGCGACTCGGCGTAGTCGCTCTTTGCGGGCTCGCTGGTCCTCGCGAACGGAGCGCCGCTCGCGCCGGCGCTGCTCTGCCCGCCCGACCCGGCGTACCCTCCGCTGGTCTCGCGCGGGCCGATGAACTGGACGTTGTTGGCAACGACGCTCACGGCGGAGCGCTTCTGACCGTCCTGGGACTCCCACTCGCGCCAGCGCAGCTTGCCTTCTATGGCGACCTGACGGCCTTTTGTGAGCCACTGACCGCACTGGTCGCCGAGGGCGCCGAAGACATCGATGTCGAAGTAGTTGGGGCGGTCGCCCCACTCGCCTGTGTTCTGGTCCTTCACGCGGTCGTTGACGGCGAGGCGCAGGTGGCACACAGACGTGCCGCCGGGCGTGGAGCGCATCTCCGGATCTCGTGTGAGGTTGCCGACGAGCACGACGACGTTGATTGAACCGGCCACGTGATCCCCTTCAGTCGCTGGAACCTTACGACTTCAAGCGCAACGTCATGACCCGCAGAACCTCATCGGTGATGCCCAGAACGCGCTCCACTTCGGCGAGGGTGGCGGGTTCGGCCGTGAAGGTGAGGACCGTGTAGATGCCCTCCGGCTGCTTCTTGATCTCGTACTGCATCTTCTTCTTGCCTTGCTCGTCGACGCCGACGATGCGGCCGCCACCGCCTTCGACGGTGGCCCGAAGACGCTCGACGATCTCCTTCTGGCGCTCCTCGTCCGCGTTCGGGCTCACGATGAGCATGAGCTCATACTTGTTGATCGCGATCACCTCCTGTGGTCTGTGCGGCCCCAGCCTCGGATTCTGGAGCAGGGGTGAGGCGCCGCCCTGCG
Source organism: uncultured Thermoleophilia bacterium (assembly GCA_963705085.1). Lineage (GTDB taxonomy): Bacteria > Actinomycetota > Thermoleophilia > UBA2241 > UBA2241 > CAIXSE01. The sequence continues at coordinate 495,211 of CAVPIV010000008.1, read as the reverse complement.
GCGGCGCGAAGGGGGACTATATACCAGTCTCCGGGCCGCAAACAAACCGTAGCCAGGCGGACGGTGACGCGGGAGAGTGACGAGCGGGGTCGCGAGGTGACGTTGGTGCCCGCGTCCGGGGCACGCCGCGTCCTTGTCGTCTCAGACCTCGGCGAGCAGGCCTTGTCCGAGGGGGTTCGGCGTCTCGATCTCCCTGAGGATGAGGTCGCCGTTGGCGACGCCCTCGACGCTCCAGATCGCCATCAGCCGGGGCAAGTCACCTCCGACCCGCTGCATATGGACGAGGACGGGCCGTGTCTGCCCGACGAGGCCGAGCGCCTCAGCGCCGTCGCCGACCCAGCGTGTGAGTGTATGCAGTGCCTCTTCGAAGGTGGTGGCTGTGAGGGTGGCCATTCCGGAGCTGCGCGGCGCGTCGGCGAGGATCTCGAAGAACTCCCGCACGTCGGTGGGCATGAGCTCGCCGATCACGAGCCGATTCGCGTTCATTCGCCGTGCCCGGGCGAACAGCACCGACAGGTCCGCGCCGTCGTCTACGCCGAGGCGCACGCAGAAGGAGCGGTCGCGGAGGGCCGGCAGGTCGGCTCGGCTGTCGATGGCAACGAGACGCTCATCCACACTCACGAACTCAAACAGAGCGTTCAGCAGTGTGGACTTGCCGGCGCGCCGATCGCCGACGACGAGCAATGTGCGCCGGTCGCTGACCAGCTGCACGAGACGCCTGCTCTGCTCGGTCGAGAGCGTGCCGGCATCGAGCAGCCCTCGCACAGTCGTCGCGACGACGCCTGGGGCGCCGACCGCATGCGCGTACATGACAGATGTGTGTGGGGACAGGACAGCTCGCCGCGCGACCAGATGCTCCAGGTATGCAGCGACCTGTGCCCGCAGTAGGGCCCGCAAGACGCCGAGGTGCTCTCGAACACCGTCGTTCGCGTGGATGAACTCAAGCCTGTCGATCGCCCCGTCGATGTCCTCGGCGAGTTCCTCCTGGACAGCGCGCAGGATGTGATCTCCGGGGACCTGCCGGGAGTCCGTCTCTCGGGCGCTGTGCGGTGATGCGTCCAAGTTGGTCACGAGGCCCTCCGCGCGGTTTGTTATCCGCTGCGGTATCGGCAGGCGATCGCCAGAACATGAGTGGTACAGTCCCAGCATGGGTGCCGCGACGGACACCATCACGGTTGGGCCTTTCGCTGTGTCGGGAGTCGCTCTCGTGAGGCGGATGTGAGCGCGCCGCGCACCGGCGAGGTCAGGGACACTGCGGGCGACTTGCTGCCGGGGAGGCATCAATTCGCCTACGCGATCGTAGGCCTTCTGGGCGCGGCCTCCGCGATCTGCGTCGGGCTGGTCGCGGCACGTATGCTCTACTCCCAGTCCACCCACTACTGGTTCCTCGTCTGGAACCTGGCGCTGGCGTGGGTGCCGTTCGTCTTCGCCGGCCTCGTCTACGTCATGGCGCGCGGCCGACGCACAATTCTGTCGGCGTTCATCGCCGCCGCCGCCCTGGTCTGGCTGCTGTTCTTCCCGAACGCGCCCTACATACTCACCGACTTCCTTCACCTGGGGAGCATGGGCGACCGAGTACCCGGGTGGTACGACGTGCTGATGCTCTTCTGGTTCGCGTGGACCGGCCTGATGCTGGGCGTCGTCTCGCTGTATCTGATGCAGGACATCGTGACTCGCGCGGCCGGCGGCGCCGTCGGCTGGGTCTTCGTCATCGCCGCCGCCGGCCTCGGCAGCTTCGGCATCTACCTGGGGCGCTTTCTCCGCTGGAACAGCTGGGATCTGCTGCGCCGCCCGCGTCCACTGGCGACCGAGCTGTACGGCACGGTCACCGATCCGGCGATGCAGCCTCAGTTGCTGGGGTTCACCCTGCTCTTCGCCCTCCTGTTCCTGTTCGTCTACGCAGCGGTGTTCGTCTTCGCCAAGCTCGTCGTGCCTCGGGCAGGCTCCGTGCTGGACTCGCGGTCATGACAGCGGACAACATCCCGCGCCTGGTCCAGGGTTCCAGCCGCGGTACTGCAGACGGCGAGTGTGGGGAATCATGCAGATGGAGTTGAAGATTGAGGCCTTCTGAGGGATGATGCTGGTGACCGGTCGTCATCGGGACGCTTGCCTGTGCGAGCTGGGCAGACGGAGCGCGGCTCGGGCGGGCAGGCGGTCTGAGTGTCACCTGCGTGTGGGTGACGCAGCATGACCGGGAGCCTCGACGAAAGGAGGTCAGCGACACGTGAGTAGCTTAGGAGGTGCGGCGCGCTAGGCGTTCCGCACGCGGTGCTTCAGCGCGCCGCACCACGTTCATGGGCGGCGGGTCCCCGGACCCGCCGCCCTCTTGCTTTCCTGGGTCAGAACGCCCCTTCGCCGCCGGGGCTTGACAGGTGCGGACGGCATGTCATTGTCAAGGAGAAAGACGACCAGAGGAGGTGCGTCGTGGCACTGAGCGCTCGCAACCAGTTCACGGGAACCGTGAAGAGTGTCGTGCTCGGGTCAGTGATGGCCGAGGTGGTCGTCGTGGCCGGGGATCATGAGATCGTCTCGGTGATCACCCGTCACTCGGCCGAATCCTTGGGCATCAAGGCCGGCGACACGGTCACCGCGGTGATCAAAGCCACCGAGGTCATGCTGCAGAAATGAGGGTCGACTACCTGCGTCTGTCGATCACCGATCGCTGCAACCTGCGGTGCACATACTGTATGCCCCCCGAGGGCGTGCCGCCCCGTGGCCATGAGGAGATCCTGAGCTACGAGGAGCTCGCCGCGGTCGCCAGGGCCGCGGCCGACTGCGGGGTCAGCAAGGTGCGCGTGACGGGCGGAGAACCGCTCGTGCGCAGCGGCTGCGCCGGCCTGGTCGGGATGCTGGCACGCACGAGCGGCATCAACGACATCGCTCTCACCACCAACGGCATCCTCCTGCCCCGCTATGCCGCGGAGCTACGTCGGCAGGGCCTGCGCCGGGTCAACATCAGCTTGGACAGCCTCCACCCGGAGCGCTTCGCGAGGCTGACGCGCGGAGGGCGGCTGGAGGCGGCCCTGGCGGGGCTCGAGAGCGCCTTCGCCGCAGGCTTCTCCCCCGTCAAGATCAACGTGCTCCTTCTGCAAGGAGTCGAGGAGGAGCTGGACGCGTTCGTGGACCTCACGCGGAGACGGGAGGTCCACGTGCGGTTCATCGAGTTCATGCCGTTGGATCGCCGGCTGGCGGAACAGGCGGGCAGGCAGCTCGTGCCGGCGCCCGTCGTCCTGCAGCGACTGAAGGATGCGCACGGCCTGTTGCCCGACTGCGGGCCTTATGGCCACGGGCCGGCGAGGTACTGGCGGGCCCCCGGGGCCGTGGGCAGCGTCGGCTTCGTGGCCGGCGTTTCCGACCATTTCTGCGAGGGCTGCACGAGGCTTCGCCTGACGGCCGACGGAAGGCTCCGCACCTGCCTGTTCTCGGGCGACGACGTGAACATCCGGCCATTCATCGGCCGGCCGGCCGAGCTGCGCCGGATCTTGCGGGCGGCCGCGGCAGACAAGCGGTACGATCGCTGCCGCGAGACGCTCGTCAACGAACGGGCGATGTCGCAGATCGGCGGATGACTGCAGCGATGCCCGGAGGAGCGTGACGGCACTCAGCCACATAGACGATCGCGGACAGGCTCGCATGGTCGATGTCGGGGACAAGGACGAGTCCCGGCGGGCCGCGCGAGCTGAGGCCCGAGTCCTGATGGCTTCTGAGACGCTGGCCGCTGTGCGGGACGAAGCGCTGCCCAAAGGCGACGTGATCGCGGCTGCCCGGCTGGCCGGCATCATGGCGGCGAAGCGGACGTCCGAGCTCATCCCCTTGTGCCATCCGCTGGCTCTGACGTCGGTTGCGGTCGAGATCAGCCTTGACCCGGGCCTGCCGGGGCTGCTCATCGTCGCCGACGTCCGGCTGCACGGCCGGACTGGTGCGGAGATGGAGGCCATGGTCGCGGCGTCGGTCGCGGCGCTCACCGTCTACGACATGTGCAAGGCGATCGATCGTCGTATGGAGGTGACCGGTGTCCGCCTCCTCGAGAAGAGTGGGGGACGAAGCGGCCACTGGCGCCGCGACGCCGGCGTCCGCGGGGCGAACGACGTGGCGCGGGAGGACGCGTGAGCGCCCTCCCGGACGGCCGCGTCGTCTCCGTCAACGTCGCCACGGCGAAGGGAGTGGCCAAGGATCCGCGCGCGCGTGTCACGTTCGTCGCGGGGTCCGGGGTCGAGAACGACGCGCACGCCGGTCCGGGGCACCGGCAGATCAGCCTGCTCGCGCAGGAGAGCATCGACACCATGCGATCGTTGGGCGCCGACGTTGGTCCGGGGGCCTTCGCGGAGAATGTGACCACTGAGAGTATCAGCGTGCGCGACCTTCCGATCGGGGCGCGACTGCGCCTCGGTCCCGCGCTCGTCGAAGTCACGCAAATCGGCAAGGAGTGCCATGACCGCTGCGCCGTCTACGCCCAGGTGGGCGACTGCGTGATGCCACGCGAGGGCGTGTTCGCGCGCGTGCTGGAGGGGGGCGAGGTCGAGCCGGGCGACGCCATCGTCATTGAGCGGTGGAGCCTGGTCCGCGCGGCCGTTCTCACGGTCAGTGACAAAGGCTCGCGCGGAGAGCGCGGTGACGAGAGCGGCGCCGTCCTCGGAGACGCCTTGCGCGAGCTCGGCGTTGCGGCCGTCGAGCGGGCGATCGTCCCCGATGAGCAGGAGATGATCGCCGCGGAGCTCGTGCGCTGGGCCGACGGGCGCGAGGTGAACCTCATCCTGACGACGGGCGGGACAGGCATGACGAGTCGCGACGTAACGCCCGAGGCGACGTTGTCCGTCCTCGACCGGCTGGCGCCTGGCTTCGCCGAGGCGATGCGCGCGGGGTCGGCAGCCTCGACGCCGCACGCGATGCTGTCGCGGGCCGTGAGCGGCATCCGGCGCCGGACGCTGATCATCAACATGCCCGGCAGTCCGCGTGCCTGCCGGGAGCAATTCGTCATGATCGCGCCGGCGTTGCCCCACGCCGTGGAGAAGCTGCTCGATCTGGGCGGGGAGTGCGCTGCGTCGGCGGCGGAGCGGCCAAGGCCCGACGGCCGCCCGTAGTGCCCGTGCGGACGGTCTGCTTCTACTCCGACTACGGCGTCGTCGACGAGTTCGCCGGCATCTGCCGGGCCGTCATCGGTCGCGTGGCGCCGCGCGTCCGGGTCATCGACATCACCCACGGCATCAGGCAGCGCGACGTCGTGGGCGGCGCCGTCGCCCTGCGCAATGCCCTGCCGTACACACCCGACCGTGCGGTGCACCTTGCGGTCGTCGATCCAGGAGTTGGCGGCGAGCGACGCGCCGTGGCGCTGCGGAGCGCCGACGACCGGCTGTTCGTCGGGCCCGACAACGGTCTGCTGATCCTCGCGGCCGAGGCAGGGGGCGGCATCGTCGAGGCGTCTTGGCTCACCAATCGCGACCTGTGGCTGACGCCGCTCAGCCGCACGTTCCACGGCCGGGACATCTTCGCGCCGGTCGCGGCCCGGCTGGCGGACGGCCTGGACCTGGACGATGCCGGCGAGCCAATCAGCGCGGAGAGCCTCGTCCGGCTCGTTCCGCCGGCCCCGCGGCGGGTAGCGGGCGGCATCGTCGCCGTGGCCGTGCAGATCGACTCGTTCGGCAATGTCGCGCTCAACCTCGACGCGGCCGAAGTGGCCGACGAGCTTGCCGGGATCGTCGAGCTCGAGGCCGCAGGCCGGACGGTCCTCGCCCGGGCCGGCGACACCTTCGCCAGCGTGGCCGCCGGCGACCTGGTGGTGTACGGCGACAGCGCCGGCCGCGTGGCGATCGCCGTCAACGGGGGTTCCGCCGCCGAGTCTCTCGGCCTCTCCCCCGGGAGCGACGTGCGCCTGCGGCCGGTCGGCGGGGCTGCCGTCGGCTGACGCTGTCCGTGTTGCATCGCCTGCGGCGATTGGCTATAGTTCGCCTTCGCGCGTCGCGCTGCGGCGCGCGTTCTGTCATCGAAACGAGTGAGCGCATGAAGACTTACGTCGCCAAACCATCCACTATCGAGAAGAAGTGGTACATCGTCGACGCGAAGGGTCACACGTTGGGCCGCCTGGCCACCGTTGTCGCCGATTGCCTCCGCGGCAAGCGCAAGGTCACGTACACGCCCAACATCGACACCGGCGACTTCGTCGTGATCATCAATGCCGACCAGGTGGTCGTGACGGGCAACAAGCCCGAGCAGAAGATGTACTACCACCACACGGGCTATCCGGGCGGCATCAAGTCGGAGTCGTACGCCTCCCTCCTGGCTCGCCGACCCGAAGAAGTCGTGCGTCACGCCGTCCGCGGCATGCTGCCGCACAACAAGCTCGGGCGCGCCCAGCTTCGCAAGCTCAAGATCTACGCCGGCGCGGAGCACCCCCACGCGGCGCAAATGCCCGAAGTGCTCGAGATCAAGGAGTGAGGCGTGGCTGATGCAGTGACCTATCGCGCGACCGGCAAGCGCAAGACAAGCGTCGCCCGCGTGATCCTCACGCCGGGCGACGGCAAGGTTGTCGTCAACGGCCGCGAGATCGACGCCTATTTCGGTCGCAAGGTACTCGAGACGATTGCGCTCATGCCGTTCGAGACGACTCACACTGGCGGCAGATTCGACGTGAAGGCGAACGTCTTCGGTGGCGGCATCAGCAGCCAGGCAGGCGCGGTGCGCCACGGTATCGCCCGGGCTCTGTGCGAGGCAGACGAGACGCTGCGGACCTCCCTCAAGCGGGCGGGCTTCCTCGTGCGCGACGACCGCAAGGTCGAACGCAAGAAGGCCGGTTTCCACAAGGCGCGGAAGAAGCCGCAGTTCAGCAAGCGCTGACCTCTCGCGCCAGACGATCTCGTTTCCCGACGGGCCGCCAGAGGCGGCCCGTCGTCGTTCCCCGAGGGCGTCAACCTCTCATCTCGCCTTTCGCCACCTGTCGTTCGAGGGTTCAGTTGGTCTAGAATGGCTTGTCAAAGGTCTCGGACGCCGCTCAATCCTCATCCTGCGAGCGGCCTAGCCTGGGGCAGGGGTCCACCCGTGCGCCGACCACTTGGAGGAGGAGACGATGTCTGTTCGCATCTATCGGTCCGGAGGTCGGTGGCTGGTCGCTGCTGTGATCGCTCTGCTGTTCGTGGCGCTCGCAGCGGCCACGGCCCCATCGCGCGCGGCGGCAGCCCCCGCAAACACGCTGGACCTCACTCAGCTGCAGGCTCTTCTGGATGCAAACGGCGGAAGTGTCGACGGGTACTTCAGGACGATCCTTGAGGGCGACACGATCGTCACCGTCCCCGCCCGGGTGCGGAGCATCGTTCCCTACGCGACCCAGGACGGGGCCCTCATCCTGTTCGACGCGAGCGGCAGCCAGGTGTCGGCGCTCGGCGGCATCGCCCACGGCATGAGCGGCAGTCCGCTCTACGTGAGGGTGAGCGGGCGGCCCGATCAGTTAGTCGGCGCCGTCTCCTACGGGGACATCTTCACGCTCGGCGACCTGGGCCTCGCGACGCCGATCGAGTACATGATCGCCATCCAGGAGTCCTACCTTGACGGTGGCCCGGCGTCTCCGGGAGCCGTGCACAAGGCCACGCTCGAGACGCCTGTCAGCCTGCACGGCCAGACGATCGAGCGCATCGTCGTCGCCCCGAGCACGTCGCGAGCGAGTCGTGTCGCGGCCCACAAGGGCACCGCTGTGTTCGCCCCGCTGACGGTCATCCAGATCGGTGGCCTGAACCCGCGCACGCAGGCCTACAAGGCGCTCGCGGCGCGGCTCGAGAGCATGGGGTTCAGCGTCGTGTCGGGGGCCGCCGCCGCGAGCGGCGGGTACCGCCCAGACTGGAGCACCTCCCTCACCGGCGGCGCCTCGCTCGGCGCTCTGTACGTGCGGGGCGATGTCTTGATGGGCGCGGCCGGCACCGTTACCTACGTCGACGGCGCCAAGCTGCTCGGCTTCGGGCATCCCCTCGACTGGCTCGGCCAGACCGAGGTCTACTTGACCAACGCGTGGGTCTCGGGGATCTGGAGCAGCGCGCTCTCCCCGTACAAGCTCATGGCTCCGGCGATGCTTCGCGGCACGATCACCCAGGACCGCAACTCCGGCGTCGCCGGGCTGGTCGGGCCCGTGCCGGTCGACACGACCATCACGTCTTCGGCCACCCTGGGCGGGAGGACCGTGACAAACAGTGCCGCGATGCCGCGCTCGCTTGCCAGCGGAGCGTTCTCATGGGTTCCGTCGCCCGCAGCGGCCGCCGCTGTCTACAAGGTGCTCGACGCCTGGACCTTCGCAGGGAGCGCAAGGACGATCTCGACGGTGGTGGTCAGCGACGGCACGCGAGACTACACGATCACGCGCACCAATCTCTGGGACGATCCGTACGACGTGTCGTGGCTCTCGACGTGGGACCTGGATACGATCCTTGCGACGCTCACCGCAAACCCCGACGGCATCGCTCCAGCGACGATCAAGTCCGTGGACTTCCAGGGGACGTACTCGGCGCGTCGCAACTCCGCCCGCATCGTGTCTGCGTCCCTGCCTGGGGGCCTCAAGGTGGGCGCCAATGACGTCCGGGTCAAGATGGCAGTCTATGGGACTCTGGCCCTGCAGACGGGGCACGTGACGCTGATGATTCCGCACGGCACGCCCCTCCGCGGCTCTCTCGAGGTGCGCGGTGCGATGTCGTCGGTCGGTCAGGGAGGAGAGACGAGCGCGCCCGCTGGAGACGACCGGCGCACAGTGGCCGAGCTCGTGGATGAGCTCAACGCTCTCCCCACCAACGACGCGATCGTGGTCACGTATCGGCCGGAGGCCCTCGACGGCACGCCGCCGCCGGCTATCGAGGCAACCGGCGGCACCGACTGGTTCGTGTCGGGCAGCCTGCAGCTGCCGACGAGCAGTCTGCGTCTGGGGGCCAGTCCCAGGACGGTGGACTACGGCCGCGGCACGACGCTCTTCGGGACCATCGAGATGGCGGCCGGCGACACTGTCGTCGAGCTCTACGCGACGCCGAAGGGCAGCACGACCAGGAAGCTGATTGCGACCGTTCCCGCACTCGTGTCCGATCAGATGGCGAGCTTCGAGTACCGCATCGCCAAGGTGAAGACCACGACGCGATTCACGGCGGTCTGGGCCGGCGACCAGAGCAATCTCGGCTCGACCGGCAGCGTCGTCGTGGTCGTGCGTCCTCGCTGACCTTCTCGATCGACAGCAGGGTGGTCGGTTGTCGAAACGCTGCCGAGGCTAACGCCGACGTGGGGGACGGAGCCCGGGGCGTCCATGCTCCGTGCGACAGCTGTCGGTCGCGCCTCGCCGGGTGTGACGGTCAGGGTCAGGTGACTTCCTGTGACGGGCGCGGGTGAGCCCCGCGCCTGTCACCTCCATTCAAGGTGCCGGTGCACAGGGGCGCCCCAAACCGGGCGGCCGGACAACGAAAGGGCGGTCCGTGTGAGGAGAACCCTCGCTGTCGCAGCCCTGCTGGCTGCGCTGCTCGGCATCCTTGTGGTCGTGCCCTCGGCGGCTCACGCCGCCGTCAGGCTCACGAAGACCGAGCAGGCGATCCTGGACGCGGTGAATCGGGAGCGCGCCGCCCGCGGCTTGCCCAACGTGCGTGCCAATGCCGCGCTGATGAGGGCCGCCCGGAATCACACGCGATCCATGGCCCACCACTCCTACTTCTCCCATATCGATCGCGCTGGCCGCTCGATTGCCGACCGCGTCCGCGATCTCGGCTACGGCAGCGCCGGCTTCCGGGTATGGGTGGTCGGTGAGACGCTGGCGCGGGCCACGCCCGGCGCCCCGGTGGCCGACGTGAAGCGCATCGTCTCAGGGTGGATGCGGAGCCCTCGCCATCGCAGGGTCATCCTGACGCGCGCTCTGTGTGACGCCGGCGCGGGGATCCATGTGGGCGGCGGCTGGCAGTACTTCGCGCTCGACCTCGGTCGCCGCCGGCGCTGATTCCGGCGCTCCGCGCGTGGTTGACTCCGTAGCTGGGCTGCCTGGTGCCGGGCATTATGCCCGGGTTCCCTGTAGAATCCGGGTGCCGCTGCGAGCGGCTGTCCCACGCCGGCCAAGGAGTCACGACACATGAGCGGCCCCCTGCGCTACGTCTTTCTCGCGGGAACGATCTACATGATCCTCATCCTGATCGACGCTATTCTCGCCCGTGTCGATCCCCGTAAGGGCACCGTCCCCTGGGCGCTCCACCGGACGCTCTCTGTGATCACGGAGCCGTATCTGCGCATCGTGGGGCTCATCACGCCGAAGCTCAGCCGCGGCAGCGTGGATTGGCGGGCGATCGTGGGCGTCACGGTGCTCTTCATCGCGCTGCAGGTCTTGCGCATGGTGGCCGGCTAGGACGTCCGCCGGCGCTGCCCGACGTTGGTGGTTCGCGGCGCGACAGGAGCGCCGCGGCAAACCCGCTACCGCTGCACGGTGATCGTCGTCGTGGGCGATTTGGCAGTGCCGCTGGCGAAGTAGTACTTCGTCGTCTGTTCGGGGTTCACGACGACCTGATAGGTCGAGTACTTCGCGCTCTGGCCATCCGGCAACGTCTGGGTGTGACGCATCGTCGCCACGCTGAGCGTTCGCCACGCGCCCTGGCGGCTGTACGCGAGCTTGACCGTTGCGTCCGCGGCAAGCGCCGGGTAGATCGTGCCTTTCAGCGTGACCGGGGCGCCTGGGGCGACCGAGAGGCCGTCGCGCGCCGCGGGGGCTATTGACATGCTTGTGAAGGTCGCCCAGGCGCTGTTGAGGCCGAGCTTCATGCGCAGCGCGCTGCCGTGGATGTAGGTGGTGCCGGAGCTGCCGATGATGGCGGCCTTCACGATGCGCGGGGACTGGCCGCGCTGGACAGTGTAGATGGCTCGCAGGGTGCCCTCGACGGCGGAGCCGAGGCCCGCGGCGAGTCTAGAGGGTGTTTGCCGGATCGGGCCCCAGGTGTGGCGTGGCGCGTAGCGGTCGTATGGGTCGTCTCTCGCTTTCAGGTAGGGCATGGGCGACGTCTCCCAAGCGAGCTCGATGTTCTCCGTCTGACCTCCCGAGCAGGCGAAGTAGAAGGCCTGGATGGGCGCCCCCTTGTAGCTCGGCACGATACCCGCGGTGGCCGCGATCGCCGCGTCGCTGCGCGGGTCCTCCCACGCGACCCCTCCATACGCCTGGGAGCGCACGTCGCAGTACACGTCCCAGGCGTCGCGTCCACCGCGGCGTGCTCGCTCGGCGTAGGAGCGTGCCGCGCACGCCTGGGCCTTGAGCGCCTCCTTGGGCCACGCCGGCGAGACCTCGCGCGGCACGACGCCGCGGAGATAGCTCTCGAGCGGCAGGAGGTTGACGACCATGAGATAGCTTCCCGAACGCACGACGCGGATCTCGCCGCGGTAGCGTCCGGGGGTGCCGAGATCCGTGGCCGTAAGGAGATTCAGCGAGCCCTTGGACGGCTTGAAGGTCACTCCTGTGGTGAAGTCCTGGGACCAGGAGCCGGCGGCGACGTGGTACCTGCCGTCGACGTACTTCACCGTCGCTTTGGTGCCCGCCGGGATGGTGAACTCGCTGGAGCTGCCGCGAACCGCGTAGTCGCTGGTACACGTCAGTCCCACGGCGCTGAGTCCGCTGCGCAGGCGCACGCGGATGACGGGGCTGTCGATACTCGTGAAGCCAATCCCCGTGTAGTAGTGCCTGAGGATCTGCTTGTACGTCGATCCGTGCTTGGCGAGGCCATAGGCGCCCCACTGCGACATGCCGATGCCGTGGCCCCATCCCCGTCCCGTGATCGTGAAGGCGGTCTCACTCGACGCCGCAGCCGGAGCCGCGCCCACGAGCAGCACGATGAGAAGGGCGAGGAAGGCGAGGAGGGGGCTTCTGCGGAGTTCGGTTGCTCGGACGCGGCTGCGTCCGACTGGCTTGGGCTGTGGCATGGTGCTGGTCCTCCTGAGCTGCCCCGGTCGGGCCTCGCTGCGCGTTCCGAGTACCTGCCGATGGGTCATGGTATCATCCGGCGACGCCAGCGACGAAGCGCGGCCGGCCGCAAGCGGCAGGCGCCGAGTCTCGAGATGGCCGTATTCTGCTTGATGCGGCGGGCCTATGTGCCGATGGAAAGGCAGACATGCCTGGACCGACACGCCGACTGCTCATCAGTTTCGCCCTGACGCTCGCCGCGCTAGCGCTCGCGATGGGCCTGCCCTTGGCCGCCCGCGCGAAGACCTACAAGGATGTCCCCAAGTCGCACTGGGCGTACACGGCCATCAAGTCGGTGACCGAGCGCGGCGCAGCGCAGCAGCGGCTGCTCGACGACTACGGCGACGTCTTCCGGCCGGACAAGGCCCTTCTGCGGGCAGAGATGGCCAGGGCGCTCGTCATCGCCGCCGGCCGTCAGGCGGCCGACTTCACACCCGTCGAGATCAGCGATGTGCCGGACGACCATCCCTACGCCTCGTACATCCAGCGGGCCTTGAAGTTCAAGCTCATGGGGCTCGACAAGAAGCGGCGCTTCTTCCCGGACAAGGCGGTGAGCGGCGCCAGCGCGGAGACGCTCGTCGTGCGCTGGCTGAAAGGCCGCTACTCATCGTGCACGTGGACGCTGCTGACCAGCCTGAGCCCGGGGCGCTGGGAGCCGAATGAGTCCTGGCGTGTCAAGGCTCCAGCATACCTGCCGTCCGTGGTCGCCTCCCGACAGCTGCAATTGCGCGTGAACCACGACGCCGCGAGCGATCAGTTGGAGGTCACCCCTGCGGAGGCGGTGAGCCGGGCCGAGGTGGCGAGCATGTTCCAGCGCGGCTACGACGCCGGCTCCACGTGGCTGCTCAACGGTCTCGCCGACTTCGCCGTCGTCACGTTCCCCGAGCTGAGCCCGCGGCAGAAGGAGATCACCAGCTTCGCCCTCAAGTACGTGGGCTACCCCTACGTTTGGGGCGGCGAGTACCCGACCGAGAACTCGCCCTATGGCCGCCAGAAGTCGGGCGGCTTCGACTGTTCCGGCTTCGCCTTCTACGTGATGAAGATGAAGTTTGGGTACCCCATCACGGTCAACGAGCGGGGCGGCGGCGCCATGGCGAAGGTCGCCGATCCGCGCATCACACGTGCGAAGCTGACCGGCGGGGACGTCATCTTCTTTGGCGCGAAGGGTCCCAAGTCGAGCATCGCCGATATCTACCACGTCGGCCTCTATCTCGGGAACGGCTGGTTCATCCACTCCACGGGCTCGAGTGACGGCGTGACGCTCGCCTCGCTCGACACGTCGTCGTACTGGAAGAAGTACTTCGCCTGGGGTCGCCGGCTGCTGAGCGCGGACGAGCTGGCGATCCCCGAGAAGCCCGGCGACTAGGCGCGTCCGCGCCGGACCGCCGGGTGGGCGGCCAGCTACGTCGTGCGCGCCTCGTCCCCACGTGTCGCCCCTCGAATGGCGCCCTGCGTGAGGCCATGGCGTTAGGATTGAGAAACAGGGGCCGGTGCCGATAGACACAGGGTGGGCTCCCATCAGACCAGACCCCATAGAGCGAGGTGCAGGTGCTTCTCCGGGGCAACCTGAAGGAGTTCAGTCTCCCGAACATCCTCCAGCTGGTGAACATGAGTGCGAAGAGCGGCGCACTCACGATCAGGCGCGAGGAGTCCTGGGGCAGGATCTACTTCCGGAACGGCCTGATCTGCTTCGCCTTCTCCGTTCCTCAGCACCTGCCGCTGGGCGAGCGCCTTGTCAGGGACGGCGCGATCACCGCCGATCAGTTGCGCAAGGGGCTCATGGAGCAGGAGCGCGGGGACGACAACATGCGCATCGGAACCATCCTGCTGAACAATGGCGTGCTCGATCGCGCTGCGCTGGAGCATGCCGTCCGGGAGCAGATCCAGGACACGGCGTTCGACTTCTTCGGCTGGCCGGACGGCGAGTTCGAGTTCGGCCTGGACGAGCAGGTCACGGATCAGGACATCCTCGTCGAGATGTCCGTCGAGAACGTCATCATGGAGGGCTGCCGGCGAATCGACGAATGGGAGCGGTTCGTCGAGCACATCGGATCCATGGAGAGGATTCCTCGCCTGGTGTGCGGCGATGGCGTCGGCGAGCTAGGGGAGATCGTCCTCACGCCTCACGAATGGCGGGCGATCGTGCACATGGACGGCCGGGCCGACATCAACACGATCCTGCGCGAAGCCGGGCTCGACCGCTTTCACGGCGCGAAGATCATGTACAGCCTCCACTCCAGGGATCTGATCTCGGTGGACGACCCCGTACTCGAGAGCATCGGCAGAACTCCGAGCGTCGCGGTCCGCGGGCCGATCGATGTCTACAATGAGGTCTTCCTCTCGACGCTCACCGACGGCGCCGTCATCAAGCAGTTGCGGGTCGAGCTGATCGACGAAAAGGAGGTCGAGATCCCGGTGCTCATCGGCAAGACGGAGCCGGACGACGGTCCGGAGGAGGTGCTCGTGTTCACTGCCCCGGCGACCGCCTCCGACGAGGCCTGGCTGAGAGTCGCTGAAGGGACGAGCGGATGGATCGTGCTGGCCAACGCCAATGACCTCAACAGCCTGCGCGCGACCCGTCTCGATCTCGACTTCGTCCGGCGGTTCGGGGGCGTGCCGCTTGTCGTCGGCAGCTACGTTTCGGTGGCCGACGAGGAGCTCAGCGCCGAAGACGTGGGCATGATCCTGGGACTCGATGCCGGCGTCCCCGTGGTGCCTTGCAATCTGCGCGATCGCGCATCCGTGCTCGCGGTGCTGAGTCGCGTCGTCCAGATGGCAGCGGTGCACCAGGCGCACTGACTCGCGACGCCTGGTTGTCAATCCCCGGCGGGCGGGGGAGGATTGAGCGCGCCGCTCGTGGAGCCCCAGCTCGCCGGAAAGGACCCAACAGCATGTACTATCCAAGCTACCGCATGAGACGCCTGCGCCGCACGGCGGCCATGCGCGACGCGCTGCGCGAGACGACTCTCCAGGTCGACCACCTCATCCAGCCGCTCCTGGTCTGTGCCGGCCAGAACGTGCGCCAGCCTGTTCCGTCGATGCCGGGCTGCTGGCAGCTCTCGATTGGGAACCTGCTCGCCGAGGTTCGCGATCTCGCGCAGGCCGGCGTCAGAGCCGTGCTGCTCTTCGGGGTTCCGTCGCACCGGGACTCGGCCGCGAGCGGAGCCTACGACGCCGAAGGCGTTCTCCAGCTCGCGGTGCGCGCCGTGAAGGACGAGTTCCCCGAGTTGCTGGTCATCACTGACGTCTGTCTCTGCAGCTACATGGACCACGGTCACTGCGGCGTCGTCCAGGACGGCGAGATCGTCAATGACGCAACGCTGGAGCTTCTCGCGAAGACGGCCGTCACACACGCTGAGAGCGGGGCCGACATGGTGGCGCCCAGCGACATGATGGACGGCCGCGTGGCCGCGATTCGCAACGCCCTCGACGACGAGGGCCTCATCGACACCGCGATCATGGCCGTCTCTGCCAAGTTCGCGACTGTCTTTTCCGGGCCGTTCGACGCCGCGGTTCACTCCCGGCCCGGATACGGCGAACGGGAGACCTACCAGCTCGACTGCGCGAACGCCGAGGAGGCCGTGCGCGAGGTCCTCCTGGACATCGAGGAAGGGGCCGACGTTGTCATGGTCGAGCCGGCGCTGTCCTGTCTCGACGTCGTGCGCAGCGTCAAGCAGGAGACGAAGTTTCCGCTCGCCGCCTTCAGTGTGAGCGGCGAGTACGCGATGCTCAAGGCAGCGGCCGCCGACGGTTGGTGTGAGGAGCGGGCGGCCGTTCTTGAGGCCACCACAGCGATCAAGCGAGCGGGAGCCGACCTGATCGTCACCTACTTCGCCAAGGACATCGCCCGCTGGCTCTCTTGAGAGGGCGCGGCCGAGCTACGCCATCAGAAGTGCCTCTCCAGTCGCAGCGACGCGTTGGTGAGCCCGGAGTCGAAGTACATCCGCTGCGCCGGTTCGTTGGCCGCCTCGACGCTCACGGAGATCTCGACGCACCCCGCTTCCTGCATGAGGCGCATGGCGGTGCGCAGGAGCTTGGTGCCGATGCCCTCGCCGCGGCGCTCCGGAAGCACGATGAGGGCCTCGATCTCGCCCGAGTCGCCGGCGTGGAACAGACCCGGTCGCGTGCAGTAGGTGAGGAGCCCGACGACGTCCCGGTCGTCCGACGCAAGCAGGACGACCGTGTCCGGGGAGGCCAAGTAGCGGCGCACGTAGTGCTCGTCGGCGGGGCTGCGCTCCCCGAGGGCGAGTGCAAGCTCCTGGACAAGCAGCACGATGGCCGGCTCGTCGCCTGGACCTGCGTGGCGGATGGTCAGCGTCATGGGGCCACCTCCTCGTGCTCGGTGCCGCGTCCTCGGCCCGTCGTTGGCTGCGCATAGTATGTATCATGTTCACGGTTGGTTCGGTTTTGACAGGGACTGCGGGGAGCGCGTGAGCAGAGAACCGTCGCGGCGGTTGCCGGCGCAGGCGCGGCCGTGCACGCCGGGGCGCCTGGGATTCCCGACGGGCTGGCTCGTCTCGAGGGCGGAGACATAAGCGTGGACGTCGACAAACGGGAGATACCCGCCGTCGCAGTGCCTCGTCTTACGCTCTACTTGCGCAAACTGCGCGAGCTGGCCGGGCAAGGCGTCGTGCGCGTGTCATCCCGCGACCTGGCCGATCGTGTCGGCTTCAACGCGGCCCAGATCCGCAAGGACCTCTCGTACATCGGCGAGTTCGGGACCCGCGGCGTCGGCTACGACGTGTCGAGACTGGTCGGCGAGATCGATCGGTGTCTGGGGCTCGATCGCTCCTGGAACGTGGTGATCGTCGGCGCGGGGCTGCTCGGCACTGCATTGGGGCGCTATCGCGGGTTCGCGGAGCAGGGCTTTCGCTTGGTTGGGATCTTCGACAGCTCATCGGCCGTGGTCGGGTCCAGCCAGGGCGGCGGCCTCGTTCGTGGCATGGACGAGCTTGAGGAATTGTGCCGTCGCGAGGGCGTCGACATCGCCATGGTGACGGTGCCCGGAACAGAGGCTCAGGCGACGGTCGAGCGCCTGGCCGCCGCCGGCGTGCGGGCCATTCTCAACTTCGCGCCGGTCAAGGTTCTCTGTCCGCACGATGTGCTCGTGCGTCAGGTTGACCTGTCCAGCGAGCTGATGTCGCTGACGTACTTCCTCCATCGAGGCCAAGGCTGACGTGCGCGCTGCAGAGCGCGTCATCCGCGACCTTCGTGCCACCGCCGGGGTCTGCGGCCCGCTCAAGACTTCCCCGCCCGCCCTCCGCTGGGGTCCGCTGCTGGGGGCGTTGGACGAGTCGATCGATGAAGAGTACCTGTCCGCGATAGAGCTGATCTACGAGGGCTACCTGCTGCACTACCGCGAGAGCCGCGTAGGCGCGGCGTCCGGCGGACCCGAGATGTCTCTGCTCGCCGGCGATGTCTTCTACGCGCGGGGGCTGCACCTGATCGCCGCCCGCGGCGACGCGGCTGCCGTCGACCTGCTTGCCAGGCTGATGGCGTCCTGTTCCTGCCTGCGCAGCATGGACGAGCCGTTCTCTGAGGACGACGCGCTCTGGGCCTACGCCGTTGGCGCCCTGGTCGCGCTGCGGCGCGGCGCCGAGGCGGCAGCCGTGACCGCGCTCTTCGATCAGCTCGACGAGGCGCTGGCGGCAGGCGCCGCTCTGCATGTGCGAGTCCTTGCGAGAGCCGGCGCGCGCGACCTGGGGCTGCCCGTCTCGGCGCCGCTCGACGCCGAGCTCGCCAGATCGGACTCCCCGTCGCCGCCCACGCGTCGTCGGCAGTCGCGGGCTGACGTGGATCTGCGCGCCTTCATCTCGTTGCTCGAGCGCGAGGGCGAACTCGTGCGCGTGCGGGCCGAGGTCGACCCGTATCTCGAGATGGCCGAGATCGCCGACCGAGCCAGCAAGGCGAAGGGCCCGGCGCTGCTCTTCGAGCGGCCGCGCCGGTTACAGGGATCGGGGCCGGACGGTGCGGCCGGCCCGGCCATGCCGGTGCTGATGAACCAGTTCGGCTCCTACCGCCGGCTCGAGCTGGCCTTCGGCGCCAAGCTCGACGAACTCGCGGGCCGTATCGCGGGGCTGGTCGAGCTGCAGGTGCCCGCAGGACTGATCGGCAAAGTCAAGGCTCTGGGCCAGCTGCGCGAGCTGGCATCGTTCACGCCGGCGCTCGTCAGGAAGGCGGCGTGGCACGAGGTAACCGTTGATCCCCCAGATCTCGGCGAGCTGCCGGTGGTCACGACCTGGCCGGGCGACGGCGGTCCCTTCGTCACGCTGCCGATCGTCGTGACCAAGGACGAGCGCGGACGGCGCAACGCCGGCGTGTATCGCCTGCAGGTCTACGACGGTCGGACGACCGGCATGCATTGGCACCTGCACCACGACGGCGCCGCCAACTTCCGCGCGGCCGGCGACCGTCTTGAGGTGGCCGTCGCGCTCGGGACCGATCCGGCGGTCACCTACGCGGCGACCGCCCCGCTCCCGCCGGGCGTCGACGAGTTCATGTTTGCGGGGTTCCTGCGTGGCGCCCCGGTCGAACTGGCGAAGTGCGGCACTGTCGACCTTGAGGTCCCGGCCGACGCCGAAATCGTCCTCGAAGGGTACGTCGACAAGGGCGAGCTGCGACGTGAGGGACCCTTCGGCGACCACACCGGCTACTACTCGCTCGCCGACGACTACCCCGTGTTCCACGTGACCGCCATGCGCCATCGTCGCGACGCGATCTACCCAGCAACGATCGTGGGCCGGCCGCCGATGGAGGACGCCTATCTCGGCAAGGCGACGGAGCGCCTCTTCCTGCCGCTGCTGCAGCTCGTCCAGCCGGAGATCGTCGACATGGATCTGCCGATCGAGGGCGTCTTCCACGACTGCGCCATCGTCAGCATCCGCAAGCGGTACCCCGGGCAGGCGCGCAAGGTGATGAGTGCGGTGTGGGGCATGGGCCAAATGATGTTCACCAAGTTCGTCGTCGTCGTTGACGAGCACGTCGATGTGCACGACTACAGCGAAGTGGCATGGCGGGTCTTCAACAACGTCGACCCTCGCCGTGACTGCCTCGTCGTCGACGGCCCGCTGGACGTCCTCGATCACTCCAGTCCGCTGCCTCGCTACGGCGCCAAGATGGGTATTGACGCGACCAGGACGTGGCCGGAGGAGGGATACGGGCGCGAGTGGCCGGACGAGATCGCCATGGATCCGGCCGTCCGGGAGCGGGTCACGCGTCGCTGGGCCGAGTTCGGGCTGCCCTTCACGTGAGCGCGAGCCGCGGGGCGCCGGGGCGCGAGCCCGCGAAGCGCAGCGCCGGCGCCTCCAGGGTGGCGCTCTTCGCGCGCCTGATCAAGATCGAGCATAGCGTCTACGCGCTGCCCTTCGCCTATGCCGGCGCCTTCCTGGCGGCCGGCGGCGTACCCTCGTGGAGTGACCTGATCTGGATCACCGTCGCGATGGTAGGCGCGCGCAGCGCCGCCATGGCGCTCAACCGGCTGATCGACGCCGAGCTCGACGCCCGCAACCCGCGTACTGCCGCTCGCGAGCTGCCGGCCGGCCTGTTGGGCCGCGGGGAGGTCTGGGCCTTCACCGGCGTCTCCCTGGCCGTGCTCGTGCTGGCCGCGTTCAATCTCTCGCCACCCTGTCGCTACCTGTGGCCCGTCCCCGTCGCGGCTTTCATCGTGTACCCCTATACCAAGCGCTTCACGTGGTTCTGCCACTACGCTCTCGGGCTGACCCTCGGCCTGGCGCCGGCGGCGGCCTGGGTGGCCATCACCGGCCAGGCCGCCACGCAGGCTTGGCTGCTGTTCTTCGCCGTCGGGCTCTGGGTCGGCGGGTTCGATGCGATCTACGGGATCTTCGACCGTGACTTCGATCGCGCCCACGGCCTCCACTCGCTGGCCGTGGCGATCGGGTCACGTCGCACCCTGGGTGTCGCCGCCCTCTCCCACGTCGGGACGATCGTGCTGCTGAGCGCGGTCGGGGCGCTCTCGGGCCTTGTCTGGGTCTACTGGCTGGGGCTCCTCGCGGTGACCGCCCTGCTGGCCTGGCCACACATCGATATCGCCCGGCGAGGGCTGCGTGAGGTTGGCATGCGCTTCATGGCCATCAACGGCGCCGTCGGGCTGCTGTACGGCGCCGTGGTCATAGCCGCCGTTCTCGTGGACTGACGTCGGCTCGCCGCGATCCGATCTGCCGGGCGCGGGTGGTACAATGACGCGACTCCGCTCGCTGAGCAGGGGTTTCCTGCCGGCGCCGATCACCGACCATTCTGAGGTGCCGTTCGCGTGACTGTTCGTCCTCAGCGCCCAACCCTGCAGCCGTCGCCGGCGAGGACCGGCGCCGCGTGAGCGCGCCGCTCGACGTCTTCGTCGGGATCAGCGGCGCCAGCGGCGCCCCATACGCCATGCGGCTGGTTCAGATGCTGGCCGGCGGCGGACATAGCCTGGGACTCTGCATCTCGGACGCCGGCGTGCTCGTGCTGCGCCACGAGCTCCGGCTGTCCGTTGAAGGTCGTGACGCCGTTACGGCCGCCTTTCTGGAGGCGGCCGAGGCCAAGGCCGTTGTATACGACCCGGCCGATATGGCCGCCTCCCCGGCGAGCGGCAGCAGCGCGCCCGGCGCGGTCGTCATCTGCCCGTGCTCGATGGCGACCGCCGCTCACGTCGCGCTGGGCACGACGCAGACGCTCATCCATCGCGTCGCCGACGTGGCGCTCAAGGAGCGACGCACGCTGGTCGTGGTGCCGCGCGAGACGCCGCTTTCCCAGATACACTTGCGGCGTCTGCTGGAGCTCTCCGAGGCCGGCGCGGTCGTGCTCCCCGCGATGCCGGCCTTCTACTCTCTGCCCGAGACGCTGCAGGAGGCTGTCGACCAGGTCATCGGCAAGGTCCTCGCCGCGCTCGGCATTGGGCATACTCTCTTTCGGCCGTGGGACGGGGGTCGGCCCTGAGCGCTCTCGTGGACCGTGACGCCGGTCGCATCGGGGAGATGTTCGGCCGCATCGTGCCGCGCTACGACCTGATGAACCGGCTCATGACGCTCGGTCTCGACGGCCGCTGGCGAGCGATGGCCGCTGCCCAGGCGCAACCTGCTGCGGGCGGCAGTGTGCTGGACGCCTGTTGCGGCACCGGCGACCTGGCGTTCGCGCTGGCGGGCATGTATCCGGACAGCGCGGTAATCGGCCTCGACGTCTCGGAGACGATGCTGGTGGAGGCGCGCAGAAAGGCAGCCGCCAGGCCTCTGAGTCCGCCGGCTAGGTCGCTCGAGTTCGTCGAGGGAGACCTGCTCGATCTGCCGTTCGCCGACGGCGCCTTCGCCGCTGTCACCGTCGGCTGGGGGGTGCGCAACGTGGCGGACATCGGTCGCGCCTTCGCGGAGATGGCGCGCGTCACGCGTCCAGGCGGCAGCGTCGTCTGTCTCGAGCTGACGCCGGCGTTGCCCGGCCTGAGCCGGTGGGCGCACGCCCTGTGGCTGGGGCGGGTCGTCCCGGGCCTCGGTCGTGTGGTCGCCGGCGATGCCGAGGCCTATGCCTACTTGCCCGCTTCGGTGGCGGCCTTTCCCCCGGCCGCAGAGCTGGCGGGAGTGATGTCCGCCGCCGGGCTCACCGGGATCCGCTACCGGCTCATGGGATTTGGCGGCGTCGCGCTCCACGTCGGCCGGGTGCCCGGATCGCCCGGGCCGCGGCCATGAGGGCGGCGCGCCCGCTGGTCTCTCCGCGCACGGCCGCGCAGAAGCGGCGCTACGAGCGTGGGATGGAGCTCGTCGAGCAGCGTCTCACGGCGGTTGCCCTGCGCCCGCCGGGCCGCCTAGGTGCAGCCTGCGCAGCCACCCTCAGGGCCGGCGGCAAGCGCGTGCGGCCGCTGCTCACCTTGCTCTGCGCTCGGGCCGACGCCGAGCTCTGCGAGCCGGTACTGCGCGCCGCCGCGGCCGTGGAGCTTCTGCACATGGCCACTCTGGTTCACGACGACGTCCTGGACGGGGCCGATATGCGCCGCGGCCGGCCGACCGTCGCCAGGGAACACGGGTCTGCCATGGCGGTGTCGGCCGGCAACCTCCTGCTGGCGCGAGCCTTCAGCGAGCTGGCCGCGACGGGCGATGGCGAGGCGGTTGCCGCGCTCAGCGCGGCGGCGGTTGGGCTCTCCGAGGGCGAGGTCCTGCAGCGGGATCAGACCCGCCTGGTGACCCTCTCCCGATCCGACTACGAACGGCGCTGCGAGCGCAAGACCGCCGATCTCTTCGCGGTCTCCTGCCGCCTCGGAGCGCGACTGTCGGGAGTCCGCGAGGAGTCGGTCGCGGCCTTGACGGAGTACGGCCGTCTGATTGGGCTGGCATTCCAGGTGTTCGACGACATCCTTGACTGCAGCGGCAGCGAGGCGGACACGGGCAAGCGTCCGGGCGCCGACGTGCGGGACGGCACCATGACCCTCCCCCTGCTCTTCGCGCTCGAGGCGCAGCCGGCGCTCGCGGCCCTGCTGTCACGCGACGGCCTCGCCGGTAGCGAGGTGGCGGCGGTTCTGCGTGCCGTCGCTGAGAGCGGCGCCCTGCAGCGTGCCAGGGAGGTTGCGATGCGATACATTGAGCAGGCATGCGACGTGCTCGACGGGTGTTCGGGTCCTGTTGAGCACGAGTTGCTCGGCCAGGTGGCCGCACAGGTTGTCGCGCGCTACAGCTAGCGAGTTGGAGCCGATTCCGTGATGCCCTCCTACATCGACGCTCTGGCGGCGCGCGCCGGGCTCGACGACGTGTGGGCGCGCGTCCAGGCCGGCGAGCGCCTGGAGGCCGCGCATGCCCGCGCGCTTTTCGAAACCGGCGACCTGCTGGCTGTCGGCGCCATGGCCGACTTCGCCCGCGCCCGCGCTGTGGGCGACGACGTCTTCTTCATCAGCAACCGCCACATCAACCACACCAACGTCTGCCGCAACCGCTGCCTCTTCTGCGCCTTCAGCCACGACGAGGGCGAGGCCGACGCCTACACGCTCACGGTCGACGAGGTCGTCGAGAAGGCCCGTCAGACACTGGCGGCCACCGGCATTACCGAACTCCACATCGTCGGCGGCGAGCACCCGGACCTGCCGCTCGACTACTTCCTCGAGATGATGCGATCTCTCAAGAAGCTGGCGCCGGACGTGCACATCCAGGCCTTCACCGCCAGCGAGATCGCCCACTTCGCCAGGCTCAGCGGCAAGCCTGTGGCGGAGGTGCTCGAGGAGCTCAAGGAGGCCGGTCTCGGATCGCTGCCCGGCGGCGGCGCCGAGGTGTTCAGCAGTCGGGTTCGCGGCCTGATTTGCGAGCGCAAGATCAGCGGCGAGGAGTGGCTCGAGGTCATGCGCACCGCTCACGGCCTCGGCCTCAAGTCCAACGCGACCATGCTGTACGGCCACATCGAGGAACCGGCGGAGCTCGTCGATCACCTCCTCCGGCTACGCGCCCTGCAGGACGAGACAGCCGGGTTCAACGCCTTCATCCCGCTCTCCTTCCAGCCGGCGAACACCGGCCTCAGCAACCTCGCCGGACCCACCGGGTACGACGATCTCAAGGTCTTGGCGATCGGGCGCCTCGTGCTGGACAACTTCCGCCATATCAAGGCGTTCTGGATCAACATCGGCCTCAAGCTGGCGCAGGTCTCGCTGGCCTTCGGCGTGAACGATCTCGACGGAACGGTCGTCGAGGAGAGGATCAGCCACGCGGCCGGCGTCGACACGGGCCAGGAGCTCGCGAGGAGCGAGCTCCTGCGCGTCATCCGCGCCGCCGGCCGAGTCCCGGTCGAGCGCGATACGCTCTACGACGTCGTGCGTCGCTACGATGACCAGGCGTGAGGACGCCCTCGCGCCGGTGCGCGTGGGTCGTATCGAGTTCGTCAACTGCTTTCCCCTCTACCATCACCTGGAGCGTGAGCTCGCGGCGCGGGGTGTCCGGGCGGCCGTCGTCGAGGGGGACCCGGCGACGCTGAACGCGATGCTCGTGAGCGGTGACATCGACGTGGCCCTGCCGTCGTCGATCGCCTTCGCCAGGCACGCCGACCGGCTGGTCCTGCTCCCCCGTGTCTCGATCAGCGCCTTCGGCGCCGTCGACTCCGTGCAGCTTTTCACGCGCGCGCCCTTGCCGGACGTGCGGCGCGTGGCGGTTACCGCCAAGAGCGCGACCTCTGTCTGCCTGCTGCGCATCTTGTTCGCGGCCTGGGGCATGACCCCGGAGTTCAGCGTGCGCGAGGGGGCGCTGGCCCAGGTTCTCGCCGAGTACGATGCGCTCCTGCTGATCGGCGACGAGGCGCTGCACGTGCTTCGCGCCGAGGTCTTCCCGCAGCACGTCGACCTGGGCGCCGCCTGGCACGAGCTCACGGGCCTGCCCATGGTGTTCGCCGTGAGTGCGGCCACGCGCGAGTTCGCGGCCGCCAGGCCGGCTGCCGCCGCGGCCGTCGGGGCGGCCCTGCTGGCTTCGCGCGACGAGTGCGCGGCCCACCCCGAGGAGACGGCCGCGGCCGGTGCGCTGCGGTATGACTTCGGCCAGCGGTATCTGCTCGAGTACTTCGACAAGCTCAAGTTCGGGTTCGCGCCCGAGTACCTCGCCGGTCTTGAGCACTTCTACCGGCGCGCCGCCGCGATCGGCGAGCTGGAGCGCGTGCCCGATCTCGCGGCGGTGACTCTGGTGGAGCCGCCCGCCGCCGAACCGGCGGGCGGCACTGAGTCACCGGCGTCTGTACGTCTGAGCTCTGCCGCCGTGGTCGGCTTCATGGACGGCCCTCAGCCGCTCTCGGTGACCGCCGCGTCGCTTCGCGTCGGTGGCGCCGGCCGGCGGGCTTCCGTGACCGGGCTGATCTGGCGGCCGGCGGAGGCCTCCGACGCCGCCGCACTGACTCGAGCCATAGACGAGTGGTGGCCCGGAGGCCACATCGTCCATGGCATCTGCCCGCAGCTGCTCGAGCACGTTGGTGATACGTGTTTCATCGTCGAGGACGAAGGCGAGCTGGTCGGCTTCCTCGTCGGCTACCTCTCGCAGCGCGTCTCTGACGCCGGCTACGTGCACTACGCCGGCGTGCGACCCGACCGCCGAGGTCGCGGGATAGGCCGTGAGATGTACGGCCGCTTCGTCGATCTCATCTGCGAGTGTGGCCGCACTCGCGTCGTCGCCGAGACCGGGGCCTGGAACCGTGCCTCCATCGCCTTTCACGAGCGGGTCGGTTTCGTGCTGGAGCCCGCCGACGAGATGGTGGACGGGCTGCCCGTGCAGCGCGACACGACGGGGATGGGCTTTGACTTCGTCCGGCTGACGCTTCGTCTTGGCGGAGCCGCGGGATGAGCGGGGCGGGCGACGCCGCCGGCCGCCCGCCGCAGGCCGGGGCGGGCCGTATCGGCGACGTCGAGGCGCTCGAGCTCCTCGAGTCCGCCGATCTGCTCGCGCTCGGCACCCGTGCCGACGAGACGCGCCGGCGCCTGCACCCAGCCGGCGAGGTCACGTTCGTCGTCGACCGCAACATCAACTACACCAACTACTGCACTTCCGGCTGCCGCTTCTGCGCCTTCTACGAGCGACCGGGCAGCGGCCGCGGCTACGTGCTCACCGCGGCCGAGATCGATCGCAAGATCGAGGAGACTCTGGCCCTGAAAGGCACCGCGATCATGCTGCAGGGAGGTTTGCACCCAGACCTCGACATCACCTGGTTCGAGGATCTCTTCCGCGGCATCAAGGTCCGCTACCCGATCCATATTCACTCGCTCTCGCCACCCGAGATCGCCCACATCGCGACGGTGAGCGGGCTGAGCGTCGAGGAGACCCTGCGACGTCTGCAGGCCGCGGGCCTCGACTCGCTACCCGGCGGCGGCGCGGAGGTTCTGGTGGATCGCGTGCGCATCGCGATCAGCCCGCACAAGATCCCGACCGCCACCTGGCTCGAGGTCATGCGGGTCGCCCACGCACTCGGCATGCGCACGACTGCGACGATGATGTTCGGCTCGCTCGACACGCCCGCCGAGCGGGTAGAGCACCTGCGCCGGATCCGCGAGCTCCAGGACGAGACCGGCGGCTTCACGGCCTTCATCCCCTGGACATTTCAGGCCGGCAATACGGAGCTCCAGGCCGGGCACACCGCGTCGACCGGCTTCGACTACCTTCGTCTGCTGGCCGTGAGCCGCGTCTACCTCGATAACATCCCGAACGTTCAGGCGTCCTGGGTGACCCAGGGCCTGCGTCTCGGTCAGGTGGCCCTGGCCTTCGGCGCCAACGATCTGGGCTCCACCATGATCGAGGAGAACGTTGTCGCCGCCGCCGGCGTGCGCAGCGAGTGCGACGTCGCCGAGATGGTCCGTCTGATCCGCGCTGCCGGCTACGTCCCGGTGCAGCGCGACACGCTCTACCGCGAGGTGCGGCGCTGGGGGTGAGGCATGCCGGACGTGAGCGTCGGCGTGGGTGAGCTGTTCAGCCGCCGCCACTCCTTGTGGAGCACGGGGGCGGCGATCGCCAGGCCCAGCAGACTGGTGGCTCCGGCCAGCGCCAGCACGTAGCCACCAACCCAGCCGTAGATGATCGGGGCCGTGAGCGTGCCGATCAGGCCGGCGAGCTGCATCGAGCTGTTCTCGACGCCGACGACCGTCCCCCGCCACACCGGCGGGCTGACCTGGATGAGGAACGCCTGCTTGGCGGGGTAGGAGAAGGCGACGGCGAAGCCCTCGATCACGCTGGTGACCAGGATGAGCGCCAGGTTCTCGGTGATGCCGTAGACGATCCAAGCGCCAGCCGCGATCGCGAAACCCGTGAACATCATCGCGTACCGGCTCAGGCGGTCGGCCAGCATGCCGCCTGCGAACGAGAGCAGCATGGGCACCGAGAACGCGACGAAGGTCAGCGATATGTAGCCGAGCGAGGCGCCGAGGTCGCGGAGGCGGATGCTCCACACGACTTCGAAGGCGCCCATCGAGAAGTGGTTCGTGAACGCGATGAGGACGAAGGCGAGGACAGCGGGCGTGAGTATCTCACGGTATCTCGGCCGCTCGCGGCCGTGCTCGCGGATATAGAGCTTGCGCCGCGCCGTCGCGGCTGGTTCGCGGATGAGCGCTACGAGGGCGACAGTCGCGAGGGCCGCGCCTGCCGCCGCGACGTAGAAGATCGCGTGAAAGCCGTTGGGGCCCTCGCCGAAGGCGTGGTAGACGGGCCATGCCAGGGACGGGCCCACGATGAGTCCGCCGAACTGGGCCGTCGTCAGCAGCCCGTAGGCCTTGCTTCGTTCGTGTTCTGCCGTGATGTCGGCAATGAAGGCCTGTCCCGCCGGCCCGACCGCCGCCGCGCCGATGCCCTCGAGGAGGCGGAAGAAGATGAACCACCGCGGCTCGAGCGTGGTGGTGAACAGCAGCGTGCTGGCGGCGTAGAGGGCGACGCCCATCACGATCACCGGCTTGCGGCCGATGGTGTCGCTGAGCCAGCCGAGCGGCGACGCGAAGAGCAGCGTACCTACGTAGTACATGCTCGCGACAACGCCGATCATGAGCATCGAGCTGTGCGCCTCGTCCTTCAGGAAGATGGGGAGGTAGGGGAGGATGGCACCAAAGCCCGTCCACACGACGAAGGACGCGGCGCATACGACGCCAAGCTGCAGCCAGCTCGTGCGTGCCTGGTCCGCGGCCACGCCGGGCGCCGGCGTGGCCGGCTGAGCGTCGAGGGGTGTGGTGCTCTCGCCGGATGGAGTCATGCCGTACCTCCGCCAAGGCTACCACCGGGCCGCGCGGAGCACTGCCGTGAGGGCCGCCCGGCCCTGCTTCCGTTCGTCGGTGGGCTCTCCCCGGTCAGGCGTCCCTGATCTGGCGGATGAACAGCGCCATGATGCCGGGGGCGGCCACGAGCACCCCGGCGGCGATGAACAGGACGCGGACATCGAAGGTGGTCGCCAGGGCGCCGCCGGCGAGCACCGAGAGCGCGTAGGTGCCCTGTGTGAGGGCGAACCGCGCTCCCCAGACGCGGCCGAGCATTCCATCCGGTACGATCTCCTGCACGTACGTGTCAATCGCGATCAAGACGACCGCGTTGGCCGTGCCGACGACGAGGAAGGGAACGATCGCCACGGCCACGCTCGGTGCGCCGGCGATGAGGACGATCGAGGCTCCCATGATAGCCAGCCCTATCGTCATGGCCAGCCCCTTGTGGAGCCGCGTCGCCACCGCGGCGATGGCGATCGACCCCAACAGGTAGCCGGCCCCGATGGCCGCCTCGAAGAAGCCAAAGGCCTTGACGCCGCCGTCCAGTACCTGGACCGCGAGCAGGAAGGTCAGGGGGTAGCCGGCGCCCAGACCGGCCGCGGCGGCCAGGACCATGACGGTGTTCGCTCTGAGGCCGCGGTGGTGGCGCAGGTAGCTCATGCCCTCGCGGAGCTCACGGACGAATGACCGCGCGGCCCGCTGCGCCACGCGCGCGGGCGCCCGGTAGGGCATCAGCATGAGGGCGCCCGCCGAGACCAGGAAGGTGAGGGCGTCCAGGCGGAAGGCGTTCTGCACGGAGACGACTGCGACGATTGCGCCGGCAAGGCCGTAACCCAGGACTTCCGTGAGGTTGTCGCCCGTGGCCAGCAGTGAGTTGGCGCGCAGCAGCTTCTCGCGCGGGACGATCTCCGGGAGGATGGCTAGCTTGGTCGGTTCGAAGAACACGCCGACGCTGGCAACGAGGAAGCTGAGCACATAGACGGCCGGCAATGACCGCGCGGCGGCGAGGGGGACCAGGGCCACCAGTCCGGCACGGAGCAGATCGGCGATCACCATGACGACGCGCTTGTTGAAGCGGTCGATGACGACCCCGGCGAACGCGCCCAACACAACATAGGGCAGCGTGTACAGGGCGAGGACGGCGCCCGTGCTGAGTGCGGAGCCGGTGGCCTTGTAGACGAGCCAAGGGAAAGCGACCATGGCCAGTCGGTCGCCCAGCTGGGAGACGAACTGACCCGTCCACAGCAGCTGGTAGCTGCGGTTGCGGGCCAGGGATCCGGAGCGCTTGCGCGCTCTCCTGGTCGCCGTGCTCCTCTCGATGCTCGCGCCTCCCGCGAATGGCCCGGGTCTGGAGACAGAGCGCTTGCCTCGGTCTCGATGGGCTTCCGCAGTCTGGATGGATGAATGAGCTTACGTCATCACGCCGTTGGATGAAGCCTCGACCGCGTCACGAGAGAAGGCGTTGTCCAAGGCGGCGACATCGGGTCGCGCCTTTCCCCGTTTTGTCTACAGGGTCCATCCGCCGATCATGCGCGGCGCTGAGTAGGGTGCATGTCTCGGCAATCGTCAACCTCAGCGTATGGGCAGGCAGTCTGGGGGACTTGAGGAGGGCTCGATGCGCAAGGGCTGGAAGCTTCACTGAAGTAGGACATAGGCCGGATGGTTGAAGGACCAAGGCGGGGCCTGATGAACAAGTTGGGGAGATTTCTGGCGTCGTTGCTGCTAGCCTTCGTCGTGGCTGGCGGTAGCGGCAAGATACACTAGCCGGCGCGGTCGGGCACGCGCTCAAGTGCGCGCGGTGTTCTGCCGACGTGTCTCCACGCTACGCGACTTGGTTGGGCTGGACCTTGGCGAAGTATCCTAGGGCGTTCGTAGGCGGGGCTGTCGCTGGAGTTGCTTGCGCCGCGGCAGTAGTCGCCTATTCACTGAGCGTACCCATCACCGTTCCGGCGCGCGAGGCGTTGCTCAACGTCCTCGTGTTGGCTGTTCTCGCAGTCGTCGCCGAAGAGCTGAGCGTATCAGTTGCCAGTCGGGCGACGCTTGCCGCCAGCAACCTCCCCGTCCTCCTGGCGATCATGGTGCTGGGCCTGTGGCCGGCGCTTCTGGTTGCCGCGGTCGTCGGCCTCTGGGGGTTCTGGCGCGAGGACTCGGCCGACGTGGTCATGTTCAACGCCAGCAACGCCATCTGCTCGGCTTTTCTCGGGTGGGCGGCCTTCGCGGGTGTGCAGGCGCTCATCGGCTTCCCCAGCGGTGAGTTCTCATGGGGCCTTCTCGCTGCCGGCGCCGTCGCGAACATCGTCCACGAGTTCTCGAGTCTCGGCGTCGTGAGTGTCGGCGCGAAGCTGCGCTATCGGACCTCGATTGGCGCATTCTGGCGGGTGGAGGCGATGCCGTTCCTGCGCTCGCTGGCCGTTCTCACCGCCTTGGGGCTCACCGTTGCCGCCGTCTATGCCAACGCCGGCGTGGGGGCGGTCGCCCTGCTCTTTGTCCCGCTCTTCGCCGCGCAGTACATGTTCAAACTGCTGGTGCGCGAGAAGGAGCACGTGGCGGTCCAGACGGAGCTGAAGGACAAGTACCTCGAGATGAACATCGGCCTGGCCGCCGCCATGGTCGTGCTGCTCGACAGCAAGGACCAGTACACGGCACAGCACTCTGCCGCGGTGGCCATGTACTGCCGCGACATCGCAACCAGACTCGAGCTCTCCGACGACGAACGCAACAGCGTGCACTTCGCGGGGCTTCTGCACGATCTGGGCAAGGTTGGGGTTCCCGACGCAGTACTGCGCAAGGAGTCGAGGCTCACGCCCGAGGAGTGGTCGCTCATCCGCCAGCATCCCGCCAAGGGTGCCGAAGTCCTGTCGCACCTGGCTGCCTACCAAGGGATCGCTGACGTTGTCCTCTACCACCATGAGCGGCTCGACGGCAGCGGCTACCCCCGCGGGGTGACGAGCGAGCGCATCCCCGAGCTCAGCAAGATCCTCGCGGTCGCAGATGCCTACCACGCCATGACGTCGGACCGCCCGTATCGCGCGGCCCTGAGCTCGTTCGAGGCGCTCCAGGAACTGCGGGCGATTGCGGGGGTCACCCTCGAGGCGCGGTACGTCGAAGCGCTTGCCGGCGTCCTGTGCGACAAGAGCCTGGCCTATCGCAACGGCAGCTCGACCGACTTCATGGAGGAGTTCGAGCTCGGGCGGATCAACCTGCGTCTGCGAGGCCAGACCCTGGCCGACCTCAGCGGTCTCTCTGGTCTGCGGGAAGACCCAGCGGCGACCTGACCAGACTGTACGCCAGAACGCCGGCCGCGACGGCCTTGACGATGTCGAGCGGCAGGAACTGGAGCACGCCGCCGACGAGGACCACGCTCAGGTCCGTTGTCCCCAGGCTGATCGCCAGCCAAGGCGCTCCCAGCGCGTAGATTGGCACGAGCCCGGCCAGTCCCGCGACCACGTAGCGACTGGTGCTGGGGTCGCCCGTTCGGCTCACCGCCCCCGCGACGTACGCCGCAAGAACGAAGCCGACAAGGTAGCCACCCGTAGGACCGAACAGGACGCCGAGCCCGGATGCTCCGCCGGCGTACACCGGCGCCATCAGCCCCAGAATCAGGTAGGCGACGACGCTGAGGGCTCCGAGTCTCGCTCCCAGTACGAGCCCGGCCAGGAGGACGAAGAGAGGCTGAAGCGTGAAAGGCACAGGGCCCAGAGGGATCGTGACGAACGCGCCCACGGCGATGAGCGCGGTGAACAGGGCCACGTAGCTGATCTCGCGTGTCGAGAGCCTGGACATTTGTCAACCTTCCATGCCGACGCAGATGGTTGACAATAGTAGCGCAGCCGGCGTGAGCGCGTCAAGAGCGATTGCTCGTCGCTCTCGACCCGCTCCGCCGGCCACGCCCGTCAGCTGTGAAGCGTGACGTCTCCTGAGTGGAAGCGGCACACGCGCCGTTCCGGAAGCTCGACGAGGAGAGCGCCCCGGTCGTCCACCCCGGCCGCCGTGCCGACGACCGGCCCTTCGCGCGTCTCAACGCTCACGCTTCTCTTGAGCAAGTAGTCCCGCGCGCGGAACGTCGCGAGCGTCCCGGCGAAGCCCTCGGTGACGGCGCGGGTGTAGTGCGACTCCAGAGTCAGCAGCATGGTCGCCAGCAGGTTGCTCCTGTCGACGAGTTGGCCGCCGGCCATCTTGAGCGAGGTTGCCGTTCGCCTCAGGGGGACGGGAAGCTCGACGAACTCGGTGTTGACGTTGACGCCGATGCCGACAACCACCCAGTCAACCTCGTCCTGCTCGCCGGCTACTTCCATCAGAATGCCCCCGACCTTCTTGTCGCCGATGAAGAGGTCGTTGGGCCACTTGATGCTCACCACGACGTCGCCGCGCGCCTCGATCGCTTCCGCGGCTGCCGTCGCTGTTACGAGCGTGAGCAGGTGTGCGTCGCTCATGGCAAGGTGGGGTCGCAGAATGACGGAGAAGAGCAGGCCCTTGCCCGTGGGCGACGTCCAGCGGCGGCCGAGGCGCCCTCGTCCCGCGGACTGGCACTCGGCGACGACGACGGTTCCTTCGGGGGCTCCTCCCAGCGCGAGGGCTTTCGCCTCGACGTTCGTTGACTCGATCTCGTCGTAGTGGCGGAACGAGTGACCCAGGGCGCTGTCCCGCGTGAGCTCCGCGACGACGTTCATCGAGAGCGTGCTCGGCTCCTGCTCGAGCTTGTAGCCGCGGCGCGAGATACCCAGGATGCGGTACCCGCGCTTGCGCAGCGAGTTGAT
The DNA here is from genome assembly GCA_963705085.1 of uncultured Thermoleophilia bacterium. GTDB lineage: Bacteria > Actinomycetota > Thermoleophilia > UBA2241 > UBA2241 > CAIXSE01. The sequence goes on along the minus strand of CAVPIV010000008.1, from coordinate 462,852 downwards.
GTGTTTGTGGACGGCGTTGCGGGAGACCCCGAGGGTCTCGCTGATGGCTTCGCCGGAGACGAAGTCCGCGTTCTCACGCAGGATCTCGATGACGGTCTTCTTGCGTTCGCTCATGCTCGTGGACTGGATGTGGACGACAGACGCGGGTGGTTCCATTGTGCCCTCCTGAGGCTGCTTGCGAGCGGGGTCAGCGTACTCAGGAGGGCGCCGGGGGGAATCATACCTGGGCTGGATTTCCCGCACCTGGTGGGTTGAGATGACGACGGTTTGAGGAGTCGCACTGGGGTTGGTCGACCTCGGCCTCCTTGTACTTCAGGATGGCCTGAACTCGCGTGCTCACTCCCAGCTTGTAGAAGATGTGGTTCACGTGGGTCTTGACGGTGGCGTTCGAGAGGAAGAGCTGGCCGGCTATGTCGTTGTTGCGAAGGCCGCTTGCCATCAGGCGGAGAACCTCGAACTCGCGTCTGGTCAGAGCTGGGATCCGCGTGTGGCCATCCATTCGGTGAATGCTGACGGGACGCTTGTCGCGTGCCAGGTCGATCGCCGCTTGGAGCGCGGGGTCGCCGATGTTGTCGGCGAGCGCAAGCACACCGCGCAAGACGTCGTCACTGCCGTTATCGGTGGCGGCGGCCAGGGCGTCGATGAGGAGAGCGGGCTCGTCCCGGATGAGCCGTTCGTACACTGCGGCGAAGGACCAGTGGCAGGCGAGGGCTCTCAGTAGAGCCAGTCGCTCCGCCGGCTGGGAAAGCGCCCGGAGACCCAGCACGGCGGTCTTCGGTCGCGGGCAGAGCTCCTGGCACAGGAGGTCAAGATGGCCGAGTCTCAGTTGCCGGGGAATGCAGACCGCCATGAGCCGCCGTGACTCCTCGGGGCTCGACTCGGCGGCGAGGATCGCGCCAAAGAGCCTGGCGGCGAGCGACACGTAGGCGAGTCCTGCCGTCGCCGCCTGCTCCGATATCTCGGCCAATCTGAGATCGTTCGTCGCGCCGGCCAAGCCCCCCGTGAAGACTATGTTCGCAGCAACGTCGAGGGCGAGATAGGGGTCACGATTCTGAGAGACAAGGCGGCTGGCCTGCAAACAGGAGTCCAAGGCATTCTCGTATTCGCCAAGTCGTCGAAGGAGGGTGGCCTCGGCGCCAAAGGCGTAGGCTGTGAGAACTGGGTCGATGCTCACTTCCCTTGAGTAGGCGATGGTGCGCCTGACAATTGTCAATCCCTCTTCGAGTCGGCCTTGGGCGCCCATGACAGCTCCTATGCTGTCTTCAATCATCCTATGGGCAACCGTCAATCCGCAGTTGTTGGCGATGCGCTGAGCTTCGCCAAATAGGCCGAGCGCGTCGCCGTAGTGTGCAAGACCTGCCTGGACCAATCCCTAGCACGTGCAGCACGCTCACAGCGAGCAGTGGAGAAAGGCGCCCCGGCGGCGTCTCCGGAAAGCCCGCGATCGCTGCTCGGTAGTCGCCCTGCGTATATGCGGCAAGCGAACGCAGGGCTTGAGCTCGAGCACGCTCCTGCACAGACGCGCCACCCATCAGGGCTTCGGCCGCCACGAATGCCGCGTTGGCCGTCGGCCAGTCGCGCCGATCGACCGCCGCAGACCCCAGGCTGAGGAGCGTGTGCAGGCGCTGAGCGTTGGTTGAGGCGTGCGTCAGGGCTTTCTCGCAGGTTCGCACCTGCTCCTCGAGGTCTCCCATCCAGAAGAACACGCCTTCGCGTGCCGAGAGCGCGTGATAGAGGCCCCACTCGTCGGCACCTTCTTCGCAGGCCGCGACCGCCCTGTCGATGTCGATCAGGGCAGCCTCCAGATGACCGGAGCGCAGGTTCACCTGGGATGAGAGCAGTCGGGCCCACGGCTCGTCGGCTCGCATCTCCCACGTCAGGCGCTTCCACCAGGCGACGAGCAATTCGGTGGGGAACGAGTCGAGGCCGGGCTCCCCCGCACGCGCGAGAACGTCAAGAGCGGCAACCGGTTCGTTCGCGCTGAAGAGGAGCTCCACGGCCATCTCGGCGTTGCCTGCGCGTTCGAGTACATCCGCCGAATCCACCTGCAGGGTACGCAGGGCAGCTTCGCCGTGTGTGTGGACGTAGTTGTGCCTGAGGAACTCCCGGAAAAGGGTGTGGTAGCGGTAGGTCCCTGGCTCTGACTCGAACGTGAAGACGCGGTTGGCGGCGAGGTGATTGAGGTGGACGTGGGCGTTGTCGATGCCGGCGATGCTGTTGGCCAGGGCGGCCGTGACGTGTTCGAAGCAGCAGGTGCGTTCCAGGAAGCGCCGCGTGGGCTCATCCTCGTTCCGGTAGACCTGCTCGGCCAGGTAGGAGTAGATGTCCTGCTTCATTCGCGGATCGTCCAGCGCTTGCTCGAGCGAGTCGAGTTCGAGCCAGTCGAGGGCTTGGCCAACGAGAGCAACGCTGGCGGGCCAGCCCTCAGTGAGTCGCATCAGGCGCTCGATGTGCTCTTGTCTGAGCGGTCGGCCTGCTCGTGTCTCGAGCACGTGGCCGACCTGCTCGGCGGCGAAGCGCAGCAACTCGACCCCGATGGTGCTGACCTCACCGGCGACGCGCATCCTTCCCGTGGGGAATGCCGCGTCATAGCGCGAGAGGATGGAGAAGCGCAGGTTCTCCGGCGCGTTGGTGAGCAGACGATCCAGCGTGTGGTTCAGTTCCGGCGAGTCGGCTGCTTCGTGGTAGTCGTCGATAACCACGCAGATCTGCTCATGGAGGTCCGCGGCGCACTCGTCCAGGAACAGCGCCAGCAGGTGTTCGGCGGGCAGTGGTGACTCGTGGCCGAAGCGAACCAGATCTACGATGGCTTGACCGAATCCGGCGAAACGGCGGCGGAACGCTTCGACGAGAGAGCTGAGGAACACGACGGGGTCGTGGTCGAGGACATCGAGCTTGTACCAAACGGGCTCGATACCGAGCTGACTGAACGCCGCGGCAATCGTCGTGGTCTTGCCGTACCCCGCGGGAGCGCAGACGAGCATGAGTCGCTGGCCACGACCATGCTGCACCGCCGCCAGCGTCTCCGGACGCACGTGCGCGTGCTCGACCCGCGGTGGAGACAGCTTTGCGGCGAGGGGCTTGAGTCTGCGATCGCTCTCGGTCACGCGCGGCTCCGGACGCTCCGTGGTGCTGGTCAGAGACCGAGACTATAGCAGGCAGAACCAGCCACTCGGTCTGCCGGCAGCCACGTGGCAGGATGACATTTGCTCGATCGGCGGTCGGTCGGACCGGCGCCCTCGGGGGACCCTCAGAGCGGCATGCCCAATCTCGTAGTCTCACCAAACGGTCAACATAGTGTTGTCTGCGGGCGGGCGGGGAAGGAACCAAATGGAGTACACCATAGCCGCCTCGGGGCGGCGTTGCCCCCGAGGCTCACAGAGACCATCGGGGGTGGATCATGGGAGAGTACAAGAACATAGTCTTCGCCACGGACTTCTCGGAGCACTCCGCCCGGGCCTTCGAGGAGGCGAAGTACATGGCAGGCATCACGGGCGGGAAGCTGCACGTCGTCACGGTCACTCGTGCGCAGCCGGCGGCGGGCGAGGCGGAGACGAGCGGCGGGCTGCTCGGCGAGCGGTATCCGGCTGAGGGCGCCGAGTACCGTGTCCTGCACGGGAACGAGGCCAAGGAGATCATCAGCTTCGCCGACGGCATGCCCGGTTCGCTGATCGTCATCGGATCCCGGGGCATCGGCGTCATCACCGGTCTCTTCGGCGGGGGCAGCATCTGCGACAAGGTCGTCGGCAACGCCAACTGCCCCGTTCTCGTGGTTCCTGCGCCGTGACGTGGGGCTCGCAGGGGCGCGCAAGCGTGGCCTGCGAGCCGAGAGTTACCCGGCGGACGGCCGCCGCGGGCTCACCTGCGGCGGCCGTTTCATGCTCTCTAGACTCCGGGTGACTACCTGATACAGCGGAGGGCGAGCTCCACGGCCTCGGCCGGGGTGCTCGCCCGTTTGACGCCGTCCAGCTCGCCCCCGTCTGGCGGGCACACCGCCCATGAGTCGAGCAGGATAACGGGGCGCCCGACGGTCCGGGCAAGCGCGATCTCGCTCAACGTGCCCCAGGCGCCGCCGACGGCGATGACGACGTCGGCGCTGGCGACCACGCTCAGGTTGCGGGCGTGACCGATCGCGCTGCAGATGCTGAACGAGAGGTCGGGCGCGGCGCGTCGGCGATCGGCATCCGGAAGGATGCCGATCGAGACGCCGCCCTTGCTCCTGACGCCGCGGGCGACGGCGTCCATGATGCCGTCTCTGCCGCCGCAGACGACGACGAGACCATGCTCCGCGAGCAGGGCGCCGAGCTTCTCGGCTCGCTTCGCGAGCCTTGCGTTGCAGCGGCTGGCGCCTATGACGCTGACGTAGTGAACGGCCATCGCGGCATTGTACGCCGCGGCGCCTGCGTGCGGCAGGGGAGGGAGAGCGCCGTCCTGGCGAAGGAGTGCGCCGCGGGCACGCCGGCGCGTCCGCCACGGCCGTCGGGTGCCGCTCGGCGGCCACCTCGTCGTGCGTGCCCGCGAGGGGTGTCACAAGACGCGACGCTGCCGGGGGGCACCACGCCGTGGCAGGGTTTGGCTCGTGGAAGACTGACTCATGCAGGTACTTTCAAGGAAGGAACGACAATGGGCAGGTACGATCTCGCGGTCGTCGGCGGCGGTCCCGGCGGCTTGGCGACGGCGATGTACGCGGGTATGCGCGGGATCTCGGTGGTCGCCTTCGAGGCGGAGGCCTTCGGCGGCCAGCTGGTCAACCTCTACCCGAGCAAGCCGGTGACCAACTTCCCCGCGCAGGAGCGGATCCTCTCGCGCGAGCTCGCCTCGCGCCTGGCCGATCAGGCCGAGAGGTTCGGCGCCGAGCTGCGTGAGTGGGCTCCGGTCGAATCCGTGAGCGAGACGCCAGGGGGTTTCGTTCTCGGGACGCCGGCGGGCGAGACGACGGCGCCGGCCGTTGTGCTGGCGCTCGGGTTGGGCCGCTTCAGCCCGCGTCGTCTCGGGCTGGAGGGAGAAGAGCGCTTCCTCGGGAAGGGACTGGTCTATCGTCTGCCGCCGCGTGATGAGATAAGGGCGCGCCATGTCGTCGTCGTGGGCGGCGGCGACACGGCACTGGACACCTCGCTGTCGCTCCGCGACATCGCCGACGTTACCCTGGTTCACCGGGGCGAGGAGTTCCGTGCGTACGCCTTCTCCCAGAATACCGTCCGGGAGTCCGGTATCAACGTGATCAGGCGCGGCGAGGTCGTGGAGCTCCGCGGCGACGAGCGCCTGCGCAGTGTGGTCGTCAACGTCGGCGACGCGGAGAGCCGCGAGCTGCCGGCGGATCTGCTCCTGGTGGCGATCGGCCAAGTCCCTGATCTGAGCGGCCTGGAACGGTGGGAGGTCGGGGTGACGGGCCCGCAGCTCGCCGTCGACTCGTCCATGCGGACCTCGCACCAAGGCCTCTTCGCCGTCGGCGACTTCGCCGCGTATGCGGGGAAGGTGCGCATGATTGCCACCGCGGTGGCCGAAGGATCAACGGCGGCTGCGTCGGTCGAGCGCTTCGTGAAGGCGGGCTGACGCAGGCCAGCGGCGCGGGGTCTCGGAAAGGGGGGCAGGCGCCGCCCCGCGGCGCTCAGGTTGCCGGCAGTCCCACACGTACCGTCAGCCCGCCGCCGGGGGTGTCGCCGAGCTCGAGGGACCCGCCCGATGCCTCGGCCAGTGCGGTCGCAATGGGCAAGCCGAGGCCCGAGCCAGAACGCGACACATCGGCGCGCCAGAAACGATCGAGAGCGCGCCCCTTGAGCTCGTCGCTGAGCCCGGGGCCCTCATCCTGCACGCGGAGCTCATGCATGGCCCCGGCGGGCGCGACGGTCACAAGGACGTGCCCGCCCGCCGGTGACGCCGCGATGGCGTTGTCGATGAGATTGTCGAGGATCTGCTCCGGGGCGTCGGGCACTGCGCTCACCATGACGGCGGCGCTCGGTACGCGGAGGTCGAGCGTCACTCCGATGGCGTCGGCCACCGCTGACCAAGTCTCGATCCGCTCGCGGGCGATCTGCGCCACGTCGTGCGGACGCGGCGACCTCACGCCCTCGGCGCTCGCCAGCCTGAGCAGGTCGTTCACCAGGCCCGCCAAGCGGGTCGTCTCGTCGATGGCGGCCTCGAGGTCCGCGGTGTCGCCGGGATCGGCGGCTGCGCTCTGAAGGTTCTCGAGCCGGAGTCTAAGGGCCGTGAGCGGCGTGCGGAGCTGGTGAGAGGCGTCCGCGACGAAGGCGCGCTGCTCTGCGAGAACCTTCGCGAGGCGCTGCGCCATGCCGTTGACGGTTGCCTGCAAGGCGGCGATCTCCGCGGGCGCCCGGGGGTCCGGCGACACGGTCGTGAGGTCGCCGGTCGCGAAGCGGGCGACCGCCGACTCGACGTTGCGCAAGGGCCGTGTTACCGAGCGGGCGATGCCCCAGCCGACGAGGGCCATCGCGGCGAGGACGACGGCGGCAACGCCGGCCAGGCCGAGCCAGAAGCCGGCGACGCGCTCCTGGACCTCCTCTGTGTCGAGCGTGAGACGGACGGCGCCGTACACGTTCCCGCCTGAAGTGATGGGCGTGGCGACGTAGAAGAGGTCGGTGCCGAGCGTGTTGGAGCGCCGCGCGCCGGCGGCCCGATCGCCGGCCAGGGCCGTCTTGACCTCGGGACGGGTCGAGAGGTCGCGTCCGGGTTCTCCCGACGTGTCGACGAGGGAGATGCCGTTGCGGTCGGTCACCACCACCCGCACCCCTGTATCGGCGGCGTAGGTCGCGGCCGCGGCTGGGCTCGGCGTCTCACCTGCCTCGATCGGCTCCTCGTAGAAACCGGCCAGTGCGGTCGCATCGCGTTCGAGGCCGGACGCAAAACGGTCCGTCTCACGCTCTCGGAAGAAGATGCCCAGCGGCACCTCGAGGACGAGCAGGACGACGACCGTGACGGCGAGGTAGCTGAGGAGTATTCGCCTGGTCAAGACGGACCGTTGAGGGCGACGAGACGGAAGCCGACCCCCCGCACGGTCTCGATCGTCTCCGGCGTGAGCTTCTTGCGAAGGGAGGCGATATGGACGTCGAGCGTCTTGGTAGAGCCCCACCAGTTCTCGTCCCACACGTCGGCGATGATCTGCTCTCGAGGATGGACCGCCTCGGGATCGCGCGCGAGGTAGACGAGCAGGTCGTGTTCTTTGGGGGTCAGGGAGATGGGAGCTCCCCGGAACGTGACGCGGCGCGTGCGAGGATCGATGTGCAGCGGCCCCACCTCCAGGGGAGTGTCGGCGTCGCGCTCCTTGACGCCGGCCGTCGCGCGCCGCAGGACGGCCCGCATGCGCGCCACAAGCTCGCGGAAGCCGAATGGCTTGACCATGTAGTCGTCGGCGCCGAGCTCGAGAAGGACGACGCGGTCGACCTCGTCGCTACGGGCGGTGACCACGATGATCGGGATCTCGGAGCGCTCGCGCAGGCGTTTGCACACGTCGCGGCCGTCGAGGTCGGGCAGCCCGAGGTCGAGAAGCACGAGATCGGCGGGTGGGCTCGCCAGCGCCTGCGCGCCGGTGCCCACAAGATCGACCTCGTAACCTTCGCGCAGGAGACCCGCGCGCAGCGGCTCGGCGATGGAGACGTCGTCTTCGACGACCAGGACCCGCGTGGTCATGAGCACCTCTCTCGGGGGGCGTGGGCAGCATACGTCGGCCCGGTCCGGCGGCCAACCGCCGGATCTTTGCCGAACCTTTGCACTTCTCTGGGCGCGCGTTTGAAGCCACTGGGCTACCGTGGGCGGCAACGATCCTTCGGGGAGTCAGAAAGGAGACGCTCATGGCCGCTCGCAAGGGACTGATCACCGCTGGGCTGATCGTTGTGGTAGTCGCCGCCGGTGCCATCGCCGTCGGCGCGAACCTCGGCATCCTCAACGCCGCGGAACCGGCGTCCCTCGGGGTGCTCACAGCGTCGGCGGCAGAGCTGAACACGGCGGCGCCCGCCCGGACCGGAATCGCCGCCCCGGCGCAGCAGAAGTTCATCGTGGAGCGGGCCGGCAGTGTCTCGGTGGTCGCCGGCGGCAAGGGAATCCGCGTGGCCGACGTGAGCGCCGGGCGAGGCTGGAAGTGGAAACTGGTGCAGACGGCCCAGCGCAAGCTCACCGTCACGTTCAAGTCGCGGAAGGCGACGTACGTGTTTACGGCGGTGCTGCGCCCAGACGGGACGATCAAGGCCCGGCTGCAGCAACCGGTGACGCGAGTCGTGAAGCGGCCGGCGGCGGCGTCACAGGCGCCGGCGACGGCGTCGGTGCCAATGACCGCAGCCCCGGCAACAGGCTCGAGTGGCCACGCCGGCGGCGACGACGGCGAAGGAGAGGATGAAGGGCATGGCGGAGGTGAGGAAGATGACTGAACACGCGCCCAAGCGGCGACGTCATTCGGCGTGGCGGGCGCGGATGACCGTGACGGGGTTGGGCGTGGCGGCAGTGCTCGGCCTGGGGACCGCGATGGGCGGCGTGGGCAACCTGGCCGGACGCGAGCCTGTCGCGACGGCGACGCCTGCTTCGCCCGGCGCGGTGGCCGGTCTCGTCGCGCCGGCGGCGTCGAGCCGTCCGGCAAAGGATCCCCGACCGATCAAGCTGTCCGCGCGCCGCGTCGTGCACACGGTCGTGGTGGCCGCGCCTGCCGGCGCCGCCAGGCCCGCGGCCCGTGTCGTCGGCGCTGCGCCTGCCTCCGCACCGGCCGCCAGCACCAGTGGAAGTCAGTGAGCTGAAGCTGCGGGCGATGGCCTCCGGGGTCCACGTCATCCTCGTGGATGCGTCGCCCCATGCGGAGGATCTCGTCCGCGAGCGCCTGCGAGAGCTTGAAGAGAGGTGGAGTCGCTTCCTGCCGGGCAGCGACACCACGCGGCTCAACACAGCTCCGGCAGTCTGGACGTCCGTCTCTCGAGAGACGCTCGTGCTCCTGTCGGCGATGAAGCAGGCTTGGCGCCTGACCGCGCACCGCTACGATCCGACGCTGCTCGCGCCGCTGCTGGACGCTGGGTACACGCGCAGCAGCGACGGGTCGGGAAGGACGAGCGCGATGGCCGGCCGGGCTGCGGCACAGACGGCCTCGCTCGACGAGGTCCAGGTCGACCCCGCGGCATCGGCTGCGCGCCTGCCGCTCGGGATCGGTCTTGACCCAGGCGGCATCGGCAAGGGCTTGGCCGCCGACCTGCTCGTTCGCGACTTGCTCGACGACGGGTGCGGCGGCGCGCTCGTCGGTATCGGCGGCGACCTCGCTATGGCCGGCACGCCGCCCTCGGCCGCCGATTGGTTTGTCGAGATCGCCGACCCCTTCTCTCCCGGCCAAACGCTGAGGACCCTTGCGGTCGACGCCGGCGGCGTCGCCACATCCAGCACGCTCACGCGCACGTGGCTTCACGAGGGCCGCCGTCATCATCACGTTCTCGACCCGGGCACTCGTGCTCCGGCAAGCACCGATCTCGTTGCCGTGACTGTGGTCGCCGCCACCGGCTGGGAGGCAGAGGCACACGCCACCGCCGCTCTCCTGTGCGGCGGCGAGACCGTCCTTGCCTACCTGGACGCGCACGAGCTTGCCGGCGTCGCGGTCACATGCGCCGGCGCGATCATGGCCACCGCCGGACTTCGGTCTCAGGACATCGACCTCAGGAGCGTCTCATGAACCCGCAGATCTGGTGGTATCTCTCACGGGCGACCGGCATCGTCGCGTACTTGATGTTGACTGCCTCTGTCCTGTGGGGCATCGCCCTCGCGGCGCGCGTCTTCGCCGCGCGGACGCGGCCGTGGCTGCTCGATCTCCACAGATGGCTCGGAGGGCTCACGCTGTTCTTCCTCGCCGGCCACCTGCTGAGCCTGGTGGCTGACAGCTCGGTCAAGTTTGGGCTGGCAGATCTCCTGATCCCCTTCGCCGCCGCGTGGAACCCGGTCGCCGTGGCGCTCGGCGTCGTTGCGCTGTGGCTTCTTGTCGCGGTCGAAACGACCTCCCTCGCCGTCAAGCGCCTCTCGCGAAGGTCGTGGCGCGGCGTTCACCTCTTCGGCTATGGAGTCTTCTGGCTGACCAGTGTGCACGGAGCTCTGGCGGGGACGGACAGCTCGCGCGGCTTGTACATCGTCGTCTCCGTGCTGGCAGTGTCGGCCGTCGTTGCTGCGGCGTTGCAGCGGGTGATGCTCCGCGGCAGGGGCGCCCGGCGGACGGTGGCGGACGGCGGATGACGGCGCCCCCGGGGGCCTCGCCTCACGTATCTCTGCACTCGCGCCCAAGGACGGCGGCCAACAGGTTCACCGCTCCCGCTTTGCTGAGCGGCTCGTTGAGGTTGCCGCACTTGGGACTCTGCACGCAGCTGGGGCAGCCGCTCCGGCACGGGCAGCCGGCAACAAGCGCGAGTGCGTCCGCGGCGAGGCTCTCGAAGGCGTCGTAGCCTCGCCGCGTCAGGCCGATGCCGCCCGGGTAGCCGTCGTAGACGAAGATCGTGGCGGCGTCCGTCTGCCAGTGCCAGGGTGTGCTGAGCCCGCCGATGTCCCAGCGGTCGCACATGGCGTAGAGCGGCAGCAGGGCGATGAGCGCGTGTTCGGCGGCGTGCAGGGCGCCGGGTATCGCCAGCTCGTCGCCCTCGCCAAGCCCGGCCAGGGTGGTCTCCAGGACGCCTGGCGGGACGGTCAGCCAGAATGCCTGGGTCGTGTAGACCTGCTCGGGAAGGTCGAGGCTGATCGTGTCGATGATGCGCTGGTCGACGATGTCGCGACGCTGGTAGGCGATGACCTGCTCGGTGACCTCGACCTCGCCCATGAAGAGCGTGGCCCCCGGCAGCGAGCGCAGCCCTGCCTGCCCGGCGACGAGCACGTTCTTGTCGATCTTGGCCTGAGTGTAGTAGGCGCCCTCGAAGGCGTCGACGAGGACCGTACGATTGGCCAGATCGAGCTGGCGCACGAGGTAGCTGGCCCCGAGGTGCAGGTAGACGGCGCCGGAGTGGGCGAAGCGGAAGACGCGCTCGCGCTCCATGTGGCCGATGATCTCGCCGGCGCGGGATTCGACGACGACGAACTGCTCGCCGGAGGCGGCGCGCAGGCTGGTGGCCGCGGCGGGGGCGTGCGTTCCCGTCCAGACCATGCTGCCGTCGCGGTCGCGCAAGCGTCCGTTCCGGACGAGGCGCTCGGCGAGGAGGAAGCCCTCTTCGCCGAAGTAGAGCGCGTCGGCAGCCGTGATTGGCTGCTCGTAGGCGGCAGCCTCGAGATGCGGTCGCGAGATGTGCGGGTTGTGAAGGTCGATGATCGCCTCCTCGACGCCGCGGCTGAGGAGCAGCTCTGGCTCCCGCATGAAGTACTGGTCGAGGGCGTCCTGGCCGGCAATCAGCACGGCCCAGCCGTGCCCGCGGCGGCCCGCCCTCCCCCAGCGCTGGCGCAGACTGGTGACCGTGCCGGGGAACCCGGTGACCACGGCGACGTCCAGGGCGCCGACGTCGATGCCCAGCTCCAGAGCCTGGGTGGCGATCACCCCGTCGAGCTCGTGGTCGAAGAGCCGGCGCTCGATGTCCCGGCGCTGCTGGGCGGTGTAGCCGGCGCGATAGGGCAGCACCCGCTGCCCGGCGCCGCCGGGATCGCGGTCTTCCAGCCGTCGGCGGACGTGCCCGTAGACGAGCTCGGCCGCCTTGCGGGTCGGCGCGAACGTGATGACGCGGGCGCCGGCGAGGATGCACTCGGCCGTGACGTACGCGGCCTCCGCCAGGGCGCTGCGGCGTTCACCGCGAACGGGATCGACGAGCGGCGGATCCCAGAACACCACGGTCCGTTCCGGTCGTCGGGGCTTGATCCTCGGCAACGACCGCAAACGGCAGGCCGACCAGCCGCTCGGCGAAGGCCTGCGGGTTGGCGATGGTGGCCGACGTGACGACGAACTGGGGCCGGCCGCCGTAGTGCTCGCAGAGGCGTCGCAGGCGGCGCATGACCTGCGCTACGTGCGAGCCGAAGACGCCGCGGTAGACATGAGCCTCATCCAGGACGACGTAGTCGAGATGATGGAGGTACTCCGCCCAGCGCTCGTGGTTCGGGAGGATGCCAACATGGAGCATGTCCGGGTTGCTGAGGAGCATCGTGCCTGTGCGGCGCAGAAGGGCACGCGTCTCCGCCGGGGTATCGCCGTCGTAGATGGCGGGCAGGGCGCCGCCCGCGCTCAGGTGGCCCAGCTTGCGGGCCTGGTCCTGGGCGAGCGCCTTGGTGGGGAAGAGGAGCAGGGCCCGGCTCTGGCCGTCCTCGAGGTACCTTTCGAGGATCGCGAGCTGGTAGCAGAGGCTCTTGCCGCTGGCCGTGCCAGTACTGACGACGACGTTTGCGCCTGCCCGCAGCAGCTCGTGGGCCGCCTGCTGATGGCCGTAGAGGCTGGAGATGCCCGCCGCACGCAGGGCGGCGCCCAGAGCGGCGGGGAGGGGGTCGGACGACTCTGCCGCGCGGCCTGGCCGCGCGGCCTCGTGGGCGACGGCCACGATCTGCTCGTGCCCACCGTCGCGAAAGAGCGCGCGCAACCGGGCCTGCACCTCGCTCTGCGACGGAGTGCCGCTCATGAACGCGATCCTACCCGTTCGCGCGCGCGAACCGGTCACGTGCTGGTGAGGTGAGCTGGCGAAGAGGTCGCCGCCGCTGTGCTCGCGAGCGTCCGGGCTAGGGACGCGAAGGCGCGGGCGAGGCGGGACCGGAGGGTTCGGGCGGGGACGCCTTCGCGCGCGGAGGCGGCTCTTCTTGGTGGCTCAACGCGCCGGAGGGAGCGGCGCGCCGGGCGCCACGGTCAGCGCAGGATGCGTCGGCCGAGGTCGAGCGTGAAGAACCAGACGTCGTCGCAGCCGGCGTAGCCGCTCTGGCACTCGACCGCTCCGACGCCGGCGGCCCGGAACGCTCGGGTGAGGATCACTCGCCGGTGGGGAGGCGAAGCCATCCACTCGTCGACGACATTGACGGGACTCGCATACAGCCCGCTGCCCCAGAAGATGTTCTCGCCGACCTTCCAGAACGTGCAGCCCTTCGGCCCGTAGCCGAAGCGGGCGATCCGCTTGTTCCACTGTTCGCCGGAGAACGAGTTGTGAGCGAAGTACTGCCGTTCCCCCATCTCCGCGGAGTGGTGGCGGGCCGCCCTGGTCAGCTTGGCGTTTGCCGTCAGGGCCGGCAGGTCGCGGGCGGCGCGCTCTTGGTTCACGAGCGCGAGGATCTGCGCCTCGTAATCGGTGAGGGTGAGGGCGGCGGCGGTGGAGGGCAGGATCGCGAGGAGCGTCACCACGGCGGCGATCAGGACGGCTGCAGCGGAAGCGCGTCTCACGACGTCTCGGCCCCTTCTCTCGAGCACCCCAGTCCCCCGCGGTCGGCAGGCGGAGGTGCGTCGCCTGCCTCTTCGGACGTATCGGCCGTCAGGCGAGGGAACTGAGGCCGGCGTACTGTTTGGCGTGCACAGGACTGGAAACGCGTCCCGTCCGCGCGTCCTCGCCGGTCGCCACAGGCGGCGGCCGTGCGCTTGCGGCTCCGGCCTTCGGCCTGTAGGTTGACGGACGTATGGAGACGATTCCGGCCTCCCAGCGCCGTCGCGTCCGGACGCAGCGTCTCGAGCAGCTCAGACGCCGCCGCGCAATTGCGCTGGCTCTTGTCATCAGCCTTGTAGCCCTCGCCGTTTGGGTGGCGTACGCGATCCCCGGCGGCGAGCGGGCGGCGGTTCCCGAGAACGCCGCGGCGCCTGGCCTCGTCGCGAGCCCGACCGTCTCCCAGGAAGTCGTCGTCGCCACGGTCGAGGGCATCGAGATCCTCCTGCCCGTCGCCCGTGAAGCGACGACGGCCGTCGCCTTCCACCCCGTGGACAGCGCCGACGCGGTGCCGCTTGAGCCGAACGGCGAGCTGGCGAGCGGCGGCAGTCTCGGCCAGAGGCTCGCCGACATCTTCGCGGGCGGCGGTGGCCTTCAGTACTATCTGATGGCGGACGGCGGCTCTTCGTCAACGGCGGGACTCGACGTCGGCGCTGTGCCCGGATCGCCGATCGTGAGCCCGGTGGACGGCAAGGTGGTGGCGGTCAGGAGATACCGCATCTTCGATCGCTACGACGACGTCGAGATCCACGTGCAGATGGCGCGCGATCCCTCAATGCTCCTCGTGGTAACCCATCTGGCGCACCCGAAGATCGCCATCGGGGAAAGCGTCGTCCGCGGCCAGACGGTGCTGGGCGATGTTCGCGGGTTTCCGACGAGCCTCGACCAGGCGCTCAGCAAGTACACCTCCGACTCCGGCGATCACGTCCAGCTCATGGTGCTGCGCATCACGCCCGACCTGGCGGGGTTCTAGGACGTGGCCGCCCCGGGGCTCACGGTCGTGCCTGCGGCCGCGCGCGCGGTGATCGGCGGATCGGGATCGTTCGCCGCCGACTTCCCCGGCGGGCTGCACGAGCCGGTGGAGGTGCTCGAGCGGGAACTGGTGTTCGAGACGCCGTGGGGCGCCAGCCCCCCGTTCACGCTCTTCGAGCTGGATGGGCAGCGCGTCCTCCACGCGCGGCTTCACGGGTGGCGCGCCGGCGTCAGCCGCGGGCGCGCCTCGCGCCAGGTGTTCAGCGTCCTGCACCGCGCCGGCGTGCGGAGAATCCTCTCGGACGCCGGCGTCGGCAGCCTCAATCATCTGCTGGACCCCGGGGATCTCGTGATCGCCGACGACTTCGTCGATCGAACGACCGATCGCGATCGCGACGGGATGATCGCGGGGGATCACCTGCTCATCATGCGCGATCCGGCCTGCGCGGATGCTCGGGCGGCGCTGGCCGCCGCCGCCCGGCGGCTCGCGCCGGAGCGGCGGCTCTTCACACGCGGCACCTACGTGGTGACGGAGGGGCCGCGCTTCGAGTCTCCCGCCGAGATACGCCATCTCCAGACGATGGGTGACATCGTCGGCCAGAGCTTCTCACCGGAGGTCTGGCTGGCCCGCGACATCGGCGCCTGCTACGCGGGCCTGTACGTCGTCGTCAACTACGGCGAGGGCGTCGTGCGGGAGTGGGAGCACGATGTGCTCGCCCGGATCTTCCGCGAGGACGCCGACCTCGTGGGCCGAATCCTCCTCGCGGCTCTCGCGGAGCTGCCCGCGGAAGAGCACTGCCGCTGCCGCGAGCTGCGCAAGCCGACTCTGTTGCGCTAGGGCCGCGCCGGCGCCATCACGCTCGGCCCCGTCACGCCGGGCGCCGTCACCCGGCCAGCACCCAGGCGATGACGGAGAGACCGTTGAACACGGCGTGCAGCGTGATCGCCGTCCAGATCGAGCCCGTGCGCTGGTACACCCACGCTAGAGCGACGCCGAGGGCGAAGAGCGGGATGAACACGGTGAGCTGCTGATGCACCGCGCCGAAGACCGCTCCCGACACCACGGCTCCGAGCGGCCAGCCCCACGCACGCGCCAGACCACGGAAGAGGAAGCCCCGGAAGAAGAGCTCTTCGAAGAACGGCGCCAGCACGACGGCGAGCAGGGCGAGGAGCGCTGCGCCGGCGGCCGTGTGGGGGAACTGGCTGAGGAGCTCCTGCGGCTCTGGGTTGATCAGAATGTCGTGCGCGTAGACGACCGCATAGACCACGATGAGGGCCAGCGGGATCACCCAGATGAAGGCGAACGTCGGGCGCCGGAACCCCCAGGCCGCGAGCGTCCCACCCGTCGGCCTCAAGGAGAAGAACCAGGCTGCGCCCGTCTGCCATGCGTACATGACCGCCGAAGTGATCAGAAGCGCGACGGCGGATGCCGCGGTGATGTCCGCGCCGGCGCTGGCGCTGGATGACCCGGAGGCCAGCAGCGACAACAGGAGCGACGGCCCCGCGGCGACGAGCAGCCCGGCGAGGGCGGAGCGCCAGCCCCAGCTCGCCTCCGGCAGGAGGCCCTGCGGCGGTGGCGTCTTCTGGCGGCCTTCTGGTGCCGGCCAGCTGCGAGCGTCGTCGCCGACGCCAGTGGCCGGCGGCGCCGGCTGGGGAGCCGTCGCGGCGCCGGCGAAGGGCGGCGGGACCGGCGCAGCCGCGGGTGCCTGGTGCGTCTGCTCCTCGCGTTTGTCGCCCCGGCGGCGTCCCTCGTCGATCTCGTGCTCCTTCGACTCAGCCGCGGTCTGGCGGCGTACCCGTCAAGCCTATCAGCATCCGCGTCCGCCGGACTGGCTCCTCGCCCGGCAGGCCGACTTGCCTGCCCTCTCCACTTTGTTATACTTCGTCGTCCTGACCGGCGTGGAGGATGCCCCGCGCCGGCCGCTGCGAGCCCACGTTGCCCTCACGGCGGACGGTTGGTATCCTTGTACGCTGCTGTCTGAAAGGAAGAAAACGTGCGCCAGCTGGTCACGCTCGCCTGCACGGAGTGCAAGCGTCGCAACTACCACACGAACAAGAACAAGAAGAACGACCCGGACCGCATCGAGCTCAAGAAGCATTGCCGCTGGTGCGGGACGCACACTGTACACAAGGAAACCCGCTAGGCGTTTCCCTCTGTGTCGCTAGGGCTGTAGCTCAATTGGTAGAGCACCGGTCTCCAAAACCGGGGGTCGGGGGTTCGAGTCCCTCCAGCCCTGCCATTGATCATTGGAGCGGTTGAGTGGCGAAGGCTGTCAACAACGACAAAGCCCAGCCGGGAAAGGGTACGCCCGCCGGCAAGGCTGCGCAGGCCGGCAGGAGCGTGAGCAAACGCCCGGACGCCAAGCCGGCGCGCAGCGCGGCGTCCAAGGGCGCCGCCAAGGCGAAGGCGGCCTCCAAGTCGGGCGAGAAGAGGTCAATCGGCAAGTTCCTCCACGATGTCCGCGTTGAACTGCGCAAGGTCACGTGGCCCACACGCAAGGAGCTCGTCCAGTCGACCGTTGTCGTTCTCGTCGCCGTCGGCATCGCAACCCTCTACACGTTCGTGCTCGATACCGCGTTCTCGCGCTTCGTCGACCTGGTAATCAGGGTGATCACGTGACCGGAGCCCTCCGTGTATAGCTGGTACGTCGTCAACACCTACTCGGGGCACGAGAACAAGGTCAAGGCCAACCTCGAGCACCGCCGCACCTCGATGCATCAGGAAGAGGGCATCCGACAGATCGTGGTGCCGACGGAGCAGGTCGTCGAGACGAAGGACGGCCAGAAGGTCTCGACAGAACGGCGTGTGTTCCCCGGCTACGTGCTCGTTCAGATGCAGCTCACGGACGACACGTGGTCGCTCGTCAAGAACACGCCAGGAGTGACCGGCTTCGTCGGCGCCCAGAACAAGCCGGTAGCGCTCACCCGGGCCGAGGTCGACCGCATTCTCCACACGGCGTCGGTCGAACGGCCCAAGCAGAAGGCCGAGTTCGTCGTCGGGGAGGACGTGCGCGTCACGTCCGGGCCCCTCAGCGACTTCTCGGGCGAGGTCGTCGAAGTCAACTCCGACCAGAGCCGGCTCAAAGTCATGGTGTCCATCTTCGGTCGTGAAACACCGGTCGAGCTCGCGTTCGACCAGGTCAAGAAGACGTCCTAAACAGGAAGCAAGCGAGGCAGGCAGTGGCCAAGAAGGTCCTAACCAAGATCAAGTTGCAGATCACGGCCGGCGCCGCCAGCCCGGCTCCGCCGGTCGGTCCGGCGCTCGGTCAGCACGGCGTCAACATCATGGAGTTCTGCAAGGCGTTCAACGCCAAGACGCAGGGCGCGAGCGGCACGATCACCCCCGTCGAGATCACCGTCTACGAGGACCGCTCGTTCACGTTCGTCACCAAGACGCCGCCGGCCGCCGTGCTGCTTCGCGAGGCGCTCGGCATCGACAGAGGGTCCGGGCAGCCCAACCGCACCAAGGTGGGCACGGTCACCCGCGCTCAGGTGCGCGAGATCGCCGAGACCAAGATGCCCGACCTGAACGCCAACGACATCGACGCCGCGATGAAGGTCATCGAGGGCACGGCGCGAAGCATGGGCATCGTCGTCGCCGCCGAGTAACCGCGCTGCCGGGCGGCAGTAGGCCAGAGGAGAAGAGGCCGGATCCCCATCCCGGCCGCCGACGTGGGAGGCGACAGCGTCGCCGTTTGCACCACAGGAGGTACGCATATGGGCAGGAAGCCCGGGCGCGTGTACGTCGCCGCCAAGCGCTCTATCGTTCAGGGCCGTCTCTACTCGCCCCTTGAGGGAGTCCGCCTTCTCAAGTCCCTTCCCGGCGCCAAGTTCGATGAGACTGTCGAGGTCCACTTCCGCCTCGGCGTCGACGTCCGCCACGCCGACCAGATCGTGCGCGGTACGACCGTGCTGCCTCACGGCACCGGCAAGGAGGTCCGCGTCGCGGTCTTCGCCGAGGGCGACAAGGCCCGTGAGGCGCAGGAGGCCGGCGCCGACATCGTCGGCACCGAGGAGCTCGCCAAGCAGATCCAGGAAGGCGTGTTCAACTTCGACATCGCCATCGCGACCCCCGACATGATGGGCACCGTCGGCAAGCTCGGCCGCATCCTCGGTCCGCGCGGCCTCATGCCAAACCCGAAGTCGGGCACCGTGACGTTCGACGTCGGCAAGGCGGTCAAGGACGCCAAGGGCGGCAAGGTCGAATACCGAACCGATCGCTCCGGCATCATCCACATGAGCATCGGCAGGAAGTCATTCACCGAGGAGCAGCTGATCGGCAACTACGGCGCCGTCCTGGACGAGATCGTGCGCGCCAAGCCGGCGGCCGCCAAGGGCAAGTATCTCAAGAGCA
The DNA here is from genome assembly GCA_963705085.1 of uncultured Thermoleophilia bacterium. GTDB lineage: Bacteria > Actinomycetota > Thermoleophilia > UBA2241 > UBA2241 > CAIXSE01. Next base: position 444,201 of record CAVPIV010000008.1, on the reverse strand, counting down.
TCCACATCGCGGCGACGATGGGCCCGAGCATCGAGCTCGACGGCGCCCGCACGCGCGACCTGCTCGAGAGCTGAGCGCAAGGGGCGCGCGGCCGCCTCAGTTGCGGCCGCGCCCCCCTTGGACGTATACTGCCGCACGCGGCGCCTCGGCGCCGCGGCCGATGACGGTCGGTGCTCCGTAAGGAGCCTAAGGGGTCCGCGAGGATCCGCCTCCCGAGGCGAGACGAGCCAGAGCATTGCCTGCGCCCGCCCCGCTTCCGGGAGCGGGCTCTTTTGTTGCGACTGAGAGGTCGAGATGCTGAGAAACGAGAAGGAAGCTGTGATCGCCGAGGTGGCGCAGCTGCTGACGGAGCGCGAGAACGTGTTCGTCAGCGACTACCGCGGGCTCACCATGGCCCAGCTCAGCGAGCTGCGCGCCAAGCTGCGCGAGAGCGGCGCTCGGGTCAAGGTGGTCAAGAACACGCTCGGCGGCATCGCCGCCGAGCGTGCCGGTCGTTCCGATATCAGGGAGTTGCTGAGCGGTCCCACCGCGGTGACGTTCTGCGGCGACGATCTGGTCGGCGCGGCGAAGGCGCTGTCCGAGTTCGCCCGCACGCACCCGCAGCTCGAGATGCGCGGCGGCCTCCTGCAGTCCAGCCTCATCGACGCCGCCGGCGTCAAGGCGCTGGCCAGCCTGCCGCCGCGCGACATCCTGGTGGCGCAGGTTGTCGGTACGATGGCGGCGCCGCTCACCGGTTTCGTCACGGTGCTGCAAGGCACGATCGGCGGCTTCGTCCGCGCTCTGAACCAGGTGGCCGAGCAAAGGGCCGCCGCCGGCGAGGCTTGAGGCCTCTCCGCGTCCACACTGTCAACCAGGCTCTCAAGCTCTACGGCGAGGTGAAGTGATCATGGCAGACAAGACCTTAACGCAGGAAGAGTTCATCGAGGCGATCAAGGGCATGACGGTGCTCGAGCTGTCTGAGCTCGTCAAGGCCCTCGAGGAGACGTTCGGCGTAAGCGCGGCCGCTCCGATGGCCGTCGCCGCGGCGCCGGCAGCCGCCGCCGGCGAGGTCGTCGAGGAGGAGGAGAAGACCCAGTTCGACGTCGTTCTCACCGCCTTCGGCGATCAGAAGATCCAGGTCATCAAGGTCGTCCGGGCGCTCACCGGCCTTGGTCTCAAGGAGGCCAAGGACGCGGTCGAGGGCGTGCCGACCGCCCTCAAGGAGGGCGTCACCAAGGACGAGGCCGAGGACGCCAAGAAGCAGCTCGAAGAGGCCGGCGCGAGCGTCGAGATCAAGTAGGAAGCGCGCACCTCGCATGGCGCGAGGTTCATGACGCGAGTGTGACTAAGGGCCGGGGCGCCGTCAGGCGCCCCGGCCCTTGGCGTTCCAGGGCGCCCGCGAACGGCGGGTGCACCACCCCATCACGTCCTCCATGCGGCAGGACAGAGGTGAGTCGCGGACGGCCGGTCGAGGGCAGGCGTTGCCTCCAGTGGCACACGCGAATGTCTAGGTTATCGATTGTTACGGCTACATTGGCGCGTACTTGCCGAGCATCGGTCGTCTGGAGTCGCGCGGAGGGGTCGATCGATCTCTGCCCGTGTCGGCAGTCCGGAAGGCACACGAGTATGGCCGCTTTGCGGGGAGTTCGTAGACCGGGGCTTGCCCCCGCACACGCCGTGTGATACATTTTTGGGCCGTGCGCTACTCGCGGCCATACCGTACTTCCTCTGGTGTGGTGTGCTCTTTTTCCCCGGTCCACGCTAGCTAGAGGAGACTCGCTTGAACGAGCCCAAGGCGCCACGTGCACGTACGTCATTCGCCAAGCTCAGTCAGCCCTTGGCCCTCCCGAATCTCATCGATATCCAGCGCAAGTCCTGGGAGTGGTTCCTGAGCGACGGTCTCGCCGAGACCATCGCCGACATCAACCCCATCAAGGACTACTCGGAGAAGCTTCTCGTCCACTTCGGCGAGCATCAGTTCGGCGAGCCCACCAAGTCCATCGCGGAGTGCCGCGACAAGGACATGACGTACTCGGCGCCCCTCACGATGAAGGTGTCGTTCATCAATGAGGAGACGGGCGAGATTCGCGAGCAGACGGTCTTCATGGGCGACTTCCCGATGATGACCGATCGGGGCACCTTCATCATCCACGGCACTGAGCGTGTGGTCGTCACGCAGCTCGTGCGCGCCCCGGGCGCCTACATCATGGAGCCCAAGCAGGCCGAGCGCGAGAAGCAGGTGCTCGTCGCAAACCTCATGCCACAGCGCGGCTCGTGGCTCGAGCTCGAGATCGACAAGAAGGGCACCGTCAACGTGCGCATCGACCGCAAGCGCAAGTTCCCGGTCACTGTTCTGCTGCGGGCCATGGGCTACGGCGACGACGCCGAGCAACTCGAGCTGTTCGGCGACTCGATCTTCATCAAGACGACACTCGAGCGCGACACGACGCATTCGCAGGAGGAAGCGCTCATCGAGCTCTTTCGCAAGCAACGCCCGGGAGAGCCGCCGACGCTGGATGGCGCCACGGCGATGCTCAGGGGCCTCTTCTTCGATCCCAAGCGCTACGACCTGTCGCGCGTCGGCCGGCACAAGCTCAACGTCCGCCTGCACAATCACATGAAGCCGGCCGACCGCCCCGACGCCGACGTGCGCGTGCTCGTCAACGAAGACATCATCGAGCTCATCAAGCGGCTCATCTCGCTGCCCGGCAAGCTCGGCGTCGGGATCGACGCGGAGGGCAACCCGGTCGAGGTCAAGGACTACGCCACGGAGACCGTGCAGCTCCTGCCGACCCGGCGCGAGGATATCGCCCACGAGATCGACGAGTACGAGCACTTCGGCAACCGTCGTCTGCGCACCGTCGGCGAACTCGTGCAGGACGCGTTCCGCATCGGGCTCTCCCGCATGGAACGCGTCATTCGCGAGCGCCTCACGACCGAGGACCCGGACACGATCGTGCCCGCGACGCTGGTCAACATCCGGCCAGTGGTCGCCGCCCTCAAGGAGTTCTTCGGCTCGTCGCAGCTCTCTCAGTTCATGGACCAGACCAACTCGCTCTCCGGCCTCACGCACCGGCGTCGCCTCAGCGCTCTCGGCGCCGGCGGCCTCACGCGCGAGCGCGCGCCGATCGAGGTGCGTGACGTGCACCCGACGCACTACGGTCGCATGTGCCCGATCGAGACGCCCGAGGGCCCCAACATCGGCCTCATCGGGTCGCTGGCGTCGATGGCGACGGTCGACGAGTTCGGCTTCATCCGCTCGCCCTATCGCAAGGTCGTCAAGGGCAAGGTGACGGATGAGATTGTCTACCTTGACGCCTCCGAGGAGGAGGCCGAGGTCGTCGACCCCAAGACCAAGGAGATCCGCTACGTCACCATCGCTCAGGCAAACGCGCCGTTCGATCCGACGACGGGCGAGTTCGCAGACGAGCTGGTGCTGGCCCGGACCCGTGCCGGCGCCGACATCGTCGAGGTGCCGCCGAGCCTCATCGACTACATGGACGTGAGTCCGACACAGCTCGTGTCGGTGGCCACGGCCCTCATCCCCTTCCTCGAGCACGACGACGCCAATCGCGCCTTGATGGGGTCCAACATGATGCGCCAGGCGGTGCCGCTGCTCACGCCCGAGGCGCCCTTCGTGGGCACGGGGATGGAGTTCCGGGCCGCCGTCGACACCGGCGACGTCGTGATCGCGAAGCGCGGCGGCAAGATCAGCTTCGTCGACGCCGATCGCATTGAGGTCGACGCGGGTCACGGCTCGGTCGACACGTACGACCTCGTGAAGTTCACGCGCTCGAATCAGGGCACGCTGATCCATCAGCGTCCGCTGGTCTTCGAGGGCGACAAGGTGGAGGCCGGTGACGTGCTCGGCGATGGCTCGTCCACGGATCACGGCGAGCTCGCCCTCGGCCGCAATCTCCTTGTCGCCTTCATGAGCTGGGAGGGCTTCAACTTCGAGGACGCCATCATCCTCAGTGAGAAGGTCGTGAAGGACGACCTGCTCTCCTCGATTCACATCGAGGAATACGAGGTCGACGCCCGTACCACCAAGCTCGGCGACGAGGAGATCACGCGCGACATCCCCAACCGCTCCGAGGAGTCGCTCAAGGACCTCGACGAGCGCGGCATCGTGCGCATCGGCGCCGAAGTCAACTCCGGCGACCTCCTCGTCGGCAAGGTCACGCCCAAGGGCGAGACCGAGCTCACGGCGGAGGAGAAGCTCATTCGGGCCATCTTCAAGGAGAAGGCGCGCGAGGTTCGCGACACCAGTCTCAAGGTGCCGCACGGCGAGGGCGGCAAGGTCATCGACGTCAAGATCTTCAGTCGCGAGAACAACGACGAGCTGCCGCCCAGCGTCAACGAGCTGGTACGCGTCTACGTGGCCAAGAAGCGCAAGATCGCGGAGGGCGACAAGCTCGCCGGCCGTCACGGCAACAAGGGCGTCATCTCCAAGATCGTCCCTGAAGAGGACATGCCGCATCTCGAGGACGGTACGCCGGTCGAGATCATCCTCAACCCGCTGGGAGTCCCATCGCGCATGAATATCGGCCAGGTGCTCGAGACGCACCTCGGCTGGGCCGCCCGGATGGGCTTCCAGGCAGACGGGGAGCGCCGGCAGACGGCGGCGCGCCTGGCGTCGCCGGTCTTCGATGGCGCAACCCTCGTGGAGATCGACGATCTCCTCATCCGCAGCTCCCGCGAGAACTCGGAGAGCCCGGTGCAGTTCAAGGTCAACGAGGCAAACCCGCCGGGCCGTCGTTGCTCCGGCAAGGTCTGGCTGTACGACGGCCGTACCGGCGAGCGCTTCGACAACAAGGTGACCATCGGCTACATGTACATCCTGAAGCTCCTCCATCTCGTGGACGACAAGATCCACGCGCGCAGCACCGGCCCGTACTCGCTGGTCACCCAGCAGCCGCTCGGCGGCAAGGCCCAGTTCGGCGGCCAGCGCTTCGGCGAGATGGAGGTCTGGGCACTCGAGGCGTACGGTGCCGCCTACGTCCTTCAGGAGATGCTCACCATCAAGTCGGACGACACCGTGGGCCGCGTCAAGGCCTACGAGGCGATCGTCAAAGGCGAGAACATCGCGCGGCCCAACATCCCTGAGTCCTTCAAAGTGCTCATGAAGGAGATCCAGAGTCTCGGGCTCGACATTTCCGTCCAGAGCGAGGAAGGAGTCGTGCTCGAGGTGCGCGAGGAGGACGACGATCTCCTGCGCGCGGCCGAGGAGCTGGGCATCGACCTTTCGTCCGGCGTTCGTCGCCAGCAGACCGAGGAAGGCGAGCTCACCGAGGCGAGCGGGCACCGCACGGCGCTGCAGGACGTGATCGCCGCCGGCAACGAGCCGTCGGACGACGAAGAGCTTGAGCCTGTCGCCGCCGATGAGCTGCTGAGCACGCGGTCTGGTCTGCGCCACGTGGACGAGGACGACGCTCTGGGTACGCCGGAGCCCCTCGAGTTGTCCATTGATCTCGGTGACTTCCTCGACCTCGAAGACGAGGATCTCGACGCCGATCTGGAACCCGACGACGACTCACTCGGCGAAGGCAGAGGGGAGTGACTGTGATAGACATCAACAACTTCGACTCCATCCGCATCGGGCTCGCGTCGCCGAAGCAGATAGAGGCGTGGTCGAAGGGCGAGGTGACCAAGCCCGAGACGATCAACTACCGCACCCTCAAGCCCGAGCGCGACGGGCTGTTCTGCGAGCGGATCTTCGGACCGACCAAGGACTGGGAGTGCTACTGCGGCAAGTACAAGCGCGTCCGCTACAAGGGCATCATCTGCGAACGCTGCGGCGTCGAGGTGACGCGCGCCAAGGTGCGTCGCGAGCGAATGGGTCACATCAAGCTCGCGGCCCCTGTCAGCCATATCTGGTTCTTCAAGGGCGTGCCGTCGCGGATGGGCTATCTGCTCGACATCGCTCCCAAAGAGCTGGAGAAGGTCCTCTACTTCGGCGGGAGCTACGTCATCATCTCCGTCGACGCCGAGCGACGCGACGCGGACCTGATGATGCTCCAGGACAAGATCGATGAGATCAAGGCGCGGTACGACGGCTACGCCGAGGTGCGATCACAGGCGATCCGCGACATGCACGACGAGCTCGGCGCGATCCTCGACGGAGCGCGCGCGGCCGACGACTTCCATCGCGAAGCCGACCCCGAGGACGAGTTCGGCTACTTCAGCTACTTCGATATCTTCGAGTCGTACCGGCGCATCGCGATCAGCGTCTCGGCGCTCGGTCCGGACGAGCTCAAGCTGCAACGCGCCAAGGCGCTCAAGCTGCGCGACGACTACATCGATCGCGGCTTCAAGAACGTCGAGCACGCCAAGGACCAGATCGATCGCGCCTGGGATCAGTTCAAGACCATCGCCCCGCGCAACGTCATCAACGACGAGACGCTCTACCAGCAGATGGAGCGGATGTTCGGTCGCGAGCCCGGCTACGAGCCGGAGAGCTTCGGCGTGTACTTCACCGGTGGCACCGGCGCCGAGGCGGTCCGAGAGCTCCTCAAGAGGGTCGATCTCGAGGCCGAGGCCACCGAGCTGCGCGAGGTCATTCACACCGCGAAGGGGCAGCGCCAAGCCCGGGCCGTCAAGCGCCTCAAGGTGGCCTCGGCGTTTCTGCGCAGCGGCAACCATCCCGAGTGGATGATCCTCGACATCGTGCCGGTCATCCCGCCGGAGCTGCGGCCGATGGTCCAGCTGGACGGCGGTCGCTTCGCGACCAGCGACCTCAACGACCTGTACCGGCGCGTGATCAATCGCAACAATCGGCTCAAGCGCCTGCTCGACCTGCAAGCGCCCGACATCATCGTCAACAACGAGAAGCGCATGCTGCAGGAGGCCGTCGACGCGCTCTTTGACAACGGCCGCCGTGGCCGCGCCGTGACCGGCCCCGGCAATCGCCCCCTCAAGTCGCTCAGCGACATGCTCAAGGGCAAGCAGGGGCGATTCCGCCAGAACCTCCTGGGCAAGCGCGTCGACTACTCGGGTCGCTCTGTCATCGTCGCCGGACCGCACCTCAAGATGCACCAGTGCGGTCTCCCCAAGATGATGGCCCTCGAGCTCTTCAAGCCGTTCATCATGAGCCGGCTGGTCGGCCGCAAGATGGTCCAGAACATCAAGGCCGCCAAGAAGATGGTCGAGTCGATGGTGCCCGAGGTCTGGGACATCCTGGAGGAGGTCATCACCGAGCATCCGGTGATGCTCAACCGCGCCCCCACGCTGCACCGTCTCGGCATCCAGGCGTTCGAACCGCTGCTGGTCGAGGGCAAGGCGATCCAGATCCATCCGCTCGTCTGTTCCGCCTTCAACGCGGACTTCGACGGCGACCAGATGGCCGTGCACCTGCCGCTCAGCTGGGAGGCGCAGGCCGAGGCGCGCGTCCTCATGCTGAGCACCAACAACATCCTGTCGCCGGCTCACGGCAAGCCGATCGCCGTGCCCAGCCAGGACATGGTCATCGGGATGTACTACCTGACCTATCACCCCGACGACGATCTCAGCAACGCGCAGCCGGGCGACTTCGCGGAGCCGCTGCCGGTGTTCAGCGGGTTCGACGAGGTCCAGCGCGCCTGGGAGCAGCGTATCCTCGACCAGCGCGAGGTGCCGTCGCAGCGTTCGCAGGGCATCGCCGACTTCACCCGCCGGCCGATCATCCTTCGCCTGCCCAGCGGCGAGCGCATCGTGACCACCGTCGGCCGGGCGCTCTTCAATACGCGCGTCGTCGGCGGTCTGCGCGAGGTGTTGGGTGACGACTACCAGGGCGACTACACGTACATCAACTACACAATGACGAAGAAAGGCCTGGCCGCCTTCATCAACCGGCTCGTGGCCCGCTACGGCGCCAACAAGGTCGCCCGCGTCCTCGACGTGTTCAAGGAGGTCGGCTTCCACTTCGCTACGAGGGCGGCCGTCACGGTCTCCAAGAACGACGTGGTGATCCCCGAGAAGGCGAAGGCCGCTATCCTGGCCACTCACGAGCAGATGGTCGCCGACGTCAGGGAGCAGTACGAGAACGGCTTCTTGACTGAGGAGGAGCGGCGCAACAAGGTCGAGGAGATCTGGCGGGAGGCCGACGTGCAGATCACGGCGGCCACAAAGGCCAACTTCAATGCCCTCAACCCGATCTACATGATGGCCACGTCGGGCGCCCGCGGCGACATCAAGCAGATCCGCCAGCTCGCGGGCTGGCGCGGTCAGATGTCCAACCCGAAGGGCGAGATCGTCGAGCAGCCGGTCAAGTCGAGCTTCATCGAGGGGCTGAGCGTGCTCGAGTTCTTCATCTCGACCCACGGCGCCCGCAAGGGTCTCGCCGACACCGCCCTGCGCACGGCCGACTCCGGCTACCTGACCCGTCGCCTGGTCGACGTCTGCCAGGACGTCACGGTCAGCGAGATCGACTGCGGAACCGAGCAGTGGGTGCCCATGTCGCCTTGGTCGCGTCGTCGCGAAGAGAACCCGCAGCTCGAGGGCAAGGTCCTGGCCGAGGACGTCAGGCGTCCACGCAGCGATCGCGTCGTCATGAAGGCGGGCGAGATCATCGGCCCCGCCCAGATTGGGCTTCTGCGGGAAGTCTATTCGGACCAGCCGAACGCCAAGGTCACCGTGCAGGGCGGCGACGGGGCCGGCAGCAGCCAGGTCGCCGTGTGGACACACGAACCGAACGAGAACCTGATCGGCCGCTACCTTGGCGCCCCTATTGTCGAGGAGACCACCGGCGAGATCGTGTACGAGCGCGACGTCCACATCGACCTCGAGACCCGCGACCGGATCCTCGAAATCTTCGCCCGCGGGTCGCAAGCCGATCCGATGGTGCCGGTCCGCAGCGTCCTCAAGTGCGACGCCAGGACCGGCGTGTGCCAGAAGTGCTATGGGTTCGCTCTGGCCAACAACGCTCCGGCGGAGATCGGTGACGCCGTCGGACACGTGGCGGCCCAGTCGATCGGCGAGCCGGGGACGCAGCTGACCATGCGGACCTTCCACACGGGCGGCGTCGCCGGCGCCGACATCACGCACGGCCTGCCGCGCGTCGTCGAGCTCTTCGAGGCGCGCAAGCCGAAGGGCGTGGCGCGGATCGCCGAGACCAGCGGTCGGGTCGTGATCGACGACACCGAGCGCGGCTCGAAGCTCACGATCATCCCGGAGGACGGGCCGCCCAAGGAGTATGCGTTCACCCGTCGCACCCGCATGCTGGTCGAGGACGGCGACTGGGTCCAGGAGGGCACCCAGGTCACGCCGGGCTCGATGTACCCGGCTGACGTGCTCCGCTACGCGGGCGACACCGCCACCGAACGCTACCTCGTGAACGAGGTGCAGGAGGTGTACCGCTCGCAGGGTGTCGAGATCAACGACAAGCACATTGAGCTCATCGCTCGGCAGATGATGAAGAAGGTGCGCCTGCTGACCGCGGGCGACACCCAGTTTCTCCCGGGACAGCTCGTCGACAGGGCCGTGTTCAAGAGCGAGAACGAGCGGGTGGCAGCCGAAGGCGGGCAGCCGGGCGAGGCGGAACAGATCATCCTCGGCATCACCAAGGCGTCGCTTGCCACGGAGAGCTTCCTCTCGGCAGCTTCGTTCCAGGAGACGACCAAGGTGCTCACTGACGCGGCCATCGAGGGCAAGACCGACACGCTGCAGGGCCTCAAGGAGAACGTCATCATCGGCAAGCTCATCCCCGCGGGGACGGGTCTGCGCCGCTATCGCGGGCTCGAGATCGAGCCGGCCGGCCGGACTGAGGCGCTCGCCGAGGCGGACCGCCTGATGAGCGCCGGCGCCGACGACGACGCCACGGCGTGGCTCATGGGGGAGAGCGAGGAGTACGAGTCCGAATGAGACGGACAGCGGGGCTGCGGCGGCACCCGCGTCTTGCCGCCGCAGCCCCGCTTCGCTACACTACACGACTGCTGTCTGAAGCAGCCCACCAGAGAGGTCAGATGACAACTATAAGCCAGCTCATCCGGAAGGGGCGCGAGAGCAAGATCAAGCGCTCCACGACACCGGCGCTCAAGGGATCGCCTCAGAAGCGCGGCGTCTGCACGCGCGTCTACACGACCACTCCCAAGAAGCCGAACTCCGCCTTGCGCAAGGTCGCCCGCGTGCGGCTGGTCAACGGCATGGAAGTCACGAGCTACATCCCCGGCATCGGACACAACCTGCAGGAGCACTCCGTCGTGCTCGTCCGCGGCGGTCGTGTCAAGGACCTCCCGGGTGTGCGGTACAAGGTCATCCGCGGCACGCTGGACGCCTCCGGCGTCGCCGACCGCAAGCAGGCCCGTTCGCGCTACGGCGCCAAGGGCAAGGGAAGGAAGTAGGTCATGCCGCGGAGAGGTACGGTCACCCGGCGGGAGATCCTTCCCGACCCCGTCTACAACAGCAAGCTCGTCACGCAGGTCATCAACAAGGTGCTGCTCGATGGCAAGAAGTCGACCGCCGAGCAGATCGTGTACGGCGCCCTCGAGATCGTGCGCGAGAAGTCGGGACGCGACCCAGTCGACGTCCTGCAGGATTCCATCCAGGCGCTCACGCCGCACCTCGAGGTGCGCAGCCGGCGCGTCGGCGGCGCCACCTACCAGGTGCCGGTCGAGGTGCCGGGCCGCCGCGCCCGCACCCTCGCCATCCGCTGGCTGGTCAGCTACGCGCGCGACCGGCGGGAGAAGGTCATGTCCGAGCGTCTCGCGGGCGAGATGCTCGACTCTCTGGCCGCCCAGGGTGGCGCGTTCAAGAAGAAGGACGACATCTTCCGTATGGCGCAGGCCAACAAGGCCTTCGCGCACTATCGCTGGTAATCTCGCCGGGGCCCCTCACTGACCACCGTCGGTGAGGGGCTTTCGCGTGGAAGGAACGCTACAAAGCACAATGCGACAGTACGCTCTCGAGAACACTCGCAACATCGGCATCATGGCCCACATCGATGCCGGCAAGACGACGACCACCGAGCGCATCCTGTACTACACGGGTAAGACGCATAAGATCGGCGAGGTTCACGAGGGCGCGGCGGTGATGGACTGGATGGCGCAGGAGCAGGAGCGCGGCATCACCATCACGTCGGCGGCCACCACCGTTGACTGGCGCGGCACGCAGATCAACATCATAGACACGCCCGGGCACGTGGACTTCACCATGGAGGTTGAGCGCAGCCTCCGCGTCCTGGACGGCGCCATCGCGCTGTTCTGCTCGGTCGGCGGGGTCGAGCCGCAGTCCGAGACTGTCTGGCGCCAGGCGGACAAGTACGGCATCCCGCGGATCGCCTTCGTGAACAAGATGGACCGCATCGGCGCCGACTTCTTCCGTGGCATGGAGATGATGGTCGACCGCCTGGGGGCGAGCCCTGTCGCGCTGCAGATCCCGATCGGTCGCGAGGCCGGCTTCCGCGGCATCGTCGATCTCGTCGAGATGAACGCCGTCGTCTACGAGGACGAGCTCGGCACCTCCTTCGAGGTCGTCGACATCCCGGACGAGGTCCGCCCGCTGGCCGACGACTACCGTCTCAGGCTGGTCGAGGCCGTCGCCGACCACGACGATCATCTCCTCGAGGCCTACCTCGAGGGCGAGGAGATCACCCCTCAACGCCTGCGTGAGGTGATCCGTCAGGCCACGCTCGACATCAGCATCACGCCGGTGCTCTGCGGCTCCGCCTTCAAGAACAAGGGTGTACAACCGCTCATGGACGCCGTCGTCGAATACCTTCCGTCGCCGCTCGACGTGCCGCCCGTCGCCGGCGTGGGCCCGAACGGCGAGGAGCAGACTCGTGCGCCGTCTGACGACGCGCCGTTTGCGGCGCTCGCCTTCAAGGTGGCCGTCGACCCCTATGTCGGCAAGCTCACCTACTTCCGCGTCTACTCAGGGACGCTCAAGGCGGGGTCCTACGTCCAGAACTCGAGCAAGGACAAGCGCGAGCGCATCAGCCGCATCCTGCAGATGCACGCCAATCACCGCGAGGACCGCGACGAGATCTACGCCGGCGAGCTCGCGGCGGCTGTGGGCCTCAAGTACACCACCACCGGCGAGTCGCTCTGCGAGATCGGCAAGCCGATCATCCTCGAGTCGATGGAGTTTCCCGAGCCGGTGATCTTCGTGGCCATCGAGCCCAAGACCAAGGCGGATGAGGAGAAGCTCGCCACGTCGCTCCAGCGACTGGCCGACGAGGACCCGACCTTCCGTGTCCACACCGACGAGGAGACCGGCCAAACGATCATCGCCGGCATGGGGGAGCTCCACCTGGAGATCATCGTCGATCGCCTCGTGCGCGAGTTCAACGTCGACGCCAACGTCGGCAGGCCGCAGGTCGCCTACCGCGAGACCGTCCGTGACAAGGTCGAGAAGGTCGAGGGCAGGTTCGTGCGCCAGAGCGGCGGCCGGGGCCAGTTCGGTCACGTCGTGATCGACATGGAGCCCAACCTCGCCGGGAGCGGTTACGAATTCGAGAGCCGGATCATGGGCGGCTCGATCCCCCGCGAGTACATCCCGTCGGTCGACGCCGGCATCCAGGAGGCCATGAACAGCGGCGTCCTCGCCGGCTACCCGGTGGTCGACATCAAGGTGGCCCTCGTCGACGGCAGCTACCACGAAGTGGATTCCTCCGACATGGCGTTCAAGATCGCCGGATCGTTCGCCTTCAAGAACGCCGCGCACAAGGCACACCCCATCCTGCTCGAGCCCATGATGGCGGTCGAGGTCGTCACCCCAGCCGAGTTCATGGGCGATGTGATGGGCGACCTGAGCTCGCGGCGCGGCCACATCGACGGCATGGAGCCGCGCGGCAACGCCCAGGTCATCACGGCCACCGTCCCGCTCTCGACGATGTTCGGCTACGCCACCGACGTACGCTCCGCCACGCAGGGGCGGGCCACATACACGATGCAGTTCAAGCACTACGCCGAGGTGCCCGCCTCGATCGCCAATGAGCTCATCACGAGGGCGCGCGGCGAATGACGCGGTATGACGCGGTCACGGTCCTCATTTGCCGCCGCCCGTCGGCTTCGTGTATACTGCCCACCTTTGGTACGGCGGCTCGCCGTGCCGCTTTTTGTGTGAGCTCAACCTCCGGGTTTCAGGAAAAGGAGTAAGGAACATGGCGAAGGAGAAGTTTGACCGCAGTAAGCCCCATATGAACGTGGGGACCATTGGGCACGTCGACCACGGAAAGACGACGCTCACTGCTGCGATCACGCTGGCGCTGCACAACCGGGGGGGTAACACCGAGTTCACCCCATTCGACATGATCGACAAAGCTCCCGAAGAGCGTGAGCGCGGCATCACCATCGCTACCGCTCACGTCGAGTACGAGACTGAGCACCGCCACTACGCTCACGTCGACTGCCCCGGTCACGCCGACTACATCAAGAACATGATCACCGGCGCGGCCCAGATGGACGCCGCCATCCTCGTCGTCGGCGCCGACGACGGCCCGATGCCGCAGACGCGTGAGCATATTCTGCTCGCCCACCAGGTGAACGTACCGAACATCATCGTGTTCATGAACAAGGTCGACCTCGTCGACGACCCTGAGCTCATCGAGCTCGTCGAGATGGAGATCCGCGAGCTTCTCACGGAGTACGAGTTCCCAGGGGACGACCTTCCCGTCATCAAGGGTTCGGCTCTCAAGGCGCTCGAGTGCGGCTGTGGCAAGGACGACTGCGAGGCCTGCAAGCCGATCATCGAGCTCACCCAGGCGCTGGACGAGTATCTTCCTCAGCCGGAGCGCGACGTCGACAAGCCGTTCCTCATGCCCGTCGAGGACGTCTTCACGATCACCGGCCGGGGCACCGTCGCCACCGGCCGTGTCGAGCGCGGCATCATCAAGGTGGGCGAGGAAGTCGAGATCATCGGCATGAGCGAGAAGGTCCTCAAGACCACCGTCACCGGCGTCGAGATGTTCCGCAAGCTCCTCGACGAAGGCCGGGCCGGCGACAACATCGGCCTCCTGTTGCGCGGCACCAAGCGCGAAGAGGTCCAGCGCGGCATGGTCTGCGCCAAGCCGAAGAGCATCACCGGCCACACGCACTTCCTCACGCAGGTGTACGTGTTGTCCAAGGAGGAGGGCGGCCGTCACACGCCGTTCTTCAACGGCTACCGGCCGCAGTTCTACTTCCGCACGACCGACGTGACCGGCGTCATCACGCTCGAGGAGGGCGTCGAGATGGTCATGCCGGGCGACAACACGGTGATGGAGGTCAAGCTGATCACCCCGATCGCCATGGAGGAGGGTCTGCGCTTCGCCATTCGCGAGGGCGGCCGCACCGTGGGCGCCGGGGCGATCACCAAGATCCTCGAATAGACCGCCGAAGCAGACGGGTTGGGCGCGTATACCGCGCCCGACTCAGCGACACACCCGGCTACGTGAACAGGACAGAGAAGGCACCAGAGTGGCTCAACAGAAGATACGAATCAGGTTGAAGTCGTACGATCACGAGTTGATCGACCGCAGCGCGCAATCCATCGTGGAGACTGCGCAGCGCAGCGGCGCGACCATCTCCGGTCCCGTCCCGCTGCCCACCGAGAAGAACGTGTACTGCGTGATCAAGAGTCCGTTCAAGGACAAGGACTCCCGCGAGCACTTCGAGATCCGCACGCACAAGCGGCTCATCGACATCCATCAGCCGACGCCGAAGACCGTCGACCAGCTGATGCGGCTCGATCTGCCGGCAGGCGTCCACATCGAAATCAAGCTGTAGTGACGATGACAGGCATCATTGGCAAGAAGGTCGGCATGACCCAGCTGTTCGACGACGACGGCAACGTGGTTGCCGTGACCGTTGTCCAGGCGGGGCCGTGTCCGGTGACGCAGGTCAAGACGGTCGAGATCGACGGATACGAGGCCGTGCAGCTGTCCTTCGAGGAGTGCAAGGACAAGCACCTCACCAAGCCGGAACTCGGCCACCTCAAGAAGGCCGGCCTCAAGCACGGCATGCGCCATCTGGCCGAGTTCACCAACGACGGCGACCTGCAGGTCGGCGATGTGGTGACCGTCGAGTCGTTCGCCGACGGCCAGGCCGTCAGCGTCGCCGGCGTCAGCAAGGGCAAGGGCTTTCAGGGCACGGTGCGCAGGCACCACTTCGGCCGCGGCCCGGAGTCCCACGGCTCGCACAACGTCCGGCAGCCCGGCTCGATCGGCGCGAGCGCCTACCCCAGCCGGGTCTACAAGGGCATGCGCATGAGCGGCCATATGGGCTCTCAGCGCGTCACGCAGCACGGCCTGAAGATCGTGCGCTGTGACGTCGAGAACAACCTGCTGCTCATCAGAGGCTCAGTACCCGGCTCCAGGAACTCCGTCGTCGTCATCGAGGGCAGGTAGACATGACCACCGATGAGACCAACATGACGCCCGCAACCAGCGACGCGGGCCAGAGCGGGGTCGCGCCGGAGGCGACGAGCGTCGCCGCCGAGACGGCTGCGGCGAGTTCAGCCGCGCGGGGCACGCCGGGCAGGGCGACGGTTGTCGACGTGTCCGGGGCGACGGTCGAGACACGCGAGCTCGTCGAGGCGCGCTTCGCCGTCCCGGCCAACGTCAACACGCTGCACCTCGTGGTGCGCGCCGAGCAGGCCGCGCGCCGGCGCGGGACGGCGTCGACCAAGACGAGGGGCGACGTCTCCGGGTCCACCGCGAAGCTGTTCCGCCAGAAGGGCACGGGCCGCGCCCGGGCCGGCAGCGTCAAGTCGCCGCTCCGCACCGGCGGCGGCGTCGTGTTCGGGCCGCACCCGCGTTCCTTCGATATCAAGGTCAATCGCAAGGTCGTGCGCCAGTCTCTGGCAATGGCCCTGAGCAATCGTGCCGAGAACGGCCACGTGTTCGTGGCCGCGGATCTCAAGCTGGACAAGCCCAGCACGAAGGCCGTGAACGACTTCCTCGTGAAGCTCGACGTCGCCGCCCCCGTGCTGGTCATCACCCTCGACGAGCCGACGGTCACCAGGTCGGTCCGCAACCTCTCCTATGCGGAATCGTCGGACGTGGGTGCGTTGTCGACGGAGCAAGTGCTGCGCGCTCGCTCTCTGGTCATCACCGAGAAGGCGTTCGCCGCCCTGAATCAGGCGTAGAGCATGGTAGAAGCGGAAAAGATCATCATTCGGCCGGTCATCTCTGAGAAGAGCTACGCTCAGATCGACCACAGCCGCTATACGTTCGAGGTCCATCCTGACGCGCACAAGACGATGATCGCCCAGGCGGTCAAGCAGCTCTTCAACGTGACGGTGCTGGCCGTCTCGACGGCGAACATGCCGTCCAAACCCAAGCGTCGCGGCCACTCGAGGGGCACGTCTCCGGCCTGGAAGAAGGCCGTCGTGCAGCTCGCGCCCGGCGACAAGATCGAATTCTTCGAGGGCAGGTAATGGGCATCAAGAGATTCAGGCCGACCTCGCCCGGCCGCCGCTTCATGACGGTCGAAACATTCGAGGACGTCACTCGCAGCGAGCCCGAGCGTTCGCTCGTCGCTCCGCTCAAGAAGAGCGGCGGGCGCAACAACTACGGCCGTATCACGACGCGCCATCAGGGCGGCGGTCACAAGCGGCGCTACCGCATCATCGACTTCAAGCGGGACAAGGACGGCGTGCCGGCGAAGGTCGCGCACATCGAGTACGACCCCAACCGGTCGGCGCGTATCGCCCTGCTGCACTACGCCGACGGCGAGAAGCGCTACATCCTCGCGCCCAAGGGCTGCCAGGTGGGCGACGTGATCGAGTCCGGCCCTGCCGCCGACATCAAGCCTGGCAATGCCCTGCCGCTCGAGAACATCCCGGCAGGTACGACGATCCACAACATCGAGCTGCAGCCCGGGCGCGGCGGGCAACTGGCGCGCAGCGCCGGCACCAGCGCGCAGCTGCAGGCCAAGGAGAAGGGCTACGGTGTCGTGCGCCTGCCTTCGGGCGAGCTGCGGCGTATCCGGCTCAGCTGCCGCGCGACGGTGGGAGAGATCGGCAACGCCGATCACTCCAATACCGACGGCGGCAAGGCCGGCCGCACTCGTTGGCGTGGCGTGCGTCCTACGGTCCGCGGCACGGCCATGAATCCGGTTGACCATCCGCACGGTGGCGGCGAGGGCAAGACGACGGCCGGTCGACACCCGGTCACGCCGTGGGGCGTCCCGACGCTGGGCTATCGTACTCGAGCCAATCACAAGCAGTCGGACAAACTCATCATTCGCGGCCGCAAGCGTGGCAAGCGTGGGTAAGGCAGGAGGCACCTTTTGAGCAGATCAGCTAAGAAGGGTCCGTTCGTCGATGAGCGCCTGATGAAGCGCATCACCGAGATGAACGGCGCCGGCCAGAAGAAGATGATCAAGACCTGGTCGCGGGCCTCGACGGTCTTCCCCGATATGGTCGGTCACACGATCGCGGTGCACGACGGGCGCAAGCACATCCCCGTCTTCATCAGTGAGTCGATGGTCGGTCACAAGCTGGGCGAGTTTGCCCTGACGCGCACGTTCCGCGGCCACATCAAGGCCGATCGTTCGGCGAGAAGGTAGCGGACCATGGCAGTCAAGGCACAAGCGAAGTTCATCCCCGTAGGTCCGCAGAAGATGCGCGAGGCGGTCGACCTGATCCGCGGCAAGTCCGTGGCCGAGGCGCGGTCCACGCTGTTCTTCGCCAATCGCAGCTCGGCGCGCGTGATCACGAAGGTTCTCAACTCGGCCGTCGCCAACGCCGAGCACAACAACGCGCTATCGGCCGACGAGCTCTACGTCAAGGAAGCTCGCGTCGATGAGGGTCCGACCCTGAAGCGGTGGAAGTTCCGCGCCATGGGCCGAGTGAGTCGCATCCAGAAGCGCAGCAGCCATGTCACGATCGCCGTGGAGCAGAGGGAGGTCCGTTCCTAGTGGGCCAGAAGGTGCATCCGGGCGGCTTCCGCGTAGGCATCATCCACGACTGGAAGTCGCACTGGTATACGGAGAAGGATTTCAAGCAGTTCCTGCATGAGGACGAACGCGTGCGCGCCCATATCCAGCGCAAGCTGTCGCACGCCGGCCTTTCGCGCATCGCGATCCGCAAGGATCAGAACAATGTGACGATCGACATCCATACCGCTCGTCCCGGCATCGTGATCGGCAAGAGCGGGTCCGAGGTCGACGCGCTGCGCAAGGAACTCCACGGCATGACCGGCAAGAACGTGCAGGTCAACATCGTGGAGGTCAAGCGCCCCGAGCTCGACGCGGTCCTGGTGGCCCAGTCCATCGCCGAGCAGCTCGAGAATCGCGTGAGCTTCCGGCGCGCCATGAAGCGCGCCCTCACGAGCGCGATGCGCTCGGGGGCCGCGGGTATGCGCGTGCGCTGCGGCGGACGTCTTGGCGGCGGCGAGATGGCGCGCGCCGAGCATTACAGCGAGGGCCGTGTGCCGTTGCACACCATCCGCGCCGACATCGACTACGGCCTGAGAGAGGCCCGCACGACCTTCGGCCGGATCGGCGTCAAGGTCTGGATCAACAAGGGTGAGATCCTTCCTGAGGGGTACCCGAAGGACGAGTCCAAGGTCCGCCAGGAACGCGACGAGCAGCGGCGCGACGAGCGCGGCCGCGACCGGCGTCCCGCCGGCGGGCCGCGCCGCGAGGGTCGCGACGCCCGCGGCGCCGGCGGCGGCAGAGGACCTGCCGGCGGCCGGAGCCGTACGGCTCCCACCGGCCGTCAGGCCCCGGCCGGCCGCCAGGCGCCTGCCGGCAGGCAGGCTGCGCCCAAGCCGGCCGCTGCTGAGCCCGCGCCGGCCGAGGCTCCGGCGGAGCCTGAGCAGAGCAGCTGAGGTAGAGAGGACGTAGACGAATGCTCCTGCCCAAGAGAGTCAAGCATAGAAAAGTCCAGCGTGGCCGAATGGCCGGAACGTCGAAAGGCGGCACGGCCATCGAGTTCGGCGACTATGGCCTGAAGGCACTGCAGTGCGGCTGGGTAACCAATCGCCAGATCGAGTCGGCCCGTATCGCCATGACTCGTCACATGAAGCGTGGGGGCAAGGTGTGGATCAACGTGTTTCCGCACAAGCCGATCACGCGGAAGGCCGCCGAAACCCGCATGGGCGGCGGCAAGGGCTCGCCCGAGTCGTGGGTGGCAGTGGTCAAGCCAGGCAAGGTGCTGTTCGAGGTATCCGGCGTGAGTGAGGCTGTCGCCCGTGAGGCGATGCGCCTGGCAATGCACAAGCTGCCCATCAAGTGCAAGTTCGTGATGAGGGAGGGGAGTGTCTTTGAAGGCTAGCAAGCTGCGCGAACTCTCCGATGACGAGCTCACCGTGCGCCTCCGGGATACGCGCAAGGAGCTCTTCAACCTCAGGTTCCAACACGCCACGGGACAGCTCGATAACCCGCAGAATCTCAACGCGACGCGCCGCGAGATCGCTCGTCTGCTCACCATGCAGGCAGAACGTGATCGCGCGCGCAAAGCAGCCGGTGGTGAACGGTAATGGCGACGACGAAGAAGACAGAGAGCGGCAGGAAAGTCGCGAAGAAGCCCGCCGCGAAGAAGCCGGCGGCGAAGAAGGCCACCGAGGCCGCGGAGGTCCGCGAGACAAAGGCCGTCTCGGCCGCCCGCGCCAAGGCAAAGGCCGAGCATGCGGCGCCTGCGAAGGTGCCAGGACGCAAGGAGCGTCGCGGGATTGTGGTCAGCGACGCCATGGACAAGACGATCGTCGTCCGCATCGACGTGACGCAGAAGCACCAGGTGTACGGCAAGGTGGTGCGTCGCTCCACCAAGTTGCACGTGCACGACGAGTACAACGCGGCGGGTAGGGGCGATCTCGTCCGTGTGGTCGAGACCCGACCGCTGAGCGCGACCAAGCGGTGGCGTCTTCTCGAGGTCCTCGAGAAGGCCAAGTAAGACGAGAGCCGGCAGAGGAAGCAGATGATCCAGGTTGAGTCGAGACTACGAGTGGCCGACAACACGGGCGCGCGTGAGATCCTGTGCATTCGCATCCGCGGCGGTTCGCGGCGGCGCTACGGCACGGTGGGTGACGTCATCGTCGGCACGGTCAAGGCCGCCACGCCGGGCGGCAGCGTCAAGAAGGGCGACGTCGTGCGTGCCGTCGTGGTGCGCACCAAGAAGGAGTTCGGTCGTAAGGACGGCACCTACATCGCGTTCGATGAGAACGCCGCCGTCCTCATCGACAATCAGAACAACCCCCGCGGGACCCGTATTTTCGGGCCCGTGGCCCGCGAGCTGCGCGACAACAACTTCATGAAGATCGTGTCGCTCGCCCCTGAGGTCCTCTGAGGGCCGCGTAGGCGAGGGAGCCACAGCAACGATGAACAAGAGCAAGATCAAGAAGGGTGACCAGGTCAAGGTCATGGCCGGCAAGGAAGCCGGCAAGCGCGGCACGGTGATGCGGGTCGACACCGAGAACGGGCGCGTCGTCGTCGAGCGTCTCAACATGATCAAGAAGCACACGAAGCCCAACCCCAAGAAGAACCCGCAGGGCGGCGTGATCGAACGCGAGGCGCCAATGGCCCTCTCGAACGTGATGCTTGTCTGCCCGGCCTGCGGTCAGCCGACCAGGGTCGGATACCGGCTGCTCGAGGGCGGCGGCAAGGTCCGGAAGTGCCGCCGCGCGTCATGCGGCAGAGACATCGACAAGGCGTAAGGCGTGACTATGGCCAGGCTGAAGGACAAGTACTTCGAAGAGATCGTCCCCGAGCTCATGAAGGAGTTCGGCTACCGCAACGTCATGGAAGTGCCGCGTGTCACCAAGGTGACTCTCAATATGGGCGTCGGCGAAGCCAAGACGAACGCCAAGCTGCTCGACGATGCCGTCGAGGAGATGGCGCTCATCGCCGGGCAGCGTCCGGCGATCACCAAGGCGCGCAAGTCCATTGCCAGCTTCAAGGTGCGCGAGGGCATGTCGATCGGGTGTCGAGTGACGCTGCGCGGTGAGCGGATGTACGAGATGATCGACCGGCTCGTGTCGATCGCGCTGCCGCGCATCCGCGACTTCCGCGGCATCGCCCCCGACCAGTTCGACGGCCGCGGCAATTTCGCCATGGGCGTTCGTGAGCAGACCATCTTTCCCGAGATCGACTACGACTCGGTCGAGCATTCCCGCGGACTCAACATCGTCATTACGACGACCGCAGCGACGGACGAGGAAGGGCGCGCCCTGCTGACCAAGCTGGGCATGCCGTTCCGTTCGAACTAGGAGCATCTGAAGCATGGCGAAGACATCCCTCGTGGTGAAAGCCGGGCGCAAACAGCGCTACCAGACGCGCGAGTACAACCGCTGCACCAGGTGCGGCCGCCCGCGCGCGTACTACCGCAAGTTCGGGCTCTGCCGGATCTGCCTGCGCGAGGTCGCGCACCAGGGCGTCATCCCCGGTCTGACCAAGTCGAGCTGGTGAGGAGGCGAGGACCGTGTCAATGACAGACCCCATCGCCGACATGCTCACCCGCATCCGCAACGGCAGCTCAGCACGCCACACGAGCGTCGAGGTTCCCTCCTCGAAGATGAAGGTCGAGATCGCGCGGCTCATGGCGGATCTCGGCTACGTCGTCGGGTACGAGGTCAAGCACGGCGAGCACGGTGAAGTCATCGTGATCGAGCTCAAGTACGGTAAGAACAGAGAACGGGTCATCTCCGGCATCAAGCGGGTCTCCAAGCCTGGGCGTCGCGTGTACGCCAACAAGGAGACACTGCCCAAGGTGCTCGGCGGGCTCGGGACGGCGATCATCTCCACGTCACGCGGACTCGTGACCAGCGCGGAAGCGCGCAGGCTGGGTCTGGGTGGCGAGGTGATCTGCTTCATCTGGTAAGGACGGAACATGTCGAGGATCGGTAAAGCCCCCATCCCTCTGCCCGACGGCGTGCAGTTTGCCTACGACAACGCCGTCGTGACTGTTAAGGGGCCTAAGGGTGAGCTCACGCAGCGTGTTCCGCGCGAGATGCTCGTCGAGGTCGGCGGCGGCCTCATTCAAGTCAAGAGGCCGACCGATAGCGGCCAGCACCGGTCGCTGCACGGCCTGACGCGGACGCTGATCGCCAACATGGTGACTGGCGTGACGGACGGCTTCGAGAAGCGGCTGGAGATCGTCGGCGTCGGCTACCGCGCCAGTGTCAAGGGTGACGCTCTGGAGCTCCTGGTCGGCTACAGCCACCCGGTGGTGATCGAGCCCCCCGAGCACGTGACGTTCGAGACGCCGCAGGCCACGGTCGTCGTGGTCAGGGGTATCGACAAGCAAGTGGTTGGCGAAGTCGCGGCGAACGTCCGTTCGATCCGCCCACCCGAGCCGTACAAGGGCAAGGGTATCCGGTACGCCGGTGAGTTCGTGCAGCGCAAGGTCGGCAAGCGCGCCTAGCCTGCCTGAGAGAAGAGGAACGTCCACGATATGAGCGCACTCAGCATCAGAGAAGCCCGCGCGCGGCGCAAGCGGCGGATCCGCGGCCGGATCACGGGTACGTCCGCGCGTCCGCGCGTCTCCGTGTTCCGTTCAAACAAGGCCATCTACGCGCAGATCGTCGACGACCAGGCCGGCGTCACCGTGGCGGCCGCGCGGTCGGCGGAGGTGGAAAGCGCCGGCCTCAAGAAGTCCGAGGTCGCGAAGAAGGTCGGCACGCTCCTGGCGCAGCGGGCCAAGGACAAAGGCATCGAGCTGGTCGTCTTCGACCGTTCGGGCTACCTGTATCACGGCCGAGTGAAGGCTCTCGCCGAGGGCGCCCGCGAGGGCGGCCTGGTTTTCTGACAAGGAGTAAAGGACCCCGTGGCTAGAGGATCATTCCAAGAGGGCAGCGAGCTCAAGGAGCGCGTCGTCCACATCAACCGTGTCGCCAAGGTCGTCAAGGGCGGCCGGCGCTTCTCGTTCACGGCCCTGGTCGTCGTCGGCGACGAGAACGGCCACGTCGGTGCCGGCTATGGCAAGGCGCGCGAAGTGCCGCTTGCCATCCAGAAGGCGATCGAGGACGCCAAGAAGAATCTGTTCACGGTCCCGCGGTACAACGGCACGACGGTCACTCATCAGGTGATCGGCCGCTTCGGCGCCGCGCGCGTGCTGCTCAAGCCGGCGGCGCCGGGCACCGGCGTCATCGCCGCGGGCGGTGTGCGTGCCGTGCTCGAGCTGGCCGGCGTCCGTGACATCCTCACGAAGTCGCTCGGGACCACCAACCCGATCAACCTGGTGCGCGCGACAGTCGCAGGCCTTCAGTCCCTGAAGACTCCCGAGAGCGTCGCCCGGCTGCGCGGCATTTCGGTAGCGAAGGTCCTGGGGCTCGAGGAGCGCGGCGAGGCCGAGGCCGTCGTCGTTGCCGCGGCCGCCAAGGAGGCCTGAGCGGATGACTGCCTATCTCGAGATCACCCAGGTCAGGAGCGCGATCGGCTGCCGGCCGCAAGCTCGCGGCACGCTGCGCGCGCTAGGCCTGAAGCGTATCCGCCACACCGTGGTGCACGAGGACACGCCGGTCATCCGCGGTATGGTGAACAAGGTGGGGTACCTCGTCGAGGTGCGCCCCGCGACGGAGAAGTCGTGACATGGCTGAACTAGGACTGCACAACCTGCGCCCCAATGCGGGCTCCACCAAGAACACCAAGCGCCTTGGCCGCGGCAAAGGCTCCGGGCAGGGCAAGACCGCCGGCAAGGGGCACAAGGGCTACAACTCCCGCTCGGGCGGCGGCGTTCGTCCGGGGTACGAGGGCGGCCAGATGCCGATCTACATGCGGCTGGGCAAGGACCGCGGGCCGAACAACAAGAAGAGCATGCCCATCGGCCCGTTTCGCACCTACGCGGTTCCCGTGAACGTGGGTCGCCTCAACCAGGCGTTCTCGGCCGGCGACGTGGTCACCCCTGAGGCCCTCGTGGCCAAGGGCATCGTGAAGAACACGCGCACGGCCATCAAGATCCTCGGCGACGGCGAGCTGACCATTGCGCTGACCGTTCAGATGAACGCCTACTCGCGGAGCGCCGTCGAGAAGATCGAGGCCGCCGGCGGCAAGGCCGAACTGCTCTAAGCGACGCGAGGGGATGCGGCCTTGAACAACAAGCTCTGGCAGTCGCTGGTCAACGCCTGGAAGCTCCCGGAGCTTCGCGCCAAGGTGCTCTTCACGGCGGCGATGATCGCGATCTACCGGTTCGGCGCGCACGTGCCGGTGCCCGGCATCAATCTGGACGCCCTGGAGGAGCTCTTCAGCCAGGGATCCGCCGGCGTCCTCGGGTTCCTCGACCTGTTCTCCGGCGGCGCGCTGAAGCGAGTGACGCTCTTCGCCCTCGGGATCATGCCGTACATCACGGCATCCATCATCATGCAGCTGCTGACCGTGGTCATCCCCAAGCTCGAGGAGCTGGCCAAGGAGGGCGAGCAAGGCCAGAAACAGATCACCAAGTACACCCGCTTCCTGACGGTCGTTCTGTCACTCGTCCAGGCGCTCGGCTACCTCGCGCTGTTCCGCAGCCAGGGGGCGCTGTTCGACCTCAACTTGTGGCGGGGCGCCCTCGTCGTCTTCAGTCTCGTCGCCGGCGCTGTGTTCGTCATGTGGCTCGGCGAGCTCATCACGGCGCGCGGCATCGGCAACGGCATGTCGATCATGATCTTCGTCAGCATCATCTCGAGCATCCCGGCCGGCATCGTCAAGCTCTCGACCTTCAGCATCATTACGATCGTCCTGTTCCTCGTCATCGCCCTGGGGGTCGTGGTCGGCGTCATCTGGATCACGAGCGGTGAGCGTCGTATCCCCGTGCAGTACGCCAAACGCGTCGTCGGGCGCCGCATGATGGGCGGCACCAGCACCTTCATCCCGCTCAAGGTCAACATGGCGGGCGTCATCCCTGTGATCTTCGCGTCGTCGTTCATGATGATCTTCCCGACGTTCGCGCAGTTCTTCGGCACCGACGGCATCGCCGGGTGGTTCAACCAGTGGTTCGGGCCGAGCAGTTTTGCGTTCATCGCGCTCGAGGCGGTGCTCATCGTTGTGTTCACGTACTTCTACACCGCGGTGACGTTCAACCCCATCGATCAGGCTGAGAACCTCAAGAAGTACGGCGGGTTCATCCCTGGGGTCCGTCCGGGACGGCCGACGGCCGAGTTCCTTGACCGGATTCTCACACGGCTGACCTTCCCCGGGGCGCTCTTCCTCGCCGCGCTGGCGGTGCTGCCGTGGCTGATGTCGGCGACACTCAACGTGCCGTTCTACTTCGGCGGCACGTCGCTGCTGATCGTCGTGGGCGTCGCGCTCGACACGATGAGACAGATGGAGGCGCAACTGCTCATGCGCCACTACGAGGGCTTCCTGAAGTAGGAGGTACTGGTGCCCGGAACACAGCTCAACGTCATCCTGCTTGGCGCCCCCGGCGCGGGCAAGGGTACGCAGGCTGAGCGCATCAGCGCGAGATTCGGCCTGCCGCATGTCTCGACCGGCGACATGCTGCGCGCCGCAGTGACCCAGGGTACGGAGATGGGGTTGGCGGCCAAGGCGTTCATGGACGCGGGAGCGCTCGTCCCCGACGAGGTCGTGATCGGCGTCGTGCGGGATCGTCTCGCCGAGTCCGACGCGGTCGAGGGCTTCCTGCTCGACGGTTTCCCGCGCACGACCATGCAAGCCGAGAGCCTCGACGCCATGCTGGCCCAAGCCGGCCGCAGCGTCACCGAGGTGCTTCTGCTCGACGTCCCCGAGGATGAGCTCGTGGACCGTCTCGCTGGGCGCCGTCTCTGCAGGACCTGCGGCAAGGGGTACCACGTGCACTTCGATCCTCCCGAGCAGGAGGGCGTCTGCGACGCCTGCGAAAGCGAGCTGTTCCAGCGCGACGACGACAATGAGACGACCGTGAGCAACCGGCTCGAGGTGTACCGGCGGCAGACCGAGCCGCTGGTCGACTACTACGAGCGGCGCGGCGTTCTCAGGCGCATCGTCGGCGGCGGAAGGACGCCGAACGAGGTGTTCGCGTCGATCGAGAAGACTCTGACCGATCGCTGACGCCCAATTGATCGTCCGCAAGTCGGCAGCAGAGGTAGCGAAGATCGCGGCCGCGGGAGCCATTCTCGCGGATTGTCTCGACATGCTCGCCGCCGCGGCCAAGCCTGGCGTGACGACTGCCCAGCTCGACGAGATGGCCGAGAAGCACATCCGACAGCGCGGCGGTGTGCCTACCTTCCTGGGGTACAGGGGCTTTCCGGGCTCCATCTGCGCGTCGCCGAACAACATGGTCGTTCACGGGATTCCGGGGCCCTATCGCGTCATGGACGGCGACCTGCTCAGTCTCGACGTCGGCGTGACGCTGAATGGCTACGTCGCGGACTCGGCAGTGACGCTGCCGATCGGCGAGGTGGGGCCGGAAGCCAAGCAGCTGGTCGCTGTGACCGCCGAGTCGTTGGAGGCCGGGCTCGCGGAGTGCGTCGTCGGTCGGCGGCTGGGCGACATCTCACACGCCGTCCAGGAAGTCGTGGAGGCGGCGGGCTTCAGCGTCGTCCGGTCCCTCGTCGGCCACGGCGTGGGCAGAGAGATGCACGAAGACCCCCAGATCCCCAACTACGGCGAGGCGGGAAGGGGACCGCGCCTCGAGGAAGGCATGGTGTTCGCCATCGAGCCCATGGTCAATCTCGGGGGGTTCGACGTCTTCATCGGCGATGACGGCTGGGCGATCTCGACAGCCGATGGCAGTCTGTCGGCTCACTTCGAGCACTCGGTGGCGATCGGCAAGAAGCGGCCGCGAGTGCTCACCAGGCGTCGCTCGGAGTCGAGTGACGCGTGACGCGCCCATTCCGCAAGACGGGTGGAAACGTGCACCAGGTGTTTCACCAGCCAGCGCACGTGTGGTAACATAGCAGGCCGCTGTCCGTTGACGAGTAGGAAGTATGGCGCGCAAAGAAGAAGCAATCGAGATTGAGGGCGAGGTCATCGAGGCCTTGCCCAACACCATGTTCCGGGTGCATCTCGACAACAACCACGAAGTGCTCGCCCACATCTCGGGGAAGATGCGGATGAACTACATCCGCATCCTTCCAGGCGACAAGGTGAAGGTCGAGCTCTCGCCGTACGATCTCACCAGGGGCAGGATCACGTACCGGTTCAAGTAGCGGCCGACCGGGGTCGCTCGGATGCGGAGCGCGCGGCCGAAGTGGCCGCGCGCTCGAGCGAGGATCACCAATGAAAGTAAGAGCATCAGTCAAGCCGATCTGCGAGAAGTGCAAGGTTATCCGTCGTCATGGGACGGTTCAGGTGATCTGCGCGAACCCGCGGCATCGTCAACGGCAGGGGTAAGTCACTATGGCACGTATCGCAGGCGTCAATATTCCGCCGCAGAAGCGGGTCGAGATCGGGTTGACGTACATCTACGGCGTCGGCCGGTCGACGTCCAACCAGATCCTCAGCGTCGTGGGAATCGACCCCGAGACCAAAGTGCGGGACCTCACTGAAGAAGAGATCGTTCGCCTGCGCGAGGCCATCGACCGCGATGTCACGGTTGAGGGCGACCTGCGGCGTGAGCGCTCACAGAACATAAAGCGGCTCATGGACATCGGCTGCTACAGGGGGATCCGTCATCGTCGCGGCATGCCGGTGAACGGGCAGCGCACCCGCACGAACGCTCGCACACGCAAGGGACCGAAGAAGACCATCAGCGGCAAGCGCAAGAAGTGACCGCGCAGCATCCGGAGGAGTAGAGAGAGTGGCTAAGCCCCAGAGAGCCAAGGGTCGTCAACGGCGCAAGGTCCGCAAGAACATCGCCGTCGGCCAGGCGCACATCAAGACGTCTTTCAACAACACGATGGTGACGCTGACCGACAAGGAGGGCAACGTCATCGCGTGGGAGAGCGCCGGTTCGGTCGGCTTCAAGGGCTCCCGCAAGAGCACACCCTTCGCCGCCCAGGTCACGGCCGAGTCCTGCGCCAAGAAGGGCATGGAGCACGGTCTGCAGAAGGTCGAGGTCTTCGTGCGCGGGCCGGGGTCGGGTCGAGAGACCGCCGTCCGTTCACTGCAGGCTGCGGGCCTCGAGATCATCAGTGTCAAAGACGTGACGCCGGCACCGCACAACGGCTGCCGTCCGCGTAAGCGTCGCAGGGTCTAGGAAGGTCCACGTGGCGAGAGATACGACAGCACAGTGCAAGCAATGCCGCCGCGAGGCAGAGAAGCTCTTCCTCAAGGGCGAGCGCTGCCTCACGGACAAGTGCGCGGTTGAGCGCCGGGCGTACCCGCCCGGGCAGCACGGCCGCGGCCGCATCAAGCAGTCCGAGTACCTTCTGCAGCTGCGCGAGAAGCAGAAGGCTCGGCGCTACTACCAGCTCCTCGAGAAGCAGTTCCACCACTACTACGAGGTGGCGAGTCGCAAGCAGGGCGTCACCGGCGAGAACCTCCTGACGCTCCTCGAGATGCGCCTTGACAACGTCGTGTACCGTCTGGGCTTCGGGGCGTCGCGCCGACAGGCCCGGCAGCTCGTGCGTCACGCTCACTTCCTGGTCAACGGCAAGAAGGTGGACATCCCGTCCTATCGGCTGCGGCCCGACGACGTCGTGTCCGTGCGCCCGAACAGCAAGGCGATCGAGACAGTGCGCGCCGCAACCGACCTGACGTCCTCGGTTGCGCCTTGGCTGCTCGTCGACCATGACAACCTGACCGGCAAGGTGCTGCGCGCTCCCGAGCGCGACGAAATCGACGCGCCGGTGCAGGAGCAGCTCGTGGTCGAGCTCTACTCGAAGTAACCCGCTGCAGCAGCGAACCCGCGGCGAAGACTCTACAGGAGGTCAGTTGCTACAGTTTCAGATGCCCAACATCACCCGGGAGCAGCTCGCCGGCAACCGGGCGCGTTTTGAGGTCGAACCGCTCGACCGTGGTTTCGGGCATACCTTCGGCAACGCCCTGCGCCGCGTGCTGCTGTCGACCATCGAAGGGGCGGCCGTCAGCTCGGTCAAGATCGAGGGCGTGGCTCACGAGTTCAGCACGATCGCCGGGGTCAAGGAAGACGTCACCGACATCATCCTGAGCCTCAAGGAACTCGTGTGCCGGCTGCACGGCGAGGTCGACGAGGTGCAGGTGCGGCTGTACAAGGACAAGCCCGGCCGCGTCGTTGCGGCCGACATCGACATCCCGGCCGAGCTCGAGATCCTCAACCCGGATCACCACATCGCCACTCTGTCAGACGGTGGCAGCATCGAGATGATGCTGACGATTCGGCGCGGCACCGGCTACGTCCCGGCCGAGGGCAACAAGACACCCGAGACCGTGATCGGGGTCATTCCGATCGACTCCATCTTCGGCCCGGTGAAGCGTGTCTCCTACCATGTCGAGAGCGCCCGCGTCGGCCAGCGCACCGACTACGACAAGCTCATCCTCGACATCGCGACCAACGGCTCGCTGGCCCCCGAAGAGGCACTGCGTCAGGCGGCCGAGATCCTGATGGACCGCATCTCCATCTTCACCGACCCCGACCGTGCGCGCTCGGGGGAGGAGTTCGCGGCTGTCGGTCACGCGCAGACGCCTGCTGGCGGCAGCATGGACGACGTGCTCATCGAGGAGCTTGAGCTCGGTGTCCGTTCGTACAACTGCCTCAAGCGCGAGGGGATCCAGACGGTGGGCGACCTGCTCGCCAAGACGGAGGCCGAACTGCTCAACGTCCCCAACCTCGGCCAGAAGAGCATCGACGAGGTACAAGAAAAGCTCGCTGAGCGCGGGCTGTCCCTGCGGAGTGAGGACTAATGCGCCATCAGAAGTCAGGTCGCAAGTTCAACATGGCGCCCGACCAGCGGAAGGCGCTGCTGTCGGGTCTTGCCTGCCAGCTGCTCGAGCACGAGAAGATCAAGACGGGCGCCCTGCGGGCGAAGGAGGTCCGGCCGCTCGTCGAGGAGGCGATCACGCTGGGCAAGCGCGGCGATCTGCACGCGCGCCGGCAGGCGGTTGCCATGCTGCGCAACAAGAAGATCGTGTACAAGCTCTTCAACGACGTCGCGCCTCGCTACAAGACGCGCAACGGCGGCTACACCCGGGTCATCAAGCTTGGGCCCCGGCCCGGAGACGGTAGCGAGCAGGCCTACGTCGAGCTCGTCTGACGCTGACGCATGAGAACGTGCGTAGGGGGCGGGTGGCCGAAGGGCCACCCGCCCCCTACGCGTTGTGGCGCCTTCGTTGAAGGGGCCATGAGTCGATGCGCTAAGCTTCGGGCGGGATGAGCCCATCCGTGTCCGACAACCGTTCGTTGATCGACATCGCCGGTCTTCGCTTCCGCTACCCGGGCGCTCGCGCCGACGCTCTCACCGATCTCGATCTTCGCCTTCACGAAGGGGAGCTTCTGGTCGTCGTGGGAGCGAATGGGTCCGGGAAGTCGACGCTGGCGCGCGTGTTGGGTGGGCTGGACAAGCCGGCTGCGGCGGGGCGGGCGCTGGCCTGCGGGCACGATCTGGTCACGGAGGAGGGCCGTATCGCCGCCCGGCGCGACGTGGGCATCCTCTTCCAGAACCCTGAGAACCAGCTCGTGGCGCAGTGCGTTGAGGAGGATGTCGCCTTCGGTCTCGAGAATCTCGGTTGGAATGCCGCCGACATGAGGCGCCGCGTGGACGAGATGCTCGACCGCTTCGACCTCGAGGCGCTGCGCCTGCGCGAGCCCCACCTCCTCTCCGGTGGGCAGAAGCAGCGGGCCGCTCTGGCGGGGGTTCTCGCCGTGCCGCGCCGGGTGCTCGTGCTCGACGAGCCCACGGCGATGCTCGACCCGGCCGGGCGCGGCGAGGTGCTGGCGACCGTGCGCGAGCTGCACGGGGACGGCCTCTCCATCGTCCTCATCACGCAGGAGATGGACGAGGTCGTGGGCGCCGACAGGGTCGTTGCGCTCGAGAGAGGCGGCGCGGTCTTCGAGGGCGCCGCCGCGGCCCTGTTCGCTGACGGCGATCTCGTCTCGCGGCTGCGCCTGGGTTTGCCGGCCGCCGGCGAGCTGGCGCTGGCCCTGCGCCGGCGGGGCAGGCTCATGTCGCGTCTGCCGCTGACGGTCGACGACCTGCTCGAGGAGCTCGGGAGTCGGGTGTGAGCGCCGCCGTGTCCACTGCGGCCGACCCGGCCAGGAACCCGGGCATGAGCTTGACCTGCCGGGAGGTGTCCTTCGGCTACAGCGAGGGAGGGACCGCCGTGCCTGCGCTGCGCGAGGTGAGTTTCGAGCTGCCACGGGGCGTGGCGATGGCCCTGATCGGCGCCTCGGGCTCGGGCAAGTCGACGCTGCTGCAGGTGGTTCGCGGACTCGACGAGCCGGAGGGCGGCGCCGTGCTGCTCGACGGTGTTGGGCCGGGCGCTGCCGGGTACGCGGATCGCCGGCGCGACGTCGGACTGGTCTTTCAGGTCCCGGAGATCCAGCTCTTCGCCGCGACGGCATGGGAGGACGTCGCCTTTGGGCCACGCCGTCTCGGCTGGTCCGAACAGGCGGTCTCCGGCGCCGTCTCCGACGCGTTCGCCCTCGTCGGCCTGTCGGAGGAGGAGCACGGGGGGCGTCATCCCTACAGCCTCTCCGGCGGTGAGGCGCGGCGCCTGGCGCTCGCGGGTGTCCTGGCGATGCGCCCGCGCCTGATCCTGCTGGACGAGCCGTTCGTCAGCCTCGACCCCACCAGTCGTCACGAGCTCGTCGCGGTGCTCGAGCGCCTCAAGGCGAATGGGGTCACGCTGCTTCTCGTCACCCATGACGTCGACCTTGCGTGGCGCCTCTGCGAGCTGCGGCTGCTGCTTGCAGAGGGCCGCGTCGTGGCCGCGGGCCCTTGGGATTTCGCCGGCGGCGACGCCGGGTTGCTGGCGGCCAACCGGCTCCGCGAGCCTCTCTTGGTCGAACTCTGGCGCCGCCTCGGGCGGGCCTCGGATCAGGTGCCGCGCACCCTCGAGGCGGCGGCGGAGGCACTCGCGTGAGGGCCGCCATCGCGCAGTACTACCCGGGCTCGTCGCCCATCCATCGTCTGGATCCGCGGGCCAAGTTCGTCGCGGTGACCGCGATAGCCGTGGCCCTGTTCGTGCGCGACTCGTTTCTCGGGTTGGCGGTCTTCGCCGCTGCGGCCACCACGGCGTACGCGCTCAGCGGGGTGCCCGTCGCCTGGTTCTGGCGTGCCTTCCGGCCGCTCCTCTGGCTCGTGGCGCTCACGTTCCTGGCGCAGCTGCTGTTCAGCCCCGGGGAGCCGCTCTTCAGCATCGGCTTCCTGCATCTCTCGGCGGACGGTATTTGGCTGGCCGCCTTCTTGAGCGTGCGCCTCGTCGTTCTCGTGCTCGTCGGGTCGGTGCTCACGCTGACCACGCCGCCAATGGCGCTGACCGATGGGCTCGTCTGGCTGGGCAGGCCGCTGCGGCGTCTTCACGTGCCGACCGACGAGCTGGCGCTCATCGTCACAATCGCGCTGCGGTTCATTCCAACGCTGCTGGCCGAGGTGGACACGATCATGAGGGCGCAGCGCGCCCGGGGCGTCGAGTTCCGCAGCGGCGGCTTGTTCCAGCGTGTCAGGAACCTTCAGCCAGTGCTGGTGCCGCTCTTCGTGGTCAGCTTTCGGCGGGCCGACGAGCTCGCGCTGGCGATGGAGGCCCGCTGCTATCGCCCCGGGATCGCCCGCACCAGGCTGCATCCCCTGCACGCCGGTTGGGCCGACGCGCTGTTGCTGGCGGCGACGACGGCGGTCATCGCCGTCGCCATGTTCGTGTAGGATGCCGGCATGATCAGGGCTGGCGACGAGCAGTCAGGGCCTGCCGGGTCAGACGCCGGGGGCGCGCCGTCTGTCGCCGCACCTGGCGAGTCAAAGGGCCGCGCCGTATGGAGGCTGGACCTCGTCTACGAGGGCACTTCCTTTCGCGGCTGGTCCCGTCAGCCGGGGCTGCGCACTGTCCAGGGCGTCCTTGAGGATACGCTGGCCACGATCCTTCGCGAGCCAGTGCGGCTCAGCGTGGCCGGCCGTACGGACGCGGGAGTCCACGCCCAGGCGCAGGTTGCTTCCTTCGCCTGCACCCGCCACGACCTGTCGCCCGAGCCTGTACGTCGCTCGGTCAACGCCCTGCTGCCGCCGGACGTCGCGGTCACGTACCTCTCGTCAGCGCCGGACGACTTCGTAGCCCGCCGTGCGCGGTCGCGAACCTATCGCTACCGCCTGGTTGTCTCGCCCGTCAGGCCCGTTCTGGAGCGTGCTTTTGTGTGGTGCCCGAAAGGCCCTCTCGACGTCGATCTTCTGGAGCCTGCGGCGGCGCTGCTCCCGGGTCGCCGCGACTTCGCGGCGCTCACGCCGTCGGCCCACCTGTATCGCTCCTGTGTGCGCGAGGTGGCGATCGCCGGCTGGCGGCGCGCCGCGGCGGACGAATACGTCTTCGAGATCCGCGCCGACAGCTTCCTCCACAACATGGTCCGCGTCGCGGTTGGCTCGATGGTGGATGTGGCGCAGGGACGCACGTCGCTGGCGCAGTTCGAGACGGGGCTGGCCTTCGGGCAGCGCCGGCGCATGGGGCAGACGGCGCCGGCGCGGGGATTGGCGCTCGTTGCCGTGGAGTACTGAGCCACGGCGGCGGCGGCGGCGCTCAGTGCGTCAGGAAGGCCTGGATAAGCTTGGCCTTCTCGGCGTCGGTTGGAGGATAGACGTACGAGACGCCTCCGTCCCAGCCGGGGGTGCCGGCGAGGAGGAGCTTCTTGCCTCCCTCGGCGCGCCACTTGAGGTAGCCGAGCTGCAGGATCTCGGTGGTGGTGAGGTCGGTGGCGATGCCGCTCATGAAGCGCTTGCCGATCTCGGAGAGTCTGGGGAGGTTGGAGGGCCTGGCAAGCTTGTTCTCGAGGGCTTGCACGAACTGTTGCTGGCGCGTGGCCCTGTGCATGTCGTCGTCGGCGTGGCGGATGCGGACGTAGAGCATGGCGTTCTTGCCGTCCAGGTGGTTCATGCCCTCATTGAAGGTGACGACGCGGCCGCTGCTGCCGGCGACCGTCGTGACGGTCTTGGGGACGTTGATGTCGACGCCTCCGATGGCGTTGACCAGGCGGGGGAACCCCTTGAAGTTGACCACCATGACGTGGTTGACGTCGATGCCCAGATACTGCTTGACCGTCTGGACGGCCATGGCGGGGCCGCCCCAGAACATGGCCGCGTTGATCTTGTCGTACGTGCCGTTCGGGAAGGCGACGCGCGTGTCGCGGGCTATTGAGAGCTGGTTGACCGTGTGCTTGTCCGGATTGAAGCGCATCAACATGATCGTGTCGGAGCGAGCCGGCTCCCCGGTCTTGCTGTCGACGCCGAAGAGAAGCACTGTGGTGCCTCCGCGCCAGATGCTCCCGTCGTCCGGGGCGAGCTGGGCCCGTGTCTCCCTGTCGATCTGGCGGTTGGACTTGTCTACCGCGCGATCGAACGTCGTGTAGCCGGGCCAGGCGAGCACGGCGATGACCGCACCCGCGATCGCGAGCACGAGCAGCAGCGAGAGGGGGACGACCCACCACCGAAACCGGCGACGTCTGGGCGGCTTGCGGCCGCCGTCCGGCGGAGCCGGCGCGGCCGCGGCGCCATTCGCGGACTGCGACGTGTAGCGACGGTAGCCGGGCGGCCCGCCGGCCGCGGATGCCGGCCGTGACGACTGGCCCGCCCACTCATCAACCGGGCGGTCGGTGCGCCGATCCCGGCCGTTCGGCGACGAGGAGCCGGGGGCGGAAGCGCCGGCGAGCTCGTCGTCCAGTGCGCTTCGCCGGGCGCTTCCCGACTTGTAGGTCGTGTAGGGCTTACGCCCGTCTGTATCGTTGCTGTTCCGCACGCTCTCTCGCCCGCTGTCACGCCCGCGTACGCCGTGAGGAGACGTCGTGGCGGCAGGGGGTGGGGGCCGCCGTCTCAACTAGGTACGCTGCTGGAGCGGCGGCTCCTCTCTGACGGATGTACACCATGGTAGGCTGCGAGGTGCCATGGGCTCAACCCGGACGATAGCCGGCGTGGACATTGGCGGCACGAAGGTCGCCGCCGCGCTGGTGTGCGCGCCTGTCGAAGGAGACGAGTCACGAGGTCCCGGCGTTCGGAGACTGCCCGACGTCGTCGCGCGATCGACCAGACTCACCGACGTGACGTCTGCCGCCGCGTGTCTGGAGGGCATCAGTGCGTGCATCGACGATGTGACCCGAGATGCCGAGCGGCTGGACGGCATCGGCATCGGCATCGCGTCGCGCGTGGACTACGCCGAGGGCCGGGTGGCTCACTCGACGCATCTACCCCTGACCGACGTACCGGTGCGTGCCCTGCTTGAGCGGCGTCACGGCGTGCCCGTGGCCGTCGACAACGACGCGACCGCGGCTTGTATCGGCGAGCACGTGTACGGCGCCGGCGTGGGCTGTCGCGAGATGCTCATGCTCACCCTGGGAACCGGGATCGGCGGCGGCATCATCTGCGGCGGCCAGCCGTATCGCGGCTTCGGAGGATCCGCCGGCGAGCTCGGTCATATCATGATCGACGTCGACGGTCCGGAGTGCCCAGGTAACTGCCCGAATCATGGATGCCTGGAATCGTACGCGTCGGGGACGGCGATGTGCGCGGCGGCGAGAGCCGCTGCCGAGGCTCATCCGGCGTCGGCTCTGGGCCGCGCCCTGAACGATGGAGAGGCGGTGGACTGCCTACTCCTGACGAGGCTGGCCGCGGAGGGCGACGGCGACGCCGTCGCCCTCCTGACGCGCGTCGGCGAGTACCTCGGCGCCGGACTGGTCTCTCTGGTGAACATCTTCAATCCGGAGGTGGTCGTCGTCGGCGGCGGGGCCGCCGCGGCGGGCGACCTGCTGCTCGGGCCTGCACGCCGGGTCGTCGCCCGGCGGGCGCTGCCGCCCGCGCGCGACCAGGTGCGGGTGCTGCCCGCCGTCCTTGGACCGGAGGCCGGCATCTTCGGCGCCGCGGCGCTGATCCTCGACCGGCTGGACGAGGCAGATCCGGGTGTCGCGACCGATTCCGTCGTGGCCGACCTGTCTTGACTTCGCGCCGCTCATCACGCTAAATGGCACGTGAATTCCAGCGCGCCCGGCCCCTACGGCGCGCCCACAGGAGGTGACGAGGACAACATGGCTCACGTGATTACGGAAGACTGCCTGGCGTGCGGCGCCTGCGTCGACGAGTGTCCCAACGAGGCGATCTCCGAGGGCGACGACATCTACGTGATCGACGCGGAACTCTGCGACGACTGCGGCGCTTGCGTCGAGGCTTGTCCGAGCGAGGCGATCATCCCCGGCTGACCGCACGCCCGGGACGCGACGAATCCACGGGCCGGCTCCGCAAGGGGCCGGCCCTCCCGCGTTGAAGGGCCGTCAGATCCCTGAGTCCGCGGGCTGGCCGAACGTGACCACATCCGGCGTGTCCCACGCCAGCCGCCGGGCCATCACCCGAACCGCTTCCTCGCTCGCGTCGACGAGCAGGTACGCGCGTCCGTGGCGAGCCGCCGCCTCTCCGGTCGTGCCGCTGCCGGCGAAGAAGTCCACGACCAGGTCTCCGGGGTCCGAGTGGACCTTGACGATGCGCTCGAGGATCCTGACCGGCTTCTGGGTCGGGTAGCCGGTCTTCTCCTTGCCCGTCGGACTCACGATGGTGTGCCACCACACGTCGGTCGGGGTCTTGCCCCGGGCGGACTTCTCCGCGCCGGCCAGTCCCGGCGCCATGTACGGGACACGGTCGATCTCGTCGTAGTGGAAGACGTAGCGGCCGGGATCGGCCGCGTACCAGAAGATAGTGTCGTGCTTTGCCGGCCAGCGGCGACGCGTTCGTCCGCCATAGTCGTAGGCCCAGATGATCTCGTTCATGAAGCTGGCCCGGCCGAAGATGCTGTCGAGGAGGATCTTGCAGTAGTGGGCCTCGCGCGCGTCGATGTGGAAGAAGAACGACCCGTCGGCAGCAAGGATGCGCCGCGCTTCGACGAGACGCGGCGCGAGGAATCCGAGGTAGTCGCTGAATGCGTCGTCCCAGCTGAGCGTTCCCATCTTCTCGGTGCGGTAGCGATGTCCGCCGAACCCGGTGCGGTCGCCCTGCTCGTCGCGCCGGGCTTGCAGAGAAGTTCGCCGTCTCGAGACGCCGGTGTTGAACGGCGGATCGATGTAGATGAGGCGGGCGACGCCGTCGGGGAGGGCGCGCAACACCGGCAGGTTGTCGCCGAGGACGATACGGTTCATGAAGAGAGAGTGTACTCCCGGTAGGGACGAGAACGCTCCGCCTGGCGCATCCCGGGCGCCACTGCGACAATGGGATGGCAGCGAATGGAGGGGTTTCATGGCGGACGACGTCTGGCGGGAGTTCTTCGACAGCTACGCTCCCCAGTACATGCGGGAGCCGTTCACGGCCGACAGCGTCCGTGAGGCGGAGTTCCTGCTCGACGTGCTGGCTCTGCCGCCGGGAGCCGCGATCCTCGACGTCGGCTGCGGCACCGGCCGGCACGCCGTCGAGCTGGCGCGGCGCGGCTTCGCGGTGACCGGCCTCGACCTCTCGGCCGGCATGCTCGACCAGGCCGCCGGCGCTGCCGAGCGGGCCGGGGTCACTATCGAGCTTGTCCACGCCGACGCGACGGACTTCACCTTCAGTCGCTCCTTCGACGCGGCGGTCAGCCTGTGCGAGGGTGCGTTCACGCTGGTCGGCGCCGAGGACCCCTTCGAGCACGACGCGGCGATCCTGCGCAACGTACACGCCGTCCTGCGGTCCGGCGCGCCGTTCGTGCTCACCGCGAGCAACGGGATGCGCCTCATCAGGGACGCGACGGCCGATCAGGTGGCCAAGGGCGCGTTCGATCCGGCGACGCTCACCGTCTCGTACATGATGGAGTGGGAGACGGCGGACGGCCCGCGCAGCGTGCCCGTGCGAGAGCGCGGCTACGTGCCCAGCGAGCTCACGCTGCTGTGTCGCTCGGCGGGCTTCGTGGTCGAGCACGTCTGGGGCGGCACCGCCGGCTCCTGGGGCAGGCGACCGGTGGATCTCGACGAGTGGGAGATCATGGTCGTCATGCGGCGGCCCTGACGCGATGCTCTACGTCTGCGCCACGCCGATCGGCAACCTCGGCGACGTCACGCCGCGCCTGCTGGGCGCGCTGCGCGCCGCCGATCTGGTGGCGGCCGAAGACACGAGGCACACACGCAAGCTGCTCTCCCACTTCGACATCCACACGCCGCTCACGAGCTTCTTCCGCCACAATGAAGCGCAGAAGACCGAGGAGATCCTGCGGCTGCTGCGCGACGGGAAGGCCGTCGCCTTGGTGAGCGACGCCGGCATGCCGGGCGTCTCCGATCCCGGGATGCGCCTGGTGGCGCGTGCGATCGCCGAGGATCTCGGTCTCACCGTGCTGCCCGGGCCGTCGGCGGTGGTCACGGCCCTCGTGGCCGCAGGCTTCGAGGGCGACGGGTTCCGCTTCGTGGGCTACCTTCCGCGCCGCTCCGGCGAGCTCCAGGTTGAGCTTCGCGCCTGGCGCCGCTGCGGAGGCCTCGTGGTCGCCTTCGAGACGCCTCAGCGGCTGGCCCGCAGTCTCGCCGTCATGGCCGGCGTCCTGCCGGCTGCGCGGGCCGCCGTGTGCCGCGAGCTCACCAAGGTCCATGAAGAGGTCGTGCGCGGCAGTTTGGCGGACCTCAGCGGGCGATTCCCTGTCGCCGTATCCGGCGCCGGCGAGGGGCCGGTGCGCGGCGAGATCACCCTGGTGATCGACGTCGGCGAGCCGCTGGAGTGGGCGGAGAACCGGCCTGAGGCCGAGACCGCGGCGCATGCGCTGCTCGCCCGCGGCCTTTCGAAACGCGACGCCGCCGCCGCCCTGCACATCTGTCTCGGCGTACCCCGCCGCGATGCCGAGAGTCTCGCGAGGCGGGTGGCCGGGGAGGCCGGGGAGCCCTGAGCCGGGCGTCCGGGTCCGTCTGGTAGACTGCCCGCATGGATCTCTTCGCGCGCATCGCGGATCGGGCTCTGCTCCTCGACGGCGGCATGGGCAGCGAGCTCATGCGCCGCGGCTTCACGGCCGGCGGCAGTCCGGAGGAGT
Organism: uncultured Thermoleophilia bacterium; assembly: GCA_963705085.1. Classification (GTDB taxonomy): domain Bacteria; phylum Actinomycetota; class Thermoleophilia; order UBA2241; family UBA2241; genus CAIXSE01. Next base: position 405,406 of record CAVPIV010000008.1, on the reverse strand, counting down.
GGAACGTCACTCGCCCGGACGAGGTGGCCGCCATCCATCGCGCCTACTTCGCCGCGGGCTCCGACATCGTGAATACCAATACCTTCGGCGGCAGCAGGCTCAAGCTGGACGCCTATGGCATGGGCCCGCGGGCCGTCGAGCTCAACACGGCCGGGGCGCGCCTCGCGATCGCGGTGCGCGATCGCGAGTTCCCCGGCCGCCTCGTGGCCGGCGACATCGGGCCCTGCGGGCATCTGCTCGCGCCGATGGGCGCCGCCGAGCCGGGCGAGGTGGCGGCCGCCTTCGGCGAGCAGGCGCAGGCGCTCGTCGCGGCCGGCGTCGACCTCATCAACATCGAGACCATGTTCGATCTGGCGGAGGCGCGCCTGGCTGTGGAAGCAGCCCGCGGGGCGGCCGGGGGCCGGCCGGTTCTGGCCAGCATGGCCTTCAAGCCGGCCGCCAAGGGATACCGCACGATGATGGGCGTCGACCCTGCCACGGCCGTCGACGCGCTGCGCGCCGCCGGCGCCACCATGGTTGGCTGCAACTGCGAGGTCACGGCTGAGGTGATGGCCGACCTCGTCCCGCAGCTGGCCGAGCTCAACGGCGGCGTCACGTGCGCTCAGCCCAACGCCGGACAACCTCGTCTCGAGGACGGCGTGACGGTCTACGACGAGACGCCGGAGCACTTCGCCGCCATCGTGGCGGCCTTCGCCGGCGCCGGTGCCGGCATCGTCGGCGGCTGCTGCGGCACCACGCCGGCCTTCATCGCGGCTCTGGCCGCCGCCCTCGGGCGCTGACCGACCCTGCCGCCGACGGCGGTGACGGGCGGCTTCGCAGGCGCCGCTGTGCCGTGCTCAGGCAGGCGCTCCACTCATCGGCCGGGTGTCGCATGCAGGGCGTCGCCGCGCGGGCCTGACAGACAGCCCGGTGTCACCAGGATCATGCCTTCGGGGAACTGGCGGGAGACCGGCCGCGCTCGCCACCTGCTGCAGCGTGAGCTGCCGCGTCCGCCTGGGGAAGGGCGTCGCTCCGGCGGCAACCACTCCATCTCCCGCAGCCTTCTGGAGACGCCGGACTCAGAGCGGCGGCGCGCACCCTGTGCAATCGACCGATGGTCAGACCCGCTCGCCCAGCGTGACCGTGATGACCTGCTCGGCGCCGCCCCTGATGACGGTGAGCTGTACCTGCTCGCCGGGTCGACGGGCGGCGACGGCGGCGCTGAGGTCGTCCATGTCCGCCAGCGGCTGCCCGTCGAGCTTGGTGATGATGTCGCCCCCGACGATGTAGGGCGAGCCCTGCACGTTGACGGTGGTGTCGCCTCCCCGCAGGCCGGCAGCCTCCGCCGCCGAGCCTGGCTGGACACGGGCGACGAGCACGCCCTGTTCAACGGGGAGATCGAGCGACTCGGCGATGCCCGGCGTGACGCTCTGCCCCTCAAGGCCGAGAAAGCCGTGCCGGACGCCGCCGCCGGCGATGAGCTGCTTCATCACGTCCTTGACCGTGTTGATGGGGACGGCGAACCCCAGGCCGGTGAAGCCACCCGTTCTCGTGGCGATCTGCTCGTTCACGCCGATCACGCGACCTTCGGCGTCGATCAAGGGGCCGCCGGAATTGCCCTGGTTGATGGCCGCGTCCGTCTGGATGCCGTCCGCGATGATGGCGCCGTTGGGGGCCTGCAGCGCCCGTCCGATGCCCGAGACCACGCCTGTCGTGAGGGTGAAGCTGTAGCCGAGCGGATTGCCGATCGCGATGACCGGCGCGCCGACGGCGACCGTCGATGAGTCGCCCAGGGGCAGGGGCTTGATTTCCATGGTGTCGGGGTCGACGAGAAGGACGGCGGTGTCGCTGCTCACGTCGATGCCCACGATGCGCGCCTTCACGGGCGCCAGCTCCTCGCCGTCGCGCCTGGCGGTCACCTCCACCGTGCCCTGCACGCCGCCCTCCTCTACCACGTGGGCGTTGGTGATGATGTGGCCGGCCTCGGACGCCATGAAGCCTGAGCCGAGGCTCTGGGTGATTCCCTGAGCCTCGGGTCCGAACGTCGCGCGCACGAGGACGACGCTGTCGGCGCTCTGGTCGAAGAGGCGTTGGGGCGAGAACCCGTCGCCACGTGCGTCCGGCCGGGGACTCGCAGCGAAGAGGGAGATCCCGAGAGACTGCATGACGACGGCCCACGCCAGGATCACGAGGACGGCGGCGACGCCAGCGCTGACGGCGATCCAGACCGTGCGGGTCATCGCAGGCGCAGCTCATCCCTTCGCCGGAAGACCGCGCCGATCGCGTCGATCACCAGGCGGACGGCGTGAAGCGCCGTGAGCTGGCCCGGGCCGTCGTACATCGGTGCGACCTCGACGACGTCCATGCCGATGACGTTGCAGCGGGCGCAGACCGCGAGCAGAATGGCCTTGGCCTCGTAGTAGGAGAAGCCCCCCGGCTCGGGCGTGCCGGTGCCAGGCGCGATCGCCGGATCGAGCGCGTCGACGTCGAAGGTGATGTACGTATCCGCGCCCGGCTCGAGGTGATCCACGAGCTCCTCGATCCGCATGTCCTTGGCCTGTTCGCACCAGAAGATGTGGGAGCCGCGCTGCCGCGCCAGGCCGATGTTGTCGTAGGCCGTGTGCAGGCCGCGGATGCCGTACTGGGTCAGGCCGCTCACGAGGCTCTCCTCGTGGGCGCGAATGATCGAGCTCTCATGTGTGAATCGCTCGCCCGCCTCCTCGTCCCAGTAGTCGAGGTGGGCGTCGAACTGGACGAGCTGGAACGGCCGCTCGCCACGGGCGCGGCTGATCGCCTTCATCGCAGGGTAGGCGACCGAGTGGTCGCCGCCGAGGGTCAGGGGGAAGAGGCCCGCCTCGACGATGGGTTGCACGCGGGCGATGACGGCTTCGTGATACCGCTCCATCGTGGGCGAGGGGCCCAGGAGGACATCGCCGCAGTCCACCCAGCGCACGCCGCCGAGGACGTAGACGCCTGCCTCGCCGTCCCAGAAGGGGTCGGGGGCGTACTGGAAGGCCCAGTTGGTCGACGCGTCTCGCAACGCACGCGGGCCCATGCGGGCGCCCGCACGGCTCGACGTGCCGCCGTCGTAGGGAACGCCGAGGACCGCGACGTCGCCGTCCTTCGCGGTCGGCTGCGGCACGTACGGCGCTTTGTAGTACGTCGCGATGCCCGCGTACGGCATCTCGTCGCTGCGGTCCTCTTCGTACACGGTGTCCTCCTGTGACCGGCGCTGCTCACACGGTCCCTCTACTATCTCGGCTGGTTCGGCGTCGGCTTGACCCGGCCATTCTACGGATGCCGCCGATGACTCGCGAGCCTGCGCCGGGCCGGTGCTGCGATAGGATGCCCGCGACGAAGGAGGCCCTCATGAAGATCGAGCGCAAACCGTCCACCGCGCTGCTGCCCACGCCCGTCGTGCTGTTGAGCGTGGCGGGCGAGTTCGACACGCCCAACATCATTACGCTGGCCTGGGTCGGGACGGTGTGTTCGGCCCCGCCTATGCTCAGCGTGGCCATCAGGCCGACCCGCTACTCGTACCGTCTCGTGAACGCTGCCCGCGAGTTCGTCGTCAACATCCCGCGCGTGGACCAGCTCGCCAAGGTGGATTGGGCGGGAGTCCGCTCCGGCGTCGAGCACGACAAGTTCAAGGAGCTCGGCTTCACACCAGAGCCCTCCACCTATGTCTCGGCGCCGATGATCGGCGAGTGCCCGATCAACATCGAGTGCGTCGTGCGCCATCAGCTCGGTCTCGGGGCGCACGATCTCTACATCGCCGAGATCGTCGGCACGCACTACGACCAGGAGGTGCTCGACGCGCGGGGGCGCGTGGACACCGCGAAGCTGAGCCCACTGGCCTACGTCGAGAGCGAGTACTGGTCCCTTGGCGAGCGACTGGCGGGCTACGGGCAGGCAGCCAAGAACCTGGGCGCGGACTGAGCGCCGGCGCGCGTGCGATAGACTAGGCAGCCGATGCGCTACTACGTCACCACACCCATCTACTACGTCAATAGCGAGCCGCACCTCGGGCACGCGTACACGACCATCGCCGCCGACGTGCTGGCGCGCTACCATCGCCAGCGGGGCGACGATGTCTTCTTCCTGACGGGCACCGACGAACACGGCACCAAGATCGCCCAGGCTGCCGAGGAGCGCGGCCTCACGCCGCGCCAGCACGTGGACGAGATGGCGCCCAAGTTCCGTCGCTTGGCGCAGCAGGTCGACGCGACCAACGACTTCTTCATCCGCACGACCGACGCCGAGCATGAGGCGTTCGTGCAGCAGTTCGTCGAGAAGATGAAGGCCGCCGGCGACATCGAGAAGCGCACGTACGGCGGCCTCTACTGCACCGCCTGCGAAGGGTTCTGGTACGAGCGCGACCTCAAGGACGGGCGCTGCCCAGATCACGGCATCGCCCCGATCTGGGTCGAGGAGGAGAACTACTACTTCCTGCTGAGCAGGTACCAGGAGCGACTCTCGGAGTGGTATCGCGCCAACCCCGACCTCGTGAAGCCGAAGTCCCGTTACAACGAGGCTCTGTCGTTCATTGAGCAGGGCCTCGAGGACATCTCCATCAGCCGCTCCAGCATCACGTGGGGCGTGCCGGTGCCCTGGGACGAGGGCCAGGTGATCTACGTCTGGGTGGACGCTCTCATCAACTACCTTTCGGCGCTCACGTACGCGCGCCCCGGCGAGGATCTCACCGAGGTCTACTGGCCCGTGGTCCACCACTTCCTGGCCAAGGACATCCTCAAGTTCCATGCGGTCATCTGGCCGGCCCTGCTCATGAGTGCCGGCTACGACGTTCCGGTGGCGGAGTTCATCCACGGGTACCTCCTGATGGGCGGCGAGAAGATGAGCAAGACCCGCGGCAACGTCCTGGATCCGTTCACCGTGATGGAGCGCTACGGTATCGACCCATTGCGCTACTACCTCTTGCGCGAGGTGACGTTCGGCCAGGATGGTGTCATCTCACTCGAGGGGTTCGAGAACCGCTACAACAACGAGCTCGCCAACGAACTCGGCAATCTGGTGAGTCGCAGCGTGAGCATGATCGGCAAGTACCGCGGTGGGCGCATCCCGGCGGCGCCGGATGGCGACCTGCTGGGCGAGGTGGCGGCGGAGGGTGAGGCGATGGTGCGCGCCGCGGGCGCCCACTTCGACGCCGTGGAGGTCACGGCCGCCGTGGAGCGCATCTGGGAGTACGTGCGCCGCCTCAACAGGCTGGTCGAAGAGGAGGCGCCCTGGAAGCTCGCCAAGGGCGCGGGCCAGGCGGACCGGCTCGATGCCGTCCTGCACGGCCTGGCGGCCGGACTGCGACTGGTGGCGCTCGCGGTCTACCCTGTGGTGCCCGGGACATCCACGGAGATCCTCCGACGGCTGGGTCAGCGGCACGCCGCCGGCGACCTGCTGCTCATACACGCGGCGTGGGGCGGTCTCTCTCCGGCCGCGGTCGAGGCCGCGCCGCCGCTCTTCCCGCGCATCGAGGCGGACGTCTGAAGCTCGTCGATTCGCACTGCCACCTGGAGATGCTCGCCGACGCCGATGCCGCCGTCGCCGGCGCGCGCGCCGCGGGGATCGAATCAATCGTGACCATCGGCATCGATGTCATGACCTCGCGTGGCGCGATCGATCTTGCGGCGCGGTACCCTGGCGTCTCCGCGACCGTCGGCCTGCACCCGCACGATGCCGAGGCATGGGGCGAGGACGTGCGCCGCGAGCTGGCGGAGCTGGCGCGCCGGCCGAAGGTGGTAGCGATCGGCGAGTGCGGTCTGGACTACTACCGCGACCTGGCGCCGCGCGACGCCCAGCGACGCGCCTTCCTTGGGCAGATCGAGCTGGCCCGGCGGGCCTGCCTGCCGCTCGTCGTGCACGTTCGCGACGCCGGCGACGAGGCGATGGCGCTGCTCGCCGACCACGCCGGCGGCCTGCCCGTGATCATGCACTGCTTCTCCCTCACCGACCACGTCGACGAGTGCAACGAGCGCGGCTACTACGCCAGCTTCGCGGGGAACGTCACGTACAAGAGCGCGACGGCTCTGCGTACGGCGGCCGGGCGCGTCCGCGAGGACCGCCTCCTCGTGGAGACCGACGCGCCCTACCTCGCGCCGGTCCCTCACCGCGGTGAGGAGAACGTCCCGGGTCTGGTCGCGCTCACGGCCGCGGCGGTCGCGGCCGCGCGAGGCTGCGCCGTCGAAGACGTGGCTGCGGCGACGACGGCCAACGCCAGGCGCGTCTTCAGCCTGGCGGGATTGGCGTGAGCGCGACGTTCGGGGGTCACGGCCGCCCGGGAGAACCCGTCGAGGGGGGCGGGAGACGGTCGCCCTGGGCCGCGGGCGACCGCAGCCGCCCCCCGCGGCCTCGCCCGCTCCACCGTTACGGCCAGAACCACCTGGTCGATGTGAACATCCTGCGGGCGATCGTCGAGCAGGCCGCCGTGCGAGCCGACGACGTCGTACTGGAGGTCGGTGCGGCCGACGGCCAGCTCACTCGGCCGCTGCTGCGGGGGGCGCGGGTCGTCCACGCGTTCGAGATCGATCACCGCTTTGTCCCGCGGCTCGAGCGGCTCGCCGCCGAGTACTCCAACCTCCGCGTCCACCCCGGGGACGCCCTGAAGTGCGATCTCGCCTCCCTCGACCCGGCTCCGACCGTGGTGGTGGCCAATCTCGCCTACAGCATTGCCATCCCACTCATCATGACGACGATCGGGCAGCTTCCGGGCGTGACGAACTGGGGCGTGATGGTCCAGCGCGAGCTCGGCGAGCGCCTCTTCGCGGAACCGTCGACCAAGGCCTACGCGGCGGTGTCCGTCCTCGTGCAGATCGCTTGCCAGCTGGACAAGGTGCGGCCCGTGCCCGCGGCGGCGTTCAGGCCACGGCCGAGGGTCGAGTCGAGCTTCGTGACGTTCCACCGGCGTGGGTCGTGCGAGGAGGGCGTTTGGCTCTCGGGCGAGGAGTACGCTGCCGTGGAGAATCTCGTGCGCCTCGCCTTCGGCCAGCGGCGCAAAGTCCTGGCCAACACGCTGGCGGGCGCCCGGCGCGGGGTCGGCGCCCCCCTGCCCGGCATGCCTCCCGGGAGCCAGCCGGTCACGCTGTCGCGAGAGGGCGTGCGCGCGGCGCTCGAGCGCCTGGGTGCGTCGCAGGCCGCTCGTCCCGAGGAGCTCTCGCCGGCGCGGTGGGTCGCCTTCGCTCGCGAGCTCGGCTGGCTGGCCCGATGACGAGTGGCCGCTCGTTAGATGACGCCGGTCTTGGGAAGGAGCAGCGCGTATGATCAGTGACAATGGCGCCGGGGCGGCTGTGGAGGTCGTCGCGCCGGCCAAACTCAACCTGGCGTTGCTCGTCGGGCCGGTGCGGCCGGACGGGTTCCACGAGATCGCGTCTCTGATGCTGCCCGTGACCTTGGCCGACAGGGTGAGCGTGCGGCGATCCCCGTGCCGCGGGCTCATCGTCGAGTGCGAGGTCGCGCCGGGCGAGATGAACCTCGCGGCGCGCATGGTGCGCGAACTCGAGGCGCGTCTCGACCGGCCCTTCGACGTGCATGTGACGATCGCGAAGCACATCCCCGCCGGCGCCGGGCTGGGCGGCGGCAGTTCGGACGCGGCGGCCACGCTGGTCGCCCTCGAGCGCCTCTTCGATCTCGATCTGGAGCCCCGGGTGCGCCTGTCGGCCGCCGCTGCGGTGGGTTCTGACGTGCCCTTCTTCCTTTGGCCGGGCCCGCAGTTCGCGACCGGCCGTGGTCAGGTGCTCAGGCCGGTCGATCTGCCCGAGCTGCACCTGGTCGTCGCCGTCCCCGATGGTGCGCTGGCGACCGGGGAGGTGTACGCCTGGCACGACGCGGACGGGGCCGCGGATCTTGCGGCGTTCGTCCCCCGGGTGCGAGAGCTCTCGCGCCGCGTCCAGTCCGCGCGGACTGTCGCAGCGATCGCCGGTCTCGTCGCCAACGATCTCGAGGACTGTGTCGTCGCACGCCGGCCGGAGGTCGGCGCGCTGCGCGATCGGCTGCGCGCCGAGGGCGCTCTTGCCGCAGGAATGACCGGAAGCGGCGCGGCGACCTTCGGTCTCTTCGCCGACGCTGAGAGCGCGAGCCGGGCGCGGGCAGCGCTGGCGCCCGCCCGCGCCTGGCACGTCACCGACCTCCAGCCACTGGGCGTGAGCGGCATCGCACCGGGCGACCGTGGGCATCGCCGGGGGCAGTGATACAATACGCTGCCGCCTGGTGGCGGCCGGGCGGGGCCACCGCGCCGTGTCCGTCCGCGGGCGTTGGGGCGTCGCCAAGCGGTAAGGCACCGGGTTTTGGTCCCGGCATTCGGAGGTTCGAATCCTCCCGCCCCAGCCAGCAGTATCACCCGATCATCTCCGGCAAGGTGAGCACAATGAGCAAGCATCCCAGCAGCCGTCCGCCGCTGGCCGTCGTCGTCCTGGCGGCCGGCCTCGGCACGCGCATGAAGTCCGACGTCCCCAAGGTGCTGCACGAAGTCTGCGGCCGGCCGATGCTCGCCTACGTCATCGACGCCGCCCTGACGCTCTCCCCGGAGCGCCTTGTCGTCGTCACCGGCCCAGACCAGGAGGAGATCGCCGCCATGCTGCCCGTCGGCTGCGAGCGGGCGGTGCAGCAGGAGCGCCTGGGCACCGGTGACGCCGTACGCTCCGGGCTCGAGGCGCTGCAAGGGTTCGACGGGGACGTCATGGTGCTCTACGGCGACGTGCCCTTGGTTCACGACCAGTTCGTGGCGCAACTGCTGCAGCGGCACCTGGAGAGCCAGGCGACAGCGACGCTGACGACGGCGCGACTCGAGGACCCCGCTCACTACGGGCGCATCGTCCGCGATCAGGATGGCGGGATGGTCTGCATCGTCGAGTTCAAGGACGCCGCCGACGATCAGCTCGAGATCGACGAGATCAACGTCGGCCTCTACGTCTTCGCGAGCGCCGCCCTGCGGCCCGCGCTAGCGCGCCTGCACGGCGATAACGCTCAGGGCGAGCTCTACCTGACGGACGTCATCCATCAGTTCCTTGACAACGGTCTCACGGTGGCCTCCTACGAGAGCGAGGACGAGGAGATGTGCATGGGGGTTAACTCGCGCATCGAGCTCGCAATCGTCAATGCGGCCATGCGGTATCGTCTGGTGGAGCGCCTTATGCTCCAGGGCGTGACCGTCGAGGACCCCGGGACCACCTACGTGGACTGGGGCGTGGAGGTTGGGCGCGACACGTTCATTCGGGCGAACACTCACCTCCTGGGCCGCACGACCGTGGGCGCCGGCAGCGAGATTGGCCCAGGCTCGTTCCTTCGCGACGCGTTCGTCGGCGATCACGCGCGGGTGGTGAGCTCGCACCTCTGCGAGTGCGTGATCGGTTCACGCTGCGCGGTGGGGCCGTTCGCCTACATCCGGCCCAACACCGTCCTCTCCGAGGGAGCCAAGGCCGGCACCTTCGTCGAGATCAAGAACAGCCGCATCGGCGAGGGCAGCAAGGTGCCGCACCTCAGCTACGTCGGCGACGCCATTGTCGGCCGCGGTACCAATATCGGCGCCGGCAACATCACGGCCAACTACGACGGCTATGAGAAGCACGCGACGACCATCGGCGACAACGTCCGCACCGGCAGCGATACGACGATGGTGGCGCCGGTCACCGTGGGTGACGGCGCTTTCACCGCGGCCGGCTCGGTGATCACCCAGGACGTGCCACCGGGAGGGCTGGGCGTCGCGCGCAGCCGACAGCAGAACATCGAGGGGTACGCGGAGCGTCGCGCGGCCCGGAGCCAGCACGAGAGCGACGAACGCGGTGACGAGTAGCCGCGCAGGACTCATGCTGCCTGTTTGATACAATCATCTGTCGGCACGCCGCCTAGACGAAAGGGAACTGTTGACCGACCTGTCCTATCGCGTGGCCACGCCGCACAAGCGGCTCATGGTCGTCGCGGGGCGCAGCAACCCGGCCCTCGCGGCGAGGATCGCGGAGAAGCTCGGCATCACACTCGGCGGCGTCCTGCTCAAGACGTTCGCCAACGGCGAGATCTACTGCCGCTACGCCGAGAGCATCCGCGGCGCCGACGTCTTCATCGTCCAGTCGCCGTCGATCAACCTCAATGACGACGTCGTTGAGCTGCTGCTCATGATCCAGGCGGCCAAGCTCGCCTCGGCTCGCCGGGTCACTGCCGTCGTGCCGTACTTCCCGTACTCCCGCCAAGACAAGAAGAGCGCGGCCCGCGAGCCCATCTCCGCTCGTCTCATGGCGACGTTGCTCGAAGCCAGCGGCGTCGACCGTGTGCTGGCGATGGATCTCCACCAGGGGCAGGTGCAGGGCTTCTTCCAGATCCCGGTCGATCACATGACGGCCACGCCGATGCTGGCCGACTACTTCCGCTTCAAGGAGTTCGGCGGCGTCCCGCTGGTCGCGGTGTCCGCCGACGCCGGCGGCGTCAAGCTCGCCAAGCGGTTCGCTGCGCGCATCGGCGGCGATCTCGCCGTGCTCACCAAGATGCGCCCGGACCACAATCGCGCCGAGACGATGCACTTCATCGGCGACGTCAGCGAGAAGGTCGCGATCCTCGTCGATGACATGATCGACACGGCAGGCTCCATTGTCGGCGCCGTCGAGACGCTGTTCGCCAACGGCGCGCACGAGGTCTACGCGTGCGCCACGCACGGCGTGTTCAGCGGCCCGGCGCGCGATCGCATCCGCGAGTCGCCGGTCAAGGAGGTCGTCGTCACGGACACGCTGCGGATCGACCTCGCCCCGAACGACCAGAAGATCAAGATCCTGTCGGTGGCCGATATCCTGGCCAATACGATCAAGAACGTCTTCGACGACGAGTCGGTGAGCGACCTGTTCGCCGGCGAGAACCAGCTGTTCTAGCAGGAGAAACCATGGACAACGTCAGCATCGTCGTACAGTCGCGCGACGCCACCGGCAGCCGCGCCGCGAGGCGCCTGCGCAAGGCGGGCCTCATCCCCGGCGTCATATATGGTCACGGTAAGGCGGCGACGCCGATCGCGGTCGAGCCGCACGTCATGCGCGAGGCGATCTCGACAAGCGCCGGCCTGCACGCCGTGCTCGAGATCACCATCGATGGCAAGCGGGGCAAACGCCGGGCCATCATCAAGGAGGTCGAGCTGCACCCGACGAGGTCCACGGCCGTTCACATCGACCTCCAGGAAATCAGGCTCGACGAGACGATCGAGAGCGTCGTCACCGTGCGCTTCGAGGGCGAGTCCAAGGGCGTCAAGGCCGGCGGCGTGCTCGACGAGTCCCTGCGCGAGGTCACGGTCAAGGGTCGCGTCACCGACATCCCCGAGCACCTGGTCCTCGACGTCACCGACCTCGACATCAACGAAACGGGCAGAGTCGCGGACCTCCAGGTGCCCGACGCAATCGTCGTGCTCGGCGATCCCAACCAGGTGCTCTGCTCGGTGCTGGCGCCGCGCAAGGCCGAGGAAGAGGTCGAGGTGACCGAGGCCGCCGAGCCGGAGGTCGTCGGTGAGGAGGCCGGCGCCTGAGGCGCTCGACGTCCTCCTGACGCGGCAGGATCATGGCATCCGGCGCGCCGGCCCAATCTGTGGATCACATCGTCGTCGGCCTGGGGAATCCCGGGCCGACGTACGAAGGGATGCGCCATAATGTCGGCTATCGGGTCGTCGAGGAGTTGGCGCGCCGGCACGGCTTCCCCAAGGCGAAGCGGGGATTCGACGGGCGCTTCGCCGTCGGGACGATGGGCGGCCGAGGCGTCATGCTGCTGCAGCCGACGACCTTCATGAACGAGAGCGGGCGCAGCGTCGCCGCCGCGCTCCGCAGCTGCCGCCTGCCGCTCGACCAGGTCTTGGTCGTGCACGACCACATCGACCTGCCGTTCGGCCGCCTGCGGCTCATGGCCGGCGGCGGCAGCGGCGGTCACAACGGTCTCAAGAGCGTGACCGGGCTCATCGGCGCCGGCTACTGCCGCCTGCGGGTGGGCGTCAGCCGGCCGGCGAGCTACGACCCGGATGTCGTGGCCGACTACGTCCTGGCGCCGTTCGCCGAGCCGCGCGCCGACGTCGACGCCCTCGTGGCGGCGGCCGCCGACGCGGTCGAGCTATGGCTGGACGACGGGCTGGAGGGCGCTGCCGGTCGTGTGAACCGGCTCGACACATGAGGCGGGGCGCTGCCGCAGGCTGGGGACGACACTGGTGATCGCCTCACCGCCGAGGCGCGTCTCTGCCAGGGCCGCCACGATTTGATCCTGGGCCTTGTTGGCGCGCACCCAGTCGACAGGGTCGCCCGTGATCAGGATCGAGAAGGCAACCAGATGATCGTCGGCGCTGGTCACGTACCCCGAGAGACTGGTGGCGATGTTGAGCGTCCCCGTCTTGGCCCGGGCGTTGCCGGCGGCGGCCGTGTCGCGCATGCGCTCCTCAAGGGTGCCGTCCTCGCCGGCGACGGCCAGTGACCGGTAGAACACCTCGAAGTCGGGACGCTGGTAGAGCGCGCCAAGGAGCCGGACGATGCCGTGCGGGGTCAGGCGATCGCCGTAGCTGAGGCCGGAGCCGTCCAGGACGACGTGGGTGCTCGCGGGGATGTCCACGGCAGCGAGGGCTCCGTCCGAGACGAGCACGCCCGTCGCCGTCGATCCGATGCCGAGGACATCCTTGCCGAGGCCCTTCAGGAACGTCTCCGCAAACAGATTGTCGCTGTGCTTGTTCATGCGCTGCAGGAGCGTCCCCAGAGGAGCCGAGGACTGGCGCTGCAGCAGTGTCGCGTCGTCCGGCGCCCGACCGCTGCCCGCCGTGCCCCGGACGTCGACGCCGGCCTTGCGCAGGGCCCTGGTGAGGAGCTCCGCGGCGTACACCGCCGGCTCGTCGACGCGCTTGTCCTTGCGGAGACCCTCGTTGGCGGTGAGGGCGGAGAGGGGGCCGCAGAACGCCTCGAGCCCCGACTTCCAGGACGAGACGGTGCGCTCACCGTCGAACCTCGTCTCGTCTCCGACCACGCGTCCCGTGATCGCGCGCACGCCGAGGGCGCGTATACTGCGCACGAAGGCATCGAGGGACGCGGTTGCGAATCCGAACGTCTCTGCCTGGTAGGCGCTGGTGGAGAGGCTCGGGTCGCCGGCGCCGCGAAGGTAGAGGTCGCCGGGCAGGACGCCGTCGACGATCCGTACGTCGGCAATGAGCAGCTCGGTCGTGAAGCGGTGCTCGGCGCCCCACGTGGTGAGCGCGGCGGCCGTCGTGGCAAGCTTCATGTTCGAGGCTGGAGTGAACTGCACATCGGCGTTCCACGAGTAGACTGGTCGCGCCGTGTCGAGGTCCCACACGTAGACCCCGGTGGCTGACGCGGAGACGCCGCCTTCGGCGAGCGCGGCGCTCACCCGGGTCGGGATGTCGGCGCCGGCCGCGGGCGCCCACAGGACGGCAAGAACGGCGGAGGCGAGGATGAGGAGGAGCAGGTGACCCCGGCGCCAGCTCCGATGCTGTGGGGGCGCTTGTCTCGAGGGGGGCGTCATGTCCCCCAAGTGTACGCCATGAAGAGCGGACGATGAACCGGACGGCTGGCCAGTTCGTGAGTGGGTCGCGGCTGCTCCTCCGCCTGCTCCCGGCGGCTCTCGCCGCGCTGTTCGTGACCCTGACGGCCGCCTCTGCCGCGCTGGCCGCCGCGCCTTGGGAGAGCCGCGCGTATCCCGTTGCCTACGACCTGCGCGACCTCGGTCGCGTCACCGCCGTTCGCGACCAGGCCGGCTACTCGACGTGCTGGGTGATGGCCGCGATCGGATCGCTCGAGTCTTGCCTGCTGCCGCAGAGCAGGCTCGACTTCTCTGAGAACCATCTGGCGAACTTCCAGGAGTCGCGTCTCGACTTCGAGGGTCGTGCCTCAAGTCGCATCTCCACGGCCTACTTTGCGCGCTGGGAAGGGCCCGTCTGGGAACGTGACGATCCGTATCCCCGTCCGGGTGGATCCCCGGACGGGCTGCGTGCCGTCAGACACGTGCAGAACGTGCTGTTCCTGCCGCCGCGCAGCGGGCCGGGAGACCACGACGCCATCAAGTGGGCGACCGTGGAGCATGGCGCCGTCGCCGCGGCGATGTACTACCACAACTCAGCGATGGAGCAGAGCACCAAGTCGTACTACCACCCGGGGCCCGGCGTGCTGCCGCCCACTCACTACGTCAGCATTGTCGGGTGGGATGATCGTTACCCGGCGGCGAGCTTCGCGGAGACGCCTCCCGGCGACGGCGCCTTCCTCGTCAGGAACAGCTGGGGGCCGCAGTGGGGCCTGGATGGCTACTTCTGGGTGTCCTACCATGACGCCAGTTTCGGCAGCGAGCTGGCGGTCGTGAGCGGGACCGAGAGCGCCCTCAACTATGACGCTGTGTACCAGCACGATCCGCTTGCCTGGACGACTTCGCTCGGCTTCGCGGACGACACGGCGTGGTTTGCCAACCGCTTCCGGTGCGCCGGCGCCGGCGCCGTGCAGGCCGTGTCCTTCTATGCACCGTCGCCCGGCTGCGCTTACGAGGTACGGGTGGCGGGGACCGTCGAAGGGCTGGCCGCGGCGCCTGTGGCGGCCGCCGGCTCGCTGGCGGTGGGTGGCTATCGCACGGTGCGGCTCAGCCGGGTCTTCCCGGTCGCCGTGGGAGATCGGTTCACGGTTGCGGTTCGTCTCACCGCTCCGGGGTCGAAGCGCCCGATCGCCGTCGAGTCCCCGTCGAAGCTCACGGCTCCGTCGGCCGCCCGCGGCCAGTCGTTCGTGAGCGCCGACGGCGTCGCCTGGACCGATCTGACGACGATGAGCGGCTTCTCTCAGTCGAACGTCTGTCTCAAAGCCTTCGTCGACAGCCGGGGCACGCTCGACACGAGGGCGCCCATGACCAGGCTGGGCGACCTTGCGGTTGCCTACGGCGATACGGCGGCGGTGGCGTTCACCGTCACCGATTCGCCGTTCTCCAGCGGCAGCGTGGCGGTCAGAATCGTGGTGCGGACGATGGACGGGCGGACGGTAAGAACGAGGCGAGTTCCCGCCTTCGTTCCGGGCCAGCGGCGCACGTGGCGCTTCACGGCGACGATGCCCAGGGGCTCGTACCGGATCGAAGCGCAGGCCTGGGACGTCGCCGGCAACAGGCAGGCCGATCCGGCCACCGCCCTGCTCACGATCCGCTGACCCGGCCGTCTCCCGCCGGAACGGCCCCGGCCCGCGTCGGATACAATCTGCTGCGCTGCCCCGCCGCCGCCGGTGAGCGGGGCTTTCGGCGTGCCCCGGGCGCGGCCGACTCCATACGGGACGAGAGACGAGCGTGTTCAGAAACTACCTGTTGCACAATCCGGCGTTTGAGGCGGCGCTGCCGCGACTGCGTCGCGGAGCCGCCGCGTACGCGCCCAGCTACTACGCGCCCTACGTGCTGGCCGGCGCACTCTCCTCTCTCGAAGCTCCAGGCTGGCTCATCGTCGCTCCCGACGGCGAGGCCGCCACGCGGCTCGCCGCCGACCTCTCACTGTATCTGGAGCGTGACGTGCCGGTCCTGCCGGCGCGCGGCGTCCCGTACGGCGCCGACGTCGCTCCGGCCCCGCACGTCGTCGGTGAGCGCCAGGAGGCGCTCACCGCGTTGGCCGGTGGAGGCGTCGTTGTCGCCGAAGCTGTCGCGCTGCTGGAGCGCTTCCTGCCGCTGGAGTTGCAGCCGCGGCCGCTGACGATGGCCGCCGGCGACGAGCTGTCGCTCGACACCGTGGTGCAGCGGCTGGCCTCGCTGGGGTACGAGCGCGTCGAACAGGTGCGCGGTCGCGGCGAGTTCGCTGTGCGCGGCGGTCTCGTGGACCTCTACCCGGCGCTGGGTGACCCGCTGCGCATCGACTTCTGGGGCGATGAGATCGAGTCCCTGCGGACTTTCTCGGTCTACTCGCAGCGCAGCACCGGAGCGGTGGACGAGGCCGTCGCCTACGCGTCGTTCGAGTCCGACTCATCGCTGCCCGACTATCAAGCCGGTCTGCACCAGGTGATCGCCGCGTGGGAGCGCGAGGGCAGGGAGGGGCTGCCCGACGAGCTGTACCGGAGGGCCGCCGTGAGGGCTCTCGGCTCTCTTGCCGCCCGCTTCACGTCGGTTGGCGAGCGGGTGGCGAACACCGGCTGGCGCACGGCCGTTCTCAACCCTGACGAAACGTACCGGGCGCTCGCCGAGTTCGCCGCTGAGGCCCGCGGCGCGGCCGGAGGGAGGGAAGCCGAAGGCCGCTGGTACGTACCTCTCGTCGAGGTGAGGGCGGCGCTGGCGGACGCGCTGCAGATCGACGTCGTGCAGCGCGACCAGCCTGTCCAGCTCAGCGCCTCCCGTCCCCAGTTCGCGGCCCGCGACATCTCCGGCGCCGAGCGGGACCTGATCCGCATGGTGCGCGACGGCTATCGCGTCTTCGTCGTGTTCCGTCACGAGGGCGAGGCCGAGCGCGCGACATACCGCCTGCGCACCATCTCCGCCGAGGTTGTGACGCGTGAGCAGCTGGCCCGCGGCGGCGAAGCCGCCGCGGGCCTCTACTTCCTCGCGGCTCCGTTGCGCGACGGGTTCATCGCGGCCGATCTCAAACTGGCCGTCGTGAGTGAGCGCGCTCTGCTGCGCGGCGCGCCGAGGGAGCGGCGCTTCGTCGGCGGGACGCGGCTGGCGAGCTTCTTCGACGTGCGCCCCGACGACTACGTGGTGCACGAGGATCACGGCGTGGCCCGCTTCAGCGGCATCGAGACGCGCACCGTGGCGGGCATTACGCGCGACTACCTGCTGTTGCAGTTCAAGGGCGACGACCGCGTCTTTGTGCCGCACGACCAGATCGGCAAGGTGAGTCGCTACATCGGCTCGTCGGCCGCGGCGCCCGCGCTCGACAGGCTGGGCGGGTCTCACTGGCAGACGGTCAAGACCCGCGCCCGTCGCGCCGTGGTCGAGATGGCCGGCGAGCTTCTGCAGCTCTACGCGACGCGTCAGGCCGTCCCCGGCTACGCCTTTCCGCCGGACGGCGATCTCATACGCCGGCTCGAAGACGCCTTCCCGTTCGAGGAGACGGAGGATCAGGCGGAGGCGATCGACGAGGTCAAGAACGACATGGAGACCTCGCATCCGATGGACCGCCTCATCTGCGGCGACGTGGGGTACGGCAAGACGGAGGTCGCCCTGCGGGCCGCCTTCAAGGCGGCGGAGGCGGGCAGGCAGACGCTCGTCCTCGTGCCCACCACGATCCTTGCGGAGCAGCATCTGATGACCTTCAGGGAGCGCTACGCTGACCTGCCCGTCAAGGTGGAGATGGTGTCCCGGTTCCGCACGGCCGCCGAGCAGCGCCGCATTCTGGCCGAGTTCGCGGCCGGCGGCCTGGACGTCCTCATCGGCACGCACCGGCTGCTCAGCACGGACGTGCGGCCGAAGGACCTGGGGCTCGTGGTCGTCGACGAGGAGCAGCGGTTCGGCGTTCGTCAGAAGGAGCTGCTGCGCAACCTCAAGCTCCAGGTCGACGTCCTCAGTCTCTCGGCGACGCCGATTCCGCGAACACTGCAGATGTCGCTGACGGGCATCCGCGACATCTCGGTAATCGAGACGCCGCCGCGCGGACGTCACGAGATCCGCACCTACATCGGCGAGTACCGCGACGACCTGGTGCGGGTCGCGATCGAGAAGGAGATCGCCCGCGGCGGGCAGGCCTTCTTCCTGCACAACCGGGTGGAGACGATCACCCAGGCGGCCGAGCACGTTCGGGATCTCGTGCCGCGGGCGCGCGTGCTCGTCGCTCACGGGCAGATGCCCGAGCGCGAGCTCGAGAAGGTCATGCTCGGCTTTCTGGCCGGCGAGGCCGACCTGCTCGTCACCACGGCGATCATCGAGAGCGGCATCGACATCCCCACCGCCAACACGCTCATCGCCGATCGTGCCGATCTCCTCGGCCTGGCGCAGCTCTATCAGATCCGCGGCCGTATCGGGCGCAGCGAGGCCCACGCCTACGCGTACCTCCTGTACCCGAGCGAGGAGATGCTGACGAGCGAAGCGGCGGCTCGACTGACGACCCTCAGCGACCACACGGAGCTGGGCGCGGGGTTCCGCATCGCCATGGCTGACCTCGAGATCCGCGGGGCCGGCAACCTGCTGGGTGACGAGCAGTCCGGGCACGTGGCGGCCGTAGGCTTCGAGATGTACGCCCAGATGCTGGACGATGCCGTTCACGAGATGCAGGGCGAGGAGGCTGCGGCGGTCGCGCCGGTCCGCGTGGAGCTGCCGGTGACGGCCTACATCCCGCCGGAGTACATCGCCTACGAGGCGACCAAGATCGACGTCCACCGGCGCATCGCCAGGGCCGCCGGTCTCGGCGAGCTCGGCGACGTGCGCGCCGAACTCGCCGATCGCTTCGGCCCGCCTCCCGATCCGGTCGAAAGCCTGCTCTCCCTGCAGGCGATCAAGCTCAAGGCGACGGAGCTCGGGGCCGGCGCAATCACGTATCGGGGCAGCCGGCTGCACGTCGAGGGCCTGGACCTCGACGATGAGACGGCCTCACGTCTGCGAACCTTCCAGCCGCGCGCCGCGTACTTCAAGCAGCAGCGTGCCCTCAACGTCCATCGGGACGGCGCCGAGGAGGATCTGCTCAGGTGGGTCGAGGGAATCCTCGATGCTATAATCGACGCCGGCGTGTCCCGCGACCGGTCCTCTACTCCCGGGAGAGATCATCTATGAAGAGAGTCATTGTCGCTGCCGTGCTGCTGCTCGCGCTCGCATCTGCTGTTGTGCTGGCCGCGTGCGGCGAGGAGAAGGTCCCTGCGGGAAGCATCGCCGCGATCGGCGACGGAACCGTCACTCAAGCGCAGTTCGACCAGGTTCTGGCGGATGCCAAGGCGGCCTACGCGGCGCAGAAGGCGGACTTCCCGGCTGAGGGCACGGCTGAGTACGACACGCTCAAGGCCAACATCGTCACGTACCTCGTGCAGGCCCAGATCATCAAGCAGAAGGCCGAGGAGCTCGGCGTCGAGGTCACGACCGAGGAGATCGACACACGCATCGCCTCGACGATCAAGCAGGTCGGCGGCCAGAAGAAGTACGACAAGCTGCTCGAGGGCTACGGCATGACCGAGGAAGTCCTTCGCCGGCAGCTCGCGACCCAGATGCTGCAGGACGAGGTGCGCGCGAAGATCGGCGAGAACATCACGGTCTCCGAGGCCGACGTCAAGGCGTACTTCGAGAACCCCGACAACGAGAGCCAGTTCATCGTGCCCGAGACCGTCACGGCCCGTCACATCCTGGTGAAGACCAAGGCCGAGGCGGAGAAGGTCCAGGCGCTCCTCGAGGCGGACTCGAGCGACGCCAACTGGAAGAAGGTCGCCAAGAAGTACTCGACCGATCCGGGATCGAAGAACAACGGCGGCAACCTCGGGGCGCGTCCCAAGGGCAGCTTCGTGAAGGAGTTCGACGACGCGGCTTTCAAGCTCAAGGTCGGTGTGATCTCCAATCCGGTCAAGACGCAGTTCGGCTACCACGTCATCGAAGTGACGAAGAAGGCCGAGGGCAGCACCACCTCGTTCGAGGAGGCCAAGTCCGGCATCGAGCAGCAGCTCAAGCTGCAGCGCGAGGCCGAGGCCTGGCAGAAGTGGCTGGACGAGGCGACGGCCGCAGCGGCGGTGATCTACGCCGTCGGCTTCAACCCGAAGGAGCTCACCGCGACGCCCAGCCCCGCGCCGGCGCCGGAAAGCCCCGCCGCCTCGCCGACGCCGTCGCCGGAGAGCAGCACCTAACGTCGCACAGTAGCCGGGGCTCGCGATGAGCCTGACGCTCGTCTTCATCGGTGCCGCCGCCGGCCTGGCGCCCGCAGACTCCTTGCGGGCCCTGGCCGGCGGCGGCACCGTCTTTGTTCCCGCGGGGCTCTCCACGGAGCTCGACGGCCTCATCCGGGAAGCGGTCGAGCGCGGCGGCGGGGAGCTCATTCACTTCGACGACACCGGCAGCGACCCCGAGGCGCTCGTCGGTCGCGCCGACGGGACCGACGGCCAGATCGTCGTCGCCGGCAGCCGGGGTCCACAACTCGCACGTTCGCTTCGAGCGGGTCGGGAGACGGCCACCGTGCCGGCCGGTGCCGCGTTCGACGACGCTCTCTTGGGGCAGGAGCTTGTGTCGCTCAAGCGCATCGTCGACGTCCTGCGCGTCGCGTGCCCCTGGGACCGCGAACAGACGCCCCGCGACATCATCGCCTATACCGTCGAGGAGGTGTACGAGCTCGCCGATGCGATCGCCGACGGCGACCTGGCGGCGGAGCGCGGCGAGCTCGGCGACCTGCTGCTGCAGGTCGTGCTGCTCGCCTTGATGCTCGACGAGCAGCACGCCGGCGAGCTCGGTCTCGTGGCTCACGAGATCGAGACCAAGCTCATTCGCCGGCACCCGCACATCTTCGCCGACGCCGTCGCCGAGACGGCGGCAGAAGTCAAGGGCCGTTGGGAGCGCATCAAGGTGGAGCAGGAGGGTCGCCGCGGCATCTTCCACGATGTGCCGCGGGCCGCGCCGGCTCTCCTGCACGCCCGGAAGCTTCAGCAACGGGCCGCCTCCGTCGGCTTCGACTGGCCCACGGCGAGCGAGGGTTTCCACAAGATCGCGGAGGAGCACGACGAGCTCGCCGAGCTGTTTGCCGAGGCGGCGCTGGATGCGTCCGGCGGCGCCGATCCGGATCGGCGCGACCCGCGCGTCGTGCATGAGGTCGGCGATCTGCTGTTCGCCACGGTCAACGTGGCGCGCCTCTTGCACGTGGACCCGGAGCTGGCCTTGCGCGAGACGTCCCGACGGTTCGAGCGGCGCGTCTGCGCGGCCGCGGACCTCGCTGCCGCCGAGGGCCTGGAGTGGTCTGCGCTAGACTTGGCTCGGCAGGAGGCGTACTACCAGCGGGCCAAGCGCGGGGAGACGGCTGCAGCCGCAGACAGGCAGTGAACTGGAGGGGGAGACCAGCATGACCACCATCATCGACGTCACGGCCAGGCAGATCCTCGACTCGCGAGGCAACCCGACGGTCGAGGTCGAGGTCGAACTGGAGTCGGGCACCGTGGGACGCGCCGCCGTTCCTTCCGGCGCGTCGACCGGCGAGTACGAGGCGGTCGAGCTTCGTGACGAGGGCGGGGAGTATTGCGGCAAGGGCGTGCGCAAGGCCGTCGACAACGTGAACAGCGTGATCGCCGAAGAGATGATGGGCCTCGACGCCACCGACCAGCGCCTGGTCGACCGCATGCTCATCGAGCTCGACGGCACTCCCAACAAGGCCAACCTGGGCGCAAACGCCATCCTCGGCGTGTCGCTGGCGACGGCCTACGCCGCCGCCGCCGCGCTCGAGCTGCCGCTGTACCAGTACATCGGCGGTTGCAACGCCCATCAGCTCCCTGTCCCAATGATGAATATCATGAACGGCGGCAAGCACGCCGACAACAACGTCGACCTGCAGGAGTTCATGATCATGCCGGTCGGCGCCGGGAGCTTCGAGGAGGCGCTGCGCGTCTGCGCCGAGGTGTACCACGGCCTCAAAGGCGTGCTGAAGCAGCGGGGCCTGAGCACCGCCGTCGGCGACGAAGGCGGGTTCGCACCCAACCTCTCTTCCAACGAGGAGGCCATCCAGGTGATCATGGCGGCCATCGACGCCGCCGGCTACGAGCCCGGCGCCGACGTTCGTCTTGCTCTCGACCCCGCCGCCTCCAGCTTCTTCGCCGAGGGCAGATACGTGCTCGCCGGAGAGGGTCGCACGCTATCGTCGGAGGACATGGTCGCCTACTACGCCGGCCTGGTGGACAAGTACCCCATCATCAGCATAGAAGACGGCCTGGCCGAAGACGACTGGGACGGCTTCAGGCTGATGACCGAGATGCTCGGCGACCGGGTGCAGATCGTCGGTGACGACCTGTTTGTCACCAACACCGAGCGTCTCGCCCGAGGTATCGCCATGGGCAGCGCCAACTCGGTCCTCATCAAGCTCAACCAGATCGGAACGCTGAGCGAGACGCTCGACTGCATCGAGATGGCCAAACGTGCCGGCTGGACGGCGGTAGTCTCTCATCGCTCCGGCGAGACGGAGGACACGACGCTCGCCGATTTGGCGGTGGCCACGAATGCAGGGCAGATCAAGAGCGGCGCTCCGGCGCGCAGTGACCGCGTGGCGAAGTACAACCAGCTCCTGCGCATCGAGCAGATGCTCGGCGAGGTCGCCCACTATCCGGGTATGGGCGCCTTCTACAATCTCAGAACGTAGTCGCCCCAGGCGCGGCTGCCGGGCAGGGAGGCGCTGGCCGCGGCACGAATGAGTAGGGACTGTCGGCGTGGTCCGGCGATGGCGGAGAACGGGAGGGCGAACGCGTGGCGCAGGTGACGTCAGTGGCGAGGAGGCTGCCGCGCCGGCGGGCACGCAGCAGGGGCTCTTCCGACGGCCCGAGCCCTCGACCGCGGCTTAGCCTATTCCGGCTGGCGCTGCTCGTGCTCGTCCTGCTCGCCGCGTCGTTCTATCTGGGACCGCTGCGCGAGTTCTTCGCCCAGCAGGATCGCTTCCAGCAGAAGACGGCGGCGCTCGAGGCGGCGAAAGCCGACAACGCCGCCCTCAAGCACGAGGTGCAACTCCTGAAGACCGACGGCTACATCGCCCAGCAGGCGCAGACCGGGTCCCTGGTGGAGCCCGGCACGCAGGTCTTCGTCATCCAAGGCCTGCCGGGCAGCGCCGAAGAGGACGCCGCCCGCGCGGAGGATGAGCCGTCAGCGAGCTCGATCTCGGTGCTCGATCGCGTTGAGGATCTGTGGCGCACGCTGCTGCGTTGATGTCCAGATGAGCGGCGAGCGGGCAACGACAGCCGTCGTGAGTGGGTGCGATCTCGCCGTGATTCGCAGCCAGCTCGGGCGGGAGCCGCACTCGATGAGCGTCGTCGCGGCCCGCTGTCCTCACGGATTCCCGGCCGTCGTCGAGTGTCTCCCGGCGGACGAGGGCGGTCGTCCGTTTCCGACCCTGTACTACTGCACCTGCCCGACGCTGGTCTCGTCGGTGGGGGCTCTCGAGAGCGCCAGCGGGGTGCGCGCCTGGACGCGGCGGATCGCGGGGTCGGCCTCGTTGAGCGCTTCTCTCGCCGTCGCCGCGGAGGCGACACGCCGCCGGCGAGAAGCCTTGGTACGAGCCTACGGCCTGATTCTGCTCGATGGCGGCGCGTCGTCACTGGCGAGCGGTGTGGGTGGCGTCGCCGATCCGGCCGCCGTGAAGTGCCTCCACGCCCACGTGGCCCACGCGCTGGCCCGCCCAGGGTACGCCGCCGGCGAGGCGATCGTGGCCGAGCTGTCGCGTCCCTGGTGCGAGGAACGGCGGTGCGCGACCTGGGCCCGGGAGGAGGGCGCGTGAACGCCGGCGCCAGTCCGTGACTCAGTGAGAGTGGCGATCATCGACCTGGGCACGAACACGTGCCGGCTCTTCCTCGCCGACGTGGACGAGGCCGCCGTCACGCAGGCCGACCGGCGAACGACCGTCGTTCGCCTGGGGCAGGGAGTGGACGTGAGCCGGCGGCTGCGGCCGGAGGCCGTCGGGCGAACGCGCGACTGCCTCGAGGAGTACACGGCGCTCGTCCGGGCGTACGCTCCCGGGCGCCAGCTCCTGATCGCGACGAGCGTCCTGCGCGACGCCGCCGACGGTGCGGCGTTCCTCCGATCCGTCACTCGCGACTTCGGCCTGCCGTGCCGCGTGCTGACCGGCGCGCAAGAGGCGGCGCTCGCGTTCCGGGGAGGCACGGCGGGACTCGCCGGCAGCGCGGCCGGGCCACTTGTGCTCGTCGACATCGGCGGCGGCAGCACCGAGTTCGCGATCGGCGAGCCCGGGCGCGCCCCGGATCATGTCTACAGTCTCGACGTTGGCGCGGTGCGCCTCACCGAGCGCTTCCTCTTCCACGATCCGCCGACGGTCGCCGAACTCGAGCAGCTGGCCGCGTTCGTGGCGGCGACGATCGGCGAGGGGGTGCCGGCCGACGTACGTCGCCAGGTGTGCGGCGCCGTCGGCGTGGCCGGCACCTTCACGACGCTCGTGGCCCACAAGCTCGCCTTGGCGGACTACCGGCCCGAGCTGGTTCAGGGTCACGTCCTCAGCCTGGCCGACATCGACGCCGGCATCGCTCTGTTCGCGAAGCTCACGAGCGCCGAACGCGGTGCGCGGCCCGGCATCCAGCCGGGCCGCGAGGATGTCATCGTCGCCGGCGCCGTGATCGCTCGCGAAGCCTGCCGCGCGTTCGATCTCGCAGGCGTGATGTGCAGTGAGGCCGACCTGCTGGAGGGCGCGGCCTTGGCGCTTGCGAAGGGATCGCTGAGCGCGTAGGCGCCCGGACGGCGGTCGCCAGGCCCTCATGCCGTGTCCCCGAGGCGCGGGCGTATACTTCGTCCGATGCCGAAGTGGCGGAACTGGTAGACGCCGGGGACTTAAAATCCCCTGCTCCTCCGGGGGCGTGCGGGTTCGATTCCCGCCTTCGGCACCAGAGGGACAGGGCAGGGAAACCGAGGACGCGACGTCAGTGGAGATCAGGAACGAAGCCACCCCGTCCGCAGCGGCACGACCGGTCATCGTCGTTGCCGAGGACAACCCAGACATCTTGAGCCTTCTCCGACATGCGCTGGAGAGCGAAGGCTACGCCATCTATGCGGCCCGCGACGGCCAGGAGGCGCTCGATCTGTACGTCGACCGCCAGCCCGATCTGCTCCTGCTCGACATCATGATGCCGCGGCGCAGCGGCTTCGAGGTGTTGCGCGAGCTCGACGCGAAAGGGTTGCGACGGCAGGATGTGCCCGTCCTCATGCTCACGTCGCGGACAAGCGAGGAGGACGTGATGACGGGCTTCGACCTCGGCGTCGACGACTACCTCACCAAGCCGTTCATCGTGGGCGAGCTGCGGGCGCGGGTCAGGACGCTGCTGGCGCGCCACAAGCGCTCGGCCTGAGGCGCCGCACCACAGCACGGCGGGCTTTCGGCGCGTCCGTCTCCCCACCCGCCCTCCGGCGTCACCGGCGCCGGGCCGCGGCTCAGCCGGTTGTGCCGAACCCTTTGCGCCGCATCTCGCCCCAGCTCTTCTTCTTCGTGAAGAAGTCGAAGGTCGCTCGCGCCCGCCAGAACGCCTGGAGCTGACGGTAGCCGAAGTTCTCGAGGACGGTGAAGAGGAGGAGGCGCCGGATGTCGCGGCCAGAACGGTACCGGTTGTCGCACGACTGGTCGAGGAGGACGGCGCCGATCGAGAGGACGACGCCGTACCCGACGGCCAGCAGGAAGAACATGATGACGAAGTCGAGGCTGACGTAGCCGAGCGGAATCGACACGACGAGGGAGATGTAGCCGGCGACCTCGATGAGAGGCCCGATGGCCTCGAAGATGAAGTTGTAAGGAAGGCCGAGCAGGCCGAGCGGACCGTAGGTAGGGTTGCCGATCATCTTCCTGCTCCTGGTCAGGCACTCCAGCAGGCCCCGGTGCCAGCGGTTCCGCTGGCGGCGCAGCAGGCCGAGCTCCTCCGGGACCTCCGTCCAGACCACCGGATCGGGGATGAACACGATACGGTACCGCTCCCGACGGTCACGGAACAGCCGGTGAAGCCGCAGGACGAGGTCCATGTCCTCGCCCACGGTGTCGGTGCGGTAGCCGCCGGCGTCGATGACGGCCTGCTTCTTGAACAGGCCGAAGGCGCCGGAGATGACGAAGAGCGCCCGGAGCCGGCTCCAGCCGGTGCGGTTGGCGAGGAAGGCGCGCAGGTACTCGGCAACCTGCAGGAGAGCGAGCCGGTTCGGCGGCGTGTGCACTTCCACGACGCGGCCGTCGACGACCTCGCAGCCGTTGGCGACACGCACGATGCCGCTGGTGGCGATGGTCTCGCGGGGCCTCTCCATGAACGGCTTGACCACCCTCAGCAGCGCGTCCGGCTCGAGGATGGCGTCGGCGTCGACGGCGCAGAACAGCGGGTAGCGGGCGATATTGACGCCCGCGTTGAGGGCGTCCGCCTTGCCGCCGTTCATCTTGCTGATGACGCTGAGGTTGGCCACCGAGGGAGACGAGTACACGCCGCGTAGCTCGGCGCAGGGGAGCGTGCGGCGGACCGGCCGTTCTATCTTGGTCAGCGAGAACGCCTCGATGAGCCGCGCGAGGGTTTCATCCTTGGAGCCGTCGTCGATGACGACGATCTCGAACTCGCCGTACTCGAGCAGTCGCATCGCGTTGACGGCCTCCACGATCGTCTCCGCTTCGTTGTAGGCGGGCATCAGCACGGTGATGGGCAGGGTGAGCGGCGACTTGAGGATCACGTCGTAGCCGCCGAAGGCGATGCGCCGTGTGTGCCGCCGCGACTCGACGAAGGAGAGGGCGAGCAGCGACGTGTAGATGAGGTTGATCGCCACGAAGTAGACGAGCACCAGAGCGTTGAGTGCTGTGAAGAAGGTGCTCATCTAGCTGGCGACCTCCGGCGAGACGTCGGGAGACGGAGCCGGCGGGCGGATCCTGAGGCCGTAGGTTTCCATGGCCGCCGCCGCCTGGTCCCGGACGTAGGGGTCGGTGTGGTTCATAAGCAGCCCAAGCTGCTCGAGCCCGTCCGGCCCGAGGCGGACGAGCGCCTCGGCGCAGTTGACCCTGACCCACCAGTTCACGTCGGGCATGGCGCGCGCCAGCACATGGGCGAAGGCCGGGTTGCCGATGCGCCCGAGCGCCTTGGCGGCCTGGGCGCGGACCACCCACTCCGGGTCGTCGACGGCCACCAGGAGGGCATTCTCGGCGACCGGTCCGCCGAGTCGCCCCAGAGCCGCCGCGGCCTGGGCGCGGAGGTTGAGGTTGTCCTCGCTCAGGAGGATCCCCACCAGGGGCGGAGTGGCCGCGGGATCCCGTATCTCACCGAGGATCCTGACGACTGAGACGCGGACGTTGTGCTCGTCGTGGGAAAGCATGTCGAGGAGCGGGGGGACAACGTCCGGGCCCATCGCCATGAGGTTCTCCGCGACCAGGGAGAGCGTCCAGCGTGAGGGGTCCGCGAGGGCTCGGGCCAGCGGCGTGATCGCTCGAGGGTCGCCGACGGCTGCGAGGCCTCGGGCGGCGACGGTGCGTACGTCCTCGTCGGGGTCGTCGAGGGCCGTGATCAGTGCTGGCACGGC
Organism: uncultured Thermoleophilia bacterium; assembly: GCA_963705085.1. Classification (GTDB taxonomy): domain Bacteria; phylum Actinomycetota; class Thermoleophilia; order UBA2241; family UBA2241; genus CAIXSE01. Next base: position 378,352 of record CAVPIV010000008.1, on the reverse strand, counting down.
GCGTTCGATGCGCAGACGTCCGAGCGACTCGGCGGCCTCCGCACGGCGCCATGTATTGCGCGCTTCGAGCTGGGCGAGAAGATCGTCGATGATGCCCTGCTCCTCCAGGCACTCGACGATGCGGCGCGCCTCACTACCGCGCACGATCGCCGTGTAGCGAAGCGCCAGATCAAGGAGGACGGTTGGCAGCTGGCGAGATGCGCGGGGGAGCGGTTTGCCGTCGAGCAGGTAGGCTTGGAAGAGCGGGCGCTGCTCCTCTACCTGCTCGTCGTGCCTGCGCTCACGGCTCGCCTGTAAGCCCTGGCGCGCGAGCGCCATGAGAACGAGCATGGCGCTGGTCGCGTAGAGCACCAGGACCAGGACGGTGAGCACGTGCAGAGTCATTCCCGGAGATTCGACGCCGACGCGAGAAACCCCCGGTTCAGACGGCTGCGTTCACCATTCTTGCGTGCCTGCTCCTCCCTTGAACGGTCCGACGACGTCGCCGGTGATCCATCCGCCGTAGAAGTCGCCTGCCTGGGCCGCGACGAGCTCACCATCCACGTAGCAGGCGTCCATGCGCCCCGGGTAGAAGGCCACGTGGCCGGCAAGGGCCTCGTAGCCGCGCGCCGGCCGTGGGTAGTGCCACGCCGCCGCCGGGGCGAGCCGCTCGCCCAGGACGACATCGTAGTAGGAGGCCTCGCCCTTGTACTCGCACCAGGTTCGGCGGGCGCTGGGGACGAGCACGTCCTCACGGATGTCGGCCAGCGGGATGTAGTAGACGGGCGGGTGGCTCGTCTCCAGGACCCGCAGGGCACGGCCCGTCTCGGCGATGGTCTCGCCCGCAAAGACAACGCGGAGCAGCCGGGAGCTGGTTTCGACGCGCGGCGGCCGGGGGTACTCCCACACTGACTCAGGACTGCGCGAACCCCGCCTCTGGGCGTGCTCGTTCATGCCGAGTCCATACCCGCCGCCGATGACTTGCAGTCATGGCGCCCGGCCCCGCCGTCAGGCCGGCCGGGCGCTTGCTGCGAGGGTCCGGCGGCCCCGAGAAACGAGGGAGACAAGCATGACGTACGTGATCGGCAGCCTAATGCTCATCGTCCTGATCGTGATTGCGGTCCTTGCGGTGCTGGGCATCCGCATCGTTCGTCCGACACAGCGCGGCCTCACGGAACGTCTGGGCAAGTACAACCGCTACGCCCAGCCGGGATTCCACATCATCATTCCGGGCATCGAACGGATGTACAAGGTCGACGTCCGCGAAGCCCTGGTGGAGGCCGAGCCGCAGGTGATCATCACCAACGACAACCTCAACGCTCGCGTCGACGCCCAGGTGTACCTCAAGGTCAAGGCCGACGAGGAGAGCGTCAAGGCCTCGCAGTACAACGTCGCGAATTACGAGAACCAGATCGTCAACTTGGCGCGCACGACCCTGCGCAACATCATCGGGACGCTGACCCTCAAGTCGGCCAACAGCGAGCGCGGCAAGATCAACGACGAGTTGCGAAGGACCCTCCTGGTCGAGACGGCGAGCTGGGGCATCGAGATCCTGCGCACCGAGCTCAAGGAGATCGACCCGCCGCAGGACGTCCAGGAGACGATGAACAAGGTCGTCAAGGCCGAGAACGAGAAGATCGCCGCGGTCGACTTCGCGACCGCCGTCGAGACGCAGGCAGACGGGCAGCGACGGGCGGAGATCAAGAAGGCGGAGGGCGTGAAACGCGCCAAGGTCCTCGCCGCCGAAGGCGAGGCGGAGGCCATCCGCCTCGTCAACGAGGCGGCGGAACGATACTTCGTCGGCAACGCCCAGACCCTTCGCCGGCTCGAGACGGTCGAGAAGGCGTTCTGGCAGAACGCCAAGATCGTGGTTCCCGCGGACAGCCAGATCGTCAACCTGATCGGCGAGCTGGCGGGCGTCGCGCCGCTGCCGCCCGCGCCGGCTCCGGCGGCGCCTGCGCCGGCGGGCAAGAAGTGAGGGCCCGCCGGGCGGCGCGTGGCTACGCCGCCCGGCGCCTCCACCGTCGCGCGAGCAGTCCGCGCCGGGGGGCGGCGACGAAGGCCAGCAAGAACAGCGCCGTCGCGGAGAGCACCACCGCCGCGCCGGAGGCGACGTCGAGGTAGTAGCTCGCGTAGAGGCCTGCGACGCTCGATACGGCGCCGACCGCCGCCGAGACCGCCATCATCGTGGGCAGGCGGCGGGTCAACAGGTAGGCGGTCGCCGCCGGCGTGACGAGCAGGGCGGCCACCAGCCCCACCCCCACCGTCTGCAGGCTGACGACGATGGTCAGCGCCAGCAGGATCAGCATGCTGAAACGCAGGAGCTCAGGCCGCTTCCCCAGCATGTGCGCCAGGACCGGATCGAACGATGCCAGCTGGAACTCCTTGAACAGCGCCAGCAGCGTGACCAGCACGGCGAGCCCCAGCAGTCCGGTGAGCCAGAGGTCGCCGGCGGTGACCCCGAGCACGTTGCCGAAGAGGATGTGGGTGAGGTCCGTCGCGTACGAGCGCACGGTGCTGATGAGCACCACGCCGAGGGCCAGCGCCGCAGCGAACAGGATGCCGATGGCCGTGTCCTCTTTGATCCCCTGGCGTCGCGAGAAGAAGCCGATGCCCACGGCTACTGCGAGCGCCGCGACCAGGGCTCCGACGAGCAGGTTCGCGCCCAGCAGATAGGCGATGGCGACACCCGGGAGGATGGCGTGAGCCAGCGCGTCGCCGAGAAAGGCCATGGCGCGCAGCACCACGAAGCAGCCGATCACCGAGCACACCACCCCGACGATCAGCGAGGCGGCGAGGGCGCGCTGCATGAAGGCGAGGGTGAACGGGTCGGTGAGCCAGCCGATCATCGAGGCGCCGCGTGAGGCTCATGGCTGTGACGATGCGCCTCGCCGTCGCCGACATGGCCGGGGCAGCACTGATCTATGACGACCATGCCCTCGAGGAAGAGGGCTTGACCGCCGAAGGCCGCGCTGATGTTCTCGGGACTGAAGACCGTGGGCGGCGGTCCGTAGGCGACCAGCCGCCCGTTCAAGAGGGCCACAAGCTCGAAACGATCCGCGGCGGTTTGCATGTCGTGGGTGCTGACCAGCACGGTGATGCGTCGCTCGCGCAGCCTCGCGAGGAGGCCGAGGATCATCTCCTTGGCGTTCACGTCCACGCCTGTGAACGGCTCGTCGAGCAGCAGGACGTGCGGGTCCTGGGCGAGCGCTCGTGCGAGGAAGACTCGCTGCTGCTGGCCGCCGGACAACTCGCCGATGGTGCGTCCCGCGAGATCGGCGATGCCGAGCTCGTCGAGACAGCGGGCCACGACCTCGCGGTCGGCCGCCTGGGGGCGGCGCAGCCAGCCCAAGCGGCCGTAACGCCCCATCATCACCACGTCGCTCACACTGACGGGGAAGCTCCAGTCGACCTCCTCGCGCTGGGGCACGTAGGCGATGGGATCCGCCTGGGCGCCGGGCGCGCGGCCGTGCAGCAGCACGCGCCCGGCCAGCAGGGGCAGGAGACCGACCAACGCCTTGAAGAGCGTCGACTTGCCGGCTCCGTTGGGTCCTACGATCGCCACCTGGGCGCCGTGCGGCACGTGCATGGTGACGGCGTCGAGGGCCGGCCGACCATCGTAGCTCACCGTGGCGTCCTCGATGGCGAGGTAGGACTCGTCGGTGCCGGTCGCGGCGATCACCGTCGCAACGCCTCCACGATCCTCCAGGTGTCGAACCGCATCATGTCGATGTATGTCGGCGCCGCGCCGTCCGGCTCGGTGAGTGAGTGGTCGAGCAGGTCGTCGACGACAACGATACCCGTCTCGGCGGCGATCTGCTGGGCGAGTTTGGGGTTCTCTTCGATCTCCACGAAGATCGCCCCGGCGCCGCTCTCGCGAATGGCGGCCGTGAGCTCGCTGAGCTGCCTGGCCGTCGGCGTCTCGCCGGTGCCGACGCCTGGGATGACCGTGCCCACCACCGAGAAGCCGTACTCGTCGGCGAAGTAGCCGTGGCTGGCGTGGTTCATGACGAGCTTGCGGTCCGCCGCCGGGACCGTCGCCACCTGGCCCCTGATCCACGCGTCCAGCTCGTCGAGCCTCCTGGCGTACGCGGCGGCATTGGCCTCGTACTCCGCCGCGCCGGCCGGGTCGGCCTCGACGAAGGCGTCACGGATGTTCGCTACGTACGTCTTCACGAGCGTTGGGTCGAGCCAGAAGTGCGGGTCGGTCTCTGAGCTCCCGAGCGGAGGCTCGCCAGGCTGGGGAGAGCGGCTCCGGAGTCCGGCGGAGGCGTCGACGATGATGGCCTCGCCGCCGGCGTTCTCGAGCATCTCGAGCAGCGGGCCCTCGAGGCCGCCCCCATTGATGACGACGAGGTCGGCGGAAGCCACGTCGCGGAGGTCGGCCGGCGTCGGCTCGAACGAGTGCGGGTCCGTCTCGAGGGGCACGAGCGAGCGCACCTGGAAGCGGTCGCCGGCGACGTTCTGGGCGATGTCGGCGAGGACGCTCAGTGAGGCAACGACGGCGAGCTTGTCGCTGTCCTGTTCGCCGCCCGCGCCGCTGCTGTCGCCCGCGCCGCAGCCGGCCGCGAGGACGAGCAAGGCCAGGACAGCGAGGGCGAGAATGCGCCGCCACAGCCTGCCTCTGGACGCGGCCGAGCTCAGGGCGTTCCTTCCTCTCGCCGGGCGGCGCAGCCGGCGCAGAGCCCGCCGAGCTGCAGAAAGTGGTCGGTGATGACGTAGCCGGTTTGACGACTGGCGGCGGCAACGATACGGCGCACGTCGCAGTCGGTGAACTCGCTGACCAGCCCGCAGGTGTCGCAGACAACGGTGTGCCCGTGAGCTGCGCCGGCGGGCACGAAGGCTTCGCAGTGGTCTGGTCCGTGGACCCGTCGCAGGGCGCCGACCTCACTGAGCACGTCGAGCGTGCGGTAGACGGTGGTGAGGCCCAGCTCTGGGCAGCGCTCCCGTGCGGCGTCGAAGATCTGCAGCGGGCTCATCGTCGATGGAGCGTTGACCACCGCCTCGAGGACGGCGCGCCGCTGACGCGTGAGCCGGAGCCCGCGATCAGTGAGGCTGCGCGCGATTTCGTCGACGTCAAGTGTCAGTGCGGCCTTCTCTGATACTGAAAACCGTTTTCACTTAGGAAGCGCGAGATTAGCATGACGAGCTGGGAGAGGCAAGCGTCAGGTGAAGGAGGGTCTGGGCAAGGCTCGCGCACCCCGGCGCTCATGCGCGACCTCACGCCGCGGCCGTGACAGCGTGGGCGTCACGGGCTCTGCTTCGCTTCGCGGAGCGTGCGGGGCGTGGCCGTCGCGAGAGGCTCGCCGAGGCCAGTCGCCGGGCGGAAGCGGCGCAGGCGGAGGCTGTTGGTCACCACCGAGACGCTCGAGAGGCCCATCGCGGCGGCGGCGTAGATCGGGTTGAGCAGCACGCCGAAGGCCGGGTAGAAGACGCCGGCCGCGAGCGGGATGAGGGCGGCGTTGTAGGCGAAGGCCCAGAACAGGTTCTGCTTGACGATGCGGATCGTCGCGCGCGACAGCGAGACGGCTGTGGCGACGCCGCCCAGGTCCCCCGACATCAGGGTGATGTCGCTGGCCTCCATGGCGACGTCCGTGCCGGTGCCGATGGCGATGCCGATGTCGGCTTGTGCCAGGGCCGGGGCGTCGTTGATGCCGTCGCCGACCATGGCCACTCTCGCGCCGTTGGCCTGCAGGGCCTGCACCTGAGCCGCCTTCTGCTCCGGCAGGACCCTGGCGACGACCCGGTCGATGCCGACATTCGCGGCGATGGCCTGCGCGGTGCGCTCGTCGTCGCCCGTGAGCATGATGACGTCGAGCCCCATCGCCTGCAGCCTGCGCACTGCCTCGGCGGAGCCCGGCTTGATCGTGTCGGCCACCGCGATGGCGGCGGCCAGCTCGTCGTCGACCTTGACGAGGACCACGGTCTTGCCGTCGGCCGAGAGCTTGACGGCGTGCTCGCGGAGGTTCTCGTCGGCAATGCCGGTGAGAAGCTCCGATCCGACGAGCACGGTGTGGCCGGCGACTGTCGCCTTCACGCCCTGGCCGGCGACGGCCGCGAACGCCGACGCCTCCGGCAGCTCAAGGCCGCGCTCGCCGGCCGCTTGCAGGATCGCCGCCGCCAGCGGGTGCTCGCTGCCACGCTCCGCGGCGGCCACGAGGCGCAGCACCTCGACATCGGTCCTCGCCTCATCGCTAGCGGCGATCACCAGGTCGGTCAGCCGCGGCTTGCCCTCTGTGATCGTGCCCGTCTTGTCGAGCACGATCGTCTCGAGCTTGTGCGCCGTCTCGAGTGCGGCCCCATCGCGGACGAGCACGCCGTTCTCGGCGCCTTTCCCGGTGCCCACCATGATCGCCGTCGGTGTGGCGAGCCCGAGGGCGCAAGGACAGGCGATCACGAGCACCGCCACGAAGTTGAGCAGCGCGTAGTTAAGGGACGGCTCAGGCCCGAAGAGCCACCAGACGAGGAAGGTCAGTGTCGCGATGCCGATCACTGCCGGCACGAAGTAGGAGGCGATGACGTCGGCGAGGCGGGCGATCGGCGGCTTCGATCCCTGGGCCTGCTCGACGAGCTGGATGATCCGCGCCAGCGCCGTCTCCGATCCGACCTTGGTGGCGCGGAAGACGAACGAGCCCGTCGTGTTCATGGTGGCGCCGACCACCTCGGCCCCGGCGCCTTTGGTCACTGGCATTGGCTCGCCCGTGAGCATGGACTCGTCGACGGCCGAGGAGCCGCTCTCGACGATTCCGTCCACGGGCACCTTCTCGCCGGGCCGCACGACCACGCGGTCGCCGACGACCACGGCGGCGACGGGCAGGTCGATCTCGGTGCCGTCGCGCAGGACGCGCGCCGTCTTCGGCTGGAGCCCGATCAGCGACCGGATGGCGGCCCCCGTCTGCCCTTTGGCGCGCGCCTCCAGCAGGCGCCCGAAGAGGATCAGGGTGATGATCAGGGCGGCCGTGTCGAAGTAGAGCGGCATGCCGAGGCCGCGATGCATGAAGAACTCCGGGGCGATCACGCCGAGGACGCTGTAGAAGTAGGCCGCCGAGGAGCCCAGGGCGATGAGCGTATTCATCGTCGTCGTGCCGTGACGGAGCGCCGCCCAGGCGCTGGTGTAGAACTGCCCGCCGACCCAGAACTGGACAGGCGTGGCCAGCGCCCAGAGAAGGTAGCCGTTGTGCAGCCAGTCGGGGAGGAACGGGAACCAGTGCGGCTGCATCGTGCCGATGAAGATCACGGCGCTGAGCACGAAGCCGACGACGACCTTGACCTTGAGGCCGTGGTAGGTGTCGCGACGGGCGGCCTCGGCGATGTCGACCCCGTCGAGCTGCGCGGCGCCGCCGGCGACTGGGCTGGCGCCGTTGGCATTGGCGGCGGGCTCGGCGACGTCGTAGCCGACCGCTCTCACGGCCGCCGCAAGGTCGGCCCGCGTCACCTGCCCCGGGAGGTAGGCGACCGTCGCCTTCTCGGTCGCCAGGTTGACGTCGGCGCTGAGCACGCCGGGCTGCTTGCGCAGGGCCCGTTCGACGCGGGCGACGCAGCTCGCGCAGGTCATCCCGAGGATGGGCAGGCTCGCGGACCGCGTGACGACGTCGTAGCCGGCGGCCTTGATGGCGTCGACGAGCTGTGCCGCTGAGACGCGGGCCGGGTCGAACGTCACCGTGGCCTTCTCGGTGGCGAAGTTGACGTTCGCCTCCTCAACGCCCTCGAGCTTGCGCAGGACGCGCTCGTTGCGCGCCACGCAGCTCGCGCAGGTCATGCCCGTGATCTCGAGCTCAAGGTGCGTCGTCATGTCGCTCATGTCTCCTCGCCGGCAGTGTTCCCTGCCGCAAACCAGACTGAATCAGTCTACTCTTCTCGCGACGTAGTGCGCGGGCGGAGGTCGGGCTCGCCTGCGCGGGGATCAGGAGGCAGCGGCTCGGGAGGCGGTGGGTGCGGTAGCGGGACGCGAGTGCGGATCTCGGCGAACACCGTCCGCACAGGGGAGTGGCCGGCGGCGCAGGCCCCCGCGATGCGCCGCCGGCCAGGTGGTGGACCGGCAGAAGAACCAGGCTCTCTCAGCTCCTTGTGGTCTCCTGGCCCTTAGCATCGGACCCTTTGGAGCTGAACAACATGGAACGAGTGTCTACCGGCTGGCTTCTAGATGGTGACGCGGAGCAGCTCGAGGTAGCTGGTGCTGCCGTCAAGGACCCTGCGGATCCCGTCGTCCCGGAGTGTGCCCACGCCCTTGGCGCGCGCCATGCGCTGGATGTCGAGCAGCGCTCCGCCGCCGGCGATGAGGTCGCGCAGATCGTCGTCGACGATGAGGACTTCGTACAGGCCGAGACGGCCGCGGTAGCCGGTGCCGAAGCACTTGGCGCAACCGACGGGCCGGAAGACGGTGAAGCGCTCCGCGGGCGGCTCGCCGAGGCCGAGATCGCGCCACTGGTCGCTCGTGAGCTCCTGGGGCGCGCGGCAGTGCGGGCACAGGCGCCGGGTGAGGCGCTGGGCGACGAAGCAGTCCCAGGCCGCGGCGACGAGGTAGCGGGGCACGCCCATCTCGACGAGTCTGGTGACGGCGGCCGACGCGTCGTTGGTGTGCAGCGTCGTGAAGACCTTGTGGCCGGTGACGGCGGCGTCGGCCGCCATTTTGGCTGTCTCGAGGTCGCGGATCTCGCCGACCATGATCACGTCCGGGTCGGCGCGTACCAGCGAGCGGAGGGCGTGGGCGAAGGTCAGGCCGATGGCCGGCCTGGTCTCGATCTGGATGATGCCGGCGATCTTGCGCTCCACCGGATCCTCAACCGTGTAGACCTTGCGCTCGGTCGATCTGGTGAGCTCCAGCGTGGTGTACAGCGTGGTCGACTTGCCGGAGCCGGTGGGGCCGACGATCGCGATGCCGCCTTCGGGCTTCTGGAGTACCTGCTCGAAGCGGACGAGGTTGTCGCCAGAGAGGCCGAGCGACGCCAGCGTCGGCGGCAGTGGTGCGACCTCGAGGATGCGGATGGTCATGCTCTCGCCGTGGAGGCTGGGAATCGAGGCGAGGCGGAGATCGACGACCTCGCCGCTGGTGAGCTCGAAGGTGCTGCGGCCGTCCTGCGGCAGGCGACGTTCGGCGATGTCGAGACCACCCATGATCTTGAGACGGCTGAGGATGCCGGGCTGCGCCTCCCTGGGGAACTCCCGCAACTCGTGCAGCACGCCGTCGATGCGGCAGCGGACGTGGAGGGTGTCCTCGCGCGGCTCGAGATGGATGTCTGAGGCGCCCATGCTGGTGGCGTCGGTGAGCAGCGCGTCGACCAGCTCGACGGCGCCGGCGTCGACGTCGGCCGGCGCCGGCTCGGGCGGCTCGCCGCTCTCGTCGCGCACCTCCCGGAGCTTGCCGCGCGAGCTGAAGTACGTGCTCACCGCCTCGTCGAAGCCGCTCTGCGTGCAGATCACCGGCACGACACGCCGTTTGACGCGCATGTCGACCTCATCCATGGTGATGACGTCGAGTGGGTTGGCCATGGCGAGCTCGAGGCTGCCGTCCTCGAGGATGCGCAGCGGCATCACACGGTTGCGCACGATGAAGTCGCGCGGCAGCAGCCCGACGGCGTTGGCGTGTGGCGCCACCGCGCCGAGATCGACGACGCCGAGACGCATCTGCCGGGCGACGGTGGCGACGATCTGCTGTTCGGTGATGGCGCCCTCGCCAACCAGCACCTCACCGAGCCTGACACCCATGTCGCGCTGGCGCCTGAGCGCCTCTTCGACCTGGGAGGCGGTCAGCATGCCGCTCGCCACGAGCATGGCGCCGAGCTTGAGGCGGCCGCCGGCGGGCAGACCGCGGCCGCCGCTCGCCAGAGCCAGCACCCTGTCGCGCAGGTCGGCGGGTCGCAGCGGTTTGGTCATGAACTCAGCGATGTCGTAGCGATGCGCGAGCCCGACGCTCGCGAAGTCGCTGCTCGACGAGAGGGCCACCACCGGGACGCCGCGAAGCGCCGGTTCATCGACGATCCGCCGCAGCATCTCGAGGCCGTCGAACGAGAGGAGATCGAGATCGAGCACGACGGCGGCGGGGGCCGCCTGGCGAAGGCCGTCGAGCACCGCCGGGTCGCCCGCGCTCGCGGTGATGCGGAAGGCGCCGTCGAAAGCGCGCGAGAGCTCGTTGCGGAGCTCCATGTCGTCGCTGACGATGGCAACGCTGGCAGGACCTGGCACCTCGACCTCCTCGAGTCGCGCAACTCTAGGCTTATCGGCCAAAGGCGCCAAGGTGTGTAATTCGGAGGGAGAAAGGTGCCGGGCCGGCGGGGGCCTTCACACGGTGCGGGCTGTCCGTGTACAACTTGAAGGAGACCGGCCCGGCTGAGAGAGAGGGTGAAATGCCGGGCAGGTGCCCGGTGAGGTGTCGCATCCGGTCTCACGTTCTCTATCGGCAGGCCGGCTCGCCGGCTGAGCGTCGCCGGCCAAAAAGCGTTGCGGTCACAGGCAACGCGGCGCCAGGTTGCTATAATCCGGCGATCCTCGGTAAGGAGCCGCCATGTTCAGCAAGGTTCTCATCGCCAACCGCGGCGAGATCGCCGTGCGTGTGATCCGCGCGTGCCGGGAGCTGGGCGTCGCGACGGTCGCCGTGTACTCAGAGGCCGATGAGTCCTGCCTGCACGTGAGGTACGCCGACGAGGCCATCTGTATCGGCCCGCCCGCGGCAGTGCGGAGCTACCTCGTGATGCCCGCCATCATTCAGGCGGCGTTGCAGACGGGCGCCGAGGCGATCCACCCGGGGTACGGATTCCTCGCCGAGCGGGCGGCGTTCAGCGCCCTGTGCCGCGAGCACGGCATCAAGTTCATCGGTCCAAGCCCCGAGGCCATCGACCTGATGGGCGACAAGGCGTCGGCGCGGGCGACCATGACGGCGGCGGGCGTCCCCGTCACGCCCGGTTCGCCGGGCGTGATCGAGGACGCCGCCGAGGCCGAGCAGGTCGCACGCCAGATCGGCATGCCCGTCATGATCAAGGCGTCCGCCGGAGGCGGCGGCAAAGGCATCCGCATCGTCCGCGAGCCGAGCGAGCTGGCGGCAGCCGTCCGCCAGGCCCAAGCCGAGGCCGAGGCGGCCTTCGGCAACGGCGCGGTCTACGTCGAGAAGTACATCGGTTCGCCGCGCCACATCGAGATCCAGGTACTCGCCGACGGCCGCGGCCACGGCGTCCATCTCGGCGAGCGCGACTGCAGCATCCAGCGGCGCCACCAGAAGCTCATCGAAGAAGCTCCCTCCCCGGCCGTCTCGTCGAACCTGCGGCGCCAGATGGGCGAGGCGGCGGTTGCGGCTGCCCTCGCCGCCGACTACGAGGGCGCCGGCACCGTCGAGTTCCTGCTCGACAGCGACGGCAGCTTCTACTTCATGGAGATGAACACGCGCGTGCAGGTCGAGCATTGCGTCACCGAGATGATCACCGGCATCGACATCGTCAAGACCGGTATCCGCATCGCAGCCGGGGAGGGTCTGCCTCTGCGCCAGGACGACATCGCCGTCGAGGGTCACGCCATCGAGTTCCGGATCAACGCCGAGGATCCGGACAACGAGTTCATGCCGTCTCCCGGCCGCATCAGCCAGTGGATCCCCCCGGGCGGTCCGTGGATCCGCCTCGACAGCCACGTCTACCAGGACTACGTGGTACCGCCGTTCTACGACAGCCTGCTGGGCAAGCTCATCGTCTGGGGGCGCGATCGCGAGGAGTGCCTGGCGCGCTCGCGCTGGGCCCTCGATCAGTTCCTGGTCGATGGGGTGAAGACCGTGATCCCCTTCCACCGGACCGTGCTCGAGCACCCCATGTTCATCGCCGGCGACGTCACCACGCACTTCATCGAGGATCATCTGCTCTGAAGGCGGCCTCGTCTGGCGGCGTGTGCTCGGCTCGCTCGATGGCGAAGCCGGCCGCGCCGATCTCCTCCAGGAGCTGTTCGGCGGCGGGGTCGAGCATGCCGGCCACCGCTCGTGCGTCCCGGCCGCGCGCCGAGAGCGTGACGCGAATGACGCGCGCGCTGCCGAGCTGCCTGGCGCGCGACTTGACGTAGACGTCAGGGAAGCCGGCCTCGGCGCGGGAGAGCTGGTCGGCGATGGCCGATTCGTCCTGCGTGGCGACGATCAGTGAGCGTTCTTCGTAGTGGGCATGGCCGAACAGGCCGCCGAAGAGTCCGTCGAACGAGGTCGTGAAGATCGCCTTGAGTTCGCCGGGCACGCCGGGCAGCGAGACGATCGTGGTGTCGCCGCAGCGGCGCAGAACGACCTGGGGCCCCTCCGACAGGGTTGGGGATCGGCTCGGCTCCGGCCGGCAGGAGGGCCATCTTGCGGCGGCTCGCGTTCATCTCCGCGAACGGTACGTGGCCGAGGGCATGGAACTCCGCATACTTCCCCGCGACGAGTCGCTCGGCCTCCGGGTGCAGCGCGAGAGGCACGCCGAGCGCGAGCGCCACGCCCTCGAGGGTGCGGTCGTCGCTCGTCGGTCCGAGCCCGCCGACGGTGAAGAGGATGGCCGGTCGCCGGGCGAGTGCTCCGCGAATCTCGGCGGCGATAGCCTCGACGTCGTCGCGGAGCATGACGGTGCGTCGGACGAATCCGCCTCGACTCGTGACCTCGACGCACAGCCAGTTGGTGTTCGTGTCCAGCACGTCGCCGATCAGGACTTCGTTGCCCGCGGAGACGATTTCGACGAGCGGGGCTTGGCTACGCTCGTCGCGGCAGCCGTGCGGGGAGATTGAGCCGGTCATGCCGTCAGTCTGGCAGAGGCCGACCGCGAGCTGCAACAAACGCATCGCCCACTCGTTGCAGGCCCCAGCCTCGCGGTATACTCCGCACAGCCCACAAGGAGTCGCCATGAGACCACCGGTCACCATCCTCCAGCACGATCCCGAGAGCCCGGCCGGCGCCATCATCGATGCGCTGGACGAATTCGGCGTGTTCTACGAGATCCGCCGGCTCAGTGAAGGCGACAGCCTGCCGAACTGGCCCACCGAGACCGCCGGCGTCATCTCGCTCGGCGGCCACGCGAACGTCAAGCACGCCGGCCACGCGGAGGTCAGCCTGCTGCGCCGCATCGTCCATGAAGGGGGACCCGTCTGGGGCATCGGCTTGGGGGCGGAGCTCCTCACGCTCGCCACCGGCGGGGAGGTCTACCAGAAGCGCAAACCAGAGCTCGGCTGGGTGACCGTCGAGAAGGTGGTGGACGACCCGCTGCTGCATGGCGTCGCGTCCCCCTTCGTCGCCTTCTGCTGGCACGCGCGCGCCTGCAAGCTGTCGCCGACGTCTCACCTCACGGCGGAGCACGGCGGCGAGGTTGAGGCGTTCCGTGCGGGCGGACGCGCGTGGGCGACCCAGTTCCATCCTGAGATCACGGCCGAGATCGCGCATCGGTGGATCGAGCATGGTGTCAGGAAGCACCACGACCTGGAGCCCGCCTTTGTCGAGAGGCTGCAAGAGCGGACCGACCAGCTCATGCCCGAGTACCGCGCCTTTTGCCGAAGGCTCACGCTCAACTTCATCTCGGGGAGCGATCTGCTTCCCTAGCGGATGCGAGCGCGGAAGCGGCGGCGCCGGGGCGCCGCCGCTTCCGCTCGCCTGGTTCCGGGCAGCCCCCGGGGAGGGGGCTGGTGAAAGGAGCCATGGGGATGGTACTGGGGGGTACCAGCGCGGTGGAGCGTATCGGAGGGGGGAACTCCATCGCGCAGTCAAGATATTACCACCGTCAAGACGATTGAAACCACCCCAGTAGTGTTAAGCTCTGTGAAGGCTGGTGGGACGCAGTGAACGCCACCCGTGAACCCCGACGCCCACTCTTCGAGATCGAGCGCGAGCAGCGCTGGCGCATCTGGCTGCTGTTTCTCCTGCTGCTGGCCATGCTGTCAGTCGGCGTGTGGGTGGCGTGTCTCATCGTCTCGCTGGTGCTCCTCGCGCTCGTCCCCGTAGTTGACACGGTCTCATGGGTGTTCACGCCACGTGGCGTGGGGCTGATGATCCTGGTCGCGCTGCCGGCGAGCGTCCTCTACTGGTTTCTGAGCCGGCTCGGCGCTCGCGAGCGGCTGCTCAAGGCCATGCACTGCGTCCCGCTGGATACAGGGGACGCGTACCACCAGCGCCTGGCCAACATCGTCGAGGAGATCCGGCTGGCGACGGGCGGGCCGCGCATCGACTGCTCCACAGTTCCGACGCTGGGCTTCAACGCCTTCTCGTTCAGCGATCTGCGCGGCGGCGGCGTCATCGGCGTCACGGAGGGGGCGCTGGCCCGCCTGTCCCGGCAGCAGCTCGAGGGTGTCGTGGCGCACGAGTTCGGCCACATCCTCTCCGGCAGCTACGTAACGGCGACCGTCTCCTGCCTGCTGTTCGGGATCTACTCGAGTCTGGGCGACCAGATGGAGGATGCCGCCTTCGCCAGCGCCGGCGCGAACGCCGCCCCCGTCGGCGTGCTCGCTGTCCTCCTGCGCGGCTGGTTGTGGATCCTGCAGGCAGCCTCGTCAGTGACGGACGCGGCGTTGAGTCGCGAGCGAGAACGCCAGGCCGATCTCGCGGCGGCGCGCTACACTCGGGACCCGCTCAGCCTCGCCGAGGCCCTGCGGGTCATCGAGCGCCATCCTGGCGGCGCCGGATACATCCCCGAGGGCCTCGCGCCGCTGTGCATCCGCGACACGCCGGGGCGCTCCGTCGGCCTGCTGGCTCGCTGGCGGCAGACACATCCGCCACTCGACGAGCGCATCGCCGCGCTGCTCGCGCTGGCGAACGTCTCCAGGGAGGCCTTCGACCGTCAGGCGGACGACGCCGCCGAGCGCTTCGACAGGCGAGAGCACTGGTCGCCGCCGCCTGCGGCGGACCCCGCCTCCCCGGCGGCGATGCTGGCCGCGGCCGGGGCGGCGTCGGGCACGGATGCGGCCGGTTCGCCGGTCGCGCGGGCCGTGTCAGCCCCGACCGGCCGCGAGGCCGGCGCCCTCAGCTGCCCCGTGTGCGGGGCCGGGCTGCATCAGACCCCGTACGAGGGAGCGCACGTCCAGCTCTGCCGATCGTGCGGTGGGTGTCTGGTCACTGACGTCGCGCTGGGAAGGGTGCTGGCGCGCCGCGATGTAGGGTTCACGGTGGAGCAGCAGAGGGCTGCCGCGAACCTGGCGACGTCCGGCGACCGGCTGCGGCGGGCCGCCCGACTGGGGCAAGGGCCACAGGGGGAGCGGTTCCTCCAATGCCCGCGCTGCGGCAAGACGATGATGAACGGGCACTACAATTACGAGCACGCCCTCGATGTCGACCGGTGCACGATCTGCGACCTGATCTGGTTCGACAAGGACGAGCTCGAGGTGCTGCAGCTGCTCACCGAACTCCAGGTGGAGTGACCCCCTCGCCTTGACTGACGAGTCCAACTCCGCAGACCGCCACACCGCCGCTCGGCGGTCGCTACGCCCTCGAGCGTCGCCTCGACGGCGGCGGCATGGCCGACGTCTATCTCGCCGAGGATCTGGCCTTGCGGCGGCTCGTCGCCGTCAAGATCCTCAAGCCGGAGCTGGCCGCCGACCACGACCTGCTCGAGCGCTTTCGCATCGAGGCGCAGGCCGCCGCTCAGCTCAATCACCCCAACATCGTGGCCGTGTACGATCGGGGCGCGACCGAGGAATCGGCCTACATCGTGATGGAGTACGTTCGCGGGGAGACGGTCAGGCAGCGCGTGCGGCGGGCCGGCCGGATGGCGCCGGAGGAGGCGATCGACATCGCCCTCGCGGTGCTCGCCGCTCTGGGTGCGGCCCACGAGCGCCAGATCGTGCATCGCGACGTCACGTCTGCGAACGTGCTGATCGACGAGAACGGCCGGGTCAAGGTCGCCGATTTCGGGATCGCCCGGATCGGCGCGCCGGCGCTGACGCGGACGGGAACTGTGCTGGGCACGTCGGCCTACGTTTCACCGGAGCAGGCGCAGGGACGCCGGGCCGACGAGCGTTCCGATCTGTACAGCCTCGGCGTCGTGCTCTACGAGATGCTGGCGGGCCGGCTGCCCTTCACGGGCGACAGTGACGTCGCCGTGGCCGTTCAGCACGCCTCGGTCATGCCGCCGGACCCGCGCGTGCACGCGCCGGAGCTGCCAGAGGCCCTCGTCGCGATCCTCAACAAGGCGCTCAGCAAGGAGCCGGACGATCGGTTCCAGAGTGCGGCTGAGTTCGCGGCGGCGTTGCGCCGGGCGAGAGCGCCGAGGCCCATGGCCGACGTGTCGGGCGCGACGTCCTCTTTGCCGGCGGGTCAGGCGCCCGCCGGGGTCGCCCAGGCGCTTGCCGCGCCGACGACGTCGGTCGCGGCGGTCGCGATGGGGCCGGTGGCGGCATCCTCGCCGGCCATGGCCGCATCCGCCCAAGGGTCTCTCACCGACTCCGTCTCGGCCATACAGTCTCCCGCACCTCTCACTCAGTCCCCGGCGTCCGCGGTCCAGGCTCCGCCGCCGGCCGCGGAGCTCGCCCTGCCCACGGGCGTCACGAGGTACGCGACGCGCGGTTCCGCGACGAGCGCCGGGCCTGCTCGTCAGTCGCCCCAGAATCAGGCGCCGCCCGTCTTCTCCCGCAGGCGGCGCCGGCTGTGGCGCTGGGTGGCGCTCGTTCTCGTGCTGGCGGTCATCGGGGTCGCGAGCTGGGCCCTTGTCGTGTTCGTGGTTGGTGCGGGCGCCCGCGTACCGTCCGTCGCCGGGCGGGAGAAGGCCGCGGCGGTGGCGGCCGTCAAGGACGAGGGCCTGCAGCCGGTGACGCATGATGTCTGGGCGGACGACACGAGGGCCGGCCGCGTGGACCGCCAGCGGCCGGCGGCCGGCACGAAGGTCGACGACGGCACGAAGGTCGACCTCTGGATCAGTCGTGGCCCGCTGCACATCCCTGCCCCTGGCCTGGTCGGCGCGAGCGCCAAGGACGCTGCCAAGGCGCTCAGCGACCAGGCGCTCGAGGGGCGGCGCCGCAAGGCGGCCTCGGCGACGGCGCCCGAAGGCGAGGTGTTCCGGCAGCGTCCGGCTGAGGGCGCCACCGTGGCGCGCGGCGACACGGTGACGTACTGGGTGAGCACTGGTCCGCCGGTGACCACCGTGCCGGATGTGGTCGGCTTGCCGTCCGACGACGCGGTCACGGCGCTCGAGCAGGCCGGCTTCGTTGTCAGCGTTGACTACGTCTTCGGCTGGGGCGTGTACCCAGGGGATGTCGTCGCCCAGGATCCCGAGGCCGGCACGCGTCTGCGCGCCGGCGACGAGGTCATCATCGAGGTCGCGGTCCTCTAGGACATGTCTACCCTGCTGCAGCTGCTCGGGGTGCTCGCCCTGAGCTTTGTGGAGTTGTGGGCGGCGGCGCCGGCCGGTATCGCCTTGGGCCTTCCTCCGGTGCTCGTCTGGGCCGCGACGGTCGCCGGCGCGGTGCTGTGCATCGTCGTCGTGGTGTACGCGGGCGACAGGCTCCGCTCGTGGCTGGAGCGACGCCTTGGTCACGGTCGCGCCCCGGAGGGCGGTCGTGTGCGGCGCGTCTGGGAGCGCTACGGGGTCGTCGGCTTTGGCCTGATCGGGCCGCTGGTGCTCGGCGTGCCGCTCTCGGCGGCTCTCGGCGTGGGGCTCGGGGCCCCGCGCCGGCGGCTTGTCGTTTGGCTCACCGCCGGCGCCGTGCTGTGGACGACGATTCTGACGGTGGCTGCCGCTCTCGGCGTGGACGCGGTGCGCAACCAGGTGTGACCTGGTCTCAACCGGTGCGGCCGGGTCGCGTCCGTGGCTCGACCGCCGGCAGCTCCCAGGCGCCTGGGGGGTGGTAGGCGAGTGCGCCGCCGGCTTCGCCGGCGCGCCGCTCGCCCGCCGGCAGCGCCTCGTCGCGGCCGAGCACCTTGCGCGAGGTCCATGACGCGATGGGCGACGACCGCCAGGCCGTGCTCCTCGTCGTTCTGCAACTCGCCCTCGACGAGCAGGTAGACCGCCTCCTTGAGCACGCCGCCCGTACTTGAGGTAGACGTCGTTGAAGATCGACCACCTCGCCCAGGTCGGTCTCGTCCTCGAGCGTCAGGAACAGGGTGCGGTGGCCGGAGCGGATCCAGGGCATCTGGGCGCGCTCGAGCACTCCGGCGAGGCGTATGCGGCGGCCGTGGGGGACCTGCGCCAGGCGCGCCAGCGGCGTGACGCCCAGGCGGTCGAGCTGTCACGCACGAAGCTCAGCGGATGGGCGCTGACGTTGAGGCCAAGCACCTCGAGCTCGAGGCTGACGCGTCGCTCCGGGCTCCAGTGGGGCAGAAAGGCGAGCGGCGCGAGCTGCTCGTCGAGGGCGAGGGCGGCTGGTCGAGACCGGCGTCGGCCGGCGGCGACGCTGCGGCCGGCGGCGGAGCCTCGAGGGGGCGCTTCGTTCCATCCGGGCCAGCCGGAGTGCGATGCAGCTCCGGCACACCGCGCCATGGCTTGGCTGCGCCGGCCACTGCCGGTCCTCCAGAGCCCCTCTCAACCCCGCCGCCGGTCTTCGCGCCTCCTTGGGACCGTCGCCGCCGGTCGCAGCTCCCGTCCCTGGCGGGTCTCGCTCCGGCGTAGAGCAGCGGCACCTGGGCGACGAGCTCCTCGCGACGCACGCCGAGGCTGTCGAAGGCGCCGAGGCGCACCAGGTTCTCGGCGATCTCCCGGCTGACGCGCGTGCGCGCCACGAAGTCCGCCAGCGAGGTGTACGGCCGCGCCGCTCCGCCCCCTTCCCGCGCCGTTCCGCGGCCGCATCGTCTCGCCGTCCCCCGCTCACTGGCGATCGCTCGCCGCGCCGCCGGGCTCATCTCCTTGACGTACGCCAGCCCTACGCGCAGCGCCCGCCCGTCGTCCTCGACCTCGAACCCCTCGCCGCTCAGGTTGACGTCCAGCGGCCGGCACCTCGAGCCCGAAGCGGCGGGCGTCGTTGAGCACCATGCGCGGCGAGTAGAAGCCCATCGGCTGGTTGTTGAGGATGCCGCAGAAGAACTCGGCCGGGTAGTGCGCCTTGAGCCAGGCGCTGGCGTTGCAGATGACGGCGAAGCAGGCGGCGTGGGCCTTGTTGAAGCCGTAGGCGGCGAAGCCGCGGAGTTGGCGAAAGACCTCCTCGGCCACGTCCTGCTCGACGCCGCGCGCCACCGCCTTGTCGACGAAGGTGCGGCCGATCTCGTCCATCTCCTCCAGCGAACGCTCGTGCGTCATGGCGCGGCGCAGCAGGTCGGCTTCGGCGAGCCAGAAGCCGGCGACGGCCGCCGCGACCTCGATGACCTGCTCCTGGTAGACGATGACGCCGTAGGTGCGGCGCAGGATGGGCCCCATGGCCGGGTGAGGCACGGCGCCGCCTCGCGTCCGTGCCGCCGTCTGATGAACGGCCCGATCATGTCTGCCTGCAGCGGCCCGGGACGGAAGAGCGAGATCGCGGCGATGATGTCCTCGAAGTCTCGCTCGCGCAGGCGCGTGGCGAGGTTGCGCTGGCCCGAGCTCTCGAGCTGGAAGACGCCGACGGTGCGCGCCGACTTGAGAGCTCGTAGACCGCCGGGTCGTCTCGGGGCAGCTCCCAGGGCTGATATCTGCCGGTGCGCTGCTCGATGTGGTGCACCGCCTCGGCGATGGCCGAGTGCATGCGCAGGCCGAGGATGTCCATCTTGACCAGGCCCAGCGTCTCGACGTCGTCCTTGTCGAACTGCGCGACGACCACGCCCTTGGCGGCCCACTGCAGCGGCACGCGGTCGGTGAGCGTGTCGCGCGAGAGGATGAAGCCGCCCAGATGGGTGCCGAGGCCCATGGGGAAGCCGCCGAGCCGCTCGGCCAGGCCGACGAGGCGGCGGTAGTGGGGTGCTGGAACTCGTGGTCGGCGAGCTCGGGGCGCTCGGCGAGCATCTCGCCGAGCTTGGCGGCGCTGCCCCAGGGCACCCGCTTTGAGAGGGCGTTGATCTCCTCGGGGCGAAGCCGAAGGCGCGGCTACGATGCGCACCGCCGAAGGGGCGTGCACCGTCTTGACGGTGGCCACCATGGCGACCCTGTCGTCGCCGAAGCGCTCGTAGATGTACTCGATGACCTCGTCGCGGCGAGCCGAGCAGAAGTCGATGTCGATGTCGGGCATCTCGCGGCGGGCGGGGTTGAGGAAGCGCTCGAAGAGCAGTTCGTGGTCGATGGGGTCGGCGTCGGTGATGCGCAGCACGTAGCTGACGATGGTGTTGCCGGCCGAGCCGCGACCGGAGTAGTAGATGCCGCGGCCGCGGCGAACTCGACGATGTCGCGCACGGCGAGGAAGTACTCGGCGAAACCGAGCTCCTGGATGACCTTGAGCTCGCGCTTGAGGCGCGCCGTGACCTCGGGGGTGACCGGCCGGTAGCGCTCTTCGGCGCCGGCGAAGCAGTGCTTGCAGAGCAGCGAGTAGGCGGTCTCGCCGGGCGGCAGCGGGTAGGCGGGGAAGAGGAGCTGGCCGAGGCCGAGGTCGAGGTTGCAGCGGGCGGCGATGCGGGCGGTGTTGGCGTAGCGCCTCGGGGTGGCGCTGGAAGAGACGGCGCATCTGGGCCGGGCTCTTGAGGTAGAGCTCGGCGTTCCTGCGGCCGAGCGGGTTGGGCAGCGGCTGGTTGGCGGCCTCGGCGGCGAGCACGTCGTGCAGGGGCGCGTCGTCCCGGACGATGTAGTGGACGTCGTTGGTGGCGACGGTCGGCAGGCGCAGCTCGTGGGCCAGCAGGTCGAGCGCGCGAAGCCAGGCGCCCGAGTCGGGCAGCAGCTCGTGCTGCAGCTCGATGAAGTAGTCGCGGCCGAAGATCTCGTGCAGGCGACAGCCGCGCGCGCGGGCCCCCGGCGGTCGCCGGCGAGGAGCAGCGACCAGACCTCGCCGCGTCGGCAGCCGCTGAGCGCGACGAGGTGGCCGCTGTGTTCGGCGAGCGTGGCCAGCCGGGCGAGCGGCGGCTCGCCGGGGTGCTCCAGATGCGCCGCGCTGATGATGCGGCAGAGGTTGCTCCAGCCCTTGTCGTCGCGGGCGAGGAGCACCAGGTGGTGGCCGCCGGCGCCGGCGGCGCGCGCGGCGGCGGGCGGCACCGTGGCCGACCCCGTGAGGTGCCGGATGTGGCCGTCGGGGGCGAAGGCGGCGTGGGCGTCTGGCGCCGTGAAGGCCACCGGCGCTGCGGGCGGACGGGGGGGTCGGGAGGGCGCTCCGCTCCTTTCGGGCCAGCCTTCGGCGGCCCTGCAGAGCCTCCCTCACCCCCCTGTCCGCCCGCAGCGCCTGCCGCATCCGACGCGCGACCCGTGGCTGACACCCCGGCCGTCGCATCGGAGCTCGGCTCCCATGCCCGCCCGCCCGCGGCCACGGCCGGCTCGACGGTGAGCTCGACGCCGACGATGGGCTTGATACCGGCAGCCTTGCAGGCCTGGTAGAAGCGTACGGCGCCGTAGAGCCCTTCGTGGTCGGTGACCGCCAGGGCCGGCATGTCCATGCCGGCGGCGGCGGTCACCAGCTCGGGGATGCGGCAGGCGCCGTCGCCGAACGAGAAATTGGTGTGCGTGTGCAGGTGGACGAAGTTCATGGTGCTACCGCTCTGAAGCTGCCGTGGACGCTCCGGCGCGGCCGCGGCACGCTGCACGTACACCGCGAGGGAGGGGCCATGCCCAACATCGGTGCACCGGAACTGCTCGTCGGCATCGGGATCTTCGTGGTAGTCGGGTTGTTCCATCGCCGCCATCGCCGCCTTCGGGATGCGCCGGCGCCGACGCCGGCGCGCGCTCCGCCGATCGCAGACTCCGAGTGTGACGCGAACATATGTTCGTGTCAACGTCGGAAGGAAGAGAATCCGGCGCCAACGGCGAAGAAACCGCGCCGTTCTCCGTCTAAGCCTTACCGTCAAGCCGATCACGCCGATGGGGGGGTATATGGTTGCCTCGATCGCGGCGGTCAAGGACCCGGTCCTGGGGATGCTCTGGACGACCTGGCCCTTCACCGTCGACATGCTGGCCCACGGCGAGACACACGGGGGCATCGCTTTGGCGGCTGAGCCCGCAGAGGGCGCCGGACGGCACGCGGTGGACCCGCATGTCCTGCGGAGGGCTCAACACGGCGACCGCGATGCCTTCGTCGAGCTCATGGAGATCTACGACCGACGCCTGCGCTCACTGGCGTACCGCCTGCTCGACGACCGCGAGGCGATGGTCGACGCCATGCAGGACGTCTACGTCAAGGCGTTCCGTGCGCTGCCCGCCTTTGAAGGCCGCTCATCGGTGAGCACCTGGCTCTACCGCATCACCTACACGACCTGCCTGGACTACATCGAGAGGCGTCGGCACGGAACGCGGTCCTACGACGACGCGGACCCGCCCTCGCTTCGGCTCGTGCCCGATCCCGCGGATGAGGTCGTGCTTCGCGCCGACCTGGCCGCGGCGCTCCGGTCGCTCTCGTGCGAGGCCAGGGCGGCCGTGCTGATGGTCGACCGTGACGGCTACGACTACCGCAGCACGGCCGCGGCGCTGGGCATCCCCATGGGCACCCTGGCTTCGCGACTATCCGCCGCGCGCGCCGCGCTGCGGCGCGCCCTCGACAGCGGGGAGGTGCAGCAATGACCCGCGACGACACCCGCGACACACCGCCCGAGGACAGGGATCTCCGCGTGGGACCCGCGCTCGACGATTTGGACGTCCCCGGGTATCCGCCGGATTTCCTGGCGACCGTCTGGGCGCGGATCGATGAGGAGACGGGGAAGGCGCCGGCCGCCGGCACCGGCCGCGCACGCCCCGGCGCCGGCCGTTCTGGACCCGCCGGCCGCTGCTGGCCGGCGTCGCGGCGGCCGCCATCGCCGCGGGAGCGGCGGCGGCCTTCCTCTTCGGCCTGCCGGGCGCGAGCGACAAGACCGGCCCGCCGCCGGTCAGCGCTGCCGCCGTGGTGCAGAGCGCGCAGCGGGCGCTAGCGTCGGCTCATACGCTGGTGGCCGACTGCACGACCACCACGTGGGGGCTGGCCAACTGGATGACCCCCGACTCGGTGCCGGTCCGCGGCAACTACCACGAGGTCGCGCGCTTCCGCCTCACGCTGCGCGCCGACGGCAGCTATCGGCAGACGCTCGTGCCCATGACGCTGAAGGAGGCTATGAGGCTGGCTCGGGCGGGAACCCGCGTTCGGGGATTGGAGTACGACACGGCCTACGACGCTGCGACCAGCGTGCGCCGCTCCTACAGCCGGGGCAGCGCCACCTGGGCCGGCGATTTCAGCACCGAGGCCGTCTTCACAGACGCGCAGGTGACCACGGGCTGCGTACCCGATCAGCCCGACTTGCTCGCGCAGTTCTATCCGGGGAGGTTCGACTTCGCCGTCGGCGGATTCACGCGGGCCCTGCCGGCCGTCGCCGGCGGCGACGCCCGTCCTGCCACCTACGAGGGGAGGAAGGTCTGGATCGTGAGCGCGAGTCTGCCGCTGCTGTGGGAGATGTGGGAGGTCTCAGGCACGCGCTCGTGGTCGCTGAAGGGTCCTGCGATAGATCGTCTCGCGGTGACCGTGGATCAGCAGACCCGCCTGCCGTTGCGGACGCAGGCCTGGTACAAGGGCGTGCTCCTCAGCGAGACGCGTCTGGAGAACGCCCGCGTGAACGTCGCGCTGCCCAGCAACACGTTCACGCTGGTCTTCCCGCCTGGGACCAAGGTCTCTCGCCACGACATGGGCTTTCGCTCCGTGTCGCTGGGCGGCGCGGCGGCACGTGTCGGCCACGATCTGTTCGTGCCGACGAAGGTGCCCGCCGGCTGCACGCTGTCGCAGGTCGCCGTGGGGGCCGAAGCCGACTCGCAGACCGGGAGCAGGGCGCCTCAGGAGACGGGCGTCGTCTCGCTGCGGTACGCGCGCGGCTTCGACGCCGTGACCGTCAGCACGCGACGGGTCGAGCGCCCCCGTGAGTTCGCGCAGAAGGACGCCCTTGGCTACGACTACGGTATGCCGTCGTCCGGCAGCTTCTCGGTACCACAGGGAGGGTATGTCCCGGGTCCAGCCGTCGTCAGACTCACGGCGGGGCCGCTGGCGGGCGCCCGTGCCCGGCTCGTGACGGGGCCGCTCATCGTGCCGCACCTGTGGGCGGTGAAGGGCCACCTGCTGCTCACGATCGCCGGCGCGGCCACCGCCGACGAGCTCGTCGCCATGGCCAACTCGATGAAGACGTACCAAGGGTCTGAGGAGGCGACACCATGAACGTGCGCTCTGTTCGGTGGAGGGTCTGGCTGCCTGTGGCCGTCGTGCTGGTGTGGGTGACGGCGGCGGCCTGCGGGGGGTCGAGTGGCTCCGGCACGACGGCAGTGGACGCGTCAACGGCGATCGCGTCGCCGGCGGTGGGTGCCGCATCCGGCGCCGGCGCCACGATGCTCCCGGTCGCCGGGATGCAGACGCTGGTCAAGGCGAGCGTCGGCTCGGCAGGGACGAAGGCCGCGCTCACGTATCAGAGCCGGCTCTCGGATCCCAGGCTGAGCGGCGTCCTGACGCTGAAGGTCGCCGCCGTCCTGCGGGCTGACGCCAGCGGGCACTTCAGGGGCACCGCGACGGTGCGCAACGACGGCGGGACCTGGCAGGGCACCGTGCAGGGGCTGGTCTCCGCCGCCGGCGCTGAGCGCTACTCCTATCTGGAGTTGAAGGGCGCCGGCGCGTACGCTGGGCTCACGAGCCGCGGCATCGGCTTCGCCGCCGAGAAGGGCGCCGCTGCTGCACTGGGCACGGCCGTCTCGTGGGCGGGGGCGATCGAGTCGGTCGACGGCAGTGACGTGCCGGCGCCGACCGGCACGGCACGAGTGCCGGCCAACTGGACACCGGCGGCCGGCACGTCGGCCCTCGTGAGCACAGGCCCGGTCCTGTGGACGTTTGCTGACACGTCGTCCGATCCGCGCGTCACCGGCACGGTGAAGGTCGACATCCACGCTGACCCGGCGCGCGCCGACGGCAGCACGGAGTTGTGGGCCCGCTACGTGCTGCGCAACGACGGCGGCAGATGGACGACCGGTCACTTGGTCGGGGCACGCGGCATCGACTCAGGCGAGCACTTCGTCGCCGCCAGTGCCGAGGGGTCGGGCGACTACGCCGGGCTGACCTACCACTTCATGAACCACTTCTATGAGGAGCCGGGCGGCGGGATGACGTCGGATACCCCGATTTTCGTGGCCGGCTGGATCGAGGCGGCGGACTGAGCGGCGGGACGTGCGCGCAGCCGGCGCGTCAGCCGGCCGTTCGCTCGGGCGGCCCGTCGGCCGCGGGCGAGACGCCGGGCGCGCTCGCGGGCCCCTCCGGGTCCGGCCGCCACGCCTGCCCGTCGCGGCCGACGGCCGGCTCGACCGTGAGCTCGACCCCGACGATGGGCTTGATGCCGGTCGCCTTGCAGGCCTGGTAGAAGCGCACGGCGCCGTAGAGGCCTTCGTGGTCGGTGGCCGCCAGGGCCGGCATGCCCAGCCGGCGGCGGCCACCAGCTCGGGGATGCGGCAGGCGCCGTCGTCGAAAGAGAAGTTGGTGTGGACGTGCAGGTGGACGAAGCTCATCGCGATCGCCGTCTTTGGATCCTCGCCGAATCGCGGAGTAAGCTGGCCCGGTCTGTGTGCCACGAGTGAGGAGAGGCCGTGAGCGCGACCGGGTGGCTTGCCGCTGACCTGTACTTGACGTTCATCGCCGTCTTCGTGGCCGCCTGCGCCCTGGAGGCGCGAGCCAGAGGGCGCAGTCCAGTCGCCTGGGCGCTGATCGGGCTCATTGCGAACGCCGTCGGCTTCGTCGTCCTCATGATCCTGCCGGGCCGGCGTTGGACCGCTGGCGAGCCTGTTTGAGCGTGTGCCAGGGCGTCGGGTCTTGTGAGGGCGGCGGGGTTCACGGCCGTCTCGCCGTCAGTTGAGTGCCTGGACGAGCGCCCACGTCTTCGCGGCGCGGTCGTAACGCAGATCGAACACGCGCCCGCCGGCCCGGACCCGCCAGTACGAGTGGCTCACGCGGCCGTCGTCTTTCCACCAGCCGGTCTCGATGACCCAGGTCTCGAGGACGCGCTCGACCCGGTACCGCTGGCGCCGCCAGATGAAGGCGACAGGGCGGCGCTGGCTCTCGCTCCAGGTCACGGCGACGGGAGCGGCTCTGCCGCTGACGCCGGATGGACCGCCGGAGGTGGCTCCGCCGCGGGACATGCGCTGCTCCTGGCTGTGCTGCTGGATGGGGTATGCGGGGGGTTGTCAGCATGACACGAACATATGTTCGTGTCAACGTCGGACGGAACTTCGCGCGAGCGCCTCCCGGTGAGGTCGCCCAGCCTGTTCGCGGCCGACGCTAGGGTAGCGCCGGCGCCGAAGCGCCGGCCTTGGCGCAGAGCCGCACGCGCCGGACGAGCTCGTCGGCCGCCTCGGCTCGCGGACGGCGTCCGGCGATCACATCGCTGAGATCGAGCACGTTGACCGCCTCGCGGTGCTCCTGCAACCAGCCGTGCACGAGGAGGATCTCGTCGACGACGGCCGCCGGCAGAGGCGGCGCCGGCGGCACGGCCATCGCGACCTCGCCGATGAAGGCCGCCGCGGCCGCCCCCGCGAAGGCGCTGCGGCCGACCTCGCGCTCCGCGACGACGCGGCCGCCGCGGACGCCCCACAGGGCGGCCCAGCCCGGACGTCTGGCGGGGTAGACGAGGACGGCGTCGTGCTCCTGGGCGGCGCGCAGCCGGCGCACGCTGCGCAGGGCGCGCTCCAGGGTCTCGCGCTGGCACTGCAGGCGGGCTGCCTGCTCGAACGCCAGCGCCTGCACCATCGTCGCCTGGCGCTCGCGCAGGCGCTCGTCCAGGGCGGCGCCGTGGCCCTCGAGGACGAGCCGGACTTCGGCGACGACCGCCTCATACTCGCCGTTCAGCGGCCGGCTGCAGGGCGCCAGGCAGGCGCCTGTCCCGGCCCGCTGGCAGGGGTGACTCCCGCGGACGGTCGTCGCCGCGTCGCGACGCGAGGCACGCAGACGCGCGCAGGTCCGCAGTGGGTAGACGCTCGTGAGGCACTCGACGAAGCGCCGTGCCAGGCTCGCCTTGCGGAAGGGGCCCGCGTAGTAGGAACCGTCGTCGCGAACGTTGGGCGTAGCGTAAAGGCGCGGGTACTGTTCGGCGGTGAGCTTCGCGTAGTGGTAGCTGGCCGCCCGCGTGCCGTGGGAGTTGTAGGGCGGCTTGTGCCTGGCGATGAGCCGCCCCTCGAGCACCAGGGCGGCGAACTCGGAGCCGGTCTCGGTGACGTCGATGCGCGTCAGCAGCTCCAGGGCTTGTCTCGCGTGGAACGCCTGCCGCTGCAGGAAGTGGTCGCGGGTGCGACGGCGGACGTTCTCCGCCTTGCCGATGTAGAGCGCGGCGCCCTTCTCGTCGCGCATGACGTAGACGCCCGGCGCAGTGGACAGGTTCTCGGTGAGGGAGATCTTGTGGTAGTTGCGCCGCGCCGTGGGCTCGCAGAAGCGGGCGACCTCCTCCAGCGTGGTCACGCCCTGTTCCTGCAGCCATGAGAGGAAGAGCAGGAGCAGTTCGCCGGTCGCCTTGGCGTCCTGGAGGGCGCGGTGCGAGGGCTTGACACGTGTGTCGAAGCGCTGGCTGAGGGCAGCCAGCGAGCAACGCTGCTGGGGGCACAGCCGGCGGGCGAGACGCAGCGTGTCGAGCGCCGGTCGCGCGAAGGTGCGGCGCTCGAGCCGCCCGAGCTCGTAGTCGAGAAAGCCGAGGTCGAACGGCGCGTTGTGGGCGACCAGGACCGAGCCGGCGGCGAAGTCCACGAACCGCGGCAGCACGGCCTCGATGGGCGCCGCGTCGGCGACCAGGGCATCGTCGATCCCCGTGATCCCGGTGATCATGGCGGGGATGGGGACCCCGGGGTTGACGAGTTCCGCGAAGGTCGCGACCTCCCGCCCGCCCTCGATGCGCACGGCGCCGATCTCGGTGATCTTGGCGAAGCCCGGCGTCGCCCCCGTCGTCTCGAGGTCGACGACGGTGAAGGCGATGCCGTCGAGATCGCGCCGCCGGGCCCGCCAGCCGGCCAGCCCGACGTGCACATCGCTTTCCCAGATGAAGCGCTCGTCGCTGCGGACGATGTCGGCGACGAGCAGGCGCATGAGTTCCGGCGGGCAGTTGCTGACGGGGAAGAGGCGAGGCCAGACCTCGCGGTAGTCGAGCGCCTCGCCTGCCTGCTCCAGCAGCGAGTGGAAGTCGTCGACCGTCGTGAATGCCAGCTGCACCACGTCATCGTATTCCACCTTGCCGACGGATGCACGGACCCGTTGCGCTCGTTAGACGCCTTGGCGGCATGGGTAGTACTCTGCGCAGAGTCCCTGGCACCTCTCGGACACGTCCGTTCCGGCACCACGCAAGGAGTCACGCTGTGGATTTCGACAGAATGCACAACGAGTTGCTGCGCGCGTTCGACGACTCGTGTCAGATGCTCGCGGCGCGCCAGCGCTACTACGGGGGGCGCTTCTCGCCCGCGGCCGACGCGTTCTTCGACGAGGCCACCAGCGAGCTGGTGGCGCGCTTCGAGCTGCCCGGCCTCGCGCTCGACGACATCGAGCTGCTCGTCGATCGCCGGGAGGTTGTGGTGCGCGGGGAGCGCCCCTTCGACTCCGGCGAGGGGCGCGTGTACCAGCAGGTCGAGATGGATTATGGGCCGTTCGAGCGGCGGGTGCGCCTGACGGTCGACGTCGATCCGGAGGCGACCTCCGCGACCTACCACGCCGGCATTCTCGAGGTGAGGATGGGACTCGCGGAGCGCGCCGCCGGCGCCCGCAAGGTCGACATCCGCAAGAGCGGAGGCGCGACATGAGCGAAGCTCAGCCGCTGCCGACGGAGCACGACCAGGAGATCCCTGGCACCCTGCCCGTTCTGCCGCTCAAGGACACGGTCGTCTACCCGGACATCATGGTGCCGCTGACCATCGGCCAGGAGCGCAGCCTTAAGCTGATGGACGACGTCATGGCCGGCGATCGCCTGGTCGCGTTCGTGGCCAGCAGGAACGAAGAGGTCGAGGCGCCGGGTCCCGAGGATCTCTACGCGGTGGGCACCGTCGGTCTCATGCACAAGATGATCAAGCTGCCGGACGGCACCATGCGGGTCCTCGTGCAGGGCGTCCGCCGGGTGCGGGTCGAGAAGTTCGTGCAGGAGACGCCCTACCTGGCGGCCGAGGTCACGCCGCTCGAAGATGTCGTGCCGACGGGCAAGGAAGCCGAGGCGCTGCGGTCCAGCCTCCTCAATCTCTTCAGCAAGATCGTCTCGCTGGTTCCCTATCTGCCCGAGGAGCTGCAGGGCGCCGCGGCCAACATCGAGGAGCCCGGTTCCCTCACCTTCTTCATCGTGGGCACGATGCGGCTCAAGGTCGAGGAGAAGCAGGCGCTGCTTGAAGAAGACGACGTCGAGAAGCGCATGCGCCGGCTCATCGGCATCCTCACGCGCGAGCTCGACGTCCTCGAGCTCGGCTCCAAGATCCAGAGCGACGTCCGCAGCGAGCTGGACAAGGGGCAACGCGAGTACTACCTGCGTCAGCAGCTGCGCGCCATCCAGCAGGAGCTGGGCGAGACCAACGAGCAGGAAGCCGAGATCAATGAGCTGCGCGCGAGGATCGACGAGCTCGGGCTCCCGGAGGAGGCCGACAAGGCCGCCCGCCGGGAGCTGGAGCGGCTGGTCAACCTTTCTCCGCAGAGCGCGGAGTATCCGGTCATCCGCACCTACCTCGACTGGATCATCACGCTGCCTTGGTCGCTGAGCAGCGAGGACAATCTCGACGTGAAGCACGCCCGCGAGATCCTCGATCGCGACCACTACGATCTCGACAAGGTCAAGGACCGCATCCTCGAGTTCCTCGCGGTGCGCAAGCTGAAAGCCGACCTGCACGGGCCGATCCTCTGCTTCGTCGGCCCGCCCGGCGTGGGCAAGACGAGCCTCGGTCACTCCATCGCGGCGGCGACCGGGCGCAAGTTCGAGCGCATCAGCGTGGGCGGCGTGCGCGACGAGGCGGAGGTGCGCGGGCATCGCCGGACGTACGTCGGGGCGATGCCCGGCATCATCATCCGCGCCATGCGCGACGCCGGCACCAACAACCCCCTGTTCATGATCGACGAGATCGACAAGACGGGGGCCGACTGGCGGGGCGACCCGGCCAGCGCGCTGCTCGAGGTGCTCGACCCCGAGCAGAATGTGACGTTCCGCGACCACTACCTCGACCTGCCCTTCGATCTCAGCAAGGTCATGTTCATCACGACGGCCAACCAGCTGGAGCCGATCCCTCCGCCGCTGCGCGACCGCATGGAGATCATCCAGCTCGCCGGCTACACCATCGCCGAGAAGCTGCACATCGCCCGCAACTATCTCGTGGCCCGTCAGGTCGAGACCAACGGCCTCAGGCCGAGCCAGGTCAAGTTCGCGGACGAGGCGCTCACCGAGATCATCCAGTCCTACACCCATGAGGCGGGGGTGCGCGGCCTGGAGCGTGAGATCGGTACGATCTGCCGCAAGCTGGCGCGCGTCGTCGCCGAGGGGGAGACGGGCGCCCGCAAGCGGTTCCGGGTCGACGCGAAACGCGTCCGCGAGCTCCTCGGCCGGCCGCGCGTCTACGCCGAAGTCAAGCGGCGTACCAGCGACCCCGGCGTGGCCACCGGCCTCGCATGGACGCCAGTCGGCGGCGACATCCTCTTCGTGGAGGCCTCGGCCATGCCCGGCAGCGGCCAGGTCACCGTGACCGGCCAGCTCGGCGACGTGATGAAGGAGTCGGCCACGGCCGCCCTCAGCTACGTGCGGGCACACTCGCGCGAGCTCGGGCTGGAGGACGACTACTTCAAGACGCACGACCTGCACATCCACGTGCCGGCCGGCGCCATCCCCAAGGACGGACCCAGCGCCGGCGTCACGATGGCGACCGCGATCTGCTCGCTCGTGACCGGCATGCCGGTCAGCAGCGAGGTGGCGATGACCGGCGAGGTGACGCTCACTGGCCAGGTGCTCCCGATCGGCGGCCTCAAGGAGAAGACGCTCGCCGCACAACGCGCCGGCATCTCGACGGTCATCCTGCCGAGCCGCAACGAGGCGGATCTGGAGGACGTGCCGGAGGAGTTGCGCAAGGGAATGAGGTTCGTGCCCGTCGACCGGGTCGAGCAGGTCTGGGAGGCGGCGATGGGCCTGCGGCTCGAGGGGCGGACGCGCGACCTGATCGAGGCGGGCGACCTCATCGAGGAGGCCGGCGAGCTGCTCGAACGGGCGCGGCGCAAGGCCGCTCTCGGCGAAGCAGAGGAGGCCAAACGCAGGCCGCCTCAGAGGCGGCCGGCGCGCAAACGCCCGGCCAGAACGGTCGCGAAGCCCGCCGCCGGGAGGCCGGCCCGGTCGCCGGAGGCCGCCGAGAAGACGGCGGAGACGCTGGCGCCCACTACAGCCGAGTAGCGGTGGGGGCGGTGCCGGGCAGGTCACTGCCCGGCACCGCCCCCTGCCGCGCGCTTGCTTTACTCCCACCCTGCGGGATGCGATAGACTCCCGCCTGTTATCCGCCGACCGGACGGGGGGGGGAGGTCCGATGCTGGACAGTATGGCCATGGCCTCAGGCCGTGGGTTCGTCGCGTGCGGAGCGCTGAGTGCCCGCTCGCAGGGGGAGTGGAGCATCCGCCGAGAGGTGGGTCGATGAGCTCCCTTCTGATTCTGGCCTCTGAGCACGCGAGCAGCATCGGAGACGAACTGGCTGTTTGGACGGTGCTGCCGTTCGTGGGGATGCTCCTCGCGATCGCCGTTCTGCCGCTGGCGACGCCCCACTGGTTCGAGCCCCTGCGCAACAAGGGCGTGGTCGCTGCCATCTTCGGCGTCCCGACCCTCGTCTACCTCGTCGCCATGTTCGGCGGCGACGGCTTCGAGCAGGTCCTCACCACGGGTGAGGAGTACATCTCGTTCATCATCTACCTCGCCGCCCTCTTCACGATCTCGGGCGGCATCTACCTCTCCGGCGACACGCTGGGCTCACCGAAGAACAACACGCTCTTCCTGCTGGTCGGTGCGCTGCTCGCCAACTTCATCGGGACCACCGGCGCTGCCATGCTCATGATCCGGCCCCTGCTGCGTGCCAACCAGAAGCGCGTCTACAAGAAGCACGTCTTCATCTTCCTGATCTTCATCGTCTGCAACACCGCCGGCCTGCTCACGCCGCTCGGCGACCCGCCGCTGTACCTCGGCTTCCTGCGAGGCATCGACTTCACGTGGACCCTGCGGCTGTGGCCGCAGTGGCTGATAACGCAGATCATCCTGCTCATCATCTTCTTCCTCATGGACGGCTACTTCTTCAAGAAGGAGCCCGCCAGCTCGAAGGCCATCGACAAGGAGCACCACGAGCCGATCCGCATCCACGGCGGCATCAACTTCCTGTTCCTCGCCGGCGTCATCGCCACCACCTATCTCGCCGGCACCTACGGCGTCGACAAGGGCGGTCCCGTCGAGTGGTGGATGCGCGACGCCGTCTACATCATCCTCTTCCTGCTCTCGCTGTTCGTCAGTCCCAAGAAGCCGCGACAGCTCAACCGCTTCTCCTGGGCGCCGATCGGTGAGGTGGCGATCATCTTCGCCGGTATCTTCGCCTCGATGATCCCGGCCCTGGCGATCCTCAAGGCGCGCGGCGACGAGTTCGGCGTCACCGAGCCGTGGCAGTTCTTCTGGCTCTCCGGCGGTCTCTCGTCGTTCCTCGACAACGCCCCGACCTACCTGGTGTTCACGTCGCTGGCGCAGGGACTGCTCGGTCTCGAGAACTTCCCCGACTTGATGAGCACCACGGTCAACCCGGAATACGGCTGGGCCCCGGCCGCCTACCTGGCGGCTGTGTCCACGGGCGCGGTGTTCATGGGCGCCAACTCGTACATCGGCAACGCGCCCAACTTCATGGTCAGGTCGATCGCCGAGGAACAGTCGGTGCCGATGCCGAACTTCTTCGCCTACATCGGCTGGGCCTGCATCTTCCTGATCCCGGTCTTCATCCTCAACACCTTCATCTTCTTCCTCTGAGCCGCGCACAACAGCAGATACGTCTCAGATGTTGTACTTGCGCAGGCGGGGGCTTCCTCAGGAAGCCCCCGCCTCGTACTATTCAGGCACCCCGCCGCGAGACGGACCTTGGCGGCGAGGTGACGCAGGCGGCCTCCGGCGGTGACCATGCAGGGCAGATCGGGCAGAGATGGTGACGCGGGCGCCGGCCTGTGGAAGGGCCTCGGCATGTGGGCCTGGGTCCTCTTCAGGATCAGCGGCGTCGTCCTGGTCCTGTACCTGTTCAGCCATCTGTGGGTGATCTCCCAGGGGCGCATCGGCGGACCCGAGGCCCTCGACGACCTCTTCGACTTCTTCGACACGCCGCTGCTCGTCGTCCTCGACGTCATGCTGGTCGCGGCGGTGCTCTACCATGCCCTGAACGGCGTGCGCATCCTTCTCATGGATCTCGGGATCGGCGTGCGTCATCACAAAGCGATCTTCTGGGTGTGCATGGCCGTCGCCGCGGCGATCCTCTGCGTCTTCGCCTACAAGGCATCGAGCTTCATCCTCGGGTGAAGGCGATGTGCCGGAGACGACGCTCATGGGGCTGACGACGCGCGCCGCCGACAGCAGCAGGGGCGGCGCGTGGCCGTGGCTCGGGCAACGGGTCACGGCCGTGCTGGTGCTGGTGACGATCGGCGTGCACCTGCTCCTCACGCACTACGTGGCGCTCGGGCAGCTCTCCTTCGACAACATCGGGGAGCGGCTGGGGACGACCGCCGTGCTCGTCAACGACGTCGTGCTGCTGGTGGCCGTTGTGTTTCACGCCCTCAACGGCGTGCGCATGGTGGCGCTGGACTACGCGTTCGGCAGCGCGGGCTCGCGGCGGGCCTTGGGGGTCGCGCTCTGGCTCGCCGGCCTGGCGGCGGTCGTCTTCGGCGTCTGGGCCCTCTGGGTGTGGGTGAGCTGAGGCCGTGATCCGCCATCAGCTCATCGTCGTCGGCGGCGGCCTGGCCGGGCTGCGCGCCGCCATCGAGGCCAGGGCGGCCGGCGTCGACGTCGCCGTGCTCAGCCAGGTTCATCCTGCGCGCAGCCACTCGGGCGCCGCCCAGGGCGGCATCAACGCGGCGCTGGCCAACCATCCGGAGGGCAGCCACGACACGCCGGAACTGCACGCCTTCGACACGGTCAAAGGCTCCGACTATCTTGCGGACCAGGACGCCGTGATCCGGATGACGGCCGACGCCCCCGGCGTGATCTTCGAGATGGACCACTGGGGCTGCCCCTTCAGCCGCTTCGACGACGGGCGCATCGCCCAGCGGCCGTTCGGCGGCGCCGGGTTCCCGCGCACCTGCTACGGCGCCGACAAGACCGGCCACTACCTGCTCCACTGCCTGGTGGAGCGGGCGTACGAGCGTCGGATCACGATGTACGTCGAGGTGTTCGTCACCGATCTCATCGTCGCCGATGGCGTCTGCCGCGGAGTCGTCGCCTACGACATCCTCCGCGGCGGGTTCGAGACCTTCATTGGGGACGCGGTCATCATGGCGACGGGCGGAGCGGGGCGCGTCTACGGCAACTCGACGAACGCCATCATCAGTACGGGCGGCGGCGCGGCGATCGCCTATCGGGCGGGCGTGCCGCTCAAGGACATGGAGTTCATCCAGTTCCACCCGACCGGGCTGCGCACCACCAACATCCTCATGAGCGAGGGCGCCCGCGGCGAGGGGGGCTACCTCATCAACGGCCTCGGCGAGCGCTTCATGGAGCGGTACGCGCCCAAGGCGATGGAGTTGGCGCCGCGCGACATCACGTCGCGCTCGATCCAGACGGAGATCCTCGAAGGCAGAGGCATCGACGGCAAAGACTACGTGCACCTCGACATGCGCCATCTCGGGGCCGAGAAGATCCTCGAGCGCCTGCCCGGGATCCGCGACCTCTCCATCCACTTCGAGGGCGTTGACCCCATCGACGAGCCGGTGCCGGTGGTGCCGAGCCAGCACTACACGATGGGCGGCATCGACACTGATGTCGACGGTCGCACCGCGCTACCGGGGCTGTATGCCGCCGGCGAGTGCGCCTGCGTCAGCGTCCACGGGGCCAACCGGCTCGGCGGCAACTCGCTGCTCGAAACGATCGTGTTCGGCCGCCGGTCCGGGGCCGCCGCGGCGGCGGAGATCCTGGGGAGAGGCAATGGCGCCACGGCCCGCGCGATCGATCTCGAGGCCGCGGGTCGCGACGCTGTGGCTCTCACCGAGGGCCGTGTCGCGGCGCTGGCGGCTCGCGGCGCCGCCGGCGACGACCCGTATGCCATCCGCGCCGAGATGAAGGCGCTCATGAAGACGCACTTCGGCGTCTTTCGCGACGACGCGGAGATGCGCGACGGGCTGGAGAAGCTGGTGGCCCTCAAGCGGCGCTGCGCGCAGATCGGGCTGCGTCACGTCGGGGGTTGCTTCAATCTCGACATGATGCGGACACTCGAGCTCGAGGGGATGGTGGACGTGGCGCTCGCCGTCGCCGCCGGCGCGCTGCGCCGCACGGAGTCCCGCGGCTCGCATGCGCGCACCGACTTCCCGACGCGCGACGACGCGCTCTGGCTCAGGCACACGCTGGCCTACGCGACCGCCGACGGGCCTCGCCTCGCGGACAAGCCCGTCGCGCTCGGCACGTTCGAGCCGCAGGAGAGGACGTACTGACATGCCCGAGGCGAGGTTCCGTATCAAGCGGCACGATCCCGCGACGGACGGCGCCGGCGGCGGGCGCTACGACGAGTACACGGTGGTCTACGAGAGCAGCCTCACGGTGCTCGAGGGCCTGTTCGCCATCCAGGAGCGTCAGGACCCCTCGGTGGCGTTTCGCTACTGCTGCCGGGCCGCCGTCTGCGGCTCCTGCGCGATGTACATCAACGGCCGCTACCGGCTCGCCTGCCAGACGAACATCCGCCACCTCAGGCCGGGGACGATCACCGTCGAGCCCCTGCCGCACCTGCCCGTGGTCCGCGATCTGGTCTGCGAGATGAGCGACTTCTTCGCCAAGTACGAGTACGTCAAGCCCTGGCTGATGCGGAGCTCGACCGAGCCCGACCGCGAGCTGCTGCAATCCCCCGAGGACCGTCACAAGCTCGATATGCCGGTCGACTGCATCCTCTGCGGCGCCTGCTACAGCAGCTGCCCGTCGGTGTGGTCAGAGGAGAACTACCTGGGCCCGGCGGCCCTGCTCAAGGCGTACCGCTTCGAGGTCGACTCGCGCGATGGGGCCGGCCGCGATCGCATGCAGGCCTGGGAGAACGAGCGCGGCATCTACCGCTGCCACACGATCACGAACTGCGTGGAGGCGTGCCCAAAGAGGCTCAACCCGACCGAGGGCATCCAGTGGCTCAAGCGGGCGGCCGTTCGTCGCCGCCTGTTCGGCAAGAAGAAGTAGGGGGTTGCCAACGATCAAGAGGGGCGAAGTGGGCGGCGGGCCGGTGGCCCGCCGCCCACTTCGCATCGTGGAGGCCATGGGTGACAACCTCCAACCGTGGAGCCGGGCGGCGTCGCGGGGGGAGGGGTGGTGCGACGCCGCCCGGCTCGTGTGACCGCTCAGGTCACTCGTGCGCTGCCCTAGTGCGTGTCTTGGGCGAGCTTCTTGGCCTTGTCCAGGCCGTGTTGCTTCTCGTGCCGCTCGGAGGCGGTGCCGTGGATACGCATCCAGATCTGATCCACGTTGTCCGGCAGCTTGCCGTCGATCTTGCTGATGAGGATGATCGCGATGAGAGCGGTCGGGAACGTGAACAGCACCGGGAAGGTCAACGACCCGAGGAACCCGAGAGCGCCCGTCTTCCCGATGACGCCCGTCTGCTGGAGGATGTTCAGGGTGATGATGCCGATGGAGCCGGTGAGGCCCAGCAGCATGCCGGTGATGGCGCCGCGCTCTGTCGTGCCCTTCCACCAGATGCCCGTGAGGAGCATCGGCACGAAGGTGGAGGCGCCCACCGCGAAGGCCCAGGTGACCATCATGGCGATCAGGGCCGGGTAGACGTTGGCCAGGCCGGCGTAGGCGATGACCCAGCCGAGGAACCAGGCGATGAGCGAGAACACGATCACGCAGCCCTTGCCGACCCACACGCGCTTGCGCTGCGAGGCGTTCGGGTTGATGTACTTCTCGTAGACGTCGTGGCCGACGGCCGAGGCAGCGGCGATGAGCAGGCCGCCGATGGTGGAGAACATGGCGGCGAAGGCGCCGGCGGCGACGATGCCGAGGAGGCCCTGGCCGCCGAGGATCTGGCCGAGTGTCGGCATGAGCGTGTCGGACTTGGCCAGATAGCCGTCGACGTAGACGGCAGTCGTCGGCGCGGTCCCCTCGTTGTAGGCCTTGAAGATATCGAGGCGGCCGAAGAGGCCGGCGATCGGCGCCATGATGTAGAACGTGCCGATCAGGATGAGCACCCAGAACGTCGAGCGGCGCGCCGCCTTGCCGGACGGGTTGGTGTAGTAGCGATTGAGGATGTGCGGCAGGCCCGCCGTCCCGAGCACCAGGGCCAGCACCATGGAGAACTGGTCGAAGGCGTTGTAGCGCTGCCCGGGCTGGTTGAAGACCTGTTTGGTCTCGTGAAGCTTGTTGGCGGCCGGGACGAGGAGGCTCACCTTGGCCGCCGGGTCGCCGGCGTCGACGGTCGCCTGCACCTTGGCGAAGCTCTCAGGCTTCATCGTCGCCTGGGCTGCTTCGAGCGGGGTCTTGCCCGTCTTCGGGTTTGGCGTTGTCGCGGCCTTGACGGTCACGGTCGACACCACCAGGAGCTGGCCGTCGCTCGCCTGGCGCAGATCGTTCGGGTAGTTGAACCCGTTGCCGAAGGCGAAGGCGACGACGAGGAACATGGCGATCCAGAGCCACCAGAACTGGACGACCTGGTTGAGCGTGGTGCCCTTCATGCCGCCCATGGCGACGTAGAACATCATGATGGCCGCGACGACGGTGACGCCTGTCAGGTAGATCGAGTTGACGCCGAGAAAGTTGCCGGCGGCGTCGGCAGGGAAGAACGTCTGGCCCACAAGGATCTGCCACGTCGTGCCGGCGCCGTACATCTGCGGCGCGATGTAGAAGAGCGAGACGAGCAGCACGGCCAGCACGGTGATCAGACGGATGCGGCTCGAGCCGAAGCGGCCGTAGGAGAAGTCCGCGACGGTGTACTCACCGAAACGCCGCAGGGCGCTGGCGATGAAGAGCACGACGACCATGAACCCGCCGGCGAACCCGGCCGCGTACCACACGCCGTCGAGGCCGGAGGCGTAGACGGCGCCGGCGACCCCGAGGAACGAAGCCGCGGACAGGTAGTCGCCGCCGATGGCGGAAGCGTTCGTGAATGATCCGACCTTGCGGCCGGCCAGGTAGAAGTCGGTGGTCGTGCGGGTGAAGCGCTGGGAGAAGATCGACAGCCCGATCGTGATCAGCACGAGGACTCCGACCAGAATGATGGCGGTGGTGTTCATCAGGCCTCTTCCTCCTCGATCTCGGCCTTGAGTTCGTCAACCTCGAGACGCTGCGGGACACCCCAGTCCTCGATGTCCATGTTTGCGAGCTGTGCGTCGAGCTTGTCCGCGCGAGCCGAGTACGTCCACGCCATCACCCAGAGGAACACGAAGTAGAGGAGCGACACGACCAGGTAGTTGGCGGTGAAACCGCCCCAGATCTCGACGTCCCACCACCATGGCCACCATACGGTGAAGGCGGGGATCAGCAGTGTCACGGCGAAGAATACGGCGCCGAAACTGAAGCTCAGGCGACGCTGCTTCACGAATACCTTGTTGACGTTCTCGATTGTGTCGACGTGTTCGCCATGTCTCGCGTGGGACGTCTCCACCGCCGCGGCTGTCGCCTCTCCGGGCGACCCATCCGGCGCTGGTACAGTACTAGCCATTCCTGCCTCCTTCCCTACTCGGCTTTGATGACGAGCACGGGGATCACGGACGCTTTGACAACCGCTTCGGCGACCGATCCGAGCGCAATGCGCTTGAGGCCGGAACGGCCGGTGTCGCCGAGGACGATCATGCCGACGCGCTCGTCTTCGGCGGTGTGGACGATGCGCTTGGCGACGCCGCCTCTGACGACGTCGATGTCGCACTGGACGCCGTTCGCGTGCGCCAACCGGTGGGCGAGAATGAGCCCCTTGGCCGACGGATGGACGCCTTCGTAGACGTCGTCTGCCACCGTCTCTTCCGGGAGCTCGATGTCTTCCTGCCCGGTATCGACGTAGATCGCCTTGATGCTCGCCCCCAGCAGCTTGGCCAGCATCACCGCGTACTGTGTGGCGCGCACCGCGGGCTCTGAGCCGTCCGTCGGCAACAGGATGCGCGAAATGGAGTGCTGAAGCTCACCAAGGTCGGCGAGGTTCACATCCTCCGCGGCGCCGGTAACGACCAGTCTCACCATTCTTCACCCTCCCCCGCGTGCATGTCAGTCAGCGTGGTGAGCCGACTCTTGTGCTGGTCACAGTAGCCACGCGACCGGCGGCGAGCGAGGACGGCTCGGCCGGTGGGACGATGGCGCCGGTCGGCGGTGGGGCGGGCGGGGTGGACGGGCGGCGCTCGGGGCCCGAGCGTCCTACGCGCCGCCTATCGGCACGCCGCCGCCGTTCGCCTCGCGCGAGCGGCCGTCTGCCGCCCGCTGAGAGGTTCCGGCTTCACATGCCGAGGGCGCGCTTGCACGCCGCCGCGCGACGCCGGGAGACCGGGATCTGGGTGCCCGTCGCGTCGCTCAGCCGGAGCACCAGCATCCCGCCGTACATCGGCAGCACTTCGCGGACGCGGGCGAGGTCGACGATGTAGCTGCGATGGACGCGGAAGAAGCCGAGCGGCTCGAGGCGTCTTTCGAGAGTCGTCAGCGAGAGCGCCGAGATATGGCGGCCTTGGGAGGTGTAGACGCGCGAGTAGTCGTCCTGGGCCTCGACGTAGAGGATCTCGTCGGCGGGGATGAGGAGCGTGCGGCCGCTCTTCTCGACGGGGATGCGCTCAATGCGCACGGCCCCGCTCTCGAACGCCGGCCCTGCCTCCGCTCCGCTCGCGCCGCCTTCTTCGGGCGCGGCCGCCGCCTCGCCGTTTGCGCCGCCGGTCGTCACCCGGGCCAGCGCCAGCCGCAGGCGGTCCAGTCCGACCGGCTTGACCAGGTAGTCGGTCGCGGCGACCTCGAAGGCCTTGAGGGCGTGCTCGCCGTACGCGGTGACGAAGATCACTGCCGGCGCGCGTTCGGCGGCGGCCAGCGCGTTCGCGAGGTCCAGGCCGCTGAGCCCGGGCATCTCGATGTCGAGAAAGACGATGTCGTACTCGATGGCGGCGATGAGCTGGAGCGCCTCGGCGGCGCTCCCTGCCTCGCCGACGACCTCGACGCCGCCCGCCTGTCCGAGCATGTAGCGAAGCTCGGACCGTGCCGGCGCCTCGTCGTCCACGATGAGCGCTTTGGCGGGGCTGGGTGTCGTCATGGCAGTCATCCCTGCTCGTGAGATGTGGCGGTGGCCGCCGGCCGAGTCTCGGGCGTGAGCCGCCTGGGCGACTCCTGGCCCTCGAGCGGCCGAACGATGACCAGCGTGACCGAGGTTCCCGTGCCCGGGCTGCTCGTCGCCGAGATGCCGGAGCCGGGCCCGAAGTGGCCGCGCAGACGTTCGTGGACGTTCTTGAGGGCGATGCCGTTGCCGGTGCCGAACCCAGGCTCGAGGATGCGACCGAGGTCCTCGGCGCTCATGCCGATGCCGTCATCGCCGACGCTGAGCATGGCGAGGTCCTCGTGAACCGTCGAGGACAGCACGACGTGAAGCGGCCGATCGGGGCGGATGGCGTGCTGGATGGAGTTCTCGACGAGCGGCTGCAGGACGAAGGCCGGCACGAGGAGGCCGAGGTGGGCGGCTTCGACGTCGACGATGAGCCGAACGCGCTCGCCGAAGCGCGCCTCTTCGAGGACGAAGTAGGAGCGCACGTAGTCCAGCTCCTGCCCGAGCGTGATGAGGTCGTTGTCCATCTCCAGGGTGCGACGGTAGAACGTCGCGAACTCGCGCAGCAGGTCGCGTGCGTGCGGAGGGTCAGTGCGTATGAGGCTGGCGATGGTGTTGATCGTGTTGAAGAGGAAGTGCGGGTTGATCTGGGCCTGCAGCGCCTTGAGCTCCATGCGGCAGGCCAGCTCTGTCTGGCTGTCCAGCTCCGCCAGCTCCAGCTGCGTCGAGAGGAGCTGGGCGAGACCCTCGGCCATGGCGAGCTGCGTCTCGTTGAGCAGGCGGGGCGTCGTGTAGTAGAACTTGAGGCTCCCCACCGGCCGCTTGCGCACGTGCAGCGGTACGACGATGCCTGCCCGCAGCAGGCAGTCGCGGTCAGGACAGTTGATCTCCTCCCTGGTACGAAGGACGCGCAGCTCGTCGTGCTCGAGCGCCTGGTGCGTGGCCTCGGTGAGGATGGGGCTGCCGACGACGTGGTGCCCCTCGCCGATGCCCGCAAACCCGAGGATGCAGTCCAGGTCGGTGATGGCGATAGCGGCCGCGTCTGTGTGGTCGAGGACGATGCCGCAGACAGCGTGGGCCGTATCTTCGCTCAGCCCGCGGCGCAGATGGGCGAGGCTCTTGTCGGCGATGACGAGGATGCCGTGGCTCTGCTGGGCTCGTAGCCGGTCGGGACGCGTCACCCAGCGGGCGACGGCGAGCGCCGCGGCGACGCCGGCAAGCCCGCCGAGAGAGAGATAGAGCGCCCACCAGGGGAGATCGGGCGTCACCAGCGAAGCGAACACGGCGAGGCCCAGAAGCACCACCACGGCGATGAGCAGAGCGTCAATGATGTTGCTGTGTGTCTTCGTCACGATTCCCTCATTGTCCCTGCAAGGTCAGGTCGGAGACAAGGGGAGGATCGTCCGGCGCCTCGGCCGCTATAATCGTCGGGGCGTGACGGCGTACTCGGCGGGCTGGAGGATCATGAAGACGACTGTCGGCAAGACCGCTCTCGAGATCGTGGCCGGCGACATCACCGGACTTGTTGTCGACGCTATCGCCAACGCCGCGAACACGGAGCTGTGGATGGGCGCCGGCGTTGCCGGCGCGATCAAGCAGGCGGGTGGCGGCGCAATCGAGCGAGAGGCCGTGAGCCAAGGGCCTATCGAGGTGGGGCAGGCCGTCATCACGCCGGGCCACGATCTGCAGGCTCGCTGGGTGATCCACGCCGCGGTGATGGGCCCGGATCTCCAGACGAGCGGGGAGGCCATCGCGGCGGCGACGGCCGCCACGCTGGCCAGCGCGGATCGCCATAAGATCCACTCCCTCGCCCTGCCCGCCTTCGGCACGGGCGTGGGCGGCTTCCCGCTGTACGAAGGGGTCCGCATCATGCTCGCGGAGGTAGTGAGCTACCTGACGGCGCACCCCAAGACCGGCCTCCGCCTCATCGTCTTCTCCGGCTACACCGACGCGGTGCGGGCGGCTTTCACGCACGCGCTCACCGGCATCGAGCGCCCCTAGGGCCGGGCGGCGAGACGCGGCGATGGGCGACACGTTCCGCCACCTGACGCGCGCCGAGCTCGAATCGCTGGACGTGCGCATGGAGGACGTCGTGGCGGCGGTCGACGCCGGCTGCCGCGTCAAGGGGCGCGACGGTGTGCTGATGCCGCCCAAGCTCAGCCTCCACGGCGAGGGCGGCGCCTTCTCGCAGGCCATGGCGGCCTGGCTGCCGGGGGCGGGAGGGCTGGGTCTCAAGTGGGTCACCCTCTTTCCCGGCAACGCCCAGAAGGGGCTGCCGCTCCTCAGTGGGCTGGTGGTCCTCAGCGATCCCGAGGACGGCAGGCCACTGGCCGTGATGGACGGCGGCGTGATCACGGCCTGGCGAACCGGCGCGAGCGTCGGCGTCGCCGCCCGGTACCTGGCGCGACTCGACGCCGATACGATCGCGGTGCTCGGCTGCGGCGCGCAAGGGCGCAGCAGCGTCCGGGCTCTTGCCGCCGTTCTCCCCGGCCTCCGCCGAGTGCGCTGTCACGACGTCGCGCCGGCGGCGACCGCCGCCTTCGTCGCCGATCTGGGCCGGGAGCTGCCGGACATCGAGTTCACGCCGTGCGGCAGCCCCGCGGACCTGGTAGCCGGCGCCGGCGTCGTCGTTACGGCGATCACGATGGGCGCGCAGCGGAGGCCACCGCTCGGCGCCGGGCTCCTCGAGTCCGGCGCGCTGGCGGTGGCCCTCGACTACGACGCCGCCTGGAGCGGCGCCGCCATGGCCGAGTGCGAAC
This sequence comes from uncultured Thermoleophilia bacterium, assembly GCA_963705085.1. Classification (GTDB taxonomy): domain Bacteria; phylum Actinomycetota; class Thermoleophilia; order UBA2241; family UBA2241; genus CAIXSE01. Next base: position 335,298 of record CAVPIV010000008.1, on the reverse strand, counting down.
GCTTCTACTGCGACGACCGGGCCACCGTGCAGACGGTCAGGGCCGCCGGCGAGCGGCTCACCGACGTGCCCGCGGAGATCGCCGGCGACCTGGGCGAGCTCGCGGCGGGCCGAGTCGAGGGCCGTCGAGCCCCCGACGAGCGGCTGTTCTGTCTGAATCTGGGCATGGCCGTCGAGGACGTCGTCACGGCCACGCTGGCGCTGGAACGCGCGCGCGAGCGCGGCGTGGGTCGCGACCTGCCGCTTTAGGCAGTCGCGCGCGGCGCCGCGCCAGCGTGTTCCCGCACGGCGCGCAGCAGGCCGAAGCAGCCCGTGAGCATCATGTCGCCGTGCGGCGCCGCGAATACGAGGCCGAGGGCGCTGCCCCGGAGCAGGCCGCGGCGCGGACCGGTGACGATCAGCGGCAGGCGCAGCAGCTCGCGATCGGCTGCGCCGGGAGCGAGGACGGCGCCGTGGCCACCGTCGGCGCGCACCTCGCCGCTGTCGAGCCGGCCGGTCAGGAAGCGCCGCAGGCGATCCTCCAGGCCGGCTCCGTCCAGGCACGAGGTGTGGTGCTCGAAGACGCCGGCGAGGCGCCCGCCGAGCGCCACGGCGCAGACCGTGTGGCCGTTGCCGACGTTGATGAGGACGGCGTCGTCGACGCCGTCGGGCAGCGCTCCGTAGAGCGCCGCCGGACCTGTGTCGGCGACGATCACTGGCCCGGCGGAGAGACGGCTCGCCAGTTTGGCGGCGGCGCGCAGCCGTGTGAGCTGCGGGGGGATTGCGGTCGCCGGGTAGAACAGGCTGGCCAGGGGGCGTCCCGATCGGACGGCCGCCTCCCAGAGCGTGAACCGCAGCACTCGATTGGAGTCGTGCGGGCTGAAGCCATGGTCCTGCACCGCGATGGCGACCGAGTCACAGGCCGGATCCACGCCAAGCAGGGTCAGGGCGCAGCGGAGCTGATCCGGTTGGAGGTCGCCAGACCGGACGACCGTGCCGCCCAGCGCGTCGGTCGGCGCGTCGTCCTCCTCGTTCAGCACCGTCACGCCGAGCCGGCGCACGCGGTCGAGATCGTCCGCGAAGGTGAGCGCCGCCTCCGGCGTCGCCCTGAAGGCAAGCCCGGCGGCGAGGTGGGCCTTCAGGGCGACGGTGTCGGCGCCGCCGCCCATCGTCGGGCCGCGGAACATGACGGCCCGGCCGCTCTGGGTCGCCGCGGCGATCTGCGCGGCTACCGTCTGGGTGCGGGAGGGCACGACCAGTTTGACGGCGTTCTCAAGGGGCTGATCGGCCCGGGTGAGCAGGATGTCGGTCGTGCCGGCGCCGACGTCGACGGCCAGCACGCGAGCCGGCTGTGGCGCGAGGTCGCCGGGCCCGGGCCGGCCGGCGTTGCCGCCGCTCATGCCGGTCCGCGGACCGGCGCCTTGCTGAAGCGGAGCTTCCAGACGTTCTTCATCGCCTCGACCACGATGTCGCTGCTCATCTTCGACTCGCCCACCTGGCGGTCGACGAAGATGATGGGCAGCTCGACGATCCTGAAGCCGAGCTGGTGGGCCCGGTAAGTCATCTCGATCTGGAAGCCGTAGCCGGCCGTGTCGATGCTGTCGAGGTCGATGGTCTCGAGCACGCGCCGCCGGAAGCACTTGAAGCCGCCGGTGAGGTCGTGGTACGGCAGGCCGAGGATGCACTGTGCGTAGAGGCAACCGCCCCGGCTGATGACCTTGCGCGAGAGCCCCCAGTTCTCGACGCCGCCGCCCGGCACGTAGCGCGAACCCAGCACGAGGTCGGCGCCCTGGTCGATGAGATGCAGGAAGTGGGGCAGGTAGGTCGCGTCGTGGCTGAGGTCGGCGTCCATCTCGAAGATGCGCTCGGCGCCCATGTCCATCGCTCGATGGAAGCCGGCGATGTACGCCCGTCCGAGGCCCTCCTTGCCGGCGCGGTGCATCACGGAGACGTCGGGGACCTGGGCGGCGAGCCGGTCGGCCAGCTCGCCGGTGCCGTCAGGTGAGTTGTCGTCGACGATCAGCGTGTGCAACTGGACGCCGTGGCCGTCCGCGACCTCGCGAATGCGGGCCAGAGCGTGGCGGAGGTTCTCGCGTTCGTTGTACGTCGGCAGGACGATGACGTTCATGCCGCTGAGTATACCTGCCGGTCCTTCGCACGACGCCGCGGGCGGACAGGGCTGACATCACTCAGGCTCTACGTGAACGTGAGGGTTTGCCCGTGCCTGCGAGCCCATCGGCGCGTGATTCCCGGCTTGCTCCGTCCGGAGACTACTCTATAGTGTGGTGGTCCCGGTCCGTCAGGGCTATATCTTGTGGGTGAGTGGTCTTATGCGGTGTCCGTTCTGTGGCAGCGAAGACAGCAGAGTCGTGGACTCCCGCGACTCTGAGGCGGGCGACGCCATCCGGCGCCGGCGTGAGTGCTCGGGCTGCGAGCGGCGCTACACGACCTACGAACGCATCGAGGAAGTACCGTTCACGGTCGTCAAGCGCGACGGCCGCGAGGAGATCTTCGCCCGCCAGAAGCTCCTCAACGGGCTCCTGCGCGCGACCGAGAAGCGCGACATCCCGCTGGAGCGTCTGGAGCGTGTCGTCGACGAGATCGAGAACGATCTGCGGCGCGCGCCCGGTGGGCTGGTGACGACGCAAACGGTTGGGGAGGAGGCGTTGCGCCACCTCCGGGAGATCGACAAGGTGGCCTATGTGCGGTTCGCCTCGGTGTACCGGCAGTTCGAGACGGTCGGCGAGTTCCAGCAGGAGCTGGCGCGTCTCGAGTCGTTCGGCGGCGAGGCGCACGACCAGGACAATCAGTTTCGGCCGGCCGCGGAGGGCGGTCGCGAGCAGGGGGAACACGAACCATGGCTGACACGGGAAACGCGGTGATAGAGCTCTCCGCCAACGCGCTCAAGGTTCTGCAGCGTCGCTATCTGAAGAAGGGCGAGAACGGGGAGCTCCTCGAAACACCCGAGGAGATGTTCCGCCGGGTGGCGGGGGCGATCGCCCAGGCGGAGCGCCTCTACAACCCGAGCGCCCCCGTCGAGGAGTGGGAAGAGACGTTCTACGGGCTCATGACGTCGCTCGAGTTCCTGCCCAACAGCCCGACCCTCATGAACGCCGGCCGCGAGCTGGGGCAGCTCTCGGCCTGCTTTGTGCTGCCGGTCGGCGATTCGATGGAGTCCATCTTCGAGGCGATCAAGAACACGGCCCTCATCCACAAGAGCGGCGGCGGCACGGGCTTCAGCTTCTCGCGCGTGCGCCCGCACAACGACGTCGTGCTCAGCACCAAGGGCGTCTCGTCGGGCCCGCTCTCGTTCATGAGCGTCTTCGACGCCGCCACCGAGACCATCAAGCAGGGCGGCACGCGGCGCGGGGCCAACATGGGGATCATGCGCGTCGATCACCCCGACATCCTCGATTTCATCAGCGCCAAGCAGAACGACGACCGCCTCACGAACTTCAACATCTCGGTGGCGGTCACCGACGCCTTCATGCAGGCCGTGGCCAACGACGAGGACTATCCGCTCGTTAACCCGCGCTCCGGCGAGGTCGTGCGCGCGCTGAGCGCCCGCAAGGTCTTCCGCAGCATGGTCACGCTCGCCTGGAAGAACGGCGACCCCGGCATCGTCTTCATCGATCGCATCAACGCCGACAACCCCACGCCGCACCTTGGCGAAATTGAGAGTACTAATCCATGCGGAGAGCAGCCACTCTTGCCCTACGAGAGCTGCAACCTCGGCTCGATCAACCTCTCGCGGGTGGTGGCCGCGGGCCGCGTCGACTACGACGCTCTGGGCCGCATCGTCAGGACGGCCGTGCGCTTTCTCGACGACGTCATCGACGTCAACCGCTACCCGCTGCCGCAGATCGAGGAGATGACCAAGAAGAACCGCAAGGTCGGTCTCGGCGTGATGGGGTTCGCCGACATGCTCCTGCTGCTCAACGTGCCGTACGACTCGGACGAAGCCACGCGGCTGGCCGGCGAGCTCATGCGCTTCGTCCACGACACGGCCCGGGCGGCCAGTGTGGAGCTGGCGACAGAGCGAGGCGTCTTCCCGAGCTTCGATGGGTCCATCTACGACGTTCCCGGCGGCGAGCGCGTCCGTAACGCGACCACGACGACCATCGCTCCCACCGGCACGATCAGCATCATCGCCGGGTGCTCGAGCGGCATCGAGCCGCTGTTCGCCGTGAGCTACGTGCGCGCCAACGTGCTCGACGACGACCGCATGGTCGAAGTGCACCCCTACTTCGAGCAGGTCGCCAGGGAGCGCGACTTCTACAGCGACGAGCTCATGAAGAAGATCGCCGACGTCGGGTCGGTGCGCCATCTCGACGGCGTCCCCGCCGACGTCCAGCGCGTGTTCGCCACGGCCCACGACATCACGCCCGAGTGGCACATCAAGCTGCAGGCCGCCTTCCAGAAGTACACGGACAACGCCGTCTCCAAGACCGTGAACTTCCCCAACGAGGCGACGACCGACGACGTCGAGAGCGTCTACATGATGGCCTACAAGAGCGGCTGCAAGGGCGTCACCATCTACCGCGACGGCAGCCGCGAGGAGCAGGTACTCAACGTCGGCCAGACCAAGAAGAAGCGCGAGCGCGAGGTCGCCATGGCGGGCATCGCCACGTCGCGGCCGTCGCGGCCGCAGCTCCTCAGCGGCGAGACGCAGCGCATGGAGACGGGCTGCGGCAAGCTCTTCATCATCATGAACGACGACGAGTTCGGGCCCCGCGAGGTGTTCGCCAATATGGGCAAGGCCGGCGGCTGCGCCTCCAGCAACACCGAGGCGCTCGGCCGGCTCATCAGCCTCGCCCTCAAGCGCGGCGCCGGCGTCGGCGAGGTCGTCGAGCAGCTCAAGGGCATCCGCTGCCACGTGCCCTACGGCATCGGGCCAAACGCGACCCTCTCGTGCGCCGACGCCATCGGCAAGGCGCTTGAACGGCGGTACGTGCTCGGCGGGGCCGGCACGCCCACCGAGCCCCAGCCGCAGCTCTCCCTGGTCGAGGTGGCGCAGGGCGCCTGCCCGGACTGCGGCGGCGCCATCGAGCACGAGGGCGGGTGTGTGGTGTGCAGGTTGTGTGGCTACTCCAAGTGTGGGTAGCGGCTACGCTGCTCCCCACCAGGCGTTGCCTGCGGCGCGAATCGTGGGTAGCGGCTACGCTGCTCCCCACCAGGCGTTGCCTGCGGCGCGAATCGTGGGTAGCGGCTACGCTGCTCCCCACCAGGCGTCGCCTGCGGCGCGCATCGTGGGTGATGCGGCCGCGCCTCCTCTACGGCGAGCATCGTTGACACGACGCATCCTGCGCTGGGTACAGTAGACTGGCGGTGATCCCGGCGGTCGTCTCCCGGGGTCCGCAGAGACCGACGACGGGAGGTTTACCATGACCGACAGCGCCAATCCGGACGCATCCGCCTCCAGCGGCGTGACGATCTCCGACAACGTGGTGGCGAAGGTGGCGTACAAGGCCGTCTCCGGTATCGAGGGGATCCATGCCCTCGGCGGCGGCAGCTCGCGCGCGCTCGCGGGGCTGCGCGGCGACAAGGGCACGCCGGGCGTGAGCGTCGACCTCCACGAGGACAGCGTCGACATCGACATCACGATGAGCATCGTCTTCGGGGCGAACGTCCCGAAGATCGCCGAGGCGTGCCGGGCGGCGGTCACCGAGCAGGTGGAGAACACAACCGGCCTCAAGGTGCGGGCCGTCAACGTCATGGTGAACGACGTCGTGTTCCCGGAGGAGCAATCTGGCTGAGCCGGCCGACAGACGCAGGCTCGCGCGGACCGCGCCGGGCGCCGGTTCGCGGCTGGCGACGGCGGCGCTGCTGGTCGCCGGGGCGGTGGTTGCGTTCATCCTCGCCGGCAGGCTCCTCGCCGCGCTTCTCGGCTGGGAGATCGCCCATCTGGCCGCGCTCTCGACGCTCTCCGGCGAGCTGCTCGCGGCCTTGCTCCTCGCCGTCGCGATCCTGGTCCTGGCGGCCCTCGTCGCCATGATCCCGGGGCAGCGGCAGCGCTCGCTCTGGGTGCGCGGCGAGGGCGGGGGAGTGCTCGTCTCGCTCGCAGCGCTGCAGCGGCTCGCCGAGGCCGCGGCGCTCGAGAACCCCGACATCGTTCGCGTTGAGGCGCGCCTGCGTGAGCGCGACGGCGCCCCCACCGGCAGCCTGCGCCTCTACGCGCGCCCGCTGGCCGACGCGGGCCGGGTGGGCAGCGACGTGAAGACGCGTGTACAGCGGGAGATCGACCTTGTTGTCGGACGCCGGGTGACGGACGTCGAGGTCACCCCGACGGTGCTGCGCGTCTCCCAGCTCGCGAGGTACCTGCCGTGACCGCCTTGGCACGCGCGGTCGCCATCGTCGCGGGCGTCCTCCTCATCCTCCTCGCCGCCGTCGCGCTGGCGCGGGAGATCGTGCTCGCTGCGGGCGGCACGTTCGCGTGGCCAGCGGCCGATCGCTGGCAGCGGCTCATCGCTGAGCCGACCTGGTCGACGACGGGTCTCGCCGCGCTCGTCTTGGTGGTCGTCGGCGCGGCGCTCCTGGTGCTCGCGGTGCGCCACGTCAGCGTTGTGCGCGAGGGCCCGGCTCTGGTGACGCTCGACACCGATCGGGGGGCGACGAGCGTCGACGTGCCGGCTCTCGAACGCGCCTTGCGCCGGCGGCTGGAGACGACGGTGCCGGGCATGCGCGTGACCGCGATCGAGCTGGGCGAGTACGGCGAGGGCTGCCGCGTGCGTATCGACGCCGACGTGCCGGCGAGCGATCTCACGGGCATTCAAGCCCGCGTCGCGGACGTGACGACGACCGACCTCGAGAAGCTGGCGGGCTTGAAGGTCGAGGCCGTGGACGTGGTCGCCACGCGCCTCCTGTTGTCCCGTCAGGAGTAGGCCGGGGCGTGGCCGCCGCGGGGCGGCCGCCCTCCGTCCTCACCAGCCCGGAAGCTGCTGGACGCCCTCGAGGGCGCGCAGGCCGGTGATGTCGTGGTTCATCTCGAGGACGCCGCGATAGGTTCCGGCGGCGTCCCGCACCGCGCTGTAGCGGGTGTACTTGAAGCGTTCGCCGTCCTGGCGCCAGCCCTCCGCGACGTCGCGGGCGCCGCTGCGAAAGGCGGTCAGGATCTCCTCCAGGACCGCCAGGCTGTGGCCCGGGTGGCAGTCGTGGACGTCGCATCCGATGAAGCGCTCGTCGCAGCTCCGGTAGATGCTGCCCTGCCAGTAGCGCAGCACGTCGTGCTCGTCGGCGAAGCTGAGGTCGCACGGCAGGACGCCGAGGATGAGCTCGAGCTGCTCCGGCGTCAGGCTTCCGCGGGGCGAGTCCATGCCTCCCGCCTTTCTTTGGTCATCAGGAGCGAGAAGCTCAGCGGGAACGAATCGCGGTGTCCGGCGACGCGCAGCATGCCGGCCTCGTCCGGCTCGAGGAAGGAGAACGGCAGGCCGGGGACGGTGAATGGGAACTCATGGAAGTGCTCGAGACGCAGTCCGTTGCGGACCAGCGGGTCGACGATCTCGCCGAGCCCGTGCGTCCACTCGTAGGTGACGCGGTGCTCCAGACGCAGCTCGGGGTCGGCGTAGTCTGACCCCTCGTCGAAGCGCAGCGGCACGCCCCCCTGGAAGTATGGATAGCCGAGGCGGAGGCAGGCGGCGGACGATTCGTCGGCGAGCACGAACGCGTACGGGTGGAACTCACAGAGGTAGAAGACGCCTCCGGGCGCGAGGAAGTGGGAGACGATCTCGGCCCAACGGCCGAGATCGTCGAGCCACATAAGGACGCCCCAGGACGCGAAGACGACGTCGAAGGCGCCCTGCAGCGCAGCCGGCAGGGCGTAGACGTCGCTCTGGACGAATGTTGCGCGGCCGGACAGGCCGACTTCGACGGCCAGCCGGCGAGCCGCGGCGACTGCCTCGCCGCTGAAGTCGATGCCGGTGACCGTGGCGCCACGCCTGGCCCAGGTGAGTGTGTCCAGGCCGATGTGGCACTGCAGGTGCAGGAGGGTCGTGCCGCCGCCCACTAGCGGTCCGAGCTCGTCGAGTTCGATCGCCGAAAGGCTCCCAGCGCCTGCCACGAAGCCGGGCACGTCGTAGAGCCGCGACGTGAGGTGCGCGGCGACCACCTCGTCCCAGCTGGCCAGGTTGGCCCGACGATACTCTTCGCTGGCCACGGCGGCGTCAGCGTGCCGGCGCGCGGGCCGAGAGCGAGAAGCTGAAGGGCAGGTCGCCGCGATGACCCCCCTGCCCGTCGGGCAGCCACCACCAGCGCCGCTCGTCCTGGACCATCCAGTCCCAGAACGGCGCCGGCGCGAAGGGGAACTCGTGGAGGTGCTCGAGCCGCAGGCCGGCGGCGAGCAGGCTGCCGACGATCTCGGACAGGCTGTGCTCCCAGCCCCAGGCGACCAGGCCGTCGAGCCTGGTGTGGGGATCGGCGTAGGAGCGCTCGACGGGGTCGACGGAGGGCTTGTCCGGGCCGGCGAAGTAGTCGTAGCCGATGCGTATCGCCTGCTCGCCCGGGATCTCCTCGAAGCAGCTCGCGAACGGATGGATCTCGGCCAGGTAGAACAGGCCACCGGGCTCGAGGCGCCGGGCGATGAGGCGCGCCCACGGTCGCAGGTCCGGCAGCCACTCGATTGCCCCCCAGCTCACGAAGACGACGTCGAAGCGCCGATCGCCCAGGTGGGCGTCGGCGTCGTAGACGTCGGCGCAGATGAACTCGGCGCGCCCGGACAGGCCGACCTCGTCCGTCAGGCGGCGGGCCAGCCCTATCGCCTCTCCAGAGAGATCGACGCCCACGACCTCGGCGCCAAGACGTGCCCAGCTCAGGGTGTCGAGGCCGAAGTGGCACTGCAGGTGCAGGAGCCTCGTACCCTCATGGATTGAGGGGCCGAGCTCCTCCAGCTCGAGCGGGAAGAGCGACGTCGCGCCTGCCTTGAACCCGGCGACGTCGTAGAACGCCGAGGCTTCGTGGAGCCTGGTCCACGTGTCCCACAGCTTGAGGTTGTCGCGGCGCGCCGCGTCCGGCAGAGGACTGCCGGCGCTCCGGAGGGTCGCACCTGGCGCCGTTCCGGGCGTCGGCTGCTCGCGGCCCGGTCCGTCGGCTTCTGCGTCTCTCATCGTGCGGCGCCCCGCCCTTCTCGCGCTAGCTCTTCTTGCTCTTGTACACGACGCTGCGGACGAGGCCGATGGTCTCGCCGTTCTCGCCGGCCGTCGTGGCGTCGCTCATCGCGTACACCTTCTTGACGCCCTCCGCCGCCAGGAAAGCCGCGACCTGCTCGTCAAGCTCCTGCAGTTCACGCATCGTGGCGAAGATCTTGATCGGCGTCGCGAACGTCTTGACCTTGATCATGACACTCCTTTCGCTCCCCAGTCGACCAGCCGGCGCTCTCCCTCGAGGGCGCGAATGGCGGTCACGTCCTGCACGGTTTCGAGTGTTCCCCGATACGCGCCGGCGGCGTCACGCATGGCGAAGTAGCGGATGTGGACGAACTTGCCGTGAGCCTGGATCCAGAAGTCGGCGACGCTCTTCTCACCGGCGCGGAAGGCGTCGACGATCTCCTGCACCTTGTCGACACTGCGCGGCGGGTGGCAGTTCTGCACCTTGCGGCCGATCACGCCCGGGCTGCGCGGGAAGGTGCGCTCGCCCTCGCTGTAGTAGCGCACCTCGTCGTGCTCGTCGACGAAGCTGAGGTCGAAGGGCAGGGCGCCGAGCATCAGGTCGACCTGCTCAAGGCTGAGGGCGCCTGTCGTGAGGTTGAGGAGGCCGGCAGGGCCGCCGGGGCCGGCGGTCCGGCCTCCTCGCCGGCCGGTCCTCGCCGGCCGGCGGCCAGGCTGCGACGGCGCCGATGAGCGCGTAGCCGACCTCGCCCTCGCCGGCGCGGATCTCCACCCACTCGTTGCCGGCCAGCATCTCCATGGCCATGGGGAAGAGGATCTTCTCCTCCTTGGTCACCATGTCGTCGATCGTCTGCGCCAGCCATTCGGAGCTCAGCGCCGCCTGCTCGGCGTTGTCCGTGGCGGCGTAGCGCAGCGCGTCCTTGAGCGCCGCCCGGATGTCGTCGTGCAGCGCCCACATCACCTTGCTCGGGCCCACGACGCCGTGCTTCTCGAGGTACGGGAAGAGCTGGTTCTCCTTGCGCACGTAGTGGACCTCGAACTCCCGCAGGCGTTCGAGCGTCGCCGTCAGCGGGGCCTTGAGCGCCGGCCACGGACCCATGGGGTCGGCGGCCGCGCGGATGGCTCCTGCCACCTTGCGCAGCGAGTTGGTGACCTGGAGCACCGCGTCGTTCTCGCGCTGGAACGTGTCGATGGGATGGCCGGCCGGCGTCTTCACCCTCTCATGCTCCTCGAGCGCGCCGGCGAACACCTGCACGTGCACGTCGCAGAGGCGCTTGACTTCGCTCTCGGGCATGCCCTCCGCGATGAGCTGCTGCTCCATGGCCGCGATCTCGCCGGCCTCGACGTCCTCGATCAGGTCGCCGAACCGCTGTGTGAGCTCGTCCATCGGATGACCGGCGTGCAGGTCCTTGATGATCTGCTTGAGGGCCTCGAGCCGCGCCGGGTCGATGCCGCCGGCCGCCGCGGTGTCGGCCACACCGGGGTTGGCGCCGGTCTTGGCCTCGATCTCCGCTGCGACGTCGTTCATCAGTTGGTTGAGGGGCACGTTGGCCATGCCGGCGGCCTTCTCGAGCGTCGCCATACGACCCATCGTGCGCCGCATCACGGGGTTGGTGAGCTTCCCGAACTCCGGGGCGTAGCCGGCGAGGTAGTCGAGGAGGAACGGGTACTCGCTGAGGAGCGTGTGCACAGTCGTCTTGGGGGTGATCGTCATACCCGACTCCTTAGGTTGGGATTAGGTGCTGGCGGGATGGTACCACCTGGGAGAGGCCCGTGCAGGCTTGACTTTGCTCAAGCGTCCGGGGAGGGGCGGCGGCTCCGCGGCCCGGGTGGTGAGCGGTAGGCGCACGGTGAACGTGGCGCCGGCGCCGGGCTCGGAGGCGACCTCGATCGTGCCGCCGTGCGCCCGGACGATCGCCGCGACGATGGCCAGGCCGAGGCCGGCGCCGCCGGTGGCCCGGACCCGCGCGGGGTCGGCCCGGAAGAAGGGCTCGAAAGCTCGGGCGGCCACCTCAGGGGGCATCCCGGGCCCCTGATCGGCGACCTCGAGCACGGCGGAGCGCCCGACGGCCGCCGCCGTCACCCGCACCGGTGTGCGCGCGGGGGTGTGACGCAGCGCGTTGGCGACGAGGTTGGCGACGACCTGGCGGAGCTGCGGCTCGTCGCCCATCACCAAGAGCGTGTCCGGCGCCGCCGTGACGATCTCGCGCTCGGGGTCGGCGGCGTGGGCGTCCGAGACGGCGTCGCTGAGGACCCGGGCGAGGTCGACGGGGGCCCGTTCGGGCTCGCGGCCCTCGCCGAGGCGCGCCAGAAGGAGCAGCTCGTCGACCATGATCCCCATGCGCCGCCCCTCCTCCTCGATCCGGCGCATGGCCAGATCCAGGTCATCTGGGTTGTCTCTGGCGCCGCGACGGAACATCTCCGCGTACCCTCGGATCGACGTCAACGGTGTGCGCAGCTCGTGCGACGCGTCGGCCAGGAAGCGGCGCAAACGCTCCTCGCTGGCCTTCCGTTCGGCGAAGGCGAGCTCGATGCGCTCGAGCATTCCATTGAGAGCCAGGCCGAGACGGCCGACCTCGGTCTTGCGCTCGGCCGGGGCGACGCGTTCGGAGAGATCGCCGGCGGCGATGTGGCCGGCGGCTGCGGCCATGTCTTCGAGGGGCCGCAGCTCCCGGCGGACGAGCCACCAGGCCAGCGCCGCCATCCCGGCCAGGACGGCGATCGTGACGACGATCTCGACGACCACGAGGCGGCTCAGCGTCTGCTGGACGTCGGAGAGCGGGATCGCGACGATCAGAGAGTAGGAGAGGGTGGGCACGTACTGCACGAGGACTCTGAAGCGCGTGCGTGAATCGAGCGAGTTCGTGGTGAAGGTCACGCTGGGCGCCGCGGCGCTGACAGTCGGGAGCGGGTCGGGGAGGTCGGGTACCGGACGTGCCTCCCGGCCGTAGGCGACCACCACCGTGTTGAGGACGTTCCCGGCCGCGTCGCGGAGCTGGCCGTAGGTGCCCGGCGGCAAGAGCGCCGTGCCCGAGTCGCGGCCTGGTCCGAAGACCTGCTGGCCGCTCGCCAGCTCCGACGCCATTGGGCCGAGGCCGGCGACGAGCTGCTGATCGACGCGGTCGAGGAGGAACGAACGCAGCGAGAGGTAGGTCGCCGCGTCGGCGATGAGCAGGCCCGCGGCGACGAGCCCGACGAGGGCCAGAAGCAGCCGCAGGCGGAGGGTCATGCCTCGCCGGTCGGCAGGCGGAGGCTGTAGCCGACGCCGCGGATGGTGTGGATGAGCGGCGTCCCTTCGGCGTCGACCTTCTTGCGCAAGTAGCTGATGTAGGTCTCGACGACGTTGGCGCGGCCGCCGAAGTCGTAGGCCCAGACGCGGTCCATGATCTGCGCTTTGGAGAGGACGCGCCGCGGGTTGAGCATCAGGTAGTGCAGCAGCTTGAACTCGGTTGGGGTGAGGTCCACGGGGCGCCCGCCACGAAGGACCTCGTGGGTGTCCTCGTCGAGCTCGAGATCGGCGAAGGCGAGGACACTGGTCTCGCGGGGCGTGACGCCCTCGCTGCGGCGCAGGATGGCCCGGATCCGGGCGACGAGCTCCTCGACGCTGAACGGCTTGGTCACGTAGTCGTCGCCGCCGATCGTCAGCCCGCGGACCTTGTCCGTGGAGGCGTCGCGGGCGGTCAGGAAGAGGACAGGGACGGTCGACCGGTCGGCGCGCAGGCGGCGCGCCACCTCGAAGCCGTCGATGTCGGGGAGCATGACGTCGAGCACGATGAGCTTCGGCCGAAACGACTGCGCCTTGCCGAGGGCTTGGATGCCGTTGTGGGCGATCTCGGGCTCGAAGCCCTCGTACCGCAGGGCCATGCCGACGAGATCGGTGATGCTCGTCTCGTCGTCGACCACAAGGATCCGCGTCTTCTGCAGTGCCGCCTCGTCGTCCATCACGTCTCCTCACGTCGCCGCCGTGATTCTAGCGCTGGGAAGCTGTGAGTAAACTGTGAAGTCGATGCGAGCCTGCTGGGCGGCTCACGGGTGGGCGGACGGGGGGTGACATCGCGCTGCGCTTCGCGGGCGTTCAGGGACCAGCGCGGACGAGCGACGCCTTGCCTGTCCACAGTCCTCGCTCAGGACGCTGCTCAGGCGGCGCTCGGCGCGGCACCGGGCTCAGGCATCACCGCCTTCAGGGCGTCGAGCACGGCCCGGCGCTGAGCAGACGTGATGGTGCCGTCCGCGACGAGGGTGTCCAGGACGCTCGAGAACGCGCTGCTCATGTCGGGGCGCTGGGTCTGCCCGTCTGACAGCTTCGGGGGGCTTCCTCGCGCCGGGGGCTGGCCCCCGCCCTGGTCCCCTGGCTGGCTCGCCGTGAGCGCGTCGAGGATGGCGCTTTCCTGCGCCGTCGTGAGGGTGTTCTCGTCGACCAGGCCGTCGAGCGCGTTCTTGAGCATCGCGACCATGTCGTCCCGGCCGCCCGGTCGCGCCTGCCCGGGCGTCGCGCTGCCTCTGCCGGCGCTCGGGTCCGTCGTGCTGGTGCCACAGCCGGCCAGGAGGGCGTCAAGGCCACCAGCACGCCGACGACGACCACACAGGTCCCCCGCATCTTCCTCATGGACACCTTGGAGCGATCTGCGTCCGTCCTGCCATCTCCCTGTGAACAATGTCGTCGCCGACGCACGGCGCAGCGCTCCCCAACGAGTCCACAGTGTCGGCTCAGGCCTCCCTCAGCACCCCGCAGTAGAACGAGACCGGTTGGGAGGACGGCACCGGACCGGTGCCGGCTATGAAGGAGGGAGCCATGCTGTTCACCTACATCTGGCGCGAGCTCCGGCGCCGCCACCGGCAGGCGTTGCTCACGGCCCTGGGCCTTGCCGTCGGCGTCGGCCTGGTCGTCGCGGTCACCGCGTACGCCGCGGGCGTCAACACCGCCCAGGGCGAAGTCCTGCAGTCTCTGTACGGCGTTGGGACCGACATATCGGTGACGAAGACCGCGCAACTCGACGAGGGCGGTCCGATGCAGTTCCGGATGAATCCGGAGGGCCAGGAGCGGCAGGGCGAGGAGTTCTCACGCGACCGCTTGATGAGCACGCCTGGTCAGCAATCGATGTCGACCGCGCGGGTCACCGAGATCTCGGAGCTGGACGGCGTCTACGCTGCCACTGGCGCCCTCGTCCTGAGCTCGATGCACGTCGAGGGCGAGTTCGCGCAGGCGTTCAGCCAGGGAGGCCAGAGCGGCGGGCAGAGTGGCGGCGGCTCGTCCGGCCAGATGCCCGAGCCCTCCGCGTCTCAGGCGCCCATCCAGATCTCGTCGTTCTCTCTGGCCGGGGTAGATGTCGCGGAGACCGGCGTCGGCCCTCTCGCCTCGATCCAGATCGTCTCCGGTCGCTCGCTCACCGCCACGGATGCGAAAGCCAGAGTCGCACTCGTCTCCAAGGCCTACGCCAAGCAGGAGGAACTCGACGTCGGTGACACGCTCGAGATCGGTGGCAGGAAGTTCGAGATCATCGGAGCCGTGGCGTCGTCCACCGGCGCGTCCTCGACGAGTGTGTACATACCTCTGCTCTGGGCGCAGAAGCTCAGTGGCAACGAGAACAAGGTCAACCAGATCTTCGTCAAGGCCGACAGCGCCGACCAGATCGACGAGGTCAAGAGCGAGATCACGACGGTGATGCCCAGGGCGACGGTGACGACCTCATCTGATCTGGCCAACCAGGTGAGCGGTTCCCTGAAGAGCGCCGCGGACCTGGCCGACAGGCTCGGAACATGGCTCGCGATTGCGGCGCTGGTGGCGGCCTTTCTCGTCGCCAGCTTGCTGACCGTGTCGTCCGTGTCGCGCCGCGTGCGCGAGTTCGGCACGCTCAAGGCCCTCGGCTGGCGAAGCCGTCGGATCGTCGGTCAGGTGCTCGGCGAATCCCTCGTTCAAGGCCTCGTCGGCGGTGTGCTCGGCGTCGGGATCGGCGTGCTGGGCGCCAGGCTGATCGCCTGGTTCTCGCCCGATCTGCAGGCGACGGTGGGCGCTGCCGCCGCGTCTGGGGCGCCTGTCGGCCAGGGTGGGGCAGGAGTAGGCCCCGGTGGTGTGGCCGCGGCGCTGGTCGACGCGGCCCAGACCGTGACCGTCCAGCTCACGGCGCCGGTGAGCGTACAGCTCGCCCTGATCGCGGTTGGACTGGCGGTAGCCGGCGGGCTGATCGCCGGCGCTTTCGGCGGCTGGCGGGCGGCGCGCCTGCGTCCCGCGGACGCGCTGCGCCGCCTCGACTGAGGGCGGATCGACGATGAAGAGCCAGAGGACGGAGGAACAGATGCTGTACGAACTGGGCGATGTCACCAAGCGGTATCGACAGGGCCGCAAGGACGTGGGCGCCCTGAACGGCGTCGATCTGACGATCGACGAGGGCGACTTCCTGGCCATCCAGGGACCGACCGGCTCGGGCAAGACCACGCTGCTCCAGATGCTGGGAGCGATGGATCGCCCTACGAGCGGGACGGTGGTGTTCACCGGTCGGGACCTGGGCCGGCTCCGCGAGGGCGATCTGGCGGAGCTGAGGAGCCATGCGTTCGGCTTCATCTTCCAGGCGTTCAATCTCATCCCGACGCTGTCGGCGGCGGAGAACGTCGAGACGGCGCTCGTGCCCTGGGGCGTGAAGGGCGACGAGCGTCGCCGCCGCGCGCTGGAGGCGCTGGCGGGCGTCGGTCTCGCGGACCGTGCCCGCCACATTCCCTCCGAGCTCTCGGGCGGCGAACAGCAGCGCGTGGCGATCGCCCGGGCGCTGGTGCGGGCGCCGCGCGTGATCATGGCCGACGAGCCTACCGGCAACCTCGACGAGAAGACCCGGGACGAGATCATCGGTCTGCTCGAGCAGCTCTGGCGCGAGCGCGGTCAGACGCTGATCGTCGTCACTCACGATACGTGGGTGGCGAGCCGGGCGTCGCGGCGGATCCGGCTCGCGGACGGGGTCGTCGTGGGCGACGATGCGGGAGGGGAGGGACTCGACGCCGACACCCTGGTCGAGCGGGCCGGGCGGCTGACCGTGGCCGCTGCCATCCCAGCCTCGGTGGGCTGGCTCGGCTAGCGCTTCGGGTGGAGCATGACGGGCGAGGCGGCCCGCCTCCTGCACGGTCGGGAGGCGGGCCGCCCTCGTCCGCTCCTCCACGGACCGCCGGCAGCCGCCCGATCAAGCGGTCGGCGTCAGTCGGCCTTCGCGGACCCCCGAGCCCTCGGCTCTGCGGCCGCCAGTACTCGTGGACGAATGTCTCATTGCCGTTGCGCACGGTAGAGACGAGAGTCCTCGTGACACGTGTGAGGAGGATAGTCCTGGACACCATGCTGCAGCTCGGCCAGCTTGTGGTCTCGACGCTGGTGACGGTCGGCCTGCTGGCGTTCGCTCTGCGCAACCGGCGAGAGCCCATCGCGCCGTACTTCGCGGTGACGCTGGCCTGCGTGCTCCTCTGGAGCCTGGGCAACGTCATGGAGGTCTTGAGCGCGAGTCCCGCGGCGAAGCTGTTCTGGACCGACGTCCAGTTCTTCGGCTTCGTCCCGGTGGCGCCGCTCTGGTACCTCACCATGCGCAAGGTTGTCGGGGCGCCGCCGCTCTCACGCGCGGCGACCGCGCTGCTGTGGATGCCTTGCCTGCTCATCCTGCTGCTGGTCGTTGGCAACCCTGCGGGCCTTCACACACGGGCGGGGCCGGAGAGCGTCGACGGGGTCGTGGTGGTCACGATCCGTGACTACGGCGTGCTCTACAGCCACATCGCGCTGCCGTACATCGCGGTCGTACTCGTGGCGGCGGTCGTCGTCCTTGCGCGCACGACTGGCGACGTCCGCGGCGCGCGCTACCGGCGATCCCTCATCCTTGTTGCGGCCACGGTTGTGCCTCTCACTGTCGGGCTGCTGTACACAATCGGGGAGGTTCCCTGGGCGCGCTACGACCCCTCCATGTCGGCGGTTGTCCTCTCGAGTGCCGTATGCGGGTTCGTCCTCTGGCGCTACCGCCTGCTCGGACTCGCGCCGCTGGCCCGCGGGGCGGTGATCGAGCATCTTGCCGATGGCGTGATCGTGTTGAACGACAATCACCAGGTTGTCGACTTCAATCCGTCGGCCGGCAGGATCTTCCCGGGTCTGTCGCGGCGCCGCATCGGGCAGAGGCTGGGGGATGCGCTAGGCGCCTCGACGGAGGCTGTCGTGAGCTGTTCTGCGCCTGAGGTTGGCGCTACGCCGGGACGTGCCGCCAAGGCCGGCGGACTCGATCGAGGCGCCGGTCACTGCGCCGATCTCGGCGCGGACGTCCTTCTCCGCGGCAGCGTCGTGACGGTCAAGTATCGCGACGGCGCGGAGAGGCACTACAGCGTCGCGACGACGACCGTGCTGGGTCGCGGCGGCCGGTGCCTGGGCAACGCGGTCGTCTTCCACGACGTCACCGGGGGGATCGACCAGCTGGAGCGAGTGAGGCGTTTGGCGGACACGGACGATCTCACCGGCTTTCTCACGCGTCGCCGCTTCCTGGAGCTCTCTCGCCATGAGATGGCCAGGGCTCGCCGCCACGCCCTGCCGGTGGCGATCATGGTGCTCGATCTCGACGGTTTCAAGGCGGTCAACGATCGGCATGGTCACCTCGCAGGCGATCGGCTGCTACGCGCGGTTGCGGAGGTCTGCCGCCAGCAGCTCCGTCCTCACGATCTGGTGGGCCGCTACGGCGGCGACGAGCTGTGCGTGCTCATGCCGCAGACGCCGGCGGAAGACGGCGAGCTTGTGGCCGGCCGCCTGCGCGAGGCGGTCGCCGACGCGACGGTGGCGCACAACGGTACGTCTCTCCGCATCACGGTAAGCATCGGCGTCGCCGGGGTCGGCGTCGTCACCGATCAGACGCTGGAGAGCCTTCTCGAGGACGCTGACCGCGAGCTCTACGCGGCGAAGCGCCGGGGACGCGACCGCGTGAGCGTTCGCTCGGCCTGACAGACCCGGGAGACCAGCGCCCCGCGACCTTGCGAGCCAGCTGCGTGGTGATTCAAGCGGATCGGTCCGGCACCGCGGGCGGTTCTCGAAGAGACACTCGCAGTCCCCGAGGCCTGCGTCATGCAGGCAGGCGTCGCCGCGCCGCGAATGTCCTGCCCTGGCCAAAGGGCCACCATTCGGCGGATAATACTCACAGGACCCCATGGCTCATGGCGCTGCGCCATACCGACGCAGCCGCCTACGCCGAGCAAGCCGTACCTGCATGGCGGTCGATCCCAGACGAGGAGGGCAGCGCCGTGATGATCACCGGCACGAGCAAGAGCGTGATCCCTTTCAGGCCCCAGGATGCCAAGCGGGTCGGCGAGGGCTGCTACTACCTCGACTTCATCGTCTGGCTGAACGCTGACCGGATCGAGATGGGCGACGGGGTCGGCTTCAACTACGGCTGCTACGTCAACGGCTACGGCGGCCTCGTGATCGGGGACCGCTCGATGTTCGGCCCGTACGCGATGGTCCACACTGCCAATCACGAGATGGAGGCCGACCGGCCGATCGTCGAGCAGGGGTGGGAAGAGGGCGGCCTAGTCACGATCGGCGATGACTGCTGGATCGGCATGGGCGCGATCATTCTGCCCGGGGTGACCATCGGCGACGGCTGCATCGTCGGGGCCGGCAGCGTGGTTCCCAAAGACCTCGAGCCCTGGACGGTCAGTGTCGGCAACCCTGCCAAGCCGATAAAGAGCCGACGATGAAGGTCCTCTTTCTGCAGCGGCAGCCGTGCATCCGCGCGCTGAAGTACGCGGTCGGGTTGCGTTCCGCCGCTCCGGGGGTGCGGCTTGCGTTCGCGTGCGAGGGGGAGACGCTCAGTCAGTTCTACGGCGAGGGCGATGAGCTCTTCGAGCGCTGGTTCCGCCTCGACGGGGACACGCGGACCGACCTGCAGCGGGCTATCGAGCGGTTCCGACCCGACGTGATCCACAGCCACAACCTGCCGGACCACCTCACGGTGCTCGCAACTGAGGTCGCCGACGGACGAGTCCCGGTCGTCCACGACGTCCACGACATGCGGAGCCTGCGCGTAACTCCCTACGAGGACGGGTTCCCCGAGCCTGACGGCGACCACCTCGGCATGGAGCGCCGGGCGATCGAGGGGGCCGACGCGCTCATCACCGTCTCCGACGAATTGCTCGCCGAGATCGAGGCCCGCCACCGCGTCCCCGCGACGCGGGCCGTCTTCCCCAATTTCGCGCTGCGCCGTGACCTGCCCGAGGAGCTGCCGCCTCTCGGGCGGGGCAACGGCGGCCCGCCGCGCCTCGTCTACCAGGGCACGCTCTCGGTCAACGGCGGTCACTACGACCTGCGTGATCTCTTCACCGGCTTGCTCGGCACGGGGGCGTCTCTCGACGTGTACGCGGCGCGGGACGTCGGCGACTACGCCGAGCTGGCCGAGCAGCACCCTCGCATGCGCTACCAGTCGCCGCTTCCGCCGGCGCGCCTGCTGGCCCGTTTGCCCGACTACGACTGGGGGTGGGCGGGCTTCAACGCCACGCTCAACAACGCGCATCTGGACACCGTGCTGCCGAACAAGGCGTACGAGTACATCGGCTGCGGACTGCCCGTGCTCACGCTCGGCCACCTCGCATTGAGCCGAATGCTCGAGCGGGAGGGGGTCGGCATCAGCCTCGGGCGTCCTGACGAGCTCGCCGAACGACTGGCCGAGGTCGACTATGCGCACTTGCGCCGCCGTGTCGCCGAGGTGCGCTGGGACATGACCGTTGAGGGCGCCATCGGGCCAGTGATCGCACTGTACGAGGATCTCGTGGGGGCCCGCAGCGCTGCGTGAGGGGCGACCGGGCGAAGCGCGCGACGTCGGCGCGGGCCCGCCGGACCCTGTCAGACCCGCCTCCTCGCCGGGTCGCGGGGATGGGTAGGGGATAGGGAGAGATCCAATCGCACGGCGCCTGGACCCTGGGGGAAGGTAGCCTCGAAGGAAAGCGCGTGCGAAGCAACCGTCGCTGGGGAGCCGGCTTCGGGCCCGGCCTGGCGCCGACGAGGACGAGGGGCGGCGAGGGCTCGTGGGAGCCCTCGCCGCCCCTCGTCACTCGCTCCGTCAGAGGGACTGCGCGGCGGCCGGCGACGCGTCGGTGGACGGCGCGTTCGGGCCGCAGCCCCTGCCGCCGCCCAGCCCGCCCATGTCGAAATCGCCACGGTGACCGCCGAAGCCGCCGGGGCCCATCATGCCGCCGCGGCCCATGAAACCCCCGAGAAGGCCCTTGAGCCCGTGCGGAATCTCGACGTCGTACTTCTCGAGCAGCTTCTCCGCGTCGGCCCGGGCGTCGTCGCGGAGCTGGGTCATGGCCTCCTGCGCGGCGTCGCTGCGCGGATCGTCGCCGTACTTGTCCCACCAGGCGTCCATGGCCGCTTCGTACTTGTCGCGCAGGGCGTTGACGTCGTTGCGGAAGCCGTCGTCGGCCATGAGCTCTTCGAGCTTCTCGCGGGCCCGCTCGGCGGCCTGACGCGCACTCTCCATGGCGGACGTGTCCACCCCGTGCTTCTCGAGCAGGGCGTTCATCTTCGCGCGCTGCTCGTCGCGGAGCTTCTCGAGGGCCGCGACCGCCTCCGCGCTGCGCGGGTCGTCGCCGTACTTGTCCCACCAGGCGTCCATCGCCGCCTCGTGGGCGTCGCGCAGCTCGGCGGCGTCGGCGCGGAAGGCGTCGCTGCTCATGAGGTCGCGGATCTGATCGCGCAGGCCGCCGCCGCGCTCGGCGGAGCCGCTGGCGGCCGCGACGTAGCTCGTCAGGTCGCCCCGACTCCCGGTGCTCGCCGCCGGGCTGTTGTCGTTGCCGCGCAGGCCCACGGCGAGGCCGAGCGCCGCGATGAGGACGGCGGCGCCCACGCCGGCCACGATGGCGAGGGTGCGTCTGCTCATCTCTCTCCTTCCTGTTGTCGCACGAGACTCCTCGAGGGTACCCGTGGTTGCTGGGGAATGGCTAGGAACCGGCTGGGCAAAGAGACAGACTCCGCGGCGGCGTCGACGGAGGCGTCGGCGCCGCCCGCGCCCGCCTGGCCCGTGCGCATCGGCGGTTGATCAGTACATGCGGACGGGTGCGGCGGCGAGGCACTCTGCGAGAGCTCGCCGCCCGTCGCCGATGACGCTCTCCCCATGGGTGACGAGCACGTGGTCGATGTCGTGCTCGAGGAGCGGCTGCAGCGTCGGGCCGAAGACGTCGCGGTACCAGGCCGCGGTCGTTGACGAGCTCTGGTTCCAGAAGCGCAGGCCGCCGCCGACGCCGACGACGGCGTCGCCGAAGACCACGGCGCGGAGCCGGGGGAAGAACAGCGGTGATTCGCTGCGCCGCGGCCTGCCGATCGTGAAGGCCAGCGCCGTGCCGCCGGCGACCTCGGCGGCGCTGCCGGGTTTGCCGGCGGGGATGGTCGTGAGTGGGGCGCGCCGCGTCAACCGCTTCTTGACGGCGCTGTGGCCCCAGATGCTCGTCGGAACGGTGCTCCAGAAGCGCTCGTACAGCGTCTCGGTGCTGCGCGTGTGATAAGGGATGGTGATCATGAGCTCGAGCCGCGCGGCTCCCGCGACCAGCCCGTCAAGCCGGCCGAGCAGCTCGGCGCGACGCGCGTCGCTCGCGACGGGCAGCTGCGGATCGACCACGACGAGGATGCTCTGGCTGAGCAGCGCGTAGCTGATGACCTCCTCGACCGAGGTGCGCCATGTGGGGTGCGGGGCCGTCCATCTGAAGATGCCGGGCGCGATCTCGTCCATCCCTGTCTCCTCGCCTGCGTCAGTTCGACTCGCCGGGTTCCGGCTCTCGCTCACCTTCTCCGCGCTCGCGCCCGCTGCGCCGTACCGCATCGCGCAGGATCCACTCTACCTGCGCGTTAACGCTGCGCAGCTCGTCGGCCGCCCATCTCTCGACGTCGGCCCAGAGCGCCGGGTCGATCCGCAGCAGGTATTGCTTGCGCGCGGCCATGGCTCAGCGCCTCGTCACCTGCCCGGCTGGCCTCGGCTCGGCCGCGCTCACTGATAAAGCGTGCCCGTGTTGACGACCGGCGTCACCTGGGTCTCGCCGCAGAGGACGACCATGAGGTTGCTGATCATGGCCGCCTTGCGCTCCTCGTCGAAGTCCACGACGTGCTTGTCGCTCAGGTCGTTGAGGGCCATCTCGACCATGCTCGTGGCGCCCATCACGATCTTGCGCCGGGCGGCGATCACGGCCTCGGCCTGCTGGCGGCGGAGCATCGCCTGAGCGATCTCCGGCGCGTAGGCGAGGTGCGTGAGGCGGGCCTGCTCGACGGCCACGCCCGCCTGGGCCAGGCGCACGGCCAGCTCGACCCGCAGGGCCTCTGACACCTCGTCGACGTTGCCCCGCAGCGTGATCTCGCCCTCCTCCTCGCCGAGGGTCTCGCCGGAGTCGTACGGGTAGGCGCTGGCGAGGTGTCGCACGGCCGTCTCGCTCTGGGTGGCGACGTACTGCTCGAAGTCGTCGACGTCGAAGACGGCCTTGGCCGTGTCCTCCACGCGCCAGACCACGACGGCGGCGATGTCGACGGGGTTGCCGCGCCGGTCGTTGACCTTGAGCTTGTCGCCGTTGAGGGTGCGGGCCCGCAACGAGATCTTGTAGCGCTTGAGCTTCTTGGGCTGCGCCTGGGCCTGCTCCCCGTCCTTCTGCTTTCGGGACTGCCACGGTGACTGGCCGGCGGACTGCGTCGCCGGACCGTTGCTGTAGAAGGGGTTGCCCCAGCGGAAGCCCACCTGGCGCGCGGTGCCGCGGTAGCTGCCGAAGAGGATGAGCACGCGCGCCTCGTTCGGCTGCAGCGCGAAGAAGCCGGGGGAGAGGAGGACCGCCACGAGGATCGCGACGATGCCGCCGACGAACATCGACCAGATCGGGCGCGACGCGCCGCTCGCGTAGTCCGACCCCTGGAGGAACGAGAAGAGAATGAGCAGCGGCCCGGCGATGTAGAGGAGGATGGTGAGCGGCAGCATCACCCAGCCGCTCAGCACGCGCGCCTCGCGCTCCTGGGTCGGGGTCTTGGCGAGAGTCCTGCTCGTGTCTTGTGCCGACATCGCTGCCACCTCCGTGCGCGGGCGGGCGGCGCGCTCCCGGGCGGGTCGCCCCCGACGTCGCGCCTGCCGTGTGATACAAGGATGATATCACTGTGGTAGCGAACGGACAAGACCCAGGAAGGCGAAGAGCCGGCGGAGCATTCGCTCCGCCGGCTCTTCGCCGTTGGCCCGCCGTGGGGGCGGACGATCCTCGTTGTTCAGGAACTCGCGGGCGCCGGGGGCCACGATCCGAGCGGCGCCACAGGCGCCGAACGCGGCGCCAGGGTGTACGGGGCCTTGGGCCCGTCCAGGGCAGGCGGCCAGACCGGCGGCGGATCCGCGGGGGACGCAGGCGCTAACCGGGGGCTATGCGCCGCCGCCGGCGTCTGCGGGGCCGCGGGCGGCGTGGCGAACGGCGCCGGTGAGGCCATGTCCATCGACGCCGTGTCCATCGACGCGGCGGTCGCCATCGCCGGCGCGGCCGGCGGTGCGGGGTAGCTGGCAGGCCCGGCGAACTCGTGGGCCGGCGTCTCCGCCATCATCATCGGCGAGGGCGGCGCCGGGCTTGCCGGCGCGGGCGTCCGTCCCATCGTGCCCATGCCGGCGGTCCACGCGCTGCCGCTCTGGCTCGGGCCGATACCCTCGAACTGGGCGCTGCCGAAGCCGAGCAGCGGCGCGAAGACGAACGGCAGGATCCACAGGCCGACGCCGGTGCCGCCGCCGCGACCGAAGCACTTGGCCATGTCGAGGCAGCCGAGGAGGTAGAGCACTGCCACGGCGATGCTGAGTGCGATGCCGACGAGCGGGATCCAGGAGAGCAGGACAGAGGCCAGCACGACCCAGAACCACCAGCGCGGCCGGCCGATGATGTCGACCCAGACCCACCAGTTGTAGAGCGGGATGATCGCCGCCCAGCCGGGTTTGCCGGCCTTGGCGTACATCTTCCACAAGCCCGCCGCGGTGACTGCGTAGAGCACGAGGATGAACACCACGTAGAGGATGACGAAGATGCCGAAACCTCCGCTGTCGACCGGGTACTGATTCGTGTAGTCCATAGCCCCTCCGCGAGTGGACGCTGTCGCTGGGCGCACAGCCAGTGCCCCAAGGGCGCGCGTGTCGACGCCCGTGGCTTCATCATCGGCACTTGTCCGCGGTTCTGAAGTCCGACGCCCGTGCACGAGCGCATCGGCCCTCCGTGCGGTACGCTGCACGAGACCATGCCGTCCGAGGCGCCATGCGGATCCTGATCGTCGAGGACGCCGTCAAGCTGGCGGCGGCGCTGGCCCGCGGGCTCGAGGCCGAGGGCTACGCCGTCGATGTGCTCAACGACGGCTCGGCCGCGCGCCGCCGCCTCGCGGCCCGGCGCGGCGATCCGGCGTCCCTGCCCTACGATCTCGTCATCCTCGACGTCATGTTGCCGGGCGTCGACGGCCTGCGCCTCTGCCGGGAGCTGCGCGACTGGGGCTTTGCTCTGCCCGTCCTCATGCTGACGGCCCGGGACGCGGTTCCCGACAGGATCGCCGGTCTGGACAGCGGCGCCGACGACTACCTCGTCAAGCCGTTCGCCTTCGAGGAGCTGCTGGCCCGCATGCGCACGCTGCTGCGGCGGCCGCCGCACACGCTGTCGCCGCAGCTCAGGGTCGGGGACCTCACCCTCGATCCCGCCGCGCAGCGGGTGACGCTGGCCGGCGCCGACGTCGCGCTGAGCGGCAAGGAGTTCAGGCTCCTCGAGCTGTTCCTGCGCCATCCCGATGAGGTGCTCAGCCGGGACAGGATCCTCGACAGCCTCTGGGACGAGGAGTACGACGGCTTCTCCAACATCGTCGATGTGTACGTCGGCAGGCTGAGGCGCAAGATCGATCGAGGTGCCGGCGTGAGCCGCCTCGAGACGGTGCGCGGCGCCGGCTACAAGCTCAGCCGATGAGCGACGCGCGGGGACCCGACGTGTTCGCCCGGGCCCAGGTTCGCCTGGCGCTGCTCTTCGCGGGTCTCGTCATCGTGCTCGTCCTCGTCTCTACGGTGTTCCTGTACCTGAGCTTCAGCAGCGATCTGCGCAGCGTGGCACAGCGCGAGTTCGAGTCCGGGGCAGACGAAGAGGAGTATGTGGCGCAGTCGCTCGACACGCTCCGCTGGCGGCTGATCGCCGTCGACGCGGCGATCGTCGTCGTGGTCGGCCTGGGCGGGCTGCTGTACGCCCGGCGCACGCTACGCCCGATCCGCGACAGTGTCGCCGCCCAGAAGCGCTTCGTCGCCGACGCCTCGCACGACCTGCGCACGCCGCTGGCCATCATGAAGACCGACATCGAGGTCGCGCTGCGCAACCCTGAGCTGCTTCCGGCGCTGCGGCCCGTGCTGGAGCGCAGTCTCGAGGAGGTCGACGGCATGGCGGCGATGGTCGACGACCTCCTCACGCTGTCGCGCATCGACGCCAACCAGGAGCGGCTGGCGATCGAGCCGCTCGACCTGGCCGGCCTCGCCCGGGAGACCGGTGAGAAGCTGCGGAGCATGGCCGCCGCGGCCGGTGTCGCACTGGAACTGCCGGGCGTGGGGGTCGTGCCGGCCTTCGGCGATGCGGCTCACCTGCGCCGGGCGCTCGCCAACGTGCTGCGCAACGCGATCGAGCACTCGCCGCCGGGCCGGGCCGTCGAGGTGGCGGCGCGCCGTCGCGGCGCCTTCGCGGAGTTGACGGTTACGGATCGCGGCGCCGGTATGCCGTCCGACGTCGCGGCGCACGTCTTCGATCGCTTCTACCGCGCAGACCCGTCGCGGGCGGGATCGGCCGGCAACTCCGGCCTCGGCCTCGCCATCGCTCGCTGGGCGCTGCGGGGCATGGGCGGCGACATCACGGTGGAGAGCGAGGTAGGGGCCGGCACACGAGTCACGCTTGTGCTGCCTGCCTCGCCCCACTGACTGCAGGTCCCGATCCCGGCCCCTCGTCTCCCGCCGCCGTCCTCAGCGTGACCGGGAAGCCGCGCGAGGCGCGCAGGCCGCCGTCGCGGTCGACGACGACCGCGTGGTAGCCACGCAGCTCCCCGATGCGCTCGAGGAGGGCGCCGTCCGAGACGAACACGGCCGTCGCCAACGCGTCGGCGTAGGCGAGGTCGCGGCCGATGACCGTCGCCGAGAGCAGCCGCGTCGCCGGCTTGCCCGTCTTCGGATTGAGCAGGTGGGCGCCGCGTTCGTAGGTCCCCGAGGTGGCGACGGCGCCGGGACCGTCGATCTCGGCGACCAGCAGGAGCCGGTCGACGGCCAGTGGGTGGCGCACGCCCAGGCGCCAGGGCTGGCCGGTCTCGGGTTGTCCGTACACGGCGATGTCGCCGCCGGCGTTGACCATCGCCCCGGGCAGGCCGGCCCCTTTGAACTCGTCCAAGGCCCGCTCGGCGGCCCAGCCCTTGACGAGCCCTGTGGGGTCGACGCCGCCGGGCAGCGCCCACGGGTCGAACCAGCCGTGAGTGGCGCGCCGCGCCGTGCGGCAGAGCTCGAGCACTTCGGCCACCTCCGGCGGCGCCTCCCCGAGCTTGATCTCGCCGCGCCGCAGCCGGCTGACCGAGCTGTCTGGCTTGAAGGTGCTGAAGACGTCGTCAATCCACCGCAGCTTCGCCTGGGCCCGCTCGAGGGCCTCGACCGCCGTGGCCTTCGCCTCAGTCGTCGTCCTCCTCGTCGTGTCCTCCCGGAGCAGGAACGACACCACTGTTCCCATGACCTGTTGCGAGGCCCGCATTGGGTCCTCCTTTCAGCTTGTCGAGGGCGGCCTGCAGTGACTGCTGGTAGGCCTGCACCGTGTAGGTGGCGCCGGAGATCGCGTGGATGGGGCCGCCGTTGGTCGCCATCGTCTCCTGGAGGAGCTTGGGGATGATGGTGTTGGCGATCTGCTGCGACTGTGGACCGTGCAGGTTCATCTTGGCCATGCTGACGCCGACGATCTTGCCGTTGGCGGCGGTCACCTGCACCTGGATGTCGCCGAGGCCGCCGGCCAGGGTCTCGTCGGTGCCGACCACCGTCTGGGCTCCGGCGACGGCGGTGGAGCCGGTCGTGAGTGAGGCCGCCGTTGCGGCGTTGTCCACGGGCCGAGGGCGATAGCCGACGACCAGGACGAGCCCCGTGACGGTCGCCCCGATGACCACCAATGCGCGCTTCATGGCAGGAGCTCCCTTCGAGATCGGTGGGACGGGGTCGACGCGACCGGCGCGGCGACGGGCTGTGAGCGCGGCCTCGGCTCAGAAGGCGAACGTCTCATGATGGATGCGCCTCCGCGGGACGCCCAGGCCGCGGGCCGCGGCCCTGAGGTTGTGGATGAAGCCTTGCGGGCCGCAGACGTACACGTCCCGCTCGGCGATGTCGGGCACCAGCCGGCGCAGGGCGGCCTCGTTGAGCGGCGCGCTGGACCGCGGGCCCACGACCTCGTGCAGCCGGCCGCCGCGTTGGTCCACGAGGGCGGCGATCTCCTCGCGCAGCGGGAGGTCGCAGGCCTGGGAGCCGCGCAGGATCGTGACCACGTCGACGTGCCGGGGCAGGTCTTCGAGCATGGCCCGCACCGGAGTGATGCCGACGCCGGCGGCCACAAGGAGGACCTGGTCGGTGTGTCGGGCCCGGTGCGTGAAGGCGCCGTAGGGCCCTTCGATTGCGACCCGCGTCCCGGGCTGCAGCGTGGCCAGGGCGCCGCTGTGTCTGCCGCTGTCCTTGACCGTGATGCGCACCGTGTTCGCCGCCGGCAGCGCCGAGAGGGAGTAGGGGTGCGGCTGCCACCAAAGGTCGCGGCGCAGGAAGCGCCACTGCAGGAACTGGCCTCCGGCGGCGGGCAGGCGGTCGAGCCGGTGCCCGCGCATGATCACCGACACCACGCCGGGCGCCTCTTCCTCGACACGCACGATGCGCAGGCGGTGGTAGAGGCTGCGGGCGATCGGGACCGCCCAGCGGTAGAAGATGACGGCGCCCGCAGTGAGCGCCCACACGGCGATCCAGAAGCCGCGCGCCCATGGGTGATCGATGAACGGCGTCCCGTTGCTGAGCTGATGCGTGAACGAGAGCGCGACGCCGATGTAGGTGTAGAGGTGGATGATCCACCAGGTCTCATGACTCAGGCGGGCGCGGGCGCGCCGGTACGACGTGACGGCCGCCATCATCAGCAGGCCCAGCCCGGTCGTGGCCATGAGGATGCCCGGGAAGGAGACGATCATGGCCCAGAGCTCGTGCAGGAACCCCGTCTGGACCTGCTGAGCGTAGCCGAGGACGAGCGCGACGACGTGGGTCCCGAGGAGGGCCAGGATCGCCGGACCGAACCAGCGGTGGACGCGGATGAGCTTGTCCTGCCCGATGACTCGCTCGATGAAGGGGATGCGGCCGATCAGGAGCAGGGTGATGAGCAGCAGGTACGTGCCGGCCAGGCCGGCGACTCTGCCGAGCGTGGTGAGTTGGCCGCCGGCCGCGTGCAGCGTGGCCTGGTCGGTCACGGGCAGCACGAGACCGACGCTGACGGCCATGCCCGCAGCTGCCAGCACGGCGAGCAGCCAGACGACCAGCCTGCTCGGCCGGCGGTCGCCGTCTGTGGCCGGGCTGATCCGCGTGCGTGCGCGAGATGGGTGAGGCATCCTACCTCCAGTCAAGACCGGGTCTGTCGCTGCGAGTATTGCCCCGGCAGATGAACGCAGCATGAACGAGCGGCCGGCGTCGGGCGGTCGCGCCGGTGGCCGACGTCGCCCTACTGCTCGCGCGCCGCGGCCTCCTCGGCGAGCTCTCGCTCGGCGGCTGCCAGGAACTCCGGCGCGGCCCACTCGTGCACGTCGAAGTCGTTGCTGATGTAGCCGCGGCTCAGCATGAAGGCCTTCTCGATGTCGACGGCGGCGAGGTTCTGGGCCGACAGGTTGGGGACGAAGTCGAGGTCCCTGACGGTCTCGTACAAGACGTCCGCGGGCGGGAAGAAGCCCGTCTCCTCGAGGAGCCTCGCCGCGGCCCGTCTGTCTGCGTTGCACCATCGTCCCGCTTTGACGATGCCCTTGACGTAGGCGGTCACCAGCTCGGGATGCTCGTCCGCGAACGTGCGTGTGCACGTCAGGGCGTACGGAGCGCCGTCGACTTGCAGCGTCCAGTCCGGGTAGTTGGCCAGGCTCTCGACGAGCCTGAGGGCGTCCGACGTCGCGTACCCGGTGGCGAGGGGGTCGGTAACGAAGCACGCGTCGATCAGGCCGTCGAGCAGCGCCGGCTCCAGTGGCCGGTGGCGCATGTCCGGCTGGACGTCGCGCAGCCGCCACAGGTCTGATGGCCGCGCCAGTGGCGCGGCCATCTCCGGTCCGTCGTACCAGTCGTCGGCGAAGGGGCAGTCGACGATCTCGACGTCGCCGCGGGTCATGCCGTTCAACTCGAGCATCAGCTCGATGCCGCGCTCCTCGCTGATGCGCCGGTAGTCGGCCTTGCGCGTGTTCAGGCTCTTCGAAAGGCCGATTCGCCTGCCTCTCAGGTCTGTCATCCGGTGGACGCCGCCCCGGACAACTGGAACTACTCGCGCTGGTACAACACGGAGTTCGACGACCTCACGGCCCAGATCCCGACGGCGCTGGACGATGCCGCGCGCGACGCCACGGCGGTCTCAAGGACCAGGCGTCCCGCCGTCCGGGGTCTGGACCGCCGCGTTGACATTCGCGTGACGCCCGGTATCGTCACAGCCTGGCGTCGCGGTCATGCCGAAGGAGAGGTTGGAGGCGTTGGTCGAACCGAACGTGACGGACGAACTCTTCGACACCGCCATCATGGACGAAGAGGCCGTCAAGGGCTTCATGGCGCCGGGCCAGCAGCGGCCCAGGACCTGGAGGCTCTACTGGCGCCGCCTGTTGAAGCGGCCGGCGGCGCTGGCGGGCACAATCGTCTTCTGCTTCTTTCTCTTCCTCGCCGTCTTCGGTCCCTGGATCGCCCCCTACGACTACCAGCAGCAGGAGGCCGGCCTGCGGCTCGCGACGCCGACGCTCAGCCACCCCTTCGGCAACGACCAGTTCGGCCGCGACATCTTCAGCCGCATCATCGTCGGCACGCGCAACATCTTCCTGCTGGGCGGCTTCGGCACGCTGGTGGCCGTCGTCATCGGCACCGCCATCGGCCTGGCGTCGGGGTACGTCGGCGGCACGATTGATGAGGTGACGATGCGTCTGCTCGATGTGCTGCTCGCCTTCCCGTCGCTCCTGCTCGCCCTCGTCCTGCTCAGCACCGTCGGGCCCTCGAATCTCAATATCGTCCTTGTGGTCGCGATCCTCTACATCCCCATGGTCGCGCGCGTGGTACGCAGCATGGTACTGGACCTGAAGAACAAGGAGTTCGTCGAGGCCGCTCGGGTCCGCGGGGAGAAGCGCAGC
This sequence comes from uncultured Thermoleophilia bacterium, assembly GCA_963705085.1. Classification (GTDB taxonomy): domain Bacteria; phylum Actinomycetota; class Thermoleophilia; order UBA2241; family UBA2241; genus CAIXSE01. The sequence continues at coordinate 304,879 of CAVPIV010000008.1, read as the reverse complement.
TACATCCTCTTCCGCGAGATCCTGCCCAATGCGCTGCCGCCCCTGCTGGTCGAAGCGTCCATGCGGTTCTCCTACTCGATCTTCCTCGTCGCCTCGCTGGGGTTCCTCGGCCTCGGCGTGCAGCCGCCGTCTCCGGACTGGGGGCTGCAGATCAACGAGGCGCGCAACTTCTTCGCCATTGCGCCGTGGGTGCTGCTGTTCCCCGCGTGCACGATCGCGCTGCTGGTGATCGCGACCAACCTGATGTCCGACGGGCTGCGCCAGGTCATGCTTCCCGGCGGCGGGAGAAACTGACGTGGACGCCACGGCAGTCGCCGGTTCGTCAGCAGCCGGTGCCACGGCGACCGCTCCACGCCCTGTCTTCGAAGTTGAGGGCCTCAGCATTGACTACACGACCGAGCTCGGCGTCCTGCACGTCGTGCGCAGCGTCTCCATGGCCGTCCACGAGCACCAGAGCTTTGGCCTCGTGGGCGAGTCGGGGTCGGGCAAGTCTACGCTGGCCATGGGGGCCATCCGCTACCTCGCGCAGAACGGGCGCGTCACCGAGGGAAGCGTGCGCCTCCACGGGGTCGAACTGCTGGACCTCTCGCCAAAGGATCTGCGCGCGCTCTGGGGCTCGAGCATCGGAGTCGTGTACCAGAGCCCGTTGAGCGCCCTGAACCCGTCGATCGTCATCGGCAAGCAGCTCGCCGAGGTGGCGCGCCAGCACCTCGGCATGGACGCGGCCGGGGCGAACGCTCGCGTCGCCGAGATGCTCGCCAAGGTCGCGATGCCCGACCCCGAGGCAGTGATGAAGCGCTACCCGCACCAGCTCTCGGGCGGGATGCTGCAGCGCTGCGTGATCGCCATGGCGCTCATGACCAACCCGTCACTGCTCATCATGGACGAGCCGACGACGGCCTTGGACGTGACCACCCAGGCCGTCGTCCTCGACCTCGTCGCCGAGCTCAAGCGCGAGTTCGACTCGGCGATTCTCTACATCACCCACGACCTCGGCGTGATCACCAAGATCTGCGACCGGGTCGGCGTCATGTACGCCGGCGAGTTCATGGAGCAGGCCGCGCTGAACGAGCTGTTCAAGCGGCCGCTGCATCCCTACACGCTCGACCTCCTGGGCTGCGTGCCGCACTTCGACCCGACGCCTCAGAAGCGCTCCCTGGTGACGATTCCAGGGGCGATCCCGCGCGTGGACGAACTCCCGCCGGGCTGCATCTTCGCGCCACGGTGCGGCTTCGCGGAGGAGGCGTGCACGACCGCGCGGCCGCCGCTCGAAGAAGTGGCGCACGCGCACCTGACCGCCTGTCGTCGCTGGCAGGTCGTGCCGCCGCCGGCCGAGTATCTGAGCGCCGCCACGGAGGCCGTTCGTAGCACGCTGACCGAGGCCGCGTCGCCCGAGACCCTCGTCAAGGTTGACAAGGCCGAGGTCTTCTTCAAGGCGCCCAAGGGTCTCATCCGCGCCGTCGACGGCGTCGATCTCGAAGTCTGTGTCGGGCAGACGCTCGGCGTCGTCGGTGAGAGCGGCAGCGGCAAGACGACGGTGGCGCGCGCCATCATCGGCCTCACGCCGGCGACGGGCGGCAGCATCACGCTGCGCGGCGAGTCGCTCCCGCGGTCGACCGGCAAACGGCCGCGGGGGACGCTCAAACAGATCCAGATGGTGTTCCAGAACCCGGACGCCTCGCTCAACCCGACGCGCAGCGTTGGGGACGCCATCATGCGGCCTCTCGCGCTGCTGGGCGGGCTGAGCCGGCAGCAGGCCAGGGACAGGGCGAAGGAGCTGCTGCGGTCCGTCAGCCTGCCCGTGAGCTACTTCGACCGTCTGCCGAATGAGCTCTCCGGCGGCGAGAAGCAGCGCGTTGCGATCGCGCGAGCGTTCGCCGCCGAACCTGGAATCATCCTCTGCGACGAGCCGATCTCCTCGCTGGACGTCTCGGTGCAGGGCTCCCTCATGAACCTGCTCATGAAGCTCCAGGTGGAGAAGCGGACGTCTTACCTCTTCATCTCGCACGACCTTTCCGCCGTCCAGCACCTCTCGGACGTCATCGCCGTGGTCTACCTGGGCCACGTCATGGAGGTGGGCGACGCCACGACGGTCCTCACGCCTCCGTTTCACCCGTACACGGAGGCGCTGCTCTCGGCCGTGCCTTTCGCTGACCCGGACGCCAAGCAGAAGCCGATCCGCCTCGGGGGGTCGGTCCCCAGCGCCATGCACGTGCCGTCCGGCTGCCGGTTCCACCCCCGCTGTCCGCGCTGCCTCGGCGACATCTGCCGGGAGCAGGAGCCGCCATGGCGCGAGGGTCCCGGCAACCACCGCATCTACTGCCACATCCCCCTGGAGGAGCTGGCCTGGCTCCAGGCGGAGACGCTGGTGCTCGACGCCCAGGAGCGTGCCTGAATGGGCCGATTCATTCTGCGGCGCCTCGGGTTCATGATCATGACGGTGCTGCTCTCCTCAATCATCATCTTCTGGGCGACGACGATCCTGCCCGGGGACGTCGCCAACCAGATCCTCGGACGCTTCGCTACCCAGGAAGCCAAAGACAACCTGCGCCGCGAGCTCGGCCTCGACAGGCCGGTCGTCGTGCAGTACACCTCCTGGCTGGGCGACTACGTGCGCGGCGACTGGGGAGAGTCGCCCTCCATGAACGGGGAGGTCCGGCCGGTCGTCTTCGAGCGTCTGCGCAACTCGCTCATGCTCGCCGCCGTGGCCTTCGCCATGTACGTGCCGCTGGGCATCCTGCTCGGGCTCCTCGCCGCCTTACGCAAGAACAGCTGGGTGGATCAGACGATCTCCGTGGGTTCGCTCGCCTTCATCGGCCTGCCCGAGTTCGTCAGCGGGCTCATCCTGATCGCGATCTTCGCGATCCAGCTCAAGTGGTTCCCGTCCCAGTCGTCGATTCCGCCGGACACAAGCTTTGTCGACGCGTTCCCGTACCTGGTCCTGCCGGCGATCACCGTCGCGCTGACGAGCCTCGCCTACATCGTGCGTATGACGCGCTCGAGCACGGTGGACGTCCTGCAGATGGACTACGTCCGCACCGCGAACCTCAAGGGCCTGCCGCCGCGCACGGTCCTCTTCACGCACGTGCTGCGCAACTCGCTGCTGCCGACGGTCACCGTCGTGGCCATCGGCATCGGCTGGCTCATCGGCGGCCTCATCGTCACCGAGGCTGTCTTCGGGTACCCCGGCCTCGGGCGCCTGCTCCTGTTCGCCATTCAGCGGCGCGACCTGGTGCTCATCCAGGCGACGGCGCTGCTGATCGTGCTCATCTACGTCGCGGCGAACCTGGTCGCAGACATCCTGTACGCGGTGCTCAACCCTCGCATCCGCTATGGCTGATCACGGGCACGGCGTCACCAGGAGGCGGGACGAGCGAAGGGGCGCGACGCCACGTCTCACCGTCTGCGGCGCCGGCGGCGCCGGTCTCGCGATCGCCGCCGACACCGCCCTCAAGGGGCTCGAGGTGACTCTCTACGAGCTGCCGCTGCTCGCCGAGAAGCTGGCCGCGGTCCGCGCCGGCGGCGGCATCGAAGTCACAGCCGACTCGGAGACGACCGCGGGCGTGACCGGCTTCGCTCCGCTGGCGCTGGCGACGAGCGACGCCGCCGAGGCGGTCTCGGGCGCCGACGTCGTGATGATCACGGCGCCCGCCATGTACCATGACGCCTTCATGGACGCGGTTGCGCCGCATCTCTCGGCCGGGCAGACCGTCCTGTTCAACACCGGCTACTGGGCATCCCTGCGTCAGACGGTGAGACTCGGTGAGAGGCTGCCAGACGTCACCCTCGCGGAGTCCAACATCATGCCGTACATCTGCCAGCCGCGCGACGAGTCCATCTACATCGGCCGCTACAAACGCCACTTCTGCGTGGCCGCCTTTCCCGGTGAGCGGAGCGCCGCGGTCTACCGGCTCGTGCGCCGCATCTACGAGCAGTACGACCCGGCGAGCACGGTCATCGACACCAACATCGCCGCGGCCGGCAACCCGCCGATCCACGTGACGCTCACGATCCCGATCGCCGGCTCCTACTTCGATCGCGACATGGGCGGCAGCTTCTACGAGGACACGACCGTGCCCGGCGCGCGGCTCGTGTCTGCGTTCGACGCCGAGCGCGAGCGCCTCGCCGTGCGCCTCGGTTCATCGCTCTTCGAAGACCAGCTCAGCTTCGACCGGCGTTCCTACCTCTACGAAGGCGCCGATCTCGTCGAGGCTCTGCGCTCGTCGCCGCACGCCGGCTGGCATGCCTCGGCCGGGTATCTGGAGCAGGTCTGCAGCGAAGACATCATCTACGCGTTCGTTCCTATGGTGCGCCTCGGCGAGGCGCTCGGCGTGGCGCTGCCGGTCACGCGGGCGATGGTCGACGTCATGGGGGCCATGCTCGGGAGGGACTACTGGCGCGAGGGGATCGATCTCGCGGCGCTGGGGCTGGAGGGACTCGGAGTCGAGCAGATCAAGTGGTACGTGACGACCGGCCGACGCTGAGGCACGAGGGGAAGCCGCCAGCAGATGACGATCTTCAACCGCCCCGATCGTCGTGCACCGTCCGTCGTTCCGTTCCAGAATCGACCGTAGAAGACCTGCTACCGAGGAGGTTGTAGTGTCCGCCGTCAGTCCTGATCCGCGGCTTCGCGCCGGCAATATGACCTATCTCGGCGAGGCCGACAAGGCGGCCATCTACGACGCCGCCCTGGAGATCATGGCGACGGTGGGCCAGCGCGTCCACGACCCGCGCGCCGTCGAGCTGCTGCGCCGCGCCGGCGCCGACGTGGAGGGCGACGATCTGGTCTGCGTACCCCCGGAGCTGGTGGCGCAGGCGCGTGCCACCGCGCCGCCGATGATCGAGGTCTTCGACCGTTCCGGCGCGCCGGCGATGTCGCTCGGCGGCTACAACGCCTACTTCGGCAACGGGTCGGCGGTCACCGCCGTCTTCGACCTCGAGACCGGCGAGCACCGTCCCACCGTGCTCGCCGACGGCGCGATGGCGGCCCGGCTCGTCGACGCCCTGCCCAACCTCGACTTCGTCATGTCCTACGCCCACCCCGGCGACTGCGACCCGCACGTGGCGCCGCTCGAGAGCTTCCGCGCCATGGTGACGAACACCACCAAGCCGCTGGTCGCCGTCTCCGAGAACGCCGCCGACCTGGCGGCCATGTGGCGCATCGCCGGCGAGCTGCGTGGCGGGGAAGACGAGCTGCGGGCCAAGCCGTACTTCATCGCCTTCGGCCAGCCGTCGAGCCCCCTTCTGCACCCCACCGAGTCGCTGGCCAAGCTGCTCTTCTGCGCCGATCACGGGATCCCGGTCGTGTACTCGACGGCGCCGCTGTCCGGCGGCACGGCGCCGATCACGGTGGCCGGGCTCATCGCCCTCGGCGCCGCCGAGTCGCTGCTCGGCCTCGTCGTTCATCAGCTGCGCAGCCCGGGCGCGCCGTTCATCTTCGGCGTCGGCCCGGCGGTGCTCGACATGGCGACCATGCAGTCTGCCTACAACGCCGTCGAGTACTACATGGGCTACGTGTGCGCCGTCGAGCTGGCGCGCTGGCTGGGCCTGCCCAACTGGGGCTACGCCGGCACCACTGACTCACAGGTCGTCGACGCGCAGGCGGGCATGGAGGGCGGCGAGGCCGCCTTCCTCAGCCTGGCTGTGGGTTCCAACCTCAACCATGACCTCGGCTACATGGACTTCGGCATGACCGCGTCCCTGGAGCTGATCGTGATGATGGACGAGTTCATCTCGCTCAACCGCCGCTTCTTCGCCGGCGTCGAGGTGAGCCCCGAGACTCTCGCCCTGGACGTGATTCGCCAGGTCGGCCCCGGCGGCGACTTCCTCGTGACCAAGCACACCAAACGGCATGTGCGCACCGCCCAATGGCGGCCGACGATCATCAACCGTCAGGGCCGGGTCAAGTGGGAGGAGGAGGGCGGGCTCGACCTGAGGGAGAAAGCCCGCCTGAAGGCCCTGCGTCTGCTCGCGACCCACGAGCCCGCGCCGCTGCCGGCGGCTCTGGCGGCGCGCATCGACGCGATTGTGGCCGGGTTCACGCCGGAGGAGTGACGCGGAACGTGCGAGGTAGGCGGTCTCTGTGCCGAGGGACACAGGCACTGCCGCTCCACGCCGGCGGCCGCCTGAGCGTCTGCTCGCCGTATGCCGCCAGAGGGCCCGGCGTCCGCGTCTCTTGACACGTGACCTTCCCGCGATAGTGTCGCAGCCTGGGGTGAACCACAGGGTGGAGGCGGCGGTCGCCCAAAGGGCCTTCTGACCAGGAGCGACGTGGCGCAGGCACGTCTTGGTACGCCGAGACGCGGGCGCTGGACGGCGGCGTGGATTGGGAGGCCGAGGCAGCGATGAGGAGGACAGGTATGAGCGTGACGAGGGGACCCAGTTGGGGGTCCACCGCAAGGCGCGGGCGCACCGTGCGTCTCGCGGCGGGAGCGGCGGTTCTGCTGGTGCTGGTGGCGCTCGCCGCCGGGGCCGCCGCCTGCGGCGGCTCGGACAGCGGCACCAGCGCCAGCCCTACGGCGGCAGGTCAGCCCAAGGCGGGCGGCACCCTCCGGGTGGGCATGCAGGCCGGCAACGGCCAGTACGACCCGGTCATGATGGCCGGCGCCGTCGGCGACATCATCCTGGTCTGCCAGGTGCAGGAGAACCTGGTGATGCTGGCCCAGGATTTCAGCGTTCAGCCGTGGCTGGCCATCAAGTGGGACTCGTCGGACGGCAAGACATGGAGCTTCGAGCTGCAGCCGGACGTGACGTTCAGCAGCGGTGAGCCGTTCACGTCCGAAGACGTCGTGTACTCGTTCGACCATCTCAAGAGCAAGGGCTCGCCGATGGCCGGTGTGTACGCGAATGTCGTGAAGGTGACGGCAGACGACGCGACCCACGTCACCTTCCAGCTCGAGAAGGTCGACTCGGAGTTCCCTGCGACGCTCACCGACTACCGGGCCAAGATGCTCTGCAAGAGCGTCAAGGATCCGATGAAGGAACTCGTCGGCACCGGCCCGTTCATTCTCCAGTCCTACTCGGGCGAGGACCGCGCCGTGCTGGTCAAGAACCCGACGTATTGGCAGAAGGACGCGAGCGGCACCCAGCTGCCGTATCTCGACGGCGTGGAGTTCGTGTACTCGCCCGACACCGCCGGCCAGATCGAGGGCCTGCAGGGCGGCGCCCTCAACTGGGTCGGCGGCTTGACCTCGGAGCAGAAGCAGGTCGTCGAGGCCGACCCGAACCTCAAGATCATCACGGCGAAGACCAACTACTGCTTCGAGCTGCAGATCCGCTGCGACCAGGGGCCCGGCAAGGAGCTCGCGTTCCGTCAGGCGCTGATGGCCGGCACCGATCGGCAGGGCATCGTCGATCTGGTAGCGCCCGGCGTCGGTGACGCCGGCAACGGCACGCTGGTCGGGCCCGCCTACGCGGCCTACTACTCAGAGGACCAGATCGCCTATGACCCGGAGAAGGCGAAGCAGCTCCTCGCCGATGCCGGCTATGCTGACGGCGTCAAGATCAAGCTCGTGGCACAGACCGCGGACCCTGTCCCGGCGCTGGCGACCGCCTGGCAGGCGCAGATGAAGGAGATCGGCGTCGACGTCTCCATCGTCAAGGTCCCGCCGGACGTGTACTACGCCGACAAGGGGACGGACAACTGGTATCAGGCCGACTTCAGCTTCGTGGACTGGGGCACCCGCGCCGTGCCGCTGACGTACTTCCAGTTGGCCCTCACGAGCGATCCTGACAACTGGAACTACTCGCGCTGGTACAACACGGAGTTCGACGACCTCACGGCCCAGATCCCGCAGTCGCTTGACGAGGCCGAGCGCGCCGACCTCTACAAGCAGGCGCAGGCGCTCCTGCAGGACCAGGTGCCGATGATCAATTTCCTGATCAACCTGGGCGTGGCCGGAGAATCGGCTGCTGTGGACGGTATCGAGCTCGACCCAGACTGGGCGCACACGAGGTTCACGACGGCCTACTTCGCGGAGTAGCCCGAGCCGGGCCGAAGGCGCCACGAGGGCGCGTAGAGGACGGAGGAACGCGGGAGGGAGCCGCTTGCGGCTCCCTCCCGCGGCGTGTTGGAGCCTACTACGGCCTACGCTCAGGGCGAGACTGCAGTGCGATCCACACGCCGCTCGGGACGCCGGCCGGCACGCCGGCGACGTCCTAGCGCTTGAGCAGCGTCCCCAGGATGCCGCGGGCGAACTGCCTGCCCATCTGGCTGCCGAGCGCGCGCACGGCGCTCTTGCCCATCGCCTCCATCATGCTCTGCCGCTGGTAGGTCGAACGCGACGCGCGCGGAGCCCGCGGCTCGGCGGGGGCGCGAGGCGGCTGCTGCGCAGGCCGTTCCGCGGGCCGGGCGCGCCTCTCGGCCTCGACTGCGGCCTCGGTCGCCGCCGCGGCCTGGGCGGCTGCCGCGGCCGCGGCCTGCGCCCGGGCCAGGAGCACCTCTTCGGCGGACTCCCGGTCGATGAGCTGCTCGTAGTGGCCGGCGACGAGCGACGCGGCCATGATCGCCGGCCGCCGCTCGGCAGGGATCGCGCCGATGTGTCCGTGCGGCGGCACGATCATGGCGCGCTCGACCATCGCCGGGCGAGCCGTCGGCCTGCAGCAGCGAGACGAGCGCCTCGCCGACCTTGAGTTCGGTCACGACCGTCTCCACGTCGAGCCCGGGGTTCACGCGGAACGTCTCGGCCATCGCCTTCACGGCCTTCTGCTCCCTCGGCGTGTACGCGCGCAGCGCGTGCTGCACCTTGTTGCCGCACTGCCCGAGCACGGTGTCCGGGATGTCGATCGGGTTCTGCGTGACGAAGTAGACGCCCACGCCCTTGGAGCGGATGAGCCGCACGACCTGCTCGATCTTGGTGAGTAGCGCATCGGGTGCGTCGTCGAAGAGCAGGTGCGCCTCGTCGAAGAAGAAGACGAGCTTGGGCTTGGGCAGGTCGCCGGCCTCGGGCAGACGCTCGAAGAGCTCCGAGAGCAGCCACAGCAGCAGCGTGGAGTACAGGCGCGGCGAGGTCATCAGCCGGTCGGCGGCCAGGATGTTCACGAAGCCGCGACCGTTGGCGTCGGTCTGCATGAAGTCGAACAGGTCGAGCGCCGGCTCGCCGAAGAACCGGTCTCCGCCCTGCTCCTCGAGCGCGAGCAGCGCGCGCTGGATGGCGCCGATGCTTGCAGGCGCCACGTTGCCGTACGTGAGGCCGATCTCCTTCGCGTTCTCGCCCACGTATGCGAGCATCGACGCGCAGGTCCTTGATGTCAAGCAGCAGCAGGCCGTTGTCGTCGGCCACCCGGAACGCGACGGTGAGCACTGCCTCCTGGATGTCGTTCAGGTTGAGCATGCGGCCAAGCAGCAGCGGCCCGACCTCGGACACGGTCGTCCGCACCGGATGACCCTGCTCGCCGAAGACGTCCCAGAACGTCACCGGCGTGCCGTGGAAGCCCCAGTCGCCGAGACCGAGGTGCGGCGATGCGCTCGTCGACCTTGGGGTTGCCGCCGCCAGGCCTGCGAGATGCCGGAGAGGTCGCCTTTGATGTCCGCCGCGAACACGGGGACGCCGATCGCGCTGAACGCCTCGGCGAGCACCTGGAGCGAGACCGTCTTGCCGGTGCCGGTTGCTCCCGCGATGAGTCCGTGGCGGTTCGCCATCGCCGGCAGCAGGTGCACGTCGATCCCGCTCTTGCCGATGAGCAGGCCGTCGGTCGTCTCGGTCATGCGGTCCTCCTCGTGCCGCCGTCTCAGTTCAGGCGGGCGGCCGGGATCACGAAGCGCTCGAAGAGCGGCGTGACCCGGACTGCCGTCTCGCTCTCGTTGCGCGGCGCATCGCCCGCCGCGCTCGTCGCTGACCGCGAATCCATCTCCACGAGGCCGAGCTCCTCGAGCGGGTCGAGGAGATGGTGTCGCAGCGTGCCGACCGTGAGTCGCGGGGCGCCGCCGGCGACCTCGTCCGCCACGCCGACGCCGGCCAGCAGCATGCCGGCGACCAGGCCGGCGACGGTGGTCGTCTCGCCGACCGACTTGAGCAGCAGCCAGAGCAGCACGGGCAAGCCGTGCTGCGGGAGCGGCGTGGAAGGGCCGTCGTCCGCGCCCGCCAGCGCCGAGCGCCCGAAGTAGGCCTCGCACAGCGCCAGGTACAGCTGGCCTTCGCGGCCCGCGGCCAGCAGGGCCCGGCCGCGGGCGGTGGCGTGGAACGCCCCCCGGTACGTGCGCAGCAGCCCGCCTCTCTGGAGCGCCAGGCGCAGAAAGCGCAGGCGGGGCAGGTCGCGTTCCTCCGGCGTTCTGGCGACGAAGCGCACCACCTCGTCCGACCCGTTCGGCCAGCGCATGTCCGCGACGGCGCGCTCCACGAAGCTCTGGGTGAGGCTGCCGAGCGTTTGCGTGGCCGGGATCGGCGACTCTGCCGCCGCGCCGAGCAGGTACCGGGCGTTGTAGTAGGCGGGCGGTGTGCCGATCTGCTCGGCGGTCAGCGAATCGAGGAGGACGACGGGGCCGAAGGCGCGCACTCAGGACTCCTCGGCCGGCCCGGCCGTCGTCGCCACAGTGGGCGCGCCCGGCTCCGGCGTGACGGCTTCGTCCGGCCGCGGCGGCGTTCCGGCCACCGCCGCGACAGCAGGCGCCGGGTCTGCTCGGTCAGACCCTTCCGGACGGCTCCCGTCGCCGCCCGTCGCTGGATCCGTCTTCGGCCTGCCGTTGAGGGGCGTCACGCCCCAGGCCTCGGCCGCGCCGCTCGCTTTCGCCGCGTGGCCGGCCTTTGCTCCGCTCGCTCCCTTCTCGATGGTCCGGGCACCATGCACCTTCGTGCGTGTCTTGGCGGCGACAGTGGTCGTCCGCGGCACCGGGATGAAGTTCACCGCGAGCCCCTCCGGGAGCACGGTGACCACGGCGACCGTCGGCTGCGAGTCGCCCTCCTCCGGAGCGCTCGCTGATCCGGGGTTGAGGTGCAGGATGCCGTCCTCCCAGTGGAAGCTGGGCTCATGCAGGTGGCCTGTAACTATCAGGCGCACGCCGTCACGGTGTGCGCCCGCCAGGAGGCGCCTCACGGCCTTCGGCTTGTGGACGGCGAGGTAGCGCACGCCGCCGACCTCCCCGGTGGCCGTGGCGGGGAGCGAGGCGGCCAGCTTGCCGGTGTCGGCGTTGCCGCACACGGCCGTGACGGGAGCGACGCGCTCGAGCTCGCGCAGGACGGCGCGTCTGCCGATGTCGCCGGCGTGGATGATGTGGGTGACCCCGGCGAACAGGCGCGGTACCGCCGGAGAGAGCACCCCGTGCGTGTCCGCGATGACGCCGATCGAGAGCGGCGCCGGGGCCGGCGGCGCGGCCTTCCTGCTCTTCGCCCTCCCGGTCACAGGCCCTCCGAACGCGTCGTGGACAACGGCAGTAGCGTAGCACGGATCCGGTGTACCATAGCCGTGGTATGAGCATCTTCACGCGTGCCTTCAACAAGCTGGGCGGCTACGACGATCTCGCCGCACGGTACCCGGGAGGTCCCGAGCCAGACGGACCCCGTTGGGAACGGCAATGTGTCCAGTTCGGGCGATCCGTGCGCTACGACTGGTGCGTGACGTTCGTGCTGACGCAAGCCGGTCTGTGGCTCCAGGCGCGACCGCCGGCCCAGGGCGCGCAGTCGGCGATCTTCCTGCCCTGGGCGGAGATCGGCCAGGTCCAGCCGGTGCGCCTCTACTGGCGGCGCGCCGTGCGGCTCGCGTGCGGCGAACCGCAGGCCGGCGCGGTCACGATCTTCGAGCCTATTTGGGACGCCGCCGGGCCGCTCTGGCAGGCGGCCGGCGCCGCCGGTCGCTAGCTGTTCTTCGCAGGACGCCAGGAAGGGCGGGCGATCCGCTCGGGCATGCGCCGTCGTCGCCTTGACGGTCGCGGTGACTTCGGCGGGGCTCAGGATCGGACGCGGGGAACGACGTCTGGGACGCCGGGGAGTAGTCGTTTGTTCTATACCGTCGTGCGCCTAACCTGTAGATACTCCCTACCAAGGTGTTCTTGTTCGACAGACGCCGGGTGCGCCTGACAGGGGAGGGGACCATGCAGTTGCTCATCGCACACCGTGACGCCACCGCGAGACAGGCTCTCAGGCGCGCGATGGTGGACATAGACGGCGACATCGAGGTGATCGAATCCGGCGACGGCGAGGAGACAATGGAGGCTCTTCTGGCCACGGAGTCCCCGCGCGTAGCCGTTGTCGATTGGGACCTTCCTGGGTGCGACGGCCTCGAGCTGTGCCGTCTGGTGAGGACGTACTACCAGGCCGGACGCCCGTACATCATCCTCCTCGCGCGGCGCGGCTATCGTCTGGCGGACGGCCTCGAGGCCGGCGCGGACGACTGCGTCTACACGCCCGTCCCGAGCGACGAGCTGCGGGCGCGCGTCGGCGTGGGGCGTCGCTTCTCCGCCCGGTCCTGGGCGGAGACGGGCCGGTGGTCTGAGGAGGAGTCCGGACTCTGCGCCATGAGCTCGCTCGACGACGGCGCCGGGGGCGACTCATCCGAGGCCGCCTCCAGCTTCGCGGACAAGCTCCTTGCCTTGAACGGGCACGACCCGTGGGACGACGACCGCGTCCGTGGGCCGCGGATTGAGCTGTCCTCGGTACTCCTCGCACAGTGACCATCGCAGCCGGCTGCTCCGCCGGCGTTGAGCTCGCAGGCGGCCCGCGTCCCCTCCTGTCCGGCGCGGGCCGCCGGCATCCGGTGTCCCGTCCGGCGTGCCCTGTCAGGAGTTGATCGCCGCTCCGTGCGCTTGCTGCGCCGGCAGCAGCGTCCCGGCGAGTGTCTCGGCCCAAGCATGGATCGCGCGCCAGTCGCGCCCGTCATGGGCCCGCAGGCCGTGTAGCGGGCTCGCCGGAAGCGCCGTTACGAGCCTGTCGGCCATGCGAAGATGAGCCGGGTCGAACTTGCCCACGAACATCTCCGCGGCGACGGGCCGCAGCCACGCCAGCTTCGCGAGTGCGTCCTCGAGCTGCCGCCGGGCAGCCGTCATGTCGTCCGTCGCGCTCACCGGGCCGCAGGCGAGCAGTGCGACCGGCAGACGCTCCAGCGCGACGCGGTTGCGCTCCAGGAAGTGCGCCGCGTCCTTGAGCAGGGCGCCCATGTAGAAGGGCGTGGCAAGGACGACGCCGCCGTGGCCGTCGTGGACGGCGGCGTCCTTCGCAGGCTTCACCTCAACTGTGGCGCCGTGTTCGCGCAGCGTCTCCGCTACGGCCTCGGCGACCTCACGGGTGGAGCCGTAGCGCGTCGCTACAGCGATCAGGATGGTGTCTGCCATCGCCCTCATCTCCTCTCGTCACGATGGCGGCCGCCCCGCCGGCGCCGGGCCCGGCACGGCGGGCGAGGCAGGCGACTGCGGTCGGGCTACGCTTCCAGATAGACCCGCTCCCGGGACCACACCGACGAGGAGGCGGCGGAGTGCGCTGAGCGCCGCCGCCTCGGGAGCGCTCGCCGGGTCGTCACGCAGCCGGCGTACCGCTTCGGTGCCGATCGCGACGGCGAACGCCGCCGTCATCTCCGGGTCGTCGACGTGCAGCTCGCCGGACGCGTTGCCCTGCTCGATCAGGTCGCGGATCATCGGTCCGAACACCCGCGCGTTGACCTGCGCGACGATCTCGGACGGCTCTGAGGCGTCGTCGTAGGGGTTGGCGCCGAAGCCGCGCCGCGCGTCGACGAACGCGATCTCGACGACCTGCTCGATGCGGCCGAGCGCGCCGGTCGCCGTCAGCAGCGACTCGACGTGCCGCCGTTGCTCCCTTGCCCAGAGCTCGACGGCGTACCCGTACAGCTCCTCCTTGCTCGCAAAGAGCTCGTAGATCGTCGTCTTTGAGATGCGCAGCGAGCGCGCCACGTCCTCGACGGCCGCTCGGCGATAGCCGTGGTGCAGGACTAGTCTGCGGAACTCGTTGGCGATTTCGTCTTTCGTGGCGGGCATGCTCGCGTCCTTGGTGTACGAGAAAACGATCACCGTACTAGCGTACATCATGCGCGCCATATCGGCTCTTGTCAAGAGGGCGGACGTCCCAGCCTAGTCGAGATTCATGGTCCGCAGGCGCCACGTGGCCAGAGCGAGTGCTACAGCAGAGGCGATCACGAGCGTCGCGATTGCGGCGGCCAAACCGGTCGCGTGCGGGATGTTGAAGCGCGGGTCATCCGCCAGGTCCACGAACAGCGAGGAGACGAAGTGGCGGATGCTGACGTAGCGCAGACCGGGGACGAAGCGTCCCAGCAGGCTCTCCCAGAGAAGCGTGTACACCAGCGCGACGAGCAGGGGCCGGGCGACCAGCAAGCTCACCAGCATGAAGATCGAGGAGTAGGCCAGTGTCGCGAAGAGGGTCGTGACGACCATCGCCCAGAGCAGACGCAGGCTCTCGCCGGCGTCGCCGCGCATGACGACGACGTAGGTGAGGACGACGCCCAGCGTCAGCAGTGCACCGGAGACGACGACACTGGTGAGAAGCTTCTCGAGCACGATCCGGAGCCGGCTAATCGGCTTGAGCGTGAGGTAGTGGAGGGTGCGATCCTCGACCTCGTGGCCCAGCGCCCCGGTCGCCAGCACCAGCACCGTGAGCGGCAGGAGCGTCGGGATCATCAGTTCCAGGAAGATCACCTCGCCCAAGAAGGTCGCCGGCCGTTCCAGCTCGGGACGTATGAGGTGGATCAGGCCGAAGGCCAGAGGCAGGAGCGCCAGGACGACCACGACCCTCACGGCCTTGCCGCCGAGGAACTGGCGCAGCGTCAGCGCAGCGACAGGAAGCGGCCGAGGAATGCGCGTCGCTGGGGTCATGGGGACGATCCTCCCTATCGCCGCACGAGGTACGCGAACACCGATTGGAGCGACTCGTCCGTCGCCTGCACTTCGAGGAGTCGCGCGTTGGCGCGCCTTGCCAGCGCGGGCAGGGTCGTGGAGAAGGCCCGCACGTCGTTGGTCTCGGCGAGGAGGTTGTCGCCCACAATCCTGACAGAGCGCGTGACGGGGTCGTGGATCAGCAGGGCCGCGAGCGCGCGTGTCGCATCGGTGCGGATGCGGATGGTGTGGTCGTGCTCGTCCATCTTCTCGCGAATGACCCGGTAGTCGCCGGCCGCCGCGAGCTTGCCGTTGATGATCACGAGGATGTTCGCGGCGAAACGCTCGACCTCGGCGAGGACGTGGGACGAGACGACGACCGTCTTCGTCGCTCCCAGCGCGCGAATGAGCTGGATCATGTGGGCGCGCTGAGCCGGGTCCATCCCGCTGAGCGGTTCGTCCATGAGGAGCACGTCGGGGTCGTGGACGAGCGCCCCGGCGACCTTGATGCGCTGACGCATCCCCTTCGAGTAGCCGCCGGTCCTGCGGTCGGCGGCGGCCGTCATCTCGACGACGTCCAGCGCGCGGGCGGTGGCCTGCTCGACGTCTTTCAGTCCCTGCAAGGTCGCGTTGAGGCGCACGAACTCGCGACCCGAGAGGAACGGGTAGACGGCCTCGGCCTCATGCACGAGCCCGAAGTGCTTGTAGACCCCGGTACGGCCGCGCGCCGGCTGCCCGTCGATGCGAACCGTGCCGCTCGAGGGCTTGAGCAGACCGGCCATCATCTTGAGCAGCGTGGACTTGCCGGCGCCGTTGGGTCCAAGCAGACCGGTGACACCTTTGGCGATGCCGAACGAGATGTCCGAAACGGCGACGATATCGCCGTACCACCTGGAGACGCCCTGCACGAGGATCGTCGGCTGCGCGCCGGCGGCGAGGCCGGGGAGGCAGGTCTGATCGCTCACCTCATCGCTCCGGCACGTAGCGCCACAGCGTGACGGCGATGGCGATGACGACGGTCGCGACCATTCCCGCGGCGTAGGCCCACCAGCCGAACGGGGGCGCGGACGCGTCAGGCAGCGGGAAGAGCGCCTGGGCGAGGTTCGTTGTGATGACGGCCGGGCTGAGGAACGTCACCCAGTCGGCGAGGCGGTTGTCCCCGAGCGCCTGCGCGAGCGAGTTGACGAGCGCCTCGGTCACGACGTAGCCGACGATGATCACCACGACCGCGATTGCTCGGCGGCCGGTGAACGACGCGATCGCCATCCCGATGGCGCCGAGGTAGAGCGCGATGAGTCCACCGATGAGCGCGATGCGCGCGAGGTCGCCCAGGTGGTGGCTCAGGGACGTGAGCGGCGCGTCGGCGAGGAGGTTGCGGAAGAGCCAGAGCAGCGCCGCCGGGACGAACGAGATCGTGAGCGTGAGCAGCGCCGCGGCGGTGAGCTTGGCGAGCACGTAGTCCAGCCGGGTGATGGCCTTGGAGAAGTAGAGCGTGAGGACGTTCTCACGACGATCCGGACAGAGCATCTCCGGGGCGATCGTGGCCACGAACATGCCCTCGAGCACGAAGAGAAAGCCGAAGAACTCGCCGTAGCTCATGACCGTCCCGCCGGAGAAACGGGAGAGGAACGACTCGATGCCGATCACGACGACCGTGACGCCCACCGCGGCAGTGTACAGGATGAAGGGCACGACCTTCGCCGTCCAGCGCTTCCGGATGCCGAGCGACCGGCTCGCGGAGTAGCGGACCAGGGCGCGGAACGCCTGCCGCCGGCCGAGACGCTCGCCCTCGTAGTGCTTGTAGCCGCGATCGTAGACCTCGCCGTAGCCCGGCTGCGGCGCGGCGCGTTCAGGGGCCGACATCCGGACCTCCGGTCCCGGTCGGCCCGTGTACCTCACCGAGATAGATGTCCTCGAGCGAGCGAGCCGACGAACGCAGCGAACGGAGCGCGACGCCGAGGTCGGCGGCGGCGTCGCGCACGGTGTCGTAGACGTGGTCGCCGGCGAAGTTGACGACCAGCTCATCGCTGGTCGTCAACTCGTCCAGGCCGGCCCGGGACGCCTGGACGCCGGCGTCCGCGAGACGCCGGATGAAGGCGTCCAGGTCTCCCTCCACGCGCACGCGGAGGTCACCGCGCGCGGCCCCGGTGCGGTCGATCGGCTGGGCGAGCACGAGTTTGCCGGCGTCGAGAATCACGACGTAGTCGCAGACGCGCTCGACGTCCTCGAGCAGGTGCGACGAGACGAGGACGGCGATGCCGAGGCCGCGATAGATGCGATCGATGAGGTCGAGCATCTCGTCGCGGCCCTGCGGGTCCATGCCTATCGTCGGCTCGTCGAGGAAGACGAGCTCGGGGTCGTGCACGATCGCCTGGGCGAGCTTGACCCGCTGCTTCATGCCGGTGGACAGGCCTTTGATGAGG
This sequence comes from uncultured Thermoleophilia bacterium, assembly GCA_963705085.1. Classification (GTDB taxonomy): domain Bacteria; phylum Actinomycetota; class Thermoleophilia; order UBA2241; family UBA2241; genus CAIXSE01. The sequence continues at coordinate 287,686 of CAVPIV010000008.1, read as the reverse complement.
CGGTAGCGCTCCTCGTCGAGCCCGACCTGGTAGAGCACGTCGGCCGCCCGTTGCCTGGCGGCGCGGGCCGGCAAGCCGCTCATCTGTGCCATGTGGCCGAGGAAGTCGGCGGCCGTCGTCGCAGAGGGCAGCACGCTGGACTCCGGCATGAAGCCGACGCGTTCGCGAACCTGGATGCTCTGGGTCCGCGTATCGAGGCCGAGGACGTTCGCCGCGCCGCGCGTGGGAGGCGTCAGCCCGAGCAGCACCCTCAGGAGCGTCGTCTTACCGGCGCCGTTGGCGCCGAGCAACCCGATCGCCGCGCGCGGGAGCGAGAGGTCGAGGTCGTCGAGGGCGGTGATCCGGCCGAACTGCTTGCGCAGGCCGCGGATCTCGATCGTCCCCTGCTCGATGCCAACGCTTGCTTCGGTGGTCGCTGCTGCCACGGTCAGAGCCTCCCGCAAGATACCGTGCGGACGCGTGGGTCGGTCGCGTCCTCATGATACATGCCCACGCTGCGCGCTCCGCTTCGCCGGCCGCGGCCCCGCGTGCCGCGCTCTCAGATCGCGGCGGTTCGCCTCGGGCCTGTCAGCGCCTCGCCACGGGTCAGCCTGGCGGTCGCCACGGGTCAACCTGGCGGTCGCCGCGCGAGAGGCTCGTCGAGGCGTTCGCTTGATAGACTCCGCCAGTCACCAGCCCCCGCAAGGTGCGCGGGCGCGCAACGAAAGGACCGGTCCCTCATGACCTTCAGCGTCACCCTGCCCGACGGCACTCCTCTCCGGCTCGACGACGGCGCGAGCGTGCGCGACGCGGCCGCGGCCATCGGGCCGCGACTGGCGAAAGCCGCCGTCGCGGCCCGCGTCGACGGCAAGCTCGTCGACGTCTCGTACGAGCTCCATGAGGGCGACGAGCTCACCGTCTTCACGCTCCCCGGCGACGATCCGGTCGCGCTCGACGTGCTGCGTCACTCAACCTCACACGTCATGGCCCAGGCCGTGCTGGCGCTTCACCCCGGGGCCAAGTACGCCATCGGTCCGACCATCGAGCACGGGTTCTACTACGACCTCGAGCTGCCCGAGCCCATCGCCGACGCCGACCTGCCGCGCATCGAGAAGGAGATGGCGCGCATCGTCAGCCAGAACCTGCCGGTGACCCGGTACGAGCTTTCGGTCGACGAGGCGCTGGCCGTGTTCGGCGACGGCGAGGCGGGCACCAGCCCGTCCGGCCTCCCGCTCGGCCTTCGCCAGCCCTACAAGGTCCAGCTCATCGAGGACCTCGTGGCGGCCGCGCAGGCGCAGGGTGATGAGGTCCCGACGATCAGCGTCTACACCCAGGGCGAGTTCGTCGACCTGTGCCGCGGACCTCACCTGCCGAGTACCGGCCGGATCGGCAAGGGCACCTTCAGGCTCACCAGCCTGGCCGGCGCCTACTGGCGGGGCGACGAGAAGAACCAGATGCTCACCCGCGTCTATGGCACCGCGTTTGGCACCAGGGAGGCGCTGGAGGCGCACCTCGAGGCCCTCGAGCTGGCCCGCCAGCGCGACCATCGCCGCCTGGGTCGCGACCTCGATCTCTTCAGCTTCCACGAGGAGGGCCCCGGCTTCCCCTTCTTCCACCCCAAGGGGATGCGCATCTGGAACGCGATCATCGACTACTGGCGCGGCGAGCACGTGAAGGCCGGCTACGAAGAGGTCCGCACCCCGCAGATCCTGCGGCGCGAGCTCTGGGAGCGCAGCGGCCACTGGGAGAACTACAAGGATAATATGTACTTCACGCAGATCGACGGGCAGCCGTTCGCCGTCAAGCCGATGAACTGCCCCGGCGGCCTGCTGGTCTTCAAGAGCCGCCGGCGCTCGTACCGCGACCTGCCGCTGCGCGTCGCCGAGCTCGGTCAGGTGCATCGCCACGAGATGAGCGGCGTGCTGCACGGCCTCTTCCGGGTGCGCTACTTCACCCAGGACGACGCCCACATCTACTGCACGCCGGAGCAGCTCGAGGACGAGGTCCGCGGCGTGCTGCACTTCATGCTGCACATCTACGCCGCCTTCGGCTTCACCGACGTCAAGATCGAGCTCAGCACCCGGCCGGCGAAGAGCATCGGCTCGGACGAGATGTGGGCGACGGCCGAGGGCGTGCTGGAGCGTGTGCTCGACGCCGAGCGCGGGCCGGGCGGCGAGCCGCTCGCCTGGCAGCTCAATCCCGGCGACGGCGCCTTCTACGGCCCCAAGATCGACTTCCACATCCGCGACGTCATGGGCCGCACCTGGCAGTGCGGCACGATCCAGGTCGACTTCGCCATGCCCGAGCGGCTGGACATCACCTACACCGGGGCCGACAACGAGGAGCATCGGCCCGTCATGATCCATCGCGCCCTGCTTGGCAGCATCGAGCGCTTCATGGGTATCCTGCTGGAGCACTACGGCGGCAACCTGCCGACCTGGCTCGCGCCCGTTCAGGCGCTCGTCATCCCGATTGCCGATCGCCACGCGGCGTACGGCCGTGAGGTCGCGGGCGCCCTGCGCGAGGCGGGTCTGCGCGCCGACCTCGACGACCGGCCAGAGTCGATGGGCAAGCGCATCCGCGACGGGCAGCTGCAGAAGGTGCCGTACCTGCTCGTGGTCGGCGACCGGGAGGCCGAGACCGGCGAGGTCGCCGTGCGCGAACGCGGCGAGCAGACGGGCTCGCTGCCGCTCGCCGAGGTGGTGGAGCGGATCGCCGCGGAGGCGCGCGAGCGGCGGCTGCCGGCGTCGGGCTGAGCGAGGATGCTCGGCGGCTGACGTGCGGGCGAGTGGAGCCGGGTTGGACGTCGACGACGCTCCCCCCGCGCGGGCCTGGCGATTGGCATCTTGACCAGTTTTGGTCATACTGTGACTATGGAACGCGTGACCGTCGCCGAACTCAAAGCCAAGCTCAGTCATTACCTGCGCGAAGTGCGTGAAGGCAAGTCCTTCACCGTCGTCAATCGCGATATCCCGGTCGCGGTCCTGGCGCCGTACGAGCCGGAAGAGCTCGACGACCTGGACGTCATCGAGCCCACGGCAGACCCGGCGGCGTGGGGCCAGATTGGTGCCGATCTGCTGCCGCTGCTCCCGCGCGACGACGTCGTCGCGCTACTCCGCGAGGAACGCGACGACCGCGACCTGAGACTCGACCTCATCGTCGAGGCGGCGGTCGAGTCCCGCTCCGATGGAGAGGGCAGATCGCCGCGGGATGACGAGCGATGATCGCCTATGTCGATTCGTCGGTGCTTCTGAGCCTCGTCTTGGCCGAGCGGGACCCTCTCGATGTGCTGCTCGGGGCTCACGAGCGGGTGACCTCGCTGCTGACCGAGGTCGAGTGCCTGCGAGCTCTCGAGACGGCCCGATGGACCGGCAGACTCACGGTGGGCGAGGCGTGTGAGCGGCGGATCATCGTGCACGATCAGCTGCGCCGCATGAGGCGCATCGCCCTTGTGGCTCCCATCGTCCGGAGGGCAGGAGAAGCCTTCTCGACGCCGCTGAAGGCTCTGGACGCACTGCACATAGCGACGGCTCTCGTGTGGCGCGAACGCCGCGCGCCGGAGCTGGTTTTTGCGACGCACGACCTCCACCAGGCAAGGGCCGCGGCCGCGCTCGGATTCGAGATCGTCGGCGTGTAGCGGCTTCGTCCGGGGCGCGTCTCGATGCCGTGCTTGTCGCGGCTGACCCTTGGGTAGATTGAAGCCGCAACCACATCGAGGGGGTACCCAATGGCGAAGACTCTCACCGACGACCGGCGCCTGCAGCGGCTACGCGTCTGGAACATCGTCGTCGGTCTTGTCCTGGCCGTCCAGGCGGCCGCAATCGCCGTGCTCACGAACGACTTCTCGCTGCCGGTCACGTCCACCTACATGAGCGGTCCGCCCGGCACGCCGCCTGAGTTGCGCGAGCTCTTCGGGATCCAGGTGGGCTGGGGCGTCGTCGCCTTCCTGGCCATCTCGGCCGGCGCGCTGCTGATCATCGCCTCGCCGGGCGTCTTCGAGTGGTACAAGCGCAATCTGCTCGAGGATCGCAACTACGGGCGCTGGATCGAGTACTTCTTCAGCTCGTCGATCATGATCGTGCTCATCGTCATGATCTGCGGCGTGAGCGAGATCGCTGCTCTGCTCGCGATCTTCGGCGTGAACGCCTCGATGATCCTCTTCGGTCTGCTGGTCGAGAAGTACGAAACGCCCGGCAGGCCGAACATGCTGTCGTTCTGGTTCGGCTGCTTCGCCGGCATCATCCCCTGGATCGTTGTGCTGATCTACGTGCTGAGCCCGGGCCTCGACGGCCCCGCCCCACCGACCTTCGTCTACGGCATCATCTTCAGCCTGTTCGCCTTCTTCAACGTGTTCGCGATCAACATGTGGCTGCAGTACAAGAAGATCGGACCGTGGCGCAACTACCTTGTCGGGGAGAAGGTCTACATAATCCTGAGCCTCACCGCCAAGGCGTTGCTGGCCTGGCAGGTGTTCTTCCCGACGCTCGCGCCGTAAGGCAGGGCCCGGAGGCAGAGGGGAGAGCCGAGGCGGGAGGTAGGCCGTGCCGGCGATCAGCGCCGGGATACTTCTGTACCGCTGGCGGGCCGACGCCGAAGGCGAACTGCCCGCCAGCGCGGGCGATGGGGTCGACGGCTCGGACGAGCGGACGGCACGGGGCGAGCGGCCCGTCGCGCAGGCCGACCGGTCGGCCGCCGGCCGTCGCCTCGAGGTCCTGCTCGTGCATCCCGGCGGTCCGTACTGGGCGAAGAAGGATGCGGGAGCCTGGAGCATCCCCAAAGGCGAGGCAGAGCCGGATGAGCTGGGTGCGTCCCCGCCGCCGGCTGAGCCATGGCAGCGGCCGGCGAAGGTGAAACCGAGGCTCGCGGCCGGGGTGGCGGATCTCCTGGCCGTGGCCCGCCGCGAGTTCCGCGAGGAGACGGGCTTCGCGCCGGACGAGCTGGCCGCGCCCGGCGCCGCCTACCTGCCGCTGGGCGGCATCAAGCAGCGGGGCCACAAGATCGTCTATGCCTGGGCCCTCGAGGGCGACTGCGACGCCGGCGGGATCGTCAGCGAGGGGTTCACCATGGAGTGGCCGCCGCACTCGGGTCAGACGCAGGTGTTCCCCGAGGCCGACCGCGCCGCCTGGTTCACGCTGCCGGCGGCGCGCGAAGCCCTGGTCGCCGGCCAGCGCCGCTTTCTGGACGACCTCGAGGTCGTCGCCGGCGGCGCGGGGAGTTCTCGGTCGGCCGGCGGTGGGGGAGAGGAGTCGCGACCGCCGGCGGCAGGTGCCGCGGGCGTGGGCAGCGAAGTGTGAGGTCGTGACCACGCAGCCGCCGGTGATCGAGACCGAGAAGCTCTCCAAGCGCTACCACGGCGATCGCGGCATACTCGAGCTCGACCTCGCTGTCGAGCGTGGCGAGATCTTCGGCTTTCTCGGTCCCAACGGCGCCGGCAAGACGACGACGATCCGGCTGCTCCTCGACCTCATCCGGCCGACGGCTGGCGGGGCGCGCCTGCTCGGGCTCGACGCGCGTCGCGACTCGCTGGCCATCCGGCGCCGCGTTGGGTACCTGCCCGGCGAGCTCAGCCTCTACGGACGGCTCACCGGCGGCGAGACGCTGCGCTACTTCGCCAATCTGCGCGGCGGCGTGGACTGGCGCTTCGTCGCGGAACTCTGTGAGCGGCTCGACTGCGACCTCTCGCGGCGCAACGCCGAGCTCTCTTCCGGCAACCGGCGCAAGCTCGGCCTGGTGCAGGCGCTGATGCACCGGCCCGAGCTGCTGGTCCTCGACGAGCCCACGTCGGGCTTGGACCCGCTCGTCCAGCACGAGTTCTATCACCTCACCGCCGAGGCGCGGGCGGCGGGCCAGAGCGTCTTTCTCTCGTCGCACGTTCTGCCCGAGGTGCAGCGCGTCTGCGACCGCGTCGCCTTCATCCGTGAAGCCCGGCTCGTCGCCGTCGAGAAGGTCGACGACCTCGTGGGACGGGCCGTCCGCGAGGTCGAGGTCGTCTTCGCCGGCGAGGCGCCGGTCGAACGCTTCACCGCGCTGCCCGGAGTCACGGTGCTCGGGCGCACGGCGGAGAACCTGCGCCTCAGCGTGGCCGGGTCGATGGATTCGCTCATCAAGGCCCTCGCGGCCCACGAGGTCGTCAACCTTACGAGCCGCGAACCCGATCTGGAGGACGTCTTCCTGACGTACTACGGTCAGGAGGGCGTCCTCGGCGACGAGTCCTGGACGGCCGCTGAAGGCTCGACCGCCGGTCGCGCGGCCCGCGAAGGCCCCGCCGTCGATCACCCGGCCGCCGAAGACCCGGGAGGCGGCGATGCTCGGTAGCGTCTTCCTCAAGGGCCTGCGTGACCTGCGCCGCTCGTTCCCCTTCTGGGCGCTGGGCGCCGCGATCATGCCCTTCCTGCTCGGCCTCATCTACCCGAGCATCGAGAAGGCCTCGGCCGACGTGCAGCGCTACATCGAGGCCATGCCCGAGGCCTTCATCACGATGTTCATCGGCGCGGCCCGGGACTTCACCTCCCCCGTCGGCTACTTCGACGCGGAGATGTTCTCGTTCATGGCGCCGATCGTCTTCCTGGCGTTCGGTATCGCCCTGGCGGTCAAGCAGATTGCCGGCGAGGAGGAGCAGGGCACACTCAGCTTGCTGCTCTCGTATCCGCGCAGCAGGGCGCGCATCCTCGCCGAGAAGGCCGCCGTGGTCGTGGTCGGCTTGGTCCTGCTTACCCTGGTCCAGTTGGTCGTGATGGCGGCCGGCGCCCGCCTCGGCGGCGTCGAGCTGGGCCTCGCGACGATGGCCGGGGGCCACGTGAATCTCTTCCTGCTCACCTTGACCGTGTCGGCCGTCGCGTTCGCCGCCGCCGCGGCGACCGGCAACCGCGGCATCTCGATCGGCGTCGGCGCGGCCGTCGCGCTTGGCTCCTACCTGCTGAACGCCCTGGCGCCGCTCAGCGACAGCATCGAGCCGTTCCGGAAGGTCTCGCTCTTCTACTACTACGGCGGCACGCAGCCGCTGCGCACGGGTTTTGACGCGGGGTACGCCGTCGTGCTGCTTGCAGTCGCGGCGATCGCCGTCATCGTCGCCTTCGTGGCCTTCGCCCGCCGCGACATCCACGTCTGAGCGCTCCCTGCGGCGCCCGCTCGGGGCGTCTCGCCCGAGCTGACGGGTCTCGCCGGCGCCGCCTACATCCAGCCGCGCCGCCGGAAGAGGATCAGCATGATGACGACGGCGACGATCTGGGTCGCGATCCCGAACAGCAGAAACATCGGCCAGCCGGCGACGCCGCGCACCATAGCCGCGAAGTTCATGCCGAAGAAACCGACAATCCAGGTGAGCGGCATGAAGATGGTCGCCACGATCGTGAGGCGTTTCATGACCTCGTTGAGGCGGTTGGACACCGTCGACAGGTAGAGGTCCATGGAGCTCGTCAACAGGTCCCGGTAGCTGTCGATGGAATCACTGATGCGGATGAGGTGGTCGTAGACGTCGCGGAAGTAGCGAACCTGGTCGGCGGTGGAGGTCACGCCCGGCAGGTCGTCAATGCCGGAAACAAGGCTGGAGAAGAGGTCCCGCTGCGCCGTGACGACCTTGCGCCACCTGACGAGACGCTGCTTCAGACTGAAGATCTCCTGAAGCTGGGCGTCGGTCGGGAGCAGCAGCATCTCGCCTTCGAGGTCGTCGATCCTGTCGTCCAGTTTGCTGAGCTCGGGAAAGAAGCTGTCCACCAGCGAGTCGGCGACGCCGTGGAGGAGGACGGCGCCCTGCGTGGTGATGGATGGCTCGCGCGCGGCCCGCCGGCGCAGCTCCCGGAACGACGGGCAGTCGTCGCGGTGGACGGTGATCAGGTAGCGCTCGGAGAGGAAGCAGTGGACCTCGACGAGCCCGTCCCTGTCGTCGTTGGCACCGTACAAGACGAGCAGCGCGAACTCGTCGTAGGTGTCGAGCTTGGGGCGCTGGTCGAAGTGGGTGGTGTCCTCGACCGCCAGAGGATGCAGGGCGAACATGTCGTGCAGCATGGCGAGCTCGTCGGGGCTCGGGCGGTGCAGGTCGAGCCAGAAGAACGCGGACTCCGAGAGGTGCCGTTCCACGAGCTGGCGGTCCACCTCGTCGAAGGAGCCCCGGGCATCGACGAGGAAGTGGCTGGGCGCGACGGTCATCGGTTCCCTTCCCATGCGTTCTGTGCCGAGGATGCTATCGTCATCCTATCTCGCAAGTCGACGCGCGCTTGCGCTCTCATGTATACTGCCCTGCGCCACAAGTGGGAGCTTGCGAGCACCCCACCCTGCGCCGCATGCAGGTCGACAGGGTCCGTCACGAGAAAGGAGATCGTGAGGGCTCGCCGCCGGCGAGCCTCTTTTCGTATGGCCAGACCATTCTCTCCAAGAGACAAATATGCGCGGGACCGGGCGAACGAGGTCCGCATCCGCATCAACGACGGCATCACGGTGCCGCAAGTGCGGCTCATCGACGAGGACGGCGAACAGCTGGGCATCAAGCCCATTGCGTTCGCCCAGGAGTATGCAGCAGAGCGAAACCTCGATCTCGTCGAGGTGTCGCCGCAGTCGGATCCCCCGGTGTGCCGCATCATGAACTACAGCAAATATCGCTACGAGCTCGAGCTCAAAGCGAAGCAGGCCCGCAAGCACCAGAGCCAGATCACCATCAAGGAGATCAAGCTCAGGCCGAAGGTGGGCCTGCACGACTACGAAACCAAGAAGGGCCACGTGCTGCGCTTTCTGCAGCACAACGACAAGGTCAAGGTGACCATCATGTTCCGGGGCCGCGAGATGGTCCATCCGGAACGCGGCGAGCAGCTCCTCATGCGGCTCGCCGAGGATGTCAAGGAATTCGGCGTGATCGAGTCCAAGCCCAATCTCGACGGGCGCAACATGGTCATGATGCTGGCGCCGACCAAGTAGCGGGAGGGAGGTGCGTATGCCGAAGATGAAGACCCACAGCGCGACGAAGAAGCGCTTCCGTCTCACCGGGACTGGCAAGTTGAAGCGTCGCCACGCGATGAAGAGCCATCTCCTGGAGCACAAGTCCGCCAAGCGCAAGCGGGGCTTCCGCAAGGTCTACGACGTCAGCGAGGCCGATACCAGAGGGATCAAGCGCCTTCTGGCGCTTCGCTAGAGAATCACCCAGGAGTACCACCATGTCTCGAGTCAAACGGAGCGTCACCGCGCGCAAGAAGCGCCGCAAGGTACTGGAGCAGGCCAAGGGCTACTACGCCGGCAAACACTCCAGCTACAAGAGGGCCAAGGAGCAGGTGCAGCGCAGTGGCCAGTATGCCTATCGCGATCGTCGCGTGCGCAAGCGCGAGTTCCGCAAGTTGTGGATCGTGCGCATCAACGCCGGGGCGCGTGAGAACGGCCTCTCGTACAGCCAGTTCATGCACGGCCTGCAGCTGGCTCAGGTCGAGCTTGACCGCAAGATCCTCGCCGAGATCGCCGTGAGCGACCCGCAGCACTTCGCCGCCCTGGCCGGCCAGGCCCGCGCGGCCCTCGAAGCAGCCTGAGGCGGGCGAGTCGCTTGGGGTTTTAGGAGAACCACTCACCAGTCCGCAGAACGCCCTCGTCAAGCGAGCGGCGTCGCTGGGCGAACGCAAGTTCCGTGAGCGCGAAGGCGCCTTCCTCGTGGAAGGCGCCGATCTCGTTCTGGCCGGCCTCGCGGCCGGCCACCGGCCCCAGGTCGTCTTCCTGGCGGCCGAGCGGGCCGAGGAGCTGGCCGAGCAGGTGAGCGGGGCGGAGCGGGGCGCCGGGGCCGGCGGCCGGGCGCCTTCGCTCTTCCCGGTCGTCGAGCGCGTCGCTCACAAGATCACGACGCTGGAGACGCCGCCGGACGTGATGGCGGTGTTCCCGCTGCCGGCGCGGCCGGCGGCGGACACGCTCGTCCGCTCCGGCGGCGAGCCGCTCGTCGTGTACGCGGACGGCATCGCCGACCCGGGCAATCTGGGCACACTCGTGAGGGCGGCGGCGGCCTTCGGCGCCGCCGCTCTCGCCACCTCACGCGGTTCAACCGACCTCTTCGGGCCGAAGACGGTCCGCGCCAGCATGGGCGCGATCTTCGGCCTGCCGCTGCTCCCTGACGTTGCGCTCGGGGAGCTGATCGCTCAGGTCGGGCTCGAGCGCGTGTACGGTCTGGCCGCCCACGTGGGTACGCCGCTGGCTCGCGCCGAGCTGCGCCGCCCCGCGGCGCTGGTGGTCGGCGCGGAGCGCTCGGGCCTCTCGCCGGCCTCTGCCCGCCACGTGACCGAGCTCGTGACCATTCCGCTTACGCCGACGGCGCCCGGTGTCGTCGAGTCGCTCAACGCCGGCGTCGCCGGCGCGATCGCCCTCTACGAGTTCTCGCGCCGCCCGGCCGGCGCGATCACAAAACCCTCCGCGGCCTCCGCGAAAGGATGACGATGGACGACGCAGACCTGCAGACTCTCAGGCAGCGCGCTCCCGGTCTGGCGGCGCTGTACACGACGGCGCGGGACACGCTCCTGCGTGCCGCCGATCTCGACGCCCTGGAGCAGGCGCGTGTCGCGACGCTGGGGCGCAAGAGCGCGCTCACCGAGCTCCTGCGTTCGATTCCATCTCTGCCGCCGGAGGACAGGCCGGCGCTGGGCAAGGGCGGCAACCTGGTGCGCCGCGAGCTCGAAGAGCTCTACGCGGCGCGGGAGGCCGAGCTCAGGGCCGCCGCCCTGAGCGCTTCGCTCGCCGAGGAGCGCGTCGACGTGACGCTGCCCGGCCACCCGTTCCCGGCCGGACACGAGCACCTCATCACGCAGACGATGCGCGAGGTCGAGGACATCTTCATCGGTCTCGGCTACCAGATCGCAGAGGGGCCCGAGGTCGAGCTCGACTACTACAACTTCACGGCGCTCAACACGCCGCCGAGCCACCCGGCGCGCTCCGCCCACGACACGTTCTGGGTCGAGGAGCCGGCGCCGGTCATGCCCGGCGCCGTGCTCGACGCCGACCGCGGCGTGCTCCTGCGCACCCACACCTCGCCCGTGCAGGTGCGGGTCATGGAGGAGCAGCGGCCGCCGGTGGCAGTGCTCTGCCTCGGTAAGGTGTACCGGCGCGACTCCGACGCCACGCACACGCCGATGTTCCATCAAGTCGAGGGCCTGGTGGTCGACGAGGGCATCACCTTGGCCGACCTCAAGGGTACGGTCGCGCACTTCACCCGGGCCTTCTTCGGTCCGGACCGCTCAATCCGTGTGCGGCCCCACTTCTTTCCGTTCACCGAGCCGTCGATCGAGGTCGACGTCGACTGCGGGCTCTGCGGCGGGACGGGCTGCCGGAGCTGCAAGTACTCCGGCTGGCTCGAGATCATGGGCGCCGGCATGGTCGACCCCAACCTCTACGGGTTCGTCGACTACGACCCCGAGGCGGTCTCTGGCTTCGCCTTCGGCATGGGCGTCGAGCGCATGGCGATGCTCAAGCACGACATCCCGGACCTGCGCCTGTTCTACGACAACGACGTCCGCTTCCTGCGGCAGTTCTAGGGGGGAGAGGGCGATGAGAGTACCTATCAGCTGGCTCAAGGAGTACGTCGACTGGACGGGGAGCAACGACGAGCTCGTCGAGCTGCTCACCATGTCGGGCACCGAGGTCGAGGGCGTCGACTGGGTGGGCGCGCCGAACGACCCCGAGAACCTGTCGCGCTTCGTTGTCGGCAAGGTGGTGACGCTGGACAAGCACCCTGACGCCGACAAGCTGACGCTCTGCACGGTCGACGTCGGCGAAGCCAACGGCGGCATCCGCCAGATCGTCTGCGGGGCGCACAACTTCGGCGCCGGCGATGTCGTCGCGGTGTCGCTCACCGGCGCCGTGCTGGAGAGCGGCCTCAGGCTGCGCAAGAGCACCATTCGCGGGGTCGAAAGCGACGGCATGATGCTCAGCGAGCGCGAGCTGGGCTACGAGGAGGACAGCCCGGGGATCGCCGTGCTGCCGCCGGACTGGCGGGTGGGGGCGCCGCTGCAGGACTACCTGCCGGTGGCCGAGGCCGTGCTCGAGCTGGAGCTCACCTCCAACCGGCCCGACTGCTTCTCGATCTACGGCGTCGCCCGCGAGGTCGCGGCGGCGTCGGGGGCGACGCTGGCGCCGCCGCCCACCGAGGGCCCGGCGCTGCTCCGCGGCGCGCCGGCCGCCGAGGCGATCGTCGTCGAGGTCGCCGACCCGGATCTCTGCCCGCGCTACGGAGCTCGCGTCATCCGCAACCTCAAGGTCGGCGAGTCGCCGGCATGGCTCAAGGCGCGACTCACCCACGCCGGCATGCGGCCGATCAGCAACGTCGTCGACGTGACCAACTACGTGATGCTCGGCTGGGGTCAGCCGCTGCACGCCTTCGACGCGGCCAAGATAGAGGGCGGCACGCTGGTCGCGCGGCGGGCGACCGACGGCGAGAAGATCGTCACGCTGGACGGCGTGGAGCGCACCCTCGACGGTGAGATGTGCGTGATCGCCGACATCGCCAGGCCGCTCGTCATCGCTGGCGTCTTCGGCGCCGTCGACGCCGAAGTCGACGAGAAGACCACCGACGTCGTGCTCGAGGCGGCCAACTTCAGCGGCCCGAGCATCCTGCGCACCGAGATGCACACCGGTATCCGCAGCGAGGCGAGCAACCGCTTCGAGAAGGGCATCGACCCGCACATGGTACCTGGCGGACTCGACTTCGCCTGCCGCCTCTTCGAGGGACTGTGCGGGGGAGAGGTGGCGCCGGGGATGATCGACGTGCACGGCGAGCTGCCGGCGCGGCGCGAGCTGAGCTACCGTCCGGCGAAGGCCGAGGCGCTGCTCGGCTACGCGGTGCCGGAGGCCGAGCAGGCCGCGATTCTGCGGCGCCTCGAATGCACGGTGCGCGAGGTCGATCTCGTCCCTGTGCCGGCGCCGGTCGCCTGGACCGTGACCGTGCCGACCTGCCGGCCGGACCTGGAGCGCGAGGTCGACCTCATCGAGGAGATCGGGCGTATCGCGGGCTACGGCCGGGCGCCCGAGACCTTGCCCCGGCACACGACGCCGGGCGGGCTCACCGGGCCGCAGCAGGTGCGGCGCGCCGTGCGGCGCGCCCTGGCGGGCTGCGGCCTCGACGAGGTCATCACCTACACCTTCATTGCGCCGGACGCGGTGGCGCCCCTGGGCCTCGCCGAGGGCGACGTACGCCTGCGGCCGGTCAAGCTGAGCAACCCGATGAGCATCGAGCAGTCGATGATGCGCACCTCGCTGCTCCCCGGCCTTGTCGGCGCCCTGCGCGACAACATCGCGCGCCTCAACGACCCGCCGAACCTCTTCGAGGTGGGGCGGGTCTACCTCTGGGACGAGCAGGCAAGCCCGGCTCCGCCGCACGCGGCCGAGCCGGGCGTCATGCTCCCTCACGAACCGGAGGCGGTCGCCATCGTGCTCGGCAGCCCGCTCCAGCCAGCGAGCTGGACGGCGCCGGCTCGGCCGGTCGACTTCTTCACGCTCAAGGGCGTCGTCGAGGCGCTCCTGGCGAGCTTGCGCCGGGAGGGGGAGTACGCGCCGCTCGGCGACGCGGTCGCTTGCTACCCGTACCTCCACCCCGGCACGTCGGCGACGGTGAGCGTCGCCGGCAAGCCGATCGGCGTGCTCGGCCAGCTCCGGCCGGACGTCGCCGCCGCCCTCGGCGTCGACGATCTGGAGCTGTACGTCGCGACGCTCTCGCTCGACGTGCTCGCGCCGCTGGCGCTGCCGCACGTGCCCTTCGGGGATCTCGGCGCGTACCCGCCGGCCTCGCAGGACCTGGCCGTCGTCGTCGGCCGCGACGTGCCCGCCGCGGCCGTGGTCGCGACGGCTCGCAAGGCCGGCGGCAAGCTCACCCGCTCCGTCGCCGTTTTCGACGTCTACGAAGGTGACCAGGTGCCGGCCGACAAGCGCTCGCTGGCGCTGCGCGTGGTCATGCGCTCGGCCGAGCGCACCCTCTCCGAGAAGGACATCGCCGGCGTGCGCGGCAAGATCGTGGCCGCCCTCGAGCGCGACTTCGGGGCGGCCCTCCGCTAGCCCGTCGACAGGTCCCACAACGGGGGCGGCGGTGCTGTTTCGCTGCACCGCCGCCCCCGTTGTGCCAACGCGCGCCGCTCCCGCGCCTCTCCCCGCCTGCGCGCAGCCCGCATCAAGGCCCACGCAGCGCAAGCGTACGGTGATGCATCCGGAGCCGGTGATGAGCGTGGTGATGAGCGACGCCTCGCATAATCTGCATCAAATGCGGAGCAGGCTTGCATGATTCTCGCCGCTCGGGTATAGTCGCGCGGCTATGCACCACGCTGCCGCATCACCGACTACCCTGCTGGCCACGCGCCGGGGTCCGCGGCTGCGCTCTGCCCTCCGAGTCCGACGTGCACGACCCGCGCCGGCCGGTGGGCGCCGGTGTCTGCGCTAGTCGCTGACAGGCACGCCACGCTCGCCCACGCCGGCGCGAACCCCACGTCTCGCCAACGTCAACTTCGACGTGCCTTCGGAGCGCCTCTATGACAGTACACTTCCCTCATCGCAAGATGCAGACAGCCGCGGACGCCGGCGGCGAGCTCGAGGGGCAGGGACCGTCCGTCGGCATCGTCGGCGGCAGCGGCTTCACCGGCGCCTTGCTGGCCGAGCTCCTGCTGCGGCACCCGTCTGTCCGGCTCACGCACATCAGCTCCGAACAGCTCACAGGGAAGCCGGTGCGCGTCCATCTGCCGCGCCTGCGCACCGACCTTGTCTTCTGCCCTCAGTCGGAGGTGGGAGGGGTCGACCTCGCCTTCGTCTGCATGCCCCACGGGCAGGCGGCGAACGTCGCCAAGCGGTTGTTGGAGGGGGGGGCCCGGGTCATCGACCTGAGCGCCGACTTCCGGCTCCAGGCCTCTCTCTACGAGGAGTGGTACGCGCCGCACCCTCACCCTGAGCTCACGCCGGGGGTGTACGGTCTCACCGAGCTGTACCGCGCCGACATCGCCGGGGCGCGTCTCGTGGCCAACCCGGGATGCTACCCAACCCCGGCCCTGCTGGCGCTCGCGCCGATCCGCCGGCTGGGCCTGCTCGATGTCATCGTCGATGCCAAGTCCGGCGTCAGCGGCGCCGGCAAGACGCCGACCGAGCGGACCCACTTCTGCTCGATCGACTCGGATTTCATCCCCTACGGCATCGCCACGCACCGCCACCAACCGGAGATAAGCAGCGGCCTGGATCCGGCGACGACCCTGACCTTCGTGCCGCACCTCATACCCGTCCAGCGGGGCATCACCGAGACCATCTACGTGCGCGCCGCCGAGGTGGCGACGGCGGCCGAGCTGCAGACGCTCTTCCACGACTCCTACGACGGCGAGCGGTTCGTCGAGGTGTGCGACACGGTTCCGGAGCTCAAGGAAGTTGTCAACACTAACTACTGCCGCATCTTCGCGACGGTCGACGACGGCGCCGGGCGCATCATCATCGTGAGCGTCATCGACAACCTGATGAAGGGCGCGGCAGGGCAGGCCGTGCAGAACATGAACGTCATGCTCGGCCTGCCCGAGCACGAAGGGCTCCTCTGATGCTGCTGCCGGAGACGAGCTTCACGGCGCTGCCCGCCGGCGTGCGCGTCGTCAGAGGGGGCGTCACGACGCCGAAGGGCTTTCGCGCCGCCGGCGTGGCGACGGGGGTCAAGAAGAAGGGCCGGCTGGACCTCGGACTGCTCTGCTCGGAGCTGCCGAGTGTCTCGGCCGTGACGTTCACGAGCAACGCCGCGGCTGCGGCCCCTGTCTGTCTGACGCGCGAGGAGAGCGACTGCGAACACCTCCGCGCGGTCGTTGTCAACGCCGGCAACGCCAACGCCTGCACGGGCGAGCCGGGCAGGGTCGACGCGGCGCGCATGAGAGCGCTCGCCGCGGTGCGGCTGCACCTGCCGGTCGAGCAGGTGGCCGTGGCCTCCACCGGGATCATCGGCGTGCCGCTGCCCATGGACAAGATCGAACCCGGCATCGCCGCGGCGGCCGCGGCGCTGGCCGCCGCCGGCGACGCGGCCGCCAGCGGCGCCGAGTTCGTCGCCGCGATCCGCACCACAGACAAGTTCGCCAAGGGCGGTGCCTTCGAGGCGGAACTCGAGGAGGGCGTCGTCCATCTGGGCTTCGCCGCCAAGGGCTGCGGCATGATCAGTCCGCACATGGCGACGATGCTCTGCTTCGTCACCTGCGACGCCGACGTCCCGGCCGACGACTGGGGCCGCCTCCTGCGTGGCGCGGTCGCCGCGTCGTTCAACCGCGTCACCGTCGACGGCCAGGAATCCACCAACGACATGGTCGTAGGCCTCTGCAACGGAGCCTCAGGGGTGCGCCCGGGCGAGGCGTCGCTGGCGGTGCTCGGCGAGGCCTTGGGTGCCGCGCTGCTCGCCCTGGCAGTCTCGATTGTCGCCGACGGCGAGGGTACGCAGCACACTATGAGGCTCGCGGTCGCCGGCGCGCGCGACGCGGACGAAGCCGAGGCCGTCGCGCGCGCCGTCGCCAACTCGCCGCTCGTCAAGACCGCCTTCTTCGGTCGCGACGCCAACTGGGGGCGCATCGTGCAGGCGGTTGGGCAGGCGCTTGGCAGGTTGGGTCGCGACCAATTGCCCGTCGAGATCGCCTACGACGATCTGGTGATCGTGAGGGCCGGCAGCGCGGTCGTGCTGGGCGACGGCAGCCGCGAACGCCTCGCCGCGATCCTCGAGCAGTCGGAGATCGATCTGCGGATCACGCTCGACGGATTCGACGGCAGGGCCACGGTGTTCTTCAGCGATCTGGGCCACGACTACGTCAGCCTCAATGCGGAGTACTCGACGTGAGGGCCCCGGCCGCCGGCGCGCGCCGGCCGAAACGGGAGGAGTGGGCATGACGGTCAAGCAGCAGACGACGGTCGAGACGCTGCTCGAGGCCATGCCGTACATCCGCCAGTTTTGGGGGACGACGGTGGTCCTCAAGTACGGCGGCGCCGCCATGACGTCGCGCCGCCTGCAGGAGCAGTTCGCCGAGGACATCGTTCTGCTGCGCCTCATCGGGATGAAGCCGGTGGTCGTGCATGGCGGGGGACCTGAGATCAGCCGCCAGATGAAGCGCCTCGGGCTCGAACCCAGATTCGTCGCAGGGCACCGCGTCACCGACGAAGAGACGATGGAGATCGCCAAGATGGTCCTGGTGGGCAAAGTCAACAAGGACATCGTCGGCCTGATCAGCCGTCACGGCGGCACTGCCGTGGGTATCTCCGGCGAGGACGGACACCTGCTGGTGGTCAGACCCAAGCGGCATCACGACGAGGCCGGCAACGAGGTCGATCTCGGCTTCGTCGGGGAGGTGACCGCGGTCAACACGCAGGTGCTCGACGTGCTGGCCGAGGCGAACATACCTGTGGTCGCCAGTGTCGGCGCCGACACGGACGGCGCCGCCTACAACGTCAACGCCGACACGGTCGCGGGTGAGGTCGCAGCGGCGCTCCGTGCCGAGAAGATCATCTTCCTCACCGACGTCGACGGCATCTACGCTGACCGCGGCGAGGGGCAGAAGCCCATCTCTGCCTGCGATCTGGCCTACCTCTCGGAGCTGGAGGCCGACGGCACCATCGCCGGCGGGATGCTCCCCAAAGCCGGCGCGGTCCGGCGGGCGCTCGGGGCCGGCGTCGGCAGCGCGCACATCATCGATGGACGCGTGGAACACGCCGTGCTGCTCGAGATCCTCACGAACGCCGGTTGTGGCACGAAGATCACCGCCTGACGCGGCCGGCACTCGCCAGGAGACAGGGAGACGATGAACGCCAAGATGCCGATGAGCAAGATGGAACGCCAGCGCCTGATCCAGACCGTGATCCAGCAGCGGGACGTCTCGACCCAGCGAGAGCTGGTCAATGCACTGAGCGCGCTGGGCTGTGAGGTGACGCAGGCCACCGTTTCGCGCGACATCAGGGAGCTCGACCTCCAGAAGGTGCGCACGCACCTGGGCCGGCCGAGGTATATGCTCTCGCCGCGCGAGCGACCCAAGGACCCGGAGCAGGCCGCCCAGAACGTCATGCGCGACTTCGCGCGGGCGCTGGCGACAGCGGAGCAGCTCGTCGTCGTCCGCTGCGAGATCGGCACCGCGACGACCATCGCGCGCCAGATCGACAATCTCAACCACGTCGACATCCTGGGCACGCTGGCCGGTGACGACACCTTCGTGGTCATCACCAGCGACGCGCGCAAAGCGCTCGCGGTGAGGACCTACCTCGACCGCCTGCGAGGCGCCTGACCAGGCCCCATCCCCGACGCCCACCAGGCGTCGTCCCCGACAGACGCACGTGAAGGAGCACCATCGTGAGCACAAACAACGGCACAGTAGTCCTCGCCTACTCGGGCGGTCTCGACACCTCGGCCCTCATCCCCTGGCTCAAGGAGAAGTACGGCTACGATGTAATCGCCTGCCTCGTCGATCTGGGACGTGTGCGTGACATCCCCGGGATCATGGCGCGCGCCAAGGCAGCCGGCGCCGTCGAGGCCGTCGCCGTCGACGCCAAGGAGGAGTTCGCCGAGCATCACTGCCTGCCGGCCCTCATGGCCAACGCCCTGTACGAGGGCAAGTACCCACTGTCCACTGCCATCGGACGTCCGTTGATCGCCAAGAAGCTGGTCGAGACGGCGCATAGATTCGGCGGCACGGCGGTCGCCCACGGCTGCACGGGCAAGGGCAACGACCAGGTGCGCATCGACATTGGCGTGCGCAGCCAGGATCCCGGCATCAAGATCATCGCCCCCGCGCGCGAGGCCGGCTGGCCGAGCCGCGAAGAGCTCATCGACTATGTGGCCGCCCACAACATCCCGTTGAGCCTGACGAAGAAGAGCCCCTACTCGGTCGACGAGAATCTGTGGGGCCGCAGCAACGAGTGCGGCGCGCTCGAGGACCCGTGGGTTGCGCCGCCGCGCGACGCGTTCCAGTTCACGACCGATCCGGCGGAGGCGCCCAACGAGCCGCAGCAACTGATCGTGACCTTCGAGAAAGGTCGCCCGATCGCGCTCGACGGCAAGGAGATGGGCCTCGTCGAGCTTATCGAGACGATCGATGCGATCGCCGGGGCGCACGGCTACGGCCGGGTCGACATGCTGGAGAACCGCCTCGTCGGCATCAAGAGCCGCGAGGTGTACGAGGTCCCCGGCGCTCTCGCGCTCATCCGCGCCCACAGCGAGCTCGAGGACCTGGTCCTCACCCGCGACCTGCTCCACTTCAAGCGCACGATCGAGAGCAAGCTCGCCGACATGATCTACGAGGGTCAGTGGTTCGACCCGCTCACCGAGGCCTGCAAGGCGTTCCTCTTCCAGAGCCAGGAGCGGGTCAGCGGGGACATCCGCCTCGAGTTCTTCAAGGGCAACTGCGTGGCCAACGGCCGCCGCTCGGACTTCGCGCTCTACAGCTACAAGCTTGCGACCTACACGACCGAGGACCAGTTCTCGCACCAGTCCGCGGCCGGGTTCATCGAGCTCTGGGGTCTGCCGATCGAGATGTGGGCCCGGGTCGGCAAGGCGCACGGCATGATGCACGAGCTGGACGACGAGGAAGCCTAAGGCTAAGGCAGAGACTGGGAGAATCCACGACGATGGGGGTGCGCAGATGACCGTGGCACGCTCGGGCCGCTTCTCCGGCGAGCGCGCCCCCGCGTTCGTCGCTCTCAACAGCTCGCTGGCTCTGGACTGGCGCCTCTGGGCCGAGGACATCGAAGGATCGACGGCGCACGCCCGCGCCCTGCGGGGCGCGGGCGTGCTCACCCCCCGGGAGCTCGGCGCGATCGAGGCTGGTCTTGCGGCGGTCGGTCGCGAGATCGAGGCCGGCGCGTTCGTCCCGAGCGACGGTGACGAGGACGTGCACATGGCCGTCGAGCGCAGGCTCACGGAGCTCATCGGCGACGCCGGCGCCCGGCTGCACACCGCCCGCAGCCGCAACGATCAGGTCGTGACCGACGTGCGGCTGCACCTGCGCCGCGTCGTCGAGCGCCAGGACGCGGCGCTGGCCGCCCTGCAGGGCGTGCTGCTGCGCAGGGCCGCCGACCAGCTGGAGACCGTGCTACCCGCCTACACGCACCTGCAGCGGGCCCAGGTGACCTCGCTGGCCCAGCATCTGCTCGCCTACTTCTGGATGCTGGAGCGCGATCGCACGCGGCTCGAGGCGGTGCGCGTCGCCTGCCTCGAGCTGCCGCTCGGGGTTGGCGCCGCGGTCGGCCTCGACTTCGATCTCGACCGGGAGTGCGTCGCCGCCGAGCTGGGCTTCGATCGTGTCGCTGAGAACTCCCTCGACGCGGTGGCGTCGCGCGACTTCGCCGTCGACTACCTGTCGGCGGCTGCCCAGCTCGGGTCGCACCTCAGTCGGCTGGGCGGCGAGCTGGTCCTCTGGGCCAGCGCGGAGTTCGGCTTCGTCCGGCTGCCGGACGCCTTCAGCGGCGGCTCCAGCATCATGCCCCAGAAGAAGAACCCGGACGCCGCCGAGCTGATGCGGGCGGCCGCTCCGCGGCTGACCGCCGATCTCGGCGGCCTCCTCGGCGTGTTGCACGGCCTGCCGCTCGCCTACAACACGGACCTGCGTGAGGACAAGCGCTACCTCTTCGACGCCGTCGACTGCCTCGACGCGCTCCTGCCCGTCGTCGTCGGCCTGCTCGACGGCGCGGTCTTCGACGAGGGGCGTATGGCCGCGGCCTGCGACTCCTACCTGGCGGCCACCGACATCGCCGACTACCTGGTCGAGAGGCGCGTGCCGTTCCGCGAGGCGCACCACCTCACCGGCACGCTCGTGCGCCGCTGCCTGGAGAGCGGCCGGTCGCTGGCCGAGGTCTCGCTGGAGGAGCTGCACGACCTCTCGCCGGCCTTCGCCGACGACTACTACGCCCTGCACGAGCCGGCCGCTCAGCTCGCGCGCAAGCGCTCGCGCGGGGGCTCGGCGCCGGAGCGCGTTCGCGAGCAGTTGCGGTACGCGCGGGCGGCGCTCGAGGCGCGTCTGGCCGAGTGATCACAGACTGACGCGCGCTTCGTCACTTCTGTCGCGCCGGCTTCGTCGTGATCGTCATGCGCGGGTCGGGCGACGGCGAGGAGATGTGGTCGCGGGACGCCTGCTCGCCGGACAGATGCTGCGTGAACCAGTCCGAGAGCAGCCGTCGCGACAGCGCCAGTTGCTCGTCGTGATTCATGCTGCCGCTGTCGCAGAGCGGCGGCTCCTCGTCCAGAAAGCCGCAGTGCGAGCCCCCCTTCAGAACGACCAGCTGCTTGGCGGCAGTCACCTTGTCGAACAACGGCCGCTGATGCTCTTCGAGCGGGGCGATGGCGTCGTCGCTGCCTGCGATGAACTGCACGCCACCCCGGATTCGGTCGACGACGCCGAGGCTGGACGGCCGCGTGTCGGCGGCGGCGAAGGTGCTCACCGCGACGATGCGCGGGTCGCGCGAGGCCGCGAGCAGGGCGGCGCCGCCACCCATCGAGTGTCCGGTCGCGCCGAAGGCGTCGGGCCGGATGGCGCCGGAGAAGGACGACGCCTTTCGCTCGCTCTCGATCACCAGCCAGGTGAGCGAGGCACGCATGTCGTCCGCGAACTGCGTGTGGTTCGGCAAGAGCGTCTGCCGCGTCTGGGGTGCGATCACGACGAACCCGTCCATCGCCAGGCGGCTGAGGGTGCCGGCGTACATCCGGGGGTTCGCAAGGTAGCCATGGCCGAACACGATCGCCGGGTAGGGCGCGCCCGACTGGTCGAGCGGCGCGCCGGCCCCGCCCGGCGCCACTGCCGGGTAGAAGACGGTGGCAGTGAAGCTGCCTCCGCTCTCCGGCCGGATGGTGACGTCGGTCCATCCTGCCAGCGGCGACGCCTCGACTGGCTCGACCGAACGCAGCCGTGCGTTGATCGCCAGCGCGGTCAGCGCCACGACCGCGGCGAGCACCGCAATGCCGATCACCGCACTCAGGCCGACGCGTCTCACATCGTCAACTCTACCGCCGCACCGCAGCGCGTCGCATCGTTGGTTTCACGGTCCGTGAGATCTGGCCGCGCAGGGCCGTCCGCTACACTACAACAATGCCGCCCGCCGCCCTGGTCCCTCAATCCTTCTTCGATCGCCCGGCAGTCGAGGTCGCCTCCGACCTGATTGGCTGTACGTTCCTCTTTCGGGGCGTCGGCGGACGCATCGTCGAGACAGAGGCCTATGCCCCCGACGATCCGTCCAGTCACGCCTACCGAGGCATGACGGCCCGCAATGCAGTCATGTTCGGGCCGCCTGGGCACCTCTACGTCTACTTCATCTACGGCATGCACTTCTGCGCCAACATCTCCTGCCAGGAGAAGGGCATCGGCGCGGCCGTGCTGCTGCGGGCCTTGGAGCCGACGACGGGCAGCGACGAGATGATCGCGCGTCGCGGGACGACGGACCTGCGCCTGTTGTGCAGCGGACCCGCGCGCCTTGCGCAGGCGCTCGGCATCACGCGAGAGGCGAACGGCGCGCTGGTTGCCGCGACGGCCACCCCTGTATCCGGCCAGGCGCCGTCGGCCCGGGTGCTCGCGCGCCCGGCGGACACGCCGTCTCCGGTCGTCGCCGCGGCGCCGCGCATCGGCGTGAACGACGACCGCCGGCTGTGGCGATTCGTGGAGGCCGCGAGCCCCTTCGTCTCGCGGCCCGTACCGCGCTCCGGGCGAGGAGCCGCCGCCCGGGTAGAATGACCCTGCGACCATCATCGGTGAAAGGACGACCGTGAAGCTGCACGAGATGTACGAAACCGCCGTACGCATGGGCATTGACGCGGATCCCCGTGGCCGGCAGGGGGTTGAGGAGTTCCTGGACCGTACCCGCCGTCGACACGAGGCCCTGCCGGAGCACCTCAAGCAGTTCGCCGATCCGCAGGAACTCACCAACCCATTCGCCGACACCAGGGTCTACGTCGGCGATCCGGAGACCGAGGTCACGACGCTCCTCGCCGGCATCGACATGAACACCGGCGAGATCCTGCTCGCCGATCGCCTGCGCGAGAAGGGCGTGCCCATCGACGCGATCTACACGCATCACCCTGAGGGCTGGGGTCTCACCAGGCTCGACAGCGTCATGGAGGTTCAGGCGGACATCTGGGCGACGCTGGGCGTGCCGATCCAGGCGGGCGAAAAGCTCATCGTCGAGCGCATGGACGAGGTCAAGCGCCGGCTCATGCCCCTCAACTACGACCAGGCCATCGACGTGGCCCGCCTGCTGGACGTCCCCTTCTTTTCGGCGCACACGCCGACCGACAACCTCGTGGTCGACCATCTCACGAAGGTCTTCGCCGAGCGCGAGCCGAAGCTCATCGAGGACGTCCAGAAGTGCCTGCTGGAGATCCCGGAGTACCGCATCGCCGCCCAGAAGGGCGCGGCGCCGTACGTGGGCCAGAGCAGCCCGCGGGCGCGTGCGGGCAGAGTCTGGGTCGACATGACCGGCGGGACCGAAGGCCCCAAGAAGGTCATGGAGAAGCTCGCCGACAGCGGTGTGGGCACCATCGTCGGCATGCACATGGGCCAGGACCTGCGCGACGAGGCCGACAAGCACGACATCCACGTCGTGATCGCCGGTCACATGAGCAGCGACTCGCTCGGCATCAACCTGCTCCTCGACGAGTACGAGCGCCGGGGCGTGGCGACAGTCGCCACGTCTGGTCTCATCCGCGTGCACCGCGACGAGGTCGGCGCTGTCACGAAGGAGGAGCCCGGCGCGCTGCCGTGGTAGCCGGCCGGGCCGAACCTCGACGCGTCGGGGGCGGATCGACTGAGTCTCTGCTGGGCGAACGCCGAGCGATCGAGCTGCTGGCCCCGGCGGGAGAGCCGCGAGCGCTGCGCGCGGCTCTGGCGGCCGGGGCCGACGCCGTCTACTTCGGGCTCGAGCGCTGGAGCGCGCGCGCCTTCGCCGGCAACTTTGCCGGTGATACCGCCGTCGCCGCGGTCGATCTCGCACATCTATATGATGCGCGCGCGTACCTGGCGCTCAACACGCTGCTCAAGGAGGCGGAGGTCGATCCGGCGCTGGCGGCGCTGGAGGCGCCCTATCGCGCCGGCCTCGATGGGCTGATCGTCGCCGATCTCGGCATCCTCCTGCGCGTGCGCGAGGAGTACCCGGACCTGCCGCTGCACGCCAGCACGCAGCTGAACACGCACAGCTCGGCGCAGCTTGCCGCGCTGGCGCGGCTCGGCTGCCGCCGGGCCGTCCTCGCCCGCGAGCTGAGCCTGACGGAGATCGCGGCTCTCGAGCCTCACGGCCTGGAGCTGGAGGCATTCGTGCACGGCGCCCTCTGCTACGGCTACTCCGGCGACTGCCTGCTCTCGAGCATGGTGGGCGGCCGCAGCGGCAATCGCGGCCGCTGCAGCCAGTCGTGCCGTCTGCGGTACGAGGTGCGTCGGACGGGCACCCCCCCGCCGGCCCGCCGTCCGTCACGCGAGCCGGACGCCGCTTCCGCGGGCGCGGAGCGCGACGAGGGCGCCGCCGCCCGCGTCTTGTCGACCTCCGACCTTGCGGCCATCGGCCTGCTGCCTCGGCTGATCGCCGCCGGCGTTACGTCCTTCAAGATCGAGGGACGCATGAAGGACCCCGCCTACGTCGGCGTGACGACCGCCGTGTACCGTGAGGCCGTGGACGCCGCGCTGGAGGATCCTGCGGGGTACGCGGTTCGTCCCGAGTGGCTGGCGCGACTTGAGCAGAGCTTCTCCCGCGGCTTCTCCGTCGCCCATCTCGAGGGACGGCACCACGAGGTGCGCAGCGGTGGGCGCGGCGGGCACCGCGGCGTCCTGGTCGGCAGGGTGTCGCGCGTCGACGAGGGCCGCGGGGAGGTGGAGGTGCGGCTCACGAAGCCGGTCGCCGCCGGCGACCTCGTCTGCGTCTATACCTCCGCCGGGCAGACCGAGCCGCTGCGCCTCGAAGGGGGCGGCGAGGATCGCGTCACGCTGCGCCTGCGCGAACGCGTAGGCGTCAAGGACCGGCTCTTTCGCCTGGCCGCTGCGGCGGCCGATGAGCTGGCCCAGGATCTGATCACCGCCCGCGTGGCGCGGCGGCCGATTCTGCTGCGCATGGCGCTTGAAGGGTCTGCGGGACAGGCGGCGCGACTGACGGTTGCCGCCCAGGAGTCCGGTCTGGCGGTCGGCGTCGCGGGTACGACGGCGCTTGCACCGGCGCGCACCGCGGCGCTCACGGCTGCCAAGGCGCGCGACGCGCTCGGAGCTCTGGGCGGCACGCCGTATCGCCTCGACGTGCTCGAATTCGCTCTGCCGGACGGCCTGTTCCTGCCGGTCGGCGAGCTCAAGGAACTGCGCCGCCGGGCGCTCGCCGAACTCGACGAGCGCCGCCTGGCGGCCCGCCGCCGCGCCTGGCCGGTCAGCTGGATGCCCGCCGCCACATCGGTGCCGGCCCTCGCCGCCGCGCCACCCGCCGCCGCGCCCTTCCGGCCGGAGCCGGCCACGGCGGCAGGCCGCATCGCGCCCGGCTCGTCGCCGGCGGTCGTCCTCCGCCTCCGCCCGGGCGAGCGGCCGCTGGCTGCTCCCGGCGTCTGTGCCCTTTGTCTCGACCTCCTGGCCGGGGACGCGCCGGCGGCGGTCGTGGCGGCGTCCACCGAACTGCGGGCCACGGGGCTGCCACTGCGCGTCCGCCTCCCGGAAGTGCTCTTCGACCGCGACGAGCCATGGTGGCGCGCGATCCTCGCCCTGCCATGGCAGGGCGTGTACGCGCGCCACCTCGGCATCGTGGGCGCCATGGCCGAGGGCGGCGAGGCGGCCGCCGCGGCCCTCATCCTCGAGTTCCCAGTGCAGGGTCTGAGCGCCGCCGCCGCCGAGGCCGCCGCCGAGCTTGCCGGCCGCCGGCCGGCGGCCGTCGTGGCTCGCCCCGAGACGTCTCTCGAGGAGATCGCGGGCCTGGCGGCCGGGCCTTTCGCCGTCGAGGTGGTCGCCTTCGGCCGCCAGCAGGTCCTGCACACCCGCGATCTGCTCGGCCGGGCGGAGGGGCTCTGCGCCGCGCCCGGCCCCGGCGAGCACGTCGGCCTGACCCTCACCGACGCCAAGGGGTACGAGTTCCCGGCGACGGTCGACGCCGGAGGGACGCGCCTGTTCAACGCCCGCGTCACCAACCTGGCCGCGAACCTGGACGAGCTTGCCGCTGCCCGCGTCGCCGGATTCGTCGTGGTTCAATCCGATCTGGACGCCGGCGAGCGTGCGGCCTTCCTGAGCGGAGGGCTGACGGCCCTCGCGGCCTGCGTCTCGCGCGAGCGCAGCACCACCGGCCACCTCTTCCGCGGCGTCGCCTGATCGTGCCAGGCCGCCTGGCCGCAACCCGACCGCTCACGGCCTGACTCGAGGCTCCGTCCGTGCCTCGCCGGCTCATGGACTGAGGTGAGCGCCGTTCGCGGGCGCGGCTCGCCTCCCGAGCCCGCGGCGCCCTGTGCTATCATCCAGCGCGGCCGGGCGGGAGCCGTCCGGCGCGCCGATCCCCACCAGACCCGTCCGGAGGTACCCGCCGTGATCGACCGTCGCCTCATCGACGATCTCATGATCGGCGTCGTCGAAGCGCTTCCCGAGGGCGCTCTCGAGGCCAAGCTGGCGATGGCCGAACGCGAAGGCCGGCCGCTGCGCGTCAAGCTCGGTGTCGATCCCACGGCGCCCGATATCCATCTGGGGCACACCGTCGTGCTCAACAAGCTGCGCCAGTTCCAGGACGCCGGCCATGTGGCGGTACTGATCGTCGGCGACTACACGGCGCGGATCGGCGACCCGTCGGGTCGCAGCAAGACCCGCCCTCGCCTCGACGGGTCGGTCATCGACGCGAACGCCCGGACCTACCAGGAACAGGCCTTCCTCATCCTCGACGACGATCCCGCCAAGCTCGAGGTACGCCACAACGGCGAGTGGCTCGCGCCGCTGACCACAGAGCAGATCTTCGAGCTCACGGCGACGACCACCGTGGCCCGCATCCTGGAGCGCGACGACTTCGCCAAGCGCTGGGAGGCGCATCAGCCCATCAGCATGCTGGAGATGCTCTACCCGCTCGCCCAGGGCTACGACTCAGTGGCCATCCACGCCGACATCGAGCTGGGCGGCACCGACCAGAAGTTCAACCTCTTCATGGGCCGCGACCTGCAGGAGTACTTCGGCCAGGAGCCGCAGGTCATCATGACCATGGCGATCCTGCCGGGCACTGACGGCACGGAGCGGATGAGCAAGAGCACCGGCAACTACATCGGCGTCACCGAAGACCCGCGCGACATCTACGGCAAGGTCATGAGCATCCCCGATGAGACGATGATGACCTACTTCCGACTGCTCACGCCGCACCACGCGGACGAGTTCGTGCGGATGGAGGCCGAGCTGGCGGCGGGCGCCCTGAACCCGCGCGATCTCAAGGCGCGCCTGGCGCGCGACATCATCGCGCGGCTGCGCGGCGTCGCGGCTGCCGCGGCTGCCGAGGAGCACTTCGACCGCGTCTTCCGCCGGCACGAAGCCGCCGCCGACCTTCAGGAGCTCGCGCTCGAGGCGGGCGACCTCGAGGACGGCCAGGTGTTCCTGCCGGCCGTCCTCGAGCGCTGGTTCGGCCAGACGCGCTCCGAGTGGCGGCGGCGCATCCAGCAGGGGGCGTCAGCCTCGACGGCGAGCCACTCTCGTCGCTCGCCGTGCCGGCCGCCCAGCTGTATGGACGGCGCCTCAAGGCGGGCAAGTCGGCGCAGCTCCAGGGCGTCATCAAGCAGGCCTGAGAGGCCGCGGCCACCCCCCCCCCTTTCAGCCTCGAGCAAACGCCCA
>CAVPIV010000008.1:0-252500 GCA_963705085.1 uncultured Thermoleophilia bacterium | reverse complement strand
CCCCCTTTGGCGAGCAGGCGCACGTCCATCGGCAGGTTGACGCTCACCACGAGCTCGTGGACGAGGTCGGCACCGCGTCCGTCGGTGAGCGCCAGCACGCGGGCCACGACGTCTTCGTGCTTGTAGTCGATCGCTTCATCGGCGCCCAGGCTGCGCACGAGGTCGGTCTGGGCCGCTCCCGTCACCGTGGCAAGGACGCGCGCTCCCCGAGCCTTGGCGAGCTGCACGGACGCGGAGCCGACGCCTCCTGCCGCGCCCTGGACGAGCACCGTCTCGCCGGCCTGGACATTGCCGCGCCTGATCAGGCCGTAGTAGGCGGCGGGGAAGGCCATGCCCAGGGCCGCCGCTTCGATGAACGACAGCTCATCTGGCATCGGCACCGCCTGGCTCTCGGCGATCAGGGCGTACTCGGCGTAGCTGCCCTCACTGCCCACTCCGAGCCCGCTGAAGAGGACTCTGTCGCCCGGCCGCACCGCGCTCACCTCGGCGCCGGTCTGCTCGATGACGCCGGCGCCGTCCGACCCGAGGGTCTTGGGCGGCTGTTTGGGCGTCGGGAATCGGTTCTCGCGGATGGAGACGTCGACTGGATTGACGCTCGCCGCTTCCACGCGCACGAGCACTTGTGATGGCCCCGGCTCTGGCCGGGGAACATCCTCGTACACCAGCACCCCCGGTCCGCCGTACTCGTGAATCCGTACCGCCTTCACGGCGCCTCCCTTCCCGTCGCCCGCGCAGCCTCACAGGGTGGCTGCGGCTGGGAGTGTACCCATTCGTGCGCGACGTTCGCCTCGCTCACGGCGCCGGCCCCGCGGCCCCTGCCGGATCCCGGCAGGGGCCGCGGGGCCGAGGGCCTGCCTCAGGCCGGTACGGACGGTGTCTGCGGACGCCGGCGACGGCGCAGGAACCACCTGACCAGGTACCATGCGACGAGACCCAGGCCGCCGAGCGCGACGACGAAGGGCAGCGCCGCGGTGAGGGCAAGCGCCAGCACCCGGGCGCCGCGGGCGAGCAGGGTGAGCGAGTTGCGCAGGACGCCTCCGAATGTGTCGGAGGGATCGATCTGCCCAGCCTGCGGTGTACCCCTCTCGGTGAGTGAGATGCTCAGGGTGCCGTAGGTCGTCACTTCCCGCAGCGACTTGAGCTGCGCCTCGAGCTGCTCGATGGTCAGCTGGACCGAGTCGACGCGATCCTGGACGGCGAGCATCTCGCGGATGGTCGTGGTCGCGGCCAGGAAGTGCAGGAGGCGCCGCTCGACGGCCCTGTAGTGGCGCAGCTGCGCGTTGAGGTCAACGTACTGCGCCGTCACATCCTCGCTCGAGGTCGTGACGCGCTGCACCTCGCCGATCTTCGCGAAGCGCTTGACGGCACCCTCGAAGCGGGCCTGAGGGACGCGCAGCGTCAACCAGGCCTCGGTGGGGGTCACGGCTGAGGAGGATGTGGCCTCCTTGGCGCTGAGCCCCTGGGCGTCGACGGCCTGCGGCTCGACCGGCGAAAAGCCGTCCGCGTTGCCGCTGCCCATCGAGCTCGACACGACGTAGCCGCCCATTCCCGCGACCATCGCGCCGATTCGATCCACCGTGGCGAGCAGCGTGCCGCGTTCGATGAGCAGCGCCAGGTCGCCGTTGCGGATGAGGTAGTGAGCCGGAGACGATCCGCCGGGCGGCACCGCCGCGGCGAAGTCGCCCTTCGCCGCCTCGCCGCCCTCAGCGACGCCAGCGGCCAGGGTCCCCTGTTCGGCGCTCTCGGAGACTCCGCCGCCGGCGCCCGACAGCCGGTCGAGACTCGCGACCGGCGAAGCGTCTGGCATGGTCAGCGCACCGATCGCGGCGACGACGGCCAGGAGGCCGACGACGAGCAGAGGTATGACGATCCTTGCTGTGAGTCTGCGTCTCATGGCTGCCTCCCGCGATCCCCGTGAACCGACTGTTCGCGCCGTGAGACGCGGCGAAGGCGCACCGCGTTCAACCCACCATGACAAGCCAACACAACCGAAGACCGTGTCAGGCGGCGCCGGACGCGGTATTCTAGCGGCGTGAGCATCGGCATCATCTGGCATGAAGCGTTCGCCGAGCACTCCACCGGCGACCACCCCGAAGGTCCCGACCGCGTTTCGGCGGCCGTCGAGCACCTGCGCGGCACCGATCTGTGGCCGCGGCTCACGGTTGTCTCCCCCGAGCCGGCGACCGAAGAAGACGTCCTGCGGGTGCACACCCAGGCGCACCTCGACGCCGTGAAGGGCGCGGCCGAGAAGGGCGGCCGCTGGATCGATCCCGACACCTACGTGTCGCCGCGCAGCTACGATGTCGCCCTGCTGGCCGCCGGCGGCGCCATGACCGCGACGAGGTTGTGGGATCAGGGCCTCATTCCCTTCGCTCTCATCAGGCCTCCCGGCCACCACGCGCTCGCCGGCGACGCCATGGGCTTCTGCCTCTTCAACAACGTGGCCATCGCCGCGGCCAGGCTCCTTGCCGAGGGCTACGAGCGGATCGCGATCATCGATTGGGACGTCCATCACGGCAACGGCACCGAGTCGATCTTCTACGAAGACTCACGCGTCCTCTTCTTCTCGACCCACCAGTCGCCCCACTACCCGGGGACCGGTGCGGTGACCGACTGCGGGAAGGGCGCCGGGGCCGGCTACAACGTCAATATCCCGATGCCGGCCTTCTGCAACGACAACGACTACGCTCACGCCTTCGCCATGGTCATCGAGCCGATCGTCGACCAGTTCGCTCCGCAGGCGATCCTCGTCTCCGCCGGGCAGGACTGTCATCGCGACGATCCCCTCGGCGACATGATGGTCACGGCGCGTGGCTTCGCGTACATGGCCTGGTACTGCCGGCGGATGAGCAAGGCCTGCGACGGTCGTTTGGCGTTCATCCTCGAGGGCGGCTACAACCGAGAGGCGACCTCCGAGGCCATCGAGACGGTGCTGAGGGTCCTGGATGGGGCCGACGTGCCGCGGGCCGACGAGTGCAGCCCCCGCGGCGGGTCCTCGGTCTCCAAGGCAAGGGTCACCCAGGCCGCCTACTGGTACCTCTGGTAGACGGCGCCGCTGGCCGTGCGCCACGAGTATTAAGGACTGATTAAGAAGTCTGTTCAGCTGGACCTGCCTGTGCTACTCTGCACAAGGGTCGGCGGACGAGTGCCGGCCGTTTCGCTGTAGGAGGCTGATTCCGTTGTCAGAAGAGCTGCTCGAATGTCAGGAATGCTCGGCGCAGTGCGAGAAGGTCGTGTATCCGGCGGCCTGCCTCAGCATGAACTGCCGCTTCCTGTATGCGTTCAAGGAAGACGGCGACACGTTCTTCGGGTGCATCGAGAAGGTGTTCCCGCATGAGATCGACCTCAAGATGTTCGAGGATATCGAGCGTGGCAAGGGCGGTTTCGGTGTGGTCAAGGTTGCGCGCACGCCGCTGCCGCAGTGCTCGGTGGCCGTCCAGAGCTGCTACGCCAGTGGCGAGGGTCCGCTCTGCCGTAACATGTACTTCCGGCGCCGTGACCGGCGCGAGGTGCAGACCGTCGAGGACTGACGCCCCCGCGCCAGGGTGTGGCGAAACCGCGGCCGCTGCCGCGGTTTCGCCGTTTGTGGGGGCTGGTATAGTGAGAGATGCAGCCACACCGGCTGCCCGTGCATGGGGGCGAACTGGTCTCGACATGGGCTGTACCGCGGTGGGAGCAGCAGGCCGAGGTCCGGTGGCCTCGTTAAACTGCCGGAACACACTACCTGCCGAGAGAGATCTCGCACTCGCCGCCTGATCTGATCAGGTGACGCATCGCACCCGGGGAGTCCACGCCCGGGAGTCGCGGTGTCATGAAGTGGACTGGGGTGCGGCCGCGCCGCTCTGAGCGGCCGCACCTGAGATCAACCGGAGCTGGCAGACGGCACCCGGCCGACGCGGGGGCCGCGCGCGAGATCAAATGCGACGGCTAAGCCTGTAGAGACTCCGCCGAGGCGTCCGTGGACGCGGGTTCGATTCCCGCCGCCTCCACCATTACTACTTCCCCTGCCTTCCCCGGGTCTGCCGTCTGCGTGGCCATGGCGACCAGGATGTCGATCAGCCGCCGCCGGGTGACGTCAGGATCCTCGTTCGCCAGTCCGACGGCGGAGGCGAGCCACGGCATGAGCGCCGCCAGGCCGAAGGCCGCCGCGCCGAGGATGATCGTGACGAGGCGCGGGTCTGACACATCACCGCGCAGCCGGTCCCGGTCCGCCCAGTGCAGCGGGAAGAGAGGTTCCTGGGCGGGTTTGCCGTCGGCGGATCCCACTTCAACGCTGCCCATCTCTTTGCGCAGCACCAGCAGCAGTGAGGTTCGGCCCTCGGTCAGGATGTACTCGAGTCCCGCCCCGATCGCCTGTGGTGACTGCTCGGGATTCTCAGCGCCGGCTGCGATGATCACGGAGTTGAGCACCGCCACCTCACGCGAGAGGATCTCGTCGACGATGCTGGCCTTGGTGCCGAAGTAGTGGTGGACCAAGGGGTGGCTGACACCGGCGGCCTCCGCGATGTCGCGGACCGAGACACCATCAACGCCGCGCTCCGCAAAGAGATCGCGCGCGGCAGAGAGAATCCGATCTCGTGACTGGGCAGCCGAGCCTCGGGGAGCGGTCATCGGCGCACGTCTCCTTTCGCGTTCATCGCTGGCTCTCCGAACTCGCTCGCTGCGCGCCAGTGTACTCTCTTCGGGCAGGGACTGCGGCCGGGTGGACTATACTGCGAGGATGGACCGCCCGACCGACGCCGGCACAGCCGCGCCGTCCCCCAAACCGTCTCCGCTCAGCGGGCTGTCGCGCCCGAGGGCGTTCGACCCGCTGCCGATCAGCATCATGCTGGCTCTCGTCTTCACGGCCGCCGGCCTGGTTGAGCTGCTGACCCGGGGACCGGCGGCCCCCGGGCATCGGGCCGACGACGGGCTGCTCATCGCCCTGACCGTGGGCAGCGCGCTCGCTCTGGCGCTGCTCTGGCTGTCGCCACTCGGCAGTCTCGGCGTGTCGCTGGGCGCGCTCTGCGCCCAGTCCATCGCCGGCTACGAGTTCACGCAGGCGGCAGTCTGGGCCGTCGTCGTGGCGTCGTTCGCCACGGTAGCGTTCGACACCTGGCGGCGTGCCGTCGTCGCCGGCTTCTTCGTCGCCGCCGGGATGATCATCGTCTTCTTCACCACCATCGGCGTGAGCTGGGAGACGGT
The DNA here is from genome assembly GCA_963705085.1 of uncultured Thermoleophilia bacterium. GTDB lineage: Bacteria > Actinomycetota > Thermoleophilia > UBA2241 > UBA2241 > CAIXSE01. The sequence goes on along the minus strand of CAVPIV010000008.1, from coordinate 247,316 downwards.
GCTCAGCACCTGGGTGTCGCTGTCGGTCACGTGGATCATCGCCGTGATCATCCGGGTCTACCGGGGCAGCATGGAACGCGCCGAGCGGCGGGCGGCACTGTTTGCCGCCGATCGGGAGGCGCGGGCTCGCGAGGCCGTGGCCGAAGAGCGCGCCAGGCTCGCCCGCGAGCTGCACGACAGCGTCGGCCACGCCCTCAACGTCGTCGTCCTCCACGCGGGCGCTGCCCAGCGGGTCCTTCAGACCAAACCCGATCTGGCCCGTGAGGCGCTGGGCAGCATCGAGACGGCCGGCCGGCAGGCGCTCGGCGACATCGAGCGAATGCTCGGCATCCTCCGGGCGCCGGAGGACGGCGCCGGCCTGGACGCGACGCCCGGCCTCGAGCAGGTGGAGGCGTTGTGCGAGAGCGTCGAGGAGGCTGGGGTCCCAGTGCAACTCGTCGTCCAGGGGACTCGCCGCAGCCTCCCCCCGAGTCTCGATTTGACCGCCTACCGCATCGTGCAGGAGGCGCTCACCAACACGCTCAAGCACGCCGGCCGGGCGCACGCCGTCGTAACGCTCTGGTACGCGGACGAAGCGCTCGAGATCGAGGTCGTTGACGACGGCCGCGGCGGGCCGGTGGGCGGGTTCGGGCGTGGGGGTCACGGGCTCGCCGGCATGCGTGAGCGCATCACGATCTTCGGCGGGGACCTGCAAGCCGGACCGCGCTCCGAGGGGGGCTTCGCCATTCGCGCACGACTGCCGCTGCCCAAGGAGGACACATGAGCATCACTGTTGTGCTGGCCGACGATGAGCAGATGGTGCGCTCCGGTCTGCGGCTGATCCTGGAGGCGGAGCCCGACATCGAGGTCGTCGGGGAGGCGGGCGACGGCCGGCAGGCCGTGGAACTGACGCGCCGGCTCGACCCGGACGTCGTTCTCATGGACGTCCAGATGCCGGTGATGAACGGCATCGAGGCGACGCGCGAGATCGCCGCGCTCGGACGCGAGGAGACGTCGCGCGTCCTCATCCTGACGACGTTCGATCTCGACGAGTACGTCTACGAGGGTTTCAAGGCGGGCGCCAGCGGCTTCCTGCTCAAGCGGACGCCGGCGGATGATCTCGTGGCCGGCATCCACATCGTGGCGAGCGGCGAAGGGATGGTCTCCCCGTCGGTGACCAAGCGCCTCATCGAGCACTACCGGGACAGGAGCGAGTCCGCCGGCACCCCGCGTGACGCCTCAATGCTCGACGAACTCACTGAGCGTGAGCTCGAGGTGCTGGGCCTGGTGGCGCGTGGCCTCGCCAACCACGAGATCGCCGCCCGCCTCTACTTGTCCGAAGGCACCGTCAAGACGCACGTCAAGAGGATCTTCTACAAGCTCGGCCTCCATGACCGCACCCAGGCGGTGATCCTCGCCTATGAGGTCGGGCTCGTGCGGCCCGGCGAGGGGCACACCGAGTAAGGGGTCCGGCGGCCGGCGTACCCCCGCAGGGGTACGACGCCGGCCGCACATCTCCCTCTTCGCCGCCGCGGATTTCCCGCTCGAGGGTGACGACACCGCGAGCGCTCCCGTCTACGCTTGGTGAGCAGAACCAAGCGAGGTCGGAGGTGCATGATGAACGTGTGGGCGAGCCGGTTCTTCGGCGTTGTCGCCCGGCCGCAAACGTGGCTCAACGTCGCGTACCTCTGGCTCTCATTCCCGCTCGGGCTCTTCTACTTCGTCTTCCTCACCGTCGGGCTCTCCCTGGGCCTCGGTCTGGTCGTCATCTGGGTCGGGATCCCGATCCTCCTCGTCGTTGTCGGCGCCTGGTGGCTGTTCGGAGCCTTCGAACGGGCGCAGGCCGGCTACCTGTTGGGCGTCGATGTGGCTCCGCCGCCGCGATCGTGGGAGTTGTACGACAGCGTCTGGGGCCGGCTCAAGGGGCACTTCGCGGCCGGCGCAACCTGGCGGGACCTTCTGTACCTGTTCGCGAAGCTGCCGCTCGGCATCGCCTCATTCACCCTGTCCATGATCGCCCTGGCCACGACCACCTGGCTGCTGGCGCTGCCGGCCTTCTGGTACGTCGACGCGCCCGCCTCGGATTCCTGGGTGCCGCCCTTGTGGGCAGCGCTGTTGGGCGTGCCGGCGGGCGTGCTCGCCTGCTTCCTGTGGCTGCACATTCTCAACGGCTGGGCCTGGGTCTGCGGCCGCTGGGCGCTCCTCGTCTTCGGCGCCGCGCCGCGGCCGCCGGTCGCGCCCGAGGCCGGCGCCCCCGGCTACGTCCCGGTGGACCCCCTGGCGGTTCCGCCGCCGGCGGACGGCACAGCATCATCGTCAACAGGCACGAACGACCGCGAGGTCTGGAGGGAGAGCAATGAGAACTGAGTACATGAGAAGGGTCCTGCTTCCGTCGGCCGCGCTGCTTGTTCTGGCGCTTGCCCTGATGCTGGCCGGCTTGGGCCTGACCGCCGGCGCGGCCCAGGCGGCCCCGGCGGCGAAGGCCACGCCGGGCGCCGTCGCCGTCCAGACACGGGACGTGATCCTCGAGTTCGGCGACCCGGTCACTATCCCCGCCAACGAACGCGTGGAGGCTGTGGTCTCCTTCGGCGGCGACGTCACCGTCGCCGGGACGGTGACGAGCACGATCGTGGCGTTCGGCGGCGACGTGCGCATTCTGCCGAGCGCGAACGTGGGCAGCGGCCTCACGAGCCGGCAGGACGCGAGCGTCGTCGCCATGGGCGGCACGATCACGGTCGAGGACGGCGCGCAGGTGTCGGGCACCCTCGAACGCGTCAACGAGGGCGACTGGTCCGAGCTCCTCAACGTTGACGTGCCCACCCCGACCTACCGGTGGGGCGGATTCTCGTTCCTTGGCTGGCTCGTGCAGACGGCGGTCTTCCTCGTGCTCGGCCTGGTGGCGGCGGCGCTGCTGCCGAAGCAGATGCTGGCCGTCGGCCGCACTCTGGCGGCGCGGCCCGGCGGCTCGCTGGGCTGGGGCGCCCTCGTGTTCTTCATCATCGTGCCTGCGGCCGCGATCGTGCTGGCGATCAGCATCATCGGCATCCTCGTGCTGATTCCGGCCTTCGTCGTGGTGCCGCTCTTCTACTTCTTCGCGGCGCTGTCGGTGGCGGCGCTCGTCGCTCAGAGACTCCTGCTCAAGGGGCGGCAGCACAGCCTGATGCTGGCGACGGCGCTCGGGGTGGTCGGCACGACGATCATCTCCCAGATCCCGTTCGGGGGCGCGCTGGCCGTCCTGGCCATGACGCTGTTCGGCACGGGCGCCGCCACGCTCGCCCTGATCGATTGGCGAAAGGGCCGGCGGCCACTGCGGGCGCCCGCTCCCGCCGGTGGACCGACTGGCGGCCAGGAGTACGGCCCCTACGCTCCCGCGCCGTACGCGATGGCCCCGCAGGCGCCGCCGGCCTCTCCGGCTGCGTCGGGTGACGCGGTTGCCGGCGCACCGCTGGCGGCCGGCGCCGTCGGCGCGACGGCGGTGACGGCTGTGGCTGCTCCGTCCGCTGGAGAGGCACCGACCGTCGTGACGCCACCGGCCGGCGTGGAAGCGCCGACCGCGGTCACTCCGCCCGCCGGCTTGGAGACGCCGACCGTGGTTGAGCCGGCGCCGGCAGCGGTCACCGTCGCCCCAGGCGCCCCCGTCGAGGCGCCGGCGGCCGAGGCGCCGGCCAGCGAGCCGCCGGCTGCCGACCTGCCCGCCGGCGGCGAATCCGGTCCGGTCGTGCCGCCGGCCGCGGTTCCGCCCGCGCCCGAGTCCGAAGGGCCTCCGCGCCGGCGCTTCGGCAGAGGGTCCCGTTGACCCGTCGACGGGGAGGAGGTCGGGGGTCGCACCCCGGGCCGGAATTGGGGAGGCTCGTCCCCGTGGCATACTCAGCAGAGCAGACGCCGCGGGCCGCGCCGGAAGGCGCGGCCCGCGGCGATGACCGCAGCAGGGTCGCCGGCGAGGAGGAACAGACGTGAACGACGACCATCGTGAGACGATCACCGTGGACTATGCTCCCGAGGCGTGCAGTCCGGTCGCCGGCGTGGGCCTGACCGACGCCGTGGTGCAAGCGAGAAACCTCACGCGGCGCTACGGGGAGGGAGAGGCCGTCGTCGTCGCCCTCGACGACGTCAGCATCGATCTCGTGCGCGGCGAGTACACCGCCATCATGGGCCCCTCGGGATCGGGCAAGTCGACGCTGATGCACATTCTCGCCGGGCTCGACGCGCCGACGTCGGGACAGGTCGTCGTCGACGGCCTCGAGATCACCGCTCTCAAGGAGCGGGCGCTCACGCAGCTCAGACGCGACAAGATCGGCTTCATCTTCCAGACCTTCAACCTCTTGGCGACCCTTACAGCCCGCGAGAACATCGTGCTGCCGCTGACGATTGCGGGGCGCAAGCCCGACGGCGACTGGATCGCGTCCCTGGTCGCCACGGTGGGGCTGGGCGACCGGCTCACCCACAAGCCCGCGGAGCTCTCCGGCGGTCAGCAGCAGCGCGTCGCGGTGGCGCGGGCACTGGCCTCGCGGCCCGCCGTCCTCTTCGCCGACGAGCCCACCGGCAATCTGGACTCGCACACGGGCGACGAGGTGCTGCGGCTCCTTCGTCACTCCGTGGACGAGCTCGGCCAGACCATCGCCATGGTGACCCACGACGCCCACGCGGCGTCCTACGCGGACCGCATCATCTTCCTCAAGGACGGCCGCATCGCCCATGACTGCGGCCATCTCGGCCGCGACGAGATCTACGACGTCATCAAGGCGCTGGAGACCATCTGATGGTGCGCATCGCCTGGCGCAGCCTGACCGCGCACAAGCTGCGCACCATTCTCACGACGCTCGCCATCCTGCTGGGCGTGGCCATGATCAGCGGCACGTATGTGCTCACTGACCAGATCGACCGCGGCTTCAAGCAGATCTTCGCCGACGCCTACCAGGGCATCGACGCGTCGATCACGCGTGAGTCGTCGTTCAGCGGCGGCCAGATGGTCGGCGCCACGCAGGGTCTGCCGGCCAGTCTCGTGGACGAGGTAGCGCAAGTCGACGGGGTCGCGGCGGCCGACGGCTACATCGGCGGCGCCGGGGCCGTCGCGGTGAACGGCAAGCTCGTCCAGACCGGCGGCGCGCCCACGTTGTTCTTCTCCGTCAGCGAGGAGACGATCGATGCGAGCAGCACCTACATCGAGGGCGGCAAGCCCGACGCTCCGGGCGAAGTGGCCATCGTCGAGAAGCTGGCCACGGAGCAGAGTCTCACCGTCGGGTCGAAGCTCACAGTTATCACGGATGCGGGCTCGGAAGAGACGACGGTCTCCGGTGTCTTCACCTTCGGGGCCCAGTCGTCCCTGGGCGGGTCACTGATTGTCCAGAGCACGCTCGAGGACGCCGGCCGCTGGTTTGAGATGGAGGGCAGGGTCTCACAGATAGATGTGCGGGCCGAGCCCGGCACGTCGCCCGAGACCCTTGTCGAGCGCATCCGGCCGATCCTGCCCGAGTACGCCGAGGTCAAGACAGGTGAGCAGGCGGCCGCTGATCAAACGAAGTCCATCAGTGAGGCGATCAGCCAGTTCCTGCGACCCGCGCTGCTCGCCTTCGGCGGCATCGCGGTGCTTGTCGGCGCCTTCATCATCTTCAACGCGTTCTCCATGACCGTGGCACAGCGGCGTCGGGAGTTCGCGATGCTGCGGGCGCTCGGGGCGTCGCGGCGGCAGGTGATGCTCACCGTGACGGCGGAGGCGCTGGCCATGGGCGTGCTGGCCTCGGTGATCGGCCTGTTCGCGGGGCTCGGCGTGGCCGCCGGGGTCAACGCCGCCTTCGCGAGCGCCGGAATCGAGATCCCTCGAAGCGGTCTCGTGATGGAGCCGCGGACCGTGGTGGTGGCCCTCGCCGTCGGCATCGTCATCACGCTGCTCTCGGCGGTCGTCCCGGCGCAGCGCGCGACGCGGGTGCCGCCGATCGCGGCGCTGCAGGAAGGGTCCGTCTTGCCTCGTTCGCGGTTCGCGAAGCTGGCGCCGCTGTTCGCTGCGGCCGTCGCCGCGGCCGGCGTCGCGCTCCTCCTCCTCGGCATGTACGGATCCGGAGGCACAACGCAACGCCTTGCCGAGCTGGCCGCCGGCGCCGTGCTCGTCTTCGTGGCCGTCGCACTCGTCAGCAGGTACTTCGTCGGGCCGGTCGCCGCCGGCCTCGGGTGGCCGCTGCAGAAGCTCTCCCCGATCAGCGGCCGCCTCGCTCGCGACAACACCCAGCGCAACCCCGGTCGGACGGCGGCCACGGCATCGGCGCTGATGATCGGCCTGGGCGTCGTCGTCTTCGTGGCCGTCTTCGCCCAGGGCCTCAAGAGCTCGTTCATCGACAGCGTCGACCGCATGGTGAAGGGCGATTACATCATCTCCGGCGGCAACTACCTGACGCTGCCCACGGTGACCATCCAGCGGGTCAGGAGCGTGCCCGACGTGGACGTCGCGGCCGCCCTCGACGCGCAGCAGGTGCAGGCGGCCGGCGATCACATCGTGACCCTGTACGGCATCGAGCCGGCGGACTTCAGCCGGGTCTGGGAGATGGACTGGGCGGCCGGCGGCGGCGACCTGCTCGCCAAGCTGCGGTCCGACTCGGTGATCGTCGAGGAGCAGACCGCGGCGACGCTTGGCGCCGTCGTCGGTGACACCATCCGCGTCGGCACGGTCGAGGGTGGCGCGGCCGAGCTGGAGGTGACTGGTATCTACCGCGACCCGATCATCCTCGGCGGGATGGTCGTCGGCGACGCCGCCTACGCCGCGCTCTTTCCCAAGGAGCAGCTCTTCACGATCATCGCCAGGGCGGGACCGGGCAGCGACCCGACGGCGACCAAGCAGGCCATCGAAGCCGCCCTCGCGGACATCCCGACGGCCGAGGTGCGCACGACGGAGGAGTACAAGGACAACATCGTCGGCACGGTCAATCAGCTGCTCAACCTGCTGTACGGCCTGCTGGCGATGAGCGTGATCATCTCCCTGTTCGGCATCGTGAACACGCTCGTGCTGTCCGTCTACGAGCGCACCCGAGAGATCGGGCTGCTGCGCGCTATCGGCTCGTCCCGGACGCAGGTGCGGAGCACGGTCCGCTACGAGAGCGTCATCACGTCGATCATGGGTGGGCTCATGGGCATCGTGGTGGGGACCGTCTTCGCCTACGTCGTCACGACGCGCTTCGGGGGCCAGGGCATCACATTCTCGGTGCCGGTGCTCCAGCTCGGTGTGTTCCTGTTCCTGGCGATCGTCGTCGGGGTGCTCGCGGCGATCCTGCCGGCGCGCCGCGCGGCGCGCATCGACATTCTCGACGCCATCCACTATGAGTGATCTCGCGCTGACGCGCTGACGCGCTGACGGGCGGGCGCCTTGGCGGGCCGCGCCCGCCCTCAGCGCGACGGCCGCCGCCCGGTTTTGGCACGGGCACGTGCCGCTGCAGGGTCGGGTCGGGCGTACAGGCGCTGCGCAGGCGGACGGGGCGAGCCGAAGACCTCGATATACTCTGAGGCGCCGTCCCGCGAAGATGATGGGCGGTAAGTCGCTTTTCTCGGGAGGCAGCGCGTGGACCACAGCGTCGGCAAGAACTGGCATCACCTGCCGGCCGAGGAGGTCTTCGATCTCATCGAAGGCGATCCCGATGCCGGCCTCGATCGTTTCGAGGTCAAGCATCGGCAGGAGGAGTTCGGGCCGAACGAGATCACCGCGCGCAGCGGACCCAGCGCGCTCAAGCGGTTTCTGCTCCAGTTCCATCAGCCCCTGATCTACATCCTGATCGCCTCGGGGGCGATCACCGCCTTCCTGGGCGAGTGGGTCGACACCGCCGTCATCTTCGGCGTGGTCATCGTCAACGCCGTTGTCGGCTACCTGCAGGAGGCCAAGGCCGTCCAGGCCATCGAGGCGCTGGCCAAGACCATGACGACCGAGTCGACGGTCCTGCGCAGCGGGGAACAGACGCGCGTCTCCGCCACCGAGCTCGTCCCCGGCGACGTCGTCCTGCTCCAGGGCGGCGACAAGGTCCCGGCCGATCTGCGCCTCTTCCGCAGCCGCGACCTGCAGATCGACGAGTCGGCCCTCACCGGCGAGTCGCTGCCGGTGGGGAAGGGCACCGACGCGCTCGCTCGCGAAACCGTCCTGGCGGAGCGCCTCAACATGGCGTATGCCTCATCGCTGGTGACGTTCGGCACGGGCGCCGGCGTCGTGGTCGGCATCGGTGACGACACCGAGGTTGGCCGCATCTCCGAGCTCATCGCGAAGGCCGACACGCTCTCCACGCCGCTCACCAGGAAGATCGCGGCCTTCAGCACCCTGCTGCTCATCGTCATCCTCGCGCTGGGTGCCGTGACCTTCATCGTCGGCCTGCTGCGCGGCGAAAGCGCCGTCGACATGTTCCTGGCGGCGGTGGCACTGGCCGTCGGCGCCATCCCGGAAGGGCTCCCGGCTGCGGTGACGATCACGCTGGCGATCGGCGTCTCGCGCATGGCGAAGCGCAAGGCGATCGTCCGCAAGCTGCCGGCCGTCGAGACGCTCGGCAGCACCACGGTCATCTGCACCGACAAGACCGGCACGCTCACACAGAACCAGATGACGGTGCAGCGTATCGTCGCCGGCGGACGCGAGTACGTGCTGTCGGGGGGCGGCTACGCTCCGAGGGGCACGATCACGCGCGATGACGGGAGCGAGGTCTCGCACGATCGCTGGCTCGACCCGGCCCTGCGCGCGATCCTCACCGCCGGCGTGCTCTGCAACGACAGCAAGCTGCTCCTGGCGGAGGGGCGCTGGACCGTCCAGGGCGACCCCACGGAGGGCGCGTTCCTGACCGCGGCCGGCAAGGCGGCGATGGAGCGCGCCGCGCTCGAGGCAGAGAGCCCGCGCATGGATACGATCCCGTTCGAGTCTGATCCACCAGTACATGGCCACGCTCAACAGCATCGGCGAGGGCGCCGAGACGCGGATCTTCCTGAAGGGCAGTGTCGAAACCGTGCTGGAGCGTTGCGCCGACGCGCTGGGGCCCGACGGCGAGCGTCTGCCGCTCGATCCCGCCGCCGCGTTCGGCGAGGTCGACCGCCTCGGCGCCGACGGGCTGCGCGTCCTGGCCTTCGCCTCGGGCGAGCCGCCTCTCGGCGTCATCATGCTGGACCACGAGCACCTGACGGGGCTCACGTTCCTCGGTCTGCAGGCGATGATCGATCCGCCGCGGCCGGAGGCGATCGCCGCCGTCAAGGCCTGCCAGACGGCCGGCATCCGGGTCAAGATGATCACCGGCGACCACGCGGTGACTGCGGCCGCGATAGCCCGTCAGATCGGTCTCGTGTCCGAGGGTGACGGGTTGCCGGCGGCGCTCACGGGCAGCGACCTGGCGCTCCTCAGCGATGCCGAGCTGATCGAGCGCGCGGAGGACACCGCCGTGTTCGCGCGCGTCACGCCCGAGCAGAAACTGCGTCTTGTCGAGGCGCTGCAGAGCCGCGGGCACATCGTGGCGATGACCGGCGACGGCGTAAACGACGCCCCGGCGCTCAAACAGTCGGACATCGGCACGGCCATGGGCATCAACGGCACGGACGTCGCCAAAGAGGCCGCCGACATGGTGCTCACGGACGACAACTTCGCTTCCATCGAGGCCGCGGTCGAGGAGGGCCGCGGCGTCTTCGACAACCTCATCAAGTTCATCACGTGGACGCTGCCGACCAACCTCGGTGAAGGCCTCGTGATCCTGGCCGCGGTCTTCCTGGGCACGACCCTGCCGATCCTGCCAGTGCAGATCCTCTGGATCAACATGACCACGGCCGTGCTGCTCGGCCTCATGCTCGCCTTCGAGCCCAAGGAGGACGGCATCATGCTGCGCCAGCCGCGCAGGCCGACGACGCCGATCCTGACCGCCGATCTCATCGAACGCATTCTGCTCGTCGGCGCCCTACTGCTCGCCGGCGCCTTCGGGCTGTTCGAGTGGGCACAGCGGGAAGGGCTCTCGGACGACGTGTCACGGACCATCGCCGTCAACGTCTTCGTGATCGTCGAGCTCTTCTACCTCTTCAACTGCCGGTCGCTGACGCGCTCGTACTTCAGTCTCCCGCAGTTCTCGAACCATTGGGTGCTGGGCGGCGTGGCGATCATGATCGTGCTGCAGCTCCTGTACACGTACCTGCCGTTCATGAACACGGCCTTCCAGAGCGCACCGCTCGAGGCGTGGATGTGGCTGCCGATCGTGGGGCTCGGTCTCATCACCTTCTTCATCGTCGAGATCGAGAAGGCGATCAGCGCCCGGATCCGGCGCCGGAGCGCGGAGTGACCGGGTCGTCGGTCCTGCCGCGGTCCAGGCTGCCCGTCAGGTAGCGCTGCACTGTGGGGCCGAGGGCCGCCACGAGCTGCTCCGGCGTGGCCGAGGCGATCGGCTCGACCCGCGTCACGTAGCGCATGATCGCCAGACCGATGAACTGCGAGCCGACGAGGGTGGCTCGCAGCTGACCGTCCGGGACCCCGAGCGCCGTGGTGATCGGCCCAAACACCTTGCCGCCCAGGTACTCGCGCACCATCGCCTGGGCGGTGGCATTGGTCAGGGCCGAGCGCACCATCGCGACGAGCGGTTCGCGGTTCTCTGCCGGCTCCCAGGCGCTCAGGAAGGTGCGCACGACAGTCTCGCCAAGGCGCTCACGGACGTCGGGATCGTCGCTGCGCACGACGCGGGCGATGACGTCGCCGGGATCGACGGGGAGCTGGAGAGCCGCGACGAAGAGATCCGCCTTGGAACCGAAGTAGTGGAGCACGAGCGAGGGGTCGACGTGGGCGTCGCGGGCGATGCCGCGGATGGTCGTGCGATCGTAGCCGAGATCGGAGAAGGCGGTCCGGGCGGCCCCGAGAATCGCCTCGCGGGTGCCGCTCTCGCCGGGCCGGCGGCCGGGGCCGCTCGCCGGCCGGCCGCCGCCGGCCGTCGGTTCGCCGATGGTCTCGCTGGACGCGGAGCGGCCCCTCACGACTTCTCCGCCGCGCGCTGCGCGCGCGTCAGCTCGTGGTGACCGCGGTGCTCGCCCAGCCTCCGGCCGGTGAACAGGGCGGGGACGACCGCGCAGAGCGCCGCCACGGCCGCCGCGTAGAAGGGCCAGGAGAACGACTGGGCGAGGCTATCGCGGAAGATGGCGGCGATCGAGGCGCTGAGCCCGGCCCGAGTCGTCGCGGCGCCAGACGACGAGTCCTCGGGACTCGATGTGGCGCCGTCTGTCGGGGGCCGAGCCGCAGTCGCGGCGGATTTGCCGGCCGCGGCACTGCCGGCCCGGCTGAGGATCGCGGCGCTGATCTCGTCGCGGAGCGGCCCCGGCACGGACGTCTGGCTCTGCATGTACCTGACGGACTCGGCGGCGGCGGCGCGCGTGTTGGTCGCCATCGTGTGCGAGAAGATGGCGACGACGACTGCGAGGCCGAGCGAGAAGCCGACCTGGCGTAGCGTGTTCAGCGCGCCCGAGCCGACGCCGGCGACCTGCGGCGGGAGCGAGCCCATCGCGGCGGCCGAGAAGGCGGGCATGCTGAAGCCGATGCCGGCGCCGAGGAAGACGGTCCGCCACGCGGCGTCCCAGGCGCTCGACTCGCCGTCGAGCTGGGCGAGGAGCACGAGGCCGGTGAAGAAGCAGAGCGAGCCGACGACGCCCGGCACGCGCGGCCCGATGCGGTCCACGAGCCGGCCGACGAACGGGCCGATGATGAGGCCGGTCAGCGGCATTGGGGTGATGGCGAGGGCGGCCTCCAGCTCGCTGTAGCCGAGCACCGTCACGAGGAAGAGCACCAGCAGGAACACGGCTCCGCCGAGGGCCGCGCCGGTGAAGAACATGGCGGTGTTGGCGGCCGTGAACGAACGGATGCGCAGGAGGCGAAGGTCGAACATCGGCGCCGTGGTGCGCGACTCCCACCAGAGGAACAGTGGGTAGCAGGCGCCAGCCACGGCGAACAGGGCGATGATCCACCCCGAGGTCCATCCCCAGTCGTTGCCCTGGATGAGGGCGAGGACGAGGCAGAACAGCCCGACGGCCGAGATGAGGATGCCCGGGATGTCGATGCCGCCCAACTCGCCAGCCACACGGCGCTCGGGGACGAAGACGAGCGCCATGACGAAGGCGAGGGCGCCCACTGGGACGTTGACGAAGAAGATCCAGTGCCAGGAGAGGTACTCGATGATGATGCCGCCGAGCGTCGGGCCGATGGCGCCGGCAACGGAGCCGACGGCGCCCCACAGCCCGACGGCCATGCCGCGCTGGTGGGGCGGGAAGGCGCCGAGCAGGATGGCGAGCGAGATCGGCATGAGCGCCGCGCCGCCGATCCCTTGGCCAACGCGAAAGGCGACCAGCCACTCGATGTTCGGGGCGAGGCCGCAGAGCAGCGAGAAGAACGTGAAGCCGGCGATGCCGATGCCGACGAACGTGCGCTTCTGCCCGAACTTGTCGGACACACGGCCCATGCTCAGAAAGAGTACGGCCAGGGACAGGCTGTAGGCGCTGATCACCCAGGAGACCTCGCCTACGGAGGCGCCCAGGTCCTCGATGATCGTCGGGATGGCGATGTTGACGATGGTCACGTCGAGGAGCGCCATGAACATCGCGAAGCTCACGGCGAACAGGATCCACCACTTCTTCGGATGCCCCTGGTGCAGCGCCACGGCCGGGCGGACGGCGTCGCTGGCCACGGTGGTCACGGACCCTCTTCGGCCGTGTCCTGGCCCGCCTCGGCTTTGACGCCGTCCGCGGTCTCGCCGGCCGCCCGCTGGCCCAGCGCGAGGGCCACGAACGCCTCCTCAAAGGTCGCGGGGACGACGCGCACCATCGCCTCGACGCCGTGCGCGTCCAGTACGGCGCGCACCTCTTCGGGATCGCGATCCGGGACCCGCAACGAGCGCCCGACCAGAGCAGTCGCGACGCCCGCGTCCTCGAGGGCCGCGAAGGCCGCCTCCCAATGGTCGGCGTCGACCGCGGCGGTGCGCCGGTCGCCGACGATCGCCGCCAGGGTGCCGTCGGCCACGACGCGGCCGGCGGCCATCACGACCAGCCGGTCGCACTCGCCGGCCTCCTCCATGTGGTGGGTCGTCACGAGCACTCCGGCGCCCCCGCCGGCCGCGCCGTGGACGGTCTCCCAGAGCCGGGCGCGGGCGGCGGTGTCCACCCCCGAGGTAGGCTCGTCGAGAAAGAGCAGGTCAGGCGCGTGGGCGAGGGCGGCGGCGAACGCCAGGCGCCGACGCAGCCCGAGCGGCAGGTCGCGAACGACGGTGTCTGAGACGGCCGCCAGATCAGGCTCCAGATCCGGGGCGACGCAGCCGAACGACCTGGCGACGAAGCGCAGGTTCTCCGCCGCGGTGAGGTCCTCCCAGAGGCCGAGGCCCTGGGCGACGTAGCCGATCCGGCCGCGCGTCGTCCGCGAGGGTGCGCGGCCGAACAGCTCCACGCGACCGGCCGTCGGCCGCAGGAGGCCGAGCAGGATGCGGATGAGGGTCGTCTTGCCGGCGCCGTTGGCGCCGAGCAGGCCGACGACCTCGCCCGGTCTGACGTCGAGGTCGACCTTGTCGACGGCCACCAGCCGGCCGAAGGCCCGCGTCACGCCTCTGGCCGAGGCCAGCGGGGTGTCGTCGCGTGACGCCGGCGACGTGGCCGGCGCGGCGGAAGGGGTCGCCGAACGGTCGTCCTTGCCGCCGGCGGACGGCGCGACGGCCGACGTACCCGGCGCTGCGCCGGCGGACACCATGCGGCCGGCTTCAAGGAGCACGACCGCGGCGGCGCGTTCCGCCTCGTCGGGGTAGCTGGTGGAGACGACGACGGCGGCGCCGCCGGCCGCCGCGCCGGCGATCAGGCGCCACAGGTCGGCCCGGCTCACCGGGTCGACCCCGGTCGTGGGCTCGTCGAGGATCAGGAGTTCCGGCTCGTGCAACACGGCGAGGGCGAAGGCGAGCTTCTGTCGCATGCCGCCCGAGAGACGTCCCGCGAGGCGGCTGCCCGTGCCCTCGAGACCCGTGCGCTCGAGGAGATCGCGGCGGCGAGCGGCGAGCTGCGGGCCGCTCAGACCGTAGGCGCTGGCTACGAACGCGACGTTCTCGTCGACGCTCAGGTCTGTGTAGAGGGCGTTGACGCCGGCGACGTAGCCGATGCGGCTGCGTTCGGGCCGGTCGATGCGGCCGCTGGCGGGTCGCAGGCTGCCGGCCAGGGCACGCAGGAGGGTCGTCTTGCCGGCGCCGTCGCCGCCGCAGACCGCGGTCACGGCGCCGGCCGGCGCCTCGAGAGAGACGCCGTCCAGCGCCGTACGATGACCGAAGCGCACGGTCAGATCGCGCACGCCCCACGGCGGCCCGCTCACGCGTCGCCGCCGGCGGTGTCGGCGGGGGCGAGGTCCCTGCGGAAGCGCAACGTCGACGCCGCGAAGACGACGATCGCCATCGCTGCCAGGATGGTCAGCGGCAGCCACAGCGAGCTGATCGGCGCGTCGCGAACCATGACGCCGCGAGCGATCTTGATGAAGTACGTGAGCGGCAGGATGTAGCCGATCCACCGGACGCCCGGGGCCATGGAGTACAAAGGGAAGAAGAGGCCGCTCAGGAGGATCTGCGGCAGCAGTGTCATCATCGAGAGCTGGATCGCCTGGCCCTGCGTCTGCGACACGGAGGAGATGAGGACCCCGGTCCCCAGGGTCACGAAAAGGAAGAGCCCCGCGCCCAGTGCGAAGGTCGCCACCGAGCCGCGGAACGGCACGTCGAAGAGCAGCATCCCCGCGGCGACGATCACGACCATGTCGATGGCGGCGATCAGCAGGTAGGGGGCGATCTTGCCGATGAAGACGTCCCGCGGCCGGAACGGCATGACGGCGAGCTGCTCGAGGGTGCCGGCCTGTCGTTCGCGGACCACTCCCAGCGCCGTGGCGACCGTCCCCACAAAGACAAGGATGATGCCGCAGAGGCCTGGGATCATGATGACCGCCGTCCGCAGGTCCGGGTTGAAGAGCACGTCCACCCGCACGTTCTGCAGGGCCGACGGCGTCGACCCGGTGCCGGTCGCCGCTCCGGACTCAGGCTGGTCCTGGGACTGCATGCCGGCGCGGAGCTCGGCCAGGCTCCGCAGCGCCGCCTGGGCGGCGAACAACTCGGTGCCGTCGACCAGGACCTGCGGCGCGCCGCCGGCCGCGCCCGGCGTCACGATGGCCACGACGGCCTCGCCGCGACGCAGCAGGTCCTGAGCGTCGCCGGCGTCGGCCGCCGCGTCGGTGCTCTGCACGTCGAGCTTGTCCGGCAGCAGCGCGGCGACGAGCTGAGCGCCAGGGCCGACGACGACGGTAGGTACGTGCTTGACGTCGAAGCTGGCAGCGTAGCCGAACACCACGAGGAACAGGAAAGGGAGCAGGAAGAGCATGGCGACGGTCCTGCGGTCGCGGCGGAGCTGGCGAAACTCCTTGAGGGCGATGGCCCACATGCGGCGGTCCTCCTGGTTGCTGCGCGTGCGCGCCGCGGCTCATCTCGGCAAACTCAACGATTGTTGAAATCCTATGTCCGGTGCCGGCAGCCGTCAAGAACGGAGAAGGAGCGGACAGACCGTCGACAGCCGTTCGCCATTTCCTTCTTGAGTGTCGGCGACAGTTCTGCTAAATTGCGGTTTCGCCCCCGCCCCGGTGCAGCGCGGGCTGGCCCGGGCCTACGAGGGTGAACGTACGTAGTCAGGAGGCACGCTGGAACGCTGCCGCCCGCAACGCGGGCTTGCCCGAGTCGTCTTCGCCGGTCTTGGCGTGGCTGCGTGCGCTCTCGTGTTCGTCGCCGCCACAGTGCCGGCGCTCGCGAATCCCCTGCAGGAGAACCGCGCCAAGGCGCAAGCTCTCGCCGCCGAGGTCACGGCTCTGGACGCGCGCATCGACGACGCGGTGCTGCGCTACGCGAAGGCGACCGCGGCCCTGGACGATGTCCGGGCGGCGATCCGGCGCACCAGGCAGCGGCAGGCTGTTGCCCGGTACGAACTCGGAGTGGCGCGCCGGGTCCTCACCGACCGCGCGGTCAGTCTCTACAAGGCGCGGGGTGTCACGTCGCTCGATGTGGTGTTCGGCGCTGGCGACTTCGGCGAGCTCGTGGATCAGTTCGTCATGCTCAGTGAGGTCCAGCGCAGCGACCGCGATGCGGTCGACACCGTCGTCGCGAAGAGCGAGGAGCTCGCCGGCCGTCAGGCTCGGCTGGCGGTCGATCTTCGGACGGCCGAGAGGCTCGCCGGCCAGCGGGAGGCCGAGTGCGCGGCGATCCGCGATCAGCTCGGCCAGCGGCGCGCCCTGCTCGCCGGCGTGCGCGCCGAGATCCGGCGGCTCGCCAGCGAGAAGCGCGCCACGGTCGTCGAGAGTCAGCCGACCGTGAAGCCGCCACAGGACCCCGCCGGCGGCAGCGGTCACTGGTGGCCGCTGATTCAGCGTGCGGCCGCCGCCAACGGCGTCAGCGCCCGCGGCATGTACCGCCTTATGATGATCGAATCCGGCGGGTCGCCCGCCGTCGTCGGACCGGGAGGCTTCTACGGCCTCTTCCAGTACTGCCCCAGCACGTGGAGGGGTTCCTGGAACCCATACCGGGCGAGCAGCATCACCGACGGCGCCGCCCAGATACGCGCGACGGCGCTGGCGCTGCGCATGGGCAAGGGGCCGTTCTGGTGGCGCAACACGTACCCCTGGGCGTTCGGCTGAGCGCAGACGTCGCACCGTATCCCCTGCTCATGCTCGATCACGACGGCGTCGTGGCCGACTCGTTCGACGTCCTCAGCCTGGGGCTCATCGAGGCCTGTCGCCGCCTGGGGCTGCACGGGGTGGCGACGCCCGAAGACGTGCTCGAGTTGTTCGAAGGCAACGTCTTCGAGCGCTTGCGAGACCGTGGCGCGGACGACGCCGCCATTAGTGAGATCGAGCGGCGTACGGCGCTCACCATGCGCAACGCGCTCCCGTGGATCCAGCCGTTCCCCCTCATGCCGCAACTGCTCGACGAGCTGGGCGGCAGCCACTACGTCGCCATCGTCACGTCGGGCGACGAAGAGGTCGCGTGGGCGTTCCTGCGACGCTGCAGAGTGACGGGTGTGGCCGAGGTGATGGGCGCCGCCGCCGGCGAGAGCAAGGCCGAGAAGATAGACGCGCTCATGAGTCGCGCCGGCGCGGACCAGGAGACGTACTGGTTCGTCGGCGACACGGCCGGCGACATGCGCGAAGCGCGGCTCGCCGGCGCGACGCCCTGTGGCGTGGCCTGGGGCTGGCACGACCCCCAGCTCTTGCTGGAGGCCGGGGCGGCGGCGATTGCCGCGACACCACCCGACCTGCTCAGGATCGTCGCTCCCTGGCTGACGGAGGACTTCTGGGACTAGCAGGGTCGTGCTTCGCGCCCTGGCCTTGGCAGGATCGCCTTTTCAAGACACGAGCCCGCTGGCCGATACCAGCCGTGCTCTATGATTGACTCGTACGCCGGGTCGCAGCAGGGAGAGACGCATGTCGGGCGACAAGCCGAAAGACAAGCGCAAGGCCGCCGACGGGGCCGGCGGGTCGACGAACGGGGACGCCGCCCCGGGCCGCGAGCCGTTGTCGCGCCCCCCCCTGGGTCTGGTGCATGCCGCGGTGGGAAGGGCGCCCGGCGTTGCCACGGTCGCTTCCGCGGCGCCGTCGGGACCGCTGTCGCGGCGCAAGCTCGACGTCAACACCTATGAGGCTGAGCTGCAGAAGCTGCAGGTGGAGCTCGTCAAGCTGCAGGAGTGGATCAGGCATGCCGGGCTGCGCGTCGCGGTGATCTTCGAGGGCCGCGACGCCGCCGGCAAAGGCGGCACTATCAAGCGCATCAGCGAGTACCTCAATCCCCGGGTGGTTCGCATCGCGGCGCTGACCAAGCCGAGCGACCGGGAGAGGACGGAGTGGTACTTCCAGCGGTACGTTGCCGAGCTGCCCGCCGCCGGCGAGATGGTGCTCTTCGACCGCTCCTGGTACAACCGGGCGGGCGTCGAGCGGGTCATGGGATTCTGTACCGAGGACGAGGTCTGGGAGTTTTTCCGCGCCTGCCCGGAGCTCGAGCGCATGCTCATCCGCAGTGGGCTGATCCTCGTCAAGTACTGGTTCAGCGTCAGCGACGACGAGCAGGAACGGCGCTTCAGGGCGCGAGTCAAGGACCCGCTCAAACAGTGGAAGCTCAGCCCCATCGATCTCGAAAGCCGTCAACGCTGGGTCGAGTACTCGCAGGCGAAGGACGAGATGTTCTCCTACACCGACACCAAGGAGTCGCCCTGGTGGGTCGTCAACGCCGACGACAAGCGCCGGGCCAGGCTGAACATGATCAGCCACCTGTTGAGCCTTATCCCGTACGAGGACGTGACGCCCAAGGGCATCGCGCTGCAGGAGCGGCCGGCCGCCAGAGGGTATGTCCGGCCCCCGATCGAGACCCAGACCTTCATCCCCGAGGCCCACTGATCGGCGCCGCGGCGTCGCGCCTCAACTGTTTCGGCGCAGGACCAGCGCGGCGAGGCGCGAGAGGTCGACCGCGTAGCGCATGAGCAGCGGACCCGCGACGGCCGAGATGAGGACGTAGGTCGCCGCCAGCGCGCCCAGCGGGCTGCGGCCTCCCGCCACGACGGCGAGGCCGGCGATGATGATGCTGAACTCCCCACGGGCGATGAGCGCCGTGCCGGCGCGGATGCGTCCGGGCACGGCGATCGTCTTTCGCGTGGCGATCCAGCCTGTGGCGAACTTGGTGACGGCGGTAACGACGAAGAGGAGCACCGCCACCGGCGCGACCCTGGGAACCTCGCCGATGTCGATCTGCAGCCCGAACAGGACGAAGAAGAACGCCGCGAAGAGGTCCCGCAGGGGGCCGAAGAGCTGACGCGCGCGGTCGGCGAGAGCTCCCGAGATCGCCAGCCCGAGGAGGAAGGCGACGACCGCGCCCGAGACCTGCACCGCTTCGGCGGCGCCGCCGAAGACGAGGAGCAAGCCGACGACCGTGAGGAGCACGACCTCGTCGCTGGTGTGGAGGATCCCCCGGCTCAGACGCTGCCCGTGGTTGATGGCGATCCAGAGAGCGACGCCTACGGCCGCGACGGCCACGCCGACGGAGATCAGGCCGGCGGCGATGCTGCCGCCGGCCAGGAGCACCGTCACCAGGGGCAGGTAGGGGGCCATGGCGAGGTCTTCGAGCACGAGGATCGAGAGGATCGCCGGCGTTTCACGGTTGCCGAGGCGATCGAGATCGTCCAGCGCTTTGGCCGTGATGCTCGACGAGGAGATGTACGTGACGCCGCCCAGGACCACGGCTTCGAGCGGCGTCCACCCGAGCGCCAGCGCGAGGGCGAGGCCCGGGGTGAAGTTGAGCACGAAGTCGGCGATGCCGCCGCCGACACTGGCGCGGATGCTGGCCTTGATCTCCGCGCCGGTGTACTCCAGGCCGAGCATGAAGAGCAGCAGGGAGACGGCGATCTGCGACTCGATGGCGATGGTGCCGGCGCTCAGCTGTGGGGGGCGCAGCGCGGCGATCGCCAGTCCGGCGATGAGGTAGAGAGGGATCGGCGAGAAGCCGGTGCGCCGGGCGAGGCGAGCCAGCGCGGCCAGGATCAACAGGACGCCGCCGACCTCGACGAATGCCCAGGCGGAGTCGGCCGAACCGGCGGCGATGACGGCGCTCACGAACCGTCCCCCGTCATGGCCATCAGGGCGGTCACGAACCGCCCCTCATCATTCGCCCTGGAGCAACCTGGAGAGCGCCTTGATGCCCTCTGGCGTGCCGACGACCACGGCTGTGTCGCCGGGTTCGAGGATGAACGTCGACGGCGGCGACGCGATGGTCTTGCTCTCGCGGACGACGGCGACGATCGTCGCCGGCGCTTCGTCCTTGTGCTCGACGTCGTACAGGGTACAGCTCGCGCACGGGGCGCTGGCCACGACCGGCAGCCAGTCGAGGGTCAGGCCCTGCATGTGCAGTTGGGTGCCGTGAACTGCCTCGATGACCTGCGACTGACCGAGGATCTCGGCGAGGGCGCGCGCGTCGTCCTCGTTGAGGCGCACGACGTCCCGGCAGACGTCGGGGTCGCGCGCCGCGCAGACGATGAGCTCGCGGCGCCCGGTGTGGTGAGTGATGATGCCCAGGCGTTCTCCGCCGCTCGTCACGAACTCGTGCCGGATGCCGACGCCGGGCAGCTTCGTTTCGATGATCTCGGTCATGCTGCTCCTGTGGTAGTGACCCGGCGGCGAACCCGTCGGCGCCACGGTCGAGCGACCCGCACCCCGCGCCTCGGCCGGCGCCGCCTCCCAAACCCCTGCCTCCGGCAGGCTGATGATAGCATCAGCGGCCGGCGGCCCCGGCCACGCGACTGTTGCCCCGCGGCGCGCCTGCGTCCGGCCGCGGGTCGCCGTCGCTGGGGACTCCTTTCGCGGCGGGCGATCGCAGCCCGGCGGATGCTGCGGGCTAGACGCGCGGCAGTCGCGCCAGGCCGCCAGCGGGAGTCAGATGGCGCCGGGGGAGCCCTCCCGGCGGCCCAGGAGCGTCGGGCTCGGGAGGGTGTAACGGTGGCTGCGGAGCGTTGTATAGTGGGACCTTCGCATCAAGCTGGAGTCGTCGGGGTCGGCGTGCTGTTGCGTCTGCCGGCGGGGTTGTGGGAGCAGTGAGACAGCAGGGAATGACCAACGCGCCGGATCGTAGAACCGCCTGCCCTCGCGGCGGGTGCGCCCGTGCCGGCGGGCGATGTCAGGTTGCCGGCGACCGCTTCCGCTCGCGGCGTCACGAGCGCCGGCAGGCATACCCCGGTCCGGCTGATGCGCCGGCGTGGGGTGACCGCGGATGACCGAGCCCGGGGCTGGGCGGCCCTGGTCCAAGGAAGAGGCCGACGGCGTCTACTACATCAGCCGCTGGGGCGACGGCTACTTCGACATCAACGACGAGGGTCACCTCTGCGTCCTTCCGGATCGCAGTCCCGACGGGCCCCGCATCGACATCGCCGACGTGATAGCGGAAGTCGAGACGCAGGGCATCGGCTTCCCGGTGGTGGTGCGTTTCGGGGACATCCTTCGCTCTGCCGTGCGCACGCTCAACGAGACGTTCCAGGAGACCATCGAGGAGGCCGAGTACCAGGGCAAGTACGTCGGCGTCTTCCCGGTCAAGGTCAACCAGATGCGCGAGGTGACGGAGGAGATCCTCGACGCCGGCGCGCCCTTCGACTACGGGCTTGAGGCCGGCTCCAAACCGGAGCTGCTGGCGGCGCTGGCGATGAACGACAACCTCGATGCGCTCACCGTCTTGAACGGCTTCAAGGACGAGGACTACCTGCGCCTCGCGCTGCTCGGCCGCACGCTCGGCCGCAAGGCGATCGTCGTGGTCGAGCAGTTCTACGAGCTGCGCACGCTGCTGCGGCTCGCCGCCGAGATGGACGTGCAGCCCCTGATCGGCGTCCGCGCCAAGATGACGGCCGAAGGCTCGGGGAAGTGGAGCGACTCGGGCGGGGAGAAGGCCAAGTTCGGCCTGACCATCGCCGAGATTCTCCAGGTGGTCGATATGCTCAGGCGCGAGGGGCGTCTGGACTGCCTCAAGCTGTTCCACTTCCACATCGGGTCGCAGGTCACGGACATCAGGACGATCAAGGAGGCGGTGCGCGAGGGCGCGCGCATCTACGCCAAGCTCGTGCAGCTCGGCGCCCCGCTCGAGTACTTCGATGTCGGCGGCGGCCTGGGCGTCGATTACGACGGCTCCCAGTCGACCTCCAACTCCTCGGTCAACTACCGGCTGCGCGACTACGCGGCGGACGTCGTCTACATCACCAAGGAGGTCTGCGACGCCGAGCAGGTCCACCACCCGGACATCGTGTCCGAGTCCGGCCGGGCCGTCTCAGCCCGTCACTCCTGCTTGATCACCAACGTCATCGACACCATCGAGCGCGCGTACACGGACTACGAGGTCGACGGGACCAACGCCACTGTGATGATCGCCAACATGCGCGAGGTGCTGGATCTGCTCACGCACGAGAACGCGCAGGAGATGTACAACGACGCGCTCGACATCAAGCGCGAGTGCCGCAACGCCTTCCGTCTCGGCATGCTCAGCCTCGAGCAGCGGGCGGTGATCGAGACGCTCTTCTGGCGCGTCTCCAAGGCGATCGCCGCCATGCTGCCGAGCATGAAGTTCATCCCCGACAACCTCTACGACATCGACGGGGACGTCGCCCTCCAGTTTCTCTGCAACTTCTCGGTGTTCCAGTCGGCCCCGGACTCGTGGGCGATCGGGCAGCTGCTGCCGGTCGTGCCGATCCAGAAGCTCAACGTCGAGCCCGACGTGTTCGGGACGATCGTCGACATCACCTGCGACTCCGACGGCAAGATCGACACCTTCATCGACATCAACGAGGAACGGTCGCTGCTGCCGCTCCACAAACTCCAGCCCGGGGAGAAGTACTACATCGGTCTCTTCCTCACAGGGGCGTACCAGGACGTCATCGGCGACTTCCACAACCTCTTTGGGCGCGTCAACGAGGTGCATGTGTTCTGCGACGAGGACGACCCCACCAACTTCTACGTCGAGGAAGTGATCAAGGGATCGAAGGCGGCCGACGTGCTGGGCGCCATGCAGTACAACCCCGAGGCGATGGCGTACACGGTCAAGAAGCACGTCGACAAGCGGGTGGCGGAGGGCGCGATCAACCCGCGCGGGGGCGTGCGGCTGGTCGACTTCTACGAGGAGTGCCTCAAGGCGTACACCTACCTGAGATGAAGCGGCGGCAAGATCGCGTCCCGGGGGGCGCGACCGACGAGGAGCAGGGCAGAGAGATGACACGAGGACCAATCACAGAGTTCATGCTGGAGCACTACAAGCACTTCAATGCGGCCACCGTGATCGACGCGTCGCGGGCCTGGGAGGATCACCTGGCCACGGGCGGCGAGATGTTCGTCACGATCGCCGGGGCGATGTCGACGGCCGAACTGGGCAAGTCGCTGGCGGAGATGATCAGGCAGGACAAGATCCACGCCATCACCTGCACGGGCGCGAACCTGGAGGAGGACATCTTCAATCTGGTCGCGCACGAGTTCTATCAGCGCATCCCCGACTGGCGGGCGCTCTCGGCCGCCGAAGAGGTCGCGCTGCACGACCGCGGCATGAATCGTGTCACCGACACGTGCATCCCCGAGGACGAGGCGATGCGCCGCATCGAGACCGCGATCAACAAGGAGTGGAAGAAGGCCGACGAGGCCGGTGAGTCACATCCGCCGCACTACTACCTCTGGCAGCTCCTGCGTACCGGCGCGCTCGCCGACCACTACCAGATCGATCCCAGGGACTCGTGGATGATCGCGGCCATGGAGAAGGACCTGCCGATCTTCACGCCCGGGTGGGAGGATTCGACGCTCGGCAACATGTACGCCGCGGCCAACATCGATGGGCGCCTCAAGCGCGTCGACGTCGTCCAGCACGGGATCGAGACGATGATGCGCCTGGCCGAGTGGTACACGGAGACATCGGCGACGAGCTCCATCGGTTTCTTCCAGATCGGCGGCGGCATCGCCGGCGACTTCCCGATCTGCGTGGTCCCGATGCTCGAGCAGGACCTGCAGCGGCCGACGCCGCTCTGGGGGTACTTCTGCCAGATCTCGGACTCGACGACGAGCTACGGCTCGTACTCGGGCGCTGTGCCGAACGAGAAGATCACGTGGGGCAAGCTCTCGCCGGACACGCCGCGCTTCATCATCGAGTCCGACGCGACGATCGTCGCACCGCTGGTCTTCGCCTACGTGCTGGGGTGGTAGACCGCGCCAACGTCCTTGTCGGGGGCGGGCAACACTCGCTCCATTGACAACCCGAGGTCCCGCGCTACGCTGAGTCAGTGCAGCATGCGCGCTGCGCATCGCGGGCTGGGGGCGGCTCGCGTGTAGCCCAAGTTCACCATCAGGAGGTCTGCGGCATGCGTGTAGCCGCCGTGCAGCTCCATGCCGGTACCTGCAAGGACCGTAACGTCGAGCTCGCCCTGGGGCTGATCGACGAGGCCGCCGCCGAGGGCGCCGAGCTCATCGTTCTGCCGGAGTGGATGACGTACGTCGGTCCGGCCTCTGGCTACGCCGCCATCGCCGAGCCGATCCCGGGGCCTACGTCGCGGCTCGTGGCGGCGAAGGCTCGCGAGCACGGCGTGATCATCCATGGGGGGTCGCTCATCGAGCCCGCCCCGGAGATCCCCGCCTCGGCTCCGTTCGCGTCGGACGAGTTCGGCGCGGGCTCGGCAGCTCCTCGCTTCTTCAACTCCAGCTACGTCGTCGACGCCGCCGGCGGGCTCCGCGCGGTCTACCGCAAGGTGCACCTCTTCGACGTCGCCGTCGGCGACGACCTGAGCGAGAGCGAGTCGAGCGCGACCGTCCCCGGCGACGAGCTCGTCGCCGTCGAGCTGCCGGGCTTCACGCTCGGCATGTCCATCTGCTACGACCTGCGGTTCCCGGAGGTCTACCGGGCGCTCGCCCTGGCGCAGGCCACGGTCATGGCCGTCCCGTCGGCGTTCGCCGAGGCGACCGGGCGCGCGCACTGGGAAGTGCTCCTGCGCGCCCGGGCCGTCGAGAACGGCGCCTTCGTCGTCGCCCCCGCGCAGCACGGTCCCGGGGCGGCCTGGCCCATGTTCGGGCACAGCACGATCGTCGATCCGTGGGGCGTTGTGCTGGCCGAGCTGGCGGCCGGCGACGGCGTCGTCGTGGCCGACATCGACCTCGCCGAGGCGCAGCGTCGCCGTGCTCAGGTGCCCGTTCTCAGAGACCGCCGGCCGGCCGTCTACGCCCGTCCCGTCCTTAAGGCGCGTCTTGCCTTTTCCTAGGAAATGTAGAAGGATACGCACCATGACACGGCTCGTCATTGCACGGCTTGCGCGTGGGGGGGAACAGGTCTGCGCAGGCCGCTCATCGTTCGCTGGGTTCGGGCAGGTCACCTCGACCTGGTGGTCCCGCGATTCGATGGCAGCCAGCTCGGCCCCTTCATCAGCGCCGACGGATGTAGCCTCGCCAGGCAGCATCGCGACGGCCGTGCAGCCGACCTCCCGTGCCTCCTTCCTCGTCTTGTCTGCGAGCGCTGACCCCCCACGAGAGCGCTCGCGCGTCCAGTTCGTCCCGCCGGCGGTACGGCTTGCAGCGGCGCCTCCGCGCCCGATCGTCTGGTCGTGTCGCTCACTGGTAGTCGGCGGCAATCCCGGACCGGCGGCTCCTCGCGCCGAGTCGGACTGTCTCTTCCCGAGGGAGGGGGGTGGTCGTCACACGAAGCTGTAGTCGAGGGTAGTGGGTGCATCCGGCGGAGGATTGGTCATGTCCTTCGCCACGACCTGTAACAGACCACAAGTAGGAGCGAACATGGGTGACCTGATCGATCGCTATATGGTATGCGGTATCCAGTACAGCCCGGTCGAGCTGCACGTCGGCCCTGAGGCTACCAAGCGTAACCTCAAGCGGATGAAGGACTACTTCGGCTACACCTACGAGCAGTACAGCTACTGCGAAGACGCCTCCTGCTCCGGGTACTCGAAGCAGATCAAGGTGATCGCCTATCCCGAGTACGCGGCCAACGGTTACCCGGCCGGCTCGATGGAAGAGGCCCTGAAGGCCTCCGAGGAGGTCCCCGGCGCGATCACCGAGGAGATCGGCAGCTGGTGCAAGGAGTACAACACCTACGTCATGTACGGCATGGGCTCGACCGTGCCGGAGTTCCCCAAGACCTCCTTCGACACCACCATCATCCAGGATGACAAGGGCGAGGTCGTCCTGCGCTACCACAAGTGCAACCCCTGGATCCCCGATGAGTACTGGCCGAGCCCCTACGACCTGATCGATATCGGCTGGGACCTCGAGAAGTATCCCTACTACCCGGTCGCCAAGACCAACATCGGCAACTGGGGCTCCATGATCTGCAACGACGGCATGACCCCGGAGGGCGGCCGCCAGCTGGCCTTCAACGGCGCCGAGTGCATCTATCACCCCGAGCTGCTCATGGACCCCTGGGTCATCGAGCCGCTTGAGTACTACGAGCTGCAGAACCGCATGTGCAGCATCTACAACATGTGCTACACCGTGGCCCCGCACTCGGGCTGGAGCCCGATCCAGATGCCGCCGTACGGCATGCAGGGCGGCGCCCTCATCTGCGACTTCGAGGGTCGCCTCCTCTGCGCCTGCCCGAAGGCCGCCGTCGAGGCCACGATGCAGACGACGCTCGACATCGGCGCCGTCCGCCACTACCGCCAGTCGATGCCGACCCACAACGGCCTGAACAGCTTCAAGGGCGGCCTCTTCGAGTACTTCAAGCGCGACATCACCTTCCCGCGTCATCCGCAGATCGCGGAAGACCCGAGCTGGGATATGTACAAGTCCCGTGGCGTCATGCGCGAGTCGATGGACCGCTTCTGGGGCGACTACTACAAGGACGCCGTCAAGTAAGAAACGCCTACTGCACCCTTCGCCCGCGGGCTTCGGCCCGCGGGCGAAGGGGTTGTGATCCAACAGCAGGAGTATGGAAAACCAACGACAGGTCTCACCAAGGAGGTACTGCAGCATGGCGCAGAAGACACTCGAGTCGATGCACAGTGTTTCAATCGACGATATCTGGAAGTATTTCTCGACCGCGACGATCATCAAGGACTTCATGCTGAAGGACGGCTACAAGCCGACCTTCTTCCAGAACAACCAGGTCCTTGCGACCGTGTGGGAGCGCCCCTCGCTGCGCACCCGCGTCTCCTTCGAGACCGGCTTCCAGGCCCTCGGCGGCGGCGTCATCACGCTGAAGGCGTACCCGCCGACGGCCGCTGACATCATCTTCAAGGAAGATGTCCGCGACCAGGCCAACGTGCTCGAGAGCATGTGCGACCTCGTCATGGCCCGCACCTACAGCCATGACACCATCACCAAGCTCGGCGCCGCGATGAGCATCCCGCTCATCAACGGCATGAGCGACATGGCTCACCCCGTCCAGCAGCTCACCGACCTCTTCACCGTCCTCGAGCACAAGGGCAAGCTCGAGGGTCTCAAGGTCGCCTACATGGGCGAAGGCACGGGCAACACCTGCCAGGACTGGCTCATCGCCGCCGCGAGCGTCGGCATGAACTTCGTCCTCGCGACTCCGGACTACTCGAAGCACCAGCTCCTTCAGGACCTGAACTTCGGCATGCCGGACCAGAGGTGGGTCGACGAGGCCCACAAGCGCGCCGCGCAGACCGGTGCCACGATCACGTTCACGAACGACCCGATCGCGGCCGCCAAGGACGCCGACGTCATCTACACCGACAGCTGGATCGCCTACGACGTGCCGGCCGAGAAGGAGAAGGCAAACGAGATCCGCGAGATCTTCCTGCCTTACCAGGTCAACGCCGAGCTCCTCAAGCTCGCCCCGAACGCCGTGGCAATGCACTGCCAGCCGATGTACCGCGGCTTTGAGATCACCGAGGATGCCACCTCGAGCCCGCAGTGCATCGTGTCGGCTCAGGCTGAGAACCGTTACCACCTGCAGAAGGGCGTGATGGTCGAGCTTCTCAAGCCGGGCGCCAGGGCCTGACAACCAGTCTGTAGTCGGAGGAACCAAGTGAGAGTAGTCGTAGCTCTTGGCGGCAACGCCATCAAGCAGGCCCACGAGGCGGGCACAGCGGAGGAGCAGTTCGCGAATTGCGACACCACCGCCGAGGCGCTCGCCAAGATCGTGAGCGAGTTCAAGGACGGCGACAGCCTCGTCGTCACGCACGGCAACGGCCCGCAGTCGGGCAACCTTGACGTGCAGCAGGTAGCCGGTAAGGAGAAGGTCCCCGCGCAGCCGCTCGACATCGTCGGCGCGATGACCCAGGGCCAGATCGGCTACATGATGATGAACACGCTGCAGAAGCACCTGAAGGCGCACGGCCTCGACATGGATGTCATCGCCGTCGTCAACCAGGTCGTCGTGGACCCGGCCGATCCCGAGTTCGTGGGCGAGAACGCCTCCAAGCCGGTCGGCAACTTCTTCACCGAGGAAGAGGCCAAGGCCCTCAAGGCAGTGCACCCCGACTACGTGCTCAAGCACGTGAAGCCGAACCTGGTGCTGCCGACGGACAAGGGCTGGCGCCGCACGGTGCCGTCCCCGATCCCGAGCGCCAATGCCGAACTCCGGGCGATCAACAAGATGCTCGATGCGGGCATCATCACGATCGCGTCCGGCGGCGGCGGCATTCCCGTCATGGAAGACGCCGATGGCAACTACAAGGGCCTCGAGGCCGTCATCGACAAGGACCGCGCTGGTGAAGTCCTCGCCGAGGGTGTCAAGGCCGACGTGTTCATGGTCCTGACCGACGTCGAGAA
Source organism: uncultured Thermoleophilia bacterium (assembly GCA_963705085.1). GTDB lineage: Bacteria > Actinomycetota > Thermoleophilia > UBA2241 > UBA2241 > CAIXSE01. The sequence continues at coordinate 219,094 of CAVPIV010000008.1, read as the reverse complement.
CGCGATTCTCAACTACGGCAAGGACAACGCGCAGCCTCTGGGCGAAGTCAAGCTGGCGGACATGAAGCAGTACGCCTCCGAGGGTCACTTCCTCGCCGGCAGCATGGGCCCCAAGGTCGCCTCGGCCATGAAGTTCCTTGATTGGGGTGGCGCGAAGTCGATCATCACCTCGCTGGACAAGGCCGTGGACGCGCTCGACGGCAAGTGCGGGACCATCATCACGAAGTAAGACACTGAAGATGAAGGAGAGGGGGGGCTCGCGCCCCCCCGACCCTTCGCTCCAAGGGTGACCTGATCGGGAGGCTGATCACGGGGCATGAGAGGGCGGAACCTGGGGGAGTTGCACGCGAGCGCGAGCTCGAGGGGCCGCACACTTGTCACACACCGGGAGCATGTACATCAGGCTCGAGCGTGGAGCTTGAAGTGAAGTTGGAAAGCAAGAAGGGGGGGTAAGTATGTTGCTTTTTGCAGCCGAGGTAACAACGCCTCTGCCGGGGTGGTCGGGCTACGCGATCATGTTCGGCCAGGCGGTCATCTACACCCTGATGGTAGTCCTCCTCGGGCGCACGAAGGGTAAGACAGCAGACTCGTTCATCGCCGGGGGCCGCAACATCGGCCACGGCATGATCCACAACTCGATCATCGCGACGTGGATCTGGGCGGCGACGCTCATGATGAGCTCCTGGACCGGTTACTCGTACGGTCTGACCGGTGGTTGGTGGTATGGCCTTGGCGCCACGATCCCGCTGCCGCTGATGGCGTACGTCTGCCGCCGGGCCCGTCTGGACATGCCCGAGCACCGGTCGTACCCGGAGTACATGCGGTTCCGGCTGGACCGCAAGAACCAGGTCCTGCAGGCGATCATCACCATCATCGTCTGCGGCTGGGTCACCCTCATGCTGGTCACCGGCGGCGCCATCATGCTGGTGCAGTTCACGGGGGCGAACTTCTACTACATGTGCATCGTCATGATGGCGATCTTCGTGTCGTACGTCGCGGTCGCCGGCCTCTGGGCCAGCATCTTCGCCGACACCATCATGGCCCTGGTCATGTTCATCTGCATCGGCACCCTCACAACGTCGGTGTTCTGGGGCATCGGCGCCGGTGTCGGCATGGGCGGCTACTACGACGGTCTCTTCAACGTGATGATCGCCCACCCCGAGCTACAGCCGGGCGAGGGTGTGGATGTGTGGAAGTCCCAGTGGGACGGCCTCAGCTGGGTTAACGCGGCCGGTCTGGGCTTCCTGATCGTCAACACCGTCGGCAACCTCGGCGCCGTCGAATGCAACCAGACGTACTGGTCGCGCGGCATCGGCTCCGACAACCCGAGAAACCTGTTCAAGTCGTTCTGGACGGCGGCGTGGGGCTGGTACCCCGTCCCGCTCTCCATGACCACCGCTCTCGGCCTCGGCGGCCTCTCCAAGGGCCTGGTCGTCGGCGAGACCTACATCTCCCCGGTCAACAACGTTGCGTCGACGTTTACTGAGGCGGCCGCCGTCGCGCCGATGATGTCGTTCATGACTCTCGGCTACCTCGGTCTCGCCGCCTTCGTTATCACCCTGACCGGCGCGACCATCAGCACCGGCGCCGGCGAGATCCTCTCCACCGCCGCCGTCGTCGCCAACGACATCTACAAGGGCTGGCTGCGGCCCAACGCGACCGGCAAGCAGATCCTCGCGGTGAACCGCATCATGCTCTACGTGATCGCCGTCGCCCTCATCTTGATCGCGTTCTGGTGGCGGGCGATCGGCTTCAGCTTCTCCGGCATGTACCAGGCCATGGGTGTGTTCTTCTCGTCGGCCGTCATACCCATGTGGATGGCCCTCTTCCACCGCAATACGAACCGCGCCGGCGTCTTCTGGGGAACCATCGTCGGCGCCATCGTCGGCAGCGGCTACTGGATCTTCATCGCGGACTTCGACATGTTGTGGGGCGTCGTCTGGGCCAACATCATCGTCATGGGTGTGTCGGCCGTCATCGCCGTTCCATGGACGCTGGCCAAGCCCGAGCCGTTCGACTTCCGCTCGCTGAACGAGGCCGGGTACGACTACTCCGACACTCACGTCTGAGAGGGGAGGGAACCTGACATGGCTGACGAGACAGTTCGTCACGATATCCAGCACAAGGCAGACATTGACCACGACGCTCTGCTCGAGTCGATGCGCAACTACGACGAGACGGGCAACTGGAAGAAGTACATGCATGTCGACAAGGAAGACTGGTGGTGGGACGGTGGAGCGTACGTCCACTGCGGCTTCCTCATCTTCGCCTGTCTGTGGTGCTGGTTCGTCGACGGGTACATCGGACGGACGCAGTTCCAGCTCAACCACGCGATCACGTACTTCTGGATCATGGCCTCGGCGATCTACTCGTGGGCGGTCGTCATCATCGACTTCACGGGTGGAAGAGGCGTCGGCGGCTGAGCCGCGGCTGCTGTGTGCTGCACTGTGAGAAGGGATTGAGACAGTCTTGGTGAGGAAGTGGCTCATACGGGTTCTCGTAGCGGCGGTTGCCGTGTTCGTCGCCATTTGGGCGTTCTGGCCGTGGGTCAGCCAGCTCACGATGCTGGTGCCTTCAGAGAAAGAGCTCCACAGCTACCAGAAGAAGGCACAACCTGCGGAGCAGAAGTTGCTCCAGGCGTACGACATGCTGGTCAAGGACCCTGCGGACGAGGAGCAGCTGGCGGAGATCCTCAAGCAGAGCACCAAGCTGCTTGAGATCAACCAGCGGTACTGGGTCGAGGGCATGCAACAGCCCATCTACCGACGCTTCATGTACAAGATCCGCTTCATGGAGCCGCCGCCCGCCTACCTGCCCACCTGGCCCGGTCCCAAAGATCCCCAGGGACAGGTCATGCTGTCGGAACAGCGCGACGACACGGCAAGCCTGCTGGTGTACAGCTGGTACGCAAAGGAGGACTCAAATGCCCTCGCGTCCCAGATGCTCGCAACCTTCGGCGACGGCGCGCCGGTGACGCAGGATTCATTGAGCGCCACCGCCGACGTCGTGGCCACGGCCAAGGCCAGCAAGGGCAACGCCGACTACGTCTACAAGAAGTGGAAGGGCAACTACCGCCCTCCGCTCTCGTTCCTACGGTGAGAGAGGTTCTGAGGTATGGCTTCGTCGATTGAACGGGCGGTTATACGTTTCCAGGACAGCCGCCTGTCCATTGCCAAGTGGACGGCGGTTCTGGCGATTGCCTGGTCGGCCGTCACCCTGGTGCTGTGCTTCTACTCTCCGGCGTCCATACTGCTGGCAGTCAAGCTGAGCATGCCGCCGTGCATGATCGCGGGGCTGGCGTGGGGTATGGCAAGGACTGTTCGGGCTCCTGAGGCGCGCACTGAGGCGCGCAAGATGGGCCGGTTGGCGATGGGCGCTCTCTGGTTCTGTCTCATCGTCGTGTTCGTCTCACAGATGCAGTACCGCGGGGCTGTTGCCAGCGGCGACATCAAGATAGCTACGCCGAGTTCTCAGACCGAGCAGAACTGCCTCGACGGAGTCTGGTCGGTAGGAAGCCGATATGTGCACATGAAGGGGTGGTGATGACCCATGCTCGCGAAGACGATCTTCTTTATCAATGTCGTCGTCGCAATCGCAATCGTGGTTGTCTACGTGGGCGGATTCTAAGGCAAGCCCGAACGGACGAGGCGATCGTTGGCTGCGGTGCCGTCATTCGTGTCGGCCCGGGTTCCAGGAACAGGGGTGAGGAGCGCCCGTTGGGTGCTTCGGGATGGACTGTAGAGGAGGAAAGCGATGACGGAGTTGAAGAAGAACGAACGCATCGCGCAGTCCCATGCCTCCACCTGCGGCGCTCCGGTCAAGCCGGTGATCAAGTACGGCTCAGAGGTTGAACGTATCCTCGAGCCGGCCAAGTCCGAACGCGTCGACATGATCGTGCTGGGGGCGCGGGGTGTCGGGTTCCTCGAGGGCCTGATGGGCGGCGGCAGCGTCGCCGACGAGGTCGTCAAGAACGCCGACGTCCCGGTCTTGCTGGTGCCGTAGCCGGTCCTACGCGGTCCAAGCGGTGCACGACGGCCGCAGAAGGGTGCAGACGGACCGACTAATGGGGGAAGAGGAGAAGGATACTATGAAGAAGAAGAGCGGAGCGATTCTCGTAATCGGCCTGCTGGTTGTGCTGGGTGTGATGGTGCTGTTCGCCGCCGGATGCGGCAAGACGTATCCGTATGGCACCGGTGGCCCCGGGTTCACGGAGCTGAAGACTCCGGTGGTCGCCCCAGCGAATGCCGCCGACCTGCCCGCCGACTACAACAAGATTGAAGTTGGCATGACTACCGAGGAAGTCAAGGGCATTCTTGACTTCCCGGCGACCATCCAGGACATCGACGGCAAGCGGGTCTACAAGTACTACGTGCCGTTTGGCGAAGAAGGCACGGCCGACTGGACCGTCAACCGGCTCTACATCAACTTCGTGGACGACAAGGTCGAGTCCATGGACCTGTCGACTCCGTGAGCTGCGGAGCGACTGTGACGGAGTGAGTGAGAGCGACGGCATCTGACCGTCGAGCGGCGCCGCGATCCATCGGATCGCGGCGCCGCTCTCGTTTGGCGCCTTCCTTCTGCCGCGGCCTACCCTCCGACCCTCTGGGCGCAAACGGCATGGAACTCCCGCCAGGCGGGTAGCGGAACCATGTGTCCAGTATCGTGTGAGTGTGACGGGAGGGGAGAGATGGCCAGTTTCAAGAACATCGTTGTGTGTTCCGACTTCTCGGACCACGCCGACAAGGCGTTCGAGGTGGCGGCAGCCATGGCGGAGGGCGGGGCAGCGTTGACGGTGCTGCATGTCGTGCCTGATGCGTATGACTACGGGCAGATGGCTCTCGGTCTCGGCACGACAAGGCCGTTGGGGACGGCTGCCTTCGACGTCGCTGCACTGGAGGGGAAGTTGAAGGCGCGGTACGCGGCCAAGGTTGAGGTGCCGGTAGAGGTCGCCATCGAGTACGGCAGCGAGGCTGCGAAGATCGTCTCTTTCGCCAAGGACAAGGGCGCGGACGTGCTCGTCATGGGTGGCCGGGGCATTGGATTCATCGCCGGTCTGTTGGGCGGCGGCAGCATCGTGGAGAAGGTCGTGAAGAACTCGCCGATTCCTGTGCTTGTTGTGCCGGGGTGACGTCGGGATGCGGCTATCGTGCCGTGTCGACGGGGGCGGCGATCAGTGTTCGCCGCCCCCACTTTCATGGTGGTATGCGTCTCCGCGTTCGCGTTGCCGGTCCATTGCTCATCTGCCCGATGGCCCTTGTGCAGAGCTGGCTCCCATGGGATAGGATAGCGCCCGAGTCATAGCTGGGGGGGAGAGACGGGGCCGGGGTGCACGCGGCCCCGTCTCACGTTCTGCGGCCTCTGGAGGCCGCTCCAACTGCGTGTCCGGTCTCTGCCGGCGCCCCGGCAGCACCGGGGCTCAGCGGCTCACCGCCCCATGTTGCGGAAGCATCCTCTCTGGCAATCATTGACACCAGTAGGGCTGTCTCGCGTCGTCGTACGCCGGATGGCGCCCGCTTCTGGCTGGCATGGATGTCTCGAAAGGGAGGGTGCGACAATGACTCAGGTCGGACAGAAGGCCCCGGACTTCGCCCTCGAGGGCGTGCTCGACGGCAAGTTCGTCGAAGTCAAGCTCAGCGATTATCTCGGCAATTGGGTCGTCCTCTTCTTCTACCCCCTCGACTTCACGTTTGTCTGCCCAACCGAGATCCGCGGATTCTCCGCTCGGCTGAGTGAGTTCGAGGACCTGGACGCACAGGTGCTGGGGTGCAGCGTGGACAGCAAGTACAGCCACCTGGCGTGGACAGAGAAGGAACTCGGCAACCTGGGCTATCCGCTGCTCAGCGACATGACCCGCGACGTGACGCGTGAGTACGGCGTGCTGCTGGAGCAGCAGGGCCACTCGCTGCGCGGCACGTTCGTCGTCGACCCGGAGGGCGTGCTCCGCTACACGGTCGTGCACGACAACAACGTCGGCCGCAACATGGACGAGACCCTGCGCGTGCTGCAGGCGCTGCAGACCGGCGAGCTATGCCCGGTCGACTGGAAGCCCGGCGTGCCGACGCTCGGGTCCTGAGCGCCGGGCGATCCGGGTCGGCGATCTCATTCGGGATAGAGGACCTCGATCTCGGCGAGGCGCCGCCGCAAGCGTCGTCGAGTGTCGTCGTCGTGCTCGCCGGACAGTCGGTCGGCGAGGGTGGCTCGCTCCGTGGGTTCGGGAGGCGCGACGAGCTCGCGCAGGAAGGGGTGGACGTAGGGTCGTGAGCTGTCGAGCGTGAGCAGGACAGCGTCGCGCGCTCTGGTGACCCCCACGTACAGGACCCGGCGCTCCTCCTCGATCTCGGCCGGGCTCCAGAACGACACGTCGCAGTCGTAGTCGGGAATCGCGACCGCGGCGTACTCGCGGCCTTTCGCGGCGTGGATCGTGGCGAGGTCGACGCGGTCGTCCGCGGCGGCGCCGGCGGGCGAGTTCCGCGTGGTCGGCGGGCCGCCGGCCGCCTCCTCATCCTCTTTGAGGCGGTCCCAGGCGACCAGGAACGCCGTGGGGTCGGGGTACGCCTCGGCCAGCACCGCAAGAGCGTCAAGGACCTGGAAGGGACCGCCGTCGTCGCTCCCCTGTCGCCTGGCGCCGGTTTCGCCGGCTCCGCCGGCGGACGCGGGGCTGTGGGCGGCGGTCCGCCAGTGCTGAACAAGGTCGAAGCCCTCGATGACGGCGCCGAGGAGCTCGGCGGCGGCGACCTTCGGCGGCGGGTCGGGACTGGTCGTCACCCCTCGGAGCAGGGGTGCTGCGACGCCGAGCCGGGCGTGAAGCGACTCGACGACCTCATCCAGCCGGGCGCGCAAGGGCCTGACTGCAGCAGCCTCAGGAGGAGGCCCCGCGCTGCGTCGTGGGCGGGGGCCGGCTCGGCGGTGAGGGCGAGACAGGCCCTCACGAGGCGAGCGGCGGGGTGGGTGAAGAGCCGGCAGCCGAGGCGGGGGGTACGCGGCACGCCCTCGGCGTCGAGGGTGAGGGCGACGGCGAACAGCTGCGAGCGATACCGGCCGAGCACGGCCAGCTCGCTCCAGGCGCAGCCCAGACGCGCCCGCTCGGCGCGCAGGAAGGCGCAGACCGCCTTGCCGCGCTCCGCCCAGGAGGGAGCGGCGGCGAAGAGCACCGCTCCCTCCTGGGCGCCTTCGCGCGCCGTCATGACCTTGGGCTCGCGCCGGCTGTTGTTGGCCACGAGGCGGGCGGCGGCGCGGACGACGGCGCGAGAACAGCGGTAGTTCGTGGTCAGCGCGTAGGTGGCCGAGAGCGGCGCCGGCGGCACACGCTCGTGGAACCCGAGAATGGCGGCGGGGTCGGCGAATCGCCAGCCGTAGATGAGCTGGTCGTCGTCGCCGGCCACGAAGAGGTCGCGAGAGGGCCGCGACAGCACGTCGATCAGGGCGAGCTGCGCGGGGTTGAGGTCCTGGAACTCGTCGACGAGGACGTGGCGGTAGAGCCGCTGGACGGCGCGGCGGCGCGCCGGCGCCGCCAGCAGATCGACGATCGTGAAGTAGATCTGGTCGTCGAATGACTGCCGCCCGCTCAGGGACTGGAGGTGGGAGTACCGAGCGTGGACAGCGGCAAACGGCACCGGCACGACGGGCCTGTCGCCGGTGGACAGGACGGGGACGGTGATGCTCTCAGGGGGCTCGAGACCCGCGCGGACCCGCGCCAGCACGGCGAACAGCGCTCCGACGGGATCGGCGCCGCGGGCGGGCTTGAGGAACGGGAGCCCGTGGCCGGCCTCGTCCAGAGCCTGGCGCATGAGCGCCCGTCCGTAGCTGCCGCCGGCGTCGACCTGCACTCGCTGCCGCGCGACGTCGCGCTGGTAGCGGGCGCCGAACGCGTTGAACGTCGCGCAGTGGACTGCTGTGGCAGTCCCGCCGAGCTCGATGTGGCGCGTCGTGGCGATGCCCTGCTCCTCAAGGCGCTCCTCGAGCTGCTCGGCGGCCTTGGTGTTGAAGGCGAGGAGCAGGATGTGACCCGGTTCGACCCCGCGGGCCACCAGCTCGGCGACGCGCGCGACGAGCGTACGGGTCTTGCCGGATCCGGCCGCCGCCAGCACGCGCGCCGCCCCCGGGCCGTGCCGGACGGCGGCGCGCTGCGCTGCGTCGAGGCCGGCGTGTGCGGATGAGGCGGGAGCCTGCGCGGAGGGCGCCGGCGGCCCGGGATGCGCTCCCGCCTCGAGCAGCGCACCGATGTCTTCGAGGTCGAGATCGGCGCGCTCTGAGAGGGTCAGGGGTCTCGGCTCGAGGAAGCCGGCTGGGAAGGGGAAGCCGACGCAGTATGGCCTGCCGTCGGCCACGAGCGGGTGTACGAAGCGGAGGAGCACGTCGCCGGCCTGGGCGCGCAGTGCGTCCTCGTCTCGTTCCCAGAACCAGAGCGTGCTCGCGGCGCCGGCGCGTCGGGAGAGGCCACCGAGGCGCTCGAGAAGACCTTGGCGGGGGACGCCGCCCGTGAGGGTCCAGGAGCGCCCCTGCCACACGCGAACGCCCGGGTTGAGGCCAAGGTAGCCCTTGTGAAGGGCGCGGGCGCTGGGGACGTCGAATCGAAGGACGCTCGCAGGGAGCGGCGTGGAGACGGCGGCGGTCTGTGGCGGCTGAGTAGACGGCATCGGCGCGGTCGCCGGGCGTGACCGGCGTCCGCCGGACGGTAGCAGCCACGAGATCCGGGCGCGAGGGTGACGAGGGTGGACGTTGAGCGCCGGCGCTCGCCGACCGGCGGCTCTGCCGGCCCGTCGGCCCAGCTACTGACCCGTTGGCGCGCAGACCCGCAGGGCCTGCGGGAGCACCCCCACCTCGAGGGGTACGTCGCCGAGCGCGTCGCCGTCGATGTCCAGGGCGAAGCGGCCCGGCGACACCATGCCGGAGGCGGAGCTCTGGGCCGGGTGGCCGGCGGGGCTGTCGCCGGTCGGGCGAACGGCATGAGGCAGCGGCTCCAGCGGCCGCGAGGGAGAGCCAGCGGCAGGCGAAATGGCTCACACCACGCTCCCGCAGGTGTCTGCCCGTGTAGATGGTGTGCAGGCGCGCGACCAGGCGCAGCTTGCTGACCTTCTCGAAGAGGATGACATCGAACAGGCCGTCATCCGGCCGCGCCATGGGGCCGACGCGCATGCCGGCGCCGAACGTGGTGCCGTTGCAGACGGCGACCGCATAGGCGTCGAGGGTCCGTTCCGCCAGTCGGCCGTCGGCCAGGAGGGCGCGGCAGCGGAGCGGCACGCGCCGGCATGCGACGATCGCGCGGACGGTGGCTTGAGCGTACGCCACAGGTCCCGGCAGCCACGCGGGGGCACGGGCGGTGTGCAGGTCGACGAGGCCGCCGAGGCCGCCCGACAGGACGTTGATCCACAGACGCCGGCGTGGACGTCCGTCGGCGTCCGTGAACGCCGCCCAGCCGGCGTCGATGAGGCGGTCGCCGCCGCCGGCGAGCGCCGCCACGTACTCCTCGGCGCGTCCGCGGAACCCGAGGCCCTTGCCGAAGTCGCTGCCGGTGCCGGCGGCGACGATGCCGAGCCTGGGGAGGGCGGACGCGGGCGGCGGGGCCGTCGCGCCCCCCGCGAGCGGCGTGACGTCGCCCAGCAGGCCGTTCACGATCTCGCTCAGCGTGCCGTCGCCGCCGACGCCGACGACGAGCGGTCGGCGCTCGCGGACGGCGTCGGCCGCGAGCCGCGTGGCGTGGCCCGGCCCGTTCGTGCACACCAGGTCGACCTCGCCCAGCGCGCGGCGCAGAGGGTCACGCAGCTCGCTCAGCTCCCGGCCGGCGCGACCGCGGCCGGCGTTGGGGTTGGCGATCACAAGAGGCACGGGAGCCGCGTCGGGGTGTGGTGTCCGCATGCGCGCACGGTATCAGACGAACAGGTCTGCGTCAGGGCGCGGGCCCGTCGAGCGGGGCTGCTACGATAGGGGGATGGACACACCGGAGCGGCTGACCACCGTCATGGCCGAGATCGTGAGCAAGGGGAGCGATGAGAACCGCGCCGGCATGCGCCGCTACGGCATCAACGTGGAGCATGCGGCCGGCGTCTCGGTGTACGAGCTGCGGCGCATGGCCCGGACGCTGGGGACGGATCACCATCTCGCCCTGGCGCTCTGGGACACGGGGAACCACGAGGCGCGGATCCTGGCCAGCATGGTCGACGACCCGCGCGCCGTGACGCGGGAGCAGATGGAGGCGTGGGCGGCGGCGTTCGACTCGTGGGACGTCTGTGACCAGGTTACGTCGAATCTCTTCGACAAGACGCCGTGGGCCTACGAGCAGGTGCAGACCTGGTCGGCGGCGCCCGGCGAGTGGGTCAAGCGCGCCGCCTTCGCCACCGCGGCGGCGCTCGCCGTCCAGGACAAGGCGGCGCCCGACGAGCGCTTTCTCGAGATCCTCGCGCTCGTCCGGCGCGAGGCGGGCGACGACCGCCCGTACGTGAAGAAGGCGGTCAACTGGGCCTTGCGCAACATCGGCAAGCGCAACCTGCGTCTTCACGAGGAAGCTGTGGCGACGGCCGAGGCCATCCTGGCTGAGGCCGAGGTCGCGGCCGCCGCGGACCGCAAGGACCCGGCCGCGCGCAGCGCCCGCTGGGTCGCCCGCGACGCGCTGCGCGAGCTGCGTTCTGAGAAGGCCCTGCGCCGTCTGACCGGCTGAGCGCGTCGGCGGCGGGCCGCTGCTGGGGTCAGCCCCCTTGTGCGTCGCTCCGGCTCAGGCCTCGGCGGTCGCCGAGGCCTGCGACTTGCGCAGCATCGCGTAGCGGGCGATCGCCGTCTCGTCGACGAAGCCGACGAGGTTGCCGTCGGCGTCGACGACCGCCAGGCGGTCGACGTCGTCTCTCGTCAACAGCCGCAGCGCCTCGTCGGCGGGCGTCTCCGGCGTCACGGTGAGGAGCTTCTCCGCCGGCACCATGACGTCGCGGACGCGGTCGGAGTCCCACTCGTAGCGGGGCATCTTGGCGAGGTCGGCGCCGCAGATGAGGCCGTCGAAGGACTGGCCTTCGCGTTCCGGGCGCACGGGGAGGCAGCGTGTGTCAAAGTCGGTGAAGTGCCCCTCGGCCGCGTGTGAGAGCGTCACGTAGGGCGAGACCCACTCGGATGGCCGGGTCATGATGCGGCCTGTCGGGACGTTCGCGAGCTCGTGCTGCAGCACTGCCTGCGAGGCGCTGGCTCGCGCGGCCTGGATGAGGATCCAGCCGACGAACGCCATCCAGAGGCCGCCGAGCCCGGAGCCGGCCAGGACCTGCACGGCTCCCAGCACGATGAGGCCGACGCCGAACGCCTGTCCGACGTAGGTCGCCTGCTTGGTGGCGCGCTCGAAGTTGTGGTTGCGCCACCACAGGAGGGCGCGCAGGACGCGCCCTCCGTCGAGCGGGAAGCCGGGCAGCAGGTTGAAGATGGCCAGCGAGACGTTGGCGATGCCGAGGTAGAAGAGGATGGCGACGACCTGCTCGGGGCCGGGCAGGACGGTGGAGAGTCCCCAGCAGACGACGCCGATCACCATGCTCACGAGTGGGCCCACGCCGGCCATGAGCGCTTCGCGCCCCGGCGTCGACGCCTCCCTCTCGATGCTGGCCACCCCACCGAGGAGAAAGAGCGTGATGCTCGTGACGCCGATGCCCTGCGATCGCGCGACGAGTGAATGGCCCAGTTCGTGGGCCAGGACAGTCACGAAGAGCAGCACCGTGGCGACGATGGCGACCACCCACGACGTGAGCCGGCTCCAGTCCCCGTAGGTCTGGGGGAAGAAGCCGTTGGCGAGGGTGAACGCGAACAGCGCGAGAATGATGAACCAGCTCGGGTGGATCGCGATCTCGATCCCGAAGAGCCGGCCGATGCGTATGCCGCCGGTCACCCGTCAACCTCCGTGGACGTCCTAGAGCGGTTCTGCCCGATCGCTTCGCGGCGCGAAACCTGCATGGACGACTGTCGTCATTGCGTCGGCGACCGCGGCCACGCGGGCGCGGCGGCCCAGGTGCGCCTCCGCGGCGGCGACGGCCGCGTCGACGGAGTCGAACGCGGTGATCCCAAGCCGCTCGAGCGGGGCGAGAAAGGCGGCGTCGCGCGCTCCGACGACGGCCAGCCGGAAGCGCTGCAGCACGCGGGCGACGACGAACGAGCGCTGGCCGCCCGGACCCAGGGGGCCGCGCAGGCCGCGGGCGACGAGCTCGGCCGGCGACGCCGCCGCGGCGAGGAGCTCCAGGAAGTGGCGTTCGGCGGGCCCGTCGCCGGCACGGTCCGGCAGATCGGCGCAGAGGACGAGCAGGCCGTCGTCGACGAGCGCGGGCCGGGCGGCGAGACCGATGTAGGTCGCGGCCCGGGAGGCCTGGTAGAGGTTGTCGCTCTTCGGCGCGTGCACGCCGGCCACGACGACGTCGTACGTGGGCGCCGAGCTGCCGCATCCACGCTTGGCCGTGCTGCGCCGCCAGCGCCGACTGCACGATCGTGGGGTCCCCGGCGGCGAGCGTCGCGGCCTGCCCGTGCTCGTTCATCACCACGTTCACCGCCCAGCACAGGCTCGTGCGCGCGGCGACCTCGAGCAGTGTCTCGCGAAACGGGTTGCCTTCCAGCTGGCCGAGGACCACGCCTCCTTGGGAGATGAACGCCGGGGTGTGCGTCGCGGCGATCGTGGCTTGGCCGGCGCAGCCGATGGCCACGCCCTTGACGCCGCCCGAGAAGCCGGCGTAGAGGTGCGGCTCGACGACGCCGACGCTGATCGTGAGATCGGCGTCGGCGACCGGCCGCACGATCTCGACCGGTACGCCGAGCGACGTGCGGCCGAGGGCGGTCACGGGTGACTCGAGGCCGTGGGCGTCGACGACCTCGAGGCGGCTGCTGACGTCGCGTCCGACCAGCACGTCGCGCTCGGCGGCTGAGGTGGGGGCGTGCAGGCCGCAGCCGACGACGACGCGGATGCTCTCGTCGGACACGCCGGCCGACTCGAGCTCAGCCAGGAGGCGGCGCAGCACCGCCGGGCTCGGACACGTCCGCGAGGAGTCCGGCACGGCGATGGCGACGGCCCGGGCGCCTCGCGCCAGGCGGTGGAGCGGGGGCGCTCCCAGCGGCTCGGCGAACGCCTCCGCCAGGGCCGCGTCGACGTCCGCCGCCGGCCTCATCTCGGCCGGCGGCACATACGTGTCCGCGCGCGGCACGGGCAGGCGCGACGGGCCGCAGAAGACCCACGCGCCGGCGCCGCTCACGAGGCGCCGGGCCTGGCCGGAGAGGTCGTCGGGTCCGACGGCGAGACGTCTACGTCCGCCGCCTGCGGCGGACCCGCCTCCGCCGAGGGGGAGGGCGGGCCCGCCGATGGGGCGGCCGCCGGCCGCGCCCGGAGCGGGCCCTCCAGTACAGGACCGCCATGACGACCACCCCTGCCAGGGGCACGACGGCGGCCAGGAAGCCGATCACGAGCCAGTTGAGCATGCTGCCGCCGGAGCGCCTGGCCGTGGCGTACCCGAGCGCCATGCAGATGACGAGCTGCGGGCCGAATGCGTAGAAGACCCACGCGGCCTGATAGAGAGCGTGGCCGACGTCGCTCATGCCGGCGGGTAGCTCGCGAGCATGCGGTCGATGGTCGCCGCCAGGGCGCTGACAGCGTGCGGCGGCCGCAGCGGCAGCGCCTCGCCGGCGAAGCGCAGGAGGTAGTGGACGAGCCAGCTCTCGTCGACGTACGGCTGCACCGCGAGGCAGGAGCCATCTTGCAGTTCCTCGACCGGCCCGCGCTCGGCGATCCAGCGGCCGATCAGAGGGCTGTAGCGGACGAGGGCCGACTCCGGGGCGTAACTGTGCGAGGTCGGGATGCCCTCGCGGCGGTAGAGGTCGAGCTCGACGTCGTCGCGCGGAGTGAAGACCTCGTCCAGCAGCTCGGCCCGTTTCGTGGTCGAGACGCGAAAGACGCGGGTTCCCCTCGCGGTGCGGCACCAGCACACGAAGTACCACTCGCCGCGGTTGTGGACGAGCAGGTACGGCTCCACGGTACGGGCGCTGACACGGTCCGTCCCCTCGGCCCAGTACTCGATGGCCAGCAGCCGCCGCTCCTTGATGGCGGTGTTGACGGCGTCCAGTACGCGATCGTCGGGCGGCACCAGGTCGCTGCTGGCCAGGACCGGCGTGCCGCCGGAGCGCGCGGCCCGGAGCTTGGCCGCGGCGCTGGCCAAGGCCTCGCCCGACGCCGTGGGGAGCTGGCCGCCGACGAGGTCGACGGCCAGCAGCAGTGTGTCGGCCTGCAGCGGGGCGAGCCGGGCGGGCCGCTCGAACGCCGGCCCGGCCAGGTCGCACGACGACGCGCAGCTTGTCGCGTCCCTCGAACTCGGCGTAGAGCAGAGCGCCGTCGGCGCCGAAGTTGACGAGGTTCAGGAGGCGCACGTCGGCGCGCAGGGTCTCGCGATCGATCCGCAGGGCGGCAAGGATGTCGGGGGCGTCGAGGACCGTCTCGTCGTCCCCCGGGCACGCCTGCAGCAGGTACACGGCGAGCGCGGTGAGGCGCGTGAAGCGGTCGACCTCGACGCGCCAGTCGGCGGGGGGCCGCCGTGAAGCTGCGCCCTCCCGCACCGCACGGCGCGGCGTCGCGGTCGAGGCCGAGCATGTCGGTGCGGCCGCGGACGTCTCGTCGGTCGCGGCGGCCGGCGCCGCCAGGGCGGCGCGCAGCCTGGCGAGCTGCTCGACGGCCTGGCCGCGGAGCGCCGCCGGCGCCAGCACCCGCGCGGCCTCGCCCAGGCCGAGGACCCAGCTCAGCAGGGGGCGCGCCTCCGCATAGGCAGTCTCGTAGATCAAGCCGCCGTCCGGTTGGGAGGTCACGGCGCCGCAGTGCGCCCAGTGCGCCTCGACCCACCAGGCCAGCTCGGGCGAGACGGCGATGCGCGCCCGCTCGTGCGCGGGGGCGAGCTGCCATGCCGGCCGGTCACGGAAGGCGGCGAGATCGAAGTCGTCGGGCGGGTCGAAGTCGTGGGGAGCGCGTGTGGCGTACGTGACCCGCGAGCGGATGCGCGACAGCCGGAAAGAGCGCAAGGCGTCGCGCAGGTGGCAGTGGCCGATGAGATACCACTCGCCCGCCACGAGCTGCAGGCCGTACGGGTCGACGCGCCGCGCCAGCGTCTCGTCGCGGCTGATCGCGTAGTACTCGAACTGCACCGTCTTGCGATCGGCGATGGCCGCCTGGAGCTTGGGAAGGGCCGTCGCGCCCGGGTTCGGTCCTGCCTCCGGCAGGACCGTGAGGGGCGGCGCGGCGGCCTCCGCCAGGAGCTCCGGCCGCCCCTGCGCCAGGCTGAGGAGCGCGAGGCGCAGGGGCTGCGAGTACGAGAAGCGGTCCTCGAGGACGCTGAGACAGGCGGCCAGCGCGGTGAGCTCCTCCCGGGTGAGTTCGACCGGCGGCAGGTAGTAGGCGTCGGCGGGGAGGCGGTAGAGCTCGCCGCCGCCGTGGCTCGCCGGCTCGGCGGCGATCTCGATGCCGAGCCGGGCCAGCTCGGCGCGGTCCTCGTAGAAGCGCCGCTTGAAGGCGTCCTCGGTCATCAGGGGGTAGCCCTCGACGCACTCCCTGATCTCGTGGCTGCTCGCCGGCTGGCCGCCGCGCGAGAGCAGCAGGGCCACCAGCGACAGGCGCCGCACGAGCTTGTCGGCGTCCTTGCTGAAGCCCTCTTCGCGAACGCGTCCTGCGGTCACGCGATGCTCACGGCGTCTCGCAGGGGATCTCGAACGGCTCCGGGACGATGCGCCGCTTGCCCCACTCGGCCTCGAGGAAGTAGCGTTCCGCGATCCTGTCCGGCACCTGGAAGAACGGGTCGATCCCTGCCTCGATCTGCCGGTCGGCGCGCTCGACCTGGCGCTCGCCGAAGAGCAGCACGAACGAGGGCCAGATGGAGTCCCACGCCGTCCGCTTCGAGCGCGTGTTCTTGTGGCAGCAGCCGAAGAGCAGCGCGCCGATGTGAACGTGCAGGGTGTTCGTGGGGCTCAGCTTGAACGGGTAGAGGTGGCACGTCACGGGACGGGAATCGCCGAGCCTGCACCCGACCGGTCCGAGATGAGGACAGCAGCCGTCGTCGGTCCCGCTCGAGTTCGCCGGCCAGTACACCCCGCCCTGGGACCAGCAGCAGCGACCGCCGCACCCTCGCCTGATGCCGTCGAGGGAGCAGTCGAGATGGCGGCGCGCCGACGCGGCGTTCAGACTCCATGTCTGTGTCATAGGCGGGTAGCTGTCTCCTGCGTGCTGCCTCGGATCAGCCCGAGTGTACTCCCTTCGCGGCTGCGCCCGGTGCTCCTGTCTCCCGGGCCGTCACTGCACGACGATCTTGGCGACGTAGCTGGCGTGGGCAGTGTGCGGCACCATCTGCCCCCCGTCCACGTACTTGGCGCCTCCCGAGAACCAGGCCCGGACGTAGTACGTGCCGGCCTGCGTCGGCCTCCAGGTCCAGGTGGCCATTGAGGAGGACTTGGACAGCTTCATCGTCTTGAGGGTTGTCCAGCCGGTGTACCAGACGTAGGTGCCGTTGGCGAAGTACGGATGCGGGAACGTCAGCCGCTTGCCCTTCTGGAACTGCACGTTGTAGTCGCCGAAGTTGGGTTCGACCGCGGCGCCCAGGGCAACCGGTTTGCCGCGCTGCACGACGGCCTTGCTGTAGCTGAAGTCCACAGTCGGCGTGCGGGCGACGCGGAGCGTGTAGGCGAGCGCCTGGGGAGTAGGCCCGGCGCTCGGACGAGCGGCCGGGCCGGGATGCGACGCTTCATGGCTCCCCCTCTCTCTGGCTGACTCCGTGAGAGGAGTCTACTCCTGCGCGCCAGCCCGTCCGGGCGTTTGTCAGGCGCCGGCCGCCTCCGCCGCGGCGGCGGCGATGATCGCGTCGAGCTCCGCCCCCAGATCCTCGGGGAACGGTGACTGCTCGGTGGCGAGCAGGTCGCCGACCTGTTCCCGGGCGCGTTCGACGGTCGACTGGCTGCCGGCGTCGCGCCAGGCCTGGTACGTCCGCGTCTCGCCGAGCCGGGCCGACCACAGCTCGCGGACGTGGGCCCGCGTGTGGGGCTTGAAGAGGTACTCGCCCTCGAAGCCGACCTCCTTGATGAGATCCACGGCGAGGGTCTCGTCGTTGACCGCGATGCCGTTGAGGAGCCGGGTGACCATGGCGAAGACCTCGTCGTCGATCACCATGTTCTCGTGACAGAGGATGCGTGACCCGTCGAGCAGGCCCGTCCCGAACGTGACGTCGGCGCCGCAGAGATAGGCCGTCATCATGGCCAGCGTGTTCTCGTAGGCGCTCTGCGCGCCCGGCTCCTTGGCCGTCGTGGCGCCGCTGCCAAACCACGCCGGCATCCCGTAGAACCCGGCCATCTGGCCCTGGACGGCGCGCAGCAGCGTCGCCTCCGGGGCGCTGCTGGCGTAGGCTCCTGAGCTCATGTTCATCGTCGTCGGGCCGCCGCCGTGGATCACCTTGGCCCCGGGATGGGCGAGCTGGGTGACGACGGTGGCGCTGAGCATCTCGGCGTTGCCGATCACGGCCGCGCCGGCGAGGGTCACCGGGGCCGTCGCGCCGACGATCGGCATGGGGTAGAAGCTCACCGGGATGCCGGCCGCCGCCAGCGTCAGGGCCAGGTCCATGCCGTAGCGCTCCTGATGGAGCGGGCTCACCGTGCAGATGATGGCCGTGATGGGCGGGCGCCGGCGCAGCTCGTCGCTGCCCCCGGCGACCGCTTCGGCCATCCTGAGGAGGCCGCGGGCCTCCCGCTCCTCCTTGAGACTGACGACGATCGCGTGCTTCTCACTGTTGCGCAGGCAGGCGTCGAGCTCGTGCAGCACGCGCGTCTCGGGCGGGCAGTCGAGGGCCGAGACGATCGCCGAGGTGGCGGAGACGTTGGGCAGCGCCTGCGCCAGCCGGGCGCTGCGGGCGACGTCGTCCTTGACCGACGGGCGCACCGTGCCGTCCGCCTCGCGGCAGGACACGCCGCAGCCGTCGGTGCTCAGGTACACGTGCCGGCCGTCGAGCGGGAGATCGTACACCGGCGTGCGCCCGCCGAGGGTGAACGCGCCCGGCAGCGAGCCGAGGGCGCGTTCGACGACGGCCGCCGGGATGCGCGCCACGGTCGTGGCGCGGTCGACGGCGGCCCCGTACTCCTCGAGGACGTCCAGGGCGCGCTGGGAGTGGAAGGTCACACCCACGTTCGCCAGCACGTCGAGCGTGGCCGCGTGGATCTCGCCGATCTGGGCCGCGTCGAGGAGCTCCAGACTGAGCCGTCGGCCGACGACGCGCGAGTCTGCGTGGTTGGGGATCATGGGCGCTCCTCTCAGAAGGTCCCCGTTTCGACGGCGAGAATGATCTGCTCGAGCTCGTGCCCGAGACCGGCGGGGAGGCCGGACGGCGGCGACGCGAGGATCTCCTGCACCTTCGCCGCCGCTCGGCTCTGGAGGCTCGGCGATCCGGCGGCCCGCCACTGCTCGTAGGTGCCGGTCTCGCCGAGCCGCGCCCGCCACAGCTCGCGCACGTGGGCGCGCGTGTGGGCGTCGAAGAGGTAGTCGCCGCCGTGCCCCGTCCGCTTGATGACGTCGAGGGCGAGCGTCTCGTCGTCGACGGGTATGCCCCGCAGCAGCCGGGTGACCATGCCGAACACCTCGTCGGCGACGACGAGCTCCTCGAGCGAGAGCTGCTGCACGCTGTCGAGGAGGCCGGCGCCGAAGAGGAGCTCCGCGCCGGCCAGCAGCTCGAGCAGTAATCCCGAGGCGTTCTCGTAGGCGGCCTGGGCGCCGGGCTCGAGCGCCCTCGTCCCTCCCCAGCCGAGGCCGGCCGGCAACCCGTAGAAGCGCGCCATGTGGGCTTGCGCGGCGCGCAGCAGCAGCACTTCGGGGACGTTGGCGCCGTAGGAGCCGGAGCGCATGTCGAGCGCGGCCGGCCCGCCGGCGTGGATCAACGGCGCGCCCGGGCGGGCGAGCTGGATGGCGGTGAGCGCCGCGAGGAGCTCGGCGTTGTTGACGACGGCCACGCCGGCCGGCGTGACCGGCGCCGTCGCCCCGAGGATCGGCATTGGGTAGAGGAACACCGGGATGCCGGCCTCGGCCAAGGCGAAGGCGAGATCCATGCCGAAGCGCTCCTGGTGGAGCGGTGCCACAGTGCCGAGGATCACCGAGAAGAGAGGCCGCGCCTTGAGCTCGGCGCGGCCGCCGGCCAGAAGCTCCGCCATCCGCAGCAGCGGCCTGGCCTCGTTCGCGTCCTTCATGCTCACGACGATCGTGTGCTTGCCCGACGCGCGGACGCAGGCGTCGAACTCGTGGAGCACCCGCGACTCCGCGGGGCGGTCCTGGGCGGAGACGATCGCCGAGGTGGCCGAGAGGCACGGCAGTCCGTCGACGACGCGGGCGGCCGCGTACACGTCGTCCCTGCCGCTGCGCCGCACCCTGCCGTCGGATTCGCGCACGAAGGGGGCGCAACCGTCGGAGGCGAGGTAGGCGTGTTCGCCGTCCAGGGGCAGGTCAAGACCCGGAGCGCGGCCGTACAGCGTCACCGTGCGCGGCAGCGTCCGCAGCGCCTGCTCGACGGCCGCGGCCGGGATACGCGCAACGGTCGTGTCGCGGTCCACGCGGGCGCCGTGGGCTTCGAGCACGTCGAGCGCTCGCTGCGAGTAGAACACGACGCCGGTCTCCGCCAGGACCTCCAGCGAAGCTTCGTGGATCCGATCGACGTCCGCGGCTGAGAGGATGCTCAGTGGGCGCCGCCGTCCGACGTAGCGCGTGTCCGCGTGCGTCGTTATGGGCGGCCCTCGGCCAGGGAGGCCGCGTCGGGCAGACCACGCAGGCCGCGGTGAACGAACTCCCGCGTCACGAACGGCGACGTGACGGCCCGCACGAGGGCGTCGTAGTCCACCGAAAACGGCACGGTGTCGCCCGGGCGCAGCGGCGTCTCGGTGATCAGGATGCTGACGTCGCTGGTGGCGCCGGCGAGCTGGGCGGCCGGCATGAGCGGCCGGAGGCCGCGCGGTTCGCAGTCGCGACGTCCGAGGTCGAGTAGCGAGTAGTACGCGACGCTGGTCGGGAGGTCCACCTCGGGGACGTGGCCGAAGGCGTCGCGGCCGTCGCCGAGCTGGACGGGCGGTTTGCGGTAGCACTCGAGCACGGCGGCCTCGAGCACCGGGTCGGTGCGGATGATGCCGTCGAGGGGCGCCATGCTGACGAAGTCCCAGCCGTAGAGCGGTCCGCCGCCACAGCGGATCTCGGTTGCGAAGCGCGGCCGGAAGCCGTCGAGGTGCTGCAGGACGCAGGTGCCGCCGAGGGAGAGCAGCGGCTCGGCGCCGCACTCGCCGGCGACGGTCGCCAGGACGTCCTCGGCCTGACGGAAGAGGGAGACGGACGGGAGCTGCCCGCAGAGGCAGCCGAAGTTGACGCTGATCCCTGAGAACTGGATGCCGGGGAGCTGGGAGAGCTGCGCCGCGATGCGCGGGGCGCTGGAAGGAAGCACGCCTTCGCGCCGGTCGCCGAGGTCGACGGTGAGGAGGACGTCGATGAGGGCCCCGGTGGCGTACCGGCCCAGCGCCCGGGCGGCCTCGACGTCCGAGAGCATGACCCGGTCGGCGACGCCGGCGACGTCGGCGATCTCACGCCGCTGCGGCGGCCGGATGAGGGTGAGCGGGGCGAGGGCCCGGTCGGAGAGCCGTCGCAGGGACGACAGGCGAGAGTCGGCGAGGCCGGCGCAGCCGGCCTCGAGCATCTCCTGGCCGACGCTCGGCTCGCCGTCCACAGCCTTGGTAACGCCGACGAGGGTGAAGCCGTCCTCGAGGAGTCGTTTCGCCAGCAGCCTGGTGTTGCCGGCCACGGCGTCGAGGTCGACGGTGAGTCTCGGGTAACCGGTCACCGGGTCAGCGTGCGACGGAGAGAACGGACCGAGAGGTGGGAGCGCCTGCACACGTCAACGGTTCACATCCGGAATAGCGTCTCGGCGCCGGTCGCCCCCCCGGGCGTCGCGCCGCTTGCCTTTCTTGGCGTGGGACCGATTATACCGCGCCGGCGTGACCCGGCTCCCGGGCGGGGCCGAGGGCGGCGTCGGCCGGCGAGGACGCCGGCGGATTGACAGGTGTCCGGACGTTTCATAATCTCGGACCGGAATAATCAACAAGGACGGCTTGCCTGAGGGGGAAGGATTGAGTGTCTCGATGAAGAGCCGCTACGCGGTGCGCGCGCTCACCGAGCTGGCGCGCCGCCAGGCGGCGGACGTGGGGCGGCCGGTACGGCTGGCGGACATCGCCGAGATCGGCGATATGCCGCTGCAGTTCCTGGAACAGGTGTTCGCCGCGTTGCGGCGGGCCGGCATCGTCCACAGCCGGCGGGGGGCGGCGGGCGGCTACACGTTGGCCCGGCCCGCCGCCGAGATCAGCGTGCTCGAGGTCGTGACCGCCCTTGACGGCCCGCTGTCCCCGGTCGAGTGTACCCAGGGCCTCTGCGACCGTGTCGACGCGTGCGGCGCCTCGTCGGTCTGGATCGAGGCGGAGCAGGCGCTCGAGCGGGTGCTGGAGAGCACGACGATCGGTGACCTGCTGGCGCGCGAAGAGGCGCTGCGCGGACGGTCCCTCATGTACCACATCTGACGCGGGCCTCGTGCCCGAAGGAGACACATGAACACGGCAGCCAGCATCACGGAGCTTATCGGGCGCACCCCGTTGCTGCGCATGAACCGGCTCTCGGACGAGACGGGCGCCGAGATCTACGGCAAGCTCGAGTCCATGAACCCCGGAGGCAGCGTCAAGGACCGCATCGGGCTGGCGATGATAGAGCGGGCCGAGAGGGAAGGGCTGATCGCGCCCGGCAGGACGACGATCATCGAGCCGACAAGCGGCAACACGGGCATCGCTCTGGCCCTCGTCGCGGCCGCGCGCGGCTACGACCTCATGCTGTGCATGCCGGACACGATGAGTGTGGAGCGGCGCGCGATCCTCAAAGCCTACGGCGCGCGCCTCGTCCTCACCCGCGGCGCCGACGGCATGAGCGGCGCCGTGACCAGGGCGCTGGAGCTCGCCGCCGGGCGTGACGACACGTTCGTGCCGCAGCAGTTCGGCAACAGCGCCAACCCCGAGGCTCACCGCCTGACCACCGCCGAGGAGATCTGGGCCGACACCGACGGCCGGGTCGACGTCTTCGTCGCCGCCGTCGGGACCGGAGGGACGCTCACCGGGGTCGGCCAGGTGCTCAAGGAGCGCAAACCCGGCGTGCGCGTGGTCGCGGCGGAGCCCGCCGACTCGCCGGTTCTCTCCGGCGGGCGACCGGGGCCCCACAAGCTGCAGGGGATCGGCGCGGGCTTCGTGCCGGATGTCCTCGACACGACGGTCTACGACGAGGTCCTCACCGTCGCGGTGGACGACGCCTTCGCCGCGGCGCGCGACCTCGCGCGCCACGAAGGCGTCCTCGTCGGCATCTCTGCCGGAGCCAACGCCTGGGCCGCCGGAGACGTGGCCCGGCGGCCGGGGATGAGGGGCAAGATGATCGTGACCGTGCTCTGCGACACCGGGGAGCGCTACCTCTCGACTCCGCTGTTCGCCGAGCTCCCCGAGGGCGACGCCTGAGCCGGGAGCGCACAGCGCGGCTCCGGGTCCACGGCGGGCGAGCATGCCTCCCGCGATGACGTTCAGCGACCGGGAACGGACGCGGTACGAGCGGCAGCTCGTCCTGCCCGAGATCGGGGAGGAGGGTCAGGCTCGGCTGCGTCGTGGCTCCGTGCTCGTCGTCGGCGCCGGCGGGCTCGGCTCGCCGGCGCTCACCTACCTCGTCGGGGCCGGGGTGGGGCGTGTGGGCTTCGCGGACGACGACGTCGTGCAGCTCTCCAACCTGCAGCGGCAGGTCCTCTACACGTCCCGCGACATCGGCCTGCCCAAGGCGGTCGTCGCCGAGGCGCGGCTGGCCGCCCTCAACCCCGAGGTGCGCCTGGAGGCGCACGCCGAGCGCCTGACGGCGGCCAACGCGCGGCGTCTCGTGGCCGGCTATGACGTCGTCATCGGGGCCGTCGACAGCTTCGCCGCGCGCTACCTCCTCAGCGACGCCTGCGTGGTCGCGCGCAGGACGCTGGTCGAGGGGGCCGTGCGCGGGCTGCTCGGCACGGCCATCACGGTCGCCGGCGGCGAGACCGCCTGCTATCGCTGTGTGTTTCCGGCGGCCCCCGCGGAGGACCCGTCCGCCGGACCGCGGCCTGGTGTCCTCGGGCCCGTCCCCGGCGTCATCGGCGCCGTGCAGGCGCTCGAGGCGATCAAGGTGCTGAGCGGCGCCGGCCGGCCGCTCTACAACCGCCTGCTGCAGTTCGACGGCGCGGCGATGGCCTTCAGCGAGATCGCCGTCGGCCGGTCGCCGGCGTGTCCCGCCTGCGGCTCCGGACCGCTGATCGCCGAAGGCGAAGGGTGCGATGGCTGACGGACAGACAGATCAGCGCCCGGCGCTTGAGATCCTCGAGGCGGAACTGGCGAAGCTGGGCCCGGCCTGCGTCGCGTTTTCGGGAGGCGTCGATTCCAGCCTCGTGCTGGCCGCCGCCGCGCGCGCCCTGGGGCCCGAGCGCGTCGTGGCCTTCACGGCCGCCTCCGAGACCTACATGCCCGAGGAGCTTGCTGTCGCGCGCGAGCTCGCGGCGTCGCTCGGGGTGCGGCATGAAGTGGTGCAGACGAGCGAGTGCGCTGACGAAGCGTTCGCCGCCAATCCCCGGGAGCGCTGCTACATCTGCAAGCATCACCTGCTGAAGGAGATGGCGCGAGTGGCCGCCGTCCGCGGCTGCGCCGCGCTCGTCGACGGCGCGAACCTCGACGATCTAGGCGACGTACGCCCCGGATTGCGCGCGGCCGGGGAGATCGGCGTTGTGCACCCGCTTGTGACGGCGGGTATCGGCAAGGCCGAGGTGAGGCGCCTGGCGCGCGCCCTTGGCCTGCCGACGTGGGACGCGCCCCAGCAGGCTTGCCTCGCCTCGCGCGTCCCCTACGGCGAGCGGATAACCCCCGAGAAGCTGCGGACCATCGCCGCCGCGGAGGCGGTCTTGCACGAGCTGGGCTTCCGCCAGTGCCGCGTGCGCCACCACGGTCCCGTCGCGCGGGTCGAGGTCGAGATCGTCGACATCGAGCGCGCCGCCGGCGCGGCTCGCGAGGAGATCGCCCGCCGGCTTGGCGAGCTCGGCTTCGTCTATGTGGCGCTCGACCTTCGCGGATTCCGCTCGGGGAGCATGAATGAGGCGTGATACCGTTGCCCGGCGGCTGCAGGAGCCGCCGGGCCGGGACTGGGAGGTGACGCTGTGTTCGCCAGGGTCGTGAGCGCGCTGAGCCTGGGGGTCGCGGGGTGCTGGTTCCTCGGCCGCAAAGCGCGCGCCTGTGCTCCCGTCACCACCGTCGTCGAGACGCTGCGCCGTGACGCGGCGCGCGCCGTGGACGAGATCAGCAGCGACGTGCGCGCCGTCCAGGAGCGCGACCCGGCGGCGACGTCCAAGCTCGAGATCCTCACGTCCTACCCTGGCCTGCACGCCCTCTGGTTGCATCGCCTGACCCACAGGCTGTACGTCACGGGTGTGCCGATCGTTCCGCGCTGGCTCAGCCAGGCGAACCGCTTCTTCACCGGCATCGAGATCCACCCGGGCGCCACCATCGGCCGCGGGCTCTTCATCGACCACGGCGCCGGCGTCGTCATCGGCGAGACCACCGAGATCGGCGACAACGTCACGCTCTACCAGGGCGTCACGCTGGGCGGCACCGGCAAGGAGACGGGCAAGCGTCACCCCACCGTCGGCGACAACGTGGTGGTCGGCGCCGGGGCTAAGGTGCTGGGCGCCATCAGGGTCGGGGTCAACGCCAAGGTGGGCGCCGGCAGTATCGTCATCGCCGACGTCCCGGACAACTCGACCGTGGTCGGCAACCCGGGTCGGCCGGTCATCGTCGAGGGGCAGCGGGTCGGCATCCCCGACATCGACTATCGGCACATGCCCGACCCGGTGGCCGAGGCCGTCAAGTGTCTGGTGGCACGTATCGTCGAGATGGAGCACGAGCTGGACGAGCTCAACCCGGCGCGCAAGGGCGCCCATGAGGCAGCCGTGGCCGAGACGCAGGAACGTATCGCGCAGCTCCTCCACTTCCAGGAGGGCGCCGGCATCTGACGCGGCTCATTGGCGCCCGAGGGCGTGTGCTACGATGAAAGGCCTGACGCGACCCACTGCCGCCCTCGACCCACGAATGGAGCGTGAACACCCATGAGCGAGGTCCGCCGTCTCGTGCTCGACGTGCTCAAGCCGCACCAGCCAACGATGCTCGTGCTCGCCGACAAGCTCGGCGATCTCGAGGGTGTGCACGGCGTCGACATCACGCTGATCGAGATCGACAACCGGGTCGAGAACATCAAGATCACGGTCGAGGGCGACGACGTCGACTTCCAGGACGTCGCCGAGGTCGTTCAGGACGCCGGGGGCAGCATCCACTCGATCGACAAGGTGTCCACCGGCAAGCGCCTCATCGACGAGGTCGAGACGCCCCAGGACGGTGGCCCGAGCTGGCTGCGCTGAGAGGCGCCCTTTCATGACGGTGTGATCGCTCCGTGAGCTTCCTCGGACTCCCGAGCCTCAGCGAACAGCTGCGCAGGCGCACCGCGACCCTGCGTCACTATCACGAGATCGCGCAGGTGGGCGAGATCGCCCGCCGCTACTTCGCCATGAACGCCTTCGACGGTGTTCTCACGGCGGTCGGCGTGCTCGTCGGCGGCTACCTGGGAGGTGTCGACAGCCCCCGGGCTATCGTCACCGTGATGCTCACGACCGCCGTCGGCATGGGGGTCTCCGGCTTCTACGGGTCGTACCTCGTCGAGAAGGCCGAACGCAGCCGGGCCCTGCGCGAGCTCGAGGAGTCGACCCTGTCGAGCCTTCACGACACGACGATCGCCGCCGCGTCGCGCTACGCGACGATCGTGATCGCCTTCGTCGACGGCGGGTCACCCTTCCTCGCGGCCCTTGTCGTCATGCTCCCGTTCCTCCTGACGGGCGCGATCTCAATGCACGCCGCCTACTACCTCGCCGTCGTCGTGGCCTTCGTGGAGCTCTTCTTCCTGGGCGTCTTCCTCGGAGCCGTGTCGCGCGAACGGCTCTGGATCTCGGGACTGCGCCTGACGATGGCCGGCGTCATCGCTCTGGTCGTCAGCCTGCTCCTCGGAGGGGGGGTGGGGGCGTGACGGACGATCATCCTCTTCTGGTTGGCCTCAACGAGCCGCAGCGCGCAGCCGTCACGCACTTCGAGGGGCCGCTCCTGATCCTCGCCGGCGCCGGGTCGGGCAAGACGCGGGTGCTCACCCACCGGGTCGCCTACCTCATCCGGGTGCATCACGTGCAGCCGCACGAGATCCTGGCGATCACGTTCACCAACAAGGCCGCCGGCGAGATGAAGGCGCGCATCGAGGGGCTCGTCGGACCCGGTGGCGCGCACGATGTGGATCAGCACGTTCCACAGCATGTGCGCCCGGCTGCTGCGCCGCGAGGCCGAGCGCATCGGCTACACATCCTCGTTCACGATCCATGACGAGGACGATCGCCGCCGGCTCATCAAGCGCTGTCTGGAGGAGCTGAACCTCGATCCCAAGCGCTTCGCGCCGGAGGCGATCGCCCGCCAGATCAGCGACGCCAAGAACCAGCTCATGGGGCCTGACCAGTTCCGCGAGCGCGTCGGCGGCTTCTTCGCGCAAGCCGCGGCCGACGTCTACGCGCTCTACGAGAAGCACCACGCGGCGATGAACGCGATGGACTTCGACGATCTCCTGATGAAGGTGGTGCAGCTCTTCGAGCGCTTCCCCGAACGGCTCGCCCACTACCAGCGCGCGTTCCGCTTCGTGCTCATCGACGAATACCAGGACACCAACCACGCCCAGTACCGGCTGGCCAACCTGCTGGCCGAACGGCACCGCAACCTCGCCGTGGTCGGCGACGACGACCAGAGCATCTACTCCTGGCGCGGCGCCGATATCCGCAACATCCTCGAGTTCGAGCGCGACTACCCGGACGCCCAGGTCATGCGGCTCGAGCAGAACTACCGCTCCACGCAGTGCATCCTGGATGCGGCCAACGCGGTCGTCACCTGCAATCGCGAACGCAAGGGCAAGAACCTCTGGACGCCGCGCGGTCACGGCGCCCTCGTGCAGGTGGTCGAGGTCGACGACGAGCGCGCTGAGGCGCAGTTCGTGGCCAGCGAGGTGCAGAAGCTGCTCGCCGGCGAGGCCGGCGCCGAGAGGCTCTACCGGCCGGACGAGATCGCCGTGCTGTACCGCACCAACGCGCAGTCGCGGGCTCTCGAGGAGCAGTTCGGCCGCTACGCCATCGCCTACCAGGTGATCGGCGGCCCGAAGTTCTACGAGCGCGCCGAGATCCGCGACGCGATCGCCTACCTCACGGCTCTGGTCAATCCCGACGACGAGCAACGCCTGCTGCGCATTGTAAACGTGCCCAAGCGGGGCATCGGCGCCACCAGTCTCCAGCGCCTGCGGGCGCACGCCGCCGGGCAGGGCGAGAGCCTCTGGGCGGCCCTGCGCGAGGCCGACGCGCTGCCGGGCCTCTCGCCCGGCGCCGAGAGGGGCCTGAGCGCCTTCGCCCGCCTCATCGAGGGACTCCAGGCCGGGCTCGCCGGCCGACCGGTGGCCGAGGTCGTGCGCAGCGTCCTCGACGAGAGCGGCTATCGGGCGGCCCTCGAGGCGCAGCGCACCCTGGAGTCCGAGGGCCGTCTCGAGAACCTCGAGGAGCTCGTCGGCGTGGCCGCCGAGTACGACCGCCGGGCCGAGAGTCCGAGTCTCGACGGCTTCTTCAGGAGATCTCGCTGTACGCGGATATCGACGCCATCGCCGACACGAGTTCACTCCTGACGCTGATGACGCTGCACAACGCGAAGGGCCTCGAGTTCTCCGTCGTCTTCATCGCGGGCATGGAAGAGGGCGTGTTTCCCCACCAGCGGGCCCTGGATGAGCAGAACGTGGAGGAGGAGCGGCGCCTGGCCTACGTGGGCATCACGCGAGCCATGGACCGCCTCTACCTGCTGCACGCCCGGGCTCGTACCCTCTGGGGCGCCGCGCAGTACAACATCCCGTCGCGCTTCCTCGCCGAGATCCCGGCGGATCTCACCGAGAAGCAGGTGACGGGTGGCCGCTCGGGCGGCGGCTGGGGCGGCGCGCAGGAGTCCTGGGGCGCGGCGGGTGGCCGCTCGGGCGGCGGGCGGTCCGGGCGCGACGGCGGCTGGGGCGGCCGGACCAGCCGTCGCCGGCGCGACGACGGGGACCTCGTCGTGGACGGCGCCTCCGGCCGCCGGTTCACCGGCCTGCGGCAGCCGACCGGCCTCGACGAAACAGTGGTAGAGCAGTACTTCGCCGCCGGCGAGAGGGTGCTGCACGCGACGCTGGGCGAGGGCACCGTGCTGGCCGTGCAGGGCGGCGGCATCGTCCTCGTGCGGTTCGACGCCGACGGCTCGGAGCGCCGCCTCATGGCCAGTGTCGCCCCGCTGCGCAAGCTGCGTGCGTAGCTCGTCGCGCCCGCCGACCGTCTCGGCCGGCGGCCGAAGGGTCAAGATCGGTCTTCTGTCTGCCGACACAGGAGACAGATCATGGCCCCTACCTCCCACAACGCGACGATGCGCAGAGGCGCCGCCAGGCATGCGACCGGCCGGCGGTCGGCGGACCGCGGCCCGGGCGGAGGGTCTCGTCCCCAGGCCGACCCCTACCTCAAGTCCATGCTCCTCGGCTTGATCGAGGAGAGCTACCTCTCGGCGGGCACGTTCACCGAGTTCGCCTCTGAGGTGCTCGAAGTGCTCGTCTACGCTGTCACGGTGCCCGTCGCCTTCACTGAGGGCTTCCTCAGGGCCTACCTTTCGGTGGATCGCGTCGTCGAGGACGACGGCCGCATCACGATCATCCCCCGCAGGGATGCCGAACTGGAGGACGTGATCAGGGACGCCGACGAGATCCTCGCTCAGGTGGACGGGAGCGCCGTGTTCGACCCGGTCGTGCGATCGGCCCTGAAAGACACGCATCAGGTCTCCGGTGTGGCGATGATGTGGGATCTCGACCAGCTCGCGGCGATGGACGACGCACAGCTCATGGACGTCCTGCGGGCCATGCAGGCCGAGTCGGAGCGCGGCAGGGTCGAGGCCGACCAAGTCGCGACGACGGACCACATCCGCGCCCGCATCGCGACCCTCCGGCGCAACGTTCAACGCTTCGCGCCGCGGGGCGGCCACGGCTCCTGACACACTACGAGACGTTGACGCGCGGCCGTCACGGCTCGCCGTCAGTTCTCCGGCCTGTCGGCCTCTGGTGTCGGCCCGGCTCCTTGCGTCGGCGTTCTGCCTCGCCGCTCGCTTCACACCGTCTGCCGGGGTTCGATAGGATACCGCGCGACGGGAGGGGGCGCGTGGATCATTTCTCCGACAGGCTGGCCGCCGCGATCAAGGCGCGCCGCAGCGTGGTGTGCGTGGGGCTCGATCCTATGCTGGAGGGCATGCCCGCGGACCTCCTCGACAAGTACAGGCCTATGGCCGTGGAGGCCGGCGACGACGAAGCCGTCGCGGCGTGCTTCGAGGCCTTCTGCGGCGGCATCATCGACGCCGTTGCCGACACGGCGGCCTGCGTCAAGCCCCAGGCCGCTTTCTTTGAGCAGTACGGCGCGCCCGGCTGGAAGGCCCTCGGCGCCGTCATCCGCCGAGCCCGCGAACACGACCTGCCGGTCATCCTGGACGTCAAACGCGGCGACATCGCCTCCACCGGGGCGGCGTATGCCCGCGCCGCCTTCGGCGGCGCGGCCGGGTTCTCGGTCCGACCGCCGGTCTCGCCGCCGACGCGGTCACCGCCAGCCCGTACCTGGGCGACGACTCGCTCGAGCCGATGGTCGAGCACTGTGCCGGAGGCAAGGGCGTCTTCATTCTGACGAGGACGAGCAACCCGGGCGCCGGCCTGTTGCAGGAGCGCGAAGTGGCCGGCCGGCCGGTGTACCTGCTGGTCGCCGATCTCGTCGCCCGGCTCGGGGCCGATCACATCGGCGACGAGGGCTACAGCGACGTCGGGGCGGTCGCCGGTGCGACCGCCCCGACGTCGCTGCTGCTCGTGCGCGAAGCTCTGCCTCGCGCGTTCCTGCTCGTCCCGGGCTACGGCGCTCAGGGAGCCGGCGCCGAGGCGCTGCGCGGCATCGCTGCCGGAGTGCGGCGGGGTTCGTGGTCAACGCCTCGCGCTCGATCATTTACGCGTGGCGGCGAGGTGTGCTTGACTATCGCATGGCCGCCGCCGAAGCGGCCCGAGGCATGCGCGACGATCTCTCCTTCGCATTGTGAGCGACGAGCCGAACACCACGCCGCCCGAGGACACCCAATGGTGGGAGGCCCCGGGGCACCCGCACGACGAGTCCTTGGAGCCCGAGGACGAGGCGGCGCTCGAGCGCCTGCGCGCCCTCTCGGCCGAGGCCGAGGAGGCGCCTCCTGCGCCCGAGCCGAAACGCGGTGTCGCTGGCCGTGAGGTCAAGGCCGTCTCTCCGCGCTCTCCGGCGCGCCGCCGGCCCGCCGCCGCGCGCGGCGGCGGACGTTCGGTGGCGCGCATCGCGGCGCCGGCCGTCTTCCTCGTCGCCGTCATCGTCCTGGTTGCGCTCATGTTCCAGTCGGGAGTGATCGGCGACCAGCCGGAGGTGTCCGTCTCGCCGACGCCCAAGGCGACCTCCACCAAGAGCGGCTCGCCGGCGCCGAAGGGCGCCACCAAGGTCTACGTTGTCAAGGCGGGCGACACGTTGTCCGGCATCGCCGTCAAGTTCAACACCTCGATCAGCGCCATCGAGGAGCTCAATCCCGACCTGAGCAGTAGCACCGTGGTGGCCGGCGTCAAGATCAAGGTGCCGCGAAACTAGCCGGCACGGCGGGCCCGCTCGCCCCTCCGCTCTCTCTCCGATCGTCCCTGTCTTCGCGTCGTCCCGAGGCTCGCAGTGCGTCTGGAGCCGTCCTCCCACGCCTCACGCGACCGCCGTGGCGCCGTCTCCGGGCGGTGGTTCGTTCCGTTTGCGCCAGGGTCCTCGGCGGCCGTCGCGGGCCCGTTCGGCCCCCATCGGGCGGCGCCACGCGCGGCGTCGTGCGGAAGCACGGCGGGGCGTCTCCAAGGTGGCGCGCTGGTGGCGAATTCTGTTGCAAAGTGGGGAGAGGTGGGGTAGAGTGGCGCGCATGCAGCCGCTGACGCTTGTCGGGGAGTTCGACTTCACCCTGGACGCCAAGAATCGCGTCGCGGTTCCCGCGCGGCTCCGCTCGGCATTCGCCGACGGCATGTACGTCGCGCGGGAGCTTCCGCATTGTCTGGCAGGGTATTCGCCCGACGGCTTCCAGGCCCTTCTCGCCGTTCGGTCAGAGGGCGTGTCCCCCTTCAGCCGCAAGGGGAGAGACCTGCAGCGCTTCGTCACCGCCGGCGCGGCGTTCCAGCCGCTCGACGGGCAGGGCCGAGTCACCTTGTCGGCGCGGCAGCTCGCCTACGCCGGCATCGCACGGGAAGTGACCATCATCGGGGTCGGAGACCACATCGAGATCTGGGACCGCGCCGCTTGGGCCGAGTACTCGGCCCGTCTGGAGGAGGAGGCCGATGCTACCGCAGACGAGCTGGCAACTTCATGAGCTCGAGATGGCGCTAGCTCACACGCCGGTCCTGCTCGAGGAGCTGGTCGAGCTCCTCCAGCCGGCGGAGGGCGACGTGGCCATCGACTGCACCTTCGGCGCCGGAGGGCACGCCGCCGCCGTCGCCGAGCAGCTGGGCGCCGCCGGGGTCCTGATCGCCGTCGACCGCGACCCTCACGTCGCCGAATTCTTCCGCGACGTCGCTCGCGGCGCGCCCTGCGAGTGTCGCTTCTTCCACGGCAACTTCTCCGACGTGCTCGCCGGGTGCGACGACGCGTCGGCCGACATCGTCTACATGGATCTCGGCGTCTCGTCGATGCAGCTCGACCGGCGCGAGCGAGGCTTCTCCTACGCCTACGACGCGCCGCTCGACATGCGCATGGACCCGGAGCTCGAGGTCTCGGCCGCGCAGCTCGTCAACACGCTCAGCGAGGACGAGCTGGCCGACATCTTCCGGCGGTACGGCGAGGAGCGCTACGCCAGGAGCATCGCCAGGGGGATCGTAGCGGCGCGCGCCAGAACGCCGATCAGCACCACCTGCGAGCTGGTCGAGATCATCAAGTGCCGTATCCCGACCCCGGCGCGGTTCGGCGCCGGCAATCCGGCGCGGCGGGTGTTCCAGGCGCTGCGCATCGTCGTCAACGACGAGCTGCGGTCCCTGGCGCGCGGCCTCGACGAGGCGTACCGGGTGCTCAAGCCCGGCGGGCGGCTGGCCGCGATCAGCTTCCACTCGCTCGAGGATCGCATGGTCAAGGGGTTCCTCCGCGAACACGCCGCGGGGTGCGTGTGCCCGCCCGGGCTGCCGCAGTGCGTCTGCGGCCACGAGCCGACGATGCGGCTGCTCACGCGCCGGGCGGTGACGCCCACGGCGCGCGAAGCGGAGCGCAATCCGCGCAGCAAGTCCGCCAAGCTGCGCGTCGCCGTCAAGCTGTAGGGGGCTGAGATGGCGTCACGGGCACTGGCGCGGCGCTCGGCAGAGGCTCCGCGCCGAGAGGAGACGAATCGAGCGGCGCTCGCGGCGGTGCGCCCCGCACCCAAGGCGCGCCCGCAGGCTGGCGCGCGCGCCCGCCTCTCACGGGCTTTCGTGATCTTCGTGATCTGCATTGCCGTGCTCGCCGCCGGCCGCGTCGCCATGAGTTTCGCGGTGGTGCAGAAGACCGTGGCGACCGACGCCATCGCCCGTGAGGAGCGGCGCATCAGCGCCGAGAACGCGCGGCTCGCCGAGAAGCTCGCCACGCTCGGGTCGCCCCCGCGCATCAGCGCCATCGCCCAGTCGCGACTCGGGATGGTCCAAGCCCAGGGCACGCAGTATCTGACGGTCTCCGGGAGCAGCGCCGCCGAGTCAAGCTCGAGGCCCTGATGGCCGGCGCCTCGCGGGGGCAACGCCGCGTCGCGGGCCGGCGTGGCGAGCGCGTCCGTCGCCTCGCCGGCGCCAGGCTGCACGGCAAGGCCGCCCGCGGCATCGACGGCCGCATCAGGCTCCTGCGGATCATCGTCCTCGTCTTCGTGGTGCTCGTGGGGGGCCGCGCCGTCGCGTTGGCGGCGTCCGGCGATCTCACCGAGATCGCCCGCCAGCAGCAGCAGGCCACGGCCGAGCCGCCCGCCCATCGCGGCGCCATCCTCGATCGCCACGGCCGGACGCTGGCTGTGGGAGCGCCGCAGCTGACGGTGTACGCGGCGCCGTGTCTGCTCGACGATCCGCTCGCCGCGGCCGCCAAGCTCTGCAAGGCGCTCGAGATCACGCGCAAGAAGGACCAGCGCGCCCTGGCGGTCGCCCTGTCCGACCGCACGAGCACGTTCGTCTTCGTGGCCCGCAAGGTGGACCCGGAGCTCGCGCAAGCGGCGCTTGCCCTCGAGCTGCCCGGCGTCGCCTCATACCCGGAGGAGGAGCGGATCTACCCCATGAAGGGATCGGCCGCCCAGCTGATCGGCTACGCGGGCGTCGACAACAATGGGCTGGACGGCATCGAGCGCGAGTTCGACGAGCAGCTCGGCGGCAGGCCGGGCAGGCTGAGGTTCATGCGCGACCCCGCCGGCCGCATGCTGCGCACGATCACGCAGACGGAGCCTGTGCCCGGCGCGGATGTTCAGCTCACGATCGACGCGGAGATCCAGCTCGAGGCAGAGAGCGTCCTGGCCGCGACGGTGCGCCAGTCGCTGGCCGAGAGCGCGGTCGCGATCGTCATGGACCCGCGCTCAGGCCAGGTTTACGCCCTCGTCAACGTACCCGTCGTCAAGAACAACGACTTCGGTCGCGCGACGGTGAGCACCAGGAACCGGGCGGTCACCGACATGTACGAGCCGGGCTCCATCTTCAAGATGGTCACGATCTCGGGGGCTCTGGCCGATGGCATCGTGACGCCGAAGAGCAGATTCACCCTGGGGCCGAGCATCCAGGTCGCCGACCGGACCATCCACGAGGCGGAGGAGCGTGGCACCGTCACCTACTCCGTCGCGGAGATCCTGCAGCATTCGAGCAACGTCGGAGCTGTGAAGATCGGCATCGAGATGCACAAGGCAGGCCTCTACAAGTGGGTGAAGGCCTTCGGGTTCGGCGAGCGCACCGGCGTCGGCCTGGACGGCGAGATCGAAGGGATTGTGCACCCCGTTGAGGACTGGTCGGATTCGTCCATCGGCACGATCCCCATGGGGCAGGGCATCGCCGTTACGCCGCTCCAGATGGCCGCCGCGGTGTCGACGATCGCCAACGACGGCGTCGCCGTGCAGCCGAAGATCGTCCAGCAGGTGGGCGACGCCGTGTACCCCGACGCGGCAGGCCGGCGGGTCATCCCGGCGCGCATCGCCCGTGAGGTCCGCAGGATGCTGACCCTGGTGGTGGAGAAGGGTACCGGCACCAAGGGTCAGATCCAGGGCTACGAGGTCGCCGGCAAGACCGGCACCTCCGAGAAGGCGGGGGGCAGCGGCTACTCGGAGACCGACTACGTCGCCTCGTTCGCGGCGATGGTCCCGGCGGATCACCCCCAGCTCGTCGTGCTCGTCGTCGTGGACACGCCCCGAGGGTGGTCCTACTACGGCGGCGACATCGCCGCCCCGGCGGTCCAGAAGATCATGACCTACGCCCTGCAGCATCTCGAGATCGCTCCCTGACCCCTTGAGCGGCACAGCCACCGGGAGGCGCAGGCGATGACGGGGCGCGGAGGGGCGTTTTGTTAGAATCCAGGGCGATGAAGCTTGTCGAGCTTGTCGAAGCGGTCGCCGGCGCGCTGGTGCAGGGCGACCCGTCAACGCCGATCGGCGGTCTCGCCTATCACACCCGCGACGTCCGGCCGGGCAGCCTGTTCTTCTGCGTCCCGGGCCTCCGCTCGGACGGTCGCGAGTTCGCGGCGCGGGCCGTGGCCGAGGGCGCCGCGGCGCTCGTGTGCGAGCGCGCCGTCCCCGAGCTGGCCGTGGCCCAGGTCGTGGTCCCGTCGGCGCGCCGCGCCCTGGCGCTGATGGCGGCGCGCTGGTACGGCGAACCCTCGCGCGAGCTGTCGGTCGCCGGCGTCACCGGGACCAACGGCAAGACCACGACCACGCACCTGATCGCCGGGATCAGCACCGCCGCCGGCAGGCCGTCGGCGGTGCTCGGCACGGTCGTCAACCGCATCGGCGGGCGCGACCGTCCAGTGAGTCTGACCACGGCGGAGTCGCTCGACCTGCAGCGCATGTTCCGCGAGATGGTCGTCGCCGGCGACCAGGCGTGCGCGCTCGAGGTGAGCTCGCACGCCCTCGCCCTCGACCGGTCGGTCGGCATCGAGTTCGACGCGGTCGTCTTCACCAACTTGACGCGCGACCACCTCGACTTCCATCGCGACCTGGACGAGTACTACCTCGCCAAGCGCCGCCTGTTTCTGCCCGACGAGGCGCGCAACGGCACGGCCGCGGCGATCGTCAATGTCGGCGACGCCTTCGGCCGACAGCTCGCCGGCGATTGCCGGCCGCTGTACGGCGACGACCTCTGGACCTACGCGGTCGAGGCGGGGGCGGTGGCCGGGCAGACGCCCGTGGCGCAGGCCCGCGACCTCGAGCTGCGGGCCGACGGATCGGCCTTCACGCTGGTCATCCCCCGTCTTGGAGTCGAGGAGCGGCTGACGCTCCGGCTGGCGGCGAGGTTCAACGTGGAGAACGCTCT
Organism: uncultured Thermoleophilia bacterium; assembly: GCA_963705085.1. Lineage (GTDB taxonomy): Bacteria > Actinomycetota > Thermoleophilia > UBA2241 > UBA2241 > CAIXSE01. The sequence continues at coordinate 183,393 of CAVPIV010000008.1, read as the reverse complement.
GGCCGCCGCGACGACGGCCCTGGCGCTGGGCCTCCCTCTCGAGGCCGTCCGCCGCGGCCTGGCGGCCACGCAGGGCGTGCCGGGGCGCTTCGAGGCTGTTCGCGCCGGGCAGCCGTTCGGCGTGGTCGTCGACTACTCGCACACGCCGGACTCGCTGGAGAACGCGCTCGTCGCGGCCCGGGCGATCAGCGAGGGCCGGGTCCTGGTCGTGTTCGGGTGCGGCGGCGATCGCGATCGCGGCAAGCGGCCCCTGATGGGCGCCATCGGCGCGCGGCTGGCCGACCTGGCGTTCGTGACGTCGGACAACCCGCGCGGCGAGGACCCGCTGGCTATCGTCGACGAGATCGTTGCGGGAGTGCCGGCGGAGCGGCTCGACGCCTTGACGGTGGAACCCGACCGGCGGGGTGCGATCCGCCTTGCCCTTTCCGCTGCCCAGCCCGGCGATCTCGTCGTGATCGCCGGCAAGGGTCACGAGCAGGGACAGACGATCGGCGACCGGCGCATCCCCTTCGACGATCGCCAGGTGGCCGCCGAGCTGCTGCGCGAGCTCGGCGAGGGGCGGTAGGGCTGTGATTCCGCTCACACTCGCCGAGATCGTCGCCTTCTGCGCCGGGCGCCTCGAGGGCGGCGACCCTTCGGGGGTCGTGCGCGGTGTGAGCACCGACAGCAGGACGACAACCTCCGGTGACCTGTTCGTTGGGCTGCGCGGGGAGCGCTTCAACGGCGACGCCCACGCCGGGGAGGCCGTGGCCGCCGGCGCCGCGGCCGTCGTCGTCGGGCCGGCGGCCGCGAGCACGCTCAACGGCGTACCGCGTGTCGTCGTCGACGACGGACTTCTGGCGCTGCAGCGCCTGGCGACCGCCGTACGGCGACGGGCCGGCGCCAGGGTGGTGGCGATCACCGGCAGCGCCGGCAAGACGGCGACCAAGGACATCCTCGCGGCTCTGCTGCGCCCGGTGGCGCGGATCGTGGCCACCAGCGGGAACCTCAACAACGAGATCGGCGTCCCACTCACGCTGCTGGGTCTCGAGGAGGACAGCGAGGTCGCCGTCGTGGAGATGGGGATGCGCGGACACGGACAGATCAGGGAGCTGGCGCGCATCGCACGGCCCGACATCGGCGTCATCACCACGATCGCTCCCGTTCACCTGGAGCTGATGGGGACGCTCGAGGACGTGGCCGCGGCCAAGGCCGAGCTGCTCGAGGAGCTGGCCGGCGGCACGTCGGTGATTCCGGCGGACGAGCCGCTCCTCGTCCCGCACATCGAGCGCTGCCCCGGCCGCGTGGTCACGTTCGGGGGGCCCAACGCCGATGTGCGTTTGGTCGACGAGCAGACTCGCGGCGAGCGCACCCGGGTCACCGTCGACGCGTTCGGGCAGTGGGAGGAGCTCGAGTTCAGCTTCACCGGCAGGCACTATCTGCACGACGCGCTGGCGGCGCTGGCGGCGTTCGTGGAGTTGGGCTACGGCCTGGAGCAGGCCCGCGAGGGCGCTGCCCGGGTCGCGTTCAGCGACCTCCGCGGCGCCATCTCCTCCCTGCCCGGCGGCGGGCTCCTGCTCAACGACGCCTACAACGCCAACCCGGTGGCGATGAAGGCGGCGATCGACCACCTCGTGGCGATCGCCGACGACCGGCCGCTGGTCGCCATTCTCGGCGACATGTACGAGCTCGGGCCCGAGGCGGCGGCGTACCATCACGCCGTCGGCGAGCACTGCGCCGCCGCCGGCGCGCGTCTCGTGGCCGTCGGCGAGCTGGCCGTCGACTTCCTCGTCGGCGCCGCCGGGGAGAGGTGGTTCGCGACCGTGGATGAGTGCCTGGCGGCGCTGCCGGACGTGGCCCCCCCGGGCAGCGCCGTGCTGGTGAAGGCATCGCGCGCCCTGCGACTGGAGCGCGTCGCGCAGGCCCTGCTGGAGCAGGCCGATGCTTAGGGCCATGGGCGCCGGGGTGCTGGCCATGGTGCTCATGTTGCTCATCGGCCCGCCCTTCATTCGCTGGCTGCGCCGCAACGAGTTCGGGCAGAGCATCCGTGAAGAGGGCCCGGAGGGCCACAAGACGAAGGAGGGCACGCCGACCATGGGCGGCCTTGCCATCTGGCTGGCCGTGCTTGTGCCCTTCCTCATCTTCAGCCGGCTGTCCGTGGCGTCGATCACCGTGCTGATCGCCGCCTTCGGCAACGCTCTCATCGGCTTCGTCGACGACTGGACGAAGATCGCCCGCAAGAGGTCGCTCGGCCTGTCGGCGCGTCTCAAGCTCTTCCTGCAACTGCTGTTGGCTCTTTTCGTTGGTTTCATCGCGCTGCGGTTCGCCGGCGTCACCACGCGGGTCGATCTGCCCTTCAGCGACTACCGCCTGGAGCTCGGAACGATCGGCTTCTACGCCCTCGTGTTCCTCACGATCGCCGGCTTCTCCAACGCCGTGAATCTCACCGACGGCCTCGACGGTCTCGCTGCGGGGGCGTCGGCCATCGTCCTCGTGGCCATGGCCGGTATCGCCTTCATCATCGGCCGCAACGCCAACGATCCCGGGATCACCGACCTCATGGTCGTCGCCGGCTGCGTCGGGGGCGCCTGCCTCGGCTTCCTCTGGTACAACACGTTCCCGGCCGACGTCTTCATGGGCGACACGGGATCGCTCGGGCTCGGCGGCGCCGTCGCCGGCATCGCCGTGCTGACCGGCACCGAGCTCGTCCTGCTCATCATCGGCGGCCTGTTCGTCATCGAGGCCGCCTCGGTCACCATCCAGGTGCTGAGCTTCAAGCTGTTCCACCGCCGGGTCCTGCTGATGGCGCCCCTGCACCATCACTTCGAGCTCAAGGCGTGGTCCGAGACGAAGATCATCGTGCGCTTCTGGATCATCGCCGCCATCTTCGCCGGCGCCGGGTTCGCGGCGTACTACGCGACGTTCTGAGGGGAGGGCAGATGGAACTGGAGGAGATCCGCTCGCTCGCCGTGCTCGGCCTGCGCCGCAGCGGCGCGCCGGCGGCCCTGCTCGCCCGGCGCCGCCTGCCGACGGCGCGTGTCGTCGGCCTCGACGAGGACGCCGGGCTCCCGGCCGATGCCCTCGCCGAGCTCCGTGCGGCGGGCGTCGCGGTGCTGCTCGGCGAAGAGGCCCTGCTTCCCGCCGGGGTGGACGTGCTCGTCAAGAGCCCCGGCGTCCCCGACTCGAGCTCGGTGGTGCGAGAGGCGCTGCGTCGCGACGTCGTCCTGTGGGGTGAGGTGGAGTTCGCCGCGCGCTTCCTGCCCAACCGGATGATCGGGATCACCGGCACCAACGGCAAGACGACGACGACGGAGCTCACCGGGGCGATCCTGCGCGACGCCGGACTGCCTGTCGCGGTCGGCGGCAACGTCGGCAACGCGCTCGCCGGGATGCCGGACGCCGTCGACGCACGGGCGACGATCGTGGCGGAGCTGTCGAGCTTCCAGCTCGAGCACGTCGAGCGCTTCCGGCCCGAGGTCGCCGTCCTGCTCAACCTGACGGAGGACCACGTCGACCGCCACGGCTCCTACCGCGCCTACGTCGACGCCAAGCTGCGCATCTTCGCCAACCAGACGGGCGCCGACCTGGCCCTGCTCAACGCCGACGATCCGGGGACGCTCGCCGAGGAGGCGGCTCTCCGCGGCCTCGGCGCCGGCCGGAGGGCCTGGTTCTCGGCCCGGCCCGGCCACGAGGCGCCAGGGCTCGTGGCCGGCGTGAACGCCGCCGGCATGCTCTGGCTGGACCGGCAGGACGAGCGTGCCGTGCTGTGCCACGCCGGCCAGCTCGCGCTCAAGGGAGAGCACAACCTGCAGAACTCGCTGGCCGCCGCCGCGGCCGCCGCGGCCGTGGGCGTGCCGGCGGCCGCCATCGCCGGGACGCTGCGCACGTTTGAAGGCGTCCCTCACCGCCTGCAGGTGGCGGGCGTGGTCGCGGGCGTGACGTACGTCAACGACTCCAAGGCGACCAACGCGGACGCCACGCTCAAGGCGCTCACGGCGTACTCGGGCTCCGTACACCTGATCCTCGGCGGCTACGACAAGGGCGCGAGCTACGACGAGCTCGCGGCCGAGACGGAGGGACGCGTCAAGGAAGTGCTGCTGATCGGGGCGACGGCGCCGCAGCTCGAGGCCGCGTTCGCCGCCCGCCGCGCCGTGCGCGGGGCGGCGGCGACCCCGTACGTCGTCTGCGGGCGCCTCGAGGCCGCCGTGCATGCGGCGGCCCGGGCGGCCGAATCGGGCGACGTCGTGCTCCTCAGCCCCGCCTGCGCGAGCTGGGACCAGTATAGGGATTACATCGAGCGGGGCGAACACTTCCTCCAGGTGGTGAGCGAGCTGCGGGGAGCTGGCGCGGAGTGAAGACGAAGGGCCGGGGCGCGGGCGGCGCGAGGCTGGATCACCACGAGTGGGTCGACGCCGACTGGCCGCGGGACTCGGGCAAGCCGGCGCCGGCGGCCGAGCGACGGGTCGCCAATCGGCGGTCGGACGAGCGCCGGGCCGGAGACGCCGCCGACCGCCGCGCCGTTCGCCGCGGCGACGGAGGCGCGGCAGGGCGTCCTGACGAGCACCGGGCAACGACGCGGCGTTCCGCCTCCGCCGAGCGGCGCGGCACACCGGACCGGCGGCACGCAGCGAGCGGCGCGCAGCGTGCCGAGGCCGTGACGGCCAAGGCCGTGGCGCCGCGGCGCGGCGTCAGCCGCCGGCCGACCGGGGCGCTCCTCGCCCCGGGCGTCGCCGAGCGCCGCGCCCTGCTTCTGGTCACTCTGCTCCTCCTCCTCTGCGGGCTCGTCATGGCCTACAGCGCTTCGGCGGCCGAGGGGTTCTTCCAGCACGGCTCGACGTTCCACTACGTCGGACGCCAGATCGTGTTCGCGGCGGTCGGGCTCGCGGCCATGGTGGTCCTGGCGCGTGTCGACTACGCCTGGTACCGGCGCCTGGCGCCGGCCATAGCGGCCGGCGCTCTCGCGCTGCTCGTCCTCGTGCTGGTCCCGGGCATAGGCACGAGCGTGAACGGCGCCCGCCGCTGGATCATGGTCGGCGGTCAGAGCCTGCAGCCGAGCGAGCTGGCCAAAGTCGCGGCGGTGGTGCTCGTCGCCACGCTCATCGCCCGGCGGCGGTTCGAGGTCACGCGTATCCGCGACCTGCTGCTCCTTGCCGTCATTGGCGTTGTGCCGGCGGCGGTCCTCATCATGCTGGAGCCCGACCTGGGGAGCACGCTGGTCCTTACCGGCGCCGTCGCCGCCGTGCTCATCGCCGCTGGCGCGCGATTGCGTCATCTCGGTGTGCTGGCCGCCCTGGGGCTTCTCGCCGTGCTCACGCTGATCGTCATCGAGCCGTATCGCCTGCAACGCGTCATGACGTTCCTCGATCCCTGGCGAGACCCGGGGGACACGGGGTACCAGGCGACCCAGTCCTTGATCTCGGTCGCCTCCGGGGGCTTTCTCGGGGTCGGTCTCGGCAACTCGGTGCAGAAGTTCGGCTTCCTCCCCGAACAGGGCACGGACATGATCGTGGGGATCATCGGTGAAGAGCTCGGCCTGGTCGGCCTTCTCGGCTTGATGGCTCTGTACGTCGCCCTGGCGTGGTTCTGCTTCCGTATCGCGATCATCTGCAAAGACCCGTTCGGCAAGCTCCTCGCGACGGGCATCACCGCGGTCGTCGTGGGCCAGGCGTGCATCAACATCGGCGCGGCGCTCGGCGCCCTGCCGCTCACGGGGGTCCCACTGCCGCTCGTCTCGCTCGGCGGGACGAATCTCGTCGTCGTGCTCGCCGGCCTCGGGATCCTGCTGAACATCGCCACGAATCGAAGGAGCTTCATTGTCGTCAGTCCTCAGCGGAACGTGCGTTCTCCTGGCCGCGGGGGGGACCGGCGGTCACCTGCAGCCGGTCCTGGCAGTCGCGGCTGAGGCGCAGGCGCGCGGGGCGCGCATCGTCATCGTCACGACCCCGTCCCAGGTGCAGCACATCCCGGCGCGGTACGAGACCCACGCGCTGGAGCTGCGCGGATTCACGCGCGGTCTGGCGCCGCGCGACCACGCGCGGACGCTCAGGCTGCTGGCGGCGGCCACGCCGCGGGCGCTGCGTCTCCTCGCCGCCGTGCGCCCGGACGTGGCCGTTGGCGGGGGCGGGTTCGCCGGCGGCCCGATCGTCGCGCTGGCCGCCGCGCGCGGCATCCCCGCGATGGCCATGGAGGCCGACGCCCACCTGGGCGTCGCCAATCGCCTGCTCAGGCCGTTCGTGAAGCGCCTCTGCCTGAGCTTTCCGATCCCCGGGCTTCAGCCGCCCAAGTACGTCGTGACCGGGCGGCCGCTGGCGGCGGCACAGCTCACGGCGACGCCGGCCGAGGGCCGCGAGCTGTTCGGCGTCGGACCCGATCGTCCAGTCGTGCTCGCCTTCGGCGGCAGCCAGGGCGCGCGGAGCATCAACCGGGCCTGTGTGGAGGCCTTCGGCGGCCGTGATCTCGCGTTCGACGTGATTCACGTCTGCGGACCGAAGAACCACGACGAGGTGCGCGCCGGGCTCGAAGGAAGGGGAGAGCGGTTTGAGCGGTACCACCTGGTGCCCTACACTGACCGCCTGGCGTCCGCCATGGCGGCGGCCTCCCTTGTCATCGCGCGCGCCGGCGGCTCCGTCGCCGAGCTCGCCGCGCTGGGCAAGCCGGCCATCCTCGTGCCCTACCCGCACGCCACCGGCGACCACCAGCGCAAGAACGCGGAGTGGATGGCGAGCAGCGGCGCGGCGCTCCTGGTCGACGACGCAGCGCTCTCCGGGGCGCTGCTACAGCGGCTCGTGGCCCAGCTCCTGCGGGATCCCGGGCGCTTGGCGGCCATGGCGTCCGCCAGCGCCGCTCTCGGGCGTCCGCAGGCGGCCGCCAGGGTCGTGGACGAGATCGAGCGAATCGTGAAGGAGTGAGCTGGACCATGGGCGACGACGTCATGAGGGACTTCCCGCAGCCGGTTCACTTCGTCGGCATCGGCGGCGCCGGGATGAGCGGCATCGCGATGGTGCTGGCCTGGCTGGGCGTGCGGGTCACCGGGTCGGACCTCAAGGCGTCCCGCTACACCCGCAACCTCGAGGCGGCCGGGATCGCGGTACGTATCGGCCATCATGCCGACAATCTCGCCGACGCCGCTCTCGTCGTCGTCTCGTCGGCGATCCCGGAGAGCAATCCGGAGGTGCGCGCGGCACGGGCGACCGGGCTGCCGGTCCTTGCTCGCGCCGAGATGCTCGCCCGGGTCATGACCTTGCGGCGCGGCATCGCGGTCGCCGGCACCCACGGCAAGACGACGATCTCGTCGATGATCGCCCACGTCCTCTTCCAGGCGGGCCTCGACCCAACGTTCCTGGTGGGCGGCGAGCTCAACGACATCGGCTCGAACGCCGGCGTGGGTCAGGGGGAGTGGCTGGTCGCCGAAGCCGACGAGAGCGACGGCAGCCTGCTTTTCCTGCGGCCGGAGGTCGCCGTGGTGAGCAACGTCGAGCTGGATCATCACGCCAACTACGCCTGTCTGGACGACGTCCTGGAGGTCTTCCGCCGCTTCGTCGCCTTGCTGCCGGCCGACGGGCTGGTGGTGCTGGTCGCGGGCAGCGGCGGCCAGGACCTGGCCGGCCACACGCGCGCCCGCGTCGTCACCGTCGGCATCGGGGCCGGCGACCTCTCGGCGAACGTGGGACACGTCGACGACCGGGGCAGCGAGTTCGTCGTCTCGGACGGCGGAGAGGATCTCGCCCGGGTCGAGTTGCGCGTGCCGGGCGAGCACAACATCCTCAACGCCCTCGCGGCCCTCGCCGCACTGCGCCACGCCGGCGTCTCGCCGGCGCGCGCGGCGCCGCACCTCGCGACGTTCAGCGGCGCCGCCCGCCGCTTCCAGGAGGTGGGGCGCGAAGGCGGCGTGATCGTGGTCGACGACTACGCGCACCACCCGACCGAGATCCGCGCTACGCTCACCGCCGCCAGGCAGGGCGGTCACCGGCGGGTCGTCGCCGTGTTCCAGCCCCACCTCTACTCGCGTACCCGGTACCTCCAGCGCGAGTTCGGCCAGGCTCTGACGCTGGCCGACGAAGCAGTGGTCACCGACGTCTTCCCGGCCCGGGAGGAGCCGGAGCCCGGGGTGACCGGCAAGCTCATCGTCGACGCCTATCTGGGCCAGCGCCCGGGCGGCCCGGTGGTCTACGTACCCCGGCTGGCGGACGTCGCGGGGTATCTCGCGCCCCGGCTGCGGCGCGGCGACCTCCTCGTCACGCTCGGCGCCGGCGACGTCTACCGCGCCGGTGAGCAGGTGCTGGCCGCCCTGCGCGGCCAAGGGGACGAGGCGTCCGGCGGCGAATAGGCTCTGATGAGCGCTGTCCCGTCCAGGAGTGTTCCGCGCCATGACTAGAGGCCGCGGACCGTCCCGTCTCCGGTTTCGCCTGGTCCCGACGATCCTGCTGACGCTCGCCATCCTGGCGCTGCCGACAGTGGTCTACGCCTGGGGCCGCAACTCGTCGTCCTTTGCCATCGAGAAGGTCGTGGTCACCGGCGCCAAGCGGGTCTCCGAAGAGCGGCTCCAGCGGCTGGTGCGCCGCCACTACGCCGGGCGCAACCTGTTCACCGTGACGAGCGCCGACGTCCGCGCGACGCTCTCTCGGGTCTCATATGTGGCCGCCGTGCGCGTCGATCGCGACTTTCCGTCCACCTTGCGCGTTCGCGTCGAGGAACACGTCCCGGCGGCCAGCGTTCTGGCCGGGGAGCGCTGGTATATGGTCTCCACGAAGGGCTTCGTCATCACCTCCCTCGGGGACGCGGCCGGCGCCGCGGTCGGCGCCGCCGCGGACGGCGCCACTTTCGGCGGTGAAGGTTCGGGAGGTGACGGCGCCGCCGGTGGGCAGACGGCCGAGGGCACGATCGCGTCGCCGGCCGCGACGCCGGAGCCGAGTCCGTCCGGGAGCGCCGCGGGCGGGGAGTCCGACGTCCCCGCGGACGCGGCGGGAGACGCCGAGGCCCAGGTCCGGGCAGCCACGGAGCTCGCAGCGCTGGAGGCCGGCCCGCCGGACACGGGCCTCGACCTGCCGCGGCTCACCGCGAACGGACCCGTACGTGCCGGGCGCGAGCTGGAGGACCCGGATGCGCGCCTTGCCGTTGCCGTCGTCGCGGGCATGCCGGCGACGCTGCGCGAGAAGCTGGCGGTCGCCGCCGCCGACGACGGCTGGGTCACGCTGCGATTCGCCGACGGCCTCGAGGCCGTCTGGGGCGACGGCGAGCGGTCTCTGGCCAAGGGGCTGGCCATGCGTCTCGTGCTGGAGCGCTACGAGAAGAAGGGTGTCCGGTGCACCTCTATCGACGTCTCGACCCCAGATCGTGTGCTCGCCCGGCCGGCGCTCCAGTGAGCCTCAAGGGATGTCTCAAGTACTGGTCGAGGCTTGTCGCAGAGACAAGATGAGGGCTTTCGATTGACACCTCCCGAGCCCCTCAGTATGTTAACTGGAAGGCCATGTCAGCGCTCGTGTGGAGGGCTGCCCGCCTCAAGGGAGTGCTGCAAAGACCCGGTTTCTTGCGATGTGGAAGAGGTCGCCGCAAACCATCAAGCAAAGCTTGAAGGTTGCTCGGCGACACCACGGCGAGTTACGACCGCGACAGGAGGGGCCCCAAGATGATCGACGCGTCAGCGAACTACCTCGCCGTGATCAAGGTCGTGGGCGTGGGTGGTGGCGGCACCAACGCCGTCAACAGGATGGTCGACGCGGGGCTCCGTGGAGTCGAGCTCATCGCCGTCAACACGGACGCGCAGGCGCTGCAGATGTGCGACGCCGACGTGAAGATCCACATCGGCAGCAAGATCACCCGCGGCCTCGGCGCCGGCGCCAACCCGAGCATCGGCTACCAGGCGGCGATGGAGAGCAAGGACGAGCTGCGCGACGCCCTCAAGGGCGCCGACATGGTCTTCGTCACGGCGGGCAAGGGCGGCGGCACAGGCACTGGCGCGGCTCCGGTCATCGCCGAGCTGGCCAAGGAGCTCGGCGCCCTCACCGTTGGCGTCGTTACGCGGCCGTTCAGCTTCGAGGGCAAGCGTCGCGCCCAGCAGGCCGGCGACGGTATCGTGGCGCTCTCCGACAAGGTCGACACGCTGATCGTCATCCCCAACGACCGTTTGCTCGAGGTCGTCGAGCGGCGCACCTCGGTCATCGACGCGTTCAAAGTCGCCGACGACGTCCTGCGACAGGGCGTGCAGGGTATCACCGATCTCATCACCGTACCGGGACTGATCAATCTCGACTTCGCCGATGTGCGGACGATAATGAGGGATGCCGGGTCCGCCCTCATGGGCATCGGCACGGCGAGCGGCGAGAACCGCGCCGTCGAGGCGGCGCGGGCGGCGATCAGCTCGCCGCTGCTCGAGGCGAGCGTCGAAGGCGCCCGCGGCATCCTGCTCAACATCACCGGCGGCGCCGATCTCGGCTTGTTCGAGATCAACGAGGCGGCCGAGATCATCGCCAGCGCCGCCGACAAGGACTGCAACATCATCTTCGGCGCCGTCATCGATCCGTCGTTCGCCGACGAGATCCGCGTCACGGTGGTGGCCACCGGCTTCGACCGGCCGGCCGGCGCCGAGGCCCCGGCCGGCCGGGAGAGCGCTGAGCGTCAGCCGGCGGGCAAGCCGTTCCTCGGGGACGACACCCGGCCGTCGTTCGACGTCGACGACGACGCTCTCGACATCCCCAACTTCCTGCGCAACCGCTGATCCGGGGGCGACACGGGGAGGGGCGGATCGTCGGCCGGTGTCGGTTTGTGCCGCGTCGCGCCGTCAAGTACCCTCTAGGGCGCTTCGACTGCTGACGTGTCGTCTCCGGTGGAGCCCGAACTCACGTGAAGAAACACAGAAACCTGCTCATCATGCTGTTCATGGCCGTACTCGTGGCCGTGTCGGTCTACTACATCGTCCCGCCGTCGGTGAAGACGCGTCTCGGCCTCGACCTGCAGGGCGGGCTCGAGGTCGTCTACACTGCCAGAACGGCCGAGGGCAAGGCGCCGTCCAGCGACCAGATCGACAAGACCATCACCATCCTCGACCGGCGCGTCAACGGTCTCGGCGTGACCGAGTCGGCGATCCAGCGGCAGGGCACCAACCAGATCTCCGTGGCTCTGCCCGGCATCAAGGATCCCGATCAGGCGCTCAGCGTCATCGGCAAGACCGCCCAGCTCGAGTTCTACAAGGACGACCCTGAGTCGCGCCCGGTCGGGCCGGTCGAGAGCAAGGAGGCGGCTCTCAAGGAGCTGCGCAGCCAGGGCGCCTCGCAGGCCGAGATCGATCAGCTTTCGGCCGAGGGCGTCACCGCCGACTACGCCCTCGTCCACACCAAGGAAGACCCCACCGGCGAGATGCCCATGTACTGGTTCGTGTACAAACGGCCGCCGGTGATGATCGGCGACGCCGTCAAGAGCGCCCAGGCGGGCTTCGGCCAGGACGGCAAGCCGAACGTGTCGATCGACTTCACCGGCGACGGCAGCAGGATGTTCCAGGAGGTCACGCGCGAGCTGTACCGCACAGGCCTGCTCAAGAACGAGGCTCAGACGTTCGCCATCGTGCTCGACAACCAGCTCGAGTCGGACCCCATGATCGACTTCACCAAGCCGGACCTGCGTGACGGCATCAGCGGCGGGGCCGAGATCAGCGGCGGGAGCATGACCGTCCAGGAGTCGCAGGATCTTGCCTTCGTCCTCAATACCGGCGCCCTGCCCGTGAAGCTCGACCCCACGTACCAGCAGCAGGTCTCGGCGACGCTCGGCAAGGACTCGCTGCGGCAGGGGCTCATCGCCGGCCTCGCGGGGCTCGGCCTCGTCCTGCTCTACATGCTGCTCTACTACCGCTTCCTCGGGTTGGTCGCCGACCTCGCGCTCATCGTCTACGGCATCCTGCTCTGGGGCTTGTTCAACATCATCCCGGTCACGCTGACGCTGCCCGGCATCGCCGGCATGATCCTCACCATCGGCGTGGCCGCCGACGCCAACGTCGTGATCTTCGAGCGCATCAAGGAAGAGGTGCGCCACGGCAAGAGCGTGCGCTCGGCCGTCAACTCCGGGTACGCGCTCGGTTTCAAGACGATCCTCGACGCCAACATTCTTACGATGCTCACCGCGGCGGTCCTGTTCTTCTTCGGGACGGCGTCGCCCAAGGGGTTCGCCCTCACCCTCATCCTCGGTGTCCTCGTCAGCATGCTCACGGCCGTGCTGTTCACGCGCGCCATGCTGGGGCTGCTGGCAGACTTCGCGTTCTTCAACAAGCCGTCTCTCATGGGCGTCAAGGCCTCGCAGATCGAGGCGCTGCCCGGGGACGGCGCGGGGGCCGCGGCACAGCGCCGGCGGCCTGCCGCCGGCGACCGACCAGCGGCCACCCCTCAGGCCGAGGTCGCGCCCGGCATGGCGGCTGCCACCCCGGCGCCCGCGGGCTCGCCGGCGCCGGCCAAGTCCTCCTCTCGCCGGACACGCACATCCACGTCCCGCTCCAGGAAGCGGAGGTGACGGCTTGAGCTTCCTGCGGGGTGTCTTCAGCTTCGACTTCATGGGCCACAAGCGGTGGTACTTCGGCGTGTCGCTGGCCATCATCCTCGTGGGGCTCGCGAGCCTGTTCCTCAGAGGCGGCGGCAATCCGCTGCAGGGCCTCAACTACGGACTCGAGTTCAAGGAAGGAACACGCATCAGCGTGGCCTTCGAGAGCCAGCCGGCTCTGGCGGACGTGCGCAAGACCGTGGCGGCCGCCGGCTACGCGGACGCCGTGATCCAGGAGACCCAGAACGTCGCCGGCACCAGCCTCGCCGGCTTCCAGGTCCAAACGGCCACGCTGACGCCGGCCGAGCAGGAGAAGCTCCGCCAGGCGCTGGACGAGGCCTACACAATCGCCAGCCGCGACGGCACGGCGATCTTCAGCCTGGAGACAGTGGGGGCGACGTTCGGGCGGCAGGTCGTCAGCGCGTCGCTGAAAGCGGTGGGTATCGCCCTCCTTCTGATCCTGGTGTATGTGACCTTGCGCTTCAAGTGGCAGTTCGCCATCGGCGCGATCGCCGCCGAGATCCACGACCTGCTCATCGTCGTCGGCGTGTACTCGATCACCGGCCGCGAGGTGACGACCGCCACCATCGCCGCGGTCCTCACCATCCTCGGCTACTCGCTCTACGACACAGTCATCATCTACGACCGCATTCGCGAGAACGAGCCCAGGCTGCGCCAGCTGCCCTACGCACAGATCGTCAATGTCTCGCTGTCGCAGACGCTCACGCGTTCCTTCAACACCACGCTGCTGACGCTCATGCCGGTGCTCTGCCTGCTGTTCTTCGGCGGCGACACCCTCAAGGACTTCGCCTTCGCCCTTCTGATCGGGATCCTCTCCGGCGCATACTCGTCGATCGCCATCGCCTCTCCGATCACGACCGTCCTCAAGGAGCGGGAGCCCCAGTGGCGCAAGCTCAAGCTCGCCGCGCAGGCCGAGAAGTCCTGACGCTCCCGGCCTGAGCCTGAGCGGGACGCGCGGCTCTCCAACCCTCGACCCTCGCGCGAATCCTGAGGCGTGTTCGCCCGCGGCTCGAGGCTTCTCAGGGTTCTCTAAGGCTTCCCTGAAACCTCATCGGAGACGGCCTCAAACGCGCTTTACAGGCCCTCGCCACTGCTCTAGCGTGCGTGGTTGACGGCGGTGGTTCGTGGGAGGTCGGAACGGTGGAGAACAGGACGGCTCGTCGCCTTGGAGACACAGGGGAGTACGCGGTACGCAATGCGAGGCTGCGCCTGACGCTGGCGCGTGCCTCGCAGTCGGCGCCGCCCATTCTCACCCTGGACGGCGAGTACGACTTCGAGACGGTGCCCGAGATCGACCGCTTCCTGCGGCGCCAGCTCGGGCCCTTGTACCACCAGGACGACCTGCTGATCGACCTCGGCGGCGCGACGTACGCCGACTCGAGCCTCGTGGGGTTCATCGTCCGCCTCGTCCGCGATCAGCGCGCCAAGCGTAAGGAGCTGGTCCTGGTGCGCCCGCGCGGGCAAGTGCGCCGCCTGCTGGCCGTGGTCGGGCTGCCCAACCTCGTGCCCGTCTTCGAGACGCTCGACGAGGCCGTGGTGGCCTTGGTCTACGGCAAGGCGCCGCTGATTCCACCCGCGTTCAGCGCGATTCCCGCGTAGCCCCGAGCCGGCTGGGGCGGCTTTGCCGCCCGCCACCCTCGCGCGGGACGCTCCTAGCTGGCGCGCTGCGCCTCCGAGAGGTCATCGATGCGCCGGGCGGCCATGACGCGGGCCTGGAAGGCCTTCATGCGGCACGCGTCGCAGCAGTAGCGCTTGGCGGGGTTGGCCGACGTGAACTCGCGGCCGCATCTCTCGAACGAACAGCGCCGCGTGACTTCCTCGCGCGGCGCCGCACGGCGAGAGCTGCGGCGCGTGTCCTCGCGCCAGACGCCGTCGTGGAGGGCGCAGGTGCGCGACGGGTTGTAGGCGGAGAGCACCGTGCCGCAGCCCTCGACGGCGCACAGGCGTCCCACCCCGTAGGTCCGCGTCTTCGCCATGCCGTCGGCTACGCTGTGCAGCCGCCGGCCGCGAAGGACAGTCGTAGCGCGATTCTCCATGTGTCTTCTCCCCCTTCGGCGGGTCACCAGCCCGCCTCGCTCCTGCCGGCTCTCCCACGAGCTGCCTTGTCAGGGAACCGTCGCTTTCAGGGCCTCGGCACGGGACGGGTAGATGCCGAAGATGCGATCGAGGCCCGTGATCTCCAGGATCCGGATGATGTTCTCGTCGACGCAGATGATGTCGAGGCCGCCGCTGCGGGGCCGGACACGCTTGGCGCCGCTGACGAGAACTCCAAGCGCCGTCGAGTCGATGAAGGTGACGTCGGTGAGGTCGATGATCACGCGCGTGGCGCCCTCTTCGATACCCTTGAGGAGGACCTCCTTGAACTGCGGTGAGGAGTAGATGTCGATCTCGCCCTCGAGCGTCACGACACCGGCGTCGTCGGACAGTCGCTCGTAGCCCACGTGAAACTGCGGCCGATCCTCCATGCTCGCCTCCCCTGGCTCGCATCACCGCGGCGCCGCCCCCGGTGCTCGTTTGAACGGATACTTTCCGCTCGCCCGCGGCACTAAACCCGCGGGACCTCGTCGTGAGGCGCGGGCGACGGGGGCGGCGAGCGTGCGATGGGAAGCGGCGGGACGAGAGGAGCGAGCGACGGGGGCTCTGGCTCAGCGCCTCAGGAGAGCGCCAGGGCGAGCAGCCAGGCGAGGGGAAAGAGCACGAGCTGGTGGACGAGGTACAGGGGCAGGGCGTGCCGGCCCAGGAAGCGGAGGGGCGCCGTCGGCCGGCTCCAGTCGGGCAGCGACCAGCGCCGCCGGCCACCTGGGTACAGGGTCTGGCCGGCGGCATACCCGAGGAAGGCGAAGCCGGCCCAGGGCGCGAGCGGGTACCAGTCAATTGACGCCCGCGGCGCCCACCAGCCGACGAAGGACAGGAGCTCGTGGGGGGCGGGGCCAGCCAGCAGGCCGCTCCAGCCCAGGACGAGGATCGCCAGGCCGAGGAGTGCGTTGACCCAAGTCCCAAGCCCGGCGGTCAGGCCGACGAGCAGCGTGCAGACGGCGAGCAGGTGGAGGATGCCGAAGTAGACGAACTCCCCCGGCATGACGAGCCAGGTGAAGGTTGTGACGAGAGCGGCCGAACCTCCGAGCAGGGCGACGCGCCACGCCGTGCGGCGCAGCAGCGAGCCTCCCGCGCGGCGCACGCGCCCGCGGTCGAGCGAGATCGAGACGCCGAGCAGCGTGATGAACGTCGTCGCGATGGCGCCGGAGTAGAAGCGCGAGGAGTAGCCGAGCGCGCCGCCGTTGACGTAGGCCCAGTCCCAGGCGAAGTGGAAGGCGAACATCGCCAGGACCGCGCAGCCGCGCACGGCGTCGATCTCCCAGAGGCGGGCGGCGCGAGCTGCACGTCCGACCGCCTCCGGCGACGCTGCGCCAGAGGTGTCCTGCCGGGGCGACGTGTCGCTCACGAAGTGACTCGCAGGAGGGTCAGGGGCAGGCGAGAGAGAGGGAGGTGGTGGAGGTAACCGGGCTCGAACCGGTGACCTTTTGGCTGCCAGCCAAACGCTCTCCCAACTGAGCTATACCCCCACCGAAGTGGCGCCGGCGACTGCCGGCAGGCACTGAAGTATAGCAGAGCCCCAGCCGGCGGCAAACAGTCCGCGGGCGCGCGGCGCGCCGGCCGGAGTCGGCCGGCCACGCTCCGCGCCGGCCGTGCTCATGTAGAATCAGGCGTCGGGCGCCGGTGGCTCTGGCGACGACCGGCGCCCGCCAGCCGACCGGGAGAGGACCGTATGGATCGCCGCTACGACCCGCACGCCATCGAACAGAAGTGGCAGCGCCTCTGGAAGGAGCGCGACGCCTTTCGCACGCCGGACACGTCGGACAAGCCCAAGTACTACTGCCTCGACATGTTCCCCTATCCGTCCGGCAACGGGCTGAGCGTCGGCCACCTGCGCAACTACGTGCCCACGGACGCGGTCGCCCGCTACAAGCGCATGCTCGGCTTCAACGTCCTGCACCCGATGGGCTGGGACGCCTTCGGCCTGCCGGCCGAGAACTACGCCCTCTCGATGGGCGTCCATCCGCGGATCACCACCGAGCGCAACATCGCCAACTACCATCGCCAGATGGACCTCGTCGGACTCTCGTTCGACTGGTCGCGCGAGATCACGAGCTGCAATCCCGACTACTACCGCTGGACGCAGTGGTTCTTCCTCCTGATGTACGAGCGCGGCCTGGCCTACCGCGGCACGGGTCAGCAGTGGTGGTGCCCGAGCTGCAAGACCATCCTCGCCAACGAGCAGGTGCACGACGGCAGGTGCTGGCGCTGCGGCAGCGAGGTCACCAAGAAGGACCTCGAGCAGTGGTACCTGCGCATCACCGAGTATGCCCAGCGCCTGCTGGACGACCTGCAGACCATCGACTGGCCCGAGAAGATCAAGCTGATGCAGGCCAACTGGATCGGACGCAGCGAGGGCGCCGAGGTCGACTTCGCCCTGCCGGGTCGTGACCAGCCCCTCACGGTCTTCACGACCCGGCCGGACACGCTCTTCGGCGCCACCTACATGGTTCTGGCGCCGGAGCACCCGCTGGTGGGGGAGCTTACGACGGCCGAGCGGCGCGAGGCCGTGGCGGCGTACCAGGAGCAGGCTCGCCGGCAGAGCGAGATCGAGCGCATGTCGACCGAGAAAGAGAAGACCGGCGTCTTCACCGGCGCCTTCGCGATCAATCCTGTCAACGGCGCCGAGATCCCCATCTGGATCAGCGACTACGTGCTCATGGGCTACGGCACCGGCGCCATCATGGCGGTGCCGGCGCACGACGAGCGCGACTTCCAGTTCGCCACCAGGTTCGAGCTGCCGATCGTCGAGGTCATCGCCCCGCCCGGAGGGCCGCAGGGCGCGCTGAGCGAGGCGTACACCGGCGAGGGCTTCCTCGTGAACTCGGGACGCTTCGACGGGACGCCGGCGCCGGCCGAGGCGTTCGCCGCCGTCGTCGCGTGGCTCGGCGAACGGGGCGCGGCGCGGGGCACGATCACCTTCAAGGTGCGGGACTGGCTCATCAGCCGGCAGCGGTACTGGGGCGCGCCGATCCCCATGGTGCACTGCGACGCCTGCGGCGTCGTGCCCGTGCCGGCGGAGCAGCTCCCCGTCTTGCTCCCCGACATCGGCGACTACAAGCCGACCGACGACGGCAAGTCGCCGCTGGCCCGTGTCGCGAGCTTCGTCGGCACCGAGTGCCCGCGCTGCGGCGGTCCGGCGCGGCGTGAGACGGACACCATGGACACGTTCGCGTGCTCCTCGTGGTACCACCTCCGGTTCGCCTCGCCCCAGGAGGACGCGGCGCCGTTCGACAGGGCCGCGGCCGACTACTGGCTGCCCGTCGACCAGTACGTCGGCGGCGCCGAGCACGCCGTCATGCACCTCCTCTACGCACGCTTCTTCTGCAAGGTGACCCAGGACGCCGGGTACGTCTCGTTCGGCGAGCCCTACGCGCGCCTGCGCAATCAGGGCATGGTGCTGGCCGAGGACGGCCAGAAGATGAGCAAGAGCAAGGGCAACGTCGTCACGCCGGACGAGGTCGTGGAGCGTCACGGCGCCGACTCGTTGCGCGTCTACGAGCTCTTCATCGCTCCTTTCGAGCAGAGCGTCGCCTGGAGCGACCGTGGTGTGCAGGGCTGCTACCGCTTCCTCAGCCGCTTCTGGACCTTGGTCCTGGACGTGCTGGAGGCGCAGGGCAGCGGCGTGGCCGCGGGCGAGGACGAGGTCGAGCGCGGCCGCGCAGTGCTGCGCATGCTCCACAAGACGATCCGCAAGGTCACGGGCGACATGGAGCGGTTCCACTTCAACACCGCCGTGTCGGCCCTCATGGAGCTGCAGAACGAGGTCCTGGACGTGTGGACCAACGCCCGCGGGGCGCTGACCCTGGCGCAGTGGCGGGAGATCGTGACCGGCATGACGTTGATGCTGGCTCCCATGGCGCCGCACCTTGCCGAGGAGGCCTGGGAACTGCTCGGGCAGAGCGGCATGGTGCTCGACGCGGCATGGCCGGCGTGGGACAAGGATCTGGCCGCCGACGAGATCATCACGGTCGTCGTCCAGGTCAACGGCAAGTTACGCGACCGTCTGCAGGTGGCCGTCGGCGCCGAACAGGCCGACGTCCTGGCGGAGGCCAGGGCGGCGGGCAACACGGCCCGCTTCCTCGAGGGCAGGCAGATCGTCAAAGAGGTCTACGTGCCCGGCAAGCTCGTCAACTTCGTGGTGAGGTAGAGCGGGGCTTCGGCCGGCGGGCTGCCGCTCCGGCATGGCGAGAGCCGTGCGGTGCGAGGCCCTCAGCGTCATCCCCCCAAAATCCCCCCTCAGGGGCGATGCGGCGCCCCGCAACGCCCTCTAGGCTCCCCGAACGAGGCCGGCATCCCAACGACCGGCCGAGGGTCCCAGCCCACTCGTGTCGGAGGTCGCCATGCGGTTCTCGCGCCGTCAGGTCATCGCCTATCTCGTGCTGGCCGCCGTGGTGGCGGCCGTCGGTGTGCGCTACCTGGTGCTCGACGAAGCCGCGCCGGCCGGCGGCGAGCGGCTGGTGCTCGCTCCAGCGGCCTCGCCGCCGGCGTCTGCACCCCCCACGGCGGCAGCCGGCGGCGAGGCGGTCTCCGAGGTGCTGGTGCACGTGTGCGGGGCCGTGCGATCGCCTGGGGTCGTCAAGCTGCCGCAGGGGTCCCGCGTCGCCGAGGCCATCGAGCTGGCGGGGGGGCCGACGGCGAAGGCCAGCCTCTCCGGCGTGAATCTCGCGGCGCGCGTCGCCGACGGCCAGCAGATCGTCGTGCCCGAGAGGGCGCCGGCGGGCGGCGGGAGCGCGCCGGCGCTCGCCGGCGGCAGTGGCGCGGGCGGCGCGGGCGCCGGCGGCCTCGTGAACCTCAACACCGCCTCGATCGCGGAACTTGAGACGCTGCCCGGCGTCGGGCCGGCCACCGCCCAGAAGATCGTCGACTACCGCGCGGCCAACGGGGGCTTCGCGAACATCGAACAGCTGAAGGACGTGCCGGGTATCGGCGACGCCAAGTTCGCCGCGATGAAGGATGCGATCTGCATCTGACGCGCCTCGCGCGCCGGCTGGCGGCGCCACACGTCCTGCTCGCGGCCTACTGCGCCGGTCTGGTGGCGTCGCTCGTCTGGCGGCCGCCGGGCTGGGCGCTCGGCCTGGCAGCCGCCGGGGCGGGGGGTTGGTGGCTGGCGACCGGGAGCGACGGGCACGGGCTCTCTCAGGGTCGGCGACGGTCGGCGGCGGCGCTCGCCGGGTTGTCGCTCCTGCTCCTGATCGCCGGGATGGCGATCGGCGGCGCCCGTCTGGCGAGTCTGGAGCGGTCGGCGCTCGTCGACCACGTCGGGCAGACCGTCGCCCTCGCGGGCGTCCTGACCGATCTGCCCGCCATCGACGACGATCAGGTGACGCTGGCGCTCGCCGTCACGAGCGTCGACGGCGCGCCGGTCGACGAGCCGGCTCGCCTGCGGCTGAGCCTCGGCGACGGGCAGCAGGTCGGGCTCGACCCATGTGGGCCCCTGAGCGAGGGGGCGCTGGTCGAGACGTCCGACGTCCGGGTGCGGCCGCTGCCGGAGGCCAAGCCCAAGGCCTTCGACTATGGCCGCTACTTGCGGCGGCGCGGGGAGCACGTCCTCCTCGAGGCGGAGTTCGCGAGCCTGCGCATCGCCGGGCGCCGCGGCGGTGTCTGGGGAACGGTCGACGCTCTGCGCCGCGCCTCGCGCGCGCACCTGCAGGCGGGTCTGCGGTCGCCCGTGCGCGACGTGCTGCAGGGGATGGTCCTGGGCGACGACGAAGGCGTCGACGAGCAACTCATCGAGGACTTCCGCCGCAGCGGGCTGCTCCACATCATGGCGGTCTCGGGCGAGAACGTCGTGCTGCTCTGCGGCATGTGGTCGTTCGCCTTCACGCTGCTGGCGATCCCCCGGCTGGCGCGCACCGCCCTGCTCGTGCCGGTGGTGGCGACGTACGTGGTGCTCACCGGCGCCTCGCCCTCCATCGTGCGCGCCGGCGTGGCCGGGATCATCGGCCTGCTGGCGATCATGGCCTCGCGGCCGAGCGACGGCTGGCTGCTCTGGCTGGCGCCCGGCGCCTGGCTGCTCACGGCGAACCCCAACACCCTGTTCGACCCGAGCTTCCAGCTCTCGTTCGGGGCGGTCGCGGGCCTCCTCATCCTGGCGCGGCCGCTCACCCGGGCGCTGGGCTTCCTGCCCGGTCCTCTGCCCGAGCAGGTTGGGGTGACGATGGCCGCCAGTCTCTCGACCGCGCCGGTCTCGATGCTCACGTTCGGGTCCACCTCACTGGTCAGCGTACCCGCCAACGTTGCCGGCGGCTTCGTGCTCGGCCCGATCATGTTCCTCGGCATGCTGTCACTGCTCCTCGGCTTCGTGAGCTCGTGGCTGTCGACGCCGCTCAATGTCATCGCGGGCCTGTTCATCGGCTTCGTGCTGACGGCCGCGCGGGTCTTCGGGAGGCTGCCGTGGGCGGTGTACGAGTGGCAGGGAGTGAGCCTGGAGCTGCTGCTCGTGGCAGCCGTCGCGGCGCTGGCCGGCGCACTGTGGCTGCTGGCGCGGCGCGCGGGGGAGAGCCCGCTGGCGTACGTTCGCGCGCCCGGCCGGGTCGTGTCGCTCCTCGCCGCCGGTGGGATTGTGATCGCGACGGTGCTCCTCCTGGCCCCCGCCGGTCCGTCCGCTCCGGCGCGGGCGACGATCACGTTCCTCGATGTCGGCGAGGGCGCGGCCACGCTCCTGCAGGTGCCGTCGGGACCGACGGTCCTCGTCGACGCGGGCCCGGCGTCGCTGGCCCGCGAACTCCGCGACCATGGCGTGCGGCGGATCGACGTGCTCGTGCTCTCGCACGGCCACGCCGACCACACGGCCGGGCTGGGCGACGTCGTCGGCCGGGTGCCGATCAAGGCGGCGCTGCTGCCGCGGCCGCCGGAGCCGTCTGCGGCGCTCGAGCGTCTCGCGGGCGAGCTGCAGCGGGCCGGGGCTGAGGTGCGGCGCGCCGAGGCGCCGCTCGAGGTCGGCGGGGAGGGGTGGGGCCTGCGGGTGCTGCCGACGACGGCTGCCGGCGGCACGGATGCCAACCAGGGCGAGAACGACTGCGCGCTGGTGGTCCTCGCCGAGCTTGGTGGCCAGCGGGTGCTGCTGCCCGGCGACGCCGAGGGCGAGGTGCTGGCCGATCTCGAACTGCCGCCGTGTGCCGTGGTGGGCGTGCCGCACCACGGCAGCCGCGGCGGCTTCGACGCGGCGCTGCTGGCCGAGCTTGCGCCGCGCCTCGCCGTGATCCCGGTTGGGCCCAACACGTACGGGCACCCGACCGCCGAGACGCTCGCCCTGCTGGCCGGCGTCGGTGTGCCCTGCGTGCGGACGGACGAGCGGGGCGATGTCGCCGTGGCCCTGGGGGACGCGGGGTTGGAGGTGTGGGTGGAGCGCTCGCCGTGAGAGCCCGGAAGGTCGCCGGCCGGGGAACGCAGGCTGGACGCAGGCGGTCGCCGTGCCGGCAGCGTTTTGATCGGGCGGCCTCGGGGCGCCCTCAGATCTCCCGTCGCGAGAAGACCCAAAGGGCGGCGAGCAGGAGCGCGGCGCTCGCCGCGACGGCCGTCACGAGCGGCGCGACCCACACGGCGGGCTCGCCGAGGACGAAGGCGGCGCCGGCGCTCGTGAGGCCGGCCGGCGTGACGTCGGCGACGCGCCCGAACTGGGCGAGCACGGCCAGCGAGATGTAGACGCCGACGCCGACGCCGGAGGCGGCGGCGGGCGACTGCACCAGGATGCTGAGGAGCACCATGACGCTCAGCAGGAAGGCGGCGAAGGCCAGCCAGAGGCCGGCGGCGGCCGCCATCTCGGCCGCCGGCCCGACGTCGAGCAGCGCCGTGGTGACGCCGATGCAGATCACGGTCGCCGCCACCCCGGCCACGGCGATCACGACGAGCTGCGAGAGCCACTTGGCGAGGACGAAGGCGTGCCGGGAGAGCGGCTTGGCCAGAGTGAGCGCACCGGTGCCGCTGCGCAGCTCGGAGTTCACGATGCCGCCGTAGGCGATGACCAGGGCGAGCATGACCAGCTCACCGAGGTTGCCGAGGTACTCGACGTACGCGGCCGTCGCCGTCGGGTCCGGAACCTCAATGGAGAAGCCCGTTCCCTGGCTGCCCAGCACGTCGAGCAGCGCCGGCATGAAGTACGTGATGAGCGGCGCGGTGACGGCCGAGAAGAGGAGGAAGCCGGGCAGCACCCAGATACGCCACGTGTGCAGCGTCTCGGCGAGCTCCTTGGCGAAGAAGGCGCGGAAGCCGGTCACGAGGACTCGCCTTCGTCCCGGGGGCGCTCGCCACCTGCCACCGGCGCCGGCTGAGGGCCAGCCGGCGTCGGTGGCGGCACGTCTGGTCTGGGCGTCTGCGGTAGCGGGCCCTCCGCTCGCACCGGTTGCGGCCTTCGCCCGGGCTCCCTGCCGACGAGGCTGACGAAGACATCCTCGAGACTCAGTTCGTCGCTCTCGAGCCGTTGCAGCGCCAGTCCCGCACCGGCGATCAGCGCCGGCAGCTCGCGCTGGGCGGCGGCGAGGTCGTCGACGCCGAGGCTGAGGCCTCCGGACTCGGCGGGATCCAGCGATCGCAGCCAGGATCGGCCGGTGAGCGCCTGCGCCAGACGGGCCGGGTCGTCGACGTCGACCACGAGACGACTGAGGCCGCCACGCCGGCCGCGCAAGTCGTCGATCTCAGCCTGCTCGACGACCCGCCCGCGGTCGATGATCGCGACCGTGTCGCAGACCCGCTCGACGTCGGCCAGGATGTGGGTCGAGAAGAAGACGGTCGTGCGTCCGCGCAGCGCGACGATCATGTCGAGCACCTCGCGCCGGCCGATCGGGTCGAGGGCGCTCGTCGGCTCGTCGAGGAGCAGCAGGCGCGGCCCATTGATCAGGGCCTGGGCGACGCCGAGGCGCTGCTTCATGCCGCGCGAGTAGCCGCCGATGCGGGTGCGCACGCCGGCCAGGTCGGCGAGGTCGAGGAGCGACGCCACCCTCGCCTCGAGGGCGGCGCCCTGGAGCCCGAACAAGCGCCCCGCGAAGCGCAGGTAGTCGGCCGCCGTCATCCAGCGGTAGAAGGCCGGGACGTCCGGGAGGTAGCCGACGAGGGCGCGCGTGTCGCCGTCGCCGCCAGCGTCGCGCCCGAGCACGCGGGCGGTGCCCGACGTTGGGCGGGCAAGGCCGGCGAGGATGCGCAGCGTCGTCGTCTTGCCCGCGCCGTTCGGCCCGAGGAAGCCGAAGACGGAGCCCTCGGGCACCGTCAGGGTGAGGCCGTCGAGGGCGGCGGTCTGGCCGAACACCTTGCGCACGTCACCGAGCTCGACGGCCGCGCCGGACGGCCTCCGTGTGGCGCCGGCGGTGACGTCCGAGGCTCCGCCGAAGAGTGGCGCTGCCGCCCGGACGAGGCGACCCTCGTCGTCTCCCTCAGGCGCGAGCGTGGTGCGGCCGGCGCCGGCCGGGGAGGCCTCGCTCTGCCGCTGTCGGCCGACGGCCAGGTACAGGATCGGGCCGACGAGCTGGAACAGCAGGCAGAGCAGCAGCCACAGCCACTTGTTGCCGCCCGTCACCTGCGCCTTGGGGCGCCGAAGGAGATCCACGAGCGCCCAGGCGAGCAGGCCGAGCTCCAGAGCCACGAGCACGGCGAGCAACGCGAGGGCGAGCGGCGGCAGGTCGGTCAGTGACTGATTGATGGTCGTACTCCTTGGTCTTCCGAGCCCGATCCACGGTGACTTCGCGCCGCCCAGCATCCTACGACTACGCCGTGGCGCGTGCTATCCTTCGGGGACCGTGAGCGATCGACCCATCAGGTCCGCCTACCTCATCGCCGGCTCTGACCGGCCGAAGGTGCGGCGTGCGGTGACGAAGCTTCGCCGGCGCATCATCGAGGAGGCCGGCAACGACCTCAACGTGGTCGTGTTCGACGCCGAGACCACTCCGGTGACCGAGGTTCTCGACGCCGCCGAGATGCCGGGATTCACGCTCGGCACGCGGCTCCTGCTCGTCCTCAACGCGCACAAGTGGAAGGCCGAGTCGCGGCGTGCGCTGGCCGCCTACCTCAACAACCCCATGCCGGACACCTGCCTCGCGGTGGAAGGCGAGACGTTCTCCGAAGCCGATCCCCTGCGCAAGGCGATCGTCGCTCTCGCGGCCGGCCTCCGTATCGAGGTGAAGGAGGTCGTCCTCAGCTTCGACCTGCCCAAGAAGAACGAGATGGCGGGCTGGGTGCGGGAGCGTGCCAAGGCGCACCATCTGCCCATGGGCGTCGCCGCGGCGCGGCACTTTCTGCAGCGCTGCGGCATTGACGCGAAACTCAGCGAGCGCCTGGAGCGCGAGATCGAGAAGCTCGCCGTCTACTGCCGCGGACACGAGGTGACCAGCGACGACATCGACGCGGTGTGTTCGCCGGATGACGACGCCCGCATCTTCAGCCTGATGGACGCGGTGGGAGAACGGGGGAGCGCCCGGGCCTTCGCCCTGCTCGAGAGTGTCTACCTGGCAGGCGAGGATCCCAACAAGGTGTTGGTCATGCTGGTGCGTCAGAGGGAGCAGCTCGAGACCGCGTTGCGGCCGAACGGTGGAGACGCCGGCAAGCTCGCGAAGCAGCTCGGCGTCCCGTATTGGAGGGCGAAGCGCCTCGTGGAGCAGTCGCGGCACTACGACCACGCCCGGCTGGCGCGGACTGCCAAGGCGCTGGCCGGCGCCGAGGCGGGGATGCGCGGCCGCGCGCCCGCCACACTCGAGTCCGAGTCCGGCGTGAATCACACCGACCGGTTCGTGCTCGAGCTGGCCCTCGCGCGGCTGCTGGCCTGACGGCCGGCGGCGCCGGCGAGACGAGGGCGTCAGACGGAGAAGAGGGAGCGGCTCGCCGGCCGGCAGGCAAAGCGGGACCGGCGGTTCACGCCGCGGGGGACCGGGCGAGGTCCGCGCGCGCGTCGGGCCGTCGGCGGCAGCCCAGGCAGGCCCAACGGCGGGGAGAAGACGCGACAATGCGGGCGGGTCGCTCGCGGCGACCCGCCCGCATTGTCGGACCTACTGAAGCCGGCTCAGGAGGAGAGCCGCGCCATGGTGCTGGCGACGCGGCTCTTCTTGTGGGCGGCGTTGTTCTTGTGCAGGACGCCCTTGGCGGCCGCCTGGTCGATGCGCTTCGTGAGCAGAGTGGCCGTCTGGACGGCCTGCTCCTGCTCCTGGCCCGCGACCTGGCCCTCGAGGCGCTTGAAGAGCGTCTTGAGGCTCGACTTGACGTGCCGGTTGCGCAGCCGCTGCTTCTCGGCGAGCAGGATGCGCTTCTTCTGCTGCTTGATGTTGGCCACGTGATCCCTTCGCTCGGGCTAGTGTCGTGACGTCGTACGGAGCCAGTGGGGACTGCGCTCGGACGCGAGATGCTACCACATCGCCGCTTCAGGCGGCAAATGCCGGGCGCCGTCGATGGTGAGGCCTCCATGCTCCTCGCCGGGCGAAGGTGCCGGGCGCGGAAGCGCCGCCGGAGCGCTCGGGCGCGCCGTTGCCCGGCGACCCGGCCCTGAGTGAGCGACCCCGGCTCCGGCCCTGCGTGCGCGACCCGGATTCGGTCCCTGCGTCCCCGGTGCGGTCCAATCCCGTCCGCCTGCGGCCCGAGCCGGGCGTGGCCGCGTCCTCTGCTAGACTGCCGGGGCCGGGCGACGCAGTAGACCCGGGCCGGTCGTCGAACAGCAGAGGTCATGACAGACCATACGCGAAAGCTCGCCCTGGCGGCGCTGGTCGTCGCGTCGGCGACCGCTCTCTCTCGCGTGACCGGCCTTGGCCGTGAGATCGTGATCGCCGCCGTCTACGGCGTCGCGCCGCAGTACAACACGCTGGTGTCGGTCTCGGTCATTCCCAGCCTGATCCAGCAGCTCTTCGCCGACGCGGCGATCAGCGCCGCGTTCGTGCCGGTGTTCACGGCGCTCTGGGCGAAGGACGATCACGAGCGTGCCTTTCGGCTCGCGGCCAACCTGCTCGGCCTGATCGTTGTCGTGGTCGGCGGCATCGTCGTCGTGCTCATGCTGGCGGCGATGCCGCTCGCGGAGGCCGTGTTCCCCGAGCTGACGGCCGACCCGGCCACCAGCGCTCTTGCTGCCGACCTGCTGCGCATCCTGCTGCCGACCGTCCTCTTCCTCTCGCTCGCCGGGGCCCTCAGCGGTGTGCTGTACTCGCTCGAGAAGTTCACGATGCCGTCGGTGGTCTCGATCGTCTGGAACCTCACGATCATCGCCGCGGTCCTCCTGCTGCACGGCGCGATCGGGGTGTACGCGGCGGCGATCGGCATGCTCGTCGGCACGCTGCTGCAGTGGGCCCTCCTGGCGGCGGCCATGGGACGCGCCGAGCGCTGGCTGTGGCCGCGCTTCGGACTCCGCGATCCCCTGCTGCGTCGCGTGCTGCTGCTCATGGTGCCGATCACGATCACGCTCGGCATCCTCAACTTCAACGCCCTGATCGGCACCTGGTTCGCCCAGTTCGTCAGCGACCGCGCCGCGGCCGAGATCGGCTACGCGTTTCGCCTCTACCAGCTCCCCCAGGGCGTCTTCGCGGTGACGATCGGCACGGTGCTCTTCCCGTCGCTCTCGCGCTTCGCCCTGACCCGCGAGGACGGCCGCTTCGGCGAGGCCGTCTCCTTCGGCGTCCGCCAGATGATCGTCGTCTCGCTGCCGTTCGTGGCCTGGTTCGCGGTGATGCCGGATGCTTTTGTGCGCCTCGTCTACGAGCGCGGGCAGTTCGGCGCCGGGGCGACGGACGAAGTCGCCCAGGCGCTGGCGTTCATGGCCGTCGGTCTCGTCTTCGCGAACGCCAACATCATGCTGAACAGGGCCTTCCAGAGTATGCAGCGGCCCTGGCTGCCGCTCTACGTGAGCCTGCTGAACCTGGCGGCGACGGTTGTGCTCTGCTGGCTGCTCTACCAGCCGCTGGGCGTCGCCGGCATCACCCTCAGCATGGGTCTCGTCTCGGTTGTGAACTTCGCCGCCCTCTTCGTGCTGCTGCGGCGACAGCTCGGCAGGCTCGACGGCCGCCGCATCCTGCGCACGGCCGTGCGGGCCCTGGTCTGCGCCGCCGGGCTCGCGCTCGTCTCTTGGTTCACGTGGCGGGTGCTCGGCGCCTACGCCGCCGCCAGCTTCTGGTCGCTGCTCGTGACGGTCGTCGTGGCCGTCGCCGCCGGCGTCGCCGTCTACGTCGGCCTCGCCCGTCTCTTCCGGCTCGACGAGCTGACCGCCGTGTGGCGGGCTCTTCGGCGGCGGCGTTCGGCGCCCGGCGAGCCCGGCGGCGCATAGGCCGCCGGAGGGGGTAGAGTGCGGCGGCGGGGCCCCATCGTGACGCTGTATCATTGACGGTCATGGCCGACCTCAGCCACATCCGCAACTTCAGCATCATCGCGCATATCGACCACGGCAAGTCGACGCTGGCCGACCGCGTGCTCGAGCTCACCGGCACGGTCGCCGCGCGCGACATGAAGGAGCAGCTCCTCGACAAGATGGAACTCGAGCGCGAG
This sequence comes from uncultured Thermoleophilia bacterium, assembly GCA_963705085.1. Taxonomy (GTDB): domain Bacteria; phylum Actinomycetota; class Thermoleophilia; order UBA2241; family UBA2241; genus CAIXSE01. The sequence goes on along the minus strand of CAVPIV010000008.1, from coordinate 155,337 downwards.
CGCGGGATCACGATCAAGAGCCAGGCAGTCCGCATCATGTACGCGGCGCGCGACGGCCAGCAGTACCAGCTCAACCTGATCGACACGCCCGGGCACGTCGACTTCACCTACGAGGTCTCGCGCAGTCTCGCCGCCTGCGAGGGCGCCGTGCTGCTGGTCGACGCCACCCAGGGTGTCGAGGCCCAGACGGTCGCCAACGCCTACCTGGCGATCGAGAACGACCTCGAGATCGTGCCGGTGCTCAACAAGATCGACCTGCCGGCCAGCGACGTCGAGGAGGCCGAGCTCGAGCTGCACGAGCTCACCGGCGCGACGCACGAGGAGACGCTCTGCATCTCGGCCAAGACCGGGGAAGGGGTGCCGGCGGTGCTCGAGGCGGTCGTGGCCCGCGTGCCGCCGCCGCAGGGGGAACCGGACGGCGCTCCCCGCGCGCTCATCTTCGACAGCGAGTACGACCAGTACCGCGGCGTCGTCGCCTACGTGCGCGTCGTCGACGGCGCCTTTAGCCGGCGGCAGCCCATCCGCATGATGGGCACGGACCAGGAGGCCGAGATCGAAGAGCTCGGCTTCTTCGGCCCTTCGATGACGCCGACCGATCGCCTCGAGACCGGCGAGGTCGGCTACATCATCACCGGCGTCAAGGACGTGGCGCAGGTGCGCGTCGGCGACACGATCACGGACAAGCGGCGCCCGGCCGGCGCAGCCCTGCCGGGCTACAAGGTCGTGCAGCCGATGGTCTTCTGCGGGCTCTTCCCGATCGAGGGCGACAAGTTCGAGGAGCTCCGCGACGCTCTCGAGAAGCTCAAGCTCAACGACGCGGCGCTCGGCTACGAGCCCGAGTCGTCGCAGGCCCTCGGCTTCGGCTTCCGCTGCGGCTTTCTCGGGCTGCTCCATATGGACATCGTGCGCGAACGCCTGGAGCGCGAGTACGACCTCGAGCTGCTCACCACGATGCCCAACGTGGAGTACCACGCCTACCTGACGAAGGGTGAGGTCATGCTCGTGCGCAACCCGTCGCAGCTCCCCGACCAGACGTACATCGATCACGTCGAGGAACCCTACGTCGCTGCCAGCATCCTGGTGCCGAGCGAGTTCGTCGGCACGATCATGGAGCTCTGCCAGGGGCGGCGCGCCGACTTCGTCGACATGAAGTACCTCTCGCCGCACCGCGTCGAGATGCACTACCGGCTGCCGCTGAGCGAGATCGTCCTCGACTTCTTCGACCAGCTGAAGACGCGGACGCGCGGCTACGCCTCGCTCGACTACGAGTTCCACGGCTACCGCGAAAGCGATCTCGTCAAGCTCGACATCCTGCTCGCCGGCGACCCCGTGGACGCGCTCTCCCTGATCGTGCCGCGCGAGCGCGCCCAGGTGCGCGGGAGGGCGCTCGTGCAGAAGCTCCGCCAGAAGATACCGCGGCAACTGTTCGAGGTGCCGGTGCAGGCGGCGATCGGCACCAAGGTCGTCGCCCGCGAGACGATCAGCGCCAAGCGCAAGGACGTGCTCGCCAAGTGCTACGGCGGCGACATCACGCGCAAGCGCAAGCTCCTCGAGAAGCAGAAGGAAGGCAAGAAGCGGATGAAGCAGCTCGGCGTGGTCGAGGTGCCACAGGAGGCCTTCCTCGCGGTGCTCGAGCTGGACGCCGGCGAGTAGGGCCGGTGATGGGCAAGGCGGGGCCGAACGCCAAGCCGCGGTTCGCGCCGCCCTCTCTGGCGCTGCGCGCCTCGTTCCTCGCCGCGCTGGCCGAGTACCACGACGAGGGCCGCCACCTCGAGCTCGACGCCGCGCTCCTGGCCGAGCCAGACGAGTTCGGGCGCTACGTCGCGGCGCTGCTCGCCGAGGCCGGCGAGCCCGGTTCCCTCGTACGCTACCTCGAACGGAGTCACGGAGCGCCTGATCTCGACCCGCCGGGGTACGAGCGCGTGCCGCAGACCGTGCTCTGGTGGGTGGACGGGGACGAGTACCTGGGCCGGGTGGCGATCCGCCATCGTCTCACGCCCAATCTGCGCCGCCGCGGCGGCAACATCGGCTACGAGGTGCGCCCCAGCGCCCGGGGGCGAGGCCACGCCTCGGCCATGCTGGCCGCGGCCCTGCCGCTCGCCGCCGCGCTGGGCGTGAATCCGGCGCTCATCGACTGCGACGTCGAGAACGAGGCGTCGCGACGGGTGATCGAGAAGTGCGGCGGTCGTGTGCAGCGCTACGAGGGTGGGACCCTCTACTACACGGTCGCGACTCGATGAGGGGCCGGCCCGCCGCGGCCGCGTTCTCAGGGCCCGTCCGCCACGTCTACGTCCACGTGCCCTTCTGCCGGGCGAAGTGCGACTACTGCGACTTCGCCTCGGCGGCCGTGGGGCCGTGCGAGGGGCGGGCGGGGGCGGAGGCCGCCCGCCTGTTCGACGACTACGTGGGCGGGGTGGCCGCCGAGTGGCAGCGGGAGCGGGCGGCGCACGACGTGCGCCGCCTCCACACGCTCTACCTCGGTGGCGGTACCCCGAGCGTGCTCGGGCCGGAGCGGCTCGAGCGCCTGCTCGAGCTCTTCCGGCCGTCGCTCACGCCCGGCGCCGAGGTGACCGTCGAGGCCAACCCGGAGGACGTCGACGACCGCTTCGCGGCGTGGGCGGGCGGCGCCGCGGCCGGCCGCGGCGCCGTGCGCGTCTCGCTCGGCGTGCAGAGCTTCGCCCCGCGCCTGCGCGCCGGCCTCGGGCGGCGAGCGGTCGCCGATCCGGCCGGCGTCGTCGCCCGCCTGCGGCACGCCGGCGTCGGCAACCTGAGCGTCGACCTGATGTACGGACTGCCCGGCCAGCGGCCGGGCGATGTCGAGGCCGACATTGCCGCCGCGCTGGCCGTGCGGCCCGAGCACATCTCGTGGTACGAGCTGCAGGTGGTTCCCGGCACGCCGCTGGCGGCTCGCGGCGCCGCCGGCGTACCGGCCGCCGACGTGCGGGCGGCCATGTACCGAGGCATCGTTCGCGCCTTGGGGCGCGCCGGCTATGCCTGGTACGAGGTCAGCACCTACGCCCTGCCTGGGCGCCGGGCGCGCCACAACGTGGCATACTGGCACGCCCGGGCGTACCTCGGTCTGGGGCCCGGCGCCGTGAGCACTGTCGGCCGGCGCCGCTGGACGAACACCGTGGACGTCGCGGCCTGGCGCGCCGCCATGGCGGCGGGCGCGCCCCCGCCGCGCTCCCTCGAGGAGCTCGACGCGGCCACCCGCGCCCGCGAGCGCCTGATGCTCGCGGCGCGCTGCGGCGCGCCGGTGCCGCTGGCGGAGATCGACGGCGTGCTCGACGAGGCCGCCGTGGCTCCGCTCGCCCAAGCTGGATTGGTCACGCTGCGGGATGGTACAATCCGCGTGACGCGAAAGGGGCGGTATGTGGCCGACGAGGTCTGCGTGCGCCTGTTTCGCGCTTGATGTTTAACAGGACGGTGCCAATGCTCAAGCCACGCCAGGAACACGTGCTGCGGGCCGTCATCGAGGAGTACATCGCCACCGGCGCGCCCGTCGCGTCCAAGCACCTGAGTGAGCGGTTCGCCTTCGGTGTCGCCTCCTCCACGATCCGCAGCGACCTTGCCGAGATGGAAGAGGCGGGCATGCTCGCCCACCCGCACACCTCGGCCGGCCGAGTGCCGACCGACACCGGCTACCGGCACTACGTGAACGTCATTCTCCGGGAGCGCCGCGAGCCGGCGCCGGACATCGTGGTCGATCATGACGGCGCCCGTCGCGAGATCGACGACGCGCTGCGTGAGACGGCCGAGGCCCTTTCGCAGGTCACGGAACTGCTGGCCGTCGTCTCCTCTCCCGCGGTGACGACCTCGACCGTGCGGCACATCGAGATTCTCACGCTCCAGCCTCGCTTCGTCATGGTCGTGATCATCACCAGCTCGGGTCAGGTGACCAAGCGCGTCTTTCACTTCTCCGAGCGCGTCGACGAGGGTCTTGCCGGCTTCGCCCGCGCCTACCTCAACGAGAGGCTGGTGGGCGCCCAGCTCGGGACGCGTCAGGTCGGCGCGACCTTCGAGAGCACCGACCTGCGGGCCAAGGAACGCGAGTTCCTGGCGGCCATCCGGCCGGCCTTTCAGGCGTCAGTGGGCGACGCTGACGGCTTGCACGTCGGCGGCGCCTCGCGGCTGGTCGACAATCTCAACCGCGAGGGCGTCGGCCACCTCGACGAGCTCCTGGAGATGCTCGAGCATCGCTACAGCCTGCTCGAGCTGCTCTCCGAGGCGATGCGCGAGGACGGCGTGTATCTGCGCATCGGCCACGAGATGAGCTCGCCCCAGCTCCAGACATGCTCGCTTGTCGCAGTCAACTACGGCGTCGCCAACCGCGCCCTCGGCACGGTCAGCGTGCTCGGTCCCACGCGCATGGACTACCAGCGGGTCATCGCCACCGTCCGAGCCACGGCCGACGGCCTCAGCGCCTACCTGGAAGAGATCTGGTGAAGCGCGACTACTACGACGTCCTCGGTGTCGACCGCGCCGCCGACGCGGCGCAGATCAAGAAGGCCTTCCGCAGGCTCGCCCGTGAGTGCCATCCGGACATGCACCCCAACGACCCTCAGTGCGAGGCCCAGTTCAAGGAGCTGGCCGAGGCATACGAGGCCCTCAGCGATTCGGACTCGCGCGCCGCGTACGACCGCTACGGCTTCGACGGCCTCAAAGGCCGCTCCCACATCGACTACGAGCACGTCGGCTTCAGCGACCTCTTCAACATCTTCTTCGGCGGCGGCTTCGACTCCGCCCTGCGCGACACCGGGATGTGGGGTGCGGCCGGCGGCGCGCCCGCGCCGCGCGGCGACGACGTCGAGGTGAAGCTCACGCTGAGCTTCACCGAGGCCGTGTTCGGGGCGTCCAAGGACGTGGAGGTGCGGTCCGAACAGCAGTGCGAGACGTGTGGCGGCAGCGGTGCGCGACAGGGCACGGGGCGCGAGACCTGCCCCCAGTGCCACGGCACCGGCCGCATGCGCGAGGTCTCGAGTCTGGGCGGCTTCGGCCAGTTCGTGCGTACGAGCACCTGCAACGTGTGCCGCGGCCAGGGCACGATCGTCAAGGAGCCGTGCCAGACGTGCCGCGGCACGGGACGCACGCGCGGCACGCACACGGTCAAGGTTGATGTGCCCGCGGGCATCGATCACGGCCAGCGTCTGCGACTCAGCGGCGAGGGCGGCGCCGGCGCCCAGGGCGGCCGCGCCGGCGACCTCTATGTGCTGGTGAGCGTCGAGGAGGACGAACATTTCGTGCGCGACGGCGACGACCTCATCTACCGGCTCGACGTGACGATGACCGAGGCGGCCCTGGGGACGACGGCGCACATCCCGGCGCTCGACGGCAGCTTCGACATGGAACTGCCCTCGGGCACGCAGCCGGGCGAGGTCAAGGTGTACAAGAACCGTGGCGTGCCCGTGTTACAGGGGTACGGCCGCGGAGCGCTCAAGATCGTCGTCAACGTGCTTGTGCCGCGTCACCTCTCCGCCGAGCAGCAGGCGACGCTTGAGCGCCTCGCCGACACGCTCGGTCCGGCCAACTACGAGCCTGACAAGGGCTTCCTCAACAAGGTGAGGGCCGTCTTCCGCCAGTGACGACGCCGACCTATCTGCGGTACACCCTCCGTCTGGCGCCGACCGTGTCCGCCGCCGGCGAGGCCGGCGCCGCACCGACGGCGGAGCCCGAGGACGACTGGTCGGGCGCCGCGGCATACGCCTGGCGGCCTGACCCCACCGTCCTCGACTACCGTCATCCGGCGGCCGTCTCGCTCATCGCCCAGCTCGAGCCAAATGGCTGGCAGGAGGAGGACGACGACACGCTGGTCTTCTGGGTGGAGGCCGGTCGTCGGGATGACCCCGTCGCCGTCGCGGCCTTGGCCGCCCTCGGCGAGTTGGGAAGGCTGGAGGCGGCGCCGGAGCGGACGGGCTGGGACGAGGCGTGGAAGGAGTTCCACCGGCCGCACGCCGTCGGACGGCTGTACGTGCGGCCGCCCTGGTACCCGGCGCGCGACGACCTCCTGGACATCGTGGTCGACACGGCACAGGCCTTCGGCACCGGCGGCCACCCGACGACGCGTCAGTGTCTGGCGATGCTGCAGCGCCTGGCGCCCGGGGCGCTGCTCGACCTCGGCTGCGGGTCCGGCGTCGTCTCGCTTGGTGCGGCTCGACTCGGCTTCGCGCCGGTGTCCGGCGTCGACATCGATCCGCAGGCGGTCGCCGAGGCCGAGAGCAACGCCCGTCGCAACGGGCTGGCGCCGGTGTTTCTGGTCGGTGACGCCACCGACCCGGCCCTCGCCCTGCCGGCCGCCGACGTCGTCGTCGCCAACCTCGCCCTGCTGCCGATCCTGCGCCTGGCGCCGCGCTTCGCGCCGGGGTCGGATGGGGCGGCGCCGGACCTGCGGCCGCAGCACCTTCTGCTCGCCGGCCTGCTCCTTGAGCAAAGCGACCTTGCGGCGGCGGCCTTCGCCGAGTACGAGATGGTCGACAAGCTCGTCGAAGGCGAGTGGCTCCTGCTGCACCTCGCCCGGCTGTCATGACCACCGTCGCCTCGGTGTTCGTGGGCTGCAAGGTCAGCCAGGCAGACGGCGAGGAGGCGCTCGCTGAGCTCACGGCGGCCGGGCTTCGTCCCGCCGCGCGACACGACGAGGCCGACGTGGTCGTCGTGCACACCTGCTGCGTCACGGCCGAGGCCGAGCGTAAGTCGCGGCGCCTGGCGCGCCGCTATGGCCGGCTCAGCCGCAGGGTCATCGTCGCCGGGTGCGCGGCGCGCCTGCACCCCGAGCAGTTCGCCGGCGCCGGCGTCGAGGTGCTGGCGGCGCCGGACTGGGCGGCGCTCGGCGCGTCGGCCGGCGCCGCCGAGGCGTGCACAGCGATCGTCCCGTCGGACCGCGGCGGCGCTGAGGCCCACGAAGCGGCCGCTCGTTCGCCCCGCGCCCCGCGTGGCGCCGCCGCGCCTGCGGCCGCGGCCGCGGGGTTCAGCGCCGCCCCGGCCGGCGGCCGCACCCGGCTCGTGCTCAAGGTGCAGGACGGCTGCGCCGGTCGCTGCAGCTACTGCGCCGTGCGGCTCGTGCGCGGCGAGCCGCGCAGCACGCCGCTGGCCGCCGCCCTCGCCGCCGCCCGCGCCGGCCTCCGCCGGGGATGCGGTGAGCTCGTCCTGAGCGGCATCGACCTCGGGGCCTGGCGCGACGGCGAGCTGCGCCTGCCGGACCTGCTCGCCGCGCTCGTCGAACTGCCGGACCTGCGGCGCCTGCGGCTCTCGTCGCTGGAGCCGCGGCACGTGGACGAGCGGCTCCTCGAGGCGCTCACTCATCCGCTTGTCGCCCGGCACCTGCACCTGCCGCTGCAGTCAGCCGACGATGGCGTGCTCGCCGCCATGCGCCGGCCCTACACGGTCGCCGAGTTCCTGGCCACGGCCGAACGAGTGCGCGACCGGCTCGGCGGCGCTATGCTCAGCACGGACGTGATCGTCGGCTTCCCGGCAGAGGACGAGACCGCCTTCGCGCGCACGCTGGCCGTGCTCGAGAGCCGCCTCTTCGGCCGCGTGCACGTGTTCGCCTTCTCGTCGCGGCCGGGCACCGCGGCAGCGGCGCTGCCGCCCCTCCCGGCCGCCGTCGTCAAGGAGCGCATGACGCGCGCGCTGGCGTCCGCCGCGGCGGCCGCCGGTGCCGCGCGCGCCGCTGCGCTGGGGCGGCCGGCGGAGGTGCTGGTCGAGGACCGTCGCGACGGTCTGTGGAGGGGGTACAGTTCTGAGTACATCCGGTACTACCTCGACGGCGCGGCGGGCCCGGGGAAGCTGGTGGAGGCACAGGCGCACCGTGAGCACAGGGACGGGGTGATGGGTACCGTGAAGGAGACGAGACGATGACTGATTGCATCTTCTGCAAGATCGCCGCGGGCGGGATCCCGGCCGATGTCGTCGGGCAGACCGACGAGTTCATGGCGTTCAAGGACGTCCATCCCGTGGCGCCGGCGCACCTGCTCGTGATCCCGCGCCGTCACGTCGTCTCGTTGGACGGCATTGAGCAGCTCGGCGTGGGCACCTCCGGGCGTCTACTGGCGTTCATCGCCATGACCGCGAGAGAGGCCGGCGTCGCCGAGAGCGGCTACCGCGTCGTCACCAACGTCGGCGCCGACGCCGGGCAGGAAGTGCAGCACCTTCACTGGCATGTCATCGGGGGTGCTCGTCTGAGGGGTATGGCATGAGAGAGCTGGGGGCCATCGAAGAACGAATGCGCGCCGACGCGACGGCCGCGCTCAAGGCCGGCGACAAACAGCGGCGCGCGGCTCTCTCGACGCTCGTCTCGGCGCTCAAGAAGGAGCGCATCGACAGCGGCACGTCCCCCAGTGAGGCCGACGAGCTGGCCGTGCTCAAGCGCGAGCGCAAGCGTCGCGCCGAGGCGCGCGAGGTCTACCTGCAGGCGGGTCGCGCCGACCTCGCGGAGCAGGAACGCTTCGAGGAGGAGCTGCTCGGCTCCTATCTCCCGGCGGAGCTCGGCGACGAGGAGCTGGAGGCGCTCGTCGATGAGGCGATCGCCGCGACCGAGGCCGTCACCGCCAGGGACATGGGCAAGGTCATGGGCTGGCTCAAGCCCAGGGTGGCCGGTCGCGCCGACGGCAAACGGCTGAGCGCCCTCGTGCGGGACAAGCTGGGAGGCTGATCGTGGCGCCCGCGACGCGCACCGCCATCGATCTCGACAGCAACAGCGTCGCCCTGGCGCTGGCCGGCGAGCACGACGCGCACCTCAAGATCCTGCAGAAGCGGCTGGACTGCACGCTGACCCTGCGCGGCAACGTGCTGCTGCTCGACGGCGGCGACGAGGCCGTCGAGCAGGCCCGGGCGGCCATCGAGGAGCTGCTCGCCGTGATCCGCTCCGGCCGCCCGGTCAGCCCCGCCATCGTCGAGTCGCTCATGGACATCGCCGTCAATTCCTGCGGCAAGCCGTCGGAGGTGTACGGCGACATCATCTGGACGCATCGCGGCCGGCAGCTCGGGCCGCGCACCGTGAACCAGAAGCGCTACGTCGACGCCATCCGCAGGCACACGATCACGTTCGGCATCGGCCCGGCCGGCACCGGCAAGACGTACCTGGCGACCGCCATGGCGGTCGCTGCCTACTTCTCGAAGCAGGTGGGACGCATCATCCTCACGCGCCCGGCGGTGGAGGCCGGCGAGAGCCTCGGCTTCCTGCCGGGGACGGTGTCGGAGAAGGTCGACCCCTACTTCCGGCCGCTGTTCGACGCGCTCTACGACATGATCGACGGCGAGAAGCTGGCGACCCTGATCGAGAAGGGCGAGATCGAGATCGCCCCGCTCGCCTTCATGCGCGGCCGAACGCTCAACGACTCGTTCATCATCCTCGACGAGGCGCAGAACACCTCGCCCGAGCAGATGAAGATGTTCCTCACGCGGCTCGGCTTCGGCAGCAAGATGGTCGTCACCGGCGACGTCACCCAGATCGACCTGCCGCACAGCCGGACCTCGGGCCTCGTCACCGTGCCCGAGGTCCTGCGCACGATCGACGACATCGCCATCGTTCGCTTCGACGGGCACGACGTCGTACGGCACAAGCTGGTCCAGCGCATTGTCAACGCCTACAAGGACCACGAGGATCGGCGCGAGGCGGAGCGGGCAGCGGCCGGGGACCGCGCCACGCCGAAAGAGGCGCCGTGAACGAGGTCGACGTTTTCAACGCCACCAGGCTCGCGATCGACGAGGAGGCGGTCGCCCGCCTCGTCGCCCGCGTGCTCGAGGCCGAGGGCGTCGTCAACGGCGAACTCGCGGTCGAGTTCGTCGGCGAACGCCGCATCCGCGAGCTCAACCGCGAGCACCGGGCCCGTGACGAAGCGACCGACGTCCTCTCGTTCCCGATCGAGGGGCCCGGCGAGGTTCCCGATCCGGACGACCCGTCGCCGCGGCTGCTCGGCGACGTCGTCATCTGCTCGCGTCAGGCCGTGCGCCAGGCGCGGGCCGACGGTCTGCCGCCGGCCTTCGAGCTGGCGGTCCTGCTCGTCCACGGAACGCTTCACCTGCTCGGCTACGACCATGAGGTCGATGCCGGGCAGATGGCGCTGCGTCAGGCCGAGGTGCTCGAGCTGGTCGAGTGGGAGGGCCTCGTTGCCGCGTCGCGGTAACCTGCTCCACAGCTTCAACTGGGCCTTCGACGGCATCGTCCATGCGCTGCGCCACGAGCGCAACATGTGGATCCACTTCACGATCGCCGCCATCGTCCTCATCGCCAGCCTGTTCTTCGCGCTCAGCCGTCTCGAGGTCGTCGCGCTGCTCGTGGCGATCTCGTTCGTGCTCATCACCGAGATGCTCAACACGGCGATCGAGCACATCGTCGACCTGATCACCGACTCGGACGACCCGCGGGCCAAGATCGCCAAGGACGTGGCCGCCGGCGCCGTGCTCATCGCCGCCGTTAACGCGGTCGCGGTCGCCTATCTCGTCTTCTACGACAAGATCACGAACGTGCCTTACACCGTCCTCAGTCGGCTGCGCACCTCGCCCATCGATGTGACGGTGATCGCCCTCTTCATCGTCATTCTGGCGGCCATCGCGCTCAAGGCCGTGACGCGGCGCGGCACGGCCTTCCACGGCGGCCTGCCGTCGGCGCACGCCGCCGTCGCCTTCGCCGCCTGGGTGGCGATCACGTTCGTGGCCACCAACACGGCCTACGCCCTGCCCATCTCGGCGATCACGCTCTTCCTCGCCGTGCTCGTCGCCCAGAGCCGCGTCCAGGCCGGCATCCACAGCATGCTCGAGGTCGGGGTGGGCGCGGTTCTGGGCATCACGATCACCCTGATCATCTTCCGCCTGTGGTACCCGCTCTAGGACGCGCCGCCGACGCGGCCGAGACGGAGCTCTTCGCGGCGGCCCGCCGGGCGGCGCGCCACGCCTACGCGCCGTACTCGGGCTACGACGTCGGCGCGGTCGTCGCCGGCCCCTCGGGCCGCGCCTACGTCGGCGTCAACGTCGAGAACGCCTCCTACCCGGCCGGGCTCTGCGCCGAGCGTGCGGCTCTGGCCGCGCTGATCGCGGCCGGCGAGCGCGACGTGCTCACGGTCGCGGTCGCCGCCGCCGACGGCGGCGACTGTCTGCCCTGCGGGCTTTGTCTGCAGGCGCTGGCCGAGTTCGGCGACGCGGTCGTCGTCGCGCGCAGCGGCGGCGCCGTGCGCGCCGTGCGCCTGCGGGAGCTGCTGACGACGCCGTTCCGCCTCGGCGGCCGGGCCGGCCGGTGAGCGACGCCTTCCGCTCCGGGTTCGTCGCCGTCTTCGGCCGGCCCAACGTCGGCAAGTCGACGCTCGTCAACGAGCTCGTCGGTCACAAGGTGAGCATCGTCTCGGACCACCCGCAGACGACCCGTCGGCGCATCACCGGCGTCGTGAACGTCGAGGGCTGCCAGGTGATCCTGCTCGACCTGCCCGGCTTCCAGAAGCCGTTCGACTCGCTCACGCGGCGGATGCAGACGGCCGTCGGCGACGCGCTCACCGAGGTCGACGCCGCGCTCGTGGTGCTGAACGCCGCCGAGGGGTTTGGCGGGGGCGACCGCTACATCCTGGAGGCGGTCGCCGCCGCCGACGTCCCGGCCGTCTTCGCTCTCAACAAGATCGACCTCATCGACGAGGACCGCCTGCGGGACCGCCTCGCGGAGGCCCGCGTGATCGCCGGCGGGTGCGAGGTTCTGCCCGTCTCGGCGCTCCGCGGCGACGGCCTCGTCCTCGTCCTCGAGCGCCTTGTGGCGGCCATGCCGCCGGGCCCCGTCTACTTCCCCGAGGGCCAGCACAGCGACCAGCCGCTCGAGCTCCTCATCGCCGAGCTCGTCCGTGAGCAGGCGCTGCTGCGTACGCGCGAGGAGGTGCCGCACGCGGTCGCCGTCGAGGTCACCGAGCTCACCGAGCGTGAGGACCGCCCGCTGATCGAGATCCAGGCGCACCTGATCGTCGAGACCGAGTCACAGAAGGCGATCTGCGTGGGGAAGGGCGGCCACGTGATCAAGGCGATCGGCAGCGGCGCCCGGCGGGAGATCGAGGCGCTGCTCGACGTCCAGGTGTACCTGGACCTGCGCGTCAAGGTGCGCCGCCGCTGGCGGCGCGACGATCGCTACGTGGACCGGCTGCTCTAGACCCCGTTTTGCTATACTGCCGCGGGGCTCCCTGCTCGCTCACACTTCTCGTGGAGGCTGTCCGTCCGTGCACGCCGAGGAACTGGCCAAGACGATCGATCACACGCTGCTCACGGCGAACGCGACGGCGGAGGACGTGGAGCGCTTCTGCCGCGAGGCGGCCGAGTACCACTTCGCGGCGGTCTGCATCTTCCCGTACTATGTGCCGCAGGCCCACGGTCTGCTGAAGGACGCCGACGTCAAGGTCTGCTCCGTCATCTCCTTCCCTTTCGGCGCCGACACGCCGCGGGCCAAGATGGTGGCCGCCGAGGACGCCGTCGCCAACGGCGCCGACGAGATCGACGTGATGATCAACCTGCCCGCCCTCCTCTCGGGCCAGTTCGGCGCCGTCCGCGACGATCTGGCCTCAGTCGTACGGGCGGCGCGCATGCGCTCGGTCAACACGGGCCGCGGGCACGTCACCGTCAAGGCGATCATCGAGACCTGCTACCTCACCGCGCCGCTCAAGAAGCTGGCCTGCAAGATCTGCGAGCACGCCGGCGTCGACTTCGTGAAGACATCGACGGGCTGCGGGCCCAAAGGGGCGACCGCCCAGGACGTCGAGTTGCTGCGGGACTGCCTGGGCGAGTACATCGGCGTCAAGGCGTCTGGCGGCATCCGCACGGTGCGCGACGTCGAGCTCATGATCAACGCCGGCGCCGCTCGCATCGGCACGAGCGCCGGAGTGGCCATCGTCCGGGAGGCGCTGGCTGCCACCTGACCGTTTCAACCTGCTCCCCGGAGGGCGCGACCATGGATCACACCAGCTTTCTTGACGCTGTGCGCTACGACGCCAGCGGCCTCGTGCCGTGCGTGGTGCAGGACCACGAGACGGGTGAGGTGCTCATGGTCGCCTGGGCCAACGCCGAGGCCATGGCCGCGACGCTGCGCACCGGCGAGGCACACTTCTGGAGCCGCAGCCGCAAGGTGCTCTGGCACAAGGGCGGCAGCAGCGGCAATGTGCAGCGCGTCTTGCGCGCCAGCCTCGACTGCGATCACGACACCGTCCTGCTGAGCGTGGAACCGGCTGGCCCGGCGTGTCATACCGGCGATGTGAGCTGCTTCCGCGAGGTGGCCAACGACGGCGCGACCGTGGAGCTCCAGCCCAGGGAGTCATGAGCGGTACGGCCGCGCGGCTGCGGGAGCACCGCGAGGCCGCCGGTGTGCTGCTGCTGGCGGCCATTCTGGTGCTGGCGCTCGCCCTTCGTCTCTGGGGCATCGCCTGGGGCCTGCCTCACAGCCTCATCAACATCGACGAGACGGTCGTCGTCCCCAAGGCCTTCGCCGTGGCCCGCGGCCACGTCAACCCCCAGTGGTTCCTCTACCCGTCGTTCTTCTTCTACCTCCTGGCGGCGGTCGACCTGCTGGCAGCGCCCGTGCTCTGGGGGCTGCGCGGCGAGAACCCCCTGTCCCTGGCGGCCTTCGTCGTCGACCCGACGCCGTACTACCTGCTCGGCCGGCTGGTCTCGGCGGTCCTCGGCACCGCCTCGGTGTACCTCGTGTACCGGCTGGGCCGGACCGCCTACGGCCGTCCGGCCGGGCTCCTCGCGGCCCTCTTCCTGGCCGTGCTGCCGCTGCACGTCGCCTACTCGCATATGGCCGTCACGGATGTGGCGGCGACGGCCATCTCGCTGCTCGCGCTCGTGGCCCTGGACGAGGCGGCGCGGGGGCGCGGCCGCCGCTGGCTGATCGCCGGAGCGGCCGCCGCCGGTCTGGCCACCTCGACCAAGTACAACCTCGGCATGCTGGTGCTGCCGGCGACGGTCGCCGCGGTGTATGCCTGTGGTGGGGAGGCGGCGAGCCGCGTGGCCGACGGGGGTCGGGCGGCGAGGGTCTGGCTGCGCCTGCTCGCCGCCCGGCTCTACGGCCCCATGCTCGCCGCCTTCATCCTCGGCTCGCCGTTCGTCCTGCTCGACGCGCCGCGGTTCGCCGGCGACTTCATCCGCCAGAACCGCATCCAGAGCCGCGGGTGGCTCGGCTACGAGAACGTGCCCAACGGCTTCTGGTACAACCTCGCGACCAACCTCACCGGCACGCTCGGCGTCGCGCTGCTCGTCCTCGTCCTCGCCGGGGTGGCCTGGGCCCTCTGGCGGCGCACGCGGCTCGACCTCATGCTCGCGCCCTATGTGATCGTCTACTTCGTCTACGTGAGCACGTGGAAGGCGCTCGCCGATCGCTACCTGCTGCCGATCCTGCCGCTCCTCGTCCTGCTGGCGGCGCGCCTCTGCATGGAGGCGCTACGCCTCGAAGGTCGTCGCCGGCAGGTGGCGCTGCCCCTCGTCGCGCTCGTCGTGATCGCCGCCCTGGCGGCGCCGCTGACGGCCACGGCCCGCTTCGACCTCGGCCTTTCGGGCGCCGACACCCGCCTGCTGGCCAAGGAATGGGTCGAGGGCAACGTGCCGAGCGGCAGCGTCATCGCCGCCGAGAACTACGGCCCGCCGCTGGTGAGCGTGAAAGACGCCGCCTTCTACGACGACGGCTCGGCGCCGCCCGCCTACACTCTCCTCAACCTCAAGCTGCCGGGGCCGGGCGTGCCCGAGCCGACCCACAGTATGGCCTGGCTGGAGTCCAACGGGGCCGAGTACGTCATCGTGAGCTCGACGGTCTCCGATCGGGTCCTGCGGGCGCCGGCGGTGTACCCGGAGATCGTCGCCTTCTACCGCGAGCTCGACGAGCGGGCGGAGCTGGTCAAGGTGTTCGCACCGGGGCCCGGGGCGCGCGGACCGGTGATCAAGCTCTACCGGCTGGAAGGGCCGGCGCCGCCTGGCTGATCGCCGCCGGGCTCGCCCGTCAGAGCGCCGCCGGTCGTGCCCGGCCGACTCTCGTCGGGCGCCGCCGGGCTCGCGTCGTCGCGGTGCTTGCGGCCGTTGCGGCCGGGCAGGGCGAACAGGTGGACGAGACGCCCGCCGCCGTTACGCCGGGTCGGCCTGTCGCCGCCGGCGACCGCCGGCTCGGCCAGAGCGACTCCGTCTGACCCCGGCAGGGCGGCGACCGTGACCGCGGTCGTCTCCGCCGTCCCGTCCGCCGCCGTCACCGTCTTCGCCACCGACGGCCTGATGGTCACACCATCGTCGTCGCACTCCGTGTACATGCCGGTGACCGGGCTGATCCCGCAAACCTCCTCGGCTGCCTGCTCGATCTCGCCCTCGGCGACCGGCTTGCGGCCCGGCCGCACGATGACGTAGGCCAGGAGGCCCGGCAGGATCGGCAGCCAGAAGTTGATGAGTCGGTATGCGAGCACGACCGTGACCGCAATGGCCGACGGCACACCGAAGCTTACGAACAGGGCGATCAGGAGACCTTCGATCGCCCCCAGCCCTCCTGGGGTCGGGGCCAGGGTGCCGATGGCGTAGGCGACCACGTAGCACACGGCCACGGAGCTGAGGCCGATGCCGTGGTCGAACGCCATGAACACGACCCAGAGGCAGAGCATGTCGAAGAGCCAGAAGCCGCAGGCCTGGACCGCCGTCTTCGGGATGGCGTGCCGGTGCGAGGTCATGCGTCGCATGCCGGCGAAGAGGTTGTCGAGCCAGCCGTCGATGTGACTCTCGTTGATCACCTCGCGGCGGGCGATGCGGTTGGCCAGTGCCGCGACCTGCTCGGCGCGGCGCCGCAGGCGCGTGCGGTGCGTGTAGAGGTAGATGCCGTAGCCGGTCAGACCCAGAATGAGGGCGATGATGACGATGCCGCCGCCGTAGGCGAGGATCGACTGGCCGCGGACCACCAGGTAGAGCAAGGCGAAGGCGAAGAGGAACCAGAGGACGACGTAGTTGAAGAACTGCTGGGCGGCGATGGCCACGAAGATCAGCCCGTGCGGCACCTTGCGCTTCATCAGGGCGTTGTAGGTGACGACCCAGCCGCCCGCGCCGCCGGCCGAGAGGACGTGGCTGACGGCGAGGCTGCTCAGGGTGATCGAGAGGACGTGAATGAGGCGCAGGCGGATGGCGAGGACGCTGAGAATGAAGCGCGTGAGGTTCGCGTAGGCGAGGATGGCCAGCACCTGGAGGAGGATGGCGAGGCCGATGAGCCACCAGTTGGCGTCGGCCAGGAGCTCGATGGTTCCCTCAGCGTCGACAAGCCGCGGCAGGAGGAAGTAGAGCGCCACGACCAGCAGGGCGAAGACGGCGATATTCCGCAGAGTCTTCTTAATGGGCCGCCTCCGAGCCCGATCCAAGCGATCCAGAGGGTCGCGGCGGGGAGGAGGGGGGTCTCCCGGCGACGCCTCGCGTGTGTGGCGCCGGCCGGTGGGGCATCTGCCGGAAAACGCCACGACCGCGTGATTCTGTGGTATGGGACCGTGTATGGCAACCCCGACGAAGCGGAACGGGACCACTCAGCCCGGCCATCATCCGGCGCTGTACGACGCGCTCATGTGG
The DNA here is from genome assembly GCA_963705085.1 of uncultured Thermoleophilia bacterium. Lineage (GTDB taxonomy): Bacteria > Actinomycetota > Thermoleophilia > UBA2241 > UBA2241 > CAIXSE01. The sequence continues at coordinate 138,810 of CAVPIV010000008.1, read as the reverse complement.
CCGTTCGAGCGGATGCTGTTGAGCGCCTGGCGCCGACGGTTGGGCGCCAGGGCGGGCGGCCGCGTGCTCGAGGTCGGGGCCGGGACGGGCAGCCAGCTCCGCTGGTACCCTCCCGGCGTCGCGGTCACGGCGCTCGAGCCCAGTGAGGCGATGACGGCGCGGGCGCGGCGACGCGCCGCCCGCGCCGCGGCGCCGGTCGAGATCGTCGTCGGGGCGGCGGAAGCGCTGCCGTTCCCCGCCGCTTCGTTCGACGCCGTCGTCTTCTCGCTCGCCTTCTGCAGCGTGGCGGATCCGGCGCGGGCGCTGGCGGAGGCGCGCCGCGTCCTCGTGCCCGGCGGCCGGCTCGTCATGCTCGAGCACGTGCATCTGCCCTGGGAGCCCGGCCGCCGGCTGCAGAGCCGGGTCGCGCCGGCGTGGGCGGCGGCCGCCGGCGGCTGCCGTCTCGACCGCGACACGGTGCGGCTCGTCGGCGAAGCGGGCTTCGAGATCGTCGACCTCCGCTCGCACCTCCTCCGCTGGATGGTCGAGCTGCTCGCCGTCGCGCCTGGCCGTCCGGGCGTCACGCCGGCGTCTTGAAGCCCTGGGGTCGCTTGCCGCCGTCGCCGTCGAGCACGTCAGGTGGTGCGGCCGACGTCCGCGGTACGCTACTATTCCCCCATGCCTCGTGCCGAAGTGGCGGAACTGGCAGACGCGCCGGACTCAAAATCCGGTTCCCCCCAAGGGAGTGTGGGTTCGAGCCCCACCTTCGGCACCACTTTCTGCCTGCACAGAGCGATATCGCCGATGTGCTCGTCGGTGCCGGCTCTCACAGGCGAGCCGTTTCTGGTGCTCCTGGCCGACATTTGCCGACCTCGACGACCTTTCTTCTGGCTGTGAACAGCAGAACAGCGCCAGCAGTCTGGTCAGCACGTGAAGCCACTCTAGCCCTCGACCAGGGCCGCGATGCGCTGGGCGGCGTCCTGATCGGCCTGCGGCAAGACGTGGCTGTAGATGTCCAAGGTCAGGGCCACCGTCGAGTGTCCCAGCCGTCCCGAAACGATGCGCGGATTGACGCCCGAACCCAAGGCCAGGGTGGCGTAGGTGTGCCGCAGCCCATGCAGCGGGATGCGCGGCAGAGCGGCGGCGCGCAGGTGGCGTTGGAAGCTCCTGCTCACCCGGTGGGGATCGAGGGGTTGGCCACCTTCAGTGGTGAAGATGTAGCCGCTCTCCACCCAGTCAGCACAACGGGTCTGCTCATCGGCCTGCCGGGCGGCATGGCCTTGCAGCGCCGCGATGGTCGCCGGATCGAGGGCGATCCGCCGCCGGCCCCGGGCGGTCTTCGGTTCGCTGAGGATCACTTGGTCGCCAAGCGGAACGAGGGCTCGGCGGATGGTGATCGTGTTTGCCTCCAGGTCGAGATCATCCCAGGCGAGCCCCAGCGCCTCCCCCCGACGGCAGCCGGTCATCGCCAGCAGCCGCCACAGTGCGAAGAGACGATCTTCCCTCACGAAGGAGAGAAAGCCGGCCAGCTGCTCTGCGTTCCAGGCGGGCAGGTCCCGTTGCCCGCTCTGGCCCCGTGGTGGATCGGCGGCATCGACGGGATTGACGGCCAGCCGACTCCAGCGCACGGCATCCTTGAGGGCACGGTGCAGGGTGGCGTGCACGCGGCGTACGGTGGCCGGGGAGAGGGAGCCTGTGCCGTGGAGGCGACCGTTCTCAAGCAACCCTGCATAGAAGGCGTTGATGCTCTGCGCGCTGACACGTCCCAGCTGCAGCGACCCTAGGGCGGGCAGGATGTGCCCCTCGACGTGGGCTGCATAGCTCGCGTAGGTCGTCGGTCGCACGGTGCCCTTGATCGCCGGCAGCCACTCCTTGCGGAGATACTCGCGCACCGTGATCCGCGAGGGCACGACGTAGCTGCGTTCCTCGACCGCGGCTAGCACCTTGTTCATGGCTGCCTCGGCGGCCCTGCGGGTGGCGAAGCCGGCTTGGGTCTTGCGCCGCCGCTCCTCGGTCTCGATCGAGCTCGCCCCGGCACGTGGGACAGGACTGTCTGGGTTTGCGCTCCAGCCAGAAGCGCCTGCCGCAACTCTGGCAGCGCTGCGCTGTAGCCAGGCCGACATCGTGCCCGACGACGACCTCGCGGCCGTCTACCGGACGGCCAGCGTCTACGTGTGCCTGAGCGAGCACGAGGGTTTCTGCGTGCCGCTGCTCGAGGCCATGGCGGCCGACGTGCCCGTACTCGCCTATGCCTCCTCCGCCGTGCCCGAGACCCTCGGGGGGGCCGGATTGCTCTTCGAACCCAAGGACCTGGAGTGGGCGGCGGAACTGCTGGGAGCGCTGGCCTACGACGATCAACTGCGCCGGCGCGTCATCGAGGGCCAGCGCGCGCGCCTGCGGGACTTCGGCGACGAGCGTCTGCTCGTCGACATCAGGGCGATGCTCGCCCATTTCGAGTGACTGTCGTGAGAATCGCCTTCATCATCCAGCGATACGGCACGGAGATCCTGGGCGGCTCGGAGTATTCCTGCCGCCTGGTCGCCGAGCGCATGGCCGAACACCACAAGGTGGACGTGCTGACCACCTGCGCGCGCGACTACGTCACCTGGCGCAACGACTACCCGGAGGGCCAGGACCGCGTTCGCGGTGTAACGGTCCGGCGGTTTGCGAACGCCGAGACGCGGGACATCGCCGCGTTCGACCGCTATTCGGACTGGATCTTCAACTACCCCCACACGCACGAGGACGAGCTGACGTGGCTGCGCCGTCAGGGACCGTGGTGCCCGGCGCTGGTGGACCACCTGGAGCGGCACCACCAGCAGTACGACGTTCTCATCTTCTTCACGTATCTCTACGCCCCGACCGTCCTGGGGCTGCAGGTCGCCCCGCAGAAGAGCATCCTCGTGCCCACGGCGCACGACGAGCCCGCCATCCGCCTCGACATCTTCCGGGACCTGTTCTCTCTCCCGGCAGGCCTCGCCTACCACACCGACGTCGAGCGCCGGTTCGTCCAGTCCACGTTCCCCGTCCATGCCGTGGCCGAGGAAACCGTCGGCTGCGGCGTCGACGTGCTGCCCGACCAGCCACCACTGCCCGCCGGCGGCCCGCGCGACGTCGAGAACTTGACGGGGGACCATGACGAGCGGGACGACGACGCCTCGTCCGGGCGGTTTCGTCGCGGTCCGCGCGGCTCGGTGTTCAGGCGACGCCACCGGCTCCATGGCCCGCTCGTCCTCTTCGGAGGCCGGATCGAGCGCGGGAAGGGCTGCGAAGAGCTGTTCGACTACTTCAGCTCGACGTCGAGCAGGGCGGGGAAGCCACGCTGGTGCTGATGGGCGTGAAGTTGATGCCGATTCCGGAAACGCCGTGGGTACGCTTCGCCGGCCTGCTCCCCGAGCAGGAACGCCTCCAGGCGCTCGAGGCGGCCACCATCGTCGCGGTCCCTTCCCCCTACGAGAGCCTGTCTCTGCTGGCGCTCGAGGCGTTCGCGATGGGCACGCCCGTGCTCGCCAACGCCCGCAGTCCCGTGCTGGTCGAGCACTGCCAGGCGAGCAACGCCGGTCTCTACTACTCGGACCGCGACGAGTTCGTCGAGGCACTCCGCGTCCTCGTCGCCGACGAGCGCCTGCGCGCCCTGCTGGGCGGGAACGGGCGCGACTACGTGAGGGCGAACTACCGGTGGGAGGTGGTGATGAGCAAGTACGAGCGGCTCATCGGGAAGGTTCGCGGTCGTTCGGCGTCGTGACCGCGTCGCCGGCGTCGTCTGCGGGATCCCGTTGGTTCGTCGGGGCCGCCGCCCGGCCCCTTCCTCCGCCGGTGGCGAATGTCGTAGCGCTTGATCATCTCGTTGAGCGTCGTCGGCTTCACCTGGAGGAGCTCGGCGGCGCGTTTCTGGACGCCTCCGGTCGCCTCGAGGGTGGACTCGATGAGCCGCCGCTCGAAGTCGCTGACCACCTGCTTGAAGGGAATCCCCTCGGGCGGGAGCACGAACTCCGGTACGTGGAACGGACGGCTCCCCCGCAACTGCTCGGGCATGAAATCCACTCCGATGCGGGCGTCGGAGCACAGCACGACGGCCCGCTCGATCACGTTCTCGAGTTCGCGCACGTTGCCGGGCCAGTCGTACTCCATGAGCAGGTCGAGCGCCTCCGGGGCCAGCTCGAGCGCGGAACGACGGTTCTCCTCCCGGTATTTCTGAAGGAAGTGCTGGGCAAGTGGCGGGATATCCTCCTTCCGGTCGCGCAGCGGCGGCAGGGTGACCGTGATCACGTGGAGGCGGTAGTAGAGGTCCTCCCGAAAGCGGCCCTCGTCGACCATGCGCTTGAGATCGACGTTGGTCGCGGCGATGATCCGCACGTCGACCTTGATGGTCTCGACGCTGCCAAGGCGCATGAACTCGCGCTCCTGCATCACCCGCAGCAGCTTGGCCTGGGTCTCGAGCGGCACGTTGCCGATCTCGTCGAAGAAGATGCTGCCCTTGTCGGCGACCTCGAACAGGCCCTTCTTCGGGTAGACGGCCCCGGTGAAGGCGCCCTTCACGTGACCGAACAGGTTCGACTCGAGCAGGTCGGGGGGCAGGCTGCCCGAGTTGACCACGACGAACGCCCGGTCCGCGCGCGGCGAGTGGGTGTGCAGCGCCCTGGCGACGAGCTCCTTGCCGGTCCCGCTCTCGCCATAGACGATGACCGTCGAGCGCGACGGCGCCGCCTGGATGATGAGGTCGAAGACCTGCCGCATCCGCGGGCTCTTGCCGATGATGTTGGCGAAGCGGGAATAGCGGGCCTGGAGGTTCTGCCTCAGCGCGCGGTTCTCGCTGACCAGCCGCCGGCGTTCCACGGCGTTGCGCAGGACGCCCAGGACCTCGTCGTTCTTGAACGGCTTGGTGATGTAGTCGAAGGCGCCGCGCTTCATGGCGGCGATCGCCGTTTCGACCGACGCGAACGCGGTGATCATGATCACGGGCCGATCGTCGTCGATCTTCTTCATCTCCTCGAGCGTCGTGATGCCGTCGATCCCGGGCATCATGACGTCGACGATGACCGCGTCGAACGACATGTTGCGCGCCAGTTCCAGGCCCTCCGACCCCGTGCTGGCCAGACGAACCTCGTAGCCCTCCTTCGTCAGGAGTGCCTCGAGGACGTCACGCATGATCTCCTCGTCGTCGATGACGAGAATGGTGCCGGCCTGGCTCATGGTGGTCGACACGGACGTCACGGTGCGGCGGCCTGGCCCGTACGTTCGCGGCTGGCTTCCTGCGGCGGGAGCGTCAACGTGAACCTGGTGCCCTGCCCCATCGTGCTGTCGCACCGAATCGTCCCGCCGTGTTCCTGGACGATGCCGTAGGTGATCGACAGACCGAGTCCGGTCCCCTGGCCGATGGGCTTGGTCGTGAAGAACGGATCGTAGATGCGTGCGAGCTGCTCGGAGGAGATTCCCTGACCCGTGTCGGCGACCTCGACGATGATCTGACCGTCGGCTCCACGCGTGGTGATCGAGAGCCAGCCTCCCTTGGGCATGGCATCTCGTGCGTTCAGACAGAGGTTGAGGAACACCTGCTGGAGCTTGTGCTCGATGCCGCGCACGACCGGCGAGGGTGCCGCCAGGTCCTTGCGCAGCTGGATGCTGCTGCTCCTGAACTGGTGCTCGAGCAGTGACAGCACGTCGTTGATGACCTTGTGCAGATCGACGGGGCCGGTATCGGACTGCGCCGGGCGCGACAGGTTCAGCAGACCGTTGACGATCTTCGCCGCGCGGAACGTCTGACGTTCGATCTTCTGGAGCAGCAGGCTGCGAGGGTCGTCCGGGTCGATCCCCTCCAGCAGCATTTGCGTGTAGCTCGAGATGCCGGTGAGCGGCGTGTTGACCTCGTGAGCCACGCCGGCCGCCAGCAGGCCGATTGACGCCATCTTGTCGGAGATCTGGAGCTGTTCCTCCAGCTTCACGCGCTCGGTCGTGTCCTCCACGATCACGATTCGTCCCCGCGACGGCGCCGTCGGGCGTGCGCAGCGGCGTCACCGCCACGTTGACCAGCAGGTCCCGCGCCGCCCCGCACGCCGTGGCGGGACCGCAACGGCACCCGGAACAACGTGCCCGACTCGCTGTCCGCGCGCGCCACGGCGAGGGCCGACACGAAGGCGCCGTCGAAGAGCGTCCCGAGCGGCTGGCCCACGACCTCGGAACGCGACAGCCCGTAGAGCTGCTCCATCGCGGCGTTCCATCGCACGACGCGGTCGTCGAGACCGACCACCAGCAGCCCTTCGTTGAGCGACGCGATGATGTTCTCGCTGAACTGCCGCAGCCGACTCAGTTCGTCAGCCTTCATTCGGAGCTGGTGGTAGAGCCGGCCGTTCTCGAGCGAGGTGGCCACCTGGCCCGCCACCGCTGCAAGCAGCGACATGTCCTCGCTGTTGAGCGGCTCGCCGCTCTCCTTCGGACCGAGCGCCATCACCGCCGTGGTGCCTTCCTTCGACACGCAGGGCACGAAGTAGTAGAGCCCGATGTCGCGCCACTGCGCGATCTCGTCGGCGGGAAGCCGTCGCGCCGTCAGCAGGTCATCGAGGGACACGCTGTGCCGTCCTGCAACCGGCCGCCCACACCGCTCTGAATGCCCAGCGGCGGCGGTGCGCCTCCAACCCTCGGCGCTGAGCGGCACCCACTCCCCGGCCCCCGCCACCGGCGCGATGAGCAGCGCCATGCGCTCGAGCGCCAGCGTCTTGCGGACCCGCTCGACCAGACGCGTCCCCAGCCGGTCGAGGTCGAGATCGCTGTTGAGGTCGCGCGCGAAGGCCACGAGCGCGCGCCGGTAGTCGTACCGTTCCCTGTAATAGGCGCGGTCGAGCGTCGTCTGCACCGCGTTCTTGACCAGCGGCGCCAGCAACACCACGACCAGGGTCGCCAGCACGGCGATCACCGTGATGTGCTCGTCGGTGTCCTTGATCAGGAACTCCGCCGCCAGCTTCAGCACCACGGCATAGATCGCGACGATGGCCGAGACCGCCGTGGCATAGACGATGCCCCGCTTGACGATGACCTCGACGTCCATCAGCCGGTAGCGGACGACTGCCGACGCGAAGGCCAGCGGGACCAGGCCGAGAGGCACGGCCAGCAGTTCCGCGCGCGGCCACGGGTCGGCCCCCAGCGCGAACGGCACCCCGTAGCACAGCACGAAGGGCAGGCCGCCGAGGACCGTGCCGGAGACGATCCACCCGAGCTGGCGCCGTGAGGTCACCGAATGGGCGCGCTGCAGGGCGCGCAGCATGACCGCGAACCCGCAGACGACTCCGGCCGCCAAATACACCAGTTCGAGCCGATCGATCGCCCCGATCATCGAGGTGAGCCAGCACCCTCGCCCAGGCTCCGCCGAGCGCCAGGGCCCGGGCGCTCCGAGCAGCCCCGCCGGCGCGTAGAGGAGCGGGAGCAGCGTCCGGACCGGCGCGCGTGCGGACCCAGGCGTGCGGGCGATCCGGAAACACCAGGGCAAAGTGGAGGAACAGTGGCGGCAGCAGGAGCATCGCCACCACGTCGGCCCAGTAGAACACCCAGTCGAGCCTGTCGAGCCGGCCGCTGAACGAGAACGCAAAGACGCCGAAGAAGGCCGTGGACAGCCAGAAGAAGTGCAGCGTGGCGGGGTCGGCCGGGCGGCTCACCCGGACGGCGGCACCGACCAGGAGCGTGAAGATCGCAACCGCTGCCAGGACGAAGTAAAGTGCTCGCTGGCCGCCAGGCACCGGCTGCACCTCGATGGAGCGCACCTGCCGGGCGCCCTGCCTGAGAATCGTGTACCAGCCGGCTGCCTTCTTGCGCGCCGCGCACGAGGTCGAGCACCGTCTGCGGCGACTCGACCGGCCGGCCGTCGATGGCAAGCAGCAAATCCCCGCGCTCGAGCCCGGCCACCGCCGCAGCACCGCGAGACGCGACCTCCACGGCCACCGTGCCCTCGGGACGCGTGCTCCAGAGAACTCCGTCCTCCAGCTCGTGCCAGCCGGCGCGTAACGAGATGTTGGCCGCCGCCAGGGCCAGGAGACCGCCCACCAGCGTCAAGGCGAGGCTGTGCTGGCCCCACTGGTATGCGGTGGTCCGGCGCGGCGCGACGTGCGGCGAGACACTCATCGGGATTGCAGCGGCGCGGCTCGAGGACAAGACGGCTGCCTCAGGCGCCAACCGCGGGGTAAAGCAAGGCACATACCACGAGCTGGCCAGCCGCCTCTGACATTAGTCCTTTGTTTCCGGCTGTTTAGGTGGCCAGACAGCGGCACAGACACATGGAGATCCAAAACTTCGTAGGCGTGTCCAATATCGTGGACTTCTACCGAACAAGAACACGGTCCGTCGGTCGCGACAGCCGCGGCGCTCTTCCCAGGGCACCGGCTCGCGTCCCCGAGGGGGCGCCACCCGTGTCGGCCAAGTCCGACTCGGGGTGGCCGTCAGAATCAAGTTCGTGACTCGCAGGTGAGTATCGCTGATGGGGCACGCTCATCGCGCCCTGAAAGGGGCGGGGCTCGCACGTGACCGTCGCCGTTGGACCAGGCTCACGGCGCCCTGAGCCAGTCGAAGGGCGCGGGCCGAGGTCCCGGCCGTCGACATGCTCGACGGGCCGGGCCCGGAGGCCCGCTAGCAGCCCGTGGTGAAAGTCCCGCTGCATTCGCCCGACGATGCATCCCGTCTGGCAGCGTTACTCGTCGCGCAAATACTCCCGGTATTCTTGCTCCTCGCGCCTTGCCAGCCGGGCGCCTCGCCGGGCTCGGTGCGACGCGGGACTTCCACCACGGCCCGCTAGAACCTGACCGTGAGCCCACCGACGAAGCGCTTGGGCGGCCGAATCACCAGCAACTCGTCGTAGACCGACCCGGCCTCCAGCTGCTCCCTGAACAGGTTCCGCACCGCCACCAGGACTTCCCAGTCGGCGTTCGTGAAGCCCAGGAATGGCAAGCGCTGGCTCACCTGCACGTCGAACCGCCCGTCGAGCACCCCGTCGGCGGCATCGCCGGGCTGCTCGTAGCCCGGGCTCATCTTGTAGGCTGCCGAGACGCGCGTCGCCGTTTCTGGGAAGTCCGTTTCCACCCTCGTCGTGATGTCGTGCAGGCGGTCGCTCAGAGGACGACCGGCAACGAGACCCGACAACATCTCGACGTCGGTCGGAAGCCAGGACGTGTGTACGAGCGTGGACTCGACTCCCCCACGCAGCCGCGACGCCACGGTCCGCGAAATACCAACACCCCAGCCGAGCGCCACGAAGTCGCCGGCGTTGGCCACGTAATAACGGCCCAGGTCCGTCTGTGTCGTTCCTGGCAGCCGGCCGAACACGGTCACGATCTGGTCGCTGACCTGTTGTCGGAACCCTCGGGCAGCCAGGCGATAGGTGCTCACCTGCCGCTCCACGGCAACTTCCAGATGGTGCGTGTGCTGGGCCTGGAACCCTAGACCTGAATCGACCGGAGAGAAGGTCCACTGGGGCGGCAGCCACAGTCCTGCCATCGGGGAGGGCAGGAAATCCTCTGCACCAGGGGCGGCCGCCCGCCGCGAAAGCGTCAGCCGGACCGCACCCTTTGGCGAGGGAGTCCACTGCAGCGCCAGCGAGGGGCTGAACGCCGAGGGACGGCCAAGTACGTGTACCGGGTGTGACCTGGGCGCCCCAGGTCATCGTAATGTCGCGGGCCAGCGACCAGCGGTCGAACACGAACACCGCGCCTACGTTGCGGCTGGTCTGGGGGACCGATGTCAGGACGAAGGACGTCGTCGCGTGAGCCGCTGGGTGCCGTAGGAAACCCCCGCGTTGAGCGCGTGATGCTCCGCGACCCGTGTCTCGACGCTGCCTCCGAGAATCCACGACGCGAGATCGCCTTGCGCGAACGCGCCATGTGCCTCCCAGCGGAAGGGGCTGCTGGGCAGCGACCCCAACGCCATGTAGGTCACCTGATTTGGTGCGCGCAACGCCGAAAGCAGCTCCTCCGGCCGGTCGAACGCGCCTGCCGTGAGCAATTGGACGTGCCCGGCCAGCTGTAGACCGGCCAAGAGCGACGACTGCAGGTCGGCGGTCGCGGGGAGCCCCGGCAACGCGCCGCCCGGGGTCTCGCCAAGCTCGCCGACATCGCCGGCCACGCCACCCATGACGTCGCGGAGCACCGATTGTTTGAGGTGCCTGATGCGCCAGGCGGCAGCGCTGTGGTTGTCGCCCCCCGTGGGATTGGCTGGAGCGGTCGTGTCGGACGGGCCCGGGCCAGCGGCAAGGACCAGGGCGGAAGAGACGCGTTCGAGCCGCAGCGGCCGCCAGGCGGCGGCGTGCGGGAGTACGTCGACGATGTTCTGCTTCGAGGCAACGAACCCGGGCGACTGCGCGCTCAGGAGATATGGGCCGGGCCGCACTCCCTCGAATGAGAAGCGTCCTCCCTCGTCGGTCACGGCAAAGAGCAGCTGCCGGCCCTGAGCAACCACGGCGACGCCGGCCAGCGGGGTGCCCCGTTCGTCGGTGACGACGCCTTCGATGCTGCCGAGACTGAGGCTCGCAACCACGATCGGCTCAGATGCCGGCTGCGCCAGTGCCTGGCCTGCGGCCACGACAGGACAGACCAGCACGCCGATGATGACCACCGGGGCGAGCAGTCCGTCGAGTTTCGTCATGCCGTATGCCTCGTCGGGATCGGTGACCTTCCCGTGCCTACTGCGCCACCACGGAGAACGCGACGTCGCGTGTGATCGACTTCGACGCCTTGTTGTCCGTGATCTTGATCTCGAGCCGGTAGTCGCCCTCGGGGAAGGACGCGAGCGGCACTTCCTGGCCCGCGGTGATCAGATTGCCGGCGTTGCCATCCCAGGTCGGCGGCAGCGTCGAGGCGTTGAACGCCTGTGGGGACGTCTTGTTGAAGGACTTCTCGGCGCCGGCTTCCTTCCGGTGGAAGTTGGTACGACGGACACGTCGGGCTTGGCGCCGTCGAGTGCGGGGTTTAACACCTGAAGAAAACCCCGACGTTGTCGGCCTTCTTGAACTTGCGATCGACGGACGGCACCAGCTCCAGCGCGCCCATCACCCACGGTCGCTGCTTCTGCATGTCGGGGGTCATCTGCGTGGTGATCTCGCTCCATCTTGCTCAGGACCATCACCGTGCTGGTCGTCAGGCCAGCGGCGGTGCCCATGTCGGGCACGGTGAACGACCGTTTGCAGACAATGGCCTGAACCGGCGCGTCCTTGACCTTCTCGGCGCTGTGCGGCCGCACGGCGAAGTAGACATCGTACTCGCCGGCCGCCAACTGGAACACCCGGGCGACGTGCGACATCCTCGGCAAGGGTCCCGACCTGACCTCGGCGAAGTCCATGTCCTCCCACGGATAGCGGCTGTCCTTGGCGGTCAGCGGGGCCGTGGTCCCTTCGGGTACGACCCGAAGCCCGATCGCGATGGCGCCGACGTTCGACGGGATCTTGCTGGCCTCCGCCATGAGCAGGAACGGCACGTAGGTCTTCCCGTCGTAAGCCAGGTGAGGGCGGCAGTCAGGTTTCCCAGGTGGAAGTAGGCTGAGCCAATTCCGGCGAGTGCGTCAGCGCGGACGGTGGCGCCTTCAGGAATACCTTGAACCACCTCCAGGGCGCGGTTCATATCCGCGAGTGATAAATCATAGTGTCCGAGCAGGCGGTGTGCGGTGGCGCGCCGGGCGAGTGAAAAGGCCAGGTTGAGTGGATCGCTGCCTGTTTCAAATGCCTGAATGGCCTGATCAAAGAGGGCCAGGCTGTCTTCGCTGCGTCCGCGCACGGCCAACACAGCCCCGCGCAAGGAGACCAGCGCCGGGCGCCGGCTGAAGCTGTCGGGCAGCCCCTCCAACCACTCTGCCAGGGTTGTCAGGCGGCCGCGGGCGATCAGGTCTGGACCGGCGCGTTCAACCAGTGCGGCAATTTCCTCGCTCCTGCCCAGCCGCTGGTAAACGCGGTAACTGCGTTCCCATTCGCCGCGCCTCGCCCAGGTCTCGGCTAGGCTTGCCTGGATCAGCGAGGTCTCTTCTGGATAATCGCGCAGCATCCGGCTTTGCAGAAAATCGCGGAAGAGGTGATGGTATCGCAGGTAGATATGCTCTTCCCCAATCGGCTGGATAAAAAGGTTGGCGCGCAGGACCGATTCGATCAGGTCGCTCCAGTTGTCTTGCTGTTTCAACGCCGCGCCGATGACTTCCTGGCACAACTCGACGTCGAACTCTTCGAGCAGCGCGGTGCGCAGGAGGAAACGCTGCACTTCAGGCGGCTGGCGTTCCAGGACTTGCTGGACCAGGTATTCATACAACCCGACTCCGGAGATGCGTGCCCCGCGCAGCCGGTCCGAGAGCTGCCCCCTCGGCATCTGGTGAGTCAGCAGCAGCCCGGTGATCCAGCCTTCAGTCTCGCGGGCCAGCTCAGCAGCTTCCCCTTCGGAAAGGCTGAGGTGGAAGTTGCTTAGCCACAAGTTCTGGATCTCTTCAGTTTGGAATGCCAGCTCCTCGAAGGACAGACCGCCGACCTGGGAACGCGCCACCAGGAAAGTCATATCCGGCAAGTTGAGCAGTGTGCGCGAAGCGATGACGATGTGGCAGTTTTCGTCCACGCGTTGAATGAACTGGTTGATCAGGTTGGTGACCAGGCGGCTTTCCTCCACCAGATGATAATCATCCAGGATGATGGTGAAGTGCTCGTGTATGTTTTCGTAAATGTCGTTGGCAATCACGGAGGCAAGCAAATCGAGGTCATTCTGGTCTTGGTTAAGGCTTTGCACGGCTGCCATACTGGTCAGGCCAAAATCAGGGAAACGGTTGTTGATGCTGGCGACCAGGTGGGCGGCAAAGCGCTGCGCGTCCTGATCGAGCGGGTCGAGCGAGAACCAGCAGGCCGGCAGCCTGGAAAACGGGACGAAATCGACCAGCAGGGAAGTCTTGCCGTATCCGGCCGGGGCAGCCACGATGATCAGCCGCAGATCGAGCAGCTCGCCCAGCAATTCCAGCAGCCGCTGGCGCTGCAGGATTTCATCCCGCCGGCGCGGCACCAGAATCTTCGTGTTGAGGATAGGAACGCGGCTTTCCATAATTAACCAGTAGAATTGACCTGTTGCTGATGTTGGGGGATTGCTCACTTATTATATATCTGATGAGAGAATATCTAAATTTGAGGTGTTTGTGCTGGCAATGCCTGCACAAACACCTCAAATTTAGAAAATTTCCTCCTGAAGTAGATTAGCCTCAGAATCTTATTCTACTTTATACGCCATTCCGCTAACGCCGGGAAGGCGCAGCAGCCAGCCGTCTCCATCGCGGACCAGGGCATCCCACGGGCCGTAGAGCACCGCGCTAACCTTGTTTAACAGGCTGCCCTCCAGGCGCACTTCCACCGGCGAATCGGATGGGTTGATCGCGACGATGACGCGCTCGCCGGCCTGCTCGCGCTGATAAACGAAGGGCAGTTTGCCGCCTTCCGCGTAGACCACCTCGAAGCCGGCGCTGGCCTGCAGGACTGGATGGCTGCGGCGCAGATGCACCAGTTTGCGCACCCGGTTGAGCAGCGAACTGGCATCGGCTGCCTGCTCTGCCACGGTTGGTCGGCCGGGGCGTTCGTCCACCGGCAGGTAGAGCTTTTCCGCGGGGGCCGATGAGAAACCCGCATTTGGCTGGTTCGACCACTGCATCGGCGTGCGCGAGCCGGTGCGGTGGTAGCCGCCCTCTTTCGAGGTCAGGTCGAGGGTCTGCATGCCGATCTCGTCCCCGTAATAGATATAAGGCGTGCCCGGCATGGTCATCAGGAACAGGTAGAAGATTCCAGGTCATCCCAGGTGCGCTTCTCGGAGATGCGCGGGCTGATGTCGTGATTTCCGGTAGGGATGGCGATGTGGCCTTTCCCGGCGGTTTTACTGTAATACGCCAGATATTCATCCAGGAATTCGCGGATGTTGCCGTGACCGGAACGATCGAAGAAGGAGAAGCCGTATTTATTGCCGGCGGATCCGTGGGCGAAGGGTTTGCGCAGCAAGGCCGAGTAACCGGCGGAACCGAAATGGAGGAGGAAATCCATGTGGTAGCCGGCTTGCGCAACGGCGACCGCCGGGTTGCTCCACTCCGAGACCATAACCGCCTCGGGGTATTCGACGGCCAGCCAATCGTTGATCCAGCGCCAGAACTTAGCCGTTTCCACCTGCCCCGGGTCGCTCTTAACCAGCGAACCGGCCATGTCCACGCGGAAGCCGTCAGCGCCCATCTCTAGCCAAAAGCGCATGATGTTTTTGATTTCTTGGCGCACACGCTGCGGTCCGGGAGCATCAACCGGCTGCTGCCAGGGCTTGCGCGGATCGGGCCGGGCAAAGCCAAAGTTGAGCGCAGGCTGCGAATAGAAGAAATTGGTCAGGTAGTTGCCGTAGCGGTCGGCGTAGCCGTGCACGACGTGGAAACCGGGCTCGTCCCACTGCCAGGGGTTGTCGTTCCAGATGAACCAATCGGTGTACTCGTTGCGCTCTGGCTTGCAGGATTCTTTGAACCAGGCATTTTGAATGGAGGTGTGCCCGACCACCAGGTCGAGTAAAATGCGCAGCCCGCGTTTGTGCGCTTCCACGAAGAGCTGCTTCAGGTCGTCGTTTGTCCCGTAGCGCGGCGCGACCTTGTAATAGTCGGCGACGTCGTAGCCGGCATCCAGGAAGGGAGATTCCCAGCAGGGATTGAGCCAGATGGCGGTCGCGCCGAGGGATTTGACGTAGTCGAGCCGTGTGGTTACCCCGGGCAGGTCGCCGATTCCATCCCCGTTGGTGTCCAACCAGCTCTGCGGGTAAATTTCGTAAAAGACGGCGTCTTCGAGCCAGGCAGGCGTCGATGTGGGGTTGAGTAGAGTCATGGGTTCTCCTTAAAATCGTTAATCATTCCAAGATGCGTCTCAAAAATTCACCTATCCCCCCGGCCCCCTTTCCTTAAGGAAAGGGGGAGAAAACTCCCGTTTCTCTTTCTCCCCTTCCCTTTAGAGGAGGGGTTGGGGGAGAGATCTCATATATTTTGGTGGAAAAGAGCAAAAGGAAGTGACCTGATTCAATCACAGCCCCAGCCGGAAAAACCGGTTGGGATTATCGAACAACCAGGCACGGCCAATTTCCTTGGCCTCATCCAGGCAGAGGTATTCCATCTCAACCAGGTTGGCCAGCGCCATGCTGATGTTGTCGCGCGCCAGGTCGGCATGCGCCCAGGCGTTGGGCAGGGCGTCTCCGGGCAGGTCGGAACCATATCCGTGGATCTTGGCGTGCGGGACGCTGGAGATGGCCTGCTGGAACATGTTCTGGCAGTAGATTGGGTCGACCATGTTGGTCCAGCAGAAATCAATCGCCACGTTGGCGTAGTTCTTCCCCAGGAAGAGCAGCTCGCCGCTGTAGGGCCAGTTGGCGTGGAATAGATCGAAGCGCGTCTCCTGGTGCAGTTCGAGCAGGCTGGTCAGGTGAACGGCGTTGGTCTTGGTGATCTCGTTGCGGACGCCGGCCATGTGCCCGGTGTGGATCTGCACGGGCAGGTCCAGGTCGCGGGCCATGCGCATGAACTGGTGGAAAAGGTAATCACCGAGCGGGCGGTTGCCCTCCGGGTAGGACAGGCGGCGGCGCGGGTCGGCCATGAACCAGTTGAAGGCAGACTCGGCCTCGGCGCGGGTGGGGTTGGCGTAATCGATCGAGCGCTCGTACGCAGATTGGTCCTTGAAAGCAACGGCGCCGGCTTGCTTGCAGCGGGTAAAGATCTCGCGGCAGGCGTCCAGGTATTCATCCAGGCTGGTGATGTGGCGCTTGAGCGGCGAGGCCTGGTGTTGAACAGCCTCGTAACTGCACACGGCGTGGTATTCGGGCAAGCCGATGATCAGGCGCGAGCGCGGCGGCTGGTGCAGGCGGCCTTCGGCTGCGGCAGCCTGCGCGCCGATATCCTCAAGGCGGACGACGATTTTGGCCTGGTCGAGGACGGCTTCGTAGTTGGCCGGGTCGGAGAAATCGATCATCTTCTCGCGGATGCGCTGCAAGGCTTCGAGGGTCAGCTCGTCTTCGCCGTAGAAACGCTGCATGGCACGGCGAACCACCACGGCGTAGCCGGTGAAGCGTGTGCGCTGCCAGGCGCGCTGCAAAACGGGCCAGCGCTCCTCGAGGGGTTTCGTGGCGTCCATGATGAAGCGCGCATCCGCTTCTGAGGACGCGCTGGCCAGGTCGCTTGCCATGTACCAGTCGATGACGGCCTTGACCGGATCGGTCGTCTTGGGTCCAGCTTCACTGGAATGGTCGTGGCAGTCAATCAGCGGGACGGTCTCGATATAAGCGCGCAGATCATCGTAACAACTGGCGGTAGATCGCATATTCCTCCATGAAATTGGGGTGGAATGTACCTGTTTGCAGAGCACATCGCATCTCAAATATAGTTGTAATTACTCATCCATGAGGGAAAGTCTCTGAATTTTAGATGTTACTGGGGGCGAAGCCCCCAGTAACATCTAAAATTCAGAGTTATCTCCAGTTACAAAAAGTTCACATATTTGGGATGGCTAATAACCTCTTTCATTCTACTATAATGGCAGAACATTGGATGGGAAGAAAACATGTTTGTTAATGAAGGGAAACGATGAACCACGTCGAATGGTATCACAACGGTTTCATGATCAGCACTGATCCGGCATTGCTCCAGGTCGATGTCATCCATCAGTACCTATCGACCCAATCCTATTGGGCGCAGGGGCGGACGCTTGAGGTTGTGAAAACATCCATCGAGCATTCCTTGTGCTTTGGCGTTTACGCGGAGACAGAGCAAGTGGGGTTCGCCCGGGTGGTTACCGACTACGCCACCTTCGGCTGGGTGTGTGATGTGTTCATCCTGGAGAGCCGGCGCGGGCTTGGCTGGGAAAGTGGTTGATCGGATGCGTGGTGGATCATCCCGCGCTCAAGTCAATCCGGCGCCTCCTCCTGGCCACCCGAGATGCGGGCGGGCTCTACCGTGTCTACGGCGGATTTGAAACCTTGCCCAACCCCGAACGCTGGATGGTGCGTTTCGGTCCAAGATCATTAACACCCTATCTACGATGTGCTCATACCGTCTCAGGTCGTAAAATAGATGAACCACAGAGTACACAGAGATCACTGAGTATTGACAGAGGTAATTTCGATAATTGGTTCACCGATTAAATCCTAACTTCCACTTTTCTCTCCTCGCTCAGTGACTCCGTGATCTCTGTGGTATTTCTTTTCCTCTCAAAACTACTGCCAGCACGGCAAGCGCGGCGAAGAGCGCCAGCAGCGTGCCCCAGACCAGCCCAAAACGCGGGTTAGCCCAGGCAAGGGTTAACGTGAAGGCCAGCACCGACCAAAGCCCGCGCGGAATGTTCTTGATTACCCCCTGGCCCGGCTCGGGACCATATGTGGACTGCAGCACGATCAGCAGTGGAAAGACGGTGACCGGGAATGAGGTGAATAACCCGGCCCAGGCAGGCCCAACCGCGCCGGCGGCGGCGGTGACGATCAACACCGCCCCGGCTGAAACGGCGGCCCGGAAGAGCAGCACGCCCGCGCCCAGGTGGACGCCTGCGGCGATGGGCTGGTCGGGCAGGTGACGGAAGAGATATTGAAACAGCAAGATGGCCGCGGCGGATAAGGCGATGGAGATAGGCGCGGGCAAATTCAACCAGTGCAGGGCTGCCGTGCCGATCAAAAAGACCAGCACGGAGAGCAGTGGGGCCGCAGCCAGGCGCAGACCGCCGCCCCGCGTGCGCGCGGATACTTCCGCATAGGTGAGCAAAAGGCACAGCATGGCGATCATCCCGGCCGCATTGTGCAGCGCGCTCTCTGCCGCGAAGCGTGGGCCTTGTTCCACGCCGATGAAGGTAAGGGTGATGGCGGAGCCGATGGGAAAGCCGGAGAGAACGCCGGCCAGGCGCGGGCCGGCGCGTTCGGCGACGATCGAGAGCGCGGTGACGATGATGATGGTGAGGACTAATTTAACCAGAATGAGATTCATCCAAGGTTCCCTTGGCCGGCTGCAGTATCGCAAAACAAATTGCATTAATTTGATTGAAACTACTTGAAATTTGTTTGTTTTGTGCTAGACTATGTTTAATTCTGCAAGATTTGTATTTTCCCCTCCTGTTCAATCAAAAGCGAGCTGCCCGTGAAACAAAATCGACAGGCACATATTCGCAAGTTGGTGGAGGAAAAAAGCCGGGTCACCGTCGCTGAATTGAGCACCCTCTTGAATGTCAGCGAAGCTACCATCCGCCGGGACCTGGACGAACTGGATGGCGAGTGGATGCGCAGGACCCACGGCGGCGCGCTGCTGCGCGTCCGTCCGGCGAATGAGCTCCCGGTGATTCAACGCATCCCCGAACAAGCAGAAATCAAGCACCGCATCGGGCAGACAGCCGCGCGCATGGTGAAACCGGGCGAGACAATCTTCATCAGCAGCGGAACGACCGCCCTTGAAGTAGCGCGCAGCCTCCCAGAGGATACCCGCCTGACGGTCATCTCCAACTCTCTGCCGGTGATCAACGCGCTGGCTGGACGGAAGTACATCGAGTTGGTCGTGATCGGCGGGATGTTCCGGCAAGACGAATTATCCATGGTGGGGCATCCAGCCGAGCAGGTGTTGAGTGAATTCCGATCTGACCGAACCTTCATCGGGATGCGCGCCATCGATCCCCACTGGGGCTTCACCAATGATTATATGCCTGAAATCTTGACCGACCGGAAAATCCTCAATATCGCGTCGCAGGTTGTGGTTGTGGCGGACCACACCAAATTCGGGCGAATTTGCTCGACCTTTGTCGCCCCGGTCACTGCAGCTAACGTCATCATTACCGATTCTGGAATTGAGCCAGAAATTGCCAACGAATTACGCGCGCTGGGCATTCAAGTCTTAACCGTTTAGGCTCAACGCTTTGACAACAAAATACGGGCGCTTGTCCAAATTCACGGATAGGCGCGGCGCGGCTCTCCGATATCCTTAGCCAAACCCATTGAAGGAGAAGTGTGAAGGAGGTGAATGGAGAAGAAGTATAGCTCTTGCGTGCGGTTCGAACCAAAAACTTTACGAACCGGTCGTGTTCAACCAACCGTTAAAGGAGGATGTAATGTCTGAGTCTGGCAAGTTATCCCGCCGAACTTTCTTGCGAATGGCCGGTTTAGCCGCGGCAGGCACGCTCGCCGTGGCTTGTGCCCCGACAACCCCTGCCCCTGCAACTGAGGATACTCCGGTCGCGGGAGCGCCTTCGGGCGACAAAATTACCCTGCGGCTCTGGTCGCACCAAAACCCTTCTTTTGTGACCGCGAACGAGAATTTGATCGCGAAATACATTGCGGCTAACCCCAACGTTGAAATAAAATACGAGAACTTCCCCTATGCCGACTTCATCACCAACATTCAAACCTCGATGGCCGCCAAATCCGAAGCGGACGTGATGGAGATGTTCGGCAGTTGGGTGCAGTCTTACGCTAAGGGCGGCACGCTGGCAGAGGTGGATGAGAGCGTCCTGACCCTGGCTAAAGGACAGGAATTGTTCTACGCGGCCCCGCTGGACGGCTACGTTTGGGAAGGCAAGCTGTACGGCATGCCCAACGAGTACAACCTGGAAGTCGGCGGCGTGCTGGCCAACAAGCGCCTGTTCGAAGAAGCCGGCCTGACTTACCCGCCCACCTGGGGCACCTGGGACGAGCTGGTGGCGGACGCCAAGAAGATGACCAAGGTGGAGAATGACGTGATGACCGTGGCCGGCTTCAACTATGTCACCGGTGACGGCCTGGGCTTCCTCTTCTGGGAAGGCATTCTCGAGAAAGGCGCCGAATACTTCGCCAATGACGGTGTGCACCTGGACCTGCTCACCCCGCAAGCCAAGGAGACCGTGCAGTGGATGTACGACATGGCCAATGTAGATAAGGTCGTCGATCCGCTGACGTTTAATGGCGATGTCAACTGGGTGGGGACTTCCTTCTTCCAGGGGCTGGTCGCCATTGGCTACATCGGCCCGTGGATCGTCCCGGAGGGACGGCGCAACTTCCCTGATTTCGAAGACCCGTGGGATCACGTCGAGTCGCCGCACTTCGGCGCCGAGCGCAAGTTCGCCGCGGATGCCGGCTGGGGCAAGGTGGTTTCACCCAACACCAAGTCCATCCAGGAGGCGTGGAAGTTTGCTGCCTCGATGACCATGGACGCGGCCAACCACAAAGAGTGGAACATCGCAACCGGGACCGTCCCCGCGCTGAAATCGGTGGCAGAAGATCCTACCCTGCTCAACGACATCAACTGGCTTGGCCCAAGCCTGAAAGTCCTGCCCTACGGTCGCTTTGTGGGCATGCTGCAAGACCGCGACTACATCTGGTATACCGTTGTCGCGACGCACATCACTGAGTGCCTGCAAGGGCAGCGTTCGGTGGATGAGACCATGCAGTTAATGCATGATGAGGCCAACGCGCTGATCGACAGCAAGATCAACGTGTAATTGCTTTTTCACCTGTATGGCGCTCCATGCGGAGCGCCATACAGGGTTTTAATGACCACGAGCCAATTATCTAAATCGATAACGCTGGGGTACTTGACCTCATCGTTGATAAAAATTAATTAGCGGCTCGAGGGCGATGTGCTTGTTATAGGAAAGGAAGGGCGTATGGCCGCTACCTCACCAACACCGACCGCACCAGCAAAAGGCAGTTTGTTCCGCAGGCAGCATATCTTCGCGGGTTCAACGATAACCCCGATCATGATCTACATGATGTTCTTTACCCTGCTGCCGATGCTTTGGGGGATTGTGATCACCTTCTTCCGTTACAGCCCCACCCGCGTCGGGGGTGATTTCTTGGGCCTGGGCGGCGGCAACCCCTTCGTTGGATTGGACAATTATCTTGACCTGTTTTCCAATTCCCCGAATGGAACATTGTTCCGCCTTTCACTAAAGAACACATTGATCTTCTCGCTGGTCTACATGCCGCTCAACTTGCTGGTCACCTTACCGCTGGCCGTCTTGATTGAGTCGATTGCCCAGCGCGCCAAAACCTTTTTCCGCACGATCTATTTCCTCCCCACGGTCACCTCGGCGGTAGCAGTTTCCCTGGTGTGGGGTGTCATCTACAACCCGACCTTTGGCCTGCTCAACCTGGGGCTGCGCGGGGCAGGTTTGAAAGGGCTGGCCTGGCTGACCGACGCGAGCACGACCGTTCTTGGCATCCCGCTGCCGATGGTCTGCGTAATCGTCGCCTATCTTTGGGCAGATATGGGCTACAACCTGGTCATTTTCATGGCCGGTTTGCAAGGCATTCCGGACGTATTCCGCGAGGCGGCCCTGGTGGATGGGGCCAACGCCTGGCAGCGCTTCCGCTACATCACCCTGCCGCTGCTGCGCTCTACTTTGACCTTTGTGATGGTGATGACGATGCTCTCTTCCTGGCAGGTTTTCGTCTTGTTCTTTGTGCTGACCAACCGCGGAGGTCCGTCGAACCTGACGCGCGTGCTGGTCTTGCATATCTATGAGACGGCCTTCCGTTACCAGGAGATGGGCCTGGCTGCCACCGTGGCGATGGTCCTCTTCCTGATCATCATGGTCACCACTTTACTCCAGCTGCGTTTTCTGCGCAAAGATTGGGAGTATTAAACCATGGCTATTCTAGAGAAAACTACCACGCTTCTTAAAGGAAGCTCCCGCCAGGCAGGTCCGCAGCAGGCAGCGCATGACTACTGGACAGATTATTGCGTACGCAATATTAATCATCGGGATTGTGTACACACTGCTGCCGTTCCTGTGGATGCTGGGGACCTCGTTTAAGTCAGCCACCGAGATCGTGCGCATGCCGCCGACCCTGGTCCCCGAGAATTTTACCCTCAGCAGCTACAATACGATCTTCAATGATCCGCGCGTCCCGCTGGGGCGCTTCTACCTGAACAGTATCATCGTTACCTTTTCGATCGTTACCATGGTCCTGTTCACCAGTTCATTGGCGGGATTCGTTTTTGCCAAGTACACCTTCTTCGGAAAAAACCTCTGGTTCACCTTGATCCTGGCGACGATGATGATCCCCTTCCAGGTGGTTATGATTCCGCTCTACCTGGTGCTGGTGAAACTTGGCATCACCGATTCGCTTCTCGGGCTGATCGTTCCAGGAGCGACCAGTGCCTTCGGTATTTTCTTGATGCGCCAGTTTGTCGAGAGCATTCCATCCGAGCTGATCGACTCTGCGCGCATCGACGGGGCAACCGAGTTTGGCATCTACAGCCAGATCATCCTGCCGCAGATGGGCGCCGCGCTGGCGACGCTGGGCATCTTCCAGTTCATGGGCACCTGGAACGACTATCTCTGGCCGTTGATCGTCATCACCACCACTGAAAAGCGAACCCTGCCGGTGATGCTCACCTGGTACAACTCGCAGCACGGCGCGCGCTTTGACCTGACCATGGCGGCGTCGGTGCTGGTGATCCTGCCGATCGTGGTGATCTACTTCTTCTTCCAGCGCTGGATCGTGCGCGGGATCGCCCTGACCGGCTTCAAGTAAAAAATGCGTTTGCCAATTCGATTGGGTTAATGACTGGGATTGTGAACCATGAGGGTGCCAAGCACCCTCATGGTTCACAATGCTGGAATATCTTGTGTTGAAAAGGATTGGACGCGGAAGATTCCTTCACAAACCTGAGTTGCTGCCATGCCAAATAACCTATCCCCCTGGCCCCTTCCCTTAAGGGAAGGGGGAGTTAATAAATTTTTTGGTTATAAGAGGTGCTATAAAGCACCGCTTATAACCAAAATACTCTTGCTCCCCTCCCTTTAGGGAGGGGTCGGGGGTAGGTTTTTTGGTAATGCACAAGCAATCACTTTGGATCGAAACACAACAGGATAACCGATGAATTTACGTGAACGCATGCTGACCATGCTGCGCGGCGGAACGACCGACCGCATCCCCTGGAACGTTTACGGCTGGCTGGCTCCTAAAAACGAAGCCGCCCGTCTCTTGCAATCCAAAGGCTTGAGTTACATGAATTCCCGGCGCATCTACCGGGAAATTTTCCACGAGGTGACCGTGCGGCGAGACGAGCGCATTCTCGATGGCGAGAAGCATTTCATCATCGAGATCGAAACCCCGCACGGCACGCTCACCCAGGATGCTGTCATCGAGCACGCTTACGGCAGCCTGTGGGTGCGCAAGCATTTCATCACCAGCGTGCAGGATTACCCCGCGGCGGAGTTCTGCATGCGCCACACCACCTTTGAGCCGGATTTTGAGCCCTGGCAGGAGGCAGACGCCGAGCTTGGCGATGCCGGGTTTGTCATCGGCGAGGTGATGCCAATCCCGATTATGACCTTGATGGTGAATTGGATGGGCGTGGAGACGATGGTTGAGGGGATCTACGACCATACCGCTGGTTTCGAAGCCCTGCTGGATGCCCTGGATGCGCATTACGCCCGCCAGAACCAGCTGGCGGCCGAAAGCCCGGCCGAAGTGATCTGGTGGGGCGATAACGTCACCGGGTCGATCATCTCGCCGCGCCTGTTTGAGCGCTACGTCGCGCCGGTTTACGCCCGCACCTTGCCGGTGCTGCTCGGGGCCGGGAAGATCCCTATCGCGCACTACGACGGCTCGATCCGCCCGCTGGCGAAGAACCTTGCGCGCACCGATCTGCCGGTGATTGAGGCATTCACCCCGCCGCCCTGGGGAGACATCCCCGTCAGCGAGGCAAAGGCGGCCTGGCCGGGAGAAGGTGATCGGTTTAAATTTCCCCGGGGCATTGTTCCTCGAGCCGGCTGATAGCATCTACAACTACACCCTGCAACTGCTTCAAGATGCAGCTCCGGGCGGGCGTTTCTTCGTCGGCTGCACCGAAGATTTCCCGCTCGATCAGTTTGAGAAGACGTTTACCGCCATCGGGCAGGCCATGGCGGCCTTTGAAGGCAGGGAATGGTAAATCCAGTCCAAAGCAGGCAGGCTGCAGCGAACCCCTTAACCCGTTTGGATGCAGGACTGGCTGCCGTGGTTGGCGTGCTGGCATTGGCGCTGTACGTGCGCACGCTCTATCATGGCTTGCTGCCCGGTGACTCCGGTGAATTTCAAGCACTGGCGTATCTATTGAGCGACAGCCACCCAACCGGCTACCCGGTCTACCTGCTGCTGGCCAGGCTGGCTGTCTTCCTGCCGCTGCAAGACGTGGCCTACCGGGTGAACCTCTTTTCTGCGTTGATGGCTGCGCTGAGCGTGGCGCTGGTTTATCTGACCGGGCGAGTGCTCTCCGGCAGCCGTTGGGCGGGCTTGCTGGGAGCAGCGGCGCTGGCCGTGTCGGGATCATTCTGGTCGCAGGCGGTCATCGCCGAGGTGTACGCCCCGGCAGCCGCCTTTCTCGCCGGGGTGACATTCCTGCTGGCGCTGTGGCACGAACAGCCCAAACCGGCCTACCTGTTTGCTGCCGGATTGCTGGGCGGGCTCAGCCTGGGCGTGCACCTGATGGTAGCGCTGGCTGCACCGGCGGCGGCCTTGTTCTTGCTGTTGCGGCGGCCGCGCTGGCGAGACCTTTGGCGCCCGGCGCTGCTCGGATTGCTGGCCGGGTTGGCGCTGTGGCTGGCGGCTTTCTTGCTGTTGGACCGCAACCAGGGCTACGCCAATTACTTTAACAACTCCATCCTTCCGGCGCGCAGTGCCTGGCAGTTTGCTCCAACCGCGCTGGACTCCCCGTTCGAGCGGCTGTGGTTCGGCCTGAGCGCCAAACAGTTTCAACCTTTCCTCTTTGCCAGCCCGCTGTCGGTGATGCCGGCGCAGTGGCAAGATTACCAGGCCCAGGTGACCAGGGAATTCAGCCTGCCGGTTATCGCGCTGGCCGGGTTAGGCGCGATCTGGCTGCTGATTAAGAAATGGCGCATCGGATTGTACTTACTGCTGGCGCTGGCCGGGCAGCTCGCCTTCACCCTCAATTACCAGATTTGGGACCTGTATGTCTTTCTCATCCCAGGTTATGTGCTGCTGGCGCTGCTCGCTTCGGCCGGGTTGGGAGCGCTGCTGGCTCTCCTTCGACGGCCTGCCGGGCGCTGGGCGGTTTTGCTGCAGCCGGTGCTCCTGGTAGCTGCCCTGGCGCTAGCGCTTCAGCCGTTTGCGCTTTCCAGGCCGGACTGGCTCCGGGACAGGCGAGTGAGCATCGATTTTGATTCTTATCCGGGTCATTCGGATGCCGAATCTTTCCACCAGGAGCTGGCAAGTGTGGTCAAGGCGCTGCCAGTGGGCAGCATCCTCTTCACCAATTGGGGCGTGCTCTACCCGTACCTGTATATTGCCCAGGTGGAAGAAGGCCGAACCGACCTGTATTTCATCGACCCGCTGCCGCGAGACGATTACCTGCACTTTTCGCCTTCCACCGCCGACTTGATCCGCCAGAGCCTGCCCGAGCACCCGGTCTACTTTGAACGCTACCTCGATGAGGTGGTGGAGGCAGGTTTCAGGTTGGTCAAGGTGCCTGTGGGTGGTCAAATCTTTTATCAGGTGAAGAATTAATGGTACTACTCGGCTATGAGCGGAAAGTTTCTGAATTTGAGGTGTTTGTGGGGGCGAAGCCCCACAAACACCTCAAATTCAGAGTTTTCTCCCATTGGCCTGAGCAGTTACGAATTAATTAATTGTTGCTTGGAGTGGGCGTCGGACCTGTCCAAAACAGGCAGTAACACATTGTTGAATGGAGGAAATATGGGATCGCACGAAAAATTCGTCATAATTGGTGCAGGGAGCGCCATGTTTACCCGCGGGCTGGTCAGCGACCTGATGGCCAGCGGGCAGGAGTGTGAAGTGGCCCTGGTGGATATCGATCCGCAGGCGCTCAAGACAGCCGAGCAGCTGGTCGGGAAGATGATCGCGGCGAAGCATGCGCCGATCCGCTTGAGCGCATCGGTGGACCGCAAGAACGTGCTGAAGGGCGCCACGGTGGTGATCACTACCATCGGGGTGGGCAAGCGGCGCGCCTGGGAGCAGGATGTCTTTGTGCCGCGCAAGTACGGCATCTATATGCCGGTGGGCGACACGGTTGGACCGGGCGGCACGTCACGCGCGCTGCGCATGATCCCGGACATGGTCGATATCGCCCGGGATGTGATCGACCTGGCCCCTGACGCGCTCTTCTTTAATTACGCCAACCCGATGTCGGCGGTCTGCCGCGGGGTGATCAAGGCGACGGGGGTGAAGATGACCGGCCTGTGCCACGGCGTGATCGACACGGCGCGCTGGCTGTCGAAACTGCTGGATGTGCCGCTGGCATCGCTTTCTTACAACGCGGTCGGCATTAACCACCTGACCTGGTTCACCGAGATGCGCGTGGACGGGCAGGATGCCATGCCGCGCCTGCATGCCGTCGCCGATGAAGTCCTCGCCAGGCTGGCGGAAGCCCAGGCCGCTCACCAGGCCGGCGCGCCCATGCCGCATAACGGCAGCCCGTTCGAGTCTTCGATGAAATATCCGTACAGCTGGCAGTGTTTGAAGTGGTTCAACGCGTTCCCGGCCCCGCTCGACCGGCACGTGTGCGAGTTCTTCCCGCAGTTCTTCCGCGAGGGCTCGTATTACGGCAAAACGCTGGGCGTGGATGAGTATTCGTTTGAGGGGACCATCGCGGTGGGCGACGCGATCTACGCGCAGATGACCGAAGACGCCGCCAGCCCGCAGCCCCTTGCGCCGGATTACTTCGAGCGCGCGGGCGGCGAGCACGAGCAGGTGATTGAGATTATTCACTCCATCCGCACCAACACGGCGCACCTCTATTCGGCCAATCTGCCCAACAAGGGCCAGGTGCCGAACCTGCCGATGGACGCAGTGGTGGAAGCCCCCGCTGTGAGCGATTCGCGCGGGCTGCATGCCGTCAACGTGCTCCCCTTGCCCACTGCCGTGGCCGGCACACTGGCGACACGCTTCGCCTGGGTGGAGACGGTGGTCGAGGCGGCCCTGGAGCGCAGCCGGGATAAGTTCATCCAGGCCTTGATCCTGGACGGCGCTGTCCAATCGCCAGATACGGCCGTGGCGCTGGCGGACGATCTGCTCCAGGCACAGGCGGCGTATTTGGGGTGGGGAAAGTAATCAGGCGGTTGGGCACTTAGGTGCTTAGGTACTTAGGCGCTTTGGGATTAGTCGATCAGTCACTGAGACGACGAGTGAAGAGGGAAACTCCTCACTCGTCGTCTTCTATCTCATCCACTGATCGTTTTCCTACCTGAGCACCTGATTGCCCAGGCACCTATTTGCCCAAGCGCCTTCACCCTACAAGAACCCCCTCAATCTTCCCCAATTCTTCCTGGCTGAAATCCAACTTATCCACCGTTCCGACGGCGTCTTCGATCTGGCTGACCTTGCTCGCCCCGATCAGGGCCGAGGTGACCTGCGGGAGGCGCAGAACCCAGGCCAGCGCCAGCTGCGCCATGGTCTGCCCGCGCGCCTGGGCAATTTCATTCAGCCGACGTACTTTGCCCAGCACATCTTGGGTGATTTCGTCCGGGCTGAGGAAGCGCCCATCCGCTACGGCGCGTGAATTGGCGGGCAGGCCGTCCAGATAGCGGTTGGTCAGCAGGCCCTGCGCCAGCGGCGAGAAGACGATGCAGCCGATGCCTTCCTCTTCCAGCACAGAGGTCAGCCCGCCTTCGATCCAACGGTCGAACATGTTGTAATTGGGCTGGTGGATCAGGCAGGGTGTGCCGAGCGAGCGCAGGATGGCCGCGGCCTGGCGGGTCATCTCGGCCGGGTAGTTGGAGATGCCGGCGTAGAGCGCTCGGCCGCTGCGCACGGCAGTATCCAGCGCGCCCATCGTTTCTTCGAGCGGTGTCTGGGGGTCGGGGCGGTGGCTGTAGAAAATATCCACGTACTTCAAGTGCATGCGCTTGAGGCTCTGGTCAAGGCTGGCAAGCATGTACTTGCGTGAGCCCCATTCTCCGTAGGGCCCGGGCCACATATCGTAGCCGGCTTTGGTGGAGATGATCATCTCATCCCGGTAGCGAGCCATATCCTTCTGCAAGATCTGCCCGAAGGTTTCCTCGGCCGAACCGGGCGGCGGGCCGTAGTTGTTGGCCAGGTCGAAGTGGGTGATGCCCAGGTCAAAGGCCCGGCGCACCATCGCGCGCCCGTTTTCGAGCAGGTTGACCCCGCCGAAATTGTGCCAAAGGCCGAGGGAGATGGCCGGCAGCTTCAAGCCGGAGCGCCCGCAGCGGTTGTACTGCATGTACTCGTAGCGATGCTCATATGCGACGTGAGACATAACCCGACTCCTTCTTAAAGGATCTTTCTGAAATTGGTTTTTAGCCCTGAATATGCGCGGTTATGCCGCGCATATTCAGGGCTAAAAGTCTCTATGGAAGCCCAATGGCGGCTTTGACTTCACTCATCGTCTGCTCGGCGATGACGCGCGCGCGGGTATCCCCATCCCGGATGGTGTCCCAGATATCGTCCGGGCGCTTCGCCAGCTCGGCGCGCTTCTCGCGGAAGGGCGCCAGGTGAGCGTTGAGGTTCCTGGCAAACAGTTTCTTGCAGTCCACACAGCCAATCCCTGCCCGCCGGCATTCTACATCCACCATGGCGATTTCCTCCGGGCTGGAGAAGACCTTGTGCATGCTGAACACGTTGCAGATGTCCGGGTTGCCCGGGTCGCTGCGCCGAATGCGCGCCGGGTCGGTCACCATGGTCATGATCACCTTTTGCGTCTCTTCGGCAGACAGCGCCAGTTCGATGTGGTTGTTCAGGCTTTTGCTCATCTTCTGCTGCCCGTCGGTGCCGAGCACTTTGGGCACCTCGGTGACCTTCATAACCGGCTCAATCAACACGTTGGTGTTGTAGCGGAAGTTGAAAGAGCGTACCGTCTCGCGAGCAAACTCGATGTGCGGCTGCTGGTCAATGCCCACCGGGACCAGGTCGGCCTTATACAAGACGATATCGGCGGTCATCAGCACCGGGTAGCCGACCAGGCCGAGATTGATATTGTGCGGGTTCTCGCGGACTTTATCCTTGAAGGTAGGCAGGTCGGTCAGCTTGCCGAGCGGCGACACCATCGAGAGGATGGTGAACAGCTCGGTCACCTGGTGTACGTGAGATTGGACAAATAAAATCGATTCCTTGGGGTCAATTCCGGCTGCCAGCCAGTCAAGGGCCATCTCGTAGGTGTTGTTCTTGAGCTCGAGCGTCGTTTCCATGGTGGTCAGCGCATGCAGGTCCACCACGCAGTAAACGCAGTCGTAATCTGCCTGCAGCGCGACGTAATTCCTGATCGCTCCCAGATAATTGCCCAGGTGCTGGCGCCCGGTGGGACGCGCGCCTGAAAAAACCCGTCCCTTTTTTGCCATAATCAACCTTTCTTGGTGCAAACAGCTTTCTCAAAAGGTACCATTTCATGTCACTCAGAGAAGACCCTGAATTTCAGGTGTTTGCGGGGACTTCGTCCCCGCAAACACCTGAAATTCAGGAACTTTTCCCTCAAAAGCTATTTTTCTTGAGGAAATTTCTTACCAGGTCCACTACCTCGCCGGGGTTGGCGTGCCGCCCGGTCGCCAATTTGGAATAAAGTTTGATTTCGTTCGCGACGACCTCGAACTTTCCACTGTCGGACGGGATCAAGGTGATCGTCTCGATATCTGCTTCGAAATGCTTCAACAAATCGGCTGCCAGACCGGCAGCGCGGTCGGTATAATGTCAAACCGCGCAGTAGGTAATCGACAATTTCAGCATCATCTCCTCCAGTATTTTGAGTGGATGTTATTATAATATAAGGTAACTACTCAGCCATGAGGGGATCGTTGCTGAATTTCAGGTGTTTGTGAGGGTTTTGCCCTCACAAACACCTGAAATTCAGCGCACCTTACATTTTGGATTGGCATTAAGGACGTATGACCACTGAAAAGGATTCTCAACACAACCCCCTCCTGGCGGCTCAGACGAAGCGCATTACCGCGTTTTATTCGAGTTCGCCCCCATCTCCTTGTGGGAAGAAGACTACAGCCAGGTGAAATGTTATCTGAATGAACTGCGCGAGTCCGGGGTGACCGATTTGCACGTCTACATGGAGGAGCACCCCGAAGTGGTGACGGAATGCATGTCGCGCATCGTGGTCCTGGACGTCAACCGGAAGACTCTCGAGCTGTTTGGGGCTACGAACCAGGCACATCTAGTGGCTAACCTGAACAAGATTTTTCGCGATGATATGCGCCTGCATTTTCAAGATGAGCTTTTGGATATGTGGGTCGGGCGCTTATCCTACGAGCGCGAAGGTGTGAATTATGCGTTGAACGGCACGCCCATCGACATCAACCTGCACTGGACTGCTCTTCCGGGGTACGAGGAGACGCTGGAGCGCGTGCTGGTTTCGATCACGGACATCTCCGCGCGCAAGAAGGCCGAGCGTTATCTCACCTATTTAGGCACGCATGATGTGCTCACCGGGTTGTACAACCGGGCTTTCTTCGAGGAAGAGCGAGAACGCCTGGAGAGTGGGCGGCGTTTCCCGGTGAGCATCTTAATCGGCGACCTGGATGGGCTGAAAGAGGTCAATGACTCCTACGGGCACGCGGCAGGCGACGAACTGCTGCGCCGGGCAGCCGAAGTGCTCAAAGCCAGTTTTCGCACCGAGGACGTGGTGGCGCGCCTGGGTGGGGACGAATTTGGCATCATCCTGGCCGAGACGAGTGAATTGACGGCGCTTGCCTCGATTGAGCGCATTCAACAATTGATCGAGATGAATAATAATTTTTACCAGGGTCCCAGGCTGGCGATCTCCATCGGGTCTTCCACAGGGGAAAAGGGCACCCGCCTGGTTGATGTCCAGCGGCTGGCGGACGACCGTATGTACCAGGCCAAGCGCCAGCGCAACCCGGGCGGCGGCCGCGTCAACAAGAGTTACCCGCCTTGATGAGTTGTTTGGCCTGATCCAGCCATGTCAGCCTCATTATTTCCCCGCGGCGTACCGGTCTCGAAGCGCCTGTTTGATCTCCTTATCACCCTTCCGAGCCTACTGATCTTATCACCCATTCTTCTGCTGGTGGGATTGGTTATCTGGCTGAGCCAGGGCAGGCCGGTTCTTTTTCGCCAGGCGCGCCCCGGCTACCGCGGCCGGATCTTCACACTGTATAAATTCGCTACCATGCGCGATCTGCGCGGCGCGGATGGGCATCTGCTGCCGGACGCTGACCGGCTGACCGGCCTGGGGCGTTTCTTGCGCGCCTCCAGCATTGACGAACTCCCCGAACTGATCAACGTGCTGCGGGGTGAGATGAGCATCGTTGGTCCGCGCCCGCTGTTGGTAAAATACCTTCCGCTCTACTCGCCAGAGCAGATGCGCCGCCACGACGTGCTGCCTGGGATCACCGGCTGGGCGCAAATCAACGGGCGCAATATGTTGAACTGGCAGGATAAATTTCGCCTGGACGTATGGTATGTGGATCACTGGTCGTTCTGGCTGGATATGAAGATTCTGGCGTTGACCGTCTGGAAGGTGATCAAGCGCGAAGGCATCAGCCAGCCGGGTCAAGCCACGGCTGTCGAGTTTGATGGGGAAAATTAAAAATAGCCTAACAGCGCCCGGCGCAGCCGGGCGCTGTTAGGCTATTTTTTACTCGGGCACGCTAAATGGGTTGATCCGCCCGGCGGCAATTTCACTCATGATTGACTTAACCATCGCGAGGCGGCCCGGGCTGAGCAGGTCCGGGTTGACATCGTTTAAACTGACCGGCACGCTGATGCTGCCGGCGCTCTTGCCTGCCAGGGCTTCAGGAAGCGCCTGGCTGAGCGCCTCGAAGGGATCCAGGCTGATCGTCGCGGCCCACTGCGCGCGCAGTTCGTCGACTGGGGGCAGCGCCCCGACCACGCGCACCGTGGTATTCAACTGCGTGCGCCCGGCCAGGTAAGTAAACACCTCAGGACGGGACGCCTGCGCCGACAGGTAGAAGGACTCCACCTTGCCGTTATCGAAGAAATCCGCGGCCTGGACTGCCCAGGCGCCGCCGTCGGCGGGGGCTGGAGCGCCGCTCGCCAGGGGGAAGGTGGCTCCCAACGGCCAGCCGGGGGCGCACACGCCGCAGAAGTATCGCCCGCCGTTGGCGAAAGCATCCTGCAGCGAAGGCGACTCCGCCGGGATCAGCCCGCCGGAACGCCAATCGTTCGAGATCAACGTGGTCACATACCCGGCGATAAAGGCCTGGTACTCGGCCTGCAGGCGGATGACAGTCAGGTTGGCGGATGGTTCGAGCGCATCGCTGCTGACCACGATAAATTGGGCCTGCGGCGCGGCTGCCATCAGGCCGGTCAGGTCAGGCGGTTGGGAGAGAGCGACCACCAGCTTCACTCCCGCGCCGAGGTTAGCCGGTTCGAGCTGCGTTAGGGTCTCAGCGATCAATCCGGCGGGACCGGCTTGCTCTTCCAGCAGCGATTCAGTCCTGGTAAGCAAGTCCGAGTCAGTACCGTCCGGGGCATACAAAAAGGCTTTGCCGGGCGGTTGGGTGGGCGTGCTGGTGGGCGCCAGTGTCGGGCTGGCTTCAGGCGTGGGGGTGATCTGGATAGTGGGTGAAGCCTGAGGCGTACTGCAGGCAGCCAGAAGCAATGACAGCAGGATGAGGGCAGGGAGGAGTCGCTTCATGGTTGATTCCGGTCAATCATTCTTGCACGTTAAAGAAAGCGACATGGTCCAGGGCACCGTTGACTGAAATCTCCACTTTATAACTGCCCACCGGGAGATCGGTATTGGGGATGAGTGAAAAATCGATATTGCGCGTGCCGTCGGTTTCAATATCATATTCGGTAATGACGGTATTGCAGGAGGTGGTGTCGCCGATGTCAACGACTTTCCAGGTGGCTTTGAATTTCGTGCCCAACGGCGCATCGACGATGCTCACCACGGCGTGGACGGTGTCTGGCGGCGCAAACGTGTCCGATACATCGACAGGCGTTTGCTCATCGCCTTCAACCCCACGCGACATGGTGACGGATTCAATGATTCCGGTGGGTTCAGGCTCTGCATTCGGATTGACCGGGCATAAAGCCGGGTCAGCGGTTTGCTCGAATGGGTCAGCGGCCGTGGTCACCGGGAGCGTGGCGGTAGGATCGGGCGTGCTGCTGAGCGCGGCGCAGGCCAGTTGTGCCAGCAGGAGTACCAGTAGAGGGAGGATCAGGCGATATTCTCGGCGTATCATAAAAACGTCCTTTAGTATCTGATTGAAAAATTGTATTTTCGTGACTACGCAGCCGTGAGGGGAAAGATGCTGAAATTCAGGTGTTTGCAGGGGCGAAGCCTCCGCAAACACCTGAATTTCAGCGTTTTCACCCATTGACCTGAGCAGACATCGCTGCTGAATCAATGTGATGTATTATAAAGCTTAGGTTACCATTTTTGTAAAGTGCGCGGACGGAATTGGCGCCCGGAGAGTGTATTATAATAGCCCCATGATCGAGTTGAATATACCCGGACGGGGGGCCATCCGGTTGGAACACCTGGTATGTGATGTTAATGGTACGCTGGCGGTAGATGGCAGACTGGTGGACGGGGTGTCTCGCCTGATCGGCACGCTGCGTGACCGCCTTGAAATTCACCTGGTTACCGCCGACACCCTGGGACGGCAGCCCATTATCGATCAGCAGCTTGGCGTGGTTGCCGTGCGGCTCCAGCAGGGCGATGAAGCCGGGCAAAAGGCGGATTTTGTCCGCCAGTTAGGCGCTGACCGGGTGGTTGCGATCGGCCAGGGAGCCAATGACGCGTTGATGCTCGAAGCCGCGGCGATTGGTATATGCGTGTTATCGCCGGAAGGCACGGCAGTTGCAACCCTGTTAAAAGCGGATATTGTTGCCAATACTATACTCTCCGCGCTCGAATTAATTGAAAAACCTCTGCGAATGGTGGCTACCTTACGGAAATGAGCCTTCCTGCCAGTGAACCAATTCCCATGCCGGAAGAAGAACTCCCGCCCGCTCGCCGCAGGCGGATGAAACGCCTGGTCGTGCCGGAAAGCAGCGGCGATCAGGTTGGGATTCTGGATGAACTCGGCAAGACCGCGACCCCGGGAGCAGAGTTTTACACCTCTTCGCTGCTGGCGGGGTTGGTGGCCGGCGTTGGATTCCTGCTCGATTCACCCGCGCTGATCATCCTGGCGGCCTTGCTTGCGCCTTTCATGGGGCCGGTTATGGGTGTCACTCTGGCGACGATCGCCGGTTCGGCGAGTTTCATGCTCACCTCGCTGGGCAGCCTGGCGATCGGCGGGGTAATTTTCCTGCTGACTGGTTCGTTAGCCGGCTTTGCTGCGCGTTTTTTTCCCCCTCACTCCATGGCTCAAGCCGGTTATCACATCACCATCACCTGGCCAGATATCATCCTCCTGGTGGTTGGGGTGGTGCTGACGCTGGTCTTGATGGTCCGCAGCACCCAGCAGCGCCCGTTAGTGAGCAGCGTGGCCGTGGCTTATGCTGTTTATCTACCGCTCTCGGCTGCCGGGTACGGGTTAACCTCCGGCGCGCTGCTTCCCTGGGAGGGAGGGCTGCTGGTTTTCCTCGGTCACCTGGTTGTCGCAGTCCTTGCCGGTACGCTGACGTTGGTAACCCTGGGGCTGCGCCCGATGCGCTTGCTCAGCTATATCCTGACCGGAATGTATGCCCTGGCCTGTCTGGCAGGCGGCTTGATCTTCTTCCTGTCCAATAATGTCGGCATCCGGGAGCCGATCCAGCCGCAAATCACCGTTCCAGCGGCGCTCGTGCCTGCCGCCAGCTCGACCGTTGAGCAGCCGTCACTCACGGCGCCGGCGGTCACCCAGCCCGGCGGTGAAGCTACACTGACGCTCACGATCACGCTGACGCCGCAGCCGCAGCCGTCCGCCACGCGCGCCCCGACCAATACCCTGGTGCCGACCCGCACGCCCACCATCACGGTTACCCCGCAAGCGACCCCGGTGTGGGCGCGGATTAATGTCAAAGGCGGCAACGGGGCGTATATCAGAAGCGAACCAAGATATGATGCGCTGATTGTGATCAGTTTGCTTAACGGCAATGTTGTTGAGGTTTTACCGGATGTGCTGGTCAGCGATGGAGTTACTTGGGCAAAAGTACGCACAGCCGATGGCAAAGAAGGATGGATCGTGCGTTCGCTGCTGGCGACTGCAACCCCAGCCCCGGGTTGGTAATGCAAACTATGTTGGGTAAAAATGCTCTGCTTAGCAGTGCATTTTTACCCAACCGATTAAAAATTGAACAACGTGGAGAATTAATCAATGCCTATCAATTTTGGGACAGATGGCTGGCGAGCGGTCATTTCGGACACATTTACCTTTCACAATCTACGCATGGTCACCCAGGCAATCGCCGACGCGGTCGCCAGCGGGTCATGGATCAACGGCTCGGCCAAAGATCTGCAGGTTGACCCGCAGCGCATGGTGGTTGGATTCGACACACGTTTTCTCTCAGACCGCTTTGCGGCGGAGGTGGCGCGCGT
This sequence comes from uncultured Thermoleophilia bacterium, assembly GCA_963705085.1. Classification (GTDB taxonomy): domain Bacteria; phylum Actinomycetota; class Thermoleophilia; order UBA2241; family UBA2241; genus CAIXSE01. The sequence goes on along the minus strand of CAVPIV010000008.1, from coordinate 103,464 downwards.
GCTGGCGGCTAACGGCTTTACCGTGCACCTGGCTCAGGCCGATGCCCCGACCCCGGCGATTTCTTTTTCGGTCAATCACTTGAATGCGATTGGCGGCGTGATGATCACTGCCTCGCATAATGCCCCGCGCTACAACGGGGTCAAGTTAAAATCGGCGTACGGCGGTTCGGCCCTGCCCGAACAATGTCGGCAGGTAGAAGTGTTCCTCAACGATAACGAGAACACGGCGCGCGGCCCAAACCTGATGGAGTTAGAACATGCCCTGGATGAAAAGCGCATCATTCGCTTCAATCCTATCCCGGCATATAACGATCACCTGCGGAAATTGATCAACTTCGATATCATCGCCAACAATCCACCGCATTTTGTCATCGATTCGATGTTCGGATCGGGCCGCGGCGTGATCCGCGGGATCTTGCAGGGCACCGGCTGCGAGGTGCGCGAAATCCGCGGGGAGATGAATCCAGGCTTCGGCGGGGTGCATCCGGAGCCAATCATGCGTTACCTGGGCGCATTGAGCGGAGCGATCGGCAGCGGCGTCGGTGGTTTTGGCCTGGCGACGGATGGCGACGCCGACCGGATTGGCGCGATGGACGAGGCGGGAGCCTTCGTGGACCCACACAAGATCATGGCCCTGGCGCTGCGCTATTTGGTCGAGAAACGCGGTCTGAGCGGATCGGTGGTGCGCACGGTTTCGACCACGCGCATGATCGACCGACTGGCGAAGAAATACGGCCTGACACTGCACGAAACGCCGGTAGGTTTCAACCATATCGCTGATTACATGCTCAAAGAGGACGTGCTCATCGGTGGTGAGGAATTGGGCGGGATATCTTTCAAGGGCAATATTCCAGAAGGCGACGGCGTTTTGATGGGCTTGCTGGTGATCGAGATGGTGGCGGCATACGGCGTAAGCCTGCGCGAACTGGTCAATAATTTGATCAATGAGGTCGGACCCGCCTTCTATGAGCGCACCGACCTGCGTTTGAAGCGGCCGATCTCCAAGAGAGTGATGACGGATAAGTTGATCAACGAGGCCCCGGCGGGTATCGGGGGAGAAGGCGTCAGTGAGATTGCCTGCACCGATGGGGTCAAGTACATCATGGCCGACGATTCCTGGCTTTTGATTCGCCCTTCTGGAACAGAGCCCGTGCTGCGTGTTTATGCAGAAGGGCGCTCTCCGGAGATGGTGCGCGCTTTACTTGGTTTTGGGGAGCAGGTAGCAGCCTCGGTGGCATAGTCCCATCCCCCATCCCCCTTCTCAGGAAGGGGATAAGAACGGAAAAACAGTGGTTTGACGGGCGTTCGCCCGTCAAACCACTGTTTTTCCGATGGAAATGAGAAAAAGTTAAATCAGGCCGCGGTGTTCGAGCGCAGCCGGCGGGCCAGGAAGATGATCAGGATCAGCGCCAGGGCCAGCCCAAACAGGCCCGGCAGCCCTACCTCGTCGGCGAATCCGGCAGATGGCAGCGCAGTGGAAGTGGCAATTACCGTGGCAGTAAACTTGCCTGAGGCCAACTGTGTCTGTTGAGCAGACAGGGTAGCTCTCTGCGCATCCGTCACCGAGGTCGACGTTGGGGTGGAGGTCGATATCGGCGCCACCACCGGTGTGTTGGAAGGTGTGGGCAGTAAGGGTGTGTTGGTCGGCTGCAGCGTCGCGGAGGGCGTCAGCAGCTGGATGGCTCTGAGCGCCTCGTCGGTAGCAAACTGTGCCGTGGCTGTATTGGCAGCCAGTTGAGCGGTTGTCTGCGCGGTGCGCTGTGCGTTGCGGCCCGGTAATACATACAGCACCACCACGACAAGCGCAGCGGCGATGAGCAAAAAGATACCGCCCAGGATACCTAAAGCAACAAAGAAATTGCGATTACTGGGTTTTTTGTCCTCAGGCGGTTCGCCCGGGGGCGTGCTTTCCCCGAAATCCAATTCCTCCAGGTCATTATCATTTACATTAGCCATGTGCGCTTCTCCTCAAGCTGGATTTATTCTCTATTCGATGACTTCGAGATTGGCCAGCGGAATAATTACCTGGGTTTCTTGCTCCAGGCGTACATCCGCGGCAGGTGCACGTACACCGTTAGGTAAGACGGTCAGGCCCGGACGGACCTGCACGATGGTGCCGATTTTTCCTCGATACGGCTCGCCCTGAATGCGTACGGTTTGTTCTGGGGCTAAATAGGCCATTTCGGGAGCGGTCTGGCCGACGGCGGGCAGGGGGATGAATACCTCGGGCCGCTCGCCGGCGGTTGGGTTGAAGTAGGAGTAAATCGATACATCCCGTTTGTCGCTGGTGGTCAGCAAACGGTAGGCAGTTTCATTCATCGCGATGCGCCCAAACCCCTCCAATACCATGATGGGAATCTGCAATCCTTTGGCCACGGGGATCAGGTCGGAGGCCATGCTGGAAAGGATAAGCCCGCGAACCGGAAGACTGGCCGCCACGCGCAGCGCTTCAGGATCCTTGCAGTAACCACCGATGACGATGGCGCCGCGCAGGCTGACTTCCAGATCCGTGCGTTGCAGTTCCTCATCCGGGCTTTTGAGCAAGGTTACCATCAGGCCCTCGCCGACCATTGGCCCGTTGCCCCAGGCCCCCTGGATCAGGCCGCCGCTGGCTTCGATGACCGCGCCGCGTTCGGGGAATATTTCCGTGACCACCCCACTGAACCCGCTCAAGACCTGCACCGGCTGGCTCTCCACTTGCATCAGAACCCGCCCGGCGGAGATGGTGACGATCAACCCGTCCGATGGGGCGCGAATAATACGCGAGAAAAGCCCTCCTGTCTCGGCGATGACATCTCCTGATTGGACGCGGTCGCCCTCGTGGCGGATGATCACGCGCTCGGCTTCATCCACGCGCGTGAAGCCTAACCAGCGGCGCACATCCAGCAGTAAGTGGCGGGTGGCGGTGTCTGCTTCGGCGATCACATCCGTGGCATGAACTTTTTGCCCGGTTGAGACAAGCACACGCCCGGCTCCGGGCAGCATGCGATTGCGCCGGATATTGGTTAGACCGAGGATGTGGGTTACCTGTGCTAACATACAACTATCTCCGTTGCAAGCCTTATGCCGGGCGGCGCGATTCGATCGCCTGGTACCAGCGCATGAGTATCTCGGTGCGTTTTCCGGAATCTTCCGGCAGGTTCAATGGGCGGCTGCGGGCATCCACAAGCGCCCCGCATACACCTCCGATGATTTTGAAGCCGGCGGACGTCCGCCGCCGCGGATCGATCTGGGCGCCGTGCAGGGCGTCGAGGTAAATGCGCGCCGATTGTCCGTGGCGCACCGGCAGCGGGACCAGGCTACCTTGCTTGACTTCGAGACGCGATTCGTTACCGTCATCGAAGACGAGGCGCACGCGCAGGATGGTTGTCCCAGGGCGGGCATTGCTGATCGGGCAGATGACGACGCCCAGGTTCTGGAAGGCGCCGGACTCGAGGATTTGTACGGGCAGGAGGCTGTTCGCAGGAGCCACGGCCCCAAGAGCGGGCATCAGGCCGTATGGATCGATGTAAATGCTCGTTAAACCGATTGGTTGTAGGCCGTCCAGCAAAGTGAGCAGCGCCTGGGCGGGTGTCGCTGCCTGGGCCAGGACTGCTCCTCCGGCAAAGATGGGTTCAAAGCTCATGTTCAACGCCGGGTAGCGTTCCAGCATCTGTGCTGAAGCCAGGCGCAGGATTTCGCGCGCGGCAGCCAGCTCGATGGCGGTAGTGGTGGCGGTCATGGGCAAAGAGGCCGGATAAAGCGTCTTTTGCCAGAGGTAATCCATTACCTCGTCCGCCGAGATGTCCATCGGGATCCAGCGCATCAGGTCGGCGGGTTTGACGTTGTTCAACAAGCCCGTCAGGCCTGCGCCTAATCCCAACGGGCGGGAGACGTTCAGGTTGAGCTTGCCGGCAACGGCTGCTGCCAGGGTGGTGGAACTGGCGCCCAGGTCTACGCCCAGCACGCCTTTCGATGGATCGTACAGCTCGCTCAAGAAGCGGATCAGGCGGCCCATAGCAAACGCGTTTTGAGTCACCGGGGCGGTGCTGATTTGCGCGAGGGCATCCAATCCGCCCATTTGCTGCCCGCGAATGCTGGTGACCATGCGTGTCAGCGTATCGGTGGCGGGTCCTAGGTCCTCTAAATCGATGCTCGGACGGATGTTGGGCGTGATTTCTACGTCCGCGTATTTTCCAAGAACTTCCTTGATCTTTTTAGCCAGCACCACATTCCCGCAGTAAATAATGCGCGGGCGTTTCTCGGTGGGCAGGGCGCGCGTGGCGAGGAGGAGCAGCTCCACCAGCTTGGATACCGAACGGGTGGCCCCGCGCTCGGTACCGCCCGCCAGGATCACCAGGTCGGCGCCGGACTGCAAGATCGCGTCGAGCTGCGTATCCTGACGGCGCGTATCGTTCAGGTTGAGCGACTCAACCACACTGCCGTAGGTTGTGGCTGCCAGGTTGCGCGCGCTTTCCAAAGAGACATCCGCGAGCAGGCCCATGATCAGGATTTGCACGTCGCGCCCCGCGGAAAGGGTGACAACCAGGCGGTCGACCCCCGAACCGTCCGGTTGGGTGGGGATTTGGAGGCGGTTCTCACTACCCAGGAGCGGGCGCGAGGTGATTTCTTGCAGGCGGGAGACCGCGATGTGCACGCCTTCGCCGACGTCAAAGAAGGGTGCACCCCAGGTGCTGGGGGCCGTCCCGGCTGCCAGGAAATGATACGACCCGTCAACTGCATCAAAAAGCAGCGCACGGGTGTTGACCGATCCGATATCAATGGCGAGCAAGGAGTCAGCGTCTACAACCGATGTCATGGTGGCGGTTTATCCCGAGATTAATTGCGCGATTACGGTGAGTATGAATTGGATGCGGTCCATTAAGGCGGTCAGCGCGGCGGAATAAACGCCGGCGAAGATTGCGCCCAGGGTGACGCCAATGAATACCTGCCCGACCAGCGATAAGCTTTCTACGACCGGCGACCGGCGGGCCGGTTGAGCCGTACGGCTGGATGCGGTGAACTGGAAATAAGCCAGCGTGCCGACCGTGCCGACCAGGACGATGATCCCTTCCACCAAGCGCCCTGCACTTCCGCCGGGGGCAGCCAGATCAAACGGACGCGCTGCTCCACCGATTTGTCCGAGGAGCGTGCCAAAAACAGCCCCACCGATGGCGACAGCCGCGCCGACCCCGACAAGGTAAGCCATGGGCAGTTTTCCAAGCGGCGAAAAGCGCGGTGAAATTTTGGTCAGCAGGAGGGCCGCCATGACCAGCGGAACCAAGACGAGCACGCGCTGGATGAACGTGCCCTGGAGGAGCGGCAGGATCAGGCGCGGGAGAAGCACCTGGTAGATCACCGTTACGGCGACATACCCGGCAGAGACGCCTACGAAAATGTAGGTGGCGATGCGGAACAGCAGGTTATCTCCGAAAAGGTAGGAGAAAACTAGAAGGGTAAGGATGAAAGCGGCCAGGGTCCAGATCAGCTCTTGCATCGTCGTTTATGCCTTGCCTTTCTGGGTCGGTTTTCGGTCTGAAAGGCCAAGAACCGCGGAGATGATTCCACCAATCAAGAGGAGCAGCAGCCCGGCAAGCGAGCCGCTTTGGTAGGCTCCCCAGAAGCGGTTCGCCAGGCTGACCCGGCCGGAACGCTGTTCGTAGAGCGCCCCGCCTTGCAGCCCGACCGTCATACCCTGGATCTGGCCCGAGTCGTAGTATGGCTGGAGCAGCGGTCCCGCCTGCGCACTGGCGACCATAGAAAGCGGCACGCTTCCAAGTACAGGTTGGACCTGTTCGATCCAGGCGCGGCCCGTTTCGGGGCTGTCGGTGAGGACGATGACCAGTGCAAAATCTTGCAGCGATCCCAGCCCAACGACGGCGGGATGATCCCAGGCAGGCACACCGCTGATGGGGGTGTCCAGGGAAGAAGGCGTGGCTCCCTTAGGGTTCTGAGCGAATTCAAGCAGCGAGGTGGTGCCGCCGGGCAGGTAGCCCAGGTTGACCGTGCGCTCGCTGGTCTGGTATTCAGGGCGGCGGACATTCACTTCTGCCAGCAAATCATCCGCCAGGACAGGCCCGGTGGGCACGGTGGAAACGATTGCCAGCCGGCTGTTCTTGACCATCAGGTGCTCGATCACCGCGTTGGCGGCGTAGCGCATTTCGCCGGAAAGACCGGGCTCGTAATCAAAGGCGAGCAAGACGGCAGAATCGGCGGGCAGGTTTTCGACGCGGTCATAGAGCGCGGCCATCCCGGGTGGGATGACGGCCGGTGGATCAACCAGGCGGAAATCCGGCAGGAGCATCGTCAGCAGCGAGAGGATCAGCAGCAGGGCGATGACCACGCGCAGGATCATCTGCGGCGCGCGAGAGATTTCGGAGGAGACCTGTTTGGGCGCTGCTTCCACGCCGATCAAGTTCTCCAGAATGGCAGCCTGGGCGCGCTGGCGGTCGGTGACGCGCAGGCGGGCCGAATAGACCGGTGGTTTGCGGTACTGGTCGGCCAGGTCTTCGCTCTGCAGTACTCCGCGCATGCCTGCCAGTGGGCCGGCCTTCTCGATCACTGTTTCGCCGGCATCCCTGCGCAGTTCGCCGGGAATGACTAACTCCAGCGGGCGAAGATTCTCCACCCAACTGGGCAGGTCAGCCTTGGCCAGCTCCTCGGAGGGCTCTTCCGCCAGTTCGTCTGCCAGAGAGCGGGCAGCTTCCGGTTCTTCTTCCAACTCGAGCCACTCGGGCAGATCCACCTGGAACGGCGCGCTTAATTCCGGGGCAGGTTCAGGCTGGTCGATCAGGGGCGAGATTCCCGGCTCACCCTCTTCTGGGGAGGCGGCTTTGACGTTATCCAGCCAGGCGGGCAGTTCCTCGTCCACGAAAGGCGCAGCGCCTTCCAGCGGGGCTTCGACGGCAGGTTCAGGTTCGCCTGCTTCGCCAAAATCTTTCAACCAGTTGGGAACCTCGGCTTCCGCCTCGGTCTCCGCGGCTTCAGGCTCGCTTTCTGCCTGACCAAGATCGCTCATCCATTCCGGGGTCTCGGCGGGTTTTTCTTCATCGTCAGCAGCGGACGCAGAGGCCGCGAGAGCGCCGGCAGCGAGCAGGCTTGCGAAGTCGGGGGTCTCTTTCTCGAGTCCTGTTTCAACCGGCTCGGTTGTCTCCCCGCCGAACATCGACGAGAAATCCGGGGGTTGGGATTCTGCATCCTGAGCTTCACCCGGTTGTTTATCGGCCAGCAGGCTGCTAAAATCCGGGATTTCCTCTGCCGGTGGTGAGGTTGGTTCGCTTGCAGCCGCTTCACTACCGAATAGTTCGGAGAGATCGAACCCTTCAGGCGCACTGCTTTCCCCGGCAGGCAGGTTTGCATCCGGCGCGCTTATTTCGCCCAACCAGCCCAGGCCTTCTGCGGCAGGCGTCTCGATGCCTGTCGCGTCTTCTTCTTCCGGCGCGGGGGCATTTGCCAGCCAATCTGGGACGCTTTCTGCAGCCGCGGACGGCTCGGCGGGCGCTTCAGGGGTTGAAGGAACGCTGCCGAGCCAGTCCGGGAGTTCGGCTTCAGGGGTTTCGCCGGCCGCTTTTATAGCAACAGGCTCGGATGCAAAGTTGGTCAGCCAATCAGGAAGGCCGGATTCTTCATCCGCGTCCTGTGGCGCTTCTTCTTTAGCATCGGAAATAGCATTTAAACTTGACCAATTCGGTTCGACGGGCTCAGGAGTTTGACCGGCGTCTGGGAGTTGGGAGAACCACCCAGGAACGGCGCCTTCTGGCTGGTCGGCGGGGAGTTCTTCGGCGGAGGTTGTCGGGGTTTCCGGCTCAGGCGGAGCAATCCAACCTTCCAGACCGCCCAACCATTCCTCACTTTTCGACTCGGGTTCAGGTTCAGGCTCAGCGGATGGCACTGAAGGCTGTTCTTCGGCGGGAGGCTCATCGCCGCGCAGGCTGTTCAGCCAATCCTCGCCGCTAACTCCCAACGGGGCAACGGGATTATCTTCGGATTGGGCCAGCCAATCATCCGCGCTGCCCTGGGTCTGACCTGGGTCGCCGCCCAGAGATTTCAACCAATCGAGATCTTCGCCCGGCGTGGCTTGTTCCTCTGAAGGCTGTTCGGAAGAGGCTTCTGTTCCGGTTTCTTCCTGGGTGCGTGCGCGCACGCGCGAAAGCCAATCCGGAATATCACCTTCGGCTGCCGGTTCGTCGCTTTCTTCAGCCTGTTCGCCCTGAGACTGCCAGTCGCCGGAGCGCAGCCCAGACAACCAGTCTGGCGCATCTTCGGCCTGGCCCTCTGGGACGATCGGGTTTTCAGTTGACAGGAGTTCACCGCAGAAGAAGCATTTTTCTGCCTCTACCGGATTATCTTTACCGCAATTTGGACAACGCACATCAGCCATAGGCTACCCACTATAGGGCCGGTCGGCGCCAAGCAAGATGCGCAATCCGGCCGTCAGGCTGCCCAGTGCAATGCCGAGCAGAATACCGCGCCCACCTGCAACCGGCAGACGCTGAATGAAGCCAAGAACCCCGCCAATTCCAGGCAGGTCCTGCAGGGGAGCGAGTAATCCGCTGCCCACCAGGATGAAAAACACTGCGCTGACAGCAAAGACACCGGCCATCAGCCCTTTACGGCGCTGGAAGAGGCGGAAACTGGCGAAGGTGAGGGTGACCGCCAGGATAGCCATCAAAGAAGCTTCGATGGGCACCTGTATGGCAGTGACCACTTTCTGGTAGAGCGGGTCGGCGGGAGAAAGATAGAGGCCGAAACCGAGCGACAGAACAAAGAAAACGACCAGCAGGATGCTGTAACGGTCAGGGTTGCGGCTGGCCGTCATGCGACCGATGTGGATGAGGAAGAGGTTCAACGCGCCGACGAGGGCCGCGACCCCGGCCAGGATGACCGCCCATCCGACCAGCAGAGAGCGCAATGTCAGGATAAATCCAAACTGGGCCATGTCCGGCGGGATAAAGTATCCCAGCAGGACGATTAACCCAATAGAAATTGCGACGGCAGTCCAGATGGGCGCTCTCATAGCAGGTTAAATCCGAAGAAAGATAGCAAGGCTGCAAGGATGATTAACCCGATCACTACCCAACGCAGAACGTCTTGCAGGCGAAGGCTGGCCTGGTGTACCGGCCCGGCCTGCAGGTAAGCCGGCAGGGCGAAAAGCTCCTCGCCGATGAGGGTCTCTTCAGCCACGGCATAGAGCACGGCCTGAGAAGCCAGCGCATCCGAAGTGGCCAGGGTGAACGCATTTTGCTGGTCGGAAGCATCCGCGAGGAGACCAACTTCCGGGCCGAAATTGCCCACCAGGATGTTGGTCGAGACGCGCTCGTCGCGGATGACCGGGAAAGTACCCGCGATGTATGACATGGGCGTAGCGCCGGCCAGTCTTCCGCGATCGGGGTCGTACTGCTCGGGAACGTTGGCGATGCGGTACGCGGCGCGCAGGGTGTCCTGGCTGAGGATCGACAGGGTCCCGTCGCCGCTGGTGGCCACGAGCGGGCGGTCACTGACCAGGCTGAGCTGAGCAACGCGCTCCAGGGTGCTCAACCCGACCAGGGCCGAAGCATTCGTGGCGCTGAAGATGCTGGATTTCCCGATGGAAACATGCAGGCGGGTTCCATCTTCGACCGCCAGACCGATGGCACGGCGCAGCCGCTGCACGGCAGGAATCAACCGGTTGACCCGGCGAGCCTGCCTGAGACGCGGCAACGAGAAGACAAGGATCATGCCTGCCGAGAGAATGACCAGCACAAGACCGATGATGGATTCAAGCCAGATCACGCGGGTTTTTCCTCCCTAAGAAATGTGGCGAAAGACCGGCTTTCTTCCTGGTCTTCAAATAACATGGCCAGGGCTTGCAACCGGCTGCCGGGCAGTACCCCCCTTAAGAACGGCTGGCTAAAGTACACCAGTTGGGCCAGAAGAATGGTCAATGGGCCGGCAAATTCAAGCAAAGCAGCGGTCACACCATCCAAACCCCAACGTTGCAAGAGTCGAGCCCATTCCGGCCAGAACGTGCGGTCCGGTTGCATAGTACCAGTATAGCACAAGATATCTATTTTATTGTCAAATAAATCTGCTATGTTTCTATTTTTTATCGATTTTACCCCCATAGATGGGGGCAAAGGAGCGGAGTCGGCGGCACCCATAGGGGGAGCGGGCGGACGGTGAGGCTTGGCTTGCCAGGTGAGCAGCGAACATGCTTCATAGTATATAACCAAAATAGTTTTTTTATGGTTATTTTATGGAGGGCTATATTGATGTTAAAAATTACTATTATTGACTGCGCGCTTCGATCAGGAAGCGGTGCTCGTGCGTCACCAATTTACCCTTCTGCTGAATGAGGGTATAAATTGCGTATAGTTTCTCCAGGTATCCCTGCGGGGTGAAACCTTCCACCTGCCAGTGGATTACCCTGAGGTAGTATACCAGCGCGCCGAGGGTGTAAAAGTTGACCTCGGGGAAATCCTCGCGCACCTGCAGGATTGTAAAACCGGCCGCTTCGAGCTGCTCCACGGCATAGGCCGGAGTCCAAAAGCTGTATTCGAATTGGACTTCATCCTGAAGAAGCTGGTTGATGCGCAGCTGATTTTTCCCGCCGACCTGCTGGGTGAGCAGGATACCGCCGGGTTTGAGGATGCGGCGCAGCTCGAGCGGGTCATATGCGCCGTGGCGGTTGAGCGCCAGGTCGAAGGCGGAATCCTCGAAGGGCAAGTGGGCGTTCTCGGCGAAGCTGGAAACGCGGATGCCGAGCGGCTCAAGGCGCGCGCGGGCCACGGGTATATTTTTATCCCAGCTCTCGGTGGCGCGCGTGTCGGGCGGGAAGGGCGCCAGGGAGGAGAGGATCTCACCGCCGCCGGTGTCCATGTCCAGCATGGAGCTCGCCGCGCGCATGCGTTCGCGCGCCAGCGCAAGATAATCCCAGGCGGGTGCGGCTTCGGTATACTTGCCCTCCAGCCAGGAGAAATCCCAGCCGGAAAAGGGGGCGTTCCAGGCTTCGTCGATCTGGTTGAGAAAATCTTGAGGGTAGGTCATTGGATTATTCCGCGAGCAAATCCTCCAGGTTTTGGGTGAGCGGGATGTGCCGGGCCGCGGCCCAGGCCTCCACGCCGCTCCAAAAGGTGTTTACCGCGTCGATCACGCGAGCAGGGTCATTCAAATCGCCGGACATCACCAGGCGAGCCAGGGCATCATACCCGTCAGGGCGCCCGGGGAGTTCGAGCAACTCGCTGAAGAGGGTCGCGCCGCTGTTGTAGACCCGGCGGTTGTGCAGCCCCACCAGGCAGGCGCCGTAGCGCGCGGCATCCACCGTGAATGGCGCGATGACCTCCGTGCGCTGCAGGGCCAGGCCGTTGCGCAGTTTGCCGACATCTTCGTAAAGGTCGCCGACCAACAACGCGGCGATCAGTGAGCGAAATTCCTCGTCATTGTGGTTCATCACCGCCGCGCGGGCGCGCGGGAACAAGTCGATCGTATCTTGCATGGGCACGGCGTTGATGATTGCGCCGTGGGTGATCGGCCAGAATTCGTCGAACTCCGCCGCCCATGCCATCAGCCTGTCTTCACTGTAAATGTTGACTTCAGCTTTCCAGGGCCCGCTGGTCCACTCAAAACTCTCATCAATGCCGGTGCCTTGAATGACGATCATCATCTCGATATCCGAAAATGGACCGTCGCTTCCCCGCGCCAGCGAGCCGTACACGGCGCTGGCCTGCAGCCGCTCGCCGTAATGTCGCGAAAAGCGGGCAGCGATGTCCTCCGCCCGCCGCTTACGCTCGTCATGCGAATAGGCCTGCGGACCGTCCGGTGGGATCGAATGTGGGTTCCAGGGCATGCTACAATATTACCATGCTCAACGGTTCGCTACTGGTAGCCCGGCTTGGTGGAACGGAAATTCGCCTGCACTGGTCGATGGTCCTCATCATCCCGTATGTTTTGATGACTTTCCAGCCGACTTCGTTCAATGGCGCGGCGCGGGCTTTTTTGCTGGTCGGGCTGGTATTTTTCTTCGTGCTCTTGCACGAACTTGGGCACACCTTGATGGCGCGCGTATTTGGCATCCGCGTGCCGAGCGTGGTGCTCTGGCCTTTGGGCGGGGCGGCCATGACCGAGCGCGAAGCCGAGAAACCGATCGGGAACCTGCTCATCGCTGCGGCTGGACCGCTGGTTAACCTGATCTTTGGCGGGGTGCTGTTTGTGTTTGTCCTCGGCACCGGTGTGGGTGGCTTTTTAGGCGAGTCATTTCCTTTCCCAGAGGTTTTCCCGCGCCGATCCCTGGCTTTCCTGGCAGTCACCAACGTGATCCTCGCGCTGACCAACCTGCTGCCGATTTACCCGCTCGACGGTGGGCGGATTTTCCGTGCCCTGGTGCACATGATTTTCGGGCCGGTGCGCTCCAACCTGGTGACGTTTTGGCTCAGCCTGGTGCTTGGCGGGTTGGTGCTCGTAGGGGCGCTCTTCTCGCGCAGCTGGCTGCTGGTTCTCACCGCGGTGCTCCTGCTGGCCGGGGCGCTGACATTGAACCAACCGCTTCTAGCCGGGCTGCTGCGCTTCTACGCGCGTGTATTTCGCCGCCCGGAGGTGTATCTGCGCCTGGCGGATTTCGACCCCGCGCTCGATTTGATCGCCCGGCGAATTGAGGCTTTTCCGAACGACCCGGTGCTCTACCTGCAGCGCGGGTACATTTATTTCACCATGGACGACCTGCTGCACGCCATGGCGGACGCCGACCGAGCCTTAAACATTGACCCCAATTACCTTCAGGCGATTTTGCTCAAAGGCGCGCTGCACTACGCGCTGGAAAATCCCGCCGGCTGCTGGGCCTGTGTCGAGCGCGCAGAGATGATTCGCCCTGATTGGTCGATGACATGGCTCAACCGCGCCATCCTGCACCGCGATGAAGGCAACCTGGCGACGGCAAGCGCTGACATCCAGCGGGCGCTTGAGCTGATTGGCCGTGAGACGGATCGCTTTGGACTGCAGATGCTTCACCTGGTACACAGTTCTATCCTTTACCAGCAGGGGCAAAAAGAGGCGGCCCGCGCTGCCTGGGAAGAAGCATACCGCGCCTCGCCGCGGGAGGCGGTGATGTTCCCGTCCGATCGCCAGCGGATTTTCGCCAGTGATTGGGCCTGGGTGTCAGATTATTTTGCTTTTCTCGAAACCAAGACGTCCAACGCGCCGCTGATCCCGGTGATGCGGGGTGAAATTGCCCTGCGTGCCGGGCAGTGGCAGCAAGCCGTGGATGACTTCACGCATGCCATGCTGCAGCAGACGGTCATGCAGGATATTTGCCTGTACCGCGGGCAGGCTTATGAACAGATGGGAAAATTCGACCTGGCTGCGCAGGATTACCGCCAGGCGATCGAGGTGTCTCAGCGCGTGCATATTCGCCGGCAAGCAGAAACGCGGCTGAGATTACTGCCGGCATCATGACGGCTAAACATGCTCGGTTGCGAAGATTGGTAATCAGTATTCCCGTAGCAGCGAAGCATCCGGATACTGTGTCGGCAATTAAAAGAATGCAAGTTCCGGATGCTTCGCCTCCGCATGTATGCCTGCAAAAGGGCGAAGCATCCGGAGCAAATAGTAGGTTTTCAATGAGACTTTATGGCCGGATGCTTCGCGGCTACAAGAAAACCATCCTTATAAAAGTACAACCAACCAAATTTTTCGGATAAATACTTAAGGAGAACAGCATGGAATACCGATCGTTAGGACGGACCGGGGTGATGGTTTCACCGCTTTGTTTGGGCGCAATGAACTTTGGCGGCCCGACGCCCGAAGATGAGTCGATTGCAATTATTAACCGGGCGCTGGAAGGTGGATTCAACTTCATCGATACGGCCAATGTTTATGTGGGTGGGGAAAGTGAGCGCATCGTCGGTAAGGCGCTCAAGGAGAACGGCAAGCGCCTGGATATCGTCCTGGCTACCAAGGTGTACAGCCGCGTGGGTGAAGGGCCGAACGACGGTGGCGCCTCGCGCGGGCACATCCTCAGGGCGGTTGAAGATTCCTTGCGCCGCCTGCAAACCGATTACATCGACCTTTACCAGCTGCACCGCCCCAGCCTGACCATTCCGGTGGATGAGACGCTGCGCGCGTTCGATGATCTGGTCCGCGCGGGCAAGGTACGCTACATCGGCGCTTCAACTCACCCGGCCTGGATGGTGATGGAAGCCCTGGCAACGAGTGAAAAATTTGGCCTGGCGCGCTACATCAGCGAGCAGCCGCCGTATAACCTGCTCGACCGGCGTATCGAAAATGAGCTGGTCCCGCTTTGCTTGAAGTACGGCCTGGCTATCTTGCCCTGGTCGCCTTTAGGAATGGGAATCCTGGCCGGGCGCTATCCGCTGGATGGGGCAGTCCCTGAAGATTCGCGCGCGGCCCGTTCGAACTTCCCTGCCGCCCGCGAACGGCTCTCCCGCAGGGGTTTGGAAGTGGGGGCGCAGTTGAGTGAGATGGCCAGGGCGCGCGGGATGAGCGCCGCGCAGTTAGCACTGGTCTGGTGTAAAGACCAGCCGGGGATCACCGCGCCGATCGTCGGGCCGCGCACAATGGGCCATCTGGAGGAGTTCCTGCCGGTGTTGGAAATGAACCTCAACGAGCAGGACCGCCCCCTCTTCGATGCCATGGTCCACCCGGGCAATGCCGTGGCGGATTTCTTTAACAGCAACGAGTGGATGCGGGCGCGAAGTCAGCAATTAATGCTTGTTTTTATCAAACAAAAACTCATTGAAACAGGTCGGATGAGACGAATCCGGCGTCCACCATGGACCAGAAATCGGCTGCCAGCCCGGCCTCGATGTATTCATAGGGCAGCCAGCCGTAGCCGCTTTCACCCCAGAACGGCCCCCACGAGTTGCGGATGAGCAGCGCGCCTTTCTGCTTGCCGATCTTCTTTTGATCGTCGAAGCCGACTGCCAGGACAGCATGCCCGCCGAGCAGGCTGTCGCCTTCATGGGGGAACGGAATCTCGCCCTTGCCGTCGCCGGATTCCGGGATGGAGGTATATACCGAGAATCCGAACATGGTTGGCAGTCCGGCCAGCAGGTAACGCCGCACTTGCACGAGCACATCCTTAGGCTTGACGCCGGGGGGATCGAGACGGTAATACTTGATCGCCTTGTAATTTTGGGCGAAGGCATAACAAAACGGAGGGGGTTCTTTCTCGTAATCGGCGATGCGATAGGGCCAATAACGCTCGGGTGGTACGCCAAACAGCACCAGTGAGCGCATCGTGGTGCGCAGGTAGGCGCCCGTGTCGCCGGTCCATTCGTGCAAGTTGCGCGTGACCTTATAAAGGAAGAGGCGCGAGGCGTCCAGGTATTCCCCCTTCGTGCGGCGCTGGTAATATTCCACCATGCCGATCGCGGCGTGGGCGGTGCACGAGCCCAGGCTTTCTTGATTCTCGATCGGCGAGCACCAGCCGCGCAGGTCGGCTTTACCGAACGTGCGCGCTGTCATCGCCCGTTCGAGGGGCTCGGAATGCTCCAGGATATCCCAAACCTTTTCGTTTTCGGCAGTGTAATCGCGATAGTCCGGCAGGTCGCGCTGCCAGCCCAAACCGTTTACGTGTATGTCGATCATCTTGTTTCCCTCGTCTACTATGTCATTGCTGCGGCGAAGAGCGCGCTCAATCAGCGCGCGCTCACTGGTTTTGGTCTGTCAGGCGGCCTGTCAATCAGTTTCTCCGCCAAGATTCGAGCGTGCGGCGCTAAAATCTTCGCAACAATACCAAATTGATAATAATTATCTATTTTAATACAGGGATTCGGATTTGCAATGGAACAAATGTCCGGATAATTATGAGGTCAAAAAAGGCGAACGCCTTTTTTGACCTCATAAATTATTCCAGATCGATATAGATGCGTTTGTTGATCTTACCCTTGCTCTTATAATCCGTCACGCGGACGCGCCCCACCTCGGCGGTGTTGCGCACGTGCGTGCCGCCGTCGGCCTGTAAATCCAGCCCAACCAGCTCGACCGTGCGGATTTGGCTGATCTCGGGCGGGAGCAGGTTGATCTTGGTGCGGATCAAGTCGGGGATTTGGAAGGCCTCTTCGCGGGGCAGGATTGCCACGCGCACGTCGCGCGCCGCGGCAACATCGCGGTTGACTGCCTCTTCGATCAGCCCGACCAGGTCCTTGGTGAGCAACTCAAATTCGAAATCCATGCGCCCGTGGTTCGGCTCCATGTCGCCGCCGGTGACCAGCGCGCCGTAATCGCGGAAGACCGTGCCGCACAGGATGTGCAGGGCGGTGTGCGTGCGCATCAAGGCGAAGCGGCGCTCCCAATCCAGCGTGCCGTGCGCCGCGCTACCGGCGGAGGGCAGGGGCTCCTCTCCCCCCAGGGCGTGCCACACCCCTGGTGCACCGGAAGCGGTGATGCCCTCCGGCCCTTTGCGGGCGCGTGTGACGAGGTAAGCGACGCCGCCGATGGTCAGCGTGCCGCTGTCAGCGGGCTGTCCGCCCCCGCCGGGGTAGAAAGCAGTGCGGTCGAGTAGAACTGCGCGGGCTGCTTCGTCCACAGCCTGGACGGCGGCGTCGAACTCGCGCAGGTATGCGTCGGTTTGGTAAAGCAGATCGGTCATGGGGAGATCCTTTCTCGGTATGAATTAAACCACGAATATCCCCAAATGAGGGCTGGGCTTGCGAAGCAGGCTCAACCTTCATTTGGGGATTCATTCCTCGTGTGAATTTATTGACGCTCCCCGTTGTGCGTGATACAATCTCTGCGCATTCCGGGCGTGTAGCTCAATGGTAGAGCAGTGGCCTTTTAAGCCATTGGTTCAGGGTTCGAGCCCCTGCACGCTCATATTTATCCCCGAATGGGGACAAGAATTCCCACTTTTAGCCCATTTTTAGGCTAATAGTGGGGCAAAATCCCATCCAGACCTGCCGAAAAGGCAGGTTTTTATGTTTAATCCCCCACTTTCGGCATGTTATCAGATACTCGAAAAATGGGGGGAATTAATTAATTCCAATGTACTTGGTTAAATAATGTTCTAGCCAGTCAACGCCAGTCAGCCAATTCTCAGAAATGGAGGTGTAAGATGACTAAAAAGAAAGCTAAGGAGTTAATGATGATTTCACTGGATAAAGGTATTGAGCTATATTTATCGACCATGGAGACTGAGGGGAAAAGCCCACGTTATATCGATTGGCTAAAAACCCGCTTGAGGTTTTTCAGTGATTTTATGCACCAAACCCATGGAGGGAGCTTCAAAATCCAGGATCTGACCGTCGATGAAGCCAGGGAGTTCATCCGTAGTTTGATGGATCGGGATCAGAAATACCAGGACCATCCCCTTCACAAAGTTCAAAAAGGAAAACTAAAAATCCAATATATCCATGGTTGCGGTCGGGCAGTGCGATCATTTTCCACTTGGGCTTATCAAGAGGGTTACCTGGAGGAAAATGTCATGCGCCGCTTGAAGCTCCCTCAGCTGCCTAAGGTTCTCCCTGAGCCACTCACGGAAGTAGAAATTCAAAGTATCCTCGCAGCCAGCCTGGACAATACACAAGAAAGGCTGCGAAATTTCTCTATTATGATGCTCTTCCTCGATACCGGGATTCGCCTGGATGAGCTGGTGAACTTGAAATTATCCCGGATCGATTTCACCCTGGGCGAAATGACCATCCTGGGCAAAGGCAGCAAAGAGCGCAAGGTACCAATTGGATCCCAGGCAAAAAAAGCCTTGATCGATTATATTGCAAAAGAAAGATCCGAGCCTATCAACCCTCAGGATGAGGAGAGGTTGTATCTGAGCTCAGATGGTTACCCGATGACGCATGGTTCAGTCGAGAAATTCTTCCAACGAGTAAAAAAGTTAACTAAAGTGGCTAAACTCCACCCGCATGTATGCCGCCATACATTCAGTGTCCGTTATCTTATTAACGGTGGGGACGTTTTTAGCTTGCAGAAAATTCTGGGGCACACTTCTCTCGAAATGACTCGTAAGTACGTGAACCTGGCTTCAGGGGATGTCAAAGATAAACATCGCCGGTTTAGCCCAATGGACAACCTGGGTTTCCGATCCAAGCGTCGCGGTCGGCCAACGATGACACCGTAATTTGCTTAAAATTTTACTCCTTGATATTTATCATCCGAAAGAGTATAATCTAGACAGTCTAGATTTAAGGAGGTCGTATGAAAGATACTGTCTGGCAATTGCAGGAAGCAAAGAACCGCTTTAGTGAAGTGGTCAATAAAGCACTTGAAGAAGGACCACAAACCGTGACACGTCACGGCGAAGAAATCGTTATTATCCTATCTAAGGCGGAGTATAACCGGTTGGTGAAGTCGCAAACAAGCTTGCTAGAATTCTTCAGGCAGTCGCCCTTGGTAGGAATTGAATTGGAGCTGGAGCGCGACTTGAGTCTGCCCAGGGATATTGACCTGTGAATTACATCCTGGACACAAATGTGATCTCAGAATTGGTTGCTGCCCGACCGAATCCTAAGGTTGTTGATTGGATTCAATCCGTTGAATCCAATCAGGTTTTTTTGAGTGTCATAGCGATCGGTGAATTAAAAAAGGGATTGAAAAACTACTTGACTCAGATCGAAAAGAAAAGTTGGATCAATGGTTGCACGAGGACTTATTAGTACGATTTGAAGACCAGATTTTGATAATCGACCAGGAAACTATTCTCATCTGGGGCCGACTCGTCGCCCAACTCGAAATGATTGGGCGGCCGATCTCAGCCATTGATTCCTTGCTCGCTGCTACAGCTTTGCAATGGCAGTATACCCTGGTGACCCGGAATACAGCTCATTTTGCAATGGCAGGTATAGTATTACTTAATCCCTGGGAATAATTTGGAATATTCGTCTATCCTCTTTCAAAAAACCTTACCCCGATCACCATTCCTTTTTATTTTCCTGGCGATAGCTACGTAAGATGCTTCGGCCAATCGGTGGAAAACCCGCCAAAAGTAGGATTTCATCTACTTCCTCCCGATTCAGATTATAGACAAAGCCTAAGGCAATGAGAACATCCCGCTGCGGACGGCGCGCACCCTTCAGAATATAATGAACGTAGGTTGGATCAAGGTCTGCCGCCTGGGCCACGTCTCGTAACGAAAGCCCGCTGCATTCGTGCATTTCACAAAGCCGACGTAGATAGGAAGGAACATTAGTTGGGTTTGGTTTCAGAGATTCGGTTTAATTCATTAGGATCCTACCGCTTAAGTCTTACTATCGGATGAATTATCAGCTCATTTAAGATTGTTGTATCCCAAACAATATCACTCTGTCCATATCCTGGAATATCCCAATTTGACCCGAACCACTCCCAGTTGATTTATTTTCGCCGATGGAACACGGCCCTCGCCATAGATCCTGCGCAAGACGGTCAACCGGTTCAATATGGTTTTCTCCGTCTTCCCAGTGCGCAGACCGATCTCCTTGGCGGTCAAGCCGGCTGTCCATAATCGGAGAAGTTCCTGATTATCGCTGGTTATGGAGATCTCTCTCTCCTCTATGGGAAGCCCGTTTGGGATATCCCGATCTATTTCCCCTTCTGGTTGATCCATAACCGGTTGAAACCGGGATATCCCAATTTGAGGTCCAGGCTGAATTTGAAAATAGGATAACGGGTATCGGATCAGTCCCAACTTGTTCATCAGCAAGTTCTGGTTTCCGCAGGCAGGCTAAACGGTGATCATATAATTCCTCGGCCAGGATTTCAATGACTTTGGCCGTCCACCCCAGGTTTTCATACAACCAGAGTTCGATGCCTGGTCGATAAAGGAATTGGCGGATCGACTGTTCGTGTTCTTTTATCTCCGATAACTCAATAAGTCCGGGCTCGTAGAAACGCACCAAGGTCTGCTTGCCATCCAGATCGATTAACTCAAGCTCGCTAAATTCCAGCCAGACCGGATCGAGCAACTGAATATGATTGAGTTCGTCTTGAGGATTGATCGAGTGCGGATAAGATTTCAACCGGCAAATGACTGAATGCTTATGAAACAAGTCGAGTAGGGCAAACCTGATTATTTCGATATTTTCCATTGCGATGTACTGTCTATCCAATGTTAGCGGCCTAACGTTATCTGTCAGAACCATCTCAAGCTCCTTTTTCCCGTTCCACCCTGGGAATATAACTCTGGCGAGTCACATCGATCCGGTTGTGGCCCAACTGGTGGGAGGTCGCCAGCAATGCCTGGCGATCATCCGCACCATGGGATCTGGCCCGGTGGTAATTTTCCACACTAAAGGCCTTTCGAAAGGCATGTGTTCCTAGACAAGGGATATTTCAACTCGGAGCATGCCTGGCGCACTTCATGCCGTGCCCGGTCGGGCAAACCACGCCGGTTGGCGAACAGGTGGCCGGTGGGTTCGTTACCTGGTGAATTCTTCAGGCCGACAAAGAAATCAGAAAATTCAGCCTGAAATTTCACCACTCTTGGCCGGCCGCCTTTGGTGCGGTTGGTATTTCCTTCCACGTTCAGGTTGATCACCCGGTTTTCAAGTTCGATATCCTGAGCACGCAGATAGGCCGCTTCGGTGACCCTCAGCCCGGCTTTCAACATCAGGTTGAGCAGCCTGGCAACTTCGGGATCCGGTGTTTCCAGGTGATGGATAATTGCCATGGCCTGCTCCTGGGTGTATGAAATTGGTTTCGGCTTCGAGTGAAAACCGCCAGGCCCTCCTTCAGCCCGGAGAGGCAGCAGTGGAGGTGCGTCCGGAGGAAAGGCGCCTGCTTTTCTGCAGGCGACATCCAGCTTTCTGATCGCAGCGCAATGCCGGCCGATGTGTCCGCCGGAAACATGGCGCTCCTCCATTGCATCGATAAAAGCCAAAGCCATTTCAGATGTGACCTGAGGCAAATCCTTCACCTCGGGCCAGCGCTCCCTGATGAACCGGGCGAACTGATGCACATCGGCCGAATTGCTGCGCATGGTGCTGATGCCTGTGATCAACGCCGGATCCCGGTGATGTTTCTTTGCCAAATGCCGGCTGGTACCAGGCCGAAAGATGCCCTGCAGGGCTTTCATCATTTGATAACCCAGACTGCCTTGATGTTTTTTGCTCAAACCACACCTCCTAAAATGGCTGTATGGTGGAAACGATCCCCTAATTTCGTTTTCCCGTAGTTTCCTATTAGGATTTTCTGCTTCGCCAACCTCGTTAAGACAACGCCAGCTCATCGCCTTGGTTGCAACCCCTCTCGAAAAGGAGAGCCTGCGAAAGCCGCAGGATGATCGCTTGTGTAAGGCCCACGAAGTAGATGAGCGATCCAACATCTACATCGCGCTGCCCAACCGCCTGGCGAAAGTGCAGTTGGGGATGGGAATTCAGGAAAATCCTTCCAGTCCCTTTCCCAAAGGGTTCGGCTCAATCTGACGTTACCTTCATACCAACCAACGTTTATTTGGAGAGCCGAGTTCCTGGCCGTTAAAAACCAAAAACCATACGTCAAAATCCTGTCAAAAGATTCCGGCCAACGTATGGTTTATCAATACAGATTATGTGGCGCTGAAGTCAGCGTGTTGTTAATCAAATAATAACAAGCAAATCCGATTTGTCAAGCAGTTTTGAAAAGTTGGGACATGTGCCTCCATATAAATGGGACATTTGTCCCGGCTCCCTATGTGATCCAAATTCATTAAGTGCTAATAATGCCCATAAACAAACAGCACAAGGTTTACTAGAACCTTTTTGAAAGTTTGATTACCGGACACTTTTTGTCTCCTTCGTTTTGTTGGAGAGGAAAAGTGTCCGGTAATCAATTTTTATTATGAGAGAATTCCGCGGATTTGTTCGATTGTGACCTGTACCTGCGGGTCGAAGGCCGGGCTGCCCATGTAGACCAGCAGGCCGGCGCGCATCTGGCGCGCCACGATGCGCTCTTCCAGGCGGCTGTCCAGGTCCATCGTGCACACCGCCAGCGTGCCTTTATCGACGCGCGCCTCGAAGAGCAAGGACAGGCGGCGCGATTCGAACCAGGTATCGATAGGTTGAACCAGGGGGCGCAGCGCCGGAGGCAGGTTGTCGATCACCAGCGCGGCCGAGTCCTTCACCAGCTCCCACCACTGCCAGTTGCTGTGCATTTCGGTTGGGAATTCCTTGAACAGCGCATGAGCGGGGTCAACCAGCACGCCCAGGGTGTGCGGGGCCTGGTTGCGCGTCCAGGCGGTGTTCCAGAAGATGCTCGAAAAACCGATTTTCACGGGGGTCTGCACCTGCGCCGGATCGAGCAGCAGCAGCACCTTGCCCTCGGAGGCCAGGTGCGCCAGCGCTCCCGCGCCCAGCTCATGGGTAACGAGCACATTCGCGGAGTCGGCCGCGTTTACCTGCGCGGGATAAACCCACACATCCCAATCGTTCTCGTACGGCGTGCCTTCGATACCGATCACCAGGCTGTATTTGGCCGGGACAGTCAGGCGGGTTGTGTCGACCTCGAGCGCCCCAAAATGGGTCAGTCCGCCTGTGGGTGCATTCACCGGTCCCAACCGTCCGGAAGCTGCCGCGCTGCCGTCCTGGCCGAGCAGCTTCCACACCGCCACGGCCCGCGTGAGCGCCGCCGGGCCGTAGTGCGCCAGCTCGACGGAAGCCAGGAGCATCTCACCCGCGCGCAGGATGCGTTTGGGCAGGCGCGCCAGCGGCACAGTGGCATTACAGAAGCGCGAGTATTCCTCGGCGGAGATGTATCCCTTGGATTCCCAGAACGGGTCCAGCACGCCCACAAGCGCGGTGCCCTGACCGGGGAAGTCGTGTAGATCGAGCAGTTGGAAACCGCCAAATCCAGGCGTGCGCAGCGCCAACTCGATCTCCTCCTTGTAACACAGAGCCTGGAGCTTACCCGAGGCGATCAAGAAGTCGTGCGCCTGGTCGCCCATGTGCTTTTCAACCAGGAAATCGCGGAAAATCTCGAAATTCTTCGCTTTCAGGTGCCCGGTGTATTTGCTCATTTCCGCGAAATTGGGGAAAACGCACCATTGGCCGATCTCGTGGCTGACAACCGGAGCGCCCGCGTTGGCGACGTATTCGCGATAGTCGGTCATCGTCTCCGGAGGCAGGCCGTTGATGCGCGAATTGGTTTCCTCGCCCCAGCCCTGGATGCGCGGCTGCGGCACGTTGTGGAAATCATTCTGCGGGATGGCAGGCCAGCCCGCGCCCGAAGTATGCGCGCGGCGCGGGTCGTGCACTTTCCAGTGCGCCACCCATTTCGACAGGTAGCCGATCAGGTCTCCGTCCGGTTCGTTGCCGTAGGCCATCATGATCCAGGATGGATGGTTGCCGTTCGCGGCGATGATCCGCCGGGCTTCCTCGTACAACCACTCGTCGAGCGGGTCGCCATTCCCGATGCTGGCGCCCTGATTCGCCCACGAGGCGATTTCCACCTGGAAGAAAAAGCCTTCCTCGTCCGCGGCCGTGAAGGCCGCTTCCGGTGGGCACCAGGAATGGAAGCGGAGCTGGTTGAGCCCGTGGGCTTTGGCGATGCGGATGATGCGCTTCCAGGCCGGAAGGTCGGTGGGCGGGTAGCCGGTGAGCGGGAAAATGCAGCATTCCAGCGTGCCGCGGATGAAAATCGGCCGCCCGTTCAACGCCAACTGTGTCCCCTGCACTTTGATCTCGCGCAGTCCAAAGCGGGTCGAACATGTATCCACCCAGCCGTTGGCCTCCAGGGTCGCATCCAGGCGGTAAAGCGCCGGATGGAATTCGTCCCACAGCAGGGAATCCTCACCGAGCGCATAATCCGTCTCGATCATCTGCTCTCCGCCTGCCGGCAGATCCACCGGCAGCAGGGCCGGGGCAGGGCGATGATCGCCGGATTCTGCGCTCAGGGTCAGCAACCCGCGCGCGGGTCGCTCCAGCGCGCTGCGCAGGTTGACTTGCACGTGGATCCGGCGCTGCGCCACATCCGGGAATACCTGCACGTTTTCAACCCACAGCGGGCTGCCGGCCGACAGCTCGATCCGCCCAACCATGCCGTTCCAGTTGGTCTGGGTGTGGTCGGTGATGGAGTGCGCGTTGGACCCGACATTGACCGCGCGGCGGTTATCCACGCGCAGCGCCAGGCGGTGCTTGCCGGGCGCCAGACCGGTGCCCAGGCCGTAGATATGCGGGACTGACAGGCTGAGGTTGTTTCCGACGTATGCCCCGTCCAGCCACAGGCGGGTTTCCCAATGCGGGCGTTCCAGGAAGAGGGTGACCCGACGGCCTGCCCAGGTGGGGGGAATCTCCACCTCGCGTTGAAACCAGGCTGGGCCCAGGTAATACGTCTCGGGTTGGAGCCAGAAAGGCACTTTGATCTGCCCGGGCTGGCGATATTTCGCGTATCGCGGCGATTCGAAGAACGTGCGGTCGATGATGTCGCCAGTCCAGGGGGTTTCCAGGCTGATTGGGTCGCCAAATCCCTGCGCTTGCAGCGAGCCGGGCAGGATGATGTTGAGGTTTAACGGGCGGCTGTGCCAGCCCTCGTCGATCCCACGGTCGGATGGATCCAGTTCGAAACTCCAGGCGCCTGACAGGTCCATGAGATTTTCTCCTCTTTTTGCCCTTGATCGCGCCAGGCACGTGAGCAAAGCTCAGGTGTCTGGTGTTAATTGCTGAATGGAAATGACCGGTGGATGCTCGCGCCCAGATGGTTGGCGTCCAATGCGAGCACTTGGGAAAAGAGCGTCTGCGCGTCCTCCAGCTTACCCAGCCCAAGCTGCCCGAGCGCCATCATGTAAAGGCAGTGGATGCGGTTGCGCCGGCCCAGGTCTTCATCGAAGACCAGGAAATCTGGCAGAGAGACGGCGAAGTAATCGACCTTCATCTCGTCGTCGAGATGCGTCTGGCCGTATTTAACCAGCTTACGGAAGATGGTGTTGGCTTCAACGCGGCGCCCCAACGCGCCTCGCGCCAGTCCCTGGTAAAAGATCATATCCGGGGGCTGGTCGTTGTAATACAGGGCCGAGGTGGGCTCGCTTAACCCGCTGGCGGCGCGTTCGAAACAGGCTTTGGCTTTTTTGCGCTCGCCCTGGCCTCGGAAAGCCATCCCCAGGAAGGTGAAAATATGGTTTTCCTGCGCGCCGTATAGTTTTCCCTCGCCCAGGTTGTGCGGGTACGCCTGGGCGCGTTCGAGCAGGTCGACCGCCCGGCTGAACGCTCCGGCGGAGATCGCC
Source organism: uncultured Thermoleophilia bacterium (assembly GCA_963705085.1). Lineage (GTDB taxonomy): Bacteria > Actinomycetota > Thermoleophilia > UBA2241 > UBA2241 > CAIXSE01. Next base: position 78,371 of record CAVPIV010000008.1, on the reverse strand, counting down.
TGGCGGGCGAGCATGACCAGGCTGAGCACGTACTGCCCGGTGGTCTTGCCTTCGCCGCCCTCCCAGGGATGGAAGGCGCGCCTGGTCAGGATCGCGAGTGCATCTGCATGCCGCCCGAGCAGGTTGAGCAGGCTGATGCGCTCGATGGTCAGGTCGTCGCGGCGTTCGACCAGGTCAGCATGCGCCTCCAGGTTGGCCAGGCGTTCGGCAGGCGCGCGGTTGATCTTTTTGAAGAGCTGGTCGAGCTCGAAGAAGACTCGCGCGTCGGATGGGTCGAGCTGGAAAGCGCGTTCGTAGGCGCGCAGCGCGGCCTCGGCATCTCCCAGTTTGTTGAAATAGGCTAGGCCCAGGTTGCGCAGCGCGGTGGGGAAGGCCGGGTCCAGCTCGTGCGCGCGCTCCCAGGCCTGAATGGCTTCGGCAGGGAGGTGGTGGGCGTACCAGAAATTGCCCAGGTAATAGGACGCGCGCGCATCCTGTGGGTTGAGCCGCATGGCGGCCTGGAGGGCCGGGACGCATTCCAGGTGGTTGGGAAAGCAATAATCCGGCGGCAGGTCGGACGCAGACTTGAATTGGGCCAGGGCTTCGGCTTCTTTGCCGGCCTGGAGCAAGGCCCAGGAAGCGAAGTAGCCCGGCATGGGTTCTTTGCGCGGGGCGGACGCGAGCAGGTCGACAGCGTCAGCGTACAAACCGGCATTCGTATAGTCTAAGGCGATTTCGAGGATGCTATTTGAGCTGCCGCGCGAAAATTGGTTGAACGCAGAGGTGCCGTTGAGCAGGTCGTGTTCGACCAGCGCGCCCAGGTCCAACCGGTCCTGCTCCAGGCTGAGGTTAACCTCTTTTTGCGCCTCCTCACGGTGCCCGAGGTGACGCAGCACGGCAGCTTTGAGGTGGCGGGCGCGCTGGTTGTGCCCGTTGCGCTGCAGGCTGCGCGCCAGCAGGTCGAGCGCCTCCTCGAAACGTTCCTCGCGGGCAGCCAGCCGGGCGAGTTCGAAGTAAGCCGCGTCCTGCCACGCGGCATTCCAGGCCGCTTTATAGAAAGCATCGTACGCTTCATCAAAGCGGCCCTGCATGCGCAGCGCCAGGCCCAGGTTGTAGAATGCCTCGCCGTCGTATGGGTTGGGGTTGCGCCGTGTCAGGCTCTTGATCGCCGTGCGGAAGTGGTTCTCGGCTTCAGCGAACTTGCCGCGCCGGTAAAGCAGCCGCCCGATGGCATTGTTGCAGCGGCTGTCGAGCGGGTCACGGCGCAGACCTTCCTCGTAGTAGTCTTCAGGCGCGAGTGTGGCGTGGCGGTACTGCTCCAGGTGCAGCCCGTTCAGAAACAGTTCTTCGCTGCTGTGGATTGCTGAGGGTGGTTTGGCCGGCGCCGCCGCTGCCGGAATCTCACCATTTTCGTCCGGCAGCGGGGTGAAGCTGATTAACGTGCGCGCCCCTTCCAGCACTCGCAGAGACAGGTCCTGGGGCCGCGCCCCCGGCGGCAGGGGCAGGGATGTATCGTACGTGTTGTTTGGGTCAAGCGTCAGCTCGCGGCGCAGCAGTTCCTGCCCCTGGCAGGTCAGGAGAATTGTCACATGCCGCGGGCTGCTCAAATACACGCCCACCCTGACCGACTCGTCCAGCACCTCCAGGTGGATGACCGCGTCCTTGCTTGGCGTTCGTCGCCGGGCCGATCCGCTTGTAAGGCATGAAAACCTGGGTGAAGGCTTTTTCCTCGCCGGGCATCAGCCAGGAAAAATCAGGCTGGTTGTCGGTGTAAGCCCCGCACATCAGCTCGATGTAGGGGCCGTCCTCGTCGGTGAGTTGGCGGTCCCAGGCCTGGCCGAAATCGCCGTGGCCCCAGGTCCACTGTTTCTTGCCTGGCAGGATGTGGTGGTTGGCGACGTGAAGCATGCCGGCCTCTTTGCCGTGGTCGTAATCGCCGACGAAGTTGAAGTCGGAATGGTAGGCCATGTAGGAGGTCGGCACAGGGATATTCTTGTAGCGCGAAATATCCGTGCCGGGGGCGTAATTCACCTTGTAGTAGGTGCCGGTGGCGATCGGGAAGCTGGAAACGTCGCGTTTACCGTGGTCCATCACCGCGTGTACATCGGGCGGGAAGACAGATTGGTAATCATCGTTGACGTGCACGGCCGGGTTAGCCCACCACAAGAAGGTCTGCGGCTGGCTGGTACGGTTGTACAGTTGGACCCGGATTTCCAGGTATGCCCGGTCGGGGTAGAGGCTGAAACCGTGCATGCCTTTGGTGTGGAACATGCGCTCGATTTCCGAGCACCACACGGTGTGTGAGCCGTCCGGGTTTTCATCGATGCGCCAGTCCAGCGGATCGAAGGTGCTCGGGCGGTGGTGCTGCGGCCAGTTGAATTCGATCCCGCCCGATATCCACGGCCCGGTCAGCCCGACCAGCGCGGGTTTGATCACGCGGTTGTAATAGACAAAATGGTAGCCGTTGGTTTTGTCGAGCGCCATCTGGACTCGGCCGCCGATCTCCGGCAGGATCATGATCTTCAAGTAGCGGTTTTCGAGGAACACGGCCGTATAAGGCTGGTCACGCTTCTCGTCTTCGATGCGGTCGATCACCGGGTGCGGGTAGACCGCTCCGCTGCTGCCCTGGTAGACGCGCTTTTCCAGGAACATGGGGTTCTTATCCGGTATGCCTATGCCGTATGTGGGGATCAGGATGGTTTCGGCCCAGGCTCGAACAATGTCATTCATATGCACCTGATTTTACAGATTAATCGATACAATTATAGGCACAAAACGGACAAAAAATGGACAAATCGTGCTGGATGGCACCCCGAGACTCTTCCTCTGATAGGTTACTGTAGATGAAGGCGGCACTTTGCGCCGCCTTCATCTACAGATATAATCTACTTGCCGCGCATTAACCACGGTGCGGGAGAAGGGCTGACTGCATGATCAGATCTATTATCCGTTCCACGCGTATCGACCCGGACGACCTGCATATCAGCAGTGAACTGAAGGAATTCCTCCTTACGAGCTATTATCTATGCAGTTGGGCTGGTCGGGTTGGGCCTGTACGTTCTGGCAAACAGCAGTGCTTTGTGGGTTGATATTCCGCGCTACTCAACCGTGCTGTTGATCCTTGGGGCGGCCTGCGCGGGCGGGCTGCTGCTCATCCACCGATCGCTGGCAGCCGCGCGCGCGGTCTGGCTGGTTGGCGTTGGCCTGACGATCCTCGCCGCGGTGCTGCTCTTCCCCGATCTCCCCGTGGCCTGGATGTTCTCGCTGCTGCCGCTGCTGGTACTGCTCGCCTCCTTGAACCTCCTGGCCGCGGTATTTTCCGGCCTCCTGGTCGGCCTCCTGCTAGCCAGCCTGACCTTCCTCTCGGTGTATATGGGCTTACCCCAACGTGAAATCCTGCTACTGCTGTTGGTCAGCCTGGTGGGGCTGGCGGCGGCCTGGTCATTTTCGCGCATGATGGTTAATATCGCGGATTGGGCGATGACCAATTATCGCAGGTCGCGCGAGGAGCTGGAGGACCTGCGCGCCCAGCGCGTGGAATGGCAGCAGGTCAAGGAAGATTACGATCTGGTCACCGGCGAGCTGGCCCGCCTGACCACCCGCCTGGAAGGTATGACTCAGATTGCCGAAGAAGCACGGCGGGTGAAAGAGGAATTCGTCGCCAACGTCAGCCACGAGCTGCGCACCCCGCTCAATATGATCCTTGGCTTCAGCGAAGTGATCATGAACACCCCGCAGGCTTACGGCGACTGCATCCCCCCGGCGCTGATGGCAGATATCGCTGCCATCGAACGTAACAGCCAGCACCTTTCCCGCCTGGTAGATGACGTGCTCGATTTGAGCCAGATCGAAGCCGGGCGGATGGCGTTGATGAAAGAGTGGGTGAACGTACCTGAAATTGTCGAGCAAGCCGTCTCGGCGGTGCGCTTCTTATATGAAACGAAGAAGCTCTACCTGCGTCAGGAACTGGCGCAAGATTTGCCGCTCGTTTTCTGTGACGGCACGCGCGTGCGCCAGGTATTGATCAACCTGCTCAGCAATGCCGGGCGCTTCACCGAGAAGGGCGGGGTGGAGGTGCGCGTCTGGATCGAGGAGGAGCGCCTGGTGATGGCCGTGGCCGATACAGGCCCCGGCATCGCCAGGGCGGACCAGGATAAAATTTTCGAGCCTTTCCGCCAACTTCAATCCACGCTGCGCGGGCACAAAGGCGGCAGCGGGCTTGGGTTGAGCATCAGCAAGCAGTTTGTCGAAATGCATGGGGGCAAAATGTGGTTGGAAAGCCAGGTGGGGAAAGGGACGACCTTCTTCTTTAATATTCACTTGAAAGCCTCTCCGCAAGAAGAAGGCGGCGCGCAGGGCCGTCGCTGGTTCAACCCCTATTACCAGTACGAACCGCGCGCCCGCCAATCCAAGGTCTCTCCGCCGGACATCAAGCCGCGTTACGTTTTGCTGGAAGAAACAGATACGCTGCAAAAATACCTGCGCCGTTATATGCAGGACGTTGAGATCGTCAGCGTGAAAAGCATCGCGGATGCGATCACCGAGCTGCATCGTTCGCCGGCTCAGGCGCTGATCCACAACCTGCCGGTGGCGCATTGGGAGCCGATGGACTCCTTCCTGGGTCGCCTGCCTTTCGGCACGCCGTTGATCACATGCTGGGTTCCGGGGCGTGAGGAAACCGTGCAGAAGCTGGGCGTGGTGGATTATCTGGTTAAGCCGGTCAGCCGGGAAAGCTTGATGGACGCGATTGGCAAAGTGAACGCCGGCAGCGTGGAGCGCGTACTGCTGGTCGACGATGAGCCGGAGATCATCCAGCTTTATTCACGCATCCTGGCGACCGAGCTGCCCGCGACGCGTGTGCTGCAGGCGATGAACGGCCAGCGCGCTCTGCACCTGATGCGCGAGCGCACCCCGAACGTGGTTTTGCTGGATCTGATGATGCCGGGCAAGGACGGTTTCCAGGTGCTAATGGAGAAAGGCCAGGATGAAGCGATCCGCGACATTCCGGTGATCGTGGTTTCGTCGCGCAACCCAAGCGGCGAGACGATCGTCAGCGACACACTGAGCGTGGCGCGCGGCAGCGGCTTGTCGCTGCGCGAATTGATTGAATTTATTGAGGATACGAGCCGGATTTTCGACTCCAGGAAAGCGACCTGTCGGTCAAGCACCTCCAGAAACGCCTCGCGCGTGAAGGGTTTCTTTAAGTAACCGGACGCGCCCAGGGTGAGGGCCAGGTTTTCCTGTGGCATGATCGTGCAGATGACGATGGCCCGGTCGCTGGTGCGCGGATGCTGCTTGAGCCTGGCGAGCACCATCCAACCGTTGTCCTTGGGCATCATGATATCGAGTAGAATCACCTGCGGATCATGGAGTTCGACCAGGGCCAGCACCTGGTCGGGGTCCTGCGTGGTGATGACGCGGTAGCGGCTGCCCCCGGCAAAGCGCTGCATCAGGGTGAGTGCGTCCGCGTTGTCGTCCACAGCCAGGACGGGCAGTTCCTGGTGGGTGGGCAGGCGCAGGAGGGCCTGGAATGGCCCGCCTTTTTCTTTTTGCGTGGTTAATTGAGCGCCGGAAAACTGTGCCATTTGGCGAGCCACGTCCAGGTTTCCTGGGCTGTCGTCTTCCACGGGCCGCGGACCGTGCTCGGGGCTGTTGCCCTCGATTGCCACCTGTACCGACCAGGCGCGGCGCTCTGCGCGCACGTTCACCAGGCCGCCCGGGGATTGGTGGACGGCCTCCAGGATGAGGTTGAGCAGGATTTGGTTGAGCGCCACCGGATGCAGCGCCAGCGGCGGCAGGTCAGCGGGAATGCTGCATTTCAAGTCGACGTAATTTTGCGTGCTGAGCGGATACGTGAGGTTGAGCACCTCGTCGAGCTGGTCGTGCAGGCGGCCAGGTTTGTCCAGGCTGCCCTGGCGCAGCCAGGCCAGTTCCTTATCCAGGCTGGATTTACCCGCGTCTTGCGCAGGCGCCTGGGAAAGCTTCTCCTCCAGCGCATACTGTTTCCAGAGCAGATCAGCCAATTCTTCCAGAGCGGCGCGCTGCTCGCGGCGCAGCTGCCGGTCGGAGATGCACAGCTGGTCGGCCACCACCTGCTGGCTGAGCTGCTGGACGTAGCAGCAAAAGAGCGAATTGTAGATGCGCCAGGCGCGCGACTGGTCTGGCTCGTCCGGGGCGGGTTTGAAGGTTTCGATGCCGTCAACGAGGATTTTTCGCAGCGCGGAAGACGCCTCAAACTTATCGGTGAGATCAAAAAGATGCACCAATGCCGTATGGCGCAAATGATCGGCGTTGTACAGGTGAAGTCAGCGCATCGCGAATATTGTCGATGAACACTTCACGCGATAAGGAGTCAGGTGTCAATGGCTACTTCCCAAGGGTTATTGAGATAAAGTAAATCAGTACTGTCCGCTCAGCGGCCATTCTGCCGCTTGTTGTCCACTTTGTGTCCTCTATCTGTCCCGGGCAAGCCGGATGTGGACTTTAAAGGGTGCTACGATTAAATCGGTCACAAATCCACATCACAGACATCGGTATTTGTTTAATTGTACCTTGTTTCCTCTTATTCTGGCACGAGGCAGGTGAATTGTTTGCCATTCCTGGCAAATTCTGCCCGATGAGAAAGGAGGCTAGACTGGATCAACGGCTCGCCCGCTGACCCGCTATAGATTTACGAAGCGATCTCTAAAAGGCAAAACGTCGGCATCGATGTGCTGACCGGATGTATAATCCCTTACGACCCGATTTAGGAGAATGAGAAATGAAGGAATTGAAATTGAATTGTCGTGATTTCCTGCGCGCGAGTGCCCTGGCCGCAGGCGCTGCTGCCATGGCAGCCTGCGCTCCCGCTGCTGCAACGCCCGCTCCGACCGAAGCTGGCGAGGAACCGGCTGCCGTAACCGAGCCTACCGCTACCGAGATCCCCTCGGTTGACCCGACCGCTGTCACCTGGTGGTATGCCTGGGGCAACCTCGACCCAGCGGTTGCGAAGATGATCGAAACGGATGAGTTCAAGACTCTCATCGGCAGCAACAAGTTCGAGTACCGCGGCTCGATCAGCAGTGAGATCATTTTGACCGCTGTGGCAGCCGGCACGCCTCCGGACGGCGGCTCTAACTTCGATTATCCCAACCTGCACGCTCGCGGCGCGACCGTTCCCGTGAACGATTATGTGGCCGCCAGTACGATCATCAAGAAAGAGGATATCCTCGAGGGCTTGTGGGAATCATCCTTCTACGGCGATAAGATGATCGGCGTGCCCGGTATCGAAGGCTACTTGTGGTGGGGCTTGAACGTCAACGTCAATGCCGCGAAAGAAGCCGGCCTCGATTTCAGAAAACTTGCCCCTCACCTGGGAAACCGTTTACGAGTGGCACCAGGCCCTTACCAAGTTCGATGACGCCGGCAATCTCGTCCAGTTCGGCCTCGACCCGTGGGATGCCATGGCCGGTGAGACCGACTTCCCCATGCAGTCCTGGGGCGGGATCAACTGGTGGAACGAGCAAACCCGGGAGATCAACCTCGACAACGAGCCGATGATCACCGGTATGGAAAAGATGGGCGAGTTCATCAAACTGGTCGGCCCGGATAAATTCGCCGGCATGCGTCAGACCACTGGTATGGGCGGTTGGGGTACTTCCTTCAACGCTGGCATGCAGACCATGATCATGGAAGGCTACTGGCACCCTGGCGAAACCCAGATCCAGCAGCCCGACATCGCGCAGTACAACCGCGCGACCTGGGCTCCCGTTCCTGAGAGCCGCAAGGGGAAGAAGATCATGGCCACCGGCGCGCACTTCGTGCAGATCTTCAAGGATGCGGCGCACCATGATGAGATCTTCAAAGTCGGCGAATTCCTCAACACCGACGTTGCCCAGAACATCATCCTCGCGGAAGTGGGCTGGATCTTTGGCCGCAAGTCATACCTCGCGAAGATCGATCCCAAAACCTACCCTGGTCTGGACTTCTACCTGGCCGCCGCGGACAATGTGGATGAGTGGCTGGTAGGCCGCCGCTGCCCGATCCACTGGTTCATCGCCGGCCAGTACGGCGAGCTGCGTGAGAAGGTCTACCGTGGCGACATGACCGCCGCCGAAGCCGCGACCGAACTGCAGCGCCGGGCGCTGGATGAATGGGATGCCCAGGGTCTTTCCTAGGCTTAACCGATTAAAACATAATTTACTGGTAGTGTAAAATAGTCTGGTGCCTGGAAAATCCTTCCAGGCACCAGACAGACCTCATATTATGTTTTACATATCCATGCTTCGATGGAATACCTAATACATAAATCCTAGAAACGGCGAGGAACTGGTATGGCATCCATCACCTTTCGTGATGTCTTGAGCGATAAGCGGGAACGCCGGAGAGTCTTCCTGGGGTTGGCATTTATCTCGCCCTGGCTGATCGGTTTCCTGCTTTTTTCCATCTATCCACTGGTCACATCTTTTTATTACAGCTTGACCCGCTACGACCTGATCCAGGCGCCTGTTTTTATCGGAATAGATAACTACGTGCGCACCTTCACGCGCGACCCGCGTTTCTGGACGGTCATGTACAACACCGCTTATTACGTGTTCCTCAGCGTGCCGTTCAGCGTCGCCACGGCTTTCCTGATCGCCAACCTGTTGAACACGAAAACCGTCGGCCGCTCGATCTTCCGCGGAATCATTTACGTCCCGTCCATCGTTCCGGCCGTCTGCACCGCGATGATCTGGCTGTTTCTCCTCAATATCCAATACGGTGCGATCAATGGTATGCTGCAGTCCCTGGGTCTGAAAGCCATTCCATTCCTATCCAACCCATCCCTATCCAAACCAACCTTAATCATCATCGCGGCCTGGGCCAGCGGCGGGAGCGTGGTCATCTTCCTGGCGTCATTGCAGGATGTCCCGCGCACGTTGTACGAAGCTGCCACAGTGGATGGGGCCAATGCCGTGCAGAAATTCTTCAATATCACGATCCCGATGTGCAGCCCGGTGATCCTCTTTAACCTGATCATGGGCTTCATCGGCGCCTGGCAGGAATTCACCCTGCCCTGGCTGCTCACCGGCGGTGGTCCGGCCGCCTCGACGGAGTTCTACTCGCTGCACCTCTACCGCAACGCGTTCCAGAACTTGCGGATGGGCAACGCCTCGGCCCTGGCCTGGATCCTCTTCGTGATCATCGTCGTATTTACGTTAATCCTCTTCAAATCTTCGGCTCGATGGGTATATTACGGTGGAGGTGATAAATGACCGCCAGTACCCGCGCTCTAGCCCCGGTCAAGGAGAAGGCATTCGATACTCGGAAGAGCAATGCGATCAAGAATATCTTTAAGCACGCTCAAATATATCCTCTTGATCGTCATGGCGCTCAGCTTTGCCTTTCCTTTTTATTGGATGGTGGTCACGGCGTTGAAAGACGACCCGCAGATTTATACCCTGCCGCCGATCCTGATCCCCAATCCGGCTCATTGGGATAACTTCCTCAAGGGATGGACCTTTCGTTATAACTTCACCACCTTCGCGATCAACTCTGTCTTCCGCTACGCCCTGCCGGTGACCTTCCTGACCGTGATCTCCTCAGTGATTTCGGCCTACGGATTTGCCCGCTTGAAGTGGTGGGGGCGAGACGTGCTCTTCGTCCTCTGTATGGGCACGATGATGATGCCCTGGCAGGTGACGATGGTGCCGCTCTTCATCACCTACAAGCAGCTCGGCTGGTTGAATTCTTACCTGCCGCTGGTGGTGCCCTCCCTGTTCGGCGCGCCGTATTTTATCTTCCTGCTAAGACAGTTCTTTATGAGCCTCCCGGAGGAGCTCTCTGACGCGGCCCGGATTGACGGCGCATCCGAGTTGGGCATCCTGGTGCGCATAATCTTGCCGCTGTCAGTGCCGGCGATGGCGGTGGTTGCGCTCTTCCGCTTCCTGGGCGCGTGGAACGATTACCTCGGCCCACTGATCTACGCGAACCGCGAGGATCTTTTTACCCTGGCGGTCGGGCTGCAGCGTTTGCAGGTCGCCGCGACCAGCATGGGCACCACCGGCAACGCCCAACCCTACCTGATGGCGGTCAGCACGCTGGTGGCTGCCCCGATTGTGCTGCTCTTCTTCATTGCTCAGCGCACTTTCATCGAAGGCATCTCGATGACCGGCCTGAAAGGTTAATGGTTTTTCCATCGCAATTGGATCAATTTGCGATTGTGCTTAGCAGCCGCAATTAAACAGTTCCTCGACAATATCCCGGGCTCCTGGTGGAAAAACCCTGAATCCTTTCCATCAGGAGCCTTTCTAGAAAAAGGCTTAGACCCTATCCCAAAAAATGGTGTTACCCGCAGAGACCTGCGTTGTAACCATGTTCGTGCAATCGTTGATCTGGAGATTTCCACAATATGAATCAGATGACTCCCCGCGAGCGCGTGATGGCTGCCATCCGTCACCAACCGGTCGACCGGTTTCCAACCGATATCTGGGCAGTGCCGGAGGCCTGGCAAAAGCTGCGCGATCACTTCCACGTCGAGAATAACCTCGAAATATTCGAGCGCCTGAACATCGACGGCATTTTTGGCATCGGTCCTGATTACCACGGCCCAGTCATCCAGGGCTTAGACCCAAACCTGCGCTACGACGAATGGGGCTTCGGCTACGCCATGCAGGAATACGGCGGCGGGACCTACGAAGAGCAGGTCTACTTTCCGCTTCAGCACGCCGAGTGCGTGTCCGACCTTGAAAAATTTCCCTGGCCATCGCCGGACGATTATGACTATTCTGGCCTGCGCGCGAAGGCAGAACTTCACCCGGGGCGCGCCATCCAATGCGGGTACTGGGCTATTTTTTACTGGCACAACCGCCTGCGCGGGCTGGAGGCCTCGTTGATGGATGGGTTGGCTAATCCGGATATGACGCGCTACCTAGTTGAACGTGTTTCCGAATTCTTTTACGAATATCACCAGCGCTGCTTTGAGGCTGCCAAAGGACTGGTCGACTTGACCCAGGTGACGGACGATTTCGGCTCGCAAAACGGGTTGATGATCAGCCCGCGTATTTTCGATACCTTCTACCGCGCATCGATGCAGCGTGCCATCGATCTGGCGCATTCTTACGGCATCCTGGTCTTCCATCACGATGACGGAGATAACCGCCGCCTGCTGCCGCGCCTGGTGGAGATGGGCATTGAGGTGCTCAATCCCATCCAGTGGCGCTGCGGGAATTGGGACCTGGCAGACATCAAAGCCCAGTACGGTTCAAGAATCTGTTTCCACGGGGGCGTGGACAACCAGGAGACCCTGCCTTTTAACGGTGTGGAGGACGTGCGCCGCGAGGTGCGCTGGTTGAAGCAGACCCTCGGGGCTGACGGTACCGGCTTGATTATCGCGCCGTGCCATAATATCCAGGCCATCACGCCGGTCGAAAATATCATTGCCATGTACGAGGAAGCCATCGCGTGATTAAAATGCATTTAGGTTTGGATCGCGTGGATGCGCTGATCGCGGCGGCTACAATAAAAACACCCTTCAAGGAAAGGCAAGTAGGCTGGTTTTCCATCGGGTCGATACTATTGACAGATGATTGAGTCCGTATCCGGTGTTCAAAAGTAAAATTGACTACCGGACACGTTAACAAATGACGATTGCCTGATAAGGTACACTATGTTTTTTCCCGCCAAGGAAGAACAGGAGTGACCCCATGGACAATCGTCGGATATATCGTACCATCAGAATGGCGATCAAACAATTGTTTCCGAGCGAACCGAAAGGCAACTTTGCGCGCAGGCTGACCACATTGGCAGCCCTGGTGGCTGGCATCGTCCAGGCCAGGAGTTGTCAGTTGCCAGCCATTGCCCGCAAAACGCCGGATCTGGCGAAAGCCGACAGTCGGATCAAACGCTACAGTCGCTGGGTACAGAATGAACGGATTGAGATACGAGGGATTTTACCTGCCTTTTGTGAATGAGTTGTTGGCCTATTTGGCCCAAATCCGCGAACTGGTCTTTGTGATCGATGGCAGTGAAGTTGGACATGAGTGCATCACCCTGATGATCAGCCTGATTTATCGCAAGCGAGCCTTGCCCATCACCTGGTTGGTGGTCAAAGGATGTAAAGGACATTTGCCGGAGCGTGTTCATCTGGATTTACTGACCCAATTGCAGACAGTCCTGCCCAAAAACTGTCAAATGGTGTTTCTGGGAGATGGAGAATTTGACGGGATCAACCTCCAGGCGGCCCTGCAAGCTAAAGGTTGGCGATATGTGTGTCGCACAGCTAAGAATACTCAGCTTTACGAAGAAGGCAGGCAGTTTTCGTTTGATGATCTGTTCCTCCAGGTTGACGACCAAATCTGCATTGCGCAGGTTTGGTTGACCAAAGAGGGTTATGGACCGGTCACAGTGATTGCTCGGTGGGAACGAGGTTTTGCTCATCCCGTCTATCTGGTGACCAATTTCGAATTGCCCGATGAAGCCCTCTACTGGTACAAAAAGCGCTTTCAAATCGAAACGTTTTTCTCCGACGAAAAAAGCCGTGGGTTCTTTCTGCACAAAAGTCACCTGTCTGATCCGCAGCGCTTGAGCAATTTGATGATCGCCGCTTGCCTGGCTTACCTGTGGATCGTTTACCTGGGCTGCGTTGCTGTCCGTGACGACTGGGTAAAAACGATTCATCGCACGGATCGCTGTGACACCTGCGCTTGCACCGCAGGTGCAAGTGTTGGAGCTTGTTTCGCCTCGGTTTGGCCCTTTTGGATCATATGTTGAACGAGTTGATCCCGATGCCTGTCTCCTTTAACCTGTTGGAGAAAAATTGTGTCCGGTGATCAAATCCAACAAGGAAAAACGGTTGGAATTGTGACCAATTATAAGGGCCAGTTCCAGGTCGACACAGCATTTTTTCAATCGCGTCATATCCCTACCCGGCAGGTGACCGGAGGATGTTTTCGTTGCAGCTTCTCGGAGTTTGAAAAAAAATTTATCCAACTCCAGGAAGTGGATTCCCCAGATATTATCTTTGCCGAATTGGTTGGTTCTTGTGTGGATTTGGTAAACACCATTTATTCACCCATTCAGCAAAACCATCAGCTTCAAGTTGAGCAAATAACCTATTCGGTTTTTGCTGATATCAGCCTCTTTCGACGGTGGATTTATCAGGAGCCGCTTCCATTTAGGGAGGAGATTGTTTATTTATTTTCCAAACAAATTGAAGAAAGTACACTTTTGGTCCTTATCAAATCAGATCTATTCCCGTCGGATAAACAAAATGATGTCTTGGATTTAGCACGTAAACGGTTTCCAGAAAAAATCATCCTGGTGCAAAACTCTTTGGATCATTCGCGGCCGCTTCCCTGGCTTGATATGTAGGAAAACCAATTGGCCATCCATAATCGTCCCGGGTTTGTCGTCGATTATCCAAAATATAAGCGTGGGGAAAATGAGATGGCCTGGCTGGATCAAAAATTCACAGTCGTGTCACAGACCCCTGGAACTATCAGGCCGGCGTTAATTGAATTGATCAACCTGTTACTTGTCGCTCTTCAAAGAAAAGAGGTGTTTGTCGGACATTTGAAAATCTTGATTTCTTTCCCTGGAGAAGGAACCAAATTAAGTTTCACCACTGCGGATTTTCTTGAAAAGCCATTTAACTCTCACTGGATCGCTTCGGTCCCGGACGTAAGCGTTAATTCTCTTTCGGTAACGCTGAATGCGCGCATGGCGATCAATGCAAATCATTTTTCCGAGATCGTGAAAAATGCGGTCACTCAGGCGGCACTTACTCAGAAAATCCACATTCTAAGTGAGGAGGGCTCCTCATACAATCAGGAAATGTCTATGAACCGGCCATGATGAGGAAAAAGGTAGCGCGATGAACCTGTTGAATGCACTTCTAAAGTCAATTCCTTCAGATCCAATTCCTGTTCGCAAAGTGATCATTGGTGTACATTGGACCCTGGTGAGTAGCAAATATTGTGGTCTAGGGTCTACACTGGTCAGCGCGGTCCGATCCGGACACTCCCCGGTCAGAGATGTGGGCGTTCTGCATCAAAAAAGTGCCCAGGATTTGGCGCAGTGGATTTCTCGGATAATTTATTAGAAGCCAGCATCGGGATTGCGGCAATTAACTCACTGTTGGATGTTGATGAACGCCGATTCGAAAACATTAATGCGGCTGAAATCCTTGCGCGTGAAAGTAAGGATAAAAACCTGGTCGTAATCGGTCATTTTCCATTTGTGGAACGGATGAAATCCATTGCAAAAAATTGCTGGGTGATTGAAAAGCGGCCTTTTGGAGATGACTTTCCTGAAGAGGCTGCCCAGGAATTTGTCCCTCAAGCCGATGTCATTGCGATCACTGGAACCGCATTAATTAACCACACGATGGAAGGTTTGCTTTCGTTATGCCCTCCCACATCCATGGTGATGGTATTAGGTCCATCCACCCCTATGTCCCCAGTGCTTTTTGACCGTGGGGTATCGCTCCTATCTGGTTCCCGCATCATCGATGAAGACGCTGCTATCGCCACGGTTCAACAGGGCGCGAGCTTCCCACAGGTAAAAGGGGTGCGGCTTGTGACGATGACGAAAGGAGGATGAACCGGTGGATTATCGAATGGAAGCAATTGGGGTCATTCATACCCCATTGACGGAAATAAGCATTACGCCAATTCAATCCTCACGTTCGGATTTTTCCGGGACGATCGAGGTGTTTCCTCAATTTCTGGAAGGTCTGGAAGCCCGATCAGGCATTCTAATCCAGATTAATTTCCCCGGCGCATTAATCCAGGAGAGGCTACCCATTTACACATCGGCAGCTTCTCTCTTGGTGATTTATTTCAATTCATGCTAAATTACCAAGCAACTCTATGGGAGGAAATGATTGAAGACATTTTTTGATTGTTATCCTTGTTTTTTAGGGCAGGCACTGAGAGCGGCTCGGATTTCTGGTGCAAATGAGGCCCAACAATATTCGATTTTGCAGCTCACGTTATCCTTCTTGCAGGGTTTGCCATTGGACGCAAATCCACCCGAAATTGGATATCAAATCCAAAAGATTGTGCGCGAGATAACTGGCGCCCAGGATCCATATCAGGCAATAAAAATAACAAGTACCCGGCAAGCCATGGCGTTGTACCGAAAAATGAAAGCGATGGTAGCCGAATCTGAGGACGCAATCGGACTGGCCATTCGTTTATGTATCGCCGGCAATATCATCGATTTTGGGGTCAGTGATCAGATCGCAGATCTATGGGAAACCGTGGAACGGGTTGTTCAACAACCGTATGCCATTGATGACAGCCCCGCACTTTTGGCATACTTGAAAACGGCAGATCATGTCCTTTATTTAGCCGACAATGCCGGCGAGACCGTTTTTGATCGGATTTTGATAGAGACTCTGCCATTTCCGGTGATTTATGCTGTTAAAAGCAGCCCGTTTGTTAACCATGCAACTCTGGCTGATGCTGTTGAAGCTGGTTTGGATACGTGTGCAACCTTGCTCAGTAATGGCGCGCAAGCGGCAGGCACAATTTTAGCTTTATGTTCTGATGAATTTCGCGAGTACTATGAAAAGGCGCCTGTGATCATAGCCAAGGGGCAGGCGAATTTTGAAACCTTAAGCGATGCCGGCGAGAAAGTATTCTGTTTGTTACAGGTGAAATGCCCGATGATAGGCACAGACCTTAAAGTACCTGTAGGTAGTATCGTCACCCGACAAAGTCTATCCAGGTGAAAAGATCGGATTGACGCTTGCAATGCCTTTTTGCCAGCAATCCAAATGTTCCAACATCCAGCTGAGATCTCGCTGACAAAGACTTAGATGAACAATTCCACTTGTTCCAATCGTTCATGTCAAACAGTGGCCGCTCAAGGCGCATTTTGTACGCTATACCGGACCCATGGAATTGGCGAAGCGTGAAGTCAGAAAGGCGTTTTGTATATCATAAGTTCAGAAGCCTTCTTATGCATCGTGGACTTGAGATTTTTTACAACTGGAGGAAGAGGTGGAATTAATTTACCGTCTGAAGCTTCCAAAGAACTAAACCACATGCTACAATTTGGATTACAAATTTACCAATCTCTTCCTGTCGAGCCAGCTAACCTAAGCTCCTCGGGCTGGCTCAAATCGACGAGTTTTATGGTGAAAGGTTGCGGAAACGGATTTCCAACTCAAAACCCGGAGGTCTTTAGTTGGTAGGTCTAATTCTTGGAATTCCTTGTTCATTATGCTAAAATAATCCTGTCAGCATAATATAAAAAATGTTGACTCCCTTTACAAATTGCATCCAAGAGACTTTTACGTCATCTGTCCAATGGACAATGGCAAAAATGGCAGTCTCCTGGATGGGAGTGAGCAAAACCAAAGCCTTGTCCTTTTAAGCCATTGGTTCAGGGTTCGAGCCCCTGCACGCTCACTGATTAAAAAGATAATGAGTTATGAGAAATGAGTTCTCAGGGAAGAGCAGCCGGGCTGGCTGCTCTTTTGTTTTGGTTCAAAGCACCACGCGAAGCATCCTTGGAGCGAAGCGTAAAGGGCAGATCGTGTGAGTGAAAAAAGCGTTAAAATAATCAAAAGAATGCATAGGAAAGTGTTCCTCTGGCGTGGGAGACTGTGATGGCTGAAGCTGAAGAGCGCCACAAAGCTCTCATTCAAAAGGGCAAATCGAAAAGAAAATCACTGCTTTCTCATCTGATCCCATAGATATTCAACCGGAAAAATTGAACACTAAAAAAGGAAAAAATGCTCATCCATTTAAACTTCAATCAAGTCGGCCAAGCATACACCCCGTATTGGCGTGTTTGCGTCGGAGGTGGGCGTGTGGGCGAAGCGCTGCGAGCGGATTTTCAGAAGCACCTGGAAATGGTGCAGCGCGAAATGCCCTTCCAATACCTGCGCATGCACGGCCTGTTCCACGAGGACATGATGGTCTACCGCGTAGAAAACGGCCGGCCCATCCTCAACTGGCAGTACGTTGACCTGGTATACGATCACTGGCTTTCCATCGGCATCCGGCCCTTCGTGGAGCTGGGATTTATGCCTTATGATCTTGCCAGCGGCGAAGAGACTGTCTTCTGGTGGCGCGGAAATATCACCCCTCCCAAAGATTGGGAGCGCTGGGAGTGGTTTATCGAGCAGTTCATCCTGCACATCATTGAGCGCTACGGGCTGGCCGAAGTCCGCCATTGGTACTTCGAGGTGTGGAACGAGCCAAGTCTGAAATTCTTCTGGAAAGACGCCGACTTTCCGGCTTACATGGAGCTTTACGAGCGCACCACTCGCACCATCAAGCGTATAGATCATCAGCTCCGTGTCGGCGGGCCGGCCAGCCACGGCTTTGGCGAAGCTGTGGGTGAGCCGCCGTGGGGCAAGGAATTCCTGGCGGCCTGTGCCGAGCGCAAGCTGCCGCTTGACTTTTTCTCCACCCACCCTTACCCCACCCTCTACCCGGTTGACCTGGAAGGCCGCGGTTACATGACCTGGGATGGACCTGACCGCCTGATGATCGATGCACGCGGCTGTGATCAGCTCTTGCGAGAGTTTGCGTTCCCCCATGTTGAGCGCCACTACACCGAGTGGAGCTCCAGCCCCAGCCCGCGTGACCCCGTGCACGACACCGCCTTCCTGGCATCCTTCATCGTCGATAACAACTGGCGGGCGCGCGGCCTGATGGATTCACTATCGTTCTGGGTGGTCAGTGATATTTTTGAGGAAAGCCGCCAGGGGGATACCCCCTTCCACGGCGGATTTGGCCTGGTCAACATCCAGGGGTTGAAAAAAGCCTCTTATCACGGCTATTGGTTCCTCTCGCGTCTGGGCGATGAAGTGCTGGCCGAAGGCGATGGGTATGCGGTCACCCGGCGCGGCGACGGCAGCGTGGCGATTCTACTGTGGAACTACTGTCACTACAGTGATGATGCCAACGACAGCCGCCTGCTGTCTGCCGCCAAACCGAATGAAATCTACGATCTGTTCGCCGTTCAACCCCCGCGCGAATTTCACCTGAATGTGGACGGCGTGGGGCAGGAGGTACGCCTGCAAATCACCCGCTTTGACCGGCAGCATGGCAGCGTCTACGATGCGTGGGCGGCTATGGGTGCGCCGCGGCATATTCTCCCCGCCGACCTGGAAGTGCTGCGCCGCCGCATGGAATTGGACGTGGCGGCCGAACGCATCGCCACGCCAGAGCAGAAGCTCGATTGGTCCACCGTTGTCCAACCGTTTGGCGTGACTCTCCTGGAGATTCAGCGGGTTGGATGAGAGTAACCTGGTGAAGCCAGAGCGTTGGGTATTTTATAGAAATCATCAACCGGAGTCTTATATGGCAGTCTCTGAAAATACCATCGATAATCCTGTTCCCATGGAGCATGCAGGGGAATTGTTTGTCGGCGCGAACTATCATCCGCACGATTTCGGCCCCGAGATCTGGGCGCGTGACATTCAATTGATGCAGCAGGCGGGTTTTCGGGTGGTACGTCTTGGACACCTTGCCTGGGACAGCTACGAACCCAAGGATGGCCAGTTCAATTTCATCTGGTTTGATCAGGTCATGGATCAATTGCAGGCAGCCGGGATCAAAGTGATTCTGGACATTGCTGTGCGCCCGGCGCCTCTGTGGCTGCATCACCAGCATCCTTCAATCAATGTTGCGGATGTGAATGGTAATGTTCAATATCCAAATCACCGTTATATGGAAGATGTCGGCGACCCATTCTACCAGAAGTACGCGCTGCGTTTCGCCGATGCGCTTGTGAAGCAATATGCGCGGCATCCCGCCTTAATGGCCTTTGGCGTCGACAATGAGCCGGGAGATGGACCGATTTCGTATTCGCCCACGGTAAGGGCGCGCTACATTGCCTGGCTGCAAGCGAAGTACGAAACTGTCGAGAATCTGAATAAAGCGTGGGCCGGCCAACGCTGGTCGCGCCAATCAGCGAGTTCGATGAGGTAGGCCTCCCGGTTTCGGGAAGCGTTTCCGGTTCACCCGAGCGGATGCTCGATTTCCGGCGCTTCGTCTCGGATGAGGTTAATGGTTATCTAAATAAATTGATCGACCGGGTGAACGTCCTTGCCCCCGGCATCCCGATCACCGGCAACTGGTGGTATTACAGCCATAAAAAATATTTCGATTATGCCGGGATCGCCTATTCCGGTAAGTTAACCGGGGCGGTTGTGGATTCTACCCGGCAATTCACTGCTCAGAAACGAAGGGATTCAACAAGCACTGTTTGGAATCGCGCGCATCCAATACGAAAATTCCTCACCTTTTTGGTGCACGGAGTTCACCACCATGACGGCGGTGCCCGGGTCCATCCGCAAATCTGCGTATGCTTCGCTCATGCTGGGCAACCAGTTGGTGTGTGGCTGGACATGGCAAAGCATGCACTCCGGCGAGGAGCAGTTTCTTGAAGGCATGCTCGACTGGGATGGGCAACCTAACCGTAAATTTGATGAATACCAGGCGATTGCCGCGGAGTTCCGCAAGATCGAACGATTTGGGTTTCCGTACCGGCCCCAGCCGGAGGTGGCTCTCGCGTTTTCCTTTCCGAGCCAGATCACGAGTGAACGATTTCCCGAACTGCATGAGGAGCAAGTTCAAACCGCCTTCAATTGTTTCCACAAGCGCAATGTGGACACGCGGGTCGTTGATCTAACCCGGAGCGAATTGGGCTATAAACTGGTCGTTTTACCAGGTATCTCCGTTATGGATGATGTCAGTGCCGGCAAGATCCGTGAATATGTGCAGGGGGGCGGCACAGTGGTAATGACCGGACAATCCGCGATACTGGATGAGAACAATCAGGTGTTTGCCACAACCCTTCCCGGCCGCTTGAGCGATGTTTTCGGCATTCGCGTGTCCGGGTTTGAGGAGTCTAGAGTGGATGAATGAACTGTCACGGGTGGGGCTCCAGGGGAAACATCTGCGGGTAAGTATCCATGAACGTGATCTGGAGTGCGAGTCGCCCCGCTTTGATGTGATTGAGCCCAATGGTGCCCAGGTGCTTGGACGGATCGTCAGTCTGGATCGCGAATACCCGGTGGTAACGACTTACCAATACGGCGCGGGGACCGCGATTTACATCGGTCTGCCGGCAAGAGAAGAGCTTCTCGATCTTATCTTGGAGAATTACTCGACCGGCTTGCGATAAATACTGGCCCGCTGGTTCCACCTGGAGTGATGGCGCGGCAGATCGATCCTGCACACGCCTTATACCTAAACCTCGATGGAATTGCGAAACAGATTGAGTTGAATGGTCGGGCTCGAAGCATCCTGCGGGATCTGGAATACGAGGATGGTTTTATCCTTGGTCCGTTCGAAGCGGAGTTTTTGGAGTTTCAGTCGGAAGCTCCTCTCTACTTGATGTCAAAAGAAATGCCAGGATGAAGACACTTTCTAAAGATCAATTTACACGTTATCTGCGCAGCGCCTTGCATAATCTATATTATCCTGACCAGTTAAGGCGCAGCCCATTAACCGAAATCTTTGAAATCGACCAGCATTTTTAACGCTTCGTCTCTTTTGCAGCACATTCTGGTCGATGCCATAGAAAAACTAAAACCGGGACAGGGAGAGCCCCCCAATCTCGTTCCTGGCGCATCTATGAGGTTCTCGTCTATCGCTTTATTCGCCAGTTTGATCGAGAACTGGTAGCCAACCAGCTTGGAATAAGCGGACGCCAATTTCGCCGAGAACAGAGAACAGCAGTGGAGGCTTTAGCAGACATATTGGCCTTTGAATATTCACTTGAAACAGAAATCCCCTCAATGCAGGATGCCAAAATCGACGAAGAAACAGAGGATTCCGATGATGGCAAAGAGGAAATCCCACGTGAACTGACCTGGTTAAAAGATATTCCAAACCATGCGCCAACCACGTTAAAGCAGGTGATGAAAGAAGTCATCAACCTCTCCAAACCGCTAGCAGAGCGCTTTGGCGTCCAAATCAACTACTCCCCAGACGAGGATATCCCGGATTTGGATATTCCCGAGCTTGCTTTACGGCATGTACTTCTGACGCTCCTCAATGTTGCCATTCCTCAAGCCAGTGGAAAGAGCCTGCATCTCTTTGGCACCTTGAACGAAGGGAAAACACGTGTTGAGATCGTTCTTCATGGCCCTTTAGGAATAACGAATAAACCATTTGAAAACGGTAAGAAAAGTTTGTTGATCGTTCAACAATTATTGGAACTGTTTAATTGCGCTTTTACGATAACAAATGATTCGAGCGATTATACAATCAGGTTAGCCTTCCCAACCATCGAAAAAATTCCTGTTCTATTAATCGACGATAATCCCGATACCATCCTGCTCTTTCAGAGGTATGCAGCCAATACGCGATACGTCATCATGGGCGTCCAGGATCCGGAAAAAACCATCCCCCTGGCCGAAGTTAATGCTCCGAAGATCATTTTTGTGGACTTGATGATGCCAGGCGTAGACGGATGGGAAGTGCTAAATCGGATTCGGGGAAACCTGCTCACGAGCGCAATACCAGTCGTAGTAGTTAGTATTCTGCCTCAAGAATCCTTAGCGCTTACCATGGGCGCAAATGCCTTCCTGCAAAAACCTATCAGCCAAAATGATTTTCTCAATCTTTTGAAATAAATTTTTCCCTGAGAATAACCTTTCCTGAACGCCAGGTTGCTTTTGAGCTTGAAAGGAACTTATGTGGCACTTACACCGAATATATACCAGGGACCAGATCGAATCCCTGACCACAGTAGCTGAATTAACGTCATAACCAACCCGCAACTTGATGATCACGACTGCGCTTTTTTTCCTGATCAGCATCTTGATCATTGGCGGCAACTCATCCCCATTCGTATTAAATTCGCTGTTTGCTGTTCTGGGAGTCGGGCTGCTTTTATTTCTTCTCTCCTATCATCTACTACAACGCTTTTATCTGGCATCACAGGTATTGTGGCAAATAGGGTTATATGCGGCGATTATGACAGCCATTTGGGCAACCCGGGTGCCAGAAATAGCGCTGTTATCTGGACTGATTCCCTCGATATCAGTTATGACCCTTGGAATTCCTGGCGCCCTTCTTTCAGGATTAGCCGTGATCGCAATTACAAGCTGGGTTGGGAACCCATCCTTATTCCCCGCTTTTCCCCAAGCAATGAGCTGGATGATCTATGCAATTTCTGTTTTTTGCGGATTGACTGGCTGGGCAGCCACAGATCCGCTATTGACGGCCGCAGAATGGTCGCTGTTTGGTCTGAAGGAAGCCCAAAAGCATTTGAACGATGCCCGGGAGCAGCGCGTTGAACTCCTACAAACCCAGGAAGATCTGGTTCAAGCTAACCGGGAACTGGCCCGTTTGTCAGACCGATTAAAAGTTTTACAGCAGGTTGCGGATGAAGCCCGCCAGGCAAAAGCTGAGTTTGTTGCAAACGTCAGCCATGAACTGCGTACCCCATTGGATCTGATCATTGGTTTTTCGCATGTGATTATTCAAAATCCTCAATTGTATGGCGGGAGGCTTCCCGCAGCCCTTCTCACCGATATCACCGCAATTCGCCGCAATACCCAACATTTATCCAACCTGGTCAATGATGTCCTCGATCTCACCCAGGTAGAGGCCGGGCGGATGGCGCTCAGTAAAGAGTGGGTATCCATCCCTGTAATTATTGATACTGCTTTGTCTGTGGTAAAAGGATTATTTAAATCGAAAGGGTTGTATATCAAAACAAATTTGAACTCTTCGGTCCCTCGTGTTTATTGTGATCCGGTCCGCATTAGGCAGGTGATTATCAATCTGCTGAGTCATACCGGCAGATTTACGGAACGAGGCGGGATAGAGGTCACCTGTCAGACATCCCAAGAGGCTGTAACTATAAGCGTGAGAGACACCGGACCTGGAATTTCCGAAAGCGATCAAAAAAAGGTCTTCGAACCATTTCAGCAAATCGGTTCATTCCATTCGACGCAAATATGGCGGGAGTGGTCTTGGCTTAACCATCAGCAAGCAGTTCGTAGAAATGCACGGCGGGCGCATGTGGCTCGAGAGCCAGTTAAATAAAGGCACGTTGATCGGCTTTGATCTCCCCATCGAAACTCAGGTAGATGAGGCACCTGCCTATCATCAAACCTACCAAAGATCTTTCAACCCCGAAGATCAATCTGGTTACCGGCTGCGCACCCGTCCTTTTAAGGCTTCCCCTCCGAACGTTCCACCCCGTTTTATTGTCATCGAGAATGGGAAAACGCTAACTCATCTTCTCAACCGTTACCTTCCTGACGTAGAAGTCAGCCTGGTGAGTGATCCGGAACAGGCCATCACCGAACTCAACCGGTCTCCAGCACAGTTATTGATCCTCAACACTCCGCCTGATGAGGCAAATACATTTCCGACCAGGCTTCCCTTTAACACGCCTGTGGTCCGTTGCTTCGTCCCAGGTCAATCAGAGGCAGCCAGGCGATTGGGTGTCATTGACTACCTGGTCAAACCCGTATCAATATCTACTCTTCATAACATTCTTGAGAAGCTACTCGGCGATAAAGAGAAAACCATTCTGGTTGTCGATGATAAGCCAGATGAACTTCACCTGTTTGTCCGTATGCTTAAATCAATGCCAACCCACCACCGGATTCTACAGGCGAACGATGGCGTCCGCGCTTCCAGCATGATCCGCAGCCGCAAGCCGGATCTTATTCTGATGGATCTCATCATGCCCGGCATGGATGGCTTTCAGGTGCTTGCCGAGAAAAGCCGCGATCAAACGATTAGCAGTATCCCGGTCATCGTCATTTCCGCGCGGGATCCGATGGGAGAACCTTTGCTCGGGAATACACTATCCATATCTGAAGTGGCGGATTTACCGTCGCCAACCTGATGGACTGCTTGCAAGCGCTGAGCAATGTGCTTTCTCCCTTGTCTGAGACAGGTAAAAAGTAGAGGCGATTTTTAACTCGCAAATCGCCTCTGCTTCACTAGTGGTTTATCAAATCTATTTCAATGGTTAATTTTCGACGCTACGCTGAAAATTAACCATTGAATAACCTTGACAGATTATTCGAACCAATTATTTCCTCTCAATTCTCAAGGTGTAGGCGTGCTCGCAGGGCTTCTGAGCAGGCATTTGAACATGCAGCCCGCGCTCGTCTTGATGCCAGGTCAGGTCACCCGCGTCCCCAGCAGGCGAATGGTCTGGATTTGTTCCGCCGGCATGCTCGATCCGGCCTTTAGGGATTGGATCGTGGTCTGGCTTTCTTCTGGCCATGCCAGGAGGAAGGCAAACAAATCTTTACCTTTCTGGGTAAAGCGGATATCTTGAGCGTTATATACCACCTGCTCCGTATCCCAAATCTTTCCGGCATTTAAAGTCGAAGGCCCTTCCCCATACACAGTCCATGGCCGGGTTCCGAAAATACCTTCTCCGTTGACATCCATCCAGCGGGTGAATCCTTCCAGGAAACGCTCCTCAACTTCGTCAATCGTGCCATCGCCACGCATAGGGATATTCAACAGCATATTTCCGTTTTTGCTGACGATATCAATCAATTCGGTAACCTTTTCTCTAACACCTTTATATTGTATGTCGCGGCGGTAATGCCAGGCTCCAATGCAGGTATCCGTCTGCCACGGGAAAGGTTCAATCGTTCCAAACCGCCTGTGCTCCATATCCTGCACGACAGGTTTTTGCAGATGCGCCGGCACATCTTTGACGTTCAGGACCACATCGATTTTTCCATTCCAGTCCAGGCTGGCGTTGTAATAGTAAGCAGCAATCTCTGGTGCAATATCCTGCATGCCGAGGGTTGTTTCCAGATCATGAACCGGCTGCAGAGCATCATCAAAATACAGAAGGTCAGGATGGTACTGGTCGATCACATCTTTGACGCGTAACATGACGTTCTCAACGAATTCCGGGTCTGGGTCGGATCCATATGGATGCGGCCGCGTGTATAACTCCTGTGGATCCAGGCCTTCCCACCAGAGCTCTTTGCCATCCTCTTTGGTCAGATTTCCATCGTAAGGAACCCCTGCCAGAGGCCCTTCTTTATCCGCGCCAAACGTCAGTGGAAAGAACTGCCGCCAGGTGCGGCTGGGAGTGCTGTGGATGGTGACGCCAAAGCGCAGTCCTTGAGCGCGGGCGGCTTTTGCCCATCCACCCACGATATCTTTCTTTGGTCCGACGTTGACCGAATTCCACTGATGATGCCTGGATTCCACATGTCAAAATTGCAGTGATGGTTGCCCAGGGCAGTAAAGTATTTTGCCCCGGCGCGTTTGTAGCGCGCAATTAACCCTTCAGGATCCCATTTCTCGGCTTTCCAAAGATTGCAGATATCCTTGTAGCCGAACTTTGAGGGATGTCCATAATGCTCCAGGTGATATTGGTAATGTGGATGACCCTGACTATACATGTTCCGGGCGTACCAATCCCCCATCTCGGGTACGCACTGCGGGCTCCAATGCGCCCAGAAGCCCAGTTTGGCATCGCGATACCATTCGGGAACCTCATAATTACTGAGCGAATCCCAATTCGGGTCAAAATGGGTTTTTACGGTTTTAGACATAGCCTTTTCCTTTGATCCAAGATCGGCGAGATCGATCAGGCAGGGAACCATTATGGAAACAATATCCGGTAACAAGGTACAAAATCGACCGGTTTTTGCCTCGGGAAGATCAATCGCAAACCCGCGCCTGGTCTGCTCGAACTTCACCGGGCCGTCGTGCCCCAGCACCGCCACCGACCCTACCGCAGGAACAGCCTCAAGGGCCAGGCTGCGGATCACCGTCTTGCCGCCTTCCGGCCATTTCATCTGGAAGGCATAACACGTTCTCCTCCCTTTGCGGTAAAGCGGAAATCCTCGATCGTCCAGGGCACAGCTTCTTCTTGGAACATGTTGATCACTACCAGAGAAGGGCCTTCCCCATGCATCTTCCATGGGCGGGTGCCATATATCCCTTCGCCATTGACGCGCATCCAGCGCGCCAACCGTTTGAGAAGGTAGTGACATTCATCGTCCAGCGTGCCGTCCGGGCGCTGCGGAATGTTAAGCAGCAGGTTGCCGTTCTTGCTGACGATATCCACCAGCATCTCGACCATCTGCTTGGGGGTTTTATAGACGTCGCTGAGGTTGTAGAACCAATCGCCTACGCTGGTATCGGTCTGCCAGACGTAGGGGAAGATCTCCGGCCGCTGGCTGCGCTCGATATCGAAGACGCCCACGGATAGCACATCCTCATTCTTGTCCTTCTGGGTGTAGACCGCCTGGTTTACCCCGCCGTGAAGCCTGGCGCTGGTGTTATACAGGTGCGCGATAGCGTTCAAGCCCGTACTCGCCCAAATGGCACGCCGCCGTCCGAATACAGCAGGTCAGGCTGGTACAGGTCGATCAGCTCTTTGACATAGGCTATACCATTTGGCATGCCACCAGGGGTTGTTGGTGTACCACTCCGTCTATCAGCCGCACGGTTGGGCAGGTACAGGTCTTCATAGGCCGGGTCGCTGCCATCGTAAGGCACGCCGGCATACGGCCCGGATTGATCCGCGCCCTTGTTGGGCATGTACCAGGTAAAGGTGGCGCCGATATGCTCGGAAAAGCCAAAGCGGCAGGCCGTGCTTGCGAGCCGCGCCTGCCACAGCCTGACGATATCTTTCTTGGGACCCATGTTGCACGGAATTCCAGCGGTGGTGGCTGCGAGTTCCAGTTGTGGAAATTGTCGTGGTGGGCAGCCTGGGCGACGAAATATCGCGCGCCGGCGCTTGACATACAGATCCATCAGCCCTTCTGGGTCGAACTTCTCGGCCTTCCACAGCGGAATGATATCCTTATAGCCGAATTTGGAGGGATGCCCGTACTTGCGCAGGTGATAGCGGTACTGGTCGGAGCCTTCCATGTACATGTGGCGGGCATACCAGTCGCCGGCCATGGGCACGGACTGCGGTCCCCAATGCGACCAGATGCCGAACTTTGCATCCCGGAACCACTCCGGGCACTGGAACGTGCGCAGCGATTCCCCAGGTGGGCTCAAATGGCCCTTTCTCGATCAACATATCCGTCTGCATGGTGCCCATATTTTCTCTTTTGGTTGGTAAGCCTGCTTGTTTGGTTTCAGTTTCGAGGTATTGGCAAATCAGTGGGGGTTCCTATCCTGGGAACCCCCACCTATAAAAAAGACGGGCTCTACGAACGTTATCGGATCTGACCAGGAAGATTACTACTTGTACTTTACGTCGTAAGCATCCTGGTACATTTTGAGCAATTCGTTCAGACCGGCGTCATTCAAGGATTGGACGTAGGCATCCCACTCCTGGTCAATGTCTTTCTGTCCGTTGATAAACCCGGCGAACGACTTATTCACGAGGTTTGTGATCGTGGTGCTGAGATCGCCCATTTGGACGGCCAATTCTGGCGTGATGACCAGCGGCGGGATGGTCATATCCACATCGTAAGGAGCATAATTCTCCTTCGACCAGCGGAACAGCATTCCCTCATATGGTTGATCAGCAGTATCGGCCTGAGACTCGCGATAAGACGCCGGCCGGTACATGGGCGCAGTTTGTCCCCATGATTGCGCGTGCGGCGTGGTGTGGATAACCAGCTCTTTATATTTCGCCGGCCCACCACCAATCGAAGTTAAATTTTCGCCGTCTTTCACATAATCCCAGTCAACACCAGGCAAGCCATAATACTCCCGGTGGTACCTTCCCACTCATCATCAAGTCTGCAAGGCGGAATGAGGCTTCGGGGTATTGATTGGCTTTGGTGATCAGGAAGCGGCCTGGGCCGGTCACATTCGTTGTAGTTGGGTTTTGGCGAATTCCGGTTGGCCCCTCCAAGGGCGGGATCGGAATGTATTCCAACCAGCGGCCGCTTTGACCATTGATCTCGTTAAATATGCCTTCATGCCCGGAAGGCATTGCACCCAGGATGGCAACATCAGGGCTCTCGCCCAGCGCCTTTGCCTGGTCTTCGGTGTTGGTGAATGCCTGGGGATCGATCAGCCCCTGTGCGTACAGTTTGTTCAGGTATTTCAGCCCTTCCTTCCAGCCATCCTCAACAAATGGCGCCTTGATCGTACCATCCTCAAGGTAATAGCCTGAAGGAGAACTCACTGTTTGATAATACACAAAAGGATTTATCAAGTAATCAGCCAGCGAGCCGTGCCAACTCACCACCCCGGACAGCGGAATTTCATCCGCTTTGCCATTCCCGTTGGGATCCTTGGTCTCAAAGGCGATCAGCATCTGCTCGAACTCATCGGTCGTTTCAGGGACTTTCAAGTTCAGCTTATCAAGCCAGGGTTGGTAGACCCACATTTTCTGCGCGTGCGTGCAATGGTAGCAATCGCTTACATCGGGGACGGAGTAGATTTTCCCATCATTCACAGTGACCGCATTCTTGGCCGAGGGCATTTCTTTGAAGATCCGCTCGATTTCGACCCCATATTTATCGATGTAATCATTGATCGGGACGATCAGACCCTGCTGCGCCAGAGTTTCCTGACGGTCCAGACTCATATTCCTCCAGCCAATGATAATATCTGGCAGGTCCCCGCTGGCGAAAATCGCATTGAGCTTTGGTCTGCCTCAGTTTGATCCTGCGGTGCCAGGATAATCTCAAGATGGATGTTGGTTTTTTCCTCAAGCCACTTGGTATACTCGTTGTTTACATAGTCTGTCGTATTCGATTTTGGCAGGATCAAGGCAGTCAGTGTAATTTTCTGGTTGACAACCGGGAACTCTCCACCAGGGGCAACGATAATTTCCATATCCTCTGCCTGAGTAGCAGTCGGTTGTGCTTCGGTTGTGTTGGTTGCCTGCGGGGGATTTGCTTCCGATCCCTGCGTAGGAGCGACCGTTGGCGCAGCAGGGGCACAGGCACTGAGAATGCATTGGCTAAGAGGGCAAGCCATGAAACAAAGCGTATCTTCTTGTTCATTACGATCTCCTTTTCTTTCTCCGAGAGAGGATTGAATTTGAGCCCTACAGTTTCCCATCGATGAGCTGAGTTCGGCTCATCATGCCAGCCTTTTGGTCAATAATGATCCCCGAACACCTCCTTTTCAAAGAATTGAGAACAAAACAATAAAGATGAATGCACGCAAATCAACCCTTGATGGCGCCTATCATGATTCCCTTCAAGAAATACCTCTGGACGAAGGGGTAGATGAGCAAAACTGGGACTGAAGCTACCACAATCAGAGCATATTTCAACAGTTCGCGCATCGCCTGCCTGGCCGCATAGGAAGCGATGTCAATCATGGTAAAGTCAACCTGGTTCTGCACCAGGATGTTCCGTAACATAATTTGCAATGGATAAAGTGCCTGATCGTTCAGGTAAAGCAGGGCGGAAAAATAT
This sequence comes from uncultured Thermoleophilia bacterium, assembly GCA_963705085.1. Classification (GTDB taxonomy): domain Bacteria; phylum Actinomycetota; class Thermoleophilia; order UBA2241; family UBA2241; genus CAIXSE01. The sequence continues at coordinate 49,114 of CAVPIV010000008.1, read as the reverse complement.
TCATTCCAATGACCCACGGCATAGAAAAGGATCAGAACGGCCACAATGGGAGCCGAAAGGGGGAGGACAACCCGCGCCAGGTACTTGAAGTCGCTGCACCCGTCGAGCTGGGCCGCTTCAAGAAGTTCGATTGGTATGGATGTGCGGAAATAGGTTACCGTGATGATCAGGTTCCAAACCGAAAGCGCCTGGGGAATGATTAATGCCCAACGGGTATTGATCAATCCCAACTCGTTGGCAACCAGGTAGGTTGGCACGATTTCACCGTTAAAGAGCATCGTAAAAGCGAACAGGAATATAAAAAAATTCCTCCCCACCAGATCTCTCCTTGAGAGAGCATATCCAGCAAGGATCGTAAGGAACAGTTTCACTAACGTACCTGCCACGGTATAGAACAAAGAATTTGTAAAACCTACCCAGATAAGGTCATAATCAAGAACGGCCTGGTATGCTTTCAGGGTAAACCCAACCGGGAACAGGACCACTTTACCGGCCATAATGGCGGAAGGGTCGCTGATGGATGCACTCACGACAAAGATTAACGGATATAGGAGAGAGACCAATATTAGAGAAAGAATGAAATATAAGAAAATGAGGAATACCAGGTCCAGTCCTCGTCTCACGGATCTTCGTTTTAGGTTTTTCTTGCTGAGCTGTAACTTCTGCAACCATCCGCGGTGCCTCCTTATTTTGGCCTACCACAGCCCAGTATCCGTTAATTTCTTGGAAATCTGGTTGGCGAGAGCCAACGAGATCAGCCCGACCAATGAGTTGAACAGCCCAATCGCTGCCCCATAAGAATACGATGCGATTCCAGACGCGAGGCTGACTTTATAGATATAGGTGCTGATCACTTCAGACGTGGTTTGATTGAGCGTATTCTGAAGTAGGAAAACCTTTTCAAATCCCACGTTCAAAATTTGCCCCATATTCAGAATCAGGAGCGTCAGAACAGTTGGCAGAATGGTCTGCAAATCAATATGGAAGATGCGCTGCAGGCGGTTAGCCCCATCCACCACGGCCGCTTCATGCAGCGATGGGTCCACGGTGCTGAGAGCGGCCAGGTAAATAACCGCGCTGAAGCCGGTAAATTGCCAGACGCCCGACCAGACGTAGATGGATGAGAACATTTCGGGGCTTCCCATGAAGTTGATCGGCGACATCCCTAAGGTTTGCAGCAGCAGGTTGATGGGCCCCCGGCGCAAATCGAGAAATTGGATGACCATCCCAACGACGACGACAGTGGAAATAAAATATGGCGCGTAACTCACCATCTGGATGGTACGTTTGAACCAACCACCGCTGGCTTGATTAATCGCCAGGGCAAAGATGATGGGTATCGGGAACCCAACCAGGAGAGAATAAAATGAAATCCACAGGGTATTGCGGATCACCCGCACAAACATGTACGAATTAAAGAATTTGATGAAATTATCCAGGCCAACCCAGGGGCTTTCCCATATACTCATTCCGGGCATGAAATTCCGAAAGGCTATTTGCGCGCCATACATTGGCCAGTATTGAAAGATCAGGAGCCAGGCAAGGGGAATCTATAACATCAGGTACAACTGCCAACCGCGCTTTACCTTGCCCCAGGTAATTTCCACAGATCGCTTCGAGTGACCTGTTTTGGGTTGGCCGAGTTGAACCGTGTCCAATGTTGACATGGATTCATCGCGCTAATTCATAGGATATAGCAAAAGTTAGGATAGCATTGTGAATAAATTGGCCTGTTTTTGGCCCAATAATGGCCGAATACTTTTTTTGCTGTAGCAATCTATAATCAGCAATTTCGACCCGTTATGCAGTCTGAATCCCGATTATGTCATTGCCCCTATATGGGATGACGGGCGAATATGTGACAGTGGAATGGAGTTTGCCGTTAACCCCTAGATTTTGAAAGAGGGATCCATCATGGATTTTGTACAGTCCCACGCCTTAATCGTGGGGCTGTACCTTGCTTTGAGGATGCGGAGTCGCACCCTCTGGGCCGAGACCAGCGGAAAACGCAGCAACCGTTGATAACCGACGGTGGTGGCGCGGGCGATTTCCTCCCAGCCGGAGGCCGTCTGCACATCGAAAGCGCACAACTCGATGCGCTGACCTTCCTCGATCTGTTCCTGCAGCCGGATGACATCGAACGCTTTCGCCTCACCCAGGTCGATCACCAGTTCGGCCTGCTCGACCTCCGCTTCAGCCGCCCAATAGGTTTCATCCTTGCCGTACCAATGTGCTCCGCGGCGATCAGCGGGATGCCTGCCTGAGTAGAGCTAGCGCTCACCTGCGCTCCCAGCGCCAGGTTCGTCTGAAAGGTGTGCCTGATGACCTTACCCAGTTCTTTTAGCCGCGCGACATCGGTTTCATGAATCAGCCCGCGCCGGTCCGGCGGCAGGTTGAGCAGCAAGTTCGAATTGCCGCCAACCGCGCTGAAATATATGTCCACCAGGTTTTCCAGCTGCGCACCTGCTCATCCTCGCCGCGGTGGTAGAACCAGCCTGGCCGGATGGAAGTATTCGTTTCTGCCGGATACCGACTAACCTGCTCGCCTGACGGATTCGCTCGCGGCTGCCCAGGTCAGGTATTCACATCTCCAGCCGTTCTGCAAACCGGCCCTCGTCTGTTTGCTGCGAATCCCCCGCGATGCGGTCCTGATCGAACATCTCCGCGGGACCACGCTCCACTCGCTCTCACGCACCTTCCCGGCTTCGTTGCCGCACCAGCGCACGTCCGGGCCCATCATGGATATCACGGCATTGGGCTGCAGCTCGCGGATCTGCCGGTAGTAGGCTTCCCAATCATAAACCTGCCGTTTGCCGTTCGGTCCTTCGCCGCAGGCGCCGTCAAACCACACGCCGAACAATTCGCCGTACTGCGTCAGCAGCTCGGTGAGCTGGTTTAGAAAGTAGGCGTTGTAACGCGGCGAGTCGCCGTAGCTCGGCTCGTGCCGGTCCCAGGGCGAAAGGTATAACCCGAACTTTATCCCGCCTCGCGGCATGCTTCCGCCACCTCGCCGACCACGTCGCCCTTCCCGTTGTTCCACGGGCTGCGCTTCACCCAGTGCTCGGTGTACCGGCTGGGCCACAGGCAGAAGCCATCGTGATGCTTGGCGGTCAGAATCAACCCGCGCATCCCAGCCGCTTTGACTACCGAGACCCACTGACGCGCATCCAGTTGGGTCGGGTTGAAAATCGCCGGGTCTTCCGTTCCCAGCCCCCACTCACGGTCGGTGAAGGTTTTCATCCCAAAATGGACGAAACTATAAAATTCCATCCGCTGCCAGGCCAACTGCCGCGGTGAAGGCCTGACCTGCGCAGCCTGTTTATCCAATCTGTTGATTCCATAATCTCGATATCGTTGGCGATTTCGTTTGGCCTGTCTCTTAGTATCTAGCCGAAAAATATTTTTTTAGTAGTGATTTTGTGCGACGTATGCCGCACAACATCACTACTAAAATTAATTTTAGATAGGTTCTTATTGATCCTCAATGATGCCCATCACCTGCATAGGTCGTCTTGGCAAAAAAGACCTATATTCAAATATATCAGAAGTAAGCACAGCATTGTGATACAGTTTGGCCGCTTTTTGGCCGTAAACGGGGCTCCATCACTTACAGAAATCCAAATCCAGTTATTGACATCAACCCAAAAAAGTTGTACGATATTGTTAAAGTTACCGTAAACATTACCGGTAATGTTTCCTTTGAAATTACATCGAACAACAAGTGAAAACGGCACAAAGGCTGCCTGGTTTGACTTCATCAGGAGGTGTATATTGCGATATACATGCTAAATCGTCCTTTCTTTTCCTCTGTTTCCCGATGATTTACATGTTTGATAATATAAGGATCAAACCAAAATGAAGAAAAAGATTTCCACCATTTTCGTGTTCTTGATGATTGTCGTTCTCGTTGCTGGCTGCGCAGCGCCCTCCACCACCCCTCAAGCTGAGGACCGACCCAACTCCTGCGGCAACCACCGCCCCTCAGGCTGAGGAACCGACCCAGCCTCCTGCGGCAACCACGGCCCCAGAAAAAACTGAGGTGACCCTCACCTATCTGGTCAGCCAGGGCTGGGCCCCCGATGCCGAAATGGAGCTCGCAAAAAAGTTTGCAGAGCAAACCGGCATAAACATTGACTACCAGGTTGTCCCATCCGATCAATACTTTAACCTCTTGAAAACAAAGCTCAATTCAGGAGAAGGACCGGATCTCTTTGGCGGGCAAAGTGGCAAGACAGACCTGGTGGTGAATTATGATGTTGAAAAGAATGCTGTAGATTTGTCCGCTGAACCATGGGCCCAGACGGAAGATCCACAAGTTCTCGATCAATCCACGGTCAACGGCAAAGTGTATGGCCAGACGGTCTGGAATACTCTCGGCACGACCTGGGTGGTCAACTACAATAAGGATATTTTTGCCAAATTGAACCTGAGTGTACCGACCACCTTCGCCGAATTCAAATCCGCCTGCGAGAAAATTAAGGCAGACGGGATCACTCCCATCTATGAGCCAATGGCTGATGGATGGCACCAGGTCTTGTGGTTCGCGGAATTGGGCGTTCAGATCGAGAACGTTGCACCTGGGACAGCCGAACAGCTGAACACCAATAAGACCACCTTCGCCGAAAACCCAACCGCGCTGCTGCTCCTGCAGCAGTATAAGGATCTGTATGACTCCGGTTGTTTCGGGGATAACGCATTATCTGATGCGGTAGCCGACCAGACCAAAGTAATCTCCTCGGGCGAAGCAGCCATGACCGTCGCGAACCTGACCTTCGCTCAACAGGTGAAATACGATTATCCCGATTTCAATATCGATAGCCTGGGTGTCTTCATTATTCCACTGGCCGACAATCAGGTCTTGAATGTCAATCCCGCCGGACCCACCAAGTTCATCTGGAAAGGGTCAAAGCATATTGATGAGGCGAAGCAGTTCTTGAATTTCCTCGCGCAACCCGACAGTCTGCAATACCGGATCGATAACGATCCCAACAGCCCAACCCTGCCCTTCCCTGGGATCGAGAGCAAGCTGCTTCCTTCTCAGCAAACCTTCCTGGATGCCACACCAAACGAGGTGTTGTATACCAGACTGCAGTTACCTATGTAAATCCACAATGGATGGATATGGGGAAGGATATCGTGGCCATGTTCACCGGCGCTCAGACTCCGCAAGACTTCCTGGCCAACGTCGATAAGCGCCGCGCCGAAGGAGCTAAAGCCGCCAAGGATCCAAACTGGCAGTAGCGGGACCTGATTTTCGCTGCCATGAACGAATAACTGATTGAGATTGAGATATCCGTGGTAAATCTCCCAACCCAGTGTGCCCGGTCATGCTGGGTTGGGAGTTCGAAAAGTTGAATTATTCCATAAATTTATTCATCTCATGAAACATCGAATACGAAATCGTTATCCCTTCTATTTTGTGCTTGGCGCCCTCAGTTTATATCTGGTGTTTGCGATCATCCCAGGTATTGCCGGGATCTTCTATTCATTTACGGACTGGAGCGGCTATACCACCGAGCTAAATTTTATCGGATTGGATAACTTCAAGACCATTTTCTCGGCAAATGAAAATTATTTACTTTTTATAAAAAACACGTTGATTTTTACGATCATCACCATCGTACTAAAGACAGTATTTGGCCTGGCTTTGGCGTTGATCTTAACCGAGGGGGTCAAACACTTCAGGTATTTTTATCGGATGATGATTTAGCTGCCTGTTGTTTTGCCATCCCTGGCAGTTGCGCTTATTTTCGGTCGATATTAAACCCCGCCACGGGCCTGCTAAACACAACCTTGCGAACATCGGGCTGGAGGCACTAACCCAGAAATGGCTGGTCGACCCGATATTGCGCTATATTCGGTGATCGGGGTCGATACCTGGCAAGGGGTGGGTTATATCATGGTCATCCTGATTGCCGGCCTTCAATCCATCCCCCGCGAATATTACGAGGCCGCCGAAGTAGATGGAGCCGGTTTTTGGTCTAAGCTTTTCTGGATTACCTTGCCATTGATGATGCCCGCCATCATCATTGTCACCGTATTGAATTTGCTTTATGCATTAAGGGTGTTTGATATTGTTTACGCCCTGACGAACGGCGGTCCGGGTTATGCCACGGATGTCATCTACACTGCCGTATTTCGCGCCTTTAGCCAGGGACAATGGGGACTCGGCATGGCCTTTTCCAGTCTTTTGTTCGTGTTCATGTGTGTGCTGGGTTATTTTGTGATTCGATTACTGGATCGCGGGCAAGCCATAGAATGAGGAGAATTTGACCCATGTTATCGAAAAGGATCAATACCGTTGGAGCGCATACATTGGCCATTCTCGCTTGCCTGGTCATGGTGATCCCATTTTATTTGATTGTGACCAATTCCTTCAAAACCAAGGCTGAGGCGAGTTCGATGAGTGCTGCATTACCTGCTGCACTGCACCCTGAAAATTTTGCTACCGTCATTGCAGCGGGCAAATTGGCGACAAGCTTTATGAACAGCATGTTATATGCTTCTGGCTCAACGATCATCGGGACCCTTTTTGCGGCCATGGCTGCCTTTGTCCTCTCGCGCGATCGATCTCGCTTCAACCGCTTCCTGTATTTTTTTATCATTTTAGGAATTGCTTTACCGGCCAACTATTTCACATTGACCAGGGTGATGCAAATCACCACCCTCATTAACACGAAGGTAGGCATCATCCTCCTTTATGCTGCCGGGCAAATTCCATTTGGGGTTTTCCTCATCTATGGTTTTCTCGATACCGTTCCAAGAGAACTTGACGAGGCCGCCATCATGGATGGATGTGCGCCGCTCCAGCTCTTTTTCCAGATCATCATCCCCATGCTAACGCCGGTGCTGGTCACCGCAGCCGTCCTGTCCTTTTTAGGGGCCTGGAGCAACTTCATCATGCCGCTCTATTACCTGAATAATTCTGCCAATTGGCCGATGACCCTGTCTGTGTACAACTTCTTCGGACAGTTTCAGGCGAATTGGAACCTGGTATCGGCAGATATTTTATTGACCGTTCTCCCGGTAATTTTGGTTTATTTATTTGCCCAGCGTTACATACTCTCAGGAATCACTGCCGGAGCCGTTAAGGGGTAAGCTTCGAGGACCAATTTTATGAAACTACACAATTTCAATGTTCAACCAAACGGTCTCCGGCTGGAGACCTCGCAAGGCATGATCGACCTGACTGCATATTCCGCGGATATCATTCGGATCCGGCTACACACTTGAACCGAAATTCTCATCCGCTAAGAGCCTGACGGTAATTGCGGAAGCGCAAAACCCGGTAGATGTTTCCGTTCATGAGACCACCGATGCGCTCATATTTTTCGACCGCGAAATTATCCATCCAGATTAACCGCAATACGCTGGCATTCACCTACCGGGATTCAAACGGCCAAATTCTTACTCGCGAGCCTGACCGCGGCGGTAAAACTCTTACTCCTGTGGATGTGATCAAATTCATTCCAGACACGGAAAACGGCATTAAGGACGAAGTGGGAGCCGATGGATTAAAAACCTCCGCCAGCACCTTTAAGGAGGTGGTCGATCGCAAGGCCTACCACACCAAACTGGAGTTCGAATGGGCGGATGGTGAGGCGCTTTATGGTCTCGGTTCTCACGAGGAGGGGATGTTTAACCTACGCGGGCAGCACCAGTATCTATATCAACAGAACATGAAAGCCGTTATACCGGTGCTGGTCTCCACGCGGGGTTATGGCATATTTCTCGACAGCTGCTCGCTGATGACGTTCCACGACGATGCTTTTGGCTCCTACCTGTGGAGCGATGTGGATGATGAACTGGATTATTACTTCCTTTACGGCCCGGAATTCGACCAAATCGTCCACGAAATCCGTGTATTGACCGGCCATTCGCCGATGCTTCCCAAATGGGCCTTCGGGTATATCCAGTCGAAAGAACGCTACGTGACCCAAGATGAGCTGGTCAGCATCGTAAGCGAGTACCGCCGGCGCGAGCTTCCGCTGGATGGCATTGTGCTGGACTGGAAATCGTGGACCGGCGATCTATGGGGCCAAAAGTCATTAGACCCCGACCGGTTCCCCAACCCTGACCAGATGACCGCCAACCTGCACAATCTCCATGCCCAATTGATGGTATCCATCTGGCCGATTATGCGCTCCGGCGGCGCAAATTGGCAGGAGATGAAAGATCACGGTCACCTGCTCGGCAACGAGGCCACCTATAATGCTTTCAGCTCGGCGGCGCGCGCCTGTTACTGGGAACAGGCCAACCAGGGCCTGTTCTCTCACGGCATCGATGCCTGGTGGTGCGACTGCTCTGAACCTTTCGAAGCCGATTGGAATGGGGCAGTCAAGCCTGAGCCAGAAGAACGCATGTTGATTAATACGGAGGAGACCAAACGCTACCTCGATCCTGAATTCATCAACGCTTATTCACTGCTGCATTCTCAAGGCATCTACGAAGGGCAGCGAAGGGCAACCCGTGAAAAGCGGGTGGTCAACCTGACCCGCTCGGCTTACCCGGGCCAGCAGCGCTACGCCACCGTGACCTGGTCAGGCGATACTACCGCCCGTTGGGAAACGCTCCGCCGTCAAATTGCCGACGGGCTTAACTTCTGCGCGACAGGCATGCCTTACTGGACGCTCGATATTGGGGGTTTCTTCGTCAAACACAAGCCGGAGATGTGGTTCTGGAGCGGCGATTACAACGAAGGGGTTGCCGACCTGGGCTATCGTGAGCTATTTGTGCGCTGGTTCCAGTTTGGGGCTTTCCTGCCCATGTTCCGCTCTCACGGCACCGATACGCCGCGCGAGATCTGGCAATTTGGCGAGCCGGGCGAACCGTTCTACGAGGCATTGGTGGACGCGCTGCACCTGCGCTACCGGCTGCTTCCCTAATTTATTCCCTGGCGGGATGGATCACCCAACAGGATTACACTATGCTGCGCGCTTTGCCGTTTGATTTCCGCTCTGACCCGGCTACCTATGATATCCGCGACCAGTTTATGTTCGGTCCGGCGCTGATGGTCAACCCGGTCACCAGTCCAATGCTTTATGACTGTGGCTCAAAGCCAATCTCAGGCGCAGTCCAAACCCGGCCGGTCTACCTGCCCGCCGGCGCCGATTGGTACGACTTCTGGACCGGGCAGAAATATACTGGCGGTCAAACGATCCAGGCAGATGCACCTATCAGCCGGCTGCCGCTCTATGTGCGCTCCGGGTCCATCCTGCCTATGGGTCCAGCCCGCCAGCATAAAATGACCTGCCCGAAGCCCCCATCGAACTTCATATCTACCCCGGTCAGGATGGATCCTTCGAGCTTTACGAGGATGAGGGCGATCAATATAATTATGAGGACGGTGCGTTTTCGATGATCGACATCCACTGGCAGGAAGCCGAGAGACAGTTGACTTTAGGGGCGCGTAAAGGGGAGTACGCCGGGATGCCTGAACAACGAGTGATTGAGATTTTTCTCCATGATGAGGAAGCCCTCCAGCATAGCACATCCCTGGTAGGATCGAATCGGAAGGTTCACTACAACGGCCAACAGGTTGTGATAAAGTTATAAGAACCTACCCGAAAATTATTCTTGTATATACTTTGTGCGGCGTAGCCGCACAAAATATATACAAAAATACTATTTTTCGGATGAAACTAAAGCACTCATCCTTCGCTTGAAAGGGTATCTCATCAGTGGAAAAGCGGTCGAAGCTCAAAAAGATGACCATTGTTGATATTGCGAAGGCCAGTGGCGTTTCTATCGCCACGGTTTCCCGCATCCTGAATAATAAGCCGGATGTCGCCGAGGAAACGCGCCAGCGGATTTTCAATTAATCGAAGATCAGGGATTTTCCCCGCAAATTGCCTGGCAGCAGCTGCGCTCAGGTAGAAGCCATTTCATCGCCCTGCATTATCCGCAAGATTTTAACCCACCTGAACAGAACATCATCACCAGTGCGGCGATGAGTTGCGAGGATGCCGGCTATTCCCTCAATTTGATCGTAAACGCGCTGAGTGATAACGAACTGCTCTCGATCTTTCGCAGCGGACAGGCGGACGGTATCATCTTAATGGAAATCCTGACCCACGATCGCCGTGTACAACTCTTAGAGGAGCACGCCCTGCCCTTCGTGATGATCGGCCGCTGTGCCGATAACACAGGATTAAGCTACGTTGACATCGATATTGGCAAAGGGGTGGCTGAAGCGATCCAATATTTGCATGCGCTTGGTCACCGCGAGATAGGTTTCGTCACGCTGGCCCCCGTGCGTCAGGAGAAGGAATATGGTTATGCCACCTGGGCGCTGCAAGGTTATGAAAACGCGTGCCGGCAGTATGGGCTGCCCAATTTATGGCGAACAGTTGATCTGAAAAACGACAATACCAAATCGTGGTGCTCAGCCTGCTGGCCGATCACCCAAACATGACTGCTTTCGTAGTGCCTCAGGAAATTGGCGTCCCCGGGCTGCTCAAAGCAGTCCAGGCAAAAGGCCTGCGCCTGCCGGAGGATTTGTCCGTCATTGGACTGTTCAACAACTCGATGAGCGAACTTGTCACGCCGCCTCTGTCAACCATTTCTTTCCCGGCCCATGATATGGGCTACCAGGCTGCCCGTATCCTGATCGGACACATGACCGGCGAGCTGGCTGGTCCTCAGCAGGTGCTGCTGCGCCCCGAGCTGATTATCCGCCGCACCACCGGGCCGGCGAGGATGGCTAATCCCGCCCGGGTGAAAGGATAGTTGCCGAATTTAAGGTGTTGGTGGGGGCGTAGCCGCCACGAACACCTGAATTTAATTCAAGAATCTTCTCTTTTTCATTGGCTGGGTAGTTACTATTCAGCTAGTATTAATACAGAAAATAATGTAGGTTCGATTATATTAAAAGTTTACATGTATTCACCGACCGAAATACCGATTATTGATCGTAAAGGAGAAAATCGATGAATAAGTTGCGACTATTGGTATCTGCAGTGCTGGTCATCGTCTTGCTGCTCACCGCGGCGCCAGTCCTGGCTGGTTCGAAGTTTTTCCCCAAAGATCTATCGCACTGCCAAACGGTTTCCAGCCCGAAGGGATCGCCTCTGGCAAAGGCACCGATTTCTATGCCGGTTCGCTCGCGAAAGGCGCTATCTACAAGGGTGACCTGCGCACCGGCGAGGGCTCTCTCCTCGTTACGGGTCAGCCCGGCAACGTTGCCGTCGGCATGGCCTTCGATGAGCGCAGCGGTTATCTGTTTGTCGCCGGAGGCCCGACAGGCAGCGCCAAAGTGTACGATACGCGTACGGGAGCGCAGGTAGGTCTCTACCAACTGACAGGGCCGGGCAGCTTCATCAATGATGTCATCGTCACCCGCCAGGCAGCCTTCTTCACCAATTCCTCCAGCGCGGTTCTCTACAAGCTGCCGCTCTCCAGCAACGGGCACCTGCCAGATCCATCCCAGGTGCAAAGCCTGGCGTTGAGCGGTGATTGGGTGCAGGTCGCGGGCTTCAACGCGAACGGCATCGAGGCCACCCCGGATGGCAAGGCCTTGATCCTGGTCAACAGCTCTGCCGGCAACCTGTACCGCGTCGACCCGCGTACTGGGGCGGCAGTGCTGATCGACCTGGGCGGCGAATCGTCTCAGCCGGGGATGGGCTGCTGCTGGCTGGTCAAACGCTCTACGTGATGCGTAACAGGCTGAACTTGATCGCCGTGGTGGACCTGACCCCCGACCTGCTCAGCGGGCTGGTGACGGGTGGATCAGCGATCCGGCTTTCCGCGTGCCGACCACGTTGCTGGGCTTCGGCACTTCGATCTACGCGGTCAATGCCCGCTTCGGCACCCCACCGGGACCGGATGTGGATTACGACATCGTCCAGGTGTCGCGCTGATGAGCGCTTGATGTTAGATTTAGGTAATTGTAAGCGTACTTCAATCCATCGTGTATAGGTGGGCGGGGCGGCTTTGTTTAGCCGCCCCGCCGGATTTAATGAACCCAAAGACGATTTGAAAGTGCAAGATTAATTGGGTATAGTTGATTAACTCCAGCGTTTCCAGATCGAAGGTAGATTGGCCTATGTTCAAGTATCTTTTGTCCATTGTGAAGTTAGATCGCGATGTCCTGCGGTTTAGTTTTGCCTGGGCAATGATTGGGCTGATCGTACTCGGGATCAATGCTGTTTTGATGAATCTCTATGTCTTGAAGTTGGGGTTCGATTTCTCTTTCCTGGGCAATCTAAATGGGAGCGGGCAAATCGTCTGGGTATTTGCCGCGCTTCCGCAGGTTTTATCGGTACGCGCTTTGGACTGCGCAACAGCCTGATCGCGGGTTATGTCGTCGTTATACTCGCCCTTGCTTGTTTCTTGAGTGTGGCGTGGCTTCCCCAGCCCTGCCTGGGCGCCGGGGCTGTTTCTGAGTAACGGCCTGATAGGGATCGGGGCCGCGCTTATTTTGGTGAATGCCGTTCCATACCTTATGGCGATCGCCTCGGAAAAAGACCGCAACCTGGCCTTCACTTTTATGTCAGCATTATTTGCCCTGATGGCGTTCGTGGGCAGCCTCGCGGCGGGGATTTTACCGGGTTTCCTGATCGAGTCTGTTCTCCGGTCGATTGACTGAAGCCAGTGCTTATAATGCTGTGATGTGGCTTGCCATCCCTGCTTACCTGGGTTCGGTGCTGTTGCTGCTAAAATCCCGGCCCGACCCGCCTGTGGTAAAGGAAACGAAACAGTGTTTCGCGCGAGGCTGCCCCCATCGGTATGCTCATTTTCCTGGGCATCTTGTTTGTGGTGCAGCTTGGCAGTGAAAATGCGCTGCAAATGTTTCTGAATGTTTACCTGGCTGATGATTTGCTTGTCTCGGATACCCTGATCGGAACGATTTTTGCGATTGCCCGCCTGCTGCCTTTCTTTCTATCCCCGATCCTGCCGTTTGCTTTAAAACGTTGGGGGTCTGGCCTGACCATGTCCGTTGGTTACTTGCTCATCTCGGGATGTGCCATTTTCATCGCGTTGATACCAAGCGCCAGGGGTCGCTGCCGTAGGATTTATCTTGTTCAACCTGGCTGCCAATTTTAATGGCACTGCCCGCAACCTGTTTGGGCAAGAGTCGGTGCAGCCGCGCTGGCGCACTTCGGTCACCGCGGTGTTTACGATCGCCATGGCGGCCGGCGGAAGCATCGTCGGTTTTGGCGCCGGACGCTTGATCGAATTGGCCGGTTTCCGCGGGATTTTCCTCAGCAGCGCGATCCTGGCCCTGCTGGGTGTTTTTCTCTACGGCATTCGCCGGCGGCTGGGAGGCAGACAGGCTGCTCCCCATCCAACCAGAGGTAATCCCCGGTGAAGGATCACCACCTGACGATAAATTTAATTCCGGCCCCAAAAAATATGGATCGCTAAGTCAGAAAGAGAAGCAGATACAAGAAAGGCGGGTGCATTGCACCCGCCTTTCTTGTATCTGCGTGCAGTCAGTCTATACCAAATCTATACCCTGTGCTCAATCTGTTTTCATACAATCAAGACAATCTAGCAGGCGTATGTTGAGTTTGATTGCGCCTATAAGGAAATTATTCACTCACAGGAGATAGAGATGAGAAAGTTTTTCAAATTAATCATGCCGGCAATTTTGGCCTTTGCTCTGATCGCTTGTTCAGGCATCCCGGCAGAAACCGTCAGCATTACCCAGCAGACCAAAACTCAAGCGTCGCGTGTCGGCCTCAGCACCAACTCGGAAGCTGCTACGGTCACCGAGGTGCTGGCTGAGAACAGCACGGTGCATGATGATGCCGAGGATTACGTTTGGGACAGCGCCGCGGAGATCCCCATCGTTTTGAACGGTGATTCGATCAGCGTGGATGGGGCTGGTGTTACCGTGGAGGGCAGCACAGTCACGATCACGTCAGCCGGGACGTACAGCCTCAGCGGCTCCCTGGAAGATGGGCAAATCATTGTCAACACCATGGATGAAGAAACCGTCAGGCTGATCCTGAACGGCGTCGATCTGCAGAGTTCAACCAGCGCGCCTATTTATGTGGTCGAGGCGGATGAGGTGGTCCTCATTCTGGCTGACAACAGCGTGAATACCGTCTCGGACGGGGCCAACTACACGCTCGATGACACAGTGGAAGACGCGCCCAACGCGGCCATCTTCAGCATGGCAGACCTGACCATCTACGGGAATGGTTCGCTGATCGTGAATGGCAATAGCTATGACGGCATCGCCAGCAAAGACGGCCTCTCATCGCCAGCGGGACGATCACGGTCAACGCGGCGGATGACGGTATGCGGGGTAAAGATTACCTGGTGATCAAGGACGGGAATATCAGCATTACCTCTCAGGGCGACGGATTGAAATCCGATAACGAGGACGACGCCACCAAGGGATACATCTCGATTGAGAACGGCGTGATCAATATCACTTCCGGCGGAGATGCCATGGATGCCGTCACGGATGTGATCATCGTGGATGGCGAGTTTACCCTCAACGTGGCCGGGGGTAGTTCCGGCCTGAGTCGATGGAACCACCTCGCTGAAAGAAATCGCGGGTGGGATCAGTGTAAACATCGACGGCGGAACCTTTAACATCAATTCTCCAGACGATGCGATCCACTCGAATGGGAGCCTGGTGATCAATGGGGGTACATTTACGATTGCTTCAGGGGATGACGGCATGCATGCGGATGCCAGCCTGGTCATCAACGGGGGTGACATTCAGATTGCCGAATCCTATGAAGGGATCGAAAGCGCGGTGATCACCGATCGGCGCTGGAAATATCCATGTTGTCGCGAGTGACGATGGGATCAATGTCGCCGGGGGAAATGATGGTTCTGGAATGGACCCGGGTGGGAAGACCCGGGCAAGGCGGAGGCCCTGGACAGGATACCTTTACCTATACCGGAGATTACTACCTGTATATCAACGGCGGAACGATTTTGGTCGAAGCCGCCGGGGATGGGATTGACGTCAACGGCGCGATCGAGATGACGGGTGGGATTGTCCTGGTCAACGGCCCAACCGAGCAGATGAATGGGGCGCTGGATTATGACGCATCCTTCGTACCAGCGGGCGGCATGATCGTCGCGGCGGGCAGCTCAGGCATGGCGCAGGCTCCGAGCGGGTCTTCCAGCCAGAACTCCGTCTTGATCAATTTCAAGCGACTCAACCGGCAGGAACCCTGGTGCATATTCAAAACAGCCAGGGTGAGGATATCCTCACCTTTGCGCCCACGAAAAACTTACCAGTCGCTTGCGTTCTCCTCGCCGGAGCTGGTCAACCGGCGAAACCTATGAGGTTTATTTGGGCGGCAGTTCAACCGGCACGCAGATCGACGGCTACTACCAGGAAGGCAGCTATACCCCCGGCGAGCAGTACACCAGCTTCACGGTTTCCAGCATTACGACGATGATCGGCACGGCTGGCAGGAACCGGCCTTAACGTCCTGTGGGAAGCGAGGTGCTGAAGCCGGCAGCACCTCGGTGTTTCTCCGCTGGCCGCCCGCCGCTCAGGCGCTTATACAAGAAATAAACCACTCGCCGGTTGGCCAAAGGTATCATCGGTAAGTACAAGGGTGAACGAGCGCCCGCAGGAGAATCGGTATGAACCACACATCGTGGAAGACAATAACTAATCAAGATCAATCTGAACTTCAATTGGCTCTGCCGGAACCGGTCTCGGGTTCCGCGCGCCCATCCAGGTGGGCTGGCGGCATTGACCAGGGAGTATGCCCCCATCAGCTTGAAGGAAATGGACGCGGTGGCGCTGCTCAACCGCACCGACACCAAGTTTGTTTTGTCCACAGACCAGCTCCTGCAAGCGCTGGCAGCCCTTCAGCATGATTACCGCATTCTCTCGGTCGCGGGGCAGCGGCTCAACCATTACCGGACACTGTATTTCGACACGCCGAATTTTGACCTGTATAACCTGCATGTCAACGAGCGGTCAGACCGCTACAAGGTGCGCAGCCGCGAGTACACCGATTCGCGCCGCTCGTTTCTCGAGGTAAAGCACAAAACCAACAAAGGGCGCACGATCAAAGAGCGCATCTCCACGCAACCTGCCGGTAGTCCAAATGACGCTGGAAGCGGAAAACTGGCTGCACGGCGTCTTTCCTTACGACAGCCGGGCGCTGGAGCCGAAAATCTGGAATACCTTCGCGCGCATCACCCTGGTGAGCATGCAATGCTGCGAGCGGGTGACCCTGGACGTTGACCTGGCCTTTAAACGCCCGACCGGGCCGTTCAATTGACCGGCATCGCGATTGCCGAGGTGAAGATGGACTCGGACAGGGACGATCACCCTTTTCTGGCGCAAATGCACGATCAGAAGATTCGCCCGCAGGGATTTAGCAAATACTGCATCGGGGTTTCCATGCTTTACGACCAGGTCAAGAAAAACGCCTTGAAACCCAAGATGTTGGAGATCGAAAGAATGGCTGGAGGAGTTTATTATGAGTGAGTTAAGCAGTTTTGCTTGAGTTTTGGTTTCAATTTTCTGGTCGCGATGCTGCTGGTGCGGTTTATCTATTACCCATCGACCCACAACAAACGCTACGTTTTTACCTTTTTGGCTTTCAACACCGTTATCTATTTCGTCTTGAGTTTCTTGACCAGCATTGAGATCGGGATTGGGGTAGGTTTTGGCCTGTTCGCGATTTTCTGCATTTTGCGCTACCGCACCGACCCCATTCCCGATCCGGGAGATGACCTACCTGTTCATCATTGCCGCGCTGCCGGTGATGAATTCCGCGGCTGGGAACTCTCGCATCTGGCCGCAGCTTGTGACGGCCAACGCGGTGATCCTGGCGATCATGCTCGTGCTGGAAAAAGAATGGGGCTTCCACTACGAGTCCTCCAAGCGGATTGTCTACGAGAAGATCGAACTGATCCGGCCTGAACGCCGCGCGGAACTCTAAGCTGACCTGGAAGCGCGCACCGGCTTGAAGATCAAGCGCGTCGTGATCGGGAAAGTCGACTTTTTACGCGATATCGCCGATTTGAAGGTCTATTATGACGATCCGACTCAAGAAGGCTGGCTGGATAACGGCGAGCATGAGCTGGTGGTGATTGGCAAAGAAGACGCCGGGTTGGTTTGAATCGAATATCAGGTGATGTGAGGGCGAGCCTCACATAACCTGATATTCAGGACTCGCCTCATGGCTGAGATTACAGAATGGCTATAATAATCTTATGACGCGTAAAATTCTGGTCGTCGACGATACGAGAAACGTGCAGGTGCTGCTGAGCGATTTCCTTGCCAGCCAGGATTTTGAGGTGCTGGCCGCCTACGATGGGGTGAGGCGCTGGAAGTTGTTGCACAAATCCGACCAGACCTGATCCTGCTGGACATCATGATGCCCAATATGGACGGCTACCAGTTCATCAGCCACCTGAGGCGCGAATCGAGCACCCCGGTGATCATGATCACCGCCAAGCAGCAGGAAGCAGACATCATTCGCGGCTTTGATTTGGGCGCGGACGATTACATCACCAAGCCTTTCCGGCTGCGCGAGCTGCTGGTGCGCATGCGCGCCGTCTTGCGCCGCTCGGCTGCCGGTAGTGACCAACGAGCCGCGCCTGGCCATCGGCGATATCTCGCTTGATCGCGGCAAGCACGAGGTGAAAAAGCAAGGCCGGGGGTGGATGTGACCCCGCTGGAGTTCCTGGTCCTGGAGGTGCTGATGCAGTCGCCCGGGCAGGTGGTTCGGCGGGCCGCGCTGAGTATGCGCCTGATCGAGAATGGCTACAGCGGCTCTGAAGCCACCCTGAAGATCCACATCCGCAACCTGCGCTTGAAGCTGGAGGACGACCTGGACCAACCCCTATATATCGAAACCGTGTTCGGGATCGGCTACCGCTTCGTGGAGGCCGGCGGCATGAGGCGCTCGCTGCAGAGCAAGTTGATCCTTTCCTACCTGGCGGTGGCATTGACCACGGTGCTGGTGGTATCGGCGGTCGTCTGGCTGACCTCCGGGCAGTCTCTGATGAATTTGGTGGTAGAAGAGCAAACTGCCTTATTAAGAAATCGGCAATACTTACTACACCAATAACGGCACGATGGATGGCTTTTTTGATTACTACAACCAGTCGACTCCACCTCGTCCTGGCACCCGATCCAGCCGGATACAACAATCCGACCTCCAGAGAAACGCGATATTCGCGGCGTGCATGGGCTGGTGGATACCAGCTACCGCGCCCTGATTCCCACGTTTGGTTTTGATGTTGGGCAGACGGTGCCGGCGGAGATGATCCAGGAGGCCATCCCGGTGGAGGTGGACGGGCAGACGATTGCCTGGATCTTGCCGGACACCAAATTCCAGTTCAAGCTCAGCGCCGAAGAACAGGTTTTTCTCCAGCGCATCACCCTGGCGATTGGGCTGGCGGCCCTGGCCGGCGTGCTGGGCGCGGTGGGGATGGGTTTCTTGCTCGCCAACGGGCTGCTCAAACCGATCCGGCGGCTGACCAAAGCCTCGCAGGCGCTGGCAAGCGGCGATCTGCAGCAGCAGGTTCCGGTCACCTCAAAGGATGAGCTGGGTCAGCTCACCGCCACGTTCAACCAGATGAGCGCCGACCTGGTCCAGGCTGACCAGCAGCGCAAGCGCATGACCGCGGATATCACCCATGACCTGAGCACCCCGCTGCAGATCATCTCCGGCTACATGGAGATGCTGGAAGAGGGCGAAGTGACCCTCACCCCGCAGCGGATTGAGATCATCAAGACCGAAATCGGCCACCTGCGCCGCCTGGTGAGCGATTTGAGCACCCTGACGCAGGTGGAAGCCGGCGGTCTGGATATCCAGGTCCAGCCGGTGCAGCCGGCCGCGCTGCTGGAGCAGGTCTACCAAACCTACCAGCCGATCGCGGCCCGGCAGGGGGTGGAACTGGCGCTGGATGCTGCCGAAGCTTTTACCTGCCATTCTGGTGGATGAGAGCCGCATGCTGCAGGTGCTCAAGAACCTGGTCGATAACGCGCTGCGCTACACGCCCGATGGCGGCAGGATTAAGCTCAGCGCGGTGAGTGGATGACCGCGTTCACCTGCGGGTCAGCGACAGCGGTTCGGGCATCGATGCGGAAGACCTGCCGTACGTGTTCGACCGCTTTTACCGCGCCGACAACGCGCGCGGGGGGAATGCCGGCAAAATGGGGCTCGGGCTGGCGATTTGCAAGGCGCTGGTGACCTCGCAGGGCGGGATGATCTCGGCGAATCGGCCGGGAAAGGCCGAGGGCACGACCTTCGTCATCTCCTTCGACCCTGCGCCGGGGAAGGACGCATAACCTTTACGCGCGTGATGATCTCATCAATCTGGACATGCTAAATGACCATGATACAATCTCCTCTCGCAAAAAGATTTGGGGGCTCGTCCAACGGCAGGACTGCACACTCTGGATGTGTATATAGAGGTTCGAATCCTTTGCCCTCAGCCTGTTGATGAAAGCACCCCCGCTTGATAAGGGTGCTTTCTTCTTATATCTTCACCAGTTACAGAATATAATTCTCGAATGTTGATTTTGGGCGGTTTCGCGACCCACCTCAAGATATCATTATGAAGAAAGATATTTTCTTAGGAAGGTGTCTAAGAGGACCGTAATTATGACGAATGATTCTGCGGCAGTCTCCAGTAATTTCATCCTCGACGCGGTCGCGGAAGACCTGCGCACGGGGCGCTTCACCTCGGTGCGCACGCGCTTCCCGCCCGAGCCGAACGGCTACCTGCACATCGGCCACGCCAAGGCCATCTGCATCGATTTCGGCACCGCCGAGGCCTTTGGCGGCAAGTACAACCTGCGCTTCGACGACACCAACCCGGTCAAAGAAGATGTCGAATACGTCGACGCGATCAAAGAAGATATCCGCTGGCTGGGTTACGATTGGGAAGACCGCGAGTATTACGCCTCGGATTACTTCGACCAGCTCTACGAGTTTGCCCTGCGCCTGATCCAAAAAGGCAAAGCCTATGTGGACGACCTGAGCGCCGAGCAGATCCGCGAGTACCGCGGCACGCTGACCGAAGCGGGCAAGGAAAGCCCCTACCGCAATCGCTCCGTCGAGGAGAACCTGGACCTCTTCCAGCGCATGCGCGCCGGTGAATTTCCGGACGGCGCGCGCGTCCTGCGCGCCAAGATCGATATGGCCTCCGGCAACATCAACCTGCGCGACCCGGTGATGTACCGCATCCTGCACAGCCCGGAGCACCACCGCACCGGCAGCAAGTGGTGCATCTACCCGATGTACGACTTCGCCCACGGGCAGTCTGACTCGATCGAAGGGGTGACGCATTCGCTGTGCGACCTGGCCTATGAGGACCACCGCCCGCTGTACGACTGGTTTATCGAGGAGTTGGGCATCTTCAAGACGCGCCAGATCGAGTTCGCGCGCCTCAACATGACCTACACCATCCTGAGCAAGCGCTTCCTCAAGCAGCTGGTCGAAAGCGGGCATGTACGCGGTTGGGATGACCCGCGCATGCCCACGCTGTGCGGAATGCGCCGGCGCGGCTATTCATCCAAAGCGGTGCGCAATTTCATCGACCAGGTCGGGGTGGCCAAGAACGACAACCTGATCGAAATCGCGCTGCTCGAACACTGCGTGCGCGAGGATCTGAATAAGCATGCCTTGCGGGTGATGGGCGTGCTCGACCCGGTCAAGCTGGTGCTGGAAAACTACCCCGAAGACCAGGAAGAGGAACTGGAAGCGATCAACAACCCGGAGGATCCCTCTGCCGGGACGCGCAAGGTGCCCTTTTCCAAGGTGCTTTACATCGAGCGGGACGATTTCCGCGAGACGCCGCCGCCCAAGTATTTCCGCCTCTCGCCGGGGCGCGAGGTGCGCCTGCGCTACGGCTACATCATCAAGTGCGTCGATTTCGTCAAGAACGCGCTGACCGGAGAGGTGGAGGAAATCCACTGCACATTTGACCCCGAGACGCGAGGCGGGTACGCGCCGGACGGGCGCAAGGTGCAGGGTACCATCCACTGGGTGTCTGCGCGGCATGCCCTGGATGGGGAAGTGCGTGTGTACGACCGGCTGTTCAGCGTGCCCAATCCCAACCGGGTGGAAGAGGGCAAGAGCTTCATGGATTACATCAATCCGGATTCGCTCAAGGTCCTCACCGGCTGCAAACTGGAGCCGAGCCTGGCCGGGGCGGCGCCGGGCGCCCAATACCAGTTCGAACGCAAGGGCTTCTACTGCGTCGACCTGGAACTTCGAGCGCGGGACAGCTGGTTTTCAACCAGACGGTGCCCTTGCGGGATACCTGGGCAAAGATTGAAGCGAAGTAAAAAGAGGATCGGGCGCGCCGCGCGCCCGATCCTCTTTTTACCTGCATAAAATGGGTTTCAAGGATGATTAGACAAGATGAAAGTGGATAAAATCAACGTATATCTCGAGGTAGGATCGAAGCGAACTTTTGCCGGGGCGGTAGAGTGGCCGGGCTGGTGCCGCGTCGGGCGCAGCGAGGCTGACGCGCTGCAGGCCTTGTTCGATCAAGCCCCTCGCTACATGCAAGTGATCGAGCGAGCAGGGATGAGCATCCCAGAGTTGACAGACGTCTCCTCATTCGAGGTGATCGAGCGGTTGGCAGGGAACGCGACGACCGACTTTGGCGCGCCGGACCTGCCCCCATCCGCCGACTCTGAGCCGGTGAACGAGGCTGAACTGCTTCGATTGCAGAACCTGTTGAAAGCCTGCTGGCAGGCATTTGACCGGGCTGCCCAGGTGGCAGCGGGGAAAGAACTGAGCAGAGGTCCGCGCGGCGGCGGGCGTGATCTGGACGGGATCATCGACCATGTTCTGGGATCTGCTGAGGGCTACCTGGGGCGGCTGGCCTGGAAGCTGCCCAAAAGCGAGATCGTGGACCTCCAGGCGAGACTTCGAACAAACCCGTGCGGCGGTGCAGGATGCCCTCGACCGCGCCGCGCGTGGGGGTGTGGAGGAGCAAGGCCCGCGCGGCGGAAAGCGCTGGACAGCCCGCTACTTTGCCCGCCGTTCAGCCTGGCATATCCTCGACCATGCCTGGGAGATCGAAGACCGGATCATAGAGAAATAGAGTTTTCTCCCAATCACTGATAGTTCAGCGGTACGCGACGAAGATGTTCGCGCTCATATTGAAGGAGAGCGTGTTGCTGGTGGTGTATTTTTGCACCAGCCAGGCGATTTCATAGGCGATTTTTTGGTGGATGGTTCGGATAAACGGGGTATTAACCTGAGCGTACACTGGAATGGCAGCGCGCTCCTGCAAGAGCAGTTTGATGAAGCGCGGCGTGTCCTTGAAGCGCACCGGGTGGGTGACCGGGTAGATTTCGATCTGGTTAAAGCCCGCGTTGACCAGCCAGGCCGCCACCTCGTCACGATCTCCGCAGGAGAAGGACTGGGCGATGGCTAGAAACCGGTTTGTTGAAATTCCGCGCGATGACTTCATTGACCGCCTGCATGACGGGGTTTTGATCCAGCGCCTGCCACACGCTGATCGCCGCGCGCCCGCCGCGATCCAAAACTCGCCGCATCTCCCGTAGCGCGGCCTGGCGGTCCGCGAAGAATTCGAGCCCGTGCTGGCATAAGACCAGGTCAAAGGATCGGTCGTTGAAGGGCAGGTTCTCGGCCGGGCCTTCGATCCACTCGAAATCCTCATTTCCAGAGCTGCGCCTGGCGACCGAGAGCATATTCGGGTTGCTGTCCACGCCGGTTATTTCGCCGGTAGGTTCAACCATAGGGGCGGCCATGCGCGCGGTAATGCCGGTGCGGCAGGCCACATCCAGCACGCGTTCGCCGGCGCGCGGCGCGGCGCGTTCGAGGAGCAGGGGTGTCGAATAGACGAGCACGGAGGGGACATAGCACTGCTCGTATTCATCAGCCTGGTTGCATAAGTCTTCGCGCATTGTGTTCTGCTTGATCGATCCTGAAAAAAGGCATGCCCTTAATAACGAAGTTTCCCCGTAAATGCCAGGAGGTAATTCGATATTTATTATCTATATATTATACTTTGTATTGGGGGTTAGCAACAGGATACTGGTGCTTGAAGCCAGGCCTTTCTTAAAGTAATAATATCAACCCCACCCCGGCCCGCCCCAGTCTTGGGCGGGAGTAAATCGTTGAAAACGGGTGATAGGAGGCGCTTTTGCGCCTCCTATCACCCGTTTTCAACGGAAATCCCCCTTTACCCGCTTCGGGGGGGGCAGGGGGATGGGGTTGGTCTTGATAATCGTCTTTAAGAAAGCTGTGTGCTTGAAGCTCCCCCAACTCCCTCACATCAGGTACCGGCTGTGTAGTACACTTAGATCACTATGGAAGATCACGATTTAAAACCAACAGAACTTGCGCCCGGGAATCCCAGGGCTGTAACCCAGCCTGATGCCCGAGCTCCATTGGGCAGCGGCGTGCAGGACGAACTGCCCGAGGCTACCCTGGCCGACCTGCCTGAAAAGCTGCGTGAAGGCGCGGCATTGGCCGGTTGGGCCGAGTTGATGCCCGTGCAGGCCAAAGCGATCCCCTATCTCTTTTCCGGGCGCGACATGATGATCCAATCGCGCACCGGCAGCGGCAAGACAGGGGCCTACCTGCTCCCCATTCTTGAGCTGGTCAATCCCCACCAGCGCAGCACACAGGCGCTGGTGCTGGTGCCAACCCGCGAGCTGGCTCACCAGGTGGCCGGCGAGGCCGAGATGCTTGGGCGGGCGACCGGCGTGCGCAGCGTGGCGGTGTACGGCGGCGTGGGCTACCGCGAGCAGCTGGATGCTTTCCAGGCCGGCGCGCACATCGTCATCGGCACCCCGGGGCGCGTGCTCGACCACCTGCTGCGCCGCTCGATGTCGCTGGATGCGCTCAAGTTCCTTGTCTTTGATGAAGCCGACCGCATGCTCTCGATGGGGTTCTACCCGGACATGCGCCGCGTGCAGGGCTATTTGCCCGATCTCCACATCAGCACCTACATGTTCTCGGCCACCTTTCCGCTGCCGGTCATCGGCCTGGCCAACCAGTTCCTCACCAAACCGGGCTTCCTCAACCTGAGCAGCGACCACATCCACGTCACTGAGACCGAGCACGTCTATTACGTCGTACCGGGCATGGACAAAGA
This sequence comes from uncultured Thermoleophilia bacterium, assembly GCA_963705085.1. Taxonomy (GTDB): domain Bacteria; phylum Actinomycetota; class Thermoleophilia; order UBA2241; family UBA2241; genus CAIXSE01. The sequence goes on along the minus strand of CAVPIV010000008.1, from coordinate 25,081 downwards.
CCGCAGCCTGGTGCGCATCATCGAGATCGAAAACCCACCTTCCGCGTTGATCTTCTGCAACACCAAGGCGCGCGTGGAGTACGTCACCGCCGTTCTGCAGCGCTTTGGCTACGACGCCGACGACCTCACCTCCGATCTTCCGCAGCAGACGCGTGAAAAGGTGATGGAACGCGTGCGCAAAGGCACGCTGCGCTTCCTGGTGGCCACGGACGTGGCGGCGCGCGGCATCGACCTGCCCGAGCTGACGCACGTGTTTCAGTATGAGCCTCCCGAAGACCCCGAGGCCTACATCCACCGCGCCGGGCGCACCGGGCGGGCGGGGGCCAGCGGAACGGCGGTCATGCTGGTCAACCTGGGCGAGAAATCAGCCTTGACGCGCATCAGCCGCCAGTTCTCGTTCACCTTTCAGGAGCGCCCGCTGCCAACCGACGAAGACGTCGAGCGGATCGTTTCGGAGCGCGTCATTTCGCTGCTGGAGGCACGCCTGCGTGGGCGAGACAAGCTGCAAGCCGAACGGATGCAGCGTTTCTTCCCCCTCGTGCGCAGCCTGAGTGAGAGCGAAGATGAATCCAGCCTGCTGGCGATGCTGCTGGACGATTTCTACCAGGAAACCTTTCACGCGGTGCTGATCCCGCCGGACGCGGAAGCTCCCAGGCCTTCCACCAGCAGGGCGGGCAAGCCGGAAGCCAGGGGTTCAACTTTCACAGGAGCGAGAAGGCGAGGGGGAGGGAGAAACAGGCGGTAAATGGACTCACTTCGCAAGGAATTCAATTCACCATCCACATCATTCCGGGGCGCGCCGTTCTGGTCGTGGAACGACCGCCTGCGCGTGGAAGAACTGGTTCGCCAGGTCATCGACATGAAAGCCCACGGCATGGGCGGTTTCTTCATGCACTCTCGCGAGGGGCTGGAGACGCTGTACATGGGTGCGGACTGGCTTGAGTGCATCCGCGAGACGGTTAAAACGGCGGCTGAGACGGGCATGAATGCCTGGCTGTATGACGAGGACCGCTGGCCTTCCGGTTACGCCGGCGGGCTGGTCCCGGCGCGCGGCGGGGACGCCTTCCGCGCCAAGACAGTCACGCTGGAGGCCTGCGCTCAATTCCCGGAAGATGCCGGGGAGGCGCTGGCGCTTTTCGCCGCCCAGCTTGTCGATGACGGGCAGACCATCCAGGCCCTGCGCCGCCTGTCCGGGCCGCAGGATACCCTGCTGTCCGGCGAGACCTGCCTGGTCCTGCGCCGCGAGGTCTCCGGGGCGAGCGAGTGGTTCAACGACGACGCCTACTCCGATAACCTCAACCCCGACTCGGTGGCGGCCTTCATCGATATCACCTATGAAGCCTATAACCGGGAGGTCGGCGAGCAGTTTGGCAAAGCCGTGCCGGGCATTTTCACGGACGAGCCGAATATCCAGAGTCACCATTCGCCGGGCGGGCGGCGCGGGCTGCCCTGGACAGACGGCCTGCCGGATTTCTTCCGCGAGCGGCGCGGCTACGATCTGCTGATGGTCCTGCCCTGGCTCTTTTACGATGGCGAAAGCGCCGCCAGGGCGCGCCACGATTACTGGTACACGATCAGCCAGCGCTTCACCGAGGCCTACTCCAAGCAACTGGGGGAGTGGTGCGAGCAGCACGGCCTGGCCTTCACCGGGCATTTCCTCAACGAGGCTGAGATGGGCCAGGGCACGCTGTGCGGCGGGGCGATCATGCCGCACTACCGCCACCAGCAGGTGCCTGGGATCGACATGCTCACCGAGCAGAATCACGAGTTCATCACCATCAAGCAGTGCAGCAGCGTGGCTAACCAGTTCGACCGGGCGCGCGTCCTCTCCGAGACGTACGGCTGTTCTGGCTGGGAGTTCACCTTCGAGGGGCAGAAGTGGAACGGCGATTGGCAGTACGTCCTGGGGGTGAATTTACGCTGCCAGCACCTGGCGCTCTACTCGCTGCGCGGCTGCCGCAAGCGCGATTATCCCCCCGCGTTCAACTACAACACCACCTGGTGGAAGTACAACGGCGTGGTCGAGGATTATTTCGCCCGCGTGGGCAGTGTGCTGAGTGAAGGCCACGCCGTGCGCGACGTGCTGATGATCCATCCGGTATCCACGGGCTGGGCGATGCTGGGCGAGGGCGAGGAGCGCACGGCGGCGGTCAATGCTTACGGCGACCGCCTGAACGAATTCGTCCAGGCGCAGCTCGCCACGCATTACGACTTCGACTTCGGCGACGAGCAAATCCTGGCCTCGGATGCCAGGGTGGACGGCGTTGAACTGTTTGTCGGTCGCGCGCCTTACCGTGTGGTGGTGATCCCGCCCGGAACGCGCACGCTGCTGGCTTCCACGGTCGACCTGCTGGGGCGCTTCCTGGATGCGGGCGGCAGGCTGCTGGCCTTCAACCCGCTGCCGGAGTGGATCGAGGCCCAGACGGACGCCCGCCTGGAGGCGTTATGGCGCAAGCCCGGCATGAGCGTGCTGGACGGTCCTGCGCAGCTCAACGGTGCACTCGATGCGATCCTTCCGCGGCGTGTGTCGCTGGTCACCTCGCAGGGTCAGCAAGCCGCGCGGATGCTGGTGATGCAGCGCGATATCGACGGCAGGCAGGCCTACTTCATCGTCAATAACGACCGCCACAACGAGTACACGCTGGAGGTGGCACTGCAGGGCGGCGCCAACGGCCTGGGGCGGCTGGAAGAGTGGGACCCGCTTGACCGGCGAGGTACGCGCCCTGCCTGCCGTGGAGCACGGCGGGCTGCTGCACTTCCAGGCAGTTTTCGATCCGGCAGGATCGCGCCTGTATGTGATCGATCCGTCAGGCGCGCCCGTACAGGAGCCCGGCGAGGTACTCCTGCAGACGGTGGCCTTGCGGCACCGGCTCGAGGATAGCGCGCAATTCATCGGCCCAACGACCGGGTTCACGCGCACCGACCCGAACGTGCTCACCCTGGATATGTGCCAGTGGCGCATGGAAGACGGGGCCTGGTCGGCGGAGAGCGAGGTCTGGCGCGCGCAGGACGCCCTGCGCAAGCAGCTCGGCATGCGCTCGAACTACTACAACGGCCTGCCGCAGCGCTACCGCTGGGCGCTCAAGGCGCACCCCAACGACGGCGCGCGGTCTGGAGCTGCGCTTTACCTTCCAGGTGCGGGACGTGCCGGCTGAGCCGGTTTACCTGCTGCTGGAAAGCGCCGACCGCTTCAAGGTCAAGCTGAACGGGCGAAGTCGGTGCAGAACACGGTCGCGGGCTGGTATCTGGACCGCGCCATGATTCGCGTGGCCCTGCCGCGCCTGAAGGCCGGGCAGAACGAGCTGGTGCTGGCCTGCGCCTATACCAATTACATGGAACTGGAAGACTGCTACCTGCTGGGTGACTTTGGCGTGTCGCTGGCGCGCGAGATCATCGACGAGCCGGCGCGCCTGCACTTTAGCGACTGGACCGGGCAAGGCTACCCGCACTACGCCGGGAGCATGATCTACCACGGCAGCCTGGATTACCAGGCGGGCAAAACGCGCGCGGGTCTACCTGGGCGCGCACTCCGCCGTGGACGTGGCGGTGCACGTCAACGGCAAACCCGCCGGGCACATTCCCTGGCGCTCGGCCAACGGATTGGACATCACCGCGCTGCTCGTGCCGGGAGCCAACAAGGTGGACATCGAGGTGGTGGGCAGCCCGCGCAACATGCTCGGCCCGCTGCACCGCGCCCCAGAGCACGAGGGCTGGACGGATTGGCGCTCCTTCCGCCGCACCGATGAAACCTTCACCCCGGAATACGTCCTCTGGCCGTGGGGGCTGATGGGGCAGGTCAGGATCGTACAAAGTTAATAAACACAAACCAGGCGGCGCGAAGCGCCGCCTGGATTTGTGTTTAAACAGCTAATTTTTCCCATTCCCCCATCAATTGATCCAGGGCGGCCTGGGTCTGGGCGATCTGCCAGCTCACCTTGTGCGCGCGCTCGAAATTCTGCGCGTCACCGGCGTGCTGCAGCTCAGAGGACAGGCGCTGGATGGTCGCCTCGTGATCGCGGATTTTATCCTCGAGCAGGCTGAGCGACAGCGTGCGCTGGCGCGTCTCCTTGCTGTTGTCGCGCACCATCGGCTTAGGCCGCAGGAGCACCTGGCGCGCCGGGGATGACGGGCTGCCGGCGGAGCGGCGCAAGATAAACTCGCGGTAGCTGCCTTGGAACGTGGTCAACTTTCCGCCGCGCAGCTCCCAGATGTGCGTCGCCAGCCGGTCGATCAGGTAGCGGTCGTGCGAGACGAGCAGGATCGTGCCGTTGTAGTTCTCGAGGACTTCCTGCAGCGCTTCGCGCGCGGGGATATCCAGGTGGTTGGTCGGCTCGTCGAGGAGCAGGAAGTTCGACCCCTCCAGTGCCAGGATGGCTAACGCCAGGCGGGCGCGCTCGCCGCCCGAGAGGGCGCTGACCGGCTTGAAGACGTCCTCGCCGCGGAACAGGTACTGCGCCAGGTGATTGCGCGCCTTCTCGCTGTCCATTTCCTTGCGGCTGAGCAGCTCATCCAGAACCGAGCGGTCGCCGTCCAATCCGTCGTGCGCCTGGGCGAAATAACCGATCTTCAGGCTGGCTCCCGGGCGCAGCTCTCCCTTGAGCGGCTCGAGCTGTTCGAGGAGCACCTTGAGGAAGGTGGTCTTGCCGCTGCCGTTAGGGCCGATCAGCGCGGCGCACTCGCCCCGGCGCAGTTCCAGGTTCTGGATGGTGAAGAGCGCGTGCCTTGGGTAACCGATGGTCACGTTTTGCGCGCGCAGGACGAGTGTGCCGCTGGTGTGCTCGCCGGACAGCCGCGGGCGGATCGCCGGGGGGCGGCCGGACGGCATGGAGATGGCGTTGACCTTGCGGATCGCGTCGATCACATCCAGCGGGCGGTCGGAGCCGCGGATTGTATCCGTATTCATATCCGACCATTTCTTCCCGCTACGCAGCGCCATGATGCCGAAATTTTCCACGATTGCCAGATCGCGGCTGAGGCGGCGCAAGCGGCCCAAGGCCTGGGCGTGCGTGCTGGCGCGCACCCAGTTGCGCTGGACGTAATCGCCTCGTTCGGCAGGCGGGCTTTTCTTCTTCGGTAAAGACGCGCTCGTAATATTCCCAACGCTCCTGGCGCTGCAGCAGGTAGGCGCTGTAGTTGCCGGAGAAGACCTCGATCCCGCCGCGCGTCATCTCCCAGATGGTGTTGACGGTATTGTCGAGGAAGAAGCGGTCGTGGCTGACGATCAGCACGGCGCCTTCCCACTCGCGCAGGATGCGCTCTAGCCATTCCACGGCTTCGATGTCGAGGTGGTTGGTCGGCTCGTCGAGCATGAGCAAGTCGGGCTTTTCCAGCAGCAGGCGCGCCAGCAGGGCGCGTGTCTTCTGCCCGCCGGAGAGGTGATTGAGCGGCATGTGCCAGGCTTTTTTGCCCAGCCCGAGCCCTTCGAGAGTTTGCTGGATGCGCAGGTCGTATTCGTAGCCGCCGGCGTGCTCGAAAGCCTCCTGGAGGCGTCCGTATTCCTCGAGCAGCTCATCGGAAAAGCTGCCGGAAGCCATTTCGTCTTCCAGCGCGTGCAGGCGCGCCTGCTGAGCTTGCAGATCGGTGAAGACGGTCAGCATCTCGTTGTAAACGGTGTTGTCGCGGTCGGCGAAAGCCTCGACCGCCTCCTGGCGCAGATAGCCGATGCCCCGCCCGCGGGCGATGTTGACTCGCCCGGTGGTGGGCTGGATTGATCCCGGCCAGGATCAGCAGCAGAGTGGTTTTGCCCACCCCGTTTGGCCCAATGAAGCCGATTTTGCTATCCGGGGCGATGTTGACCGAGATGCCGCGAAAGAGATCGAAGGCGCCGAAAGAAACACCCAGGTTGTCAGCGGTAAGAATAGACATGGTACACCTCAATTTTAACCAAAAAGTCAATAAACACAAAACCGGCCGAGGGCGTCGCCCGGGCCGGTGATGGGGTGGAGAAGGGGAGAATCAAACGGCCGCGGGCTTGAGCGCGCCGCGGCCGGAAACTACTTCGTGTAGCTATTCGATCAGCAGGCGCACTCCGACAAGGAAACACCAACGCCGCCGGCATTGGCGGTCAGGTTGAGGAGTGCAGCAGGACTGATCAAGTAAAACATCGCTTTTTTGTATTCCTGGACTGAGTTTATCATGGATTTTTTGAGGCTGTCAAGGGGTCTAATAAAGAAGACCCTAAGAACCTATCCTAAAATTAATTTTGTTGTAAATTTGTGCGGCGTAGCCGCACAAATTTACAACAAAAAATCATTTTTTGGATAGATACTAAGGTTGAGGAAAACCGTTAGGGTCTGGAAACTGGACTATCTTCGAGAAATGTAGATAGAATAAATGAACCTGTCTTGTGATAAAACCATTAAAATCGTTAGCCAGTTGTCGGTCAAATCTGAGTCATCGGGTGGATGTTTTACAATTGATTCGTGCATCAGTGGTTGTAAAAGCCATTTCACTTCATAATTGGAGATACAAATAATGACGATGCCTCAGATCAAAGCTGCTTTTCTTTCGGATATTCACGGCAACACCCCGGCCCTGGAAGCTGTTTTGGGCGATGTGCAAGCCCAGGGTTGTGGGCAGTTGTTTGTTCTGGGCGACATCATCAACGGGGTGGATCCGCACGGGTGCCTCGATCTACTGCATTCCTGGGCGGCTCGCCAGAGGATAGAACTGGTGGCAATCCGGGGGAACGGAGAGGAATATACGCTCACCCAAGACCTGGACCAGTTTCCGTTCGCGAAGGAGTCCTTCTATCCCAGCCTCCTTCTCCTGTTGAAGTGGATCCAGTCGCGCCTGTCGTCCGCCGACCTGGCCTGGCTTCACTCGCTGCCTGAAGTGATCATACGGGGCGACACCTTGATGGTACACGACTTACCCGTTGCCCGCCTGGCTCCTACCGTGCAGCCCGGCGTAGACCCCAGGTATAAAGCCATCATGCACCATTATGAAAGCGTTATGCCGGACATTCACGGCGATGCCCTCGAACAGCTGCTGAGCCTGCTTGAGACACGAGGATTGAAAAGCTCATTTTCGGGGCATTCCCATGTGCCGTTCATCCGCCGGGTAGGGCCAAAGCTGATCTGCAATGCCGGTAGTGTGGGCATGCCGCTGGATGGTGACTGGAGGCCATCCTGGGTATTGCAAGCAGGCGAATCGCTAGAACTGTGCCGGGTGAAATATGACCTTCAATGTATCTTCGCGCTAATAGACGAAGCAGAAGATTATCCGGATTTTACCCCTCCTGGCATGCGCGAGGCGTATAAGCAAGGACTGGCTCACGGGCTGTATCAGATGCGGTTCTTCAAGAAGTAGTAATGGGTAAGGTGCAGTCGCCTCGCTTTGGACCCTATGGGTTGGGCTGCACCATTTTTATTCCAAGCGAAATAATTTCTGTGATAAAAATTACGGTGATAGACTGTTGTAATCATTCGCCTGCCAGTATATAATAGATAGAACAAAATATCTACATCAGGAACCGCCAATGGATACCAGTTTATTCTCCCGCGCCGAAGACTTCATCTGGAAAAACGCCCGCCTGCTCGAGAAGCGCATCTTCGCCTTCTTCTTCCTCGGCGGCTCAGCCCGCGAGGTGGTCAGCGCGCTAAAGGCCTACCAGAACCAGGACGGCGGTTTCGGCAACGCGCTCGAGCCGGACAAGCGCTACCCCGGCTCGACGCCTGTGGACGTGCAGCACACCCTCGAGTTCCTCGACCAGGTTGGCATGCTTCAAGGACCCAGCCGTGCAGGTCGAGCTGATCCTGCCGGCGTGCGAATTCCTCACCAGCATCACCACATCGGAGGGCGGCGTGCCCTTCACCCTGACTGAGGTCAAGCGCTACCCATGCGTGCCCTGGTGGGAGACCGGCGAGAACCCGCCCGCGGCGCTCAACCCCACCGCCGCGATCGCTGGCTTGCTGATCAAGTCCGGCGTGCAGCACCCCTGGGTGGAGAGGGCTAAAGCCTTCTGCTGGAAGGAAATCCCCGCCAGCCAGACCGAACAGTACCACGACCTGCTGCCGATGATCGCCTACCTGGTGAACGCCCCCGAGCGCGAAGATGCGCAACGCGAGCTGGAGCGGATTGCCGCGCGCATTCATAAACCGGGTATTGTGGCTTATGACCGCAGCCAGGCGGGCTACCTGAAATTCCCGCTGGATTGGGCGCCCAACCCGCGCGCCTTCTGCCGCCGCCTGTTCGCCGACGAGGTCATCCGCGCTGACCTGGCAGCTCTCAAGGCAGCGCAGATGCCGGACGGCGGCTGGCCGATTGGCTGGACGCCGGTCAGCCCGGCCGTCGAAGCGGAATGGCGCGGCTGGGGGGCCGTCCAGAATCTGGTGATGCTCAAGGAATACGGCGCGCTCGAAAACGCATAGTCGCTATGGTTTTTTATTGACCTATTGTGCGGTGTAGCCGCACAATAGGTCAATATTTTATTGGGATACGCTCTTAGCGTTTCCGGCTTTTGCAATCGAGCAGGACGATTGCCGCCAGCACCAGCGTCACCAGCCCGGCCTCCACCAGCACGCCTTTGCGCTCGTGGCGCAGGTCGGGCAGATCGTTCAAGCGCCTGACTAGCGGGATCTGATCCAGCGCGGCGTGCAGACCCTCGTTGAGGATGGGCTTTTCCCAACCGGGGATGCTCCAGTCGTAGCGCCGCGTCAGCCCGCGCACCACCCAATCCAGGTCGGGCAGGGCCGAGCACAGCATGGCGAACCAGTGGCGCGGGCCGAACCACAGCACGTTGAACCAGGTGAAGGCCGGCAGGACGCGGTGGTGGTAGCCTTTCCAGAAGGGGTCGTCCAGCGGGTCGGGTGGGTGGTAAGTGGCGCGGGCCAGCTTATCCAGCACGCCGTGGGAGAGGTAGCAGGCCGCGGCGGTGGTCAGCGCTCCGGCGGGCGGGGGCAGGTGCAGCCCGCGCACCAGTTTATCGATCAAGACGCCGGTGACGAAGTGGGTAGGCAGTTGCATAACTGTATTGTACGCTCAACCCCCTGCACTGGTACATTACACTGGGGAGCGAGTTTGCAAATGTGTTGAGATGTGAATCCTACCCGAGCTCCCATCTATAATAATTTCATGCTTGCCCGTAAATTGACCGCTCTATCCCTCCTGCTGATCCTCGTCGGGGTATTCCTGTTCGCCATCCGGCCGGTGGAATCGGCCGTTCCCCAGACGGTCACGTTCATCAACGTCGGCCAGGGGGATGCCGCGCTGCTGCGCGACGGGGCCGGGTTTGACGTGCTTATCGACGGCGGGAGGACCAGCGCCGGGTCGACCGTGCTGGATACCCTGCGCGCGCAGGGAGTGCCGGACCTGGACGTGCTGGTTGCCAGCCATGCCGACGCCGACCACGTCGGCGGGTTGATCGACGTGCTGCAAGCGGACGACATCCCCGTCTTGAGCGTGGTCTACAACGGCTACCCCGGCACTACCGAAACCTGGTCTGACTTTGTTGATGCCGTGACGCAGGAGGGCCTGGCGCTGACGCCGGCCCAGTTTCCGCTGGAATTGACCTGGGGCGAGATGCGTGTCTACGTACTCAACCCGGCAGGTGGGCTGTTGAACCCCGAGACGAATGCCGCCAGCCTGGTGCTGCGCGTTGATCACGGCAGCGTGCGCTACCTCTTCACCGGGGATATCGACGCGGCAGTCGAAGCGGCCGTGGTGGCGCGCCAGACGCCGATAGCGGCAAACGTACTTAAAGTGGCTCACCACGGCAGCAAGTACGGCTCCAGTGCGGATTTTCTCGCGGCTGCCGGCGCGCAGGAAAGCGTTATTTCAGTCGGGGATAATTCATACGGCCACCCGGCGCCTGAGACGCTCGACCGGCTGGCCACCGCAGGATCGAGGGTCTGGCGCACGGATTTGAAAGGAAACGTCCGTGTCGAGAGTGACGGCGCCGGCTATCTGGTCATTCCCCAGGTGGTGTGGAAATTCCTCTTCCTGCCCATGGTTCAACAAAACTGAGAACTTACCATTTTCCCTCCGCTCCGAGTAGTAACGACTTCGGTTGCTCTGTTGCGAAGATCAAATCCGGCGGTTAAAACCGCTGCAACAAAAGCACAAAGTCGGCCTACGCCTCGCGGACTGTGGATTAGCCCGCGCAGGCGGGCTTCGTGATCGTGTAGCCGCGATTTTAATCGCCAGGCATGGAAACCTTGCAACAGAGCAACTTCAGTCGTTCTCTTAAGAAAAGAATGAATTCGTTACTACCAGGAAAGAGGCCCGCAGCGGATTGAGGAGGAATTCGAATGATAAATCCAGTGTGAGAGGATTTTAATGTTGCGACTTGGATAAAGTGTTAAAATTTGACACGAGAGAAGCGGACCCTTTTTATTGTTCCTTCATTAATCCTTAATTGACTTGATTATGGACAACTTAATTCGGCCTCATCGACCGACACTCGGAGTCCTGCCGGGCTGGCAGGCCTACTCAGGAACGCTGGACAGCTTCCTCGAGCGGGTGCTTCACGGCGCCCAGTCCGCGGCGCATCAATTGGATTGTAATATCCTACTGGGCTGTGGAGTGCTGCAGCCCGGTATGTTTACCACCACTAACCGCCCCGCCCTGCCGATGTTCATCCCGGATGTCGACTTTGTGCCCATCGGCCCGTGGAACTGCGACGGCATCCTCGTCATTCCCCCAATCGAAAAACCGGCCGTGATGGCCTATTTTCAAGAAGTCCTGGCGACGGGCTTCCCCCTGGTCTTTGCCGGAGACTGGAAAGCCGGCCCTGGGGTCATGGTCGATAACGAAGACGGTGTCCGTCAGGCGGTCTTCCACCTGGTCGAGCACGGCCACCGCCGGATTGCCTTTATCGCCGGCAGCACTCGCCTCGGCGGCGACAGCGAATACCGCCTGATCGGGTATAAAAACGCTATCCAGGAGGCCGGCCTGGCGTTCGATCCTCAATTGATCGAGTACGGCTACCATGATGATGAAGGTGGAAAAGAAGCCTTGATGCGCCTGCTGGAAAGGAAGCGGGAATTCTCAGCCGTCATCGCCAGCAATGATCAATCCGCGGTCGGAGCGTTGATCGCCCTGCAGGAAGCCGGGTTGCAGGTGCCGCAGGATGTTGCCCTGGTTGGTTTCGACGACCGGCTTGAGGCTCGCGCTCAAGCGCCGTCTCTGACCAGCATCCATTTCCCCATGTATGAGCTGGGGTACCGGGCCGCCGAGCTGCTCTACCGCTATATCTTCGAAGGCAAGGCCGGTCGCGACCAGGTACTCTTACCGACCCGCCTGGTGATCCGCGAGTTGTGTGGTTGTTTACCCGGCGATTTACGCCAGACCACATCCGCCCCTGCCGCTCGAAAGGCGCGTTCCAGGTCGCTGATTCATGAGGTGCAGCATGAAATCTCCGGTGCGGTCTACAACGATTTACACCGGGTGAGCATGCAGGAAATCGACCGCTTCAGCCGCATCCTGGTCGAGAAATTCATCTCTAGCCTGGAAAAAACCGATCATATAGACTTCCAAAAAGAAATTCAAGGCATTTTGGAGTTCACCGCCTCGCGGGAGGATGATCTCCAGGCCTGGCAGAAAGCCATCACCATCCTGCGGCTGCGTTTGGGGGATTTGCTCAGCGGCCCGTTGATCGTCAAGTTCACCCTGGCGGAAGATTATCTCGACCAGGCGCGGGTTGCGATCAGCAATATTGCTGAACGAGAAGCCTCGCGCAGACTGGTTGCATCCTCGCGGATGTCAGCAGTCAACGGTTGGATGTCGGCGCATTTCTTCTCAGTGACCGATGAAACGGAGCTTTTTGAAGTTCTAAATCGCTACCTCCCTCAAATTGGCATCCAACACGCTCTGGCTTTCTTCTACGAAGCGGAGGGCGATGATCCGGTTGCGCGCAGCCGCCTTCAGGGTGAGCCGGATTTTCCCGAGGAGCTGCGCTGGTTCGAAACGCGTCACTTCCCTCCTGCCGGGCTGTATCCGCCGGAAAAACCGTACAACCTCGCCCTGCTGCCCCTCCAATCTCCCGAAGGCTCGATCGGGTTCATCGCATTTCAAGGGGATGCGTTGGAGTGGAATGCACTCATCACCACGCAGTTATTGGCAGCCCTGAGAGGCATCCGCCTGTATCAAACCGCGGTCGAGGAACGCCGCAACGCCGAAGAATCCAACCGCATGAAGGGCCGTTTCCTTTCCGTGGTCAGTCATGAATTGCGCACGCCGTTAAACTTGATTTCAGGCCTGAGCAACATGCTGCTCAAGGAACGCCAGAACAGCGCTGGCGATGATGAGGCCGAGGGCGCGCGGGTGAATTGGGACGACCTGGAGCGCATTTTCATCAGCGCGCAGCACCTGGACGGATTGATTCGCGACGTGCTCGACCTGGCGCGCATCGACGTGGGCAAATTAAACCTGGCGTGCGAACCGCTCAACCTCAATGAGGTGTTTGAGGCGGCGGGCGTGATTGGCGAGCAGCTGGCGCGCGAAAAACAACTCGATTGGCACAGCAGCATTGATCAGAATCTTCCTCGAGTCTGGGGAGATCGCACCCGCCTGCGCCAGGTTATCCTGAACTTGATAAATAACGCGGTGAAATTTACCTCGCAAGGTGAGATTGTGCTTTCTGCGACGGTTCGCGGCGATGAGGTTGTGGTCTCGGTAGCCGATACCGGCCTGGGCATCCCGGTGGACGAACAAAAGCTGATCTTCGATGAATTCAGCCAGTCCGACCGCACGGCGGCACGCGGATACGGCGGACTGGGCTTAGGACTATCCATTTGCAAGCGCCTGGTGGAAATGCACGGCGGTACAATTAAAGTTGATTCGTCCGGCCGGGAAGGGAAAGGGTCGGTTTTCTCCTTCACCCTGCCCGTCTTAAGAGAAACGCCGGTGAAATCTGTCCTTGAACGGCAGTCTGATGCCAGGCAGGTGGTTTTACTGGTCCAGGACCCTCAGGCCGGCGAATTAATCAAGGCGCAGCTTGTCTCCCAGAATATCAGCACCTCGATGTACCAGGTGGGAAAGGACTCGGACTGGCTTTCGTGGGTGATCCTGGAAGACCCGGACGCAGTTGTGCTGGACTTTGGATTGACCGCGCAGAGCGGTTGGGAGATTCTCAAGCAGCTGAAAGAGAACCAGGCCACCCAGGATTTGCCGGTCATGTTCTATTCGCTGCAAAATGAGGGAGACTGCGCCGAGTTGTTGGAATTTGATTACCTGATGAAACCGCTTTCGGGGGATGATCTGACCCAGGCACTGACTTCTCAAGGTTTACTGGGCAAAAATGGCGGCAACGGCAAGAAAGCCATTCTGGTGGCAGATGATGATCCGGATGTGCTGGCGCTCCACACCCGCCACATCCAGGCGCTCTCGCCGGGGTTCCAGATCCTGCAAGCCCAGAACGGAAACCAGGCGCTGGCGAAGATTCGCGAAAATCGCCCGGTGCTGGTACTGCTCGATTTGATGATGCCTGAGCTGGACGGCTTCGGCGTGCTTGAAGCGCTTCAAGCCGACGCGGACATTCGCAGCACGCCGGTGATCGTTGTGACCGGTCAGGTTTTGACTGAAGAAGATATGCAGCGGCTGAACAAGGGCGTATCTAGCGTGTTGAGTAAGGGGATGTTCACGCCGCAAGAAACCCTGGAGCATATTTCATCGGTGCTGGAACGAAGACGTAAGCCGGGGATCGAGATTCGCCGGGCGGTGATGAAGGCGATGGCTTTCATCCAGGTCCATTATGCCGATGGCATCTCGCGCGGCGACGTGGCTGCACACGTTGGGTTGAGCGAGCGCCACCTCACGCGCTGTTTTCACCAGGAGACCGGCCTGACGCCGATTACCTACTTAAACCGGTTCCGCGTCCAGCGGGCCAAGGAATTGATGCGAGCGGGGAAAACAAGCATTACCGAAATCGCCCTGGACGTCGGCTTTTCCAACAGCGGCTATTTCACCAAGGTATTCCGGGCTGAAACCGGCCTCTCACCGCGAGAGTTCATTCAGGGCGAGTGAGCGGATCGCTATTTTTGTAAAATGTAGGGCGGAGCCCACATTTTGCAAAAAAAATTAATACACAATCAAGTGAGCTAACCTGACCTCGCTCATATCGAGGGGGAAAATCCCAGGTTCAGTCTGTCTTATTTCCCACTTCTTTATGCCTGAATGTGATTCATCGACCGTTACTTGTCCCATTAATTCATATCTTCGTCCCAAAATCATAAGTATTCCTGGGTCGATAACGCTAAAGTTAATCTGGTGGTCTGTCAAAGCTGTTTTAATGGTTAATTTTTTATTGATATAACGCGTCCGCGCAAAATTTTACTTCTTTCGGATGCCTGGTCTTCATTAAATAACTCTATTTTCGATGATCGTGTATTTTATTTTCTGTATATGTGGGGCGAAGACCCATTTTTACAGAAAAAAAATAAACACAATCTTTTTGGTCAGGTTTTATTTGCAGCAGGATGGGTAATGGATCACGCCGCTGAAAGTATTCTGGTTGTCGGACATGACGCGAACTTCCAATATCTGATGCGCCGCTATGCCAGTCAGAGCGCATACCAGGTACTATTTGCCGGGTTAGGCGAAGATGTGCTTCAGTTAGTACACCTTCACCACCCGGCGGCGATCATCCTTGCAATGGATTTATCCGGGATTTCACCCTGGGATTTGTTACATGCCTTGAAAGCTGACGATGGCACGTGCGCTATTCCGGTGGTGTTGTGTACCTGGTTGGAGGAGGACGAACGTGCATTGGCAGAAGGCGCAAGTATTTGCTTGCATATGCCGGCCATGCTGTATGATTTCCAAATGGCGCTTGCCCAGGTAGGTCTCAACACTCAATCCACCACTTCGATCGTCTAAGGACTTATCCTAAAATTAATTTTGGATATTTCGTGCAGCAAAGCCGCACAAAATATAAACAATAAATATTTTTCGGAAAAGTCCCAAATTGGCTCGACAGAAGGTTGGTGCCCGAGATCGGTAGTTTTAGGTGGTTCCCAGCCATCCACTAGTCGATCCCGGGAACTTCACCTGAGGAGTGCCCGCGTGGTGGAGTTATTCGGTTACAATTCCTCCTGCTGCCGAATCAGGCGGTTGGGAGAGGAGCGAAATGAATACGAAACCGAAATTTTACACGATCATCATCGCCTATGCGGCATGGCTGGTCGACATGGGCCTGAGTGTCTGGCTGTTTTTGCTTTCTAGGCAGGCGCTGCAGGCATGGATTGCGCTCTATTACCTCAATGGGAGTTTCACCCGCAGGATGTCGGTGCGCTTCCTCGACCAGGCGTTCAGTATCGGCATCGGGGTGATCGTGTTGATCTATATGATCGTTTCAGAGCATTACCTGCGAATGGCTGCCGGCAAAGGGGTTCTGCCGCGAACGATTGCCCGGATGACCGGCCCGGTTGTCTTACTCATCGGGTTGGTCGACCTCGCCCTTGCGATGATGGTCGGACCGGGTCTGGTCGGTGCTCTTCGCTGGGTATTGATTTTCGTTGAACTGATCGTTGGCGCAGTCATCACCTGGTTTGGATTCCGGCGCAAATCGTCCGGCCAGGCCCCCAACCTTACCCCTTTCACAGGAGTCAAATAAATGCCCGTTCTTTACAACCCGTATGAACTCCAGGATGGTTTCATTCACAACTGGCTGGTAGCCGGGCCGCTGGCCGAACGTGTGGATCACCCCGGCAATTTTGAAGAATGGGTCAAGGCGCAATACAATCCGGAACCGCAGATCGAAGGTCAGGCGGTGGAGCAGGGACCTTTATCTGAGGGTTTGTTCAAGGTAGGCAAACAGCAAGGCGCTTGGGTGTATTACCGCTGCCGCGAAGACCACCTGGTGGATCTTTCCAGGGTGTATGACAGCCGCCACTACGTATGCGCCTGGGCAACAACGGAGCTGGTCAGCCGGGCAGCCCAGGCTGTGTCTTTCAGGCTGGCCACGTTTGGACCGGCAGATGTGTGGGTGAATGGAAAAAACGTGTGCCGCGTGGCCGAATTTTCCGGGCAGCCAGGCGGGTTAACATTCAACGCTGACCTGGCCGAGGGGGCGAATACATTACTGGTTCGCCTGGAGGGGGTGGCCTCGCCGCACTGCACACTGGCGATGTCGTTTCGCGCAGAGACGGGGGGCCTCAGCGTGCAAATCCCGACTCTTATCCCTTCCCTCGATCGCCGCAATCAACTGGAAAAAATCAACGAAGGTATCTACCTCGACCGGGACGTGTATGCATTTGACACGCCGATCCTCCTGTGCTGGCCGGGCGGCACCCAAAAAATGACCTACCAGGATGCGCGACTGCAGACAACCACGGGCTCCATATATGCCCATGCAGAAGATGTTGGGAAACCAGAATCAAAGGTCCAGCTCGGCAATGCTTCTGGCTTGAATGAAGGCCCGTATTATGCTTTTGTTATGCCGCGTACCTGGGAATACTATGAGTCACAAATTCGGATTACGAAAACACTAGAAACGTATGTTTTGGGTCGCAATCGATTCTCGAGCGGTCCGTATGGCACGCTCGAAGAGCGGCGTAGCGAAGCCCTGCAATATGCATCAAAGCGCGAGAATGATCTGTTCGCTGAAATTGCCACCATGGCGCTGGGCAGGTGGGACAAGCTGGAAACCAAAGGGATTTCCCAGGCAGCCCAGGATATCGAAAATGGCCTGGACGGCAGTGAAGTACTGCTGCTTGGCTTAATGGGAATGATGCACCGCTTCAGCCATCGTCCGGAATTCCCCCGCCGCTTGATGAAAGAGCTGCGCGAGCGCATTTTGAATTTCACTTGCTGGAAAAATACGCCCGAATACAGTCACGAAGGTCGCCAACTGGTTTACTACGCGGCAGAAATCATCGCCGGGCAGCTTTACCCGGAGCTCGGGTTTAGCAAGGCCGGCATGACCGGACAGGAACTGCGCCAGCAGGGTGAAGCGCAAGCCCTCGACTGGCTGCGCGACCGCGGCCGCGGCGGCTTCGCAGATTGGGATGCGGAGAGCGTCCTCGCCGATACACTGGCGGCGCTTTCTTACCTGGTGGATATGGCCAAAGCCGAAGAGATCTTTGAACTGGGTTCGGTGTTGATGGACAAGCTGTTCTTCAGCATCGCGGTGAATTCGTACAAAGGTGTGTTTGCTTCCACCCAGGGCCGTGCCCAGACAGCCGTCCTCAAGAGTGGTCAGCTCCAGGCGCTTTCGGGCATCACCCGCTTGATGTGGGGCATGGGCGGGTTTAACCGGTCGATTTTTGGGATTGTCAGCCTGGCCTGCATGCGCAAGTACGAGTTGCCCCCCATCTTCGCGGATATCGCCGCCGGCCTGCCGGAAGAAATGCTGGATAAAGAGCAGCAGTCGGTGGGCGAAAGCGTGGTGAATAAGATCACTTACCGCACCCCGGACGGGATGCTCTCCTCGGCTCAGGATTATTACCCCGGCAAATCCGGCTCTCGGGAGCATATCTGGCAGGCGGCCCTCGGGCCGCAGAGCCTCGTTTTCGTCACCCACCCGGGTAATTCAGGCGAAAGCGAAGCCCACGTGCCCAATTATTGGCTGGGAAACGGCACTTTACCGCGCGTGGCGCAGCGGAAGGACGCTCTGGTCGCGCTGTATGTTCTTCCGGAGGAAGCCCGGTTGGGATTCACGCATGCCTACTTCCCCACGGCTGAGTTCGATGAATATGCCGTCCTCGGGAACACGGCTTTTGCGCGCAAGGACAACGGCTATCTGGCGCTGACAGCATCCCAGGGCCTTGAACTGGTGGAAGAGGGGCGCACGGCCTTCCGCGAGTTGCGTTCATACGGTAGGAATGCGATCTGGGTGTGCCAGATGGGGCGCGCTACTACCGATGGGGATTTCGCCGCCTTCCAGGAAAAAGTGTTCGCCCAGGAAATGAACCTGGATGGGCTGCTCGCCGAATTCCAGACCCTGCGCGGCGAGCGCCTGTCTTTTGGCTGGGAGGGTCCGCTGCTGGTCAACGGCGAGGAGCAGCCCCTCATGGGCTTCAAACACTTCGAGAATCCCTACACAACCGCCGATCTGCCCTGCGGCCAGATGGAAATCCGCACGGAGGAATATTTGTTGCGGTTGAATTTTAGCGATCAGGCATGATAAATGAACCGCAGAACAAAGATAAGAATAGATGTGTCCCAATATTCGAATTCCTTGTCCTTTTTAATGGAAAAATTATCAAGTATTTAAATTGGTACTGTTAAAATAAGAGGGCTTTGTAAGCCTTACCAGGTGCCAGGCACCAATCGTGTATCTATATTCCATTTTTTCAAAGCATTGGAGGAAAGAGAATGGATCGCAAGTTGAAACGTCGCGAATTTTTGAAAGTTTCTTCTGTGGCGTTGCTCGGGGCGGTGGCTGTCGCCTGCGCTCCCCAACCGACTGCATTGCCAACAGAGGAAGAAGCCCCTGCGGCTGAGCCGACCAAGGCCCCCGTGGCCGAGGCGACCAAGGCCCCAGAAGCTGAGGCCACCGCCGTTCCGGAAGTGCCGGCAAGCGCCGAGCCCCCGTTCCTGGCGGACAAAGTTGCCAGCGGCGATCTTCCTCCCAAGGAAGAGCGCCTGCCCGAGAGCCCGCTCGTGGTAACTGACCGCGAAGCCATCGGCGTTTACGGCGGCGAGCTGCGCATGAACAGCTTTGACCCGGTGTGGTGGGTGAGCTACTACGATCAGATCGTCGAGCGCATGCTGGTTTACGCCGAGGACGGGCAAACCATCGTCCCGAACGTGCTCGAGAGCTGGGAAGTTTCTCCCGACGGCAAAGTCTGGACCTTCAAGATGCGCAAGGGCATGAAGTGGTCCGACGGCGAGCCGATCACCAGTGAGGACGTGCGCTTCTGGTGGGAAGATCATCAAGCCGATAAGGACATCAACTCCTCTCCCTGGTGGCAGTTCCGCTTCGGCGGCGAGAACATGAAGGTTGACATCCTGGATGAGTTCACCTTCCGCTTCACTCATGCCGTGCCCTTCGGCAACTTCGCTGCTCAGTGCACCCGCTGGTCCGGCAATGACGGCTTCTTATGGCCTTCGCATTACTTGAAGCAGTTCCACGCCAAATACACCGACGAGGCTTCGTTGGTCGAGTTGGCCAAGGCAGCCAAGTTGGAAACCTGGGTGCAGCTCTACAACTCTAAGGTTGTAGCGGGCGTTTGGGGCGGCCCTGAAGGGATCTTCGAATACCCAAAATTTATGCCCATGATCCCGGTCTCCAAACCCCAAGAAGGCCTGTACCTGTGGGAGCGCAACCCGTACTACTGGAAAGTGGACACGGAAGGCAACCAGCTTCCTTATATCGACACCGTGCGCCTGGAGTTCTCGGCCAACACCGAGGTGACCAAGCTGAAGATCGCCCAGAGCGAGCTCGACATCGTTGGCCAGCACGAAGTGACCATGATGGAATACCCCTTCTACAAGGATAACGAGGCCAAGGCCAATTACGTCGTGGGCGATTACATCTCCTCGATGGGTGATCGCGTCACCGTCTTCCCCAACCACACGCCCTACAATGACGACGGCACACCGGACACCGTCCTGGCCGAGATCGTCCAGAGCTACAAATGGACGAAGGCGCTCTCGATGGCCATCGACCGCGAAGAAATCAACCAGAGCGTCTTCTTCGGCACAGCCCGCATGGGCGCGATGTGCCCGATGCCGACTTCCAAGTACTATAAGGAAGAATACGGCCAAGCCTGGGCCAACTACGACGTCGACGCGGCCAATGCCCTCCTGGACGAATTGGGCCTGAAGAAGGGCGCGGACGGAATGCGCACCCGCCCGGATGGCTCGAAACTGACTTACAACCTGGAACACTCCGGCATCCGCGTGGGTCCCGCCGTCCCCAAAGTCTGCGAAATGATCGTGGGCTACTGGCGCGAGGTTGGCGTTGACGCCACCTCCAAGGAAATCCAGGACTCCCTCCTGGTCGAGCGCAAGCGCAACGGGCAGGTCCAGGTGACCGTATGGCACGCCGACCGCTGCACCGACATGCTCTTCCACATCGAGCCGCAGTGGTTCATCCCCACTTCCGATGGCGGGCAGGGCGGTCCTTCGCCCAAGTGGGGTCAGTGGTACCTGGCGGCGGATAAATCAGCCGAAGGCCTGGTTGAACCGCCGGATGATATCAAGAACCTGCTCAGCCTCTTCGATCAGATGACCTCGGTCGTCTCCGAGGATGAGCGCGTCAAACTGGGCCAGGAGATCTTCGATTACCTGAAGGACAATCCTCTGGAAATCGGCCTGATCCTCGAGTGCCCCGCTCCGCTGCTCTTCAACAAGGCTCTTCGCAACCTGCCCAAGCCAAAGGCATACATTGGCTGGGACTCCTACGGCCTCTCTACCTACCACCCCGAAGCCTTCTTCTATGAGGGCGGAGTTCGTGCGTAGCTTCTGTTGAGTAACGAAAACTACCGGATGCAGGCGCGCTTGTGCGTTCCTGTATCCGGTAGTTCATTAGAACGCGGGAGGTTTCCGGCGTTTCCCAACAGTGACGGAGGTGTACTCCAATGTTAAATTACATTATCTTGCGCCTGCTGCGCATGATCCCGCAGATGTTGATTATCTCGGTGCTGGCCTTTGTCATCATCCAGCTCCCCCCTGGCGACTTTCTAACGGAACGCATCAATCGTTTGAAAGCTTCCGGCTTGACGGTCGATAACGCTGAAGTCGAACGGCTGACGAGAATGTATGGCCTCGACCAGCCGATGACGGCCCAGTATGTAAAATGGATCACCAATATTGTCACCAAGGGTGATTTTGGCTATTCCTGGACGTTTGCCAAACCTGTGAATGAGATCATCGGTTCCCGTATGGGAATGACCTTCTTTATCGCCTTCCTGGCTTTCGTTGTGTGCTGGGGCTTTGCTATCCCGGTCGGCATCCTGGTGGCGGTGAAGCAGTATTCTATATTTGATTACTTCTTCACCTTTGTGGGTTTTATTGGCCTGGCAGTGCCCGGATTCCTGCTGGCGCTGGTGTTGATGTATATCTCTTTTGATGTCTTTGGGTTAAAAGTAGGCGGGTTGTTTTCCCAGGACATGATCCTGGCGCCGTGGAGTTGGGCCAAGTTTGTCGATTTCCTCAAGCACATCTGGCTTCCGGTGCTCATCCTGGCGATTGGCGGCACGGCCAACCTGATCCGCACCCTGCGCGCCACCATGCTGGATGAGCTGCGCAAGCAGTACGTCACCGTGGCGCGCGCCAAAGGCCTCTCGGAATTGAAAGTTCTCCTGCTCTACCCGGTGCGTATCGCGATCAACCCGATCGTCAGCACCTTCGGGTGGCTGCTGGTGTGGTTCTTCTCCGGCGGCACGGTGGTTGAGATCGTGCTCAACCTGGATACTGCCGGCCCGATGTTGTGGCGCGCGCTGATGACCCAGGATATGTACACGGCTGGAGCGTACATCCTCCTCGTCGGCGTATTAACGGCGATCGGCAGCCTGGTCTCTGACCTGCTGCTGGCGGCGATTGACCCGCGCATTCGCTTCGGTGGTCTGGAGGCATAATGAGCGAAACAACCGCAGCACCTCTTCAGGGCAGCAAACCTGCTCAGCGCCGCAAGGGCAAAACCATCGATACCAAGGACGAGACCTTCTACCGCGCCGGGCAGTGGCAGTTAGTTTGGTGGAAATTCCGCCGCCACAAGCTGGCGCGTTTTGCGATGAGCGTGCTTGCCATTTTTTACTTGCTGGCGATTTTCGCGGAGTTCGTTTCTCCATACGACCCGCTCCACCGCCAGAAATAATTTACCGCCATGCCGCCAAGCACGATCCGTCTTTTTGACACCACCGGGGCATTTCGGGGGCCATTTGTTTACGGCACGGCCATGGTACGCGACCCGGTAACCCTGCGCCCGATGTATGCCGAGAATCCTGACCGCGTTTACCCGATCAAACTATTCGTCAAAGGCGACGAGTACAAAATGTGGGGCCTGATCACCTGGGATGTTCATCTTTTGGGAATGCTTCGGAGGGAGATGAATTTACCCCTACCTTCCTGTTAGGCAGCGATAGCCTGGGCCGCGACGTGCTTTCGCGCGTGATCTTCGGCAGCCGCATCTCGCTCACGGTTGGACTGATCGGCGTCTTCATGTCATTTGTCTTCGGCCTGCTGCTGGGCGGGCTGGCGGGCTTCTTCGGCGGCGTGCTGGATGAAGTCATCATGCGCATCATCGACGTACTGGTTTCACTGCCACGATTCCCCTGTGGATGTCGCTGGCGGCAGCCCTCCCGCAGGACTGGCCCCAGCTTCGCCTGTATTTCTTCGTCACCATCATCCTCTCGATCTTCGGCTGGACCAGCCTGGCGCGCGTTGTGCGCGGCAAGATGCTCTCCACACGTGAGGAAGATTACGTCATGGCAGCCAAGCTGGACGGGGAGAGCGAATGGAATCGATCATCACCCGCTACATGCTGCCCGGCTTCGCCAGTTACATCATCGTCTCACTGACAATATCGATCCCAGGCATGATTCTGGGCGAAACCTCGCTCAGCTTCCTGGGCATCGGCTTGCGTGCGCCGACGATCAGCTGGGGGGTGATGCTGCAAGACGCCCAGAGCCTGCAGGCGGTGGCGCTGCTGCCCTGGCTGCTGTGGCCTTGCGCGTTTGTCGTCCTGGCAGTGCTGATGTTCAACTTCCTGGGTGACGGCATGCGCGATGCTGCCGATCCTTACGTAAACTAAAGGGTGCCTTATGCCGGATAAAGACCAAAATATCCTCGTCGAGATTAAAGGCCTGCGCACCTATTTCTACCTGGCCGAAGGGGTCGTGCATGCGGTTGACGGCGTTGACCTGACCATGCATCGCAAAGAAACCCTGGGCATTGTGGGCGAAAGCGGCTGCGGCAAGAGTATTTCAGCTTACTCAATGCTGCGCCTCGTCCCTCCTCCTGGAAAAATCGAAGGAGGTGAAATCCTCTTCTACAAAACGCCCAAAGACGGCAGCACGACCCAGGCGGAAATCGTCAACCTGACCAAGCTCGATCCGGGCGGTCAGGAAATCCGTCACATTCGCGGTAACTACATCTCGATGGTCTTCCAGGAGCCGATGACGGCGATGAGCCCGGTGCGCACGGTGGGTCAGCAGATTACCGAAGCCATCATCCTGCACCAGAAGGTGAGCAAGGAAGAGGCGCGCAAGCAGGCCATCGATATGCTGGGGCGGGTGCGTATGTCCAACCCGGACCGCGTGATCGACGACTACCCCTTCCAACTCTCCGGTGGGATGCGCCAGCGCGCGGTGATTGCCATGGCGCTCTGCTGCCGTCCGAGCCTGCTGATCGCAGACGAGCCGACCACGGCGCTGGACGTGACCACCGAGGCGCAGATCCTCAACCTGATGCGCGACCTGCAAGAAGAGTTCGGTATGGCGATTATGTACATCACCCACAACCTGGGTGTGATCGCCGAAATGGCCGATAACGTCGCCGTGATGTATATGGGCAGGGTGGTGGAGCAGGCGGATGTGAAAACGATTTTCTACAATGCGCTGCACCCGTACACGCAGGGGCTGCACCAATCCATCCCGCAGCTCAAGGATGCCCTGACGCGCCAGGAGCACAAACGCCTGGATACGATCAAAGGCATGGTCCCAGACCCGTATACGCGGCTTAAAGGCTGCCCATTCCATCCGCGCTGTCCCAAGTTCATCGAAGGGGTATGCGATGAGGTTGAGCCGCCCGTGTTCGAGCCTGAACCGGACCACCTGGTGAAATGTCATCTCTACGCTTAGCCCTCCAGATCGGGCAATGAGTACGAAGAACTTATCCGAAAAAAAATTCCGGATAACGCTTACAGTATCAGAGAGGACGGTTCGTTATGTCTGATCAAGCAGTAATCAAAGAGCCCTTGCTGGAGGTAGTCGAGCTTAAGAAATATTTCCCCATCCGGCGGGGCTTCTTTAAACAGGTTGTCGGGCACGTTAAGGCCGTGGATAACCTGAGCTTCACCATCAACGAGGGCGAAACGCTTGGATTGGTAGGCGAAAGCGGCTGTGGAAAAACCACCGCCGGGCGTTCGATCCTGCGCGCGATCCCACCATCAAGTGGCAAAATCCTCTTCCGCGATCCGCACTTGGGGAAAGTGGATGTGGCTAAACTGGAACAAGACCAATTGATCGCCGTGCGCCGCAACATGCGCATGATTTTCCAGGATCCCTACGCTTCACTGAACCCGCGCATGACGCTCATGGATATTGTCGGCGCGCCGCTGCGCGCGATGAAGCTGGCGAACGGCAAGGAACTGGAAGACCGTGTGGCAGAGATGCTGCTCCGGGTGGGGCTGCGGCCCGAATACATGCGCCGCTACCCGCACGCCTTCTCCGGCGGGCAGCGCCAGCGCATCGGCCTGGCCCGCGCCCTGGCACCTAACCCCAAGTTCATCGTCTGCGACGAGCCGGTCTCGGCGCTGGATGTTTCCGTGCAGGCCCAGATCCTCAACCTGCTGCAGGACTTACAGGCCGACCTTGGCCTGACCTTCCTGTTCGTCGCCCACGACTTAAGCGTTGTGGCGCACATCAGCGAGCGCGTGGCGGTGATGTACGTCGGTAAGATGGTGGAGCTGGCGCCCACGCAGGAGCTTTACACCAACCCGATGCATCCCTACACCGAAGCCTTGATGTCGGCCATCCCGCTGCCCGATCCGCGCAAACGCGAAAAACGTGTCTATCTGACCGGCGAGGTTGCTAACCCGGCCAATCCCCCCTTCGGGATGTTATTTCCACCCGCGTTGTGAATACTGTATCGACCGCTGTAAAACAGAAGAACCGGTTTTCGAAGAGGTGAAACCCGGCCATTTTGTCAAATGCCACCGCGCGCAGGAACTCTCGCTCAACGGTGTAGCGGAAATCCTCAAAGTTCAGTAGGCCGCCTTACGAACCCGTAACGAATGATACGCAGGTTTATTAAACCTGGTGGGGCCTCCCTTCACCAGGTTTTTCTCGCCAGAAACTAAGTATTCTGACAAAGGTAATTTGATGGAATAGTTTAGGGGCTTCGCCCTCAAACTATTCCATCAAAATCGATTTGACTGATCACCAAGGAGTAGTACCGTGAATCTCAACAACTCAACGATTGGGAGAACCCCGCCGTCCAGGGGATCAACAAAGAACCGCCTCACGTAACGCTG
>CAVPIV010000007.1:0-148066 GCA_963705085.1 uncultured Thermoleophilia bacterium | reverse complement strand
CCGGCCCAGGACGACGACCCGAGCGGGAGAGGGTAACCCTCCGGTAACTGTACTGCCGCTCTTCCCGCGACCGCAAGCGTTCCGCGGGGCGAACGCATCAGGCGCGAGCAGTCGCCCGCGGCGACACCTCTGTCAGGTTTGGCCGGGCACGTCGACGTCTTCGGCGCTGGGCGGCGCCTCGGGCGCAGACCCCGGCGGCTCGCTGAGCTCGAGCGCCGGCGCAGCGCCCCTTGTCTGAGGCCGGCTGCGGAAGACGCCGGCGTCCTTGATGCCCTGATAGGCGTCGAGACCGATCTTCAGGAAGGGCGCCGCGAAGACGCCCCCGACGGCGCCGGCCACCAGGCCGCCGGCGGTGGTTGCGAACAGCACGGCCAGCGGGTGCAGGTTCAGGGCAGAACCCAGCGCGAACTGCGAGACCAGGGTCTGCAGGAACCCGTTGGCGATGAAGACGAGGACCAGCATCGGGATAGCCATCGACGGCCCTCCAGCGCCCCATGCGAGCAGCACGGTGAAGATCCCGCTGATGATGGCGCCGAAGTACGGGATGTAGTTCATGACCCAGGCGACGATGGCGATGGTCGCGGCCATCGGCACGCCGATGACGAGCGCCCCGATGCCGAGCACAGCGCCGTTGAACACGCCGACAATCGTGCTCCCGTAGATGTAACCGCGGAAGAAACGCGCGCTGCGGGCGAAGATGTGGTAGGCGACCTGCGGCGGCACGGGAGGCACGTGCTTCGAGGCCCAGGCGCCGATCTCACGCCCCTGGATGAGGATCCACACCAGGATGTTCACGCTGATGAAGAGGCCGAAGAGAAGGGCGCCCACGTCGCTGACAAGGGTCCCGATAGTCCCCAACGCCCCGCTGGCCAGGTTCTTGGCGGCGCTCTGCAGCCCCGACTTGACCTCGTCAACCGTCGACTGAGGGACGCTCGTCGACTTGAGGGTCGACTTGATTGAGTCGGCGGCGGAGTTCAGCGTCGTCTCCAGCTCCGGGACCTGGTTCACGAGGCCGTACACGATGACGAGCCCAATCAGAATGGCCAGGGCGATGAGCAGGAGGACAACCACAAACGCCGCCATCCAACGCTTCAGGTGATGTCTGGCGAGCCAGTCCGCGACCGGCAGGAACGTGCCGCCGATGAGCACGGCGAAGAGCGCCGCGAGCACGAGCAGACGCGTCGCCGCCATGACCAGGAAGACGATGACGAGCACGATGACGACGCCGATGATGAGCCAGCTCCAGCGCCCCACATCGCCCGCCCAGGCAGGCACGGCGAAGGCGCTGACCCGAGCGCCTGGCGCGGCCTCTTCGGCCGGTTGCACCGGCCCCCCGAGGCCGTCGCGGGTATCCTCTCCGTTCACCCTACCCCCTTCTGTGCCGCTCCGACTACTGTGCGGCGAGCGGGCCACCGCGCCGGCGTCTGCAGTCCGGCCTCTTCAGGGGCCGCGAGTTCGTCAATGGTAACCCTACGGTAATCGCAATGCCATCGTGTCGTGCTCACGGCCCCTTGCGCAGGTTTGCGCTTCTCTATTGGCAACGGCGGACGACCTTGACGGCAGTGCTGTTGGCCGCCAGCCATGTCTTCCACTCCTCGAGCACGCGGGTCGCCCCGTCGCCCATGCCGAAGTACACGACGACCGGCGTGATGATGCCGAGACTGGCGGCTCGCACGAACACGATCAGCACGAGAACCTGATCGGCGGCCGACAGGCCCGCCTGGGCGATGTCGGCCGCCGCCGTCGCGTTCAGAATCAGGTTCTTGGGGTTCGCCCGACAGGAGCGCGGGCCACAGCCAGCGCGCGAACAGGCGTGAACGTGCCGAGCGCCGCCATCCACTTGGGCAGTGGCGCGATGATCGGCACCGGAAAGACGGCGATGCCGATCGCCAGAGGCAGATTGTCGCCGATCGTCTGACCCATGCGCGCTCAGCCGGACCTCAGACGCCCTCTTGCGCACTCAGTCGTCCGGACTTGATCGCTGCCAGCAAGGCCTCGTAGTCGCGCTCGTTCTGATCCGCGTAACGCTCGGAGAAGTCGGCGATCGCCCGGTCGAACCCGTCGCCCTTGCCCAGATAGGCGGCGATCGCGATCGGGTCTCCCGAGCGAGCGTGCGCGCGAGCCAGGGTCCAGCCGCATTGGCCGGCGTAGAACGTGAGGCCGAACGGCAGCATCGTCTCGACCTCAGCGGAGGCCTTCATATCGCGCAGTTGGCGCCAGTACAGGTAGCGGCCCTCCTGCTCACCCTTCGTCCATCCCAGGTAGATGTCGCTCGCGGCCTGCATCATCCGCTGGCCGTGCACGACACGCTCCCCATGCTGCTTGTAGCGGCTCTTCGGCAGGTGGTCCTCGAGCACCGAGGCCGTCGCTTCCTTGACCTGCAGGAAGAGCGGATCGTGCTCGTCACGCCCCTGGAGCAGGACGATGAAGGCGCGCGTGCCGACGCTGCCGACGCCGACGACCTTGCGGGCCATGTCGACCATCTGGAACCGCTCGAGCAGGTGGCGCCGATCGGGTTGCAGCGTGGCTCGGTAGGCCCGGAACTGGCGGTGGACCGCCTGCTGCAGCTCGTCGGGGGAGAAACCGTAGGCGGCGTGGAGGTCGCGGGCCGGCACAACGACGGGTGGCTGGCTGATGATGCGGTACTTGCCATCGACCAGCTCACCGAGCTTGGCGAGCGCCTGCAGACTGCCTCGCGCGTGCGCCTTCTGGAACCCCATCTCGACCTTCTTCACGCGCCGCTGCGCTTCCAGCTTCTGCGCCTTGCCCTTCTGGGCTCCCTGGAGGTCGCGGATGGCCGCCATCATGTCCTCTTCGGACCGGTGGGCGTACCAGATGTCCATGACGGGCATCTCCGCGAACTCGGCCATCGACTCGCGGTAGGCTCTCACCGATGCGAGCGTCGCCTCGTGCGCGTCCGCCTTGCTGAACCCGTTGTTGCGCGCGGCGATCGTGAAACTCGCCGCCATGCGTTTGACGTCGTATTCGAACGGGCCGGGCAGCGTCTCGTCGAAATCGTTGAGGTCGAAGACGAGCTTCCGCTCTGGCGACGCGAAGAAGCCGAAGTTCGAGAGATGCGCGTCGCCGCAGAGCTGCACCGTCAGGCCGGCCCGGGGCGTGTCCTTGAGGTCGGCGGCCATGATCTTGGCCGCTCCCCGGTAGAACGTGAACGGCGAGACCATCATGCGCCCGTGGCGCACCGGCACGAGGTCAGGCTCACGGGTCGCGTCCTGCTCCTCGAGCAGGGCGATCGGGTCGGGTCGACCTGGAGCTGGTGTCCACCCCGCGTGGCTGGACCTGGGCGTCGTCGCCTTGAGCTGCTTGCCGCGCGCCCGACGTTCCTCGACGCTCGGATGCTTCACCTTCATTGGGTCCATAGGTCCAAACCTCCCGTTCTAGCCTCTGTCGCTCGAATGACCGGCGGGCCGAGCGGCGGGGGAGGAACTCGCGCCCTCCCCCACCGTCCGGCCCATTCTCGCCGGGCGGCGTGCTGCGCATGCCTACGGCTCAGCCCGCAGCTCCCGCGCCGACGGACTGGGTCGCGTGGTGCTCGTGCAGCGCCTTCTCGTCCTCGTGGGTCGCCCGGCTTCAGGTCGAACATGACCTTCTTCACCGTCCCCGTGAACGCGTACGGCGCCTTGTCCTCGTAGGCGAGGTCGACGACGCCGCCGTTGTCGCGGCCCATGTCCATGCCCGCGTAGGTCGTGAAGATGCAGCGAGATGGTCTTGTCGAGCCTGCCCTCGCCGATCTGCTTGTCGTTGGCCCAGAGCGTGACCTTGCCGCCCGCGCCCGGCTTGGGCTCGTCGGCCTCGAAGAGCATCTTCAAGGTCACGTCGCCGGTCGGGATCGGCTCGGTCGAGGTCTGCTTGTAGGTGTCGACGCCCAGGAACTGGTAGGTGTGGTTGAGCAGGCCCTTCTCGTCGACCCACAGCGAGAAACCGCCGATGAAGTCGGCGAACGCGCACCAGCACGCCCTCGGCCCCACCCGCCGGCACGTTCACCTCGGCTTCGATCGCGTACGACCGGCCCGATGATGCGCGGGATCATCGTCGTCTGGATGTTCTGCACGTCGCCGGCGAACTCGAACCGGGTGCTGGTCGGCATCGGCGGCAGCATGCCGAAGAACACGGCGAAGCCGGCGAGCAGCGGCAGCACGCGGTTGCGTTCGGCCTCCTGCCAGAAGAGCTCCTTGAGCTCGGCGAGCTTCTCGGGCTTCTCGGCCGCGAGGTCGCGGGCCTGGCTGAAGTCGTCGGGCAGGTAGTAGAGCTCCCACTTGTCCTGCTCGGGATCCCAGCGTGCCTCCGGGGCCGAACTGCTTCAGCGTCTCGGGGCTGAAGTCCCAGGGGAGCTTGTCGAGCTTGGCGCAGGCCCACCAGCCGTCCTTGTAGATGGCGCGGCTGCCGTACATCTCGAAGTACTGGACGGTGTGCTGCTCGGCGGCGCCTCGGCGTCGTCGAGCGTGTAGGCGAAGCTGGTGCCGTCCATCGGCTCCTGGGCGATGCCGTCGACGACGGTCGGCTCGGGGATGCCGGCCAGTTCGAGGATCGTCGGGCACGACGTCGATGCAGTGCGTGAACTGGTCGCGCATCGTGTTGTCGGGCTTGATGCGGCTCGGCCACGCGACGACCATTGGGTCGCGCGTCGCCGCCCAGATGGCTGGCCATCTGCTTGCCCCACTGGAACGGCGCGTTGTTCGCCCACGCCCAGGCCGCCGCGAAGTGCGGCGCGGTGTGGAAGCCGCCCAGCTCCTCGACGCCGCCGAACTTCTCGATGATCTCCATCTGCTCGTCGGCCTCGAGGACGACGCCGTTGAAGAAGGTCGTCTCGTTGAACGAGCCGGTGAGGGTGCCCTCCATGCTGGCGCCGTTGTCGCCCCAGATGTAGATGACGAGCGTGTTGTCGAGGTCGCCCATCTCCTCGATGGAGTCGAGCAGGCGCCCGACGTTCCAGTCGGCGTTCTCGGAGTAGCCGGCGAAGACCTCCATCTGGCGGGCGTACAGCTTCTTCTGGGCCTCGCTGAGTGAGTCCCACGCGGGGAACAGGTCGGGGCGCTCGGTCAGCTCGGTGTCTGGCGGGACGATGCCGAGCTTCTTCTGGCGCTCGAGGGTCCTCTCGCGGTACTTGTCCCAGCCGTCGTCGAACTGGCCCTTGTACTTGTCGGCCCACTCCTTGGCGACGTGGTGCGGCGCGTGGGCTGCAGCCGGTGGAGTAGTACAGGAACCAGGGCTTGTCGGCGTCCTGCGCGCGCACGGCATGCAGCCACTCGACCGCCTTGTCGGTGATGTCGTCGGGGAAGTAGTAGAGCTTGCCGTCCTCGCCCTCGGGCACGCCGAGCGTGGAGTTGTCCTGCGTGATGATCGGGTCGTACTGGCCGGCGGCGCCGGTCAGGAAGCCCCACCAGTGGTCGAAGCCCCAGCCCGTGGGCCAGTGGTCGAACGGCCCGGCGGCGCCCATCTCGCGACCCGGCGTCATGTGCCACTTGCCGAAGCCGCCGGTGATGTAGCCGTTCTCCTTGCAGGATGCGCGGCAGGGCGGTGCAGCTGCGCGGCCGCGTGCCGGTGTAGCCGGGGAACGGCCCGGGAAGCTCGGCGATGCCGCCCATGCCGACGCGGTGGTGGTTGCGTCCGGTGAGCAGCGCGGCGCGGGTCGGGGAGCAGACGGCAGTGACGTGGAAGCGGTTGTAGGTGAGCCCCATCTCCTGCACGCGGGTGAGGTTCGGCGTCGCGATGCCGCCGCCGAAGGTGTCGGGACCGCCGAAGCCGGCGTCGTCGATGAGGACGATGAGCACGTTGGGCGCGTCCTCGGGCGCCTTGGGCCCGGGGATGAACGACCAGTCGGCGGCCGACTGGTCGAGCGTGCGCCCGGCGGCGCCGCCGAACTTCCGGTCGGGGATCGGCAGCACGCGTGCGGTCGGGGTTGAACTTGCCGGCCGCCTCGGCGAGCGCGTCCTTGAGACCGCGTACGCCGCTTCTTGTCCATCGGGGCGACCGACTTGGCCGGCGTGCCGAGCAGGCCCGCTCGGCGGCGAAGCGGTCGTCGTGCTCCACCATGGCGATGATGGCGGCCGTGCCGGGCTTGAGCTTCTCGCCCATGCCCGCCTCGAGGCCGCTGTCGACCTTCTGCTTGGCGAACTTGCCGACGATGCCGCCGGCGGCGGCGCCGACGGCGACCGCAGCCGAGCAGCGGCGGCGCCGCCAGACCGACCGCAGGACGCCCACGCCGCCGCCCCAGCCGGCCCCCTTGCGCCCCAGGTGGTCGCCGGTGTCGGTGACGTGGACCTCGCCGGCCTCGTCCGCTTGGACCAGGATGACGCCTTCCGATCTTGACCTTCTTCTCCTTGACGAGCCTGACGAGCTCGTCGAAGTCCTTCTGGGCCGGCTCCAGCGCCGGGTAGGCCGCCAGGATCAGGTCGTACGTGTCGCTCACCGCTGCCTCCTTGAGGCCTTCTGACTGTCGGGTTGACCAACGGGCCGTTGCGTGTCCGCCATCCGTCTCCCATCACCAGAGTCGTCCAGGCGAATCCACGGAAGCCGTCGGCCCGCCCCGTTCCGTACGGAACTCGAGCCCGGGAATCGGCCGAACGCACCAGCCCGTGAACGGCAGGGCGGGGCGCCGCAGGCGACCCCGCCCTGCCCGACACACTCTCCTCTCGACGCCCGCGCGCTCGCCCTAGGCCTCCAGGCCGATCTCGGCGCCGATCGCCATGAGGTCGGCGGGATGTATCCAGCTGTCGGCCAGCGGCCATGCCGCCCGATTCCAGAATGGCGTTGCGCAGCGGGATCGCCCAGCGATGCTCGAGCACCACGACGGCCGCGCCATGCCGACGGGGATGGCGTCCACCAAGTACCAGACCTCGTCTTCGTCGAACATCGAGCCCTCGTCGGCCATCGTGTCGGCCCCGACGAGGGCGCCGGCCTCGGCGCCCTCCTCGCCGGCCGCGCCGTAGCCGATGAGCGCGCCCGCGAAGGCGC
Organism: uncultured Thermoleophilia bacterium; assembly: GCA_963705085.1. GTDB lineage: Bacteria > Actinomycetota > Thermoleophilia > UBA2241 > UBA2241 > CAIXSE01. The sequence goes on along the minus strand of CAVPIV010000007.1, from coordinate 141,094 downwards.
CGAACTTCTCCAGCTCGGCGTCGTCGCTCAGCTCCACCTTGTCGACGGTGCCGTCGGCGTTCTTACGGACCACGAGCAGGTCCACGACGCGAACGATGTCTGCGTCACGCAAGCGCTTCAACTCGTCGAGCGCCTTGCCTTCGAAGCGGGCGCCCTCACCGTAGCCCACGACCAGGATCTGAACAGGACCCATTGCCATTCCGTTCTCCTCTCAGTCGGCTGAGTCAGCCGCTCACATGGTCTGTAGGATCTTCTGCTTCTGGAAGTCGAACTCGGCCTGCGTGAGCACGCCGGAGTCGAGCAGACCCTTGAGCTGCTGAAGCTTGGCAATGCTGTCCTCGCTGGACGGTGCCTCGGCGGCGGCAGGAGCCTGTGCCTGCTGCTCCTGGAGCTCGGCGATCTGGGCGTCCTGGTCGGCTTCCGCCTGTTGATTCTGGGCTGACTTCTTGCCGTAGTGGTGGCCGACGGCGGCGGCGGTGCCACCCACGACAGCCGCCCTCATGAGCGGTCTTCTTCTGAACATGATTCGTCCTCCTTGTTGTTGTGCCCGACGTGGCGGGATCGCGGTCGACATAGCCTAGGACAACGGCCACACCGAATCACGAGAACGTCGCGCGACACAGCCGGCGGCGCCCGGATGGGCGCGATAGATGCTATCTACCCCGAGTGGTCGAGTTGACACTCCAGTCGTTGAACGGCAGTTACCGATAGGTTACGCTTGCCTCGCGGCCTGTCAACACTCCCACGACGCCACGTTGGCGCCCTCAAGGATCCCCCCGCCGGCCGCGAAGCGAAGGTGGTCGCCTCATGGACGACAGCAACGCCTATCAGTCGGCCGGGTTCGCCGAGATCTACGACGCCGTCTACGGCGACCGCGACGACGCCCCGCTTCTGGAGCGCGACCGCAGCCGCAGCGGGCGATGGTCCCGCTTCTCGAGATCGGCTGCGGAACAGGCCGGGTACTGCTCCCGCTGGCGCGCGCCGGCCACGAGATCACCGGGCTCGACCTCTCGCCCCACATGATCGAGCGCTGTCGCGCGAAGCTCGACACCGAACAGCAGGAGGTCCGCGACCGGGTCAGGGTGTTGACGGCCGACATGACGTCGTTCGACCTGCACCGGCGCTTCGCGATGGTCATCAGCCCCTTCGGCGGCTTTCATCATCTCCTCACGGTCGAACAGCAGCTCTCCTGTCTCGCATGCTGCCGCGCCCATCTGGCGCCGCGCGGCACGCTCGTGCTCGACCTGTCCAATCCCGTGCCTGTCCCGAACGCCTGTCTGGAGGACGAGCCAGACGACGACGAGGACGGCCGGCGACCATCGTGGACTGGACCGACGGCCGGCGGATCCGCTCGTGGATAACCGTCGTCGGCTACGACCGCGCGCAGCAATCAACGAGTGCGAGATGGTCAGCGAGATCATCGCGCCAGACGGCGCCATCGTCGGCGGATGACCGACAGGCTTCACTCTGCGCTACCTGTTCCGCTACGAGCTCGAGCATCTGCTCGTCCGCGCCGGCTTCCGGCTCGTCGCGCTCTACGGCGACTACGATCGCTCGCCGTTCGCCGACGACTCGCCGGGCATGATTGCCGTGGCCGGTCGCTCGACGCGGCCCGACTGCCGCCACTGGCATCACGCCACCCGAGCAGACGCAGCTGACGCCTGGCGACGAGACCTGCCGAACGAGGCTGAAGCCGTTTGCCCGAGGTCCGAGCCTGCAGGTATGTGAGTAACCAGTGGTTAGGAGGAGTGGGCACTGCGGAGGCATGCGGTGAGTAGAGCGACAGCAATCGCGGGGCGAAGCGCGAGGCGACCACGCTTCGCCATCCTCGACGCCGCGGAGACGCCTGTTCTCGGAGCGAGGCTTCGCGGCCGTCTCGGTGCGCGACATCGGCCAGGAGGCGGGCGTCAGCCACGCGCTTGTCCACCGCTATCTCGGGTCCAAGGAAGAGATCTACCGCGCCGTGCTGAAGCGCAACGAGGACGCCATCCGGGACGCGGCCGGCGGGACCGACGACCTCGGCGCGCGCCATGTCGCTCATGCTGCGGGAGGGCCTGCAGCGACACCGCGCCGTACCTCCGCCTGGTCGCCCACTCCGCCTTGCAGCGGTCTTCCCTTCGACAGCACCATGGGCAGGTTCCCGCGCGACGGAGCGGCTCGTCGAGCTCGCCGAGGCGCGAGCGGCCAGGCGCGCGCGACGGCGGAGCCGGATGCGCTGCCGCCTCGCCTCGTCGATCGCCGCTATCGTCTCGCTGTACCTGGGGTGGGCCGCCACTCGAGCCATGGATCTTGCGCGCCGCCGGGTCTGAGGACTTCGACGAGGAGACGCTCGCGCGGGACTGGAGCGCGTCCTGCTCGGCATCGCCGCCCAGCAGCTCCCCGGTGGCGACGGCTGACGACGGGGAGCCGATCCTGGCGGAGGCACGGAGGGGTGAGCGCAGCGGCGGACCCGTGATTCCCTTCACCTGCCGATCGATCCTTCGCTCGGGGGTCGCGCCGGTGGCACAGAGGCCGGACAACGGCTACCCTACTTCTCCGACGTGCAATCGCCGTCACTCGGTCGACACAAGGGGCACGGTCATGGCGGCGCCTGACGCGCGCGACTACGGAGTCAAGCCCGAGTGGCGCCCCGGGCGGCCGAAGGTGCGCCCGGGGCGCCTCCTGCTGCAGTGGGGGATCAGCGCCCTCGCCCTCTACCTCGCCGCCTTCATCACGCCCGGGCGTCAGCGTGGAGGGCCCGGTCGGAGCCCTCGTGGCCGCCGCCCTGATCGCCGTCCTCAACGCCGTCCTTCCGCCGATCGTCGCCGCCCTGCGCCTCCCCTACATGCTCGCCGTCGGCTTCCTGCTGGTGCTCGTCCTGGACGCGCTGATGGTGATGGTCGCGGCCGGCGTCTCGGACACGACCTTCACGGTCGACTCCTTCTTCGGCGGCCCTCCTCACCTCGCTGGCCGCGGCTGCGATCTCGGTAGTGCTCGAGATGATCTTCGGCACGAACGACGACGACGTCTACGGGCTGCGCGTCACGCAGCGCATCGCCCGTCGCTCACGGGACCGCGTCGTGAGCGACGTGCCCGGCATCGTCTACCTCGAGATCGACGGGCTGGCCCGGCCCGTGCTCCAGCGCGCCATGCGCGACGGGCACGCGCCCGAGATGGCGCGCTGGGTGGCGAGCGGCTCGCACCACCTCGCGGAGTGGGAGACCGACCTCTCCTCCCAGACCGGCGCCTCGCAGGCGGGGCTGCTGCTGGGGTCGAACGACGACATCCCCGCCTTCCGCTGGGTGAGAAGGAGTCGGGCCGGATCATGACCTGCTCGGCCCCGCCAGATTGCGCCCTCCTCGAGCAGCGGCTTTCGAGCGGCAACGGGCTCCTGGCCGGCGGCGGCGCCAGCCGCAGCAACCTCCTGTCGGGCGACGCCGACCACGTGATCCTCACCGTCAGCCGCATGGAGGCCGAGAAGAAGGCCAACCCGGGCTACCGCGCCTACCTCGCCAACGGCTACAACGTCACCCACACCTTCGTGCTCTTCTGCTACGAGCTGGCCAACGAGTGGATCGCGCGCGGTGCGCGAGCGCCGCCGCGACGTGCGACCGCGCGGTCACCGTACGCTCAGCTACTCGTTCATCCGCGCCGGCCTGGCCGTCTTCGTCCGGGACCTCACGGTCAACAGCGTCATCAGCGACATGATGCACGGCGTCCCGGCTGTCTACGCGTGCTTCGCCGGCTACGACGAGGTCGCCCACCATTCCGGGCTCGAGCGCGCCGACACGATGGAGGTGCTGCGCAAGATCGACCAGCAGTTCGGCCGGATCGCGCGCGCTCGCAAGTATGCCGCGCGTCCCTACGAGATCGTCGTGCTCTCCGACCACGGCCAGACGCAGGGCGCCACGTTCAAGCAGCGCAACGGCTACGGCCTGGACGAGCTGGTCGAGCGCAACCTGCGGGGCTCGGGCGTGGCCTCGATGGGGGCGGGCGACGAGAACGACACGGTGGTCGGCAAGGCGGTGCGCGAGGCCACCGGCCAGAAGCAGAAGGAGCCGCCGAAGAACCAGGTCGGCGACCGCCGCGTCGTCGTCATGGGCTCTGGCAACCTCGGCCTCATCTACCTGATGGACGAGCCCCGCAGGCTCACCCTCGAGGAGATCGACGAGCGGCATCCCGACCTGGTGCCGGCCCTGCGGGCGCATCCTCACGTCGGCTGGCTGCTGGTGCGCTCGGGCGAGCACGGCGCCGTGGCGCTCGGCGCCCGCGGCGTCAACTACCTCGCTCGAAGGACGCGTCGAGGGCGAGGACCCGCTGGCGCCGTTCCCGCCCGGCGCCGCCCGTCACCTGCTGCGCACCGACGGCTTCGCCCACGTCGCCGACATCATGATCAACAGCTTCTACGACGAGCAGCTCGACGAGGGCTGCGCCTTCGAGGAGCTCATCTCGTTCCACGGCGGAATGGGCGGACCGCAGACCAAACCGTTCCTCCTGCATCCCGCCTCCCTGCCGCTGCCCGACGGGCCGATCGTCGGCGCCGAGGCGGCGCACAGGGTGCTGCTCGGCTGGCGCCGCGCGCTGCAGGACGGCGGCGAGCCGCGTCCGGCCTGACCGCTCGCGGCTCCCTCGTTTCTCGTCGGGCGGTCGTCGGCTCCGCCGGCGGCCGCCCTTGACAGCATCCGGCCCGCTTCGTAGCGTGTCGTGACGTCCGGCAGAATCGGCGGTCACCCGGAGGTGCAGTCGCCCGTGGGTTCCATTCGCGTCGTCCTGTGCGGTCTTGGTCCCATCGGCGTCTCCGTCGGCAAGCTCGTCCTCACCCGCGGCAATCTGACCCTCGTCGGCGGCATCGATGTCGCGCCCGAACTCGCGGGCGTCGACCTCGGGCGCTGCCTCGACGCCCGCAAGGACCTCGGTCTGCCGATCACCGCCGACGCCGAGGGGCTCCTGGCCGAGACGAGACCGGATGTGGTCCTCCACTGCACGCAGTCGGCGCTGGCGACGGTGGCTCCGCAATTGCGGACCATCATCGCCTCCGGCGCCAGCGTCGTCTCGACGTGCGAGGAGCTCTCCTACCCCTGGCGCAGCGACAGCCTCGCCTCCCAGCTCGACGACCTCGCCCGCGAGACGGGCGTCACGGTGGTGGGCACCGGCGTGAATCCGGGCTATGCGATGGACACGCTGCCGCTCACCTTGAGCGCCGCCAGCCAGAGGGTCGACCACGTGAGCGTGGAGCGCGTCCAGGACGCCGGCCTGCGGCGCCTGCCCTTGATGCGCAAGGTGGGCGTCGGCATCACGGTGGCCGAGTTCGAGCGCCGCCGGGCGACCATCGGCCACATCGGACTACCGGAGTCGATGTACCTTGTGGCGGACGGCCTGGGCTGGGAGCTCGACGCCACCGAACGAACGCTCGCGCCGGTGATCGCCGAGCAGCCGGCGCGGTTCGGCGCGATCTCGGTCGAGCCCGGACAGGTCCTCGGCATTCACGAGACCGTGCGGGGCTTCGTCGGCGGCGAGGAGCGCGTGGCGCTCGATCTCCACATGTACGCGGGCGCCCCCGATCCGCACGACGCGGTCGAGATCAAGGGCGTGCCCGACCTGCGCCTGCGCGTCGAGGGTCTGCACGGCGACGTCGCGACCGCGGCCGTCGCCGTGAACGCCGTCGCCTCCGTCGTGCGCGCCAGGCCGGGGCTCCTGACGATGCGCGATCTGCCCCTCGTGTCGGCGTTCGTGGGCGATCTCACCCGCTAGGTTGACCCGCCAACGGACCGCGGCCGCCCGCCAGGCGGTCGAGGGCGCCAGGGCGAGTCAGGTCCCGAGGAGGGCAACGTGAGGGTCTTCATCTCAGCCGACATGGAGGGCGTCTCGTCTGTGACCGGCTGGCCCGACGTCACGCCTGGCTCCCCGGACTACGCGAGGGCCTGCCGGTGGATGACGCAGGACGTGAACGCCGCGATCCAGGGCGCCGTCGAGGCCGGGGCGGACACAGTCCTCGTCAATGACGGCCACTGGCGCAGCCGCAACATCCTCCCGGAGGAGCTCGATCGTCACGCCGAGCTGATCAGAGGCTACGTCAAGCCGCTCGGCATGATGGAGGGCATCGACCGAGGATGGGACGCCGCCTTCTTCATCGGCTACCACGCGGGCTTCGGCCCTCGGGACGGGCTGATGGGGCACACGCTCTCGCATGAGTGCTTCCGCGACGTGCGGCTCAACGGCCGGTCAGTCACAGAAGCAGAGCTGAACGCGGCCACGGCGGGATCCTACGGCGTCCCGGCCGTGTTGTTCTCCGGCGATCGCGCCTTGGAGAGGGAGGTCCAGGCATTCCTGCCGACCGCTCGCACGGCGGTGGTCAAGGACGGACTCGAGCACGAGACCGCGGTGCTGCTGCACCCGGACACGGCACGGCAGCGCATCAGGGAGGCCGCTCGCCTGGCTCTGGAGCGGGGCGTGGACGTCCCGCCCTACCGCGTCGCCGGACCTTGCGTGGTAGAGGCCGAGTTCCAGAGGGCCGGCGTGGCCACGCTGGCCGCCTGCATCCCGACGGTGGACCGCGCCGGCGACTTCACGGTCCGCTTCGAGGCCCCAGGCGTCCCCGAGGCCGCCAGGATCCTCAAGGTCCTCCTGAAGCTCGGCGCCTGATCGTGGCGCCCGATGCCGACGACGGAGCAGCGGATGCGTGCCCAGGCCGCCTGGCTGAGTGACGACGAGAAGCGGCTGATCATCGGTGAGGCGTTCGACCTGCTCGAGCGCGTCGGGATCCGCATGTCGGGCTCGATCTCACTGGGACGCCTCGCCGAGGCTGGCCTGCTCGTGGAAGCGAGGACAGACGTCGTCCGCTTTCCCCCGGACGTCACCGCCGATCTCCTGCGCCGGTGCCCCCGCGAGGTCGTCCTGGCGGGGGCCGACCACGACCACGACGTGACCCTCGCGGACGGAGCGCCGCCGCGCTTCTCGTCGTCTGGCTGCGCCGCGTTCACCATCGACCATCGGACGGGTGAGCGCCGTCCGTCGACACTCGCCGACCTGCGAGAAGCCACCATCCTGCTGGACGCGTCGCCGGAGGTCGACATCGTCTGGACCACCGTCGCCGCGACCGACGTGCCCCTCGAACGGCGCGAGGCGCTGGAGTACTTCACGGTCCTCAACGGGACGCGCAAGCACGTCACGCTCGTGAACTGCCCGAGCACAGGGGGACCCCTGGTTCGCATGCTCGAGGTACTGTGCGGGGACCTCGACCGCTTTCGAAGCCGCCCACGCGTCTCGACCCTGTTCACCGTCGCCTCGCCGTTCCAGCTCGATGGACGACTGCTGGACTTCCATGCGGAGCTCGCGAGACACGGAGCGCCGGTGGAGATCTACACCGTCCCCCTGGCGGGCGCGACGGCGCCGGTGACGCCGGCGGGCACGGTGACCCAGGGCGTGGCCGAGTTCATGGGCGCCGCGGCGGCGATGCAGGCCCTCGCGCCGGGAGCCCGCGTCATCATGGGGGCCGGCTCGACGGTGCTCGACATGCGCACGGCACAGCTGTGCTATGGCAGCCTCGAGACCGGCCTCATGAGCGCCATGTACACCGAGGTCCTCCACGATCTGGGCATCCCGCTCGGCTGTCCGAGCCTAGCTACCGACGCCCGCTACCTCGGGCCGCAGAATAGCTTCGAGAAGGCCCTCAAGTGCCTCGTTACGACGCTCGCGGGCGCCGACCTGCAGAGCGGCGTCGGCGCTCTGGACTCCACGAACTCCCTGTACCTCCCCCAGATCGTCGTCGACACCGAGATCGTGGCCATGGTGCGGCGCCTGACCGGGACGCTCGAGGTGTCTCCCGCGACCATCATGAGCGAGATCATCGAGCGGGTCGGCATCGGTGGCGCCTTCCTCGGCGAGAACGAGACGCGCTCACGCGCGCGGGCGGGCGTGCACTTCACGCCGACCGTTGCCACCCACCTGCCCTACGATGTATGGAAGGCCCGGCGGAAGGACGATATCGACGTCGCCGTGGACTGGGTGGAGCGTGTCCTGGCCGGCGCCGCGGGGCTCGAGCCCTGCCTGAGCCAGGACCAACGCCGCGACCTGGAGGCTATCTGTCTCGCGTGAGGAAACGCGTGCGAGCAGCCGAGGCTGAAGGACCGACACGATACGAACGTGCCTTCCCGGGAAGGCGAGGAAGGAGACGAGAGTGAAACGGAACGTGCACGCCGGGCGTCAGCGCCGCAGCGGGCTCAGCCTGAACGGCTTCACGGAGGACGAGCTGACGGACCTCCACCTCGCCACGCTCGAGGTCCTCGAACGCACCGGCGTCTTCATGGAGGACGAGGAGGCGCGCGAGCTGATGGCGGCCGCCGGATGCAGCATCGACGAAGGGCGGCGCGTCGTCAAGATACCGCCTCTTGTGGTCGAGGACGCTGTCCGCAGCGCTCCCTCCAAGCTCGTCCTCTGTGGGCGCTCGCGAGACAACGACGTCGTCCTCGAGGACGGCCGCGTGGGTTTCACGAGCTTCGGCGAGGGCCTGCAGGTGGTGGACGTCTACACAGGAGAGCTGCGCGAGTCGACAAAGCAGGATGTCGCGGACTGCACAAGGATCATCGATGCCCTGTCTGACATCGACGTCATCGAGCGTCCGATCGGAGCGCACGACGTGCCCCAGGATGCCGTACCGCTGCACAACGCCGAGGCCATCTTCACGAGCACGACCAAACATGCCTTCATCGCCCCCCTGAACGGCTACCTGGCCAGGCGGATGCGCGAGATGGCGGCCGTGATCGCAGGCGGCGACGAGAACCTCCGTCGGCGGCCGATCCTGTCGTGGGTCGTGGCGACCATCAGCCCCCTCAAGGTCATCGGCGACGTCTGCCAGATCATCATTGAGGGCGCACGGTCGAACGTGCCGGTACTGGTGTGCCCGAACGCGATGGCCGGCGCCACGTCTCCGGTCACCCTCGCCGGCACCCTGGTCATGAACAACGCCGAGACGCTCGCCGGCATCACCCTCTCGCAAGTCGCCAGGAAGGGCGCCCCCGTGATCTACGGTTCGGCCACGACGGCCATGGACCTCCGGTTCGCGTCGGCCTCGGTCGGCACGCCGGAGCTTGCCCTCCTGAGCGCCGGCGCCGCCCAGCTGGCGCGCCGCTACCTGCTCCCGAGCTGGGTGGCCGGTGCGTAGGCTGACTCCAAGGTGGGGGATGTCCAGACCGGGCATGAGAAGACCCTCACAGGCCTCCTGGCGGCGTTGGCAGGCGCCAACCTGATCTACGGCCTGGGGATGCTCGAGTCGGGAATGACAATGGACTACGGCCAGCTCGTACTGGACAACGAGATCGCGCGACTCATCAAGTTCACGGTGGCGGGCATCTCCGTCAACGACCAAACCCTGGCGGTGGAGGACATCGCCGAGGTCGGCCCGTTCGGGGACTTCCTGTCGCTGCAGGCCACCTACGATCACATGCGTGAGCAGAGCACGCCGAAGCTCATGGATCGCCGAGTGAGGTTGGACTGGGCTGCTGGCGGCTCGACGGACGCCTACACGCGCGCCACGCTCGAGGCGCGCCACATCCTGGAGACGCACCAGCCTGAGCCGCTGCCACACGGCGTCCGCGACAGGCTGCGGGCCATCGTCGCCGGGGCCGAGGCGGAGCTCGGCGTCACCGCCGGCTGAGCGCGGAAGGACGACAACGCCAGACCGCCGGCGTCGGCGACCGTGTCACGCCATGGCAAGCACGCGCTCCGCGTCCAGCGCCCCGCCGGGATCGTCCTCGTGCTTGAACACCACGTAGACGTCATGCCCGGCGGTGAGCTGCCCGCGAGCCCGGGCCGCGAACCGCTCAAGGTCAGCAGCCCCGTACTCGGGCTTGCGCAGTCGGTAGTAGACGAACCCGGCGGTAATCACGTCGGGCACCGTAAGCGTCTCCGACTCGGCGACGCAGAGCGCCACATCGCGGCCCCTGAGGAGCGAGTACACCTCGTCGGTGAACCAGGACGGATCGCGGAACTCGAACGCATACCGGACGTCACCGGGCAGCAGCGACAGGTAGCCGGCGAGCCGCTCCAGGTCGAGCTTCAGGTTGGGCGGCAGCTGGAACAGCACAGGCCCGAGTCGCCCGGCGTCGCGGAGGGGCGCCAGGGACTCGAGGAAGAAGGCGGTCGTCGAACCCGAGTCCCTGAGCCGCTCGAAGTGCGTGATCTTCTGGTGCGCCTTGACGGCGAACCGGAAGCCGGGAGGCGTGGCCGCCACCCATTTCGCCAGCATCGCTGCCGAGGGCATGCGGCGGAAGGTGTAGTTGATCTCGACGCAGTTCAACCTGCCGGCGTAGTGCTCCAGGAACCGGGAGGCCGGCAGACCCTCGGGATAGAACCCGGGCTTCCACGCGGGATAGGCGAATCCTGATGTTCCGGTGAACAACGTGGCCATGGTCTGCGAGTACCCCCGCGCAGGCACTCTCATGCCTGTGAGCCCGACACCCCACTCGACGGGTGGCACGGAACAGCATCTGGAGGCGGCGACCGGAGTCGAACCGGTGATGAGGGTTTTGCAGACCCTTGCCTTACCACTTGGCCACGCCGCCCCGAGCACAGCGACCCTCAGCAAGCGAAACGGCAGACGGCAGAGGCAAGACCTCTACCCTCTGCCGCGCCGTCCAGAGAGCCTGGAGCGGGTGAAGGGGCTCGAACCCTCGACCTTCTGCATGGCAAGCAGACGCTCTAGCCAACTGAGCTACACCCGCAGCACGCGGCATGATACCAAAGGGCGGGGCGCCGGCGCAATTCGCGGTCGAGAAGGGAAGGGAGCCGCCGCGCGTGACGCGCATGCCGGCCGGCGCCACCCGGTCAGAGATGGCCAGAAGGCGGCGGCGCCACGCGGCGCCGCCTCACCAGCTCAGCTCTGGGCGGCGTCGATCGCCTGGTTCACCAGCGCGTCGGCCGCAGTGTTCTCGGCCCGCGGCACGTGCTGCACGTCGATCTCGTGGAACTGGCGCATGAGATGTGTCGCCTGCGCGTGCAGCGCCTTGAGCGTCGCGTCCTTGACCTTGTACCGGCCGAGGAGCTGCCGCACTACGAGCTCGCTGTCGAGGAAGACGTCGAGGCGCTCCACCTCGCGGTCGAGCGCCAGCTCGAGCCCCGCAAGAAGCGCCTGATACTCGGCCACGTTGTTGGTCGCCACGCCGATGAAATCGGCGAGCTCGTCGACGACGGCTCCTCTCGGCGAGAGCAGCACCGCCCCGATGCCGGCGGGGCCGGGGTTCCCGCGCGCCCCGCCGTCGGTGTAGAGACGATGCCGGGAGTCGGTGCGATGGGAGAGCTCTTCGCCGAGCCTGTCCAGCGTACCGCTTCGCTTCGCCGCCGCCCCGCCCGCCGGGGAGGGTCCCGTCGCGAGCCGGCCTCCCGGGGCGGGCGCCGGCTCGATCGTCGACACGGGATGCGTTGCGGAGCCACTGGCGTCGTAGACCTGCCAGACACCCTCAGACCGGCGATGCGTCTCCACCCGAACGCCGGTCCCGGCCAGCGCCTCAGCGAGGATCTCGCTCCAGCGCAGCATGGCCTCTTCTTCGACGACGTCATGGGGCGCATCAACCAGGCACAGGCCCTGCGACAGGGCCGCGCACGCCTCGTGGTACTTGACATCGCCCGTGACGAGCACGTCCGCGACCGCGGCGGCGCCGCGGGCGATGGCCTCGGCGCCGGCGCCGGGCAGACAGGCCACCCGTCGCACAGCACGCGCGCCGTCGCCGGCGTAGCGCACCGACGGCAGCCGCAGCACGGCCGCGACCTCGGCGGCGAAGGCCGCCAGCGGCAGCGCTTCCGGCAGCTGCCCCAGCCTGCCGAGACCGAGACTGGCTATCTCGTTCTCGACCGGATAGATGTCGAAGGCCGGTTCCTCGTAGGGATGGGCGGCGATGTAGGCGCCGACGACGCGACGGCGGAGCCGCCGCGGGAACACGACCTCGAAGCGGATCTCCTGCACCGTCTCGTCGCGACCCGCGAGACCCAGGGTAGGATCGGTCCCCTCGAGCCCGAAGAACGTGCCCTGCCCCTCGACGGACCACGAGCAGTGCTCGTAGTCGCCGATGACCCCGGCGCCGACCGCGAAGACCGCCTTGCGAACGAGATCGACGTCGTCGGCGGGCACGAACCCCACGAGCTTCAGGGCGTCGGCCTGAGCCGGCGCCAGCGGCGCCGTCTCCTCGAGACCGAGCATGTTGGCCACGATGTCGGCGATCCCGCCGTGAGCCTTGTCGAGACTCGTGTGCGCGACCACCACCGCTCGCCGCTCGCGAGCCACCCGCAGCGCCACGCGGCCGACGCCATCGTCCTCGGTGAGACGCTCCAGCGGCGCGTGAATGAGCGGGTGATGCGCGAGTACCAGCTCGCATCCGAGGCGCGCAGCCTCGTCGAGGACCGCATCGTCGACCTCGAGAGAGACGAGCACGCCTGTGACCGGCGCCTGGCTCGCACCGACCTGCAGACCCACGTGGTCCCACGGCTCGGCGAGCCCAAACGGGGCGAGCCGGTCAATGACAGCAACGATGTCCCGCACCTGTGCCATGAGTTGATTCTACCCTACGGCGTGCGTACGGTCGCCGTCACGGCCGGGACACGACCGCGTGTCGACACGGCTCGGCGCCTGCGAGTCCCCTCGCCTGCCCGAAGCCCCTGTACACTGGCCTTCATGGCGACCCCATCCGCCCCCGGTATCGATCCAGCGACCCTCTCCGGCCCCGGCGGCGGCGGGCCGCGGTCGTGGCCGATCGTGCTGGCGCTGCTGCCGGGCATCCTGCTCACCCTGGCCGACGCCACGGTGATGAGCGTGGCCGTCCCGCTGATCATCCGCCGCCTCGAGTCGACGGTGATCTCCGTGTCGTGGGTCATGAACGGCTACAACCTCGTCCTGACCGTGCTGTTCCTCACAATGGGCCGTCTCGCCGACCGGTACGGCCACAAGCGCGTGTTCGTGGCCGGTCTCGCGCTGTTCACCCTCGCCTCCCTTGGCTGTGCGCGCGCCGGATCGATCGATCAGCTCATCACCTTCCGGGTCGTGCAGGCTGTCGGCGCGGCGGCCGTCATCCCGACCGCCCTGGCCCTGATGCTCGACGCCTTCCCCGCCGGCCGGCAGGGCTACGCGGCCGGCCTGTTCGGGGCCCTCAGCTCCGCCGCCGCGGCCCTTGGGCCGGTGCTCGGCGGCGTGCTCATCGAGCGCTGGGGCTGGCAGGCGATCTTCTGGTTCAACGTCCCGGTCGGGGTCCTCGGCGTCGCCCTGGCGCTGGCCCTGGTCCGCGGCCGGCGCAGGACCGTGGCCGACGCCAGGCTGGACTGGCTGGGCGTCGGCCTCAGTAGCGCCGGGCTCTTCTGCCTCACCCTGGCACTTATCGAGGGCAATGACTGGGGCTGGACCAGCCTCCGGATCATCGGGCTGTTCGCCGCCGCGGCGGCGCTGCTCGCCCTGTTCGTCGTGTGGGAGCTGCGCACGGCCTCACCGCTCTTCGACCTCCGCCTCTTTCGCGACCGCACCTTCGCCGCCGCCAGCGGCGCCATCATGACGGTCGACATCGCCATGATGGGCACCGCCTTCATGCTCGTCATCTACATGATCGCGATGATGAACTACTCCGAGCTGAAAGCGGGTCTGGCGGTGACGACGCTGCCGGTGGCCGGCCTGCTGCTGGCGCCGTTCGCCGGTCGCCTCGTCGACCGCGTCGGGCCGCGGCCGCTGGCCGTGACCGGGGCCCTGCTCACCGCCGCCGGCCTGTTCGCCCTCGGTCACCTGGAGCGGACCGCCGGACTGTCCGACGTGCTCTGGCGCTCGGCGCTCGTCGGCGCCGGCCTCGGGCTCTCCCTGCCGGCGCTGACCGCCGCCGGCATGAGCGTCGTCCCCGGCGGCGTCAAAGGCGTCGGCTCCGGCGTCCTCAACACCGCCCGCCAGCTCGGCTTCCTGCTCGGCGTCGCCATCCTCGTCGCGGTGTTCTCCCACACGATGAGCACCGCGGTGAACCGCTCAGCCGACCGCGCCCAGGACCTCACCCGCGCCCAGACGACCCTCTCACCCGACGTGCGCGACACCATCGTCTCCGCCATCGACGAGGCCCGCGGCATCGACGTCTCCGCCGGCATGAGTGAGCTGCGCAAGATCGCCAACCCGATCGCCAACGTCATCGCGCCGAAGGTCGGCCTGCTCGAGAAGTTCGCGCTCGTGCAGCTCAAGGACGACCTCGAGGTCATCTTCTGGGACGAGGCCTCGGCCGCCTTCCGCTGGCCGTTCTACACGGCGGGCATCGCCGCGCTCATCGCCGTGATCCCGGGCATGCTGCTGCCCAGACGGCTGCCGCACGCCCGGGAGTGACGGGTGACCGCTACAGCGCGAACGGGAAGAAGATCGGCGTCAGCACGCAGGTGACGATGCCCAGGAGGACGGTGAGCGGCAAGCCGATCCTGGCGAAGTGACCGAATGTGTACCCTCCGGGCTTCTGCACCATCAGGTTGGTCTGGTAGCCAACGGGGTTCACGAGCGCGTAGGACGTGCCCAGCATGAGGGCGATCACGAGCGGCATCGCGCTGATCTGCATCGTGCCCGCCATCGAGATGGCCACAGGGAAGAGAAAGGCGGCCGCGGCGGCGTTGGTGATGATGTTGGTGGCGACGACGGCGCCACAGAAGACGACCACCAGCGCCACGTAGGGGCTGTCCCCCCCGATCTTGACGAGCAGATCGGCGATCGCCGCCGACAACCCGCTGCCCGTTACGGCCGCCTCGAGCCCGACGGCGGCCGCCAGGACGATGATGGTGTCGATCTCAAGGCTCTTGAGCGCCGTGCGGAACGAGAGACAGCCGGTCACGAACATGGCGAACGTGGCGAGGAGGGCGGCGTTCAGCATGCTCATGACCCCGAACGCCGCCAGCAGCACCATCGCCAGCGTGATGGCCCCCGCGATCGGCGCCCGGCTCGTGCGCTGGATCTTGTAGCCGGTCATGCGCCGCACGAGCGCGAAGTCGGCCTCGTTGCGACTGTCGTACAGGAACGACGGATCGACCTCGAGCACGATCGTGTCCCCCGGTCTGACCTTGATCTCGCCGAGTTCCTCGTCGGTCCCCTCGGCGACCAGCGCCAGCGCCACCACCTTGGCGCGGAACGTCTGCTGGTAGTAGAGGGGCAGGTGGGCGAGACGATGGCCCACGGCCTCGCTCGCCTCCGCCATGACTACCTCCACCAGCCGATGCGTGTGCGCGTGCTCCTGCATGGACACAGGAGCGATGGCCGCCCTCAGGCCGATCGTCGTCCACAGCGCCGTGACCGCGTCGAGGGTACCGGCGTAGGTGAGAACGTCACCGGCCTCGAGCACCTCGTCGCCCTCCGGCACGGACGGCCGCAAGACGTCCGTGGCATGGCCGACGAGCTCGCGGACATCGGCGGCGCGGTCGGCGAACTGCCTGACGACGCCGCGCACCCCCCAGTCCGCCTCCTCGTCCGGCTCCGTGACCTCCAGACCGGCTGCGGCCTCCCGTGACCGGTGACTCACCAGCTCACAGCCCGTGAACGTGCTGAGCCCAGACTGCGCGAGACCTCGCCCGACGAGCGGCCCGTCGGGATCGATGATGAATTGGGCGACGAAACGTCGCGCCGCCTCCGTGCGGTCCTCCGTGACGGTCCGCTCCGGCAGCAGGCGCTGGCCGACGAACAGGATGAAGGCCAGACCCAGGATGGCGGCCGGCAGAGCCACGAGCGTCGGCGTGAAGATCGAGATCTGGGACAGGCCCTCCGCGTCGCCGCTGGCGATCTGCTTGGCCACCAGCCCGGCGATGATGAGGTTGGTGGAGGTTCCGATCAACGTGGTCGTGCCACCCAGGATCGAAGCGAACGACACCGGGATGTACAGCTTGGACGGTGGCAGCCGGGACGACCGCGAAAGGTCGCGCACGACCGGGATCATCATCGCGACGAGCGGCGTGTTGTTGAGGAAGGCGCTGGCGCCGGCGACCGGCGGCAGGACACGCCGCAACGCCTGACCGACGTTCGCAGGCCGGCCGATGAGCCGGTCGGCGATGATCGTGATCGCACCCGTACGGTACATGCCGGCCGCGACCATGAAGAGGACCGCCACGGTCAGCACGCCGGAGTTGGAGAAGCCGGCGAGCGATGCCTGCTCGTCCGCCAGGCCCAGCGTCATCGTGATCGTCAGTGTCCCGAGGAAGATCACCCAGGCCGGCAGCTTGGTCACGATGAGCAGGGCGAACATGGCCGCGAGCAGCGCGAGGACGATCCAGGCTTCCCAAGACATGCGGGCAGTCTACAGGCCCAGAAGCGAACGGTACACGGACCCGCGCGAGCGCGGCCCCAGAGCAGGAGTCCCGGACTCAGGCGGCGGTCGCCGCCCGGGCTAGCGCACGTTCCAGACGGGCGTGCCCTCGCTGCAGCGCGCGAACAGCCAGAGGATGTTGGCGTTCGCGAGGCGCGTGCATCCATGCGAGTAGGCGCGCGGCCAGTGCGTCAGCAGCCAGGGCTCGTTGGTGCCGTGGATCGCGTAGGCGCCGAGGTAGCGCATGCGTCGGGGCCCGTAGGGTCCGTACATGTTCCCGTCCATCGCGTAGATCCTGAAGCGGCCGAGCGGGGTGGGCGTGGACGGCTTGCCGAGCACGCAGACGAAGGACCGGACCACGCGGCCGTACTCGAGGTAGTACAGCCTGTACTCTGACTTGTCGACGACGATGAAGCGGGGAGCGCCGAGCGGCGCCCCCCAGCGATTGCCCTTCTCCACGGTGATCGAGGCTGGTTCGCCGACCCCCTCCTCATGCGCGGCGTCCGCCGCCATGACGAGCCGGAACTGATGCTTGCCGAGCTCGTCGGCCCGCCAGCGGAAGACGGCGCGGGAGGCGTCGTCGAGCGTGAGCGTGCGCAGATGGGTCCATGCGCCGTCCGCAAACCGTTGCGCGACGACGACGGCGCCAGGATGAGCCGGCCGCACGCGCGCCTCCAGCGTCAGGTTCTGTCCCTCGTAGGCGAGCGTCTCGGAGGCGACGAGCCTGAGCCGTGGCCGAACCGTGACCGCGACCTCGGCCGCGGCCGCGGCCCACGTCGCGTCGCCGGCGAACTCGACGCGATACGTCGAAGTACGGCTCGGCCGGAACGTCTGGGAACAGGAACCGTCCGGCCCGGCGACCACCGTGGCGAGCGGCACGAACCCCTCGGTGCCGGCGATCCAGCGGCTCAGGACGAGCGTCGCGCCGGGCACGTCGAGGTGGGCCGTCACGGTCGTGGCGCCGGCGGCGAGCACGTGATCCGGCGCGGCGACCACGGTGAGCTGAGGCGAGACGGGCGCCGCCGGAGGCTCGGCGGCCGCCGCCGCACCGGCCGCCGCCCCGACGGTAAGCAGCGTCAGCAAGAGCACGGCCGCCAGCAAGATAGCCGGTCTCGTACGG
The DNA here is from genome assembly GCA_963705085.1 of uncultured Thermoleophilia bacterium. Taxonomy (GTDB): domain Bacteria; phylum Actinomycetota; class Thermoleophilia; order UBA2241; family UBA2241; genus CAIXSE01. Next base: position 123,715 of record CAVPIV010000007.1, on the reverse strand, counting down.
TTCAGTCTCGCTCCCCGAAGCTCCATGCTCCCCCCTCGTCGTCGTCGCAGCGTGCCCGCCGGCAGTCTACCAGCGTCGCGCCGCCGGGTCTCGGCCCGCACGAGGAGAAGACGCGAAGCGGAGGAACGTGAGGCGCCCGTCTGGCGCCCTGGCGCACGCGCGTCAGACGCCGCCGGCCAAGGCCTTGGACTCGATGCGGAACGCCTCGAGGAAGCGTTCGATCTGTTCCCTCGTGCCCACCGTCACCCGGATGTACTCGGGGAGGCCCCAGCCCGACGCGGGCCTGATGATGACGCCGCGCCGCAGCATCCGGCGCCAGAGGTCCTGACTGTCCTCGCGCACGTTCACGAGGATGAAGTTGGCCTGGCTCGGCACCACGGCGAAGCCGAGAGCCGACAGGGCGGTAGTGAGGTGCTCGCGACCCGCGGCGGTCTCGGCCACGCAGTAGCGCATCCACGCCTGATCCGCCAGCGCTGCCGGCCCGGCCACGATCGACAGACGATTGACGTTGAACGGCTCCCTGATGGTATCCAGGAGCCAGCAGACGCGGGGGCTCACGAGCGCGTAGCCGAGACGCATGCCGGCCAGGCCGTACGCCTTGGAGAAGGTGTGCAGCACGATCAGGTTCTCGCGCCCCTCGCGCACCAGCGCCAGGCCGTCGACGGCTCCGGGGTCGTCCGCGAACTCCTGGTAGGCCTGGTCCAGGACCAGCGTCACCGTCGTGGGCAGCGAATCGAGGAGGTCCCTGACGGCGGCGGCGGACGCCACGGTGCCGGTCGGGTTGTTCGGGCTGCAGAGCCAGATGAGCTTGGTGCGTTTCGTCACCGCCGCCCGGACCGCCTCCAGACGGTACTGGAACGCCTGCAGGGGCACGGTGACGACCTCGGCCTGCATGAGCTTGCAGGCCTCGGCGTAGCGCCCGAAGGTGATGTCGGCGACGATCGCCTCGTCGCCGACATCGCAGAAGAGCTGGGGGATGAGCTGGATGATGACCTCCGAGCCGTGGCCGACGAACACGTGCTCGGCGGTCACGCCGCAGGCCGTGGCAATGGCCTCCTTGAGGTCGAAGAAGCTCTGCTCCGGGTACTGCCAGAGGTTGTGCAGCTCGCCGGCGATCGCCTCGAGGACCCGCGGCGACGGGCCCCAGGCGTTCTCGTTGGAGGCGAGCTTGGTCACATCGTCCAGACCGAGCTCACGGCGCACCTGCTCGGTCGTGGTTCCGGCCACGTACTTCTCAAGCATGAAGACGACCGGCCGGTAGGCGCGTTCGCGATTGCCTGGTTCGGGTTCTCCCCCGGGCATGATCCTCCCTCAGCCCCGCGCCGGCGCCCAGAGGCGACAGCCGGCGCGCCCGAGCACCTCGGTGTTGACGACGAACCGCGGCGTCTGGCCGCGCAGCGCGGTCACGACCTGCTCGCAGGCCTTCTCGCGGGCCGACCCGCTCCGCCCGGCTCGACAGGAACGCGGCGTGCGGCGTGACGATCACGTTGGGCAGCGCGCGCAACGGGTGATCCGCCGGCAGCGGCTCTGGGTCAGTAACGTCCACCCCGGCGCCGGCGATGACCCCTTCCTGCAGCGCCGCGGTGAGCGCCGCCGTGTCCACGCAGGCGCCGCGCGCCGTGTTGATGAGAAACGCCGATGGCTTCATCCGGGCGAGCGCGGCGGCATCGATGATGCCGCTGGGTCTCGCCCGTCAGCGCGCAGTGCAGCGACACGTAGTCGCAGCCGAGGACCTCGTCCAGGCCGACCTTGTCGACGCCGAACGCCTCCATGGTCGCGGCATCCACGTAGGGATCCGCCGCCGACCACCCGCAGGCCGAAGGCGCGGGCCCGCGCCGCCACGGCGCGGCCGATGCGCCCGAGCCCGACGATCCCGAGGCGCTGATCGCTGAGGCGGCCGGGCTTTCCGGCCGCCTCATAGTCCCAGGCGCCCGCCCTCACGGTGTCGTGCAGGCGCGTGATGCCGCGCCCGAGGTCGAGCAACAGGCCGAGCGTGTGATCGGCGACCTCGGGGGTGCAGTAGTCCGGCACGTGCGTGACGACGATGCCGAGCTCGGTGGCGGCGGCCAGGTCGACGCTGTTGAACCCGGTCGACATGAAGGCTGCGATGCGGCAGCGCTCGAGCTCACCCAGCACGCGGGCAGTCAGGGGCGCGTAGGCCGGGATCACCGCGTCCGCAACGGCGCAGCACGCGATCACCTCGTCCTCGCCGGGGCAGTCGAAACGCCGGAAGTCGACGGCAAGACCCGAACCGACGAAGACGCCGTCCTCCACGACCCGGTCGGACGCGGCGGCGTCGGTCTGGACGACGAGGAACACAGCCTCACCGGCCCCTGCGCGTGCGAGAGCCCGGGTCGCCGCCGGAGTCGCCGGCGGCGGTACCGCGCGAGCCGTCCCGCGCCGGGGCGGCATCGCGCGCGGCCGCGTTCGCCACGCCCGCATCCGGCGTCTCCCGGCCCACGTTCTCGCCCTCCCACATGTAGTTGAACTTCTCGGTGCGCAGGACGTGCCAGGTCTCGGTGGCGAGGATCCCGTCGATGCCCTCGAGGTCCTCGTTGAGGAAGCGGAAGAGGCCCTCCGTGTCGGGGAGGAAAGCCTCGATCATGATGTCGTAGCTGCCGGTCAGGTAGCCGACGTAGGCGACGTTCTCCATCTTGGCCAGGATGCCCCCCACCTCGAGCACCCGGCCGCGCTCCACGCGGATCCCCACGACGGCGTCGATGGGGAAGCCGATCGGCGCCGGGTTGACGCGCGCCACGACGTAGATGGCCCCGGCGCGCAGCAGGCGCTGCACGCGCTTGCGGACCGTCGGCTCCGAGACGCCCACCGCCCGCGCCACCTGCGCGTAGCTGAGCCTCCCGTCGCGGCGCAGCAGCCGCACGATGGCGCGATCCAGGTCGTCGAGCTTGATCGTGCCGAGAGGCGCGCTGCCCTGGCGCACGACGGGCGAACCGATGCCGGCGATGTCCCGAGGATCGTCCATCGACGGTTACCATAACAAACCGTCACGCTCGCGCTCAATCCTCTGTCGATACGGGCTGTTTCGGTTTGGAATCAGTCTCGTCGAACGTTGTCAGGAGGGTCCGCAGGTGGTACGTTCCTCGCATCGACCGGTGACACGCCCGGCTGAGGTTCCTCGGATCGGGCGGCGGAGCACTTGGTCCGGCATGCGACACACGACAGGGGGGACAACCGTGAGCGATCGTCAAGGTTCAGAGCCGGGCCTGGAGCGGCTCAACTCCTACATCCAGCAGCACCCCGTGACACGCAGGGACGCGCTCAAGGGCGCCGCCGCGTTCGTCGGGCTCGCGGCCCTTGGTCCGCTGGCCGCCGCCTGCGGCGGCGACTCCGGCACGACGACCAGCCCGTCTCCGTCGGCGGTCGCCTCGCCCAAGAAGGGCGGCCACATCCGCTCCGGCGTCTCCGGCGGCAGCACGGCCGACTCCCTCGACGTGGCCGTCGCCTACCTACACCGAGCCGAGATCGCCATGTCCTGGCAGCTCTACGACGCGCTGCTCGGCTTCGACCCCGACCACAAGATGATCTACCTGCTGGCCGAGTCCTACGAGGGCAACGCCGACGCCACCGAGTTCACGGTGCGGCTCAAGCCCGACCTCGTGTTCCACAACGGCAAGTCCGTCACCGCCGACGACGTGGTCTTCACCTATCGAGCGCATTCTGAACCCGAAGACCGGCGCCGCGGGAGCCGACCAGCTTAAGCGACCTCAGGCCCGGCAACATCAAGAAGCTCGACGACCTCACCGTGCGCTTCATGCTGGACCGGCCCAACGCCGTCTTCTGGGAGGCCCTCGCCTTCTTCCCCAACGGCATCGTGCCCGTGGGCTACAGCCCCAAGATTGACGGTACGGGCTGCATCGGCACCGGCCCCTGGATCATCGAGAGCTACAGCGCCAGCGAGCAGGCCGTCTTCAAGCCCAACCCCAACTACTGGGATGTGGGGCCGTACGCCGACAAGCTCACGATGATCCAGTTCGCCGACTCGACCGCTCGCTTGAACGCGCTCCTCGGCGGCACCGTCGACCACATCGACCTCGTGGAGGCCGGGCAGACCGAGGTCGTCAAGGCGAGAAGGACTTCACGTTGCTCCAGGCCAAGTCCGGCGGCTGGGAGCCGATCACGATGCGCATCGACCAGAAGCCCTTCGACGACGTGCGCGTGCGCCAGGCGTTCCGGCTCATCGCCAACCGTCAGCAGATGATCGACCAGGCTCTGGCGGGCTACGGCTGGCTGGGCAACGACATGTACGGCCAGTTCGATCCCGGCTACCCCAAGGACCTGCCGCAGCGCGTGCAGGACATCGAGCAGGCCAAGTCCCTGCTTAAGCAGGCCGGGTACGAGAACAACCTCACGGTGACGTTCACCACCTCCGACGCGGTGGGCGCCGGCCAGGTGTCCGCCGCCCAGGTCTTCGCCGAACAGGCCAAGGATGCCGGCGTCACGATCGAGGTCAAGAAGGTCGACGCCAACACCTTCTACGGCGACAACTATGGGAAGTGGACCCTCGCCCAGGACTACTGGGGAACCCGCAACTACCTGCCCCAGACCACGCTCATCACGACCCCTGAGGCCCCGTACAACGAGACCCACTGGAAAGACGACGAGTGGCAGGCGATCATCGACGAGGCGTTCAAGACCGTCGACGACACCAAGCGCAACGAGCTCGTGTCCCAGGCCCAGACGATCGAGTACGAGCGCGGCGGCCTGCTGATCTGGCAGGGCAACATCCTGCTCGACGCCTACAGCAACAAGCTCGCCGGCGTCATCCCCGACACGTGGGGCCAGTCGGCCTGCAAGAACCGCTACAACCTCATGTACTTCGCCTGAGCCAGGCGAGCAGAGCAGTCGGCTCAGGACCGGCCGGCGCCCCCGTCGGGGCGCCGGCCGGTCATTCCTTCGAGAGGATCAGGGCGAGCGCGGGCTCCTCGACCGCGCCGGAGACACATGAACGGCAGACCGCGTTGTCGCCGCAGCGCAACGGGAATGAATCCCATACCTCGAGCGTCATGGGTGGGGGATCCGATGTACCGCCGGCAGGAGCCACAGGTCTGGTACAGCGACGTGGTTCGCGAGAGTCGAAGCCTGCTTCGCGGCCGGCGCCGTGAACAGACGGGCATCCGCGATCTGGCCGCCGCCGCCGTGGCGGCAGCAGCTTCCGGGCATCCGGCCCTGCGGCTCCGAGGGCTGCAGAAGACCTACGGCTCGGGGCCTGCGGCGGTTCATGCCCTGAGCGACGTCGACCTCGAGATCTGGCCCGGCCAGTTCGTCGTCCTGCTCGGTCCCTCCGGCTCCGGCAAGACCACCTTGCTGAACCTCGTCGGCGGCATCGAGGAGCCGACCAGCGGGCTGGTGGAGGTCGCGGGCCGCGACATCGGCTCACTCCGCGGCGAGACTCGCACCTCCTACCGCCGCGACAACGTCGGCTTCGTGTTCCAGTTCTTCAACCTCGTCCCCACGCTGACCGCCCAGGAGAACGTCGAGATCATCGCGGAGCTCACCGGCGGCGGCGCCGCCCGGCGCAGTCGTGAGGCTCTGGCGCGGGTTGGTCTGGCGGAGGTCGCGGACCGCTTCCCCGGGCAGATGTCCGGAGGCCAGCAGCAGCGGGTGGCGATCGCCCGCGCCATCGTGAAAGAGCCCCCGCTGTTGCTCTGCGACGAGCCGACCGGCAGCCTGGATCTGGCGACGGGCGGCAGGTCCTCGCCGTGCTCCGCGATCTGGCCCGCGAGGGCCATCACACCGTCCTACTCGTCACGCACAACTCCGCGATCGCGGAGATGGCCGATCGGGTCGTCTGGCTGCATTCGGGGACCATCGCCCGCGACGAGGAGGTGGCGGCGCCGGTAGAGGCGGAGGAGCTGGAGTGGTGAGCCGCGTCCTGTCCCGCAAGCTGCGCCGCGACTTATGGCGCCAGCGGTGGCAGTTCCTCGCCGCCGCGCTCGTCATCGCCCTCGGGGTGGCGGTGTATGTCGCCGCTTCGGACGCCTACCGCAATCTGGAGCAGTCCTTCGACCGGGCGTACACGACGCAGCTCCTGCCCGACGTCGTGCTCTCCGGACCGGGCGCTCCGGCCCTGCGGGACGAGGCAAGCACCCTGCCCGGAGAGCCGATCGTCGACGACCGCCGACAGGGTGACGTGGCCATCCGGATCGCAGGGCACGCCCTGCTCGGTCAGAGCCGTCGGTGTGCCCGCCGGCGACCAGCCGGCGGTGTCGCGACTGGCGCTGAAGTCCGGGGTTCTCCCGGAACTCGGCGAGGTGGTCGTGGAACAGCACCTCGCCGACCACTACGACCTGCGCCCCGGCGACACCGTCGAGCTGCTCGCCCCGACCGGGTGGCGCGCCATGCGCGTCTCCGGCTCGGCGTTGTCAACGGAGTACTTCTGGCCTGCACGGTCGAAGCAGGAGATCATGACCACGCCGGAGCACTTCGGCGTGGTCTTCGCGCCCGAGCAGGACGTGCGGCAGATCCTGGCGGAGCCTGTCGACCAGCTTCTCCTCTACGCGCGGGACCGCGACGCGGCCCCCGACCTCGTCTCCTCGGCCGCGCGCCTCGCCCTGGCGAACGAGATGCCCTTCGCGTCGCGCGACGATCAGCCGTCGTATCGGGCACTCCAGGACGACGTGGAGGGCATCGGCACGTTCGCCAGACTTCTGCCGTGGCTGTTTCTGGCCGCCGCGGCACTCGGCACCTACGTCCTGCTGTCTCGGCTCGTCGCCGCCCAACGCGCGGTCATCGGCACCCTCAGCGCCAACGGCGTCACAGCCAGGCGCTGCGCCGCCACTACCTCGGCTACGGCGTCGTAGCCGGAGCGGCCGGCGCAGTCCCGGGCGTGGTGGGCGGCTACCTGCTCGGCGGCTGGTTCACGGTCATGTACACGGAGGCCCTCGGTCTGCCCCTGCACGTAACCTCCCTGCACCCGTGGAGCCTGGTCATCGGGGCCTGGCGTCGGCACAGCGGCGGCTGTGCTCGCCGCGTGGGCACCGGCCCGGGCCGCCGCCCGCACCAGCCCGGCGGAGGCCATGCGGCTCACACCGGCCGGCGTGAAGGGCGGCCTGAGCGCAGCGGAGCGGGTCATCCCCCCGCTGCGCCGGCTCCCCGCCCGCTGGCGCATGACCATGCGCGGCATCACCAGGAACCGCCGCCGCACCGCGCTCACGGTCGTCGGCGTCGTCGCGGCAGTCAGCCTGGTCCTCGTCTTCGCCGGCCTGCGTGACAGCATCGACGGCGTCTTCGACCGGCAGTTCGGCGCCATCCAGCGCGAGGACGCCGAGGTCCACGCCGCCCCTGGGGCCGCCGGCGCCGTGCTCGCGTCCGTGCGGGCGGATCCGGATGTCGCCGCGGCAGAGCCGTTCGGCCGGTACGACGTCACCCTCGGAATCGGCGATCATCGCTACCAGACGCTGCTCGTCGCGCTCCCGCGCGAGACGCGGATGCACGGATTCACCTCCGACGGCGAGTGGCGCGGGCTGCCGGCCGAGGGCCTGCTCCTGGGGCAGGGCGCGCGCGAGCTCCTCGGCGTCGCGATCGGCGACGGGCTTACAGTAACCGTCGCGCAGACGGGTCGGCAGCTTCAGGAGCGGGTCGTCGGCTTCGTCGACGAGCCCATGAACCCGGTAGCCTACATCGCCCTTGAGCACTTCTCCGCCATCGCCGACACGCCGGCCTCGTCCGGCCTGCTGCTGCAGCTCCGGCCAGACGCCGACGAGGAGGCGGTCGCCGGCCGCCTCATGGCCCTGTCCGGCGTTGTCGTCTACGTCTCCACCGCGACCGTCGCCTCGGCGATGCGGGAGGCGTTCGCCCTGTACGACGTCCTGGTCGGCCTGATGCTGGCCTTCGCGGCGGTCATGGCGGCGGCGCTGCTCTACAACGCTATGTGGGCCAACGTCGCCGAGCGCTCCGTCGAGCTCGGCACGCTGCAGGCGGCAGGGATGGGATCGGGCGCCCTGGGCCGGCTGGTGGCGACCGAGAACCTGCTGCTTGTGATCCTCGGCTTGCCGCTCGGCCTCGTGGCGGGCGCCCTCATCGCCGACTGGTTCATGTCCACCTACGCGACCGACGGCTACACCTGGCACCTCGACATGAGCGCCAGTACGCCCTTGCTCGTCGCGGCCGGCGTACTCCTCGCCGCCCTGGTCGCCCAAGTGCCGGCCCTGCGCACCATCCGTCGCATGGACCTTGCCGTGATCGTGCGTGAGCGGTCGCTGTGACGGCCGGCGATCCGTCCCGGCAGGCTGGTTGCCAAGAACGCTTCTCGGTGAGGATCAGTACTCGCGCAGCGTGTCCAGCCGCGAGGCGAGGAAGCGCGCCAGCCCGGCCGCATCCTCGAGCCCGAAGCGGTGCTCGTGCTCGAGGGGCGCGTCCGTGACCAGAGCCATGGCCTCGCCCGCCGCGCACAGCGGTTCCGTGTGTCGCGAACCGGTCCTGAAGACCTCTACGCAGTGCGGCGCGCTGCGCTTGTACCCCTCGGCGACGACCAGGTCGAAGCCTGCGAAGTAGCGCCGGGCGATCTCGGTCAACGGCACCTCGCCCTCCAGCCTGGCGATGTAGGCGAGCTTCTCGCGCGAGGCGACGACGTAGGCGTGCGCGCCCGCCTGCCCGTGACGCCAGGAGTCCTTGCCGGGATGGTCGATCTCGAAGCTGTGGGCGTCGTGCTTCACCGTGCCCACGCGCAGCCCCAGCTTGATGAGCTCCGGCAGCAGCTTCTCGATGAGGGTGGTCTTGCCGGTGTCGCTCTTGGCGACAATCGCAACGAGGGCAGGGGCGGCCGCGGCTCCGGCCGGCTGGCCGGCGTCGGCCGAGGGAGCGGGCCGCGCCCCGGCGGCGGCCGCCCGCCGGCGCGCGGCCTCGAAGGCGTCAAGGGTGTTGACGCCGACGAAGAGCGCGTCGTCGGCGAATGGCACCTCAACCGTATCGACCTCGTCGAAGACGTCGAGGATCCTGTGCTCGCCCGCCTGCAGAAGCGCCGTCATGGGCGCCAGGCAGGCGGGCGCGTAGACCGCGAACAGCGGTTCGTAGTGCCGGCCGATGACCGGCACGGCCAGATCGTGGCCAGCGGCCGCGGCCAGCACGCGCTCGAGAGCGTCGTCGTCCGGAAACGCCAGATCGACCGCCAGGGCGAACACCGGCCGATGCAACCCTTCCAGCGCGGTGGCGATGCCGGCCAGCGGCGAGGCGCCCGGCCAGGTATCGTGGACGACGTCCGCATCGCCGGCGTCGCCCAGGTCCAACGTCTGCCCGGCGGCCAGCGAGACGACGACGCGCGAGAAGCCCCGCCTCAGGAAGGCGAGGTTGCGCTGCGCCAGGGTGTGGCCTTGCAGGACGAGGTAGCGCTTGTCCACGCCGGCGCGCCTGCCCTGGCCGCCGGCGAGCAGCAGGCCGACGACATGGTCCTTGTCATGCGGTGAAGCGTTCATCACCGTTGCCACTCACGCGGCGACGAGACGTCGGCCAGTCGGTGTCGCACGTTCGCACCGTCGCGGCCACGACCCCCCAGCAGGCCGAGCATGGCCAGTTCCTCAATGTAGCGCGACCGGGGATTAGCCGCCACATCCGCCGGCGGGCCCGCCTGCGTCACTCGTCCCTCCTCCAGAACGACGAGCTGGTCGGCCAGCGTGGCGGCCTCGAATGGATCGTGGGTCACGACCAAGCTCACTCCCTCGAAGGAGGCCAAGTGTGCGCCGAGTTCCTCGCGCAGTTCCTCGCGCGAGCTGGCGTCGAGCGCGGCGAGCGGCTCGTCGAGCAGGAGGAGGCGCGGGTCTGGCGCGAGCGCCCGCGCCAGCGCGACGCGCTGCGCCTGCCCGCCCGACAGCGCCCGAGGGCGAGCGTGCTCGCGGTCGCCAATGCCGACTCGTTCCAGCCACGCCGCAGCCGCGGCGCGGGCGACGCGACGCGACTGCCCGCGGGTTCGCAGGCCGAAGGCGACGTTGTCGAGCGCCGTCAGGTGCGGGAAGAGCAGGTAGTCCTGGAAAAGCATGCCGATGGAACGCCTCTCCGTCGGCACGAAGACGTCCGCGGCGGGATCGTCCAGCACGACCCCTCCCAGTTCGACGCGACCCAACTCGAGCGGGAGGAGGCCGGCAAGGGCGCGCAGTAGCGTCGTCTTGCCGGCCCCGTTGGGGCCGAGCACCACCACGACAGCCCCGGGAGGGACGACGAGCTCGGCGTCGAGACTCAGCGTGCCGCGGCGCAGGACGACACGCGCGTGAGAGCCCCGAGAGTGTCATCCCTCAGCCTCCCCGCTCCGTCGAGCGGGGAACCAGCGCCGGCGGAGCGCGACGAGGATGACGAGCGACACCGCCAGCAGGACGAGGCTGAGCGCCATCGCGGTCTCCGCATCGTTCTGGAGAGCGAGGTAGACGGCCAGCGGGAGCGTCTGCGTCGTGCCCGACAGGTTGCCGGCGAAGGTGATCGTCGCGCCGAACTCGCCCAGCGCCCGCGCCCACGAGAGGGCGGCGCCGGCGATGATCGAAGGTACCGCCAGCGGCAGAGTCACCTGAGAAACGTCGTCCAGCGGCCGGCGCCCAGCGTGGCGGCCGCCTCCTCGTAACGGCGGCCGCCGGCCCGCAAGCCGGCCTCAAGGGTGATGACGAAGAACGGCATCGCGACGAAGGCCTCGGCCATGATCGCTCCAGCCGTCGTGAACGGCAGCGATACGCCGAACGCAGCGTCGAGCCACTGGCCGAGCAGGCCGCGTCGGCCGAAGGCCAGCAGCAGAGCGACACCGCCGACCACCGGCGGCAGCACCATCGGCATGATGACGAGGGCGCGGACAACGTTCTGGCCGCGGAAGGAGGCGCGGGCGAGTAGCCAGGCGAGCGGCACGCCGAAGGCCATGGAGACGACAACCGCACCGAGTGAGCAGACGAGCGAGAGGCGCAGCGCCATGAGAACGCCGGGATCCGACAGCCGCCCAAAGAGGCTGCCCCACGGGGCGCGAATCACGACCGCCGCGAGGGGAATGGCGAGGAACGCCACGCCGACCGCGGCGGCGGGGATGAAGCCGGCCGGCGGTCGGGCTGGGCGGCGGCGCCGCCGCCCAGCCCGACCGGCGGCCTCTACGCCGCTGTCGGCCGCCGGCGCGGAGACAGGCAGGGGCTCGCAGACCGGGATCGTCACCGGATTGGCTCTCACCACGTCGCCGTCGTCAGTCGCCGGAGCCATGAATCGATCGTTCTCCCCGCCCGTGCCTCATCCACCCGCGACGGGGACGAACCCAGCCTCGCGGAGGATCCTCTGTCCCTCAGGGGACAGGACGAGGTCGATGAACGCCTGGGCCGCGGACACCTCCTCACTGCCGTCGACGACGGCGATCGGATACGTCGCCTCAACGTTGAATGCCGCGGGGATCGTCGACCCCCTCGACCTTCCCGCCGGTCGCGATCACATCCGTGACGTACACGATACCGGCGTCCGCCTCGCCGAGCGAGACCTTCGTGACGACCGCCTTGACGTTGTCCTCGAGTGAGACGGGATCAACCGATACGCCCGCCGCGGCCAGCGCCTCGCTCGCGTACTTGCCGACCGGCACCTCCGGCGCCGCCAGCACGACCTTCAGGTCGCCATTCGCCAAGGTCGGCCAGCCCTTTGATGGAGTGCGGGTTCCCCGGCGCGACGGCGATCTGCAGGCTGTTCGTGGCGAAGACGCTGGGCTCCCCGACGAGGTCGGCGACACTCTCCATGGACCGCTTCGTCGGCCGTGGCAAGCACGTCGGCGGGGGCGCCCTGCTGGAGTTGGGCGACCAGTTCCTGGCTGCCGGCGAACGTTGAACGTCACCCGCACGTCGGGGTGGTCCGCGCATGTAGGCGTCGCCGATCGCCGTGAACGAGCTCGTCAGCGACGCCGCCGCGAAGACCGCGAACTCCTGACCCGGCGGTCGGGCTCCTCACCGGCCGCGCTGCCCGTCAACCGCCCAGGCCAGGAGAGCGGCCATCGCGACCGCGAACGCCGCGAGCGCCCTCCAGGCTCGGTGACGCCCGGCAGGCCACGTGACGCCGACAGTGGGACCGCGATTCTCGGGCACGGCAAGGCTTCGCTGCATGTCCCATACTCCTTTCCGAATACGGGGAGGTCCGGGCGTTTCCGTCCCGGGCCCACGACGGCGACCGCGTCGCCGCCCCACGGTCTGTCCGTGGTACGGCCCGGCGCCCCTAGCGACTGCAGTAGGGCGGCGGGCTCGGAGGAGGACTCTCTGCGTGTCGCGACGCTAGCAGCGCGCAGCCGCGGCGGTCAAGCCCGTTGCCTGCGCCCACCGTCGTCGTAGACTGAGCAGGGCGGACCCGAGTGATGGGTCTCGAGCGCCCGCGCCACCGAGGAGCCTGCTGAGGATCGAAGGAGGTGACAATCGATGAGCACGGCCACCCGGGCGGAGTACGTTGTGCGCGTCAATCACGTGATGGACTACATCGAGCGCAACCTCGGCGCGCGCCTGACCCTCGATGAGCTTGCCGGCGTAGCGTGCTTCTCGCCGTACCACTTCCACCGGATCTTCGCGGCGATGGTCGGGGAGACCCTGACCCAGTTCATCCGGCGCCTGCGACTCGAGCGAGCGGCCGCCCTGCTCGTGGCGCATCCCGGACGGCCGGTCACCACCATCGCCCTCGACTGTGGGTTCTCGAGCTCCGCGGCTTTCGCTCGAGCGTTCCGGGAGGCCTTCGGCATGAGCGCCAGCGACTGGCGACTGGCCGGCTGGGCACAGCACGCCGGCATCGTCACATCCGGCACGGAAGACAGCAAGATCGGTCAATCACAGCGCAAGATGCGAGGAGACTACGACGTCACCCCCAGGTACCGTGATGGCATCTACCAGCAACGGACGTGGAGGGTCACCATGAACGATCAGCCGGCGCTCAGCGGCCACATCGAGGTCAGGGAGGAGCCCGCCTTCACCGTGGCGTACATCCGCCACACGGGGGCGTACCAAGGCAACGCGGAGCTCTTCGGCCGACTGTTCGGCAAGCTCATGCAATGGGCCGGACCGCGCGGGCTCCTTCGGCCAGACACCAGGATCATCACGGTCTACCACGACAACCCCGATCTGACCGACGACGACAAGCTCAGGATCAGCGTCGGGATCAGCGTGCCGGAGGATACGCCGGTGAGCGGCGAGATCGGCGCAATGACGATCCCGGGCGGCACCTACGCCTTCGGCAGGTTCGAGATCGCCAGCGACGAGTACGGCGCCGCCTGGGACGCCGTATTCAGCGGCTGGCTGCCCGAGAGCGGTTACCAGCCTGCCGACGGCCTCTGCTACGAGCAGTACCACAACGACCCCGAGCAGCATCCCGAACACAAGATGGATGTGAGCATCTGCGTGCCCGTCAGGCCGCTCTAGTCCAGGCGGCTCGCGGGCGCCCTCCGGGCGCCCGCAGACTCAGTCCTCGTCTGGCTCCGCCGGCTTGGGCTCCAGCCGCAGCTCGACGATGCGTGCCTCAGCGACGGCCACGATCGTGATGCTGCGCCCCCCGACCTCGACCACCTCGCCGGCCTCCGGCACGCGGCCCAGCAGCTCGATCAGGTGACCGCCGATCGTCGCCTCGCCGGCGTTCTCGATGTCGATGCCGAGCTCGTCCTCGACGTCGCCCAGCGACGCCGAGCCCGCGACGACGAGGACGTCGCCCTCCCGGCGTATCTCCTGGTCGTGGACGACGTCCTCTTCCTCCTCGAACTCGCCGACGATCTCCTCGAGGATGTCCTCGAGCGTCACGAGCCCCACCGTGGTGCCGAACTCGTCGACGACCAGCGCCATGTGCTGGCGCTTGCGCCGCAGCTCCCGCAGAAGCTGGTCGACGAGCATCGACTCGGAGATCCGCACGAGCGGCCGGGCGATCTCCCGCAGCCCCGTCTCCCGGCCATCCACGGCCAGCCGCAGGAGCTCCTTGGAGTTCACGACGCCGATGGGGTCGTCGAGGCGATCCTCGGCCTCGCAGAGAGGCAGCCTCGTGTGCAGGCTGCCGCTCGCCCGCCGCACGGCCTCGGTGACGCTCTCGCCCGCGACCAGGTAGTCGATGTCGCGGCGCGGCACCATTACCTGGCGGGCGCGCAGGTCGCCGAACACGAGGACGTTCTCGGCGAACTCGCGCTCGTAGGTCTCGATGAGCCCCTCGCGGACGCTCTGCGCGAGCAGCATGCGCAGCTCGTCCTCTGTGTGGGGCGCGTGACCCACCTCGCGGGCCGGCGGAATGCCGAACGGTCTCAGCACGAGGTTGCCGAGACCGTTGAAGACGTCCACCAGCGGCTTGGTAGCCAGGTAGAAGAGCCGCATGGCGGGCGCCACGACGAGCACGGTGCGCGTCGTCCGGGCGATGGCCAGAGACTTCGGCGCCAGCTCGCCGAGCACCACATGCAGCAACGTGACGAGTCCGAAGGCGAAGGCGAAGCTGATGAAGGCGGCGACGTTCGGCGCCAGCGAGCCGAGCAGCGGCTCGAGCAGGTGCTCGAAGGCCGGCTCGGCCAGCCAGCCGAGGCCGAGGCTGGCCACAGTGATGCCGAGCTGGCAGGCGGCGAGATAGGCGTCGATGTGCTCGACGGCGTGGCGCGCGGCCTTGGCACCGGGCCGGCCGCGCTTCTCGAGCTCGATCACCTGGCTGAGACGGATGCGCGTGATGCCGAACTCGGTGGCGACGAAGAAGCCGTTGAGCCCAACGAGCACCAGGGCCGCGAGAATCCGGAGCGCCTCGCTCACCAGCGTTCACCCGGGACGCGGCCGACGAGGCCCACCGGCTTGACGCGGCCCGCGCAGCACGAGCCCGGCAGCGGGCCGGCGCGTCGGTCGGATGCCGAGTCGCTGTCCACAACGGAGAGCATACCTGAAGCCATCAGGGCTCACTCATCGCCGCATCGGCCGCGGGCGAACGCGGGCGCGTCGTGCTTCGCGTCACACCCGAATGGTCCCCTCGCTGACCAGCACGCTCTCTCCGCCGACCCACACGTTGATAACCTCGCCGTCCCGCTTCTCCGCGCGAGCTTCGAGAACGCTCGGCCGCCCTATCTCAGCACCCTGGGCGATGCGCCAGCTGAAGGCGCCGTTCGCGGCCGCGGACAGGTGACCGAGCAGGCCGGCGAGCGCACAGGCGGCGCTGCCGGTGGCGGGGTCCTCAGGGATCCCCTCGGTGGGCGCGAACATCCGCTGCCGGATGTCGAAACCGTCGGACGTCCTGGCGTAGACGAGCAGGTACGGGGTCGGGAGACCCATGGCCAGCAGAGGCTCGAAAGCGAAGGCGTCCGGCCGAGCCCGCTCCAGAGCCGCCCTGTCCTTCACCTCCGCGATCAGGAAGGGGAGACCGACCGACGCCACACGCGGCGGGTGGGCCGTCGTCCGGATGTCTGCCGCGGTCAACGAAACCGCCGCCGACGCGGACTCCGCCGAGACGGTCTGGCCGAGGGCCAGACTCTGCGGCGCCGTCAGCTCGCACCAGATCCGTTCCCCCTCGCGCTTGTGGATCGCGACCGGGACGAGCCCCGCCCGCTCCTCGAAGGTGACCAGACGCGGCTTCTCGAGCGAGCCGAAGGCGCCGGTGGCCGCCAGCACGAACGCCGTGCCGATGTTCGGATGCCCTGCGAACGGCACCTCGCAGGGAGGGGTGAAGATGCGGACCGCCCGATCGTGCCCGGCCTGGGCCGGCAGCACAAACGTGGTCTCCGAGAAGTTGAACTCGCGCGCGACCTGCTGCATCTGCTCATCGCTCAAGCCCTCGGCCTCGGGCAGGACGGCGAGCTGGTTGCCGCCGAAGCGGGTCGTCGTGAACACGTCGCAGGTCAGGAAGCGGTAGCCCGTCATGACGTCCATCCTCGCTTTGCCTCACGCCAGACCTGGTGCGGTGGCGACCGCCCGGACATAAGCATTCTAGGACGTGCCGTGGCGACCGTCGACAGCGAGGCTGCCGGTCTGCTTGACCGTTCCGCCGCCGCGCCCGTAGACTCTTGCTCCCGATGGGGAGTAGCCGGCCCGCACAAGCGGGCGGCGCGATCGACATCCCGGGTCCCGCCCGGTCGCGCACCTCGTGGCGAGACCTCGGCACGACAGGTGCGGGGTCTTTTCTTTGCTCCGGCAGGATCTGTCGGGACTCCAAGACTCGTGGCAGGTGACATCGCCCTGCTGCAGATCGGTGAGATGCCGTCGACGTGGACGATCGTCGGCGGCGCCATGATCCTGGTCGCCGGCATGCTGCCGGTGATCTTCGGCCGCGGCGAAGGCGAAGCCTCCTCCGCCGCGGCCGCCGAGCCGGAACCCCTCTGAGCGCCCGCCTTGACCCTCGACCGGCACAAGCAGCCCGTCGTACGCCCCTGCTCCGTTTCCCATGACAATCGATAGTGCGTCTATCGTTTTTCATGGTAGTATGCCGAGCGTGATCGCCCGGCCCACAATCCTGACCGCGCTGCGCGACGCACTGCGCCGTAACCCCGTCGTCGTCCTCACGGGGCCTCGCCAGAGCGGCAAGACCACGCTCGCCCGGCAGCTCCTCCCGGCCGACTCGGTCAACTACTTCGACCTCGAAGACCCCCCGAGTCTGGCGCGGCTGGACGAGCCGATGACCGCGCTCCGTCCTCTTGTCGGGCTCGTGGTCATCGATGAAGTGCAGCGCCGGCCCGATCTCTTCCCTCTCCTGCGCGTCCTTGCAGACAGGCAGCCACAGCCGGCGCGATTCCTCATCCTCGGGAGCGCTTCCGGCGACCTCCTGCGGCAGACGTCGGAGAGCCTGACGGGTCGCGCAGAGAGCATCACCATCGACGGTTTCTCCCTGGCCGAGGTCGGAGCGGACGCGCTCGCGACCCTGTGGCGCCGCGGCCGCTTTCCCGGTCCTTTCTCGCGGCCACCGAACAGGACAGCCTCCTCTGGCGCAATCAGTTCGTCCTATCGCTCCTGGAGCGCGACTTCCCGCAGTGGGGGGTGCGCGTCCCGGCCACCACGATGCGCCGTTTCTGGACGATCGTGGCTCACTATCACGCCCAGACGTGGAACGCCGCCACAGCCGCCAGCACACTCGGCGTCACCCAACCGACGGTGCGCAACTACCTCGACCTCCTGAGCGACGCATACATGATCAGGCAACTGCAGCCATGGCACGCCAACCTGACCAAGCGACAGGTAAGGTCGCCGAAGGTCTACGTTCGCGACAGCGGCCTCCTCCACAGCCTGCTGGGCATCACCACAGAGAAGTCGTTGCTCACTCACCCCGCGCTCGGCACCTCCTGGGAGGGGTTCGCGATCGAGCAGGTCCTGGCAACCGAGCCACACGACGCCGCGTACTTCTGGGCAACGTACCAAGGCGCCGAAGTCGATCTCCTCATCGAGCGTGAGGGCCGGCTTCTCGGCGTCGAGTGTAAGCGCACCGACACGCCGCGGGTCACCCCGTCCATCCGCATCGCGCTGGCAGAGCTCGGCTTGGACCGCGTCGCCGTCGTCTACCCCGGCGAGCAGCGCTTCCCCCTGGCCGAGAAGGTCGAAGCGGTCCCGCTGCAGGACCTCGCGTCAGGATGGCGCATCTTGGCGGACGAGGTGACGCCATGACGACTCCAAGGCACCGGCCGTGAACCCGCTCGTCCGCTCACTCGCGCTCTTCGTCATCGCCGGCATCTGCGAGATCGTGACGATCGCCGGCCGGTGACGGCGGCAGAACGCCCGGCGGAACGCGAGCGACCTAGACCGCGGAGCCCTCGACCACGCTGAACGGCATGCCCTCGAGCATCGTGACGCGATCGAGGGCGAAACCCGAATCCGTCAGCAACCGCTTGTACTCCGCAGCGGTGCGCTCGCGGCCGCCGACCACCGCCAGCATCTCGAGGTCCGCCTGCCGCACGAGCCGATCGAGCATGGCGGCGTTCGCCTGGCTTGGCTCCGGGACGACCATCTCGACCACGAGCAGCCGGGCTCCCTTCTCCATCGCCGCCCGGCAGTTCCGCAAGATGCGCAGCGCCGTGTCGTCATCCCAGTCATGCAGGATCCAGGAGAGCACGTAGGCGTCGCCGCCCGCTGGGACGGCCTCGCGGAAGTCGCCGGCGATCGCGTCGCATCGTTCGTCAAGGCCGGCCTGACGCAGCTGCTCACGGGTGCCCTCGATCACAGATGGGAGGTCGAAGACAACGCCGCGGAGACGAGGATGGGCAGCCAGCAGCGCGCGCAGGAGACCGCCGCGACCACCACCGACGTCGACGAGGCGCTCGACCGCGCTCAGGTCGACGGCCGCCGCGACGGCCTGGTCACGCGCGGTGCCCACGCGGACCATGCTCTCCTCAAACGACGCGGCTGCTTCCGGATGGGAGGCGAGGTAGTCCCACAAGCGACGGCCCTGGGCCGCGACGAAGCCGGGCTCGCCGGTGCGCAGCGTGTGGTCGAGGCGACCGTAGGCCGCCCAGCGCCAGTCCTCGGTCGAGACGACCGCGAAGCGCCGCATCGAGCCCGGGGCATCGCTGCGCAGGAGTTCGCCCAGCTCGCCCAGGCGGTAGCGCCCGTCGTCGTCGACCGCGAAGAGGCCGAGATCGAGCGTGGCGGCGAGCAGACGCGCGAGAGCACGTTCGTCGGCGCCAACGCCCCGTGCCAGCTCACTGACCGAGCGCGGCCCCTGCGCCAGCGCATCGGCGACGCCGAGACGAGCGAGGGCGCCGATCGCGGCGCTCGCCTGATAGCCGTTGATGAGTTCCGCCAGCCGACGGCTGGAGACCGCGGGCTGCTGCGCTGATGGGGCCGCTCGGTCCGTCACAGAGCCCATGGTAGGACGAGGGCGGGCGGCCAGCAAGGCGACGCAGCGTGCAAGTCGCCCTGCTCGGTCGCCTCCGGTTGCACCCCGCCGGGCTCAGTGCGCCGTGTCCCCCCGGATCACCTGCCCGTCGAACACGGGCACGACCGTCACCCGGTCGCACTCGAACGAATACGGGATCACGTCATCGAGGCCCAGGTTCCTCAGACGGTGGCGCTGAGCGGCCTTCTCGATGTAGTCCAGGACGCGGCCTTCGGCCACGCTCCAGAGGTCCATCGAAGCATGAGCCGAATCGCACTCGGTTCGAAACTGGCCCGTGTCCAGCAGTCTCGCCGTCAGCGCCCCGGCGAAGAGCGTGTCCTCGAGGCAGAACCTGTTCTTCCAGCCGGAGCACAGGACGACCACGTTCTTCCGCCGCCTGGCGAGCCACTCCGTCAGGGCGGAGATGTTGATGAAGGCTCCCATCGCTATGCCGCTCGCGCCCTCCGCGGTCTTGAGCGCTCGCGTACCGTTCGTCGTGCAGTAGACGAGCGTTTCTGCCGCCGATCGCCTCCCTGGTGAAGCTGAAGGCCGAGTTCCCGAAATCGGCGAAGTCGACCTGCACGCCGTCCTTTTCAGATGCGACCAGGAACCCTTGCGCCTTGAGTCGCTTCGCCTCTTCGTGCGACGCGACCGGGATGATCGCCTCCACCCCGTTCGCGACCGCCGTGCAGATCGTGGTCGTGGCGCGCAGGATGTCCACGAGCACGACGACGAAGTCGCCTTTCGTCATGACATCCCGAAACAGCGCCGGCGAGAAGCAGACCTCGACCGACCTCGGCTCCTGCACCTCGGCCATCCTTTCCTCTGACGATGCCGCCGTCACGGCAGCGCAAGCACGCGGCTGGGCTGGGCCTTCAGCCGCCGGTCGTGCGCAGAAGACCCTAGGCCAGAGTCTACGCTAGTCGATGGAACGACAGTGGTCGGCACACCCCAGCGCCGTGGGCGTCTTCGCCGGCTCGGCCGCTCGCTCGCCGCACAGACGCGTGGTCCCCACCGAGTTCCCTGATCTTGAGGTCGACTGACGAACTTGGCGGTGGCTACTTGCGGCGGCATGTCGCGCAGGACTGACGTGACCAGGGCCGTGAGTCGGCGCCGGCCTCGGGTACCGCTTCCAGCACCCGGAGTGACTCCCGGGCTGAGGCCGCACTGCCCGCGGGATGTCGCGGAGCGAGCATCCGCATCCCGTGGGGACCAGCGCCGCGGCCATCAGGACGGAAGCAGTCAGATTGACGATCTCGGCGCCATCGGGGAACCCCACGAACAGCACACCCGCCAGGAACAACGCGCTCTGCCAGCGAGGAACGGCTCTGGTCTTGAGCAAGGCGACGGCCAGGATCGCGAAGCCGATCGGCAGGAGCACGATGCCCCACAGCAACACCATCCAGCCCTTGTGGGAGAACATGGCCAGCAGACCCGGCATCATCAGGGCGAACTCGTTCGCGGGCACGGTATCGAGAGCCGACATGGTCAGGCACAAGGCGCCTTTGTCCGCCGCCAGGAGGAGCGCGCCGAGAATGCCCACGGCTGCGCCGACCAGACCGGCCCAAGCCCAGGAGGTGCGCTCCAGAAGCCTCATGAAGTGCACGGCGATGACGACGAGGAGAGCCGTGCTCAACGTCACCAGCACGTGGCCGAATTGCAGCAGGCCGGCATGGTGGGCCCTGAGGATGAGTTCCTCCGGGCTCAGGAGGTGCGGGTGCAGCAGACCAGGTGGATCGAGAAGGCGAAGACGAACACCAACGGGAAGACGATGAAGCACAGACCCGTGCCAACACGCTTGACGCGACGCAACGACGCATTCCTGTCCATTCCAACCACTCCTCCAACGGACGCTACCATGACGCCGGTTTCTACGGCGTAGAACACTTGCGTCTCGCATTCTACGCTGTAGAATAGCTGTCAAGTAGTCTCGCGAAGGAATCCACTCATGTCCGCAACGCCCAAGCCCAGACAGCCGCTTTCCCGCGAGCGCATCGTCGACACCGCCATCGCCCTGGTGGACGCCGAGGGGCTGGACGCCCTCACAATGCGCCGCCTGGGGGCCGAGCTCGGCATCGACCCCATGGCCGTCTACTACTACGTGCCGAACAAGGCCGCGCTCCTGGACGCCGTCGTCGAGGCCGTCATGGCCGAGATCGACCTGGGCGTCGACGACCCGTCCAGACCGGCCGAGGAGAGGCTCGTCCGCGCCGCCCAGGCCTACGCGGACGTGCTCGTCCGTCACCGGAACGCTCTGCCGCTTCTCCTGGTCCGTGGCCCTGCTACGCCGGCAGCCCTCGCGCCGGTCGAGCTCATGGTCGGCATCCTTCGCAGTGGCGGCGTTCCGCCCGAGCACGCGGTCGCCGGGATGCACGTCCTGACGGCCGCCGTTCGTGGCTATGCGGCGATCATCGCGAATGAGCTGACCGACCCAGGCCGCCGCGACACCGAAGCTCTCGTCGCCCTCGCCTCACCCGAGCAGTTCCCGTACTTGAGCGAGGCGGCCGCCCAACCCCGCCAGGACACCCAGGCGGCATTCGAATTCGGTCTAAGGGCGATTGCGAGCGGGTTGTTGGGAGCTCGGAACGCCAGGCTGCACTCGGGCAGCACCGACACCATCGGGTAGGCGACCGGACACCGGAGTGCGCCCCTGATCCGGGAGGCGCTATCGAACGGACGGCGCTGGTGGACCCTAGTAGACCGCTTTCGAACTTGTGCTATGAAGTGAGGCCATTGGTAGCGCGTCATGCCCGAGACCGTCAGCGCGATGGGAGGCGCATCCGTGTACGGCCAGTTCTGGGACGCGAGAACGACCATCAGTCAGTGGATCCGCTTCTTCAACGAACGTCGTCACCACCACGCGCTCGGCTCAATCTGAGTCCACCCCAATACCGGGCTCAACAACCGCAGGCGGCGGCTAGACACGCGTGCAGCGCCTCATGGTCGTCACCCCGGCATCGAAGGAGGCCAGCGGTATTCCCATCGTCTCCGATGAGTCTCGACCGGAGGCCTCACTCTCGGAAAAAAAGAAGAGGGAGCTGAGAACGGGTTCTCAGCTCCCTCTTCACTACTCAGAATGCGTTACTTCGCGGGCGGTGTACCCTCTTCGTTTGCAACCACTGCGTCGATCTGGATCAGAGCGTCGTCAGCCAGAGCCGACACGCCAATGACTCTCCGCGCGGGCACGCCGCGGGGGAAGAACTTCGTGTACACCTCGTCGACGGCAGCCATGTCGGCGATGTTCTTGACCGCGATGTTGACCTTGACCACATCGTCCAGGGAGTGGTCGATGCTCTCGACGATCGCCTTGAGCTGCTGCAGGCAGCCCTCGGCCTGCGCGGCAGCGCTGCCACCGGCAGCACGCTGGGCAGAAATGTGGTTGTAGTGCGAGAAGGCGACAGTCTGGGTGGAGAAATCGTTCTGCGGCGCCTTGTCGGTGTTGCAGGGCTCCTTGACGAGCTTCACGGTGTCGCCGATGGGCTGCGGCGGCGTACCGTCGCCATGCGACAGGACTGCCTCAACCTGGACCGAAGCACCCTTCGGCAGGCCTGCGACCACGACCGGCGTGAAGGCCGGCCAATAGCTCGAGAAGCAGGTCTTGTAGACTGCCTTGGCAGCTTCGATGTCCTCGAGGCTCTTGCCGAAGATGGTGATTCTGACGATGTCGTCAAAAACGTGGCCGATGCTGTCGAGAATCGCCTTGATGTTGGCGAAGCACTGCTCAGCCTGCTCTTTTGCGCCACCGGCGACAAGCTGGCCCGTCTTCGGATCGATCGGCAGCTGAGCGGTGAAGTTGTTGTAGTGAGAGAACGCCACTGTCTGCGTGGAGAGGGCATCCTTCGGCGCGAAGTCGGTGTCCCGATCAACCTTCACGAGGGCGTCACGCACGTTCTGCGGCTGCCATGCGAACGGAATGCTGCCTTCGCCGTTGGACACGAGTGCCTCGATCTGCACGGAGGCGCCCATCGGCAGATCGGCAACTGCGTAGGTCGTGCGGACGGGAAGATAGAGATTCAGCCAGCAGCCCGCGACAGCCTCGTCCACGGCAGCGAGATCAGCGATGTTCTTGAGCATGACGGTGAGGCGAACAACATCGTCCATAGAATGGTTGATGCTGTCGAGCACTGCCTTGATGTTGTTCAGGCACTGCGTCGCCTGCTCCTTGGCGCCACCAGCCACGAGCTTGCCGGTCGCCGGGTCGACCGGCAGCTGAGCCGAAAGGTTGTTGTAGTGAGAGAAGGCTACGGTCTGTGAACACGGACCGAGGCCGGTCGGAGCGCTTTTCGTATCCCTTGCCTGCACTGCGTTAAAAGCCACGATTACCTCCTGGTTTTGTTTGCCAACATCTATTTGAAGGAGCTTGAAAAAGCGTCTCTACTAAAGAGTGAACCCAACGCCGTATAGTACCTCCTTTTCTGGATCTCGCCGAGCACCACCGGAGGCGCGTACAGACGGAGAAGGCCGCGGGATCCTCCGTGACGGAGGCGCGCACGTCGGCGGCTTCAGGTTAAGCATACGCGAGCGAGCCGGCGAATGCGCGGCGGAGAAGCGTTGTCTTGCCCGACTGTCGCGCTCCCGTGCGCAGGACGGCCGGGAACTGCGCGACGGCCGGCGCCAAGAGCGGCTCGAGTGTAGGAGTGATGTACGGAACGGCGTCAATAACCGTGCATTCTTGCGTCCTGAGAGCAAGATTGCAAGGCGGTGAGCCCAGGCTGGCAGCTCTCAAGCCTTCGCAACGTAGCCCGGCGTCCAGTTGGTGCCGAGCGCTCCTAGTGACGTGGTCCTCGTGCGGAGGCTGCGACGTTCGGTTGCGCCGGCGGGCCCAGGAGCGGTGCCCTCTTCGAGAATCGCGTGCAGCCGCTCAGTGGGCACGGGCTGATCCTCGCAAGGTCTCCCGGACAAGCCACGGATCGGCCTCGACGCAGACGTGCGCGACGGCGCTGCGAATACGAATCAACTCGCACCGGGAATCTCCGCATGGGCCGCTTGCGGCTCCGACGAGACACCGAATGCCGCTTGGTCAGTGAGCTGGATGGCGCGCCCAGTGCCCGGGAAGTGGCCAACTGCAGGAAGAAGCGTTGTCGGAATGACAACGTTGGTGGGCCCAGCTGGACTCGAACCAGCGACCGGCCGATTATGAGTCGGCTGCTCTAACCAACTGAGCTATAGGCCCACGCGGGGGAGTGCCTCCTATGGTACCAAGTGGACAGGCGCGTGCGACGTGAGAGCGCCGGGCCTCCGATGGCATCAAGCCGAGCCGAGGCGCTGATCGGCCACCAAGGTCTTCATCGCCGTCCGGCCTTCGCGTAGCGCTCGGCGGCGCGAGCGATCGCGTCGCGGTCGAGCTCGATCCCAAGCCCCGGTCCGTCGAGCAGACCCAGCTTGCCGCCCACCGGCGTCAGATCCGGCGCGCTGACGAGATCCTCCACGAGCAGCTGGTGCATGAACTGGTTGCCGTTGGTCAGGTTCGGCGTGCACAGGCCGAGGTGCTGCTGGGCGCAGTCGGTGATCCCCGAGACGCACTGGCCGTGCAGGCAGACCGGCACGCCGGCGGCCGCGGCGACGGCGGCGGCCTTGACGAAGGCCAGCATGCCGCCGGCCTCGTGGGGCGAGAGCACGATCGCGTCGGCCGCCCGCTGCCGGCAGATCTCGTAGACGTCTTCCGCCGTGAACGCCGCCTGATCCGCCGCGATGGGTACGGAGACCGCCTCCTTCACCTGACGCAGGGCGGAGAGACTCAGCGGCGGCGTCGGCTGCTCGACCCAGTCGATGTCGAACGGCGCCAGCTTGGCGATCGTGCGGATCGCGTCGGGCACGCTCCAGGCGCCGTTCGGGTCGAGACGCAGGCGACGGTCGCCGATGGCGTCGCGCACCGCCGCCGTGTTGCGCAGGTCGGCGGCTTCGCCGCGTCCGACCTTGAGGTAGATCACGCCGTGACCCGCGGCCGCCAGGGCACGGGCGTGGGCCACGAGTTCCGCCGTCGTGTCGCCCTGCACGAAGCCGAAGTAGTCGACCTCGTCGCGGAACGCGCCGCCCAGCAGCCGGTGGACCGGCTGACCGGCGGCCTTGCCGATCACGTCCCAGAGCGCCATCTCCACGCCGGCGAGGACGAGGTTGGCGTGCCACGGCGCGTGGGTGAAGCTGCCCAGGAAACGCGCGTCCTCACAGAGACGCAGCACGTCGTGCGCCGGGCGGCCGACGAGCTGGTCGCCCACGGCCGTCAGCAACTCCACCGTGCTCGCCGCGGCAAGCGGCGCCGTGGACTCGCCGACGCCGGTGATCCCCGCGTCGGTCTCGATCTCCACCAGCACGACAGCGCCGCCGTGGTCGACGCGCCCGGCCCAGTGATACGGCTGCCTGAAGGCGAGGAAGAGCGGCGTGAGACGCACGCCGGTGATCCTCGTCATGACAGCGTCCATCGCAAGCCTCCCTCACATCGCCGCCGCTGCCGCCAACTCTACAGCCGGCGGCCGCCGTTCACCGGTGCCGTCGCCCTCGCACGCGAGGCGCCACGGACGCAGCAGGGGGGAGCGTGAGTGGACCGGTCGCGGCGCTGAGGCTACGCGGCCTCGCGCTCGCCGTGGTGCCGCAACTCGAAGGCGGCATGGCGACACCGGTCGCTGCAGTACACCCGTCTGGGGTTCTGGGTGAGGAAGGGCGCCAGGCAGCCGGCGTAGGCGCAGCGCACTTCGAGGACAGGCTTGGCCCGCGCCGGCCCCACCACATCTGTCAGCCTCAGGAAGCGGCAGTGCACGGCACAGAACGCCGAGGAGTTGTACATGGAGAGCACAGTCCCGCACCCGTCCACGGCGCACACACGACCGCGGCCGTACGTCTGGGGCCTGGAACGAGGTTCCATGACCTCCGCGATGGTGTAGCTGTGCTTCACGGGACTCACGACCAGCCACCATGGCGATCGCCGGACGCCACCGGTGGCGCGCGGCGCCGGAAGTACTCATATTCGAGTGTACTCCCAAACGCGTGAATCGCCAGCGATGACCGCGAGGCGCTGTCTCGACGCCGGGCTGCGATGCAGGAAACGGCCCGAACGACGGACAATGATAGGCTCACGGGCAGTCGAGCGCGACGCGGACTGACGCGCCGCACGCGGACAGGGAGGTGATCATTCGATGGGCGCCATAGACCCGGACCCGACGCCGCGGATGAGATCCTCGGAGATCATCCGGCGCACCGCGATCGCCACCCTCACGGTCATTGCGGTGGTCGGCCTCGTCCTCGTGCTCAACCAGATCCGCCACGTCCTCCTCTGGATCCTCATCGGCGTCATCCTCGCCATCGCGCTGGAGCCCGCCGTGCGCTGGCTCGCAAGTCACCACATCCCGCGCGTCCTGGCGGCGCTTGCAGTGTCGATCGCCGCGATCGCGGTCATCGCCGCGGCGGCCGTCGCCATCGCCTGGCCGGTCGTGCTGCAGGCGGACGACTTCATCCGCAACCTGCCCGCCATCGTCAAGTCGGTCTTCGGGCCGGGTGGCCAGCTCAACTTCCTGGAGACCCGCTTCAACGTGCTCGAGCGGCTCGCGAAGATCACGCCCGGTGAGGTCGCCGCCACGATCCTCGGCAGTCAGGACGCGATCGTCGGCGCCCTGACGCGGGCAGCGTCGTTCGCCGCCGCCGCCCTCACCATCCTCACCATCATGGTGATGCTTCTCATCCAGGGGTCGAAAGCCTGGGGCGCCATCCTCGGCATGATGATCGGCGACGAGCGGGTGTGGGCCGAGCGCATCGGCGAGGATTTCCTGCGCGCCGTCGGCGGCTACGTCCGCGGCAACCTCGCCATCAGCATCGTCGCCGGCGTCTCCTCCTACATCCTGCTCAAGATCCTCGACGTGCCGTACGCGGAGACGCTGGCCGTCACTGTGGCCATCCTCGACGTGATCCCTCTCGTCGGCGCGACGATCGGGGCGATCATCGTCACCATCGTGGGCTTCGCTGCCGGAGGCACGACGGACGGCGTGATCCTGCTGGTCTACTTCATCGCCTACCAGCAGTTCGAGAACAACGTGCTGCAGAACCTCGTCTACTCCAAGACCGTGTCGCTCTCACCGATCGTGGTCTTCGTCGCCGCCCTCGTCGGCGCGGTCCTGGGCGGCATCGTCGGCGTGCTCCTCGCCATCCCGATCGCCTCCGCGGGGTGGACCCTGGGCCGGGACCTCATCGCCCTCCGCCACGCCCGCCACGCCGAAGCCGCGGCGGCCGAATCGCGCACGAGCACGACCGACGAGTTCTGCGAGCCGGCCCCGGCCCGCGCACCCTCAGGGGACTCGGACACGAGCTCGAGCACGCCGCTGACCTAGACTCGGGCGCCGGCCCGCGCCTGCGGCGCCCCGCCGGCGCCCTACGCTTCGATCACGTTCTCGCGGATCGCCAGCTTCGTCATCTCGGTGATCGAGTCCACCCCAAGCTTGGCCATGATGTGGTACTTGTGCGACTCGACCGTCTTGGGGCTGATGAACAGCGACTGGGCGATCTCCTTGACCGAGCGCCCGTCCGCGAGCAGCTTGAAGACCTCGCGCTCGCGGTCGCTCAGGGCATCGAGGGCGTGCGTCCGCGCCTCGGATTCGCTCTGAAGCTCATCCCGAAGGTGTTCGGCGAGGACCTTGGGGGCTTCGGTGCTGAAGTACGTGCCGCCGGTCTTCACGGCATCCAGGGCGAGCAGCAGGTCCGAGAGCGGATCCTGCTTGAGGACGTAGCCGTCGATGCCGGCCCGGAACAGCTCCAGCACGTACTCCTTGTCGGAGAACATCGTGTAGATGACGATGCGCGTCTCCGGCAGGCGAGCCTTGATCTCTCTGGTGGCGTCGACACCGTTCATGCCGGGCATCGAGATGTCCATGATCACGATGTCGGGCTTGAGGGCCACGGCCTGGGCAACCGCCCACTGGCCGCTCGTCGCCATACCTACGACGGCGAACCCCTCGAGCGCCTCGAGAGCGCTCCTGATGCCCTCCAGCACGACGTCGTGATCGTCGGCCAGCAGGACGCGTGTCTCGGCCATCACCTCGTCCGTCTCCGCGCCGCCGCTCACAACGGGATCTCCGCCAGAACGTGGACGCCGTGGCCGGGGCGCGTGTCGATCGTCAGCTCGCCGCCGAACTGGACGGCCCTCGCCCTCATGATGTGCACGCCCAGCGGCCCTCCGCGCCAGAGCGCGGTGGCCTCCTCGTCGAAGGCGAACCCGACGCCGTCGTCCTCGATGCTCAGGGACGCCATGCCGCCTGTCTCGACGAGGTTCACGTAGACCTTGCGCGCCGTCGCGTGCTTCACGACGTTGTTGATGCTCTCCTGGGCGATGCGGTACAGCGCCAGCTCCTTCTCATGGTCGAAG
This sequence comes from uncultured Thermoleophilia bacterium, assembly GCA_963705085.1. Taxonomy (GTDB): domain Bacteria; phylum Actinomycetota; class Thermoleophilia; order UBA2241; family UBA2241; genus CAIXSE01. The sequence goes on along the minus strand of CAVPIV010000007.1, from coordinate 95,637 downwards.
CGACGCGAGAAGCCGCTCGAGAAGAAGTGGATCTCCAGAGCGGTGCTCGTCCGAACGTCGTCGATCAGGGCCTGCAAGGCGGGGATCAACCCGAGATTCTCGATCATGCTCGGCATCAGGCCCGACGCGAGGCTCTTGAGGTCGCCGATCGTCTTGGTCGCCTTCGACGCCGCGTCCTCGACGCGCGATCGAAGGGCCGGATCGGCGCCCTCCAGCCCCGCCTCCAGGATCTCCAGATCCATCTTGAGCGTGGTCATGAGCTGGCCGAAGTGGTCGTGGAGCTCCATGGCCACACTGCGCCGGTCGTTCTCGATCATGTCCATGAGTCGCTGCGAGAGCAGGCGCCGCTCCGCCTCTTCCTTCTCCAGGCGCGTGTTCACCTCGGTGAGCCGGCGCTCGACCTGCTTCTGGGTGGTCAGATCGATGACCGAGGCGAGCACCGTCTCCCAGGTATCCTCGTGCCCGGGCAGGACGGAGAAGTGGTAGATGACGTGCCGCTCTTCGCCGGCCAGCGTGTGCGTGAGGCCCTCCGCGACCACGTAGTGCTGACCGCGGGACACGGCGATGAGGCTCTCGCGGATGATGGCCGACTCTTCCGGGAAGAGCCTCTCCATGTTGGTCATGAGCTCCGCCCGGGTGCGCGCGCCGTAGAACCTGACGCAAGCACGGTTGGCGTCTTTGAGGCGCAGCAGCGAGAAGCAGTAGGAGAGCTCCTCCGGGTGATCGTTGAGGTACGCGGCGAAGTCCGCGAACCCAGCCGCCCGAAGCTCTTTGAGGTGGCTGATGAAGCCGGACCAATCCTCCTCCCAGAGCGAGATCGGCGAGTTCTCGAAGAGGCTGCGATACCGCGTGAGGGTGTCGCGCAGCCTCGCCTCCGCTTCCTTGCGCGCCGTGATGTCGCGGAACATGACGAGGTTGGCCGGCTTGCCGCGATAGCTGATCAGCGTACCGGCGGCCTCGATCGAGACGACACCGCCGTCCAGCCGGACGATTCGATACTCGCGCAGCGGTGACTCGACGCCCTGCTCGATGCGGTGCACGCGCTCCTGAACGAAGGCACGATCGTCGGGATGAACGAGATCCCAGTACGACATCCCGACGAACACTCGCGGCGAGTCGCCGCCCCAGAGGCGGGCGCCGGCCGCGTTCAGGTACTCAACCTTGCCCTGGGAGTGCACCATGATGGCGTCGGGCAGCAGCTCGACAAGCTTGCGGTAGCGCTCCTCGCTCTCGCGGAGCTCGCTCGCGGAGCGCTGGCCACCGTTTGCCGGGAGCACGAACACCGCCAGCATCTCGGCTGCGCCGCTGTCGCCGACGAGTGGATGGATGATGCAGAGCGTCTCGTGCTGTTCGGCGGGGACTCGCGCGACAACCGTCTGCGCCGTCCGTATCGCCTCGGCCATCGCCGCTGCCAGCACGGCGCCGGATGACGACGGGAAGTGGTCAGCGAGCGCTGTGCCCGTGACACCGGCTTCCGTGCGCCGAGCGGGGGACTGCGCCGCCGCCGTGTTCATCGCGACGATCGCCCCTCCCGGCGTCACCACGTACGCCGGGTGCGGGGATGCGTCCGCAACAGTGGGCAACGTCTCAACGCTGAGAACAACGAACGGTTCCAGCTTCTCTTCTCGTGTCAAGCGGTCCTCGCTGCCTGCGCCTTGCTGACCAGGTACTCACGCCAGCCGCCGAACGCCGTGATCTCCGTGTTGCCGACCGTCGCGTACGGCTCGGCCAGGACGCCCAGCACCTCCGTGCCGTCCTCGAGCAGCACGCGTCCGATCGTCAGCCCGGGGGGCTCCTTCTCGAGTATGCTCACCAGCCCCGCCGCGTCCACCTCCCACAGCTCCACGCTGATCCCGCCACCTGAATGATGGACCCGTACCATGCCGACGTACCCGTCGTTGATGGACCAGCAGCGATAGACCGGTGCGGTCTTCGTCTGCCTGACGAAGACCGCACCGGCTTCGTCCATGTTCCCGTTCAGCTCACACCCGCGCATGAGCGTCCCATTGACGGCGAACAGCATCGTGCCAACACCTCTCTCTCCGAGACTCCGAAACCAGGGGGAGCAGAGTATCACGTGGCGCCGCACGGGCCGACGGCGAATCGCGGTTCCGGCTGGGATGCCGGAAGACCCCGCGCCGGGCGAGAGGAGGCGTCGCCTCCTCCCGCCCGGCGCGGTCCGCGGTCCTGTGCCCTGCGACCTCAGCAGCACGCCGACTTGAGGTTGGCGTCGACAGCCTGGATGAAGCGCTGCGAATCGGTCACGTTGCCGAACACGCCCCCCTGCATCTTGATCGACTTGATCGCCGCCAGGTAGTTGCCGTAGTCCGTGGCGCCGGTCGCGTCCTTGAGCAGAACGCACCAGTACCCGTAGTCGTTGGCCTCGCGCATGATCGTGTGGACGCACACGTCGGTCGTGATGCCGCTGATCACCAGGTGGGTGACGCCGAGGTTCTTGAGGATCATGTGGATCGTGCTCGAGCCGAAGGCGCCCTTGCCGGCCTTGTCGACCACCGTCTCGCCGGGGATCGGGTAGAGCTCGTCGATGATGTCCCAGTTGGCCTCACCGCGGATGAGCAGCCTGCCGAGCCCGTTCTCGGGCACGTCGCCGAGACCGACGCCGTTGCCGATGATCTTGCTGCGCAGGACCTTGTTGAACGGGGCGTCCGAGAGGTCCGGCTCATGGCCCTCGCGCGTGTGGATCACCTTGATATCCGTGCCCCGCACGGCGTTCAGGACGTTCTTGATCGGCTCGATCGCGGCGGCCGTTAGGGAGAGGTCGTAACCCATGACATCCACGTAGCCGTTCTTGCCGCAGAAGTCGACCTGCATGTCGATCGCCACGAAGGCCGTACGGGCCGAGTCCATCTCGAGGTAGGCCGTGTCACCGAAGTTCGGTGCATCCTCGACCTCCACCTTGAAGAGCTTGCCGATGGGCTCGCCGTAGAGCCAGGTCGGGAAGGCCAGCGTCTTCGTCTGCTTGAACTCCTCGGCAGCCTCCGCCACGTGTTTCAACAGCTTGTCCCGGTTCTTGGCCTGGAACTCCTCGTACTTCCTCAGCTGTCCCATCTTGATTCCTTTCTCAGTACAGGGTGGAAAGCAGACGGCGATGCTCCGCCAGCTCGTGGGCGGCATCCTCGACCGTCATGTGGGTGAAGCGGATCTTGTCGCCGGGCACGGCCTGCCCGACCTTCCAGAGTTGTGTCGTTGGCACCGTGACCATCGAGACGAAGCCGCCGAGGCTGGGACCGTCCACGGTCAGGATCACCGGCATGTCGCCAGTGAAGTTGACCATGCCGATGGCGTACGGCGTGTCGGGCAGGTTGGAGGGATGTCGGCCGCCCTCGCCGCCGTCCCCGCGAGCGAACTCCGGTCGCGGCCCCACGAGACGATAGCCGAGCCGGTTCGAGTTGTAGTGCACGCCCCAGTCGGTGCCGTAGAACATCTCGACGTCGGCGTCGGTGAAGAGATCCGGCGCCTCGTGCGGACCGGGTACGGCGCCGACCTCCCACTCCTTGCCGTAGACCGGCCGCAGGTCCTCAGGGAGGACCGTGGCCCCGCCGTTCGCACGAGCGGGCGCAAACGTCGCCACACGGTCCCCCTTCTTCAGCGGCCGTCCCTCGTACCCGCCGAAGCGGCCGAACGGGAAGGTCGATCGGCTGCCCAGGTAGAGCGGCACGTCGATCCCGCCGGCCACCGCCAGGTAGGTCCGAAAGCCGCGCCCTTCGAGCGTCCGCAGCGTCAGGACGCTGCCTTTGCCGACCTCGACTGCCTGCCACCAGGGCACGTCCTGATCGTCGAGACGGGCCTGCAGCTTCGCTCCCGTAAGCGCGACCACGGTATCCTCGTCGAACCTGAGCGTCGGTCCCGATGGCAGTGATCTCGAGACCCGCGCATGACTCGGGATTGCCTGACGAGCGCGTTGGCGACGCGGAACGCGAGCGCGTCCATCGGACCCGAGGGAGGGATGCCCACGCCCCAGTACCCCACTCTCCCCGGGTAGTCCTGGACCGTGGTGTAGAGGCCGCCTTCAATAACTTCGATCATCTTAGTACCCCTCGGTCGCGCCGGCGACGGCGGCCGCCTGCTTCTCGCGCAGGACGGCGGCGGCCTCCTCCACCTCGTCCAGAAAGGCGGTGTACTCCGCGACGCTGAACGTGCCGTCCTCGATCCGGACCCGGTAATCGCCGCGCAGCATGGCCTCGCGCAGGGTCTCGAGCTCGGCCTCGCTCACGGGTTCGAACTGAATCCTGTCGAACGTACGCAGGAGCCAAGGAGCTTCGGCGAAGTCCGGCGTGCTCTGAGTCGTGTTCCAGATGGGCAGCGTGCGGCCGAAGAGCTGGTAACCGCCCGGCGACTCCATCGGATAGATACAGAGGTAGGCCCCGCCGATGCCGACCGCCCCCTCCGGCGTCCACGTGCGTGCCGGGTTGTACTTGGGCACCACGAGACGCCGGCGCGGATCGAGCGGCACCGCGCACGGCGCCCCGAGATACACGTCGCCGAGACCGATCACGAGGTGCTGCGTCGTGAGGACGTACTCCTCGACCTCCGCCACCCCGGCCAGGCCGTTGCAGCGGGCGATGAACTCCATGTTGTCAGGGGCGTACGGCGCTTCGGCCCGCACGGACTCCATGTACTGCTTGACCGCCGCGATCGTCCACCGATCGTGGCAGGCGATCGGCAGATGGACCAGGCGCGACGGAACCACCATCTCTTCCGCGGCCGGCAGATCTTCCTCCAGCCGGCAGAGGAGGTCGACAAGATCTGCCAGGCCCAGCCTGAGACAGTCGTAGCGGATGAGCAGGGACCGGACGCCGGGCGCGGTCTCAAGGACGCCCGGCTCCCCCAACTCGCGGACGGCCCGCTCGAGCGAGTGGATCCGAAAGCGCAGGTGCAGATCCAGGACGATCTCTCCGTACTCCACGAGCAGGTAGGAATCGCCCGCGAGGCGATACGCGACCTTGGGCCGGTGAGCGTCGGATGGCAGGCACTTGATGATCGCCGGGCTCATCAGCTCCATGACTGGCCTTTCGTGGCTCCCTACACCCGAGGGGCTGCTCGCCGTCACGCGATCTCCAGGACGTCGTCGCCGGCCTCGACGTCGGCGCCTTCCTTGACGCAGATCTCCGTGACGGTGCCCTCCTCCTGAGAGTAGATGACGTTCTCCATCTTCAGGGCCTCCATGACGAAGAGCTCCTGCTCCTTCGTCACGCTGTCACCCTGCTTGACCTTGAACGACATGATCCTGCCCGGCAGGGGGGCGGTTACCTTGGTCATGACCGTGTTCCTTTGCTGTCGTGGTTTCTTCTGGCCCGGGTGACGACCGCAGCGTAGTAGGCCAGGACGAGTACTGCCGCGATGACGAACGCCGTCAGATTCACTGATCCCCCCTTCGGTCACTTGACGCCCAACAAGGCCAGCATGATGCCGCCGGAGATCGCCGTACCGAAGACACCGGCCAGGTTCGGCCCCATGGCGTGCATAAGGAGGAAATTGTGAGGGTTCTCCTTCAGCGCAACCATAGCCGACACGCGTGCAGCGATCGGCACTGAGGCGATGCCGGCCGAGCCCAGCAGCGGATTGATCTTCTCCTTGAGGAAGAGATTCATGATGTTCGCGCCGATCACGCCGGAGGCCGTGCCCCCCATGAAGGCGATGAGGCCGAGACCGACGATGAGCAACGTGTCGAAGGTCAGGAACGTTTCGGCCGCCATCGTCGAGCCGATCGCCACCGTCAGGATGATCGTGATGACGTTCATCAGGTCGTTGGCGACGGTCTTGGCCAGCCGCTCGACGATGAGCACCTCGCGCAGCAGATTGCCAAGCATGAGCATGGTGATGAGCGGTGCGACCGGCGGCAGCAGCAGGTTGACCAGGATAGCTATGACGAACGGGAAGACGATCTTCTCCAGACGACTCACCGGCCGTGTCTGCTTCATCATGATCTGCCGCGACTCCTTGGTCGTGAGCAGCTTCATGACCGGAGGCTGAATGAGCGGCATGAGTGCCATGTAGGAGTACGCGGCCACCGCCACCTGCGGCAGCAGGTGCGGCGCCAGCTTGACCGTCACGAAGATGGCCATGGGGCCGTCGGCTCCGCCGATGATCCCGATAGCCCCGGCCTCGCTGATGGAGAAGCCGACGAGCTTCGCGAGGATGAGGGCGATGAAGATGCCGGCGTGCGCCGCCGCCCCGAGGATCATGAGCCCGGGGCGGGCGATCATCGGGCCGAAGTCGGTCATCGCCCCCACGCCGAGAAAGATCAGCGGCGGGATGATGACCAGGGCGACGCCCTGGTAGGCGAAGTAGAAGAGACCTCCGGGCTTGGTGAGGTCCGATCCCGGCACGTTGGCCACGATACAGGCGAACCCGATCCCGAGGAGCAGGAAGGGCTCGTACTTCTTGGCGAGCGCCAGGTACACGAGCGTCCCACCGACAACGATCATGATCAGATTGCCGATGGTTATGTGGGTCAAGCCCGTCTGCTCGAGCAGAGAGCGAAGCAATCCTGCCGATTGTTCGAGCACTGGTCTTGGTTCCTTTCGTCGTTTCGGCGTTCCTCGGCCGCGGCGCGCGGCCTCAGTGGCCCTTCAGGCTCTCGTTGGTGACGTTGCCGAGCTTGTTGACTTTGGGCAGGAGGTAGAGCACCAGGCTGATGAGCCAGATGATCACGATGCTCAGGAAGAAGTCGATCACGCTCAGGGTGATGGCCCCTCCCAGTGAATCGGGGACGGTCACGGTGATGGCGTACACGGCGTTCTCCCTCCTTCCGGTTGCGGTGCTGGTCAGAGACCCATCTCGTCGAGCAGACCGGGCCAGCGGTCGCGCCACGGGCGGGCGGCCTCGAAGGCCGCCGACGCGCGCAGCACGAGAGCATCGTCGAGATGGTGGCCAATGATCTGCAGGCCGACCGGCAGGCCTTCCTCGGTCCAGCCGGCCGGAATCGTCGCCGCCGGCTGCCCTGTGAAGTTGATCGGGAACGTGAAGTGCAACCACTCGGTGTCGGCGACGGAGCGCCCATCGATCACTTCAGGACCCTGGATACCGATCTCGAAGGCGGGCACGGCGAGCGTCGGCGTCAGCAGCAGATCGTAGTCGCGCATGAACCGCCACATCCCGTTGACGACGGCCTTGCGCACGACCTGCGCGTCGGTGAAGTCCTCGGCCGTCCACTCCTTGCGGATGAACTTCACGAGGTGCGGCGAGATGTGCTCGTCTCCCACCTCATCCATCATCTTCCGCATGCCACGCAGATCGGTGTCGTTGGCGACGATGCCCCAGAACGCGTCGAAGGGGTTCGGCCAGACGGGGTTGGCCTCGGCGACCTCGCAGCCCAAGTCCTCGTCGAAGACCTTGACCGCCTTGCCGACGATCTCGCGGACGCGAGGATCCACGGGAGCGTAGCCCCAGTCAGCGCTATAGGCGACCTTGAGCCCTTTGATGCCGCCCTCACATGCCGCCAGCCAGTCGAAGTCCGCCTTGGGCAGCGAATGACGATCGCGGTCGTCGGGGCCGGTGATGACAGAGAGCATGAGGGCGGCGTCGGCCACGGTGCGGCTGATGGGTCCGATGTGCTCGGTCGACTCCCAGCTCGAGACGCCCGGGTAGCGCTCGTCGCGGCATCCGGGGTAGAGCGGGACGCGACCCATCGACGCCTTCATGCCGTAGCAGCCGCACAGGCTGCCGGGGATGCGGATCGAGCCGCCCCCGTCGGAACCGATCGCGAATGGGCCGATGCCGGTCGCCACCGCCGCCGCCGAGCCGGCGCTCGAGCCGCCCGACGTACAGGTGGTGTTCCACGGATTGCAGGTTGGGGGGAAGACCATGTTGTGACCGACGCCGCTGTAGCCGAACTCGGGAGCGTTGGTCTTGCCGAGAATCACGGCGTCGGCGTTGCGCAGGCGCTCCACCGACACGTCGTCCTCGTCCGGCACGAACTCCTTGTACGCCATCGAGCCGGACGTCGTGATGATGCCCTTGGTGCAGACGAGATCCTTGATGCCGACTGGCACGCCGGCGAGCGGACCAGCCTCTTCACCGGCCATGATCCTGGCCTCAAGCGCGCGCGCCGTCTCGCGAGCGAGCTCCGGGGTAGGCGTACAGAAGGCGTGCAGCACCGGATCGAGCTTCTCCATCCGGTCCAGCGCCGCGTCGACAACCTCGACGGGCGACAGGTTGCCGGCGCGCACCTCGCTTGCCAGCGCCACCGCGTTCATGCGGCAGATCTCATTGGCGGAACGACTTGACGTGCTCATCGTGCTGCTCCTTCTCTCGGCTAGGCCGGCGGTAGTCCGCCTCGCCGGCACACTTCGAACTCCACGGCTCGCCCGCGGTCTTCACGCCCGCGGCCCCCTTCGCTGTTCCAACCGGCCCCGTTCGTGGGCCCGGCCGGGCAGGGTACTTGGGGGGCCCTGCCCGGCCGGCGGTGAGGGCTGGGTGAGGGGGACGGAAGGACCCCGCCCAGCGTGGCGTCAGACCTGGGGGGAAGAGTAGACGCCGATGTCGGTTTGATCGCGGGAGCAAACCTCTCCGATGAATCGCGTACACCACGACAGCCGTGATGAAGCCGCAGAGCACAGTCGAGTACTGCGGCGCGTTGTAGTTGAGGAACAGCGCCACGAGCGAGCCACATGCCCACGAGATGAACGGCGTGTAGCGGATGACCTGGATGCCGGTCAGGTCGAACGGGTCATGGCCGGCGTGTCGCGACCAGGGCAGCATATGGTCCGCCAGAATAACGGCGCCAATCGGCGGCACGATGATGCCCGAGGAAGTTCAGCCAGTCGATGAAGTACTCCCACGCGTTCGTCATGGCGATCAGCGTACCGATGATGCCGAAGATCACGGCAATGATGCGGTACTTCTGGTGGGTGAGGTGTGCCCAGCCGACGGCCGCGTTGTAGAGGCAGTGCGCGCAGACGCTGCCGAGGTTGATGAACATGAAGATCGTGGCGAGGACGGCGATGATGCCGCCCTTGTCGGCCAGCCACGTGAACATCTCCGGACGACCCGGAGTTGCCGCGGCGATCGTCGCGCCGATCAGCATGGCGAAGCCGCAGCCGATCGGGAACGCGGCGGCTGTCGCCAGCCACGAGTCGGTGCGCGTCTTCGCCCAGCGTGTGAAGTCCGGCGTCATGGTCCCGCTGTCGATGAAGAACGAAGCGACCAACGTGACCGCCACGCCCATGGCAACACTCTTCACCGTCGGGTCGCCGCCGTAGTTCCACATCGAGCTGAAGCTGACGGTGTTCACCGCGTCGATTACGGCGTAGAGGCCGAAGATGACGAAGAGAGGTGCGCTGACGGCACCGATCCACGTCAGCGCTCGAATCCCGGCCACCGCGACACCGGTGTACAAGATGCCGGAGATCGCCGCCCACAACACGAGATTCCACCCGAACGCGACGTTGACGTTCACCGCGACCAGGGCTGTCTGGACGGTGAACCAGCCGATGACGATAGTCGACAGAAGGCCGGAAGCTATTGAGAACCCGCGCGAGCCGAACGTGGTACGGCACAGCATCGCGAAGTTGTAGCCGGACTTCTGGGCGAGCTGGCTCAGGAAGCCCACGTAGAACAGGAGGAAGAGGTTCCCGAGGATGATGCCGAGGACGGCGCTCGGATAGCCCATCCCGAGCGTGAGCGAAGCGCCGAGCGCCGCTCCGCTGATGACCATCGGGAACCCCAGCCACACGAGCACGACCGACGAGCGAGAGCGCCGCGCGTGTTGGGGCACCGACTCTCGCTCGTACTCCTCAACCAGGACGTGGTGTTCTTCTTCGGGCTTTGCACTTTGCGCCATGGCACCCCACTCCCTTCTCCAGTTATCGCGAGCGACCCCGGACGTACAAGGCGACGTCGCACCGCGTGCGCCGGTCCGCGAGAGCGCCCCACTCTCGAGGTCAACCTAGCACCGGCCGCGGAGATCGGACATCGGGGATTGCCTGATTCGCGATGGGGGAAGTTCCGAATCCTCGGGATGCGCCCGCCTACTGACGCCCCGCCCCGAGGCGGCCAAACAGCCTGCGCACCGCCACCGCCAGGGTTGCGGCCAGAGCGATCAGCGCCAGGCCGATCGACAGCGGCAGGATGAGAACGGCCAGCACCGTCGGCCGCGGATCGCGAGCGCGATCGGCGGCCGCGTCGTCCTGCTGGTTCCCGTCGAGTGAGCCCATGGTCCCTCCCTGCCGATGCCCGCGCCGCCAAGACGGCGCCCCTCCCGCGCGTGTACCCGGCGGCACGCGGCCGGACACATCATGAGGACCACGAAGACCGCGGGGAGAAGACGCGACAGGCCGCCCGGGAAACGGGCGGCCTGTCGCGAACCAAAGACACCGCGGCGAAAGTCCGCGGGGACTGCACTCCGCGGATTGCCCGCTCTCAGCTGTGGAAGGTCAGGCGGGGGAGCGGCACACGAACGTTGCCCGCGATCGCGACCATGCGCTTGGCGACCAGCGCGGCGATGAGCGCGGCGGTCACCATGACCATCACGGCGGCCAGCCCCATGACGAAGGGCATGACAAGGAGGGCGACGAGGTAGCGGAGCGGATCGTTGATTCGATGATACGAGGCGCCGGCCTCGTCGACCTGGATGTAGCCTACCGGCGAGGTCTGGACGCCGCCGCCGACGCCCGTTCCCTTCTCGCCCTTCTTGTCCTTGCCGGCGCCGCCCCCGACGCCCCAGCGGGCCCGCGCCACGGGGACGACCGTCACCCCGTTGCGTTCGACCGGCTCGCCGAAGACGGCCTTCGCGTCCGCCGTCGCGCCGAGACGCTGCGCCAGGCGCGCAACCATGTCCTCGGCCGCCTCGGACTCTACTTCCTCGCGCACGATTTCCTCTTCCGTCGAATCCATGGTTCCCTCCCTGCGGTGCGTTGGCCGGCTCAACATCTGGCTCTCGCTGCACAATACCCGAACGCGCGCGCGCAGCAACAGAACCCCGTCGTCGCGGCGGCTGCGGGTGCGACGAGCGGACCCGCCGCGGCCAGACCAGGGGCGGCCGTCCCCGGGCGGGGGACGGCGCAGCCGTGTGTCCGCCAAGGTCGGGAACGGCGAGGCCCCGAGGGCGGAACGCCCTCGGGGCCTCGTATCACGCACCGCCGCAGGGGCGGGTTACAGACTGGCTCCTCGGGTAGGACTCGAACCTACAACCCTTCGGTTAACAGCCGAATGCTCTACCATTGAGCTACCGAGGAATGCTCCGGCCGAAGAAGTATAGGACACCCGCCACGGGGCGACAAACAGGCGGGCGGCGCCCTCTCACTCGAGAAAGTCGCGCAGCTTCTGCGACTCGCGGTACGCCTTGAGCTTCGCCAGGGTCTTCGATTCGATCTGCCGAATGCGCTCGCGCGTCACGCCGAACTTCTGGCCGACCTCCTCGAGCGTCCGCGGATGCTCGCCCTTGAGCCCGAAGCGGAGCTCGATGACCTTGCGCTCGCGGTGCGTGAGCGTGCTCAGCACGTTGTTGAGCTCTTCCTTCTGCATGATCTCGCTGACCGCCTCGACCGGCATGGTCGCGTCCTCGTCCTCGATGAAGTCACCGAGCTGCGAATCCTCCTCTTCACCGATCGGCGTCTCGAGGCTCACCGGCTCCTGGCTGATCTTGAGGATCTCGCGCACCTTCTGCGCCGTCGTACCCATCTCCGCCGCGATCTCACCGGGAGAAGGCTCGCGGCCCATGTCCTGCAGGAGCTGGCGCTGCACCCGGATGAGCTTGTTGATGGTCTCGACCATGTGCACGGGGATGCGGATGGTGCGCGCTTGATCGGCGATCGCCCTGGTGATCGCCTGGCGGATCCACCAGGTCGCGTAGGTGCTGAACTTGTAACCCTTGCGGTAGTCGAACTTCTCCACCGCGCGGATCAGTCCGAGGTTGCCCTCCTGAATGAGATCGAGGAACAACATGCCTCGACCGACGTAGCGCTTGGCGATCGACACGACCAGCCTGAGGTTGGCCTCGATGAGCTTGCCCTTGGCGTCCATGTCGTGACGCTCGATGCGCTTGGCCAGCGACACCTCCTCCTCGGCCGTGAGCAGCGGCACCTTGCCGATCTCCTTGAGGTACATGCGTACGGGGTCGTTGGTGGGCGTCTTGACGGAGAGATCGAGCTTGGGGATGACCTCCTCTTCGGGCTTGCCCTCGCCGCCGTCGACGGCGGCGCCGCCCTCGCCCTCGAGGATGTCGATGCCGAGATCCGCGAAGAGGTTGTAGATGCCGTCAATCTGGTCGGGCGTGAGCTCGACGTCCTGCAGGCTGTCGGCGATGTGATCGCTGGCGAGGTAGCCCTGCTCGCGGCCTTCGTCGACGAGCATCCGGACCTCGTCGATGGCGAGCTCGGCGGACTCGGATGATCTGCTACGGTCTTCTGCGAAGTCGGTCAACTTGCTGTCCTCACCCTTCGTCGGACTCTTCGTCTACTGGGGTGGTCCGAATGGCCTCACGAAGCCTCTGACGGACGCTGTAGAGCCGTGCCAGCTCCTCGCTCTGCTGCCCATCCTCCTCAGCCTGGCCCGCGAGCTTCAACCTCGCGATGAGCCGGCCGACACCCGCCTCCTGGAGGCGCAGGAACAGCTCGTGCACGACGGTGGTGCTGAAGCGCTCGCGTCCCGCTCTCACGACCACCTCGGCGAACGCCTCGTCGTCGTCAGCGTCGCCGTTCTCTGCTATTTGCAGGATATTCCCTGCCTCTGCAGCCTCCAATCGCACCTTGACGCGGCGGAACGCGGACCGCGTCTCGGGGCCGGCGAAGAAGCCTTCGTCGACGCCGGCGAGCACGGCCCTGCCCGTCTCCGGCTGCGCCAGGCAGCCGGCCAGAAAGCGTACCTCGAGCTCGTGACTCCCGCCGATCGCCGCTCTCGCGACGTCCCGGCGGACCGGCTCCGGGGGGCCCTGCTTCGTCGCCCGCGGAGCCGCCGTGCCACCGGCCGCCGGTTCGCCGACGGCGGCGCGGCCGTCCTTTGTCAGAAGGTAGCCCACAGCGTCGCCGGAGAGGCCCATCCGGTCGGAGATGTAGCGCAGCTCCTCGTCCCGCTCGATTGGCGTCGCAGCTGCTGCCAGGACCTCCTTGAGTCGCGCGAACGCGCGTGCCCTTCCTTCAGGCCGTTCGAGGTCGTTGCTGTCGAGCGCCAGTCGGACGTGGAATTGTAGCAACGTCTGCGCGCGCCCAACAAGCTGACGGAAGCCGTCAGCGCCGGCGGCCGAGAGCACGTAGTCGGCCGGGTCGAGCCCCTCCGGGATGCGGACCACGTGCAGCGCCAGGCCGAGGCGCCGGCCGAGAGAGAGCGCGCGACTCATAGCGCCGATTCCGGCGGCGTCGGCGTCGAAGCACAGGTAGAGGTTCCTCGTCACCCGCGCCAGACGGCGCAGCTGCTGCTCCGTGAGCGAAGTGCCCATGCTGGCCACGACGTTGTCGATGCCGCACTGCACCAGCGCCAGCACGTCGGTGTAGCCTTCGACGACGAAGACGCGATCCTCCCTGGCGGCCGACCCCCGCGCCTTGTCGAGCCCGAAGAGCGCCTCGCTCTTGTGGTAGAGGACCGTCTCGGGCGAGTTGAGGTACTTGGGCTTCTCGTCGCCCATCGTCCGCGCTCCGAAGCCCAGTGTCCGCCCGCGATCGTCGGCCAGTGGGAACATGATGCGGCCGCGGAAGCGATCGTAGGGCTCGCCGCGCTTGCCCGGGATCACAAGGCCGGCGTCGACGAGCTCCTGATCGGTATACCGGGCCGCGAGTGCCGCGGCGTGCAGCGAGTTCCAGCCCGGGAGGCTGTAGCCCAGACGGAACCGGCGACCGACCTCGTCGCCGAGCCGGCGGCCGGCGAGGTACTCGCGGGCCGGCGCCGCCGCCGGCGACTCGTGCAACACGCGCTCGTAGTAGTTCGTGGCCTGCTCGAGCAGGCTGCGCAGACGCTCGCGGCGGCGGCGCTCCGCCTCGCCGCGAGCGTCCGACTCCTCGTACTCGAGAGCGACGCCATAGCGATCCGCCAGGTACTCGACGGCGGCGGCGAAATCGAGATTCTCCTTCTGCTGGACGAACCCGAACACGTTGCCGCCGGCGCCGCAGCCGAAGCAGTAGAAGAGCTTCTCCGCCGGGTTCACAGAGAACGACGGCGTGCGCTCCTCGTGGAACGGGCAACGACCGCTGTAGTTGGCCCCGGCCTTGCGGAGCTGGGTGTACTGGCCGACGAGGTCGACCATGTCCGCGGCGGCCTGAACCTGATCGATGCAGGCTCGAGTGAGGCGGGCCATCAAGGACGCCTCGTACGCCGCGCCCGTGACCCGTGCGCGTCCTGCCTGCCCCCCAGAAAGCGGAGGCCCGCGCCGAGCCGCCGGCGGCGGCGCGCGCCGAGCCGGGCCGACCGCTCGTGCGCGTACCAGTGAACGCCGAGCCGATCGTTGACCCACACGAAGGCGATCACCACCGTCAGCGCCCAGCCGAGGTAGAACACGGCGAAGACCGTCCAGCGCTCAATGCTTGCGCCCGGACCCTGGCCCAGCGCCAGCCAGTCCTGCCCGAAGACCACGAACGCCGGCAGAGAGAAGAGGGCGAGCCCCGCCAAACCCAGGACGATGCGCAGCAGCGCGCGAGAGGGATCCACGGCCTCAGGGGGAGGGTGTGAGGATACGAGCCATGAGCACCTCGTCATGATACCGCCCCTCGCGGACGAACTGGGCGACGCGCAGGCCCTCGCGCCGGAACCCGCGGCGCTCGTAGAAGGCAAGAGCCCGCGCGTTCTCCGGGAACACGCCCAGAACGAGCTTCTCGAGCCCGGCGCCCGCCGCCCAGCGAACGGCGGCCTCGACCAGGACGCCGCCGACGCCGATCCCCCGCCACCCGCGATCCACCGAGACCCCGATCCACGCGACGTGCCCCGAGTTGGGGTGTGGGTCGCGTTCGACGCCGAGGCTGCCGACGAGCTCGCCTTGCGCGTCGGCCACGAGCAGGAGCGAACGCTCGTCGACGCCGGCGGCGGCGATGCGCCGCCGCCAGGCCTTGGCGGTGGACTCCTCGGGGCGGATCAGCAGCATGGGCGGCGCCTCGCCGGCCACGTCCCCGACCAGCCGGGCCAGCGCCTTGGCGTCACGCGACCGGGCGCTGCGCACCCTCACCTCGCGGCCGTCCGCGAGGATCCGCCCGGGCTCGAAGCTAAGCTTGGCCAAACGAGCCCGTCGACTACTTCTCCAGCCTCATCTCGCCGCGCTCCTCGATAGCCGCCTGGGCGGCGGCGAGGCGAGCCACCGGAATGCGGAAGGGCGAGCAGGAGACGTAGTTCATGCCGGCCCGATGGCAGAACTTGACGCTCTCGGCGTCACCGCCGTGTTCGCCGCAGATCCCGATCTTGAGGTCTGGGCGCGTCGAGCGGCCATGCTCGATGCCCATCTCCACGAGCTGGCCGACGCCCTCGACGTCCAGCGTCGCGAAGGGGTCGGCCGGCCAGATGCTCTTCTCCTCGCTCACGTAGAGCGGCAGGAACTTGCCGGCGTCGTCGCGGCTCACGCCGAACGTCATCTGTGTGAGATCGTTCGTGCCGAAGCTGAAGAACTCGGCCTCCTCGGCGATCTTGTCGGCGGTCAGCGCAGCGCGGGGGATCTCGATCATGGTCCCGACCAGGTAGTCGATGGGGACGCCCTGCTCGGCGAATACCGCCGCCGCCGCGCCGCGGACCACCGCCGCCTGGTCCTCGAGCTCCTTCTTGGTGCCGACGAGCGGGATCATGATCTCGGGATGGACGTCGACACCCTCCCTCTTGACCACGCTGGCCGCCTCGAGGATGGCGCGGGCCTGCATCGCCGTGATCTCTGGGTAGGCGACGCCGAGCCGGCAGCCGCGGTGTCCGAGCATGGGGTTGACCTCGTGGAGGTCGCCGACCTTGGCGGTAATCTCCTGCAGCAGCACGCCGACGGCGTCGGCCACCTGCATCTGCTCGGCCTCCGTGTGGGGCATGAACTCGTGCAGGGGCGGGTCGAGGGTACGGATCGTGACCGGGCGATCGCCCATGACGCGGAAGATGCCGATGAAGTCGTCGCGCTGCATCGGCAGGAGCTTGGCCAGCGCCTTCTCGCGGCCGGGCGTGTCGTCGGCAAGGATCATCTCGCGCACCGCGGTGATGCGCTCACCGCCGAAGAACATGTGCTCGGTGCGGCACAGGCCGATGCCCTCGGCGCCGAACTTGATGGCGTACGCGCTCTGGTCGGGCTGATCGGCGTTGGCGCGCACCAGGAGGCGGCGCTCCTGATCGGCCCACGTCATCATGCGATCGTAGACGCGGAAGCTGTCGGAATCCTCCGGCTTCATCGAGCCCTCGATGAGCACCTGGAGCACTTCGCTCGGGCGTGTCTCCAGGCGGCCGAGGATGACCTCGCCGGTGAAGCCGTCGATGGAGAGCCAGTCACCCTCCTTGACGACGGTGCCGTCGACCCGGAAGAGGCGCTCCTTGTAGTCGATGTCGAGAGCCTCGCAGCCCGCGACGCAGACCTTGCCCATCTGGCGCGCGACCAGCGCGGCGTGGCTGGTCATGCCGCCGCGCGCCGTGAGGATACCCTCGGCCACGGTCATGCCGCGGATGTCGTCCGGGCTGGTCTCGATGCGCACAAGCAGGACCCGCTCGCCGCGGGCCTTGCGCGCCTCGGCGTCGTTCGCGTTGAAGGCGACGACGCCCGTGGCGGCTCCCGGGCCGGCGGCGAGACCCTTGGCCAGGATCCGGGCCTCGGCCACCGCCTGCTCGCGGGCCTCGCGGGAGAACACCGGGCGCAGTAACTGGTTGAGCTGGTCCGGTTCGACGCGCATGAGCGCCTCTTCCGGCGTGATCATGCCCGCCTCGCACATCTCGACCGCGATGCGGATCGCCGCCAGCCCCGTGCGCTTGCCGTTGCGAGTCTGGAGCATGAAGAGGCGGCCCTTCTCGACCGTGAACTCGAAGTCCTGCATGTCATGCATCTCGTGCTCGAGGGTCTGCCGCACCTCCAGGAGTTGCTCGTAGACCTCGGGGAAGGCGCTCCTCAGCTCCGCGACCGGCCGCGGGGTACGTGCCCCCGAAACGACGTCCTCGCCCTGGGCGTTCACCAGGAACTCGCCGTAGAAGACGTTCTCGCCGGTGGCCGGGTCCCGCGTGAAGGCCACGCCGGTGCCCGACTCCTCTCCGGTATTCCCGTAGACCATGGTCTGGACGTTGACGGCCGTGCCCCAGTCGTCCGGGATGCCGTAGAGGCGGCGGTAGGCGACGGCGCGATCGTTGGTCCAGCTCCTGAACACCGCCGCGATCGCGCCCCAGAGCTGCTCCGTGGGATCGTCGGGGAAGTCACTGCCGGTGCGCTCCTTCACAGCCGCCTTGAAGGCCGTGACCAGAGCCTTCAGGTCGTCCGCGTCCAGCTCGGTGTCGACCTTGACGCCCTTGCGCTCCTTGGCGGCCTCGAGGATCTCCTCGAAGGGATCCCGTTCGTCCTCGTGGACCGGCTTGCAGCCGAGCACCACGTCGCCGTACATCGAGACGAAACGGCGGTAGCAGTCGTAGGCGAACCGGGGGTTGCCGGTGGCATTGACGACGCCCTGCACCGTCACGTCGTTGAGGCCGAGGTTGAGGATCGTGTCCATCATGCCGGGCATGCTGGCGCGAGCTCCGGAGCGCACAGAGACGAGGAGCGGATCGGCGGCGTGACCGAAGGTCTTGCCGGTGTCCGCCTCCAGGGCGACCAGCGCCTCCGCGACCTGTTCGCGCGTGCCGTCGGGGTAGCTGCCGTGAGCCGCGTAGTAGTTGCAGACCTCCGTCGTGATCGTGAAACCGGGTGGCACGGGCAGACCGATCCCCGTCATCTCGGCGAGATTCGCCCCCTTGCCGCCGAGCAAGGCCTTCATCCCCTTGTTGCCCTCACCGAACCGGTAGACGTGCTTGCTCGCCATCAGTCCCTCCTGGGGAAAGCCCCCTGAACTATGCCTGCGCCGCCGGGAGGCGGCTGAACTCGCCGATCTGGCCGATGAGGCCGGCGACGGCAGCGAGCTGAGCCAGCCGGTTCGCGCGCACGGCGGCGTCGCCTGCCATCACCAGGACGGCGTCGAAGTAGCGGTCGACGGCTGGCCGCAGCGCGGCCGCGTGCCCGACCGCCGCCTCCAGGTCGAGGCTCCCCAACGCCTCATTCAGCGGCCCGCGCGCCGCGTCGTACGCCGCCGCGAGATCGCGCTCGGCGCCGTCCTCGAAGAGCGCTGGATCGACTGTGCGGGTCGCGGCGCCCACGTCCTTGGCCGAAAGGGCGGCGCACCGGTTGTAGGCGACCACCGCATCCTCGAAGACCTGCCGGCCGGCGAGGGCGGCGATGGCGCGCGCCCGGGCCGCCAGAGCCGGCAGATCGCCGGCCGGAGCGGCCAGCGCCGCCTCCACGGCGGGGAACGACAGCCCTTCTTCGAGCAGCAGTACGTCGAGCCGCTCGCGGATGAACGCCGCGGTCTCGCCGACGATCACGGCGCGGCGCTCGTCGTCTGCACCGATGGCGCCCTGCAGCTCGTACTGGCGTACGCTGGT
Source organism: uncultured Thermoleophilia bacterium (assembly GCA_963705085.1). Taxonomy (GTDB): domain Bacteria; phylum Actinomycetota; class Thermoleophilia; order UBA2241; family UBA2241; genus CAIXSE01. Next base: position 77,124 of record CAVPIV010000007.1, on the reverse strand, counting down.
CTCGAGCAGCCCCTCGAGCGGGAAGCGCAGGCCGTAGGCGAGTGCGCTGCGGACGATGCCCATGGCGCCGCGCCGCAGGCCATACGGATCGCGCGATCCGGACGGCTTCTGGCCGGCGACCCAGGCGCCGACGATGTTGTCGGTCTTGTCGGCGATCGCCAGCAGGGCGCCGGCCAGGGTGCTCGGCAGCGGGGCCGTCGCCGACAGGGGCCGGTAGTGCTCGCCGACCGCGAGGGCGACCGCCTCACCCTTGTCGCCGGCCGCGGCGTAGAGCCCGCCCATGGTGCCCTGCAGCACCGGAAACTCGATGACCACCTGGCTGACGAGATCGGCCTTGGCCAGCCCCGCGGCGGTGTGAAGCGTCCGAGAGAGGTCCGCCGCCCCGGCGATGCCTGACTCGGCCACGAGGTCGGCGGCGAGCTCCTGCAACCGGCGGGTCTTGTCGGCGAGAGAGCCAAGCTTCTCGTGGAAGACGACCTCGTCGAGACGATCCGCCATGTGGTCGAGGCCCTCGGCGACGTCACGATCATAGGCGAACTCGGCGTCGTCCAGCCGGCCCTCGAGCACCCGCTCGTTGCCGCGGGTGATGAGCGCGGCCGCCGTGGGGTCGGCGTTGCCCACGTAGAGGAAGGCCGGCAGCAGCATGCCGGCGCCGTCGCGCAGCGGGAAGTAGCGCTGGTGGCTCTGCATCGCCGTCACGAGCACCGCGTCCGGCAGGCGAAGGTGAAGCTCTCTGAAGGATCCGCGAGCCACCGACGGCCACTCGGTGAGGTAGACGGCCTCGGAGAGGACGTCGCCCGGGTCTGACCATTCGCCGCCGAGCCTGACGGCCGTCGCGTCGAGGCGATCGAGTATGAGTCGCCGGCGCTCATCCTGCGAGACGATGACCGACTGCTCCTCAAGTCGCCGCTCGTAGTGCTCGGCGTGATCGATGAAGGCCGGTCCGCCAAGCACGCGGTGGCCGCGTGAGACATCGCCGACCGGGAGCCCGTAGAAGGTCCCGGACACGGTCGCGCCGTCCAGCTTGCAGACGAGCCAGCGGATCGGCCGCGCGAAGCGCAGGTAGTCGGCCTCGCCCTCAGGCCGAGCTCCCCAGCGCATGCCGCGGGGGACCTGGAGCCCGTTGATGAGGCGCGCCAGGAAGCCGGGCAGCACCTCGCTCGCGGCGCGACGCGCGCCCTCCACCCGGACAACCGCGAACTCCGTGCCCTCGACGGTCTCGCGACGAACGTCTTCGGGAGCCGCGCCCCGCGAACGCGCGAACCCGAGGCCCGCCTTGGTGAGGCTGCCGTCGGCGGCGAAGGCCACCTCGGCCTTGGGACCGCGGAACTCGTCGACCTTGGCGAGTTGCAGCTCGGGGACGCGGCGGACGAGGACCCCGATGCGGCGGGGCGAGACGAACGCCCGCAGATCGGGCGTCTCGCCCACGAGCAGACGGTCCTCGGCGAGCAGCCTGGCGACCAGGCCGCGGGACTCTCCTGTGCCCTGGAGCTGGCGGATGATCGACTCGCACACCTTGGCGGGCAACTCCTCGCAGCCCACCTCGATCAGCAGCGTGCTCATGCTTCGACCTCCGCCCCCGGCTCGCCCTGGTCGCGACCGCCGACGACCTCGAGATACAGGTCGGCCGTCTTGCGGGCGAGGTCGCGGACGCGCCCGATGTGCATCGTGCGATCGGTCACGCTGATCACCCCGCGCGCGTCGAGCATGTTGAAGGCATGGCTGCACTTGAGCACGAGATCGTAGGCGGGCAGAGGCAGCCTCGCACCCAGACACCGCTCGGCCTCGACCTCGTACTCGCGGAAGTGGCGATAGAGCATGTCGGTGTCGGCAACCTCGAAGTTGTAGTGGCTGAACTGCCGCTCGTTCTCCCGATACACGTCGCCGTAGGTGATGGTCACGGTCTCGCCGGCCTCCTCCCACTGCGACCATATCAGGTCGAAAACGCTGTCCACCCCCTGCAGGTACATGGCGAGGCGCTCGAGGCCGTACGTGAGCTCCACGGTGATCGGATCGAGATCGAAGCCGCCGAGCTGCTGGAAGTAGGTGAACTGGGTCGCCTCCATGCCGTCGATCCAGACCTCCCAGCCCAAGCCCCAGGCGCCGAGCGTGGGACCCTCCCAGTTGTCCTCGACGAACCTGACGTCGTGCTCGCGCAGATCGATGCCGAGAGCGACCAGCGACTGCAGGTAGACGTCCTGAATGTCGGCCGGGGAGGGCTTGATGACGACCTGGTACTGGTAGTAGTGGCCCAACCGGTAGGGGTTCTCGCCGTAGCGCCCGTCCGCGGGGCGCATGGACGGCTCGACGTAGGCGGCGCGCCAGGGGCGGGCGTCCAGACACCGCAGGAAGGTCGCCGGGTTGAACGTGCCGGCTCCGACCTCCGTGTGGTAGGGCTGCACGACGACACAGCCTTGCCGCTCCCAGAATGCCTGCAAACGACCGATGACCGACTGAAAGGTGAATGACGTCCTGCGGGCGTTCGCCCCATCTGCCTGCGCGCTCATTGTCCTCCCGGGTAGGGGGCCGATTCTAGCAGGGCGGCCGACGGCGCCACAACGCACGAAGCGGGCACGTCGCCTCGCCGAGCCGGCGAACCGGAGGCCGGCGGCGGCGGCCGGCGCGGCGATGAGCGGCCGGCGCAGCGAACAGCGGCGGGCGACCCTCTGCCGCTCCTGCCCCGTCCAGGCGGCGGCAGGCGGTCAGCTTGGCGTCGCTCGGCTGCCGTGCCGCGCGCCCTACCCCGCCACGCGGGCGAAGTGCAGCGCGCGCAGGTGGCCGCCGGTGTGGTAGCAGAAGAGGTCGTGGACGTGGCGAAGGGCCTCGGTGACCGCCGCCGAGGGCTCGGCGCGGCGGGCCTCGGCCAGCGGCCGCTCGAGGACCTCTTGCATCACGGCGATCGCCTCCGGCGTCGCCGGTACCGCGCCCCCGAGGCAGTCGGCGCACACGAGGCCGCCCTGCGCCGCCGAGAAGCCGAGGGCGAGCTCGCCCTCGCCGCAGGCGGCGCAGTGGTCGAGCACCGGCATGTACCCGGCGACGTAGAGGAGCTTCAGCAGGGCGCCGAGGAGGAGCGGGGCCTGCAAGGCAGGGCCGGCGAAGCCCTCGTCGAGCTCCCCAAGCGCGTTGCGCGCGAGAGCGAAGACGCGCTCCTCCGGCTCGTGCATGGCGGTCAGTCCCGCCACGGCCTCGCAGACGACCGCGGCCGCTGTGAGCGCCTCTCGGTCGGAGCGCAGCCGCGCGAACACGTCGACGAGCTGCGCTTGGGTGACCGTGTGCAGCGAGCGCCCGTGGTAGAGCACGAGGTCGCAGACGTTGAACGGCTCCAGGCGGCCGCCCCAGCGCGACGTCGTCTTGCGGACGCCCTTGGCGACGGCGTCGACGCGGCCGAGCTCGCGCGTATACAACCGCAGAATCCGGTCCGCTTCGCCCAGCGGCCGGGAGGCAAGAACGATCGCCCGGGCCTTCTCCTGGCGCGTGTCAGCCTCCTGCGCCGGTCCGCACGAGGCGGGCATGGACGACGCGTGGAAGACCGCCGAGATCGGCCCGCTCCCGCGCCGGCCCGTAGGACCCGGCCGCCGTGAACAGGGCCCGCACGTCGGCGGCCTCGCCCTTGCCGACCTCGACGGCGAGACTCCCTCCCAGCCGCAGGCGAGCGGCAGCCGCCGGGATGAGGCGCCGGTAGGCGTCGAGGCCGTCCTCGCCGCCGTAGAGCGCGAGCCGCGGCTCGTACTCGCGGACGTTCGGTTCGAGAGCCTCATACTCGTCCGCGGGGATGTATGGCGGGTTGCTGACGATCAGGTCGAAGCGCCGCGTCGCCGGCTGGTCGCCGGTGAGATCGCCCAGCTCGAAGTCGACCCGCCCCTCGAGCCCGTGGCGCACCGCGTTGCGGCGCGCCACCTCGAGGGCGCCCTCGCTGACGTCCGTGGCGACGACGTGCACGAACGGGTTTTCGGCCACCAGCGCCAGCGCGACGCAGCCGGAACCGGTCCCCACGTCGAGGGCCAGCGGCTCCGGGGTGCCGCGGCTCGTGACCCCGGCGATCAGCTCGAGACCGACGTCAACCAGCGTCTCCGTCTCGGGGCGGGGGATGAGCACGGCCGGCGTCACGTCGAGCTCCAGCGTCCGGAACATGCGCACGCCGCGGATGTACGCGACGGGCTCGTGGGCCTCACGACGCCGCAGGTAGCCGGCGAACAGCTCCTCTTCGTCCACCGTGAGCTCCCGCTCCGGCCGGCGAAACAGCCCCAGGCGGTCCACCCCGAGAGCGGCCGCGAGGAGGAGTTCGGCATCGAGATGGGGCGAACGCGAGCCGCTGGCGCGCAGTTGTTGCGCGGCGGCACGCAGCGTGTCGGACACGTTCAGGGCGTCACTCCCCGCCGGCGGCCGCCAGCTGTTTGCGCCGGTCCTCCGCCGCCAAGGCCTCCGTGAACTCGCCGAGGTCGCCCTCGAGCACCTCGGTCAGGCGGTGGCTGGTGAGCCCGATGCGGTGGTCGCTCACCCGGTTCTGCTGGTAGTTGTAGGTGCGGATCTTCTGCGAGCGGTCGCCGCTCCCGACCATGGTGCGGCGTACCGACGCCTGCTCCGCGTCCTGACGCTCGCGCTCGGACTCGTACAGGCGCGCCCGGAGGATGCGCAGGGCGCGCTCCTTGTTCTGGAGCTGGCTCTTCTCGTCCTGGCAACTGACGGTCACCCCCGTCGGCAGGTGGGTAACACGCACGGCGGAGTCTGTCGTGTTGACGCTCTGGCCGCCAGGACCGCGCGCCCGGAAGACGTCAATCTGCAGGTCGTTGGGGTGGATCTCGATCTCGATCTCCTCGGCCTCGGGCAGCACCGCCACCGTCGCTGTGGAGGTGTGGATGCGGCCGGCGGCCTCGGTCACGGGCACCCGCTGCACGCGGTGGACGCCGCTCTCGTACTTGAGCGCCGAGTAAGCGCCCTGGCCGCGCACCTCGAGCGTAACCTCCTTGTAGCCGCCGTCGTCGTTCTCGCTGGCGCTGAGGATCTCGACCTCGAAACCCCTCGCCTGGGCGTAGCGTGTGTACATCCGCGCAAGATCCGCGGCGAACAGCGAAGCCTCGTTGCCGCCGGTGCCGGCGCGGATCTCGATGATCACGTCCTTGGCGTCGTTGGGGTCACGCGCGAGCATGCTCACGCGGATCTCCTCGCTGAGCTCCTCGAGCGCGCGGCGCCCGTCGAGGAGCTCCTCCTGCGCAAACGCCCGCATCTCCGGATCGGACGCGGGGTCGCCGAGAAGGCCTTCGGCGTCGGCGACCGTCCGCTGCGCCTCGCGGTAGCGCTGGGTGAGTTCGTAGACCTGCTTGAGCTCGGCATGCTTGCGCGCGACGTCCCGGTAGCGCGCCAGGTCGGCGAGGATCTCGGGGTCGGCGAGCTGGTGGTTGAGCTCCTCGTAGGAGCGTTCGATCTCTTCGATGAGGTTGTCGATGGTGGCCATAGGCTGAGTTTACGCCATGACCTCGACACCTTTCTCGACCGGCCGGTCCTGCGGCTCGAGCTCGACGATCTTCTCGAGGGCGGCGATGGCGACCTCGATCTGGGAGCGGTCCGGCTGGCGGGTCGTGAGCCACTGGAGCGCCAGGCCGGGGGCCATCACAACCCTGACCAACAGGTTGTCTTCGTGCCGCCCCGCAGCCTTGATGATCTCGTAGCTGATGCCGGCGATAAGCGGCACAAGCACGATCCGGCTGAGGATCAGCAGGTACCAGGCGGGCCACTGGACCATGGCGAACACGAGAATGCTGACCACCATGACGACGAGCAGGAACGACGTCCCGCAGCGCATGTGCAGCGTCCTGTACTTCCCGACGTTCTCGGGAGTCAGGTCTTCGCCGTGCTCGAGGGCGTGAATCGACATGTGCTCCGCGCCGTGGTACTCGAAGACGCGCCGCAGGTCCCTGATCCGTGTGATGAGCACCAGGTAGGCGATGAAGATCGCCACCCGCACGAGGCCCTCGACCAGCCAGAAGAGCATCCCCTCGCCGAGATAGGACTTGAACAGCCCTGTCAGGAACAGCGGCGTGAGGAAGAAGAGGACGATGGCCACGACGATGGCGATCACCAGCGTGACGCCCATCTCCTTGCGGGTGAACTCCGCCTCGCCTTCGCCCAGTGACTCGTTGGCGGAGATGGACAAGGCGCGCATGCCCAGCACCAGCGACTCGCCGAGGGCGGCGACGCCCCGGATGACGGGGACGCGAAGTACCCGATGGCGCTTCATCCAGCTCACGAGCGGGAACTCGTGGAGGCCAATGGTGTCGTCCGGGCGACGCACCGCTAGAGACCAGTGGCTGACGCCGCGCATCATGACGCCTTCGAGCACGGCCTGACCTCCCACTTGGGCGCGACGCGCCGCAACCAGGGGGAGGGCGATGATCATGCGTGTGATGGCGCCGATACGCACCTTCCTTCGTCAGGCGTTCGTCGGGCGGGACGCGAGCGGCCGACGACCGCCCGTGCGCCGATCACCCGCAGGCGACCGCCGGAACGTCGACGTCCTCGGGCTTGTACGGGTTACCGCAGGTCATCTTGCCCTCACGGCAGACGCCGTACAGGCAGTTTGGCCCCGTGTCCTCGAACGGGCCGGGCGACACCTCGCGAACCATGCCGCGCATGCGCCAGGCGAGCTCGTTGATCTCCCACTGGGCGCGGCGACAGCAGCGCACCTGAAAGAAGTGGCGCAGCTCCCGCACGTTCATCGTGATGACGATCTTGGTCTCGGCGGCGTTGGGGAGGACGAAGCGCGCGTCCTCCTGGACGCTCTCGCGCTTGCGACCCTCGGCCAAGCCGATGTCGACGAGTCGGTCGTAGGCGGCGCGAGCCTGCTCCATCGCCTGCAGGAAGACGGCCTCAGCCTCGGGATTGGCGCTGACGCTCGGCGGCACGACGAAGCTGTCGGCGTGACCGAAGTTGACGTAGCGCTGCGACTGCTGGTTGTAGCTCGCCAGACGGTGCCGGACGATCTGATGCGTGCAGGCGCGGCTGACGCCGTCGACGGCGAAGGTGAACGACGCGTGCTCGAGCGCTGAGTGATGGCCGGAGCGGACGAGGATGCGCACGAGCTTGGCGACCTCCTCGTCGCTCATCTCGTGCTGGAGCTCGGCCGCCGAGACCGGTGCGTAGCAGAGCCGGCCGGCGATGGCCACGGCGCGCTCGGGGTCTGGCGTGTGCTGCAGGAGCGTGACGCTAAGGTGCGCGCTCATGCCGGCCCAGTCAGTCCTTCGCGCCGGGGGTCTTCTTGTCGAAACGGCGGTTGAAGCGCTCGACGCGACCGCCGGAGTCGACCAGCTTCTGCTTGCCCGTGTAGAACGGGTGGCACTGCGAGCACAGCTCGACGTGCAGCTCCTTCTTGGTGCTGCGCGTCGTGAACGTGTTGCCGCACGAGCAGTGAACGGTCGCCTCTTCGTAGTTCGGATGGATGTCTTTCTTCATCGCGACGGACCCCTTCGGTGCATCCGGATGCTGACACGACACGGCCTCGATCGAAACCGAGCCAGCATCATACCATAAGCGTGTCTCGCCTGGCCGCGGCGAGGCGCTCGCAGTACCGTGCCGACGCCCGCGGCGCGGCTGAGCCGGCTGCTCCCACATGACGCGACCTGCTTAGCCGTCACGATCCGGGGACTGACTCACGGCATGCCTCGCGTTCGAAGTGGTTGGCGTTGTACGGGGATTCGCCCCGCAACGCGGCCAGGAGGCCGGACGCCGGGTAGGCCAGCAGGAACAGCGGGCCGAGCCGCTCGTACTGCCGCACATGCACGTGCTCGTGATCACGAAGGCGCGTGAGCTCTCCGCCGCTGACGCCGACGATCACGTGGCCCAGTGTGATCGCCACGTAGTGCGCCCGCGCCAGACGTGAGGTTCGCGGCACGCTGTCTTCGTACAGCGCGAACTCGAGCGTGCGTCCAACCCGACGGATCGAACCGCCGAGCAGCAGCAGGGGGAGGCCGATGAACGCTCCGAGCAGCGAGCACGGAAGGGCCCAGAGGACCTTGAGCACCACGACCGGCGTGTGCTCCCTGGTGCCTTCAGGCCTCATGAGGTCTCCGTCGAACGCCCGGCGCGCCGGGCCACCAGGGCGAGCAGCTCGGCGAACGAGGCGGCGCTCACGGCCGCGCCGTCGGCCTCGCCGAACCCCCATGCCGCGTGGACGTAGTCCACGCCCGCGGCGCCGGCGGCCGCTTGGTCCCCCGCCGTATCACCGACGTAGACCGGGGCCGCCAGTGCATGGCGCCGCCTCAGAGACGCCACCATCTCGCCCTTCATGAGCCCCGATCGTCCATGGCAGTCCACGTCGCGCACGACCGGGGCGAGGCCTGAGAAGCCCAGGAACAGGTCCATGTACCAGTCCTGGCAGTTGCTGACGAGGAAGACGTCGACGGTGCGGGCCAGCTCGGCGACGCCGGAGAGGGCGCCGTCGTAGAACTCCCCCCCGGCGCGCCCGACGCTGAGTCGCTCGTGGTCGCCGAGCATCGCCAGCAGCTCGGGGTGCCGCGCAGCCAGGCCGGGCAACAGGGTCTCGACGCAGATCTCGAACGGGTTGCCCGCGACCGCCGCGATCTGCGCGGCGTCGACCCGAGCCGCGATGCCGAGCCCGGCCAGGCCGGCGTTCCATCCGTCGGCGCTGGCCGGCGTCGCGTTCCACAGCGTTCCGTCGATGTCGAACATGACGGCGTCGATCATCGCCTGCCCTTCCGCCTACCGCGCCGGCCGGCCCGGACGCGAGGCTGCCCTGTTCCCGGCCTCCCGCCGCGCCTGCCACGTGTCCTCGGCCAGCAGCAGGATCCTGCCGTCCGGCAGCCGGTAGATCGAGACGACCAGGGACGCGCTCCCGCGGGTCGTGGCGACCACATCCGCCCGCAGGTGCTGGGGCGCACCTGTGGCCGCGACGAGACGCAGAGCCTCCGGCACGCCCATCGTCGCGGCCATCGGCAGCGCCAGAGCGAGCGAGATCGCCGAAGACGGGCCGCCGACGCCACCGGCGGCGGCCCCGGCCGCAGGGTCGTTCGTCCACAGCACCTTCAGAGAATCCGGGTCGACCAGCATCGCCCTCGCCCTGACCGCCGTGCTCGCCTCGTCCGCGATCGGCACGCGTTCACTCCTCCCCACCGGTGTCGGCCACCAGAGCATAGACCAGCCGATCGATGACCACGCCGTCCTTCCAGACGGCGGCGCGCGCGACGCCCTCGAGCACGAAGCCACAGTGCTCGAGAACGCGCACCGAGGCCGGGTTACGGGCGAACACCCCGGCCTCGAGACGTCTGAGGCCGAAGCGTGCCATGGCGTACGGCGCCACGACCCCCACGGCCGCGGTCATGATTCCGCGGCCCCAGTACGGCTCGCCCAGCCAGTAGCCGAAGTCGGCCGAGCGCGCGAAGACGCCCTCACCAACCTCCAGGCCGATGCCGCCCACGGCCCTGCCGTCGACCTCGATAGCCCAGTGAGTCGGCTCAGCCATGCCGGCGAGGAAGGCGAACCACGCGTCCGCGTCGGCCGCCGTGTAGGGCTGGGGGAACCCGTGTGTGAGATTGCGAGCGACGCGCGTGTTGTCGGCGACGCGAAGGAGGTCGTCCTTGTCGGCGGGCGTCCAGTCGCGGACGACGCACCGTATGCAGTCGAGTCTCATTGAGCCATCTTCGCGCACTGCGCCTCGTGGCCGCTCGGTGGCGGCCTCTGGTGAACGCGCCGGGCATCCCAACGCCATTGTAGCCACTCAGGTGGGCTCGCCGGCGTCAGGGCGTCGCGCGCTACAACTCGCTCCCGAACTCGTCGCGATAGCGAGCGCGGAACTCCTCCATCGAGAACCAGTGGTTCTGGGTTCCGTCCGCGGCGATCTTGATCGCGCCCAGGAGTGAGGCGATCCTTCCCGTCGTCGGCCAGTCGAGCCCGCTGGCCAAGCCATAGAGCAGCCCCGCCCGGTAGGCGTCGCCGCAGCCGGTCGGATCCCGCGCCTCCTCGGCCACGACGACCGGGATGTCGACGCTGCCGTCGCGCGTGTGGACAACGGAGCCTTCGCCGCCGCGCGTGATGATGACGGCCTCGAGCTGTCCCAGAGCCTCAGCGACGGTCATTCCGGTGCGCTCGGCGATCAGCGCCCACTCGTAGTCGTTGGCGGCGAGCCACGTGGCCTGGCCGACGAAGCGGCGCAGCTCCTCGGCGTCGAACATCGGCAGCCCCTGGCCGGGGTCGAAGACGAACGGGATACCGGCGTCAGAGAACTGCTGCGCGTGCTCGAGCATCCCCTCCCGGCCGTCGGGGGAGACGATGCCGATCCCGACGTCTGCGGCGTCGCCCACTCCGTTGCGGTGCGAGAACCCCATCGCGCCCGGATGGAACGCGGTGATCTGGTTGTCGTCGAGGTCGGTGGTGACGAAGGCCTGGCCCGTGAAGGTGCCGTCGACCACGGTCACGTGCGTGCGGTCGATGCCGCACTCGTCCATCCAGCGCGCGTAGGGGCCGAAGTCCTCGCCGACGGTGCCCATGGGGACGGGGTCCCCGCCGAGCAGCCTGAGGTTGTAGGCGATGTTGCCGGCGCAGCCGCCGAACTCGCGGCGCATGGTCGGCACCAGGAAGGACACGTTCAGCATGTGGACCTTGTCCGGGAGGATGTGGTTCTTGAACCGGTCGCCGAACACCATGATGTGGTCATAGGCGAACGAGCCGCAGATGAGGGTGCGCATCGTCTCTCCCCGCTAGTTCAGCTCGGCGCGAGGGGATCGAAACACCCGCACGCTGATGAGCAGTTCCAGATGAGTCCCCGGCGTGGCCACCCTGCTGCGCCAATGCTCCTGCAGCCGCGGAGGCTCGACCTTCTCATGTTCCTGTGCGAAGCACTCGAACGCGTTCGCTCGTCGTCCGCCGCGTTCGTGAGAGCAACGCTCACGACGTCCCCCTCCCTCAGAGCTTCCGGTCCCAGCATTCGATACCGCACCACGTCACCGTATCAAGCCGTACGCCGGGAGGGCGACCCCTGACGTCGGAACGTCGGCCTGCGTCCTCGCCGTGGCTCGCGGCGCGCCGCTCCGAAAGCCTCTGCGATCCGCCGTCGTGTCGCGTTCATACGACCGGCGGCGGTGATGTTGCGGCTGAGTGACGTGAGGTAGCGCGGCACCATCCGCCACGAGAGCCGCCTGTCGAGCCACCACAGGAACGGCAGCCACAGCGGGACGAATGCCATGAGAACGAGCTGCACCGGCAGTCCGCTGCAGTAGTAGTTCCGCCAGCGGTAGATGACGTTGCGGCCCGCCGGCGCTGTGCAGAACGACCCTTGGGCGCGTCACCCGTCCGCCTGGTCGCCGACGTGCCCGCGGATGTTCAGAACGGTGTTCGGGACGAAGAGCACGAGGAAGAGCACCCAGGCGGCGCGTGCCGTGTCCCACAGCGGCCACCACATGAACATCTGCGCCCAGAAGTAGAGGACAACGTATGGGACGAACACGTTCCAAGCTACCGGCGGGCCACGCCATTGACGCGGACGCCACACGTCGACGAACGCCCCGAACAGAGCCCAGAGAGCTGTGAGCAGCGGGCCGACGAACAGCCGCCAGGGCTGTCCGTCGAGGATCAGCCACGCGCCGAGCGGCAGCCCGAGCCCTGCGAAGGCATAAACCACCCAGCCGAAGCGAGCCGCGATGCCGGGCGACCACCGACGAGCCGCGAAGAAGCCCAGCAACAGCGCTTGCGTCGCCACCCCGAATGACGCGAACGCGACAACCGCCGCATCGGTCCCCGTCATGCGTCCCCCTTGACTCGCGTTCGCCGCCTGGCTTGGACGGTACCCTCTCGCTGCCGTTGTCCAATCGCCGTGTCTCGCAGAGCCTGTAGGTGAGAGCTGCGGCGGAGCAGGTCGGACTACTCCCGCCAGTGCTCTGGGCGGTTCATCGCATCCGCGCACACTATGGTCCCGTCTACGCGCCCAATGACGCCCGGACGCAGCGCCCGAACCATCCACGCCTCGTCCGGTGAGATCGGGTACGGCGCCGCCAGGCCATGACGACTCGCCGGCTCGAATCCGTGGCGAGGATAGTACTCAGGGTGGCCGAGCACGAACACCAGCTCGACGCCTGACCCGCTGAGACGCCGGATGCCATGCTCGACGAGACGACCACCGATGCCTTTGCGCTGCGATTCTGGGACGACCCCCAGAGGAGCCAGGATCGCGATCGAGACACTGCGCGACGCCCCAGCCAGGTGCGCGGCGGTGAACATGACGTGCCCCACCGGTCGCTCTCCGTCCCAGGCGAGCAATGAGATCACAGGCCGCGCGCTGGGATCGTTGACGAGGTCGCGCACCAGCTCCGCCACGTCATCGTTCCCGAACGCCAGGCGCTCTACGGCAAGCACACCCTCGAGGTCGCCTACGGAAGCGTCGGTGATTCGCATCTGGCACCCCCTTCGGGCAACTGCGACTGACGTGTTCGCGCTTCTTGCTTGCGATTGTCGCCGCCTAGCGACGACGCGCGACGGACACTGCCGCCCAAGCCGAACGTCACCGGCGAGAGCGGATGTGCCTGCCCGCTCCGGTCGGTCCACCTTCTGGCATGCCGCTTGATGCCCTTGCTGAGCAACGCGCCGCGCGACCGGAGCAATCGGTTCAGGGCCTTGGTTCGTAGCTCCGACCTGCCGCCCAAGCGCGGCCGATCTGAGCGCCGACGCGCCAGTACCGGTTGTCAGGCATCGTCAGCATGAACGGCCTCATCTTCTCGATGTCGGGATTCCCGCCATCATCGAGATAGCGCTGCTCGGTCCACGTGCCCGCGATCTCTCCGATGAACAGCTCATGGCTACCGAGATCGACCACCTTATGCACCGTGCACTCCAGGCACAGAGGGCACTCGGAGACAAGCGGCGCATGCGCGAGCCTGCCCCGGAACACCTCGAACTGGCTCGCCTTGTCCGCGCCGCGCAGGGCCGAGTTCAGGCCGCACCAGTCGGTGAGCTCGAGCATGGACTCATCAGGGATGCAGGCGCTGAACTCCCCGTGCTCACGGATACCTTCATTTGTCGCGTGAGACTTGTTCATTCCGACCGCAATCCGGGCAGGCGTGTACTGCACTCGGTTGATCCATGCTGCGGGCATGAATGTGGGCCTGTCGCCGCGGTCACTGCCGATGAGCACCATGGGCATCGGGTAGATGAAGCCCTGACTCCCGAGATCGATCTTCTCTGACATGACAATCTCCTCGCTTCGGCGGTTGAGTCTGGCGTGGCGACTCGATGGAGCACCATCCGATGGGCAACCATCCGGTTGACGTAGCCGACTGAGTCCGCCCAACGTGCTGCGCTTGGGCGGCGCTCAGACGCCGAGTTCAGTCTTGCGCCTGCGGTGTCCGTGGCGGATCGCGATCGCGGTCATGCTGTTCTCCCTGCTGCGTCCAACGCCTCGGTCCCGCGGCGGGCCGCTTGTCGACCCTCCGCAGGGGCGGTCATGCGGCGCCGTTCCCTCCCCCGACTGGGATGTCGAAGTGCACGACATCTTCGCGGGTTCCCAGTTTCGTGTACAAGGCGATGGCCGGCTCGTCTTCTACGCCGGTGTCGGCCTGAACAAAGATCACATAGACGCCGCGTCGTGCCGCTATCGTCTTCAGTTCTTCAATCAAGGCCGTCGCTATGCCCTGGCGCCGGTGCGCTGATGCGACAGCCAGATCGTAGATGTAGATCTCGCTGCGCTCCTGCTCGAACTTCCTGAGCTCGTAGGCCGCGATGCCCCCGACAACATCGTCACCCTGCAAGGCGGCCAGCGCAATGAACGTATCGTCGCCGAGCAGTCGTCGCAGATAGTCCGCGCTTGGGCGGTTCTCAGTGTAGGTACCCATGTCGTCGAACGCATGGCCGAAGGTCGTCAACAGAGCGTCCATCAGCGCGACGTCATCGCGCGTGAGTTGGCGAACAACTACAGGCAAGATCGGGTGCTACCTCCTCATGAAGCTCAGGCGAAGAGTACCGCGCGACAGTCTATCCCCGCTCCCCCTCGAGTCGGATTGATGCACTTCTTCGCCGGCCACGCCACGAACCGCCGCGCCATCACGTTGCCGCACGGTAGTTCAAATACACCATGCCGTTGTCGACGCGATGCTCGCTCATCAGCTGCAGGCTGAGCCGTGGCCAGACGATGCCTCGAAGACCATCAGCCAGTAGGAACTGCCATCCGTGTCAACGAACTGCCTGCGACGAGCGAAGCCGGCCTTCTCGTACGCCCGGACGGCGCGCGCGTTCTCAACCGACGTGGCAAGCATGATGGTCCCTGCGCCCGCTTCTGCGAGACGGTCGCGCACGATCGCGAGGGCAGCAGGGCCGATGCCCTGACCGAGCCGCTCCGCGTCACCTACCGCGATGTCGATATCAACCACGTCATCAGGCAACTCATGAAGGCCGGCCGCGTCGAGCTCCTCACGCCTGGGAACCTGCCAACGAACGTAGCCGACAGGGAGGCCGTCGACGGCGATCAGCGCCTCGCCTCCGCCTCGCGGCCGCTGCGATACCTCCTGCAGAGCCTTCACCGGGTCCCCCCACCACTGGGACACATGCTGCTGCCGGAGCCACGATTCCACGAGAGGGAGATCGTGTTCTGGAGAGAAAGGAACCAGTTCGACATGCTTGCCTGTATCTGCCATCGCCTATCCCAGCGGGTCGACCGCTCGGGAACCCCGATGGCCCCCAGGTCACTGCTGCGAGTTGCTTCCGCTGGCCGGGGGACGGTCGCGTCTCTCGAGGCTATCTCCCTTGAGGTTGAGGTGCGCTGCGTGCTGTGCCAGCGCCTGCAGGAAGTCCTGCTTCGCGTCGGGCGAGATCAGGACTTGACGGCGTCCCCGCGACCAAGAGATGAGGAGTCTGTCCATGGAGTTCGCCGGACTCGCGGCCGGGTCGCGTGAAGGACGAACGGAGTCCACTTCGGCAAGGGGCACCGTGGTGCGGAAGGGACCATTTCGGATGAGCAACTCCTGGCCTTGAACGGCGTAGCTGGTGCCGTAGAGGATCCAGAGCATGAAGAGCGCTCCCCCCAGGAAGACGAGCGGCAGCGCGACGCGAACGACCAGAGGCGCCTGGCTGTTGAACAGGGCGAAGCCACCAGCCACCGCGAGGGCAGCGCCGATCCAGATCACGGCCACAAGCCAGGCATCGCGCTTCGATGCGAAGGTGGCTGAGGGTGTCTCGGCTGGGGCCATGGGTCTCCTCCGTTGAGAGTCCGCCTGGCGTCCGTCGAATGAGCTGCGCGGGTTACAGGTGGAGAGTACATCAACCCCGCGGGGCGCCCGCTCGATTCGCCTGCTAGGCGCCACCGTCGTTGCGGTCGTTTCGCATCGTCTCGGCCCACGACTCCAACTCATCGAACAGCTCCGTGACTGGCCAGGCCGGGTCAGCCTCTGGGGACCACGTGAGGTGGACGACTGCCACGCGGCCCGAGCCGTCCTCGAGCGCGTACAGAACGTCATCACAATCCCGGCGTCGTGCGACGGCCCAGACGGACATGCCGAACAGGACATGGCCGGGGGCCAGTTCTCGTCGCAACTCATCCACGAGCGCAGGATTGCCGTCGGCGAACCACGGTTCCACAAACTCGATCTCACCGCTCATGAATCCCGCTCCCCTGTGCGCCTGGCGACGTGACCCATGGCGGCGGCCGATGCGGCTGACCCACTCCATCGCTTCGCGCCGACCGCTGGATGCGCTTCCACGAACAGGACGCGATCTGCAAGCCCCCATCCCTGGCCGCTTCTTCTGCGACGATCGTAGCACCATCCCGCTCCGCTCCACCAACGGTGGGGCCTCGGTCGAGCCAAGCTTCCATTCGCGCTCCGCCGTGGCGGGCCGAGGGATGGCCTGTGAGGCAGCGGGGAGGCCGGATCTCGTTGACGGTGGCCGCCTCGTGCGGCCCCAGTGTAGCGACGCGACCGTCAACCTCCGGCCTCAGCCCGCAAGAGGCTCTTCTCTCGCGCACACCTCAAGCACAGCCAGGATGAACTGCGACTTCGCCTCCGTGTAGCCCACACGATCGCGTTGGTACTTCTGCGCGAGGTCTCTCTTGAGACGCTCGTAGGACGCGGCGGTATCCGGATGGGCTCTGAGGTAGTCGCGGAAGACCACCCAGTCCCAATGCTCGCGGAAGTCCATCTCGACGACGTGGATATGATGGGTGCGGGCTCCGTGCTCGTCGCGCTTGATGAAGAAGGCGTAGAAGGGCGGCACGTCATCACCGTGGGCGGGGCTCCAGAAGTAGTCGTAGCCCTGCGACTCGAGAAGTGGAGCCACGCGCTCTCGGACGATGCTGAGGTCGCGCACGCCGATAAGGATGTCGACGACGGGCTTGGCGGCAAGACCCAACACCGCGGTGCTGCCGACGTGTTCGACCCGGATCACGGACCCCTCAGGGAAGCAGGCGACCAGGTGCCGACGCTCGCGCTCGAAGGAGTCCGGCCACCGCAGGTCGTAGTCGACAATCTCGACCCGCTCAGCTGTCACGCGGCGGACTCTGTTCGCGAGGCTCTCCACGCGCCCCCCGCGGGCATGGCGATGTGGGGTATGAACGGCGCTTGCGCGCATTGGGGCCAGTGTAGCGTGGGGCGTCAGCTCCGTGCACGCGTGGAATGGCCGCCGGTGCGCCTTGAGGCGCCGGGCATGCAGTGGCTTTGCCACTGAAGCGCGGGTATCACGTACGATCTCATCAATGCCGCCACCCCGACGAGGGCACGGGCAGCAACCGGACTTCGCTGACGCGTCCGCCGGGAGCGCCGGCTAGCGGGAGCTCAGCGGGTCCGGCAGACTCGGTCGGGGCCACGCCGACGCGCCCGTCTGTGGCGCCAGTCCCTGCGCGAGGATGTCGACTGCGGCGCGGCCCGGCGCCGGGAAGCCCCCCGGCGTTCGGGAGACGATCCCTCAGGCCCGGTCCATCGCACTTGCGAACGGCACCGAGGCGACTACCGCCGCGGCGGCCTCCGGCGGCGACGTCACCCCTGATCCTGCCCAGCTCCTGCTCCGCCCGGATGTAGGCCGCCACGATCCCGACGGGCCCCGCTTCGAGGCCCTTAGGGGCACGCTCCTTGACATATGCCTCGAAGCGCTCGGCCACCTCGGGATCGGCCCACATCGACGCCATCAGTGAGGTGGCGTGCTCGGCCATGCGCCGATCAGCCGCAGGAGATCGTCCAGGTTGTCGCGCACGGTGCCTTTGACCGGCACGCTCGGGGAAGCGCGCCAGTCCCTCGATGGTCTCGCCGGAGCGCGCGAGGAAGACCTCGTGAAAGAGGGCGTACTTGTCGTCGAAGTGCCGGTAGATGGTGCCCTCGGCCAACCCCGCGGTCTGCGCGATCTCCTTCGTCGTCGCGCGCGAGAACCCGCGCTTGAGAAACACCTCGGTGGCCGCGTCGATCAGGACCTGGCGCGTGTCGGTCTTGCGGGACTCGTCGTCGGCGGTCATCGATCCTCCTCCGGCAGCGTGCGACCGGCTCACGCCGTGATGTCGCGGCGGCGGAACGTGACCGCAGTCAGCACGAGCGCTCCGACCGCATAGCGCGCCGGCCACGAGCACAGCCGTTCCAAAGGCCATGTCGGAAGACCCTCCCGCTGCGATGGCCGAGAAGGCGGAGCCGGGCAACCACTTCTGGGAGCTGTCGAGAAGCATGCCGGCCAGACCCTCGAAGATCATGAGGTAGCCGATGCCGATGCCGATCGAGATGCCGGCACTGCGCGTCAGCATGCCGACGAGCAATCCCACGACGCCCCACATCAGCACGCACAAGGTCAGCTGTACGTAGGCATCCAGCGACGTGCCGAGCAGACCCTGACCGGAAGCTCCAGGCATCGGTCGAGATGCTGCCGAGACTGGCGATCGCCGGCGACACGACCAGGATGGCGACGGTGGCGACCAGCGTCGAGAGGCAGGTGAAGACGGTCAGGGCCACGACCTTGCCGCCCAGAAGGAGCAGGCGGTTGGGCTGCGCCTGCACGAGCAGCCGGATCAGCCCGCTCGAGTAGTCGGACGTCGACCGCCATCGCCCACATGGCTAGCGCGACGACCCCCAGCATGCCGACGAAGTTCTGCACGCCGGCGAACATCCCGTCGGACGCCTCGAGCGCCTGTGTCGTGATCTGCTGCGTTCCGGGCGGACCGCCGGCATCGCCGCTCCACGGTCAGGAAGACGATCGCCGTCGCCAAGAGCGCTGAAGAGTACGATCAGACCCATGCCGCCGAGGAGGAAGGATGGGGTCTTGAGTCGGGCCAGTTCGCAGCGGATGGCGCGGATCATGACGGGACCTCCAGCGTCTCAGGTTCTTCGATGCCTGTCACAGCCCCCTCACGTTCGATGATGCCGGAATCGGCCGACGCGCGAAGCCAGGCGGCCGTTGTCGCCTGACTCCTCACCAGTCATGCGCAGGAAGATCTCCTCGAGGCTGACCGAGTGCGGGCGCAGGGCGCTCAGTGTGATGCCCGCCTCTGCAGCGGCACGGTTGACGTCCGCCGACGCCGACGCCGGCGCGCTGACGCGCACGTCCTCGTCATGGACCGTGGTCTTCCAGCCCTTCGACGCCAGAAGCTCGCCGAGACGGCCGACGTCGTGACGGTGCTCGGGGACGGTCTCGATGCACTCGCCCGCCCTGGCCGACCAGATCGCTCAAGCGGACCCGAGTAGAGGAGCTCGCCATAGCGGATCATGGCCAGCGTGTCGCAAGCCGCCTCGATCTCACTCAGGAGGTGCGAGGAGACGACGACAGTCCGGCCCTCGTCGCCGAGCCCGCGAAGCAGTTCGCGGATCTCGACGATGCCGGCCGGGTCGAGACCGTTGGTGGGCTCGTCGAGGATCAGCAGTTCGGGGTCGGGAAGCAGCGCCGCAGCGATGCCGAGCCGCTGCTTCATACCGAGCGAGAAGCGCCTCGCCGGCTCGCCTGCTGCGGTCCAGAAGCCCGACGATGTCGAGCACCTCGTCGACGCGCGCGTTCGAGATGCCGCGCAGACGCGCCAGGGAGCGCAGGTTGGTGCGGGCCGACAGGGACGGGATGAAAGCGGGACTCTCGATGAGCGCGCCGATTCGCGACGCGTACGTGCGGGGATCCGAGATCGGCGAGTCGAAGACCAGGGCGCTGCCGCTCGTGGGCCTGATGAGACCCAACAGGAGCCTGATGAGCGTGGACTTGCCGGAACCGTTGGGACCGACGAGGCCGACGACTCCACTGCTGGCGATCTCGAGATCGAGTTCCCGCACCGCGACGACGTCGCCGAAGCGACGCGTGAGCTTCTCGGTACGGATGACGGACATGGACGCCTCCGTGGGATGTGTGAGTGAGCGCTCACCTACCATAGTGAGTGAGCGCTCACTCGTCAACCGGGAGTCCGTCGACCCTACTCCAGAGGGCGACCGCGGAGAGCAACCCGCACAGCAGCAATGGGTCAGTTTCACACCAGCAGTGACAACTGCGGCGATTCCAGCCGCAGCGTCCGAGGCACCTTGGCTCCGGTCGGCTTCCAAGATGAGCGACTCGTTCCCGCCTTCGTCGTAGAGGGTCAGCGTGCCGTCAGACACCTTGTACGACCTGGCCTGGCCGAGCGCCTGGTCAAGTCCCGGGGTGTGGTGTAAGTCCGTCGTCGGGATGGTCTCTTCTTCAGGCCGCCGGTAGCGCGCCCACCTCCACGACCCCGGCGGCTTCCGTCGGTCTGGTCAGCACCGCCTGGAGCGACTCCTCCGAGAGGTAGCGCCGGCTGACGAGCCATTCGTCGTTCTGCTCGATCAGCAGGCTCCCGGCGAGACGGACGAGGGCGGCGTCGTTCGGGTAGATGCCGACCACGTCGCTACGTCGCCCGATCTCGCGGTTGACGCGCTCCAGCGGGTTGGTCGAGCGCAGCTTCGTCCAGTGCTCGGCCGGGAAGCTCATGAAGGCGAGCAGCTCCTCCTCGGCGGTGGCGAGCAGACGCGCCACCTTGGGCGCGCTGCGCTCCAGCGCCGTCGCCACCCCCGCGAGCCGCTCGCGCGCCTCACCTGCGCTCTCGGCAGCG
Organism: uncultured Thermoleophilia bacterium; assembly: GCA_963705085.1. Lineage (GTDB taxonomy): Bacteria > Actinomycetota > Thermoleophilia > UBA2241 > UBA2241 > CAIXSE01. Next base: position 57,125 of record CAVPIV010000007.1, on the reverse strand, counting down.
AAGATCTGGCGGATGGCGGTGGCGATCATCGGCTGCTGCGCCTTTGAGCAGTGGCCGAGCATGTCGCGCAGGAAGTGCACGGTGCATCTCTGCCAGGGGCAGCCGAGCACCTTGGCGATCGCCTGCTTCAGGCCCTCATGGGCGTCGGAGACGCAGAGCTGGGTGCCGGCCAGACCGCGGGCACGCAGGGAGCGCAGGAACTCGCGCCAGAAGGCCTCGGTCTCGGCCTCGCCGACGTCGATGCCGATGACCTCGCGGCGGCCCGTCTCGTGCACGCCGTAGGCGACGACCAGCGCCTTGTGACGCACGCCGCCCGGCTCACGCACGCGCTCCACCTTGGCGTCCAGCCAGAGGTAGGGGTAGGCGCCCTCGAGCGGGCGCTCGCGGAAGAGGCGCACCTGCTCGTCGAGGCCGGCGCAGAGGCGGCTGACGGCGCTCTTGCTGATGCCGGAGAGGCCGAGCTGGGTCACGAGGCGGTCGACCTTGCGCGTCGAGACGCCGTTGACGTAGGCCTCCTGGATGACCGCCACCAGGGCCTTCTCCGAGCGGCTGCGCGGCTCAAGGAAGCTGGGGAAGTAGCTGCCGGCGCGCAGCCGCGGGATGGCGAGCTCGATCTCCCCGGCGCGGGTCTGCCAGCCGCGCTCGCGGTAGCCGTTCCTGTGCGTCGTGCGCTCCGGCGCCTTCTCATGCAGGCCGGCGCCGATCTGCTGCGTGACCTCGGCCTCCATCAGCTCGCCGACGAACCAGGCGAGCGTCTCCCTGAGAACGTCGGCGTGCTCATCGCCCATGAGCTTGCGTACGAGCTCGTCGAGGCTCAAGCTCTTCTCGGCCATCGTGGTGCTCCTCTCGTCGTATCCCTGCTACGGTTCCGACGATTGTGAAGCCCACGGTGGCCGCTTCGCACCCGGGGCTTCTCTTCAGGACTTACACCACATTACGGGACTCAACTTTGCGCCCCCACAGGCCGGTGACGAACCGCCGGATGCGCCAACGCGTCACCGCGGCATCAGCGCGAACACACCCCAGCCAAGGTATTCACGCGTGTAGCGCAGCATAGCGTTCAGGTTCCCGAGGTCAGTCGGGCTCGAACATCTTTTGTGAGCTCGTCATCGGGATTGGCTTCCGAGCCATCGGCGCATGGTCAGCCATTTGGCCGCTTCATATCTGTCCGCTGCCGTCCTGGTCAGCCAGAACCATTTCGACAACATCATAGCCCAGATCGCCGAAAGACGCAAGAAGTTCCTGGTAAGCATAAAGAAATCCAGAAACTAAGTCGCCAGAGCACTCCTTAGATCGTCTTCCGTCGGCGGCAACCTGCAGCCAGGACGGCTCGCCGATGAGGATGATCCCTCCGGTGTGAGACTCCGCGCCAGAAGCCCGATAGTGCCGGCATTCCCCCCACCGATCCGACGTGGCCCGAACACAGGCTGCCACATCGACCTCTTCGTCCGTGATGTAGCCGGCCGCATCGCCGTGGATGAACCTGACCCTGGCCGGCGACCGCCGAGTTCTACAGCACGGAGTATCGCTTGTTCGGTAAACAACTGGCTCATGTCGATGCCGGTGCCGATAATTCCGTGATCGCGTGCCCAGGTGCACAGCATCTCCCCCGAACCGCTGCCGAGGTCAGCACTCGGGCCCCTGATTCGAGACGCAGCGCCGCACCGAGAGTGGCGAGCTTCTCTGGGCGTGATCGGGTTATGAATGCGGTGAGCACTTTCGGTAATGTTGAATATACGTGGGATGTCCATTGTGAAGAATCTCCCTACGGGTGTGAATGGATTCGGTCAGGGCCTAGCGTGCTGCGCACACGCAGGCGTGCAGACGCATCTCTTGCTGATTCTGCCTTCTGGCGTTCTGCTCGATGCGCATGCTAGCCGCCCCGCGAGACGCCGGGGCCCGCCGTCATCCGACCGGGCCATAGCTCATGTACACCGTGCCGTTGTCGAACCGGCGTTGGTCGACGAGCTGCAAGGCGAGCCGGATTCCATGCGGCAGACAGCGCGTGCCCCCGCCCACGACGACGGGCACGACGAACAGCTGATACTCATCGACCAGACCGGCCGCGATCGCCTGAGCCGCCAGGGTCGGTCCACCGATCGAGATGTCAGCCACGAGCTCGTCCTTCATCCGTTGGACGGCGTCGGGCTCAAACGCACGCTCGATCCGGGTGCGGGCGGCGCGCACCGAGCCCAGGGTCGTCGAGTAGACGACTTTGTCAGACGCGCGCCATAGCTCGCCGAACTCCTCGACGTAGGCAGGCTCGTCGCCGTGTGTACCGAGCGTCTCCCACGCCGACATCACCTCATACAGCCGCCTGCCGAGGAGGTTCGTGCCGATCGGGCGCTGCAGCTGGTTGGCGAAGGTGTGCACTGACTCGTCAGGCGCCGCCCAGTCGAACTTGCCAGCCGCGTCTGCGACGTACCCGTCAAGTGACTGAATCGCCGAGTAGATCAGCCGACCCATCGCGTCCCCTCTCCATTCCATCGGTGCGGCCAACATGTGCGCATCAGCTGCGCGCCGAGCGGTGCCAGTCTTGCCCAGCGCTCCGGCGTCTGCTGGACGCGCCTGTTGGACCTGCAGGCCCAGCGGCGTACGCTGCCTGAGTAGTCGTCATAGGCCACACCAAACCGAGCGCGAAGAACGCGTTCTTCCGGCTGGACCTGGAAGTGGTTCATATAGAGAACGTAGACCGCGGAGACGGCCAGTGAAAAGGGATTCGACAGCAGCGCACCGAGGCCGAGAAGGACGAACTCCGTCCCGAGATACATGGGGTTCCGCGACCAGCGATAGACGCCGGTTGTCACCAAGTGACTGGTCCGGTCGGGTGCGGTTGGGTTGAACGTCGTGCCTGCACGGCCGAAAGAGACACGAGCCGCCACGATGAGGCCGACGCCCACCACGAACAAGACGACTGCGACCAGGACGCGATAGGTGCGCGGCCCGTCGACAGAAGGCGTCACCAAAGAGACCAGCCACATCAACCCGCCCACCGCGAGTGCGACGGCATCAGGCGGAACCTTGAGATCCAGTCTCGACACAGGCTCGTCCTGTAGGTCTAGCGCTCAGCACATGACCTGCGCGCCACGGCCTTGGAGGAGAGATCGGCCTCCCGGCGCGTCAGGTTGATGTGCTTGTTGTGCACTCGCGTCAACGCCCGAGGACGATGTCGATACCGAGCAGTACAAGCTCGAGCTTCTTCGCGGGCAAGGCGCCGACGCGCTCGGTCAGCGTTTCGCGGCCGAGCGTGATGAGCTGGGAGACGTTGGCGACCGAGTCCTTGGGCAGGCCGGTGGTCCGCGCCGTCAGGAGGACGTTGCCGGGAGCGTCGGCCCAGCGCAGATTGCTCGTCAGCGCGACGCAGACGACGGTGGCGATGCGGCTGCGGTTGAAGGCGTCGCCCTGCACAACCATGACGGGGCGGCGGAAGCCGGGCTCGGAGCCGGAGGGCTCGGCCAGGTCGGCCCACCACACCTCGCCTCGGGCGATCACCAGTCGCTGCGCTCCAGAGTGCGGCGCGCGGCGGCGCCGGCGAAGTCGCTGCGGCACTCGAGCTCGTCGCAGACGCGGTCGAGCGCCTCGGTGACGCCCTCGGCGGAGTGGCGGGCGACGTACTCGCGAACGGCATCGCCGTACAGGCGGCTGCGCGACTTCTTCAGCTCGCGTGCCAGCTCCTCGGCGTCGGCGAACAGGTCGTCGGGTATGGAGATGGCGGTCTTCATACCGTGAGTATAACCGCCACGCCGCAAGGATGCATCGGCCTGTTGAGAACATCCACCCTGCGCTCCGAGCACCGCTGAAAGGCGCCCAGCGTGTGCACAACCGTCCAGGCGATGAGCTGTGACAGCTAGCGCCGCGTGAATGCACTTCGCTTCTCCGAGTCAGCTCGAACGCCCTGTTGGGTGGCTTCGCCGGTGAACCTTCCAGCCACCGTGCGATCGTCGCGCGCACACGAGCTCGCCCCGGCGGCAGACGTTTACTGCGGCTGCCATGAGGGTTGGATCGCCCATGCGCCCACGCCCGGCACTGCCGAGAGACCGGAGCCGTCGGGATTCAGGACATGAAGCATCGAGCCGGTACCCGTCCAGGCGTCGCAGCCCGCGAAGACGATCGCCGAGCCGTCAGGCGCCCACGAGGAGTAGACGTTCCATTCGTGCTTGTTGCTCCAGGAACGCGTTGGGGTGCGTAAGGGCCCTGAGCCCGGGCACGAGCACGAAGGACTCGCCCCGCCCCGGCGTCGACAGCAGCACCAGGGCGTCGGCGGTGCGGTCCTGCACGGCAATGCGCTTGCCGTCCGGCGAGATCGAGAACGGGCCGAGAGAATGCTTGTACGAGGTGACCGTCGTCACACTGCCACCATCGGGATCGACGGCGCAGATCGCGACATGGTGGCCGCTACGGTCCTGGAGGTAGTAGATCTTCCTGTTCGGCGACCAGACGGGCTCCTGGCCGCTCAGCGGGGACCCTGTGCTGTCGGTGATGTTCCTCCAGCGGGGACTACCGGCCGTGGAGACCACGCAGAGCGCCCACTCGCTGTAGACGAGCTGCTTGCCGTCGGGCGACCAGGATGGATGCTGGATCATGTCGATGTGCTGCCGACGCAGCAGGAGCCGTCGGCCGGAGCCATCGGCGTTAGCGACCCAGAGGCGGAGCGTATCGGTCTTCTTGGCCTTGTCGCAGAAGGCGATCCTCTTGCCATCCGGCGACCAGGTCGGATGGAGCTTCAGATCGGGCCAGGGATAGTCCTTGCCCGGTATCAGCCGGGTCAGGTCCGCCCCGTCGGTGCTCACGGTGTAGATTCCTCCCGGCTGGTCGGCGCCCCAGAGGGTGAACGCGACGGTGCCCGTCACGGTCGGCGTAGGCAGAGGCGTCGGGCTCGAGTCCGCGGCTGCCGAGGCCCCTGTGCTGGCCGCCGCAGGCGGCTCACTCAGTTTGCGCCCGGTTCCGCCGCACGCCTGCAGGGCCAGGGTTCCCGCAACAAGCGCCACGAGACACGCTGTGGCCAAACGCGGTCTCACTTCCCGTACCTTGCCCACGACCTGCTCCTTCGCTCCTGGTCAGTAAGGGGGGTAACGAAGCCGGGGAGCCGACGCCTTCCGCCGGTCTTCCCGACCGCCTCCCGACCGAACGTCCCGCTAGTCGAAGACTTGTGACCGGTATACGACCGAAGGCGTGGAGCTTCAAACGTTCAACCGGGCCCGACTCGCACTCTGGGGATTGGTCCACCTAACGTGTTTGCGCATCAGCTGCGGCCGACACGCTCTCAGGTCAGTCTAGCTTCTGGCCGTCAGCTGGATGCGCTTGTTGGGCGGCAGACGGTGAGTGTTCCGCATCACGACGCCTTCTGCTCGGACCGCACCTTGCCGCGAAGGCTGGAGCACCACCTCGCAGCCGCTGCTGTCTTGCTGTGGCCGCAGCGCCCAGCGGCTTCATAGCGTCGTCGCACTCGCGGGCGACCGGGTCGCGGACCGCACGCACGCGGTCGACGACTGAATCACTCACGGCACATCGGTGGTCGCCCCCGTCAGGTGGGAGGCCCCTACCAGGGCATACGCTCGCCCTTGTGACGCAGCTCGCCGTGCGGGAACTGCTCACGGGCCATGGTCACGAGCTCGACGGCCGTGCGCGCCCCCTCTTCGACCTCCATCGGTGCAGCCTCGGCTCCCGAGATCGGTCTTCACCCACCCGGGGTGGGCTGCGGCCACCGCTATCCCCTTGCTCGCCAGCGTGTTCGATTGCATCAGCTGTGAGCATGTTGAGCGCGGCCTTCGAAGTCGAGTACCCCACGGTCATGAATCGTTCGACGTGCTCCCACGCGCTCTCGGCGGTCCCGATCGAGCCAAGCATCGACGACTGGTTGATCACCCGCGCGTCGTCACTGCACGAAAGCAGCGGCACGAGCGCCTCGGTGATCGCGTAGGGGGCGATGAGGTTGACCTCGAGGGTGCGGCGTATCTTGTCGGCGTTAGTCGGCTCCCCGTCCCACTCGAGGGAGATCCCGGCGTTGTTCACGAGCACGTCCAGCTTCCCGAACGTCGTCTCGAGGTAGCTCACAAGGCTGGCTATGTGGTCGGGGTCTGTGACCTCGAGACGACAGGTCTGCGCGTCGCACCCCGCAGCCACCAGTTCCGCCGCAGCCGCGTCCCCGGCCTGCTCGTCCCTCGCCGCGAGGACCACCGTGTATCCGAGCGCGCCCAGCTGCCGCCCGATCTCCTTGCCCAACCCCTTGTTCGCTCCCGTGACGAGCACTACTTTGTCATTCTTCGTTACCATCGCCTGCGTCCTCCTCACTGCCGCCCGGTGTGTTCACCCGTCGAGCGCGAAGGCGCGGCCACCCCCCGCGGGCACGGGTGGGATCGCGGCACGACGCAAGTCCGCCCAACGTCGGGCGCATGAGCAGACGCGGCTGACCTCCCCACCTTGAGGCAGACCCTCTGGCGTTCTGCTCGATGCGCTTGTTAGCTGCCCTCACGGCTAGCTCGCCTTGGCGCGCACCTGAACCTCGCGCTCAAGGCGCCCGCCGAGTTCGTCGGCGGCCACGTCGAGGTCGTAGTCGGCCTGCAGCCCGAGCCAGAACTGCGGCGTCGTACCGAAGTAGCGCGCCAGGCGCAGAGCGGTCTCGGCGGTGACCCGGCGCTTGCCGAGCACGATCTCGTTGACGCGCCGCGGGTGCACGCCGAGGGACAGCCCGAGGCGGTTCTGGCTGAGGCCGAGCGGCCGCAGGAACTCCTCGAGCAGCACCTCGCCCGGGTGCACCGGAGCGAGCCTCTCTTCGGACATCGTCACCCCTTTCAGTGGTAGTCGCAGATCTCGACCTCGTGCGCGTCGCCGCCTTCCCAGACGAAGCAGATGCGCCACTGGTCGTTGATGCGGATGCTGTACTGGCCGGCGCGGTCCCCACTGAGCCGCTCGAGGCGGTTGCCCGGCGGGCTGCGCAGGTCGATCACGTCGTGCGCGTTGGCGAGCATGCGCAGTTTGCGCAGCGCCACGGCCTGGATATCGTGCGGCAGACGCCGGGAGAACTGGCGCTGGAACACCCCCTCGGTCTCGGCGTCGAGGAACGACTTGATCATGACGGCATGGTATAACGCTGCGCGTTATATTAAAGGGTGACCATGCGTCGACGGCAACGCGTAGGGTGGGTGCAGCTAACGTTGATGCGCTTAACCTGCACGCCAACAGCTTACTGCGCGAAGCGCGAAGACGCTTCTGCGCGTCAGGTTGATGCGCTTGTTAGTCACCCCGACTGATCGACAGACCCCACCGCGATGATCGAGAAGTCCTCAGGTAGCTTCTCCGCCCAATCTTCGCCCGAGTACCAGTCCAAGTAGGCCTGCGCGGCATCGCGAGTGCTGAAGAGCAGGTTTGAGTTGAGCATCCTCGTGAACCCGACGAGGGCAGGTACGGCCTCGATCGTTGGCGGATGCCATACCGGCCAAATGGCGGCGTCGCAGAGGATGGAGTAGCTCACCATCCCAGTAGCCGAGGTCGAAGCCCAGAAGGTTGCGTGGGAGGTCGGAGCCGATGCACAGTTCGACAATCTCGTAGTCCCTTGGAGCAGTCAGGGCTGCGAAAACGCAGCGAGCCTCGTGCTCTGAGGGGACGTAGGCCCGCGAGTACTCGTCAGGTCTTCGGGTCCGAGAAAGCCTGCGAGGACGTTTCGCGCTGTGGACTCTTCCACAGGCGAGGCGGGGCCGCTGCCCTGCCAACCGGGAAGAGGCTCTGCAATCTCGCTCAAGGCAGTGCGGCCAATACCTCGATAGGCCGCGAAATCAAGTGACGGCAGTTCCCGGCGGAACTCGTCTGCGTACGCCAGGTTGCTCTGGTACATAGGGCTCTGCGTGTACGCTCGCTCAATCACCGACGCGCATGTCAGGACTGCGAATGCCCTCACGTTGCTCCCTGCGGGTGTGACTAACGTCTTGCGCATAACCTGCGCGCCGGGGCCATGGAGGAGGAATCGGCCTCCCGGCGCGTCAGGTTGATGCGCTTGTTGGGTGGGCTCAACGCAGGTCCTCCGGCCGCAGTCCGCTGTGCTTGGCGATACGGGCAAGCATGCGAGGCCCGATCTCGTCGCGATCGTGGAAAGCGAAGACGAGATCCGGCCAGCCTGGACGGGAGAGCACCTTGTGCGAGCCGGTCTGCCGTTTCATCGTCCAGCCGCTACGAAGGAGCGCCGCAAGCACTACCCTCGCGGACGTGGACGGCCAGTCGCTCACGCAGCCTTGAAGGAGATATCGAGGAACTCGCGCCCGGCCTCGTCGTGCTCGAGGCGGTCGGCCAGGACCCGCAGTGCGAGCGCCTGCACGTGCGCGATGGCGAGATCCTGCGACGTGCCGTAGGCGAGCACGCCCGGGAGCTCGACGACCTCGGCGAGCCAGCGACCGTCGGATTCCTGCTCGACTTCGATGCGGAAATGCACTGACACGTGAGACCTCCTGACGACGCTGCGGCGAAGGATACTACGCCGCTGGTGACGAGACGAGGGTGACGATGCTCCACCTAACGCACCGCGCATGAGCAGACGCGGCTGACCTGCCGCCGTGTAGCAGACCTTGTGGCGTTCTGCTCGATGCGCTTGTTAGCCGCACTCACCGGCGATCCTCCCAGTAGAACGGCCGGCGCCTCTGATGTGCGACCGCGAGGATGCGGACCTCATCCGGGCGCAACGAGTAGAGCAGCGCGTAGGGGAACGTGTGCAGGAGGCGCCGGCCCACCCCATCGCGGAGCGGCTCCGCCGCCTCGGGGAACGTCTCGACCTGCGTGAGCGTGTGCTCGATCTCGGTGAGGAACACGTCGCCGAGCCCGGGGCTCTCGAGCTCGTAGAAGTCGACCGCCTCGTTCAGCTCACGCTCCGCGGCGGCGTCGAAGCGCAGTGCGTGGCTCATCCGCGACGGGCACGCGCCCTGGCGAGGACCTCGTCGGCGGGGTAGGTGGCAGCGCCGGCGTCGATCTCGGCGTCGCGGCGCGCCGCCTCAGCGAGCCAGAGTTGCTCGACCTCCGCCTCGGAGAGCTCGTCGAGGCTGTCGAGCAGCCGATGGGCGAGATGGGCCCGGCCCTGGGGGTCGAGGTTTAGCGCCTCGCGCATCAGTTCGTCGATGGTCACACCTGCCACCTCGCTTTCACATCGCGCCGACACCTGCATTGTACCGCCGCGCCCAGACGGCTGACAGATGACAATGGGGGTGTTGCGGCTAACGCCGGGCGCGTAACCCGCGCCGCGAAGCGGCGTCGTGGTTGACGCGCTTGTTAGGCGACGACAACACCGCGCTCCAGACCCCAGGCAAGCCAGTACTCCGCATCATCCGGACGACCGAGGTCAAGGAAGCGATCTCGGAGTCTCGTCAGCCATTCGGCGGCCTCCTGCTGCCGACCGAGCGCCAAGCATATGGCGACCTTCCGGGTCTCCTCGTAGTAGTAGAGGGATTCTCCCGCACGGGCGAGTAGCACTTCCAGCGAGCTGTGAGCGTCGAGCCAGGGCAGGCCGAGTGTTGTGACCGCTTCCACAACCTCGTCAGAGATCTCCAACAGCGGCGCGCCCGGCCGCACTTCCCACCAGTAGTCTCGTCCGGCGGGCATAAGACGGCCGATCCGCTTGCGAAAATCGCAGGACGCCTCCGATGGCGCGGACTCTGCGGGACGCTCGCCCACGATTTCATCTACTGCCGGGAAGTAGACGCCGAGGTTCACGGTGAAGGTGCCACTTTCGTCCGTGTTGTAGTAGCTCGCCTGAACGTTGACCACCTGCACACTGCTGTCGCGACGACGGCGCCAGTTGCGCCCGCTCTTCGCAAAGCCGAGCTGCTTCATGACCGGACGCAGCGGTTCAAGAACGGCGTCGATGGTCTTAGAGATCTCGCTCACATCTCGCCTTCGTTCGCCTAACGTGTTGCGCATCAGCAGACGCCGAGCGCCTCACTTCCGCAGTCTACCTTGCGGCGTTCTGCTGGATGCGCTTGTTAGGACGACCTGCCGTCCACCCGCCCAGTCCGAAAGGCTAGCCGGAGAGATCCTGAACGAAGGTCACCTTGTTCCCATCCGGGTCGACCGCATCGACCGTCTTGACGATCCCCGGGTACTCAGTCAGATCGCCAAGTGCCACGTTGGCTTCTGCGCAGGCTGCGCGCTGCGCGTCAATGTCGCTCACAACAAGCACCAGCGTTGTGTTGCCCGCCCGCTCCGGCTCGGTGGTCACTTGAAGCCAGGCTCCCGGGGCAAGCTCCCACTCTGCGACGTCTTCCGTCGGCACGACATCTGCGTCACGCCCCAGTAGCGCTTTGTACCAAGCAACGGCAGCGAACTGGTTCGTCACCGGCACCACCGCAACGACACTGTCCAAGCCTACTATCGACATCTGCTCTCCTCTGCCGCGCGTTTCAGTTCGTCCTAACATAACTTATACGGTCTGTGTAAGCCGGGTAGCGAAGGCTCTACACTTCCGTATATGCCGTCCTGAATCGCCTTGCCTCTGCGCTGGTAATCTCTGCAATACGGCAGGTGAATCACTGGATTGCCGATCCTGCATTTCTGCTTAGGTTGTTCTGTATAAGTCGTCGCTGTGATCCCGACAGTTAGAGGTTGTCCATCGGGCTGCGCACACCATGCCCGCCTTTGTTGAGCACATGCGTGTAGATCATAGTCGTGCTCACCTCCTTGTGTCCAAGGAGTTCCTGGATCGTGCGGATGTCGTAGCCTGCCTCGAGCAGGTGCGTAGCGAACGAGTGGCGCAGGGTGTGACAGGTGGCGTGCTTGACGATGCCGGCGTCGCGCACCGCCGCGGTCATGGCCCGCTGCATGCTCGTCTCGTGGACGTGGTGACGGCCCTGCTCGCCGCTACTGGCGTTGCGCCAGCGTCGTTCTTGTGGGAACACCCACTGCCACCGCCACTCGGCCGGGGCGTTTGGGTACTTGCGAGCGAGCGCCTCCGGCAGGAGTACCCTGCCCCACCCGGCCGCGAGGTCGCGTTCGTGGATCGCCTTCGCCCGCCGAAGCTGCTGGGCGAATGCCGGTCTCGCCGCCGCGGGCAGCATCGTCACCCGGTCCTTGCCGCCCTTGCCGTCGTGGACCGTGATCTCGCTGCGCGAGAGGTCGACGTCGTGCACGCGCAGGCGCAGACACTCCATGAGGCGCAGCCCCGCTCCGTACATGAGCACCGCCATGAGCCACTTGTCGCCGTCGAGATGAGCGAGCACCGCCTGAACCTCGTCGCGTGTGAGAACGACCGGCAGATGCCTTGGCGTGCGTGCGCGGACCAGATCCTGGAGCTCGCCGACCTCTCGCCCGAGGACGTGCCGGTAGAGAAAGAGCAACGCGGAGAGCGCCTGCGTCTGCGTAGAGGCGCTGACCCTGCCCTCGACCGCGAGATGCGTGAGGAAGGCGTTGATCTCCGGCTCGGCCATCTCCGCCGGATGCCTCAGACCGTGGAAGAGGATATAGCGGCGCACCCAGTGGCAGTACACCTGCTCGGTGCGACGGCTGTAGTGGCGCGACCGCAGCCCGTCGCGAAGGTGCTGCATCAGTTCTGACACGCACGCCTCCACGGGGTGACAACTGCCGCCGAACGCGAAGAAGCCGCTCGGGAGAGCGGCTTCTAATCCGTGCCTGCGCCGGATCGTGGAACAAGTGTCGCGCATATGGCGCCGAGAATCAAGAGCACGGAGGCAATGTCAACGCCCCCGCCGCGACCGTAGGACGGCTAGCGCGAGTTCTTCGAGAGCGCGGCCAGGAACTCGGCGTTGCTGTGCGTCTCGCGGACCTTCTTGATGAGCAGCTCGATGGCGGCCGCCGGATCGAGACTGTGGAGGACGCCGCGAAGCTTCCAGACGGCGGCCGCCTCGGCGGGATCCATGAGCAGCTCCTCCTTGCGGGTGCCCGTGGCCTCGATGTCGATCGCCGGGAAGACGCGCTTGTCGGCGAGCCTCCGGTCGAGGCGGATCTCCATGTTGCCCGTGCCCTTGAACTCCTCGAAGATGACCTCGTCCATGCGCGACCCGGTGTCGACGAGCGCAGTGGCCAGGATGGTCAGCGAGCCGCCTTCTTCGATGTTGCGGGCGGCCCCGAAGAACTTCTTGGGCGGGTACAGCGCCGTGGAATCGACACCGCCGGAGAGGATGCGGCCGGACGCCGGCGTGTTGAGGTTGAAGGCGCGTGCCATGCGGGTGATCGAGTCGAGCAGCACCACGACGTCGTGACCCATCTCGACGAGGCGCTTGACGCGATCGAGGACGAGCTCCGTGACCTGCACGTGGTTCTCGCTCGGCTGATCGAACGTGCTGGAGACCACGGTGCCCTTGACCGAGCGCTGCATGTCGGTGACTTCCTCAGGGCGCTCGTCGACGAGCAGCACGAACAGGTCGACCTCAGGGTTGTTGCGGGCGACCGAGTTGGCGAGCTTCTTGAGGACAGTCGTCTTGCCGGCCTTTGGCGGTGAGACGATGAGCCCGCGCTGCCCCTTGCCGATCGGGCAGAGCAGGTCCATGATGCGCGCCGCGGTGTCGTGCTCCTCGGTCTCGAGGCGCAGGCGCTCGTCCGGGAAGAGCGGGGTGAGCTTCTCGAAGACGGGGCGCTTGCGCGCCTCCTCCGGATCGAGGCCGTTGACCGTGTCGATCTTGAGCAGCGCGTTGTACTTCTCGTTGTCCTTGGGCTCGCGGACGTGACCGTCGATGAGATCGCCGCGCCGCAGGGCGAAGCGCCGGATCTGGCTGAGCGAGACGTAGACGTCGTTGTCGCCCTGGGTGAAGCCGTTGGTGCGGAGGAAGCCGAAGCCGTCCGGCAGAACATCGAGGATGCCGGTGCAGGGAATCGGCGGTCCTTCGACGCGCTCCTGGCGCTGCTCGCGCTGCTCGCGCGGCTTGCCGCGGTCGCGGCCGCGGCGGGCGCGATCGCCCTTGGCGCCCGGCCCGCGACCGGGCTGCTGCGCCTGGCGCTCCCCCTGGCCACCCGGCGCCTGCTCGTCGCCGGGAGCGATCTCCGTCTCGGTCACCGAGCCTGTCGCCGCGGGCAGGAGGCCCAGATCGCCCTCCGGCAGCGCCGCTTGCGGCATGCCCGGGCGCGTCGCGCCCTCCGGCGACGCCCCGTCGCCTCTCGCTGGTTGCGCCTCCGGCGCCGTGTCGACAGGCGTCTCGACGGGCGCCTCCGGCGCGATCGCGCTCGGCGCCTCGATCTCTCTGGTCATCGTGATCTGCTCTGTCTGTTCGTACGTGTCCATGAGCTCCTGCGGTCTCCGCCTCCGCCCGGCTCCGATCGCGGCCGTGACGTCAGGGATGTCGTTCGACTCGAGTGAATGAGGTGATGGAAGATGGAGTCCGTCCGGGCCCCGCCGTTGAGTATGTCACATGTAGCGCCTTTTTCCCACTGCGTCACAACCCGGACCTATGAGGTCGAACTGATGTGTGTCATGTGCTGACGCGTGCTCACGTGTGCGCGGCCGCTCGACCGCGACTCGCGTGAGACGCCCGCGTGTCTGCGATCAGGATCCCGGCGAGGTGACTGCGCCGGACAGCACGATCAGTATATCGGACGATCGGCGCAGAACAACAGGGATTGCCCGGAAACCAGCTCGCCGGTGCCCGGCGGACCGGCCCGACTGACCGGCCGGCTCACTCCACGACGATGATCCGCCCGGGTCCCTGCTTGTCGAGAACGGAGAACGTCGTCTGGCTGCCCTCGCGGCGGAAGCGCAGGCGCATCGTCGTCCGTCCCACCCGCAGGTTACCGAGCGTCACCTCGCCCAGCCACCTCGGAAGCACCGGGTTGTGTACGTACACCATGTTCGCCTCGGCCTGGGCATAGACGCCGAGCATGGCCTGCAAGATGAGGAACAGGGCTCCCGAGGAGGCTGCGTCGGGCGAGCAGGCCATCGGGAAGGACACGGGCCGGTTGATCGCCTGGCGCGGCAGACCGCAGAAGAGCTCCGGCAGGCGCGCGTACTCGTGCGCGACCGCGGCCTCGACGAGGCCCCACGCCAGCACGTTGGACTCCTGCGCGTACCCGTGCTTCTTCATCCCGCTGGCGGCGATCGCCGTGTCGTACGGCCAGACGCCGCCGTTGTAGAAGCTCACCGGGTTGTAGCCGCTCGCCTCGTTGCTGATGGTGCGGATCCCCCAGCCTGAGTACATGTCCGGGGCCATCAGCCGCTCCACCACCGGCGCGACGTACTCGTCGGCGACGATCCGCGACCAGAGCGCATGCCCGATCGTCGAGCACACGGTCTCGACCTGGCGCTTCTCACCGTCGAGCGCCATGGCGAAGTACCCCTCGTCGTCCATCCAGAACCGCTCGTTGAAGCGCCGCTTGAGGGCGGCGGCCTCGGCCGTGAGGCGCTCGGCGCGTTCGACATCGCCGAGCTGCCCGTAGATGGCCGCCAGGCGGCGCTTGGCGTAGAACACGTAGCCCTGCGTCTCGGCCAGCGCGATGGGGCCCCGGGCCGGCGTGCCGTCCCTGTGCAGGATCGCGTCCCACCCGTCGCGCCAGCCCTGGTTCCTGAGGCCGGATCGTGAGCGCCGCTGGTACTCGATGAAGCCGTCGCCGTCGAGATCCCCGTAGGTCTCGAGCCAGGACAGCGCCGCGGTGATAGCGCGGTCGCGCTGCTCGAAGCCGTCGAGGTCGCCCGTCCACATCGTCAGCTCGGTCACGGCCAGCAACCACAGCGGTGTCGCGTCGACGGAACCGTAGTAGGGAGTGTGGGGGATGGCGCGCAGGCTGGCGAGCTCGCCGCGCCGCAGCTCGTGCATGATCTTGCCGGGCTGCTCCTCGCGGAAGACGTTCGTGGCCCTTCCTTGACGGTCGCTCAGGAAGTCGACGGCGCCCTGCGACCAGCGAAGGTCGAGAATCGCCGTCTCGAGCCCGACGAACATCATCTCGCGACCAAGGGGCGCGACGAACCACGGCACCCCGGAGAGGACGATCCCTCGGCCGTCCACGGTCGCGCCGAGCATGCGCAGGTCGTCGCGGCCGCGCCGCAGGGCGTCGTTCACGAGCTCGTTGTCCGTGTCGATCTCGGTGACGCCCTCTTCCCAGCGCTGGCGCTCACTGCGCAAGACGCTGAGCTTCGTGCGGAAGTCGCCGGCAAGGGGCGCCGGCGCGTCCGGCGCTACGAGCTGGACCTCGTAGCGAATCTCGGTCCGTTCCCCCGGCGCCAGGCGAACCCGGTAGCGGGCCCGGCCCTGGCTGATCGAGTCCGGTCGATCGACGAAGCGGACTACCGTCTCCCTGGTGACATCGTCGAGGCCGAGGTAGGCGAGCACCAGCGCCCCGTCCTCCTGCCTGGCCGGCAGGCGCGCGCCACGCCTGCGCCGGCGCACGCCGCGGACCTCGAAGAGGTCGGCGAAGTCGGCGGCGAAGTGCAGGTCGATGTCGACCTCGACGGTCGTCCGCCCGTAGTTGTGCACGTCCATATGCTCGTGGAGACGGTCGGCGAGGAAGCGGCGGCAGCGCACGTGCACGCTGGCCTGCGGCAGCAGGCGGCCGTCGGCCATCCGAGACTCGAGGTTGGTGAGCTCGATCGTGGCGCCGTAGCCGCTCTCCGCCGTCGAGGAGAGCAGGGCCGGCTGACGCCCGCCGACCAGCAGTTCCAGGCGACTGAGATAGCGGGTGTCGTGGTAGTAGAGGCCGAGCTCGGAGTTCTCACCGCCGGGGATCTGGCCGAGGTCGTTTGTGTAGAGAAGAAGCTCGCCCTCCTTGGCCGCGAGATGAGCGACGCGTCCGCCGCTCATCACATAGCGCTCGGCGTCCATGGTGACGACAGGCACCCCGATGGCGGGATAGCCCTCGTCCCCGGGGACGACCGGTTGGGCATCTGCAGCTGTGTTCATGGCCTCGCCCTGCTTCGCCGGGGCCGCCGGCATCGTGACCCGACGCCGACCCAGGGTTCTTACCCCGTGGTCTCGAGGAACAGGCGCATGAGGGCGGGACCGTCCGGCGCCACGACGCCGGCGGCCTGAGCGTCCCGCTCGCTGAACGAACGCGCGGCGGCCGCCGTCCCGGCGGCCGCTGAAGCCGCGTCGCCGCGCGCGCACGCGAAAGGCACCGGCCCGCCGATGTGGGTCCGGGTGCGAACCAGGGTGTAGTGATCCGGCAGCACCAGGACGGACGGACGGTGGGAACAGGCGAGCACAGGCCCGAGCACCTCGGCGTCCACGCGCTCGATCGCCGTGACCTTCTCGTTGAGATCGCCCATATGCCCGGCCTCGTCCGGCGACTCGACGTGCACCCAGACGATGTCGTGCCGATCGAGCGCGGCGATGGCGGCGCGGGCCTTGGCGGCGTAGTCGGTGTCGAGGCCGCCGGTCGCGCCGGGGACGTCGAGCACCTCGAAACCGGCGTACCTCCCGATCCCGCGGATGAGGTCGACGGCGGCCACCACCGCGCCGCTGAGGCCGTACAAGTCGGCGAAGCGCGGCATGGTCGGTGCCGTCCCCTCGCCCCAGAACCAGGCGCTGGTCGCCGGCCGGACTCCGCCGAGGACGGCGTTGGCCCGCTGCCACAGGTCGACCAGGGCGAGAGCCGCGGAGCTGTCGCCGCTCCCGGCGTCCAAGCCGGGGAGGTGCTCCTCCACCGGCTGCTCGAGGATGTCGTGCGGCGGCGTACAGGGCACGAGCGCGCCGCCGCGCCAGACCATGAGGTTGCGGTAGCTGACTCCCGTGTAGAACTCGAAGGGGCCGCCGCCCAGCGCGGCCTGTAGAGCCGCGATACAGCGGCGACCTTCATCCGCCCCGATGTGGCCGGCCGTGTTGTCCTTCATGACGCCGTCGACGATGGTCACGAAGTTCAACCGGTAGGCGATGTCGTCCGGGCCGAGGTCGACCCCGATGTTGGCGGCCTCCAGCGGGCTGCGGCCGCTGTAGATGGCGGCCGCGTCGTAGCCGAGCACGGCGAGGTTGGCGACGTCGCTCGCCGGCGGCATGCCCTCGGGAACAGTGTGCACCAGCCCGAGGACGCCGCGGCGCGCCAGGGCGTCCATGTGCGGCGTGCGGGCCGCCTCCATGGGCGTGCGCCCGCCGAGCGCGTCCTGGGGCTCGTCCGCCATCCCGTCCGGGATGAGGAGAACGCGCTTGGGGGTGCGTCCGTCCGTCATCGCATTCGTCCCGCTTTCGTCAGGTCAGTCCGCTGAAGAGGTGCATCGGCTGCAGCTCGAGCGCCGTGTACTTCGGCGTATAGCGCTCCGTGTCGTAGAACCGCTCAACATCGACGGTCTTCTTGTGATCCACGACGGTCTCGATCGGCACGGAGCCGTAGCAGCCCCGGTTGATCGCCACCATGCGGCCCGTCTCACCGCGCAGCAGCAGATCGACGGCGATGTTCCCGTACACCGTCGGCACAATGGAATCGAGCGCGTCCGGCGGGCCGCTGCGCACGAAGTACCCCAGGTTCATGAAGATCATGTCGATGCGCTTCCCCCCGTTGTGGGCCGGGCACACCTCCTTGACCTTGGCGGCGACCCGCTCGCCGATGCCGCCGAGCTTGGCATGGCCGTACTGGTCGGTGTCCGTGCCGCGGAAGACCATGTCGCCCCCCTCCGGCACGGCGCCCTCACTGACCAGACACACCGAGAAGCGGTCGGGATTGCCGCGGCGGTCGGCCACCAACAGGCGGGCGAGGCGCTCGGGATCGAACCTCCACTCGGGAATGACGCAGCGGTCTGCGGCGCCGGCGATCGTCGGCAGGAGGGCGGTGAAGCCCGCGTAGCGGCCGAAGACCTCGAGGACGACGATGCGCTCGTGCGACGACGCCGAGCTGCGCACCTGATGGGCGAGCTCGATGGTCCTCGTGACGCAGGTGCTGAAGCCCATGCAGTAGTCGGTGCCGGGCACGTCGTTGTCCATCGTCTTGGGCAGCGCCACGACGGGGAAGCCCCTGCGGCCGAGCTCCACGGCGTAGCTCAGCGTGTCGTCGCCGCCCATCGGGACGAGGTAGTCGATGCCCAGGTGCTCGAGGTTGGCCATCACCTCGTCCGTGAGGTCGTTCCTCTCGGCGGCGTACGCGCCCCGCAGATGCTCCGGCACGTCCTTGAGCGGGACCGCGCTCGGGCGCGTGCGCGACGAGTGCAGGAAGGTCCCGCCGACGTGGACGTAGCGGTTGACCAGTTCCTCGCCCAGCTCGACGACGCAGTCGCTGTTGTCGGCGCCGTCGTCGCGTCGCAGGGCGACCAGACCACCCCAGCCGTGGCGGACGCCGACCACGTTGAACCCTTCATGCAGCGCCCGCAGGGTCACGGCGCGGATGGCCGGATTCAACCCCGGCACGTCGCCGCCGCCGGTGAGAATCCCGATCGTTCCCCTCTTGCCCTTGCTCATGCCGCTCACCCCCACGTCAGACCTCGCCCTCCACCCGGATCACGCTGGGATCGCCCATGACGTCGCTCAGCGCCCGGATTCTGCCCAGCGCGGCGAAGAACTGCTCCTCGCGCACGGGGTGGAACACGAGCACGAGCTCCGCCTCGTCGCCGCGGCCCTCCTGGACCATCGACTGGATGCTCACGTCCTCCTCGCCGAAGAGCGCGCTGATCCTGGCGAGCACGCCGGACTTGTCGGCCACTCGCAGACGAACGTAGAAGCGCGACACCATGTCGGCGTCGGGGAAGAACGGCAGCTCCCGATAGCACATGCAGTTCCGTACGAAGCTGCCCGGGACCGTATTGACCACCGAGATGATGTCGCCGATCACCGCCGAGGCGGTCGGCAGACTGCCGGCGCCGGGGCCGAAGAGCATGATCTCGTCGAACGTGTCGCTCTCGAGGAACACGGCGTTGTAGGCGCCCGTCACCCCGGCCAGCGGGTGCCCGCTCGGCAGGAAGGCGGGGTACACGCGCACGTTCATGCTGCCGCCGACGATCTTGGCCACGCCCAGCAGCTTGGCGACCAGGCCGAGGCGCTTGCCGTGAGCGATGTCGACCGCGGTCACGTTGGTGATGCCCTCGAACTCCACGTCGCTCAGGCGCGTGCGGCTGTGAAAGGCGATCGAGCTGAGGATCGCCATCTTGGCGGCCGCGTCCTTGCCGCCGACGTCCTCCGTTGGATCGGCCTCCGCGTACCCGAGCCGCTGCGCCTCCTCGAGGACCTCGTCGTAGTCGGCGCCGGTGGCCGCCATCGCGCTCAGCATGTAGTTGGTCGTGCCGTTGACGATGCCGAAGACGGTCTTGACCTCGGCCGCCACCAGCGACTCGCGGAGGACCTTGACGATCGGCACGGCGCCGACGGCGCTGGCCTCGAAGCGCAGATGGGCGCCGCTGGCTTCGGCCGCCTCGAACAGCTCGGCCCCGTACTGGGCCAGGAGCTGCTTGTTGGCGGTGATCACGTGCTTGCCGGCGCGCAGGGCGCGGCGCTGGAAGTCGAGGGCCGCGCCGGTGCCGCCGATGAGCTCGACGACGATGCTGATGTCGGGGTCGTCGATGATCTCCTCGAACCGGGTCGTGAGAAGGGCCGGGTCAAGGCCCGGAGCGGTGAACCCCGGGTCCTTCTCGAGCACGCGCTTGAGGTAGACGTCCTTGCCGGTGGCGAGGCGGATGTCCTCGGCGTTCCTCGCCAGCAGCCTGCCCACGCCGGATCCGACTGTACCGTAGCCGAGGAGTCCGATGCCTACTCTGTCCACCTGCTTCCCCCGCCTCGTGCGGCGCGACTGCCTGCGGCGGTCGCGCGGCCTGCCTGTGCTCCCGACGCGAGTATATGAAAAGCATGACGGGGGAGCGACACGCGTCCCGGAATAGGTATCATCGCCCGGTACCCAAGGGGAGGAGCGTCTCGTGCCGGATGAGAGGACGCAGACAGACGACGGGGTGGTCTACCGCTTCGCCGCGGAGTGGATCACGAAGCTCGAGGGTGAGGACCGCTGGCGGCTGTACTGGCGGCAGCAGAAGCTCATGGACGGGCTGCTGCGCCCAGGTCAGACGCTGCTCGAGATCGGTCCGGGCAACGGCTTCACGTCGCGATACCTGCGCGACCGCGGCTTCGCCGTGACGACCCTCGACATCGATCCCGAGAAGCACCCCGACATCGTCGCCAACGTGGCCACCTACGACTTCCCCGAGACCTACGACGCCGTTCTCGCGTTCGAGGTCTTCGAGCACATCCCGTTCGACAAGTTCGAGCAGGTCGTCGAGCGCCTCGCCCGCACGGCCCGCGAGCTCGTCTTCGTCAGCCTCCCACGCAACGACCTCGTCCCGTTTCGCATCGCCTTGAAGCTCGGAGCGCGGCGGCGCCAGCGCACGTTCGAGGTGCGCCGGCTGGAGGGCAGGATCCGGGAGCGGCACCACTTCTGGGAGCTCGACCACGGTGAGACGACGACCGCCCGCGTGGAACAGGTCTTCCGAGCGTCGGGATTCGCCATCGCCCGTCGCGCCCCGTACGGCAAGTACCGCTTCTACGCGCTGCGAGGCCCCGGCGCGCCGGCGACCGCGCCCCAGACGTCCTCCGAGCCGGGCGCGGCGCCCGGCTAAGCCAGCGGGCGCTGCAGACGCAGCACGTCGGCCCAGGTCTCGCGCTCGATGATGACCTGGGCCCTGCCGTCGCGGACGAGGACGACCGCCGGACGCGGCTGGGCGTTGTAGTTATTGGCCATGGCGTAGCCGTACGCGCCGGTGCCCGGCGTCACCAGGATGTCGCCCGGCGCCGGTGGGGCGATGTGGATGTCGCGGATCAGCACGTCGCCGGACTCGCAGTGCTTGCCGGCGATGGTGACGATCTCGGTCGCAGGCTGCTCGGCCTTGCTGGCCACCATCGCCTCGTAGCGCGAGTCATAGAGCATCGGCCGAAGGTTGTCGCTCATGCCGCCGTCGACCGCGACATACGTGCGCACTCCGGGGATGACCTTGACCGTGCCGATCGTGTAGGCCGTGACGGCGGCTTTGCCGGCGATGCTGCGACCGGGCTCGACCAGGAGCCGCGGCATCGTCATACCGTGGCGGGCGGCGCCCTCGCGCACCGCCGTGACGCTCACTTCGGCGAACTCCGCGATCGAACTCGGCATGTCGGCGGTCGTGTAGCGGATGCCGAGACCGCCGCCGATGTTGAAGAGGCGGCACTCGAAGCCGAAGTCGCGACGCCATTCGTCGATGGCGACGAACAGCACCTCGACCTCACGCCGGTAGGAGTCCAGCTCGAAGATCTGCGAACCGATGTGGGCGTGCACGCCGACCAGCTCGAGGTGCGCTGCGCCGTGGATGCGGCGCACCGCCTCCTCGGCGCGGCCGTCGGCGAGCCCCAAGCCGAACTTGCTGTCCTGCTGGCCCGTCTGCACGTAGTCGTGCGTGTTTGGCCGCACGCCCGGCGTGACCCGCACGAGGACGTCCTGGACGCGGCCGCGAGCCGCGGCCGCCGCCTCGATCCGCTCGATCTCCTCGAAGGAGTCGATCACGAAGTGCCCGATATCCGCGTCGAGACCGGCCTCGATCTCGGGGACGGACTTGTTGTTGCCGTGGAAGTAGATGCGTCCGGCGGGAAAGGCGGCCGTGACGGCGACCGCCAGCTCGCCGCCGGTGGCCACGTCGAGCGAGAGGTCCTCCTGCGCGACCAGCTCGCACATCGCGCGGCAGCTGAACGCCTTGCTGGCGTACACGATCTCGTAGCAATCGGTGAGCGCGGCGAACGCCTTGTGATAGGCCCGGCACTGGTCGCGTAACGACTGCTCGTCGTAGATGAACAGAGGCGTGCCGAACTCGTGCGCCAGATCGACGACGTCACAGCCCCCGATTTCGAGGTGCCCGGCGGCGTTGTGGACAGTGGTGTGAGGATAGATGAGCGTGTGGGTCATGCGGGCAGTCCTCCCGTTCTCGTCGTGGGCCGCGACCGCCTCGGCGAACCGCGCCGTGTCACCGGCCGGGGCCGCCGCATCAGAACTCGATGCCCCGGCGCGCCTGCACGCCGGCGTCGTAGTAGTGCTTCAGCGGCCGCATCTCGGTGACCAGGTCAGCCGCCGCGATGAGCTCTTCCGGGGCGCGGCGGCCGGTGATGACCAGCTCGACGCCTGCCGACCGCGCCGCGAGGAGATCGAGCACCGCGTCGATCGGCAGGAGCTCGAAGAACAGCGCGGTGGCGAGCTCGTCCAGGACCACGAGGTCGTACTCCCCGCCCTGCACCAGAGCACGGGCTCTCTCGAGACCTGCGGCGGCGGCGGCGAGGTCGGCCTCCGATGCCTCGCCCTTGAAGACCCAGTGATCGAGACCGCACTGCACGACTGGGACCCCGAGCTTGCCGAGCATGACGATCTCGCCCCAGCCCGGGTCGGCCTTCATGAACTGAAGGAAGATCGGTTTCAGGCCCTGGCCGAGCGCCCGCAGGACCAGCCCCAAGGCGGCTGTCGTCTTGCCCTTGCCGTCGCCCGTGTACACCTGCACGAACCCTTCGCGCTCAGAAGTCATGCCGCTCTCCTCTCCGATCCGTGAGAGCGGAGTATACTGCCCGCCACGAAGCCGTCCCCCAGGGAGATCGACCACATGGCTCAGCCCCCCAAGATCATCGCCTGCGAGGTTCTGCGCGACGAGATCGAGCGCGTCAACCCCGGGTTCGAGATCGAGTTCGTCGCCGGCGCTCTCCATGACTACCCGGACAGGCTCCGCGGCGCCCTGCAGGAGCGGATCGACGGCACCGGCGGCGAGCGCGACATCCTCCTGTGCTGCGGGCGCTGCAGCAACGGCACCGTGGGGCTCAGGGCCGGGTGCCACCGTCTCGTCGTCCCGGCGGTGGACGACTGCATCTCGCTGGTGCTCGGCTCCCGCCGGCGGTACCTTGGGGAGCACCGGCGGTGTCCGGGCACCTACTACTACACGCGCGGCTGGATCGACTTCATCGACGATCCCTACCGGGAGTACCTGAAGATCGTGCCGAAGTACGGCGAGGAGAAGGCCGCCCGCCTGGCGCGCATGATCCTCGCCAACTACACGCGGATCGCCGTCATCGATACGGGCGTCGTACCGCCGGAGACGCTCCGGCCCTACGTCGACAAGGTGGCTGCCTTCTACGAGCTGCCGGTCGAGTACCTCACCGGCTCCTTGCGCTATTTCGAGAAACTCGTCGCCGGTCCGCACGACGAGGAGTTCCTCGTCGTGGAGCCGGGGGCGACGCTCGACGAAGCACGCTTCTGGGCGCTCGCCTCAGTCTGACGCGGCGTCTGGCTCGTCCCCGCGCCGAGCCGGCTCCTGGGCGGCGTCCGCCGGCGCCTCGTCGGCCGCCTCCGCCCCGGCCGGCGCTTCGCCGGCCTGGGCGGCTGCCGAGCCACCGGCCGCCGCCCGCTCCTCCCGCTCTGCCAGCTGCAGGCCCTGGACGTAGCCGAGCTGCATCTGCGCCAGCGTGCTGCGCAGGTCCTTGAACGCCGCGGCGCCCCCCTCGCGCTCGGCCACGTCGAGCGTGGCGCGCAGGAGCTCGATCGCCATGTGGGCGTCGTCGAGGTCACGCAGCTCTCGCGTCTGCTCTGTGAGACCGAGCTTCTGGTACCCAACCGTCACAAGGCTGATCATCATCTCGAACGCCAAGTCCGTGACCCGAAGCCGCTTGATCTCCTCGCGGAGCGCGCGTTCGCCTTCTTCGTCGGTCATCGGCTGATGCTCGTTGGGCTCGTCGGTCATCCCTGTTCCTCCTCGACTGCTTGAGCGTCTGCCCCAAGGGAAGCGCGTGACTGCGCCACGGTCTCGGCATAGGCCTCCCGCAGCGAGGCGCCGGCCGCGTGCGCTCGCGTCTGCTGCTGAGCACCGTTGCCCTCCGTCAGCATGCGCTCGACGTCCACGAGGTGCGGAGTGAGCCCGAGCAGGTCGGCGTAGGGCGCCGCCAGCTCCACCAGCTCGCGGATGACGTCTGGCGCGGCGACCTCCTCGCCCTTCCGCCAGTCGACGAGCATCCCGTCGATCCCGTAGCGGATGGCGCGCCAGAGGTTCTCCTCCACGTAGCGGTTGAGCTGCGGCGCGCTGCCGGCGCCCTCGTCGTACTGGCGCGCGAGATGAGCGACCAGCCCAACCGTCAGGGCCGAGATGGCGAGACTCTGCCACGCCTCGCTCTGAGCGTCGCAGATCCGCACCTCGACCGTGCCGAACTTGTGGTGCGGGCGCACCGCCCACCACACCTGCGTGAACTCCTGGATGCAGTTGGTATCCATGAGCTGCTGGAAGAAGCGCCGGTGCTCCGCCCAGGTGCCGAACACGTCGGGGATGCCGCAGCGCGGGAACATGCGCAGGAACGTCTGGGTGCGCGCCGAGTGCAGCTGGGTCCACACGTCTTCGATGAAGGGCGAATTCGCGGACAGCGCGAGCAGGGAGGGGAGGTACTCGCGCAGCCTGTCGCACACGGCCACGGCCCGATCGAGGCCGCGGACGCCGATGTGCACATGGGCGGCCCAGGTGTTGTTGCGCCACGCCACGTACTTGAGCCGGTCCTCGACCAGCCGGTAGTGGGGTGTGGCGATGATCTCCTGGTCCTTCCAGCTCGAGAACGGGTGGGTCCCCGTCGCGCCGAGGGCGAAGCCCTGGGCGTCCGCGAGCGCGAAGAGCTCGGCGCGGTTGAGCAGGAGCTCTCGCGCCGCTTGGGCGAAGTGCAGCGTGCGCGGCGTGGACACCTCGATCTCGGAGCGCAGCAGCTCGCCGGCGATGCGCTCCCGCAACCGGGCAGGAGCGGTATCGCGCAGGAGCTCGAAGCCGGGCGTCAGGGCGAGGGTTGATGGGTCGAGGATCTGGAACTCCTCCTCGAGCCCGAGATCGAAGTCGAACGCCCGCTCGAAACGCGCTTCAACCTCGTCGAAGTAGGCAGCGTGAGGACCGCTCATCGCGGCGGCTTCTTCTCAGACACCACGATGCTGTCGTACCGGCGCATGCCTCGTCAGGTGCGGTGCTGTGGCCGGCCGAACGGCGGCCTCGCCCACCGCCCCTGCCCCTGGGCCGCCCGCCTCAGCCCACCCCGAGGATGGTCTTGGCGGTGGCCACCGCCTCGATCGCGTCCTCGGCGTAGCCGTCGGCGCCGATCTCCTCGGCCCAGGCGCGGGTCGTCGGGGCGCCGCCGATCATGACCTTGACGGACTCGCGCAGGCCGGCGGCCTTCAAGGCCTCGATCGTCCGGGCCTGGTTGGGCATCGTCGTGGTCAGCAGGGCGGAGAGCAGCAGCAGATCGGCGCCGGTGTCGCGCACCGTCGCGACGAAGGTCTCGACGGGCACGTCGCAGCCGACGTCGGTGACCGTGAAGCCGGCGGCGCGGAGCATGCTGCAGACGATCGTCTTGCCGATCTCGTGGATGTCGCCGGCCACCGTGCCGGCCACGGCCACGCCCAGGGTGCGGCGGCCCTCGCTGGTCTTGTCGAGCTCGGGCTGCAGGACGGCCACGGCGGCCTTCATGGCCTCGGCCCCCTGGACCAGCTCGGGGAGGAAGAACTCGCCGCGGCCGAAGAGGTCGCCGACCTCCTCGATGCCCTTGACGAAGCCGTTGTCGAGGATGTCGGCGGGGGCCAGGCCGGCGGCCAGGCCCTGGGCGGCCAGGGCGGCGGCCTCCTCCGGCTCGCCGTCGAGGATCGTCTGCTTCATCTGCTCGTACAGGTCTGCTGACACTTCTGCCTCCTAACCGCGGCATCGTCCGCGAGCGCGCAAGCGCAGTACTCCACAACCGGCGACACGACATGACGGCGAGGACACCCGCCGTGCGTGGCGCAAGGCTACAGCGGGGGCGTGGCAGCGGCAAGCGGACCGGAAGCTGCGCCACCGCGCGGCATGAGGAGGCGGGAGGCCGGCCGGGGCGCTCTCGCAGCAGTGCCCCGGCCGGCCTCCCGCCTCCGTCTGAAAGGCTCGGCGGGCTACGCACCCCGCCGGGCCGGGCTCGCGGCTACCTCACCGCCGCCTCGACCGGCGCCTCGACCGGCGCCTTCGCCTTCACGAAGTCGGCAATGAACGCGGGGTTATCGGGATCGTCGCGGTCCATGTGTCCGCGGACCTTGACCTTCGCACCGGCCGGAATGTCGCCCAGCTCCACCGTCTGGCACCCATCCTCGGTGACGAGACGGATCTTCGCGTCTGGATCGACCGCCATGGTGAGCTCCTCGTCGATGTACTTGCGGACGGTCTTGGTCCCGGCCTTCACCTTCACGGTGAGAGAGCCGCTCTCCCCTCCGCCGGCGGCGGTCACGACGATCCCGATGAGATTGAACTTCGCCTTGCCTTTGGCCTGCCCGCCGCCCTTGCCGGCGTCCTTGCCGGCGCCGGCCAGCGGCGCCGCGGCCAGAACGAAGACGAGCGCCAGGGCCGCCGTCACGAGCCACTTCCTCATTCTGGACCTCCTCGCCGACCTGTCATGGGTCTCGTCCCGGCGTGTTGCCGGACGGCCGCCGTCGCAACCGTTATCGGCCGTCTGAGCCGCGTCTCAACAGCCGCCGGCCGGAGAAGCGTTGCCGAGGTTGATACCTCCGGCCGCCCGGGGTTGCGCCCCACACGGCAAGGGGTAGAGTTGCACGCGGCACAGGGGCGGACACGTGGAAAGGAGCCCTCGTGAGACTTAGCCTCGTTCCGCGGGAGCAAGACTACTTCCGGATGTTCTCAGAGCTGGGCGCCAACCTCGACGCGGCCGCGCAGCTGCTGGTGAAGTTCATGAACGGCGGCGACCAGAAGGCGGTGGCCGCCGCCATCCTCGAGCACGAGCACGTCGGCGACAAGATCGTCCACGACATCATCAAGCGACTGAACCAGTCGTTCATCACACCCATCGACCGCGAAGACATCTACCACATGATCGCCAACGTCGACGACATCCTCGACGACATCGAAGCGGCCGCCGACGCCATGATCCTCTACCGGGTCGGCGAGCCCACCGCCCAGGCGCAAGCCCAAACGACCGTGATCGCCAAGGCCACCGCGCTCCTGCGAATCTGCATGGACGGCCTGGCGAAGCCCAAGGGTCTGGACGAACACATCATCGCCATCAACAGCCTCGAGAACGAGGGCGACCGCATCTTCCGCGACGCGACGGCGCAGCTGTTCGACGGGCACATGGACACCATCGACATCATCAAGTGGAAAGACATCTACGAGCTGCTCGAAGAGGCCATCGACGAGTGTGAGCACGCGGCCAACGCCATCGAGAGTATCGTCCTGAAGCACAACTGACGCGAGCTCGTTCATGGCCCTCCTCATCACGATCGTCATCTTCGCGCTGCTCTTCGACTACACCAACGGCTTCCACGACACCGCCAACTCGATCGCCACGTCGGTGTCGACCCGGGCCCTGTCCCCGCGCGTCGCCGTCCTGATGGCGGCCAGCCTCAACCTGATCGGCGCCCTTATCTACACAGGAGTGGCCAAGACGGTCGGCGAAGGCCTCGTGAACACCGACCTCGTCACCCTCCCCATGGTCCTCGCGGCGCTGATCGGCGCCATCATCTGGAACTTCACGACCTGGTACTTCGGCATCCCGTCATCCTCGTCACACGCCCTCTTCGGAGGGATCATCGGCGCGATGATCGCCGCCGCCGGCGTGAGCGGCGTGCTGTGGGGCGGCGTGGTCAGCAAGGTCATCGTGCCGATGGTCGTCTCGCCGCTGCTCGGGCTCGTCGCCGCGTGGACGCTCATGACTGCGTTGACCTGGGTCGTGCGCAGGCATCCGCCGGCGCCGGTCAACCGCTGGTTCCGCGTCCTGCAACCGATCTCCGCCGGCTTCATGGCGTTCTCCCACGGCGGCAACGACGCCCAGAAGACCATGGGCATCATCACGCTCGCCCTGTTCGCCAGCGGCGAGATCAGCACCTTCGAGATCCCACTGTGGGTGAAGGTCGCGTGCGCAGTAGCGATGGCCGCGGGCACCTACTCGGGCGGCTGGAGGATCATCCACACCCTGGGGAGCAAGGTGATCAAGCTCGACCCCATCCACGGGTTCTCGGCGGAGACCAGCGCCGCGTCGGTCATCCAGCTCGCCACGCACTTCGGCATCCCCGTGTCGACCACGCACATCATCACGTCGAGCATCATGGGCGTCGGCGCCACGCAGCGGCTGTCGGCGGTGCGCTGGGGCGTGGCGGGGAATATCGTCTTCGCATGGGTGGTGACGCTTCCGGCGGCCGGCATCGTCGCGGCGATCACCTACCTGATTCTGAACCTCTTCATCTGATCCCGAAGCCGCTGCGGCGACCTCGCGCCGGACAGGCCCACATCCCCCAACGGTCCTCGGCTTCACTTCGCTGTGAGCGCGTCATAGACTGGCCGTGATTTGGGTTCGGCCGGGTGCGGCGGTAGCCGAGACTCGCTGCTCGCTCGTCTGGCCACTCGGCGACCGCACAAGGAGCGCCATGAAGATCCGGCTGATCGAGCCTGAGCCTCCAGGCATGCACGTCTACGCCAAGGTCCTGCTTCCCCGTCTCGGCCTGCCGATCATCGGCGCCACGCTCAAGGCGCAGGGCCACGACGTGCTGATCTACAACCCGCAGATGGCGCCCGTCGACTGGGACGACGTCTACTCCGCCGATCTCGTGGGACTGTCGAGCACGACGTCGACGACGCCGGCAGCGTATGCCATGGCCGACGACGTGCGCGAGCACGGCATACCCGTGGCGATCGGCGGCTCGCACGTCACCTTCATGGCGGACGAAGCCCTCGAGCACGTCGACTACGTCGCCCGCGGCGAGGGCGGCGAGGAGCTCATGCTGGAGCTCATCGAGGCGCTCCAGGGGCGCCGCGAGCTCGAGTCGGTGACCGGCCTGTCGTTCCTGCGCGACGGGGTCGCCGTCCACAACCCCCTGCGCGAGCCCTGCGCCGACCTCGACACCCTGCCGTTCCCGGATCTCGGTCTCATCGTCGGCCACAAGAAGATGGAGACGCTGCCCATCATGACCAGCTGGGGCTGCCCCTTCGCCTGCAACTTCTGCTCGGTGACGGCCATGTTCGGCCGCAAGTACCGCTTCCGCAGCGCCGAGAGCGTGATCGCCGAGATCAAGGAGAAGCGCCCCAAGCGCATCTTCTTCTACGACGACAACTTCGCCGCCAACAAGCGGCGCCTCAAGCGCCTCCTGCAGATGATGATCGATGAGGGGCTGGTGACCACTTGGTACGCCCAGGTGCGCACCGACGTCTCCCGTGACCCCGAGCTCCTCGACCTCATGCGGCGCTCGGGGTGTCAGATCGTCTACCTCGGTCTCGAGTCGGTCAGCCAGGAGACCCTCGACCACTTCGAGAAGTCGCAGACCGTCGAGGACATCGAGCGGGCGATCGCCATCCTGCATCAGTACGGCATCCACTGTCATGGCATGTTCGTCCTCGGCGCCGACACCGATACCGTACAGACCATACGCGACACCGTCTCCTTCGCCATCACCAACCGCATCGACACGGTGATGCTGAACATCCTCACCCCGCTGCCCGGCACGCCGCAGTTCAGGGACCTGGACGCCGCCGACCGGATCTTCGACAAGCGCTGGCAGCTCTACGACGCCCACCACGCGGTGTTCACGCCGCTACGGATGACTCCCTACGAGTTGCAGATCGAGGTGCTGCGCGGCTACATGCGCTTCTACTCCTTCCGCACGTGGCTGCGTTGCCTGTTCGCGGTCAGAGCGGCACAGAAGACCGTCTTTCACCTCTGGGGCAGGAGCATCATGCGGACATGGCTCAGGGACGAGCGCAACAGGGCCTTCGTGGAGGCGCTGCACCGCATGTGGCCGGATCCCACCGTGGGTCCCGGCGCAGCCAAGGGAGCGTCCGGCACGGGTTGACCAGGGCGCGCGGAGCTCTGGCCGTCGGCATCGGCGCCCCCTCACCGAGCGGCGTGTTGTCACGAGGGACGACCGGTGCTAGGGTACCGTACTTGAGGCCAGGGGTCCCCTCGCGGGTCTTCCTCAACGAGGGCGCGGCGGGCAAGCGACGCGCCCATAAGGAGGCGATGCAGTGAACGGCAAACGACGACTCGCTACGCTTTTCGTCCTCGTCGGCACTCTCGCTCTCTCTTTCGCTCTCGCCTCTCCAGCTCTCGGCTCCCCCCTCTCAGAGAAGAAGGCGAAGCTCGCGCGCGTCCAGGCTCAGCTGCAGACCGTCTACCACAAGGCCGATATCGCCGTCGAGAAGTACAACCAGGCGAACGACCAGCTCACGACCGTCAAACAGAAGATCAAAGAGAACGCTCGCCTCCTCAAGGTGGCGGAGTACAACCTGGCCATCGCCAACAGCCAGCTCCAGGCACGCGCCGAGAAGATTTACAAGACGCGCGACGTGAGCCTCGTCGACGTGCTCTTCGCCTCCAACACGTTCGATGACCTCGTCACCCAGCTTGACCTCATCGAGCGCATCGGCGACAACGACGTCGATACCGTCACCGCCATCGCCGCCTACGAGGCGGACATCAAGGATCGGCGGGCCAGGCTCCAGGACGACAGGCAGGCGGCGGCCAAGCTGGTCTCCGAACGCGCCGCGCAGAAGAACGAGATCCTCACCCTCGAGAACGAGCTCGAGTCCATGACGGCGGGGATCAAGAATGAGATCCGTCGCCTCGAGGCGGAGCAGAGGGAGGCGGCGAGAAGGGCGGCGCAGGCAGCGGCGGCGCAGGGCGGGGGCGGCGGCAGCGACCCCGGCCCCATCGTCGATCCGGGCGGGTCCGGGCGTTCCGCGGTAGTCGGCATCGCCCAGCGCTACCTGGGCGTCCCGTACGTCTATGGTGGAGCCAGCCCGAGCGGGTTCGACTGCTCCGGTCTCACGATGTACTGCTACGCGCAGATCGGCATCGGCTTGGCGCACGGCGCCACGCTCCAGCAGAAGGCCAGCACGCCGGTCCCGATCGGCGCCCTCCAGGCAGGCGACCTCGTCTTCTTCGGCAACTCCGCCTTCAGCTACCACGTTGGCATCTACGTCGGCGGCTCCACGATGATCCACGCCCCGCACACGGGCGACGTCGTCCGCTACGGCGACATGAGCAACGCCTGGATCGGCGGCCGTTTCTAGCTCCGGGCGCAGAACCACACGGGATCCAGCACGGCGTCCGCGGGCGCCGGTCCGTTTCGGGGCCGGCGCCCGTTCTGCGACGCCTACCTCGCACTCGCGAGGACCCCATCGCATCCAGACCCCCGCACGTGCACACGTCCGCGCGCGACCAAGGGCGAGGGGTAACCTTTTCGCCCCAGCATGCCGAAGTAGGAAGCGCAGCAAGCACACAACCCACGGGGCCGCCACGTGAAACCGATAGACGAACTCCTCGCCGAGATGATGACGCGCAACGCCTCGGACCTGCACATCAAGGCCGGGAGCCCACCCGTCCTGCGCGTCGACGGTGAACTCGTTCTCCTGGAAGGGCCGGCGCTGACTCCGGAGGACACGAAGGACGTCGCCGCGTCCATCATGACCGACAAGCAGATCCGCCGGTTCAGCGAGCACAACGAGATCGACTTCGCCTACTCCGCTCCCTCCACGGTGCGCTTGCGCGTGAACGTCTTCCGCCAGCGAGGCAGCATCAGCATCGCCATGCGTCAGGTGGCGGTCCAGGTTCCGTCGTTCGAGGAGCTGCACCTGCCGGAGATCGTCAAGAGACTGGCCATGGAGCCGCGCGGCCTGGTGCTCGTCACCGGCACGACCGGCTCGGGCAAGTCGACCACGCTGGCGGCCATGATCAACCACATCAACAGCACGGTGCGCCGCCACGTCGTCACGATCGAGGACCCCATCGAGATCCTGCACAAGGACCGCAAGTCGATCATCAACCAACGCGAGATCGGCCTGGACACGGACTCATACGCGTCGGCTCTCAAGTACGTCCTCCGGCAGGACCCGGACGACATCCTCATCGGCGAGATGCGCGACCTGGAGACGGTCTCGGCCGCGCTGACGGCGGCCCAGACCGGGCACTTCGTGATGAGCACCCTGCACACGATCGACGCGACGGAGACAATCAACCGCATCATCGACTTCTTCCCCCTGCATCAGCAGAAGCAGGTGCGGATCATGCTGGCCGGCACCCTCCGGGGCATCATCTCGCAGCGCCTGCTGCCGCGCGCCGGCGGCTCCGGCCGCATCCCCGCCATCGAGATCCTCGTGGCCACCAATCGCGTCCGCGACTTCATCCTTGATCCCCTTCAATCGCACCTGATCGCCGACGCGATCCGGGAGGGCGACTTCTACGGGATGCAGACGTTCGACCAGGCACTGCTCAAGCTCTACGAGGATGGCCTCATCACACTGAGCGACGCAGCCGGCGTCGCGGCCAACCCCCACGACTTCAAGCTCCTCGTGCAGTCGCAAGGCCACGACGTGAGCGTCATGACCTTCTAGCGACGGGGAGCGGCGCTCCTAGCCGAGGACCTTGCGGCCTTCGAGGTGCAGGTCGACCTTGCGCTTGATCCGCTGGAGCGCGTTGTCGACGGTCTTGCAGTCGCACCCGAGCTGTGCGGCGATGCGCTCGTAGCTCAGACCGTGAAGGTAGAGCCGCAGGACGCGCCCCTCGAGATCCGACAGGGATCCCGTGAGACAGCCCGTCAGGCTCTCGACCTCCTCGGAACTGATGACCTGATTGACGGGGTCGTGGGCGCTCGGCCCGGGGAGCACATCAGCCAGCGAGCAGTCCCCGTCGTCGTTCGCGTCGCCCGGCGACTGGCTGAACGAGAGGTAGCCGTTGAGCGGGACGTGCTTCTGCCGGGTCGCCGTCTTGATGGCGGTGATGATCTGCCGCGTAATACAGAGCTCCGCGAAGCTGCGGAAGGACGCCAGGCGATCGTCTCGGTAGTCCCGCACGGCCTTGTAAAGACCGAGCATGCCTTCTTGGATGAGGTCTTCGGCATCCCCGCCGGCCAGGAAGTAGGAGCTCGCCTTGAGCCTAACGAACTGGTGGTAGCGGAGCATCAGCGCGTCGAGGGCGGCGATGTTGCCACGACGGTAGGCCTGAACCAAGGCGAAATCCGCACTCTCGACAAAAGGTTGAGGGTTTCTCGCTGCTCCTGCGCCCCGTCTGCGGTCGGCCTGTCGCGTCATTACGCCCCCACGTCTGTCGCGGTCCCCTATTAGCGAGCGTGCCTGTTCTGGGCTCGAGGACTACGTCTGCCTGCGCAGCTCCTCCAGCTTGCGCAAAGTCTCAACGTCAACTTTATCCTCAAGCCGCGAGGGGATTCTACTGACTTCGGCGGAGGAATCAAGCGCCGCAGTCGTATCAGTGAGCAGCGCGCCCAGCTCGCGGGGCGTCATGCGGCTCACCCCGGCGCGGGCAGCCGTCCGCTGCACCTCCTGGTCCGCCGAGACGACGGTCACACGCACGTCGGCGGGCTGCTCGGCGATACGCCTGGCGATGAGCCCGTCGGCCGTGAAACGACCGCCGGCGAACACCACCTCGACCGGCGCTCCCTTCACCGGACGCGAGCTGGTGCTCTGCGCGCCGTGCCCGTCGAAGACGAGCACGGCGCGCGCCCCCTGCAGGGCAACAACGCTCGCCAGACGGTCGGCGAGCCAGTCGCGCCGCGCGAACAGATCGTCCTTGCCCGCCCCCGGGAACAGCGCGTGGAGGACGTTGTAGCCGTCGACGATGAAGAGGCTGCGACTCACGGCCGGTCGGGCGTGGCCGTGTTCTCCGGCCGATCCCGCTGACGCCTGCACTCGAAGAGGAAGAGCGCGGCGGCGACGCTGACGTTGAGGCTGTCCACCGGCGCCACCATGGGGATCGCCGCCAGGACGTCGCATGTCCGAGACACCAGCGGCCGCAGACCGTGGCCCTCGGCTCCGAAGACGAGGACCACTTTGCCGCCGAGATCGAGCTGCCAGAGTGTCGTAGTCGCCGACCCAGTGGCGCCGTAGACCCACGCGCCGCCCGCCTTGGCCTCCTTCAGCAGAGCGACCACGTTGGTGACCTGGGCGACCGGCAGATGCTCGATCACACCGGCGGAGGCCTTCACGACGGCCGGCGTCACGGCGGCCGAGCGGTGTCTGGGCAGCACCAGCCCGGCGGCCCCGGCGGCGGCCGCGCTGCGCGCCACCGCACCGACGTTGTGAGGGTCGGTCACCTCGTCCAGCACGACGACCAGATCGCCGTGCAGCACCTCCTCGACGGCGGCGTACCGGAACGCGTCAACCTGCAGCGCAACGCCTTGATGCTCGTGGCTGCCGGCGATCTCGTCGAGCTCGCGCGCTGTGACGACGTCGACGGGCAGACTCCTGGGAACGCGGACGCCGAGGGACTTGAGGGCAGGCGCCGTCCCGGCGAGCCGGTGCGCCCGCCGTCTCGCGCCGGCCGCCAAGGCCAGGCTCACAACGTTGCGGCCGTAGATCCAGTCCATGGCCTCTCCAGCCTCAGCGGCGCTCGCTCGCGCGGTCCACGCCGGCCTCACGCCTTCCTGACCACTTGGGTGCCCTGCGGCGTGTCGCGCACCTCGAAGCCCGCCGTCTGGATCTCGTCACGCAGACGGTCGGCCTCCGCCCAGCGCTTCTCGCCGCGAACGTGATCGCGCAGAAGGCACGCGTAGGACGCGTCGCCGCAGGCCAGCCTGTCGGCGTACACGAGCGCAACGTCCTCCCAGCGTTCCTCGCCGGCGAGCGTGGCGGCCGGCACGAGGGCGACACCGCCCGTCGCGCAGGTCATGGCTGCGTCGCCCGGCATGACGCCCGCGCTCCATCCCTTCGTCGTCCCCGGCACGCCGATAAGCAGGACGGCGAGCGACTCCTCGAGCAGCTCGCGCACGGCCTGGAGCGCGACCACATCGAGAGAGGCGTCCCCGCGATCAACCTCGGCGAGGTACCGATGCGCGTCGCCGATGACGGCGAAGAGCTCGCCGATGGCGGCGGCCGTGTTGAGGTCGTCGTCCATGGCCGCGGCGAAGGCGGCGCGCGCCGCTTCGACGCGCGCGCCGAAAGCCGGCCGCGCCCCCCTGCGCGATGCCCGTTCCGCGTGCTCGATGCGGAACGCCAGATCGTCGAGCGCGCTCGTCAGGCGAGCGTGCGCCGCTTTCGCCTCCTCGAGCTTCTCCACCGAGAACTCGAGCGGGCTGCGGTAGTGGGTCGTGAGGAAGTAGGTGAGCAGCACCGCCGGCGAGTACCGGTCGAGCACCTCGCGGAGCAGGAAGATGTTGCCCACGCTCTTGGCCATCTTCAGGCCCTCACTGCGGATCATGCCGTTGTGCATCCAGATGCGCGCGAACGGCAGCCCGGCCGCCTCGCTCTGGGCGATCTCGTTCTCGTGGTGCGGAAAGATCAGATCGCGTCCGCCGCCATGGATGTCGAAGCCGGCGCCGAGGTAGCGCAGGCCCATGGCCGAGCACTCGATGTGCCAGCCCGGCCGGCCTTGGCCCCACGGACTGGGCCAGGAAGGCTCGCCCGGCTTGGCGGCCTTCCAGAGGGCGAAGTCGAGAGCATCCCGCTTGCCGGGCTCCGCCACGACACGCCCGCTGTCCTCGAGCTCGTCCACCCTCTGCTTGCTGAGCTTGCCGTAGTCCGAGAACGTCCGCACGCGAAAGTAGACGCTGCCGTCTGCGACGTAGGCGTGGCCGCCGTCGATCAGCTTGCCCACCATGTCGATGATCTCGGCGATCGTGTCCGTCGCCCTGGGTTCGAGATCCGGCCGAGGGATGCCGAGCCGGTCGGTATCCTGCACGTAGGCCGCCGTGTACTCGCCGGCGACCGCCGCCGAGGTGCGACCCTCGGCATTCGCCTTGGTGATGATCTTGTCGTCGACGTCCGTGATGTTCGTCACCAGCGTCACCGCAAAGCCCCGACGTTGAAGCCAGGAGCGCAGCACCGCGAACACCGCGTAGGGGCGGGCGTTGCCCACGTGGATGAGGTTGTACACGGTGGGCCCGCAGCAGTAGATCCCGACCCGCCCCGGATCGCGCGGTTCGAGGACCTCCTTCTGCTGGGTGAGCGAGTTGAACAGACGTATCACCAGGCGTCTCCTGAGGTCGATGCGGACGGGCCGGCGCAGCCGGCGAGGGCGATGTCGATCCTGGCCAGTGCCTCGTCCCGCGCGAGCGCGGCCAGGACGAACGGCAGTTCCGGGCCGTGCTCGGCTCCGGTCAGGACGATGCGCAGGGGCATGAGCACCTGGCGCGCGCCGCTGCCGTGGGCCTTGCCCCAGGCGCGGTAGGCGGTGAGCAGCTCATGCGCCGCCGCCGGCGAGACCCAGGCGCTCGCCGCCGCACGCAGCTCGCGGAAGGCGCTCAGCGCCGCGGCGGCAGCCACGACCAGCGGTCCGAACTCGGCCGGCACGCGGCGCCGGTCGAGGACCGCGGCGGCGAGCGCCGGCGCCTCGCCGTAGGCGACGAGCGACGGTTGGAAGGCGGCGGCGAGCGCCGCTGCGGCCTGGGGCGGCGTCCCGGCCGGCAGCCGTTCCCCGAACAGCCGCTCGTGCTCCGCCGCCGGGAGCGCCATGACGTGCTCGTGAGCCAGCCAGTCAAGCTTCGCCTGATCAAAGACGGGAGCGCTGAGCGAGAGCCTCTCGAGCTCGAACTCGCCGATCAGCTGCTCCATGCCCAGAACCTCGTCGGCGCCGTGAGACCAGCTCAGGAGCGCGAGGTAGTTGACGATCGCCGCCGGCAGGTACCCGAGATCGCGGAACTCGCCGACCGACGTCGCCCCGTGTCGCTTGGAGAGCTTGCCCCCGTCCGTTCCCAGGACGAGGGAATGGTGAGCGAAACGGGGGGCGGGCGCGTCGAGCGCCGCGAACAGCATGAGCTGGCGGGCTGTGTTGGTCAGGTGATCGTCGCCGCGAATGACGTGCGTGATGCCCATGTCCCGATCGTCAACGACGGACGCGAAGTTGTACCCGGCGACGCCGTCCGATCGCGCGATGATGAAGTCACCGATCGCCTCGCTGCCGACTACCACCGGGCCACGCAGGGCGTCGTCGATGACGACGTCGCCGGGCGGCACCGCAAAACGCACCACCGCCCGCTCACCGCGCTCCAGCCGGCTGCGCACCTCCTCGGCGGAGAGCCGAGAGCAGCGACGATCGTAGTGCGGCGGACGCCCCTCTGCCAGAGCCCTCGCGCGCACTTCCTCGAGCCGCTCCTGCGAGCAGAAGCACCGGTACGCCCTGCCGGACGCCAGGAGCCCGTCGGCGGCGGCATGATAGGACGCCAGACGCTCGCTCTGCCGGTAGGGCCCGACCGGTCCCCCGACGTCGGGCCCCTCGTCCCACGTGATGCCGAGCCAGCGCAGATCGGCGAGGATCGACTCCTCGTGGCGATCCTCCGAGCGGACCACGTCGGTGTCGTCGATGCGCAGGACGAAGCGGCCACCCGTGTGCCGCGCGTAGAGCCAGTTGAAGAGCGCGGTGCGGGCGGAGCCGATATGCAATGTCCCCGTCGGGCTCGGGGCGAAGCGCACTCTGACCGTCGCCGGCGTGATCCTTGCTCCTCGGGAGTCAGCTGCTGATTGAGACTCCCGATTCTAGCACCGCGCTGCGCGCACGCGCTGCGCGGCGCGCGCGGCCGGACTCAGGCCTTCTTGATGCCGAGCGACGTCGCCGTGAACAGCGGGTCGAAGATGAGGCGCTGGGCCTCGATCTGCGCCCGCCCGCCCTCTTCACGATCGACGACACACAGGAGCACGGGCACGTCGAGCCTCGCCTCGCGCAGCCGCTCGGCCGCCATGAGCGCCGCGCCACCGGACGTGACCACGTCTTCGATCATGACGACCCGCTGACCGGCCTCGGCGCGGCCCTCGAGCGCCTTGCTGGTCCCATAGCCTTTCTCGCCCTTGCGTACGATGACGAACGGCTTGCCGTACTGCAGCGAGACGGCCGCAACGATCGCCACGGCGCCGAGCTCGGGCCCGGCGAGCAGGTCGAACGGCTCGTAGGCGGGGAGCTTCTCCGCCAGCGCGGCGGCGACGTCGCGCAGCAGGTCGGGCTGCGTCGAGAACAGGTACTTGTCCAGGTAGAACTTGCTGTGGCGTCCGGAGCGCAGGATGAAATCACCCTCGAGGTAGCTGGCGTCCAGCAGACGCTGGCCGAGATTGCTCACTGGCCCCCCCTTCTGATCGATGGACGACGATGCGCGGTGGAGCCTATCAGGTGCCTCCGACGGCCATGCCGTCGATGGCCACCGACGGCGTGAGGACGCTCCCGCCGGGGACCCAGCGCGTGTCGTCGCCGAGGGCGCGGATGCCGCCGAGCATGCCGAGCATGTCGCCCGCCAGGGTGACCTCCCGGACGGGCGTCGTGAGCTTTCCGCCCTCGATGAGGATCCCGCTGATGCCCACCGAGAATTGGCCGGAGATCGGGTTGGCCCCCGAGTGCACGCCGACGGCGTTGGTGACCAGAACCCCCTTGTCGATGCCGCCGAAGATGTCCGCAAGAGGCGTTGCGGGCCCAGCCACGACCAGGTTTGTCGGCTGAACGCTGGGGGCGCCGGCGTAGGAGGGGCGCAAGCCATTGCCGGTCGAGACGCGGCCCGCCTTGCGTCCCGTGTAGGTGTCGTGGAGGAAGCCCTGCAACACGCCGCCGCTGATCAGCGGCGTGCGCCGGCAGGGCGTGCCCTCGCCGTCGAAGGGCGCGCTGTCCGGCCCGTCCGCGAGGGTGCCGTCGTCCACGAGCTCGAGGAGGTCCGCCCCGATCACCTGGCCCTCGCGACCGGCGAACAGCGAGCGGTTCTTCTGCACGGCATCGGCGGTCAGCGCCGAGCTGAGCACCCCGATGAACGCGGCGGCGACGAACGGATCCAACACGACCGGCACCTTCATCGAGGGACACTTCCGGGCGCCAAGCAGGCGGCAGGCCCGTGCCGCCGCTTCGCGCCCGCAAGCGCCAGGATCCAGCTCCTCGAGAGCCCGGCCCAAGGTGAACGAGTAGCCGGTCTCGACCTGGCCGTCCTGCTCGGCCAGCGCGTAGGCGAAGGCGTAGCAGTGATTGGCGCGATAGGAGCCGCGCACCCCGGCAGAGCTGGCGATGAAGACCTCGCCGTCGGCGTCGGCGTAGACGGTGTCCTCCACCGTCTTGACGCGCGGATCGGCGGCGAGCGCCGCGGCCTCGACGCTCAGCGCCATCTCGATGCGCCGCTCGTCCGTCGCCTCGGTCAGCCGTGCGTCGAACGGATGGACATCGGCGGGCTCGCCGCCGGGCTGCGGCAGAGCCGCAAACTCGTCTGGGTCGCTGACGGCGGCGTGATCGACGGCACGCCGCACGACGTCGTCCAATCCGGCGTCGCTCAGGTCGGACGTGTAGGCATAGCCCACCGCGCCGTCCCTGAACACGCGCACGCCGAGACCGCGCCGCCGGGCCGCCGTGAGCTGCTCGACCTCTTGCTGGTACACCTTGACGCGCCGTGAACTGGCCGTCTCGGCGTACACCTCCACGTCGGCGGCCCCGCGCGCCGCGGCGCGCTCGAGCGTGGCGTCGAGAACCGCGAACATCAGGCCGTCCCCCCCACTGTCATCTCGCTGATTCTCAGCGTCGACTGTCCGGTGCCGACCGGCACGCTCTGGCCGTCCTTGCCGCACATGCCGGTCTTCACGTCGAAGTCCCCGGCGATCAAGTCGATCTTGAGCAGGATGTCGATGCCGTTGCCGACGAGGGTGGCGCCACGCAGCGGAGTCGTGAGTCTGCCGTTCTCGATCAGGTAGCCCTCGGCGACGCCGAAGACGAAGTTGCCGCTGGCCGGCTCGACTTGCCCGCCGGCCAGGCTCTTCGCGTAGAAGCCGCGCGGCGTCGCGGTGATGATCTCGTCGGCCGACGCCTGGCCGGGGGCGATGTAAGTCGTCGTCATGCGGGGGATGGGCACATGCCGGAAGGACTGGCGCCGCCCGTTGCCCGTCGGCGCCGCGCCCATCTGTCTGGCCCTCAGCCTGTCGTACAGGTAGCCCGTCAGCCGGCCCTCCTCAATCAGCATCGTCTTCTGCGTAGGGACGCCCTCGTCGTCGAACGCCTGTGAGCCCCAGCCGTTGACGAGGGCTCCGTCGTCGTAGGCGCTGACGATGGGCGCCGCCACCACCTCGCCGAGCTTGCCGGAGTAGATGCTCGCCCCCTTGGCGACGGCGTCCGCCTCGAGACCGTGGCCGCAGGCTTCGTGGAACAGCGTGCCGCCGAACCCGTTGGCAAGCACGACCGGCATCGCCCCGACAGGCGCCGGCCGCGAGCCGAGCATCGTCAGCGCCTTGGCCGCGGCGGTGGCGCCCACACTCCTGGCCGCCGCCTCATCGACCAGCTCGAAGCCGGCGGTGCCCCCGAGCGTCTCGATGCCCGTTTGAATGATCTCCCCGCGCCGTGCCACGACCTGAGCGACGAAGCGCACGCTCGTGCGGTCGTCGTGGACGAGTTCGCCGAGTGAGTTGGCGATGAGCACCCGCCGCCGGCTGTCGCCGTAGGCGACTGTTGCCTGGGCGATCTCGCCTCCGGCCGACCGGGCGGCCTCGTCGCCGGCCCGCACGAGCTCCGCCTTGCGGGCGATGGCAACCTTCTCCGGCGGCACCCTGACAGGGTGCTTGGCGGGAGCGCTGCGTACGTCGCCCAGTTCCACGACCGCTGGCGCGGCTCCGCCCTCCGCCACCGCCGCGGCCACGGCGTCGGCGGCCGCCGCCAGCGCCGCCTCGTCGATCTCGTCGCTGTACGCGTAGTAGGTGCGCTCTCCGGAGAGGAGGCGTACCGCGGCGCCAACCTCACGGCCGCCGCTTGTCTGCTCGATACGGCCGTCCTCGAGGCGCACGGCGAGACCCTCGCGGTCCTCGATGTAGACCTCCGCGAAGTCGCCGCCGCGTCGCAGGGCGCGGGCTATGGTCTGCTCGAGCAGCCCGCGGTCCGTTGCCATCGCATCCATCTTCTACGTCTCCCCTCGGCTGGGACCGGGCGCGAAAGCCTCGCCATCGGGCAAGCTACACGTCATCTCACACCGATCGTCCTCACGACCCATGCAGCACGAGCCGTCCTCGCTGCGCAGATGACCCAGGCCGGCCGTGACGACGTCGAGCACTCCCTCGAGGAACGCGCGGTGCATGGAGCACACCAGATCGGACTCGCCTCCAGAGAACTCCCCGAAGGCACAGTTGTGCACCGTCACCTTGAGCGTTGCCCCCTCCCAGGAGACCTCCGGCAGAAGGCCCTGATCCTCGGTGATCCGGCGTACGATCTCGGCCACCTCGACGACGGTCGAGGGCACCCGACCTCCGCCGGCGATCGCATGACTGCCCTCTGCGACGCCAGCCTCGCGGCACACCCTCAGCGCGTCTTCACGGGAGCCGCCGGCCGCCAAGGCATGCACGGCGAGGCGCGACAAGAGCTCGTAGCGCCGCGGAGGGAAGCCGAAGCTCACCACGGTGTCGCTGAGGCGATAGAGCTTTGCCGGCCGGCCGCCGCCGCTGGTCCGGCGGTAGCTCGTCGATACGAACCCGCCCTGCTCGAGCTTGGCCAGGTGCATGCGAGCCACGTTGGGGTGCAGGTGGAAGCGTTCGGCGATCACGGCGACGGTCACGTCCGAGCCCGGGCGCTCGGCGATGGAACGGTAGATGTGGTACCGGGTCTCGTCGGCCAACACCGCCGACAGCTCATGATCGCGGTCCACGTTCTCCCTTCGTGAGGCGTCCACCGTAGGGATACTACAGAGCTCATCGGCACCTGTAAACACCGTGGGAGTAGTGCGAAACCGAGGGGCACGGACGCCGGCCCCCGCCGCCGGCGGCGCAGCGGAGTCATATAGAATCGGAGATCCAGCCCCGTCCCGGCGAATCAGGAGTCTCCGTGCGCAACCTCTCTCGCGGCGACCGCGGCAAGGAAGTCCTGGATGTCCAGACCCGCCTTCGCGGACAGGGTTTCGAGCTGGGCGCAGAGGGCGTCGACGGGTTCTTCGGTCCCAACACGGAGTTCGCCCTGCGCTCCTTCCAACAGCAGCGCGGCCTCCTTGTCGACGCAATCGTGGGCGACAACACCTGGCGCGAGCTGGTCGAGGCAGGCTACTCGCTCGGTGACCGCCTGCTCTACCTGCGAGAACCGCCGTTCCGCGGCGACGACGTGCTTGCCCTGCAGGTCAAGCTCAATCTGCTCGGCTTCAACGCCGGAGCGGAGCGCGGCGTGTACGACGAGGACGTCGAGAGAGCCGTGCTCGACTTCCAGCAGAACGCCGGGCTGCCGCTGGACGGGCTCGTCGGCGAAGGCACCCTCCGCAAGCTCGAGGCCCTCCGCAAGGCCGAGTCAGGCAGAGAGGGCAAGAAGATCCCCGAGCGGGACGGCGGCTTCGTCGTGGCCCGCAGCCTCACCGGCCAGACAATCGTCGTCGACCCCGGGCACGGCGGCGCCGACGCCGGCTGCGTCTCGCCTCATGGCGTCGCCGAGAAGGACGTCACGCTGACGCTCGGCCTGCGCGTCGCGGAGTTGCTGCGAGCAGAGGGCTGCCGCGTCCACCTGACCCGCGAGACAGACGAGACCGTGCCTCTGTACGCCCGCCCCGAGGCGGCCAACGCAGTCGGCGCCGCCTACCTGGTGTCGCTGCACTGCAACCACAACGACGCTCCGGCCGCGCGGGGCTCGGTCTGCTACTTCTTCCAGCGCAGCCACTACTACTCGGAGCATGGGCGCCGTCTCGCGGAGTGCATCGGCGCCCGCCTCGCCGCCGCCGGCACAGGCCACCTGGGCTGCTTCGGCCGCAACTACGGCCTGCTCCGGGAGTCACAGGCCATCTCCGTGCTGGTCGAGCCCCTCTTCCTGACCAATCCGGCCGACGAAGAGCTGGCCGGGCGGCCAGACCACATCGAGCGCCTGGCGCGGACACTGGTCGGCGGCCTGGCCGACTACCTCGCGCGCCGCGACTGCGCGGCGGGACCCGCATGAGCGGCGACCAGATCGCGCCGGGGTGCGTCCGGCTGACGGTCACTCAGGCCCAGCGTCTGCGCGAACTCGGCGCGAGCCCTGACG
The DNA here is from genome assembly GCA_963705085.1 of uncultured Thermoleophilia bacterium. GTDB lineage: Bacteria > Actinomycetota > Thermoleophilia > UBA2241 > UBA2241 > CAIXSE01. The sequence continues at coordinate 14,394 of CAVPIV010000007.1, read as the reverse complement.
TCATTGCGCGGACGTTCTCGGACGCGATTGAACGGGACGCAGCCTTCAAACAGAGCGAGGAGGACCTCGCCCGTGCCGGCCGCGAGCGGCTCCAGGAGCTTCGCGCCGGCAGGCGCCCCTTCCTTGCGGAGCTCGAAGCGGCGCTCTGCGCCGTCCTCACCGAGATGGGCTTCGTCCAGCTGACGACCCCGCACATCATCTCCGCCGAGGCGCTGGAGAAGATGGGCATCGGCCGCAGCCATCCGCTTCACGCACAGGTGTTCTGGCTCGAGGACGGACGCTGCTTGCGGCCCATGCTGGCGCCCAACCTCTACACCATGCTCCGCCGCCTGGGACGCGTCTGGCGGCGGCCCGTGCGCGTCTTCGAGGTGGGCACGTGCTTCCGTCGCGACACCCAGGGGGCAAGCCATCTGAACGAGTTCACCATGCTGAACCTCGTCGAACTCGGGTCTCCGGCCGCGTCGGCCCGGGCCCGCCTGGAGACGCTCGCCGGCGCCGTGATGGACGCCGCCGGCATCCCGGCGTACGAGGTCGTGCCCAGCACGTCGGAGGTGTACGGCGAGATGCTCGATGTCGAGGTAGCCGGCACGGAGGTGTGCTCCGCGGGGATGGGCCCGAACCAGCTCGACGGCGCCTGGGGAATCGTCGAGCCGTGGGTCGGGCTCGGCTTCGGCCTCGAGCGGCTCCTGATGGCTCGCGAGGGCTACCAGAACATCGAGCGCGCCGGCCGCAGTCTCATGTACGCGGACGGCGTGCGCCTCAATCTGTAGCTTCTTCGCGCACCCGCGACGGCCGGGGTTTGGCTACCTCGGCGAGGCATCAATCGCTGCCGAGATGCGACCCGTAGCCGCGACGGAACTGAGTGGCCGCGTACTTCTGCAGCTTCCACGCCGGTATGTGACAGTCCGGGCACGCTTCGGCGAACCACTTGTTGCGCAGCCAGCGCGCCGCGCGACTGGTCTTGGAGTCGTGGACGACCATGTGCTTGCCGCAGTGTGTGATCACGACCGCGTACGCACCGCGCTGGTCGAACTCTCTCACTCCGTGCAGGATGCCGCGTCGCGACGGCCACAGCTTCATCTTCTCGACGAGCCGGAAGAGGGGAACCTGCTTGCGGTAGTAGCGGGCCTTGTTGGGATCCGTCGGCATGGCCGCGCCCGAGTGTACCACCGCCGGCAGGATGCCAGGCCGGCGCGACGAACCCTCAGCTTGACCGGCAACGACCTGAGGTGGCCATGAGACACCATCTGACCCGCGCATCAACCCGCCTCCGTCCGGCGCTGCTGGTCGCCACCGCGCTCGTCGCTGTCGCACTGATCGCCTGCGGCGGGAGTGACGGGTCGTCGCCGGAGCCGACCGTCACAGTGACCGCAGCCTCGACGCCGTCGTCGCCTCCCACACCGACGCCCTCGGCGACGACCGCCGAGACGACCCGGGTCTCGGTCTACTTCCTGCGCGGCGAGAAGCTCGGGGTCGCGGACCGCCGCGTGCCGATGACGAAGGGCGTCGCCGCCGCCGCGCTGCGCGAACTGTGTGCCGGACCAACGGACGAGGAACGAGACGCGGGCCTTGGCACGACCATCCCCGACGGGACCGAGCTGCTCGGCGTCGCCATCCGCGACGGGGTCGCCTTCGTCGACCTCACGTCGGCGTACGGTTCTGGCGGCGGCTCCCTCTCGATGATGGGCCGCATCGCACAGGTCGTGTACACGCTCACGCAGTTCCCGACCGTCGACGCGGTGAGCTTCTCGCTCGACGGCCAGCCCATCACGGAACTCGGCGGCGAGGGCGTCGCCGTCTCGCCGCCGCAGACACGCGGCGACTGGGCGGACTTCGAGCCGGCGATCTTCGTCGAGTATCCGGGTGTCGGCGCTGCGCTCGCGAACCCCTTCGCGCTGCGCGGAACGGCGAGCGTCTTCGAGGGATCCTTCATGGCGGAGCTGCGCGACGATAGCGGGCGCCGCATCGTCCGTACGTCTGTTCAGGCGTCGGAGGGAGGACCCGGGCGCGGCGACTTCCGCAAGGTCATCGCCTACACAACGGCGGCCACGAGCGGGACGCTCATCGTCTACGAGGTCTCCATGGAGGACGGATCGCGCCTGAACGAGGTGCGGATTCCGGTGACCTTCGCCCAGTAGCCGCCATCTCTCCGGATGAAGTGGCGGGGAGTGCGGGAGTCACACCCGCCTGCGTGGGTTTAGAGCCCACGCTGATCCTTCCGATCGACCCCCCGCGGCGCACTCGTCGACGGCCTCGCGCCCGGCGGGCGCGACGTGGCCATACTACCGCACCGGGCGCGCGACCGCCGACCGGGGTCTGCCCGCGATGCCGCGGTCTCACCGCCGGGTGCTGCGGCCTCGACGCGCCGGCGGCTGGTGGCCGGTCACGGCCGCTCCGGCGGCCCGGCCGGCAGGCTCTCGGGCCGCAGATCGAGACCGTCGAGGCGGGCGATCCGTTCGACGACCCGCGCGGCGCGCGCCGCGGCCTCAGTCGTCGTAGTTCCGGTGACAATGAGCGTCGCAACCCAGGGTGCCCCTGTCGAATCCCGATCGGTGAGCGCCTCGTCGGCGCCGTAGAATCCGGCGACGAGGCTCAACGGGCGGGCCCGCACCAGCGCGTGCTCGCCGACAACGGCCAGGCGTCCCTCGCGCGCCTGGATGTGCTGGTACACGCAGGCCCGCCTCGCATCACGCCGGACGGCGCCGGGCACGCCGTAGCGCGCCATCCCGACGAGCAGCTCGACGATGTTCAGCCCGCTCGACCAGAGAACCACAGTCGGCGTCTGGCTGGGCAGCCGGGCGTCGATCTCCAGCACACGCATGTCGGCATCCTCCCCGACGACGACCTCGACGTCCATCACGCCGTTGAGCCCCAGGCCTGCGGCCAAACGCCGACCGAAGGTCACGAGCCGCTCGGCGGTACCGGGCGCAACGGCTCGCGCCCAGTACCGCTCGGCGGCATATGCACCTGGGCCCGCGCCCTCGCCGGGCGCCGATGGGGCCTCGCCGACCGGAGCCACGACGCGTTTGCAGTCGTGGACCGCGTCGAACTCGAGTCCGGTCACCACCAGCGGCACGACCCGCCCATGCCAGGCCAAGACCTCGAGCGAGAGCGACGGGCCGTCCACGTACTGCTCGACGACTGCGTCCTGTCCCTCGTCGGCGAGCTCCGCTCTCGCCTTGGCCAGCGCGACTTCGTCCCGGGCGACGGTCACGCCCCGGCTCCCGCTCGAAGCATCGGGCTTGACCACGACCGGATAGCCGCAGCCGGGCCACGACGCCGGCCGCGGCACGCCGAGGCTGTCGAACAGATCGTGCGACAGGCGCTTCGAGCGCGTGACGCCGTAGGCGCCCGGGTCGAAGAGCAGCGGTCTGCCCCAGGCCGGGACGCGCCGGGCCAGCCACGCGAGCGTTCGCTCGTCTTCGCAGGCGGGGAGGACCGCGTCGCATGCCTGTACGAGCGAGCGGGCGCACGCTTCATCCGCCGTGACGTCCGCGACAACCAGACGATCGGCGAGCCCGGCGGCAGGAGGCGCATCTGAGCGATCATTCCGAGAGATTGAATATCCTATCGGTGACTATAAAAAATTATTAAAGTTGTTTCATGGTGTCTTAATGCGTAGAGCAAAATTCCCTCAGAGTGTATGTGGTGGAATAATTGATAAGAATCTTTTTGATATGGTAAGATTCCATTGCGGTAAAGAAGCTATTTATCAAGTAGATATAAAAGATTTTTTTCCCAGTGTCACTTTTGAAACCGTTCAAAAATTTTTTATTGAGTCTGGGTGCACGGAATATGTTTCTAATTTACTTGCAGACATAGTCACTTTAAATGGTTACTTACCGCAAGGATACCCAACAAGTCCGATAATCAGTAATCTTGTACTATGGAAACTAGATATTGAGCAAGAAAACATATGTAAAAAATATTCGTTATCTAGAACAAGATGGATAGATGATATAATAATATCTGGTAGAATTGATAATCTGCAACAAGCTGTATCTAAAATCGATACTTCTATTAAGTATAGAGGATTTAGAATAAATAGCAAAAAAAAGAAATTCACAAGAAGAATAGACAAGAAAAAGGATATAGTCGTTGTTGGTCTTGATGTAAAGAAAAATAAACCAGAAGTTCCTCTCCTCATATTTGAAAAGATTGAGAACATTTTATTTGCTTTCATTCAATTAGGAAGGAAAGATGCTTATGAAATCTATAAAGAGGAGTTCAAATCAAAAGACATTCAACAATCATTGAGAGGCAAGATTAATTTTGTTGCTGAATACAATAAAAATAAAGGTCAATACCTTTTAGAACTTTATAATAAAATTAGTTGGTAAATTCGTTTTGGAAAATGTTATTTAACCGAGTTATAATCCTTGATTTTGTATTTAATAAATACTCTTTGGAATAGTTCTGCTTTCGATTTCATCCATTCAAAATACTCTAACCATTTCCCTTCATCCTCGATGGTTGCACCGTTAACAATTTTAATTCTACATGCTTTTTTCTCTGGTAAATCCATCCATTCGAGTTGAGTCCCAATTTCCTTTTCAATTAATTCCTTTTTTGTTTTCAAATATTCGAATGTTTCTTTCGAATTTGGAATATAAATTTCACAACCGAGTTGATTATTCTGAGTATTTATAGTTAGACTCAAGTGTGCAGTTGAACTTCCATAACTTAAATCGTACCAATGTTGAGGTTGAACTTTACGCAGTTTTAATTTTGTTTTTTGTTCTTCACAGTATGATTTAAATTTACTCCAGAAATCTAATTGCATCATTTTAGTTTCAGATAACTGACCACTCACCTTAGAGTCTCTTAATGTTTTTGCCCAATCATTAGGTTGTGAGATTATATTGAATTTAGGAGCAATAGGTGAATTTTCTATCTGCCAAAGTTCCACTCGGATTAAAAAGAAATTTATTTTAGACTCGGTCTTCTCATTCAACCAATCAATTGCTTGTTTATGTTCTTCACGAAACTCTCTAACTAACCATATGATAATATCTGCATCATAACCTGAAGCATATGTAATAATCTTTCCAAGATGGTCATGGTCAGTAATTTCAAGTTGATTTTCAATTATTATCTTTCTTCCAGTTGCTTCTTCTTCAGCAAGGATATCAACACTGTATCTTCCTGTTGGTGCTTCGGTTTGAACATTATCAAACTCAATCCCAATTTCTCTACTTAGTAGTTCTATATTTTTTTCCTCTGTAAGCCATTTAGAGAAACCATATTCTTCATGTTGCCACACTTCCCTTAAATCTACTTTTTTAAGTTCACCAAGTTTCATAAAAATACCCCATTATTTTTTTTGCATTTTTTATTACTTAATCTTATAACATCTATCTTTATTTTTACAGTTATTTAATAAAATCTATTAGCAATTTCATCTTGTAGAATAAATTTGAGAATTGAAGCGATATATTTGTTTGGTCAATATTTTCAAGTGTGGAATGATATTTCTTTAATCGCTTTAATTCTTCAATTTTCTCATCAATATTCTTAAAGAGCCATTCACAAGTTTTACCGATGTATCTTTTATTCCTTTCATCACGAACATGCTTTAATTCAATTTTACCTTTTTTAATGTTATTAAAATTAAAGCTTTCATTTCTAGCTTCTTTAATTTTATCATTTGATAGCAATTCAGCGAGTTTATCGTAATTAGCTTTAGATTTAAATGCTGTTTCAAATGATTTGATGTTTAGTTTTAGTTCTCGTAACAAGAGGTCTTTAGTTCTGCGGTTGTTCTTTATTAGTTTTCCGAGGTCTTTTAGTAATGATGGGATTTCTTTAACTATACCGAACCATTCAATTGCCATAGCCATTTACTCTTAAAATTTGTTTTATTGTAATTAATATCTTAAAAATTGTGTTTACGCTGCTCTCGCTATCTCCCTTAACATTTTATATGCACCTTGATTTATAAAACTTTGAATATTTTCTTCAGCTAATTCTTCAAAATGCTCTGGTGATTTTTCTACTAAGTAATCCATATAAATTCTTTCTAACATTCCTTTGACCACTAATTCATAAACCTGTCGTTCATCTTTATTCAAGTTATTTTTAATTGTGGTTTTCAACTCATCTTCCTTATGCAGAGATTGAAGATATCCTTCAATTACCTTAACACCTTCGGGGGATACCCTTTCTTTGAATCTTAGATTTATAGCAATCACAATTTCCTCAACTGTTGCTACGTTTTTGACATAGGTAATGCTTCCATCTTTTTTCTCACCACCTCCAGCAATATCAGTTGGTTCATCTTCGTGTTTTACTTCCAGTTCTGTAATATCATACGATTTTAATTTCACATGCTCTATCTCTTTTTGTAAGTCCTCAGCACTCATGGTCGGGTCAAGCTTACGATAAAGTAAATGAGCAAATAGGTTGAAATCATGGAGTTCTTGCTGCGGGATGCGGAAAAGAGATTTTATATAACTGAATAAGCTTACATAACGTGATAACAAAGTTCTAAATTCTCTTCTTTTATCTATATCCTGTTTAGCTTCAAGAATACCTTTTATCTTAGTTAGCAATGCGGTTAAATGGACGATATCTTCCTTATTAGAGCTCTTAAATAATTTGACAGTCTGCTCAATATCTTCTAGGGTGAATATACCCTTCTTCAATAATTCCGCTTTAAGTGTGAATAAATCTTTTGGATTAGCATCTTTATGACCTTCAACCCCATCTCTGATATTTTCTAAATGCTTTTATTATTTCATCATAGGAATTTGTGAAATCAACAGTTAGTGTATCATCTTTGTGCGGAGGATGAATTCTATTTAATCTGCTTATTGTTTGCACTGCATTTCTATCACTGACTGCTTTGTCCAAGAACATTGTATGGAGTAAGCTCTCACTAAAACCAACCTGAAACTTATTTGCAACAATTAGAAATCTTATATCATCGTTCTGGTTAAAACAATCTTCAATCTTTAATGACTTGTGGATTGTTTATTCTATTCATTTCCGTTTCTGAATAGGACTTATTGTTGTAGTTTATTTGTCCAGAAAAAGCAACCAACGATTTCCATTTTAGATTTCTTCTCTTTAATTCTTCATCTAAAAAAAGTTTATATTTTACAGCACTGAGACGACTTGAAGTAACAACCATTGATTTTGCTTTACCTTCAATTTTCTCTGCTGTATGGTCTATGAAATATTTGAACAATGATTTTGCATTTTTCTTTAATTACTTCATCATCTTCAAATGCTTTTAGTTTTAATGCCCTATAAATTTGCAAAGAAGGATATTCCCTATCACTCTTATAATCATAGTTTAACTCATAAAGAGTTTCATAAGGGATGATATTCTTTGCTACATCCATTATGTAACCTTCTTTTATTGCTTCATCCATTGAGTAATTATCAAATGGCAACCCATTATTATCATTTTCCTTCTGACCAAACTTCTCAATGTTTTATCGGATGGAGTAGCAGTTAATGCAATAAAAGTAAGGTTAGGAAATTCCTTACGAGAAATTTCCTCGACTAATTCTTCTTGGTCATCAATTACTTCTTCTTGTTTTTGTTTATGGTTGCTCCTGTTACTCATCAAATATTCAACCATAGTTTCGTGAAGTTTCCCTTCCTGACTGGTATGTGCTTCATCAATTATAAAACATATTTTTTTATTCGTCTGGTCTGAAATATCTTTTAAGGAAAGAAAATTTATGTAAGATAGTCACAATCACCTGAGCATTTCGAGGAATTTCTGGATTTCGATACTCCTCAACTTTCAATTCCTAATGCTAATTTTAAATCATTTGAATTTTCACAATACGCAACTACACCTGTCTGACCTATTGCTTTTATAAAGTCTTTACTTATTTGGTCATCTAAATTTATTCTATGTGTCAATACAATGATATGGTTAAATAGTTTTTCGTTCTCAATGTGAAGTATTCTTAAGGTTCTGTACTAACCAAACAATTGTATTACTCTTTCCACTACCAGCTGAATGTTGAATTAAATATCGCAGATTTAATTCTTTATTCTTCTTATATTCTCTTACAATATCATTAAATACTCTCTTAACACATCTTTGCTGATGATATCGTGGAAATATCCATTTCTCTTTTGTGCCGTATAAATAATGTTCTATAAAATTCAGGATGTTTTCAGGTAGCAATATTTCATCATACAAATAATGAATTGCATATTCCTCATCATTCGGTTTAATATTCACTAAACCAGTATTAAAATCTCTAAAGTCTTCTTTGATAGGTGGTTGACTGAATGTAGTAGCTATTTTTGCTTTTTCATCATCCGCAGCAATGTGAACAAATGCACTATTAAATAGTGGAAGAGTGGTTTCTCTTGAACAGTATTGCTGAACAGCATCTTCAACATCTTGTCCAGCCAAGTATGTTTTAATTCAATTGTGATTATTGCAAATCCATTAAGACAAATTACTATATCAATGCTTTGTCTTTCATCTATTCTTCTCTTACGTTTGCTTTACTGCTAAAATGATATTGTCTTATAGCACTAAAAAGATTTTTCTTATATCGTTCTATTTCTTCGGGATTATTATCTGTGGCTGGTTTGAAATATGCTAAATCTAAATGGTGGGTATTTACTTTTAATCCATCTATTAGAACTTGAAATAAAGGTTTTTTATTTAGTTCTTCATTTATCTTTTTGACCAATTTCCTTTTTCCAATCATAACCAAGTTCTGCTTTAACTATCGTTAAATATTTCTTATTGAGTATCTCTAAGAAAATCTTCTAACATTTCCCAATGCAAGCATAGTTCTTTATCTACAGATATTTCACTATCAATAAAAAGTTTATACTTACCATTGATGTCAAGTTTATGACAAAAATGCTTTTCTAATTCTTTTTCCCAGTCTTTACGTTGTGCTGTCATTGGCAGTGACCTTTATTTTTCCTGTAACAGCTTGATAAATTTTTATTTTTCTAAGTTCTTGGAATTTTAAATTTGGATCTTCTATTGAATTGTCAATCAGAGCACCTATCTATGTAATTTGTTTTCTCATCCAAGTATTTGGCGATTTGTTTTTGTTCTTCTATGTTGGGGAATCAGTATTTTGAACTGAAGCTAAACTTTCGGTTATATATGCCAAAAACTCTGTTCCATTAACCCTTGAATGGCATTTAACTCTTATTAGTAGGATAAGTTAAACTGTATCAAATAATTATAACTATTTTGATAGATATTCTAATTTTAATCGTGAAAAAGCCACACTTTTACATCCCTGGTTAGTACACAATTCTATATCAGACATTAAGATTTCCAATTGGGGCAACGATGGTTAAAATAATTGCACCTTTAATTTGAGTTGTACCGCAACTATTATATATCTCATTTTAATTGTTCAGAATCTCTTATGAACTTTTTCTAATTCTATTGTATCAGTGGAAATAATCCATATAATTTCTCCATCCCATATTCTTCTATCGAACTTGATGGATGAACCACTTAATAATTTTGAAAATTTTTTATTCTATTTATTCCCCATTGCTCTGGAATTTTTCCAAGCCAATCAATTCCACTGTTTTTTAATTTTACATTAGGATTTAATCCCTTTGTAACTGCATTCTTTATTTCAATTTGTCTTAACTCGTTAAGTTTTTCAATCTGTTCTTTTTTATTAGAAATAAGATTATCAATTATTTGCGTGTATTCTCTAAATATTTATTTATGAATTTTTGTTCTTCTAGCAGTGGCAGACAGATTTCTATTTGCGCCATCATATCGTTCATTAATTTCGGATTGATATTAACTCTTACATAGTAATGAGTAATCAAATTTAATATGTATGGTAAAAATTGTGGTAATATTTTTCGTTGATTACTAAGTAATGTTCCACAAACATTTGTACAACTGAATTTGCCATCACGATATGATACAGTTCCAGCATTCGCACCATCTGTCGTCCAAATAATATATTGCCCCTTAAAATCATATGCGGATAAATATCCCATTATACCTTCTTCCTCTGTCTGAGAGCTATATACTGGAAAATCGCCTGGATTATCAAAAATTTCCTCATTACTTATAACTCACCTCTCCCTAATTCACATAATTTTTAATTCTAACAATCTTCCAATGTTCGGGTATTAAACCAATCAATTCAATTCCACTGTTTTTATATTTTTCATAAGTTATCAAAGCTTAATTCCCAATTCATTTAATAATTTAGAACCCTCAATTTCTAAACATGTAATCTCATTAGTTACTACTGAAACTTCACGTAAAGGTTGATAAACATAAAAATGTTTTGTTAAATGGAATCTCATATCCTTTCTCTTCATTAGTTATAACCCATTTCTTCTCTACTTCTTTTTTTAAGAATGCAATCTTATCATCTTTCCAAGGAATGTATTCTGTATCTTTAACAATCTTGGGAATTCTTATTACAGTTTTCAATGATAAGCTATTACCATTAATGTTTTTTGAATTTTTATCTCGCTATCTGAAGTTTTATATTTTTCAACAAATTCACTTTTGGGTTCAATCGGAAAACAAATTCGCCTGTCTTCCTCTTTTGTTTTTTAACTCTATTAAGTTTTGTTCTTCTTCAAACGTTTCTAAAAGCAATGTATCATTAAGTTTGTTTTGGGCAACTGTAACTTCTTTTTCTTCAAATACTGGGTTTCCATCTTCGTCAACTTCTTCCAAATCCAAGTATACTTTCCTAAATGCAAAATCTTCTATCTCAAATATTTTACAATAAGTTCCTTCCTTAAATTCTTTGTGGATTCTTACAATCTCAGCTATTTGGTCGTTTTCAGGATTATAAACTGGATTATCTTTATTTCCTTCCCAACCATCGTGTATGCTCTTCTCTTATCTCCTAAACTTCTCTTCATTGGTTTCCAAAAATCAACAGCATTTATAAGTTGAATTTTACCTTTACGTTTCGCTGGTTTGTTATTTCTTATAATCCATAAATAAGTTGCAATACCTGTGTTGTAAAATAAGATTAGTTGGAAGTGCAACTATAGCTTCGAGCCAATCATTTTCTAAAATGAATTTTCTTATTTCACTTTCTTCACCCCCAGCATCTCCAATAAATAAAGGAGAACCATTATGAACAACAACAATTGCAGAACCACCTAATTCAGCTGGTTTCATTTTACTAATCATGTGAAGGTAAAGAGCAATTGACCATCGCTAGCTCCTTGGTTGTCCCACATCGAATCTTCCATTACTGTTAGTAAGACTTTAATTTTTATTTTACTTCCAGCTTTTTCCGTAAGGTGGATTGCTTAGCATGTAATCAAATTGCTCCCCAATTGTTCCATCTTCATATAGAGTATCACCTTTAATAATTTTCGCTTGTTCACCTTTTAATATTAGGTCTGCCTCACAAACTGCCCATGTTTTATCATTAACTTCCTGACCTGATAGAACAACATTTGCATTTGCGATTTATTTTTTCCTAGAATGAATTCCTTAGCACCTGTTAGCATTCCCCCACTACCGCAAGCAGAATCATAAATAGTTACTAAGCTCTCCATCTTTAATCTTTTGTTCATCTAATATCTAATAGTTGAACCATAAGGTCAATTACTTCTCTAGGAGTATAATGTTCTCCAGCTTCCTCATTGTTAGCTTCAGAAAATTTCCTGACTAGTTCTTCAAATATGTAACCCATCTTTATGTTACTGACTTTATCGGGTTCAAGTTCTAGATGTGCAAAATCACCTATTAAGGGGAAAAAGGATATTTTCTTCTTGTAGTTTATTAATGTGAGTACGAATTCCAGAGCGGTCAATTATTTTCTTTATGTTATCTGAGTATCCATTGAGATAATTAATAAAATTATTCTTTATTGAATTTTCACCCTCATTATGTAGTTTTAATAATGTGTACTTAGATGTATTTGTAAATTTGATTTCCCCGATAAGTTTATCATTTAAGAAGCTTTTACGTGCTGTGGAAGATAGTTTTTCTAATTGTCTTTTATATCGTTCTTTAATTTCATCTGTTTTACTTATCAAGACCGCTTCAATTCTGCGGATTAAAACCATAGGATAAATTATATCTGGGTATTCAGTTCTCTTAAAAATATCCCTAAGAACATCATTAGCAGTATTCCAAATTAGATTTACTTCCTGAGATATTTCTGTATCACGTTTCATTTAAAACCTTCTAAAAATTCGTTTAAGTCCAACACCAATAAATGTAATAAAAAGGATGAGTACTACCAGTGTTGAGAAAAGCAAGTAAGTATCCATCTGCACCAATTGGTAAAAACTGTTCTTTCGGAACTGGTAAATAACCCACGGGAATATTCGATAGAGTGTAAATATGAATGAATAAGCAAAATCAATCCAAAAGCTGGAGGTGAATAAAGTTGAGAAATCATTTAATGAAAATTAATTCATAATTCACTAACTTGTCTGAATTAACTTTAATTCCAGTCAATAAATTCGATATTGTAAAGAATAAAATAAATAAAATAACCAATAAAAGCTCCATAAGTGGTTTTTCTCCATACCCTGCAAATAATTTATATATAGATATAAACAAATACTTTTTTCTCAAGATTTTTTTTCGTTTAATCCGATTAGCAAAAAGTACTTCTTTCTATTTTTGATTTCAAACCGATTGCTCTTCGCTTCATCTCGAACTCATTGAAATAAAACCAACCTGCTTGTTCATAATCCTTAGTGTTGTCTAAAGCTACTTTAAATCGACGATAAAGAGTTGCAATTTCTTCATGGTCTACTAAGTCATTCAACATATAATAGTCTGTTGATGTCTTTTGACTCTCTATATCAAGTTTACTTACATAATCAAAATAATAATCTTCAAATATTATATTGCGTCGTTTATAAGGAAATATTTTAAATAGTTTTTCTATTTTTCATTCCACTTATTTGAGATAAAGATTGCATTATCAAAGGCACTTTTAAAAAAGAGAATAGCGATAAATCGTTATCTATGAAATAAACATCCTTTATATTACAACTTCGGAAACCAATCATTGCATTGAATTTTCTTGGGCAAAACTAGACCAACCTTCGAAATGAGTCCTAAATGGTGGAAATGTAATATTCTTGAAAAATACTCTTGCATCATGAGTTAAACTAATCTCTTTGAAATTACTGACAGTTTTTTCATTTAGAGTTAAGTTTTCAAAGACAGTAGTTCCGTTGATTTTATTAGAGTTGAAATCAAATGTATCATCAATAATAGTTTTATGAAATTGACATGAATTGGTAATTTCTGAGTTAATTATGGTACAATATTTTTTGAAGCTGGTTTGAAAGAACGAAACCTCATTAAATGTCACTTCTTTCCATTCTGCTAAAATCGAAAATTTGGCATCATTAAATATTACTTTTTCTCTAAATGGACATGCTTCAAAATGTACAGACCTAAAAAATTCACAATTTTTATAAGAGGTATCTTGATGGAAAGTGCTTCTAATGAAATACGATACACCATTTAATTTAGCGTCTTCAAAGTATACAGTACTATAGAAGTTACAATCTTTAATTTCTAGATTTGATTTGATTTCCGAATTATTGATGGAAAAACTTTTATGGAAGTGTGAATTTATGATGGTTAGTTTTTTATTTAATCTCTGGTTTACAACTTGAAACATTCCACGGAATTCTGAATCATCTATTTCAAAATCCTCATTAATATTTATGTTATTTAATAGAGCAACTTTAAAATGATTTTCAAACTTCGAATGCTTAATTGATATTTTATTAAGACTCCCTTTAGTAATCTGTAATTGTCCTGATATTAAAACTCCGTTGAAAATAATTTCTTTATCAATGTTGCAATTTGTAAAACTTACGCTTCCAAAGAATTTACTCCCACTAAAATCTAAAGTTTTATTAAACTGCATATTTATAAACTCAAGGCAATCTTCACTTTCGTTTTCTGGGTGCTCTCGATGAAATTCACAATTAGTAAACTTCAACTCAAATAAGATATTTGAGAATTCTCTCGTATTTAAGAAACGATGTCCCCAAAAAACAAAACCATCAAAATTCAAATCGTTACCACGTATTTTATCATTAATGAAGCGATAAAAATCGTCGATGCTAATTTGCTTATTTTCTACTGGGGCATGTCCCAGACAATAATTTTCGTCATGTGGTGAATAAATTGGATGGTTGCAGCCTGAATAAGTACAATTTTTCGTATTTAGACTCATAGTTATTAAAGTGATATGAGAAGAGTAGCATTCACTTTTCCCGTTAACACTGCACTTCCCAAAAGGATTATATTAAAAGGGGAAATGTAATTTCTTAAGCTAGTCATAGCTTTCGTTAACTAATACGCAGTAAAATAATCATTTGATAAGATATCTACTAATAAAATTGTGTTCTGGAGTGTCTAAATGGAACAAATATTTTCAAAAACCATTTTTCCGAATTGGT
>CAVPIV010000006.1:0-127660 GCA_963705085.1 uncultured Thermoleophilia bacterium | reverse complement strand
CACGGCGTGCCGCCGCTCTGGCGATCGGGATCGCAGGCGCCCTTCGCGCACGGCTCCCGACTGTCGGCGCCGACCCACCGGGTTCTGAGCGACTTGCCACGTGGCCGGGAAGAGCGACCAGAGTGGGTCGGGCAAGGGGTCGCGCGGCGGCGCGAAACGCGGCGGCGGCAGGCTCACGAGACCAAGGTCAAAGACAAACTAGGTGGTCAACTTCTCGGCCATCACGGTGGCCAACTTCTTCAGGTTGACGAACACGCCATCGCACCTGAAGGAGACGGTGTCGACTTGCCGTGGCATCAGCGATCGGCTTGGACCGGACTACGCAGTGGTAGCACAAGTCGAAGGCACCCCCTGAGGCTCTTTGACGTCACACCCACAGAGTACAGTGCCGTCATGGACACCGGCCCACAGCGAATCGAAGAGGCGCTCCGCGCGGCCAAGGCGGAGGGGCGCGCTGCGCTGCTCGTGTGTCTGCCTTTGGTGCGCGACGCGGAGTGGGCCGTCGCCGCCGCGCGGGCCAGCGTGGCGGGGGGAGCCGATCTCCTCGAGTTCCAGACTCGCTTTCCCCACATCCCGGACCCATCGTCGAGGCCATTGGTGCAGTGGCGCGTGAGGTGGACGTCCCCTGCCTGCTGTGGGCTGACGATCACGTCGTTCACGACTTCGCCATCACCGCAGCACAACCGTGGCGACTTGTCCCCGCCTGCGTGAGCGCGGGCATCGCCGGCATCGCCTCGCCCACGCGGAAGGGCATGCCCAGCGGTTCGCCGAGGCCTGCGGCGCGGACCTCGCCGCCATCAACTTCGTCGCTCCCGTCATGGAACCACAACACTTCGAGGACGCCTGCTGCCACGGCAGCGGCTTCACCTACGCGGTCGGCGTCAAGACCGCCCGCCCACGGATCCGGCAGTGTTCGAGGACCTTGCCGGATTCCTGGAACATGTGCGGCGCAAGAGCGCATTGCCCGTCTTCGTGGGCGCCGGCGTCGCGACGCCTGAGCAAGCGACCCTGGTCGCCACGTTCGCCGACGGCGTCGCGGTGGCGAAGGCTGTGTTCGACACCCTCGAGGACGCGAGAAGGCACGGCCGCGATCAGATCGCCGCTCTCGAATCACTCGTGCACAGGCTGCGGCTGGCGGTGGAGCGCGGCAAGGGCAGGTCGGGTCGCTCGATCTCCGCGCTCTCTTCCGCCGCGCGGGTCACCACCTCGCGGGCGTTCCTGCAGTCGAGCCGGTTGTGCCCAAGGACCGCCTTCCAGGCGTCCTTCGCCGGCTTGCCATCGGCCGTGATCTGGGAGTAGCTGCCGTACGTCCCGATGGCTGCGCGCATGGCCTTGATGCCTTTGGCGGCGACGTTCTTGCCGTACTTCTCCGGCACGTGGATGTCCATGAGATCGCAGTAGACGGCGAGCTTGTTCTTCCACCCCACGTCCGCTTCAGCTCCAGGTCGGGATGGACGCTCTTTCGCCAGCGCTTGGCGGTCGGCAGGGCGTTCTTGAAGCGGAGCCGCGCGCGCTCGAACAGCTCGCGGTCGGCGACGTGCTGCTCGATCATGTCCAGGTCATGATGGGCCCACGAGACGAGCAGCCGGTCCTGCTCCTCGGCGATGGCGACCAGACAAGTGACCGCCTCATGCAACGTCGATCGCCCGCATCTCGCCGCGCCGGCGGTGTGCGGCACCGTGCGCGCGGCGCTTGCCAGGGCGCCCTCGACGATCTGCTGGCAGAACTGCTCGGTACCGTCGTCCTGCACGAACGACCACCCCAGCAGCGACGGGGCCTCTTCACGCAGCCCTCGAAATCGAAGTAGATGGCTCTCGCCGCTTGTTCAGGCGTCAGCAACTTGGGCACGCGTTCTCCTCTTTGCGCATGCCGGCGCAGTTCGGCCACTGATTCCGGGGGGGGGATTGCCGGCGTCCGGTCTGGGGGATTGCGTGATGCTCGACACGCCCCCGCAAGCGCCGACAAGAAGGAAACGGCCGGAAGCATCCGGCCGTCTCAGGGTGTTCCCCTCGAGGGTGCACCGCAATTCCCCCACGGTTCCTACCCAGCGGCAGCACTAGCATCTGCGTGGCCCGCACCCATGCCTCAAGGCGTCTCACCTTGGCGCGGTTGCCGGTGTGGACGACAAGTGGCCGAGGGACAGCCCGGTCTTGGCGGGCTGGGTGGCGCAGTCGATGCCGAGAATCGTGACGCCGCTGATTCGTCCACCCACCCGAAGAAGGTCGCGATTCCGTCCAGCTCTGTCGGACCCACGACTGCGCCTCGCGCCGCCGCCAGACCGAGAAGCCGAACGAAACGTTCGAAGTCCGTGAACGACCTTGGGGGTGGAAGTCGAAGCCATAGGACAAGCGCCGTCGGCGCAGTGAACTCGCGCGCGGTGAGAAAGGCGGAACGCGGTGCGATGGAGCAGCTGGTAGCGGATCTTGCCAATCACCTCTTCCGTCACATCGGAAAGGCCGAGCAGTGTCGTCAGTGACGTCAGACGCCGATCTCTGCCGGGGCTCGGCTTTGCACGCCAGTCTCCACCGTCGGCCCGAACGATTCCTGAGCCTTCCCTCGACCATCACGACCAGGAGCTCCCGGGCAGCCATCTCGCTCGACGACTCCAAGGCAGAACAGGTCGTTTTGGGACGGGTGGCCGCCGCCGGGAAGATGCACCTGCCATTCAGGGATAGCGAGAAGCAGTCTGGCCGTCTTCAGCGCATGGTCGCCGCCTGACGATAGGGCCCCTTTCACCCCTTGCGGGAAGTCGCCAGCGGCGTCCCAACATTCCGCGAGGCACTTGGCAGAATGGTCGTTCTTCCAGTGGCGCTCGCCTCCCGCGGTGAGGTCGCGCCAGTCCAGCGGCGAGCGCGTGGGTGACAACGGCTTCGTCTGTCACCCCTGGAACACCTCCACTGCGTGCCAGTCGAGCAGCTCGGGGTTGGGCTGGTCGGGGAGGGTGCGCGGTACGGTGATGGCGCGGCCGGCGAAGCGCTCGTACTCGCGGCCGTTGTGGAATCGTCGGCGAGTCGTGGCTGACGCGGAAGCGGTAGTCCGGCGTGACGGTGACGTAGCCGGCGTCGTAGAGGCGGTGGATGTCGGCGCGCAGCGCAGCCCGTTGGGTAGGGCGTGCGCGCCGCCGTCCGCGTACGGGCGCACGTGCGCGGCCTCGAGCGCGGGCAGCGAGTGATTGCCCGAGGGCGGCGCAGACGCCGTAGGCGCTGGTGACGGCGACGCGGAAGGTGCCCTGGCCGAGGCGTGGCTGCACGATCTGCGGCGCGCCGAAGCGGTGGAGGTCGTCTGCGAGCGGCTCCGCCTCCGGCCGAAGCCGCGCCGTGCGCTCAAGGCACTCGGCGAGGATGCGCTGGCCGTCACCGGCGAGACGTCGATGGTCTTGCCACCCTGGATGCGCGGGTGCCAGTCGGCGTGGTCGGCTACCCAGTCGCCGCGGGCGAAGAAGACGGGCTGCGAGATCATGGTGCAGCCGACCTCGTTGTCCTGAGGACGGGTGAGGAGGGTGCTCCCCGAGCGGCGGCGGATCGCCTCGATGCGCGCCGCTATCTCGGCGATTGGGCCGTTCATCGCCGAAGACTCCCATGCGAGCCATGCGGGCACGCGCTCGTAGCGAGCGAAGAAGCCGTAGCCGGCGATGGCCTTGTGGGGCGCGCCGAGACGGAAGAAGAACGGCGCGCCCGGCGGGATCGCCTTGAAGCCGGGCGGCGAGGGCTGCCAGAAGTCGACCTCGTCCGGCGGCTCGGCGCGGTGGAGGAAGTGCGCGAACCAGCCGAAGCCGGTGTTGGCGATGAAGCCAGAGCAAGCGATGTCGAGCATTGACGCCACGGCGCCACCTAGTCCCAGCGTCTCAGTTGCCAGGAAGCAGCAGCGCTATCGCGCTCGTAGATGCAGAGACGAGGCGGGTGCAGCTTCCCGAAAGCCGACATGACTGCCGCGGCCAGCCCCATGGCCTCCGCCAGTAGCTCAAGCATCTCACGGCCTGCCGTGGCTGCCTCGTCGAGCATCGCCTCAGGCGCGATGCTGTTGCCTTGGGGCATCGCGGATGCCGCCACGAGATAGGGATGCTCGTACCCCACTACCGAGCCGTCGGCCAAGTACTGCTCCTCAAGGATGGCCAGTGGCTCCATCGCACCAGCTGACGAGAGCTTGTGAGCCAGTGCGTGACGTAGATCCCTCGCACGATGGTCCTTCGTCGCCCCAACGATTTCGAGTAGCCCTTGCGCTGACGAGGATTTCGATGCAACTACCTCGAGTTGCGCCACCAACGTCTTCACATCCGTTCGAAACCGCACGCCGGTCCTTGACTTGTCCGAGGGCACGAGAACCGGCGTGTTGATTGAAAGCGCAAGCACAGCCAGCAGCTTCTCCCGTGCGGCCGCAAGCCGCCACAGGGCCTCTTCGCATCGACGAACACGAGTGTCGAACTGGGCTGAACCCCGTGCAGCGCGAAGTCCGCGCAGCGCGATGTCGAGATCCCGCGACAGCGCCTCGACCCAACCGCGAAGGCATTGGCGACAGATGACTTGCCAAACGTCCTGACCCGCTCGTCGTGGATCTCGCTCGGCTCCAAGAGGAGTCAGCGCCTCCACTGCCTGTCGAAGCTCGTCCAGCGCCAACTCGAGACGCCTCTTCCCTGCTTTCGATGTCATCTCGGCCCAACGACGGGATACACCATCAGGACTTTCTCCCGGCAATGATTGATTGCCATCACCGCGATCCTGCCGGTTGACGGTGGGTCGAACGAGCGGCTCACGGAGCAGTGGGGGGTCAATCGAGTGGCCTCGTTGAACTCGGCCTTCGCCGCGGGCTGGAGTTTCGTGCTGAGTTTGTCGGCGCCGATGAAGTTGGCGTGGCGCGCAAGTAAGCCTTCCTGGCTGCAATCGGTGTGGACGAACCAACCAGCGATCTCGTCGGTGGTGTCGCTGCGGATCTCGCCGCTGGTGGGGTCGTGGACGTCGAGGCCGCGAAGCTCCGCCTGCAGCTTGCCGCCCGGGAGGATGCGCAGCTCGAGGGCAGTTGCCTCGGTGGCTCTGCGGCAGGGTTGAGACCCGCCAGAAGAGGATCCGCCGCGTCACCGCAGACCGAAGTCCGGCGGGTCCATGCCCGTGACGACGACCTCGCCATCGGCGCCTATCGCGATCTCGGCCGCGGGCACGGCGTCAAGGTCATCCTCCGCATAGCGGTCAGTGAGGAAGTGCGTCGTCTTGTTCTCTGAGCCGCGCAGGCCGCGCGCGAGGCGGTGGGCGGCGTCGTAGCGACCCGCCACGAGGACAGTCGACGAAGGGCAGGACGCCGGCCATCTCGGCGGAAGCCGTCACCTCCTCCCAGGTGAAGCCGGTGAAGAGGATGACCGACAGCTCAGGTCTCGCGGCGCAGCCGCTCGAGCAGCGCGCGCAGCGGGCGCACCTGCTCCAGCGGCTCCCCGCCCGAGACGGTGAGCCCCTCGATGCCGAGACTCGGGTCTGCGAGACGCGCGAGAGTTCATCGACGGACGCGCGCTCGCCGGCGTCGTGCGGAGTGCGTGCCCGGGTTGAAGCAGCCGGGGCAGCCCAGCGAGCAACCCTGCAGCCACAGGACGGCGCGGACCCCCGGGGCCGTTGGCTCGGCTTCTCGCCATGAAGTCGTGGACGCGCAGCGCGCCGGCGTCGCGCGCGTCCACCGCCTACCGGCCCTGCTGCCGCTGCCGGTCCTCGACCTCGTCGCTCAGGGTCTCCTCGGCCTCAGGGGTCATCTCGCGCAGCTCGACTTCGCCGCCGAGCGCCTCTTCGAGCGGCCGCGTGATGTCGAGGCAGGACGTCCCCTTGACGCCGTGCACCTTCATCTCGACCTGGCCGTCGGCGTCGATGAACACCTCGATCTCCTGGATCTCCATGACGCGCCTCCTCTTCTCGGGACCGCTACGCGGTGCGCCGCAGGGTCAGGTGGAGGCGCCCGTCCTGGGCGACTTCCTCGTCGACGAGGGCGAAGCCCTGCTCCTCCAGCGTGGCGCGCGTGGCGCAGTACGCGTAGCGCTTCGTGAGGTCGCGAACGAACGACCTCCGGCTCCACGTCCTGGATGCCCCACCAGTCGGCGATCAGCGCGTAGGAGCCGCCGCTCTCGGTGAAGCCGATGTCGTAGCCGGCGTTGGCCGTGGGCACCCTGATCTGCACCTTGGTGCGGTTCCCGCCGTACCCGCGGATCTCGACGTCGCCTTCCTCGCACTGGTAGCCGAGGTCTTCCAGCGCGCCTGTCAGGTGCTCGCGCACCGTCATCTTCGTCTTCAGTCGCGTGAAGTGCGACACGGCGTCCCTCCTCGATCGGCTTGCGCTCACGGCGCCCGCGGCGCGCCTCTACGTCAGCTTGACCACCGGGTAGTCGCGGTGGGTCATCTTGCCCGTCATCAGGTCGCGAACCGTGATCAGCAGGCGCTTGTTGCCGTCGACGGCGAAGTCGACGCGGAAGCGCTCCTCGCCGCCCTTCTGCGCCGGGGGGTCGGCGTGCAGAAACGTCGGCGACTCCTCGTTCATCCAGAACACGCTGCGCGACTCCTCCTCGTCCGGGGAGACCGTCGACGACGCGCGCCGCGCCGGACGGGTCGAAGACCAGCTCGAGCGGCGTTCGAGGCCCGCGCCCGCGCTGCTCGCCCATCTCGGCGATGGCGAGGCCGAGCTGACTCTGGCCCTCGTAGCTCGCCTTCACGGTGAGCGTCGCCAGGGGTCCAGCCGAGGGATAGGGCGTGCCGCGCCGCACGAGCGGGTGATACTCGTAGCCGCACTTGTCGGCCCTCAGGCAGCGGATCGCGTAGTCGTGCTGGATGTGGTCGTAGAAGTCGACGCCGGCGGCGAACGCGGCGGCGCCTCGGGCGACCGCGTCCCAGCGGCCGCTCCAGCAGGACGCGGTCACCGAACTCGCGGCGCATCGAGGCGCTGCACAGACGGGATGAAGCTGCTGCCGCCGACCATGAGAGCCGCCTTGACGTCGCTCCTCACCGTAGCCGGATTCGCGCGCCGCGTTCATGGCCCTGCGCAGAGTCCGCACCACCTGCGCGTAGACGTCGCTGCTCCTCGAGGAGCTCCTTCGAATGCCGTGCGAGTCAGTTCGCAGCCCGAGAACCGCGCCCGTCTCGGGATGCATCGACGCCGATCTCGGCGCTGCTCGGCGAACGACAGCCGCTCCTTGGCCGCCTCGCACTGGATGAGTAGATCGTTGCTGACGCGGCGCACGGCGTCGTCAGATCCTGGCGCCCATTGATCTTGCAGGACGTGCTGGTAGAGGAGCCCGTCGATGTGTGCGCCCCCCGAGTCGGCCCCTGCCTTGCCGAGCACCCGGCAGCGCCGTCCGGCCCTTCTCGGTGACGTCCTCCTCGATCAGTACGACCGCCACGTCGAGCGTGCCTCCGCCGAAATCGAAGATCACGTAGACGTCGTTCGCCTGGATGTGGGCCCCGTGGCCGAGCGCCGCCGCCGAGGGCTCGTCGATCAGCCGAAAGCGCGGCAGACCGGCGTGCACCGCGACCTCGCCAGCCAGTCCTCGTAGTGCTCGAACGACTCGACGGGCACCGTGAGTACGATCTCCTCGTCCTCGATGCCAGCCTCCGCGGCCGCCGAAGCAGGACGCTCGAGAGGAAGTCTCGGCCCGCCTCGGAGTGCGGAGACCGCCCGGCCGTCGACTCGCACCGTCCGGGACTGCGCTGCGCGACGTAGCGCTTCATCCAGCAGAACGTGCGCCCGCGACTTGCGGAGGTTGCGGTGCAACACCTGGTCTCCGACCCAGCGCTGCCCGTCCTCGGCGTAGTGGATGAGCGATGGGACGACGGGTACGTCGTCTTCGCCCTGCACGAACGAGCGCGAGTAGCCGGGGATGCGCAGCGGGCGCCCCGCCTTGGTCGCCTCGTCCCAGACGGCGACGACAGTGTTCGACGTGCCGAAGTCGACGGCTAGGCGCCCCGTCATGCTAGCGCGCTTCCTCGGCTGCGGCCTCGACGCCGGCTCTTCTTCAGAAGCCGGCCGCGGTACGAGCAGCCCGGCAGGCGAATGACGACCGCCTGGCCGAGTCTGAGCGTCGCGCCCGCCGAGCGGCTCGTGCCGGTCTGGGTCATACGCAGCCGTCTCTCCGACGGCGCCCTCGAAGGCGAGCCCGAGCCGCGGTGAGCGCGCTCACGAGCCGCTTCGCCACTGCGAGCACGTCGCGCGCCTCCACCGGCTTGCCCTCGGCTTCGAGCAGGTGCGCCTGCACCATGAGCTGCGCGGCGGGAGTGGCGGCTTGGGCGAGGAGTTGGCTCGATGCGGGCCTCGACCGCCTCGGACACGCGGGCCGCTTCGCCCTGCCGCGCCCGCTCGAGGTCCGCCCGCAGGCTGCTCGGCCTGGCGCTCGCGCTCCTGCGCTTCGAGGCGCAGCTCCTGCACCTCGCGCTCAGCCTCGAGCAGGCGCTCGTCGGCGGGTGTGCCGACTGTTCGGGGCTCGCGGCCGAACAGTCTGGATAGCCATCCCCCCATGACTCATCGCCCCCCTCGATGCCGGCACATTGTGCCTGGCAGTATAGCGGCCATCCCCTCACTCCCCGATCTCGATGTCGAACTCGCCGACTTCTACGTGGTCGAGACCTCGACCTCGATGTCGAAGCGGCGGTGGCGGTCGACGAGCGCGAGCATGAAGTCGAGCCAGGCGCGCTCGATCGGTGAGCCACTTCGCCGCGCAGCGCCAGCAGGCGGGTCGATGTCGCGGGCGAGAAGCCGCGACCGGCGCGGTGGCAAGCTCGGCGACAGGCAGAGACGCGCGCCACAAGCGGATGTGTTTTGTCGCTGACTCCCGCTCGCGAGCAAGCTGCCGTCCGGGGTGATGGCCAGGGACTAGGACAGAGCCCTCGTGGCCCCAAAGCATCGCCATGCACTCGCCGTCCGGTAGGTGCCACAGGCGGATGGTCTCGATCTTGCTCTCCGCTCGCGAGCAGGCTGCCGTCCGGTGTGATGGCCAGGGATAAGAGCTTCGCCCTCGTGCCCTTCGAAGCGTCGCCACAGCACTCGCCGTCGGGTACGCGCCACAGGCGTATTGGTCTTCTTGTCCCAGCTTCCGCCCGCGAGCAGGCGGCCGTCCCGGGTGACGGCCAGGGAGTTGACCGATAGCCCTCATACCCCCATAGAGCGTCGCCACACCACTGGGCCGTCCGGAAGGCGCCACAGCCGAATGGTGCCGTCCCAGCTCCCGCTCGCGAGCAGGCTGCCGTCAGGGGTGACAGCGAGCGAGGAGAGCCGACCACTCTCTGTGCCCCCGGAGCGTCGCCACGCACTCGCCGTCCGGCAGGCGCCACAGGCGGATGGTCTTGTCCGTGGCTCCCGCTCGCGAGCAGGCGGCCGTCCGGGGTGACGGCCAGGGACCAGACCCAGTCCTTGTGCCCCCGGAGCGTCGCCACGCACTCACCATCCGGCAGACGCCACAAACGGATGGTCTTGTCCCAGCTCCCGCTCGAGAGGCGGCCGTCCGGGGTGACGGCCAAGGAGTTTACCGCGCTCTCGTGCCCCAGAGCAACCCCGCCGTTCGCCATCAGGCATGCCCCACAGGCGGATGCGCTTATCCTTGCTCCTGCTTGCGAGTAGGCGACCGTCGGGGGTGATCGCCAAGGAGAGGACCGCTCCCAGTGGCCACGGAGCGTCGCCACGCAGGTGAAGATCGGAATCGTCCCCTCGCCGCACGGCCCGGCGAGGGCGCGCAGCCCGCGAAGTCCTCGCATCGCACACGGGCAGGGCGGCGGCGTCGCTGATTCCGAGCAATAGCTCGCGTCCCACAAGGGCGGCGCCTCCTGGCGGCGCCAGTCTCGGCACGCACGGGATTGGCGAGTGGCGCAAGGACGTCGTGCCACTCGTCGCGCGTCATCTGCGCGAGGCGCAGGCGCCGGCGGCCGCCAACCACGACTTGCACCCACTCGGCGCGCCCCACCTCGCGAGCCGCCGCGGCCAAGCGGCCTTGAACTCTGGGGGGCGGCGGTCTCGTAGGCGGCGCGCAGGTGGAGGCCGTCGAGGTCAAAGGCGTCGAGCTCCTTCCAACGACCGCTGAGCGCGAGGATGGCAGCGCGCACGTCCGGGTCGGAGGGTTCATCAGCCCGCATGGATGGCCATCTCACGAGACACCTCATCGTCGACGACGAGGATCGCGGCACACAATGTCTCGACGACATCGGGGTCTTTCAGGTGCCAAAGAACGGTCTGGGCCCGCTCGGCAATGACAGGATCTGGGTCAGAGCAGGCAGCGATGAGTGGCTTCACGGAAGCGCTGTCGCCCGCAACCAGCTCGAGGCGGTCAGCGGCCAAGGCCGAGAGCACCCGCAGTTCGATGGGTGCGGCCGCCACGTATGCGCACTCGGCGATGAGTACCCCCAGCTCCTGGAGGCGGCTCGATGCCCAGAGGGCACACAGAGCTTGGACGGCGTCTGGGCTTCCCAGGTCCTTCAGCGCATTCCAGGCAATCTCGCGAACGGACTCGTCGGTGCCGCTCGCGACTGCTTGCGCCAGGGCGCGGATGGCCTCCGGCGAGGCCTGTTGAGCGAGCTCGCCCAGCTGCTCCGCGGCGCGGCGGCGCCTGCCTGCGCCAAGCAGCGGCGTCGCGTCTGTGAGCTGCTTCTGGAGCTCGATAAGCCGTTGCGTGTCCGCGGCCACTCCGTCACTCCCCAATCTCGATATCGAACTCGCCGACCTCGACGTGGTCGATGACCTCGACCTCGATGTCGAAGCGGCGATGGCGGTCGACGAGCGCGAGCTGAAGTCAAGCCAGGCGCGCTCGTGCCGAGCTCAGGACATCGCCGACGCAGCGCGAGGAGGCGACTCGTGGGCGAGGGCAAGTGGCCGCGACAGGTGTTGCGGCGACGCGGTCGATTCGGAGCCCCACAGGTGGAGGGTCCCATCGCAGCTCCCGCTCTCGAACAGGCCTCCGCTCGGGTGCCAGCGAGGGGGTCCAGGCCGCGCTCTCGTGGCCCAGGAGCGTCGCCACGCACTCACCGAGGCATGCCCCACAGGCGGACGGTCTCCACCTGCACTCCCACTGGCGAGCAGGCTGCCATCCGGGGTGAAGGTCAAGGGCGCCAGACCCGACTCTCGTGCCCCCGGAGCGTGGCCACGCTCTCGCCGCCCGGCAGGCGCCACAGACGCACTGTTCCGTCCAGCTCCCGCTCGCGAGGAAGCTGCCGTCGGCGGTGATCGGCCAGTGAGCCGACGCAGTTCCGCGCCCCCGGAGAGTCGCCACGCACCCGCCGTCCGGCAGACGCCATAGTCGGATCGTGTCGTCCCAACTTCCGCTCGCGAGCAGGCTCCCGTCCGGGGTGACGGCCGAGGAGAGGACCCACGCTCTGTGTCCCCGAAGGGTCGCCACGCACTCGCCATCCGGCAGGCGCCACAGGCGGACGGTCTTGTCCCAGCTCGCGCTCGCAAGAAGATCCCCCCCGCCTGGGGCGACGGCCAAGGACATCACTAAGCCCGCCTGCCCTCGGCGGGGTGCGACCGATCTCGTGGTGGCATGGGCGGAGACGTCCCCTTCGCCGCACAACTCGGCCAGCGCGCGCAGCCGCATGAAGTCCTCGCGCTCGTCTTCGGGCAGAGCTCGAGTGGGTCTTCGATGCCGAGCAGCAACACACGGCCTCGCTCAGGAGGCGCCTCCTGCGCAAGGCGCCCAGCCTCATTGGCGTCGAGGCGGGCGAGCAACTCGATCACGTCCTGCCACTCGGAAGCGGTCATCTCGGCGAGGCGAAGGCGCTGCCGACCCCAGACCGCGACTTGCACCCACTCAGCACGCCCCGCTTCGCGGGCGGCCGTGGCGAGGCGACGCCGCAGCTCTGGCGAGCCAGCCGCGTAGGCGCTGAGCAGATGCGCTTCGTCGAGGTCGAAGGCCTCGAGCTCCTACCCAGCGGCCAGCGAGGGCGAGCAGGGCGGCCCGCAGAAGTGGGTCGGCCATACCCAGACTCGCAGGCGATTCGCAGGGCTACCTCGTCGCCCTCCTCGGCGGCGAGACGACAGAGCGCGTCACGGAGAGCGAGGCCATCGGGGAGGGTGCGCAGGGCGGCTGACGCGATCTCGCTCACAGCCTGATCCTCGCTGGTCGCGACGGCCTGCGCCAAGACGGCAATGGCCTCGGGAGACGCCTCATGAGCGAGATCGGCCAACTGTCTTGCCGCATGGCGGCGCCTTCGGCTGCCGAGCACCGGCGTCGCTGTCATCGAGTTGCTGCTCGAGCTCTGGTGCTCACAGCTTGTCGGATGGGCTGTCAGCCTCAGCCTCCGATTTCGATGTCGAACTCGCCCGCCTCGATGTGTCGGAGTCCCTCCACCTCGATCTCGAAGCGGCGGTGACGCTCTACGAGCGCGAGCATGAAGTCGAGCCAGGCGCGCCGCGTTCGCCGCGCTCATCGTCGCGTCGCAGAGCAAGGATGCGGTCATAGTCGTGGACAAGGAGCCGCGACGGGTGCAGGCGGCATGGGCGATGGAACCCGTAGCGCCGAAGCTGGATGCAATCGTTCGACCACGCTGATCGCCAGCAGGCTCTCCTCCTGGGGGATACTAGGCGCGCCACCGACCGCAACTGCTGCTCGAGCTCTCCGACGCATTCGCCGTCGGGCGGGCGCCACAGTCCAATGCGGCCCCCGCTGCTCGCGCTCACAAGTAGGTCGGCATCGGGGGTGACTCCGAGGGCAACGACATTCTGATTTCTTTACCTTCAGGGGCCGGACCGTAGAGAGCAACTCGCCGCCCAGGCAGACCCCACACGAAGATGGCGCAGTCCGACTGTTGCGCGCGATCAGGCGCCCATCGGGTACAACGAGTAGTGGGTCGTGCCTAGGCCCTTCCAAAGGCAGTGTTGCTACGCGCTCGCCGCCTGGCAGGCGCCATAGGCGAATGCAGTTTCCTTGAAACCAGCGCTCGCGAAGATGGTCCCGTTCCGGGCGACGACCAGCGAATCCACCCGCCCACATGCCCGCGCAGTGTCGCAACGCGCTGCCTGTCGGATAGCCGCCACACGCACATGGAGCCTACTTCGCAGCTCCCGCTCACCAGCAGGCTCCCATCCAGGGTGAACGCCAAGGCCGAGACTCCGTCCTCATGTGCGGCAAGGGTCGCCAGGCACTCGCCGTCGAGCACACGCCACACGCGGATGTGGCAGTGTTCGGCTCACCCTCGCGACCATGCTCCCGTCCGGACTCACAGCCAGCGCTCGGTACCACTTGCCAGTGTCGCGTATGCCCGTCGCCCTCGCAGCTCGATCGTCGTGGCGCCGGGAGATGAGAGTACTGGACGCATCGCAACTCGCATTCCAATTCCTTGCTTAATGGGGAGCTCGCCTCGAGCTAGTGGTTGAACGCCCCACTTGCACGAACGCAGCATTGAACGCAGCATGATCAAGTGCCCCGCCCGAGTTGAGCTCCGCCGAGAACACTTGCCGTCCGGTAGGCGCCAAAGGCGGACTGCCTCGTCAAAGCACGCAACGGCGAGCAAGCTGCCGTCTGGAGAGATGGCGAGAGACGTGACCCCGTCTTCGAGCTCCGAAGCAGAGTGACAGAAGTCGCACAAGCAGAGAAAGGGGTCTCTCGTTCATGGTCCTTCCCTTCGCCGCACAGCCCGGCCAGTGCGCGCAGCCGCATGAAGTCTTCGCGCTCGTCTTCAGGCAGAGCTCGTGAGTCCTCGATGCCGAGAAGCAGCATCAAGTCCACCCAGAGGAGGCGCCTCCTGCGCGACACGCCATGCCTCAAGGGCGCGATCGGGGCGGGCGAGCAACTCGATCACGTCCTGCCACTCAGAAGCGGTCATCTCGGCGAGGCGAAGGCGCTGCCGACCGCCAACCGCGACTTGCACCCACTTCAGCACGCCCTGCTTCGCGGGCGGCCCCGGCGAGGCGACGGCGCAGCTCTGGCGAGCCAGCCGCGTAGGCGCTGAGCAGATAGCGCTTCGTCGAGGTCGAAGGCCTCGAGCTCCTTCCCGCGGCCAGCGAGGGCGAGCAGGGCGGCCCGCAGAAGTGGGTCAGAGGGCACATACCCGGACTCGCAGGCGATTCGCAGGGCTACCTCGTCGCCCTCCTCGACGGCGAGACGACAGAGCGTGTCATGGGGGAGCTAGTCCTTCGGGAAGGGAGTGCAGGGCGACGGACGCGATCTCGCTCACAGCCTGATCCTCGCTGGTCGCGACGGCCTGCGCCAAGACGGCAATGGTACCGGGGGACGCCTCATGAGCGAGATCGGCCAACTGTCTTGCCGCATGGCGGCGCCTTCGACTGCCGAGCAGCGGCGTCCTGTCGTTGAGTTGCTGTTGGAGCTCGCTGATTCGCACGGAGTCCACGCCCATCCCCTCATCCCTCGTCTCGATGTCGCACTCGCCGACCCCAAACAAACGAGACTCACGACTTCCACCTCGATCTCGAACGGCGGCGACGCTCCAAGAGCGCGAGCATGAAGTCGAGCCAGCGCGCCCCCGTTCGTCGAGTGACGTCGCCGCCGCAGAGCAAGGATGCGCCTTCCCCACTTCGCTCACAGAGCGTCCATGGCGGGACCCCTGCAGGCGAACGTCAGAGCCTTGATGGCGGTATTCCTCACGCGCCAGTCGAGCGTGATCTCGGTGTCCGTGCAATCCCACCGCTTCGGGCGGCCCAGCGCGCGCAGCCGCCGCCAGCTTCCGACGGCGCCTCGGTCCAGATCCGCGTGCTCAACCAGGCCCCCCTGCCGCGATTGCCTCGACGCCGAACGAGCGGCCGCTACTCCGGTCGCACGATCTGCAGCGGCACGAACCGTTCCTGCGCCTCGACGACCTCGTCGAACGAGGCTGACTGCGCGCGGCCCTCGCGGAGCCAGTCGCGAAGCGCCCCGATGGTCTCGCGCTGCGACACCGACAGCGGCACCTGTCGCTCGATGGCGTGAGAGACGTCCGCGGTGGTGAACTCGCGACGCTCGTTGAAGCCGACGTACATGGCGTCGATGACGGCCTGCTCGATCTCCGCTCCGACGTATCCCTGCGACCCCTCCGCCAGGGCTTCCACATCGAAGTCGCGCGGTCAACCGCTGCCGCTTCCGCAGGTGCACCGAGATGATCTCTTTGCGCTCGCTCGGCCGTGGGCAGGTCGAGGAAGAAGATCTCGTCGAAACGTCCCTTGCGCAGCAGTTCCGGCGGCAGCGCGCTGATGTCGTTGGCGGTCGCCACGACGAAGCATGGCGCCGTCTTCTCCTGCATCCACGTGAGGATGGTGCCGAACACGCGCGTGCTCGGTGCCGCTGTCGCCGGCCGCCGTGCGCGAGCGCCTTCTCCATCTCGTCGATCCAGACCACGCACGGCGCCACCGTCTCGGCGAGCGCGCAGGGCGCGGCGGGTCCGCTCCTCCGACTCGCCGACCAGGCGCCGAACAACGAGCCGACGTCGAGCCGCAGCAGCGGCAGGCGCCACAGGCCGCCGATCATCTTGGCGGTGAGGCTCTTGCCGGTGCCGGGAATGCCGATGAGCGCGATGCCCTTCGGTGCTGGCAGGCCGTAGTCGCGGGCCTCCTGCGTGAAAGCCCGCTCGCGCTGCGCCAGCCAGTCCTTCAGCACGTCCAGGCCGCCGACGTCGTCCACGGTCTCCGTCACCGAGTAGAACTCCAGCGCCTCACTCTCGCGGATCACCTGCTTCTTCTCCTCGGTCACCGCTGCGATGTCGCGGTCGTCGAGCACCCCGTCGCACACGACGGCCTTGGCGAAGACGCGCTGCGCCTGACTCGCCGTAAGGCCGAGTGCCGCCTGGACGAGCTTCTCGCGCCCCAAGCGGCGTGAGGTTCACCTTCACACCGGGGGTCTCGGAGATGCCCTTGAAGCACCAGCTCTAGCCCGGCGGCATCGGGCGGTGCGAAGTCCACCACGACAGCCTCGTCCTTGAGTTCATCTGGCAGCGTGCGCACCGGGCAAGTCACCAGGATCGACTTGCGGGTGAACTTGAGCCGCTGGGCGACGCTGCGCAGCTTGCGCCTGACCTGGGCGTTGGTCCACGCGTCGTGGAAGTCCTTGAGCACGTACAGGCCATCGCCTTCGGCCTTGTCGATCTGTTCGAGCGCGGTGATCGCGTCGGATGCGGAGGGGAGCGACTGGTCGGCTCCAGCGAGCCGCTGGAACTTGTCGGCGACGTCCCACGTGAGGCACGGACGCTTGACGCGCTCGCACTCGACCTTGATGGCCGCCAGCGCGCGCTCCTCCTCGGGGGTAACGAGCACCATCAGCGTACAACGCGCTCGGAGAAGGATGTCGAGCTCCTGATCGAATGCCATCGGTGCCGCCCGCCTTTCAATCATGGATGCCGCGGAGCTACCTCATGCTTGCGGTGGCCCCCGTCGTGAGACAGCCCCATTATCGACGATGGCGCTGACGGACGTATGTGGGCACTTGTTTGGAGGTGGCGGGCTCACGCCCGACGCGCAGGGCGAGCCGCACAGTATCGTCGTCACATGGACTGCTCAGGAATCGACGCTAGGACGACAGACGCTGAGCTCCACCCAGTACGTTTGGGTGCGAACGCTTTCCCGATGAGAAAGTCACGACCAAAGCTGCCGCAGGTCTTGTTGACGTCACCGGCGTCTGGAAACAGCCGACATGCAGCAACTTCCGATTGGCCGCCGACAAAGAGCCGACGCCACGTGAGGGCCCGCTCCGTCGGCCTCGAGTTCTGCCGACGCGCGCCGACGCGCGAGCCGATGGAACGACGGTTTCTGCGCTCAGAGGCTGGGAGCGATGCTCACTGATCCATGGTGCTGCCTCGCCGCTTCGGCCACTCCCTGTCCCACGCTGCGCAGATCGCCTGATTGAGCTCGCGCAGACGGCGCTCGTCGTCCTCGTCGGGTCCGGACTTGAGCGCTACTCCGTCGATGGAACCGCCCTGCCAGAGTTGGTGAGCAGCGCGCTGCTCCCAGAAGAGCAGAAGACGCAGCTCGACGAAGGTCATCGTTGATCGCTGCGGCCCGCGCCACTTGCTCTGCAGCTCGCCCTGCAGCTCCCGTAGATCCAGTCCCAGGATCGCCCTCGCATACGCGTAGCCGTCGACGGTGAGGGCGTAGGCGAGGATGTCCCAGGCGTCCCCGAGCTCAGGGTTTGGGCGTCGCCACATGTCCCGGTCGAGATCGCCGGAGCCGAAGTCGGCGTAGCTCCCGGGCGATGACTCGTCGCCTGGCATGAACGGCTGCGGCGGAGTGTCAGCCGGCATCGGCGATCGAGCGGCGATGCACACGCCACGCCTGCCCGTCGGGAATCTCAAGAGACGTCCGGGTTGCCGTCGTGCGGATCGCGAAGAAGTCGTCGGTGGGCTCGCCGGGGACATAGTCGAGGTCGCGGTGGATCGACACCGTCATCTCCGGGTTGAGAACGCAGATGTGGAAGCTGATCGTCTTGGCACGCGGTTCCACCATCGTGTCGGCGGCCAAGTAGTCGCCCAGGGCAAGGGGTTTGCTGAGCAGCGCGACCGCCGAGCCGAGCGTGGATAGGAGCCCTTGGAGCGTCGCACTGTTGGCGCTGCGCACGACGTGGAACCAGAGGGCGGGGGGTTCCTCGGCAAGGACCTTGGCGATGTCCTTCTTGATGCTCTCATCCCGCTCTGACCTGCCCGAACGTCCGCCGGACTTGAACTCGATCGCCAGAGCCGGAGCGTCATTGCCGGGTCGGTAGAGGGCGAGGCCGGTCAGGGCGCGCTGCGCTGTGAGGCCCGTGCCACGATAGGAGAAGCGGTAGGAGAGCGTCGTCGGCACCTCGGCCGCAAACGCCCAAGACGACTCTGGATCGGCCAGCAGGGCGGTGACGAAGGCGAAGCGGGCTTCCTGCTCGCTGACGCGGCGCTCCTCGCCCTTCTGCGGGAACATCACCCGAGGCCAGCGGGCGCCGGGGACGCCGAGCGCGAAGCCATAGCTCTGCCAGAGGATCTCGTCGGTACGGCGACAGAGGTCTTCCAGCCATCGCCTGGTCGGCGAGTTGCCTGAGGCCACGGTGTCGGTCGGCTTCTTGTCCACGTCTCCCCTCCTGAGCGTCGCGGCCAGCCTAGTGCGCGTGCGAGGCGCAGACCTCGCCGGGTAGCAGTCGCCGAAGCACGCCAAGGAGCGCCGTCTGTCCCTCTCCCGGGGCCAGCGGAACGGCGCCGACGCCGCATGGTCGTGCGAGACCCTCCGGCAGGTGCGTCGGCGGGGTGAGCACGAAACGGTGGCCGGTCGCGGGCGAGGAAGGCGCGAGAGCCGCACGCCGGCAGTCTTCAGCATCTCAGAAGCGGCTATGACGAGCCACAGAGGGACCGACCTCCGCCCATGCTGCGCCGTAAAGGTGACGACGCCGCGAGCGGGTTGACGTTGGCGGCGCGGTAGAGGCGCGGTCGGCAACGTCCCTGGCACCATTGCATGAGTTGTAAGCTCTCGGTGGTAGACGAGGTCGATCGAGGGGGGATCTCATGTATCGCCGTGCCATCCTCGTGACGGGTCATAAGCGAAGGTTCCTCCTCGGTTGCGCCGGCGTGGTCTGCGCCGTGCTGCTCCTGAGCACTTCCGCCCTGGCCGCGACGCCGGGGCAGCGGCTCTGGGTGCGCACGTACCGGGTGGCCGGCAGTGCGGTCTTCCGCGACGTAGCGACTGGAGCCAGTGGAGCCGCCTACGCCGTCGGCAACAAGAACGTGAACGGGTCCACGTCGCTCATCCTGGTCAAGTACGACGGCGCCGGCCACCGCAGGTGGGTGCGTGCGTTCAAGGGCGCCTACCTCGCGACATGTGGCTTCTTCGTCGACGTCGACGTGCGGGGGAACGTCTACGTCGGTGGCCAAGCCGCCGGGCGGAGAGGCGGCATCCTCCTCCTCAAGTACGGCGCCGACGGCACGCTCAAGTGGTCCCGGACCTGGAACTCGGGCAATCTGGCGTCCGTGGCCCTTGACCGCACCGGTGCCGTCTACCTCGCGGCGACGCGTGACGTCAGCGCGGACATCTCGGGTCTGGCGCTCGCCAAGTACGACGCGCGCGGCAAGCGCCTCTGGGCCGCCCGCTATCGCGACCCCGCCGCCCCGACTGGGCTCGGCGCCTACGCCTCCGACCTCGCCCTGGACGGCAAGGGAGGCGTCTATGTCACGGGCGCCGGCTCTATCCCGCCGGACTCCGGGGGGCAATCCACCGCCCTGACCCTCAAGTTCTCCAGCGTCGATGGATCGCTACTGGCCCGCGCCGTCTACGGTGACGCCTCCTATGGCGCAGAGGCGAGATCGGTCGATGTGCGCGGCTCGACGGTCGCCGTGTGCGGCAGGATCCGTGACCAGATCAATGGCCAGCCCTCCAGTGGCATGACGAGAGCCCTGGTCATCAACTACGACCTCTCGCTGGGGCAGCGATACGCCACGGAGTACAAGCCACCCTGGGAGTGGGCCTCCGCCTACGCTCTCGACGTCGGCCTGGACCCCGCCGGCAACACTCTCGCCGCGGGCTGGAGTACCACTCCCACCACCTCGGGCCAGACGCAGGGTCCTACCACGCTCAGCCTCGGCCCTGACGGCGTGCTCCGATGGCAACAGACCCACAACCTGACGGGGTTCTGGGGGGCCAACTGGCTTCGCGTGGATGACTCCGGCGACAGCTACGTGGGGAGCCGGGGCGAGGCTGTCGCCGGCGGGCAGGCTTTCCTCGTCATCAGGTACGGCGTCGGCGGAGACCCGGTGTGGACGCGGACCTGGGTCGACGGAGCGGGATACGCTGCCCCGTACTGCTTTGCTCTGGGCGCGGACGGCGTCTACATGGGTGGCCAGATCCGCGCCCATTCGCGGGCGGTGCTGGTCAAGTGGGCCCGATGAGGAGTGCCTTCGGCGGGCGGAAGCCCGCCTCCCAGATCGGGTAGGACCTACATGAAGCAGGCTCTCCGGCTGACAAGCTGGAGGGTCTGCTTCTCGTCGGGGCCCTTTCGATCCCCGCAGGGATGGCGGAGGTCGCGACGAGACTGGTCGGGGAGGTCATCCAGCCTTCGCCGCAGCCTGTGCGTCCTCCTCGTCGTGCCGGGCGACCCGCTCCGCCATCCCGAAGAACCCGTCCACCTGCGCCATCTTCGCTTCCCACTCGTCACGCTCGGCGAGCAGTTCACGCTTGCGCTCAGCGTAGGTCTCGGGCGGGATGCGCGTCTTGAGCGCCACACTCATTTCCGTGTAGGTGAGGCCGAGCTTGTCGGCCTGTGCCTTCTGTTCGTCAGTCAGCATCATCTGGGCCGTCCTTCGGGCAGGGATCGTTGACGCCTACGCCGAGCCGCTCCAGGACCACGCAGTCCGGGCGCGGCGCGTTCCTCAGCGCCTCCACCTGATAGCCGATGATGCGCATCTTGTTCGTATACGGGAACGCCCGCTGTTCGGCCTCGCCGAGCGCCCGACGAAGCTCTTGGACTCGCGGCGTCTCGCTCGGCGGCTCGCGCCTCCGGATCGTCGGGATGCTGCCGCTTCCGCTGCCAGAAGGCCGCCAGCCTGCCCGCGATGCTCTCCTGTTCCTTGGCCAGCGCCCGCCGCGCCTCTTCGACGGCGGCCACATACGGGGCGGCTCGGCTCGGCCTCTCACGGCCCGCGAACGGGGCGATCGTGCCGCCCGTGGACCTGACCGTCAGGGACTACCTCGTGGACGAATGGCTCCCAGGCGCCATTGGAGCGACCTACTTCTTGCTCAAGACAATCACATCCTGCGATGTGAGATCGACGAGCACCGTGTTCATTGCCTTGAAGTTGGCCTGGAACCATTCCTTCAAAGCAGCGCCGCCCATGATCCTCGCCGTGCTGTTTGGGTTGGAATGGCGATCTACCCGACCATTGATCTCCTTGCCCTCACGGCCAAGACGAAGACGTACCGGCCCTTCCGTCTTGCGGACGTAGCTGTTCGTAGTCTCGAGGTGACATTGAAGAAGCCCATCTTGTAGTACGTCTGCTGCAGGGTCAGGGGGAAGATTAGCGTCGTCCACTGTGGTCGGGGGTGTGAGGCGCACGGCTACATGTCTACAACGACTTTGTTCTTACTCTATGGACTCTGCGTGGGGAAATGCGGCGCCGCAGTTTGCCTGAGCTGCTCCCGTAACTGGCGTAGGGGGCCATGTGGCTCGAGATTGAGCGGAGGGTCGAGCCAATTCAAGCACCACGACGTTCCAGGATCCTCGAGGGTGTCGCGGACGCCGCTGAGGGAGAGACAGCGAGCGAGAGGTGCGAGCGCATCCAGGCGGTGAGTACTTGCTCGGACGCGGGTGTGATCACCATCGGGCCCCTGGACCTCGAGGTTGAGCTGGTCGAAGAGCAAGCGAGGCGAGTGTCCAGCGGAACGTGGACATCCGCACGGTCCCGCCGAGATGCATCTGGCCGATACGACTGGCCGAGCGTACTGTCGGTGGTCTTGCCGGACGGCCACTGTGTCGCGCCGGCCTGGCCAAGGTAGATTCGACCGGCCTTGACCTCAAGGCCAAGCCCCCGTGAGAGGTCCGCGGCACCGGCTGCATCAACCACCCAAGCGTAGAGACCGGACTGATCCACGCCGGTGACGCCGTACGGCCAGAGGTGAGCGGGGACGAGCACGGGCGCCTCGTCAAGGTCCGAAACCGCCGTCAGGACATCATCGTCCTCACAGGCAGGCGGCGTGCGTAGCCCGACACCTGACGCATCCACGAGGGTAGGACTGGGCGTTCTCCGTCGGGCCCGGTTCTACAGCCTCCTGATTGGCGGCCGCGTAGAATGCCAACTGCTGCCCCTGCTTGAGATGTTCGGCAGGTCTGATGACGCTCGCGTCGCGCGCCTGCAGCCCCTCAGCCAGCCCATAGTCGATGTAGTTGGCGCCGGCGTGAATCTCGAAGGTTCGCCCCGAAGACCCCGCCGCTGTGGCGCCTCTCGTCGACCTCTTCGCGCGCGCTGGGTCACCCGTTCCGCGAGACGGTCGTCGCGTTGGCCGTCGCGGCTGCCGCGAAGGACCGGGAGCACGATAGAACGCGCAGTCGAGATCCCCGGCACATTACCCCGACCCCGTCTGTGCCGTCCACGCTCTTCGCCGCACCCTTGGCCATCACGCGGAGTGGGCCGTAGAAGACCCTGGTCCCGTAGATCGCCTCGTCCAGCTCCGCAGATGCTAGGGACGCAACGACGGCCGACCGTCTGTCGCTTCACCTGGAGACGACGCAAGGACTACGCCGCGGCCATCCAGGTCATCGACACTGCCCTCGCGCGCGGACTACCGGCGAACGTCGAAGAGCGGCTGCGCGCTCGCCGTGAGCGCTGCAGCGCCCGCACCACAGGCACGAAGGCCGGCGGACGTGCAGTCGTACTCCGAGCGGCACGGCGCAGGCGCCTTCACCTGTCGCTTCCAGCGACGCGTCAAACCGCTGGCACGCGACCTCGACATCGTCGGCCAAACCGCCCGTTGCTTCGGAGTCTCTAAGGGCGTGGGGGCCATCGTCGACCTTGACCTCGCAAGCGGAGAAGAGATCAGCCGAGTCGATGGACTGCCCGGATTCAGCTACTTGAGCATGTCGCCAACTGGATGGGCCATCGCCATCGAGCGTACAGGCGCCGTCGGTAAGGGCGCGACGAACCTCTACTTCCTCGAGCCTGCCGGCGCCGTGTACGCCACCGCTGCCGTTCCCGATGCCACCTCCGAGGTCGCGCTCGGACCCAACACGTGGTACGTGGGCTGCCGGGACGGCGGCCTCTACGCCTTCGACCTGGGGGGTAGGCCGCTGTGGCGCTGGGAGGTGCCCGGCGCCCGTGGCTACCAGGACGACCCCTACTTCCGACCGTG
Organism: uncultured Thermoleophilia bacterium; assembly: GCA_963705085.1. Classification (GTDB taxonomy): domain Bacteria; phylum Actinomycetota; class Thermoleophilia; order UBA2241; family UBA2241; genus CAIXSE01. The sequence continues at coordinate 104,947 of CAVPIV010000006.1, read as the reverse complement.
TCCGTACCACGTAGCTGCAGACGGCGGCATTGTCGTCGCAGGAAGCATGGGCGACCTCTACGCCTTGCGCCATGACGGCGCACTGCTCTGGCAGACGGCCCTGCCTGTCGATCCGCCGACGGAGCACACTGTGTGGCTGTCGTTTGGAGCTCCCGCCCAGTGGAGCTGACGCTTTCCGGCGCCTCGGCCTCCGCAGCGGCGCAAGCGACGACGAGATCAGGTCGGCCTACCGTCGTACTGCCAAGGAGACGCACCCAGACCTACATCCCGGAGACGCGAGCGCAGCTGAGCGCTTCCGCCAAGCTCACGCCGCCTACGAGACCTTGATGGCAGGAGGCGGCGCAGACGTGCATGGCCCTGGGATCGCGCTTTCGATGACGTACTCCGCCGGCCCCCCATATGCTTCATTCGTTCGAGTCCGCGGCACCACCACGGTGGCAGAATCTTCCAACGGTCGGGTCTGCGTCTACGACGCTTCTGGACGCCTAGTCGAGACTCACGTGCTAGGCAAGTACACCGCCTCGCCAGCGGCTCTCCACGCTGATGGATCGCTTGCGGCCGTCTGGAGCGAGGGCACGCTCTTCTTCTTCTCGGGTGGGGCGCCGGCAAGCGCGGTCGAGATGGAGAGCTCTCCCGCCGGCATGCTGCCGTTCGGCGACGCCGTCGTGGTCTGGCGAGACAACAATTTGCGCGTGGTCGACCGTGCTGGCGCGACCATATGGGATGTCGACTTCGCCAAGAAGCTGGTGGCAGTCGATGTCGTGGGCGACGAGATCATCTGCGCTGCTGGGGCAGTGATGGTCTTCGGGCGACCAAGCACCAGCACCTGAGCGCCAGCCTAGGCAGGTGGAAGGGACGAGAGCAGCGCCAGGTCCGTTGATCGCGCGCACGTCACGCGAACCTGCGACGGCCGAAAGACCGCTGCACATCGCAACAGCGCCGACTGGGTGCCGACGACATCCCCCTGAGTCCAGCCGGCCTCAGCCCCGTAGGACTCCCCCAGGCATCTCTCCTGCCCAGGATGAGCTGGAGTTGGAGCTACCCCGCTTCGGTGGACAGTTCTCGGCTGGCAATGCTAGCCCCTCATGAGGTCGCCGTGGCGGCAGGCAATGTGGCAGGGAGTGACGGCCGGAGCAGGCTCATGGCGGCGAACCGCGTCGATAGTGTGCCCGCGGATGCGATTGCGACTGCGCGGCGATCTCGGCCACCCGGCGCTCGTCCTCAGCCAGGTCTCGTGCCGCGAGGAGGGCGTAGAGGTCGTCGTTCTGCAGGCCGAGGAGGACGCAGTCATCACCCCAGATGTCGGCGTGCCAACGGTCGTCGCGGTACTTGGCCGCGGTCTTGCCGCAGCGACACGTCGTCAGCAGCTCGGGGTCGAGCGCGCGCACGTCCTTGCAGTAGCCGCAGAGCAGTAGCTTCACGTCTTCGCCTCGCGTTCATTCAGGCGCCCGATGCTGATCGCCGCCACCCTAGCTTCGCCGGACCAGCCGATGGCCCTCTGACTTGGGTGGGTCCAGTCCACCGCGGGGGTGCGCACCCAGGTGGTGTGCAGGGGCGTGCCAGGGACTATTCGGTAGCCCAACGCAGTGAGGAGGTTGAGGTGCCGGGCACCGCGTCGGAGCTCTACTCCCCGTCCCGCTCGTCCACCATGCGGTAGCCTGCCGCCACAAGAATGCCCCAGTCCTCCGCGGAGAGGCCGTCGAGGATGCTGTCGCGGGCACGTCGGGCCTCTGCGAGAGCGAGAGCGGCGTCACCCGCGTCGAGGGCGCTGGCATGCATGATAGCGTCGAAGAAGGCGTCCCGGGCGCTCTTCGCGGCTCGGTCGGCAGCCGCCAGGGACGGCGCTCCCGGGCCACGCCTCGCGTCGACTTCGTCGAGCGCTGCTTGGACCCGAGCCGACTCCGCGCGTCTGCGGCCGGACTCGCCCCGCCCATCTCCAATGCACTCGCCGTCGTCCACGCAGCCCCCCCAGCGACGCAGCAAGCCTACATCCGGCGTCGGACGGCGATCCCGCCGGGCGCGGCCGTCGCAGTCGGCCTGCCGAGCCTTGCGTTCGCGCCGCCACGGTTCGCTCGCCCCCGGCCCAGGTATGACGCATACTGGTGCCCAACGCGCCGGGGGAGGCCTTGCCCGAATCACCACTGGAACAACTGATCGCCGCCCTGCAGGCTGATGACGCTGGGAGCCTGGCCGAGAGAGTCCAGCTGGCCCTCGAGTTTGCCCGCGACCACCTGTTGACGCGGCAGAGGGGGCGGGCAGCGGCGCCGTAGACGGCGCGGTCGAACAAGTGGCCCACGCCATCGCGACCTTGCAGAACTACCGGGAGCGGCTCGAGCAGCTCGCCGCGGACCTCGAGTCCATCGAAAGAGACCTCGCCCGCATCCAATCAGGTGACGCAGCCGTGGGCGAAGATGGCCGAGACGGCCCCTCAGGCGCCCAGCCGTACCCGCCTGTCACAGGTCTACCAATTCTGCGCGAGCACCAGAACTGGCGTGCTTGCTGCCACGTCGCCAGCACCGCCGCTCACCTGCCGACGAGGCGGCGGCTCGCTCGCGCTCCTTGCACGCATGACCTTGCCACGCGGCCGTCGTGGCGCATGCGTCTGAGCTGCCCAGCAAGGGACTCAAGGAGCGCCAACCCGACGCAGCCACCACGATCAAGCGGCGATCAGAGCGACGCCGGCCAGGGCCGCCGCCGCGCCGGCGATCTGATGCGGTGCGATGCGCTCGTGCAGCACAGCGAAGGCGAGCAGGGCGGTGACGACCGGGTAGAGACAGCCGAGGACGGCGACGAGGCTCAGGTAGCCCTGCGTGGTCGCCGCGGCGATGAGACCGTTGGCGGCGGTGTCGAGCAGCCCGACAGCGACGATCAGCGGCACGGCCGCGCGCGCGACCACGAGGCGCGGGCGCGTAAAGAGGAAGAGCAGGGCGAAGATCGTCGCCGAGGAGAGGCGCCCGCCGAGCATGGCCCAGAGCGGATCGTAGCGCGCCGTCGCGTTGAAACCGAGGAGGACGAGGCCCATGCAGAGGGCGGCGAGCAGCGCCAGGCCGACGGCACGCCGCCGCTCGCGGCGCGCTGGGCGGGGAGCAGCTGCGGCCGCTGCAGGCGAGTCGGGTTGAGCCGCCGTGCCAGCGAACAGCGCCGCCGCTGCAGCTGGCTCCACCGCCGGCTCGCCGGGCAGGGCGGCGACGCCGATCGTCTCGTCACGGCGGGCTGGCTCCATGGCGACGAGCACGACGCCGGCGACGGCGAGGGCGACACCGGCCAGCTGCAGGGTCGTCGGCCGCTCGCCGAAGACGGCGATCCCGACGACGAAAGGGACGAGGACGTTGGTGGCGCTGATCGGCGCCACGACGCTCATCGTGCCGATCGCCAGCGCCGTGTAGAAGCAGGAGATGGCGACCACGCTGCTCGCGCCGCCGAGAAGGACCGGCCAGACGGCCGCAAGGCCGGGCCAGGCGTGGCCGGTGCCCAGCGTCACCAGGGCCGCGCCGATGAGACCCACGAGCTGGCTGCCGATGATCACCGCCCAGAGGCTGGCGCGCCGGGTGCCGAGGCCGCCAAGGAAGTCGCCCGAGCCGTAGCAGAGGGAGGCGCCGAGGGCGAGGAGGAGGGCGAGCATGACGGTAGGCTACCACTGGGTGGTGATGCCCCTCCGCCTCTTTGGTCTCGGGCGAGGCGCTTCATGTCAGCGAGGATCGGTCTGGCGCTGGCTTCGCTCGCACTCGCTGACGAGTCCTCTGGCCTTTTCGCGACATCGCGCCGTTTCGCGAAGCCGGTCGCGGTCTTGATGGCGCAGGCGGCAATCCCTCGCAACTCGCCCAAGGTCAGCGCGTCCGCGCCGAAGGTCAGCAGGTGCCAGAGGACGGCCTCTTCGATGTCGTCATCGCCGCGGCCACCGGCGATCTCCTCGGCCGCCCTCCTGATGGCGCTTGAGCGCAACTGCTCGGGATCGAGTCCATTCACGGCTGCTCCTTGGGCCGGGCCCCGGTGCTCAGCGGTCAGCGCCCCAGCTGATGGAGGCCAGGGCGGCATCCTCAGCTGGTGTGGTGTAGGGGCTGGTGCCGGTCTCACCCGCGTTCCACTCGTTGCGCTGGCTGCCCTCGGCCAAGAGCAGATGCGTACAGGGCTCGTCACAGAGCACCTGGCGTTCACCTTGCTCATCCTCATCGCCGACCGGGTAGACCGGCGTGATCGCCCGGATCGTCGAGATCAGCGGGTAGTGCTCCTGGAGGGCGAGCAGCACCGGCGTCTCAGGATCGACGCCGTCCTCGAGCTGTGCCTCGAGATCGGCGAGCAGCTCGGCGAGGGTCATGGTCATCACTGACCTCCTTCGGTGTCGTCACCGAGCAGGGACGCCAGCACGGTGCGGGCCGCAGCGATGGCCTGTCCGAGCTGATCGAGCTGTCGGAGTTGCGTGGCGAGGTCATCAGGCGACTCGACGTCGAGGTCGACGCGAGCGGAGGGCCCCTCGATGGTGACGCGCAGGCTGCCCTCCTCGCACTCGATCGCGGTCGTCTGGCTGTAGTCGCCGTGCTGGGTGCGGCTGAGCGTCTCGTGCGTGTCTGGCATGCAGCCCTCCTTGTTCGTCCCTTGGGGACGGACACGGTACCTCTGGGGGCGACACAAGCAAGTCGTTGGCGCGTGGGCAGTACTGCCGTGGCGCGCACATCACCCCTCAACCTGGGCGCTGCACGAAGTCGCCGCCCAGCGCAGCCTCGCCGACAAACGGCCGACAAGACGCCGCACCGAACAGGTCCCTGGTCGGCAGGTATTCCGGTGCTTGTGGCTGCGCCCTTCCTCCTTGCTAGTGCCCTGCCCCAGAGCGAAGCTGTTGCTCAAGAAGCGAGAGGGTAGCCGTCGAGGGGAGACCCGTGCGAGGTTCGATCCGTCACCGGGGCAGCGCCGCGCAGCGGTTCGCTGGGAGTACATCGTCGATGTCGGCCCGCGGCGGCGCAACGCTGCCCAGGCTGTGGCCGGCGCTTCTGGGTCGAACGTCGCCCCCAGGCAGTCTGTCCCAGCTGTGGCGGTCACTCAGAGACACCGAGGAACGTCGCCGTCAGACCAAGGCCGGCTTTGGAACGCGCAAGGACTGCCAGGCGGCGATGAACAAGCTGCTCGTCGCCGTCGAGCAGCAGACTACGAGGCGCCGACCAAGGCGACGGTGCGTGAGTACCTCTGCAGGGAGTGGCTGCCGGCCGTCAAGGCGCGGGTCCGGCCCAGCACCTACAACTCCTACGTGCAGCACGTCGAGTGTCACATCGTGCCCCATATCGGCGGCTCAAGCTCCAAAGCTCTCCGGCAGCCAGGTCGAACGCCCTCTACGCGACTCTGGCCGAGAGCGGCGGCAAGGACGGCAAGACACGGCCTCTCGCCGCTCACCATCCACCACGTCCACACCTGCCTGCACAAGGCCTGCCAGGACGCCGTCCGGTGGGGACTCATCAGCAGGAACCCGCTCGACGCAGCTGACCCACCGCGGACCAAGGCCGACGGCGCGAGGGAGATGCAGACCTGGAACGCCGAGCAGCTCGGCGCCTTCCTCGGCTCAGTCGAAGGACGACCGCCTCTACGCCCTCTGGCACCTGATCGCCATGACGGGGATGAGACGAGGCGAAGCCCTCGGCCTGCGGTGGAGCGACGTCGACCTCGAGAACGCCCGCCTCGCGGTGCGGAGGGCGTTGATCCCCACCAACCGCGAGGTCGTGGTCAGTGAGCCGAAGACGGCCAAGGGCAGACGGGTGGTCGCCCTCGACCCCGTCACCGTCGAGGTGCTCAAAGGTCAGGCCGCCCGTCAGCTCGAGGAACAGCGGCGAGTGGGGCGAGGCCTGGACCGACACCGGCCTCGTGTTCACCAAGGAGAACGGTGAGGCCCTCGACCCGGAGACCATCACGCGCTGGTTCCGGCTCGCCGTGAAGAAGGCCATGCTCGCCGCTGATCCGCCTGCATGACCTGCGCCACACCCACGCCACCCTGGCCCTGCAGGCCGGCATCCACCCCAAGGTCGTCAGTGAACGCCTCGGCCACGCCACCGTCTCGATCACCCTCGACACCTACTCGCACGCCATCCCGGCCCTGCAGGAGGAGGCGGCGGCGCTGATCGCGGAGTTGGTGTTCGCGGGGAGATGAAGCGCCGCCGTCACCGCCGGACCAGGACTTCGGCGGCCGCGGCGAACTGAAGTATGAGGTCAACACAAGCGCCACTGGACCTCGCCGCGCAGCTGCCCGAGGCGGCGGCCGCGGTCGCAGAGCTCCCGATCTCCAGGGCACGGCACTCCTCGACGCCGAGCAGCGAGCGCTGTCGGCCGCTGCCGGGCCACCCATAGCCTCACCTCCGCGCTGACCGGCTGCGCCGAGAGAGTGCACAAAGAGCGTGCAAGTCAGAGCGCTCCTTTGCCTCGTTTCGGGGCCTGGGAGTGCGTTTGCCGTCATTTCAGAGAGATTCAGCAGCACTTTCTGCACCCTTGGGACAGGTTGCCGGCGCCGCCATGCCGTGAACCCCCGGCCCTGGACTCGCGTTTTTCCTGCTCAGAACCTCCGCCTGCGCCTTGATATCCATTGTTGCCAGACGGTGATTCTCGCTGAATAGTTGCGGGTCCTGTGGCTTTGCATGTCGGCGCATGTCGGCGCCGACGGCGCCTGCGGAGCGCGGTCGGCCGCTGCGGTGCTCCCCGGAATCGCCCTGTGCAGCAAGAAGGTGGCGCCCCCGGCTGGAATCGAACCAGCGACACCAGGTTTAGGAAACCTGTGCTCTATCCACTGAGCTACGAGGGCATTGGGCCGATTTGCAGGGGTTTTCCCTCTGCGACAGCCGGACCAGAATACCAGAGTTGCGAAAGAGTTGCTGAATCTGAAGGTAGACTGCGGCAGCGACCGCACGGGCTGCGACTCAGCGCTGAGGAGCGCCGCCAGATCACGGCAGCAGCCAAGCGGTGAAGGCGATGCCGTTGAGCGCGGCGTTCAGGGCGATGCGAGGACGGGTTGTTCACGCGCGTCACCTCATCGAGGCCGGCGACCGCCTTCGCCCTCGCTGCCGTGGTGAGGCGGACGTAGTGCCTGAGCGTGTCGCCGGGTCGGAGTGACCGAGCCACTCCTGCGCTCCCCCCAAAGCGAAGGCGGGGATCCGGCTGCTTCCCAGGCTTCGAAGCCGCCGTTCAGGTTGCAGAGGTTGGTGTAGCCGGCCCTGGCCCATTCCTCCGCAGCGATGCGGCTGATGCGGTCGCTGCGGCAGTACACCACCAGTCTCCCACTCTCGTCCGCCTGCACCTCGTCGACCCGCTCGGACGCCCGGTCGTGCGGGAGGAATCGGCCGCGACCAACGAAGCTCGTGGCGCGCCGATGCCCGCCGATGCGCCCCCATCTGTCCGTGCGCCTTCTCGACCGAGCATCTCACCGCTCCGGCCTCTCGAATCGCTCCAACCGCGGCGCGGCGTTCGAGCGCTAGGACTTCTTCTCCTTCGGCGGCAGCGCCCCGACGTAGGCGAGCGCCGCGACTACCCAGCGCCGCGCCTCGTCGGCGCTCAGAGCCGCCGGCAGCGTGACGTAGTCTCCCATCGGTCGCTCCTCGGGGCCGAAGGGGCCGCCGCCCGCCCGGAGCAGCATCTCCCGGTCGGCCTTGCCGAGCTTCACGCCGACGTCGCTGCCGAAGAGGCCCATGAACATGTTGCCGTTCACGAAGCCGCCGAGGTTGCCGAACATCGGCTTGACCTCGACCCGCCGGTCGTCCGGCACGAGCGAGCGGAAGCGAGCGCGGTCGTCGTCTGTGGGCTTGGGCATCTTCATGGTCTCCTCCTCGTAGCGGCTGGCCTACCCGACGGGGCGCGACCGGCCGGGCTGCGACTTGAGCACGCGGCCTTCGAGAGGGCCGGCGATGGCGCGCAGGCCCCGGTCCTCGGGATACGGATACGAGAGCGAGCCCATCGCGCTGTCGGAGAGCACGAAGACGTCGTGATACGTCCAGCCGCTGGCGCCAAGGTCGAGCACGAGCTCGCCGGCGGCTATCGGCTCGCCCGAGGTGTCGCGCAAGCCGGCGTCCGAGTCGATCCTCACCTCCCGACCGTACACCGCGGCCAGCCCAGCGAGAGGTCAGTAGCCCACCGCAAGGTAGGCGTCCCCGATGGAGTCGTTGACGATCTCGTAGCTCGTCAGGATGCCGATCGGATACGCGCGCGCCTCCCCGCCGCGCTCGACCCCTACGAGAGGGAAGTCGTCCCGTCGGCGCACTGCTCAAACGATGTCATGCGCTCGCTGTTCCCGCATCCTCCGAGAACCACCTCTACCGGCTCGTCGAGATGGTGCTTTCACGACGCCCGCGGCGGTCCCGTGGCGGCTAGCGGAGGATCACCGCAACTATCGTCCAGGCGAGCACGATGAACGCCACCACGGCCAGCAGGTGGATGATGAATGCCAGCTGAGGGCCGCTCAGGATGCCCTTCCATCGGGAAGCGTCGTCGCGGGGTTTGCCTGCGTCCTTGAGGACGCGCGCGAGATTCTGAAGGCGATAGCGATACAGCAGCAGGTAGCAGATTGACACTAGACCCAACAGAAACGCGAAGTCCATCACTCTCCCTGTCCTCGCGGCTCCATCGGCCGCGTGATGGGCTCAGTGTGGCCCGATCGAGGAAGGCACGAGCCATCGCTCCGGACCCCTCAGTACAGGTCGTCCTCGACGTTCTCGTAGCGATGGCTGCGCTCGTGGATGCGGCCATGCAGGTAGTCGATCCAGGCGCGCACCGACTCGGTCAGTGTGCCGCCCTCGCGGCCCTTGGAGAGCTTGATTGAGGCGCCCTCGAAGATCAGCTCGGCCAGCGCCTCCTGCGCCTCCTCGCGCGTGCCGTAGATGAACGGCCCTCCCGAGAGCACACGACCCTCGAGCGTGATCGGTTCAAAGACCCGGAAGTCGACCTCGTCACCCTGCGGGTTCCATCCGTCCTTGTCGGCGCGATCGGCGATGGCTGCTAGCTTTGTGTCGGCGACCGGCGCCACGTAGTCCCGCTTGCCCCCCTGACGAGCGATCACCCAGAGCTTGTAGGTCTTGCCGTCCCTCTTGAGCGTGTAGGGCCAGATCCAGTCGTCCGACACGCTCTCGAACAGCTTGACGCGCATGCGCGCCGCCGCCGCCGAGGCCGCCGGATGGATGCCGTCGCGGTCGACGAACTTGCCCAGCCAGGCGTCCTTGGCGACCTGCCGCTTGTGCTGCTGCTTCTCCTTGGCCTCTCTGGCCTGCCTGGCCTCTTCGGTCTCCTCGACCTGGTTGGACTCGTTGGTCTCGTTCTCCATTGCTCACCCTTGGCCGTGTCGCCGCCGCGAGGACGTCCTGTCACTTGGCGGTAGTCTACACCGACGAACGATGGCATCTCCGGGCACTGGAGGTCACCGCCCGTCAGACAGCGGGGGCCGGCGCCCATCAGGCGCCGGCCCCCGCACGACGTGCTCTGTCCGTGTCAAGCCCGCCCGCGCGCCCGGGCGGCGGCTCCATCCGCTACTTGCTCTTGCCGATCTTGAACATCTTGGTGCCGCAGACCGGGCAGGTGCCCTGGGTCGCGGGCTTGCCGTTCTTCATCGTCACGGCCTTCTCGTCCTTCATCTCTCTCTTGGCGCGGCACTTCACACAGTAGGCCTCAGTCGCCATGCGGGGTCTCCTTTCGGACTTCGGGCCTCGGTGCGTCCGGATCGGCAAGTCCGTCTGCACGCCTCCCCATATCGCCGGGAGCATACTACGCGGTTTTCACGCACGCAATGAGCCTGTTCGTTAGGGAGAGCCCTCACGGTTCGCGTGTCGTGTTGCTCATTGCCGCCGCAGTTGGTAGAACCTCGCCATCGGCGAGGCGTCAGCAGGCGCCCCGACTACGGCCTGAAAGGACGACTATGGACAATGAGCGCCAGGCCAGGATCGCCAAGCTCGTCAAGGACGAGCGCGTGAAGCACATCCAGCTGTGGTTCACGGACATCCTCGGCAACCTCAAGATGGTCGAGATCCCCGACCGCCAGCTCGACAGCGTGCTGCAGAGCGGGGCGCCGTTCGACGGGTCCTCGATCACCGGCTACGCGGAGATCGAGGAGTCGGACATCGTCGCGATGCCCGACTGGGACACCTTCACGATCCTGCCGTGGTCCCAGGCCAGCGAGAAGACGGCGTTCGTCTTCTGTGACGTCCTCGACCGCAACTTCGCCCCCTTCGAGGGCGATCCGCGCTGGGTCCTCCGCCGGCAGCTCGAACGCGCCCACAACCTGGGCTTCGAGTTCTACGTCGGCCCCGAGCTCGAGTACTTCTACTTCAAGAGCCCGGACGCGCCGGAGACGATCGACGACGGCGGCTACTTCGACGTCCTGCCCGCGGATCTCGGCAACGACCTCCGCAAGCAGACCATGAGGACCCTGGACAAGCTCGGGATCCCGATGGAAGCCTCGCACCATGAGGTCGCCCCATCCCAGCACGAGATCGACCCCCACTACGACAAGGCGCTGGTCATGGCCGACCGGGTCATGGTCACGCGACTGATCGTCAAGGAGGTCGCGGCCCACAACAACGTCCACGCGACGTTCATGCCCAAGCCCCTGTACGGTCACGCCGGCAGCGGCATGCACGTGCATCAGTCGCTGTTCCGCGGCAACGTCAACGCGTTCTTCAGCGCCGACGATCCCGACCACCTGTCTGCAGTCGCCAAGGGCTTCATCGCCGGCCAGCTGCGGCACATGAGGGAGATCACGTCGGTGCTCAACCAGTACGTGAACAGCTACAAGCGGCTGGTCCCCGGCTACGAGGCGCCCGTCTACATCAGCTGGGCTCACCGCAACCGCACCGCTCTCATCCGGGTGCCGCTCTACGTCCAGGGCAGGGAGAGCACGGTCCGGGCGGAGCTGCGCAACCCGGATCCCGCCGCCAACCCCTACCTGGCCTTCGCCGTCATGCTCGCCGCCGGGCTCGAGGGCATCGAGCAGGGATACGAGCTGGCGCCGTCGGTGGAGCCCAACATCTACAAGATGAACGCCGAGGAACGCGACGCCATCGGGCTGGGGGCGCTGCCCAACAACCTGTACGAAGCGATCACGGCCACTCGTGACAGCGGGCTCGTGCGCCGGACGCTCGGCGACCACTGCTTCGAGCGCTTCGTGACGAACAAGCTCAATGAGTGGTACGACTACCGCGAACACGTGAGCGACTACGAAATCAGGCGGTACCTCCGCCTCCTCTAGACGCCGCTGCGAAGCAGGGCGGCGGGCAAGCCAGGACGGGTATATGCGCAGCCTCGCGGAGCACCTCGCCACGTGGATCCACGACGAAGTGACCGTCGGCGGCGGCACAGGGGTGGTCTTCGGTGTTTCCGGCGGCGTCGACTCCGCCGTCGTCGCCGCCCTCGCCGCGCGGGCCTTCCCTCGTGCAGCCCTCGGCGTCCTCATGCCCTGCCACAGCGACCCTCGGGATGCCGAGGACGGCGAGCTGGTCGCCCGCCACTTCGGCATCGACCACGTCTCGGTCGATCTCGGCCCCCTCTTCGACTCGTTCGTCGAGGCGCTGGCGCGGGTGAGTCCCGGTCTGCCGGCCAGCCGCCTGGCGACGGGCAATCTCAAGCCGCGGCTGCGCATGACGACCCTGTACGCCCTGGCCAACGAGCGCGACTCCTTCGTGGTCGGCAGCAGCAACCGCAGCGAGATCACGGTCGGCTACTTCACCAAGTACGGCGACAGCGGCGCCGATCTGTTACCGCTCGGCAACCTGGTCAAGCACGAGGTCTGGGACCTCGCGAGGGCGCTCGGCGTCCCCGAACACATCGTGGAGAAGGTCCCCACCGCCGGCCTCTGGCCCGGGCAAACCGACGAGGCTGATCTCGGCGTCACCTACAAGGAGCTCGACACCTACCTCCTGTCCGGCCTTGGGTCTGAGGATCTGCGGGCCAGAGTCGACGCGCTCCGGGCCTGCAGCGAGCACAAACGCGCCATGCCGAGCATCGCCCCACGGCGGGGTCACTAGGCACGGCCGCGGGCGGCGTCTGGTAGACTCTAACGCCCGTCCGCCCCGAAGGAGCCGTGTGCCCATCGTCGTCCAGAAGTACGGCGGTACCTCAGTAGCCGACGCCGCCCGCATCGCCAACGTCGCGCGGCGCATCGTGGCGACCTACGAGCAGGGCAACAGCGTGTGCGCCGTCGTGTCCGCCCGCGGCGACACGACAGACGAGCTCCTCGCCCTGGCATACGAGATCACGCCCAACCCCCCGGAGCGAGAGATGGACATGCTCCTCTCCTCCGGAGAGCGCATCAGCTGCGCCCTGCTGGCGATGGCGATCGACCGCCTCGGCCGCGAAGCCGTGAGCTTCACGGGCTCTCAGGCCGGCATCGTGACCGACGGCGTGCACACCAGGGCGCGCATCCTCGGCATCAATCCCAAGCGCCTCGAGGAATCGATGGCGCAGAGCAAGATCGTGCTGGTCGCCGGCTTCCAGGGCGTCAGCACCGACCGCGACGTCACGACGCTCGGCCGCGGCGGCTCGGACACGACGGCGGTGGCCCTGGCACACGCGCTGCATGCGGACGTGTGCGAGATCTACACGGACGTCGAGGGCGTCTACACCGCGAATCCGAGCCTGGTCGCCAAAGCGCGCAAGATCGAGCGCATCTCCTACGACGAGATGCTCGAGATGGCGGCGGCCGGCGCGCAGGTCCTCGCGGTGCGCGCCGTCGAGTACGCGCGCAAGTACGACATCCCCATCCACGTACGCTCGAGCTTCTCTGATCAAGTAGGGACCTGGGTGAGAGAGGAAGACCCAACCATGGAGAGCCCCATCATCAGATCCGTCACGTACACCACCGACGAGGCGCGCATCACCGTTCGCGGCGTCCCCGACCAGCCCGGCGTGGCCGCCGAGGTATTCGGAGCCCTGGCCGACGCGCACGTCAACGTCGACATGATCATCCAGAACACCAGCGAGAGCGGGCACACCGACCTCTCCTGCACGATCCCGCATGAGGACCGCGGCGTGGCCGATCTGGCCCTGCGCTCGGTCGTTGAGAAGCTCGGCGCCAAGGGTTACGTGACCGACACCAACATCGCCAAGGTCAGCGTCATCGGCGTCGGCATGCGCGCCAACCCGGGTGTCGCGGCCCGGATGTTCCGCACCCTGGCCGATCTCGGCATCAACCTCGACATGATCAGCACGTCGCCCATCAAGATCTCCACCGTGATCGCCAAGGATCGCGTCGACGAGGCTGTGCGTGTGCTGCACGACGTGTTCGAGCTGGACAGCGCCTGCGTCCATCACATGCAGGCCGACCGGGGCTCGTTCTAGTCATGCGCGATCGGTACTGCGTCGCCATCGTCGGCGCTACCGGCGTCGTCGGGGGCGCCGTGCGCCAGATCCTCGAGGAGCGGCTGTTTCCGGTCGGAGAACTGCGCCTCCTGGCCAGTGCGCGGTCGAAAGGCCGCCGTCTGGGCTTCGCCGGCGTGGGGCACGACGTGCAGGAGCTCAACGCCGGCTCGTTCGCCGGTGTCGACATCGCCTTCTTCGCCGCCGGCGGCGCCGTCAGCCGCGAGTACGTCCCGCTCGCGGCCGCGGCCGGCGCGACGGTCATCGACAAGTCGAGCGTCTTTCGTCAGCATCCCGACGTCCCGCTCGTCGTCCCCGAGGTCAATGCCGGTCACCTCGCCGCCCACAAGGGCGTGATCGCCACCCCCAACTGCTCGACGATCCAGATGGCGGTGGCCCTCCACCCCATCCACCACGCGGCCGGCATCGAGCGCATCGTCGTCAGCACCTACCAGGCGGTGTCGGGCAGCGGCCAGGGTGGCATCGCGGCGCTCGACGAGCAGGTGCGGCAGTGGGCCCGGGGCGATGTGGTCGAGAAGAGCTTCTACCCGCACCAGATCGCCTTCAACGTCCTGCCACACATCGACAGCTTCCTGCCCTCAGGGGCAACCAAGGAGGAGCAGAAGATGGTCGACGAGACGGTCAAGATCTTCGCCGATCCCGGCATCAAGGTGACCGCCACCTGCGTGCGCGTGCCCGTCTTCGGCGCCCATAGCGAGGCGGTCAACATCCAGACCCGGCGCAAGCTCACCGCCGCCAAGGCCCGCAGCCTCCTGGCGGACGCCCCCGGCGTTGAGGTCGTCGACGACCCGGCGGACCTGCGGTATCCCATGCCTCTGCCGGCCGAAGGCCGGGATCCGGTCTACGTGGGACGCATCCGCGAAGACGTCACCATCGCCAACGGCCTCGATCTCTGGATCGTAGCCGACAACCTGCGCAAGGGCGCCGCGCTCAACGCCGTGCAGATCGCCGAGCAGCTCGCCCAACGCGACCTGCTGGGCCGCGGCACGGGTATACTGGCACAGGCATGAGCAGCGCACTCACACCCAGCGGGCCGGAGGAGACGAGAGAGGTCGTCATCGTTGGCGCCGGCCCCGGCGGCTTGGCGGCCGGCATCTACTGCTCTCGCGCCCGCCTGGACACTGTCATGCTCGAGCGCAACATGGCGGGCGGCGTCATCGCCGTGACCGAGCTCGTGGAGAACTTCCCCGGGTTCCCGGGCGGCGTCTCAGGCTTCGAGCTGGCCGACCGGCTCAAGCGGCAGGCCGTGCAGTTCGGCGTGGAGCTCCGCGAGATCATCGCCGTGACCGGCATCAGGGCAGAGGCGGATGGCTGCTACACCGTGACCACGGATCAAGGTTCGCTCCGCACCAGAGCCGTCATCCTCGCGCCGGGCCGCGAGGCCAAGCGAAGTGGCATCCCCGGCGAAGAGGAGTTCATCGGCCGCGGCGTCAGCTGGTGCGCCACCTGCGACGGCGCCCTGTACCGCGGCCGCACCGTCGCCGTCATCGGCGGCGGCGACTCCGCTGTCGAGGAAGGCATCTTCCTCACCAAGTTCGCCGACAAGGTCTACCTCGTGCATCGGCGCGACAAGCTGCGCGCCGCCGAGGTCGCCCAGGAGCGCGCCTTCTGCAATCCCAAGTTCGAGTTCGTCTGGGACTCGGTCCCCATCAGCATCGTCGGCGACGCGGTCGTCCGGACGCTGCAGGTGGAGAACGTGAACACGGGCGAGACGCGCGACCTATCCGTCGACGGCGTCTTCTTCTACATCGGCAACACGCCGAACACGGGCTTCCTCAAGGACTTCGTCGACCTCGACGAGAACGGCTACATCCTCACCGACGAGACGCTGCACACCAAGCTGCCGGGAGTGTTCGCCTGCGGCGACGCCCGTGCCAACCAGCTCAAGCAGATCGCCACGGCGGTGGGCGAGGGCGCCCTCGCCGCGATGCAGGCGGAGCGCTATCTCTCAGAGGTCGCGTGTCTTCTGCCGGGCGCCATGGGCGCCGCCGGCAGCACTGCCCCCGGCCAGGGCCCACAACGCTGACAGGAGGACCACGTGGAGGCTGTCTCCCAGGACAACTTCGAATCTGAGGTCATCGCCGCGCCCGGCAAGGTTGTGGTCGACTTCTGGGCGGAGTGGTGTGGCCCCTGCCGCATGATTGGCCCGGTGCTCGAGGAGATGGCCGGCGACTACCCGAACGTCAAGTTCGTCAAGATCAATGTTGACGAAGCCCCGGCAGTGGCGCAGCAGTTCGCCGTCATGAACATCCCGACGATCCTCGCCTTCGAAGGCGGCGAGGTGAGGCAGCGCGTGGTCGGAGCGATGGCCAAGGCCAAGCTGGCGGGAGAGCTCGGCGCCTTCCTCGGCTAGCCCTGCTCCAGGCGCAGACCGCGCGCGTCGTAGCTGAACGAGATGGCGGTGTCGCTGAACGCGACGTCCAGCGCCATCTGAACGTCAACCGGCAGGGCCCTGAAGCGGTCGCTGATCAGCGCCGCTCGAGAGGCGGGCACGCCGGCGACCTGCATCCAGTAGTCGAGATCGACCGTGCGCCGCACACTCCCCTCGCGGCTGACCCTCAAGCCGGCCTTGGCGACGAGCTCGTCGAGTTCGGCGGGACGGAAGTAGCGCCGGTGCGCCGACTGGCGCAGGCGAGCGAGACGATTGAACGGCTCGTCGAGGACGTCGTCGACGACCGGCTCGACGAGCACCAGACGCCCATTCGCGCTCACGACACGTCGCAGCTCGGTCAGAGCGGCAAGGGGATTGGGCGACAGATGCAGAGCCTCGCAGCTCATGGCCAGCGAGAACGCACCCGGGTCGTACGGCAGCTTGAAGAGATCGACGAGCGCGAAGGTCACGTTGTCCAGACCCAGCTCGAGCGCCAGCCGGGTCCCTTCCTCCAGCATGTCGGCCCGCTCGGCGACGGCCTCGAGAGAGCGCACGATCGGGGCGACCGCAAACGCCGCGAGGCTGGGCACAACGGCGTAGTCGAGCACGACGTCGCCCGGCGCCGGCGCCGCCAGCTCAATCAGCAGGTCGAGCGACTCGTCGCGCATCTCGTGCACGCCTCCCCCTTTCGCGGCCGGCTCAACGGCCGGCCGATCAGCCGTAGGCGACGGTGAAGATGGTACCCGTAGCGGACAGCCCGATCTCGATCTCCTGACCGTCAACCCGCGCCAACTCGCGGTGCTCGCCTCGCGGCTCGCCGAAGACGAGATCACTGGCGAGCGTCTCGAGCTTGATCGTGTCCCGATGACGAAGGAGCAGCGCCTGCAGCTCCTCGGGAGCGATCAGCGCCAGGCTGATCGTCTCCTCGATACGCAAATCGGCATTCTTGCGCGCGAGCTGAATAGCATGCACGACCTCGCGTGCCACGCCTTCCTCGCGCAGGGTCTCGTCGATCACCGTCTTGAGCGCCACCGTACGGACGCCGTCGCTCTCGACCTGGTAGCCCTCCGGCGAACCCGTCTCGATGAGCACCTCGTCTCCCGCCAGAGCGACCTCTCCGGTCGCGGTTGCAACCACGACTGCGCCGACCTGCCTGAGCTGGGCGACGAGCGCGGCGCCGTCGGCCTCGCGCAGCGCCGCCTGCAGCGGCCCCAGCTGCTTGCCGAGACGAGGACCGAGCACCCTCAGGTTGGGCTTCACTGTGTACGCGACCATGTCGCCGGCGTCGCCGACAATGCGCAGGTCCTTGACGTTGAGCTCATCGATCACGACATCGCGCAGCGCCTCGACAGCGCGCAGCTCGACCTCGGGCAGCGCCACGACGACCTCGGCGAGGGGTTGGCGCGTCCTGACGCCCGCCGCGTTGCGCGCCGCCCGGCCAAGCTCGACGACGCGCCGGGCGGCGGCCATGTCGAAGGAGAGCTGATCATCGATCGCGGCCGCATCGACGTCCGGCCAGGCGCACAGGTGTACGCTCTCCGGCGCGGCGGCGTCGACCGACCGCACGAGGTTCTGATACAGCTCCTCGACGATGAAGGGCGCAAACGGCGCCATCAGCTTCGTCACCGCCACAAGCGCCTCGTACAGGGTGTGGTAGGCGGCCAGCTTGTCGCTGTCGCTCTCGCTCTTCCAGAACCGGCGCCGACTACGGCGCACGTACCAGTTGCTGAGGTCGTCCACGAACTCCTGGATCGCCCTCGCCGTCCCTGTCGCGTCGTAATCCTCCAGTCCGTCGGTCACGGTCGCGATGAGGCGATTGAGCTCCCCGACGAGCCAGCGATCGAGCAGAGGTCTGTCGGGCACGGCGACGAGTCGCTCGCTGGGATCGAAACCGTCGATGTTGGCGTAGACCGTGAAGAAGCTGTAGGTGTTCCAGAGCGTGAGGAGGAACTTGCGCACGACCTCGTCGACCATCTCGGGACTGAAGCGGCGCGGGCTCCAGGGGTTCTGTGTGGCGAACATGAACCAGCGGAAGGCGTCCGCGCCCTGCCTGTCGAGGATCTCCTCGGGCTGCACGACATTGCCCTTGCTCTTGCTCATCTTCTGGCCCTCGGCGTCCAGGATGTGGCCCAGACACAGCACACGCTTGTACGAGCTGCACCCCTCGACCAGGGTGGCGACGGCCAGGAGGCTGTAGAACCAGCCGCGCGTCTGATCGACGGCCTCGCAGATGAAGTCGGCCGGGAAGCGCTCGGCGAAGACGTCCTCGTTCTCGAAGGGGTAGTGCCACTGGCCGAAGGGCATCGCGCCGGAGTCGAACCAGGCGTCGATCACCTCGTGCACCCGGCGCATCTCGCCGCCGCACTCAGGACAGCGGAGCACGACGTCGTCGACGTACGGCCGGTGCAGCTCGAGGTCGTCCGGCACCCGTCCCGCCGCCATCTCGCGCAGCTCGGCCACGCTGCCGACGCAGTGCGCGTGACCCTCATCGCAGCGCCAGATCGGGAGCGGCGTTCCCCAGTAGCGGTCGCGGCTCAGGGCCCAGTCGATGTTGCCGGCGAGCCATGCGCCAAAGCGCCCGTGCTTGATGTGATCGGGATACCACGTCACCGCCTCGTTCGCCTTGAGGAGGTCGTCCTTGATGGCCGTGGTGCGGACGTACCAGGTGGCCTTGGCGTAGTAGAGCAGGGGGGTGTCGCAGCGCCAGCAGAATGGGTAGCTGTGTTCGTACGGCTCGACCCCGATGAGCAGGCCGCGAGCTTTGAGATCGGCGGTGATCGAAGGATCAGCGTCTTTGACGAAGATCCCCGCCCAAGGCGCGATCTCGGGTACGAACCTGCCCTCGGTGTCGACAGCGTTGACGATCGGAAGGTCGTTGTCGCGACCGACCCGCATGTCGTCCTCGCCGAAGGCCGGCGCGATGTGCACGATGCCGGTGCCGTCCGTCGTCGTCACGTAGTCGCCGGCGATGACGAAGTGCGCCCGCCTCTCCAACGTCATGTAGCTGAACGGCGGCTCGTACTCGAGACCAAGCAGATCGCGGCCGGAGAGCTCGCGCTCGACGACCGCGTCCTTGCCGAGCACCTTGTGACAGAGGTCGCGGGCAATGACGAAGCGTTCGCCGCGGCTCTCGGCCACCACGTAGGCGACATCCGGATGGACGGCGGCCGCCACGTTGCTGAGCAGTGTCCAGGGCGTCGTGGTCCACACCGCCAGCGAAGCCGGAGCCCCGTCCATGATCCCCAGTTGGGCGGCCGACGACGGCACCAGAGGGAAGCGCACGTAGATCGAATCCTCGGTGACGTCCTGGTAGCCCTGCGCGACCTCGTGGCTGCTGATCGCCGTGCCGCAGCGCGGGCAGTACGGCACCACCTTGTGCCCCTGATACAGCAGACCCCTGTCCCAGATCCGCCGCAGGAGACTCCAGACGGACTCGATGTAGTCGTTGGTGTAGGTGTAGTAGGCGTCGCCAAGATCGACCCAGAAGCCGATGCGCTCGGTGAAGACCTCCCACTCCGTGAGATACGCGCCGACGCTCTCCCGGCAGAGCCTGTTGAACTCGGCGATGCCGTACTCCTCGATCTGCTTCTTGCCGTCTATGCCGAGACGACGCTCCACCTCGAGCTCGACCGGCAGTCCGTGGGTATCCCACCCGGCCTTGCGCGGCACCCGGAAGCCGCGCATCGTCTTGTAGCGGGGAAAGAGGTCCTTGAAGATACGCGAGATCACGTGATGGGAGCCGGGGCGACCGTTGGCCGTCGGCGGACCCTCGTAGAAGACATAGACGGGCGCGTGCTCCCGCCCCTCGAGGCTCTTCTCGAAGATGCGGTTCGACTTCCAGAACGCGAGGATGCGGGCATCAAGCGCGGGGAGGTCAACGCGGGCCGACACCTCACCGAACCGGGGCCGATTGTCGCTCACCTGACTCGCTTTCGTCGCGGAGGCCGGGAGTCGCGATTCTACCAGACCACACGCTGCGCTAGACTCGAAGCATGACGCCGCCGTCCTCGAGACCGTCCTCCTCACCACAGCTACTCGCCCTCCTCGACTACGATGGCACGGTCACGACCCGGGAGTGCATGGAGGACGTCCTCCAGGATCTCACGGGAGATGACTGGCGCCCGATCGAGGACGAGCTCCTCGCCGGTCGGATCAGTCATACCGAGTGCCTGCGCCGCCAGATCGCGCTGGTCAAAGCTCCGCGAACGGCGTTCCTCGAGGCCCTGGTTGCGGCCGCGCGGCCGCTGCCCGGTCTGCCGGCGTTCCTCGCGGCGCTTCGCGAGCGCGGCGGCCGCGGCGCCGTGGTCAGTGCCGGCTTTCGCGCCGTGATCGACGAGTTCTGGCGCCGCGAGACCCTGCCGGTGATCGACGTCTTCGCCAGCGACCTCATCTCCCTGGGACGGCAAGGCGCCGCGCCGCATGAGATCGCGTTCAGCGACGCGTTCGGAGACTGCCCGCGCTGTGGACCGGCGGCGTGCAAGGCCGCCGTCCTGCGCGCACTACGCCGACCGGGCGACACCGTTCTCGTCTTCGGCGACGGCGCCGCGGACCTTTGTATGGCCCGGGAAGCCGACCTCACGTTCGCCCGCGGCCATCTGGCCGAGCGCTGCGCGGCCGAGGGACTGGCCTGGCGCCCACTCCCCGACTTTCTCGCCGTCTGGAGCCAGGTGGACGCGTGGCTCGCGGGCCGTGACGAGGGTGAAGCGATCCCGTCCGCGGGTTTCTGAGCCGCCGTCCATCGAATATCATGGCGGCGGCCCCGCGGCCACGCGCCGAGCCCATGCGCTCCGCGGCCGCTCTCTCCCTCCGCCCGGGTGGCTCGTGCGACGACGGCTGAAGCGCAGCAGCAAGCAGTTCGTGAAGTTCGCCATTGTCGGTGGAACGGGCACCCTCATCAACCTCATGGTCCTCAAGCTCGCGCTCGCCGGCTGGAGTCACCTCAGCACGACGACGCCCTTCGCCGTGGAGGTCATGGCCAGCTGCCTGGCGTTCCTCGTCGCGGTCGGGAGCAACTTCCTTCTCAACCGCTGGTGGACCTTCCGCTCGACGGGACCGGCCCACGTCGAGTTCGGCAAGTTCCTCACGGTGAGCCTCGCCGGCCTCGGCCTCAATACGGTCGCGTTCTCGATCTTCCGCGGCCACCTGGAGCTGCCGGTCCTCCTCAGCCAGCTTCTGGCCATCGGCTGCGTCCTGCCGTTCAACTTCCTGGTCAACAAGTTCTGGAGCTTTCGCGGCGCGTGAACAGAGTCATGACAGTCAGCGATCGACACCAGGCGAGCGTCATCGTCGCGATGCTGGCGAGCGTCGGCCTCAGCCTCCTCGTCATGGTCGTGCTCTTCCCCAACCTGTGGTACAGGCTGCACTTCATCAGCGACATCCCCCTCTACCACAAGTACGCGCAGCGGATCGCCGCGGGAGAGACGCCGTTCGCCGACGGCTTCCAGATCGAGTACCCGCCGCTCGCCGTTCCCCTGTTCCGGCTCCCCGGTCATACCGCCGACCTTGCCACCTACATGCACTGGTTCAGCACGTGGATGGGCGTGATCGCGCTGATCACCGCGGCGCTCACGGCGCTTCTCGCCGTGCGGCTGTGGCCGCAGGGCGGTCGCGCCTACGTCGCCGCGGTGCTCTTCCCGGTCGGCGTGGCGTTCCTCGGCGCGGTCATCATCAACAAATACGACGTCGCCGTCGCGCTCGTCGTCGCCGCCTTGCTCCTCTGCCTCATCCAGCGCTGGTACACCCTCGCCGCCCTCGTCCTCGGCGCCGGCTTCGCCCTCAAGTTCACGCCGGCGGCCGTTCTCCCGCTGGTCCTCATCCTCGCCGGTCAGCCGCGGCGCTGGGTGTGGCCCATCGTGGCGTTCACCGCCGCCGCCGTGGCCCCCTTCGTCCAATACCTCTGGAACTCGCCGGCCGGCATCTGGCACGTCTTCCGTTACCACCTGGAGCGGCCCCTGCAGATCGAGAGCGTCCTCGGCACGCCGATGCTGTTGGGCCAGCTCCTTGGGGCCGGCTGGGCGTCAGTCGGCCAAAGCCACGGATCGGCCTTCCTCTCCGCTCCGGGCGCAACCATCGCCGCGGGAGCTTCCGGCGGCCTCACGCTCCTGGCCGTCGCGGGCGTCTACGTCCTGGTCTGGCGACGGCGGACCCGTCTGCTGGACGTCCCGCCGGAGCAGGCTCTCGCCGTCCTCGCGCTCCTCCTCGCGCTGATGACGTTCAGCAAGGTCCTCTCGCCGCAGTTCATGATCTGGCTGCTGCCTGCCTGGGCGCTGGTGGGCGCCTTTGACCGCGTGATCGCGGTCCTGGGCGCCCTCGTCCTCCTCCTCACCCAGGCGGAGTTCCCGGCGCTGTACATGCGCCTGGTCTACCTGCAGCCGGAGACGGTGGCGATCGTCGTCGTCCGCAACACGCTCTTGTTTGCCCTCTTCGCGGTGACGGCGTGGCGGCTGTGGCGACTGCCGGAGGGCTCCCCACCCGGCCCCGGCGACCAGGCCGCCGCTGGAATCCGGGGACACCGCGAAGGGAACTCAGCGGACTGACGCCGCTCCGACTCTCCGATCGAGCTGACCAGTGACGGGCGTCACCGCGGGCTCAGTGGAGCGGAGTGCGGCGCTGGGAGCACGCTCGGTGTAGGCGCCGTATCCTCGGTCTACCACACTCCGCACCAGGCCGCGGCGCCCGCCCCGCGCTATTGCCTCGTTGCCGGTCTGCCGCGCCCAGGCCACCGACTTGACGAGCGGCCAGCGGGGGAGAGGCGGCGGCACCAGTGCCCGGGGCGGCCCCGCGACCGGCATGCGGCTCCACTGATCGTCGACCCCGAGCGCCAGGGACGCGAGGATCTTGCCACCCAGCTTCGTGGACGTCAGGCCGTGCCCAGAGAACCCGAGACCGGCATGAAGATCCCCACGCCGGGCGCTCGTGAAGAACGGCAGGAACGTCGGCGTCATGTCCAGCGGTCCAGACCAGGCGGCATCGATGCGCACGCCCTCGAGCTGCGGGAAGAGCCACGGGAGACCCCGAGCGGCGACCTCTGCTCGCGCCCCCGAGGCGCCTCCCAAAGACAGAAGCTGATGGCGCTGATCGGCGGGACCCCTCTCCGCGCGTGGTGAGCTGTCTGCCCCACAGCCGCCCCCTCATACCTCCGAGGTCGTCGCGAGCGCCTGCCCTTCCGCCTTGACAAGCGTCAGCCAGCGCGTCTCCAGAACGTGCTTCAGGGCGAGCTCGGCCGTCCACACGCGCCGGGGGACGAACCGGTGCTCGTCTCCGGTGTCGGCGAAGACATAGACGCCCGGCACCCTGTCGATCCGCAACTGCGCCGGGGACCTCAGCTGGGTGAAGGTCGAGACCTCGATGATGAGCGGACCCTCGTCGGAGTCGAGGAGCACGTCGACGGCGAGACACGGCGCGTCCAGCACCCGGGCGACGCGGCGGGCGAGGCGCATGGCCGGCAGCGGCAAGGATTGCCAGCGCATCGTGTCCATCCCCGAGGCCCGGAACTCCCCCGGGGGCACGTCGCGGTAGTAGCCGAAGACGGTGTCGCCGACGACGATGACGCGCAGGTCGTAGCGGGCCCCGGGCACGAAGCGCTGCAGGTAGACGTAGTTCTTCTGGTTGAGGTAGGGCCAGTAGGTGCGCCGTCCGGCGGCGCCGAAGACGCGCCGCGTCCAGCGCTCGGCGGTGCGCCGGTTGCGCACCAGCTCCACCCCGAGGGAGCCCGAGCCGGCCGTGATCTTCCAGACGAGCGGGTAGCGGCAGCGGGCCAGGTAGGCGAGCGTCTCGGCCTCGCTGGCGGAGATGAAGGTCTCGACCACCGGCAGGCCGTGGTGGCGCAGGAGCTCGTACTGGCTGATCTTGTCCTCGTAGAGCTGGACCTCGGCGAAGCTCGGGTAGCAGAGCAGGCCGAGGCGCTGCTCGAGGAGGTGGAACTTGCGGCGGCACTCCTCGAGCTCGAAGGGGTAGGACATCGGGCGCCAGAGGATGAGGTCGTAGCGCTGCGCCTCGGAGAGCCAGGAGGAGCGGTGGATGTCGTAGAGCTCGTAGGGGATGTCGTTGGCCGCCAGGAAGCGCCGGTACTTGGTCCAGTAGGGGTAGGCGTCGAGGTCGCGCACGAGCCCCACGAGCGGCTTGCGCACCCCGGCGGGCCAGGCCATGAGCACCGGCTCGGCGCTCTCCAGGGCGGGGCCGTCGTCGACCGGTCCGGGCTCGGGGAAGCGACCCGGCAGCAGCTGCTTGGCGGTGTTGCGCAGCAGCAGGTAGCGGCGCGTGCGGGTGAGCCTCACGAAACCACCCCGCCGTCGTCGCGCCGCGACTCACTGACGCCCGACGTAATCACCGCAGCCTCTGAGCTGTCCAGACCCTCGCCCACAGCTCCACGTATCGGCACGAAGCGATCATGCCCGCAGCCCATCCCGCGGCGCCGCCGGTCCGGGGCGACCGCCGGCCTCTGGCCTTCACGCCGTGACGGGAGCGCTCTTCATGCGACGCACGGCCGATACTCCCCTCACGGGGTGCCGCAGGATCGCCTCCAGGAACAGGGATCTGTAGCGACTGACGATCACGCCCCAGGGGACCTCAGGCTGGATGTCCGCGGCAGACGTGCCGGGACGAGCCGTGTAGCGGAACACGTCGGTGTAGTCGAACACGCCGCTTCTGACCACAGCCAGCGACTTTCTGAAGTCGGCGTCCGTTTCCGTCGGGAACCCCGCGATGAGCTGCGTACGCAGGACGATGCTCGGCGCTCGCCGCCTCACCGCGCAGAGGGCGTTCATCACTTCACCGGCGCGATGGCCGCGGCGCATGAGCTCGAGGATGCGATCGCTCCCGGACTGAAGAGAGACCTGCATGTAGGTGATCTTGCCGGTCTCCGCGACCTCGCAGAACTCACGCGAGCGCGCGATCACCCAGCGAGGATTGACGTTCCGGAGACGAAGGTTGAACGGTCGCGGCACGCTGACCATCTCCCGCAGCAGATCGATGAGGTCGGCGCCGAAGTCCTTGCCGTAGTCCCCGATGTCAGTCCCAAGGAGCGCGATGTTCGTGTACCCCAGGTCAAGGCCCCTGAGGAACTCCTTCATGACCTCGTCGATCGTCTTGCTGCGCACGATGCCCCGCGTCAGCCGGACGGAACAGTACGCGCACTGGCCCAGACAGCCCGTGCTCGCCTTGATCGACCAGGTGCGGCCGCTGCACACGTCGAGGCGCGACTCGACGAAGTCCTTGTAGGAGCGCACGGCCCCGAAGGCCAGGTGAAACGCCTTCGACCGCCGTCGACCAGCGTCGGCCGACGCGCCGGGCGACGTATAGCCGGCGAACACCTCCTCCTTGCGCTCGCCGAGATACTCCGTCAGGTCCTCCGGGGCCGACTGCAGGTAGTTCACCGCGAAGCGCCGGGCGTTCTCGTTGAGGTCGTAGCGCATACGGTCGAGCTCGGCGAGCGGGACTGACGTGTCGACGTCGTCGGTCGCAAGCTCAGGCCTGAACCGGGAGATGCAGCCGGAGACAATCAGTCTCGCGTCAGGTCGCTTCGCCTCTTGCAGGTGCGTGATGATGTCGCGGGTCTCCCGTTCCATGTGGTGAGTGACCGCACAACCCTGCACGATCACGACGTCGGCATCGCCGACGTTGACCGACTCCACGAAGTCCCGCGTTGAGCCGAGGTAGCGCTGCACCATGGCGGCGTCCATGCGGTTCTCGTGGCAGCCGTTGACCGCGATGTACACACGCATTGGCGAGTCCCCTCGCGGGGAGAGTGCGGCATCAGCGCGTGGATGCGACTCTTCAGGCACCGTGCACTCCTCCAGCATTCGGTCTTCGATGTTCCCCGCCCGCGAACCCTTGTGTCGGCTGCCCCATCGGAAGCCATTAGCTCTCCGAGCTCGGAGCAGTGGTTTACGGCAATCCCGACGGATGCCCCATGCGGTTGCCCGCGCCACCGCGAGGACGCCTCTCCGTGGAACAGCCCCAGCTGGCCAATCATACCGTGGGGGCACGTCCGCCGGCCGTTGGCGGCAGCTGCGTGAGGCACGGCGGTGAGATTGCGCGGCGGAATGACGGGAGCCGGTCTGCTCGCACCGGTGTTCTGGATCCTCGCTGGGGGACACGGGGCCTGCCTCGGGCCGCCGGACCAGCCGGACCACACGCGGGCTCCTGAGGAAGGCGAGTATCGTAGTATATGGACGCTGTTGTGGTTGCGGCACGGAGGACTCTCGGTCAATGACGCCCACCCAATCGGGCTCGACCCTTTCCGCTCTCGGGCGGTGCGGGGCTTGGGGAGCGCACGTCGTGATGGCGGCCGCGCGATGAGCGCGGCCGAATCGTCGTCTCGCCCCCTCCGCGTCGTCTTCCTCGCCGACTGGCTCAGCTTTCCCCACGGGATGGCTGCCACCATCCGTGCCCGGCTCCTGGCGCGAGCCATGGTGGAATCTGGCGCCGAAGTTCACGTTCTCTGCATGCAGGCCAGCGATCGGCCGCCGACTGTCGAGAACCGCGAGACACGTGGTGTATGGCACGGCGTCAGCTTCGAGTACGCCTGCGGCACGACCCTCCGGCATCCGTCTTTCGCGATGCGACGACTGATCGAGCTGCGAGGGTGGAGCACGGGCGTACTGAGACTGGTCCAGCTGCGCCGCGCCGGCCGCCTCGACGGCGTCTACATCTGGCTCACCTCACAACGCGTCAGATGGCAGCGAGTCGCATTCATCCCGCTGCTCCGCTTCCTTGGAGTACCGGTCGTGATCGAGCTCAACGAGCGTCCGTGGGCGCTCCGCGACGATCGCAACGCCGTCGAGCGTCTGATCTCCCCCCTGGCAGGCGTCCAGGGTGCCGTCAGCATCTCCAGGTACCTCACGACCTGGGCGAACGCCGAGGCCGCACGACGCGGACAGCGACTTCGCATCGTCGAGGTGCCCATCCTGGTCGACCTCGAGGAACTGCCGCCGGCCGACAAGGCTCCGACGAGCTCCCCCACGCTGGTGTTCGCCGGCGCCCCCCAGTACGACGAGACGATCGACTTCATCCTTCGCGCCATGGAATACGTCTGGGAGAGGTACCCGGCGTGCCGCCTCGTGATCACGGGGGCGCGCCCCGGCGACCCGTCGGCCGAAGCGCTGGCACGCCGCATGGCGGCACATCCCGAGATCGGCGAGCGGGTACACCTGGTCGGCTACCTGCAACGCCAGGAACTCCTCCAGCTCTATCGGGACGCGCACGCCCTCCTCATTCCGCTGTTCGACGACGTGCGGTCGAAGGCGCGCTTCCCCACGAAGATCGGCGAGTACATGGCATCGGCTCGACCGATCGTGACGACGGCCGTCGGCGAGGTATCGCGGCTGTTCTCGGACGGTGAGAACGCCTTTGTCTCCAGGCCCGGGGACGCAGAGGCCTACGCACTCAGGATATGCGCCGCCCTTGCCGACAAAGACCTCGCGACAAGGGTGGGAATCGCGGGACGGGAGTTCGCGCGAGCTCGCTTTCACTATCGCGCCTACGGCCAGCAGTTGAACGAGGCATTTCGAGAGCTCGCCGCCATGCAGAAGGCATCCAGCGGCCGCCGCTCGGCGCGCCGGCGCGGCAGGCCGGCGGGCGAGCGGCCCGCGCGCCCCTTGCGCTGACCAGAAGGAGGGGACGTGGCTCTTGCACCGGACACCGTCCTGTCGGCCGACTCGCGAGTTCTCTGGGAACGGGAGTCGGCCATCAGATCCTGCTCGGACCCCGCTGACACGGGGAGCGTCTCCGTCCTGGTCGCGGGCGATCTCTGCGTCCGGACCGGGGCCCCGCTCCCGGGTCCGGATCAGGCGGTCCCCTGGGAGCCGCTCGTCCCCGAACTGCGAAGCCACGACTTCGCGCTCGCCAATCTCGAGTGCCCGCTCACGCTTCGCGCTCACCCCATCAAGAAGTCGGGTCCCGCCATGTGGGGCGATCCGGCCATCGCCGCGATGCTGGCCCGAGGCGCGTTCACCGGGGTGACCCTCGCCAACAACCACATTCTCGACGCGGGCGCCGATGGCGTGCTCGACACCATCGCGGCGTGCCGCGCCGCCGGCCTCGCCGTCGTCGGCGCCGGCGTCGACCAGTCCGCTGCGGAAACGCCGCTGATCCTGGAGGCGAATGGCCGGCGACTCGGCATCATCGCCTGCGCCGAGCGCGAGTTCTCCATTGCGGGGCTGCAGTCGCCCGGCGCGGCAGCCCTCGATCCCTGGAGGACGCCCGCGATTGTCCGGGGCCTGGCGCCGCAGGTCGACGCCGTGATCGTCATCCTTCACGGAGGAAGCGAACACGCGGAGTCCCCACGGCCTGGCCTGGTGACGGCTTGCCGTTCCCTCGTCGACGCCGGCGCCGACGCCGTCGTCTGTCATCACTCACACGTGGCAGGACCCGTCGAGGTGTACGGCCATGCGCCGATCTTCTACGGACTGGGCAACTTTCTCTTCCCCGACACATCGGAGATGGCCCAGGGGTGGCGTCGCGGCTATGCCGTCGGCCTGCGCGTCACAGCCCGCGGCGTCCAGGACTTCAGGCTCTTGCCGCATGAACAACCCGAGGTCGGGGTAGGCGTGCTCTGGCCCGGCCGCGAGAAGGAGCTGGCGTTCGCCGCGCGCCTGCGGCACGGCGCGCAGATCCTGGCGGAGCCCGAGCTGCTGGAATCGGCCTGGGTCGCGCACTGCTGCCGCGAACGCCGCCACTATCTCTACATGGCGCTTGGGCTCACTCGCCCTGAGCGCCGCCTCTTGAGAACCGGCGTCTGGCCGCGCTGGCGACGGCGCCGGACCCGCGTCCCCGAGCTCCTCAACCTGCTTACCTGCGACTCACACCGGGAGGCTCTGGAGACCATCCTGCGCCGAGAAGAGGCGCCGTGAGGCTCACCCGCACGCGCCGCTACCTGCTGCTGCGCAACACCGCCAAGCAGCTGCTGCCGGGTCGCTTCCCCGAGCCCGGACCGGTCGACGACGGCCCCGCCCTGGAGAGCGCCGAGCCGGTGCTCATGGCCTGGCCCGCCGGGGTGCGCAAGCCGCTCGTGGGGCTCGTGCGCGACCTCGACGCCTACCCCTACTGGACCAAGTACCGGCGCTTCCTGGCGGCCAACGACATCCCCTACGAGCTCTACGACATCCACCGCTCCTCCTGGCTCTCCGAGGCGCAGCGCTACGACCTCATCCTCTGGCGCCCGATGTCCTACCCCTTCGAGCTCGAGGAGTGCCGCCGCAAGTTCCACCTCCTCGAGCAGCGCCTCGGCCTGCTCTGCTACCCGAGCTTCGCCGAGGTCCAGCTCTACGAGGACAAGATCAGCCAGTACGAGCTCCTGCGCCACCACGGCCTGCCGGTGGTCGAGACCTTCATCTCCGCCAGCGAGGCCGAGACGCTCGCCTACCTGGCCCGCTGCCGCTACCCGCTCGTCTGGAAGATCACGGCCGGCTCGGGCTCCCTCGGGGTGGAGCTGGTGCGCAACCGGCGCACCGCCGAGCGCTGGACGCGGCGCGTCTTCGGCGCCGCCGGACGGCGCACCTACTGGCCCTACCTCAACCAGAAGAACTACGTCTACCTGCAGCGCTTCGTGCCCGGGGCCCGCTACGACCTGCGCGTCATCGTCGTCGGCGACACCGTCTTCGGCTACTACCGCGACGTGCCCCCGGGGGAGTTCCGGGCCTCGGGGATGGACCTGGTACGGTACGACTCGCTGCCGCTGCCGGCCATGCGCCTCGCCCGCCGCGTCGCCCGGGTGCTGGGAGTGCCCAGGGTCGCGGTCGACATGGTAGCCGGCACGACAGGCGACAGCCTGGTCATCATCGAGGTCTCGAGCTTCACCCAGGAGGACGTCCTGCCTCACATGTACCGTGACACCGTTCCTGACTTCTACGTCTTCGCCGACAGCGGGGACGAGCATCAGCTGGTCCCCCGGCGCGTGTGGACGGCCGAGCTCGCCCTGAAGCACGTTCTGGAGACGCGCTGGCTGACGCGCGGAGGGAACCAGGCACCGACGGGTGAGAACGGCAGGCGACCCGCCAGCGGGGAGGGGCCGAGCGGGTGACGATGCGCGACGGATCGCCCGGCACGACGGCCTCAGAGCCGCGCGCGAGCCGCGCACCGGGGCACGGCCCGCTCTGCGTTGGCATTCGGGTGGCTCCCGGACCGGTCCCCGCCTGGTTCCGCCTTCTGCTCGACGCGCTGGTCGCCTCCGACGGCGAAAGGCTGCTCGAGATCACCGTCATCGCGCGTGACGCGGCCGGTCGTGGCGGCGCCGTCGATGCCCCGACCGGGCCGGGGCTCAGAGCGCTCGGCTTGCTCGATCAGCGCGTCTTTGGACAACGAGCGGCCATGTACGCAAGTTTTGATCTCGAATCGTGGGCGACGGGACGCGGCATCCCCCTTGGCGGCGGCGGAACCCTCGCAGGACGGCAGGCCGCTGAGTCGACGGACACCCCGACGGCCGACATCGTGCTCGATCTGACGGGCGGCGCGCCCGCCCCACGGGCTGACGGCGGGCGCGATCAGAGAATCTGGTGGCTCGACGGCCTTCCTCACAGCCCGGGATGGCCTGGGGTCGAATGCCCTGAGCTTGCCCGCTCCGTGATACGTGGGTCGACTGCCCTGACGGTCGAGTTGATGACCCACGGCCCGGCGGGCTCGGCTCCGGTCGTCCTGGCCAGAGCGACGAGCCCGGCACATCCGTGCTCGCCGGCGATGGCCGCCGCGTTCCTGGCCGTGTCTGCGGAACAGCTCGTCGTCGGTGAGCTCAGGAAGGCCTCCCAGGCGAGCCTCCACCCAGACGCCGCCGCGCCCGGGTTGGCCGCGCCCCACTTTGGGAGCGCCACGACGACCGGCCGCCAGACACCTGCCCCCGACCGCGTCTCCGCCGGCGGGCGGCGCGCCGCGATCCCCGTCACAGCGGCGTACGCGGGTCGTTCCCTTCTGTGGACGGCCCGGAGACTCGGATGGGTCCAGCAGTGGCGGCTCCAGGCGGGCCCCAGAACGCCGGGAGATCTGGGTGCCGAGCCCTCCGCCCTGCGCACCACGATACTACCGCCGCGAGGGCATTTCTGGGCGGACCCGCACGCCATCGACGACGGCGGCGCCGTCTACGTCTTCTTCGAGGACTTCGACTACGCCGCCGGCCGCGGAGGCATCTCTGCGCTGACGATCGACGCCGAGGGGCGGCCCGGGCCATACGTGCGGGCATTGGAGGCTGACTCCCACCTGTCATACCCGTTCGTGTTCCGGCACCGCGAGCGGGTCTACATGGTGCCCGAGAACGCGGAATCGGGCGGCGTCGACCTGTACGAAGCCGTGCGGCTGCCGGACACCTGGACGCTGCGCCGACGACTCGTGACCGGCAAAAGACTCGTCGATGCGACGCTCTTCGAGTGGGACGGCAAGTGGTGGATGTTCGCGAGCCTGCAGCAGCCGTTCGGGCTGCGCGGCGCCGACGCGCTGGTCCTGTACATGTCCGACGATCCGGTGGAGGGGGAGTGGACGGAACACCCGGAGAGCCCCGTCATGGCTGACGTCACGCGCTCCCGACCTGCCGGCGCACCGTTCGTGCACGAAGGACGGCTCTATCGTCCTGGGCAGGATGGCTCTCGGGGCTACGGCTGGGGAATAGCCGTCAACGAGGTCCTCTCGCTGACGCCGTCACACTACGCCGAACGGCGCGTCCACACGGTGACTCCGCCGCCCGGCCGTGGGGTGTGCGGCACGCACACGATGAGCCTCACCGACAGCCTGGCCGTGATGGACGTCTGCCGATGGGTCCCGCGCCGAGCGGCAAGACCGGAGGACGAGTGACCGTCATGGGCGGCGCACATCGTGACGCGCGGACTGCCGGCGTTGCTCTGGCTTACCGACCCCGCACAGGAGATCCGGCGTCCCAATGAGCGTCAGGGCCTCTCGTCGCGTGCTCCATCTCACGGCCTCTCTGACAGACGGGGGACTGGAGCGTCAGTTGTCCCTCCTGACGGCGAATCTGCCGCCGCGATGGTCGCCGCTGGTGTGGAGCGCTGACGGAGGGCCCTTCGTCGAAGTGCTGGCCAGGACGCGTGTACCCCTCATCCTCGACCAGCGCACGTCGCGGTTCGACTCTTGGCCCCTGGTGCGCCTTGCCGGTCTGATCCTGCGCCACCGTCCGGACGTGGTTCACTGCTGGAACTGGCTGCCGGCCACCTTCGCGGCGCCCGTTTGTCGCGCCGCGGGTATCCCATTCGTCGACGGCACGATCCGCCTCGGCAGGCCGAACCCCGAGTTCGGGCACCCGCGGCGCAGCATCATGCGCCTGGCGACAGTCGTGGTGGCCAACAGCCAGGCAGGCCTGGACGCCTGGGGAATCGCCCCACCTCATGGCCGAGTCGTGTACAACGGCTTCGACCCATCACGGCTGGAGAGGCTGGCCGACGTCGCCCACGTCGCGACGGGACCGACGGGACGGTCGGAGACGCACGAGAGCGACGGGACAGCGCGGCGCGATGGCCCCTTCACCGTCGTCATGACCGCTCGCATGCACCCTCACAAAGACTTCCGCACGCTTCTTGCAGCGGCCCGCCTTCTGCGGGAGGCCGCTCCCGCCGGGACGTGGCGATTCCTTCTCGTAGGCGACGGCCCCGACCATGACGAGCTCCGCCGTGACGCAGCCGAGCTCATAGCCGAGGGCACTGTCGCCTTCGTGGCGCCCGGGCTCGAGGTGCTCCCCCTCGTCGCCGCCGCGGACGTCGGCGTCCTCCTCACCTCCGAGAGCGCCCACGCGGAGGGCTGCTCCAACTCGATCATGGAGTACATGGCCTGCGGCCTGCCGGTCGTGGCCAATGATAGCGGCGGCAATCGCGAGCTCGTGACAGAGGGAGTAAGCGGCTTCCTCGTCCCCGCCGGTGACGCCGCCGCGCTGGCTCTGCGGCTCGACCGGCTGCGGCGCGCACCCGGCCGGGCCGCCATGGGCGCCGCCGGCCGGGAGCGCTTGCTGCGCGACTTCTCGCTCTCCAGGATGGTCGACGAGTACGTCCGCATCTACGACGATTGCGTACGCGGTTCGCGGCGCGCTCGCCGGCATCGAGGGCCCCGAGCGCTGTAGCACGCCGCGACCGGCCACCGCGCGCCGAGGCAGCACAGCGACGCGCTCACGGGTGCGCCAAGCTCACCCAGACCCGGGCGCATCGTCCGGCGGCAGGCCCTGTTCCTCCGAGCGACCCCCGGCAGACAGCGCGCTGCCCCGCGGCACACGCGCCTCCGGCCCGCCCGCCTTGGCCAGGTCGTCGTTCTCGTGCAGGATCAGGCCGGCCGGGACAGCGAGCAGCATGATGTTCCACGGATTCATGATGTTGGTGTTGAACAGGCAGAAGAGCAGGTAGAACGCGAGGCACGCCAGCATGACGGCGCTCAAACGCCCTCTGGCCCGGTTGCGCCACGCGATGCGGCCGACGGCGAGCACGATCGCCAGGAAGAAGGCCAAGCCGACGATGCCCTGCTGCGAGAGGATCTGCACGATGAAGTTGTGCGGCTCGAAGTCCTCGGGACCGACATTGACAAGATAGTAGCGATGGCTCCACGTGTAGTCGCCAAGCGGGTTCGCCACGAAGTAGTCCCACCCAAGCCTGGATCTCTCGACCCTGTCCTGCGCCGTTGAATCGGCATTCGGATTCAGCATGGTCTCCAGGGAGTAGAAGGCGCTCTCCCTGACATTGGGCGCCACGGCCAGAAGCAGAGCGGCGGACGCCGCGACCACGAGGAGCACCGCGATCGTGCGGGCCGAGGCGCGCCGGAAGTAGAAGAACAGCGGCGCGCCGACCGCGAGGAGAGCAACGTACCCGGAGCGATGGTTGGTCAGGGCGATGCCGACCAGCCCGAGCACCGCGGCCCCGTACGCGGCGATGCCGTGCCGCGCCAGAAACAGTGACGTCAGTATCAGGAAGGCGAAGAGGAGAATCGCTCCGCCCCACACCGTACGCAGGCGAAACCCACTCTGGTAGACGGGTCCCGCCGTGAAGTACGTGTAGACGGCGAACAGAACGAGGACAACGGCCGCCACGTTGACCAGCAGGATCAGTCGCCGAGGCGTCACGTGCCGCAGCACCACCAGGTACACGAAGGGGATCAGGATGAGCGCGACCCGGTTCTCGATGTCCCGCGCAACCGAGACGGGGTCAAGGCGAAACAGGACGACGGCTATCGGAAGGATGACCGCCAGCTGATAGGCGCAGTAGCCGAGCACGAGGGCGACCACGGCGGCATTCGACCGCGGAACGCGCGCGGTGTCCGCGGCCAGGAACTGGAGCAGCAGCAGTGCCACCGACACCATCAAGAGAAGGTCGAACGCATAAACGTTCACCGGGCCGGCGCTGAACGCAAGGCTGTCCTCGAACGCCGTTCCCCAGGCCATCGCCAGAACCGTGTAGGCGAGCAGCGCGAGGAGCGTGGCCTTGGCGAAGACAGACGCCAGGCGGATCTCCGGGTGCATCTCGACGGCGCCCTGGGTACTCACAGGCAACCGCCCGTCGACCACCGAAGCCACACGCTAGTCGGCGGTGACGTTGCTCGGCCCCCAAGGGCTGTCGGAGGTCACGTCGACGTCCGTCCAGTAGCTCGCCCTGGTGACGCCATTCGGCGTCAGGTCGACGCGGTTACCCGTGAAGACCGTGTAGGAACGGTTGTAGGGGTCGCTGCGCGTGGTCATCTGTACGCACCGCTCCCAGCCGAGTCCGAACGTGTTGTTGCGGATCACGGCGCGCAGCGGGTACTCGAGGTCGATGGTGGAGCCCCACTCACGGCCCGCCTTCCCGCCGCCCTTGAGCGTGCAGCCTTCGACCACGAGACCCTCAGAACGGATGTTGTACTCATCTGAGAAGTCCATGCCGTGGGCGTCGCAGACCTCGACCACGCAGTTGCGGAACGTGATCCGCTGCCAGCCCGACCCGGAATCCGTGTAGCACTCGACGCCCATGCGCGGCGCGCCGCTGCGGACGCCGTTGGAGACGCCGATGTGGCAGCCCTCGAAGAGGACGTCGGTGACGGCGGAGTCGGTATCGCACCAGATCGTCACGTCGTTGAAGCCGTTGGTCATCGACGAGTTCTCGCTGCCGAGGTTGCACTCCACGTCACAGCGCCGGAAGGTGATGTTGCTGCAGGAGCCGTCGGAGCCGAGCCAGACAACGTACGTCCAGGCCTTCCCGCCGCCACCGCGGAAGCGGCAGTCCTCGAAGACGGTATTCCTCGCCCCCGGCTTGTTGTGGACCGCCGAGCTGCCGTAGTCGCCGATCTTCAGATTCCTGATCACCTGGTTGGAGCCGAAGTCGAGACGGCCCTTGAGCCAGGTGGACGCCGCGCCGGCGCCGCGCAGGCTGAGACCGTTGGGCAGTGAGAGGTGGGAGACGCGATAGACCCCCGCAGGGACGTAGAGGCGCCGCTGCGAACCGACGGCGACTCGCATGGCCCGGACGAACGCCCCCGTATCGTCGGCCCGGCCATCCCCTCTCGCACCATAGGCCCGAACGTTGATATCGGTCTTGGGGCTGTGCCCTTCTGTCGCCTCAGGCCACGTCGCGATCAGCACCGAAACGGCGAAGACCAGCAGCCCCAGCATCAGCAGGGGCCGAGCCGCTCCAGACATCCTCTCCGCAGCGACGGACTGTGGCTTGGGTTGAGTCTGACCTTCTGCCATCCAAGTCCCATGATAGCGAGAGGCATCCGGGTCGCAAACCGACCCGCGGGCTTGCCGGATTCGCTCTGTGCGGCGCGAGCCGCCGTACTGATGGGCGGACATGCGTTCCTCGACAGGAGCCGTGCTGCCGGCAGCCGCGCTGCCAGGACGGGCGTACGGGACGACAGCCCTTCTAGCATAGTGTAGCGGCAATGCACGACGACGGCGCCGTTGGATGTGGCGCCGTCGTCGTGCATCGAGCAGAAGGTCGTGCCGGTGATGGTGATGCCGGGGCATGTGCCGCTCCCAGTGAGGCGACGCGTCCGTGGAGACCTCATCGTCCTGGCCGCTGAACCCTGCTGCCGCGCTTGAGGGCGTCCAGCGGCATCACCATCTTCGGCAAACCACTCAGTTCACTGTAGTGTTGCTCGACCCCCAGGGGCTGCAGGAGGTGACGTCGACGGCCGTCCAGTAGTCCGCCTTGGTGACGCCGTTGGGGGTCAGGTCGATGCGGTTGCCCTGGAACACGGCGTAGGCGGGACTGTAGGCGTCGCCCCGCGTCGTCATCTGCACGCAGCGCTCCTGGCCGAGGCCGAAGGTGTTGTTGCGGATCGTGGCGCGCAGGGGGTACTCGAGGTCGATGGTGGAGGCCCAGGGGGCGTTCGGCCTGAGACCGGCGCCCTTGAGGTGGCAGCCCTCGACCACGAGGCCCTGCGAGCGCACGTTCTGCTCGTCGGAGAAGTCCATGCCGTGGGCGTCGCAGACCTCGACCACGCAGCTGCGGAAGGTGATCCGCTGCCAGCCGTACTGGGCGCCGTCGTCGGTGTAGCACTCGACGCCCATGCGCGGCGCGCCGCTGCGGACGCCGTTGGAGACGCCGATGTGGCAGCCCTCGAAGAGGATGTCGGAGACGGAGGTCGAGCCGCCGACCCAGATCGTCACGTCGTTGAAGCCGTTCGACAAGCTGGCGTTCTCGCTGCCGAGGTTGCACTCCACCTCGCAGTTGCGGAAGGTGATGAACGAGCAGGAGGCACCCTCGCCGAGCAGCAGCACGTAGTTCCAGGCGCTGCCGCCGCCGCCGCGGAAGCGGCAGTCCTCAAAGGTCGTGTTCCTGGCCCCGTTGCGATTCTTGGCCGCGCTTCTGCCGACGTCGCCCATCTTCAGGTTCTTGACGACGGTGTTGCTGCCGTAGCGGATCTGGCCCTTGATCCAGGAGGCGTCCTTGCCCTGGCCGATGATGGTCACGCCGTCGGGCACGTCGATGCCTCCCGCGGCCGTGAACGTCCCGGCAGACACCACAACGGTGTCGCCGGCCTTGGCCGCCTTGATGGCCGCCACGGGGTCGCCGCTCGGCGCCGGGGCGGGTGTCGGCGTCGGCGTCGGCGTGGGTGTCGGCGTGGGCGTCGGCGTGGGCGTGGGTCGTGGGTGTGGGCGTCGGCGTTGGCGTGGGTGTGGGCGTCGGCGTTCGGCGTGGGTGTGGGCGTCGGCGTCGGCGTGGGTGTAGGTTCCGGGGTCGGCGCCGGCGTGGGCGTCGGCTCCGGGGTCGGCGCCGGCGTCGGGCTGGGCTGCGGTGTGGGTGTCGGTGTGGGTGTCGGCGTCGGACTGGGCTGCGGTGTGGGTGTCGGTGTGGGTGTCGGCGCCTCGGTGACACGTATCACGCCGTCTGAGGCGTCGGAAGCGATCGGTCTACCGTCTTGTGCGTGCTGCGTCACCACCAGCGTGTAGTCGCCGACGGGCTGCGCTACGACCCAGGGAGCAGAGTAGCTCACCGCGGACTGCACCGCCCACGTTCTCCAGAGGGTCACGTCCGTCTCCCTGCCCGTCTTGACACTGCGCAGGGAAACCCGGAAGTAGCCGCTCTCGACAGGGTTCGAGACGCTCCACGTGACGGCCGCCTGCGCGCCCGGGGTGAACACGCCGCTGTTAGGCCAGGTCACCGTCGGCTTGGACCTGACATGAGGTTTCGTCGCCGTCTCGATCTTCATCGCGCGAAGAAGGAGGTAGGTCCTCGTGCGCTTTACGACGCGAAGATGACGCTTCGCGATGCCGCTGTCCTTGTGAGAGCGAAGCGTCACGTTGTCTTGTCCTCGCCACACTGCGACACAGCACCGGTGGCCTTGCGCCAGGTGGCCTCTGGCCACGACGTAGTTCGGGGTTCGCTTCACGATATCGAAGCGAAGCGCCTTCGGGGCTGCTTCGGCCGTCCTCGGCATGGCGCACGCGCCCATGATAGAGAGAATGACCGCGAGGAGAATGATCGTGATGGTGCTTGTCCTGAACACCGTGACTCCCGTGCCTCAGAGAGCAAGCGAGTGGCACTGGCGATCGTCGCTGTGTCGCTCTGACTCGCCCTAGCTCCAGTTGCGGATCTGGCTCTGGCACCGGCCGGTGCACCACGCATGGAGTCGGATGCGGAGAGGGGAACTTGAGGCGCATAGACGAATTGGCGTAGGCCGCGTTGACGACGCGAGCCTGAGGTCCCCGTGGCCGCCCGGGAACCACAATCCCGGGCCGCGGCCACGACGAGCGACCCCGGCTGTTACCCTCGCGGCGCGACGAACGGCGGTGCGGTGACCCGGTGCCGACGTGTCCCCGGGCGTGGTCCTGGCCGCGTCCTAGCTACGCCGAGCGCGCAGACGGCGCCACGGCGCCGCCAGCAGGTGCCAACCCGACCCCACGTCGTCCCTCGTCACCGCACCGAACAGGCCCGCCGCCACGATCGACCCAAGCACCGTCAGGCACCACAGGGCGAGGGTGGTCACGAGACTGCTGCAGAGAGGCCGGAGAAGGAAGTACGCCACCACGCTCGTCAGGCCGGTGCCGAGCACAGTCGGCTGATAGCACCTGCGCCAGACGACCCGGGAGGACAGATCCAGCACATGTCGATGTCCGTAGTGAAGAAAGAACGGCACGTTGAGCGCCGCCACGAGGCCGGCGAACGCCGCCCCGTTAATGCCGTACCGGACCGTCAGGGGGTACAGGACGACCAAGCTGATCACATTCGCCACATTGGAGAAGACGACGTTGATGCCGGGCCGAGCGGCCGACAGGTTGATGTAGGAGGCGGCCATCGTGGTCGCGTGCAGCGACTGGGAGATGGAGAAGATGATCAGCGCGACGGCGCCTTGCGTCGCGTACTCCGCGTTCACCCAGTACTCGAGGAGAGGGTAGGACAGGACGCAGAGCGCCATGGTCACGCTGAAGTTGAGCACAAAGAACAAGCGCGAGCTGTGCAGATAGAGCCCCTGAACGGCCTTGAGATCATTCCTCGCCAGCAACCCCGACGCTGTCGGAAACAGCACCTGCGCAACTCGGGACAGCATGTCGTTCACGCGCGACGCCAGCATGTTCGGCACCTGGTAGTACGCGGCGGCAGCCACACCGGATGCAATCCCGACCACCAGGCGATTCGTCTGTGCCGCCACCGTCTGACCGACCTGGTTGATGGCAGTCAGTCCGGCGAATGTGAGGGTCTTCCTACGGATCTCCTTCCAGGGTGGGCCCTCAGACCAGGGCACAGACCGCATGAGCCTGTAGCCGATCAGGGCGTAGATCATCAGGGCGACGGTGTTGACCGCCAGCGAGAAGACGACGACCGCCACGAGCCCGTAGCCGAGGACGACTAGAACGGCCGGCCCCACGGCAGAGAGCGTGCCGACGGAGGCGTTCATGGCCGACGAGATGTCGTAGCGCAGGAAGCTCTGGGGAATGGCCGTACCCACGCTCACCAGAAGCGCGACGTAGAAGTTCACGCCGGTCAGCCTGATGACGGTGACGGATGTGCTCTGCAGGTCCGCAGAGACGTTCAGCACCGATGAGCTGAGCCACGGAGCCGCGACAATGAGGAACACCATGCCGACGACCCCGGCCACGGTGAACCACCGCAGACCGAACATGATGACGCCGAGCATCGGCCGGCCTTGATGAAGGGCACGGTAGTAGGACAGGTAGCGCATGATGGCCGTCCCGAGGCCCATCTCCATCAGCCCCAGGTAGCCCGTGAGAGCGGCGGTGAGCGCGAGCAGGCCGTACTGCTCCGCGCCCAGCCCTTCAACGGTGATGGGAATGGCGATGAGGGCGGCGACAGCCGGAAGCGCCCAGCCCAGAACGCTGAGCGCCGCGTTGGCGCTGAAGCTCCGCTCTCGAGTTGCCATTCTGTGTCCTTCCGCGCTCGTCCATCGACGGCCACGTAGTCCGCACGGTGCCCATGGCTCTTATCGGCTACCCGGGCGGCAGGTCAACTGAGTCAGGCACGGAGACCGTCGCCGGCTCCGTCGAGCGATGTGGAGGCCTCTGTCGAGATCAGCGGACTGAGCCGCGAACAGGCATACCGGAGCGGAACGGCCCCGGACGCCGCGAACACGACCATGGGATGCTATCATCGCGTCTCCATGCGGCGTGCGCGATCCTGCGATGTAGCCGGCGCTCTCAACTCGGCGTGCAGCTTGTGCACGTGGACCCTCGTGCCGATGATAGAGAAGCGGTCAGAGACAGCCGGACCGGCATCGCGGGCAGGAAAGGCCCGGACTCAGAGACACCGCGCAGGACGGCCGATCCGTCTTGTTGGCGGGCCGGCATCCCTCTAGGATGGTTGAGGATGAAAGGACGCCCGGTGTGGCAATGAACGAAGACGGCATGGACGCGACGCTACGCGACTACGTGTTCGTAGTGCGGCGCAGGAAGTGGCTGGTGCTGAGCACCGCGATCGTGCTGACGGCTCTCGCCCTCGCCTACTCGTTCATGAAGACGCCAATGTACAGGGCTTCCGCGCAGCTCATCTACGAGACTGAGCTCAATGTGGCCGATCCCCTCTCGACGGGAGGATACGTCGATCCGTCGCAGATGCAGGTCGAGCTCAACAGCGTCGCTGTCGCGATCACCAGTCCGGAGATCATCCAGAGCGCCAAAGGCTCGCTCGACGCCGACATCCCGATGACCGAGTACACGATCTCGTCCGCACTTGGCGTGGCGACAGGCGGCGCAGACAGCAGCACCGTGTCCATCACGGCCGAGGGCCCGGATCCGTCTATCGCCGCTCGGGTCGCCAACGCGTACGCGCTGGCATTCACTGCCGCCCGGAAGTCCCGCGAGCAGGCTCGCGTGCGCCGGGCGCAGGAGGTCATCCAGAGAGAGCTCGACTCCTTCGGCACCGCGGCCGAGCGGGCATCTGCCGAGTACCTGACTCTGCAACAGCGCCTCCAGGACCTCAAGATCCTGGAGGCCACCGTCACGGGCAACTTCAGCATCATCGTGCCGGCGACGGCGCCCAAGGCTCCGTTCTCTCCACAGCCGCTCCGCAACGGCCTGGTCGGCCTTGTCGCCGGGCTGATCTTGGGGGTCGCTCTCGCCCTGGTGCTCGAACAGTTCGATACGCGGGTACGCAACGTCGACGAAGCGGCCGCCATCTTCGCCATGCCGGTGCTCACCCACATCCGCAAGGTACCGTCGAAGCAGCTCGACCAGCAGCCGCTCTACGTGCTCGGAGACTCGCGCAGCCAGGCTGCCGAAGCAGTGCGCAAACTGCGCAGCAACCTCGAGTTCGCCAACGTCGACGACAGCCTCAGTTCCTTGCTGATCACCAGCAGCCTTCAACACGAGGGCAAGACCCTGACCGCCTGCAACCTGGCCATCTCCCTGGCAGCCGCGGGCAAACGAGTGGTGCTCGTGGACGGCGATCTGCGGAGCCCGCAGGTACACCGCTATCTGAGACTGAACAACGCAGTTGGTCTCTCCACCGTCCTGACGGGGAGAAGCACCCTGCGCAGGACCCTGAGCTCGAGGACGGTGGGGCCGAGTCTCACGACTGTGAGTGTCGCAGGAGACAGCGACGCGAGTGCAGCGAGCGAACCCACCTTGCAGGTGCTGACGAGCGGCCCGGTCCCGCCGAATCCGGCGGAGATCATCGCGTCGAAGAGCTTCGGCAGTCTGATGGACCACCTGCGCGGCGACTTCGACCTCGTCATTGTCGACACGCCGGCCCTCCTCGCCGTCGGCGACACGGCAGCCATCGCCCGCTGCGTCGACGGCTTGATCTTCCTCGTCGACGTAACCCAGGCCCGCCGCCCGCTTCTCAAGGAAGCGGCGGCCCAGGTCTCGCAGATCCCCTGCCGCAAGCTGGGCCTGGTGGCCATCAGCGCAACAGCCAGTCGGCGCTCGGAGTATGAGCAGTATGCCTACTATTCACACAGCGATGCTGCTCTGGGCAGCGACTCCGCTCGCGTGGACACGAACGTTTCGCTCCGTACCTGAACCGGTAGCCGGCAGCTGGACGATCTCGG
This sequence comes from uncultured Thermoleophilia bacterium, assembly GCA_963705085.1. Classification (GTDB taxonomy): domain Bacteria; phylum Actinomycetota; class Thermoleophilia; order UBA2241; family UBA2241; genus CAIXSE01. The sequence goes on along the minus strand of CAVPIV010000006.1, from coordinate 63,366 downwards.
CAAGGCCAGGCGCATCATCCTCCGGGAGCTGTTGCGCAGGCAGGCTTCGTTTCACGCCCCGAACACCGAGCGACCATTGAGTAGTGTTCGGGGAGCGTCCGGCATGGCGTGCTTGTGCGCGGTCAGCCGGCGTTCCCTGATGAGACGAGCCTCGGAAGAAGAAGGGAATCCTGCATGAGGGTCCTGTGGTTCGTGGACAAGCCACTGCCGGCCGTGACTGAGCGCCTTGGCCGACCCCCGATCCACCACGCGTCATGGCAGAGCGAGCTGGAGGTCCTGCTTCGCGAGACGGAGGGAATCGAACTGGCCGTCGCCTCGACGACGCCGCAGGAGTTCCCTCTCTACCAGCCGTTCGAGAGTTCGGGGGTCGTCTACTACGCGCTCGGCAGCGGCGCCGGCGCGCACGGGGTGCGGCGTGTCGCGGCGCGCTGGCGCAGCCTCGTGCGCGCCTCCGAGGACATCGAGCAGGCCCGAAGAGTGATCGCGGACTTCCGTCCCGACGTCATTCACGTGCACGGCACGGAGAACGCGTTCGGCCTTCTCGCGGCGTGTGCCCGCCAGCCCGTGGTCGTCTCGATCCAGGGGCTCCTCAGCATCTGCGAGCTCATGGATCCGAGAGGCAGAGACGGCAGTCTGCTCCTCTCTCTCTCGCCGTGGCTCTTCGCGCGCGGCACCGGCACTGTCCTTGACCACGTCGCGCTGCGCAGGGCGGCCGAGCGCGAACGACTCATCATCCGGCAGTGCCGGCACATCATCGGCCGCACTCGCTGGGATGCGGATGTCGTCCGCGTACTGAATCCCGCGGCGCACTACTACCACTCTGATGAGCCGCTGCGCCGCGAGTTCTCGGCGGTGACCTGGGATATCGGCCTGTGTGAGGCCGACACTGTCTACTGCACGATGGGGGGCTACGCTCGCAAGGGCATGGGGACGCTGCTGCGCGCCATCGCGCTGCTGCGCGACGGGGCGGCTCCTGCCGTGAGACTGCGATTCGCCGGACTCACGCTGGACCACTCCGAGGGAGGGCGAGCCACGGCGCGCGAGATCCGACGGCTGGGGCTCACCGAGTGCGTGGCGAACGTGGGAACGGCGGGACCGGCCGACCTGGCGCGCGAACTCGCCCGAGCTCGCGTCTTCGCGCTCCCGACTCACATCGACAACGGCTCGAACAGCCTCTCGGAAGCGATGATGGTCGGCACCCCCGCGGTCGCGAGTGCAGCGGGAGGGATCCCGACCACCGCCCGGGACGGCGTTGAGGCGCTGCTCGTACAGGACGGCGACCCCTACGCGCTCGCCGGCGCCGTCGCGCGCCTGCTGGACGATCCCGGGCTCTCACAACGACTCTCAACGAATGCCCGCGCCAAGGCTCTAGATCGCCACAACGCGCAGAAGCTGCGTGACACCGTCCTCGACATCTACGACGACGTCCTCGCCTCTGCGAGATACTGATACGGATCCACTGGAGGACGAGGACGTGGCCACAACACTCATCACCGGTGTAGCAGGTTTCGTCGGATCGACGCTCGCAGATCGCCTCCTCGACAGCGGTCACCACGTGGTGGGAGTAGACTCCTTCGAGGACTACTACCCCCGGCACATCAAGCTGGCGAATCTCGCTCGAGCCGGCGAGGACCCCCGATTCACCCTCATCGAGGGCAACTTGCTCGACCTGGGACTGGCAGGCGAGGGGCGCGGCTGCGCGCCGCTGCTTCGCGATGCCCTCGACGGATGTGACTTCGTCTTCCACCTGGCCGCGCAGGCAGGCGTTCGCGCCAGCTGGGGACGCAGTTTCCGTGTCTACGCGGAGAACAACGTGCTCGCGACGCAGCTGCTCCTCGAGGAGTGCAAGAGCCGCGACGTGAAGAGAGTGATCTATGCGTCGTCCTCCTCCGTCTACGGCGACTCCGTCCAGCTCCCTCTGCGAGAGGATCTGCGCTGTCAGCCGCTGTCTCCATACGGCGTCACCAAGCTCGCCGGAGAGCACCTCTGCGATCTCTACCTCACGAACTTCGGGGTGCCAACGCTGAGCCTGCGGTTCTTCACCGTCTACGGTCCGCGCCAGCGTCCGGACATGGGCTTCAACCGCTTCATTCGAGCGCTGCTGCGCGGCGAAGAGATCCTCGTCTACGGGGACGGGCAGCAGACTCGCGACTTCACGTATGTGGACGACATCGTCGACGGGCTGGTCGCGGCGACCGGCGCGCCAATCGGCACAGTGATGAACCTCGGCGGCGGCTCGCGCGTGTCGCTCATGGCCGCCCTCAGCGCGCTGGAGGAAGCCACCGGAACCGAAGTTCGGACGCGAATCCAACCGGCCGAGGCGGGCGATGTGCGACACACGTGGGCGGACGTTTCCCTGGCTCAGCGAACCATCGGTTTTCGTCCCAAAGTCAGCCTCGCCGAAGGACTGCGGCGCGAGTTCGAGTGGTTCAAGGCAACGTCGGCGCAGGAGCGCGGTTCAGGAGCCTCCTGAGAGCCTGCCCGGAGCACGGCCCAAGGCCGGCGCAGCATGACGCCGGCGCCCACGCAGCGGCAGGCCCGTTCTGACGGGGGACGCGGTCAGCCGCCGGGCGTCCAGCCGGCGTCGTAGACCAGAGCGCCGCCCTGGCCGACATTGCCGCTGAAGTTCACGAGCGCGCTGGTGCTCCAGGTGTTGCCGGCGACGTCGTAGCGCCAGAACGCCCTGGTCCCACCCTGGAAGGCGTAGATGGCGGTGCCGTCGCTGGTCAGCGCGCCGCCCCCGTACACGTTGCCGGGCGCCGGCGCCATGGCGGTCCAGGAGTTGGCGGCGACGTCGTAGCGCCAGAAGAGCCTCTGGCCGCCGCCCCGGAAGGCATAGAAGTAGCCACCCACTCGAGTCAGGGCGCCGCCCCAGCCGACGCTGGCCGGCGTGCTGGCGAGCGCCGTCCACGAGTTCGCGCCGACGTCGTACCGCCAGAACCCCCGCTTCAGGTCGCCCTGCAGGACGTACAGGTACGTCCCGTCAGTCGTGATCGCTCCGCCTCGTCTCACGGTGGCCGGGGTGCCGGCGAGACTCGTCCACGAATTGGTCGCAATCGTGTAGCGCCGGAAGAGGGTGCTGTTGCCGAGCGCCGCGTAGACATACTTCACGCCGCCAACTTCGAGGTACTGGACGCCGCCGCCCTCGTTGAAGCCGTTCGCAGGGTCGGCCAGTCGCGTCCAGACGTTGGCGGCGATGTCGTACTTGTAGAACCACGTCGAGTTGCCTTCACTGGCGTAGATCGTCCCGGTCCCGTCCGTTGTGAGCGCGCCACCCTTCTCGATACCGTTGGTGGGCTGAGCCTTGCCTTCCCACGTGCTCGTGCTCGTCCGGTAGACGGAGAACTCCAGTGTGTTCGCTCCCCGGAGTCCGAACACGCCTGGGGACCGTCCGGCCGACGTGTCGTCGTCGACGATGGTACCCACACCGCGGCCGTCGGCGATGGTTGCGTTCTGGGCGCCGGAGAGGTTCACGACGAAGGTCTCGTCGGCCTCGTCGATCTGGTCGCCGAGGACGGCAACGGTGACCGTCTTCGCCGTCGTGCCGGCGGCGAACTGCAGGGTCCCCGAGGTCGAGGTGTAGTCGGCGCCGGCGATCGCCGTCTCGTCGGCGGTCGCGTAGGCGACGCTCACCGGCAGTCCGCTGGCCGTCGAGAGGCGCACCGTGAAGACGGCGTTGACGGTGCCGCTGTTGCCCTCGGTGACGCTGACGTCGTCGATGGAGAGCTGCGCGGCCGCTGCCGGCGCCACCGTCACCGTCACGCTCGACGGGCTGCTTGCCGCCTGGCCGTCGTTGACGACGAGCTGGAAGGTGAGCGTGGCCGGCGCGGCCGGGGCCGTGAAGGTGGGCCGCGCCGCAGTGGCGCTGGAGAGCGTCACCGTGGGGCCGGCGGTCTGCGTCCAGGCGTAGGTGAGGGCATCGCCGTCGGGGTCCGAGCTGCCTGAACCGTCGAGCTGCACGAGGGTCTGCTCGACGACGTTCTGGTTGGCTCCGGCGACGGCCGTGGGGGCACGGTTGACGCTGCCGGGCGCCTGCCCGTACACCTCGATCTCGGACAGCCCAACGTTGCCGGTCGACGCGCTGACCGCGTCGACGGTGAGCCGCAGGCTGGTGATCGCGCGCGCGGTGAAGTTCAGGGTCAGCGCCGAGCCGTCGTTGGGCAGCGCGCCGGTGGTCAACGTGCCGCCGTCGCTGAAGCGCAGCGTGGCGCCCGTGATCTGGTCGTTCGTGTTGGGACGGTCATGCAAGACGATGCGGCTCACGCTGTAGGCGGTCGGCCAGGTGAGGTTGAGCCAGGCGCCGGCCCCCTGCCCAGTGGTCGCCCACTCGCGCGTGTAGTCCCCCGGGTAGCCTGCGGCGCTGCCGTCGACCGCCTTGACGGCCAGCTGGCCGGTGCTGGTGTTCTGCGTCGAGGCGGTGACCGTCGCCAGAGACGCGATGTTGGCGACGGCCGACGTGTCGTCGTCGACGATGGTACCCACACCGCGGCCGTCGGCGATGGTTGCGTTCTGGGCGCCGGAGAGGTTCACGACGAAGGTCTCGTCGGCCTCGTCGATCTGGTCGCCGAGGACGGCAACGGTGACCGTCTTCGCCGTCGTGCCGGCGGCGAACTGCAGGGTCCCCGAGGTCGAGGTGTAGTCGGCGCCGGCGATCGCCGTCTCGTCGGCGGTCGCGTAGGCGACGCTCACCGGCAGTCCGCTGGCCGTCGAGAGGCGCACCGTGAAGACGGCGTTGACGGTGCCGCTGTTGCCCTCGGTGACGCTGACGTCGTCGATGGAGAGGGAAGGACGGGCGTCGTCGTCGACGATGGTACCCACACCGCGGCCGTCGGCGATGGTTGCGTTCTGGGCGCCGGAGAGGTTCACGACGAAGGTCTCGTCGGCCTCGTCGATCTGGTCGCCGAGGACGGCAACGGTGACCGTCTTCGCCGTCGTGCCGGCGGCGAACTGCAGGGTCCCCGAGGTCGAGGTGTAGTCGGCGCCGGCGATCGCCGTCTCGTCGGCGGTCGCGTAGGCGACGCTCACCGGCAGTCCGCTGGCCGTCGAGAGGCGCACCGTGAAGACGGCGTTGACGGTGCCGCTGTTGCCCTCGGTGACGCTGACGTCGTCGATGGAGAGCTGCGCGGCCGCTGCCGGCGCCACCGTCACCGTCACGCTCGACGGGCTGCTTGCCGCCTGGCCGTCGTTGACGACGAGCTGGAAGGTGAGCGTGGCCGGCGCGGCCGGGGCCGTGAAGGTGGGCCGCGCCGCAGTGGCGCTGGAGAGCGTCACCGTGGGCCCGGCGGTCTGCGTCCAGGCGTAGGTGAGGGCATCGCCGTCGGGGTCCGAGCTGCCTGAACCGTCGAGCTGCACGAGGGTCTGCTCGACGACGTTCTGGCTGGCTCCGGCGACGGCCGTGGGGGCACGGTTGACGCTGCCGGGCGCCTGCCCGTAGACCTCGATCTCGGACGAGCCCGATGTTGCCGGTCGACGCGCTGACCGCGTCGACGGTGAGCCGCAGGCTGGTGATCGCGCGCGCGGTGAAGTTCGAGCGTCAGCGCCGAGCCGTCGTTGGGCAGCGCGCCGGTGGTCAGCGTGCTGCCGTCGCTGAAGCGCAGCGTGGCGCCCGTGATCTGGTCGTTCGCTGTTGGGACGGTCGTAGAAGACGATGCGGCTCACGCTGTAGGCGGTCGGCCAGGTGAGCTTGAGCCAGGCGCCGGCCCCCTGCCCAGTGGTCGCCCACTCGCGCGTGTAGTCCCCCGGGTAGCCTGCGGCGCTGCCGTCGACCGCCTTGACGGCCAGCTGGCCGGTGCTGGTGTTCTGCGTCGAGGCGGTGACCGTCGCCAGAGACGCGATGTTGGCGACATTGGTCTGCGCCGGCGCCACCGTCACCGTCACGCTCGACGGGCTGCTTGCCGCCTGGCCGTCGTTGACGACGAGCTGGAAGGTGAGGCGTGGCCGGCGCGGCCGGGGCCGTGAAGGTGGGCCGCGCCGCGTGGCGCTGGAGAGCGTCACCGTGGGGCCGGCGGTCTGCGTCCAGGCGTAGGTGAGGGCATCGCCGTCGGGGTCCGAGCTGCCTGAACCGTCGAGCTGCACGAGGGTCTGCTCGACGACGTTCTGGTTGGCTCCGGCGACGGCCGTGGGGGCACGGTTGACGCCCGGAATGACGCTTTCGGTCCAGAAGACCTCGTCACGCTTGATGAACCCGCCCAGCCACCCGGTCGCACCGGAGGAGCCGACGTGTACCTCGAGGGCGCGATACTTTGGGTTCGCCGCCAGGTTCGTCGACTGCATCGCCGGAGGTACCACGTAGCTCTCGCGCGCGCTCCAGCTGAGACCGGTCTGCGAGAGCCCCGGCGGCTCGGTCATGTAGGCCTGCGGATCCAGGGGTGTAGGCCAGTCACTGTGGCCGTTCCAGTGCACGATGGTAGTGTGAATCGCCGGACTGAATGAGCCGTCCGCGGCTGCCCGGTTGGCCACCGCTGCCCTCACGAACTGATAGGTCGCGGAGTGGTCGCCGTGCTCGTCGAACGGGCCCGGAGTATAGATGTCGTCCGGCCGGTATGCCGCGAGAAACGCCTCGAGATCCTGCAGCACATTGGTGCCGTTGTACAGAGCGTGACTGCCGAACCTGTAGTAGTGGTAGTCAGACCGGCCCAGCCCTCGCGCGCCATAGGTAGTCGACTGACCGAAGCTGGTCACGTACATGCTGCCGGGCGAGAAGTTGGTGGTGAGGAGGGACTGGAGCGCGCCGTCTGGGTAGCCGAGGAAGACGAGATCATTCTCGGTGGTGCCGATGTAGGTGACTTGAGCCCACGCGGCATCGTTCTGCCGTTCCAGCCCTCCGGGCGGACCGTCGTACTTGTCGCCGTTCGTCGTGAAGAGCACCTTGACGGATGCGCCGCGGGCGACTCCGCTCGCGGCCAGGCCGGCGCCGTAGAGGATGTCGTCGTCAGGGTGCGGGGCCACAATGAGGATGCTGCGCTCGGCCGCGCTCGCCGACGAGACAAGCCCCAAGGCGCTGAGTCCGGAGAAGACCGCCGCGACGACCAGGACCAGCGCGATGAAGCGAAGGACGCGCCGCGGCGCCACAGCGCGCGTGCGTCGCCCCTTGGCACACATCCGGACCTCCTCCCAAGCCCACACTCCAGCGAGTATATACCCACTCCGTGCCGAGACGTCGTTGTTCGGGGTTGGAGATGGGCCATTCTGTCCATGGGCACAGCAGCCGCTGCACCGGGTTGCCGGGCTCAAGCCGGGTTGCCGTCACGCCACTGCCTGGATTCGGCAGGCGCCGCATGCTGCTCTCGACTCGCGGCCGTAGGCTCGAAGCAGGGAGGTTGTCGTGCGCTGGGCGCGCTGCCGGCCGGGGCAGGGCAGCCGGGGATAGCAAAGGGCGCAGAAGACCCGGCCGCGACCGCCTTGTCAGAAGCTCATTGGTGACTGCGAGAGCTTCAGCGTGTCCTCGCTCACAAGGACGCGATCAACGAAGCGGAAACTCGTCAACTCCAGGTTGCCGGGATAGCTCGCCAGCGATTCCACGCAGTTGGACCCTCGCAGCACCCCATGGAGCATCTGCAGAAAGACGCCGTGAGAAACCACCAGCACGCTCGAACCCTCGTGGGCTCTGAACAGATGCCGGGCGAACCGTCTGGCTCGGTCCCAAACCACCTCGAACGGCTCGCCGCCCTTCGGATTGACCGAGTGGACGTCGCCGCCGACCGCGATGAACAGCACGGGTGGATCGAGAGCCCTGGCCTCAGCGAACGTGAGCCCCTCGAGCACGCCGAAGTTGCGCTCGCGACAGAGGTCGCACTCGCGGACGGGGGTGCCGTTGAGGCCCAGCAGCCGGGCGGTGTCCGCGGCTCGCCGCAGCGGCGACGTGACGACGACGTCGAACACCCTGCTCTCGAGCGCACTGGCTGCTGCCGCGCACTCCTGCACGCCCCGCTCGCTGAGCCCCACATCGATCGTGCCTGCGTAGCGCTGCTGCTCACCGTACGCCGTGCGCGCATGTCTCAGCGTGCTGATGACCGTCTCTGCGCTCATGTTCCACACACCGTGGACCGCAGTATCTCGTTCACGCGCATGACAGCCGAGTAGTCCGTCAGCAGCGGACCGACCTTGATGTACTCGGCGCCGTGCTCGCAGGCCATCGTCGCGACGTACGTCGACTCGGTACTGATCGAGCGGTGTGAGGCAATGACGATCTGCCCGGCACGCTTGGCCGTCTCAAGAGCCTCCACGACGGCGGTGACCGTGCCGGCCTGGTTCGGCTTCGCGATGATGCCGTGAGTCCAGCCCTCAGCGGCCCCGCGCTCGATTCGCTCTGCGTTCGTGGAATAGAGGTTGTCGCCGATCAGCCGGCAAGCCTTCTGAGCCGAGGCCACGTGAGCCCAACTCTCCGTGTCGCTCTCGGCGAAGGGGTCCTCCAGGAAACGCAGAGGATACTGACCGATGATGTCCAGCCAGTACTCGCGGAATTCCTCGCGGGTGCGCGCGGAACCGTCGGTCAGCGAGAGACGGTACGCCGTCCCGTCCCACAAGTCACCGCCGGACGCGTCGATCATGAGATCGAAGTCGGGGGCGAACCCGAGGCGGTCTTGAATGTCAAGGAGGAACTCGATGCAGGCCCGGTTGTCGCGGGCGGCAAAGCGAAAGACGGGGTTCCCGGAGACGATCTCGCGCGAGAGACCCATGAGCGCCGCCCTGACGGCCGACTGGATCTCGTTGTGCTTGACGAGAGTATCCTCGATGTCGTGGCTTGTAGCCACCAGCAGGTACTCGGTGAAGTCGCTGAGCACGGGGTTCGTGTAGGCGTGCCATCCACCGTTCAGGATGTTGCAGCAGAGACGTGGTGCCGGGCCGCACACGGCCTGCCGCGGCGTGACTGCCGCCGCCTCGTGCAACGCCAGTGACAGCGCGTAGCACATGTTGCGGCCGAACTCGTTCATCTTGCCCGCGAGGTATCCGTCGAAGCCCGCCTGATCGATGGGCCGGCCGAACAGACCGTCGGCCCGGATTCGCTCGATGACGGCTCCGGGATCGGCGGTGCTGTTGTCCTCGTAGATGCTGATTGTCTCGCCCTCCGAAGACGCGCCAAGCCCGACCCGTCCGTCATCCAGTCTCAGCTCGAACTCCGTCGTGAATTCGGCATGGGAGTTGAGCACGCGGCGAGACGCGAGCGAGTCAATCGCAGGCATGGAGTCCTCCTTGGTCGCAGAGGTCGACCGGCCGCGCTACCTGACGTAACTCAGTACGCGCCGCGCTTGCCGAGCACGGCGGGCACCGTCTGGAGCAGCAGCTTGACGTCCCAGCTCAGGCTCCAGCCAGTCACGTACATGTAGTCCAGCTTGACCATCTCGTCGAACGGGATGTCACTGCGCCCGAGCACCTGCCACAACCCGGTGATGCCCGGCGTGATGTCGAGTCGCTTCTGCGTCCAGCCACGTACCTGCCGGGCTTCGTCAACCCAAAGCGGCCGCGGTCCCACGAGGCTCATATCGCCGGTCATCACATTGATGATCTGGGGCAGCTCATCGATGCTCCACCGCCGCACGAAACGGCCCACCCGAGTGATCCTGGGGTCGGCCCTGATCTTGAACATGGGCCCGGAGTACTCGTTCTGGTCGGCGAGCGCCGCCCGCATGGCGTCGGCACCCACGTACATGGAGCGGAACTTGTAGATCATGAACGACCTGCCGCCCCGCCCCATGCGCTCCTGACGGAAGAACACCGGTCCCTTCGAGTCGAGCTTGATGACCACCGCCATGACGGCGAGGATCGGCAGGAAGCAAAGGAAGAACAGGCCCCCGACGACCAGGTCGAACCCCCGCTTCACGGCTATGTTGAAGCGGCTCAACTCGACGTGACCGACGTCGAGGAGCGGGATGCCCTCGACGTCGTCAACGAGCGCGCGCGAGCTGACGACTTCGAAGAGGCGCGGCACGATGTTCACCCGGACCGGTGAGTCGGCGCAGGTGCGAACCACTCGCAGGAAGTCGTCGTGGCGAGCTCGCGAGAAGGCGACGATGACCCGGTCGACTCGGTGCTCGACGACGATGTGCTGCAGATCGTCGAACGCGCCGATCATGGGCAGCGCCGGACCGCCGTCTCCGTTGCTGCGCGGCTCGCCGTCGTCCAGAAAGCCAACCAGAATCATCCGGTACTCTGGGTGCTTGCTGATCTTGCCGGCCAGCATGTGCCCAACCTCGCCGGCACCGATGATGAGGACGCGCTCCTGCAGCGCCGCGGAGGACCAGATCGTCCGCCGGCTGATGAGGCGGAACACAGGCACGAGAAGGATGGCCACAAGCCAGAAAACGATGAGCGTGCCGACGGGAGCCCGGCCGCCATCGATGACGACGAGGACGATGAGCAGCATCCAACAGGCTGCGGTAAGGGCGGTCGGCCCGTTCAGGGTCCGGGAGAGGCTGGCGCCCCCGATGCTGCGACCAGGCTCACGGTAGAGACCGAAGGCCCAGAGAGCGGCCAGCCAGTACGGAACGAGCACGACAAGGCTCAGGACCCCGCCGCGGATAACGCCGGGAAACGGGGCGACGAGCCGGTCGACGAGCGGCAGGTCCGCCAGAGCGTCCGCCAGCCAAACGGCGACAACCGAGGCGATCAGGATGCCGAGCGCATCCGCCCCAACCGTCGCGGCGATCCTCAGTTTGGCCGGTCTCTTGCCTGCGACGCGACGTGTCGACAGCGCATGCGCCGTCCGGTCGTCGTACAGATCCTGACCCCTGAGTGCCTCGTCCGCCATGTAGACACCATCGGCAACATCCGCACGCAACAATAGGGAATCCTCGCGGATTCTGATCTCCGGAGTCGCCACAGCCCCCTCCTCGCGGAACGAAGCACCGCCTGTGAACACCGTACCCGATCGGGAGCGGGCCGGAACAGCCGCGCCCGGCGGCGTCCCTCTCGGGCGCGACCTAGCCAAGCGCCACATCCAGGACCATCATCAGAGCGAACCCTCCCATCACGCTCATCGTCACCGCATCGCTATGCGAGCCCCGGTGCGCCTCGGGAATGAGCTCCTCCGCGACGACGAAGATCATGGCGCCGGCGGCGAAGCTGAGCGCGAACGGCAGCAGGGGCCGCATGAGAAGCACGGCGGCGGCCCCCGCAACGCCCGCCACCGGCTCGACGAAGCCCGAGAGCTGGCCCGCCATGAAGCTGCGGCGTCGCGACAGACCCTCACGCCGCAGGGGCATGGAGACAGCAGCCCCTTCGGGGAAGTTCTGGATCCCGATCCCCAGCGCAAGCGCCATTGCCGCCCCGAGCGTCGCCCCCGGAAGGCCCGCGGCCGCGGCGCCGAATGCCACCCCAACCGCGAGACCTTCCGGGACATTGTGAATCGTAATGGCGAGTACTAGCAAGACACTACGACGCCACGAAGTGTGTGGCCCTTCCGCTGCGTTCGCGGGGAAGCCCGGATGCAGATGCGGCACGAGCCTGTCGACTGCCAGGAGGAAGGCTCCTCCCGCGAGGAAGCCGGCCACCGCAGGAAGCCACGCGGAGGAACCCCAGGTCTCGCCGGCAAGGTCGATGGCCGGGGCCAGCAAGGACCAGTAACTCGCAGCTATCATCACGCCCGCCGCGAACCCCAGCATCGAATCCATCACGACTGGCCGCACCTCCTTGGCGAAGAAGACCGTCGCCGCGCCGGCGGCGGTCAGCGCCCAGGTGAAGCAGGTGGCGAGGAGGGCTTGGAGGATAGGGTCCAGCTCGCGGAACAGGCTCAGCATCGTCGTCTTATCGCGGGGCCCCCATGGGGGCAGCCTATCCCGGGGATCAGTCCGGCACAAGCGAGGGCGGGCGGGCCCGGTCCTCCCGACGTTCCTGCAACAACGGGTTTACGGAAGCTCGGGAGCGGACAGTCGGAGAGTAGGCGGACGCGGCGGTTGCCGGACGATCGCGGCCACGCTCAGGACCGACAACGAGGTTCGAAAGGCAGGTGGTCCGAGGTGAAGGCTCCGTCCTGGGACGATGTGACCGAACTGCAGGCTGAGCGAAGCGGCCTTTGTGTCTCCTTGTACCTCCCCGTCCACCGCCGGGGCAAGGAGACGGAACAGGATCCGCTGCGGTTCAGAAACTTGCTCGACGAGGCGGCCGACGAGCTGCTGAACGCTGGGGAACGGGGAAGCGTGGTTGCGGCGCTCTTGCAGCCGGCCCGCGATCTGCTCGGCGAGCGTCCGTTCTGGAGTCACCAGGCGGATGGGCTGGCTGTATTCCTGGCGGCAGGGTGGAGCCGGATGCTTCGCCTGCCGTTTGACGTCCCGGAGCTCGCGATCATCGGCTCGCGGTTTCACCTGCGGCCCCTGGTTCTGGGCCTCCAGCCGGAGCAGGAGTACTACGTCCTCACGCTCAGCCGCCGCGGCGTACGCCTGCTCCGCGGCGGCCGGTTCAGTCTCGAGGAGGTCGATCTGCGTGGGGCGCCCGCGGGTGTTGAGGACGTGCTCAGCCTCGTCGAGCCCGAGGAGCGGCAGTTCCAGGCGCGAACGGGGGCGCGCACGGGAAACCGGAGCACGCTCATCTTTCACGGTCACGGACTCGTGCGTGACGACGATGACGAGCGGATTCTCGAATACTTCCGGGATGTGGATGCGAGCGTCCTCCAAGTGCTCCACGGCAAGCACACGCCCCTCGTCCTGGCGGGGATCAGCTACCTGGTACCTCTCTACCGGGCTGCGACGAGCTACGGCCACCTGGTCGAGCAGGCCGCCGAGGGGAATACTGACGACATCGACACTGGGGAGCTTCATGCGCGCACCTGGTCGCTCGTGGAGCCCGCTGCGGTCGCACGGATGGAAGCGGAGCAGCGGCGCTACGAGCTCAAGGCCGCCAAGCACCAGGCGGTGCACGGCCTCGAGAGAGTGCTGACGGCCGCCTTCCGTGGCCGCGTCGAAACCCTCTTCGTGGCGCGCGACGCCGTGCGCTGGGGCCGTGTCAGCGACGACGGAGTCAGGCCGCGATTGCACGACCGGCGACGGACCGGCGATGAGGACCTCATCGATCGGGCGATCGTTGAGACCCTGAGGGCGGCAGGTGATGTCTTCGCCCTGGACCGCGACGGCATGCCGGAGGGGGCCGAGGCGGCCGCCATCCTGCGGTACTGAGGTCCGGCACACGTCCGGGTGATGAGGGTATCGACCTGCTCACCCACGTCGGGCCTGCGCGGCTCTGACTCAGCCGCTGCTGATGAGCGCTGGCCGCACGAGCGGCCGGACGAGCTGCTTCCTGGGCCTGGTTCAGGCCGCAGTTGACCGTCGCGACTCCATTCCCACGACGGATGGCAGAACGCGCGGCTAACGCCGCCTGGACTTGCGTCGCCTGCGGCCCAGGGCGACACCCGCAGCGGCGAGCACCGATGCCGCTGCGGCAGCTCCTGCCACGAGGGGAGCTGCGCGGCGAGTCGTCGCAACGGCTTCCTCGGCCCTCGCGCGCAGGGCTCCGGCGGCCTGAGCAACCTCGCTTCGCAGGCCGTCAAGGGAAGCGGTGAGTCGCGCGCGTTCTCGGCGAAGGTCCCGGACAATCTCCTCCGGCGGCCGTTGACGCGCCTTGCTGGGTGCGCTCATGGCTGCCCCTGTAGTCCGTTGGATGTTGGCGAAGTCGGCGTGGCCTCAACGCTATCGCTTGCACCCCGACTGGGCGCGGCCGGCGCCGGCGACGACCCCTCGGGTCTGACCGGCCATCTCGGCGTGTGCGGCTGCGCCTGCCCTTCGGGTCGAACCGGGCCGGGCGACCGCGCGAAGAGAGGCCCCACCGCCCCTGCCGACTGGCCGACCTGCGACTTGACCATCTGTACGGTCGCCTGCGCCTCGGCCACGGCCATCTCGGGAACCGGCGCACCAGCCTTGCGGAACTGGGCGCGACCGGCAAGCACAAGGACCAGCACGACGAGAGCCAGCAGTACGGTGACGATGAGCAGCGAGAGCCAGAGGGGGAGAATGAGTGAGAGCGCCACCGCGATGGTCGTCAGCGCGAAACCCAGCGCGTACAACGCGAGCACGCCGGCCCCAACGAGCAGCGCCAGGGCACCGGCGTAGCGGGCGCCCTTCGCCTTGAGCTCTGCGGCCAGCAACTCGACATTGAGCCTCACGAGCTCTTCGGCGCTGGCTCGCAACTCCATCAGCGGTGCAGTGATGCGCTCCCGGACGTTCACGCCTGCACTCTACCCACGCTCGACGCCTTCGGAACGACCTCCCAAAGGACTCCTCGACCCTTGCATCGAGGCCGTCCTTAGGGCACGCGCGGAGCGCTCCACGAGTGGAGCGTTCTTACGTAGTTGGCGCGCTCGAACGCCCCCGGATTGTCACTGGCCGCATAGCTCGCGCTGCCCTTCAGCTCCGCGACCGACTCGTACTCGTTGCGATCCATCCACTCGACGAGCTCCCGCTCCACGGTGGCGAAGTGCTCGGCGCCGTGACGGAGAATCGCCGAAGTCATCATCGCAACGTCGGCGCCCACCAGAAGCGCCTTGGCCGCGTCGACGCCCTTGTGCACGCCCGTGGTCGCCGCCAGCGACGTGGCCTGGTCGAGATGCGAGCGGAGAATCGCGATCCACATGACCGGCAGGCGGAGCTCCCAGGGTTGGCTCAGCTCGACTCGCGGAACGACGTCGCGCGTGTCGGCGTTGAGCTCCGGCTGATAGAAGCGGTTGAAGAGGACGAGGCCGCTCGCGCCGGCTCCCACGACCTCGCGAGCGAAGCTGGCAAGGGTTGAGTAGTACGGTGAGAGCTTGACCGCCAGAGGGATACCGATTGACTCCTTCACCTCCCGGACGACGCTCAGGTCGTTGGCCTCGAGCACGGCGCCAGTGAGAGAGGGGTCCGTCGCAATGTGGTAGATGTTCAGCTCGAGGGCATCGGCGCCCGCCTCCTCGACCAGCCGCGCGAAACGGACCCACTCCCCCAGTGAGGTCGCGTTCAGGCTGGCGATCACCGGAACGTCGAGTCTGGCCTTCATCTGCTCGATGGACCGCAGGTAGCGGTCGGTCGTCGTCTCGATGGCCGAGATCTCGGGGAAGTAGTTGAGAGCCTCGGCGAACCCCTCGGCGCCCGCCTCGAGCACTTGATTGAGCTGCACCTGCTCGTGGACTACCTCCTCCTCGAACAGCGAGGGCAGGACGATCGCCGCGGCGCCGCACTCCTGAAGCGTCAGAGCCCTCTCAGGATCGCGGGTCAGCGGCCCCGCCGACGCCACAAGGGGAGAGCGGAGCTCCATGCCGAGATACGACGTGGCCAGCCGGTTCATCATGACACCTCCTCGTCCGACCGGAGTTCGTCGCCGTCCTGCTCCGCCGGGATGCAGCGCGAGACCGACGTGAGCTGCTGGTAGTAGCGCCAGCGCTCATCGACATCGGCCTGGACCAGGTCGAGCAGGCGCGCAGCGCGATCGGGGTGGGTTCTACTCAGAATGGCGAACCGAGCCTCGTCGGCAAGAAACTCGCGGACTGGCATCGAGGGCTCGCGCGAGTCGAGCGTGAACGGTTGCCCGTCAGGGGTGTCGGTTGGACGGAAGCGGTACAGCGGCCAGTAGCCGCTCTTGACCGCGTCCTTCTGGTGCGCCATAGAGCGTGACATGTCGATGCCATGGGCCACGCAGGTGCTGTAGGCGATGATGAGCGATGGTCCCGGCCAGGCGTCCGCCTCGAGCAGCGCCTTGACGGTCTGGGCGTCGTTGGCGCCCATGGCGATCTGCGCGACATAGACGGAACCGTACGACGACGCGATGGCCCCGAGGTCTTTCTTGGGAGTTCCCTTGCCCCACGAGGCGAACTTGGCGACCGCACCACGAGGCGTTGCCTTGGACGCCTGACCACCCGTGTTCGAATAGACCTCGGTGTCGAGAACCAGGATGTTGACGTTGCGACCCAGCGAGAAGATGTGGTCGAGACCGCCGAAGCCGATGTCGTACGCCCAACCATCCCCGCCGACGATCCAGATGCCCTTGCGCACGAGGTTCTCGGCCAGGGCGAGGAGATGCCGCACCTCGTAGTCGTCGGTGTCGAGATCTGCCAGTGCCTCGGTGAGCCGCGCGATTCGCTCACGCTGCGCCCGGATGCCGGGCTCGGTCTCCTGGTCGGCGCCGCGGATCTCCTGCACGAGACCCTGATCGAGTCGCGGCGCGAGCTTGTCAAGCAGGTGGAGCGCCCGCGCGGCCTGCGCCTCGTAGCCCAGACGTAGGCCGAGACCGAACTCGGCATTATCTTCGAACAGCGAGTTGCACCAGGCCGGGCCGCACCCGTCATCGTTCACGGTGTAGGGAGTCGTCGGGAGATTGCCTCCGTAGATCGACGAACACCCGGTGGCGTTAGCGATGATGATGCGGTCGCCGAAGAGCTGGCTGACGAGCTTGACGTATGGCGTCTCCCCGCACCCCGCGCACGCCCCAGAGAACTCGAACAGCGGCTCCAGGGCCTGCGACCCCTTGACGGTGTCGTGCGGCAGAAGGTCGCGATCGAGCTGGGGGATCTTGTTGAAGAACTCCCACCACGGCCGCTCGGCGTCACGGTGATCCAGCGCGTACTCCATCGAGATCGCCTTGTGCCGCGCTTCGGTCTTGCTGCGCGCGGGGCAGACGTCCACGCAGACGCCGCAACCCGTGCAGTCGTCAGGCGCACACTGGATCGTCAAGCGATGGCCGGGGAGTTCTTTGGAGCGGAACTCCTTGGACTTGAAGCCCTCGGGGGCGCCGGTCAGCGCCGAGGGCTCGTAGATCTTCATGCGGATCGCCGCGTGGGGGCAGACGATGGAGCACTTGCCGCAGTCGATGCAGATCTCCGGGTCCCAGATCGGGATCTCGCGGCCGATCGCCCGCTTCTCGTACTTGGTCGTCCCCGTCGGAAACGTCCCGTCAACGGGGAAGGCGCTGACGGGCAGAAGCTCGCCTTCACCGGCCATCATCCTCGCGGTCACCTGCCGGACGAACTCGGGAGCGTCAGCCGGAACGATGTCAGCCGCGGCGGCGCGACTCGTCACCGCCGCCGGAACGGCTACCCGCTCGAGATCCTGCAGAGAGCGGTCGATCGCCGCGAAGTTGCGCTCCACGATGGCGGGACCCCGCTTGCCGTACGTCTTCTGCACCGACTCCTTGATGTGCCCCACGGCCTCATCCGCGGGGAGCACGCCCGACAGGTAGAAAAAGCAGGGCTGCATCACGGTGTTGATGCGATTCCCCATTCCGACCTCTTCCGCGATGCGGTTGGCGTCGATCACCCAGCACTCGATGCCCTTGGCGATCACCTGCTCCTGGACGTGCAACGGGAGGTGATCCCAGACCTCCGACGCGGGATACGGGCTGTTGAGGAGGAAGGTGGCGCCGTCACGGGCGCGGTCGAGGACCCTCATCTTCTCGAGCAGGCCGAACTGATGGCAGGCGATGAAATCGGCATGCTCGATCTCGTACGTCGCGAGGATGGGCTCGGGCCCGAAGCGCAGGTGGGAGACCGTGACGGACCCCGACTTCTTCGAGTCGTAGACGAAGTGCCCCTGGGCGTACAGGTCGGTGTTCTCGCCGATGATCTTGACCGAGCTCTTGTTGGCGCCCACCGTGCCGTCTGCGCCCAAGCCGAAGAACATGGCCTCGACCTCGCCCTCGGTCCGGGGCAGGTGGAAGGAAGAGTCTATCGTCAGGCTGAGCTGCGTGACGTCGTCGTCGATCCCGACGGTGAAACGGCGCTTTGGCTGATCCTTGCTGAGCTCCTCGAAGACGGCCTTGACCATGCCGGGCGTGAACTCCTTGGACGCGAGGCCGTAGCGGCCCCCGATCACCCGCGGCATGCGCTCGAAGGAGGGGCGCTCGGAGTCCATAGACTCGGCCAGCGCCGTCACGACGTCCAGGAAGAGCGGCTCCCCCAGGGCGCCGGGCTCCTTGGTCCGGTCGAGAACGGCGATCGTGCGGACAGTCGGCGGCAGCGCGGCGACGAGCTGCTCAGCCGGCAACGGCCGGTACAGACGGACCTTGAGGAGACCGACGCGCTCGCCGGCGCCGACCAGCACGTCCACCGTCTTCTGCGCGGCACCGATGCCCGATCCCATCATGACGATGACGCGCTCCGCATCGAGCGCGCCCTGGTACTCGACGAGACCGTAGTGGCGCCCTGTGCGACGCTCGAACGCTTCCATCGCCTCCGCGACGATACCGGGCGTGGCCACGTAGAACGGATTGCAGGCCTCGCGTCCCTGGAAGAACGTGTCCGGGTTCTGGGCGGTGCCGCGAATCACCGGGGCATCAGGCGTCAGCCCGCGGGCCCTGAAGGCGAGGATGTCCTCTTCGGAGACGAGCGCCCTGATGTCGTCCTCGCTGAGGAACTCCACGCTGTCGACTTCGTGCGAGGTGCGGAAGCCGTCGAAGAAGTGCAGGAAGGGCACCCGTGAACGGAGTGCGGCGACGTGCGCGACGAGAGCGAGGTCCTGAGCCTCCTGCACCGACGACGAGCAGAGCATCCCAAACCCGGTCGTCCGCGCATGCATGACGTCGCTGTGGTCTCCGTAGATCGCCAGGGCGTGCGTCGCCAAGGTGCGGGCCGAGACGTGGATTACCGTCGGGGTGAGCTCGCCCGCGATCTTGAACATGTTCGGGATCATGAGGAGCAAGCCCTGAGAGGCGGTGAAGGTCGTGGACAGGGCTCCCTTCTGCAGCGCGCCGTGCAACGCGCCGGCCGCCCCGGCCTCTGACTGCATCTCGATCACCTCGGGCACGACGCCCCAGAGGTTCGGCCTGCCGGCGGCCGCCCAGTCGTCCGAGTACTCACCCATCGGCGAGGCCGGCGTAATCGGGTAGATGGCGACGACCTCGCTCAGCGCATAGGCCACCCGCGCGGCCGCCTCGTTCCCATCAATGCAGACCCACTGCCCTTCCAACTGCGCCTCCCTCGTCACCGTGTCGATACGTCGAATCCGGCACCGCCGAGCCATGGTCGGCGACAGCTACGCCGAGCGTCGACGAGCTGAGACCGCCTAGTGTACAGGAGCAGGCAGCCCAGCGTTAGGGGCCCCGTCAAGCGAGCCTCAGTCTCGAAGCCGGTACCGCAGCCACACCAGACCGTCGTCGAACCTCTGCACGGCGATCAGGTCGAGCTGGGCGACGTCGTCGACGGACGACGGATTCGGGCCGCGCATGAACGTCCGCGGCTGCACGCCGCCCACCAGGGCAGGCTCCACCAGAAGGCTCACCTCGTGGAGAAGGCCGGCGCGCAGGAGCGCCCCACTCAAGGCGCCGCCGCTGTCGACGCGGACGCGGCGCACGCCGTGCCGCTCGTTCAACCACTCGAGGGCCGCCCGCAAGTCGACCCGATCGTCGCCGGCTTCGCAGGTGGCCACCCCTTGCCAGGCCAGCCGATCGCGAACCGCCTGCGGCGTCGCTTTGGACACGAACGTCATGGCGTCGCGCCAGTACTGCTGCTTGCGCAACCAGTTCCAGAGCGTGAAGCGGCCGCGGCTGTCGACCACCGCCAGCAGAGGCCGCTCGCCGCCGAGTTCCTCCGGGGACGGTGGCTCTGGGTCATCCTGAGCCGGCAGACCCGGGCCCTCGAGCAGCGTGTCCGCCCCCGTCAGAATAGCGTCCTCGTGGAACTCGGAGGCCAGCGCATAGAACCGGCCGACCTCCGGCCGGATCCAGTCGATGCGCCCGTCCAGGCTCGCCTCGACGTGCAGGACCACGTGCGGCAGCACGGCGTCTCCCTTCGCTCCACGGCTGCGAGAGCAAAGCCTACCAGCGACCAACGGTCCCCCGCCGCAACCGGGGACGGCCCGCGCGTGACGCCGTTCCTCCCTGCCGGGTACGATGATCGCATCCACACCGTCGCGACGAGAGCCACGAGCGAGGCCACGATGACCAGAGAGACCCGAACGATCCCGCGCTGCATGAGCACGCAGCATCCGGACAACGTCAACGTTCCGTTCTTCTCGTCGGGCCCTGAGTTGAGCGGCGAGGACGAAGTCCAGGAGGCGTACTACGCCTTCTCACATCTCGGCTGCGATGAGCAGATGTGGGACGTGGAGGGCAAGGAGGTCGACTCCTTCGTCGTGAAGAAGCTGCTGACTCGCCACCAGCCGTACTTCGCAGAGCAGCGGCTGGGTCGCGACGTCTTCCTGACGCTGCGCGTGCCAAACCCGACCGTTGAGCGCGCCGAGGCGAAGATCCTGATCGAGACGTTGGAGAGCATACCGCGGTCCTTCGACGCCTCGAAGCACGTCTTCAACGACGACATCCCGCCCATCTTCGAGGTCATCCTCCCCATGACGACCTCAGCCAAGTGCATCGACCGCGTCTACCACTACTACCGCGACTTCATCGTCGCCCGCCAGAACCAGCCGTTCTGCGCAGGCGACATCTCCATCGCCGAGTGGATCGGGGAGTTCAAGCCGGACACGATCAGCGTGATCCCGTTGTTCGAGGACCTTCCCCACCTGCTGGCCGCGGACGCGATCACCGAGGCGTACATCGCGGGCAAGGGGTCGGCAGACCAGAGGGTCTTTCTGGCGCGCTCCGATCCCGCCATGAACTACGGGATCGTCAGCGCCGTCCTGATGACCAAGATCGCGCTCTGGCGACTCGAGCGGCTTCAGGAGCGTGCGGGCGTCGCGATCCACCCCATCCTGGGCGCAGGCTCAGCCCCGTTCCGGGGCAACCTCTCACCGGAGAATGCGCCGCGGGTGGCTCAGGAGTATCCGAGCGTCGAGACGTTCACGGTCCAGTCGGCGTTCAAGTACGACCACGCTCCGACTGAGGTCATGAATGCCATCCGATACCTGCGCGACCGCGCGACTCGTCCGGCCCACGAGATGGACGAGGCGGCCTGCCAGGCTCTGACCGCGCGATACTCAGCGGAGTACCAGCGCCAGATCCAGCTCCTTGCGCCACACATCAACGCGATGGCCCGCTTCGTGCCGAGGCGGCGCAAGCGCAAACTGCACGTAGGTCTGTTCGGATACTCCCGCCAGGTCGGCCAGGCTCAGCTCCCGAGGGCCATCTCGTTCACGGCGGCGATGTACTCGCTCGGTGTCCCGCCCGAGCTGCTCGGCCTCTCGGCCCTCAGCGACGCCGACGTCGCACTCGTTCGCGGCATGTACCGTCACTTCGACGCCGATCTCGAAGACGCCCTGCGCTTCGCCGACCTCGAAAGCCCGTTCATGCCACTCGAGGTGCGAGCGACGGTCGAACGCCTCGGGCTCTCAGCCCGCGTCGACGGCGAACACCGCGAGATCGTGAGGCATCTCGGCCGTCTGACGAAGGACGAGCGCACGGAGGGCGTCGCGGAGCTGGTCGTCCGGGCGGCGAGCCTGCGGCGCTTCCTCGGGTAGCCGAGCGTCGCAACCCGGCCGGCTCGCCGCACCGACTCGCGGCCGTCAGTCCTCGAGCGTGCGCAGATACTCCGAGACGGCGGCCAGCGCCCCGGGCAGCACGTCGGGGGCGCAAGCGTAGCCCACCCGGAACGCCGCGTCCTCGTCGAACGCCGCCCCCGGCACGACGAAGGCGCCGTTGAACTCGAAGAGGGCGGCGCAGAGCTCCTCGGACTCGACCGGGTAGTCGTAGTGCACCAGCGTCGTCGTCCCGGCGCGCGGCCGCACGTGCGACAGGCGCGGCTCCCGTGCGACCCACTCGTCGAGGACGGCGGCGTTGCGCCGGACGATCTCGAGCGACCTGGCAAGGACGGCACCGCTCGTCAAGGCCAGCGTCGCCAGCCAGTCGTCGAGGACGCCGCAGCTGATCGTCGTGTAGTCGCGCCGGTCCAGACAGCGCCTGATCACCTCTGGCGGCCCGGCGATCCAGCCCATCCGTAGCCCGGCCAGGGAATAGACCTTGGACATGCTGCCGGTGCTCACGCCCTTCTCGTAGAGATCGGCGATGGACGACGCCGTCGTCCCCGGCACGTGCTCCAGGCCGCGGTAGGCCTCGTCGCAGTGGACGTACGCTCCGCACGAACGCGCCACCTCCGCCACATCGGCCAGCAGTCCGTCGTTCATCAGCGACCCCGTCGGGTTGTTCGGGTTGTTGATGACAATCAGGCGAGTTGTGCGATCGACCAGCGACCGCAGCTCCTCCGGGTCCGGCAAGTACCCGTTCTCGGGGCGCAGGCGCAGTGTGCGGACCCGCGCCCCCAGCGCCTGCGGAACCGAGTACAGCTGCTGATAGGTCGGCTTCACGCAGACGACGGTGTCGCCCGGCTCGAGCAGCGCGAAGTGCACGAGGAAGTTCGCACCGATCGCGCCGTTCGCCGTAAGCACCCGGTCCGACGAGACGGCGGGGCCGTACAGCGCCGCGATCGCTTCGCGCAGACACGGCGAGCCCGCAATGTGGCCGTAGGTCAACCGCTCATCGAGCAGCGCCCGCAGCAGATCCTCTCGATCCCCGCTCAAAGTGAGAAGTTCTGCCAACCGCAGGGAGTCCACGCAGGTCTCGGCGATGTTCCACCGAGCTGCGGTCTCGTGAGCGTTCATCCACTGCTCGACGGCGAACGGCTTGATGTCCATAGAGCCTCCGATCGGGCGGGTCCCCGGCGGCAGGCCGGTAGCCCGGACCCAGCCGGCATCCTACCCCACCGCGACTGCGTCTGGGCTATGCTTCTTGCGAGCCGCAAGCCCCGCGCAAGGAGATTCAGCCAATGGACACCGACGAGTTCCGCCGCCTGGGTCACGAACTCATTGACTGGGTCGCCGACTACCGGGAGCACGTCGGCGACTATCCCGTGATGAGCCGCATTCAGCCGGGCGATGTCGCCGCCGCCCTCCCGGCCGAGGCACCCCAGCAGGCAAGTGGCCTCGGCGACATCGCCTCTGACCTGAAGAGCATAGTTCTGCCGGGAATCACGCACTGGAACCATCCCGGCTGGTTCGCGTACTTCCCGTCAAACACCGACCTGTCTTCCGTTCTGGCCGACCTCGTCGCCGCTGGACTGGGGGCACAGGGGATGAGCTGGCAGACGAGTCCGGCAGCCACCGAGGTCGAGGACGTCGTCATGGACTGGCTGCGCCGGATGCTCGGGCTCTCCGAGGGCTTCTCGGGCGTGATTCAGGACACCGCCAGCACCGCCACCCTCTGCGCTCTGCTCTGTGCCAGGGAGCGGACGACGCAGTTCAGCCAGAACACCCGAGGGTTTCAGGGTGAGGCCCGCCCGCTGGTCGTGTACGCCTCGGACCAGGCTCACAGCTCGGTGCCGAAAGCAGCTCTGCTGGCAGGCTTTGGCGCCGAGAACCTGCGGCTCGTCTCGACTGACGATGCGCACGCTCTCCGACTCGACCTGCTCGACAAAGCCATCGCCGCCGACCTTGCCGAGGGCCGCCGGCCCTGTGCCCTCGTCGCCGCCGTCGGCACGACGGCAACCACGGCCGTAGACCCGGTGAGCGGCATGGCCTCGCTGGCGCGGCGTCACGGCCTGTGGCTCCACGTGGACGCGGCCATGATCGGCAGCGCGATGATCTGCCCGGAGCACCGCTGGGCGTGGGAGGGCGTGGAAGAGGCCGACTCAGTCGTGCTGAATCCCCACAAGTGGCTTGGCGCTGGGTTCGATCTCTCGGCCTACTACGTTCGCGACCCCGAGCACCTGGTGCGCGTCATGAGCACCAATCCAAGCTATCTGCGAACGGCCCAGGACGGCGCCGTGCGCAACCTCCGAGACTGGGGCATACCGCTGGGCCGCCGTTTCCGAGCGCTGAAACTGTGGTTCCTGATTCGGGAGCACGGCGTCGAGGGCCTGCAGGACCGCATACGCCGCGACATCGCCAACGCCGACTGGCTGCGCCGCCAGGTCGACGCCTCAGCGCACTGGGAGCGCCTCGCCCCAGTGCCTTTTCAGACCGTCTGCCTCCGGCACGCGCCGCCTGCCCTGGCCGGGAATGAGCGTGCCCTCCGCGATCACAATCTCGCCCTCGTCGAGCGCGTCAACCAGGCGGGTCGCTGCTACCTGACGCCGGCCGTTCTCAAGGGAACGCAGATGATCCGTGTCTCAATTGGCGCTCAGGCGACGAAGCGCGACCACGTGGCCGCCCTCTGGCGGGAGCTCAACGACGCGGCTCATTCGGTGCCGACGTAGCCGTACAGACGGTTGGTGCGCCCTTCGTACTCCCCGCACCAGTCGTCCTCGCAGACACGCGGGAAGGCGGCCTGAGAGAACGCGGCCCGCTCAGGTGACGGAACGACCACAACCGACGGAGCATGCCGGCGGCAGGTCCCCCACCCGGAACCCCGGTCACGGGCGAACACCGAGCCGCGCGGCTCCTCACGACCGAACTGGCAGTTGCCGCACCCTGGCTCCTCCATCAGATTCCTCCTCGTCGCTCACTCTCCCACACGGTATCGGCACCTGCGCAAAGAGCCTGAGCGGGCGACTGGAGTCCACTGATAGGCTGCGACCGGCAATGGAACTGCTCACCCTCATCGGCATCGCGATCGGGCTGGCGATGGACGCGTTCGCCGTCGCCATCGGCGCGGGCCTGACCCTCGGGCACGTGACCGCCCGCCAGACGCTTCGGCTCGCATGGCACTTCGGCCTCTTCCAGGCCGTGATGCCTGTGATCGGCTGGCTGGCCGGCCTCACGGTGGCGACATTGATAGCGCCGGTCGATCACTGGATCGCCTTCGGCCTGCTCGCGGCGATCGGCGGCAAGATGATTTACGAGGCGGTCCGCGACGACCCTGACGAGCGCCCGCGAGCCGACCCGACGCGCGGCTGGTCGCTCATCCTCCTCTCGATCGCCACGAGCATCGACGCGCTCGCTGTCGGCCTCTCGCTGGCGCTCCTCGATGTGTCCATCTGGTACCCTGCGGTCGTGATCGGCCTCGTGGCCGGCGGCTTCACCGCCGCCGGCCTACATCTCGGCAGGAAGTTCGGATCACTCCTCGGACGCCGCATGGAGATCGTCGGCGGCGCGATCCTCATCCTCATCGGGCTGCGCATCCTTACGGACCACTTGCTCGCCTAGGAGAGCGCACACCCCGCTCGCCCGTGCTTGGCGAAGTACTTCTGGTGGTACTCCTCGGCCCGCCACCACTCACCGGCGGGCGCCACCTCAGTCGCGATCCGCCGCGGGTACCGTCCCTCTGCTTCCAGGCGGGCGATCGCGCCACGAGCGGCGGCTTCCTGCTCCGGCGTGTGAACGAAGACCGCTGAGCGGTACTGGGACCCGACGTCCGGACCCTGTCGGTTGCGCTGGGTAGGGTCGTGTAGCGCGAAGAACTCGGCCAGCATGTCCTCGTACTTGATGACCGCAGGATCGTAGTCGACGCGAACTGCCTCGGCGTGGCCGGTCATGCTCGAACACACCTGGCGATAGGTGGGATTGGCGGTCGTGCCGCCTGTGTAGCCCACCTCGGTCGCGCGGACGCCCTGCAGGCGGTCGAAGCCGGCCTGGACTCCCCAGAAGCAGCCGGCTGCGAAGGTTGCGATAGCCATCGGTTTCTCCTGTGCTGTTGCGCTCCGCGTCCAGGCCGGACGCCTGCGGGAGGATGGTTCCCCGCGCGAGAGCCGCCCACGCACCGCCGCCGCACAAAGCGCGAACGGAGCGACCCGAGGCTGGTCAGACGCGCGCTGGGTCGCGCGCCGGCGGCTCCGCCGCGACGGACTGAGCCACGACCTCCTCGGCGAGAATGGTCGGCTTCATCTTCGCGCCCTGCGGCGGCAGTGGCCGCAGCCGCCGCAGCATCCGCTCGTGAGCGCGGTTGCGGCCGTCCTTGTGCCACGTGCGCGAGTACCACCAGAGCCAGCAGCTCTCGAGCATGCGATCCCAGCTGCGCTTGTCGCGCTGGGTCAGGACAGCGAGGATGCTCCTCACTGCCCGCGGCGTGCTGTAGAAGCGGCGATTGCCGTGGAGCGTCTCGCGCAAGAGACGGCTCGGCGACATCTGCCGCGGCCTGAAGACGACGTGCTGGGCGTCGTAGAGCTCCCAGTCTCTGGTAATGAGACGATTCTGGGCCTCCAGATCGTCGAACTGCGGCGTGCCGGGCAGCGGGGTGAGGATGTTCAGCATCACCGTGTCGATCTCGTTCTTGAGCGCGAACGTCACGGTATCCCGCACGACATGGCGCGTGTCGTGCTCCCCGCCGAGAACGAACATGCCGTGACTGCGGATGCCGTACTGATGCAGGATGGCGATCGCCCGCTCGATGTCCTCGACGGTCTGCGACTTCTCGAAGTGGTCGAGGGTCTCCTGATTCACGGACTCGAGACCGAGCGCGACGAACTCGCACCCCGAGCGCCGCATGAGGTCGAGGAGCTCGGGGTCGCGGGAGACGTCGGTGCGCACCTGGGCCCCCCAGGGCATGGTCAGCCCCTCGTCGATCATCATCTGCAGGAGGCGCTTGAGGCGCCGCTTGTTGGCGGCGAAGTTGTCGTCGTAGAAGAAGATGCGCTTGGGGCGCTTCTCCTTGATCTCGGCGATCACGCTCTCGGCGCTGCGGAAGCGGTACTTGCGGCCGAACATGGCCGTCACCGAGCAGAAGTTGCAGGCGAAGGGGCAGCCCCAGCTGGTCATGATGGGAGTGTTCGAGAGCCGCTCGTAGCCCTTGATCAGCGTCAGATCCGGGAACGGCAGGGTGTCGAGGTCGGCGCAGGGCTCGCGCAGGGGGTTGTGGACGGCGACCCCGTCGCGCAGGAACGACAGGCCGGTCACCGACTCGAGCTCGCGGCGCCCCTGGAGCGCCTCGATGAGCTCCAGCATGAGCTCCTCGCCGCCCTCGCCGCGGGCGACGTAGGCAGCGTGCTCGAGCGCCTCCTCGGGACGAAACGTGACGTGAGAACCTCCGTGCACGACCGGGATGCCGCGCCAGCGCAGGTCGTCGGCAATGGCGAAGGCCGCCGGCGTCGTCGACGTCGTGCTCGACAGTCCTACGAGATCGGCGGAGTAGACGTCGTCCCAGTCGACGGGAGCGAGATGCGGATGGTAGATGACGACATCGTGCCCGTGAGCCTTGAGCGTGGCGCCGATGATCGGCAGGCCCAGGCGCACGAAATACGACTGGGACCAGATGTGCATGCTTGGGGCATCCGGTTCGATAAGGCGTATCTTCATGAGTTTCCTTTGGATGGAACCGGGGGTAGCGCGGCTCGAGCCCGCCGCCGCACGGTTTGCGCAGAGACGGCACCAACAATACAGGACCGCGGCGCCGCCGTCGCCCCGATGCTCTCAGGATCTCTGGTAGCGTGGCGATGACGATGGTCAACGAATGGGGGGCCTGCGAGTGGACTTCGACCGGCCTGTGCGACGCCGAGGTACGGCGAGCCTCAAGTGGGAGTCGTACCCTGAGGACGTCCTTCCCTTCTGGGTCGCCGACATGGACTTCACGTCGCCGCCGGCGGTCGTCGACGCCCTGAGAGCGCGCGCCGAGCACGGCGTCTTCGGCTACTCGATCGTGCCCGAGACCCTCGTCGGATCTGTCGTCGACTACGTCGGGAAGCGCTACGGCTGGACGATCGACGCGGACTGGCTGGTGTGGCTGCCCAGCCTGGTGACCGGAATCGCTCTGGCCTGTGCGACCGCCGGAGACCCCGGCGACGAGGTCATGACAATCACGCCGGCCTACCCGCCGTTTCTCACGGCGCCGGGCGCCGTCGACCGCAAGCTGATCACTGTGCCCGCGACGCGCGACGGCGAGCGCTGGCGCCTGCCTCTCGAGGCGATGGAGGAGGCCGTCACGCCGAGGGCGCGCGCCTTGCTCTTCTGCCACCCACACAACCCACTGGGGCGCGCCTGGGAGCCGAGCGAGCTCGCGAGCGTCGCGGACTTCTGCCGGCGCCACAGCCTCGTCCTCTGCTCGGACGAGATCCACTGTGACCTCCTGCTCGATCCCATCGTCCACACGCCTTCGGCCCTGGTCGCCGGCGCCGGGCACGATCCGCTCATCACGCTGATGTCCCCCAGCAAGACCTACAACCTGCCCGGCCTGAACTTCGCGTTTGCGATCATCGCCGACCCTGACCTGCGCGGTCAGTTCCGGCGCAGAGGCCGAGGCGCCCTCCCAGACCCAAGCTGCTTCGCCATCGCAGCGGCCGAGGCCGCCTACCGCTCGGGCGGCGAGTGGCTTGCGGATCTGCTCGACTACCTGCGCGGGAATCGCGACCTCGTCGAGCGCTTCGCCGCAGAGGCGCTGCCCGGCGTCGGCATGAGCCATGTGGAAGCGACCTACCTGGCGTGGCTCGACGTCAGCCGGCTCGGCCTCCCCGACCCCATGCAGGCCTGCCTGGATGCCGGCATCGCGCTCTCGCCGGGGTCGGCCTTCGGCGACCCCGGCTTCCTCCGCCTCAACTTCGGCTGCCGGCGCGACGTCCTGCGCGAGGGGCTTCGCCGGCTCCAGAGCGCGCTGGCCTGAAGGCCTCTCGTCGCCACGAGGAGTGCTACACTGCGCGCGATGGACCAGCGCTCCACCCGGGAGAGACAACGCGCGAGGAAGGCGCGGGTGTACCGCCGCCGCCGTTTGGGCGCCCTTCTCGTCCTGCTTGCGCTGATCGCGGCCGTCACGGCGGCAACCCTCGCATTCGGCGGCGGAACGAAGGATCCATCGCCCGCCGCCGCCTCGAGCCCCAGCCCCTCCCCCCTCCCCTCGGCGACAGCACCCTCCAACAAGCTCAGGCTGAAGCTGCGTGAGGTCATCGTCGACCAGTCCATCTCACCGAAGTCGGTGGTGTCCAGCGGCACCGGCTACGTGTTCGCCCAGAACATGATGTACCGGCACACCGTGACCGTGTACAACAGCAGCAGCCTGGAGCTGGTCAAGACGATCAAGGACAGCGTCAAGCTCTCCGATTTCGGCCGTCCGCGCAAGACGGCGCAGCTGCAGGGAGCGCCGGTGGAGGCGGCGGAGTCGCCGGACCACCGCTACATGTACGTCTCGCAGTACTCGATGTACGGCGAGGGCTACGGCCACCAGGGGTCGGACGTCTGCTCGCCGGCCAGCGGGGTGGACGACAGCTTCGTCTACCGGATTCCGATCGACTCGCTCACAGTCGACAAGGTCATCGAGGTCGGCGCAGTGCCCAAGTTCCTCGCCGTCACGCCGAACGGCAACTACCTTCTGGTCAGCAACTGGTGCTCCTACTCGCTGAGCATCGTCGACACGAAAAGCAACAAGGAGATCAGGAGCATCTCTCTGGGCCCGTACCCGCGCGGCATCGCGGTGGATCGCGACTCGCGCTACGCCTACGTGGCGGTCATGGGCAGCTACGACATCGCCCGCGTCGATCTGCAGAGCTGGGAGGTGGACTGGTTGCGCGGTGTCGGCCTTGGACCGCGTCACCTCGTCATGAGTCCCGACGCCAAGTACCTGTACGCGACGCTCAACAGCGAGGGCAAGGTCGCCAAGATCGACCTGGCGAGCGGAAGGGTGGTCATGAAGGTCACCACCGGCAGCGCGCCGCGCAGCATGGCGATGGCGCCGGACGGGCGGTCGCTGTATGTCGTGAACTACTCGTCGAACTCGCTGAGCAAGATCCGCACGAGCGACATGAACGTCATCCAGGTTGTCCCCACGAACGCCGCGCCCATCGGCGTCACCTACGACGAGCCCACCGGCAGTGTGTGGGTGTGCTGCTACACGGGAAGTATTATGGTCTTCGACGATGCGGAACGGGCGGTCGCCGCCACGAACCAGTAGCGCACTCCCCAACCGGCCGTGTCTCGCGAGGGGCGGCGGCCGGGCGCGCGGTCACGAATCGGCCAGCGCGCGCCGTTCCGCCTTCTTCCGGTTCTCCGAACTCAGGATGTGCTTGCGCACCCGAACGGTCGTCGGCGTCACCTCGACGAGCTCGTCGTCGGCGATCCACTCCAGAGCGGCCTCCAGCGTGAGACGACGCGGCACCTTGAGCCCCGCGTCGATCTCCCTGGTCGAGGAACGGTAGTTGCCGAGCTGCTTGCGCTTGGTGGGGTTGCAGAGCATATCGCCGGCCCTTGCGTTCTCGCCGACGATCATCCCCTCATAGACCGGATCCATGGGGTTCACGAAGAGGAGCGCCCGCTGCTGCAGATTCTCCAGGGAGTACGAGGCCGCCTCGCCGGCCGCCTGGCTCACGAGCGAGCCGCGCTCACGGCCGGGAAGCTCGCCCCGCCACGGGCCGTAGCCCGTGAACCGCGAGCTCATCACGCCCAGACCGCGAGTATCGGTCAGAAACCCGCCGCGATAGCCGATGAGACCGCGGGTGGCGATTCTGAACTCCAGACGCACGAGACCTGTCCCCGTCGGCTCCATCGCGACCAGCTCGCCCTTGCGCAGGCTCAGCTCCTGGATGACGGCCCCCTGATGGACCTCAGGAACGTCGATGACAAGCTGCTCCATCGGCTCCAGGAGGCTGCCGTCCTCACCGCGCAGCGTAATGACCTCGGGACGCGAGACGCAGAGCTCGATGCCCTCGCGGCGCATCTCCTCGATGAGGATCGCGAGGTGCAACTCACCGCGGCCGCTGACCTTGATGCCGTCCGGACGACCCAGATCCTCGACCCGGAGCGCGACGTTCACACGCAACTCGCGTTCCAGCCGCTCCTTGATCTGGCGCAGGGTGACGGCCCGCCCGTCCTGGCCGGCGAACGGGCCGTTGTTGACCAGGAAGAACACGGAGACGGTCGGCTCTTCGATCTCGAGCGGCGGCAGCGCGGCGGCGTCAGCCGACAGCTCAGGCGCCGCCAGCGTGTCGCCGAGAGCGATGCTGGGCGGGCCCGCGAGCCAGACGATGTCGCCCGCGGCGACTTCGTCGACCTCGCGGTTCTCGAGTCCGCGGGTGACCCAGAGGTGCCCGACGCGGGCGAGCTCGGCGCCGGCGACCTCCCACGCGGCGGGCAATCCATGCGCGTCGGCGTCGCCCGAGCCGACGGCAGTGGTGGAGATTCGCTGCAGCTCGTCACCCACGCTCAGCCGTCCTTGCAGGACCCGGCCGCAACCGATACGTCCGATGTAGTCGCTCCACGCGAGCGTGCTCACCTGCATGAGAAACGGCGCCGACTGATCGACCTGCGGCGCGGGCACCTCCGCGATGATCGTCGCGAAGAGATCCTCCATGCCGGCTGCGGCCAGCTCGGCCCGCAGTGACGGCGACAGACCGTCGCTGCCGTCGCGGAGGTGTTCCTCCCGATCGTGCTCCTCGCGCTGGTACTCGTCGAGATCGCTGACGATCCAGCCTTCGAGTCCGGAGCCGTACAGAACCGGAAAGTCGAGCTGCTGGTTCGTGGCGCCCAGCTCCACGAAGAGATCGAACGTCCCGTCGAGGACGCCGGACGGGTCCGCATTCGGCCGGTCGGCCTTGTTGACGATCACGATCGGCCGTAGGCCCTGCCGGAGCGCCCGCATGAGCACGTACCGCGTTTGGGGCATCGGCCCCTCGTTGGCGTCGACGAGCAGGAGGACCGAATCGACCATGCTCAGGACGCGCTCGACCTCGCCGGAGAAGTCGGCGTGCCCGGGCGTGTCGATGATGTTGATCAGGTGACCGCGCCACTCGACCGTGCAGTGTTTGGCACGGATAGTGATACCGCGCTCGCGCTCGAGGGCGTTGCTGTCCATGACGCGCTCCTCGACGTGGGCGTTGTCACGGAACACGCGGGCGGCGCGGAAGATGCTGTCGATCAGGGTTGTCTTGCCGTGATCGATGTGGGCGATGATGGCGAGGTTGCGGATCTTGTCGACGGCGTACACAGGCGTGCTCTCTCGGCTGGGGGTTTCGCCAGGCGCGGACTGGGACGGGAAGCCCCGGACTGACGTCCGAACGCCCGGCGCAACGAAGTTCGGCCGGGCGGCTCACCCAGTGTACACGTCGGCGGCGGTGCCGTCGCCCGGCGCGCTGCGCCGGCGTGAGTCCGTGCTGCGACGCGCCTCAGCTCAACGTCCGCGAGCGCGGACGGGGGCGGGCGGCACTGACTGTGCCGGCCGCCCCCGTCCTCACCAAACTCCACGCGACGTGAACACCCGCGTCGGGCGGTCTCTCAACCGGGCTCGGGCAACCCCGGGCTCGGGCAACCCAGTGCTCAGCGCGCGGCGCGCGCCACAACGGTAGCCGTGCCCAGCTTCACGTTGTCGGGGAGCGCGTCGGCGCCGCCGAGGAACGTAGCCTCAATAGCATCGGTGGCGGTCTTGTTGAGCGTCACACCCACGTTGGCGATCTTGATGAACTGACGATGGTTCTTCATGTACTTGCTGATCGTGGCATCGCCGAGATCGAGGTTCGCGATGGAAGCGCGCGCGGCTCCATTGATGGCGGCTGTCAGATCGGGTGAGGCGTCGATCCGGATGGTGAAGTTCGCCAGGCTCAGAGCCGTCCAGGTGTTGTCCTGGTTGCGGCGCGCCAGGAGCAGGCCACCAGAGTGGCGAATCGCGCCCGCCAGCGTCTTGGCGTCGACCGCGCCGCCGGTGATCGGGAAGGTGTACTTGGCGGCGTCGGCCGTAGGAGCGACGAAACTGGGGGCGATGGGAAGCGGGATGATCCCAGCGCCGAACAGAAGGGTTGTCGTGGCCGGGTCAGTTGTGAGCGTAGTCGTCAGGCCGTCCAGGCGCAGCGTCTTGGCTTGCGCATCCGCCGTGAACACGGCCAGCCACAAGGTCAGGATCAGAGCGAGCGCAAGCGCCCCGAGCGCGAACCTGCTGCGCGCGGGCGAATGGCCTAGGATTCGAGCGTTCATGGTCGATCTCTCCGTTCGTCGTCGGTTGGCTGTCGGTGTACACCTGACCCGGAGGGAGAACGGCGGCGCCTACATGCCATCCGCGGGAGGCACTTGCGCTTGTGCGTCCGTCCATCCAAGATGGCGAGAGAGTACCCTCAAGAGGATATCTCAATCATAGAGCAACTTTACGGTGGAGTTGGCAGTGAGTGAGGAAGGAGCGGCGCCCCCGCCGCGGACGCCGCGACGTGACTACACGCCACTCGAGGCCGCGCGAGCGGTCCGGCGTCTGGATGTGGCGCTCGCCGGCCTGCACATCAGCGCGGCGGCCAGGATGGGCTTAACCCCCTCGGAGCTTCTGGCCATCGTCCATATCGGCACCGAGAGGCCGATGAGCCCAACCGAGATCTCCCGGCTGCTGCGCATGCGCACCGGGGCCGTTACTGCCTTGTTGGATCGTCTCGAGCGCCGTGGCTACGTGGCCCGCAAGCAACACCCGACGGACCGGCGCATGCTGACTGTTGAGCTCACAGAGGCCTGCCGGAGAGACACCATGGCGCAGCTGGGTGAGATGGTCGCCCGAGTCGTCGACTACGCGACGACGCTGTCGTCGCGCGAACGAGACTCTGTGGGCCGTGTCCTCGACGACCTGACCGCCATCATCAGCGAGACGGCCGGTCAAGCCTCCTCGACCTAAGGGCCGGCTGCGGCCTGCCCCACCTCGATGAAGACGCGGCTGACCGCCGGGTGAGTCGCGGCGAGACGCCGCTCGATCTCCCGGATGGCGGCGAGTATCTCCTCGGCCGTCGAGCCGGGCGCGAACGCGACCTCCATGTTGACGAGCACGTCCTCCGGCCCAAGGTGCATCGTCAGGACGACCGGGACCGCGCTGACCGCCGGGTGCGCCAGGGCGGTGTCGCGGATGGCGGCCACCAGTCCCGGATCGGCTGCCTCCCCGACGAGCAGACTCCTGCTCTCATAGGCGAGCCATAGCGCGACGCAGATGAGCAGAACGCCGATCGCGACGGACGCGGCGCCGTCGAGCACGGGCGCGTCGAGCCTGTGACTCAGGAACACGCCGACGAAGGCGATCAGCAGGCCCAGCAGCGCGGCGCTGTCCTCGAACAGCACGGTGAACAGGCTCGGGTCCTTCCCATGGTGGATGGCCGCCAGGGTGCGGCGCGATCCTTTGCTCTCACGAAAGGCCCGCCAAGCCACGTTGAACGAGAGCCCCTCGAACAGCATGGCCGCGGCCAGCACGACGTAGTTGACGGTCGGGTCGGTCAGCGGAACGGGGTGGAGCATGTGCGTGACGCCCTCGTACACCGACATGCCGCCGCCGATGCCGAAGATGCTGACGGCGACGATGAGGCTCCAGAAGTAGAGCTCCATGCCGTGCCCGAACGGGTGGTGCTCGTCGGCCGGTCTCGCCCCCCGTCTGAGGCCGTGATAGAGCAGCCCGCCGTTGCCTGTGTCGACCAGCGAGTGGATCCCTTCGCTGATCATCGCCGAGCTGCCGGTGATGCCGCCGGCCACGAACTTGATCGCGGCGATCGCCGCATTGCCGATGATCGCCGCGACGACCGCCTTCTTCGACTCCGCCGCCATGGCCGCAAGTCTACCCCCTGCGCGGGTAGCCGCCCGTCCCCTCGCGCCGCCGATTGGGTACAATTCGAGAGTGAGGCCCCGTCCGCGCGGCACCCACCGCGAGCGGGCAGTAGAGACTGCGAGGAGTGCGCCAATGTTGCTGGTAGTCGCCGTCCTCACGCTGTTCGGCGTCGTTCTGTGGCGCCTCCTGCGGCTCGAGGCGCAGAACCGCGAGCAGCGAGAGATCATCGAGGAGCTTCACCAGCGCGTCTGGCAGCTGGAGGACCTGGTGGCCATCCTCCATCAGAACCGGGAGTCGCACCCAGACTGACCCGCGTGCCCGGGGCCTCGTTGGGCGCCATGATGTACGCTGCACAGCGGTATGAGCGCCTCGCACCTCAGGGCGGAGGACCCCGGACGACGTGACCTGGGCGCCACGGCGCTCGCCGCGCTCGCTCTCATCTGGGGGTACGGCTGGATCATCACGAAGATCGGCCTCGACTACGTCGACCCGTATACCTTCGCCGCCCTGCGCTCCTGCCTGTCTGTCCTCTGTCTCTTTCTTCTCCTTCTCGCCCTCCGCCGGCCCCTGCGACCCGTCGCGCTCGGCGCCACGCTCGTGATCGGCCTCCTGCAGACCGGCGGCTTCATCGCCTGCATGATGTATGCCCTGTCCCACGCCGGCGCCGGCAAGACGTCCGTGCTTGCGTACACGATGCCCTTCTGGCTGCTGCTCATGGCCTGGGCGCTCCTCGGCGAGCGGCTGCGAGGGTTGCAGTGGCCGGCCGTCGGCCTTGCCTTCGTCGGCCTCGTCCTGGTCGTCAGCCCCTGGCGGCTGGACGAAGCGGCGGCCAGCCTGGTGGCGGTGGCCGGCGGTCTCTGCTGGGCCGGCAGCGCGGTCGCCGCCAAGGTCCTGCATCGCCATCACGACGTCGACGTGCTGTCGCTGACGACCTGGCAGATGCTCCTCGGGACGCCGGTCCTCGTCGTGATCGCCGTCCTGACGTACTCGCGCCCCCCGGAGTGGGGGCCTGCCTTCGCCGGCGTGCTCGCCTACAACGTTCTGCTCGCCAACGGAATCGCCTGGGTGCTCTGGGCCTTCGCGCTGCGCGCCCTGTCGACAGGAGGGGCCGGCATCGGCTCGCTCGCTGCGCCCGTCGTCGGCGTCACTACCGCCTGGATCCATCTCGGCGAGACGCCGCCGCCCGCTGAGGCGCTCGGCATGGCGTTGATCATCGCTGCCCTGGGCGTCCTCGCCTTCGGCGAGCTCGGCCTCGGCCGGCGGACTTCGAGGGTTCGGGCGCGGTCGGAACGGCGGGAAGGCAGCCGACCCGCGCCGGCGCACCCATCTGGTACCCTTGCGCCATGCTCAGAGCGGTCACCTTCGACTTCTGGAACACGCTCTTCTTCGACGTCCGCGGCAGAGAGCGCGAACGACGCCGCGCCGAAGTCCTCGCCGAGGAGCTCCGCCTCGGCGGCTCAGCCCCCACCATCTCCGTGATCCAGGAGGCCCTGCGGACGGGGTTCGCGTTCTTCGACAGGGTGTGGCTCGAGGAGCATCGCACTCCGGCCTGCACGGAGATCGTCGACAGTGTCCTCAGCACGCTGGACGTCGGACTCACCCGATCCGCCCACGCCCGCGTCGTGGAGGAGTTTGAGCAGATGCTGCTCGATCTGCCCCCGGACCCGATGCCGCATGCGGAAGACACCCTCCGGGCGCTCGCCGACCGGTATCGCCTCGCCGTCATCTGCGACACCGGCTACTCGCCGGGCAGCGTCCTGCGCGAGGTGCTCGAGCGCCAAAACATGCTGCCCCACTTCGACTACCTGTTCTTCTCGAACGAGCACGGGATGAGCAAGCCAGACGTCCGCGTCTTCGAGCGCACGCTGGACGAGCTCGGAGTAAGGCCGCGCGAGGCGGCGCACGTCGGCGACATCCAGCGCACCGACATCGCCGGCGCGCAGGCCGCCGGCATGGCGGCGGTCCACTTCATCGCAACCAACGACTACGACGCTCCAACCTCGACAGCCGACGCTGTCGTGCGCAGCTTCGACGAGCTGCCGACCACTCTCGCGGCGCTTCCCCTTTCGCGGCGCCGCCGGTTCTGGCATCGCTCCCTACTGGCCCGGCGCGTCAGAGTCACCGGGCGCCGATGACGTCTCTCCACGTCAAGTGACGGCTTCCGTCCTTGAGGTCGTGCTCCTGGACTGGGGCAACACGCTGATGGTCGACGACGGCTCCCAGGCCGGATCGATGGCGACATGGGAGAGTGTCGCCGCCCTCCCCGGAGCGTACGAAACCCTGCGACGTCTCCGCTCTGCTCGCCGTCTCCTGGTCGCCACCAACGCCGAGGACTCGGATGCGCCGGCGGTGTTGGCCGCCCTGGCACGCGTCGGCCTCGCCGACCTCGTCGATGACGTCGTCACGTCGCGCGACGTCGGCGTCCGCAAGCCTGATCCGGCCTTCTTCGCGGCAGCGCTGCGCGTCGCCTTTGCGGGTCGCCGGCCGGCGGCGGAAAGAGCAGTCATGGTCGGCGACTCCTGGGAGACCGACATCGCCGGGGCGGCCGCCGCGGGGATGCGGACGGTTTGGCTGAATGCGTCCGGCGCCCGGCGCCCGGAGGGAGCGACGGCGCCGGACGCCGAGATCGGAGCGCTGAGCGAGCTGCCGCAGGCTCTCGAGCGGCTCTTCTGAGGCGACGCGACCGGCACGCCACAGCGGAGAGGAGGGCAGACGCCGTCGCCGCCCTAGGCCGCGCGAATCTAGGAAGCGGCGGCCGCGAGGGCAGCCGCGCGCGTGAGCCGCGCCACGGCTTCGTCGCGGCCGAGCACACAGAGCGACTCGAAGAGGCCGGGCGTGACGCTCTGGCCGCTCACGCCGAGCCGAAGCACCGCGAAGACGGTCCTCGGCTTCGCCCCCACACGCTCCGGAAGAGCGCGGACGAACGACTCGACCGCGGCAACGTCCCAGACGCCGAGGGCCCGCAGGCCCTTCGCGGCGGCGTCCAGGATCTCGGTGGCTCCCGGCGTGGCGCTCAGGTACTCGCGGGCCTCCGCCGCGAACTCGAGCGGCCGGAAGAACCAGCCGGCGATCGGGATGAAGTCGGCGAGGAGCTCTATCTTCTCCTGGACCAGAGGCGTGAGGGCGCGGGTGAGGCTCTCCTGCCGGGCATCCGGCGCACGAGGAGCAACGTGGGCCGTCTCCGCGCCCTCGACCGCGGCGGAGAGTGCCTCCGGACCGGCCGCCGCAACGTCGCAGACGCGCACCGGGTCGGCGTAGAAGCCGACGCGCGTGAGGTAGCTGAGCATCGGCCCGGCCAGGTCCTCAGGGTCCATCTGGCGGATGTAGCGTCCGTTCATCCACCGGAGCTTCTCCGGATCGAAGATGCTGGCACTCGTGCCGAGCTTCTCCACGTCGAACCGGGCGACCAGATCGTCGAGCGTCCAGGTGATCATGCTCTCGTCGAACTCGGTGCTGAGGAACGCCAGGTAGTTGCGGACGACCTCGACGAGGTAGCCCATGGCCGTGAGTTGCTCGAGCTTCGTCGCTCCGTGCCGTTTGCTGAGCTTCTTCCTATCGGTGCCGAAGAGCAGCGGCATGTGCAGGAAGTACGGCACCGCGGCACCCAGAGCCTCGTAGATGATGATCTGCTTGGGCGTGTTGCTGATGTGGTCGTCGCCGCGGATCACGTGCGTGATCTCCATGGTCACATCGTCGACGACGACCGCGAGGTTGTAGGTGATCGTGCCGTCCGAGCGCTGGACGATGAAGTCGCCGATCGTGGCGTTGTCGAACTCGACGGGATCGCGCAGCATGTCGCGGAAGACCGTCTTGCCTGGCGGCACGCGCATACGCAGCGTGAACGGCTCGCCGGCCGCCCGGCGGCGTTCAACCTCCTCTGCCGCGAGCGACCGGCACCTGCCGCTGTAGACCGAGTCGCGCTTGTCTGCCTGGGCCGCCTGACGTTCGGCCTCGAGCTCGTCCGGCGTGCAGAAGCAGGGGTAGAGATGGCCCGAGGCGAGCAGCTTCTCGATGTAGTCCCGGTAGATGGCCTGCCGCTCAGTCTGACGGTAGGGGCCGTGAGGTCCGGGGACCTCGGGACCTTCGTCCCACTCGAGCCCCATCTCGCGCATGGAGGCGAGTATCTGGGCGATGGCCTCGTCCGTGCTGCGCGAGAGATCTGTGTCTTCGATGCGCAGGATGAAGACACCACCGTGGCGTCGCGCGAAGATGTAGTTGTAGAGCCCGGTGCGGGCGCTGCCGAGGTGCAGGTAGCCCGTCGGAGATGGCGCAAAGCGGACACGAACGCGCCCGCTGGAGACGTTTATTGACTGCGGGGTCACAGGCGACGATGATAAACTATCTGGGTAGCGCGGCCTAGCCGCGAAGGGGTGACCGTGCACCCGCGCTCCAACGCAGTACTCTCGGAGGGATACGACAAGGATATGGACGAAGCACCTCAGTCTGCCCAGCGTGCGCACGTCATCGAGTCACACGTGAGCAGCCCTCAGTCCCCAGTGCAGTTCGCCGTGGGCGACATCCTGGGGGTCGGTCACCGCGATCGGCAGTGGACGACGTACGTCTGGGTGACCGATCAGGGTGGGCACGCCGGCTGGGTGCCCGACACCTACCTCGAGATGACAGGTGAACACGAGGCAGTCGCGATCCGCGACTACGACGCCACCGAGCTCACGATCGTCAGGGGCGAGATCGTGGACGTCCTGGAAGAGGCAGGCGGCTGGACTCACTGCCGCAACGCCCACGGCATCGACGGCTGGGTGCCATCCTCCAAGATCGAGGTGTTCGAGGAGTCCTGACCGACGTTCGCAGCGATTGTGGGGCACGTGGCCGCCCGGCCACGTGCCCCGTTGCCTTTCCGTCGGCGCTTCGCCGCGACGGTCTATTCATAGGTCACGACGTC
Source organism: uncultured Thermoleophilia bacterium (assembly GCA_963705085.1). Taxonomy (GTDB): domain Bacteria; phylum Actinomycetota; class Thermoleophilia; order UBA2241; family UBA2241; genus CAIXSE01. The sequence goes on along the minus strand of CAVPIV010000006.1, from coordinate 24,293 downwards.
CGCGAGATGGCAGTAGAGGATGCGCGAGAAGTGCGCCGGGTACCACGTGTCGATGGCTACGCGTCTGTGCGCGGTCGTGTGGGCGTCGTACAGCCACCGGCCGTTCACCTTGCCGATGCAGATGATGACGTGCTCCCAGGCCGGCCGGCCATGGGTGACGTTGCCAAGGTAGACAACATCGCCGACCGCCCAACGTCTCGGCAACGTGCGACTGGACATCACGACATAGCGGGAGTGGCTCGCAGAAGCGGATTCCCAGGCGAACTTCTGGGCCGTGCAGTTCATCCACGCCGTCGAGGGGTAGGCCGTGCCGCTGGCGCGCCACTCCCGGCCGGCGTCCTCGATCGGGCGCAGGCCGCCGGCGGCGAGACACTGCGAGACGAAGTTGGCGCAGTCGTTGTCGGCGGACGACCAGTACGCCGGATTGTTGCCGAGCGCCCAGCGGTCGGCGTAGGAGGCGGCGGCGGCGCGATCGTAGGTCACGCGCTGCGAACTCTCACCCCCGGCGACGGCCGCCGAGAGGCCGACAGTCAGAGCGAGCGCGACGACCAGGAGAAGGGAGCGGCGGCGGACGGCACGGGCGCGGTAGACGCGCATGGGCCGCCGTCCCACCTCACGACGCCTCACTGCGCCCTGCCTCGACGTGGGCTGGCGGCTCCACCGGCGGCGTCTGGGCCGGCGACGGCGCGGACACAGGTTCGCCGCCGGGCGTGTACCCGCGCCCGCCCGCCGGCGCTCCGATCGCCGTGCTCACGGTGGGCTGACCGGCCGGGAGCGTCACGGTGAACGCCGTCCCCACGCCGACCGCGCTGGCGACGCTCACCGCGCCGCCCATGGCCTCGCTGAGCTCCTTCACGATGGCGAGGCCCAGGCCGGTGCCGACGGGGCGATCGTTGCCGTACCGACTGTACAGGTAGAAGCGCTCGAAGGCGCGCGGCAGGTCGTCGCTCGTCAGGCCGCGCCCGGTGTCCGAAACCGTCACGGTGCCCGGCGCCGTCGTGACGGTCACCGTTCCCGGCGCCGGCGTGCAGCGGATGGCGTTCTCGACGAGATTGGAGACGACCTGGAGCACGCGGTCGTTGTCGGCCACGGCGGACGCCCCAGGCTCAGTCTTGAGACAGAGGGTCAATCCCGCGTCTCGGGCCGTGACGTCGTAGCGGCGCACCACGTCCTGAGCCACCGCCGCCAGGTCGACCGCCTCCCGGCGAACGGTGAACGCGCTCTTGCGCATGCGGGCCGAGTCGAGCAGGTCGCCGACCAGCCGTTCCAGGCGGCTTGACTCGGCGCCGATCACGGCGGCGCCGTCATCCGGCCTGACCGTGCCGTCGCCGATGCCCTCAGCGTAGCCGCGGATGGAGGTCAGCGGCGTCTTGAGCTCGTGACTGACCGAGAGGAGGAACGCCTGCTCAGTCTCCTGGGCCTTCGTCAACTTGGCGTTCATGTCGTTGAACGACGCCGCCAGTTCGCGCAGCTCCCGTGGCCCCTGCGGCGTGACGGTGACGCCGGCTTCGCCTTCGGCGAGCCGGCCGCTTGCCTCCGTGAGCCGCCGCACCGGCCGAACCACGCCGCGAGAGAGGATCCACGCGCCAAGAAGGCCGAGGCACACGACGATCGCCATTCCCATGCCGGCGATGGCCGCGAGTTCTCCCAGAGGAGCGCGGTAGAGGGGGATGCTGCTGGAGTCGACCGGCAGCGACACTGCCTCAGAGGTGAAGTAGCGGACCTCCCGGGGTCCGGCCCGCCAGGCGACGATGTCAGGCATCGAGCCCTGCGATTCACCGCCGTCCATCGCACCGATGGCGTAGCCCCGTTGCGTGAGGCCGCGGATGGCCCAGCGAGGCAGAACGCGCAGGCCTTTGACGTCCGCCATCGTGGAGAGCCATGCGCCGCCGGTGTTGCCGGCGGCATACGCTTGCACGATGGCACGGGTGAGCCCGGCGCGTGCGGCGGGCCGCAGGCCGCCGGGCAAGGTGCGCAGCGAGTCAACATCGTCCGCAAGCCTCTGCGCCGAGTACTGAGCCTGTTCGGAGCGCAGTCCCGCGGCCGCTTCCCACACCCAGACGGAGGCGTACGCGCCCAGTCCGGCGAGCAGCAACGAGGGAACCACCATGGCGACGACGAGAACGACGAACGAGCGCGTCCGCAGTGAGGTTGCGTGTGCTGTCCGATGCGGCAGGAAGGCGAGGACGCCGACGACCACGGCGGCGGCGACGCCCAGGATCGCGAGCATCCCGGCGCCCAGGAGCACCAGCCTGCCGAGCGTGCCGTAGCCGAGACCCAACGCGCTGAAGAAAGCGAACACGAGGACGGAACCGCCGGCAAGCGCCACTGCGAGCGCGATCATGGTGAGACGGCGGGACGCCGCCGGGGCCGACGCTGTATCAGCTCCCGCGGGCGCCCCGCGCACCCCGCCGGCGGCGCGGCGTCGATGCGACGCGGAGATGAGCACCATGGCCAGCGCAACGACCAGCCCCGCCACGCCGAGGGTGAGGGCGGTGTCCCACCCGATGAACGGAACGAGACCGAAGCTGGTCCCGAGGCCGGTGCCCGCGGACCGAAAAGCGACGCCGCCAATCCATCCGAGGACGAGGACCACTGCGGACACGATAGCAATGAGACCGGCGATCCTCGACCACGGAAGACCCGACCGAGTTGCTTCTCGCCGCGGCGAGGTGACGAGAGTCGCGTCTTCTGGCGGGGAAGAGGAGAGCGGCGCGTTCACGGCCGCACCAGCTTGTAGCCGACTCCGCGCAGCGTCTCGATCGTCAGCGCGCCGTCCAGCTTGGCGCGGAGCTGCGCGACGTGCTGGTCGACGGTGCGGGTGCCGCCCGGGAACTCGAGACCCCACACCTGCTCGAGCAGCTGCTCGCGCGAGAGCGCGAGGCCGGCGTTGTCCATGAAGCAGCCAAGCAGGTCGAACTCCTTCATGGTGAGGTCGAGCGCGACGCCCGCCCGCGAAGCCTCGCGGGCGCCGCGCCTCAGCTCCACGTCGCCGAGCGTCAACACGTCGGCCGGCGGCCTGGGCCGCGTCCGGCGCAGCACCGCCTTGACCCGCGCGACGAGCTCGCGCGGGCTGAACGGCTTGGGCACGTAGTCGTCGGCGCCGAGCTCGAGGCCGAGCACGCGGTCGACCTCCTCGTCCCGCGCGGTGAGCATGATCACCGGCGTCTCGACGCGGGCGCGGATGCGGCGACACACCTCGAAGCCGTCTATGCCCGGCAGACCCACGTCGAGCACCACGAGGCTGAGCGGATGCCGCTCGAGCTCGGCCAGCCCTTCCTCGCCGCTGCGCACCCAGACCACCTGATAGCCGTCACGCTCCAGGTACGTGCGCACGAGATTGCCGATGTTGTGATCATCCTCGACGATCATGATGGTCGCGCTCACGCGCCTCTCCCGCTTCAGCGCGCGGCCGCCGCTGCGGCCCGCCGCGCGCACCCGCTCCTGCGAGATGCTACCAAGCTCCGGCCCTTCGCAGAGCCACGCGGTCGTCGGCATCGTCCCCTCCCGTTCGTGGTCGTTACGAACAGGATGGGCGGCCAACGTCAGCGGGTGATGGCAAGAACGTCATGGCTGCGTCAAGTATTCGAAGAGCGGCGCGCGGGACGAGAGCCGGACGAGGGGGCCGCGAATCGGGAGGCAGGCGTCCCCCAGCGCCGTTGTGGCTCAGCACCGGTTTCTGGTAGCGTACCGCATCCGCCATCACTCGAGACGGGAAGCCCAAGCGACCATGCCACAGTTGCGCATTGTCGTCCTCGTCAAGCAGGTTCCGGACACGCAGAACGTGACCGGCGACGCCATGAAGGAGGACGGCACGATCAACCGGTCGGCTCTGCCGGCCGTGTTCAACCCGGAAGACCTCAACGCCCTCGAAGAGGCGCTGCGCCTCAAGGATCGCCACGGTGCCCGTGTCACGGTGATCACAATGGGACCGCCGGCGGCGGCCCAGGTCCTGCGCGAGTCGCTGTACCGGGGCGCCGACGAGGTCATCCTGCTCACCGACAAGGCCTTCGCCGGGGCCGACACTCTGGCCACGAGCTACGCACTGTCCCGGGCGGTCCAGAAGGCCGGAGGCGGCGACCTCGTCATCTGCGGGCGCCAGGCCATCGACGGCGACACCGCTCAGGTCGGCCCGCAGACCGCAGAGAAGCTCGGCATGCCCCAGATCACCTGCGTCAGCCGCATTGACGAACTCGTCCCCCCGTCGGCGGACGCCGGGGGCGGAAGCGTGACGGCCACCCGCTCCATCGAGGGTGGCTTCGAGATGCTCACCTCGCCGCTTCCCTGTCTCCTGACGGTGACCAGCGAGGCCAACGAGCCGCGTCCCGCCAGCGTCAAGCTCGTCATGACCTACAAGAACGTCTCTGCCGAGGCGCTGCCGGACTACGACGACAGCTACCTCGATCCAGACAATGAGGCGGCCGAGGTCTGCATGTTCACCCGTGACGGCCGGCCTGTCTGCCGCGCGCGCATCGTGCAATGGGACCACGAGGCCATCGAGGCCGATCGCGACCTCCTCGGCCTGCGCGGCTCACCCACCCGCGTAAAGGAGATCGAGAGCGTTGTGCTGGCGCAGAGCGAGGCGAGAATGGTCACAGCCGACGAAGCGGGCGTCGGCGAGCTGGTCCACGAGCTGATCGAGGAGCACATCCTTGGATAGCCGACCTAGCGGAGCCATCGTCGGGGGCGACGGGGCCGCACCCGACAGAGAGGCGGCGGCGGGAAGCCAGGGCGACGTCTGGGTCTTCGTCGAGCAGCACGACGGCTCTGCCGCCGAGGTGAGCTTCGAACTGCTCGGCCGCGGCCGTGAGCTGGCCGATGCGCTGGGCGTGCGGGTCGGAGCGGTGGTGGCGGGGACGGACGATGCTGTCATCGCTCTCACGCCCGCTCTGATCGCCCACGGCGCCGACATCGTCTACCGGGCCGGCGACGAGGCCTTCGCCCCGTACCTCGCATTGCCGTACACGCGGCTCATGTGCCACCTCGTCCGCGTGCACCAGCCCCAGATCGTCCTGTACGGGGCGACCACGACCGGCCGCGACCTCGCGCCGCGCGTGGCGAGCTCCCTGCGCACCGGACTCACAGCCGATTGCACCGACCTGCAGATCGGCGACCACGCCGTGCGGGACGTGCAGTATCAGAACCTCCTGTACCAGATCCGCCCGGCCTTCGGCGGCAACATCGTCGCCACGATCATCAGCCCCGAGCACCGGCCGCAGATGGCGACCGTGCGCGAGGGCGTCATGGTGATGCCGGTCGCCGACACGCGGCGATCCGGGACCGTCGTCGACGTTCCCGTACGTCACGTCGCCGCGACGCCGGAGCGCGCCGCCCAGGACGATGCCGTGCAGCTCACCGATGGTGACTTCGCCGTCCGCCTCGTGCGTCGCACACAGGAGGAGAAGCGAGTCGATCTCAAGGGTGCCCGCATCGTCGTCTCGGGCGGCGTCGGCGTCGGCTCCCCGGAAGGCTTCGCCCTCGTCGAGGAGCTTGCCCGGACGCTCGGCGGCGTCGTCGGCGCCAGCCGCGCCGCGGTCGACGCCGGATGGGTGAGCCACGACCACCAGGTCGGGCAGACTGGCACGACCGTTCGCCCGAAGCTCTACATCGCCTGCGGCATCAGTGGATCCGTGCAACATCGCGCCGGCATGGACCAGAGCGCCCGCATCCTGGCGATCAACGACGACCCCCATGCCCCGATCTTCTCGGTCGCCCACTACGGTATCGTCGGCGACCTCCACAAGGTCATCCCCATGCTCATCGCCGCCTATCGGACGAAGGGCGGCGAGACGCGGACCCCCGCCGCGGCGGGTACGACGGCCCCGGGAGGCGCGTCATGAGCAACTTCTACATGGACAATGACGACCTCCAGGCCACGCTCCGCCACCTCGACCTGAGGCGCGTCGTCAGACTACGCGAGGACAACTACGATCAGGCGCGTCAGTTCCCCTACGCCCCTCGCGACTACGAGGACGCGATCGACTCCTACGGCAGGACGCTGGCGATCGTCGGCGACATCGCCGGCGAGTTCGTCGACCCGCGGGCCGAGGCCGTCGACCGGGCGGGAAGCCAGCTCGTCGACGGCGAGGTCTGCTACGCGCCCGGCATCAGCGAGGCGCTCGAGCGCCTGCGTCAAGCCGACCTGATGGGCATCACCCTGCCGCGCCGGTACGGCGGTCTCAACTTCCCCGTCTCCGTCAGCGTCATGATCGTCGAGATGGTCTCGCGCGCCGACCCCGCCCTCATGAACATCTTCGGGCTGCAGGACATCGCCGAGACGATCAACAAGTTCGCCTCCGACGAGATGAAGGGCGCCTACCTGCCGCGCTTCGCCAGCGGCGAGGTGACGGGTTCCATGGCGCTGACCGAGCCCGAGGCGGGCAGCGACCTGCAGAACGTGCAGCTGCAAGGCCAGGCCCGCGGCCGACGGCACCTGGAGGCTCAACGGCGTCAAGCGCTTCATCACCAACGGCTGCGGCCGCATCTCCCTTGTCCTGGCGCGCTCCGAGGAGGGGACGACGGATGCCCGCGGCCTCTCGATGTTCCTCTACGAACGCGACGAGCACATGCGCATCCGCCGCCTCGAGGACAAGCTCGGTATCCACGGGTCGCCCACGTGTGAGCTTCAGTTCGACGATGCGCCGGCGCTGCTCGTCGGTGAGCGCCGGCGCGGCCTGACAACGTACGTCATGAGTCTGATGAACGGCGCCCGCATCGCGATCGCCGCCCAGGCGCAGGGCATCGCCGAGGCCTCCTACCGCGCCGCGGCGAAGTACGCCTCCGAGCGCGTGCAGTTCGGCGCCCCCATCGGCGAGCTGACCGCCGTCCGGGGCATGCTCGCCGACATGCGCGTGAGCCTCGAGGCTGCCCGCGCCCTGCTCTACGAGACGGCGCTCATCGTCGACACCAAAGAGGCGCTCGAGCACCGTGTGGCAAAGCTGGCGGCGACCGACGCGGAAGCCGGCGCCGCAGAGACCAAGGAGCTGCGCGGCGAGTTCAAGACCTACACCCGGCTGGCGGCTCTCTTCACGCCCATGGCGAAGGCCTGCTGCACCGAGATGGCCAACGAGGTCGTCTACGACTCGCTGCAGATCCACGGCGGTTCGGGCTACATGCGCGACTTCGCCGTCGAGCGCCACACGCGCGACGCCCGCATCACCAACATCTACGAAGGCACCACGCAGCTTCAGGTCGTCGCCGCCATCGGCGGCGTGCTGGGAGGGACCCTGGCGGCACGACTGAACGAGTACGACGCGGAGGACTTCGGCGCGACCCCCGAGCTACTTGGGCGCGTGAGACACGCCCGTGCGACCCTGGCGGAGGCGGTGGCCCGCGTGCGCGATCTCGACGACGTGCGCTTCCGCGACTTCCACGCCCGGCGCCTCGTTGAGATCGCGGTGGACGTCACATGCGGCTACCTCGTTCTCCGCGCCGCCCAGCTCGACGCTCGCAAGCTCCTGGTTGCGCAGTACTTCGTCGACGGCATGACCGCGCGCGTGCACGCCGCGGCGACGCGCGTCCTCGGCAGCGATCCAGCCGCCCTGGACGCACTAGCCCAGCTCGGCACGGGCTGACGCCGCTCAAGCGGTCGCCGACGGCTGCCGATACTGCGCCCGGATCTCCCCCCTTGCAGGGCCGCGACCGGCAACCCCAGCCGGCCGCGGCCCTCCCCCTCTCCTTCCCGCCTCTCATGCATCGAGCCATGGCAGCCGCCCGGCCCATTTGCTACAGTGAAGACCCCGAGCAGGAGGACTGCGATGATCTACTGTGTCGTGCCACCCGAGCTCGGCGAAGACACCTTCCGCCGACTGGTCGAGCACTACAAGGACAATCCGAACGTCACGGTCATCCTCGAACGTCGCAAGGCGGAGCGCCGCACGGACCGCTCCGGAGGCGCAAAGCGCTCAATCCGCGACCGGCGCCAGAAGACGCCGCACGCCTCCGACGTCTGACCCCAGCGCACAGGGCAGCGACGTGAGCGCGAGTCACGACCCGCTGCCGCGCGGGGACGAGCGACGACTCGTCCTCACTCACCTGATGATGCCCGCCGATGCCAACTACATGGGGAACATCCACGGCGGTATCATCATGAAGCTCATCGACGAAGCCGCGCGGCCTGTGCCTACCGCTTCTGCCGCACCCACGTCCTCACGGCGGCCATAGACCGGATCGACTTCCATCACCCCGTTCATATCGGCGACCTCGTGCGCCTGCGCGCCTGCGTGAACCACGCCGGCCGCACCTCGATGGAGATCGGCGTCCGAGTCGAGGCCGAGGACCTGCGCAGCGGGCTGGTCACCCACACGAACTCGGCCTACGTCGTCCTGGTCGCGATCGGCGACGACGGCCGACCGGTGCCCGTGCCCCCCCTCGTGCCGCAGACCGACGAAGAGCGGGCCTGGTTCGCCGCCGCGCAGCGGCGCCGCCTCAAGCGGATGCAGGAGCGCGAACGGACTGACGACTGACGGCGCGGCGTCCCTCGAGGCGTTGGAGCGGCGAGGTCAGCGTGGGGCGACCGACGACTCGAGACGGAGGAGCTCCTTGAGCGCCAGGTCGGCGACATCCAGCTGCTCGGTGGTCGGTTCGCTCGTCGTGAAGAGGCGCTGCATCTCGATGCCGGGTCGTTGCAGCGTGCGTGCCAGCGGATGTTCCTGATGACGGCCCATCCAGCTGAAGAGCTCTACTGCGGTGCCGATGCTGACCAGGCCGCCGACAAACGTCGCCAGCGGCTTGTTCTCCTTGCCGGCCGCCCGCAGCAGCATGTTGGTCGCGACCGTCGTCACCATCATTGGCGCGATGAGGTTGGATCCACAGCGGCCGTGTTCCTTGGCCGCCTGAGCCGAGTCTCCGTCCGCCTCGTAGGCGGCGATGCTCTTGTGCTCGGCGCCGTGATAGCGGGAGAGACGCGAGTCCCGCAGGAGCAGCAGCACCGGCGCCAGCGAGATGCCCATCCCCACCAGCTCTCGCAGCAGGGGAGGACCCGTCATCCTGTGGCGGACGGCGAAGGTGCCGGCCGCGCTTGCCAACGTCGCCGCAAGCATGCGCGGCTCCTCCTGGGGCAGGACCGGCCCGCCGGTCGCGCGCCGTACGGCAGGCAGGACGGCAAGCGACTCCCCCAACCTGACGAGGCCGCGCACGACCGGCACCCGCAGAGCCGCTCGGTGTCCGGGAAGCAGTGTCCTGGCGCCCGATGTAACGAGGACGCCGTCCGCGCGCTGCACGGCGGCGGCCCAGAAGCGCTCGCTCTCCAGCAGGACACCGTCGCGTAGCGCCATCCCGCCAAGGTTCACGAGCCCTCACCCCTGCTGTCGCCCTGCTTCACCGGAGGCGCCGCCTCCATAACCTTGCGGATACCGCGAATCGCCTGCCGGATGCGCTCGTCGTTCTCGACCAGCGCGAAGCGAACGAAGCCGTCTGACGCAGTCCCGAACCCGACGCCCGGACTCACGGCCACGCGTGCCTCGTTGAGCAGCAGCTTGCTGAACTCGAGCGAGCCCAGATGGGCGCACGCGGGAGGAATCGGCGCCCACACGAACATCGTGCCGCGCGGCTTGTGGACCGGCCAGCCCACGCGCGCCAGCCCGTCACACAGCGTGTCACGGCGCTTCTCGTATACCTGGGCGACGGCTGCGGGCACGTCGTCGCAGTCGTTGAGGGCAGTGATGGCGGCGATCTGGATGGGCTGGAAGACGCCGTAGTCCAGGTAGCTCTTGAGGCGCTGCAGCCCCGCCACCATCTGCGGGTTGCCGGCGCAGAACCCGACACGCCACCCCGCCATGCTGTGACTCTTGCTGAGCGAGATGAACTCGACGGCGACATTCTTGGCGCCCGGCACCTCGAAGATGCTGGGCGGCTTGTAGCCGTCGAAGACGACCTCGGCATAGGCGAAATCGTGGATGACCGCCACCTCGTTGCGCTTGGCGAAGTCCACGAGGCGCTCGAAGAAGTCGAGGTCGACGCAGTGGCCGGTGGGGTTGTGCGGGAAGCTCGTGAGGATCACCCGCGGCCGCGGCCAAGTACGCTCGTACGCCTGTTTGAGGTCCACGAAGAAGTCGGCGGTGTCGTGCGAAAGCGGCACGCTCGTGACCTCGGCGCCCGCGAAGATGCAGCTGAACTGGTGAATGGGGTACGAGGGCTCGGGCACCAGCGCGGTGTCGCCGGAGCGAAGGAGCACCCACATGAGGTGCGCCAGCCCCTCCTTGGCGCCGATCGAGACTACGACCTCCCGCTCGGGATCGATCTGGACGTCGAAGCGCCGATCGTACCAGTTGGCCAGAGCCAGCCGCAGCTTCGTGATCCCGCGTGAGGCGGAGTAGCGATGGTTGCGCGCGTTCTGCGCGGCCTCGGCGAGCTTGTCGACGATCGCCTTGGGCGTCGCCAGATCGGGGTTGCCCATGCCGAGATCGATGATGTCCTCACCGCGGTGACGCGCCTCCGTCTTCATGTCGTTCACGATGCTGAAGACGTAGGGCGGCAGACGGTCGATTCGGCGGAGTTCCACGCTGATCCTCCCTGCTGAGCGATTCGCCCGGTGGGGCACTTGAAGTGAATCAGTATGCACGATGCCGGGACCTGTGGAAAGCGCCGCCCACGCCAGACCGGGAGGATATGCAGACAGGCTCGCCGGGATGCCCGGGGATGAACTCGCCACGTAGAATGAGGTTGGGTGCTCCGTGGCCTTCGCCATGGATTGCCTCCCGTGACTCACAGAGGCCGTCCGACTGGAGCTCGCCGTGTCCCGACTCGATCGCGATCTGAGGCTGTTCGCCGTCGCGATCCTGCTCTTCGCATTCGCCATCGGCATCTACCTGCGGCTGCTTTCCACCTACGCGCTGAACCTGGGGGCTTCGGGCTTCGCTGTCGGCCTTCTCAACTCGATCATGCTGGTCGCCGTGACCCTCGGCAACGCACCCGGAGCGTGGGCGGCGCGACGCTTCCGCCTCAAGCCGGTGATCGTCGGCGTGTGGTGGCTCGCGGGGCTCGCTCCGCTGTTCTTCTTCCTGGCTCCGAGTTGGCCGTGGCTCATCCCCGGCTACGTCGTCTCGGGCCTGTCGTTCGCCAACAACCCGGCGATGAAGTCCTACATCAACCTCAAGTCCGAGCCCGCCCTCGCCGCCGGCAACTTCGCCATCCTGTTTGGCGTCTTCCCGCTCGGTCTGGCCGTGGCGCCCCTGATCGGCGGGTACGTCGCCGACCAGTGGGGTATGCCCACCGTGTTCCTCATCAGCATCGGGCTCTACCTGGTGTCCTCTGTCTCGGTCTCGCTGATCAGAGACACGCCGTACCACAGCGCCGACGCGCCCTGGAGCCTCGCCTCGCTGTGGCGCCGGCCTCGCTTCCGCCGCTACGTCATCTTCTTCTTCGTCGGATTCCTGGCCGTCTTCGCTGCCCAGGACTTCGTCAACCCGTACTTGGCCCAGGTTCACGACCAGGGCTTCACCGCTCTCGGCGTGTACTCTTCGCTCACGGCCTTGGGGACGGCCGGCCTGACGTTCGCCATGGGACGCGTCACGGGCGTCCGCGGGCCGCGAGCGGCGATCGGCGGCGTCCTCGTCGCCCTCCTTGCCGGCTGCGTCCTTCTCCTGTTCGGCACCGGCCAGATCGTCTGGGGCCTCGCCGCGCTCGCCTTCGGTTCGTTTGACGCCTTGCGCTACGTCGCCAACGGCATCGTCGGCCCGTCCTTCCGTGGGGTCCCGCTGGCCTGGGGCTACGCCGTCTTCGACACCGCGATGGGGATCCCGATGGCGATCGGGGCCCTCGTCGGCGGCCTGCTCTACCGCGTCGCGGCGGCCCTGCCGTTCGCCGCCGTGGGCGGTATCGCCGGCGGGTTGCTGATCCTGTTGCTCTTCATCGGCAAGACAGTGGACGAGCAGACCGCCGGCGAGCGAAACTAGCAGGTACGGCGCCGTCCGTCCGCGGGCCGCCGCACCGACTGTTGGTCACGTCTACGAGGAGGAACCGTGGGATTCCTAGACACCGTCAAGGCGAAGGCCGGCGACCTTGCCGAGGGAGCAGGGCGGGCAGGGCGAGTCGGCGCTGCCCAGACCAAGCTGGCCGTTCTGCAGAACGACCTCAAGAAGACCGAGCGCGACCTGGGGCATCAGGTCTTCGCGCTCGTCGAGCGGGGAGAGCTCGACCATCCGGAGCTGACCGCGGAGATTGCCCGGGTTCGCTCCGCCCGCGACGCGGTCGCGGCGAAGGAGGCGGAGATCGCGGACCTGCGCAACTCGGATGAGACGCCTGAGGCGGCCGCAGCTTGCGCCTCGTGCGGCGCCGAGCTGGCGGCCGGCGCCGGGGTCTGCGTGAGCTGCGGCGCGGCCGTCGCCGAGCCTGCCGCCGCCGACGCGCCGGCCCCCTCGGTGGCTCCACCGACTGTGGCCCCGCCCGGGGTCGACACGGGCGCCGCGGCGCCGCCCTCGCTCGAAGGGAGTCAGCCCGCCTGACGCCCGCCGGCGGGTCGGCACGCCGCCCGCCCCGCATACGTCATCCGCGTTGTGGCGGAGTCACCCTGTCCTTGACGGCCGTGTCTGGTAGCCTGAGACGGACAAGGAGGCCCTGTGAGCAACGATCCCGAGACACCACGACCCGCTGACCGGCATACGCCGGTAGCCGACCTGCGCACCGGTCAAACCCTCGACGGGTGCTACACCTGCGCCGAGATCGAGAGCGCGACCGACCGGAACGGCAAGGCGTTCTTGCGTCTTCGCCTGCGCGACGCCTCGGGAGAGGTCAAAGCCATCCACTTCGACCCGTCTGATGAAGCTCTCGGGATGGCGGCAGGCGACGTCGCCGTTGTTGTCGGCACCTACAGCGTGCATCCCCAGTACGGACCACAGGTGCAGGTCCGCCGCCTGCGCCTGGCCGAGGCCGAGGAGTACGATCTCGCGGAGCTGGTGCCCGTCTCGCCCATAGACCCGGGCGAGCTCGGCGAGCGCCTGCACACGCTCATCGACTCAGTCGAAGACGTGCACCTCCGCCCCTTGCTCGAGAGCACGTTCGACGGCAACGGGGAGCCGGGCGCGAGCTTCGCGATCGCGCCGGCGGCCGTGCGCAACCACCACGCCTACCGCCACGGCCTGCTCGAGCACTCGGTTGTCGTCGCCGAGTGTGCCGCTGGCATCGCCGCGCGGCTCTCCACCGTCGACCGCGACATGGTGGTTGCCGGCGCCCTGCTGCACGACATCGGCAAGACGCAGGCCTACGCCGCCGACGGCATCCTCCCGATGATGACCGACATCGGACGGCTGCACGGCGAGATCGTCATCGGTCACGCCATCGTTCTGCGTCTGATCGAGGAGATGCCGGGATTCCCCGCGGAGCTCGGCCTCCGGCTCCTCCATATCGTGATCTCTCACCACGGTATGCGCGAGAAGGGTAGCCCGGTCGTGCCCATGACTCGTGAGGCCGTCATCGTCCACTACTGCGACGACATGACCGCGCGCATCGCGGCGATCGACGACGCCGACCAGCAGACCGCCCCCGGCGAGTCGTGGTCAAGCCGCATCTTCATGCTCGACGCGCCCGCCTACCTGGGGCCGCCGGAGGAGCGCCGCCCGGAGTGATCAGCCCCAGAGCTGGCGAGCGGCCGCGAGAACGTCGGCCGCGTGGCCTTTGGGAGTCACCTTCGAGTAGACCCTGCGCAGGACGCCGTCGGGATCGATGAGCCAGGTCGTTCGTTTCGCCACGCCGACCATCGGGCGGGCCACGCCGAAGGCCACCGCCACCTGATGCTCACCCGTGTCGCTGAGCAGCGGCATTCGCAGCCCGTGCTTCTCCGCCCATCGCCGGTTCGCCTCGGGTGAGTCCACGCTCGCACCGATCACCTGGACGCCTAATCCGTCGAACTCGTCGAGAAGACCGTTGAACTCAACGGCTTCCGTCGTTCAGCCACCGGTCGCGGCCTTTGGGTAGAACCAGAGCACAATCGGCTGGCCGGGAGCCCCGAGATTGAACGTGCGTCCGTCAAACGACCTGCCGGTCACCGCCGGCGCTTTGTCTCCGTCACGCAACATCAAACCTCCCTCCGTCTGTCTGCCGTTCCCGCAGCCTCCGCCCCGGCTCCCTGGGTCCGCCGGCGCTGCGCCGACGCGTCAGTAGGTCAGCACCGCTCGATCATCAGGATGGTCACCGGCAGCCGGCTCATCTCGGCGAAGCGTTTGGCGTCCGCCCGGCTGCCGACGATGTCACCGTAGTGCATGGGGACGGCGACGGCGGCGTCGATGAGGTCGCAGGCCGCCGCCGCCTCCTCGGCCGTCATCGTGAACGTACCGCCGACGGGCAGCAGGGCAACGTCGCAGTGCACGTCCCGCATCTCCGGGACCGGGTCCGTGTCGCCGGCGTGGTAGATGCGGCGCCCATCGAGCTCCACAACGTAGCCGACGCCCCCCGCCTCGCGAGGGTGGAAGGGCTCACCGGGAGACCGGAACTTGTCTACGTTGTAGGCGGGGACGGCCGTGACCAACGCCGTGCCGACGTCCACAGTCTGGCCACAGCGATCGTGACCGGCGCAACGCCCTTGATCCCCGTCAGCGCGTGCGTCACCGACGCCGGGCCTACGACCACGGTGCCCGGCTCGCGATCGCCGCGATGTCGTCCTTGCTGAAGTGGTCGAGGTGATCGTGCGTGATGAGGATCACGTCCGCCGGGGGGGCGCCGGCGGGGGAATCCACGGGTCCACGTACACTGTGCTCGAGCCGTCGATCCGAACGTGTCGTGGCCCAGCCAGTGGATACCTTCGATCATCGTCCCTCCTTCGCCGGCGTTGACCCACGGCCGGAAAGCGCGGGGCCGGCTGCCGGGTGATCACCCGCGCAGCCGCCCCGTGGCAGCCGTTCAGTGGCTCACTGCTCTTCTGCAGCCGCCGCCTCTTCGCCGCCCTCAGGGCTGGCCGGGGCGGCGGCCTCAGGGCTGGCCGGGCGCCGCCCTCAGGGCTGGCCGGGGCGGCGGCCACGGGCCGCACATTCGTGGCCTGTGGGCCCTTGCGTCCCTGCTCCGTCCGTACTCGACGACCTGATCCTTCTCGAGAGTGGTGACGCCGTGCGCGAGGCCGGTGACATGCACAAAGATGTCGTTGTCGTTCTCTTGCTCGATGAACCCGTAGGCCTTCTCGGGCCGAGAACCATTTCACTCTACCTTGGGGCACTTCTGTCTCCTTCTGTCTCGCGGCGCATCCACGTCGTGCACGGGGGGATGGATGGCGCTTCCTGTGCCACTTGCGCCGTCTCCGGGGTGCAAGCGTAGCTGTAGTGTAGCCCCTTTGAACGCCGCCTCAAAGCCTGCCGCCGTCAGTCAGCGCTGAACTGAGAAGATGGCGATGCGCGCCCTGAGGTTGGGGGCAAACGTGCTGGGGAGGCCCTTTGGCCACGCTGGTCAGGAAGAGTTCCCTGCCGATGCGCAGGCCCTCCTGACGACAGAGTTCGCGGAAGTCCTTGATCGTGCAGAGGTGGATGTTGGGCGCGTCCCACCACTCGTAGGGCAACTCGCGGGACATCGGCATGCGCCCGCGCAGGCAAAGATGTGCTCGCGGCACCCAGTGGGCGAAGTTTGGGAAGCCGACGATCGCCTGCCTGCCGACGCGCACCATCTCCCGGACGATCATGCGCGGCCGGCGAAGCTGCTGGAGGCTCATGCTGAGGATCACGACGTCGTGCGAGCCATCGGCGAAGTCGGCAAGGCCCTCGTCCAGGTCACCGTGGAAGACGGAGAGGCCCTTGCCCACGCAGGCTTCGACGGCTTCCTGCGAGAGCTCGACGCCGCTGCCCCGGACGCCCTTGGTCCGAATGAGCACGTTCAGCAGTTCCCCATCTCCGCACGCGAGATCAAGCACGGTCGCCCAGTCGGAACGAGGCCCTCGATCACGCTGTAGTCGATACGGCGCATAGTCTCAGGAGAGGGCGACGTGCGGGCGCCACTGGACAGGAAGGCGCCGATGCCCCTCCATCTTCTCGCGCTCGAGAAGGAACGCGTCGTGACCGTAGTGGCTGTCGACCTCGTAGTAGCTCACGCGCTTGTGCGTCGCGCGCAGGGCGCTGACGATCTCCTTGAGCTGATAGGGCGGGTGCAGCCAGTCGCTGGTGAACCCGAGCACGAGAAAGCGCGCCTTCACGTCGCGGAACGCCTGGACGAGGCTGCCGTGCTGGCGCGTGAGATCGAAGTAGTCGAGAGCGCGCGTGATGTAGAGATACGTGTTGGCGTCGAAACGGTCGGTGAACGACAAGCCCTGGTAGCGCAGGTAGCTCTCGAGTTCGAAGTCCGCGGAGAACGTGAACGAATAGTCGTGAATGTCGCGCAGGCGGCGTCCGAACTTCTCCTGCATCGCCTCGTCACTGAGGTAGGTGATGTGGCCGACCATCGAGCCACGCCGAGCCCCTTCGCGGGCGCCGGCCCGCCGTAGTTGGCCTTCGTTCCAGTTGGGATCCGCCATGATGGCCTTGCGCCCAACCTCGTTGAAGGCAATGGCCGCGTGGGCTGCCGGGCGGCGGTGGCCAGCGGCACGGCGAGATGCAGGCGGTCCCGGTGCGAGATGGCCAGGTCGAGGACCTGCATGCCGCCCATCGACCGACCGACCGCGGCCAGCAGCTTGTCGATGCCCAGGCGATCGAGAAGCATGACCTGGGCATTCACCATATCGGCGATCGTGATGATGGGGAAGTCCGTCCCGAATGGGCGGCCCATGGCAGGGTTGAGAGAGGACGGCCCCGTGGACCCGCCGCATCCGCCGATGACGTTCGAGCAGATGATGAAGTACTCGTCAGTGTCGAGCGCCTTGCCCGGGCCGACCATCATGTCCCACCAGCCCGGGCGGCGATCCTCCGGGCGATGGCCGCCCGGCGACAATGAGCGTCGCCGGAGAGCGCACGGGTGACCAGGATCGCGTTGTCCCGACCGCTCGCTCAGGCTGCCGTAGGTCTCGTAGGGAAGGATGCAGGCAAGGACGCCCCCGCCCTCGAGCTGGAGACGCTCGTCCGGCCGGTCAAGGGTCACTGTCTGCGTGCTGACCAGGCCAGCGGAGCCCACGTGTCGCCGACGCCGGTCGGCACGTCGCCGATCTCCTTGGTCTGCACAGGTCTTCTCTCGGTCATGATGTGATCTCGCGCGAGGGGCATGCTGGGCGGCACAGCCATGCCGCCCAGCATCCATTGTACGCTGTCGATCGAGCGTTCAGCGCCTCGCCTCCTGTACTGTTGCTTCCGCAGCCCAGTTCGCTCTGGTCACACCCTCGCCAGCGCCTGGTCCATATCGGCTAGGATGTCGTCCAGCGACTCGATGCCGATGGAGAGGCGGATGAAGTCGTCGCTCACCCCGGTCAGGAGCTGCTCGTCGGCGGTGAGCTGCGAGTGCGTCGTCGTCGCCGGGTGGATGACGAGGCTCTGGCGTCGCCGATGTTGGCCAGATGGGAGAGCAGCCGGGCGCTCTCCACGAAACCTCGTCCCGCTTCACGCCCGCCCTTGATGCCGAAGCCGATGATCGCCCCGTAGTGGCCGCGGTGATGATACCGCCGGGCCAGCCCGTGGCTGGGATGCGAGGCGAGACCCGGGAGCCAACTGTGCTACTTTGGCCTCGGCCGCCGGATCGCGGCCCCTGGGCAAGATCAGTTTTGGCCGTCCCCAGACCAAGTTGGCCCAAAGGCACAGCCCGGCGCAGCGTCGAAGCGCTGACCCAGAGCTTGAACGCTGGCGCAGATGGCGCAACAAACCCTTGACCGTCCTCTCCAGCCTGCTTCGGGATAGCCGAAGTTCGCCGGTGGCTCACTGGGCTCGGGGCTTGCACTATCGCCACCAAATGCGGTGCATTGGCTCGGGCCGCCCGCTGCGCGGCCCATCCTCCCCCCCGCCACACCATGCTTAAGGTAGCGTTCCAGCCAAGGGTACACCGCTTGCGCCGATAGCCCATCGACACCGCAATCTCGGGCACGCTTTTACCAAGTCACTCGACACCACGAAGTGTGCCCGCTCCGAGACCCGCCCGAAGGTTCCCGTGCGAGTCTCCGCAGCTCTTGGCGCTGTTCGTCGCTCAACTCGATCCGAATCTGAACCGGCCGTGTTGGTGTGTCCGATGTCGCCAGCATACTCAGCTCGACAGATTCGTCAAGTAACTTGTGGTACCCTACTTAGTGGAGCAATCGCGGGTTTCGTGGGCCACAGCCAGGCGCGCTACATCGCCAACCTCAAGGCTCTTGGCCTCTATCGCGTCCGCTGGTGCACCGAAAACGGGCTTTTATCGGCTCACCACGGCGCATTCGCACACCGTATGGCTATCAACAAACGCCATGAATTTAACAGCCTGCACCACCACTCTCTCACCGCAAGTGCAGGCCTGCGAGAAACCGAGGTAATATATTGCGTGTAGACTGGTCAGCGGGCTCGACTGAGGGAGGCACGATATCGAACAGGTGTTAGAAGTCATCTATCGCAACGGTGCGTTCACGCCGCTCAAGCCACTGGGCCTGCCGGAGAACCAACGTCTGAAGATCACGCTCCATCTGCCGGCGGAGAAGCGAGCCGCCGACACGTTGGCAGCCTGGCAGCAAGTCTACGCCGGACTGTCGGACGCCGATGTGTCCGAGGTTGAGGCCATCGCTTTAGTTCGCGACACTTTATGCCGGAGCGAGGCTAACCAGTGGCGCAAGCCTTGCTTGATACAGACACGCTCTCCGAAGTAATCAAGGGCCGCGACGCTCTTGTTGCGCGCGCGCCCAGAAGTATCTCCTGACTCACCGCGGTTCGCCTTTTCGATCATCACACGCTACGAAATCCTGCGCGGGTTGAAGGCCAAGGCGGCGCTCCAGCAGATAGCAGTGTTCGAGGATCGCTGTCGGGAGAGTAGAATCCTGCCCCTCACAGATACGGTGGTCGTGCAAGCCGCCGAGATTTTCACGGCTTACATCGTTCCGGGCGGCTCATCAGCGATGCCGATATCTTGATCGCCGCGACTGCGCTGACACACAATCTGGCCTTGGTGACCGAGAACACCGGCCATTTCGAACGGATCACGGGGCTGCGATTGGAGAGCTGGCGGTCACCAAGCGGATAAAATCCACAGATCCTTCAATTGTTCGCTACGACCGATTATCTGGCACGCCCGCTCGGCCGCCAACTTTCCAGTGGAGCGTCGCCCGCTAGACGGCATAAGTCGCGGCAACCCTGCACTGCCCCACCACTTCCATTCCTTGTATCGTGGCATCGGAGGGTAAGAAAAGCTCCCTCACTGTCATTTTGCCGGCGTCACCGTTGCATAACACGAGCATCCGGCGATAGCCGAACACTGCGCATGCTGGTATAATGGCGACATAAAGCAACTGGCAAGTAGCGACATGCTGGACAAGCAGGTTCGGGAAGACGGAATCAACCGGCACATTCGTGACGAGGTCAGGAAGCTCAAAGGGATCCGAAGAGCAAGGAATCGAGCTATCTTTACGAACAGCTCGAGACGAGTTCCACAGACGACATGCGCTTGAGCCAACAGCACACACCACACCACGTGAGGACGCACCCGTGAATCTGGAGACCGCAATTCGACAAGACCTTTGGGAGGCAGTCAAAGGCACATACCAAGCGGCGAACTACAGACACTCGGTAATCGATGCGATGCACCACCTTACCGAGACTCTCCGCGCCAAATCGAACCTCGACGTAGACGGGGTGGAGCTTGTCAGCGGCGCCCTTGGTGGCAAGCCCCCCATCTTGAAAATCAACAGTCTGGAAACGCAGACCGAACGCAATTTCAGGAAGGCGTAGCGTCATCCTACGTGGGTTTTACCTCGGATCCGGAACCCAAGAAGCCATGAACAATGGGTAGACACCAGGGAGACCGCAGACGCCATCATCCATTTCATCAGTTATCTTCTGGACATCATCGACAAATCCGAGGAACCCTTCACGCCCCCCAGATTTCTGGACCTCAGTATTCGATCCGTATTTCGTTGACTCCCCGCAGTACGCCGAAGGGTTAGTCAATGAGATTCCCACCAACGAACGCCTCGACACCTTGATCGAGGTCTTCCGCGCTAGGCAGGGCGACACCCGCAGTGCCGGACTAGTCTCTCATGCAATTCTATCCAAGTTAGGCGATCGAAGAGCTTTTCACGTTTTGCGTCAGTCGTGTCAAACGAACTTCAGGGCTAACCAAAGACATTGGGGAGATGCAGACGATTCTTGCGGTATTGCCAGGTGACTTCTGGCCAAGAATCAGCGACCTTGCCCGTGGACAAAAATAGAAAACCTTCTCATCGCTTCGATAAGCAAGGGCCAATTAACGATTACTAGCTAGAATGCTCAGAAGACGGGATTTTTGGGACGTATGCAGGGAGAAGCTTTCTGCTCTTCTTCACTGCGGAATCGAAGGAGAAAGCCAGGGACACTATTTTTACTTAGAGCCTATCCGAATAACTGGTAGATGTGGTAGAATAGCGGGCATGAGTACAGAACAGACAACCAAGCGAACTCGCTCCCGCACACCGAACAACAAAACGACTACCGGCTTTCGGATCTCCGATGCCTTGTGGGCGGTCTTGCAGCCTCTCTTGCCGGTTCATGTGAACACCCATCGGTTCGGGGGTGGACGGCCGCGCCAGCCGGATCGTCTGTGTGCGGATGCCATCTTCTACGTATTGCGCACCGGCTGCCAATGGCAGGCATTGGATCAAACGGAATTGGCAGCGCATTCGACAGCGCATGATCGCTATCAGGAGTGGGTGCAGGCGAATGTGTTTTTGAAGCTCTGGGAAGCTGGCGTTGCCCAGTTCGATGAGCTGAAAGGCATCGATTGGGATTTCTCGAGCATGGATGGCGCCCTGACCAAAGCCCCGTTGGGCGGTGAACAAACCGGCCCCAATCCAACCGACCGCGGCAAAGACGGTGTCAAGCGTAGTCTGTTGACCGAAGGCCATGGTGTACCGATCGGGTTGGCCGTGGCCGGCGCCAACCGAAATGACATGAAACTGGTGCGCCAAACCATCGAGAGCATCGTTGTGGAGCGTCCCGAACCAACGCCTGAGCAACCGCAAGGCCTGTGTCTGGACAAAGGCTATGACTACCAGGAAGTACGCTACATCTTGACTGAGTTCGGTTTCACGGCCCATATCCGGGCCGGGGCGAAGAGGCCCAAGCTATCAAACGTGAAGCGGGCTTCCGTGCCGGCGCTGGGTGGTCGAACGCACTCACAGTTGGATGAACCGCTTTCGTCGCATCCTCATCCGCTGGGAGAAGAAACCTGAAAACTACATCGCTTTCCTACATTTCGCCTGTGCCTTGATCGCCTTCCGCGCATCAGGATTATTCGGATAGGCTCTAAGCTATTCAGTCCCGACGACCCGTGTGAGAGGCGCTACGCTTGTAGTGTATTTCATATCGCTCTTCCCACAGATTATCACGGATCCCAAAGACATCTTCTTGTGTACCGATGGCATTTCGGCGGCGATCAACGGTGGTGACAGAATACGTCAGGGGGAACTGAACAAAGATCTCAACCACTTCCCAGAGAGTTGGCGCAAAGGGTTCGCAGCGAATATCATGCAGATAAGATGTGGTACTGCTGGAGCATAACACACGACGCCGACAATACGCCGATGCTCATTACAAATCCCGATGACATACCTTTCTAGCAGTCTGTCGGAGAGAGCGCGGTCTCCGACAAGTATGGTCGTTGATCGGCCAGGAAAGGTAGCCCGCACGGCAGTTGTACCGGTGTGCGGGGCATGTTACGCCGTGTCTACCCGTCCGGTGGCGTCGTTTGGGGGCGTTCGGCGGCGTTACGGCGCTGCTTAACGCCCGTTTGTCGGGGCCTGGGCGCGGTTAGGCCCAGGCTAACGTGTGGAGGCGCTTCAAATTGAAGGCCAAACACACCAAGCACCATTCGCAATCGGCCGGGTCAAGCCCCCGGAGTGAGAACTGGCGGAAGCCCAGCACGGCTTTGATGATGCCGATCACCGGTTCGACGGTGCATTTGCGCAAGCGATAGATGGCCTGGCCGATCTCGGTGCGCAGCTTGTAGGCCATCTTGACCTGCGGACTGGCATCCTCGGCCGGCGGTGCGGGTTCGGCGGCAAAGCGCTCTTGCCAGCTTTGGTGGTGCGGCTCGCGGCCCGTGGCGATGTAAGGCTCAATCTGACGTGCGTCCAAGGCAGCCAGGTTCTGCTCGCTCCAGAAGCCGTTGTCCAGCGCCGCGGCGGCCGGCGTGCCCAGCTCAGGTGGCAGGGCCGCCAAGGTCGGCTCGGCCTCAGCTTTGTCGTTGGGGTGGTTCGACACGCTACACGCCACGATGAAGAGGCTGTCCTGGTCCACCGCCACTTGGGCATTGTACGCCTGCTCAAAGCCAGCGCTACTGGAGCATTTCATGATGCGTGACTCCGGATCAGTAAAGTTGTACTGATCCTTGTCTTGCGGGTCGGCTGATGGTGGTGTCGGCGGTCGCCCGGCGGCTTGCGGCCGGTGCGCTGGGCCTGGGCCTCCCGCACACGCTGTTTGGCTTCGTACTCAGCTTGTTCGGCCGCTTGGCGTTCCTGCGCACGGGCCTGCAGCACCTGCTTGGCCTCGGCCAGCCGTGCCAGGCGTTCCTGGCGCAAGGCAATTTCGTCGACCACGTTCATGCCGTCGGGCAACTCGTGACGGTCGGCCTGGTCGGCCAACCGAAACAACTGCTCCACTTCGGCCCGCAGGTGGGTTTCCAGTTCGAGCAGGCGCTTGTAACTGACGGCCTTGCTCTTGGAGGCATTGGCGTGCACCTTCGAACCGTCCATGCTGATGTTGCCGAGCGTGAGGTAACCGGCGGCCTGGGCCAACAACAGCACCTGGACGAACAGCTCTTTGATCGCGGCCCGGAACGTCTTGCGAAAGTTCGCCAGCGTGTCGTGATCTGGATGCAAGCCGCCGCCAATGAAGCGGAAAGGCAGCATCTCGTAGGTGGCCTTTTCGATGCGCCACGAACTGAACACCCCGGTGGCGTAGCCGTAAAACAGCAACGCCAAGAGAATCTCAGGCGCATAGGCGACCCGCCTCGATCCGCATAGCCGGCGTAGATCAGGCTCAAATCGAGTTGAGCCACCAGATCGACGACAAACCGCGCCAGATGACTGGCCGGTAGGGCCTCGCGCAGACTCACGGTCTGCTCGAGCGCCGCTTCGTAATCAACGGTTGTGAACTTTCTACTCATAACCGCCAGTGTACCATAATCCTGTCTGTCCGAGTGTTGCCACTCTCCGACAGGCTGCTAGGACAGCGAGATTCAAGCAGCAAATTGGCTGGGATTCGGCATGGACGAATACCACGCCCGTCGCCCCCGCATGTGGCTATCAAGAGGGCGGTCTGACCTGGAGGCCGTCCTGCTTTGTGTTCCACACCCGGAGCACACGGCAGGCCTGATGACGAGCCTCAGCGGCGGTGGGTGGCCGATCTAATCGAGGCGCCGGGCCGAGGCGCAGAGCAAGTAGGCGGATAGCAGCCCGTCACACGCTGATTTGTCCACATTCGAGGAGGGAGCAATGGCAGACATCCTGAGCCGTGAGATTCGATTGAGACGCCGTCCCACCGGCCTGCCGGTCGAGGATGATTTTGAGCTGGCAACCGTGCCGATCCCCGAACTGCGGGCCGGCGAACTGCTCGTGCGCAACAGCTACATGTCGGTGGATCCCTACATCCGCGGGCGCATCGACTACGGGAGCGGCTGCGCTGCCACCCTTTCAGATCGGCGAAGCGCTGACCGGTGGGTGTGTCGGGCAGGTCGTTGCCTCGCTGAATGACCGGTTTCAGGCCGGCGACTGTGTCACGAGTTTTTTCTGGGGTGGCGCGAGTACTTCGTCTCGGACGGCCACGACCTTTCGCCGGATCGACGACCCCGGCGTGGCCCCGATAAGGCCTACCTGGGCGTGCTCGGCATGCAGGGCCTGCAGTTTCCCGCCTATGTCGGCCTTCTCGACATCGGCCGGATGCAGGCGGGCGAAACCGTCTTCCTCTCGGCCACCGCGGCCGCGGTCGGCGCGGTGGCCTGCCAGATCGCCAAGCTCAAGGGCTGCCGCGTGATCGGGAGCGCCGGATCGCCGGCCAAGGTCGCCTGGCTGCTGGACGAAGCCGGCATCGATGCCACGTTCAACTACCGCGAGGCCGCCGATCTGACCACGAGCTGGGCCGCCACTGCCCGCAGGGCATCGACGTTTACTTCGAGAACGTCGAGGGGCGCGCATCTCGAAGCCGCCTTGCAGCACATGAACCTCCACGGCCGGCATCGCGGTCTGCGGTATGATCTCTCAGTACAACACAACAGCGCCGGAACCCGGCCCGCACAACCTGACGCTGATGATC
>CAVPIV010000005.1:0-99377 GCA_963705085.1 uncultured Thermoleophilia bacterium | reverse complement strand
CATCGACGATGTACTCCCAGCTGCCGGACTCGCCGCGCTTTCTGATATGGCCTCGCATGGGCCTGACTCCCTTCTCCTCCTGAGCGCCTGCGCGTCACACGTAGGTGCAGTCAAGCTTCGCTCTGGGGAGGCTTCCAGGGAAGCGCTCCGGGCGCACCAGAAGCACGGGATCTTGAGGCGCTCGGGCACCTTGTTGGTGGCGTCGCGCTGGCCCTGTTCGGGCGGCAGGCGGTCGGGCCACGTTGGGGTGGGCGGGCCGATGGTGAGGCTCCACGAGTGGCGGAGCCGTTACGCGCATCACGATCTAGCCAGTCACCGCGAGGTCAGCGGCCTCTTGGCACGTGAACTGCGCCCGCCCTTGGTGAGAACATCCAGCTCCTCGAGGTACTTGCCCGCGCCCACGGCAACGCACGTCAGCGGCGACTCTGCGAGGTGCACCGGCATCTGCGTCTCGGCCCGCAGGCGCTCGGGCAGCCCCCGTAGCAGCGACCCGCCGCCGGCCAGCATGATGCCGCGGTCCATGATGTCGCTGGACGAGCTCCGGCGGGGTCTTGCCGAGGGTCTCCTTGACGGCGTCGACGATGGCCTGCGTCGGTTCCTCGAGCGCCGCCCTCATAGCCTCTGAGGAGAGGACGATGGTCTTGGGCAGGCCGCTGACCAGGTCGCGTCCGCGGATCTCGGCCTGCTCCTCCTTGGGCAGCGGCCCGGCGGAGCCGATCTCGAGCTTGATTCCCTCGGCCGTCTGACTGCCGATGAGCAGCTTGTACTCCTTCTTGACCCAGCTGATGATGGCCTCGTCGAACTCATCGCCGGCCACCCTGATGGACTGCCAGACGACGATGCCGCCGAGCGAGATGACGGCGACCTCGCTGGTGCCGCCGCCGATGTCGACGATCATGCTGCCGGTGGGCTCGGCGACCGGCAGGTCGGCGCCGATGGCCGCCGCCATGGGTTCCTCGATGAGGGTGGCCCAGCGGGCGCCGGCTGAGTAGGTGGCCTCTTCGACGGCACGCTTCTCGACGCCGGTGACGCCCGATGGCACGCAAATGACCACCCGCGGATGGGCCCAGCGGTTCTGCATGACGCGGCGCAGGAAGTGGCGCAGCATCTGCTCGGTGACGTCGAAGTCGGCGATGACGCCGTCTTTGAGCGGGCGCACCGCGCTGATGCTGGCGGGCGTGCGGCCGAGCATACGCTTGGCCTCGGCGCCGACCGCGTACACCTCTCCGGTGCGATGATCCATGGCAACCACGGAGGGTTCGGAGAGGACGATGCCCCTACCGCGAACATAGACGAGGGTGGTAGACGTGCCGAGATCCACTGCCACGTCGCGAGCGCCGAACCCCGTTAGAAGACTCAGAAGACCGATGGCGACCCTTTCGGTCTCGGTTTAGGGAGAAGAGGGTGGAGAAGCGTCCTAGATGATAGCCCGAGACGCATTCCTGGCCAACCAGTCTCGAGCAGATGGGCGGCGGGTGTCATTGGCGGTCGGCACCAGCGCCATGTGCGGCACGTCCCCGGCAGGCGCATGTTCGGGCCTGACTTACATACCTCGACACGTGTGCGGGACGCTCGATCGCCTGGCGAGGCGGGAGGACGCAGGTTGCCCTCCCAGACCTCCGGCATCCACGAGCCGGCGACCAACACCTTCGAGCTCCAGCATCTGCGGAGTCTCAGGGAGTGAGGTCGACCGCGACGCCTTCGCCATCAAGGTGCAGCCCACGCAGCGCAGAGGCTCACATTGCGGCCCGTCCGCCCGGCAGGTCTGCAAACCCTCCATCACCGGTTCGACTCCGGTCGACGCCTCCAAGAACTCTCCTGCATGTGGCCGCCTTCTGGGCGCCGCGTCTCCGTTTCGGTCTGCCCAGGCCGACGTCGGCGCTGACGGCCGCGTGCGCGCCTCGCGGGCGGGAGTCCTAGTGCCTCCAGCTAGAGTCTGACAGCCGCAACTTGAGACCGCGACGGTCGCAGGGCTCCGTCATCCCTCAGTGCTAAGATCAGTCTCAGGGGACGCATCGGGTCCATCGGGGAGAGGCGCTGTGCGCATCAGCGAGGTACATATCCACAGCTACCGTTGTATCCGCGACTTGGCCTTGAGCGTGGACGATTACACGGTCATGGTGGGGCCCAATGGATCCGGCAAGTCGTGCGTTCTGTACGCGCTCGATTGGTTCTTCAACGGTGGCTCCCTGTCGGCCGACGATCTGTACTGCACGAGCTGCGAACCCACCGACCTCGAATGCGAAGTACCGGCGACAATCGATGTTGAGGTCTCGTTCTCCCATTTGTCGGAAGAGGACAAGAGGATTCTCGAGAAGTACGGAAGAGGAGACATCGCCCGATTCCGCAGGAGCTGGTCAAGTGCTGACGGCAACGTGAAGATGGTTGGGAACTCGTCGCAGGGCCCAGGCTTTGCGGAGGTGCGAGCGCTATCCAGGGTGACCGAGATGCGCCCGCTCTACAGAGCTCTTCGTGAGGCCCATCCCTCGCTTGCCGACGTGTCATCGAGAGACGACATTCTCGCGGAGCTGGCTGGGTGGGAGAGTGATCCGACCAATCTCGATCAGCTCAAAGAAGTGGGCGATGCCGATGCGACCCACATGTTCGGATTCGACGGTCCAAACACAATAGCCAAGCGGGTCCGTTTCGTTCTGATTCGCACAGGCGGCCAACGGCTGTGGGAGGTTCGAGGGGGTCCTGAACGGTACGTTCACGTCTGACCCATATATCCCCGTCTGTGGCTATCTCGGCATGCATGACGCCGGGGGCACCAAGGCCGATGTGCTGTCGACCCCTGAGCAACAGGCCGGCGCTCCCGATGTCTGGTCTCCGGGCGACACTTACTTCCCCGGCGCCGCCGCAGACGGCTGGAGCAGTTGGGTCACCACCGCCTATTCGTACACCTACCGCTACAGGCATCAGACGTTCGTCTGGGATGGCTTCACTGGTACGAGTACGGGTGACATCGTCATCACGAAGTAGGCCCTGAGCGACGTCACTCGCGACAGTTCATCGGACGCGGAGGCCCGCCACCCTCGAGGGCAGCGGACTTCCGCCTGCTACACATTTGCTGCGCAGCGACCCGGCACGGGGCGTAACGGGGCGACACGAACACCCCCGGAGATTCGGGAAGTACCTGCTCAGGGGCGTATTCCGGCATGAGCCGACACTGTGTGGCAGGGCCTGTGACGGATTTGATACCCGGTTCCCCCCAAGGGAGTGTGGGTTCGAGCCCCACCTTCGGCACCACCATCCACCCCGGACGGCACGGCCTCAGGCGCCAGGAGTCCTCCCGCCGTCCCCGCGATCGCCCGGCGGGTCCGTCACGCCGTCGTAGTCGTCGACCCATCGCACGGGATCGCCTCCGGTCTGCAGAAGGTAGTCGGTGACGGCGTGGTCGATGGTCGAGTAGAAGTTGGGCTTGCCGATCGTGTCGAAGAGGTCGTAGCGGCGGAGCTTGTCCTTGACCGGCCCCTTGAGTTCGGCGAAGCCGATCGAGGCGCCGTCGGTGGCGAGGTCCTCGATGAACTCGCGGATTGCGTCCGCTCCCGTCGTGTCGATGTCGGTGATCGGCTCGCCGGCGATGATCACCCGCCTGATCGGCTCGCCGCGTTCGGCGATGTGCTTCTTGGCCGAGCGCGTGAAGTGCTCGGCGTTGGCGAAGAAGATCGGGGCGTCGAACCGGAAGATGATGAACCCCGGGATCTGCAGCGCTTCCGGGTGCCTGTCGGCGTCGTGGTAGCCGTGGCGGCCGCTCACGCGACCGAGGGTCGCGTCGTACGGCCGCCACATGTGCCACAGAAAGGCCAGCAGCGAGAGGCCGATGGCGATCGCGATGCCCTCCAGCACACCGGCGATCGCCACGCCCAGCAGGGCGGCGAGACAAAGCAGGAACTCGGTGGGACGGACGCGCCTCAACCAGCGCATCGTGGCCAGGTCGAACAGCGCCGTCCCGGCAACGATGACGATGGCCGCCAGCGACGCCTGGGGAAGGTAGGTGGTGAGCCCGCCGCCGACGAGCAGCAGGACCGTAATCGACAGTGCTCCCACCAGACCCGCCGCTTGACTGCGGGCGCCGGCGGCCTCGGCGACGGCCGTACGCGAGGCGCTGCCGCTCACCGGGAACCCCTGGAAGAAGCCGGCCGCGAGGTTCGCGGCTCCTAGGGCGACGATCTCCTGGTTCGGGTCGACGTCGTCCCTGGACTTGAGGGCGAAGGCGCGCGAGAGCGCCGAGGTGTCGGCGAGCGTGATGAACGCCATGCCGAGGGCGCCGAGGGTGAGCCGCCAGAGATCCTCGACGGGGAACGACGGCAAGGCCGGAGCCGGGAACCCCTGCGGCACCGGCCCGACGACCGCGACGCCGTGGGCGCTGAGGTCCAAGGCCCAGCAGACGAGCGTCGCGCCCAGGACGGCGAGGAGCACGGCCGGGAACTTGGGGGCGAAGAACCGGAAGGCGAAGAGGAGGATCAGGCAGCCGGCGCCGATCGCCAGGGCCGCCGGGTTGGTGCGGCCCTCGGCGACGCCGGCGAGGAACGCCCAGAGGCGCGCCGGCGTGCTCACGGCGCTCACGCTGAAGCCGAACAACTTGGGGAGCTGACTCACGACGACGACGACCGCGACGCCGTTCAGGTAGCCGGCGCGTATCGGCTTGGAGAGGAGCTCCGTGATGACGCCGAGCTTCCCCAGACCGGCGACCACGCAGATGATGCCCATGAGGATGGCGAGGGCGGAGCCGAGGGCGACGGCCTGCGCGGGGTCGCCGTCGGCGCCCACGAGCGGCAGGATCGTCGCCAGGATGAGCGGCGCCAGAGCCGAGTCGGGGCCGAGTACCAGGATGCGCGACGGGCCGAACAGCGCGTAGGCGACGAGGGCGAGGATCGTGGTGTAGAGGCCGGTCACGGCCGGTAGGCCGGCAAGCTCCGCGTAGGCCATGCCTTGCGGCACCAGCAGGGCAGTGACGGCGAGCCCGGCGACCAGGTCGCCTTTCAGCTCACCGATCCGGTACGTGCGCAGTGTGCCGACTCCGGGCAACCACTTCGGCCCGGGTCGCGTGACCCGCCTGGGGGCGTCGCTGGGTGCCGGATCGGCCATCGTGCGCGCATTGTACCCGCGCGGCGCGCGGACGGGTCGGTTCTGTCGTCGGGCCAGGAAGAAGCCAGGTCGCGTGTGACGCGCCCTCCTGCTACTTCCTCCCGGCCAGCGAAGGTAGCGTGGCGATCAGCCTGAACATGCCGCGGCGGCCGTCGGCGAGGGCGAAGCGCAACGCCTCCGCCGCCTGTGGCCCGTGGAGCCCCTCGCCGTGGCCGACCAGGAGGTGCTCGGGGACGAACCGGCCGAGCGCCCCGCGCGGCGGCCAGGGCCGGTCGAAGGGGTGGACGCCCAATGCGCCGCGCCCGACGGCGTAGTAGAGGCTCGTGCCGACGGCTTCGGGCACGACGAGCGTGCGCGTCTCGGGCCACCAGAGGGCGATCTCCTGCCAGACGCGCCGGCGCCGCAGCTCGACGACCTCGAATGGGCTGTCGGGGATGGAGGGCGGGACCTTGCCGTGAGGGATGCCGAGGCGGCGAGCCACGGCGGCGCAGTCGCGGTTATGGCGGTCGAGGAGCTGGAGCACCGCGACCGGCGTGCCGAGCCTGGCGACGCGGGCCATTGCCTCGGGGTCGTCGACGGGATCCACGAGCCACACGCGCCCGCCTGCGGCCAGCGCGTGCGACGCGCTCTGTCTTCTCGTCGGTGGTCCACGAGAAGCCGTTGACGCCCATGTCGTCACAGATGCGCACGTTCATGTGGGCAGCATACCCCCGGCGCAGGACGGCGTAGTGTCCCTCCCGTTCCGTCGCTCGCGCCCGGTAGTATGGTAGTGACGATGGCCGGGTCGACCGGGGGGCGCGCATGGCGACACGCAAGACGAAGACCGGCAACGGCAAGCAGCCGCTCGGCTTCGAGCAGCAGCTCTGGGCCGCGGCCGACAAGATGCGCGGCCACATGGACCCGGCCGAGTACAAGCACGTGGCGCTCGGCCTCATCTTCCTCAAGTACATCTCGGACGCGTTTGAGGAGAAGCACTCGGCCCTGCTTGCGGAGGCCGAGCAAGAGGCCGCCAGGAGCCTTGCGGCGGGCGGCCCGGGCGAGTCCGGCGTCGACCCCGAGGACCGCGACGAGTACCTCGCCGAGAACGTCTTCTGGGTGCCGCGCGAGGCGCGCTGGTCGCATCTGCAGGCCAACGCCAAGGAGCCCGAGATCGGCAAGCTCATCGACGACGCCATGGTGGCCATCGAGCGCGAGAATCCCAGCCTCAAGGGCGTGCTGAGCAAAGACTACGCACGTCCGACGATCGACAAGACGCAGCTCGGCGAGCTCATCGACCTCATGAGCACCATCGCCATATGCGACGCCGAGAGCCGCAGCAAGGACCTGCTCGGCCGCGTCTACGAGTACTTCCTCGGGCGCTTCGCCAGCGCGGAGGGCAAGGGCGGCGGTGAGTTCTACACGGCGCGCTGCGTGGTCAAGCTGCTGGTCGAGATGATCGAGCCGTTCAAGGGCCGCGTCTACGACCCTTGCTGCGGCTCGGGCGGCATGTTCGTGCAGTGCGAGCGCTTCGTGGAGGAGCACGGCGGCGGCAAGGGCGACATCTCCATCTACGGGCAGGAGAGCAACCCCACCACCTGGCGCCTGGCCAAGATGAACCTCGCCATCCGCGGGCTCGAGGGCGACCTGGGGCCGCACAACGCCGACACCTTCCACGCCGACCAGCACAAAGACCTCAAGGCCGACTTCATCCTCGCCAATCCACCCTTCAACGTGAGCGACTGGGGCGGCGACCGCCTGCGCGATGACGTGCGCTGGAAGTACGGAGCGCCGCCGCCGGGCAACGCCAACTTCGCCTGGGTGCAGCACATGGTCCATCACCTGGCGCCGCAGGGCGTCGCCGGCTTCGTGCTCGCCAACGGCTCGATGAGCTCGCAGCAGAGCGGGGAGGGGGAGATTCGCAAGCAGCTCGTGGAGGCCGACCTTGTCGACTGCATGATCGCCCTGCCCGGCCAGCTCTTCTACACGACGCAGATCCCCGTGTGCCTGTGGTTCCTGGCGCGCGACAAGGCCAACGGCCCGGGCAGCGGCGGCGCCTGCCGCGACCGCCGCCGCGAGACGCTGTTCATCGACGCCCGCCAGATGGGCGCGCTTGTCGACCGCACGCACAAGGAGCTGAGCGACGAGGACATCGCGCGCATCGCCGGGACGTATCACGCGTGGCGGGGGGAGCCGGCTGCCGAGGTTGAGCCGGGCACGTCCAGCTACGCCGACGTGCCCGGCTTCTGCGCAGGCGTTGCGACTGAGCGCATCGCCGAGCATGGCTACGTGCTCACGCCCGGCCGCTATGTTGGCTCGGCCGATGCCGAAGACGACGGCGAGCCCTTCGACGAGAAGATAGAGCGGCTAACGGCGGACTTGGCCGAACAATTCGCGGAGGGGCGGACGCTGGAGGAAGAGATCAGGGCGAACCTGGGCGCGCTAGGCTACGGTGAGTGACGGCGACGTGAAGACGGTTGGCGACAACGTCACTCTCCAGCGAGGCACGACGTACCGCGGTGACCTTGTTGGGGAGCCGGGTCCCGCGCTGCTCGGACTAGGTTCAATCGCGCCGGGCGGGGGGTTTCGCGCTGACCACTGGAAGACGTTCGGGGGTGAGTGTCCCGAGAAGCTGATTCTCGGGCCCGGGGATCTCTATCGTGGCGCTGAAGGGCGCGACGAAGGACGGGTCCATGATTGGCTCTGTTGCCCGAGTGCCTTCGACAGTTGATTCGGGCCGACTCACGCAGGACTACCGCCAAGCTGGTATTCCGCGACCCCGACCCCGAGTTCGCCAAGTACCTCTACTGGGTGCTGCGGACACCGCAGTACAGAGCCTACTGCGCCGGCCGAGCGACTGGCACGACGGCTGTAGCGCTGGACCGTGCCGACTTCCTCGGCGTATCCAGTCCCGCCCATGACCACAGAGTCGCGGCGCTTGGTCACGCTCTTCGAGGCGATTGACAACAAGATCGACCTCAATCGGCGCATGAACCGCGTCTTGGAGTCGATTGCGCGCGCCGCCTTCAAGTCGTGGTTCGTCGACTTCGACCCCGTACGTAAGAAGATGGAAGGCGGCGATCCGGGGCTCCCGCCCTCCCTCGCCGCCCTGCTCCCGGACTCCCTTGAGGAATCGCGTGTGGGTCTGGTCCCAAGCGGTTGGAAGGTCGGTGAGATCGGCGATGAGGTCAGAGTGATTGGGGGGTCGACGCCGAGTACCGCCAATCCGTCCTACTGGGGCGGAGATATCGCCTTCGCAACGCCCAAGGACCTGTCCGACCTGTCTTCGCCGGTGGTGCTTCGCACCGCGAGACGAATCAGCGAGGTCGGGGCGGCTGAGCCATCAGTTCCGGGGTTCTGCCACCCGGGACCGTGCTCCTGTCGTCCCGAGCGCCGATCGGCTACCTGGCCGTCGCTGAAGTGCCGGTTTGTGTGAATCAGGGGTTCATCGCCATGGCGTGCGACGGGTCTCTGCCGAACCAGTACGTGCTTCAGTGGGCGCGCAACAACATGGAGCTAATCATCGGCAACGCCAACGGCACCACCTTCCTCGAGATCAGCAAACGGAACTTTCGCCCTCTGCCCGTCGTTGTGCCGCCGCGAGAGCTCTGCGATCGCTTCCAGCAGATGGCCGCGGATTTGCATCGACGGATGGTCATTAGCCTGCGGGAATCGGCATGCCTGGAGAAGCTGAGAGACGCGCTGCTGCCGATGCTGCTCTTCGGCGAGGTCCGAGCGAGCATCGACAGTCTCGCGCGGACCGCAATAAGGCGACCGTGAGGCCGCGCCGTGTTGTTCAGGTCATCCTCGATTCCGGGGAGGCTACCGGCGTCCTCATCGCTGACCTCGACAACTGGATAGGTCGGGTCATCGTGGTGCCTCGGAGTCGGCTAGAGCTGCTGACGCACCGACTTGAGGCGCGGGGCGGCGGTGCATACATGCTCGTGGGCCCCGATCCTGACATGCCCAATCGCGATGCCGTGTACGTTGGCGAGACAGATGCCATTCTCAAGCGGCTGGCGCAGCACGCGAAGAGTGAGTCGAAAGACTTCTGGACGCGAGCGGTCTTCGTCGTCAGCCGCGAGGGCTCTCTGTCCAAGTCAGAGGTCAAGTACCTCGAGAGCCAGGTTCTCGCGCTAGCGCGAGCTGCGAGTCGATCGCGCGTCGTCAACAGCGCCAACCCCGAGACGCCTCAGCTGTCTGAAGCAGATCGCATCCACATGGAGGGCTTCCTTGATCAGCTTCAGCTGGTCCTGCCTGTCCTGGGCTTCTCCGTGACACAACCCCGAGCTGCCGTCGAGGCTGGTGCGATGGCGGGCCAGTCCATGACTGAACAGCCAAGAACGAGGACTGGCGCGATACTCACCGTGCGATCGCCGCTGTTCGTGCTGGACCGTGTCGGAGTGCAGGCGACAGGCCAAGAAGTGGACGGCGAATTCGTCGTGATGAAGGGCTCAACAGCTCGCAGGACGGGGGTAGCGTCCTGGACTCAGTACCGCGTTCTTCGAGACCAGCTCGTCAGTGCGGGCAAGCTGGCGGATGGAGACCAGCCGGACAAGCTTGTGTTCGTCGAGGATGTGCCCTTCGCGAGTCCGAGTGCGGCCGAGGCCGTAGTCATGGCGCGGGCTGGCGCTGGTGGGAAGTACTTCAAGCGACCCGAGAGCGGTCAATCCTACAAGGAGTTCAGGGCCGAGAAGCTCAAGTTGGCAGCAGAACGTGCGGGGGTGGACACGTGACGGGCAAGACCATCCGTATCGTCCTCGCCGACGGCGAGCCCGCCGGCATTCCCCTCGCCGAGATCAGCAACTGGACCGGCACGGTGCTGGTCGCGCCGCGCTCCCAGCTCGACCAGCTCAGCAAGAGGGAGGAGGTACGGCGCACCGGCGTCTACCTGCTTGTCGGCTCCGACCCCGACGACCCGTCGCGGGCGCTGGCCTCCATCGGCGAGGGCGACAACGTCAACGAGTCGGGCCCCGCTCGGCTCTTCCGTTCCATACCGTTAGCGGCGTAGTCTGACGCCTCTCGCAGGCGAATGGGGGGGCGATGGTCCAGACCATCGAAATGGTCGTCACCGTCAAGGCGTATCCAAGTATCAGCACGAAGTACGGTGAGACGGTGTGCGTTGCCGGTATCCGCACCGATACCCCTGGCCCTGAGTGGGTGCGACTGTACCCGCTCGTCTACCGCGATCTCCAGTTTGACCTGCGGTTCACGAAGTACCAGCGCATCACGCTCGAGGTCGCCGATGCCTCCGATCCGCGCCCTGAGAGCCTCAAGCCCAATCTCGACACCCTTGCGCTTGGTGACATCATCAGCACCGAAAGACGGCTGGCGCGAGCGGCGTTTGCTTGTCGAGCCGCTCATGGTGCAGTCGATGTGCGAACTCCGGGTGCTCCAACAGAAGGCAGCGTTGGTCACTCGGTGTCTTTCGACCGTCGCGCGTCGACGACCTGACCATCGAGTCCGTCAACGACGAGTGGGACGCCGGTAGGCAAGGCGTCGTCGACCAGGCAAGCCTGTTCTTCCCCGGCAAGACGGGGCTCGAGAAGATCCCATATCGATTCCGCTACGAGTACCACTGCGACCACGCCGACTGTCCGGGGCACGAGCAGACGATCGTCGACTGGGAGATCGCGCAGCTCTACCGCAGGCTTCGCGACAAGGGCGATACCGAGGCGGACATGCTTGCGCAAGATCAAGGACAAGTGGCTCGGCCAGATGTGTTCAGCCAAGCGCGACACGGCGTTCTTCGTGGGGAACCAGTTCAGAAACCCAGACGGATTCCTCGTCCTCGGCGTCTTCTGGCCGCCGCTCAGCTAGAGGTGATAGATAGAGCGCTCGCCTGTCAGGCGCTCGGCAGTCGACCGCGGCCACGACGGAGCGGTGACAGCGGAAGGCGTCGCGTTCGAGGCAGAGCAGGGCGACAGGTTCCCGATCAGCGATCTCAACGAGTTCGTCGACCGCGGCGCTGGCGCCGTTGCTGAGGTGCTCGCGAAAGCGCCGGTGGCCCGCCTCGGCGTCGCCGGCCAGGTAGATGTCCCTGATCGCCGGCGGGTTCCCCGAGACCGCCCATATGCTCGTAGGCAATGCCGGCAGCCTCGAGGGCGCCGCAGAGCCGCTTCTTCGAGAAGTCCGGTCGGCGACTCCACGGGGTGAGGCGCACGTCGATCACGCGTAACACCTTCCGCGACTGGAGGAGCCAGATGAGGTCGTCGACGGAGCGCTTCTCGTAGCCGATCGTGAAGATGGGTGTGGGTTCGGGCACCGTTGCTCCCTCGGTGTGACGCTGTCGCGATCAGTGTACGTCAGCGGGCGGCCGGATTCCTCGGTCTACGCGTGGTGTCGAGGGCTCCGTTGAGGCTGTGCTGAAGGCTCGGCCACATGAACGGCAAGACCATCCGCATCTTCCCTCGCCGACGGCGAGCCAACCGGCATCCTCCTCACCGAGTCTCCGGCATGGCGCTGACGACTGGTGTGGAGGAGCACATCATCGAGGGTGTGCCTGTGCGCATCCACGAGCCTGTCAAGACGGTCGTCGACTGCTTCCGTATAGCAACAAGATCGGGCTCGATGTGGCGCTCGAGGCACTCCGCTACTGCTACCGGCTGTGCATGGGGACCGTCGACGAGCTGTGGGAGTGCGCTCAGCGGCCGCGCGTCGGCAGTGTCATGCGGCCGTACATCGAGTCGCTGCTGTGATCAGGCGCCTGCCCATCTCCGCTGGGCCTTCGGCCGCCCGACGGACCGCGACGGACCCACCAGGCGCGTAGTCACCCACTTCGTCCGGCGAACCCTGTACGATTAGGGGCGGAGGGTCAGTTCATCCGGAGCGTGCAGACGGCGGGAGGGCAGCCGTGGCGCCAATTGGGATCGTCGAGTCGCAGGTCGAAGAAGCCATGCTCGCGTGGCTCGGCGAGCTCGGCTACGAGGTCGCCTACGGGCCGGACGTCGAGCCGGAGAAGCTGGCGGCCGAGCGGGACGACTTCACCGAAGTCGTCCTCTCTCGGCGTCTGCGCGCCGCCCTCGAGCGCATCAACCCGGATCTGCCGGCGTCGGCGATCGACGACGCGCTCAAGAAGGTCCTCGTCGTCGAGAGCCCGAGCCTGCTCGAGAACAATCGCCGCTTCCATCGCTGCTGGTCGACGGCATCGACGTCGAGTACTCGCGGCCCGACGGCTCGATCGCCGGCGACAAGGCCTGGCTCGTCGACTTCGACGACCCGGAGGCCAACGACTGGCTGGCGATCGACCAGTTCACCGTGGTCGAGGGCAAGACGAACCGGCGGCCCGACGTGGTCGTGTTCGTCAATGGCCTGCCGCTGGCCGTCATCGAGCTGAAGAACCCGGGCGACGCCAAGGCCACGACCAAGCAGGCCTTCAACCAGCTCCAGACCTACAAGCAGCAGATCCCGAGCCTGTTCACCTGCAACGAGCTGCTCGTCGCGACGACGGCATCGAGGCGCGCCACGGCACGCTCACCGCGCCTGGGAGCGGTTCATGCCCTGGCGCACCGTCGACGGCTCGGCGGTCGCCGAGAAGGGCACGCCGGAGCTGGCGACGCTCATGCAGGGGCATCTTCGAGAAACGCCGCTTCCTCGACCTCGTGCGCCATTTCGTCGTCTTCGAGGTCGACGGCCCCAAGGTCACCAAGATCATGGCCGCCTACCATCAGTTCTGGGCGGTGAACAAGGCGGTCGAGGACACCGTCGGTGCGGTCGCCGGCGACCATCGCGTCGGCGTGGTCTGGCACACGCAGGGGAGCGGCAAGAGTCTCTCGATGGCCTTCTACGCGGGCAAGCTCATCCAGCAGCCGGAGATGGCCAACCCCACGCTCGTCGTGCTCACCGACCGCAACGACCTGGACGACCAGCTCTTCGGTACGTTCGCGGACTGCCAGGAGTTGCTGCGGCAGACCCCGGGTCAGGCCGAGAGCCGCGACGATCTGCGCCGCCAGGCTGGAGGTGGCCTCCGGCGGCGTCGTCTTCACGACGATCCAGAAGTTCATGCCCGACGAGCGCGGCGAGGCCCATCCGCTCCTCAGCGACCGGCAGAACATCGTCGTCATCGCCGACGAGGCGCACCGCAGCCAGTACGACTTCATCGACGGCTTCGCGCGGCACCTGCGCGATGCCCTGCCGAACGCCTCGTTCATCGGCTTCACCGGCACGCCCATCGAGCTCACCGACAAGAACACCCGCGCCGTCTTCGGCGACTACATCGACACCTACGACATCCAGCGCGCCGTCGAGGACGGCGCCACGGTGAGCATCTACTACGAGGCGCGACTCGCCAGGATCGAGCTGCCCGAGGAGCTCAAGCCGGTGGTCGACGCGGAGTTCGAGGAGGTCACCGAGAGCGAAGAGGTGCAGCGCCGCGAGAAGCTCAAGAGCACGTGGGCGCGCGTCGAGGCGATGGTGGGCACCGACCGGCGTCTGGCGCTGGTCGCCAAGGACCTTGTCGAGCACTTCGAGATGCGCCAGTCCGGCAACCCCGCGACGCCGGCGAAGGGCATGATCGTCTGCATGAGCCGGCGCATCTGCGTGGACCTCTACGCGGAGATCGTGAAGCTGAGGCCGGAGTGGCATGGGGCGGAGGCAGGCGTTCCGGCACGACGACGATGCCGGCGCCGTCAAGGTCGTCATGACCGGCTCGGCGGCTGATGAGCTCGACTGGCAGCAGCACATCCGCAACAAGCCGCGGCGCGAGGCGCTGGCGCGCCGCTTCAAGGACCCCGACGACGCGTTCAAGCTCGTCATCGTGCGCGACATGTGGCTCACGGGCTTTGACGCTCCCAGCCTCACGACGATGTACGTCGACAAGCCGATGCGCGGGCACGGGCTCATGCAGGCGATCGCGCGGGTGAACCGCGTGTTCCGCGACAAGCAGGGCGGCCTCGTCGTCGACTACCTCGGCATCGCCGACCAGCTCAAGCGTGCGCTGCACGACTACACCGACGGCGGCGGCAAGGGCGATCCGGTGATCGACCAGGCGCAGGCCATCGCCGTGATGCAGGAGAAGTACGAGGTCGTGCTGCGACATGCTGCACGGCTTCGAGTACGCTCGCCGTCTGGGCCGGCGGCACGCACGAGCAGAAGCTGCAGCTCATCGGCGACGCCAAGGAGTTCATCCTCGGGCTCGACGACGGCAAGCAGCGCTTCGTGGATGCGGTCACCGCGCTCGGCAAGGCGTTCTCGCTGGCCGTGCCCAGCGAGGAGGCGCTCGCGATCCGCGACGACGTGGGCTTCTTCCAGACGGTGCGCGCGGCGCTCATGAAGACCACGGTCGAGGGCCTGAAGAGCGACGAGGAGCTCGACCTTGCCGTGAGGCAGATCGTCTCGCGCGCGGTCTCGAGCGACGAGGTCGTCGACATCTTCGCCGTCGCGGGGCTCGAGCGCCCGGACATCTCGGTGCTCGACGACCGCTTTCTCGCCGAGGTGCGTGACATGCCGCGGCGCAACCTCGCCGTCGAGTTGCTGCAGAAGCTCTTGAACGACGAGATCAAGACGCGTTTGCGCCGCAACCTCGTCGAGTCGCGGCGCTTCTCGGAGATGCTGCAGAGCGCCGTGATCCAGTACCAGAACCGGGCCGTCACGTCGGCGCAGGTGATCGAGGAGCTCATCAGGCTCGCCAAGGAGCTGCGCGAGGCCCATCAGCGCGGCGAGGAGCTCGGCCTCAGCGAGGACGAGCTGGCCTTCTACGACGCGCTCGAGACCAACGACAGCGCTGTGGCGGTGCTCGGCGACGCGACGCTCAAGCGCATCGCGCAGGAACTGGTCGAGACCGTGAAGCGCAACGCGACGATCGACTGGAACCTGCGCGAGAGCGCCCGCGCCAGGATGCGCGTCATGGTCAAGCGCCTGCTGCGGAAGTACGGCTACCCGCCGGACAAGCAGGAGCACGCGACGCAGCTGGTGCTGGCGCAGGCCGAGGTCGTGTGCGAGGAGTGGGCGGCGTGAGCTCGGCCGCCGGGCCCCGGCGGGGGCCGGCAGGGCGGAGTTGGGCCGGCTGGTCGTGAGGGACAAGCCGGCCTCACCCGGCGGCAGGTGCTGGTGGGCGGCGGCGCGGCGGCGGCGCTGGGCGCCGCCGGGATCGCCGCCGCCGCGCTCGGCTCGCGCTCCTGGACCGCGCGAGACCTCTGGTTTCGCCTCACGGGCGCCGAAGGCGAGCTGGGCGCACTGCCGCCGAGGGGCGACATGACCTACGAGTACGGGACGCTACGCTCGACGCACGTGCGGGAGCTCGTCGAGTACGGGATCGCGACGCCGCCGGCGCTGGCTGGTGGGCAGGGGGGTGCCGGCGGCCCGGCGCCCCTGTGTGTCTGCCTGCCCGGTCGCGGCCGCGGGCCGCGCGACGTGCTCGAGGAGCCGGGCCGGATGGGCGACTACGCCGCCCAGGCGTTCGCGGGAGGCGTCTCGCCCTTCGTCCTCGTCGCCGTGCGCGGCGGCGACACTTACTGGCACCGCCGCGTCTCAGGCGAGGACGCCATGGCGATGCTCTTCGAGGAGTTCCTGCCGTTCTGCCGCGATGAGCTGCGGCGCGCCGGCGCGGCGGGCACGGCGGTCATGGGCTGGTCGATGGGCGGCTACGGCGCCCTGCGCGCCGCGGAGCTGCACCCGCGCCGCTTCCGCGGCGTGTGCGCCGTCAGCGCCGCCCTCTGGCGGTCCTTCGCCGACGGTGTCGGCGACGCCTTCGACGGCGCCGCCGACTACGCCGCCAACGACGTCTTCGCCGGGGCGGACCGTCTCGACAGCCTGCCGGTTCGCCTCGACTGCGGCGAGCAGGATCCGTTCTACGAGGCCAACGTCGCCTTCGCGGCCGCTCTTCCCGAGCTGCCCGCGGGCGGCTTCTCGCCCGGCGGCCACGACGACGCCTACTGGCATCGCGTGACCCCGGCGGAGATCGATTCGTCGGGCGGGTCCTGGCGCCGGGGTGAGGTCGTCAGGCGGGCCGCCGGACGTCGTGCCCGCCGCGCCCTCGTGCCCGCCTTGCCTTGGCCGATCGTCATGCCCGTGCCTACCATCACGTCACTGCCCTCGCTGCTAGACTGGTGCCGGCGCGGTCGCCGGCCGCGGCGCGGCGCGGGCGAGGCGCGAAGGTGAGACCGGCGCGTGGACCTGAGGAGGCGGGCGTGACCCCCATCGAGAGCATCCAGCGCGAGCACGGCATCGTCGGGCGCGGGCAGGAGCTGGCGACCGCCCTGGCCGTCCTCGACGCGGGGCGACACCTGCTGCTCGAGGGGCCGGTGGGCGTCGGCAAGACGACCGTCGCGCTGGCGGTGTGCGCTCACCTCGGCCGTCCGGTCGTGCGTGTCGACGGCGACGACCGCTACACCGAGAGCAAGCTCACCGGCTGGTTTGACCCGCCGCTCGTCCTGCAGCAGGGCTATCGCGAGGAGTCCTTCTTCGTCGGCCCGCTCGTGCAGGCCATGCGCGAGGGCGGCGTCCTCTTCATCAACGAGCTCAACCGCATGCCGGAGTCGGTGCAGAACGTCCTGCTGCCGGCGCTCGATGAGCGGCTGCTGCAGGTGCCGCACATCGGCGAGGTCCGAGCCGCTCTGGGCTTCCAGGTCGTGGCCACGCAGAACCCGGTCGAGTACGTCGCCACCGGCCATCTCTCGGAGGCCTTGCGCGACCGCTTCGAGCACCTGGCGCTCACCTACCAGTCGGCCGCCGAGGAGATGGAGATCGTCACCGCTGAGACGGCTTCGGATGACCTCTTCCTGGTCGGCACGGCCGTGCGCCTGACGCGCGCCACGCGCCTGCATCCGCGCTTCCGCAAGGGCGCCTCGGTGCGCGGCGCCATCGCTACCGTGGCGATCGCCGAGCGGCTGTGGGCCGAGAATCGCATGGCCTGCGGCGCGATCGATCGCGCCACCCTGCGGCGCGCGGCCGAGGCGGCGCTCACGACCCGGGTCGACCTGCGCGACGACATCGACGCCGACATGAACGCCGCGCTCGACGAGCTGTTCGAGCTGGTGGTCGATCGCGGAGAAGACCCGGATGTGGCCCTGGCGCCGGCCGCGGAGGGGATGCTCCCAAAAGGCTGAACGTCGCCGCCGACCGGCGCCGCAGGCGCCGCGCGGGGGCCGAGGCGCTGGGCTTCCCCGACGTTACGCCGTCCCGGGGCCGCCGGCGCGCCGCGGACGCGACGATGATGGCCGATCTCGCGGCCTGCTACGACCTGCCGCCCGGGCAGCTCGACGGCTGGGCGGTCGCCGTGCGTCTCACGCAGAGCGGCTGCCGCATCGCCGATCCGGAGCTGCGGGCCTTCGCCGAGGGCTTGGCGGCGCGGGCCGTGCTGGCCCGCGCCGCCCGTCTGCTCGGCCCCTTGCGCGCTGCCACCCGGCCGGTCCGCGAGCCGCTGCGCGAGCCCTTCGGCGGCGAGCTGGACGTCGAGGCGACGCTCGACAACGTCCTCGGCAAGGCGTTCCCCGAGCCGGGCGACTGGGTCGTGACCCGTCGTGAGGAGCGCCGCCACCAGATCGTGCTCATGGTCGACGCGTCGCTCTCGATGACGGGCGAGAACACCGCCATCGCCGCCGTTGCGGCGGCCGTGCTCGCTCTCAAGCTCAGGCCCGAGGACGTCTCGGTCGTCGTCTTCGCCGACAAGGCCCGGAGTGTGACCCATCTCGAGGTCGCCGATCCGCCCGAGGAGGTCGTGCGGCGCATGCTCGACCAGCCGATGCGCGGCTACACCAACATCTCGGCCGGGCTGGAGCTCGGCGCCGACGAGCTCGATCGCGGTCGCAACCCGCGGCGCAGCGGCCTGCTGATCACCGACGGCGTCGTCACCGCCGGCCCGGACCCGCTGCCGATGGCGCACCGCTTCTCGCGGCTCTTCGTCATGCTCACCGAGGACTACAAGATGAACCCGCAGCTCTGCCGCCGTCTGGCCGACGCGGGCGGCGGCGACGTCTTTCCGGTGCGCGCCTACCGCGACCTGCCGGCGCGGCTGCTCACCGTGGCCAATCGCGTGTTGCGCTGAGAAGCCGTACAAGGCGAGGCTGCGTCTCCACCGCGGGTGCTGCCGTCGCGCGATGGCGGCGGTCAGGCCGGCGTGCCGCTAGTACGCTCGCGGCTTCGCCAGCCGCTCGGCCATCCCGAGGTAGCGCTCGTGCCCGCCGCCGGCGGTCTCTTCCCTCTCGATCCGCTCGAACTCGGCCGCCAGGCAGGCCTGATCCTCATCGCTCAGGATTCGGTCGGCCATGGGGAAGAGCACCGCGTTCTCCTTGTTGATGTGGAGGCGGAGCAGGTAGGCGTAGCCGGCCAGGTTGTCGGCCACCTGGGTGCGGGCCGTCGCGCTCGTGGCGACGTCGGGGAGCGCCTCGACGATGCCGCGGACGTACTCGCGGCCGGCATCGTGCTCGCTGAGCATCACGCTCACGGGTCCGCCGGCCGCCGTCTGGGTCTTCTCCATGAGCGGGAAGAGGACGTGCTCCTCCTTGGCGTGATGGCAGCCG
This sequence comes from uncultured Thermoleophilia bacterium, assembly GCA_963705085.1. Lineage (GTDB taxonomy): Bacteria > Actinomycetota > Thermoleophilia > UBA2241 > UBA2241 > CAIXSE01. The sequence continues at coordinate 80,853 of CAVPIV010000005.1, read as the reverse complement.
TCGGTGAAGTTCTTCGTGAAGTCGACCATGTCGGCGACGCGGGCGGCGTCGACCGTGTCTGTGCGGCGAATGTCGTCGACCTCACGTTCCATCGCGGCGACGACGACGAGGACGACCTCGTGTTCCTGCTTGAGCAGGTCGGTAGGGCTGTCCGTCATGGCGGCCTCCTTCCTCGCGGGAGTGTAGAGGCTGCCTTCCCTCCCGGCGCCGGAATGAACCGCGCCGCCGCTGCTGGCGGCGCGCGGCGCCGGTGGGCCGGAACCGCCGCGCCGGGTCAGCCGCGCGGCACGAAGCGCTCGCGCTCCCAGCCCTGGGCGAGGCGCCGGACGACGCCGGCGGCGAGCAGGGCGCAGGCCTCGGCGTCGCTCGGCTGCATCACTTCGGCGGCCGAGTGCATGTTGCGCACTGGCAGGCTGAGCGACAGCGTCGCCGCCTGACCGCTGGCCATGAATTCCTGGGCGTCCGTGCTGGTGGCGCCGGGCATCGCCTTGATCTGGACGGGAATGCCCTCGGCGGCGGCCACCTCGCGGGCCAGCTCGACGAGCATGTGGTTGCTGCCGGCGCCGCGGTGGATCACCGGGCCGGCGCCCAGCTTGACCTCGCCCCCCAGCTTCTTGGCGTCGAGGCCGGGGTCGTCGCTGGCGAAGTCGACGTCGACGACGACGACAACGTCCGGCTGCCAGCGCACGGCCATCGCCTTGGCGCCCATGAAGGTCGTCTCCTCGTGGACGGTCGTGAGCGCCGTGAAGCGCGCCGTCGCCGGCGCGGCCGCGTAGTGCTCGAGGGCGCGAACGCAGACGTAGACGCCGGAGCGGTTGTCGAAGGCCGGCGAGGCGTAGCGGCCGTTGGCCAGCTCCACCCAGCGCGCCGGGAAGGTGATGGGATCGCCGACCTGGACGAGGGCGAGGGCCTCGTCGCGGCTCGCGGCGCCGATGTCGAGCCACTGGTCGGTGAGGTCGGGCGCCTTGGCGCGCTCGTCCTTGGTCATCTTGTGCGACGGCTTGCGGCCGACGACGCCGTGCACCGGACCTCCGGCGCCCTGCACGACGAGGAGGCGGCCCGGCAGGAGCTGGGCGTCGATGCCGCCGACGCCGTCGAACGAGACGAAGCCGTGCTCGTCGACGTAGGTCACGATGAGACCGATCTGATCGCTGTGGGCGGTGACGACGACGTGCGGCGCGCCCTCGGGGACCACGTCGCACCAGACGTTGCCGAGGGGATCGCCCTGAACGACGCCGAGGCCGGCGAGGCGCCGGCGCACGATCTCCTGGGCCGGCGCCTCGAAGCCGGTCGGCGCGGGGGCGGCGCACAGGTCGCGCAGCAGGTCGAGATCGGTCGCCATGGGGTCCTCCGCCGTCATGATGGGTCGTCGCTGCCCGCTATCCTACGGCACGGCCGGGTAAGGGTCGGCGACGGGTGCGACAGGCTCGTCCGCCGGCAGGACCGCCGGCTTCCATGCAGGCGAGCGTCGGCGCGGCGTCCGTAGTATCGTTCCTCTCGTGACGACCGCCCGCACGCCCCGGCGCCCGCCCCGGCGCCGACCCGCGGAGCGCCGCCGCCAGGTGAGGCGGCGGCGAGGCGTCGCCCTGCTCATCCTCGTCATCGTCGCGGCTCTGCTCGTCTGGCGCGCCGCGGCGTGCGCCTGCGGCGGCGAGCCGGCTCAGGCGTCGTTCCCGGCCGTGCCGCCCGCCCCCAAACCGGAGCTCGAGGGCGACGGCGTCAAGGTCGGCACCTTCCTCGGCACCTACTCGCGGCGCTTCTACGGTCTCGGTCCGGCGCCCGAGCGCCTCGAGCTGCTCTGGAAGGTCCGCCTGGGCAGCGGCTGGAGCTCGGGCAAATACGACGACGACCCGGCTAGCGAGTGGCGCGGCAGCGGGTGGACGGGGCAGCCCAGCCTGGTCGTCGACGGCGGCAAGCCGTACCTCATCGTCAGCGCCTACGACTACAACCTGCGCCGGGTCGACGCGACGACCGGCGACGTGATCTGGAAGTACCAGTTCGACGACATCATCAAGAGCAGCCCGAGCGTCTTCGAGAACCCGAACGCCACCGGCGAGGACGACAAGTACATCGTCCTCGCCGGCTCGCGCCGGGGCTACCCCTACAAGCTCGCCGACGCGCGGGTGGCGCCGTACCGCGCGCTCGCCTTCGGCAGCGGCAAGGAGCTCTGGCGGCTGCCGGTGCCGCAGACCGCCTGCTACAGCCGCGACTGCGACGGCAGCGGCTTCTTTCTCGACGGGCGCCAGTACATCGGGGTCGAGAGCGGCTACCTGTACGCGCTCGACCCCTTCACCACCGCACCGTGGGATGCCTACAAGAAGCCGAAGATCGTCGCCCAGGCGGAGCTGCTGGGCGACGAGCGGGCCGCCTCGCACGAGGGCAACCTGGTGCTCGAGGCGTCCGTGGCCGCCCTCGGCGATCGCCTCTACATCTCGTCGGGCGCCGGTCACGTCTACGGCCTGCGGCGCAGCGACCTGGCCGTCGAGTGGGACTACTTCATCGGCTCCGACATGGACGGCAGCTCCATCCCCACTCGACGCGACAAGCTGCTCGTCTCGGTCGAGAAGCAGTACATCAAGGGCAAGGGCGGCGTGCTCTGTCTCAATCCGTCGCTGCCGGTGGACCAGGCCACGGAGTGGTTCCTGCCGACGGGCAACCGCAAGGTGGGGGAGTGGCGCGGCGGCGTCATCGGCTCCTGCGCCGTCAACGACGAGTACAACGAGGACGGCGCCCGGCCGGCGCTGGCCGCCGTCAACGCCCTCGACGGCTACCTGCACGTCTTCTCGCAAGACACCCTGGCCGCCGGGACGGTCAAGGGGCCAAATCTGGAGCCGGACCTCAAGACACCGGTCGAGGTCGGCCAGTTCTGGAACGCCGGCTCCATCTCCACGCCGCTCCTGCTCGGCGACGTCATCATCAGCGCCGGCTACGACCAGCGTGTCCATCTCTACCGGATCACGTACACACCGGCTCAGCCGGGCGACGAAGGGGCCTTGCCGAGCGCCAACGGCGACGGCACGTACTGGACGGTGTCCGTCCGCGAGACGGCGCAGTTCCTGGCCGGCGACGCCTTCGAGTCGACGCCGACGATCTGGAACGGGCGCGTCTACATCGGCAGTCGCGACGGCTGGTTCTACTGCCTGGGCGACGCCGGCTGAGTCATCAGTGGCGGCCGCGGACGCTTTCTGTCACGCTTGCGCCAACGAGGGAGAAGACGCCGAGGAAGGGAGGATGCACTGGCCGCCAGCGACGACATACTCGCGCTTTTCAAGGCCTGGAACGAGGCTCTCGAGTCACGGGATCCCGACAACGTCGTGGCTCTGTACGCTGAGGACGCCATCCTGCTGCCTACGGTCTCGAACACGGTCCGCCACACCCACGCCGAGATCCGCGACTACTTCGTGCACTTCCTGCAGAAGGGCCCGCTCGGCGACATCGACGAGGCCAACGTGCGCGTCTTCGGCGACCTCGCGATCAACTCGGGGCTGTACACCTTCATGTGCGACGACGCCGGCCAGGTGCACGCCCGGTTCACCTTCGTGTACCGGCGCAAGGGCGATGGCTGGGAGATCGTGGAGCATCACTCGTCGCGGATGCCCGAGTAGGGCTGGGCGCAGCATGAGCGGGCCTGGGCACACGGGGACTGGCGAGGCGGGCGACTACCAAGGCGCCTACGCCCGCCTCGCGGACCTGCCGCTGACCGTCGACGACTACGTCGCGGAGCGCAACGAGCTCGACGTGTCGAGCGGCTTCCGCCGGGTGACGACGACCGTCGTGCTGCGCGGCGCCGGCTGCGAGGGTCGCGGCGAGGACGTCACCTACGCGGCCGACGATCACGAGCCGTATCCTCGCGATCTGCCGCTCGCCGGCGCCTGGACGGTGGATGCGTTCTCCGATCACCTCGGCGGCCTCGATCTGTTCCCGGCACGGCCGCCGCAGGAGGCGTTCTACCGGCACTACCGGCGCTGGGCATTCGAGAGCGCCGCGCTCGACCTGGCCCTGCGACAGCGGGGCGAGTCGCTGGGCACAGCCCTCGACCGCGACTACCTGCCGGTGCACTTCGCCGTCTCGACGCGGCTCGACATCCGCCCCTGGCTCGCCGTCGACCCGGCCCTCGAGTTCAAGCTTGACCCAACGCCGGAGTGGGACGCCGAGACGGTCGCTCGCATCGCCGCGACCGGCCGCGTCCGCGTCCTGGACTTCAAGGCGTTCTACGAGGGTTCGCCGGTGGACAACCCGCCGGACGCGGCGCAGTACCGCATGGTCGCGACGGCCTTCCCCGACGCGATCCTCGAGGACCCCGCCTTGTCGGGGCCGGCGTTCGAGGCGCTCGCCGGCGCGGTGGCCCGCTTCAGCTTCGACGCGCCGATCCACTCCTGGGCGGACGTCGAGGCGCTGCCGGTGACGCCGCGCTTCCTCAACATCAAGCCGTCCCGCTTCGGCTCGCTGGAGGCGCTGCTGGACTGCGTCGAGCGCGCCCTCGAGGCGGGCCTGTTCATCTATGGCGGCGGCCAGTTCGAGCTCGGCGTCGGCCGCGACCAGATCCAGGCGCTGGCCAGCCTGTTCTACCCATACGGGCCCAATGACGTCGCGCCGCGCGACTACCACGGCGCGGCGCGCCCGGGGGCCCCGCACAGCCCGCTGGTCCCGGGTCCGCAGGAGCCCGGCTTCGGCTTCCGCTTCCGGCGCTGACTCGCGTCGCGCCGGTTGGCTCCAGCGCGCCGGCCAGACTGCCCTGGCGGCGTGTGCAGGGGAACCCTAGGGGGTATACTGCCGCCGGGGCGTCGTCCCGGTGCGCGGCGCGACCCGAACCGGGACACGCAGGGAGTGGGAGAGAGCAGGCGTCGACCTGCTGCGAGCAAGGAGCCGTCATGAGCGCCGAAGCACCCCAGACGGACGAAGGCGTCCGCCACGTCGAGTCAATCCAGCGGGAACGCGGCATCGTCGGTCGACACCGCGAGCTGCGGCGCTCGCTGGCCGTGCTCAGCGCCGGTCGCCACCTGCTGCTGGAGGGGCCCGTTGGAGTCGGCAAGACGACCGTCGCCCTGGCCGTCTGCGCCCACCTGGGGCGCGGCGTCGAACGGGTCGACGGCGACGACCGCTACTCGGAGAGCAAGCTCACCGGCTGGTTCGATCCGCCGGTCGTCCTGAAGCAGGGCTACCGCGAGGAGTCGTTCTTCCCGGGACCCCTGGTGAGCGCCATGCGCCAGGGCAGGGTGCTGTTCATCAACGAGCTCAACCGCATGCCCGAGACCGTCCAGAACGTCCTGCTGCCGGCCCTCGACGAGGGCCTCCTGCAGGTCCCCCACATCGGCGAGGTGCGCGCCGCCCCCGGCTTCCAGGTGGTGGCCACCCAGAACCCCGTCGAGTACATCGCCACCGGCCACCTCTCCGAGGCACTGCGCGACCGCTTCGAGCACCTGCGGCTCGACTACCAGACGGCCACCGAGGAGGAGGCGATCGTCGCCGCCGAGACGGAGAGCGAGAACATCGAGCTGATCCGCACCGCCGTGCGCCTGGCGCGGGCCACGCGCCGGCACCCGCTCTTTCGCCGCGGCGCCTCGGTGCGCGGCGCGATCGCCACCGTGGCCGTGGCCGAGGAGTTGCGCGCGGCCGACGGCGTCGCCGAGGTGGACCGCGAGACGCTGCGCTGCGCCGCCGAGGCCGGCCTGACGACGCGGGTGCACCTGCGCGACGAGACCGACGCCGACTTCGCGACGGCCTTCGACGAGGTCTTCGAGCTGGTCGTTGAGCGCGGCCTCGACCCCGACGAGGTGCTCGCGCCGCCCCCAAAAGCCTGAGCGCCCGCGACTGGGCGCTGGACGACGGCCTGCACGAGCTCCCGACGGCCGAGGAACCCGATGGGTTCCTCGCCGAGGAGCTCGACGATGAGGAGTTCATCGCCTGGATCGGCCGCCACGTCCTGGGCAGCGAGGGCCTCGTCGACGCGGCCCCACGCGTCTACGCCGAGCGGCCGAGCGTCGCGGAGGTGCTCGCCCGGGCGGCCGCCCTCGTGGGGCCGCTGCGGGCCGCGACACGCGTCGTGCGCGAGCCCCTGCGCGAGCCCCACGCGGGCGAGCTCGACGTCGAGGCGACCATCGACAGGATCGTCGGCAAGCCGTTCCCTGAGGCCGAGGACTGGGTCGTGCAGCGCCGCGAGGAGCGGCGCCACCAGGTCGTCATGATCGTCGACGCCTCGCTGTCGATGGCCGGCGAGAACATCGCCGTGGCCGCTGTCGCGGTCGCCGTGCTGGCCCTCAAGCTGCGGCCCGAGGACCTGGCCGTCATCGTCTTCGAGAACGAGGCGCGGGTCGTCACCCGCCTTGAGGTTGCCGACTCCGCCGAAGAGGTCGTGCGCCTCATGCTGGAAGAGCCGGGCTGGGGCGTCACGGACATCGAGGCCGCGCTGAAGCTCGGCGCCGCCGAGATCGAGCGCGGCCTCAACCCGCGCCGCAGCGGCCTCCTCATCACCGACGGCCGCGTCACCAAGGGCGCCGCCGACCCGTCGGATCTGGCCGGCCGCTTCCCCCAGCTCCACGTGCTGCTCACCGAGGACAAGTACATGGACGCCGAGCTCTGCCGCCAGATCGCCGACCGCGGCGACGGCGAGGTCTTCCCGGTGCACGACATCCACGACCTGCCGCGGCGCCTTCTCGACGTCGCCAACCGGGTCCTGCGCTGACGGCCCGCCCGGCGCGCCGAGCGCGCCGGGCGGGCAGGCGTGCGCCCGTCACGGTGTCGGCACGAAGCCCTCGTTCTCGCCGTTGGTCATGCCGTCGAGCAGGTCGTAGACGGTCGTGTAGGAGCCGCCGGTGGGCTCGTCGTACGGGACGAAGTCCTCGTCGTGCTCGTCCCACTCAGTCACCCGCAGGCCGCGGTAATCGCCGCCCGCCGTGTGCGGCCGGCCCTGGCCCTCGAGGTAGTACTCGCCGAGGCTGAACCAGGCGCTGCCGCCGGCGGCGCCGTCGAACGGCTCCGGCGCGCCGGTGTAGTCGTTGGACGCTTCGAGGTGGCCGTTGACAAAGAGCTTCATGCCTGTCGGGCCGTACTGGGCGGCGACGTGGTACCAGCGCCCGAGCACGAGCGGCGTCGTGCCGGTGAGCGTGTGCGGGGTGCCCGGCTCGCTGGGGTCGTCGTCCGCCTGGTTCTCCCAGATGTGGAAGACGAACACGGGAGCGTAGTTGCCGCCGCCGACCGGCACCTCATTCGCGGCGATCACCATGGCCGGGAGCCGGGTTGTTCCGCCGCCCTGCCAGTTGGGGTAGTCCCACGCCACCTGGGCGATCTGGTTGCCCCACTCCGTGCCGAACAACGAAAGGGGCCGGAACCAGAACTCGTACGTTCCCCTGCCGGTCACGGTCGGCGCACCCTCGCTCCAGCGGATGCTGCCGGCCACTGCCGATCGCATGCTGTGACCGCCAAGGGGTTTGAGCCGGATGTCGCCGAGCTGGGTGATCGCACCCCTCGTGATCTGGAAGTCGCGGCGCAGCTCCACGTAGCCGGCCTTGTCGATGATGAGCCCGTGCGTGCCGACCGCCAGGCCGCTGCCCTGGAGGGCGTCGATGAAGAACGAGCCGTCCGCCGCGGTGATGGCTTCTCCCTCGACCCTGGAGGCTCCCAGAGCGGAGAGTCAGTCCCCGACCCAGCTCGTGAGCCGCCACCCCAGCCAGACGCCGAGGATGCCGCCGAGGAGCCCGCAGCCGAGGCTCACCCAGGAGAAGGTGCTCACGCCGAGCAGGACGACGGGCAGGTAGGCGCCGACCGCGGCCCCGATCGCCAGTCCGATGTAGATGATGAGCTTCTCCATGGGTCTTGGCCGGCTTGTCGCGGTCTCCTGTCCTTGCGCATCCATGGGCTCGCCGAGGGGGTATCGGCACGACTGCGCCCGAGGCGAAGCAGGCGCGCGTCTCCGAAGGGGTCAACGGATGAGAACGCGTTGAGCGCGCACGGGAAGAGAGTGTACGATGATCCTGTTCTTGCTCGTTCCAAGCGCCTGTGAACTGACGTCACGAAGGAGCGGATGGTGGCCGAGGCCCTGACCCTCAACGGCCTTGGCTTTTCCCAGATCCTCCGTGCCGGCGCCTTGGCCGTTGTCCGCGAGCAGGAAGTCCTCGACCGCATCAATGTCTTCCCCGTCCGTGACGCCGATACGGGCGCCAATCTCGCCGCGACCCTGAAGTCCGCCGCCGCGCGGCTTGGCAGCCGGCGGTTCGCCGACATCGGCAGGGCGGCGCGGGCGGCCGCCGAAGGTGCCCTGGACGGCGCCCGGGGCAACTCCGGGGCGATCGTCGCCCAGTTCCTCCACGGCCTGGCGCGCGGCGTTGAGAGCCGCGACGAAGTGGGCGCGGCGCAGTTCGCCGCCGCCGCCCAGCTCGGCATGGAGTCGGCCTATGCGGCGCTGGCGCGACCGCGCGAAGGCACCATCCTGAGCGTGCTGCGCGCCTGGTCTGACGAACTCGTGCGGCGCGCCGTCGATGAGGACCTCGGACACATGCTGCGCGGCGGTCTCGAGGCGGCGCGGCGGGCCCTCTCCGAGACGCCGCGCCAGCTCGACGTGCTCGCCCGCCACGGCGTCGTCGACGCCGGCGGTCAGGGATGGGTCTTCTTCCTGGAGGGCGCTCACGAGGCGCTCCGCGGCGACGAGGTGCTCTGGCAGCCGGTCGAGGCGCCGCCTCGGGGTCTGCCGGTCGTGGCGGCGGGGCACGACCTCGACGACGCCTACCGCTTCTGCACCGAGGCGCTGGTCGTCGCTCGCGGCGAGCGGCGGCTGTCGCCGGCCGAGGTGCGGGAGGCGGTTGAGCGCTTCGGCGAGTCGCTCGTGGTCGCCGGCGGCGACCGGCGGATGCGCATCCATCTGCACACGAACGAGCCGCAGCGCTTTCTCGCCGCGGTGGCCGAGCTCGGCGCCATCGAACGCAGCAAGGTCGACGACATGGTCCTGCAGCAGCTTCAAGGGCGCACGTCGGCGATCGCCATCGTGACTGACTCGACGATCGATCTGCCGGAGAGCCTGGCCTTCAGACTCGGCGTCGTGGCCGTCCCGCTGACCCTGACGCTCGGCGACCAGGAGTATCTGGACGGCGTCGACATCACCCTGGACGAGTACGTGAGGCGGATCGCGGCCGGGACCGCGGTGCCGCGCTCGTCGCAGCCCGCGGTCGCCGACTTCGTGCAAACGTACCGGCGGCTGCTCGACTACCGCGAAGGGATCGTCTCGGTGCACGTTGCCGGAGCGACGTCGGGGACCGTGGAAGCGGCGCGGGCGGCCGCCCGCGAGGTCGATCCGCGGCGAGTCCGGGTGGTCGACGCCTGCGCGGTCTCGGTCGCCGCCGGCCTCGTCGTCGAGGCCGTCGGCGAGGCGATAGCCGCGGGCGCCGATCTCGACGAGGTCGTGGCGGCCGGCGAGCGGGCCAGGCGCGACACGCGCCTCTACGGCACCGTCGCCTCGCTCGACTTCGCCGTGCGCGGCGGGCGCGTCAGCCCTGTGCTCGCGACCACGCTCCGGCGCCTGCGCCTGGCGCCGATCATCGTCTTCGACGAGACGGGCAAGCCCGGCAAGGGCGGCGCCGCGCTGGGCTTCGACCGCGCCCTGAAGACGATCGTGCGGCGCACCGTACGCTTCGCCGGCGATGGCGGCGGCCGGGCGATGGTCGCGCACAGCGGCGATCGCGCGGCCGCCGAGTTCGTCGCCGGCCGCCTGCACGAGAAGCTGGGCGGCGACGTGCCTATCGTGGTGGCCAGCGCCGTGCTCACCACGCATGTGGGGATCGGGGCCGTGGCGGCCGCGGTCCGGCTGTCGCGGCCGGCGTAGACCACGGCAGCCCATGCAGGGGACCGCTGGGGCGACGAGACAACGACGAGAGAGTGAGGTGGACATGGCTGGCGACGCGAGCGGCGGTGACCGCTGGGTCGTGGGCGGCAAGGATGACGCGCCGGCGCGCGAGATGACGGGTGAGGGACTGCTCGACGTGACCAAGCGGGTCCTCGTCTCGCCCGCCGAAGGGTGGGACGGGTGGGTGATGCGCCTCTTCGATGTGGGCCCCGGCGGGCATACGCCACGTCACTCGCACGCCTGGCCGCACATCAACTTCGTCGCTTCGGGGACCGGCGAGCTGTTCCTCGACGGCGTGCTGCATCCGCTGGCGCCGGGGTCGTACGCCTGCGTCCCCGGCGGGCACGAGCACCAGTTCATCGCCGGCGACGGGTCGCTCTCCTTCGTCTGCATCGTCCCGGCGGAGGGCGACTACTGAGGAGGCTGGAAGCGGCGGCCGAGGCCGGGCGGGCGGCGGCCGAGGAGGCTCGTGCCCAAGCAGCCGCCCTCGCCTTGCAAGAACAGGGCGAAACGATTTGACTACGGGGTGGCCGTGCACCTTCTCGCGCGTGACGCTCGGCCTGGCGGCACTCACTACCCGGCAAGGAAGGTGGCATGACCGACCCCAACGGTCCGCTCAACGCGGGCCTCGAGCAGCAGTGCATCAACACTCTCAGGTTCCTCTCGGCCGACGCCGTCCAGCGGGCGAGCTCCGGCCATCCGGGTCTGCCCATGGGGGCGGCCGCCGTGGCGCACACCCTCTTCACGCGCCACCTGCGCTTCGATCCCGCCGATCCGGCCTGGCCGGATCGTGACCGCTTCGTGCTCTCCGCCGGCCACGGCAGCGCGCTGCTCTACTCGCTGCTGTATCTCACCGGCTACGACATCAGCCTCGATGACCTCCGCGCTTTCCGCCAGTGGGAGAGCAAGACGCCCGGGCATCCCGAGTACGGGCAGACGCCGGGTGTCGAGATGACGACCGGGCCGCTCGGCCAGGGCATCGCCAGCGCCGTCGGCATGGCGCTGGCCGAGCGCTACCTCGCGGCGACGTTCAACGGCGACGGCACGAGCATCCAGGATCACTTCACGTACGTGCTCGCGGGGGACGGCGACCTGATGGAGGGGGTCAGCTCCGAGGCGGCGTCGTTCGCGGGGCATCAGAAGCTCGGCAAGCTGATCGTCCTGTACGACGACAACCACATCACCATTGACGGCCCCACCGATCTCGCCTTCACGGAGGACGTCTGCGGCCGGTTCGCGGCCTACGGCTGGCACGTGCAGAAGGTCGCCGACGGCAACGACGTCGACGCCGTCGACGCCGCCCTGGCGGCGGCGAAGGCCGAGCGAGACCGGCCGTCGTTGATCGCCGCCCGCACCCACATCGGCTTCGGCGCGCCGCACCGGCAGGACACGGCCAAGGCGCACGGCGAGCCGCTCGGGGCCGACGAGCTGGTCCTCGCCAAGCGGAGCCTGGGCTGTCCGCTCGAGCCGTCCTTCTGCGTGCCCGGCGGCGTCAAGGAGTTCTACGAGGCGGCCGCCGCCCGCGGCGCAGCCGAGCACGCGGCCTGGCGCGCGCGGCTGGCCGCGTGGAGCGCGGCCGACCCGGCAAGCGCGTCGGTCTGGCGGGCGTGCTGGTCCGGAGAGCTGCCCAGGGGCTGGGACGCGGACCTGCCGGTCTTCCGTCCCGAGGACGGCGGCCTCGCGACCCGGGCCGCCTCGGGGCAGGTCATCAACGCCGTCGCGCCGCACCTGCCCGGCCTCGTCGGCGGCTCGGCCGATCTCGCGCCCTCGAACAACACGTGGATCAAGGGCGAGCCGGCCATGCAGGCCGACGCCCCGGCCGGCCGCAACCTGCACTTCGGGGTCCGCGAGCACGGCATGGCGGCCATCGCCAACGGCATGGCGCTGCACGGCGGCCTGCGCCCCTACATCGCCACCTTCTTCGTGTTCACCGACTACATGCGGCCGGCCATGCGCCTCGCCGCGTTCATGGGGCAGCCGGTGGTCTACGTGCTTACCCACGACAGCATCGGCCTCGGCGAGGATGGCCCCACCCATCAGCCGGTCGAGCACCTCGCCATCCTGCGTGCGACGCCGGGCTGGACCGACCTGCGGCCCGCCGACGCCAACGAGACGGTCGAGGCCTGGAAGGTCGCGCTCGCCGCGACGGACGGGCCCGTCGGGCTCATCCTGACCCGTCAGAAGCTGCCGACCATCGACCGCGAAAGGTACGCCGCCGCCGGCGGCGTAGCTCGCGGCGCCTACGTGCTGGCCGACGCGGGCGCCTCAGCGGAGGTCGGCACGGCCGCCGGTCCTTCGTCCGCCCCGGACGTCATCCTCATCGCCAGCGGCAGCGAGGTGTCGCTCGCTCTCGCTGCCCACGAGCGCCTGGCCGCCGGCGGCGTGCGCTCGCGGGTCGTCAGTCTGGCGTCGTGGCGGCTCTTCCAGGACCAGGACGCCGCCTATCGCGAGAGCGTGCTGCCCGCCGCCTGTCGCCGCCGGCTCGCGGTCGAGGCGGCGGCCACCTTCGGCTGGGAGCGCTGGGTCGGGGCCGAAGGCGAGATCATCGGCCTCGACCGTTTCGGCGCGTCCGCTCCGGCGGATACATTGTTCGAGGAGTTCGGCTTCACGGCCGACCACGTCTACAACCGCGCACACGCCATGCTTCGAAAGGAGCGTTGATCGCCGATGCCAGTCATTGACAGCCGCCTCGCGCAGCTCCATCGGTACGGGCAGAGCCCCTGGTTCGACTACATCAGTCGCGAGCTCGTCGCTCGCGGCGGGCTGAGGAAGATGGTCGACAAGGACGGTCTGGGCGGGGTCACGAGCAACCCGTCGATCTTCGAGAAGGCGATCGGCGCCGGCACGGGCTACGACAAGGACATCCTCGAGCTGGCTCGTGGGGGTCTCGACGCCGAGGGGATCTTCGACCGGCTGGCGACCAGCGACGTGCGCGCCGCCTGCGACGTGCTGGCCCCCGTGTACCTGAGCAGCGGAGGCGAAGACGGCTTCGTCTCCATCGAGGTGTCGCCGCACCTGGCCTACGACGCCAAGACGACGATCCGCGAAGCGCAGCGCATCTTCGCCGCCGTCGACCGGCCCAACGTCATGATCAAGATCCCAGGCACCAGGGAGTGCGTGCCCGCCGTGTACGAGTGCCTCTGTGACGGCCTCAACATCAACGTCACCCTGCTCTTCTCGCTGTCGCAGTACGAGGCGGTGGCGGCCGCGTACCGTGAGGCGCTCGAGTACCGCCTCAGGCACGATCGCACGATTCGGGCGACGTCGTCGGTCGCGAGCTTCTTCGTCTCACGGGTCGACACGATGATCGACGCGATGCTCGACGAGAAGATCGCCGCCACCCCCTTCGACGAGGCGGAGCGGCGGCGGCTCGAAGGCCTCAAGGGCAAGGCGGGCATCGCCAACTGCAAGCTCGTGTACGAGCGATTCCGCAGCTACCTCAATGGTCGCGACTGGCAGATCATCGCCGCCTCGGGCGCCAAGATCCAGCGCCTGCTCTGGGCCAGCACGGGCACCAAGAACCCTGCGTATCCGGATACCCTCTACGTGGACGAGCTGATCGGCGAGCACACGGTCAACACCCTGCCGGAGGCCACCTGGAGGGCGTTCAAGGACCACGGCGTGCTGGCGCACACCATCGACCGGCACACGGAGGAGGCGCACCGTGTCCTGCGCGAGCTGAGTCACGTCGGGGTCGACATCGAGGCCGTGGGGGCGCGCCTGCAAGCGGACGGCGTCGCCCTGTTCATCAAGAGCTACGACGGCGTCATCGCGATCGTCGAAGCCAAGCGGCGGGAACTGCTGGAGCGGACGGGAGGCTGACATGAGCGGCGAGATATTGCCCGAGGCGTCGCGGGCGGCGTTCGACCGGCGCCTTGAGGCATTCGCCGCCGACCGCGTCGGGGCTCGGCTCGCGGCGGCCGATCCGACGCTGTGGAAGCCGGAAGACGCCGCCCATCAGGCGGTCATCGCCGAGGCGCTCGGCTGGATCGGCGTCTACGAGGACGTTCGCGACGAGCTCGGCGACCTCGCCGAATTCGTCACCGAGGTGCGCGCCGAGGGCTTCCGCTCCGCGGTCCTGCTCGGCATGGGCGGCTCGAGCCTGGCGCCCGAGGTCTTCCGTGACGTCCTCGGCGACACCGAGAACGGGCTCGAGCTGCACGTCCTCGACTCGACCGACCCGGCCGCCGTGCTCGCCGTGGAGGCGGCCGTCGACCTCGACCGCACGCTGTTCGTTGTCGCCAGCAAGTCGGGGGGGACGACCGAGACGGCGAGCTTCCACGCCTACTTCTACGAGCGCCTGCGCGAACACTGCGGAGAGCACGCCGGAGCCCACTTCGTCGCGATCACCGACGAGGGCACGTCGCTCCAGCGGCAGGCGCTGGAGCAGGAGTTCCGCGCCGTCTTCGTCAACCCCAGCGACATCGGCGGGCGCTACTCGGCTCTCAGCTTCTTCGGCCTGGTGCCGGCAGCCCTGCTCGGCGTCGACCTGGTGCGGCTGCTCGACGGCGTCGCCGGCGTGGCGGCGGCCTGCGGCCTGGACGCGCCGGCAGGCGGCAACTCCGCCCTGCGCCTCGGCGCGGCGCTGGGCGAGCTCGCCCTGCGCGGGTGCGACAAGCTCACCCTCGTCTGCGACCCGGCCGTGGCGCCGCTCGGCGCCTGGATCGAGCAGCTCGTCGCCGAGAGCACGGGCAAGGAGGGGGTCGGGATCCTGCCGGTCGACCTCGAGCCGCCGGCATCGCCGGAGCGCTACGGCCGCGACCGGGTCTTCTGCGTCCTGCGCGTGGCGAATGGCGGATGCGAGGCCGCGGCGACGTCGGAGGCGCTCGCCGCACTCGCCGCGGCGGGGCATCCGCTGCTCGAGCACGAGCTGGCCGACGTCTACGACATCGGCGGCGAGATGCTGCGCTGGGAGCTCGCTACCGCCGCCGCCGGCATCGTGCTCGGCATCGATCCCTTCGACCAGCCCAACGTCCAGGAGAGCAAGGACGCCACCAGGCGACTGCTGGCCGCCTACGCGGCCGACGGCGCTCTGCCGGAGACGACTGACGAGGGCGGGGAACGATTCTCGTACGCGATGGGCGACGAGGGCATGGCAGAGGCCCTGCGCGCCTTTGTGGCGCAGGCCCGCCCCGGCGACTACGTCGCCCTGCAGGCCTACGTCGCGCCGGGCCCGGCCGTGCGGGACCAGCTGCAGGCCCTGCGCCTGCGGCTGCGCGACGGCCTGTGTCTGGCGACGACGCTCGGCTTCGGGCCGCGGTACCTGCACTCCACCGGGCAGTACCACAAGGGAGGGCCCAACCGCGGCCTCTTCCTGCAGCTCGTCGGGCACGACCCGGTCGACGTCGCGATCCCCGGGCAGCCCTACAGCTTCAGCGTGCTCAAGCGCGCCCAGGCGCGCGGCGACCTCGCCGCGTTGCGGGCGCACGACTGTCGCGCCCTGCGCGTCTGCCTCGGCGACGACGTGCCGGCGAGCCTCACGAGGCTCGCCGGTCTCGTCGCCGAGGCGCTCGACGCATAGCCGGCGCGGCCCGTGAGGAAGAGGAGGAGAGCCACATGGACATCGCCATGATCGGGCTCGGGCGCATGGGCGCCAACATGGCCCGCCGCCTCGCGCGCGGCGGCCATCGCGTCGTCGTCTGGAACCGCACCTACGCCAAGGCGGAGGTGCTGTCCGCCGAGGGCGTCACCCCGGTCCATGACCTGACTGACGTCGTCGCGGCCCTGGCCGCGCCGCGCGTGATCTGGCTCATGCTGCCGCACGGCGCGCCGACGCAGGAGGCGATCGAAGAGCTCATGCCGCTCCTCGCCGAGGGCGACATCCTCGTCGACGGCGGCAACTCGCCCTTCCAGCTCGACATCGAGCGGGGGGCGGCCCTAGCGCCCCGCGGCATCCGCTACCTCGACGCCGGCACGAGCGGCGGCGTCTGGGGGCTCGAGCTCGGCTACTGCCTGATGGTCGGCGGCGATCGGTCGGCCTACGACCACATCGAGCCGCTGCTCCAAACCCTGGCGCCGCCAGGCCACGGCTACGAGTACATGGGCGGCCACGGCAGCGGCCACTTCGTCAAGATGGTCCACAACGGCATCGAGTACGGCCTCATGCAGGCCTACGCCGAGGGCTTCGAGTTGCTCGAGGCGACGGAGTGGGAGCTCGACCTCGCGGCCATAGCCGACCTCTGGAACAACGGCAGCGTCGTCCGCTCGTGGCTGCTCGAGCTGGCCGCCGACGCCTTCCGCAAGGACCCGGGCCTGCAGACCATCACCGGCTACGTCGAGGACACAGGCGAAGGCCGCTGGACGGTCGAGCAGGCGATCGCCCACAGTGTTCCCATGCCGGTGATCGCCAACAGCCTCTTCATGCGCTTTCGCTCGCGCCAGGACGAGACGTTCGGTGGCAAGGTCCTGGCCGCCCTGCGCAAGGAGTTCGGCGGCCACGCCGTGAGAGAGAAGGAGAAGGGCGCATGAACGTCCGCGTCGAGTCTGGGACGCCGTCGCCCTTCGGCGGCCCGCGTCACCCGGACCCGTGCAGCCTCGTGATCTTCGGGGCGACCGGCGATCTCACGCACCGCAAACTCATGCCGGCGCTCTACGATCTGCAGTGTCACGGCGTGCTGCCGTGCGGCCTGACGATCGTCGGCTACGGCCGCAAGCCCCTCGACGACGAGTCGTTCCGCGCGGTGCTGCGCAAGGCGATCGACGATCACTACGGCCAGCAGGTCGATGACGCTCTCTGTGAGTCCGTGCTCGAGACCCCGCGCTGGGTGCACGGCGAGCTCGACGATCCCGAGGGCTACCGGCGGCTGGCCGGCGTGCTGGACGAGCTCGACCGTGAGAACGGCTCCGGCGGCAACCGCCTCTTCTACCTGGCGACGCCGCCCGATCAGTTCCCGGTGATCGTGCGCCGGCTCGACGCCGCGGGGCTGGCGCGGCGCGGCGCCTCCGACGCGGAGCACGCCCAGGGCGAGCCCGTCGCCGGCTGGACGCGCATCGTCGTCGAGAAGCCGTTCGGCAGCGATCTCCAGACGGCCATAGACCTCGACCGCGACATCAGCGAGGCCTTCAGCGAGCGTCAGGTGTACCGCATCGATCACTACCTCGCCAAGGAGACGGTGCAGAACCTGCTGGTACTGCGCTTCGCCAACGGCATCTTCGAACCGATCTGGAACCGTCGCTTCGTCGACCACGTCCAGATCACGGCGGCCGAGACGATCGGCATCGGCGACCGCGGCCCGTACTACGAGCGGGCCGGCGCCCTCCGCGACATGCTCACACCGCACCTCATCCAGCTGTTCACGCTCGTGGCGATGGAACCGCCGGTGGCCTTCGACGCCGACGCGGTGCGCGACGAGAAGCTCAAGGTGTTGCGCTCGGTCCGTCCGGTCGAGCGCGTCCCGAGCTCGGCTGTTCGTGGTCAGTACGCCCACGGCATGGTGAACGACCAGATCGCCGTCGCCTATCGGGCCGAGAACGGCATTCCGCCGGACTCCTCGACGGAGACCTTCGCCGCGCTCAAGCTGCTCGTCGACAACTGGCGCTGGCAGGGGGTGCCCTTCTATCTGCGCACCGGCAAGCGGATGGCGGGACAGCTCACCGAGATCGCGATCCAGTTCAAGCGGCCCCCCGTGCAGATCTTCCGCGACGCGGGGTCCGCCGAGGGTCTCGAACCCAACGTGCTCGTGCTTCGCGTCCAGCCGGAAGAGGGGTTCGCCCTGCACATCGAGTCCAAGGTCCCGGGCCACGGGATGGAGCTTCAGCCCGTGGCGATGCAGTACTCCTACGGCGGGACGCTCTACGAACTGCCGTTTCGCGCCTACGAGACCGTCCTGATCGACGTGATGGAGGGCGACATGACGCTGTTCACTCGCGCCGACCAGGCCGAGGAGGCGTGGCGCATTGTTGGGCCGGTGCTGGACGCATGGAGCCGGCGCCCGGAAGCGCCGATTCCGATGTACGAGGCGGGGAGCTGGGGGCCGGAAGCGGCCGACGCGCTGCTCGCCGCCGACGGCCGCGCCTGGCGCCGGCCGATCACGGCCCGCGGCGGGCAGTGAGGGTGTGAGGAGAGAGACATGAGCATCGAGATCCTGCCCGACGCCGAGACCTTGGCGCTGAGGGCCGCCGACCTGTTCGCGCTGGCGGCCCAGGAGGCGGCAGCGGCGCGCGGCCGTTTCGTCGTCGCCCTGAGCGGCGGCGAGACGCCGCGCTCCTTCTACGGCATGCTGGCCCGTCAGCAGTTCAGCCAGAAGGTGCCGTGGCGGCGCGTCCACCTGTACTGGTCGGACGAGAGATGCGTCGATCCGGACGAGCCGGCCAGCAACTTCGGTATGGCACGTGACGCCTTCATCAGGCACGTGCCGGTGCCTCCGGTGAACGTCCATCGCGTGCACGGGGAGGAGGAGCCCGAGCAGGCGGCCACCGCCTACCAGCGGGAGCTGGAGGCCTTGGCCACTCAGGAGCGGCCGCGGAGCGAGTTGCCGGTCTTCGACCTCATCCACCTCGGGCTGGGCAAGGACGGGCACACCGCTTCGCTCTTCCCCCAGAGCCAGGCGCTCGACGAGGAGGATCTGCTGGCCGTGGCGACGCAGGCGCCGGACGGGTCGCCGAGAGTGACGATCACCCGCCCGGTGATCAATGCCGCACGCCGCGTCTGGTTCATCGTCAGCGGCGCCGACAAGGCCGGCATGGTCGCCGAGGTTCTGGAGGGGCTGCGCGTGCCGCGGGCCGTGCCGGCCCAGGCGGTCGCGCCGGTGCACGGCGAGCTGCTCTGGCTGCTGGACGAGGCCGCGGCGGCCGAGCTCAGCCCCGCGCTGCGCGGCTGACGGACCCTGCGTCTGATCAGAGGCAGGCGTCCTCGCAGGCGGCCGTCACTCGTGCACGATCACCCAGCCGGCGGCCGCCTGTACCGGGTACGACTCGGCGACCGGGCCGGTGAACTGCACCTCGACCCGCTTGCCGATGAGGGCGGCCGCGGCCGGCGCCTCGATCGGCTCGACCTTGTCGCCGCTCGCCCGATACCAGGCCGTGTCGGCGGTCGCGGTCACCTGGGCCTTGTCGTAGTCGCCGGTGCCCTGCGTGACGAGAAGAGAGGAAACCGTGACGCCGTCGGTTCCGGCGGCCGCGGTCTTGACGAGGCCGGTGATGCTCGGAGAGCCGGAGGGCGCCGCCGGCTGCTCATCGCCGCAGGCGCCGAGCACGAGCGGCGCGGTGAGAGCGAGCGCGACCGCTACGGCGAGCGCCGCGAGGCCGACTCGGCGGCTCCGCGCCTTCACCGGCGCGAGGGGATTCATCAACGTTCGGCTCATCGGAGTCCTCCTTGCCCGCTGGTGCTCGAGGTGACGCTGCCCCATCGTCTCGGGTTCGCCGCCCTCCGGGCGCCGCCCGCCGGGGCCGTCCGAGGCCGGCGCCGCCGGCGATCGCGTTCTTGCGTCGCCTGATACACTGAGAGTGCAAGCCAGGTGGCCGCGGCGAGCCTGCGTTGCGCCGCTCCTCGGAGCGCGCGAGGCAGCCGTCGAGGAAAGTCCGGACACCGCAGAGCAGGGCGCTGGATAACGTCCAGCCGGGGAAACCCGAGGGAAAGCGCAACAGAGAGCAGACCGCCAGCGGCCTCTTCGGAGGTGCGGGCAAGGGTGAAACGGTGAGGTAAGAGCTCACCAGCGGTCCTGGCGACAGGCCGGCTCGGCAAGCCCCGCCCGGTGCAAGACCAAATAGGGGAGCGTTTGAGGGCTGCTCGTCCGAGGCTCCCGGGTTAGGTCGCACGAGGCGTTCGGCAACGAACGTCCAAGATGGATGGCCACCCACGACAGGATCCGGCTTACGGCTTGCTACGGAAGCCCCCTCCTCCGCCGGGAGAGAGGGGGCTTTTCCATGTCGGCGGCCGTCGTGACGTGCCGGCAATCACCTTCTTGAGAACCAGGACCACGCGAAGCGGGCCAAGGTACGTGAAGACCAGATGGCCGCTCCATGGCTGGTCCTCGAAGGTGACTCGCCTGGCCTCGGGTTCGAGCACTCGGCCGTGACGCTCGAGTGGGTGCCCGCCGCCTCTTCATGATCGCACCCTGGCACTGAGGTTCTCGTGAGTCGATGAAGGCCGACGTGGCCCGTGATCTTGACCCGGCCGCCTTGGCCGAAAGCGTAGGCCTGCGGAATGCGGCCGCACGGGTGCTTGCGGATCCTGCCGGGCGGTGCTTGAGTCGCGCCATGAGACCGACGGTCGCAGAGCTGGCGCGCGTGCTCGGGCTTGAGCCGCACCCGGAGGGAGGGTTGTTCCGCGAGACCTATCGCGCCGTCGATACCGTGGGTACACCCCGCGGCCGGCGGCCGGCGTGCACGGCGATCCTCTTTCTCGTGCCTGGGGAGGCCATCAGCCGCCTCCATCGCCTGACCAGCGACGAGCTCTGGGTCTTTCAGGGCGGGCTGCCGCTGGAGCTCGTTCTGCTCACGTCTGAAGGAGAGCTGCGGCGCGGCGTCCTCGGCGACCCCGGCGATCCTGACGGGGGAGAGACGGGGGAGAGCCTCGTCCCCCAGGTGCTGGCGCCCGCGGGATGCTGGCAGGGGGCGCGGCTGGCCGGCGGGCTTCACCTGCCGGCGGACCGCGCCTGGTCGCTCGCGAGCTGCGTCGTCACCCCGGGGTTCGCGTTCGAGGACTTCGAGCTGGGCGAACGGGAGGCGCTGCTCGCCGCCTACCCCGAGCACGACGACCTCATCCGGGCGTTCACCTGAGGCGGTGATCGCCGCTCCCCTGCGACGACTGCTCGCCGGGCCGCCTCGGGTCCGTCCGGCCGCCGTGGTAGGCTGCCGGGACAATGATCCCAGGACGTGATCCTTTGCGTGGGGTGCTCCTGAGCGGGCGCTTCGCCGAGCTCGAAGACGCCCTGCTCGCCCGCGTGCGCGAGCTTCGTGACGGACGTCCGCTCGCGCCTCTCACCATCGTCGTCGGTTCCGGGGCGTTGCGCGGCTACCTCACCGATCACCTGATCCGCGGCCTCGGCGCCGTCGCCAACATCTCCGTTGTCACGTTGTCACATCTGGCAACGGATGTGGCCACCAGGGAGAGCGGCGTGCCGCCGCGCCCGCTCAGCAGCCTGGTCCGCGAACGCCTCGTTCGGCGTCTGGTGGCGGAGCAGCGAGCGGGCGCGGGCCTGCGCTACTTCGGCCCCGTGAGCGAACGCCCGCACTTCGCGCGGGCTCTGGCTGCGACGTTCGAGGATCTGCGCCAGGCGCGCGTCGAGCCGCGGTCCGGGTGGGCGGCCGCCTCGGCGCGGCCGAAGGCGGCGGATCTCGAGCAGCTCTACGCCGCCTACTGCGCCGAGCTCACGCGGCTCGACGTGGCCGACGACGCCGCGGTCCTCGCGCAAGCAGCGCGGGCCGTGGCGCCGCGCGAGGCGGACGGACCGCAGGACGGAGCCGCGACGCCCGGCCTGCCGGCCATCATCCTGTACGGCCTCTACGACCTCAACGAGGCGCAGGCCGCGTTCGTGGGCGCCCTTCTCGCGGCGGGCGCCGACCTGTTCGTCCCGTGGCCGAGAGGCGGTGGCGATGCCGACGCGCCGGCGCTGCGGATCGCCGGCGCGGCCGGGCTCGCGGAATGGCGGCGCGACCCGCCCCCGCCCGCCGGCGACCTCGACCACGTCGCCGCCGCCTTCTCGCCCGCGCACACGCCTGGCTCGGTCACGGAGGTGGTCGGCGACCGCGGGGTCGCCGTCGTCTCGGTGTCGGACGAGCGTGGCGAGCTCACCGAGGCCGTGCGGGAGGTGCTCGCGGCTCTGGGGGACGGCGGCGCGGCGGGGTGCTGGGAGTGCGCGCTCGTCGTGCCGCACGCCGACGACGTCGAGCGGTTCGCGGCCGGGCTCGTGCGGGCCGGGCTCCCTGTCGCCTGCCGCCGGCCCGACCACGCGGTGGGCACGCGCCTCGTGCAGCGTCTCCTCGACTGCATGGCACCGGCGGCGGGCAAGCCGTTCTCGCGGCGCTCGGTGCTCGACCTCTTCGCGGTCGCGGTTCCTCGCGCCGCCGGTGAGAGCGGGCCGTTCGCCGGCTCGGCGCTCTGGGCGGATGAGGCGCGCAAGGCGGGCGTCGTCTGTGGGCTCGATCAGTGGACCGAGCGCCTGCGCCGCCGCTGTCACGGGCACGAGCGGCGCCTGGCGGAGCTCGTCGCCGGCGGTGAAGCTGAGGACGACGAGGACGGCGAACGAGTCGGGTATGTGCGCCGGCGACTGACGGCGGCGAGAGGCCTGGAGGCCGCCGCGGTGTCGCTCGCCGCCGCGTTCGCCGATCTCCCGGAGCGGGCCGGCTGGTCCGCCTGGGCCGACTGGCTGTCCACCATGGCCGCGCGCGTCTTCGAACGGGAGCTCGCGGTCGCCGTGACCGACGTCGTCGGCCGGCTGCGCTCGCTCGCCGTCGTGGACGAGGCGGTCGGCCCCGCCGAGATGGCCGCCGTCCTCCGCGAGCAGCTCGCTGCCGCCCGCGTCCCCGTCGGACGCGTCGGTCGTGAGGGCGTCGCCGTGCTCACACCGCTCGACCTGCGCGGCGTGCGCTTCCATACCGTGGTGGTGGCTGGGCTGAGCGAGGGCGGCTTTCCGGCGCGCGGCCGTCCCGACCCGATCCTCGGCGACACGGAGCGCCGTCAGGTGTCGGCGGCGCTCGGCGTCAGGCTGCCGCTCGCCGAGGCTCGCGACGCCGAATCCGTGTTCCTCTTCGCGCTCGCCTGCGAGGCCGCCCGGGCGCGCCTCGTCCTGATCGTGCCGCGCACGGAGGCCGCCACCGGCCGCCCCCGGCTCCCATCGCGTCTGCTCCTGCGCCTGGCGTCGTCAGTGGCCGGGCATCCCGTGGGCCTCGACGAGTTCCTGAGCGGAGCGCCCTTGCGGCCCGTCTGGCGGCGTGTCGCGGGCCGTTCGGGCGACACCGCGGTGTCCGGCGGGGTGTGGATCGACGCGCGCGAACGCGACGTCGGCGATCTCCTCACGCTGGGCGCCGCGAGTCCGGGCGCCGCCGGCGAGTACCTGCGCGGCGTGCTCGAGCAACCATCGGGTGCGCCCCGCCGCCTGGCCGGCCTGGCGGGCCTGGCGCGACCCCGTTCTCGGCCCTTGGGACGGCCTCCTCGGCGGCGAGGCCCGGGAGGCTCTCGCGGCCCGCGATCCGTTCTCGGCCGAGCTTCGCCCAACGTCTCTCGAGCGCTATCTCGACTGCCCCTTCGCCTTCCTTCTGCGCGACGTCCTCGACCTTGTCGCGCCGGAGGAGCCGGACGAGGGCCTGGAGATCGACCCGCTCGAGTTCGGCTCGCTGGCGCACGAGATCCTCGAGCGCGCCTTCGCCGCGGTCATCGCCCGCGACCTGAGGTTGGACGAGGCGCTGCTCGCGGTCGAGGCCGCGCACGATGAGTGCTGCGCCCGGGCCGAACGGCGGGGCGTGACCGGCGACGACCTCTCCTGGGGGGCGCGTCGCGCCGCCCTGCTCGAAGACCTGCTCGAAGCCGTGCGGCGCGACCCGGTCTTCCAGGGTGACGGGTGGCCGGCGCTCGTCGAGTGGCGTTTCGGCGATGCAGAGGGGCGGCCGGTCGGGCTCGAGCTTGCCGGCGGGCGCCGCGTGTGGTTCTCCGGGCGCATCGATCGTGTCGACCGCACCGGCCGCGGGGCGCGCGTCATCGACTACAAGACGGGCAAGGGCGAGACGGAGGCGCGGCGGGTCGCCGCCGGCCTGAGCGTGCAACTGCCTGTGTACCGGCTTGCCGTCGCGCAGGCGGCGGATCTGGGCGGCGAGGACCCGGGCGAGAGCGAGGACGAGCAGGAGATCGACTGCCTGTATCAGGCCGTGACCCGGCGCGGCTCGTTCAAAGCCGTGCCGCTGACGTCGTCGCCGACCGAGACCGAGGCGCGGCTCGCGGCCGTGGTCGGCGAGATCATCAGCCTCACGGCTGCCGGGGTCTTCGCCCGTTCGCCCGCCGGCCGCTGCGAGTACTGCGACGTGCGGTACGCCTGTGGGGCGTCGTCGTGGACACTCGCGCGCAAGCGTCGCGACGAGCGTCTGGCGTCCCTCGTTGCTCTGCAGAGCGGCGAGGTCGCCGGCGAGGATGCTGCGGACGTCGACGAGGGGGGCGACGCATGACACAGGCCCAGTCAAGCGTCTCGGATCAGGCGGTTCGCGACCGGGTCGTGACCGAGCTCGGGACCACCTTCCTGCTCGAAGCAAGCGCGGGCACCGGCAAGACGAGCGTGCTCGTCGAGCGCTACGTGGCATGCGTCCTCGACGAGGAGCGCGGCAGGGGCGACGTGCGCCGGGTGGCGGCCATCACCTTCACCGAGAAGGCCGCCGGCGAGCTGCGGCAGCGCATCCGCGAGCGATTCGAGCAGCTCTCCGCGGCGGCGGAAGAGGGCAGCGCGCGGGCCCTCACAGTCGGCGCCGCCCTCGAGGCTCTCGACGACGCGCCGATCAGCACGATCCACGGTTTCGCCGGGCGCCTGCTGCGCGAGTTCGCGGTCGAGGCCGCCATCGATCCCGCCTTCGAGCAGCTCGATCAGCTCTCAGGCGAGCTCGAGTCCGGCCGCCTGTGGGACGCGTGGCTCACGGAGCTCGCGGTAGGGGGCCGCGGCTACGAGCGACCCCGCGCGTGGCTCCAGCGGCTGCTGCAGATCGGCGTCAGGCTGGAGCACATCCGCGAGCTGGCGGTGGGCGGCCTGTTCGGCGAGCGCTACGACGTCGACCCCGCCCCCGACCCGCGGCCGGCGCCCGACGTCGCCGCCGGCGTCGTCGCGCTGCTCGGCCCCGTGCTCCACCTGCGGGAGCACTGCCTGCACGCCTGCACGGACACGACGGACGGCGGCTACCTCCAGGCGCTGGAGGTGCTGGAGGCTTTCGAGGCCTGCAGCGCGGCCGCCAACGGCGGATCCTGCGACCTTGACGGCTTGACGGCCATGCTCTTCCGGCTGCCGGTCAAGACGGGCAAGAACGGGCCGGGGGGCCGTCAGACGAGCTGGGAGAACGGTCGTGCCGGCAAGGAGGAGTTCCTGCAGCGCTATGCCCGCGTGGCCGACGACGTCCGGACTCTGCGCGACGCCTTCAGTGAGCACGTCACCGGTCTCGCCGTCGCCGTCGCCGACGCGTTCGCGCGCTGGGCCGGCGCGGCGCAGCTGGCCGCCGGACGCCTCGACTTCACCGACCTGCTTGGCCAGCTGCGCGACCTCCTCGTCCGCGACCTGCAGACGCGGGGGGCCCTGCAGCGGCGGTTCGCCTACATCCTCGTCGACGAGTTCCAGGACACCGATCCTCTGCAGGCGGAGTCCGTCTTCCTCCTCTGCGAACGGGAGCCTGTCGCGAGCACGTGGCGCGACGTCGCGCTCGAGCCCGGCAAACTCTTCATCGTCGGCGATCCCAAGCAGTCGATCTACCGCTTCCGGCGGGCCGATATCGCCCTCTACGACCAAGTCAAGGCGCTGGTGGCCGGCCAGCGCGACGACGGCGGCGAGGTGCTGGCCATTAGCCAGAACTTCCGTACGACGCCGCCGCTCGTCGACTGGATCAACGACGTGTTCGCAACTGTGTTCGAGGAGGATCGCGGGGAAGGCCGTCAGCCCGGCTACCAGGGCGTCGTGGCGTTTCGCCCGCAGAGTGACGGACCCCGAGCGTCGCTGCTCCTCGGACCGCGCTATGGGCGCGAGGCCGGCGGGAGCGACGCCGCCCGGCGCGACGAGGCGCGCGCGCTGGCGGCGCTCCTGTGCGAGATTCACGACGACCAGACCGGGGCCTGGGCCGTCTGCGAGCGGGAGCGCCGGGGCGCCGGTGTCGAGACCACCCGTCCGGCCGCCTGGGGCGACGTCGCGATCCTCGTGCGCGCGACGACGGGCCTCGAGACCTACGAGCAGGCGTTGCGCGAGGCCGGCGTTTCGTATCGTGTGGAGGGCGGCAAGACGTACTTCGGCCGGCGCGAGGTCAGCGATGTGCTCCTCTGCCTGCGGGCGATCGACGATCCGACCGACGGTCCCGCCGTCTATGGCGCCCTCCATTCATCTCTCTTCGGGTTCAGCGACGACGACCTCGTGCGCTTCTGGGCGGCGGGCGGCAGGTTCGAGCCTTTCTCTCAGTCTCAACCTCAAGGTGAGTTCGGGATCGCAACGGCTCTGTCCCTCCTGCGAACTCTGCACGAGCGGCGCGGCGAGCTCGGGATTGACGAACTGCTGGGAGAGCTGCTGCGGGCGACGCAGGCCGAGGAGTTCCTGGCTGCGACCGGAGACGGCGCCGTGCAGGCCCTGGCCAATCTCGACAAGCTCGTCGAGCGGGCCAGGGCCTTCGTCGACGCCGGCGGCGGCGGCCTCGGCGCCTTCATCAGGTGGGCGGCCGAGGCCGGGGACACGGGCGGGGAGCAGGAGTCGCAGGCCGGCGACGACGCCGACGTGGTCCACGTGCTCACGATTCATCGCGCCAAGGGGCTGGAGTATCCGATCGTCGTGCTGGCCGGAGCCGCTCTTGCGAGCCGTGGCGGGGGAGGCGCGGCCAAACCGCTTGTCGATCGCCGGTCGCGGCGCGTGGCCGTGAAGCTCAAGGTCGACCTGCCTGGGGCGACCCAGGAACTGCTGCCGGAGGCGTTCGTAAAGATCCGGGACCACGAGCAGCTGATGGAGGCCAGCGAGTCGCGCCGTCTGCTGTACGTCGCGCTGACGCGGGCCCGCGATCGCCTCGTGATCTCCTGTTTCGGCAGCCTGAGGAACGCCGACGGCAAGCCGTCGGCCGTGCTCCTCGGGCCGTTGGCCGGGTGGCTGCCGGCGCCGGGCTCCGTGATCGAGCGGGGAGAGCGGGACGGCTTGCTGGTGCTGGCTCCGGCGGAGCCCCCGGAGCGGTTGCAGGGAGCGGCAACGCCGGATGTGGGCTCGCTTCTTGCGACTCGCGATGCGTGGGCACGCGAGCGCGCCCAGATGCTCGAGCGCGCGGGGCGACCCGCGCCGGCCACCAGCCCGAGCGCGCTGGAGCGGGTCGACGATGCGGTGCGGGCCGGTGGTCCCGGGGCGCCGCCCGGCCGCGCCGGCGCCCTGGCGCTGGGCTCGGCCGTTCACCGGGCCATGGAACTCTGCGATCTGGATGACGCGGGCTCCCCGCGGCGTCAGGCCGCCGCGGCCTGCGACGAGCTCGGCCGCCCCGATCTTGCGGAGCGTGCGGCGGAATTGGCCGACGCCTGCTGGCGGGCGGCGCCGGTGCGCGCCGCAGCGCGCAGCCCTGAGGTGTATCGCGAGGTGCCCGTCGGGGTGGTGGTCGGGGGGACGATCGTGAGCGGCGCCGTCGATCTGCTCTACCGGGACGGGGCTGAGTGGATCGTCGTCGACTACAAGACCGATCGGGTCGCCGATCCCGGGACGTTACGGGAGCGGTACGCGCCGCAGGGGGCCGCCTATGCCCTGGCCGTCGAGGCGGCCACCGGCGGCGTCGTCCGCGACGTCGTGTTCGTCGCCGCGGCCGCGGGCCTCGAGATCGCCGTATCGGTCGACGATGCGGTGCGGCGCCGGGCTTGCGCCGACATCGTGCAGGCCGGCGGGTCCCCCCGCCTTGGGCCGTCCGATGTCGTAGAATGATGGCGGGTACGATCCAGACAGCTCGGGGGAGTGTGTGCATGCCGATCTACGAGTACAAGTGTCTAGCCTGCGGCGAGCGGTTCGAGATCTCCTGCAAGTTCGACGAGCGCGACGAGAAAGCCGTGTGCCCGAAGTGCGGTGAGCGCAGGGCCGAGCCGGTTTTCGCCTCCTTCTCCCCGATCCAGCCTAAGTTCTGATCAGGTCCGCCGGCACCGCTGGGAGCGGCGCCGGCGGGACGCGAAGGGGCGGCGAGCGATGTGCGTTTCGCTCGCCGCCCCTTCGCGCAGGCGAAACGACCGGCGGCTGTTCGCCGTCCGGTCGTCTTGGCATGTGACTGCTCGCCGTGGCCGCCGCGTCACGCGCGGCTGGGCTTCAAGGTGACGTCGTCCACGTCAGGGGCGGCCTCGCGATGGAGGCTGCGCCTTCTCGCGGACTCGCTCCTTGAGCCGCTCGACGAAGGGGTGCTTGACGCCGATCACGGCCAGG
This sequence comes from uncultured Thermoleophilia bacterium, assembly GCA_963705085.1. Classification (GTDB taxonomy): domain Bacteria; phylum Actinomycetota; class Thermoleophilia; order UBA2241; family UBA2241; genus CAIXSE01. The sequence goes on along the minus strand of CAVPIV010000005.1, from coordinate 52,986 downwards.
CCGACGAAGATCAGCAGCCAGCCGGGCAGGAGGGGCATGAGGAGACCGAGAAGGCCAATCCCCACGAGGACGAAGCCGACGGCCAAGCGCAGCGCGCGGCGTCCCAGCACGTGCCGGCGGGCAGCATCGAACGCCCGCCCGGCGGCTCCGGCGGACTGGCCGGTCACGCCTGACTAGCGGGTGCCCCGGGTGGCGCCGCCGGTTGCGCGCAGAGAGCGGCTGCCCATGTTGCCCAGGACCCACAGGTCGCGGTCGACGAAGAGGGAGTCCTGAAGGTGCGCGAGCGCCTCACCGCACTGCCCCCAGGTCATACGCTCCCGACCTCGATCGGTGTTCTTGGCCATCTCAGCACCTCCTCAGAAGTTTGTGACAGATCGCACAATACCGGCAGCATACACGCTCGCAGTCCTCTCTGCAACATCGGCTCGAACCTGCCGGTTCTGAAGCACCAGGGGCGCCCGCACGCAGTGGCCGGCGCGCGGCAGCGACCCTGACGAGGCGCCCTCGAGGGGAGTTGCCCTCCGCCGGGTCAACGGGGCGCCTGTGGTGTTTCGTGCCTGCTTCGCTAGACTGAGGGCAGCGGGGTGTGCATGGGCACGCCCGGCGTTACCGGGGCGTCGGCGATGTCCCGGTGAGGGGTGACGTGACCGCTTGCTCGTCACAGATCCGCCCGTCTCTCTCCCCCCAGGGTTCCGGCGTGCCCATGCCCTCGCTCTCCGGCCGCGGCATCCCTGCGACCAAAGGAGCAGCCGTCGATGTCGATCTTCGTTGAGAAGGACCATCTCTCGCCGTTCGCGGAGGTTAAGCAGCCGCGCTTCGCCGCCAAGAGGCATCACATAGAACAGTGCCGCGCCTGCCAGTGCTGCGCGCTGGCGTGCTCCTATCACCACCGGCGGGCGTTCTCGCCCGCCTTCTCCAGCATCTCGGTGACGCGCAACAACCAGAACGGCATCGTGGAGTGGTCCATCGATTCCACCTGCGACGACTGTGCCGGCGAGCCGGAACAGCTCTGCGCGAGGTATTGCGCCTACGGAGTGCTCACGATCAGCCCCGCCGACCTGGCGCCCGGTGGTGAGGAGGCGCAATGACCTTCTCCGACGAGATGCGCGGCGCGATCGGCGGCGCGATCACCAACCGCATCCTGCGCGTCGATCTGTCCACCGGCGAGCTGCAGGTCGATCGGACCGAGCCGTACGCGCGGCGCTGGATCGGCGGCCAGATGCTGAACAGCTGGCTGTTGTTGAGCGAGACACCCCCCGGCACGCGCTGGTCGGATCCGGCCAACCCGCTGCTCTTCGGCGCCGGGGCGCTGGGCGGCACGCTGGTTCCCTCGGCGTGCCGCACGTCCGTCGACACGATCAACGTCTTCAGCGGCGGCAAGGGCTCGGCCAACATGGGCGGCAACTTCGGCCCTATGCTCAAGTTCGCCGGCTTCGACCACATCGTCATCAAGGGCAAGGCTGAACTGCCCGTGTACCTCTGGGTGCACGACGGCAAAGCCGAGCTTCGTGACGCCGCCTTCCTCTGGGGCAAGACGATCGGCGAGACCGAGCTGGCTCTACGCAGCGAGCTGCGCTCGAAGACCGTCGCCGTCGCCGCCATCGGCCCTGCCGGCGAGCACCGCGTCAAGGGCGCCAGCATCGTGAACACCGGCGGCAAGGTGGCGGGCGGCTCGGGTGTCGGGTGCGTCATGGGCGACAAGCGCCTCAAGGCGATCGCCGTCGACGGCCGCGGGGCCGTCGAGGTCGCCGATCCCGAGCGGTTCATGGCGGCGGTCGACGTGTCTCGCCACAAGATCGACGCCTCGCCCTACTCGCACGCGATGCGCAACGAAGGTCTCGTCGTGCAGTGCTACCTTGCCGAGCACACCAAGGAGTACCCCGACGGCTTCGCCACGGTGCGCAACGCCCAGGAAGAGTGGTGGCCGCCGGAGAAGCGCGAGGAGCTCTGCGGCCGGCGCGCGGGGGTGCCGTCGCACATGCAGAAGATCTTCGGCTGCATCTCCTGCCCGATCAGCTGCATGCCCTACATGAAGATCGACGACGGCAAGTACGCCGGCATGCACGCCCAGGGCTACTGGTGCAACGCCGTGCTGTGGTCGCAGAAGATGGACGTCACGGATCCGAAGGCGTCGCTGGCCGGCGACCTGCTCTGCAACGACCTCGGCCTCGACGGCGACAACACGCACGTGCCCATCGCGTGGGCCTTCGAGGCCTACGAGAAGGGCTTGCTGACCAAGGCCGACACCGACGGCCTGGAGCTGGTCTGGGGCGACGGCGACGTCGTCGTGGAGCTCATCAGGAAGATCGCCTACCGGGAGGGCTTCGGCGACTTCCTCGCCGACGGTGTGGTCGCCGCCGCCGCCCGGCTCGGCCAAGGCTCGGAGAGGTTCGCCACCTCGCAGATGGGGCAGGACACGCTTGACCCGTTCCGGGTCGCCCCAGGCTGGGGACTCGGGGTGGCCACCTCGCCGGTCGCCGGCCGCCACCTGCGCGGGGCCGTCTACCCGGCCTTCACGACCGGCCCGCACAACCAGGTCTGGGACGACTACGCCTACGACCCGGCCATCCCCGAGGCCGTCTTCTGGATGCTGCGCGCCAAGCAGGCCGAGGACGCTCTCGGCGTCTGCAACTACACGTCCTCGTACCTCGCCGCCTACGCGGTCGAGAACGAGGACCTGGCGGAGGAGCTGAGCGCCGCCATGGGCGTCGAGGTCACAGCCGACGAGCTGCTCTGGCGCGGGCGGCGCGGCTACAACCTGGAGAAGGCCTTCAACACGATCCACACCGACTGGGAGCGCGCCGCCAACTACCCGCCGCCGCGCTTCTTCGACGAGCCGATCACCCAGGGGCCGTACGCCGGCCTCACCTGTGACCGGGCGGAGTGGGACAAGATGCTCGACCGCTTCTACGAGCTGCACGGCTGGGACGTGACGACCAGTCTCCAGACGCGGGAGACGCTGGAGGCGCTCGAGATGGGAGACGTCGCCGAGATGATCGCCGCGGCCGGCAAGCTCAAGCAGGCCGCGCCGGCGGGGCGGGCGCCGGGAGCGGGGCAGGCGACGCCGGGAGGCCCCGCATCATGATCCCGATCGCCGAGAGCACCCTTGAGGCGACGCTCGACGCCGTGCAGGGCGCCGCGGTGAGCTTCGCCGACCTCTTTCCGTGGCGGGACTACGACGAGGTGCGCAAGGTCTTCGAGGTGCGACGCGACGTGCGCCGCGGGATGCCGCTGACGGTCGAGATCGAGGGTGTGGGGCGGCTCCACGTCCTCGCGGATATGGACAAGAAGGTCGGCGAGAAGCCGTTGATCGGCCTCTGGATGTTGCTCTCGATGACCGACTTGCGCACGCCGCTCGTCGTCGAGGGCGGCGTCCGCGCCGGCCAGCACCTGAAGGTCACGGTCGGCGAGGACGAGCCGCCGCGCTGAGACTCTGGCGGCGCGACATCGCGCCTACTTCACCGTGACCTTGACGACGGATGTGTACGCCCGGAAGTACTTCTCGTCTCCCGGGTAACGCAGGACGTACCAGGTCGTGCGCTTCGGCTTGAGCCGCCCCGTCTGATAGGCGCCGGAGCCGTCGGTCCGGTAGGCGCCCACCTTGGTCCAACCGTTGCGCGTGGCGTCCCAGACGGTCGGCTGACCGGCCGCGGACGTGCGCGCGTAGAGGGTGACGTTCTTGGCGGCACCGGCCTGAGACCCCCAGTGGCCCTTGGTCGGGACGACGCCGCTCAAGCGGACCGGCGCGCCCTTGGCGATCGCGACCGGCGCCGCGGTGAGCGTGGCCACCTGGAAGGACAGAGTGAGGTCGAGACGGCTGCCGCCGTCGGTTCGCAGGATGTGCAGCTCGTAGACGTAGCCGGGCGTCGCCGCCGTCGGGATCTGGAAGGATCGGGAGAAGCTGACCCGGCCCGAGGTCATGATCGACGGCCACGTCCGCGTCCGGCCGTCGGGCGCGATCTCCCTGCCGCTGAAGCCGAGGACGTACCTCGCCGGCCAGTTGGAGAAGACCACGGACGTCCTGGTGCCCGGCGCGCCGGAGTGCCATTGCGGCGAGGAGAACCAGGCGCCTCGCGCCTGCGCTTGATCGAAGGTGATGGCGCCTGCCCTCACCCCGGGGGCGACCCCGATCGCGGCCCCGGACCACTCGATGCCTTGGTTGTTGTAGGGGTAGGCGACGGCAGAGATGCAGTCCGGGGCCAGCGCGGCGGCCGCGCCCCGGTCGCCGTCGACCCAGGTCCGAGCGCCGCCGCGGCCGCCCCACGTCTCGACCAGGAAGGGCGGCCGCCATCTGGTGTCCTTGTGCAGCTTGAGAGCGACGTCGATGTGGCCGGGCCGCAGGACGACCGTGTTGGGCCCCGCCGCCGTGAACACGTGCCCGGCGGACCGGTACGTGGCCTTCCCGACCGTCGCGCGGAGCTCGCCCGTCGTCGTCTCCGGCACTCCCGTGATGACGAACGATCCGTCGCCGCCGGTGAGGGCGGCGCCGATCCAGGTCTCGTCGCCGCCCTCCGACGTGGAGAGCTCGACCCAGGTCCAGGGCGCCGGCGCGCCGGCGAAGTCGAGGAGCGTGCCGTTGACGGTGCACGGCCCGGATGCGGCGGCCGCGCAGGGCACCGGGATCATCGAGAGGAGCAGCGCACCGACCGCGACCAGTCCCGCGAATGACAGACCCTTCACCATCCTCCTTGGCGTCGCGCCCGGCGGCGCTCCGGTTCGCAGCTTGATCGGCGGCGCTACCTCGATGCCGCCGCCTCCGGAGTAGCATACACACCCTGTCTCCGCCTGTCGGCGTTCTCGCGGCCGCCTCGGGGCGACAGCGCGGCTGCGGCAGGCCATAATGTCGTTATGTCGAGGCTCTGGCCCTTCCGGCGCAGGCGGCGCACGCAGCAGCGGGACTCCTCGTGGCTGGAGCAGCGCCGCCGCCGCCGCCGGCTCATCTACCGCGTCGCGATCGTCGCCGCGGTCGTTGTGGTGCTCGTGGTCGCCGTGCAGACGTTCATGCGCCTGTACGTCGACTGGCTGTGGTTCGGCGAGGTCGGCCTGCGCATGGTCTTCTGGCGGCGGGTCTGGTTCGGTCTCGTCCTCGGTGCGCTCTTCGCGGGCGTGTTCTTCGCCGTCGTCTTCGGCAACATCGAGATCGCCCGGCGAAGCGCGCCCAGGCACCAGGTCTTCGAGGGCATCGCCGACATGGAGTACGTCCGTGCGGACGCGGCGCTGTGGACCCGCCGTCTCGGTCTCCTGCTCACGGCGCTGGTGGCGATCGCCGTCGGCTTCGGCGCGGCGGGCGCGTGGCTCACGTTCACCCGTGCCTTCTACAGCGTGCCCTTCGGCGTCGAGGACCCCATCTTCGGCCACGACATCAGCTTCTACGTCTTCACGCTGCCGGCCTGGCAGTATGTGTACACCTTCCTGTACGTGACCCTGTTCGTCGGCCTCGGCGCAGCGATCCTCGTGCACTTCGCCCTGCAGGGCATCGAGATCCAGTTCAAGGTCATCGAGTTCCGCGCCACGCCGGAGCAGGCCGCGGAGCACGGCGTCGAGGCCGGTACGGTTATCCATCGCGCCTGGCGTCCCAAGAGTGTGAGCCTCCGCACGCCCGCTGTCGCTCAGCTCTCGGCCCTGCTCGCCGCGCTGTTCATCGTGGGCGGCCTCGGGTACCTGCTCAAGGCCTGGAATCTGCTCTTCTCGACGGCGGGCGCGGTCTTCGGCGCCGGCTTCACGGACGTGCACGTGCGCCTGCCGATCATCCGCGCCCTGATGGTCGTGGCCATCGGCCTCGGCGCCTGGATGATCTACAACGCCGTGCGCAGCCGCCGGCCGCGCTGGCTGCTGTACGCGGCCGGCGGCTGGATCGCGGCGGTGATCGTCTTGCTCGGCATCGTCCCGGCGGCCTTCCAGGCTCTGGTCGTGAACCCCAACGAGCTCGACAGGGAGCTCGAGTACATCACCTACGACCTGAACGCCACGCGCGCCGCCTACGACCTCACGGCCGTCGCGGAGGAGCCCTACGCACTCGAGGGCGACCTCAGCTCGCGCGCCCTCACCCTCAACAGCGGAACCATCGACAACATCCGCCGCTGGGATCCTGAGACGCTGCAGCGCAGCTACAAGCAACTCCAGCAACTGCGTCCCTACTATGGCTTCACGACCGTGAGCGTCGACCGCTACAGCGTCAAGGGCAAGTACGTGCAGACCATGCTCTCGCCGCGCGAGCTGAACCTGGTGGGGCTGCCGACCCAGGCTCAGACCTGGGTGAACCAGCACATCACCTACACGCACGGGTACGGTGTCGCGCTGACGGCCGTCAACCAGGTCGCTTCGGATGGGTCGCCGGACTTTCTCGTACAGGATGTGCCCGTCAAGTCAGACGTCCCCGTCCTCGACATCGAACAGCCGCGCATCTACTACGGGCTCCTCGGCAACGAGTACGTACTCGTCAAGACGACCAACCCGGAGTTCGACTACCCGGGCAAGGGCGGCGACGTCTACCGCAGCTACGACGGCGACGGGGGCATCCCGATCTCCTCGCTCTTCAACAGGATCGCCTTCTGCGTCCGCTACGGTACGCTCAAGTTCCTGACGACGACGGTCATCACGGACGAGAGCCGCGTCATCATGCTCAACAACATCAAGGAGCGCCTGGCCATGGCGGCGCCGTTCCTGACGTTCGACAGCAGTCCCTACATGGTTATCGCCAACGGCCGTCTCTCCTGGGTCGCCGACGCCTACACGACCAGCGACCGCGTGCCCTACTCGCAGCCCATCAGCGGGATCAATTACGTGCGCAACTCGGTCAAGGTCGTCATCGACGCCTACGACGGCACGATGGCCTTCTACCTGTTCGATACGCGCGATCCGATCATTCGCGCCTATGAGAAGGCGTTCCCCGGCATGCTCGAACCTGCCGACGAGATGGACCAGGCCCTGCGCCGCCACGTGCGCTACCCGCAGGGCTTCTTTGCCGTGCAGGCCGAGATGTTCGCGACCTACCACGTGACAGACCCCGGCGTCCTCTACAACAAGGGCGACCAGTGGCAGATCCCCACGAACGTCTCGATCACGGGCGCGGGGCAGATGAACCCCTACTACATGATCATGCGCCTGCCCGGGGAGGCGCGCGAGGAGTTCGTCCTCATCCTGCCGTTCACGCCCAACCTGCGCAGCAACATGATCGGCTGGCTTGGAGCGCAGTCAGACCCGCCCAACTACGGCAAGTCTGTGAACTTCCAGTTCCCGGCTAATCTGAGCGTCTACGGGCCGGCCCAGGTCGAGGCGGCCGTGAACCAGGACCCGGCCATCTCTGCGCAGCGCACGCTCTGGGGTCAGAGTGGGTCACGGGTGATCTTCGGCAACCTGATCGTCGTCCCCATCGAGGACTCGCTGCTCTACGTGCAGCCGCTGTACCTGGAGTCGGAGCAGACTCAGCTGCCGCAGGTGCAGCGCATGATCGTCTTCTATCGCTCGCCCTCGACGAACCCCGACATCCCCACCGGGCAGCAGCAGAACGTGGTCATGGCACGGACGCTGGACGCTGCCTTGGCCAAGATCTTCGGGGTGCCGCGGGGCGGCGTGCCGGTCGAGCCCGGCGGTGGCGGCGGTACGGTGAGCGCGCAGTTCGCGCGCCTCGCCGAGCGCGCCAACGCGCAGTACGAGGCCGCCCAGGCGGCCTTGAAGGCCGGGGACCTCGGAGCCTTTGCCCGGCAGATCAAGGCCCTCGGCAAGACCCTCGAGCAGCTCCGGAAGGCGCGCTGAGCCACCGTCTGGATAGGCTCGCTCAGGCTTCCCGCCGCTCGACCTCGGCGACCCGAGGCTCCACGAAGACCGCGACCACGCCCGACGTACCGGGGCGATTCACGCTCCGTCATGTCGTCGTGCTCATGGCATCAGTGCATGTCGGGGACGTAGCGGAACGGGTAGTCCGACTCCTCGTAGCCCTCTGGCGGCTGACGGTCCGGCAGCTTCACCTCGTCCCGCGGGATCTCCTCGTAGGGAACGACGCTCAGGAAGTGCGAGATGAGGTTGAGGCGCGCCCGCCGCTTGTTGTTCGCGTCGATCACGTGCCAAGGGCTGAAGTCGGTGTCGGTGGCGGCGAACATGGCGTCGCGGGCCCGCGAGTAGTCGTACCAGCGGCGGTGGCTCTCCAGGTCCATCGGGCTGAGCTTCCAGATCTTGCGCCCGTCGTTGATGCGCGCCTTGAAGCGTTCGGTCTGGTTCTCCTTGCTCACTTCGAGCCAGTACTTGATGAGGATGATGCCCGAATCGATCATCGCTCGCTCCGCGGCCGGCGCCATCCTCAGGAAGCGCTCGACCTGATCTTCGGGAGTGAAGCCCATGACGCGCTCCACGCCGGCGCGGTTGTACCAGCTGCGGTCGAACAGGATGATCTCGCCGGCGGCGGGGAGGTGGGCCATGTAGCGCTGGATGTACATCTGTGACTTCTCGCGCTCCGTGGGCGCCGGGAGCGCGACGACGCGGAAGACGCGGGGACTCGTCCGTTCGGCCATGCGCTTGATGACGCCGCCCTTGCCGGCCGCGTCGCGGCCCTCGAAGAGGACGCAGACCTTGGCTCCCGTCGCCTGGGCCCAGAGCTGCACCTTGACCAGCTCGGCCTGCAGCTTCGCAAGCTCCCGGTCGAACTCCTTGCGGCTCATCTTCGGCTTGGGCTCCGAGGCCGGCGGCCGCACCTCCGCTGACGCGGCGTTCGGCACTCCGGGCGTCGCCTCGAACACCGTCTCGACGAACTGCTCCTCCGCCTGCAACTCCTCGGCCTGAGCCTTGAGCCTCGCCTCTTCAGCCTTCCTGGCCCTCTTCTTCGCCTTCTTGCCCATCTTCATCCTCCTGTGGGGGTCAAGTCCGATGTCTCTGTCCGTGAGCTTCAGCGTCCCTCGCGACGCTCGGCCGCCGCGAGGGCAGGTTCGAGCACTCGCTGAAACGCGCCGAGCAACTCTTCGCGAGCCGCATCGCGGTCGGCCTCCGGGAGGCCGACGACCGCGAGGAGCTGGTCTTCGAGCAGCATCCAGCCGACGAGGGTCGCGAGGGCGGCTGCCAGGAGCATCCGGGTCTCCTGGCCGGAGCCGCTCGTCCGGCCCTGATCGCTCTCGGCGGTCAGCAGGGCGAGGACATGCTCGACGCCCGGATACCCCCCCGGCCAGTCTGCGGGAGGCATGCCGTCGAGGAAGGCCCGGCCGAGGATCCTGATGTAGTCCTGGCTGTTCTCGAGGGTGTCGCGCGCCAGGGCCATGACGGCTTCCCGGGTTGCGAGCCCACTGGCGGTGATGACGCGCCGCCGGGACTGGCTCCGCTCGAGCACGGCGGTGAGCAGACCCTGCTTGGACCCGAAGTGATCGTAGATGACGGGGTGAGTCACGCCGGCTTCGGCGGCGATCTCGCGCACCGTCACGTTGGTGAACCCCCTCACGGCGAAGCGACGTTCGGCCACCGACAGAATCCGGTCGACGGTGCTGTCGTCGGTCGAGCGTTGCCTGCTTGCGTCGAGCAGGTCGGGCGACTGCGGCTTGCTCCCGGTCGCCTTTGCCTTCTTGATCATCCAGCCCGCCTTCCTGCAGGCCAAAGCCGCCCGGAACACGGCCGGCGGCTCCTACCGAGTGGTAGCTGCCATCCTCATCCGTTCCCGGTCTCGGTGCAAGCGCTCGGTCACGTGTCTCCGACGGCCGGCAAAGGGCGCGACCAGGAGGCCGCCCGCGGTGGGGCGTGACGCGTGAAGGCGGTGGGAGGTCAGGCTTTGCGCTTGAGCAGCGACTTCGCCGCCAGGGCAGTGCTCTCGCCGACGGCGATGCCGACGAGTGAGCCCACGAGCACGTCGCCCGGGTAGTGCACCCCCGAGTGCACGCGCGAGTAGGCGACGATCGCGGCGAGGCCGCGGAGTCCCAAGCCGAGTTCCGGCCGGAAGGCGGCGACGGCCGTGGCGAAGGCGAAGGCCGAGGCCGAGTGCCCGGAGGGGAAGGAGCGCGACGTCGGCATGCGCACGTGCCGCTCGTTGTCGTCATCGGTGCTCTCGCGATCGGGGCGAGGACGGCGGGCGATGGCCTTGAGCGGGACGTTGACGACGAACGAGTTGACGCCGATGGCGGCGACGCCCGTGGCTGCTGCGCGCCGCCCCGAGCGGCCTCCGAAGACGAACAGCGGGGCGGCGATGGCGAGCCACAGCTTGGAGTGGTTGGCGAACCGCGAGAGCTCGCGGAGCGGTTTATCGATGGCGGGGGTACGAGTGCGCTCAACCGCGCGGTAGACGGCGAGATCCAGCCGCTTGAGCTCGCGGAACACGGCGGACGGGGTCCGGCCGCCGGAGGGCGGGGCGTTCGGCGCTGCGTTGGACGGCGCGTCCAGATCGGCCAATACCGGGTCGTCGCGCGAAGCTCCGTCACTCTCTGGCGGCTGCTGCCAAGCTGTCTTGCTCACGCGCTGATGTTACCATCCGGTTGACGCGGGGGCGAGGAGCAGGGTGGCGACGGAGCAGGCTCAGCAGGACGGGGAGAATCACGGCCGGGGGATCCAGGGGTGGGTCCCCGGGATTGGCGTGCTGCGTACCTACGATCGTGGGTGGCTGCGCTTCGACCTGATCGCCGGCCTCGTCCTGGCGGCCATTCTCGTACCGCAGGGCCTGGCCTACGCCGAGCTCGCCGGCGTGCCGGCCGTGACCGGCCTCTACACCACCGTCGCGTGTCTGGTCGCCTACGCGCTCATGGGCCCGTCGCGCGTACTCGTGCTCGGGCCTGACTCGTCCGTCTCGCCGCTGATCTTCGCCGCCATCGTGCCGCTGGCCGCCAGCGACGATCCAGCGACGATCATCGCCTTTGCCGGCATGCTCGCCCTGATGGTCGGCGTCATCGAGATCGGTCTGGGGATCGGCAAGCTCGGCTTCATCGCCGACCTGCTCTCCAAGGAGGTCCAGGCCGGCTACATGAACGGGCTGGCCATCACGATCATCGTCGGCCAGCTCCCCAAGCTCTTCGGCTTCTCGACCGACGCCGACGGCTTCGTCGCGGAGGTCCAGGCCTTCCTCGCCGGGCTCGACGCCACCAACCCGGTCACCCTCGTGGTCGGTCTGGCGACGCTGGCGATCATGCTCGGCATGCCGCACCTCACGAAGAAGGTGCCCGCCGTGCTCGTGGCGGTCGGCGGCGCCACGATCGTGTCGGCCGTCTTCAACCTGGCCGACGAGGGTGTCAAGACGGTCGGCGTGCTGCCCTCGGGCTTCCCCGTCCCGTCGTTCCCGTCGGTGCCCCTGGACGATCTGGCCGTGCTCGCGGCGGCTGCCGTCGGCATCGTGCTCGTCTCGCTGGCCGACACGATCGCCACCTCGACGAGCTTCGCCGCCCGCCGCGGCGACGAGGTCGACCCCAACCAGGAGATGATCGGGGTCGGCTCGGCCAACATCGCCGCCGGGCTGTTCCAGGGCTTCGCCATCTCGGTCAGCGGGTCGCGCACCGCGGTCGCCACGCAGTCCGGCGCCAAGAGCCAGCTCACCGGCCTGGTCGGCGCGGGCGTCGTCCTCGCCATGCTGGTGCTCTTTCCCGGCTTCCTCAAGGACCTGCCGCAGACCGCCCTGGCGGCGGTCGTCATCGCCGCCGCCATCTCGCTCGCCGACCTGGGCGTCCTGGGTGTCTACTGGCGGGTGCGCAAGACGTCGCTCCTGCTCTCGCTGGTGGCCACCTTGGGCGTCATGTTGCTTGGCGTCCTGCAGGGCATCGTGCTCGCCGTCGTGCTCGCCATCATCCTCTTCTTCCGGCGGAGCTGGTGGCCGCCGGGCGAGGTGCTCGTCTACGACGGCGGCCTGGACGGCTGGCACTCTGGCAAGCGCTTCCCGGACGGCCACGAGATCCCGGGGATCGTGGTCTTCCGCTGGGAGGCGCCGCTCTTCTTCGCCAACGCCGGCATCTTCCGCCAGGAGGTCCGCAAGCTCGTGGTGCGCCGCAAGCCGCAGTGGATCGTCCTGCAGTGCGAAGCCATCACCGACATCGACGTGACCGCCGCGGATGTGCTCAAAACCCTCGACCTCGAGCTCAACGCCCAGGGCGTCCACATCGCCTTCGTCGAGCTGCGCAGCCGCCTCCAGGACCTGATCCTGCGCTACGGGCTCTACGAGACGCTCGACCGGGAGCACTTCTACCCGTCGATCACCGACTTCCTGGAGGACGTCGGCGGCGGTGCGCCCGACCACACTGAGGGGTAGGCGTCCCGCAAGCGCTCGCCCTAGTCCTCCTCGGCGGCCTTGTGCCGCCACCAGCGCCAGATCAGCCGCAGCACGATCAGGAACGTCAGCATCAGCGCCAGGACGAAGCCCAGGGGGGCGATGCGAGCGATCAGCTCCCAGATCCTGCCGGTGAGGTCGAGCGTGGCGATCCCGTAGGAGGCGATCGCCGAGCCGATCAGCATGCCGACGAGCATGATGGCAATGACCACCTGTCTCCCCAATCGGGAGAGCTTGTCGACCTCCTTCGCCAGCTGCGAGGTGTCGACGGTGACCTCGAACCGGCCCTTCTGATACTGGTCGAGCCACTTGGTGGTTGCCTCGGTGAACGTGGGAATGCGTTCGATCACGTCGCCGGCCAAGGCCATGAGGTGCTTCTTCGCCTCCTCGGCGACCCTGTCCGCGGTGATCGCCTCCAGCGCCATCTCCCTGAGCATCGGCACGGCTTCGGTCGCCAGGTTGCTGCCGGCCATGAGGGTGTCGGCGATGCTCTCGGTCTGGACGAGGGCCTTCACCGCCAGCGTCAGGTTGGGGTCGAGGCGCAGGCCGTGAGTGCGCAGCAGGTCGAAGCCCTCGTTGGCGACCTCGCCGAACGATGCGGTCGAGTCGGGAGACATGTAGCGCCCCACGCGGCGGGCGAAGTCGCGGTAGTACGCGCGTTCGTCGACCTTCGGCCCAAACGGTTCGCTCAGCCCGTAGAGCACGTGGGCCATCGCGTCGACGTTATGCTGCTGGATGGCGAACATGAGCTGGGCGATGCGCAGGCGCTGCCGCAGGTCGAGCTCCCCCATCATGCCGAGATCGATGAACGAGATCGTTCCGGTCGTGGTGTCGACCAGGATGTTGCCGGGGTGGGGATCGGCGTGGAAGAAGCCGTCGATCGCGAGCTGCTTGATCAACGCGCGCAGCGCGTTGCGCCCAAGCTCCTCGCGATCGAGGCCGGCGTCGTCGATCGCCTTGACGTTGCTGATCTTGACCCCGTGGATGAACTCCTGGGTCATGAGCTTCGACGTGGAGAGCCTGCTGTGCACATCGGTCACATGCACGCCGGGGAGCCCGGCCATGTTCCGGGCCAGACGCTGGGCGTTGTAGGCCTCGCCGCGGTAGTCGAGCTCTTCGAGGACCCCATTGCCGAACTGCTCCACCATGCCGGCGATGTCCATGGCGCGCAGAGCCTCCGAGCGGCGCGAGACGACCCGGGCCGCGCTGCGCATGATACCGATGTCGGCGCGCATGGTCCGTTCGATGTTCGGGCGTTGCACCTTGACGGCGACCTCGGTGCCGTCGTCAAGCGTCGCGCGGTGCACCTGAGCCGTCGAGGCCGCGGCGAACGGCTGCGGCGCGAACGACGCGAAGACCTCCTCGGGCGGCGCGCCGAGCTCTTCGACGACGCATTCACGGACCTGGTCGCTCGGGAACGGCGGCACATCGGCCTGCAGCTTCTCGAGCTCGATCATCCACTCAGGGGGGAGCACCGAGGCCTGGCTGGAGATGATCTGGCCGACCTTGACGTAGGTCGGTCCCAGCTCTTCGAGCATGAGGCGGAGCTTCACGGCCGTGCTCGGTTCGTCCCATCCCTTGGGCATGCCCCATACCCACGACTGCGTGCGGTGACGGACCCGGGCCAGCAGTTCGTTCTGGGTGAGCAGGGCGTCGTAGCCGTAGCGGTAGAAGACGTTGTAGACCTGCTGCGTGCGCAGGTCTTCCTGAAGGATGTCGAACGAGCCGCGTCTCATCGCTCACCCTCCGTCCTTGCGTCGGAGGCCGGGCCGTCGCCCTCGCTGGGCGGAGGGGCGGCAGGCTCTCCCGAGCCGGCGGCCGGTCCGGCCTCGCCCCGTGAGGCGACGTCTTCGGGTCCGGCCAGGGGGGCAGGGAACACGAGGGTGATCTCCTCAGACCCGGTCCGCCACGCCTCCGCCGGCCAGGTCCCCTCCGGCGGGACCGGGGGCGTCCCCTCCGGCGGGCCAGCTGCCGCCGTCTCGACCGCCTCGGCTGGGATGGCCTCCGCCTCGACCGCCTCGGCTGGGATGGCCTCCGCCTCGGCCGCCGCCCCGGCGTCGGCCGTCGGCGCCCCGTGGGCGACGGCCAGGATCTTGGCCTCCACGCTTCCGTGGGTGCGCCGCTCGATCTCCTCTCTCAGGGCCTTCGGCTCGCCCTCGAAGATCGGGGGCGACAGGCCGAGCATGTTCTCGAGGAAGCCCGCCACGGCGCTGAAAACGAGGCCGCCGAGCAGCAACCAGAGGATGTGCCCGACCTGGAAGCGTTCCGGGAACATCACGTCGAGGACCCAGAGCATGATCCCGTTGATCAGGATGACGACGAGGCCGTAGGAGACGAACATGAAGGGCAGCATGACAACTTGGACGATCGGCTTGGCGAAGGCGTTGAGGAGCCCGAAGACGGCGCTGATGACGAGCCACGTGACGATGCGGTAGTCGCCGACGAAGTAGACCTGGGGCACGATGACGACGGTGAGGGCGAGAGCCACCGCGTTGACCAGGAAGCGCAGGAGGACGAGCCTCCAGGCGAAGTGGCGGGGGAGAGGCGTGCGCCGACCGGCCTGGATCAAGGACCGCCGCTTCCTCGCGGCGCCGGCAGTGGGCGGCTCAGCGGGCGGCGGCGGGGGCACGGGATCCTGGCGTTCTGCAGTCTCGTTGACCGATGGCATCGACGTCATGCCGCTCCTCCTTTCGTCCCCCCTCGTGGCGCTCAGCACGAACATCGCGAACCAGTCGGTAACAGGGACTGTACCACAAGCCCTCACCTTTGGCGGGCGATCGCCCTGGGGTCAGGAGAGCTACGGACAGGGACGGCACAGCCGCGCTCGAGCGGGCCTCGCCACAGCTCGCCTCGGCCGACGTCCTCGGGTTCCTGGTTCGCGACGGGTTCCCGTCAGTCGCCGATGCGGACGGGCTTCCCGAGGATGACGCGCCACAGATTGACGAGCCGCGTCCCGACCGGCTGCGCCAGGGCGGCCGGGGAGTAGCCGATCGCGTGGTGGGGCAGCCTGACGCGGAGGACGCCGGGGCGGGACGTGAACACGAGGGGCTGGTCCATGGTCAGGGACTCGCCGTCGAGACCGACGGCGATCGGCGACCCGGAGTCGATCACGACGTCCGAAGCGCTCCACGCGCTGTATCCCTCGTAGCGCTCCGGATGCCCCAAGGCGAGTTGGGCGAAGAAGCGGGAGACGCCCACTGCGTCCGGCGCCACAAGGGCGAACACGCCGAGCTCGCCGGTGTCGAGACGCGGCCGCGTGGCCATGGTCGCGGGCGTGGCGCCGTAGGGATTGTTCGAGACCTGGATGACGTGGGCGCTGTCGTGGTGCACGCCGTCGCCGCTCGTGAAGCGCAGATCGAACGGCTCGGCGTCCGGTCCGAGCATCCGGGGCAACGCCGCCAGACTCGTCTCCATCTTGGCGTCACGATACTCGGGCGACTGGACGATGACGGCGTAGACGCCCATGGACACGTTGTTGACGAACACACGGCCATTGACGTCGCCGAGATCGATCGTGCGCTCGACCGCAGTGCCGTAGGCGTCGAGCGCCCCGACGACGTCGTCACGGTCGAGGCCGAGATCGAGAGCGAAGTGGTTGCGCGTGCCGGCGGGGATGCACACCATGGGCACGCCGCGCTCGGCGGCGATGTTGGCGACGAGGGCCTGGGAACCGTCGCCGCCGGCCATGCCGATGACGTCCGCCCCGCGGTCAATCGCGTCGTAGGTGAGCTGCGACAGGTCGCTGCCCCACGATCGGACGGTCGGCTCGACGCCGCGCGCCCGGCATTCCTCCGCGTCGTGGGCCAGCTGCGACAGGCCGTCGCCCCACGCCAGGACGATCGGCTCGATGCCGCGCTTCCGGCACTCCTCCGGGAGGTGGAAGCGCTCCGCCTTCCCGCCGCCGGACTTGAGGTTCATGATCAGCGCGCCGTGAACGGCTGCCGAGACCGGAGCGCCCGGCGTTTCGCGCTGCTGCAACGTGCGCACGTCGCGTTCGAGGGCGTAGCGGGCCAGCAAGGCGGCGACCAGCAGAAGGCCGATGCGTGCGACGAGCGAGACGACGGCCCGACCTTCCTTGGGGAGTTCCAGCGCAACGATGCCGAGAACCCCGGCGAGCGCGATGGCCGCCGCCAGCCAGCGCATCGCGGCGGCCCGCGTGACGGCGATCCAGGCGGCGGTCACGACGACGACGAGCAGAACAGCCTGGCCCACGAGGATGAGGGGGTCGTTCAGAACGGAGAGGATCGTCCATACGAGCACGACGGCGACGATGAGCAAGGCCGCCACGGCGGCCAGACGCCGTACGGGGGCTGGCCTTTCGAGTGTCTCATCCATGTGACGTCAGTGACCTCCCTCGGTTCGCTACACCGCGGTTGCCCGCGCGCTCGGTCTCCGGAACTCAGGCGGCGGGGCGGCGAGCCCCACCGCGCTGCCGGCCAGGTCGTTTCGACGGCATCGGTGTGCCAGTCTACCAAGAGGTCACCGCACTTGCAGTCATTCTGAGGGCAAGATCGGTGGCGAGCAAGGTCATGGTCTGGCCTCGACCACAGGACGAGCGTTGAGGCCGGGAGTCATCCTCTGCCTGAGCGTAAGCTTCCGAAGGGCCCTTTCCCCTTGCATCACGCCGCTGCGGTGGTAACGTGGGTCTTGCCCGTCGTCACGCTCCGCAGGCGGCGACGGAAGTTCTCTCAGTGAGGAGTGCCCCGCCAGGGGCCACTCCCAAGGGGTTTCGGCTCCGAGAAGCAGAGAGGGCCTCCGGCCGACGCACCGCGGGCATGCGGCGGGCTTTGTCTTGCCCGCGGCCAGCGCGCCGCGGTGCGGGGAGTCATCGCCGGATCCTCGGGCCTGGCGGTGCTCACCCAACGTCCCCCGAGATCCTGCTCTCGGTCTCGCGATCTCCCCTTGGTCTGCCAGCGTGCCTCGTCGTGGTCCGAGGTTACGGGTCTGCCGGTTCTGGATACCCTCCGGTTCGAGGCGCGCCCAGGAGCCCGATTGCGAGGCAAGGCTCCGACGGGCGGTGGGGTCTGGGAAGCAAGGGAGATGAACGAGCCGTTCGTGGCGCTCAGTCCTTATGATCTCCAGGCGCGAGCGGGTTCTGGGGGAAGGGGAATGCGCATACCGTGGACTTGATTGCCCTTCACTGGGAGTGGCGCACGTTCGGGGAGGAGTTCGGTGCGGCCGACGCCGCGCTTGCCGCCATCGATCCGCAGCTTGTCCGGGAGAGCGACGAGACTTACCTGCTCTCGTCCCGCGCAGACGCGGGCGTGAAGATCCGCGCCGGGCTGGCGGAGGTCAAGAAGCTCGAGCAGGTGGATGAGGTGGGGCTCGAGCGATGGTGGCTCGCCCTCAGCGAGCCGTTTCCGCTCCCGCGGGTTGAGGCGAACAGGGTCTGCACGGCGCTGGGCGTGACAATGCTGCCTCCTGAGACGGATGCCTATGCGCTCGATGAGCTCCTGGCGGCGCTCACCGCTCCTGAGCGCGGCGTACGAGCGGTCGCCGTCCACAAGCTCCGTCGGCTCTACGCCTTCAGCGGGTGCCGGTCGGAGGTCGCCGACGTGGTCGTGGGGGACGAGACAACGCGGACGCTGGCTGTCGAGGCTGAGGACGCCACCCGCGTGATCGCCGCCGTGCAGGAGCTGGGGCTTCTCGATCGCGAGAACACCTCCTACCCGCGCTGGCTGAAGGCCGTCGTGGGAGAGGAAGGCCCGTGAGTAAGCGAACTGGCGTGCCGCGAGGGCGCGCTTGGCCGGCCCGGCGGCTCTAGACCGGCTCCGAAGCTGGCTCGGCGCCGGCGCCGAGCCAGGCTGCCGCTCAGGGATTCGTCCGGTGAAGAACAAGGCGATCACGCCCATCACGGCCAGGATCGCGAGAGCGGCGCGCAGGCCGTCGATCTGAGACGCCTCGTTCTGGGCGAGGATCTCGTCGGCGTCGTCTTCGGGGACGCCGGCCTCCTCCAACGCCGCCGCGGCGTCCGCCTGGGAGATGAACGGCACCCCGGCGGCCAGCTGCATGGTGGCCTGATCTTTGAGTGACTGCGGCACGCTCGGGTTCGCCTCGATGCCGGTCAGGAACGAGGCCGTGAGGGCGGCGATCAGCATCGAACCCGCCAGCGCGGTGCCGAACGAAGCGCCAAGCTGGGTCGCGGTGTTCTGCAGCCCGCCGACCTCGGAACTCTTCTCGGTGGGTACCGCCGAGACGGTCACGTTGCCGAGTTGCGAGGCAAGCGCGCCGATGCCGAGGCCGATGATGAGCAGGGGGACGAACACGATCGAAGAATCGGCGCCCACCTCGAGACTCGCTATCAGCGCCACGACCCCGGCGACGAGCCCCAGAAGGCCAAAGCGCACGATGCGGCGGGGCGAGGCGTGCGGCAGGAGGCGCGGGATGCCGGTGGCGGCGACCAGGAGCGAAAGAGAGAGCGGCAGCAGCCGCATGCCGGTCTCCATCGGCGACAGCCCCAGCACTACAGAGAGGAACAGCGGCACGGTGAAGAACACCCCCGCCTGGATCAGGAACAGGAACAGGAAGGTGATGAGCCCTCCGGTGAGCTGCTGGTGGCGCAGCAGCGACGGCTCGATGAGCGGCTCCTTGCCCGCGCGCTCGAGCCTTCGCTGCCAGCGCATGAACAGCCAGAGCAGGAAGAGGCCGGCGATGATGAACCAGATCGTGAGGGAGAGGCCGAGCAAGGACGTCGTCCCGGCTTGGGCAGGACCCACCCCCACGTCGATGACATGAGCACGCCGAGGACCAGCAGGGCGAGCCCCGCTGCCGACACCGCGGCGCCGACAAGGTCGATGTGCGGGCGCCGGCCGACCGGTTCGTCCTGAGCGCGGCGAGCCAGGAAGAAGATGGCGATGACGATGATGACCTCGCCGGCAAAGACGTAGCGCCAGGAGTAGTACGTGGTCATGAAGCCGCCGATCACGGGACCGACGGCTATGGCGATGGCCGCCGCGGCGGCGATGAGCCCGTAGGCCCGAGGCGCCCTTCAGGCGGGAAGTTGCTGGCCACCAGCCCGACGATCGCTGGCATGATCAGCACCGCGCCGATGCCCTCGAGAAACGACCAGCCGATGAGCAGCACCGTCAGGTTGGGGGCCAGCGCGGTCGTCAGCGATCCGCAGCCGTAGATGAGGCAGCCGATGGAGAACGCGCGCTTGCGGCCGATGATGCCGCCGACCTTGCCGCCGAGGATCATGAGGCTGGCCATGACCAGCGTGTAGAGGGTGATCGCCGTCTGCACGCCGGTGATGGTGGTGCCGAGATCCTCGGCAACGGTGGCGATCGACACGTTCATCACGGACGAATCGAGGGCCATCAGGAACTGGCCGGCGGCGAGCGTGAACAGAATGAGGCCGACGCCCGCCGTGGCCGCACTCGCCTTTCCCGCTCCAGATGCAGTCTGACCGCTCATGCCGCTTCCCCTCGTCAGTGCTCGTCGCCGGGCGCCAGTTCGGCCACGGGAGCCGCTTCGTCCTTCCTCAGGCGCTTCGTCACAAACGGGAAGGGATACAGGACGACGACGACGGCGATGAGGACGCCGACGATGTTGTAGACGAGTCGCATCAAGGCCAGATCCTTGCCGCTCTTCAGATCGTTCAGGCTGTAGAGGATCAGAATGGTCGCGGTATAGAACAGCGGCATCTGCCCGATCTTCGCCTTCTTGTACAGGCCGTTGAGCACCGCAAAGAGAACGCCGATGAGCACCAATGCCGTGATCGATCCGATTCTGACCAGCAGGAAGCCTGCGATGAGCGCTCCCCCGATGGTACCGATCGCACGCGCCCAAGCTCGGCGCTTGGACATCGTCGGATCAAAACGAACGATGCTGCCGACGGCACTCACTGCCCAGCCTATCTTCGCGAACTCGAAGATGTAG
The DNA here is from genome assembly GCA_963705085.1 of uncultured Thermoleophilia bacterium. Classification (GTDB taxonomy): domain Bacteria; phylum Actinomycetota; class Thermoleophilia; order UBA2241; family UBA2241; genus CAIXSE01. Next base: position 32,894 of record CAVPIV010000005.1, on the reverse strand, counting down.
GAGACGGCCAGAGCAAGCGATGTGCCGATGCCCATGCGAAACCCCTGTTCGGCAAGCTCTGAATTCGTGGGATCGTGCTTGGGCTTGGGAGGCATCATCGGCTTCCAGACCGGCAGCATGGACACGAGCGTCGCCCAGGCCATGACCAGGGCGAAGGCCAGGAAGTTCGCGGCCGCCTTCTCCGGGCTGCCGGTGTTGAGCCCCGCCGTGTAGATCATGACGATCGACAGCGCGAGGGGGCCGCCGATGCGCCAGCTGGTCAGGAAGCTCAGGTTGAGGGCGGCGAAGAACGTGAACACGACGGCGAGCCAGGGTATCGGCGCGACGGTGCCGCCCATCAGATAGAAGCCCATCCCCAGCGCGATCAGGATGGACCCCATGATGAGCCGGCCGCTGATTCGATTCGGCAGCAGCAGGGAGCTGAAGAAGAACCCGCCCTGTCCGAGGGCAACGATGTAGGTCATCTCGCCGATGAGCACGGCGACGAGCATCGGCAGCATGCAGAGCAGCGCTCGCAGGCCTTCTGACCAGCTCAGGTTCGAGGTGATGCGCGAGGTGAGGGTGGTTCTGCCGTGATGGCCGGTGCCGGAGGCGGTCGCGGGGGTCTTGCTGCTCACTGGACTCCCTCCTCACGGCTCATGGCCCAACTCCGGTGCCTTGCAACCCCCAGAGCGCCGCCCGGGCGTTCCCTGTGCCTCTGGCCTGCCGGCGGTCGGCTGGTCGCCATTCTATGCGAATCGCTCATAGCGTCCAGCAAGGCAACGGGTGCCCTGGGGTTTCGGGCAGAGGCGTGCGGCGCTCGTCACCCCGTGTGCCCCAACGGAGTTGGCCTCTTGCATTGGCTTGCGATGGTGGTACGGTGACGTTGCCCGTCGTCACGCTCTGCCGGGCGCGACGGAGGTCCTCTCAACGAGGAGCGCCCCCCCAAGGGCGACTCCCAAGGGTTTCGGCACCGGGACGCCGAGTGGACCTTCCGCCCGCGTGCCGTGAGCATGAGGCGGGCTTTCTCGTGCCCCGTGGCCGCCTACGGCCCGTTCCTGCGCTCGGCGGTCGCGATCCTGCGGGCCCGCTCCTCCTCCACCCGCGTGCGGTCTGGCTCGGCACACCGAGCCACAGCAGACGCTCAGCTTCTGCTCAGGGTACTCCCATGGAAGGTTCAGGAGACTCCCAGACTTCCGCGGTACAACGAGAACAGCAACCCATTCGTTGTTGACCTACTCACCGTGGAAAGGCAGCGCAGATGCGACTCAAGACCTACATCGCCCCCGTGGCGGCCGGCTTCGCCGGGGCGGCCCTCTTGCTGGGCGCGACCACCGTAGCCGGCTGGACCGGCCCCGGCACGACGGCATCGAACGACGGTGCAGGGCGTCCCGGCGGCTTTCAAGACCACGGGACTCACCCCGCAGCAGATCTACGAGAAGTACGTCGGCAGTGTGGTCGAGATCCGGGCGACGTTCCCGGGCACCTACGACATGTGGGGCCAGTACTCAGGCGACCAGCAGGCCCTGGGCACCGGCTTCGTGGTCTCAAAGGACGGCGACATCCTTACGAATGCGCACGTCGTGAGCGAGAGCGGCCAGACGGTGAGCACCGTCAGCGTCGTCTTCAAGGGTACCGGCTCGGATGGGGTCGAAGTCCAGGGCACGGTCGTGGGCGCCGACGAGTCGACCGACGTCGCGCTCATCAGGATCGACCCGAGTACGGCTCCAGAGCTCACGCCCATCCCGCTCGGCGACTCCACGAAGGTCGCCGTCGGTGAAGAGGTCGTCGCCATCGGCAACCCCTTGGGTCTCGACTTCTCCCTCTCGACGGGCGTGGTCTCGGCGACCAACCGCGACCTGCAGTCGCCGAATGGCGCCGTCATCGGCGGCGGGATCCAGACCGACGCCGCGATCAACCCCGGCAACTCGGGCGGCCCGCTGATCGACGCGAGCGGCCAGGTGATCGGCATCAACGAGCAGATCGCCTCGGAGTCGGGCGGCAACGACGGCATCGGCTTCGCGGTGCCGATCAACACCGCCGTGACCGTGATGGAGCAGATGAAGGCCGGCGCGGCGTCCTGAGCGTCCGCGATCTGGCAGCGCACACGCGAGGGGCCGGGCGGCTCTGCCGCCCGGCCCCTCGTCCCGTTCGCTGCCGCACGGCCCGCGTCTCCCGGGCCGGTCCCTCACTCGCGGGCTAGCATCGCCTGGGCCTGGCGCTCCAGGTCCAGGTAGGGCTCGCCGCTGACGTCGACGGCCACCCGCTTGATGGTGCCGCCCGTGAACCGGTACGGCGCTCTGCCCGGGTAGTCGTCCGTCACGGCTTCGCCGCTGTCGCGGCCGACGCACAGGCCTTCACCGGCCAGGGAGAAGAAGCCAGGTTGAGTCTTGATCCGGCCCTCGCCGACCTTCTTGTCGCCGTAGTAGAGGGACAGAATCCCTGTGGCGACGTTCGGTGGATCCTCACCGTCCTTCTCGAACGAGGCGGAGAGGATCAGGTTCTCTCCGACCGGGACGTCCTCAGACGCGTCGACCTTCTGCTCGAGCATGCCGATGAAGCTGTTAACGTAGTGCAGCCGGCTGTCCTTGACGTACAGGGCGTGCCCGCCGAAGCGCGCTCCGTGCGCGAACAGCACGCCTTCCGCCCCGGGCGCCGGGATGTCGACGAGCGCCCCGATCGCGAAGGAGCGGTTGCGGACGTTGACGGCCTGCTGCTCCGGCACGTCGGCGGTATCGGGGAAGTACACGTAGCGGTCGCGTGGCGGCGCGAGCAGCGGTCTCGGCGTCAGGATGATCTCGAGCGCTGAGCGGTCGTCGAGCGGGAAGGCGCTGTTTCTGCCCGCTTCGGCGAACCACAGGCTCTGCAGCTCTCTGAGCTTGCCCCAATTCTCCTTTGACAGATCGTGCAGCTCGGACCGGTCGACATCGGTGTGGTAGAGCTCCCAGGTGTCGTCGTTGAAGTCGCTCCAACCGCTGATCGTCGGATGCGTGGTGACCGCCTTCCAGCCCTCGTGCCAGATCCCACGTGAACCGAGCATCGAGTAGAACTGGGTCTTGCGCGCACCCTCGGCCTTCGCGTCGTCGAAGCAGTAGCGCATGCTCACGCCGTCGAAGGCGCTCTGCACGTGCCCCTTGATCGCGTGAGGGCTCTCGACGCCGAGGCAGTCGAGGACCGTCGGGACGAGATCGATCGCGTGGTGGTACTGGTCTCTGAGATCGCCCCGGGCCTTCGTGCCCGCGGGCCACGAGATGATGCACGGGTCGGCGGTGCCGCCGTTGAACTCGTAGCGCTTCCACATCTTGAAAGGTGTGTTGAAGGCCATGGCCCAGCCGTTGGCGTAGTGGTTATACGTCTTGGGTCCACCGAGCTCGTCGAGCATGGCGAGGGCCGACTCGAGGTCGTCGGGGACGCCGTTGAACAGTCTGTTCTCGTTCACCGAGCCGTTGGGGCCGCCCTCACCGCTGGCGCCGTTGTCGGAGACGAGGATCACCAGCGTGTTTTCGAGCTGTCCGGAGAACTCGAGGAAGTCCAGAAGCCTCCCGATGTGGTGATCGGCGTGGGCGAGGAAGCCGGCGTAGACCTCGGCCATGCGGCTGAAGAGGCGCTTCTCGCCGTCGGACAGCGAGTCCCACGGCTTGGTGGTGTCCATCACGGGGAACGGCTTGCCGCCAGGTCCCGTGCGGGTCTCTGGCGTGCCGATGGGGTTGAGCGGCGGGAGCTCGGTCTGCTGAGGCACGAGGCCCATCTTCTTCTGGCGTTCCAGCGTCTGCTCGCGCAGCGCCTCGTAGCCCATGTCGAACTGGCCTTTGAACCGGTCGATCCACTCCTTGGGCGCGTGGTGCGGCGCGTGGCAGGCGCCGGGCGCGTAGTAGAGCAGGAAGGGCTTGTCCGGAGCGATGGCCTTGGCGTCCTTGATGAACTCGAGCGCCTTGTCGGTGAGGTCCTCGGTGAGGTGGTAGCCCTCTTCTGGTGTCTTCGGCGGATCCACCGGGTGGTTGTCGTAGACGAGGTCGGGATACCACTGGTTGCTCTCGGCGCCGAGGAAGCCGTACCAGCGCTCGAAGCCCCGCCCAGACGGCCAGTTGCGGCGCGGGGCGGCCAGGTTCATCTCGTCGGTGGGGCAGAGGTGCCACTTGCCGACCATGTACGTGTTCCAGCCGAGCTCGCCGAGGATCTCGGGGAGCATGCCGTTCTCGGGCGGGATGGTGCCGCTGGCGTTGGGAAAGCCGATCGCCGCCTCGGTGATGCAGGCCATTGAGTTGCGTGTGTGGTTGCGCCCGGTCAGCAGGCACGAGCGTGTTGGCGAGCAGAGCGCCGTCGTGTGAAACTGGGTGTAGCGCACGCCGTCGGCGGCGATGCGATCGATGTTGGGAGTCGGGATCGGGCCGCCATAGCACGACACGGCCGAGTAGCCCACGTCGTCGAGGACGATGTAGAGGACGTTGGGCGCTCCGTCTGGAGCCTTCGGCGGCTCGAACGGCGCCCAGTCCGGCTTCGAGTCCCGGATGTCGACGTTGATGATGCCCTTGAAAGGCTCACGCATGTTCTGTCCCTCCCTGAGTGCGCTGACGTGGTCTTGGTCCACTCGGTTACGCCCTATCTCGCGATCTTGACGAGCAGCGCGTCGGCGCCGCCGGTGGTGGACGTCGTCAGGCCGGCGGCGTACACGGCGCCTGGCGCGAGCACGAGGTCGCGGCACCAGTCCTCGGCTGAGGCCGAGCCGTTCCGCTGGTAGGTCCAGCTCTGGGTGCCGTCAGCGAGGAATCGCTGGACGAGGAAGTCGAAGCTGCTCGCCGCGCGCTGGGCGAAGCCTCCCACGTAGACGCCGCCGCGCCAGCCCACAGCCACGGTCTGGAGATTGGCCTCGTTGCCGGGGTCGTCGAGCCAGACCTCACGAGTCCACGAGACCTTGCCGGCAGCGGTGACCTCGGCCATCAGGCCATGGGTGACGCCGGTATCCCGCGAGGCTGTCTGGCCGACGGCGACGGCGTTGCCGGATCTGTCAACGGCCAGGTCGAGGGCGAGCTCGTCGCCGGTGTCGCCCACTGCCTCGGTCCACTTGACGGCGCCCGTCGCGGGAGAGAGCCTGGCGACCAGCATGTTCATACGCGTCGACATGCCGCCGACGTCGTCGCCGGCGATGTAGACCCCGCCGCCGGCGGCGCTCGTGACGGCGACGGCGTTGCCGTGCGTGATGCCGACTCCGGTCAGCAGCCGCTTCACCCACAGCATCACGCCCGATGGGCCGATCTTGAGCGTGGCCGCGGCGGTGCCGTCGTTACGTCTGCTCGAGCCGGTGACGTAGGTGTTGCGGGCGCTGTCGATGGCGATACCCCGGGCGTCGTCGGCCCGAGCGCCTCCGTAGCGCACCACCCAGAGGCGCGCGCCGTCGACGCCGCGGTACTTGAGCGTCACGTAGTCGCGGCCCGTGCCGACGCCGCGGCTGGTGCCCGTGACGTAGGCGTTGCCGGCGGCGTCCAGGACGAGGCCGGCGGCGTAGTCGTCGCGGCCGGCCGGGCCGTCGTAGCTGCGCGCCCACTTGAGCGCGCCGCCGGGCCCGTACTTGAGCACGAGGATGTCGCGGCCCGCGGTCGTCGCCAGAGGCGAGGCGCCGATGGTGCCGGCCACGACGGCGTTGCCAGAACTGTCAACGGCGACCTCAGCGGCGGCCGAGCCGGCGCGCCCCGGCCAGTGGTAGGTGCGCGTCCAGAGTCGTGTTGCCGAGGCGCCGTTGTCGCGGTACTTGACGAGCAGCAGGGTGCTCGATTCCTCCGTGGCTTTGGTGACGCCCGCGGCGTAGACGACCCCGTTGGGGCCGCGGGCGACGCTCCAGAACTCGTCGGTGAGCGCGTTCGCCGAGAAGCGCTTGCTCCAGACTGCGTCACCGGGGCCGGCGAAGGCCGGCGCAGCTGCCGCCGCTAGGGCGACGGTCGCCGCGAGGGTGGCGAGGAAGAGCACTGCGAGCGCCGCCGCAACTATCGACGACAAACGGTGAGGTCGTGGTCGCGGGTGTGACATGCGGTGACCTGCCGGCATAGTGAACCCCCTTGTCGCGACGCAGGCTGTGAGTTGCCTCGAGCGTTGTCTCGCTCAGGTGCCGTCCGTGGTTTGTTCCAGGGGCGGCAGGATCGCAAACGGCCGTGCCGCTAGTCGCCGCCTGCCACCGGCCGCGCAGACCTGGTGAAATGCCATGTGACCGAGCCGGACGGCCCGATCGTCAGCGTGATCGTGCCGTTCCTGCGCGTCGTGTAGACGCGGGCGCCCGCGGCGCGCAGCCGACTGACCGTCTGAGGCGTCGGGTGGCCGTAGGCGTTGGCGCCCACCGAGATGACCGCGAATCGCGGGTCGGTCGCTGACAGGAAGCTGGCCCCGGTCGCGTAGCGCGAGCCGTGATGGGAGACCTTGAGGACGTACAGCGCCGGTCCCGGGGCGCAGAGGCGGGCGACGCGGCCCTCGTTCGCACCCGTGAGGTCCCCCGTGAGCAGGATCCGGCGACCCGTCCACCTCGAGCAGCAGCACGAGGCTGTCGGCGTTGGCGTCCCGCGAGAGGCGACCGGGGCTGAGGACGCGGACCTTGACGGCCCCCCAGCGGTACGTGTCGCCGCGCCGGGTTTGTACGAGCCTCGCCCCCGCGGCGCGCGCGGCGCGCCTCACCGCAGGGTCGCAGCGGCCGGCGACGAGGACGCGCTCGGGGTCATAGCTACGCGTCAGGTCGTCGACGGCGCCGACGTGGTCGGCGTGGGGATGGGTCACGACGACGGTGTCCAGGTCGCGGATGCCAGAACGGCGCATCGCCGCGGCGACACGCCGGGCGGCGCCCTCCGGTCCGCCGTCGACGAGCACGTCGGCGCGGCCCGACTTGATGAGCATCGCGTCGCCTTGGCCCACGTTGACGAAGACGATGCGGGTGGCGGCTTGGGTCTTCGTCGCGCCGGGACTGGGGGCGGGCGGCTTCTGCGTGGAGGGCGACAGAGAGGGCGTCGCCCGCGCCGTGGTCTCAGGGCCGGACGTGGCGCCGCAGCCGCCGAGCGCGAAGAGGACTGTCGCGGCGACCACGGTGAGCGCCACACCGAGGACGAATAGACTCGCCCGCCGGTGTCGGCGGGTTTCTCGGCCCGTCCCTCTCACACACCTCACCCGCGCCTCCGCCGGTTCGTCGTCGGGAGCCGTTCATGCTCATGTTCTCACCAGGCCGGGACGGAGCGCCGTCCGGCTTGGCCGGACCCGTGCCGCGTGCCTGCGGGCGCAGGTCATCACGCAGCTCGCGGCGAGCGCGACGGGAGATACGACTGGGTCTGCGATGACAGGAGGACGACGCTACGGGACCGGTGAGCGGACTGATGGGCAACGCCTCTCAGAGGTGCAGGCGCTCCCGGCCGAATGCGTGACCGGAGCCTCGTTCGACCGCGCCCTGGTCGAGTTCGCCGAGGCGTACGCGGACCAGAGCGAACGAGACTACGGCGCTCTCCGGGACGCCGTCAAGGCCGGGAGGGTGGAGGCCAGGCAGGGAGTCTGAAGCAGGTCGCGACGAGCGCGCTCACTGGCGCGGCGTGATCGGGCTGAGCGCCTCCGGGGCCGCCAGGTCGGAGAGAGTCCCGAAGCTGAAGCCCCGGCGCCGGAGCTCCTTGACAACGCGCGCGAGGGCGTCGGTGTCGCTCTTGGAGCCGGCGTGCAGCAGGTAGACGACGCCGGGCGCGGCGGCGGCCAGCAGCCGGGCACGCGTCACGCTCGCCGGCGGCTGGTTGTGCTCGTCCCAGTCGACGTGGGCGAAGCTCCAGAACACCGTCGTGTAGCCGAGCCCGCGCGCGAGCGAGAGAGCGCGCGCGCTGTAGACGCCTCCGGGAAACCGGAAGAACGGCGCCAGGTCGCCGCCGGTGGCGGCGCGGCAGGCGCGCTCCGTCGCCGTGAGCTGGCGGGCGAACGCCTCCCGGCTGCCCGCCAGCCTCACCATGTTCGGGTGCGAGAAGCTGTGGTTGCAGACGAGGTGACCGTGCTTCGCCAGTCGTCTCGTCAGCTCGGGGTTGTCCCGCATGTACTGTCCCGTGAGGAAGAAGCTCGCTTTGACGTCCGTCCTGTCGAGGATGCGCACGATCCGGGCGGTCGTGCCGAGCTCGGCGGCTGCGTCGAAGGTGAGATAGAGGACCTTCTCACGTCGAGGGCCGATCCAGAGGCCGGAGGAGCGCCGCAGCAGCTCCGCCGCGTCGGCCGGGATGCCGGGACGCGCATGCGCCCCCCTCGGGATGAAGTACCAGCTGCGCTCCGCATTCGAGGGCGCGGCGTCGGCGGCGGGGGCCGAGAGGGCCCACGAGGCCAGGGCGACCGCCACGACGACGAACAGTGCCTGAAGGACGCTTGCCGGTCTGGGGTGGACGCCGCCGGCTCGTGCGGGCCTCTGGCGGGCCCGTTCGGCGTTCGTGGCGGCGAGGCAGGTCGTGGCCAGTGCGCTCATCCGGCCGTTCCTCAGCGCTGCGACCGCCGGATGAACGCGATGCTGGCGCCGAGGAGGACGATGCCGATCACCAGGAGGGACGGCGGGAGCACGTTCCAGAAGAACGCGTAGTTGGCCGCCGTCATCAGGATCAGCGCGAAACCGACCACTGCGACCACGTATGCCAGCATCAACAGCAGACGGTTGCCGTCGTCAGGTTGCACGGCCCCTACCCCCTAGATCATCCCCACGAGCACACTACCATTGGTCGCCACGTTGTCGCCGTTCTTCGACGTTCTCCGTCTCCGGCGCGCTCGCAGGGTGCAATCCCGCGTCGGACGCTAGGCCGCAGGCTCTTTGTCGTGCTCTTTTCGCAGGTGGTCCAGCCACTCCGCCTGCTCCATGAATTCGGCGTCGCAGGTGACGCAGCGGTACGGGGAGGAGGGAAGCGTCTCGGTGTGCGCGGCTCGCAGGTGGTGCTCGAGTGACTTGAACGAGTCGAACTGGGCCGGGCAGTGGGGGCAGGGGAACATCTGCATGCTTAGCTTGCTCATCGGTGACCGCCTCGCATTGTAAGAATCGTATGCACGGTGTATACCCGGGGCGCTCTCAGATCATTCGCGGCGGCCTCGCTGTCCCGGCGGCGTCATCCGTGCTGTCGCCGACCTGACCGTATCCGTTTGGTCACAATCGCGTAGCCGGCATGTCTGGCAGGGGCTAGACTGTCTCCGACGAGTGTAAGCTGAGGAAAGGACGGAGCATGGACGACGACTCCATCGGCGGCGCGGGCGGCGGTCCGGGGCCGGGGTCCACTGGCGGGCAAGGGCCGGGGTCCTTCGGCGGCCCCGAGGAGGAGCCGACGCGCATCATGCCCGAAGAGCCCACGCGGCAGATGCACTACACGCCGCCGGTGGGGGCCTCCATCCCCGCCGGCAGCGGCGTGCTCCTCGGCGTCTCCGCCGGCCGGCCGGCGGGTCCGCGGGCCACCTTGGTGGTGCCCTCCGTGGTCGGACTGACGCAGGACGACGCGCTGGAGACGCTCCAGGGTGACGGGTTCGCCGTCGAGATCATTCGCAACACGAGCGAGACCGTGAGCGCCGGTGTCGTGTCGCACCAGTACCCGCCGTCGGGCGTCGTCGCGACGACCGGGTCGCGGGCGGCGATCATCGTCTCGGCCGGCACGCGGGCTCAGCAGGCGAGGCTCACGGTCCTTCCGGACGTCGTCGGCAAGCCCGAGGACGCCGCCGTCGCCGAGCTTGCCCAGATGGGTCTTCGCTCCGTGATCGTCAGCGACTACAACGCCGCGGTTCCCGAGGGCGTCGTCATGGCGCAGGAGCCCAACGCGACGACGGTCGCGCCCGAGGTCGTGGAGAAGAAGGGCGGCAAGGCCTGGCTGTGGATCCTCCTCGTGATCGTCGCAATCGCGATCGCGGCAGCGGCCGTGTACTACTTCACCGCGCAGGGCGGCAAGGACGTCAGCGTTCCTGATGTGACTGGCATGACTGTTGCGGAAGCCACGACGGCGCTTACGGACGCCGGCCTCGAGCTGGGCACCGTCACCGAGAAGGCCAACGCCGACGTGCCGGCTGGTCAGATCGTCGCGCAGGACCCCAAGGCGGGCACGACCCTCGAGGAGGGCAGCCGCGTCAACGTCGTGGCCGCCGTGGCCCCGGAGGGAGTCGAGGTGCCGGATGTCACCGGCGCTTCCATCGCCAAGGCGAAGAGTGATCTCACGGAGGCGGGCCTGACGTGGCGCATAACGCAGGTCTACGATGATGAGGTCGCCAAGGACGTCGTGATCGCGCAGTCGCCCAAGGAGGGCACACGGGTGGACGAGGGCGCCGAGGTCGCGCTGACCGTCTCGCTCGGGACCCAGCCGCCGGCGAACGTCACGGTGCCGGACGTCGAGGGCATGACGTCCAGTGATGCACAGCAGGCGCTCGAGAGCGCCGGGCTGACGGTGCAGACGGTGGAGGTGTACAACGCCACCGTCCCGGACGGCAATGTCATCGCGCAGTCGCCGGCGGCAGGGTCCAGCGTAGCGCCGGATACCCAGGTGCTGATCGCCGTCTCACTTGGGCCTGTGCCGGCGGACGTGACCACGGTCGCGGTGCCCGACGTCGTGGGGATGACCCAGGCCGAGGCCACGGCCGCTCTCGAGGACGCCGGGTTCAGCGTCGAGGCGTACGAGGCGACGAGCGACAGCCCGGTCGGCGAGGTCTTCTGGCAGTTCCCCGCGGCAGCGGTCGAGGAGCCGGAAGGCTCGAGCGTCGCGATCGTCGTCTCGACGGGACCGGCGGAGTAGCTCGGTAACACAGGACGATGACGGGGGGCGCGGCGGCTGAGGCCGCCGCGCCCCCCGTTGCGCTCGATCGCGCGCCTCGCGCTGGGCTCCGTCGCGCCGCTACAGGGCTGCGTCGACGCGGCGCAGGGTCGCCAGGAGCAGCTCGAGGCCGACGGCGATGTCGGCTTCGTCGGCGCGCTCGTCGGGGCAGTGGCTCACCCCGCCGCGGTTCCGCACGGCGATCATGCCGGCGGGGCAGACGGCCGCGAACTCCTCGGCGTCGTGCCCGGCCCAGCTTGGCACCTCGGTGCAGGCGATACCCGCTTCGGCGGCGGCGGCCAGGGTGAGTCGCCGGATGCTTGGGTCGAGATTGAGGGGCGCCGTACGCTCCAGTGTCTCCACCTCGCCCCCGGCGTCGTTCGCCAGCTCGCGAAGACGGGCCCCGAGCCGCTCGAGCACGCTGGGCTCGGGGCTGCGCTGCTCGACGAAGACGCGCACCTCGGCGGGGACGACGTTGAGGTCTCCCGGCGCCGTCTCGAGGCGGCCGACGTTGACGACGGCTCGGGGTGCAAGTGCGGCCGCCTCTGCCCAGTAGCGGGGGATGAAGCCCGCCGCGCGCAGGACCGCATCGGCGCGCGCCTCCAGCGGCACGGTGGCCGGGTGGCCCGGACGGCCCCGGAAGACGGCCGCGGAGCGTTCCACGCCGGCGATGGCGCTGAGGGCGGCGACGGCCGGGCCGTCCGGCCCCAGAGCCGGCCCCAGCTCGATGTGGAGCTCGAGATACGCGGCCGGCGCGAGGGGTGCTTCGGGGTTCGCCCGCAGACGGGAGGGCCGCACGTCCCAGCCGTGGCGGGCAAACTCCGTCGCGGCCGAAGCCAGGGCGGAGCCGAGCGGCGAGGTCTCGTCGGCGAGCGCTCGCCGCTCCGCCTCGCTCAAGCGGCCGAGCAGAGCTCGCGAGCCCCAGCAGAAGCCGGCGGCGGTGCCCTCCTCGTCGCTGAGTGCCGAGACGACGAGCGGGTGACGCAGCGGCTCGCCAGACTCCGCGACGAAGCGGGCGCACTCGAGGGCGCAGAGCACGCCGAGGGCGCCGTCGAAGCGGCCCGGATTGGAGACCGTGTCGAGGTGGGAACCCGCGACGATCGGCGGCAGCCGGTGTGCGTTGGCCTTCGGCTGGCCGCTCCGGCCGGGGTCGCAGCGGCCGGGGTCGGCGCGTCCCTCCAGCTTCCCGAGGACGTTGCCGGCGTCGTCAATGTGCACCTCGAGGCCGGCGCCGGCCATGAGCTCGGCGACCCGGACGCGGCCCCGGACGTCGGCGGGAGAGAAGGCAAGGCGCTCGCACTCGAGCGCTTCGAGCTCGACCACGATGCGTCGCGCGGCCGTCGCCAAAGCGGCGCGGGCCGGCGCGAATGACCCGGGTGAGGCGGCCGGCGTGGGAGGCGTCGCCCCCGCGCCGGCCGCGTCGTCAGTCGCGGCGGGCGGCGCGCTCACTGCACGTTGTCGACCCAGAGAGTCATGCTCGTGGGCGTCTGCGCCCGGACCTGGACGCGCACGCCCAGCTTGGGCAGCTTGACGCCGGCCTCCGGGGTCTCCGCGAACCAGTACGTCCACGCGTCGTTGAACCACGGCTGGGCCGGCCTGCCGAGGGCCGTCTCCGGACCCACGTTCGTGGACGAGTTGTAGTCCCGGAAGTAGATGGTCTGGTTCGTGGTGGGCACGAGGCCGAAAGCCGCGTCGCGGACCTGGATGCGCGGCCGCCAGTAGCCGACGGCGTTGCCCCGGTAGACAACGCCGTCGGGGTTCGGCCGCGCATCCAGCACCATGCGCGCGCCGTAGCCGACGTGCAGGGCGACGTCGTTGTCCGACCAGAACGTGTCGCGGTAGATCAGGTGCAGGCCCCGGTTGTAGCCGTACCAGTCGACCCAGTCGGTGGCGCTCCGGTCCCACTCGTAGCAGTTCTTGGTGGCCTCGTCGAAGCCGCCGTCGCCGCGGTACTCAGCGATGTAGTACTGGTCCGTGAGGTACGTGTAGCGGCCGTCGACGCGGACCCAGCCCTGGGCCTTCAAGGCCGTCACGGGGATCGCCGTAGCGCCTACCTTGAGGTCGGTGATCTCCCACCCCCGGCCCATCACGGACCCGTCGGTGACGTACTGGAAGCGCAGGCGGACGCTCCTGCCCTCGTAGGCGGCGAGGTCGAGCGATTGCCTGGTCCTCCAGTGGCTGGTGTCGGCGCCGCTGAAGGCCGCGAGCGTGGTCCACGTCCTGCCGTTGTCGACCGACGCCTTGACGTAGCAGAAGTCGTAGTTGCGTTCGGTGTCGTACCACGTCCGGAACGTCAGGTCGGCGCCGCCGCGAACCCTGATCGCGGTCATCGTCGTGAGCTTGACGTCGAGGTCGTCGCCGAGGGTCGAGTACCACTCGGTGGCGCCGTCGCGGCCGCTGAGCGCGATGGGGTGCCTTGCCGGCGGCAGCGCGATCTTGACGGCGCTGGCGTCCGTGGCGCCGCTCGCGGCCGGCTGCAGCGTGACGGTGGCCGCACTACCGCGCTTGACGACTGCCGGCTTCACGAAGCCGAGGACCGTCTTGTCGTCGGCGTTCATCGGTCCCGGCTTGCTGCCGATTCCCCACTCGCGGCCCAGCCAGGAGCCGTCGGCCATGATCGTCCAGAAGCCGCTGCTGGTGTCGCCGGTCACACCCTCGTAGTCGTACTGGTCGTCGAGGCCGAGGTCGTGGCCGAACTCGTGGCAGAACACGCCGGCCGTGCCGTCCTCGGGGTCCATCGTGTAGGCGGCGGCCCAGATCCCCAGTCCCTGCGGGCCCTGGCCCTCCGTGCCGGGGATGATCATGCCCCCGAAAGCGCCGGGGCCGTTAGTGCCGGTAGGCTCGATCGCCCAGGAGTGCGCCCAGAGGGCGTCCGAGCCCTCGGCGCCGCCCCCGGCCGACTGGTCGCTGCCGGCATGGATGATGATGAGGTGGTCGACGTAGCCGTCAGGCTGGTTGAAGTCCGTGCCGGTGATCCCGTAGGGGTTCTCCTGGTCGTACTGGGCCCAGTTGAAGCCGGGGTTCTGGGCGGCGAACTCGAGGATCGCGTCGCGGGCGACGCGCCACCTCGGGCCCGTGAGGTTGTCCTTCGAGTCCCAGGGATCGCTGTCGGCCCCGTAGTAGGCCTCGGGCAGGTCGAGCTTGATCCAGTCCTTGATGTCGCCGGCGACCGTGTAGGTGCCGTGCGACTGCTCGAGGTAGTAGGTGCGCATGGTGTCGGTGCTGGTGCCGCGCAGGGTGTGGGCGGCGTCGTAGATCGGGTACGAGTCGCCGAAGAGCATCTGCTGGTAGTGCTGTGGCGTGAAGTCGCCGGGCCAGAACGTGGCGTTGTCGGTGATGGCCGGCGCCGGGATGCTGCCGTGCAGCGGCCCTGGGAGGTTGGGGCCGGTGGGCGCGGGGGAGCCGGCCGGCCAGGGGTCGTCGCCGAACTCGACGAGCAGGACGAGGGCGTTGGTCGTGTAGAGGGCGGCGGTCTGGCGAGCGCCGCCGCCGGCTTGACGACCGGCGTCGCGGGACGCCAGGAACCGGCTGAGCGATCTGGCCGCCGCGGCCGCGCCGACCGGCTTCTCCCGCTCGGGCTCGGCGGCGTTGATGCGGAGCGCCGCGACGGCGGCGCTGGCCATCTTCGCGTTGGCGTAGGGCGGAATGATGCCCAGCCGTTGCAGGTTCTTCGCGATCAGGATCTCGTTGGGCGGCACGGCGCCGGCCGGCGCTGCCACCAGGATCGTGAGCAGCGCCGCGAACGCTGCTCCCAGCAGGATCTTGCGCATTCCTCGCACGGGTCCCCCTCCTTCGTGCTCGACCTGCTCCGTCTGGCGCCGCGGCGGAGGCGTGGCCTCCTCTCCCGCGGTTCCTCCCGGGCAGTCTACCGCGCGATCGAGGCGGGGGCGAGGGTGGCGGGGTGACACCGAACCCCGCGGGGCGTGTCTATGCGGCTCGTGCGGCGACGAGGACGACGCCGAGCTTGTCCTCGATCGCCCGTACTCTCTGGAGCTGATCGGGGCTGAGAGTCGCCGGCTCCAGCGGCTGACAGGCGAACGCGAGCACGAACGTCCCAAGGTCCTTCTCGAGCGCCGCGATCTCCTCGAGTTCTCCCTGGCCGAGCTTCATGGCGTAGCTGCACAACATGACAACCTCCTCCAGCTGACTCCGGACGGCCGGACGGTACCCGAGCCTCCACGGAGGCAACCCCGTTGGCGGGGAGGGCGGGAGGTGCCCGCGAGGTCGCCCCGAGACGCACTTGCTAATGTGACAGTCAGCTGTTACAATAACTGACATATTGGGAAGGATGCGGGCGTGGACGGACGACGGTACTCGATCGGGGAGCTGGCCGAGATCACGGGCGTGAGCCGGCGCACGGTGCACTTCTACGTGCAGCGCCGGCTCATCGATCCGCCGCTCGGCCGCGGCCGCGGCCGCCACTACGACGATCGCCATGTGCGGCAGATCCGACGCGTGCGGGAGCTGCAGCGCCTCGGCCTGCCGCTGGCGGAGATCGCCGGGGACCGCGCGATGCCCGCTTCCCGCGTTGCCAGGCGCGGCAACACCGGGTGAGGAGCCGGGTCTGCCTGAACGCGGTCGCGGCGTTGCCAGGACCGGCAACACCGCGAGCTCGCGCGGCCGTCCCGGCGTCGCGGCGCGTCCTTCGCGTGCAGGTGAACGAGAATGTGACAGTCGAGCTGTCCGAGGACGCGGGGCCGCCGACCCCGGCGCTGGCCGCCGACCTGGTGTCGGCGATCGCCGTCGTTCTGCGCCGGCACAGCTCCGGCACGAGAGAGGAGCAACCATGATCGAGCAGCCACACGGCCTCGTCGCGACGCTGCCCGGCGACGAGCGCGCGCTGAGCGCGGAGAGCGTGCCGCTGACCGGCGTGCGCATCGACGTCACGGCCCGCGGCACGGCGAGCGCCGTGTCCGTGGCGCAGCGCTACGTCAACCGCGAGAAGGTCCCGGTCGAAGCGGTCTACAGCTTCCCGCTCGAGGAGCAGGCCGCGGTGTGCGGCTTCGAGGCCCAAATAGGGGAGCGGCGCATCGTGGGGCGTGTCGAGGACGCGGAGGCGGCGTTCGAGGCGTACGACGAGGCGATGGCCGAAGGGCACGGCGCCTATCTGCTTGATGAGGATCGCCCCAACCTCTTCACGGCCAGCATCGGCAACCTCCTGCCGGGACAGCAGGCGGTGGTCACGGTGCGCTACGTGGCGCCGCTGGAGCGGCTGGGCGAGCGGATCCGCCTCAAGATCCCGACGACGGTGGCGCCGCGCTATGTACCCGCGGCACAGCTGCGGCGGATGGACCCCGCCGAGTTCGACCATCTCTGCCCGCCAATGGTCGCCGGCGGGGTGCCCTACGGGCTGGCGCTGGCGATCGACTTTGAGGGCGCGAGTGACGTGCTGGCGGTCGAGTGCGCCTCGCATCCGGCGCAGGTACGCGTCGAGGGCCCGCGGGCACACGTGGAGCTGAGCGGCGCCGACGTGCAGCTCGACCAGGACGTGGTCGTCTCGTTCGAGCTGGCGGAGGCCGGCGCGACGACGGCCCAGGCGGCCCGCGACGAGCAGGGCGACATCGTCGTCATGCTCGACGTGCTGCCGCCCGGGGACGAGCGCCGAGCGCCCGTCGAGGCGATCCTCCTGCTCGATCGCTCCGGCTCGATGACGGGCTCGAGCATCGAGCAGGCGCGCAACGCGCTGCTGCTTGCTCTCGGTGCGCTGGAGTACGGCGACCTGTTCAACGTCTACGGCTTCGGCAGCGACTTCGAGAGCATCTTCCCGGCGCCGGCGCCCTACGACGACGTCCACCTCGACGAGCGCCCGGCGGGCGGTGCGGAGTTGGGACGCGGACCTGGGGGCACCGAGCTGCTCCGCCCGTTGCAGGAGATCGTCGGTCGCCCGGCCGGCGAGCTGCCCCGCCGGGTACTGCTGCTCACCGACGGCGAGGTGGGCAACGAGGAGGAGTGCGCGGACCTCGTCGGGAAGCACCCCGGCACGACCGTCTTCACGATCGGCATCGGGTACGGAGCGAGCGACTACCTGGTCGGCACCCTGGCGCGGGCGTCCCACGGCCGCGCCGAGACGGTCCACCCCAACGAGCGGATCGAGCCGGTCGTGATGCGTCAGATGGCGCGGCTGGCGGACGGCCGGCCTGCGCGACGTGCGCGTCGACTGGGCCGGGCTGGCGGCCCGACCTCGCGGCGCCGGCGGCGCTGCCGCCGCTCTACCCCGGCACGCCGCTCACCGTGTACGGCCGCGTGCCCGCGGCCGCCGTCGGGCCCGGCGGCGTGTTCGAGCCGGCCGTCGTCGCGACCGGTCCCGATGGCCCGGTGCGCCTGGCGGCGACCGTCGACCTGCGGGGAGCTCAGCCCGACGAAGCGATACCGCGGCTCTTCGCCCGCGAGGCCATCCGCGACCTCGAGGAGGGGCGCGCGGCGTCCGGGCATCACGGGTCGCGACAGCGCGCCCGCACCCAGAAGCGCGTCGACGAGGCCGTCCGCGACCTGGCGACGCGCTACACGCTGATGTCGTCGCAGACCAGCTTCGTGGCCGTTGAGGTGCGCGAGGGAGAGGCGGCGGATCTGCCCGCGGCCGAGCTGCGACGGATCCCCGTCGCCCTGCTCAAGGATTGGCACGGCACGGGCGGCATGTGGGCCGGTCCGTCGACGATGACGATGGCGAGCATGATGATGCCGGCCGCGGACGTTGCTCAGTCGGCCGCGCCGCCGAAGATGGCCAGGTACGCAGGGAAGCGGGCGGCCTTCGCGCCGCCTCCGGGCGCGGGGTTCATGCCCAGGGTCGACGGCGTTGCGGGCGGCCCGCACTTCGACGTCGCGTGGTCTCAGGATGCCGCGCCGGCCGCCGATCCGCTGATCGCGCTTGTGGCCGGCCAGCGCGCCGACGGCGGCTGGCCGTGGAGCGACGAGCTTCTGGCCGCGCTCGGCCGCACCCGCGAGGAGTGCCTGGCGCTCCTCGCCGGCCTCGGACTCGAGCCCGAGCGCGCCGGGGAGGTCGCGCCCACGCTGCTCGTCCTCGGCCTGCTCCGCCGCGACTTCGCCGGGCGCGAAGGCGAGTGGCGGCTGCTCGCCGACAAGGCCCTGGCGTGGTTGGGCGGGCGAGGCGTGGCGCCGCTGGTCGAAGGACGGCCGCTGGAGGAGTGGCTGGCGGCGCGGCTCGCCGTCTAGCGCCGCAGGCGAACGGGCGGGCGCCTCGGCTGCGAGGCGCCCGCCCGTTGCGGCCGAGCTGCGAAGGCGCCGCGGCGATGCCATGTCGTGTACGCCGCGCCACGTTCACCTGCGGCGCCGTGCCCCCGGCGGGCAGCGCGGCGCCGGCCGCGGCGTCCGGGCGGCGAGGGTTCCCAGTCCGGCGCGCGAAGTGGTGCCTATGCGGACGGGCGCGCAGCCGGCCTGGTTCGCTGCCGGCCGCCGGGACCAGGTAGGATTAATCGGTCGGTCAGTCAGCGATGCGGTCAGGGCAGAGAGGATGGCGATGGCGGGTATCCGGGACTTCACGATGGACTGCTTCTCGCTCGCGGGCAAGAACGCCCTCGTGACGGGTGGCAATACGGGCCTCGGTCAGGCCTTTGCTCTGGCGCTGGCCAAGGGCGGCGCCGACGTCTTCGCGCCGAGCATCATCGACGACGACGGCTCGACCAGGGAGATGATCGAGGCGGAGGGCCGGCGCTACGAGTTTCTCAAGACCGACATCACGGCGCCGGGCGTCCCCGCCGAGATCGTCGACGCCTGCGTCGAGCGGCTCGGCTCGATCGACATCCTCGTCAACAGCGCCGGCATCAACCCGCTGGCCGACGTCCTCGACTTCGGCCGGCCGCAGTGGGACGCCGCGATCGCCGTGAACCTGACCGCCGCCTTCGAGACGGCGTACGAGGCGGCGCGGTGGATGATCCCTCAGCACCGCGGCAAGATCATCAACGTCTGCTCGGTGTTCACCTATCTGGGCGGGCGGGCTCGCCGGCCTACGCGGCCACCAAGCACGGCCTCGCCGGTTTCACCAAGGCGTACTGCGACGAGCTCGCCGAGCACAACATCCAGGTCAACGGGCTGGCGCCGGGATACTGCGCGACCGAGCTGACGACCAAGACGCGTGACAATCCGGAGAGCAACAGGCGCGTCCTCGACCACATCCCGGCGCAGCGCTGGGGCGACCCGCTGGATCTGATGGGCGCCGTCGTCTTTCTCGCCAGCCGCGCGTCCGACTACGTCAACGGCCATGTGCTCGTGGTCGACGGCGGCTACCTCGTGCGCTGAGGGGCGCGCGGGCGAGGAAGGCATGACGAGCGGAACGCGCAGGACGGCTCAGGCATGACGGATCAGTATGTGATCGGGATCGACAACGGCTCGCAGAGCTCCAAGGTCGTGGTCTTCGACGTGGCCGGGCGTGTGGTGTGCCAGGGCCGGCAGATGCTGCGACCGACGAGCCATCCCCGCAACGGGGTCGTCGAGCACCCAAACGACGACCTGTGGGAGTCGATCTGCGCCGCCAGCCGCCAGGCGATGGCGGCGTTCCCGGGCGACCCGGGCGATATCCTGGCCGTCGGCCTCTGCACGATCCGCTGTGAGAGGGCCTTTCTCACGGCCGACGGCTCGCTCGCGGCTCCGGTGATGAGCTGGATGGACAGTCGCGCCTATCGTCCGTTCGAGCGCGACAACGCTGCCGTGGCCTACGTCACCACGTCGTCGGGGTACATCACGCATCGCCTCACGGGTCAGTTCCGCGATCAGGCCGCCAACTGCATCGAAGGCCAATGGCCGATCGACACGGACACGTGGCAGTGGAGCGACGATGCCGCGGACTTCGAGCGCTGGAACATCCCCCGGCAGATGCTCCTCGAGCTGCAGCTCCCGGGGGACGTCGCCGGCCGCGTGACTGCAGAGGCCGCGGCGGTGACCGGCATCCCGGCGGGCATCCCGGTCGTCCAGACCGCCAACGACAAGGCGGTCGAGGCGCTTGGCTCGGGCGCGCTCGGCGCGAGGACGGCCCTGGTCTCGCTGGGCACCTACATCGCCGCGACGGTCCACGGGCACGAGAACCGCAGGGATGCCCGCGAGTTCTGGACCAACTTCGCCTGCCTTCCTCACGAGTACCTCTACGAGAGCCACGGCATCCGCCGCGGGATGTGGACGCTCACCTGGTTCCTCGATCTGCTCGGGCCGGAGTTCGCGGCCGCCGCCGCGGCGAGCGGGCTCTCCAGGGAGGAGTACCTCGAGCGCGAGGCCGAGCGGGTCCCGCCGGGCAGCGACGGCCTCATGACCGTCCTGGACTGGCTGGCGCCGGACCACAAGCCCTTCCGCAAGGGCGTGATGATCGGCTTCGACGCCCGGCATACCCGCGGGCACGTCTGCCGGTCGATCCTCGAGGCCATCGCCCTCACCATGAAGAACCGGGTCGACGCGATGTGCCATGAGCTCGGCATCGTGCTGGAGTCGATTGTGATCTCGGGCGGCGGCGCCGGCAGTGACCTGTTCATGCACATCTTCGCCGACGTGTTCGACCTGCCCGCCTGCCGCAGCGTGGGCAGCGGCGGGGCGAGTCTCGGCGCGGCCATCTGCGCGGCGGTCGCCGCCGGCGTCTACCCGGACTTCGAGACTGCGGCGGCCGTGATGCCGCAGGGCCGCGAGTGCTTTGCTCCGGACCCCGTCAACACCGCCATCTACCACCGCATGAACGAGGCGGTCTACAAGAGCATTGGGACCGCTACCGACGATATCCTCGAGCGGTCCTATCCGCTCTTCCGCTGACGCCGACCGACCGAAGGACCGTCATCATGACCCTGAGCAGAGAAGCCATCGTCGAAGGCCTGCGGCGCATCGTGGGGCCGGAGGACGTGATCACCGACGAGGCCGTCCTGCGGCAGAGCAGCGTCGACAACTTCCGCAAGCTGGAGAACATCTTCGGCGTCTACACCCGGCCGCTGCCGGCCGCCGTCGTCATGGCGCGCAGCACGGCGAAGGTCGCCGAGCTCCTGCGCTTCGCCGACGAGCACGGGGTCAACGTCATCCCGCGCACGGGCGCGACGGCGACCGAGGGCGGCCTCGAGAGCATCGTCCCCGACTCGGTGGTCGTCGACGGCTCGCCGATGAACCAGATCCTCTCGATCGACCCCTACAACATGCAGGCCACCGGCCAGTGCGGCGTACCGCTGCAGGCGCTGGAGGATCAGGTCCGGGCGATGGGGCTGACGACCGGCCACTCGCCGCAGTCGAAGCCGGTCGCTCACCTCGGCGGCCTCGTCGCGACCCGCAGCATCGGCCAGTTCTCGACGCTCTACGGCGGCATCGAAGACATGGTCGTCGGCCTCGAGGCCGTCTTTCCGGGGGGCCGGGTCACGCGGATCAAGAACGTCCCGCGTCGCGCCGCCGGCCCCGACATCCGACACGTCGTCATCGGCAACGAGGGCGCCCTCTGCTTCATCACCGAGGTGACGCTCAAGCTCTTTCCGTACTTCCCGCAGAACAACACGTTCCTGGGCTGGACGCTCAAGGAGATGGAGCCGGGCTTCGCGGCGCTGCGCGAGGTCATGGTGAGCGGCTTCAAGCCGTCCGTCGCCCGCCTCTACGACCCGGGCGACGCCAACCTCCACTTCTCGCACTTCATCGAGGAGGACGACTGCGTCCTGCTCTTCATGGCGGAGGGGCCGGCGGCGATTGCGAGAGCGACGGCCGAGGGCATCGCGGCGGTCGTCGCGGGCCATCCCGATTGCAGGCCGGTCGACCCCGCCTACATCGAGACCTGGTTCAACGACCTCTGCTGGGGCCCCGAGAAGATCACGGCCGAGGACGAGCGCATCCGCCAGACGCGCAACGTCAACCGCACGACCGAGATATCGGCCGACTGGGCCTCGATCAACGACATCTACCAGGCCGCCCGGGCGCGGATCCTCGCCGAGATCCCGGACATCACGATGATGGGCGGCCACTCCTCGCACAGCTACATCAACGGCACCAACATGTACTTCAACTACTTCTTCAACGTGGTCGGCGTCGGCCCGGAGGAGGAGACGACCAAGTACTACCTGCCGATCATCAGCATCATCTGCGAGGAGACGCTCAAGCGCGGCGGCAGCATCGTCCACCATCACGGGATGGGCAAGGCGCGGGCGCCCTGGGTCAGGGACGAGTACGGCTCGTCCTACTACATCCTCGAGACGCTCAAGCAGGCGTTCGACCCGAACGGCGTCATGAACAAGGGGAACGATCATTCCGCTCTGATCGGGAGGCTCGTCGTGCGCGGCGGGGATGGTCCTACTCGGTCCGCCGCAGGGCCAGGATCTCGAGGTCGTCCCGGAGCGTGCCGGCGAAGGCCAGCGCCGTGTCGCGCAGGTGCTCGACGAGACGCTCGAGCTCGTCAGCGGGCGCCTGTGTCAACGTGTCGAGCAGGCGCCGCTCACCGAAGAGCTCGCCCTCGCGTCGCGCCTCGGTGAGCCCGTCGGTGTAGAGGACGAGGATGTCGCCCGGGGCGAGACGCACCTCGCGGGTGCCGTACGTCGTCGCGCGGACGCCCAGCGGGGAGCCGTACTCGGGCTCGACGAACCGGGCTCGCCCGCCGGCGAGCAGCGCCGGCGGCGGATGGCCGGCGCTGGCCAGGAGACAGCGGCCGGTCGTCGGGTCGAGCAGGAGCAACATGGCGCTCACGAACTGCGCCGACTCCTCGGCCAGGAGCAGCTGATTCAGAAGACCCAGGGTCTTCGCCGGCGAGCGTGAAACGAGGGCCAGCGCGCGGGTGGCGCTGCGTATCGTCTCCGTCAGACCGGCCGCCTTGATCCCTTTGCCCATGACGTCGCCGATCAGTACCACGACCCGGTTCTCCGTCACCGGGAACACGTCGTGGAAGTCGCCGCCCACGAGCTCCGCGTGGGAGGCCGGCTGGGAGAGCACGGCCAGCTCGAGACCCGGCAGCCGCGGCAGGGGATGGACGAGGTTCTCCTGCAGCGTTGTGGCGATGCGCCGCTGGGCCTCGTAGAGCCCCGCGTTCTGCAGTGATGACGAGAGCGTCGCGGCGATCGCCACCGCGAAGTCGATCTCGTCCTGGCTGAACGAATGGGGACGGCTGTAGTAGCTGAAGAAGAGACAGCCGATGCTCTCGCCCTTGACGATGAGCGGGACGGCCAGGGTGGCCTCGGTGGCATCGTTGACCACGACCGGGCGCTGCTGGCCGAGGGCCAGCTCGGCGTGGGGCGCCTGGTCAGGCGCCAGAAGCCGGCCGATGAGCGTCTCCGGCATGTTCCAGACGTGAGTCGGCCGCCAGCCCTCCGGTTCACGCAGGGCGACATTGCAGGCCTCGCACCCGAAGGCCTCGCCGGCCGCGCCCACGATCGCCGACAGGATGCCCTCGGCCTCCAGCTGGCTTCCGGCGACCTTGCCGATGCGGGCGAGCGCCTGGGAGCGACGCTCGCTCTCGCGCAGCGCCTCGTCGGCGCGCTTGCGCGCGGTGATGTCGCTGTGCATGGTCAGGTTGGCGACGTGACGGCCGGTCTGATCGAACATCGGCGCGGAGCTGAAGTTCGTCCACAGCGCCGCGCCGTCCTTGCGCCGCAGCATCATCTCGCCGCGCAGGAGCTGTCCGGAGTTGAGTGCGGCCCGGTTCTCCATGACCTTCGGCCCCCAGCCCTCGAAGAGGAGGTTGAGACCGGGCATGCCGACGAGTTCCTCGACCGTGTAGCCGAGCATGTCGGCCATCTGCCGGTTGGCGTACTCGATCACCCCGTCCGGCCTGCCTATCAGTACGCCTTCGGCGGTCGTCTCGACGATGCGGCGGTACTTGGACTCGCTCTCCCGCAGCGCCGCTTCGGCCTGCTTGCGCTTGGTGATGTCTGTGATGGTGGTGAGGACGTACTGGTGACCGCCGATGCTCACGGGGCTCAGATCAAGGGAGAGGACGAGCTGTCGGCCACCTCTCCGCGGTGCGCGTGCATTCGAAACCGCGGACCCAGCCTTGCCGGCCATAGAGGGCGCGCATCTGATCCTGGTCGGCAGGCGTCGAGATGCCGAGATCGAGGCTGGTCCTGCCGAGGAGCTTCTCACGCGGGAAGCCGAGCAGGTCCTCGAAGGCCCGGTTGACCCTGACGGTGACGCCCTCGGGCATCATCGTGAGCGCCATGGCCAAAGGCGACTGCTCGAAGATCGCAGAGAAGGTTGCCTCGCTCGCGGTCAGGGGGGCGGCGAGGGGCTCGTCACGCTTCTGGTTCATGGCCGTCATCCGCTTCTCGTGGCCATCCCGGTCGGGCTCGCGGCCCCGCTACTATGCGCTTCGGGCAGACCGGGCGTCAAGGCCACGGCTGCCTGCCGCATCTGTCAGCCCGGGACGATCCCGGTCGGTGTAGTCTCTGCTCGATGCCGGATCCTTCACGATCTCCACGCCTCGGGAGGATCGGCGCCTGAAGGGAGCAAGATCCATGACGCTGATGACGCTGATGACGCTGTGACGATGGGAGAGAACGACCCCCACACGGGCGGCCTCCGCATTCTGGTCTCGTTCAAGGTCACGCCCGACTTCGAGGCGCTGCACGATGAGGCTTGGGTCGTCGCGGCCGATCGGCCGACGGGAGCGGCGCCTGCCGTCGTGACCCGTTACGTCCGTCGCGTGCTGAACTGCTTCGACGAGAGCGCCCTCGAGCTGGCCCTGCGGTTGCGCGACGCGCTCGCCGATCGCGGCGAGGCCGCCGGCCTGGGCGCCCTGTCCGTCGGCGGCCGCGACACCGAGCCGTTCTTCAAGACGCTGCTCGCGCTCGGCTACGA
This sequence comes from uncultured Thermoleophilia bacterium, assembly GCA_963705085.1. GTDB lineage: Bacteria > Actinomycetota > Thermoleophilia > UBA2241 > UBA2241 > CAIXSE01. The sequence continues at coordinate 8,421 of CAVPIV010000005.1, read as the reverse complement.
ACCTGCGACGCGGGTGACGGCGGGGGCCGGCGAGGGCGACGCCGATCTCGACGTCGGCGGAGCGCGCCCGGCCGACGGCGACGATCTCGACTTCGCCCCGTCGGTCAACGCCGCCCTCGTCGCCGCCTTCGTCCGGCAGGTGGATCACGTCGACCTGCTCCTGACGGGCTGCCGCAGCGGGCCAGGCGACAGCGGCGCCGTTCCCTTCTTCGTCGCCGAGGCGCTCGGCTGGCCGTGCCTGACGCAGGTCACCGAGGTCGAGCCGCTCGCCTGCGGCCGTCTGCGCGTGACGTGCACGACCGACGACGGCCTCCTGCGCGCCACCGTGCGGACGCCCTGCGTGCTGGCGATCGGCAACGCCGTCGTGTCGCGTCTGCGCGTGCCGACCCTGCAGAGCCGGCTGGCGGTGGGCGGCACGGCCATCCGCGTCGTGCCGGCGGCCGACCTCGGCGTCGACGTGGCCGCGGGCGCGCGGCGAGCGTCGGGCGCGCCGACGGCGTTGGCAGCGATCGATCGGTCACGTCCCGGCGACGTCGTCCCCGGCGAGACGCCGCGCGAGAAGGCTGAGGCATTGTTCGAGGGGTATCTGCGTCCGCGGATCGCGAAAACGCGGGCCGGGGGTCAGCAGCCGTGAGGTTCCTCGCCGTCCTCGACGGAACGATGGGCGCCGGCAGCGCGCGCCGGCAGGCGCAGGCGCTCGCCGCCTTTCTGCGCGCCGGCCTGGCCGGCGACCTCACGAGCCCGGGCGCCGACGTCGACCACCGCGGCAGCGGCCTCGAGCGCACGCGCGGCGGGGCCACGGCCGGATTCCCGGCCGGCCAGACCCTGATCTGCTACAGCCACGACGCCGACAAGCGGCGCCTCGTGGAGATCGCCCCGACGCGCGCCGTCCGGTTGGTGAAGGCTGCGGTGGGGCGGCCGGAGCTCATCGCCCGCCACCTCGAGGCCGTATCCTGCGAGGAGCAACTCGGGCTGTTCCTCTTCGCCGGCGGTCCCGCGGGGACGGAACTCGCGGCGCGCCTGGCGTGGCGCGCCGGCGGCTCCGTCCTGACCGGCGCGCTCGACCTCGAGGTCGGCCGCGAGCGCCTTCACGCTTCCAGGGCCGTCTACTCGGGCCATCTGGTCGGGCGGTTCGAGCTGACCGAGCGTCCCTGGTGCGTCGGCATCGACGCGAGCTGGAACGGCGAGCCGGCCGAGATCCCGGCCGTGCACGACGTGCTGTCGTACACGGATGCGACGCGCCCTGCCGACTCCAGGGGCGCGAGCGGCGCGGCGGGCGCGGCCGGCGAGGCCGCGGACGCGGCCACGCCGCCGCTCGAGGACGTCGAGCTTGTCGCGCTGCCCGCGACGAGCGATCTCGCCGCGAGCCGCTTCCTCGTGGCGGTGGGTCAGGGGCCGGCAGCGCCGCGCGCGTCGCGAGGATCGCGGCGGCGGCCCGGCGCCTGGGCGCGAGCTTCGGCGTGAGCCGGCCGGTGGCGATGAACGCGTGGGCGCCCATGGACCGGCTGCTCGGCGTGTCGGGTACCCGCGCGGCGCCGGAGCTGGTTCTCGTCGTCGGCGCCTCCGGCGCGCCGGCCTTTCTGTGGGGCGTCGAGAAGGCGGGGTTCATCGTCGCGGTCAACCCCGACGGGCAGGCGCCGATTGCGCGCGCTGCCGACGTGGTCCTCCTCGACGACGCCGTGGAGGTGATCGAGGCGCTGGCGGAGATCGTCGAGGCGCACGCCGGGGAGGCGCGGATCGTCGAGCCGCAGGGCGGCGAGGCGGAGCACGGGCGCCATGCGTAGCGAGCTGATCCAGCCGCTGGACGAGCGTTACCAGACGTACCTGCACGACGAATCGCGTCTGTCGGGTGAGGCGCAGAGCATCTCCTTCCCGGAGAGCGAAGCGGAGATCGCCGCGATCGTCGCCGAGATGCGGGCCGCAAGCACGCCGGTCACGGTCCAGGGCGGGCGTACCGGCCTCACCGGCGGCGCCGTCCCGCTGGGGGGCCACGTCATGAACCTGGCGCGGATGAATCGGATCGGTCATCCGCAGCGGATGGACGACGGCACCTGGGTCGTGACGGTCGAGCCAGGCGCGACGCTGCTGGAGCTCAGGCGGGCGCTGGCCGGCGCCAGAGCCGACCGCGCGCTGTTCTGGCCGCCAGACCCGACCGAGTCCACGGCGACGGTCGGGGGCGTCGTCTCGTGCAACGCCCGGGGGCTCACCGCCGCGCTGTACGGGAGCACGCGGGAGCAGATCGCGGCGCTCCGCGTTGTCACGGCTGACAACGCGCCGCGAGACGTCGCGCACGGCAGCGAGGCCTGCTGTCCCGGGTGCGGCCTCGACCTCTTCGACCTCGTCGCCGGCGGCGAGGGGATGTTCGGCGTGATCGGCGGCCTCACCCTCAAGCTCAGGCCGAAGCCTCGCGTCGTCTGGGGCATCTGCTTCTTCTTCCCGGACCGGGAGAGCCTGTGCGCCGTTGCCGATCGGCTCGCGGGGGCTGGTTCGCCTCCGGTGGTTCGAGCAGCGCGGCCAGCGCCGGCATTCCCGCCGGCGCTGCCGCCTCCCGCGGCTCGGTCACTCCAGCCGGCGCGTCGGTCGCCGCCATGGAGTACCTGGACCGCCGGTCCATCGCGATCGTCGAGCGGCGCAAGGCCGAGGTGACCGGCCTGCAGCACCTGCCCGACGTCGACCCGTCCGCGCTCGCCATGATCTCCGTGGAGCTGCACGGGGACGACGAGGACGCGGTCACGGCGCTCGCCGAGCGCCTCATGGAGGTCGTCATTGCGGGCGGCGGCGATCAGGACGCCTGGGGCTTCTTCACGGAGGCCGAGGTGGACCGCCTTCGCGCCTTCCGCCACGCGGTCCCGGAGTCGGCCAACCTCCTCGTCGACGGCGCCCGCCAGTCGGATCCCTGCGATCGTCACCTTGGGAGCCGACATGAGCCTGCCGGGACTGCCGTTCGCCGCCGCCCTGGAGTTCTACGAGGCCGGCCTGCGGCGCGAGGGCCTCGACGCTTGCCTCTTCGGCCCGCTCCGCGGCAATCGGCCGTACGTCAGCATCCTGCCCCGGACCCTGGACGAGTTCGTCCGGGGCCGCCGTCTCACCGAGGAGTGGGCGGCCCGAGCAGTTCAACTCGGGGGACAGCCCGTCGGCGAGCACGGCGTCGGGAAGCTCAAGAAGAGCCTCCTGGCCGCCTGGCCCGCGGCGGCACGGTGGCGCGAGCTGGGCCGCTGCAAAGCTGCCCTCGATCCCCAGGGCTTCTGGAATCCCGGGAACGTGTTCTGAAGCGGTCGCCCATCGCCGGCACGCCGCACCTGCATGCACTCCAGCACGCTTGACGTCATGCAGTTGTCCACCTCAGAATGCTTGCACTAGGGCTGCTCGACAGCCGACACTGAGCCCATGGACGCGGGAGCCGTCATCATGAGCCGCACGCCGACGATACCGGTACAGGTGCGCCTGCCCGAGCCGGTCGACGCCTTCCTCACCGCCCTCGCCGAGGAGCGCGGCGAGAGCAAGACCGCGATCGTGATCGAGGCGCTCGAGTGCCTGCGGCGGCACCTGCTCGAGCGCCGCATGGAGGCCGGCTACCGCGAGCTGGCCGACGAACACGGCCAGCTCGTCTCGGCCGGCCTCACCGCCGGTCTCCCGGCGATCCCAGACTGACGTGCTCCCTCGTCGCGGCGAGGTCTTCTGGGTCACGTTCGGCGAGCCGGTGGGCCGGCGGCCGGTTCTCGTCATCCAGAACGACATCGGCAACGCCAACGCCCCGACAACCATTGTCGCCCACATCTCGGCGCAGCCGCGGCGCGACTACCCGTTTCTGGTCGCTCTCGATCAGGTCGATCTGGGCAGGCCGTCCTGGGTGCATTGCGAGACGCTCAATACGATCCCCAGCGCGCTCCTCGAGGAACGCCTCGGCGCGCTTGCGCCCGAGACCATGAGCAAGGTTGACGAGGCGCTGCGGCGCTCGCTGGGGCTGGACTGACCTCACGCTCTCGCGCCATCAGGGATCAGCCGTACGATACGCTAGACTGTACGACGAGACGTATCGAAACGGAGGTTGTCATGGCATTGTTGCGTCCCTCGGTAGACGTCCGGCCGGTGACTGAGTTCCGCGCCAACGCCTCTGCCGTCATCGAGCAGGTCCAGCGCACCAAGCGCCCCGTCATTCTCACTCAGCATGGCCGCAGCGCGGCGGTCCTTCTCGATGTCGACGTGTACGAGAGCCTGATCGACGAGGTCGCGGTGATTCGCGACATCCGCACCGCCGAGGCCCAGCTGGACGCCGGCATGGGGATTCCTCACGAGGCTGTGGAGCAGCGTCTGCGGGAGCGGTACCTGACGTGAGGGTCACCTGGTCGCCCCTGGCAGAGGATCAGGTTGACGAAGCCGTCGCCTACATCGCCCGCGTCGACCGAACCGCTGCCCTCGCATGGCTCGAGGAGCTCCTCGATCATGTCGAGTCACTGGCGCGGTTCCCGGACTCCGGCCGCATGGTGCCCGAACTGCAGCGCGACGATATCCGCGAGATTCTGGTGACCCCGTACCGGGTGATGTACCGCAGGGGCGAGGGCGTCGTGGAGATCGCCGCCGTTCGACATGAGGCACGCGTCTTCGACGGCGAGGATGTCATGCCGTGAGAGGGGCGAGCAGTGGCTGATGCCTTCCGGGTTGCCGTTGCCGCTCTCACTGCGGCTGATCTCGCTCTGACGAATGCCTGAGGCGGAGGCGATCTGCCGTTGTGTCGCGTCTGCAGTTCGCGGCGACGCGCAACGAGCTGCCGGCGAGCCGGTACCTCGTCTTGCCCAAGCGCAGCTCGGCCACGGCCTCAGGACGAGGAGGGCTCCTTCGCCATCTCGATCACACTGTCGACCGGCGAGGAGTACATTCACGAGATGTACCAGTAGGTCTGCGTGGCTGACGCTGCAGACGCCGACGAGAGGGGTCGAGGTATGGACAATCCGGACAGAGTGAGCCTGGACTACGTGCTGGTCGCCGACGGGGCTCACGTCGTCGGCGGCAAGCTCTACGTGCTCGGCGGCGGCTGGGACAGACTGCTGGTGCCGCAGCTCCCCGGCGTGCCCGCGGCGCCGTTCGCTGTGGTCGCGGGCATCCGGGTGCCGTGGAGCCTCACCAATCGCAAGCTCGACTTCAGCATCGACGTACTGGACGCCGACGGTGAGCGCGTGGCGCAGCTCACGGCCGGCGTGCTCGAGGTTGGCCGCCCGCCCGGGATGCGCGCCGGCACCGGGCAGCGCTTTCAGCTCGCGGTGCCGGCCCGCCCCGAGTTCGCCGCGGCGGGCACCTACGTCATCCGCTGCTCCCTCGACGGCGAGGTTCTCGGGCAGACGACGATCGAGGTCAACCTCGCCGGGTTCATCATTTTACAACCAATCCTTTCAGCAATAAACCTCTGATAGCCGCAATAGCAGTATCTGCCTCGATGGCTCTTATCGTATTACTTGTCCCGCCGATACGTGAAGCTTTCAGACTGGAAGCGATGGACAGGGAACACTGGTTGGCAGTGGTTCTGTTGTCGCTGGCACCAATTGCTATAGTGGAATTGTTTAAGCTGTTTAAGATCAATGGTGTAAAGAGTGACCTGAAATAGTCACCGGATGATGAAGGAAAAGAAGATCCTTGGATTTAAAGGAGCATTATTTTTACGGGCCTGACCAAGCTTTCTCACCGATACTTCGGTCAAGATGGTCTACTCGGTTATGCCTATGTTCCTGATGTCTATTGGCGCATCGAAGACAAGCCTGGCACTCATTGAAGGTATCGCTGAGAGTACCGCTTCACTTGTCAAGGCGCTGTCAGGCTTCTGGAGCGACAGAATTGGGAAGAACAAACCATTCATGCTGATAGGTTACGGCCTCTCTGCATTGATCATACCGCTTTACACTTTTGTAACATCTCCCATGCAGGTCCTTTACCTGCGGTTTGTTGAAAGGTTCGGAAAGGGAATCAGAACGGCTCCGCGCGACAGCCTGATAGCCGGCTCGGTCACAAACGGAGAGACGGGCAAAAGTTTCGGCCTGCAGAAAGCGATGGATAACAGCGGTGCCAGAGTCGGCCCACTTGCTGCATTTTGTCCTGCTGATCTTCTATCCTGGAAAATTACAGGCTCATATTCCTGCTGGCAGGGATACCTGCGGTTCTGAGCATCCTGGTGATAATCCTTGGTATTAAAGAAGCAAAAAGGAATCAGGAAAGCCTCTTTAAGAAATTTCATTTTAAAGACTTCCCTGCTAAATTCTATCTCTTTTTAGTGATCGTTTTTTATTTACTCTCGGTAATTCAACCGATGCCCTGCTGATGGTCAAAGCCAATGAAGTAGGAGTAAAAGTTGCCTTTATTCCTCTGGTTTATATGATTACCAGTGTTGTCGCCGTACTCCTGGCTATCCCTGTCGGGTCATTGTCAGACCGGATCGGGAAAGAAAAGATCCTCATAGCCGGCTACCTGATTTACGCAATCGTTTACTATGGATTTGGCGTCACCTCACATGTCTGGGCAATAGTTGGCCTCTTTGCCATGTATGGATTGTACTCGGCTGCAACTGACGGGATACAAAAGGCATTTATTTCAGATATTACTGATAAAAAACAAGCAGGGTACCGGATTGGGTATCTATAATGCCCTTCTTGGTATCACACTATTGCCAGCAAGCCTTATTGCAGGGGTGCTATATGATAAGGTTAATTCAAGGGTACCCTTTTATTTTGGTGCGGCAACAGCACTATTATCAGCAGTCCTGATGATATTCTTTGTCAGGGGTAGAAAAATGCGGGCCGGAGATTTGAAGATATTTCTTTATTCAAGTCGCAAGGCATCAGCAGGACTGTAGCCTGCTGCTTTTTTTGTTGGTAAAATATTGACAACCAGCCTATAGCCAGAGCAGCTAATGTGGCAATTATATAAATCAGCGGACTGACTTTAACTTTGCTTGCAAATCCTTCAAGCCAGTATTTTGATCCGAAAATAAGCTACAGGGTACGCAAATAGTGAAGAGATAAGAATGAGATATACCACTTCTCTTGATAACAATCGGAGTATAACCTGAACAGAGGCTCCATAAGTTTTCCTTATACTCATTTCCCTTGTCCTTTTATTTGTAATGTATGTAATGAGACCAAGCATACCGAGGCAGGCAATGAGTATTGCGAGTACAGAAAACAGAAATAAGATTTTTCCTGTTTTCATTTCTGATGAATATAGATTATTCCAAAAATTCAGTGAAAAAATCATATTGAAAAGGTTGGTTGGCAGTAAAAGTATGCCATTTTTGTTCAATAGTTTGTAATGTTTCCGGAACATCATTTCCTGAAAGTCTGACAGTGGCAAACTGATCTCCTCCGAAATTTCCAATAAATTCCATAAAGCATACGGGTTCAATCGGGATGTGCATCGATGCAATATTGAAGTCCTTCATCACCCCGATGATCTTTAATCTCTGAAATTGCTGAGGACCCTGTGGCTGCAGGATATATTTTCCTACCGGGTCTGTCAGGCCAAGTGATTTAACTGCCGCCTCATTAATCAGAATGGCAGTTGAATTTCTTCTCCATACTCACGTGAGAAGAACCTGCCAGCGGCCAGTTCAACTCCGAGAGTTGTGCAAAATGATAGCTTACCTGGGTTTGATTTATAAGGTAAGTTTTCTTTTTCAGGATCGTCATCGAGAAGGAATGCATTATTATTGAAAGTGGTGCCGGGAACGGCCCGTGAAAAGCCGACGTTTTTAAAACTGGGTATCTGCAGCAGCTGATCGCGGAATGCCTCCCTCTGTCTGAAAAACGAATCTGATCGGCGGATAACTATCAGGTTTTCTTTATTAAAGCCTATATCCTTCTTTGTTACATAATTGAGCTGACGATATACAATAATTGAACCGATTATTATCACAATTGAGATAGTGAACTGGATAACAACCAGCACTCCTCTCATGTTCTTCGACATTGATCCCGGATTTAATGTGCCCTTCAGTACTTCAATGGGGTTAACGAGGTGAGCACGAATGCCGGATAGGCTCCGACGAAACTCCGACCAGGAGCACAAGTGCCAGAAGTGATAGTATTCCGGCGGGGTTATCAAGAATGCCTCCGGAAAGCTCTTTGCCGATTAAATCCTGTGATTAAAAGAGGGTGTAAGTGCATAGAATGACAATATTACCGCAATGAGAGCAGCAACAGTCACAATCAGCACGGATTCTCCCAGGAACTGAAACACAAGCCCCTTCTTATTTGCCCCTGCGACTTTTCTGACACCGACCTCCTTTGCCCTTGTTGCCGATCTGGCAGTTGCCAGGTTAACATAGTTTATTATGGCAATTATCAGGATGAGAAGGGCTATCACCGCAAAAATATAAACAGTACTTTCTGACCCCAGCGGTTCGAGACCATATTGTTTTGCTCCTCTGAGGTGCAGATC
>CAVPIV010000004.1:0-1368786 GCA_963705085.1 uncultured Thermoleophilia bacterium | reverse complement strand
GCGTCGGCGCTTGAGCTTGGACTCCCAGGGGAATGACGGTGGAAGGGAGCGGTCAGCCGCTCCACGATGAAGTGGTGCTGCCCTGCACATGGTGCGCCGTAGCGCACGCCCTTGGCAGAGTACGTAGCGAGTCAATCAAAGGAGAGGATGCACATGGCAGTCGGACCGGTTCAGTTGCTCGTGCTTGGTTTCAAGCACCCGGACTTCCACGGCGAGATCATCGAGGAGCTTGAACGCCTCAAGGAAAGCGGCGCCGTGAATGTGATCGACGCTCTGGCGGTGTACAAGGACGCCGAGGGCGACATGGAGGTCATGCACCTCAGCGACCTGACGAAGGACGAGGCGATCGAGATCGGCAGCAAGATCGCGGCGCTCATCGGCTTGGGCATCGAGGGCGAGGAGGGTATGGAGGCAGGTGCCGTCCTGGGCGCCGAGGCCGCCGCCGAAGAGGGCGTGAGCGTGTTCACCGATGAGGAGGCATGGGATGTCCTGGCGGAGATCCCCAACGATTCGGCTGCCGCGCTGATTCTACTGGAGCATCATTGGGCGGTTCCGCTGCGCGACGCCATCGCGCGCGCCGGCGGCTTCCGCCTTGCCGAGGATTTCATCAGCCCTCTCGACCTGGTCGAGATCGGCCTTCTCGAGGCCGAAGAGGCCGAGGAGCTCCGCGCGATGCACGAGGGCAAGAGCGCCTGACACCACGGAGAACCTCGTCACTGTCCATCCCCTCGATTGAAGGAGGCCACGGAGATGCTCGGTTCTGGACGCAGAGTTGCCCGGCGCACGTCGCGGCGTGTCAGCCGTCGCTAAGCACACCTGAACTCTGGCCGCCTGCCGCGGGCAACCGCGCGTGGCAGGCGGCCAGGCCGTCTTTGTGCGCCCAGATGCGCCGTCGGTGAAGTCGACGGAGCGACCGGGCGGGGCGGTGCTGGCGAAGAGGCCAGGTCGACCGTGGCGCGATCGACCGGAGGGACGGCTCGGCCAGTATGGCCTGTCGGCGCTGCCGGTTGGCTTCGAGGGACTTCGGAGGATCGCTGGAGCACGCCTTCAGCTTGATGTGGCGGAGGTCGCCGTGAGTGAAGCTGTTACGGATGCCGCCGTGGGGGCCGCCAAGAGGCGCCACTTCCCGGTTCAACTGCTCTCGGGCGTTCGGCCGTTCGATTCGAAAGGGATCCCCAAGGAAGTCGTCGCCGGCATCACGCTGGCCTGCCTCGCCATCCCCGAGGTCATGGGCTACACCTCCATCGCCGGCATGCCGGTCATCACCGGCCTCTACACGATCGTGCTCCCCGTCATCCTCTTCGCGCTGCTGGGGTCCTCGCGACACCTGGTGGTCGGAGCTGACTCGGCGTCGGCGGCGATCATGTTCGCCGGCCTTGCCGGCCTCGCGACGGTCGCGTCGCCGGCCTACGTCGCCCTCGCCGGCATGACCGCGCTCCTGGTGGGCGTCTTCCTGCTCCTAGCGCGCATCCTCCGCCTCGGGTTCCTTGCCGACTTCCTCTCCCGCACGGTGCTGATCGGCTTCCTCACGGGTGTGGGCGTCCAGGTGGCCTGCGGCCAGTTCTCCGGGCTGTTCGGGATTCCCAAGAGCGGCAGCAACCCCATCACCCAGGTTGTCAATACATTCAAGGACTGGAGTCAGGTGAGCTGGACGACGTTCGCCGTCTCGGCGTCCGTCATCTTCATCATCTACGTGGGCGGCAAGCTGCTGCCCCGGATCCCCTGGGCGCTCATCGCCGTGATCGGTGCCATCGTCGCGAGCTGGGCGCTGGACCTGAGCGCGCACGGCGTGTCGACCCTCGGTACCGTGCCCAGCGGTCTGCCCAGCCTGACCTGGCCGAGCATCCCGTCGGGAGACTACGTGAAGCTGCTGGGCACCGCGGCCTCGATCTTCATCGTCGTCCTCGCCCAGAGCGCCGCAACGTCCCGTGCCTACGCGGCCAAGTTCAAAGACGACTTCGACGAGAACGTCGATCTGATCGGCCTGAGCGCTGCCAGCGTGGGCGCCGGACTCACCGGCACGTTCGTCGTCAACGGGAGTCCGACGAAGACCGCGATGGTGGACAAGGCCGGAGGTCGCTCCCAACTGGCCCAGCTGACCATGGCCCTCGTCGTCATCATCGTGCTGCTCTTCCTCACCGTGCCCCTCGGCTACATGCCCAACGCTGTTCTCGCCGGTGTGGTGTTCCTCATCGGGGTCGAGCTTGTCGACGTCAAGGGCATGCGCAAGATCCTCCGTCTGCGGCCCGTCGAATTCGTGGTCGCGCTCGTGACGGCCGTCACGGTCATCTTCGTGGGCGTCGAGCAGGGCATCATCCTGGCGATCGTCATCTCAGTCATCGCCCACTTGCGGCACAGCTACAAGCCGTACGATCGCCTGCTGGTGCCGACCGAGAAGGGCCGGTGGCGCAACGTGCCTCTGGCCGACGGGGCCGAGGCGGCGGAGGGTTTGCTGGTCTACCGCTTCGGCGCCAGTCTCTACTACGCCAACACGGCCCGCTTCGCGGCTGACGTGCTGAACCTCGTCCGCCACGCTCCGAGCCCGGTGCGCTGGCTCTGCCTCGACGCCGGCAACATCGACGATGTCGACTTCTCGGGCTCCGCCGTGCTCAAGAGCGTTGTCGAGAGTCTGCAGAAGCAGGGCATCACCCTCGTCATCTGTGACATTCCCGACCCCGTCCTGGCAGAGCTCAAGCGCGACGAGCTGCTCGGCGTCATCGGCGACGAGAACGTCTTTGCGGACGTCCAGGACGTTCTCGAGGCTTACCAGGCGCGGCCGAGAGATGCGGCTTCGGGGACCGTTCCACCGTCCTCCGACGCAGAGCCGCCGACCGCCGGCTGAGGCGGCGGCCGACGCTACGTCAACGACCATGGTCGTACTGTCGCTCATGGCGCGCATCGCCGAGTTCGCCAAAGGGACGGGGCGGCCGCAGGCCGCCCCGTCGCAGAGCTCGTCTCCCGACGCTGACTACTTCTGGTGCTTCTTGGCGCCGAAGGCCTCCTTGAGGGCGGCCTCGTCCTCTTTGGAGAGGTTCGTGCGCACGACCTTCGCCGGCGTGCCGGCGATCGCCTCCATGAAGCGGTCCTCGGTCATCTGGCCGATGAGGAGGAACCAGCCGGCCTTGCCCGGTGGCACGGCGTCCGCCATCTGCTCGAGGACAGCCTTGTCCATGCCGCTCTTGCCCATCTTGCCCATGAGGGCGCCCATGCCGGCGCCGATCGCCAGGCCGAGGAAGGGGATCAGGAAGAGCAGCCCGAAGAGCATGCCCCAGAAGGCGCCGCCCAGGGCGCCCGCGCCGACCATGCTGTGGCCGTGCTTGACGTGTGGCTTGCCGTCCAGGTCGCGTACGACCTCGGCGGCGTCGTCGAGCTGGACGATCATGTCCTTCTGCATCTGCTCCAGCGTGAAGCCGAACCTATCGGCTTCAGCTTCGCTCTCGAAGCCCAGAACCATGAGTTCGCTCATGCACACTCCTCCTCGTCGTCCAGTGTGGCCGCGCGACAGCGTGGCCGTGACCAAGACATGCTACCTCACGGTCACGGCGCCCACACCATCATGGGGGGGCCTGGTCGTCAGTGCCGGCCCGCGGACGCTCCGCACCCTCGTGTGACGTCAGGGAGCGGGGCTCGCTGATGGGCTCGCCGCCGGCGGCGAGAGGACCTGGTCGATCACGTAGATCGTCCAGTCGCTGCCTGCGTAGGCGCTTACGATCGTCGCGGTGTTCACGAGCCTCGCGGCGCCGTCGAACGTGATCACCACGGGGGAGCCCTGCGCCGTCATGAAGCTCTGCCCGTCCTGCACGTCGCTGAGCTGGACGTTGGCGTCGGGTACGACGTGGTACTTGACGACGGCCTTGAGCTGCTTCACGTCCGCGCGCAGCTGGCTGAGCGGAATGGAGGCGAACGCTGCTTCGTTGGGGGCGAAGATCGTCCAGGGGCCCTTCGCCGCGAGCTGCTTCTCGAGACCGGCCGCCGTCACGACCTTGAGAAACTGGTCGAGATTGCCCGCCTTGGCCGCATCCAGGGCGCTGCCTTGGACCGGCGACGGGATGACCGACGGCGTCACCGCGGGCGACGGCGAGGGTGAAGGCGAGGCTGCGGGCGTCGTCGAGGAGGACGAGCCCCCACATGCGGCCAAGGCGAACGCGCCGGCTGCCGCGAACGCTGCGATCAGAACGAGGCGCATTACGCTCCTCTTCATGGTTCCTCCTCAGGATGTCGGCGCCGTCGAGGGCGCTCCTTCGTGCCTGTGAGTATAGTAACCTACCGGTAACGGTGCCTGCCGCGCCAGCAGCGCCCCGGCGCTCGTGCCTGCCGATTTCGCTTCACGAAGCACCGCGGCCGGCGTCCGGTACCATGAGAGGCATGCCGCGGTGAAGGAGGGCCGGACCATGGGCGACGAGACTGGCGAGGTGATCGAACGTGCGGGTCGGGGCGAGCAAGTGAGCGAGGCGGCCGAGCAGACTCCTCAGCCCCCCCGCCGGCCTTCCATCTGCTGGCCAAACCTACGGGCTCCGTCTGCAACCTCGACTGCGCCTACTGCTTCTTCCTCAAGAAGGAACAGCTCTACCCCGGCGCCCGGGCGCGCATGGACGACGAGCTCCTGGGCCGCTACATCCGTCAGCTCATCGAGGCGCACCGGACGCCCGAGGTGACCATCGCCTGGCAGGGTGGCGAGCCGATGCTGATGGGCCTGGAGTTCTTTCGCCGCTCGGTGGAGTTGGCCGCGGAGCACGCCCCTCCCGGCGTGACCGTGCAGCACACGATCCAGACGAACGGGACCAAGATCAATGGCGACTGGGCGAGGTTCTTCAAGGCGAACCATTTCCTCGTCGGCATCAGCATCGATGGCCCTCGCGAGCTGCATGACGCGTACCGCCGCGACAAGGGCGGGCGGCCGACGTTTGATCGTGTCATGCGCGGCCTGGCGTGCTTGCATGACCACGGCGTCGACTGGAACGCCCTGACGGCCGTCCACGCCGCCAACGGCGATCACCCGGCGGAGGTCTACCGCTTTCTACGGGATGAGTGCGGGGCCCGCTTCATCCAGTTCATCCCGATCGTCGAGCGGCCGACCGACGCGGGCGTGCCCTACGGAGACGCGGTCGTCGAGCGCTCGGTCCGCCCGCCGCAGTGGGGCGAGTTCCTCAGCGCCGTCTTCGAGGAATGGGTGCGCCGCGACGTCGGCGAGGTGTACGTGCAGCACTTCGACGTCGCCCTGGCCAACTGGTACGGCGAGCCCGCGGGGATCTGCGTCCACTCGCCGACCTGCGGCACCGCCCTGGCGATGGAGTTCAACGGCGACATCTACGCGTGCGACCACTTCGTCGACCCCGCGTACCTCCTGGGGAACATCCGCGATCGGCACCTTCGCGAGCTTGTGGCTGCGCCGGAGCAGCTGCGCTTCGGCCAGAACAAGCTGGCGCTCCTGCCGCGCCACTGCCTCGAGTGCGACGTGCGGTTCGCCTGCCACGGCGGCTGCCCCAAGGATCGCTTCGCCACCTCGCCTGACGGCGAGCCCGGCCTCAACTACCTCTGCGCCGGCTACAAGGCGTTCTTCCATCACATCGACGCGCCCATGCGGCGTATGTGCGAGCTGCTGCGTGAGGACCGTGCTCCGGCGGAGATCGTGGCCGAGTACGGCTTCACCGATGCGAACGGGACGGGGACGGCGTGATGAGCGTCGGTCCGCAACCCGTCGAGCCGCCTCTGGGCGAGTCCGATGAGCGCCGCGATTCGGCTCCCCGGCGTACCCTCCTGGCGGCGGAGCGAACCTATCTCGCCTGGTTGCGGACAGGCCTGGGGGCGCTTGCCGGCGCGATCGCCGTCGGCCGCATCGCGCCCGCGCTGCTGGGCGGCTCGCACGTTGCCTACGGCCTGCTGGGCGCCGGCTACGGAGCGCTGGGCGCCTTCTTCATACTCTACGCTCTCCTTCGGGCGAGGCACCTGGACGCGGCGCTCGCGGCGGGCCGGCCCATCAAGCTCGACGGCTGGGCTCTTGTCGTCAGCACCGTTGCTGGTCTCGTCCTGGCCGCGGCCACTCTGGTGATGGTCCTGGCCGGGATCTAGCGCGGCGTCCATCGGGGGAGAGACGCGAATCGCTGCGCGGCCGTAGCCGAAACGGTACAATCGCGTCGTGCGTCCGACTCCCGCACCGAGGGAACGCCCGTGACCGGAGAAGAGCTGCAGCACGGCGTCTCGTTGCCGCGTCTCACGTTCCGCCTGCCCCCTGACCCTTCGCGGCTGCTGCGCGCCCGCGAGCGCCTGCGCGACTACCTGCAGCAGTACTGCGCCGACCAGTGCGCGATCGACGACATCATCCTGGCGGTGCAGGAGGCCTGCACCAACGCGATCCGTCACAGCGGCTCGCGCGAGGACATCGAGGTCTGCCTCCGGCTGGACGGCGCCGATCTCGTCGCCGTCGTCCGCGACGCCGGCCACGGCTTCGACGTGGCCTCCTTCGATCGCGAGACGCCGCCCGATCCCTTGGTGCCGGGCGGCCGCGGTCTGTATCTGATGGCCCACGTCATGGACGATCTCCGGCTCCGGCGCGACGGCGGTCTCGACGTCTACATGCTCAAGAGGAGCGTCGTGTCCCACGCGGCCGCGGTGCCCTCCGTCGAGAGCGGGCTGGGGCGGAGCGAGCCGGTCCCCGAGCGGGCGTCGCGGCAGGAGAGACTCCACGTGCTTCTCGAAGAGATCGACGAGGGGTTCGTCGCCATCGACTGGGAGTACCGTCTTGTCCACGTCAACAGGGTTGCGGAGGGGCTCGTCGGCGAGCCGCGGCAGCGGCTCCTGAACCGCGACGTCTGGGAGGCGCTGCCCCTCTTCGGGGACGGCGTCAGGCAGGCCTGTCGGGAGGCCATGGAGCTGGGCAAGCCGTCGGTGGTCGAACAGTACTGCTCGCGGAACCTGCGCTGGTTCGAGGTGCGCGTGTATCCCAGCCTGGCCGGCATCAGCCTGTACCTCCGCGACATCGACCAGCGCAAGCGCTCCGAGGAAGGGCAGCGACTCACCGAGGAGCGGCTCCGGGAGCGTACCGGGGATCTCCTCGAACGCGTCCGCCTTGACGAGGTCCTGCTCGCTGTAGACCGGCTGATTCACTCGACGCTGGAGATCGAGGAGATCATGCATCGCGCGCTGGACCAGGCGCTGGCTGCCCTCCGGGCCGAGAGTGGGACGGTGGAGATGCGCGAGGGCAGCGCCTGGGTGATGCGCTACCAGCGCGGCGGAGGCCCCGGTGAGCACGGCGCGCGGCGCGATGACGCGGAGATGCCTATCGCGGCGCAGGCTGCTCATGCGAAGGCGGCCGTCGCGTTTCGCGATCTCCTGGACGAGCCGGCGACGGCCGCGTTCGCCCGCGACCACGACGTGCGGAGCTGCCTGGCAGCGCCGCTGATAGTCCGCGAGCTCACCGTCGGGTGTCTCACGATCTGGTGGCGCCAGCCGCGCCGGTTCTCTTCCGCTGAGACGGAGTTCGCCTTGCGCCTCGCCTCGTCCGTATCGCTGGCGCTTGAGAACTCGCGGCTCTACGAGAAGGAGGCCCTCGAGGCGGGTCTCGCGGAGCCGCCTCCCGGGCCCCTGTGGAGGGTCATCTCCGGCTCCCGGGTGCATCCTTTCTGGGTGCTCCTCGCCTCCGTCGGGTTGCAGGCCGCGTTCCTCTCCGCCATCGGCCAGGCGAGCGAGGTGCGCAGCGTGTACGGCCTCCCCGGGTCGCTCGTCGCCCTCATCGTCGTGATCACCGGCGCCCTGGCAGGATCGAAGATGGGGGCGCTGGCGGCGGTCGCCGGGGGCGGTGTGTTCTACGCCTTCGTCGCCGACTTCGGCGAGGTGAGCTCGCCCACCGCGACGCTCATCTCGACGGGCGTCTGGGTGGCGGCGGCCCTGGTCTCGGGCTACTTGGCCGAGGCGCTGCGGGCGCAGGCCGAACGGCGGCGGGCGGCGGCCGTGGCCCTCGGCAGGGCCGCCGCCGTTCGCGAGGCCGAGCTGGCCGAACAGCGCCGGGTGGAGAGCCTGGCGGCGGAGCTTCGGGCGGAGCGCGAGCAGCTGTTGACGATGATCGAGCAGACGGACACAGCCATCGTCATCCTCGATCGGGACTTCGTCTTCCAGGTCGTGAACTCGTCGTACGCCGCCAACATGGGCCACGAGCGCGACGACCTCGTCGGCAGGCAGTACTTCTCGTTGTTCCCCGGGGCGGAGAACGAAGAGGTCTTCCGGCGGGCGGGCGAGACCGGCGAGCCTGTCGAGTTCCGGGCGCGGCCGTTCGAGCTGCCGAACCGGCCGGATCGCGCGATCACGTACTGGGACTGGCGGCTGGCGCCGGTCAAGGACGAGGCCGGGCAGGTGCGCACGTTCGTCCTGTCGGCCGTTGACGTCACCGAACGGGTACGGTCCGCCCAGTTCAACGAGGCGCTCAACGCGATCAACGCCAGGGTCAGCTCGCGTCTCGACGCGCGTCACATCTGCCGGGCGGTTCTCGAGGTTGCCGGCCAGGCGCTGGCCGCCGACGCCGGCATGGTGCTCGTCAAGAGCCGCTCGGTCTGGCGCCCGGTGGAGCTGTGGAACCTGCCCGCAGAGCTGGAGTCGGAGACGTTCAAGCCGGAGGAGCTCCCGTTTGGCGAGCTGGCGCTGCGCGAGCAGCAACCTGCCTTCACGACCGCCTATCGGGAGGACCCTCGCGGCGACCCGGAGACGGCACGCCGTCTCGGCATCGAGGCTCTGATCGCCATTCCCCTGGCGATGGGCGAAGACGTTCGCGGGTGTCTCTACTGGATCTTTCGCACTCGCCGGGCCTTCGCCTCCAGTGACGTCGACTTCGCCCGCAAAGTGGGAGCGGTGACGTCGCAGGCGCTCCTGAACGCGCGCCTGCTCGACGACGTCCGCCGGGTCGCGACCACCCTGCAGGAGAACCTGATCCACCCCTTGGGATCGTTCTACGGGCTCGAGCTCGGCCGTGTCTCGCAGACCGCCTACCAGCCTGAGCTGGTCGGCGGCGACTTCAGCCACGTGTTCCGCGTCGACGACCGCCGCGTCGGCGTCCTCATCGGGGACGTGGAGGGCAAGGGGATCCGGGCGGCCGGGCTCACGGAGACCGTGCGGAGCGCCGTGGCCGCGTTCGCCCTCGTCGATCCCGCGCCGGGCTACGTGCTCGGCAAGGCCAACCAGCTGCTTCTCGAGAGTGGGCGCGCCGACCAGTTCGTGACGGCGTGCTTCATGCTGATCGACGTATCCACCGGCGAGACGAGCTACGCGATCGCTGGCCATCCCGCGCCGGTCCTCTTGCGCTCGTCCTCCTGCACCGCTCTCGAGGGCGCCCACGGCCTGCCGCTGGGGGCTTTTGCCGGCGACTACGACGTGAGTCGGGTGCGCCTGGCCTACGGTGACTGCCTCATCCTCTTCACGGACGGCGTCACCGAGGCGCGTCACGAGGGCGAGCTCTTCGGCGAGCGGCGGGTGCTGGCCACGGTCAGAAGTCTCAGCGGCCTGGGCGCGCAGGTCGTGGCGGAGCGGCTGCGGCAGGCCGCGTCCGAGTTCGCCAGCGAGCTCCGCGACGACCTTCAGATCCTCACGGTCAGGTACCTGCGGCAGTAGGCGTCGCGGCCGCGTCCGGGTTCATCCATCAGGCGGAAGGAGCGACGACATGGCAGACAAGGCGGACGAGAGCACGCGGCTCCTCGAAGAGCTCGTGGCGCCGCTCCGCGTCGCTCCGGGGCGGAGTGTGAAGCTGGCGGAGGACTTCCATCCCGGCCACAAGGCTCACTTTATCGACAAGGACGACGCCGACGAGTTCCTGCAGCATGGCGTCCGGCTCCTGGCTGAGTACCAGGAGCGGCTGGCAGCCCAGGACCAATGGGGCGTGCTGGTCTGCCTGCAGGCGCTCGACGCGGCGGGCAAGGACGGCACCATCCGCCACGTGATGAGCGGCGTGAACCCCCAGGGCGTCCACGTGCATAGCTTCAAGGTGCCCTCCGTCGAGGAGCTGGACCACGACTACCTCTGGCGCTACGCCCAGCGCCTGCCGGCGCGTGGCGACATAGCCATCTTCAATCGCTCGCATTACGAGGAGGTGCTGGTCGTCCGTGTTCATCCGGAGAACCTCGAGCGTCAGCGGCTGCCGAAGCACTGCCAGGATGACGGCGTCTGGAAGCGTCGCTACCGTGACATCAACGACTGGGAGCGGCACCTGGTCGACAACGGATTCAAGGTCGTGAAGCTCTTCCTGAACGTCTCCCGGGAGGAACAGCGCCGGCGCTTCCTCGAGCGCATCGAGGAGCCGGCCAAGAACTGGAAGTTCTCGCTGAACGACGCCAAGGAGCGGGGCTACTGGGATGACTACCAGCAGGCGTTCTCCGAGATGCTCTCGAAGACGAGCACGGAGTGGGCGCCGTGGTACGTGGTTCCCGGCGACCACAAGTGGTTCGCGCGCATGTGCGTGTCGGCGATCCTGGCGCTCACGCTGATGGAGATCGATCCTCGGTTCCCGACGGTGAGCGCCGAGAAGCGCCTCGAGCTCGAGGAAGCCAGGCGCCAGCTCGAGGCCGAGGCGCCGCCCATGGACGATGAGGCGCGCGACGGGGCCGGGGACGGCGGTGCTCGCGGCGCGGCATCCGGCCCCGGTGAGTCGGCCGCCGCGCCGGGGCCCGCCGTGGATCCGGCCGCCGCGGAAACGAAGACGGCCAAGCGGGCGCCGAAGAAGGCCCGCGAGAAGGGGAAGTAGGGTCCGCCGCTCAGGCGGAGACGGCGACGACTCTGTCGCGGCCCGCCGCCTTGGCGCGGTAGAGGGCGGCGTCGCTCGCCGCCAGCAGCTCGTCGCCGTCGGCGCCGTCGCGCGGGAACATGGCCACGCCGAGCGAGACGGTCACGGCCTCCGTGACCTTGCCCTGGAGCTCGGCGCGCAGGGCCTTGACCCTCGTGCGGACCTGCTCGGCGCGCGCCATGGCGACTTCCTCCGACGCCCCGGGCATGATCAGCGTGAACTCCTCGCCGCCGTAGCGGCAGGCGATGTCGGACTCACGCACCTGGGTGCGCAGGAAGGCGCCCATCGCCCGCAGGACGGCGTCGCCGGCGTGGTGACCGTGGTCGTCGTTGAAGCGCTTGAAGCCGTCGATGTCGAGCATGATCACGGCGATTGAGCTGCCGTCGCGTGCGGCCCGTCGCACTTCCCGGCGAAGCGTCTCCTCCAGGTACCGCCGGTTGAACAGGGTGGTCACGTGGTCGCGTACCGATTGCTCGCGCAGCAGGGCCTCGCTCTCCTCTAGTTGCCGGTTCTGTCGCCGGATCTGCTCGAGGTCCTGCTGGTTGACGAGGTTGGCGACCACGCTGAGCGCCGCGATGAACAGTACGAGGATGAGGAGGCTCGGCCAGTTGAGCGAGCGCGAGTCGGGCGTGAGGGCGGCTACGAGCCCCAGCGCGACGATCTGGGCCGCGGCGACGGCGGCTGTGACCCCTGCCGAGAGCAGCACGCCGCTCAGCACGATGGGGACGGTGACGTACAGGAGCGGTACGACATCGCCGTGGAGAACGTTCGGATCGAGCCAGACGGATCCCCAGGGAGCAAGCATGGCGCAGACGACGCTCAGCAGCGCCGCTGCCCGGTAGCGCCCCAGGAGATCGAGCATCAGGGCGAGCACGAGGACCGGGATGACGAGCGCGATGAGGATGGTGTACTCCGAGCGGCGGGCCGTTCCGGCCGGATCGACGATGAGGACCACGATCAGGGAGAGGAGGGCCAGCGCGATCAGGGTGACGAGCATCCAGGCCAGCAACCGGATCCGCCGGAGCTCGGCCTCAGGGATACCGGAGAGGGGCCTCAGAACCCGGCCTAGCCTGCCTCGGGCGTACGCTGGTCTGACGCTGCTCGCGCCACTCTGGAGACCCGCTGCGGTTTCGGAACGAGGTGCCACGGTTTTCGGGTACCCTCCTACCAGAACTGACCGAGAAGTCAAGGGCCGCGACCGTCCCTGTGCGTCCGGCGGCTCTCGGCTGCGCGCGGTGTTCGCTGCGAAGCGGCGGCAGTAGACTTGGCCGCATGAAGCCGCTGCGCCTCGCCTCAGTCCTTCTCCTGGTCGTCGCGCCGGCGTTGCTGGGCGCGATGGCGCCGGCGGTCGCCGTGGCCGCCGCGGCAGAGGCGGCAGCGCCGCCGCCCTCCCGCTGGATCGGCGTCTCTGTGGCCACCCTCTGGGTCAGGCCGGGTGAGGCGCGGGCGATCGACGCCCCGGCCTGTGCCAGTCCAGCCGATCCGCGGGCGTGGGTCGAGACCATGAGCGTCGCGCAGAAGCGCTGGCTCGTGGGCCGTCTCGAGACCCAGGCGCTCTACGGCGCCCGGGTCTACCTGCTGAGCACCTCCGGCTCGTGGTCCAAGGTCGCGGTGGCTGCCCAGCCGACGCCTCGCAGCCCCTGGGGCTACCCGGGGTGGGTTCCGACCCGACAGCTCGTCACGCGGGCGCCACAGGCTGCGCCGCGCGCCGCCGTCGTCTGTCGGCCCACGGCGTGGCTCTGGCGGGGGCCTGACCTGTCGGGGCGCGTGCTGGAGCTCTCGTACGGCACGCGCTTGCCTGTGGTCGGCTCGTCGGCGGAGGCCGTGGAGGTCGCCACGCTCGACGGCCGGCATCTGTACCTGCGGCGTTCCTCTGTCGTGCTGCGCGTCGCTGACGGCGAGCAGACTCCCCCCACGGGGGACGAGCTCGTTCGCGAGGCGCGCCGCTTTCTCGGCCTGCAGTACCTGTGGGCGGGCACCTCCGGATTCGGTCTCGATTGCTCGGGGTTCACACACCTTGTCTACGCCGCCGCGGGTGTCACCATTCCGCGCGACGGGGCCCCGCAGTTTGCCCAGGGGCGCAAGATCCGTTCGCGCGCCTCGTTGCGTGCTGGCGACCTCGTCTTCTTCCGCGACGCTTCCCGCGCGATCCATCACGTCGGCATCTACGCGGGCGACGGCAGGATGATCCATGCCCCGCGCACTGGGCGGCCGGTCACCGAGTCGTCTCTCTTCAGCGAACCGTATCGCAGCGAGTATGCAGGTGGCCGGCGCTACGTGCCGTAACCATAGGTGACGGTGGGCACCGGCGCGGCCGGCCGTTTGCCTGGCAGTAGACTGGCGCCAACCAGGGGGGCCTCACGATGGACGAACTCGATCACGTGCGGGAAGAGCTGGAGGCGCTGCTCGGCTCGGGTCGCGACCTGAGCGAACGTGTGCGCCGCGAGCAGCTCGACCCGCGCGAGGTCAACGATGCCTACCAGGCCTGGTACACGCCGACCCGGCGGCTGGTGGCCCGGGTGCTCCCGGATCGCAGTCGTGAGTTCGAGGAGTACTACCGGGCCTCCGGTCCAGCCGACGGGCGAGCGGCGACGATCGCTGAGATCCTGGCGAGCTCCGCGCCACACAGAGTGGCCGGCGAGAAGCGCGAGGGCCTCGCTCAACTGTTCGACTCCGGCGCGGAGCACAGGGCGTTCCTGCACCTGATGGGCATGCAGCTCGGCATTCTCGCTTCGGCGCTGCCCACAATGCTGCCGCCCGAGGGACCCCGCGATCGCGAACTCGATCTCGCCCACGCGCTGCTCAAAGGCGGCCACCGCCGCGCCTCCGGGGCGCTCGCCGGTCTCGCACTCGAGCAGCACCTGCTGACCGTCGCCCGGCGGCGCGGCGTCGAGCTGACGCCGCTGGAAGCGCGCAGCTCAGCCCGGGTCAATCGGGCGCTGCGGGCGGCGGGCGTCTACGGCGCCACGCGCTGCCGTCAGATCCGCGGCCTCGTCGACCTGGGCGGCGACTGCCTGCGCAAGGAGAAGCCGTCGCCGCAGCGACTCGCGTGGCTCCTGGCCGGCGTCGACGAGGTCCTGCATCAGGTTCACTAGGGGCGGCGGCGTCCTCCTGGGTCGTGGCGCTTCTCGTCCTTTCGCGGCGAGCGCACCGTTCGCCGCACCGCTCGTTCTCCGCTAGGCTAGGCGCTACGCGCGCCGCGGAGGCTGTCGAGGCTGAGCGGCGCGTCGAACTTGGTCCCGTCGACACGAGAAGGAGATCCGGAGAATGGCCACTCCCGTGATCGACCCTGAGCTCTGCACCGGCTGCGGGGTCTGTGAATCCGTCTGTCCCGAGGTATTCGAGCTGGGCGATGACGGTCTTGCGCACGTCATCGATGAAGAGGGCTGCGACGACGCGGGCTGCTGCGAAGAGGCAGTGGAATCCTGCCCTGAGGAAGCCATCAGCCTCCAGGAGTGACCTCATGACGGGGTGCGGCCGGCGCCGGCCGCACCCCGTCGCGCCTCCAGGAGCGGCATGTCCGACGTAGCGCTCGTCTTTCCCTACTTTCGTACCCGGTCGCGGACGGAGATCCTCTTTCCGCCGCTCGGCGTCGCCAGCCTCGCCGCCCAGCTTCGCGCCCTGGGCGTGGAGACGACCGTCATCGACTGCACCTTCGCGACGCTGCCCGATGTGCGCGCGGCCTTGACGGAGGCGAGGCCGGAGATCGTCGGCGTCTCCTCCCTCGTGAGCGTGTCCGCGAACGCCCGGAGCATCGCGCAGCTCGCGCGTGAGGTTCTGCCGGACTCTCTGCTGGTCGCCGGCGGCCCTTTGCCGACGGCGTTTCCGCGGCGCTTCACGCCCGTCTTCGACGCCGTGTTTCGCGGGGAGGCCGATCTGAGCTTCCCCCGGTTGTGCGCTGACTACCTGGGGGTACGTGGCGAGCGGCAGGCGCTGTCGCGCCTGCCGCTCGCCACGTACCCGGGGCTCGTCGCCGTGGTCGGCGGCCGTCACATCGACAATCCTCCGATTCATCACGACGAGCGGGAGATCGCGGCGTTTCCGCTTCCCGACAGAAGCGGCTTCGATCACGTGGCCTACCAGCGGGTGTGGCTCGAGCAGACGGGGTCTCGGGTCACCTCCATCGTCACGACGTTCGGCTGTCCCTACGCGTGCGACTTCTGCTCGCGGCCGGTCTTCGGGAGTCGCGTCCGACGCCGCGACCTCGACCAGGTCTTCACCGAGATCGAGGAACTGGTCCGTCTCGGCTACGACGGCCTGTGGATCGCCGACGATACCTTCACCCTGAACCTGCCCTTCGTGGAGGAGTTCTGCCGGCGCATGCGCGGCCGCGGCCTGAGCTGGAGCTGCCTGGCGCGGGCGAGGGGGATCGACGGGGCCACCGCCCGGCTCATGAAGCGGGCGGGCTGCCGCCGCGTGTACCTCGGACTCGAGTCGGGCAGCGACGCGACGCTCAAGCTCATGAACAAGCAGACCACCGTGGCCGACGGCGCGCGCACCACCCACACCTTCCGCGCGGCCGGCATCGAGGTGGCGGCCTTCTTCATCGTCGGCTACCCGGGCGAGGATGTTCCCGCGATCGAGGCGACCTTGCGGCTCGCGCTGACGCTGCCGCTCGACGAGATCTCGTTCAACGTTCCCCTGCCGTTGCCCGGCTCACCGCTCTTCGAGCGGCTCGGCGCGCCGGATGAGGACCGCGACTGGACGCGGGAGAACGAGGTCGCCTTCGTCTATCCGTCGGCGATCGACCAGCAGTGGCTGCGGCGACGCATCGACGACACGATGGAGGAGTTCGCCCGCCGGCGGCCGGGCGCGACCAGTTCGCCGGGCGCGTGAGGGTACGGAGGCTGGACCGGCGGGCTCGGGCCGGACGCAGGCGCCGGCGGCAACGTCTGCCGGCGGCGCCTCAGGGCAGGCGGCGGAAGAGCTCGTCTGTCACGCGGGCAAACCCCCGCAGGGGGAGCGGGGCGAACCTGCCGAGCCGCTGCCTCATGATGACCTGTGTCCTCCCTTTGAGGACGGCGAAGCGCAGCTTGGCGGCGGAGAAGTCGCCGTCGTACGTGAGGACCTGGTTGAGGACCGGGCTGTCGCGAGGTCGCCACTCCCGGGTGGCCTGCTCGCCGACACGCCGACGCAGGTCGGTGCCAGGCAGAGGGTAGGGGAGGGTGAACCCCGCGTAGGCAAGCGGCAGCGACGTCGCGAGGCGCAGTGTCGCCAGGACGCCGTCGTCGTCTTCGCCTGGGTAACCGACGATGAAGAAGGCCCCCACCTCGAGGCCTGCGCTGCGCGCGGCCGCGACGGCCTGGCGCGCTTGCTCCGTCGTGGACTCCTTGCGCATCAGCCGCAGGGTGCGCTCGTCGCCTGACTCGATGCCGAGATACACGCGACGGCAGCCAGCGCGACGCATGCGAGTCGCCGTCGCGGCGTCGAGCCTGTCGACTCTGGCGAGGCACTCCCACGTGAAGCGCAGCCTGCGCCGTTCGATCTCGTCGCACAGCGCCCGGACCCGGTCACGGTTGAGCGTGAACACGTCGTCGGCGAACGAGATGTGGTCGTAGCCGAGCCGCAGGGCCTCCTCGATCTCGTCGACCACGTTCCCCGGCGAGCGCTCGCGATAGGAGTTGCCGAACACGACGTTGCTGCAGAACTCGCAGCGGTAGGGGCAGCCGCGGGTTGTCATGACGGTCGTCACGGCGTGGCCGTACCGGCGTCTGCCGAAGGCGATGTAGGCGCTGTTCGGCAGCAGGTCCCGGGCCGGGAACGGGAGCGCGTCGAGGTTGCGGATAAAGGGCCGGGGAGCGGGCTGCCCGGGTGTTCGGGGGCCGCGACCCGCGGCTGCGCCGCGCACGGCCCCTGCTACGTCGCCAACATCGTCTCCCGTCTCGGAGGCGGCCACGATCTCCCGCAGGGCCGCCTCGCCTTCTCCTCGCACGACGACGTCGAAGTCGTCGGCGAAGGCCTCGGGATTGCAGGTCGGCAGCGGGCCGCCGGCGACGAGGAGGCTGCAGCGATCGCGCAGTCGCCGCGCGAACCACAGGCAGTCGTCGAGCATCGTGACCATGCAGGAGATGCCGACGATCTCGGCGTCAGTCGAGAGCGCCGCGCTCAGCGCTTCGTCGCGGCGGAGGAAGGTGCAGTCGAGGAGGGCCACGTCGTGGCCCGCCTGGCGCAGGGAGGCCGCCAGGTAGGCCACGCCCAGGGGCGGGAAGCGGAAGCGTGACCGATCGACCGGGCCTCGGAAGAACGGATAGATGAGCAGGACGGACGTCACGCCGACCTCTCGGCGCCCGGGTTCACCTCGCGCCCCCGATCCACAGGTCGTAGGCGAATCCTGGACAGCGCGGCGGGAGCGAGTACGCGAAGCCGGCCCAGGCGAGACGGGCGCCGACGAGCTCTCGTCCGCGGTACAGCCGCGCCCCCTGAGCCTGCGCCACGGAGAAGGAGACGTCGTGGGCGGCGCTGGCGAAGGAGGCGCGGGCGGCCGTCACAGCTTCCCAAGTGCCGATCTGGTCGCCCTCGAGGCTGACTCCGTCGGAGTCGTGGTACTGAGTGAAGGCGCCGGCGCCGAGCTCGTTCATGACGACGATCTCCGTGACGCCACCGCCTCGCACGCCGGTGGTGTCGACGCGAAGCGCGATCGTGCCCTTGTCGCCCGGCGCACTCATGTCGACGCGCACGACGCCAAGGGGCTCGATCTCCTCGAACGTCGTGACCCAGCCAAGAGCGTCGCGAACCGCGCTGGACAGCTGGGTCAGCGGGTCGCGCAAGGCCGGCGCCCGGCGGTGGAGGGCGGCGAGGGCGTCGCGGGCCCGGTAGAAGGCCGGCGATCGCACGCCGCTCGCGCCGCCGGCCAGGCGCTCGACCAGGTTCAGCGTGAAGGCTGCCGTGAGCTCGACGCCGTCGCCGCGCCGGCGCCACGAAAGGCTCGCGCCGCCGGGGAAGACCGTCTGGGTCCCCCGCTTGAGCACCGGGACGCCGAACCCGACGCCCTCCTCCGCCAGGTCCCGGCCCCGGAGCGCCAGGACGAGCCCCTTCTGGAGACGCCCGGTCGGGAAGCGAGGGTCCCGGGCCCGCCCCTCGCGCATCGTTATGATGAGGCCGTCGCCGAGCGGCAGGCTCATGTCCACGGTCTACAGCGCCGTCGTCGAAGGTAGGCGATGGCGATGCCGGAGACCGGCAGGGGTCCTTGCTCGGCATCGCCTGCCGCCGGCCGCGGGATGCCCAGCATCAGCGCCGTGGTTTCGGGTCGTCTGGTCCATGGCGTCGCCGGCGAGCCGCATCTACAGGGGGACGCCGGCGTAGAGGACCAGGTAGATGACCACGCCCATGAGCCACGTGAGCAGGTACAAGATGAGGGCGATGCGCATGGTGCGCTTGGCGTTCATGCGGCGCAGCCGCTGGGGCGAGGACCTGCTGAAGCGCACGATGATCAGGGCGGCCAGGAAGAGGCCGGCGGCGCCTGCGGCGGAGTGCACGGCGGTGAGGGCGTAGGGGGGGTCGCCGAGGATGGATGGGAGCCCGGGGACGACGTAGCGTACGAAGGAGACGGCCATCCACAGGAGCGCCACCGTCGCGTTGAGCGCCGTCGCCGCGATGAGCAGCCAGTGATGGGGCGAGAAGCGTTTGGCGACCGCCAGGCGCCAGCCGACGATCGCCAGGATCGCGGCGAGTGACGTGACCACCAGCGAGAGATCCGCGCCGAGGCTTGCCGGCGTGCCGAGGAAGCCCTGGCCACTGAGGAAGTCGATCACGGTTGGTCCGTTCTCTGCGGGCCCGTCGTCTCCTGCGGCCTTGTGCCCTCCCAGGTAGAAGGCTAACCCGGGAAGCCTGGCGGCTCGCCCGTCAGCGGGCCAGCCGGCCGAAGGCGACGATCGTCCCGGCCAGGAGCAGCACGCCCGTCACCGTCATTGAGAGCAACGCCTGGCCGATCGCGCTCCAGTCGTAGCCGACCACCATGAGACTGCGGATCGCCTCTATCATCTGACTCACGGGATTCCAGTCGTTGACCACCTGCATCCAGCCGGGCATGAGCTCACGCGGCACGAAGGCGGTCGAGACGAAGATGAGCGGGAACATGAGCAGCGAGAGGGCGCTGGTCGCCTGCTCGCTCTTGGTGACGAGGGCCGGGATGAAGCTCACGCCGGCGAAGGCGATGCCGAAGACGCCGCAGAGCAGCAGGATGAGCAGGAAGCCGCCGACGCCGGTGACGAGCGTGGCGCCGAGGAGCAGGCTCGCGAGCAGCAGGACTCCGGCCATCGCAGCCGCCTGGAAGAAGAGCGGGAACATCTCGCCGGCGAGGATCGACCAGCGCTTGATGGGGCTGGAGCGCAGCCGGTCGAGGTAGCCGTTGCGGTACTCGACCAGCAGGCCGTAGCTCGCCCAGCCGACGGCCATGAAAGCGGCAAAGACGATCTGACCCGGCGCCAGGTAGGCGAGGTAGCTCTCGCCGCCGAAGGCGGGCAGGGCGACGATGTCCTGGTAGAGCTGACTGAAGACGAGGAGCTGGATCAGAGGAAAGAAGATGATACTGATCCAGTTCGCCGGCACCCGAAGGAAGCGGCGCGTGGTGCGCACGCCCAGGTAGTACGTCTCGTAGGCAAAGGCGCTCAGGGCGTGCACGGCGGCCTCACCACCCCAGGATGATCGGCTGGTTGGCGGACTCTTCCCGGATGTGCCGCCCGGTGTACTTCATGAAGACGTCGTCCAGGCTGGGCTGGCTCATCTGCAGCCCGATGACGTGCAGGCCGTCGCCCGTCCAGGCGGCGCATGAGCTCCGGGATGGCCCTGCCGGCGTCCGGGACCGAGAGGGCGACGCCGGCCGGGTGGTCCACGACCGCATCGGCGGCGAGCATGCCGGCCAGGCGGCGTCGGACCGCGGCGACGGCCTCGCCGCCACCCGCCTCGAGCTGCAGCACGACCGTGTCGGCGCCGATGCCGGCCTTGAGCTCACCCGGCGTGCCGTCGATGACGATCCGGCCGGCGTCGATGATCGCCAGGCGGCTGCAGAGCCGGTCGGCCTCCTCCATGTAGTGCGTCGTGAGCAACATCGTCGTGCCCCCAGCGTTGATGCGCTCGAGCTCCTCCCAGAGGGCCGTGCGGCTCTGCGGGTCGAGGCCCTCCGTCGGCTCGTCGAGGATGAGGAGCGACGGCCGGTGCATGAGGGCGGCGGCCAGATCGAGGCGGCGCTTCATGCCGCCCGAATACGTGCCGGTGAGCTTCTTCGCCGCCGAGGCGAGACCCATGAGCTCGAGCAGCTCGTCGCTGCGGCGGCGGATCTCGGCGGCCGAGACGCGGTGCAGCCTGCCGGCCAGCTCCAGCGTCTCTCGCCCCGTCGAGAACGCGTCGAGCGTGGGTGCCTGGAGGGCGATCCCCAGCCGCCGACGCACCTCGTGCGGCTGCTTGCAGGCGTCGTACCCTGCCACCTCAGCCGTGCCCGAGGTCGGGCACAGGAGGGTGGCCAGAATGCGGATGGTCGTCGTCTTGCCGGCCCCGTTCGGACCGAGAAAGCCGAACAGCTCCCCGGATGCGACCGAGAAGCTGACGCCGTCGACGGCCCGCGTGTCGCCGAAGACCTTGACCAGGTCGCGGACCTCGATGATCGGCGTCTCGCCCACAGCGGGCATCATGGAGCCGGTATGCCCACGGATGCAAGCTGGGCGAGCAGGCCTGCCGGGCCGCTCGCGCTACTCGTAGCGCAGCGCCTCGGCGGGATAGACCCGGGACGCCTGGACGGCGGGCACGTAGGTCGTGATCAGCGCCGCCACGTAGGCGACGGCGGCGGTAATGAGGATCTGCGTCCAGGGGATCGACGCCTCGAGACCGCCGAACTGCTCCTCCATCCCACCGACGACCTCGGGACCGAGCGCCACGGCCAGGGCGGCGCCGAGGACGATCCCGAGCAACGCGATGAACGACGATTCGAGGAGGAAGGCGCCGAGGACCATGCGGCGCTGGAAGCCGATGGCGCGCAGCACGCCGATCTGCTGTCGCCGCTCGACGACCGAGCGGGCCGCGATCACGCCCAGCGCCGCGATGCCGACGACCAGGCCGAGCGCCATGAACCATTGCATCAGCCGGTTGACCATGATGTTGGCGCCGGCGATGCGGCCGATCTCGTCGGCAAGATCGGTGCCTTGCACGCCGTTGGTCAGGAAGTGCTTCTCGAGGCTCTTGGCGACGTCTTCGGCCCGGTCGGGATTGCTGAGGCGCAGCCAGTAGCTCTGCGGTGGTACGGGACCGCCGGCGACTGACGCCAGCGTTGCGGGAGACGTCACCACCTGGCCGGCGTACACGGCAAGCTGATTGAGAACGCCGATCACGCGCAACTTGGTCTCGCGGCCCCCGGTCGGCAGCGCTACCGTGATGAAGATGTCGTTCGGCAGACTCTCGTCCTGCAGGAAGAAGCCCTTGAGCAGGAAGGGCGGCGCCGTGCCACCCACACCGAAGTTGACGCGGCTCGGGACGAGCGACGGCGAGATCAGTGCTGTGCCAGGCTCGCTCTGCAGGCGCCGCCAGACCTCGGCCGGATCGCTCACGCCGGTCGGCATGAGCTCGAGGCCGTATGTGGTGGCTTCGCTGTAGCCCTCGTCGGCAGCGACGGTGTAGAGGTCGGCCGGTTCAATGGTGGAACCAGCCGGCCGGCCGACGAGCTGCGCGCCGGCGGTGGCGCCGATCGCGGTGATCTCGCCGGGTTGGAGCCCCTCCACCTTTTCAAGCTGCCCGGCGAAGTCCTCGACCGGGTTAGCGGGGGAGACGTCGGCGCGCACCTGGAACCCGCCCGCGATTGTCTCGGCGTTCGAGAAGAGGCTACCGAGCGCTCCGGTGATGAAGGCCATGATGACGATCGTGAAGATCACGAGGGCGAACATGGCCAGCGTGACGCCGGTGCGAAAGCGGTGCTCCAGCGGGTAGGCGACCGCCATCTTGAGGACAGGTGTGAGCCCCCGGATGCGCCCGAGCGCCGCCGTCACCAGCCAGAGCAGGACGTCGGCGTTGTACATCACGACCCAGGTCCCCCCCAGCACGAGCGCCATACCCGACACGAAGAACATGTCGATGCCCTGGTCCAGGTCGGGCAGGAAGTCCTGCCATAGGGAGCCGGGCGTCAGCCAGAACGCGACCAGCAGACCACCGGCGACGGTGAAAGCGATGCGATCGGGGACTCCGAGTCGGCGGGCCACCAGCGCAAGCACGACGATCGCGACCGAGACTCCGAGGAACAGGGTACCGGCTTGCAGGGACTGCAGGCCGGCTACGATCAGCAGCGCGGCGAGGATGGCGCCGCCGATGATCACCAGAAGGCCGCGTCGGCCCCGGCGACGTGTACTGGGCTCGGGGATGTCGCGCACGGCGCGCACGATGTTGAGGCGGCTCACGCGCCACGAGGAGAGCACGACGACGAGGAACGTGAAGACGACGCCCAGGGCAAAGGCCGTCACCACACTCTGCCAGTTGAACGAGAAGCTCAGGGCGAAGTCGAACTGCGCGAAGGCCACGCCGAGCAACTTCGCCAGGCCCCAGCCGACGAACACGCCGAGCACGCTCCCGACGGCGGCGGCGATGAGGTCGTAGGCGGCGCCCTCAAAGGCGAACATGCGAATCACCTCGCCGCGCTGGGCGCCCACCGCTCGGGCGATGCCGAGCTCGTGGCGGCGCTCCGCGGCGAGCATGACGAAGATCAGGAAGATCAGCAGGATGCCGGCCGCGATGGAGAACTGGGCGAAGAGCAGGAAAGCGCTGCCGATGCTGGCGCCCGTCTCCTGGGCCGAGTCCAGAGCGTCCTGCCGCACAGGGGTGGCGTCGAGGCCGGCCGCCGCGACGACGGTCTCCAGGCGCTGCGCGACGTCGACGCCGTGTGCGGCGGCCTCTTCTAGGCCGCCCTTGTTGGTCACCATCACCGTCGTGATGCGACCGGGCTGCCCCGCCCAAGCGCTGACGGTGCGAGAGGACGCCGCTATGGCCACGTCGCCGGCCGGCTCGACGCCCTCGGTGAAGACCGCCTTGACGGTGACCGGCACCGGCGTCGGGCCGAGAAACACGAGGAGCGTGTCGCCCGGACCGGCCTCCAGTCGTTCGGCGGCCTCGGCGCTGAGCAACACCTCCCGGTCGCCGAGGCCGGCCAGCGAGAGGGTCGCGCCGTCCTTGTCGACCGGCTGGCCAAAGCCTTCGAGGCGCTCGGGATCGAGGCCGACGACGTCGATGCCGGGCTCGCTCAGTCCGCTCTTCTCGCCAACGACGGGCGCCGTCTCGCGCACGGCGGGCGCGATGCCCTCGACCTGCGGATCGTCGGCGAGGGCAGCGCTGACCCTGTCCAGGACCGCCTCATCGAAGTAGGGGAGCCGGCCCTGGCCTTGGGTCGCCTCGCCCTGAATGAGGACGTCGACCTCGCCGATGCCGGCCAGCGCTTCCTGGCGGAACGAGTTGGTCAAGGTGTCGCCGGTCGAGAACGACACCGAGAAGAGGAGGGTGGCCAGCATCAGGCCGAAGATGATGAGGATGGACTGCGTGCGCCGCCGCGGCAGGTTGCGCACGCCGACGCGTACCGCCACCCGGTGGCGCAGCCCGATCACGGCCATCACGGCCACGCACAGCACCAGAAGGGCCGCCACCGCGACCATGAAGCTCTCCATGGGGAGGCCGAAGATGGTGTCCATCGTCGCCTCCTACTGAGGATCGCCGGCCGGCGGCGCGCCGTCCGGCGCGGCTGCCGGCTGCGGCTCGTCGGCGCGCGCCGCCGTCAGCTCCTCGCTCTCGATGAGGCCGGATCGCATGTGGATGATGCGATCGGCGCGGGCGGCGACGGACGAATCGTGCGTCACCAGGACGAAGGTCTGGCCCTTCTCACGGTTGAGCTGGCAGAGGAGGTCCATGACCTCGGCGGAGGTCTCGCTGTCGAGGCTGCCGGTCGGCTCGTCCCCCCACACGAGGGCGGGCTCGTTCACCAGCGCCCGGGCGATGCTGACGCGCTGCTGTTGCCCTCCCGAGAGCTCTGCGGGTCGCTTCTGCTTCTCGTCTGTGAGGCCCACGAGCTCAAGGGCGGCGACTGCCTTGGCGCGCGCCTCGCCGGTCTTGGCGCCGGCGAGGAGCAGCGGGAGCTCGACGTTCTCGACTGCGCTGAGCACCGGCAGGAGGTTGAAGAACTGGAAGACGAAGCCCATACGCTCGGCCCGGTAGCGGGTCCGCTCCCGATCGGACATGTCCTGCAGAGGCGCATCCTCGATGAAGACCGCGCCGGCCGTGAGGTCGTCCAGACCGGAGAGCGTGTTCAGGAGGGTCGTCTTGCCGCATCCGGAGGGGCCCATCACGGCCACCATTTCCCCGCGGGCCACCGCGAGGTCTACACCCCGCAAGGCGCGTACCTGGAGGGCTCCGATATCGTAGGTCTTCACCACGCCGCGGGCTTCGATGATGGAGTGCGAGCTCACGTTGTCCCCTTCCCCATTTGTGCACCGTCCCCCGATGGAGCTCCGGGCAGTCGGGCCGTGGAGGCGCGGCCGTGAATCGCTCGTACCCCGAGGGCCGTAGCCCTACACCGTTGCACCGCGGCCGGAGTTAGCCGTCGCCGCTCGACGCGGCGGCAGACCGGCGCCGCGATTCACAGCATTCTCGGAGGTCGCTCTCAGCCCGCCTGCAGGCGACGAGGGCAGACTGACCCCAGCAACCGACGAGGGATGGCTCCATGCACCGATTGATCCTCGTGATCGCGGCGGCGGCGGTGCCCGCAGTCTCCGCCGGACCGGCTCTTGCGGCGCCGCAGGGCGAGCCCGTGCGGAGTGCGGTGATCGGCGCGCCGGGAGCGGCGGTGTCGACCCCGCCCGCGTCAGACACGACGCGCCTTGCGGCCTTCGCCTGGCGCGAAACCGTCGGCGCCGAGCCCTCGTCCATCAACGTCGGGAGCGAGGCCGCTCCCTCACCGGCGCTTGCGCCGCCGACCGCCCGCTACGCCGGGACAACGCCGCGGGCGGAAACGGCGCGGGCGCCGCCGCTGCCCGTCGAGACAGACTAGGCAGCGCGCCGATCCGGCCCGGGGGCGACAACGTCGCCCCCGGGCCTTCCTGCGCGTGGCCGCCGCCGGCCTGAGTCGTGCGGAGCACTCGGCGGTCACGCCCCGGCGATGCGCGGACGCGCGTCCGTCGCGGTGGTGCAGACCGGGTGTACTCTTGGCGGTGGTCCTGACGGAACGCGGGTGGCGGAGGGGTGAT
Organism: uncultured Thermoleophilia bacterium; assembly: GCA_963705085.1. Lineage (GTDB taxonomy): Bacteria > Actinomycetota > Thermoleophilia > UBA2241 > UBA2241 > CAIXSE01. The sequence continues at coordinate 1,343,826 of CAVPIV010000004.1, read as the reverse complement.
CTCTTGTGAAGGCAGTCGTCGTGTACGAGTCCCTGTGGGGCAACACGGCGGCGATCGCGGAAGCGATCGCCGCCGGCCTCGGCGGCGGTACCATGGCCCTCTCGACCGCCGAAGCCATCGGCCCGGCGCTTGCCGGCGTCGACCTCATCGTCGCCGGCTCTCCCGTACTGGCCTTCAAGATGCCCTCCGAGAGGGTCCGGGAGAGTCTGCGCACGACACCGGCCGACGCTCCCCGGCCGGCTGACCTCACCCACCCGTCCATGCGCTCGTGGCTCGAGGCCTTGCCGCCCGGCCAAGGGCGGTCGGCGGCGTTCGATACGCAGGTCCACGGACCGTTCGGCAGCGCCGGGCCGGCAATTGGCAAGGCATTGGAACAGGCCGGCTACCGGCTGCTCACCAAGCCGGCAGGCTTCTTCGTGGCGGGCAAGTACGGGCCGCTGCGCGACGGCGAGCTGGAGCGTGCCGGCCTGTGGGGTGAGGAGCTCGGGAAGATGATGACGTGATGGTGACGCCTCTGCCGGAGTGGTCGGCCTACGCGATCCTGGCCGCGATGGGTGCCCTGTCGATGGGGCTGGTCGTCCTCGTGCGGAGAGTCAGGGGCAGGTCACGGGACGTGAGCGTCTGGCCGCGCGGCAGGCCCACGCGACGGCGGCCTCCGTACTAGACTGTGCTCTCTGGCGGTTGCGGGCGACACGCGGGGGACGGAGTCCGGCATGAGCGGAATGGTTCCTGACGACGTCTTCTCCCTGCGGGGCGTCTCCGACCCGCGTCTCGCCCCCGACGGAACCACCGTCGCCTACGTCGTCACGGAGATCGATCGGGCGGCAAACGCCTACACGGGCTCGATCTGGCTGGCGCGGCTGGACGGCTCCGAGGAGCCGCGCCGTCTCACCGCCGGCATGAAGATGGACGCCGATCCGCGCTGGTCGCCGGACGGCTCGCGACTGGCCTTCACGTCCAATCGCGCCGGCGATACGATGCAGCTCTACGTGCTGCCGGTCGCCGGCGGCGAGGCGCGCCGGCTGACCAGTCTCAAGGAGGACGTCGGCGAGGCGGCGTGGTCGCCCGACGGGGAGACAATCGCCTTCGTGTCGCGCGTGCGCGACGCCGCCTACGACGAGGAGGACGAGCGCCGCCGGCGCCCGCGGCGGTTCACCCGCCTGCAGTACAAGCTCGAGCACGTCGGGTGGACCGGCGATCGGCCGCGGCACATCTTCACCGTCCCGGCGGACGGGTCGGCCGAGCCGGCTCAACTCACGGCCGGCGACTTCGAGGACTCGTGTCCGGCGTGGGCGCCGGACGGCGCGCGGATCGCGTTCGTTTCCGCCCGCCACCCGTTCTGGGACACCGGCATGGTGCGCGACGTCTATGTGGCGGCCGCCAGTGGAGGCGAACCTCGGCGGCTCACGCGGGGCGGCGGCTCGGTCGATCTGATCTCCTGGTCGCCGGACGGGGCGAGCCTCGCGGCGCTGGTCTGCCCCGGCGAGTTCGACGATCCGCGCCATGCGCAGATCGCCGCCGTCGACGCCCAGACCGGCGCGCTGTCCCTGCTCACCGGCGCTCTGGATCGCAACTGCGGCCCGTACCCGTCACTTCGCGAGCCGCTGTGGGCAGGCAGCGACCTCGTCTTCGCCGTCGAGGACCGCGGCAACACGCACCTCTACCGGGTGTCGGCGGAGGGCGACGGGGAGCCCGAGCTCGTCGTAGGCGGCGAGCTTGCCGTGACCGGATACGACGTCGCCGCCGGCCGGCTCGTCCATGCCGCGTCGCCGCCGACCAGGCTGCCAGAGCTGTACGCCGGCGAGCGCCGTCTCACGAGCGTCGGCGACGCGTTCGCGAACGAGCGTGAGCTCGTCGATCCCGAGCGGTTCACGGCGGTCTCAGGTGATGGCACCGAGGTGGAGGCGTGGGTCGTCAGGCCGGCCGGCTGCGAGCCCGGTCGCACGTACCCGGCGCTGCTCACCATTCATGGCGGGCCGTTCACCCAGTACGGCAACCACTTCTTCGACGAGTTCCAGGTCTACGCCGGCGCCGGCTACGCGGTCGTCTACGCCAACCCCCGCGGCTCATCTGGGTACAGCGAGGCGTGGGGGCGGGCGATACGTGGCGGCCACGATGTGGGCACCGGCTGGGGATCGGTCGACTACGAGGACTGCATGGCCGTCATCGAGACGGCGGTGAGCCGTTTCGGCTTCATCGACGGCGACCGGCTCGGTGTGATCGGCGGGTCGTACGGCGGCTACCTGACGTCGTGGATCGTCGGTCACACGGACCGATTCAAGGCTGCGATCTCGGAGCGCTCCGTCAACCAGCTCGTGTCACAGTGGGGCTCGAGCGACTTCGGCTGGGATCTCAAGGGCTACACGGGATCATTCCTCTACGAGGACGTGGAGACGTACCTCCGCATGTCGCCCGCGACGTACGCCCGCGACATCCATACGCCGCTGCTGATCCTGCACTCCGAGGACGACCTGCGCTGCCCGATCGAACAGGCCGAGCAGCTGTTCGTGACGCTCCGCATGCTCCGCAGACCCGTCGAGCTGGTGCGCTTCCCGAAGGAATCGCACGAGCTGTCGCGTTCCGGCAGCCCAGCGCACCGCGTTCAGCGCTTCGAGATCGTGCTGGAGTGGTTCGACCGCTACCTCACGAGCTGATCGCCATCCGGTTGATCGTGCTGGCCTGATAGCCGGCCCCGAAACCGTTGTCGATATTGACAACAGAGACGCCGGGCGAGCACGAGTTGAGCATGGAGAGCAGCGCCGCTATCCCGCCGAAGTTGGCGCCGTAGCCTATGCTGGTGGGGACCGCGATCACGGGGCAGCGGACGAGGCCGCCGATCACACTGGCCAGCGCCCCCTCCATGCCGGCGACCGCAACCACGGTGTTGGCGGCCGTCAGTCTGTCCTGCTTGTCGAGCAGGCGGTGGATGCCGGCGACGCCGACGTCGTAGAGGCGGTCGACGGCGCTCCCGGAGCACTCCGCCGTGAGCGCCGCCTCCTCCGCGACCGGGATGTCGGACGTGCCGGCCGTGCAGACGCAGACGCAGCCCTCGAGCGGGATCTCAACCGGGTTCACGACGGCCAGGCCGACCTCCGCGTGGATTCTGACCGGCACGCGCTCGCTGAGCGCCGCGAGTACCTCGGTCGAGGCACGCGTCGCGAGGACGTTCTGGTGACCGTAGTCCACCATGCGCGCGGCGATCGCCACTACCTGGTCGGCCGTCTTGCCGGCGCAGAAGATGGCCTCGGCGAAGCCGCGGCGCAGCACGCGATGGTTGTCGATCTGCGCGAAGCCGAGGTCGTCGTAGGGCAGCCGGGCGAGGTGCGCGACGGCGGCGTCGATCTCGACGCCGCCGTCACGCACCTCCGTCAAGAGGCGCCGCAGGTCGTCAGGGTTCATCGCAACCTCCCATCACGGTGCGGAAGCCGCTTCCGCACGAGGCAGCGGGATCTTGACGAGGTGGATCGGCAGGCCGCTCGCGGCGGAGGACTCGTAGACCTCGAGGGTGATGGCCGGCGACTCGGTCGAGAAGGTGACCATCTCGTTGAACGTGCCGCGCGTGCCGGAACCTGACGTCGCCATCGCGCTCTCGTCCAGCAGGATCGTCCCGTCTGCGGCGCGGACGCGGATCATGAACTGGGCCTCGAACGTGTTGGCGGTGCCCGACACGACCAGAGGGCTGCTCACGGTGTCGCCGACCGCCGGCCGCTCGACGAAGATCGCCGGCGTCACGTCCTCGAACGAGCGGCGGGTCTGCGCTCGGTTCTGGGGCGCTCCTTCAGCGCTGCGGAAGACGAGCGGCTCGCCGTCGACGCGGAACTTGACTCCGTCGACCGTCGGGAACTGGGTCAGCGTGTAGACGATCTGCGCAAGCCTCCCTCGGTCCTCGAGGGGGTCGACGCCGGCGGCGAAGTCGCCGCTGAGGTCGACGATGGCCAGGCCGTCGTGAATCCTGAGTCCCAGGAGACGTGTGGCGGTCGGGATCTGGGTGTGCAGCCCGGCCGCGCTCTCCTCAGCCGTGGGGCCGATGAGCAGCTCGGTCAGCGCCGCGGTGGCCGGCGCGTTCGTGGCCGCAACGGTGCGGTGGGCCGCGCCGACAAACGCGCCGCGCAGGTAGTACACCGAGATGACCGTGCCGGGCGCGGGGGTCGGCGACGCAGTGAAGGACGGCGACGGCGCGGGGGAGGGCGCCGGCGGCGGCGAGCTCGAGCCGGCCGGAGACGGCGTCGGGCTGGTGTCGCTGCGTGAGATGCCGCAGGCGGCCAGCGCCGGGAGCGCGACGACCGCGATCAGGGCCAGGAGGGTGAGTCGGCGAATGCTCATGGTGTGCTCTCCTGTTGGTTGCGCGGCGGGCCGCCCGCCCGTCACGAGGTTCGTGCACGGCCCACTATACCCGCCGACACGACGTGGTCCATCACCCGGTGGGGCCTTCCGGCCGGCGTCGCACAGCGAGGATCAGCAAGTCGTCACGAAGGTATCCGGCGAAGTCGTCGACCGCTGTGCGCAGCGCGGCGGCCAGCGCCCCGGGGTCCCGCTCACCTGACTCCCCCAGGGCCGAGAGCAGCCGGGCTTCGCCGAACAACCGGCTGTCGCGCCGCGACTCGGTGACGCCGTCCGTGTAGAGCACGAGCGCGTCTTCGGGAGCGAGGTCCAGCGGCGTCAATTCGTAGGTGGACCCCTCGAAGGCGCCCAGGGGTGGGCCGAACCGGCACTTGACGAGCGCCGGCCCGTTCGACGTGACCAGCACCGGCGGCGGGTGTCCGGCGCTGCCGCAGAGCATGCGCCCCGTCGGCACGTCAAGCACCAGCAGGAGCAGCGTCGCGAACTGCTCCGACTGCTCGCGCAGGAGAACCTCGTTCGCGAGCGGCAGGAACTGTTGAGGCACGGCCGCCGTGAGGGCGAGCGTGCGCACCGTTGTACGCAACGTGGCGGTGAGCCCGGCGGCTCGTACTCCCCGGCCCATGACGTCGCCGACGAGCAGCACGGCACGGCCGTCCGGGAGAGCGAAGACGTCGCTGAAGTCCCCGCCGACCAGGTCCGGCACCGAGGCGGTGGCCGACACCGCGGCCAGATCGAGGCCCGGGAACGACGGCAGCGGGTGGATGAAGTTCTCTTGCAGGGCGGTGGCGATCCGCCGCTGTCCTTCAAGGAGCCGGGCGTTCTCGACCGCCAACGATACGCTGGCCGCGAGTTTGCCCGCGAAGTCTATCTCGAGCTCGCTGAAGTGTCGCGGCCGGCGCGCGAAGAAGAGCAGACAGCCGATGATGCGCTCCTTGACCGCCAGCGGCGCGGCGAGGACGGCGCGCAGCCCTTGGGCCCGCACGTAGCCCGTGGCGAGCGCCGCCTCGGCGGCGAGGTCGGCGCGGACGATTGGGCGGTCGCTGCGCGCCGCCAGGAGCGCGAGAGGGGAGCCGCCGTCCGGGGGCGCCTCGTTCTCGTCCGCCCGGAACCCGTGCCGGTGGCGGAGGCTCCAGGTGCGCTCGAGGAGCTCGACCGCCCCGGCGTCGGCGGCCAGCGCCTCGGCGCCCCGGCCAAGCGCCAGCTGGAGGATGTCGGCGGCCTGCAGCGTCGAGTGGATGTCACGGTTGATCCCGTCGAGCGCCTCGGCGAGGCGCGCACGCTCGGCCTCGGCGGCGAAGAGCTGGGCGTTCTCGAGAGCGATCCCGATCTGCCGGCTGGCGGCGGTGAGGAAGGCCAGCTCATCGTCGTCGATCTCGCGCGGCTTCGCCCACGTGAGAGCGACGACGCCCAGCGGGCCGCGGCTGCCCGGAATGGGCAGGACGAGGTTGGCTCCGAGAGGCAGACGGTAGCGCGCGTAGAGCCGGCGGACGGCCTGCGGCACGCCGCCGACATCGGTGCGCACGAGCGGCTGTCGAGAGGTGAACGCCTGGACGACGTCCCAGGACGCGTCGAGGCCAAGACCCTCGGGATCCTCGGCGTACAGGCTTTCGGGGAAGCCTGTCGCGGCCGAGAGCATCAGCCGGTGTCGCGACTCGTCGAAGACGAACAGGACCGACGCGGACAGGCCGAGGCGGGAGGCGAGTTGCGCCACGGCCGTCTCGGCGACTTTGCGAGGCTCCAGCGAGGAGACCGCCAGTGTGGTGAGTTCGTGGAGCGCCTGGAGCCTGTCGAGGCGCTCGCGCTCCAGCTCGAACAGCCGCGCCTGTTCGATGGCGATGGCCGCATGTGCCGCGAGGCCTTGCACGACCTCGATCTCGCGCTTCTTGAAGCGCCGGCGCGCGGCGCGATCGTCGACGGTGATCAAGCCGAGGAGGCGGTCCCGGTAGGCGAGCGGCACGATGAGGGACAGGTGGCTTGATAGGGCACCTGCGCGCCGGCGTTCGTCCGGCGTGAGGGCATCGTAGTCGACCAGCGTCAACGTCCTGTCGACGATGGCGCGGCGTGCCGGCGGTGACGCCTGGTCGAAGGAGACGACCGTTCCTGCGGGCACGGCCGCCGGCCCGCGCGACGCGGCGATCCGCAGCTCCCGACGCTGCTCGTCCCACAGGATGACGGAGGCCCTCCTGTGCGCCGATTGCTGCATGATCGCCTCCAGCACGGCGTCGAGGACCTCGTCGAGCTTCGTCGAGGCGCTGACGGCGTAGGCCGCGTGAAGCAGGGCGTTCGTGCTCTTGAGCTCGGTTGTGAGCTGCTGTTCCGCCAGGCGCTCACGGCGCAGGACGCGCTCACGTTCCCGCGCGCTTCTGCGGCGCTCGGTCGTGTCCACGAACACGACCGCGAACTGGCGGGGCGCCGGGCGATAGGCGAGCACGTCGTAGTACCGCTTGAGTGTCGGCGAGTACTGCTCGAAGTGTGCCGGCTCGCCCGTCAGGGCGACGTTGCCGTACTGCTCCACCCAGACGGGATCCTCGCCGGGAAGCACCTCGCGCAGCGTTCTCCCTACCACGTCGTCCCTGGCCAGGCCCGTCAGGTCTTCGAACGCCGGGTTGACCTCCAGGAAGCGGTAGTCCACTGGCCTCTCCGCCGCGTCACAGATGATCTCGTGCAGGGCGAACCCTTCGCTCATCGCCATGAACAGGGAGCGGTGCCGCTGTTCGCTGGCCTGCAGGGCGTCCTCGGTCTCCCTGCGCGCCGTGATGTCTCGCGCGAAGACGCTGGCTCCGGTCGACGTCGGATAGACTCGTAGCTCGAGCCAGCGGCCGCTGGCCGGGACCGCGACCTCGATGATCGACGAGACGCCGAGCTCCACGGCTTCGCGCTGCGCGTTCGTCACTGCGGCGGTCACGAAGGTGGGTGAGACCTCAGCGAGCGTGCGGCCGAGTGCGTCGCGGCCGTCGCCGAAGAACCGGCGGGCCGCGGCGTTGAGAGAGACGCAGCGGTACTCCCAGTCGAGGGCGAAGAAAGCCTCGCCGATCTCCTCGAGGAGGGACCGTGCGCGCTGAGCGCGGGCGCCCCTGGTGCTCCGCTCCTGGGCGTCGCCGATCCCTACTTCGAAGGCGTGCGCGGCGGGCCGGGCGACCTGGTGCTTGACCATCCGCACTTCGAGGCCGTCGCTCCGGCGCAGACTGAGGTCGTCCATGAGCTTGGCCATCAGGAAGAATCCGCGTCCGCCGATGCCCAGAGGGTCGGGCAGCGCCTCGGGATCGAACGACGCCAGGTCGAACCCGTGGCCGTGGTCGCGCACGAGGACGTGGAAGTCACTTCCGTCGAGACTGACGGCGACCTCGAGATCCGGCGAGCCGCTGTGGCTGATGACGTTGGTACAGGCCTCGTCGATCGCCAGGACGATGTCGCCGACGAGGCGTTCGTCGTCGCTGTGCAGGCGCAGGTAGTCGCGGATGCGATCACGGGCGCGCCACAGGCGCGCCGCGTCCGCCGGCAGGCGGAAGCTGAGGCGCGCCTCGGCCATCGTCAGGGCAGGACCTTGATCGTGCTGCCGTAGTTGGTCCCGAGCGGCGTCTGGATGGCCGTGTGGAGGTACCCGAGCCCCTCGAGCTGGTGGGCCCGGCGCAGCGGGCCGGCGTCGATTGCCCGCAGGCCGGTGTCCTCGATGAGTTGAGTCACGGTCCACTTTGCGTCGCCGTCGTCGCCCGCGACGAAGACATCGAGCGTCTCCCCGGCGACCTCGCCATACACGAGCGTGCCGGCGAAGGTGGTGTTGAACGCCTTGACGACGATGGCCTCTGGCAGCCGCCGGGCGATCTCCTCCGCCGCCGACCCGGCCGGCAGCGAGAGAGGCTCGAAGGTGCTGCGATCAATGGGGTTCGTGACGTCGATGACGATCCGGCCGGCCAGCTCGTCGCCGTAGGCCTTGAGAACCTCATCGAGGTCGTCGTACCAGATCGCGAAGACGACGACCTCGCCGGGTATCGAGTCACCCGAAGCGCCGGCGACGACGTCGTCGAGGCCCTGCCTGCGGAGCTCCTTGGCGAGAGCCTCGGCCTCTTCTCTCGTCCTTCCATGGAGGGTGACCTTGTGTCCGGCGGTGACGAAGCGAGTTGCTACGGCGCGCGCCATGTTGCCTGTGCCGACGACCGTGATGTCCATGGTGCTCCCATCCCTCGCGGACACTCGCTCAGATTTCCTGGAACGGTTCCCGTGAGATTGAACCTGCAAACGGTCGTCGCCACCCAGGTCATGCTCTCGGGCAGGCAACCGGCGACGGGCAGCGAAGCAAGTATGCGGCGCGCGTCCAAAGCAAAAACGAAGCTCGTCCGTGTCGGCTGGTGCGTGCCTACGTGCGACACGGGCGCGGAGGAGTCATGGGTGTAGGCGAATCGCTGCGCAAGGCCGCCGGGTACTTGGGCGGAGGCAGCCACGACGACGAGTACGATCGCTACGATCTGGAGGACGACGGACCGGAGGAGCACGATGGGACTCACACGCTGGTCCTCGTGCGGTCCACCTCACGCGACTTCTTCCTCGCCGTTCCGCACGTCTTCGACGACGTGCAGGCGATCGGGACGTACCTGAAGAGCGGAACGGCGGTGATTGTGGATCTCCACGCCTGCGGTGGAGGCCTAGGCGAGCGAGTCATGGACTTCTGCGCCGGCCTCGTCTACGCGCTCGGCGGCGGCTTCTATCGCGTCGGCGACGGGGTCCTGCTGCTCTCTCCGAGCTGTGTGGACTTCTCCACAGAACTCGGCCCCGAGACGTTTCGGCACCACGTCTTCCCTCGCGCCTGACAGGGTGACGCGGCGGTCGGGAGCGATCCGGGCCCGGCACTCGCGCCCGAGAGGTTGCGCGGCCGGCGATCGCCCGCTGCGCCCCGCTCAGACGCCCGCGAGCAGGCCGTGGCCGATGGCCACGGCCAGTCCCGCCGCCAGTCCGCAGCGGGAGGCCGCGGTCGTCAGGTCGATGTACTCGTCGGGGGAGTGATCGTCGCCGCCCACCGGGCCGAGACCGTCGAGTGTCGGGATGCCGGCGGCGGCCGTCCAGCAGCCGTCGCTCATGCCGCCTGTGGTCTGGCCGGAGACGCGCGCCCCCAGCGCAGCGCTGATCTCGACGGCCGCATGCACGAGCCGGTCGCCGGCCGGCGTGGGCTCTATGCCGGGCCATCTTGCGACAGTGGTGAGGTCCATGAGCAGCCCGTCGCGCTCGCCGAAGGCGGCCAGCTCGGCGAGGGCCCACCGCAGGTCGTCCTCACGGTCCGCGCGCACGTCGAAGACCGCTTCGGCCTCAGCCGGGACCACGTTGGGCAACGTTCCCGCGGCCAGGGAGCCGAGTGTCACGGTGAGCCCAGGACGCCGCCGGTGGAGGGCGGCGCAACGGAGTGCTTCCCGGCACAGGCCGAGGGCGGCGTTGCGCCCCTGATCGGGCTCCGTCCCGGCGTGAGCCGATCGTCCGTGCGCCGCCAGTCGGATCCAGGCGCCGGTCTTGCGGACGGCGACGATCCCGCCGTTCGCGCGTCCACACTCGAAGACGAGGACCGCGTCGGCGCCGCGCACGCGGTCCATGGTCGCGAATGGGACTTTGCGCACCTCTTCGTCAGGGACGCTGTGAAACTCGATGGTTGGGCGGGGCGCGTCGCCGGCGAGCAGGGCCTCCACGGCGGCCAGGGCGACGAGGAGGCCGCCCTTCATGTCGGCCGCGCCGGGACCGAACGCCTTCTGGTCGTGGATCGCCAGCGGCCGCTGCGCCGCCGTCCCGAGGGAGAAGACCGTGTCGTGGTGGCCGAGCAGGACCACCCGACCCGGCACGGTTCCCGCCAGCGTGGCGTGCACGAAGAGGCCGGCAGGATCGTCGATCGTCTCGACCGCCAGGCCGGCCTCGCGGGCCCAGTCCGCGAGCCGCCTCGCGGTTGCGTCACGGCCGTGGCGGTGGTCAGGGCCGCTGTCGGTGTCGACCAGCTCGGCCAGGCGGCTGATGAAGACGGGCAGGCGCCCCTCGCAATGCTGCCGCGCCTGCAGCGCCGCCGGCTGGGCTGCCCGCATCGCGTTGTCGGTGTCCGACCTCATGCTCTCCCGCGCTCGTGGCCCGGGGCCTATCGCGGCCGCGAGCCCGCGGACCGTACCGAAGACACGAGAGGCGTGTCAATGGCAACGTCGTGGCGACCCCACCGTGGTCTATACTCACGACGTTTCTGTTGCGGGCAGTCTGGAGCATGGTGAGTCAAACGGACGCCGGTGGGGCGGGATCCCCTCCTGGACTCGAGTTCAGCCTTCCCCACGACCCGGCTCGTCTCCTCCGCGCCCGCGCCCGCATCCGCGAGTACCTGAGTCATCTGACGCTCGACGACGCCTTGGTCGACGATGTCGTCCTGGCCGTGATGGAGGCGGCCACGAACGCGCTGCAGCACAGCGGTGGCTCGTCGGCCATCGGCATCAGCCTGTCGGTCGTCGACGGCGAGCTGCTCGCGAGCGTCAGCGACGACGGCTGCGGCTTCGATGAGTCGCTCTGCCGGCCGGACGAGATCCCCGACCTCACGAGTCCCGGCGGTCGCGGCCTGTTCCTCATCGCCAGGCTGATGGACGGGGTCGAGTTCCGGTTCGATGCCGGCACCGAGGTGCGGATGCGCAAGCGGCTGACGGTCGCTCCCGGGCCGTCGGCGCTCGACTTCGCCCGCGCCGCTTCGCCCGAGCGGCTGCACGCCGGCCTGAGCGACCGCCTCATCGAGATGCTCGAGACCGGCGACGAGTGCTTCGCGGCGCTCGACTGGGAGTGGCGGTACGTGTACGTCAACCGTGCCGCCGAGCGGCTCATCGGGCGCTCGCGTCACGAGCTTCTCGGACGGGCCCTGTTCGAAGTCTCCCCCGCGGTCCGCGGCACCGAGTTCGAGCGCCAGTACCGGCTCGCGATGGAGCAGGGTATTGTGGCGCACTTCGAGGCGTTCGACGAGCCGATCGACGAGTGGGAGGAGTTGCGGGTGTATCCGGTCCCGTTCGGGATCGCGATCTACTTCCGCGACATCACGGCGCGCAAACGGGTCGAGGCCGAGCACCGCGAGCTCCTGCGGGCGTCGGAGGGACAGCGGGCCCAGCTCGGGGCAGTGGTAGAGCACCTCAACGACGGCGTGATCATTCTCGACGCTCAGGCGAACGTCCTGGAGGCCAACGCCGAGGCTCGTCGCCTGATGGGCCTCGGCTCCCGCGCACGCGCGCGTGGGAGCTCCAACCGGTGGCCCGAGCTCGAGTTCGTCGCGGCGGACGGCAGGCCGCTGCCGACAGCGGCCTGGCCGGCGGCACGAGCCGCTCGCGGCGAGCGTTTCTCGGAACTCGAGGTGACGGTGCGCGATGTCGCCACCGGGCGCCAGGCGCACGCGAGCTGCGACGGGATCCCACTGCGCGACGAGCGTGGCCGGGTCGCGCTCGCCGTGCTCGCGTTGCGAGACATCGGCGACCAGAAGCAGGCCGAGCTCAGGGCCGCTCTCCACGGGGCGATCCTGCGGGGCATCACGGAGATCCTCGAGGCGGCGCTGGTCTGTCGCGACGAGGAGGTGCTCGGCCGGACATGTCTCAGGGTGATCGAAGACATCACCCAGAGCAGGCTGGGCTTCATCGACGAGCTCGCGGACGACGGCGCGTTGATCAGCGTCGCCATGAGCGACACCGGCCGTGGAATGTGCGCGCTGGGCGATCGTCACGATCGACGTCTGGCAGGCCCCCCGCGGGCCGCCGTCGTGCGGGGGTTGCACGGGGAGGTCGTCAGACGCGGGGCGACCCTGCTCTGCAACGAGCCGGCCGCGCACCCGGCCAGCGTCGGTCTACCCGCGGGTCACGTGCCCCTCGAGTCGTTCCTGGGCGTGCCGCTCAAGCGGGGCGGGCAGACAATCGGGATCGTCGCTGTCGGCAATCGCGACGGCGGGTACACGGACGATCAGCGCTGGGCGCTGGAGAGCGTGGCGCCGGTCATCGTGCAGGCCGTCGATCGGTTGCGCGCCAGAGGGGCTTTGCACGAGTCGCTGGCGCGCACGCGCGTGCTGGCGAGCATCGCCGCGGCGGCCGCCGGCGCCGACCGCCCGGAGCAGGTGTCGGAGGCGGTGCTCGTCGCCGCGGCGCTCCACCTCGGCGTCAAGGCGGGCAGCGTCAACGCGATGGCCGAGGATGGTCGGGAGCTGCGCCGCCTGGCCACCTTCGGCGCGGCGTACGCCGCGCCGTCGCTCAAGGACCCCATTCCGCTGGACGAGACGCTGAATATCGGGCGTCTGCTCCTGCGCGGGCTCCCGTACATGACGCACGAGAGTCCGGAGCAGAGCGAGGCGAGCCGTCGTCGCTTCGTGGCGATGGGTCTCGCCGACGACGGCTGGGTCATGGTGCCGGTCACGGCTCGCGAACGCGTCATCGGGGCGATGACGCTTGTCTTCCCCGGTCGCCGCTCCTTCCGCGCGGACGACATCGCCTTCTATCGCGCCGTCGCCGACCAGCTCGGCGTGGCGCTGCAGCGGGCGCGTCTCGCGGAGGAGCGAGAGGCGCAGCAGGCCCTGCAGGCGCGGACCGGCGAGCTGAGCATGGTCCTCGACGCCGTCAACGACGTCGTGCGCGGCGTCGGCGAGCCTCTCGGAACTATTGCCCGCGGAGCACGCGTGGCTGCCGAGGCGATTGGAGCCATTGTCGCGTCGGTGCACTTGTGGGAGGACGGCCGCTGGCGGCAGTTGGTCACGGAGGGCGGCCGGCCGCTCTCGCACCCCACCGCAGCGATGGAGCTGCCGTTCGGGGAGCTCGTGCGCGAGGCGCTGCGTCCCGTTGCCGCCTGCCGGTTGACGAGCGGGTCCCGGGCGCCATCCGAAGACGATCCGTGGGAAGGGTCGTTGCTGGGCGTGCCACTGACCGCCGGCGGCTCGTTCCTCGGTGCGGTCGTCTTCGCGGCGGAGCCGTCCAAGGAGTATTCGGCGGCAGAGCTCGACTTCGCCCGCAAGCTCGGGGTCGCTCTGGGCGGCGCCCTTCAGAACATGCAGCTCTACGTGGAGCTCAGCGCGCAGCTCGAACTGTCCCGCCTGCTCCTGCGCGCCTCCAAGGTGCTCACGCAGTGGACCGATCTCGTACCCATGCTCGAGCGCCTCACGGACGTGCTGCTTCTCTCCGCGCCCGGATCGCGGGCCAGCATCGCTCTCGTCGACCTCGACCGGCTGGTGCTCGAGGTCGTAGCCTCAAAGGGGATCGCAGAGCTGACGCGGGGAGTCCACCCGCTCGATTCACTGCCGCCTCTCGTGAGAGAACAGCTGCGGACGCCGGGCACGACAGTCCTCGACTACGAAGCGGTCCCGCCGGCGCGGATCCCTTCCCGGGACGACCAATTCCGGCCGCGTCACGGGCTCTGGGTTCCCGTGGTGTCGCGCGACCGGACGGTCGGGGTCCTCAGCCTCGAGGCACCAGAGTCGCGGCAGGCGTTCACCGTGGCGGAGGTACGGGCGGTCGAGGCGATCGCCGACCAGGCCGCGACGGCGATCGAGAACGCCCGCCTGTACGACGCCGAGAGGGAGGCGCAGCGCCGTGCCGGGCGCGAGCTCGAGATCTCACAGGTGCTGCTGCTGACGGCCGCCGCGTTCGCCTCCGAGACCGATCCCCGGCAGCTCCTCGACATCGTCGCCGAGACGCTGATGCGGAGCTTCGACCAGGCGCGGGTATCCATCTCGCTCCGCGGTGAGCACGGAAGAGACACGATCGTCGCCGCGGCCGGCGAGCACGCCTACCCGCTGGGCACGATCTACGCCCTGGACGACTACACGACTCCCGCGCGGCGCGCCATGCAGACGGGGCGCGCCGTGATTGTCGACTACGAGACGCTGCCGCCGGCCGAGGCGGCTACGTCTCTGCAGTCCGGGATGCGCAAGGGCATCGTGGCGCCTCTGGTGAGCAGAGGTCGCACGATCGGCATGCTGTTCGTCGACCAGCCGTTCGAGAAGCGCGAGTTCACTCGTCGCGACGTGAGCCTTGCGCAGGGGATCGCCGATCAGGCCGCGGTGGCGATCGACAACGCGACCCTGTTCGACAAGGTGCGCGAGGAGGCGCGATTCGGCGAGGCGCTGGACCAGGCCGGGCGCCTCCTGCACTCGTCGCTGGACGACGACACGATCCTCGCGGGTGCGCTCGAGTCGGGGGGGCGTGCCTTGCGCTCGCCGTCCGGGGTGATCGCCGTGGTCGAGCGCACGCGGTGGGTGGTGCGGTACCAATACGGCTTCACGGCGAAGCTCGTCGGCCGGTCGTGGCCTGATGAGGCGGTGCCGTTCATGGCCCAGGCGCGGCGCGACCACGCGCCTGCCGTGATCGGCGACGTCGCCGCGACCGCGGCGTCGGGCGCTGTTGTCCCGCCCGGTGTGGGGTCAACGCTCGCCACGCCTCTCTCCGCGGGCGACGACGTCGTGGGCGTGCTCGCCTACAACAAGCCCGATCCGGAGGCCTTCTCCGAGCCCGAGGTGGCGTTCGCCGCCCGACTCGCCCGTTCGGTGTCGCTGGCCCTCCAGAACGCGCGCCTGTTCGCCAACGAGCACACCATCGCGGAGACGCTGCAGGAAGCTCTGCTGGCCATGCCCGAGCGCATCCCGGGTTTCGTCATGGCCCACCGGTATCACTCGGCAACCGTCGCGGCCCGGGTGGGCGGCGACTTCTACGACGTCTTCGAGCTGTCGCCCGGCATCGTCGGCGTCGTCGTGGGTGACGTGTCGGGGAAGGGGCTCGACGCCGCCGTGCTCACCTCGGTGGTCAAGAACGCCGTCCGGGCTCAGGCATTCGACGGCGACAAGTCGCCATCAGACGTGCTGCACGTCGTGAATGAGGTGCTGCTGCGCGGCTCGGAGCCGGAGATCTTCGCCTCGGTGTTCTTCGGCGTCCTCGACGGTCGCCGGGGTGGGCTGGTCTACTGCAACGCGGGGCATACCCCGGGACTCATCGTTCGCCGCGGCGGCAGCGTGGAGCAGTTGCCGCACACCTCTCCCGTCGTGGGGGCGTTCGCCGAGATGACGTACGCCTCGGCCGAGACGCGGCTGGAACGGGGCGAGGTGCTCTTCCTGTACACCGACGGCCTCGTGGAGGCCCGCGTCGACGGCGTGCTCTTCGGGGAGCCCGGCTTGCTCGCGCTCTTCGCCGAGCCGGGCATGAACGACGTGACGGTGGCGGTTGAGCGTGCCGCGACCGCCGTCTTTGAGTTCGCGGACGGGCGGCTCTCGGACGACCTCGCCCTGCTGGCCATCAGCCCGGTCGGGGACGACCTTCCGCCGGGTTAGGGCCGACCGGGGGCTGAGGTCTCCGGGCCACGTCGCTTGAGACTTGAATCACCCTCGCCCGGGTACCACATGCCTGGGGAAGCGAGGTGCATCCCGGGGACAACGCTCACGCGGCGACGGGATGCGCCGATAGGTTCAGGCGGGGCACAGGGGCGAAGGAGGCGCACTCCATGAAGACCAGGTCCACGGGCACGCGGAAGCTGCGCGACAGCGGCGATCTGTGCGCTCTGCGCGAGTGGCTCCGGGGAGAGCTGTCGAGCTGTGCCGATCGCGCCTCCGTCGCCGATGTTGTCGTCGCCACCCAGGAGGCGGCGACCAACTCGCTGCGGTCGCGCGGGGCGGCCGGGCGTCCCGTGAAGGTTCACGTCACCGTCGACGACGACTACGTCTGGGTGGAGGTCGTGGACTCCGGCTCAGGCTTCGCGGACGCCGACACCGCGTGCGCCCGGCCGTCAACCGAGTCGGTCAACGGACGTGGGCTCTACCTCATGCGTTCCCTCATGGATGTTCTCCAGATCTCCTCGTATCCCGCCGGTTCCCGGGTCCGCATGGGCAAGCGACTTGGGGGCGGCGGATCGATGCGTGAGGAAGCCGCTTCCGGGTAACACTCCTCCTACTAAGAGCGTGGGGGAGGGAGAGCCGTGAGCGTCGGGTTCGTGGAGGTCGGCGGCGGCCGCCTCTGGTACGAGGAGGCCGGCGAGGGTCCCTCGGTCGTGCTCCTGCACGCGGAGGCGGCGGACAGCCGGATGTGGGACGCGCAGTGGGAGGCGTTCGCCCGGCGCTTTCACACCGTGCGCGTCGACCTTCCCGGAGCGGGACGCTCGCCGTACCCCGCGCAGCCGTGGGACGAGAACGTCTTTCTCGAGCGCTTGTTGGACGCGCTCGGCGTGGATCAGGCGGCCTTGGTCGGAGTCGCTCTGGGCGGGACGCTCGCGGTGGACTTCGCCATCGAGCGTCCCGAACGCACGTGGGCTGTGGTGGCCGCGTCGGTGTCCCCGTACGGTCAGAGCGACACTCTTCCCGACCTGCGCGCCGCCGAGGTGCTGACGCTGCTGGTCGCCGGCCGGCCGGCCCGCGCCGCCGACCTGTACCTCGACGTCTGGTGTCCGCTGCGGACCTTGCCGGCGGTCGACGCGCGCATCCGCGAGATGGTGCACGACAACATCGTCATGCTCACCCAGATCCCGAACGGTCGCATGAGCCTGACCCACCGCTGGGCGGGTGAGCGTGCGAGAGAGATCAACGTGCCGACGCTCGTCATCTGGGGCGACAGGGACGAGCGGACGACGCAGGCGGCCGCCCAGCGACTGGCCACGACCGTCCGCCATGCCGTTGCCATGGTGTTGCCAGGCGTCGACCACTTCGTGCCCATGCGCGCGCCCGAACTCTTCACCGCCGAGGTGCTCAGCTTCCTCGGGGTCGCGGCTCCGTCCGCGGTGTGACCGGGGCGCCGTTCCGACGCGACGCGGCGTTTCCGTCTCCGGCGAGCGGGAACCAGTTGTTCTATCGGTTGGTGACGTTGGCTCGTGACGGGAGGCGGCCATGACGACAGTGACAGAGGCGGACGATCGGCGCCCGACACTCGAGTTCGCCACCGAGCTGGCGCGGCAGCTCCGGGTGGACAGCGTGCGGAGCACCGCCTCCGCGGGCTCCGGACACCCCAGCTCGAGTCTCTCCGCGGCCGACCTCATGGCGGTCCTTCTGGCCCGGCACCTGCGGTACGACTGGGAGAAGCCCGACATCGCCAACAACGATCACCTGATCTTCTCCAAGGGCCACGCCTCGCCGCTGCTCTACGCGATGTTCAAGGCGGCGGGCGTGATCGGCGACGACGCGCTGATGCGCGAGTATCGCCGGGCGGGCTCACCGTTGCAGGGGCACCCGACGCCGGCGCTGCCGTGGGTCGACGTGGCCACCGGCTCACTGGGCCAAGGCCTGCCCACCGCCGTGGGGATCGCCCTGGCCGGCCGGTACCTCGATCGTCTGGACTACCAGGTGTGGGTGCTCTGCGGCGACGGTGAGATGGCCGAGGGTTCCATGTGGGAGGCGCTGGACAAGGCCGCCTACTACCGGCTCGGCAACCTCACGGCGATCGTCGATGTCAACCGCCTGGGCCAGTGCGGGCCCACCGAGCTCCAGTGGGACATGGACGCCTACAAGCGCCGCGTGGAGGCCTTCGGCTGCACCGCATACATCGTCAACGGCCATGACTTGGCGGCGATCGACGCCGCCTACGCGGCGGCGCGTGCCGCCGACCAGCCGACCGTCATCCTGGCGCGCACGCTCAAGGGTCGGGGCGTCGCCGAGATCGAGGACAAGAACGGCTGGCACGGCAAGCCGCTGCCTGAGGACGCGGCGGCGCGCGCCGTGGCCGAGCTTGGCGGCGTGAGCGACTTGCGGGTCGAGGGCCTGCGGCCGATTGCCTGGCGCAGCGCCGTCGCGCCGCGTCCGGACGCCCCGCTCGAGCTGCCCGTCTACGCCCTCGGCGAGCGCGTGGCGACGCGGCGGGCCTACGGCGAGGCGCTGGCGGCGTTGGGCGACCGTCCCGAGGTCGTCGTCCTGGACGGCGACGTCGGCAACTCGACGTTTGCGGAGGCGTTCCGCAAGGCGCACCCCGCACGCTACTTCGATGTCTTCATCGCCGAGCAGCAGCTCGTGGCCGCGGCGGTGGGGCTCAGCGCGCGCGGCTACATCCCCTTTGTCGCGACCTTCGCCGCGTTCTTCACGAGGGCGTACGACTTCATCCGCATGGCGGGGGTGTCGGAGGCGGACATCCGCCTGTGTGGATCCCACGCGGGCGTCGAGATCGGCGAAGACGGACCGTCCCAGATGGCGCTGGAGGACATCGCCGCGCTGCGCGCGGTGTATGGGTCGATCGTGCTCTACCCGAGCGACGCCGTCTCGACGGTGTCGCTGGTGCGCACGATGGCCGACACGCCCGGGATTGTCTACCTGCGCACCACGCGGGGGGCCTACCCGGTGCTCTACGGTGCGGACGACACCTTCCCAGTCGGAGGGTCGAAGCTCCTCCTCTCCTCTGACGCGGATGACGTGGCGCTGATCGGCGCCGGCGTCACCGTCTTCACCTGTCTCGAAGCCGCCGCGGAGCTGGCCGATCAGGGCATCCGGGCGCGGGTCATCGACCTCTACTCGATCAAGCCCGTCGACGTCGAGACGCTCAGCGCGGCCGCGGCCGCCACCGGCGGCCGCCTCGTCGTGGTCGAGGATCACTATCGCCAGGGCGGGGTCGGCGCGGCGGTCATGGAGGCGCTGGCCGACGGCGAGTGCCCGCCGCGCATCGCGCACCTCGCGGTCAGTGGACTGCCGGGCTCGGGCAAGACAGCCGACCTCATGGATCTGGCGGGGATCTCTGCGCGCCACGTGGTGGCGGCGGCGCGGCGGCTTGCGGGGTCCGCGGGCGCCGCCTGACGCGCCGCCTTGCGCGGCGAGGGCTGGGGTCAGGAACGCGTCCGCCGCGCCGAGCGCTCGTGGAGCCAGGCGACGAGGTCGGCGTAGACGGCTGCTCGCCCGGTCTCGTTGTAGATCTCGTGGTAGTAGTCCTCGTACCTGCGGAGCGTCTTGTCGGGCGAGCTCGCGGCCGCGAAGAGCCGCTCGGTCGCGCCGGGATCGGCGACGGCGTCGGCCCCGGCGTACTGCACCAGGAGGGGCAGACGCAGGCTCGGGGCCCGGGCCAGGGCCTTCGTCTGGGCGCCGAGAAGCTCAGCTCCCCAACGGGCCGTCGCGGTGCGGTGAACGAGCTCGTCCGCCTCGTAGGCGCGTACGACGTCGGCGTCGTGCGACAGATCCGCCGCCTTGAGCGGGTTGCTCATCGAGCACGCCGGCGCCAGCCGTGAGAGGAGTCTCGCTGCGGCGATCTTGCCGGACGATATCGGCAGCCGGAGGGCCATGAACGGCGACGAGAGGACGAGACCGTCGAGGTTCTCGTCGCCGTTCTGCGCGTGGAGCGCGGCGATCAGCCCTCCGAGGCTGTGGCCGATCAGGAAGAGCGGGATGCCGGGATGCTCGCGGCGTACGTCGGCCACGAGCATCCGCGTGTCGTCCACGTAGTCGGTGAAGCGATCCACATGCCCGCGGCGGCCGGGCGAACGGCCGTGCCCGCGGAGGTCCACGGCATGGACGGCGAAGGCGTGTTCGACCAAGGGCTTGGCCAGAAGGGAGTAGCGCCCGCCGTGCTCGCCGTACCCGTGCACCACGACCACCGTGGCGGCGGCTTCCTCCGGCGTCCATGACTGACGGAAGAGGCCTGCCCCGGACGACGTCCTGAGCGTGCCGGTTGCGTGCTTCACGGCCGCTACTCTACACGCACCGGCTGACTCCTACGCGGCCTTCGTCCGCTCGCGCGTCGCCTCCTGCGGACGCGCCGCGCGGTTGATCAGCTTGAAGAAGTCGCTGGGCTCGCCCTCGCGGGTCACGTCCTGATAGAGGAACTCGAGGCCTTTGTCCTCGAACCTGCGAAAGAACTCGTCCCACGTGATCTTCTCGAGCCACGACCCCCGGCTCACGGGGAAGTCCAGCCGTAGCCCACTGGCTTCGTGGCCGGCGCCTGTGCCGCGAATCGCGGCAGGTGTGGCGCCGCGCTCCTCAGCCCATCGGCGAATCGTCTCGTGATCCGTCGTGCGTTTCGTTGTGCCGGTCATAACCGCCTCCCGCGCGGAGTATTGCTCCATTCGCTTCACGTGTAGCCGAGGCGCGACGAATCCAAACGTGCGCGGCAGCGTCGCCGGGCGCCGGCCTGGTGAGGGAGTGACGACACAGTGGCGGCCCGGGTTCGACAGGAGGCCGCCCTACGACTGCGTCGCGGCGGCCTCGGCGGGTGACCCTTGGCCGCCGGCTTTCTCCTGCGTGCGGCGTTCCACGCTCGCCTTCAGCAGGCTCATGATGTCGATCACTTCTGCCTGGCTCTCGCCGAGGGCCGCCGCCGCTGGCTCCATCAGTTCGTGCTCGCGGCCCGCCTCGACCTTCTGGCGGACGAGGTCGAGGACCTCGTCGCGGTACTCGTCGCGGTACTGGTCCGGCTGCCACGGCTCGACCATGGCCGCGACGAGCTGCTCGGCGAGGGCGAGCTCGCGGTCCTTGACGCCGAGCGCCTCGAGATCCTCCGTGGGGATCTCGAGCTCGACGGTCTCGCGCAACTCGTGGGCATACCGCAGCTGCTCGAGCACGAGTACCTGGCCGATCGGTACGATCGCGGCCAGGTACTCCTTGGTGCGGATGACGACCTTGGCGATGGCGGCGTGGCCGCTGCGGCGCAGGGCCTCGCGCAGCAACGCGTAGCCCTTCTCGCCGCCGCGGGTGGGGCCGACGTAGTACGGCCGATCGTAATAGCGCGGGTCGATCTCGTCGGCCGCGACGAAGGCCTGGATGTCGATGGTGTGGGTGGCGCGCGGGTCGACGGCGGCGAGCTCCTCGTCGCCGAGCACGACGAAGCGGTCGGGCGCGTACTCGTACCCCTTGACGATGTCCGCCCACTCCACCTCGCGGCCCGTCTGCTCGTTGACACGATGTTCCCGGACCGGCGTCAGGGTTGTGCGGTCGAGCTGGCGAAAGCGGAGCGCGTCGCGGCTCTCGGCCGCGTACAGGGCCACCGGCACGTTGACGAGGCCGAAGCTGATGGCGCCTTTCCATATCGGACGGGGCATCCCAAACCCTCCTGCGCCGGGGAGTGCCGGAGCGACGCGTACGGACGTCACCTACAGTACGTGACAGCTTCCCGCACTGGGAGACGGGCAAACGGCATCCCCCCGGAGCCGCCGTCCTCACGCCCGCGGCGGCCCCGTGCGCCGCCGCGGCCGTCACTTGTGCAACTCGTCCTGGACTTGATCCAGGAACGCCTGCGCCGCCCGCTCCGTGAGAATGCCGGCAACCTGGTCGGTCGCGCCGGCGTCCGGGTACGAGGGGAGCCGCAGATGCGTACTGCGGAACGGCTCCTTCTGGCGGAGGGCGCCGAGGTCAGCGTGGCCGAGGTCGCCGATGGCGGCCACGGCCTCGAGGACGAGGGTGCGCTCGCGCACATCGACCACCTGCTCGGTCTCCATCGTCAGGGCGAAGACCACCTGGTCGTGCAGGAGATAGGCCGGCCTTCCGGCGAGCAGGCGGTGGACGGCTGCCGCCGGGACGTCGTCGACGATGCGCCCCTGCGGATAGTCGAGAAGCTGCCACTTGCCCATGATCGCCTCCTGGATCGGGTGCTGGCTTCTGGAACGAGTCTACCCCGGCGGGCGGTCGCCGGAGCAAGCGATCGTTGACCTCGCGCCCGGCGACGGCTCGCCACCGAACCTTGTCTCTTGCAGGGACTCCCTGCTATAATCGCTTGTTCGCCTCGCCGTATTTGAGCGAGGCTGCCCGTTTGACGATTCAGCGCCCGTTCAGGGCAGGAGAAAGCACGTGACGGAGTCTGAAGACCGCGCCTCTCAGGGCGATCTCGGCGTCTTGGGCCATGACGAGGTCCTGGCCCTGCTCGACGAAGGTCGCGAACAGGGATACCTCAAGGCGCCCCAGATCGCAGCGGCGCTCGGCGACCTCGATCTGACCGTGGAGCAGATCGAGGAGATCCACGCTATCTTCGCCGATCTGGGCATAGACGTCATCGACAGCGAGGGTCACGCCGTGGAGGCGGAGGTCGTGGGCGAGGACGAGGGCTCCCTCAAGCTCGACCTCTCCGTCAAGTCGCCGTCCAGCGACCCCGTGCGCATGTACTTCAGCGAGATGGGCAAGGTGCCGCTGCTCACGGCGGAGCAGGAGGTCTCGCTGGCGCGGCGCATCGAGCGCAAGGACATGGAGGCCAAGCGGCAGCTGATCGAGGCCAACCTGCGTCTCGTGGTCTCCATCGCGCGCCGGCACACCGGCAGGGGCATGTCGCTCCTCGATCTCATCCAGGAGGGCAACCTCGGACTCATCCGCGCCGTGGAGAAGTTCGACTACAAGCGCGGCTTCAAGTTCTCGACCTACGCGACCTGGTGGATCCGCCAGGCGATCACGCGCGCCCTCGCCGACCAGGCGCGGACGATTCGCATCCCCGTGCACATGGTCGAGAACATCAACAAGCTCATCCGCGTCCAGCGTCAGCTGCTGCAGGACATCGGTCGCGAGCCGACACCGGAGGAGATCGCGGCCGAGATGGGCATGACGCCCGACAAGGTGCGCGAGATGCTCAAGATCAGCCAGGAGCCGACCAGCCTGCATACGCCGATCGGCGACGAGGGCGACACGATGCTCGGCGACTTCATCGAGGACAAGGAGGCGCCGTCGCCGGTCGAGGAGGTCGACGAGATCGTCCAGCGCGAGGAGCTGGAGCGCGTCCTCGACCTGCTCACGCAGCGCGAGCGCAAGGTCATCGAGCTGCGCTACGGGCTGGCAGGCGGCCACCCCAAGACGCTCGAGGAGGTCGGCGTCGAGTTCGGCGTAACGCGCGAGCGCATCCGCCAGATCGAGGCCAAGACGCTGGCCAAGCTCAAGGCGTACCGCGCCGCGCAGTCCTTGCGCGGCTTCATCGACTAGATCCGGCAGCCGCCGCACCTTTCGCCTACGGCGTCGGTGGCCTGGCGGGCGCCGCGCCGCGCGTCGGCGCCGTGGCCAGGGCAGAGCCCAGGAGGACGAGTGGCATGCCGACGGCGATTCCCAGCGTGAACGGCTCGCTCAGCACGGCCACGCCGAGCAGGACGGCCACCAACGGGTTGACGTAGGTGACGATCGTGGTGCGTGAGGGTCCCACCTCGCGCACCAAGCTGAAGTAGAGCACCGAGGCGAGGCCGGTGCAGGCTAGCGACAGCACGAGGACGGCGCCCACCGCCGTCTGCGACAGGGGAAACGGCGGCCAGACGACGGCGGCCGGCAGGAAGATCAAGGAGGTGAGCAGCAGCGAGGCGGTCGTCACGCCCAGGTTGGGCAACCCGGCGAGGTGCCGACTGACGATGTAGGGCCCGGACGCCCAGCAGACCGCCACACCGGCCACCTCGGCGATCGCCAGCGGGTCACTGGACCCGATCTCAAGGCCGACGAGGGCCGCTACGCCGGCGAACCCGAGGACGAGTCCGGCGCCACGCCGCCAGTCGTACACGTCGGTGCCGCTCGCCTCGCGGTACAGAAGGGCGGCGATCAGCGGCACCGAGGCGACCATCAGGCCGGCCAGCGAACTCGTGATGCGTTGTTGGGCGTGGGACAGCAGGAGCCAGGGAAGCGCCAGCTGAGCGATCGCGTAGACGGCCACCCAGCGCCAGTGAGGAAGCAGGCGCCTCAATTCGCGTCGATGAGCGGCGAGCGGTGCGAGCATGAGCGCCGCCGGCAGGGTGCGCAGGAACACCAGGGTGGCGGGCTCGACCTCTCGCACCGCGATGCGGGTGAACATGTAGGGCATGCCCCACAGGACGCAGAGCGCGACGAACAGGATCCAGCCACGACGGGACACGGAGACGGCTCAGCGGGAGGCGGATCGCGTCGCCGGCTGCGGCGACGTCACGCGGTCGTGGCTCATCGTCTCTCGTTCGTCGAGGCCGGCGGGGACAGGTACTATTCTATGCGGGCCGGCGCCGCCGCCGCTCGGCGGGCCGGGCGGTCCTGTCTCAGAGGAGGCGCATGAGCGAGCCAAGAGAGATCGCCGACCACCTGGAGGAGGTCGTCCCCGGTGTCTATCACTGGCGCGTCCACAACAGTGCGATCGGCGGCGGGATCTCGAGCTCGCACGCGCTGGTCGACGAGGACGGCAGCGTCTTCGTCGACCCGGTTCGTCTGGCGGACGCCGTGCTGGCCGAACTGCCCGCGCCTCACGACATCCTGCTCACGGCGCGCTGTCACCAACGCGCCGCCTGGCGCTATCGCGCCGCCTTCGGCGCCGACGTCTGGCTGCCGGCGGATGCCGCAGCGGCTGACGAAGATCCGGACCGCACCTTCGTTGAGGGCGACCTGCTGCCGGGCGGCCTGCGGGCGATTCGGACCCCCGGGCCGGAATGGCCGCACTACTCGTTCCTCCTCGAGCGCCCGCCGGGGGTCCTCTTCTGTTCGGATCTCGTGCTGCGCTTCGGTCGCCCCGGGGCCGGCGACGACGCGGCGGCGCGGCTGGAGTTCGTTCCGGCCCGGCACCACGACGATCCGGCGGCCACGAGGCGCAGCGTTCAACGCCTGTTGGGCGAGCAGTTCGCCGTCCTCTGCCTCGCGCACGGGTCGCCTGTCACTGACGATCCCAAGGCCGCCCTGCGCGAGCTCCTGACCTCCGGGCGGTGACCGATGGAAGGGGCGCTTCCGGCGACGCGGCCCTGGCCGGCGGCGGCGGCCGCCGGCCGGTCCTCCGCGGTGGCGAGTTCTCGCCGCGCGGCCCGGCCGGCCCGGTGACATGGCCGGCAGCCGCCGCAGCACGGATGTGAGAGCCGGCCGCTGGGCCGTCCTGGCGGCGGCCGGCAGCAGGGTGTTCCTCGCGCTGGTCGCCCTGGTCACGGTCGCGACGCTCGGCGTACGCGATCGCGCCCTCTTCCTGCGCGACGCGCGGGCCGAGGACCTGCAGGGCTTCGCCGCGCTGCTCTTCGAGCCGTGGGCTCACTGGGACGGCGTGTGGTTCATCCGCATCGCGGCGGACGGTTACGCGGCTCACGAGAACAGCCAGGCCTTCTTCCCCTTGTACCCCCTGCTCGTGCGAGGGCTCGCGGCGGTGACCGGCGGCAGCTACGTCGTCGCCGGCGTGCTGATCTCGCTCGTCTGCTACGCCGGCGCGATGCTGCTGCTCTACCGCCTCGCGAAGGCCGAGTTCGGCGCGCCGGCGGCGCTCTGGAGCGTCGTCTTCATCTCCGTCTTTCCGACGGCGCTCGTCTTCCAGGCCGTGTACAGCGAGTCGCTCTTCCTCCTGCTCTCGCTGGCGTGCTTCGCTCTGGCCCGCCGCGGGCGCTGGCTGCCGGCGGGCTTCGCGGGACTGCTGGCGACGCTGACCCGAAGCAGCGGCCTGGCGTTGCTGGTGCCGCTGGCGCTCATGTGGTGGGAGCAGCGGCAGGCGGTGGCGCTGCGCCTGCCGGGCGGACCAGCCGCCGTCAGGATCCCGGCGCGCCGGCCGGGCGGCGCCGCGCTCGCCTGGCTGCTCCTCATACCGGCGGGCCTCGCGCTCTATATGGCCTACCTGTGGCGGGCTTTTGGAGACCCTGTGATCTTCGGCGCTGCCCAGACCAGCTGGGGACGGGCGCTTGCGGCGCCCTGGAAGTCGGTATGGCAGGGCGCCGTAGAGGCCGTCGCCGGCGTGGGCTGGCTGGTCATGCACGGTCCGGGCGAGCTGCTCGGGACGCGCAACGAGTCGGGCGGCATCCCGCTGGACGTCCTCGGCAACATCTACGAGTTCGCCGGCCTGCTGGCGGCCGTGGCGCTGTTGCTCGTCTGCTGGCGCAAGCTGCCGGCCGTCTACACGGTCTACGCGCTCGCCGCCTTCCTCTTCCCGCTCTTCTACCCAGCCGCGGGGCGCCCGCTCTCCAACCTGCCGCGGTTCATCCTGGCCGACTTCCCGCTGTTCATCGGCCTGGCCGTGGCGCTCGCGCCGCATCGCGTGGCGCGATGGGTCGTCGCCGGCGTCATGCTCGTCCTGCTCGTTGTGGGAACCGTGTACTTCGCGAGCTGGAGCTGATTCGGCAAGGCGCGCCCGCCCGCTCATCCTGTCGAGCGGCCGTTGCTTAACGGTAGGGTTGCCTCGGACAGCCCTGGCGGCACGATTCGACAGCGACTATCGGAGGGGCCATGGACCGGGTGCAGCTTTCGCGCGAAGAGCTCGACGCCGTCGTGTTCGACATGGACGGCGTCGTCACGCGCACGGCCGTCGTCCACGCCACTGCCTGGAAGAGGCTCTTCGACGCCTATCTGGCGCAGCGCGGCGTGCGCGAGGGGGTCATCTACGAGCCCTTTGACGCGGACAGCGACTACCGACTCTACGTCGACGGCAAGCCGCGCTACGACGGGGTGGCCTCCTTCCTGAAGTCGCGCGGCATCGAGCTGCCGTGGGGCGACACCGGCGACTCGGGCGAGACGGAGACGGTCTGCGGCCTGGGGAACTCGAAGAACGTCTACTTCCGCAGTGAGATCGAGGAACACGGCGTGCGCCCCTTCGAGACGACCGTGGAGCTCGTGCGTCAGCTTCAGGCGCACGGCTTCGGGACGGCGATCATCTCGGCCAGCCGCAACGCCAAGGCCGTTCTCGCCGCCGCCGGCGTGGGCGACCTGTTCCCCGTACGGGTCGACGGGCTGGTGGCCGAGGAGGTCGGCCTGCCCGGCAAGCCCGATCCGGCCGTCTTCATCGAAGCGGCGCGGCGCCTGGGCGCGGTGCCGGCGCGCACGGCGATCGTCGAGGACGCCATCGCCGGCGTCGAGGCGGGCCGCCGCGGCCAGTTCGCCCTGGTCATCGGCGTCGACCGCAGCGGCAGCGACGCGCCGGGGCTGCTGGAGAACGGCGCCGACGTCGTGGTCGGCGATCTCGCCGAGGTGTCCGTCGCCGACGTGGCTCCGGCGGCCTGCGTGCCGGCCGTCAGCGCCGACGAGGTGGTGGACAGCCTGCACGGCCCCCTCGCCGTCTTTCTGGACTACGACGGCACCCTGACGCCGATCGTCAACGATCCCGCAGCGGCGTTCCTGCCGCAGGCCATGCGACCGGTGCTGGAGCGCCTCGCCGCCGTCTGCCCCGTCGCCATCGTGAGCGGCCGCGACCTGGCCGACGTCAGGGCGCTGGTCAACATCGACGGCCTCGTTTACGCGGGCAGTCACGGCTACGACATCGACGCGCCCATGAGCCTCGGCGGCCGTCGCCAGGTCGGCGACGAGTTCACGGTCTCGCTGGACGAGGCGGAGCGCGCCCTGCACGAGACGCTCGACGACATCCCCCGCGTGTACATCGAGCGCAAGCGCTACGCCATCGCCATCCACTACCGGAACGTCGACCCCGCCGACGAGTCGCGCGTCGACGCGGGGGTCACGCTCGTGGCTCCCCGCTTCGCCAACCTGCGGCGCACCGGCGGCAAGAAGGTCTTCGAGCTGCGGCCGGCCATGGCCTGGGACAAGGGCACGCTGGTGCGCTGGCTGCTGGAGCAACTGTCGGCCGCCAGGCACGAGCCGCTGACGCCGCTCTACATGGGCGACGACGTCACCGACGAGGACGCCTTCCGTGCTATCGCCCACGACGGCATCGGCGTCAGGGTCGGCGATCCTTCGGAGACCACGGCGGCACGATTCGTGCTGCGCGACACCGACGCCGCACGTCTGTTCCTCGAGGAGCTCGCCGTGGCGCTCGAGGGGGTGAAGGCATGAACGACTGGGTGCTGACCTACGAGGGCTTCGACCCCGCCGACGAGGGCCTGCGCGAAGCCCTGTGCACGCTGGGCAACGGGTACTTCGCCACGCGCGGCGCTCTTCCGGAGGCAAGCGCCGACGAGGTGTCCTACCCCGGCACCTACGTGGCCGGCTGCTTCAATCGTCTGATCACTGAGATCGCGGGCCGGGACATCGAGAACGAGGACATGGTCAATGTCCCGAACTGGCTGAGTCTCACGTTTCGCGTCGACGGCGGTGAGTGGCTCGACCTGCGCGCGGTCACCGTGCTGGCGCACAGGCTGGAGCTCGACCTGCGCCGCGGTGTCCTCACGCGCGTCACGCGCTTCCGCGACGGCGACGGCCGGACGACGTCGCTGGCGCAGCGGCGGTTCGTCCACATGGACCAGCCGCATCTCGCGGCGCTCGAGAGCACGCTCACCGCGGAGGACTGGTCCGGATCCGTCGAGA
This sequence comes from uncultured Thermoleophilia bacterium, assembly GCA_963705085.1. Classification (GTDB taxonomy): domain Bacteria; phylum Actinomycetota; class Thermoleophilia; order UBA2241; family UBA2241; genus CAIXSE01. The sequence continues at coordinate 1,315,457 of CAVPIV010000004.1, read as the reverse complement.
TCCTGTCGGCTCTCGACGGCACCGTCACCAACTGGGGCGTGCCGCGATACCGCGAGCTGAGCAACGCCCACCTCGTCCCGCTCGAGGGCGACGTCGAGGCGGACGGCAGGATGACCCTCGTCGTCGAGACGAGCCAGTCGCACATCCGGCTCGCCGAGTCGGCCCGCCTGACGGTCAACGGGGCGCCGCCAGACGCCGGCACGATCAGCGAGAGGGTCATGGCGCCTGGCTACGTCGCCGTGCGCCTGGCGGCGGAGCTCGAGCGAGGGCGGCCGTTCCACGTCGAGAAGGTCGTCGCGTTGCACTCGTCGCGCGACGCGGCCATCTCCGCCCCCGAGACGTCCGCCAGGGCCGCCCTCGACGCGGCGCCGGGGTTCGCCGACCTGCTGGCGGCGCACGTCCAGGCCTGGGAGCGCGTCTGGCGCCGGTGCGACGTCGCCCTGCCGCGCGACCCCGAGTCGAGCCTGATCCTGCGCCTGCACGCGTTCCACACCTTCCAGGTCGCGTCCCCCAACGCCGTGGGCCTGGACGCCGGCCTGCCCGCCCGAGGGCTCCACGGGGAGGCCTACCGCGGACACATCTTCTGGGACGAGCTCTACGTCCTGCCCCTCGTCAACCGGACCATGCCGGAGGTCTCGCGAGCGCTGCTGATGTACCGGTATCGGCGCCTGCCCGCCGCGCGCGCCGCAGCTCGAGCGGCGGGCTATCGTGGGGCCATGTTTCCCTGGCAGAGCGGCAGCGACGGTCGCGAGGAGACGCAGGTCGTGCACCTCAACCCGAAGTCGGGGCGCTGGCTGGACGACAACTCGCACCTGCAGCGCCACGTCGTCCTCGCCATCGCGCACAACGTCTGGGAGTACTACGAGTGGACCCGCGACGAGGAGTTCCTCGGCGCCTGCGGGGCCGAGCTGTTCCTCGAGCTGCTGCGCTTCATGGCCGGCCTGGCGACGTTCGACGAGACGAAGGGCCGCTACGTCATCCGGAGCGTCATGGGTCCCGACGAGTACCACGACGGCTACCCGGGCGTGGAGCAGCCCGGGATCGACAACAACACCTACACCAACGCCATGACGGCCTGGATGGCGACGAAGGCCGGCGAGATCCTGGAGCGGTTGCCGGCCTGGCGTCGAGCCGAGCTGGTCGAGCAGCTCGGTATCGACGACGACGAGCTGGCGCGCTGGGACGACCTCTCCCGTCGTCTGATGCTCGTCTTTCAGGACGACGGCGTGCTGAGCCAGTTCGAGGGCTACGACGAACTCCTGGACTTCGATTGGGAGGGCTACCGAGCGCGCTACGGCGACATTCACCGGCTCGACCGCATCCTCGAGGCCGAGGGCGACACCGCCAATCGCTACAAGCTGTCGAAGCAGGCGGACGTCGTGATGCTCTTCTACCTGCTGTCGGTCGACGAGGTGGCGGCGGTCGTGGAGCGTCTGGGCTACGCCTTCGACGCCGGCGACGCCGCCCGGACGATCGCCTACCACGAGCAGCGGAGCTCGCACGGCTCGACGCTCAGTCGGGCGGTCTACGCCTGGGTCATGGCGCGCAGCGATCCGGCGGCGGCCTGGCGGCACTTCGCCGCCGCCCTCGGCAGCGACCTGCACGACATCCAGGGAGGAACGACCCGCGAGGGCGTCCACCTCGGCGTGATGGCGAGCACCGTCGACCTCATGGAGCGCGGCTACACCGGCCTCGGGACCTGCGACGGCGCGCTTTGCTTTGACCCGCGCCTGCCGGACGAGGTCGACGAGATCTCCTTCGCCATGGTGTTTCGCGGGCACCTGATCCGGGTCTTCTGCAGCCACGAGGTCCTGCGCCTGACCTTGGCCGGGACGGGGACTGCGACGATCACCGCGCGCGTGTGCGGGGAAGCCTGCGAAGTCGTCGCCGGGCAGGCGGTCGAGGTGAGTCTCCCGACCCCGGGCGCCTGACGCGCAGGAACGCCGCCGGCGGCGGCGAAGACACGCCGGACAATGCCGGCCGGACCGGCCGTCTTCGCGCGCCGTCCGGCCGGTTGTGCCGTGGGGACACGCCTCTTTGCAGCCGTTTTCTGACGGCTGCTGAGGTGGACGGGTTGAGGACGCAGGCGCAGCCCGCCATAATCCCTCCTTGGGCTTTCTGACGGCTGACAAGGGAGAACGTCCCGATGATCGTGTTCGAAGACGTCACCAAGACCTACGACCCAGGTACTGTCGGCCTCAAGAACTTCACCTGTCACATCGGCAAGGGCGAGTTCGTGTTCCTCGTGGGGCCTTCCGGCTCGGGCAAGTCCACCCTCATCAAACTGGTCCTCAAGGAGCTCGTGCCCGACGAAGGGCGCATCCTTGTGGCCGGGCGCAATCTCAACACCCTGCGGCGCAGCAGGGTGCCGCTGCTGCGCCGCAACATCGGCTGTGTCTTTCAGGATTTCAAGCTGCTGCCCAACAAGACGGTCTTCGACAACGTGGCCTACGCACTCGAGGTCGTCGGCGAGCCGAAGCGCTCGATCCGGCGCAAAGTACCGGAGATCCTGAGTCTCGTCGGGCTCTCCGAGAAGACGAACAACTATCCGCACGAGATCTCGGGCGGGGAGCAGCAGCGCGTCTCGGTGGCGCGGGCCTTCGTCAATCACCCACCGCTGCTGCTCGCCGACGAACCGACGGGCAACATCGATCCAGACACGGCGGTCGGCATCATGCAGCTGCTCGTGCGCATCCAGCGCACGGGGACCACCGTCCTGGTGGCAACGCACGATCGCGACATGGTCAACCGCATGCGTCGGCGCGTGCTCCAGCTCGATCACGGGGAGCTGGTGCGCGACGAGCGCCGCGGCAGCTACGACCAGGTCGCCGAAGAGGTGCCCAGTGAGGTCTAGCTTCTTCTTGGGCGAAGCCCTCGGTTCCATGCGCCGCAACTGGGTCATGGCCATGGCCGCGATCATCACGGTCTTCATCAGCACCGCCATCCTGGGCGGCGTGCTGGTCACCCGCGACAATCTCAACCAAGGCGCAACCAACCTCAAGAACCGGGTGATGGTCGAGGTCTTCATCAGGGACGATGCGTCACCAGAGGCGGTGCAGGCGCTGGAGCGCAGGATCCAGGCCATGGCCGAGGTCAAGACCTATCGGTACATCTCCAAGGAAGAGGCGCTGGAGATCTTCCGCCAGCGATACGGCAGCCTCGCCGACAACCTGCAGACCAACCCCCTGCCGGCGTCGTTCGAGATCCAGGCCAACGACGCCAACGACGTCGACAAGATCGCGCAGCAGTTCTTCGACGACCCCACGGTCGACAACGACCCCGGCACCCACAACGGCGTCAAGTATGCCGCGGAGACGGTGCGCAAGATGCTGGGGACCATCAGCCTCATCGAGAAGGGCATGTGGGTGACCACCGCGATCTTCGGCTTGGCCGCGGTCCTGCTCATCAGCACGACGGTGCGCCTCTCCATCTTCGCCCGGCGGCGCGAGGTCGAGATCATGCGCCTCGTCGGCGCCACCAACTGGTTCATCCGCTGGCCGTTCGTGCTCGAGGGCTTCGTGACGGGCCTCGTCGGCGCGCTCCTCGCCTCGGCCTTCGTCTACGCGGGCAACTGGGGTATCTCCAACTGGATCGACAGCTCGGACATCAACTTCATCGACTTGAAGGTGTACGAGATGTGGTGGCGGCCGGCCACCTGGCCCCTCGGGTTGCTGCCCACGCTGGTGCTGATCGGCGCGGTGCTCGGGGCCTTCGGCAGCCTGGTGGCGCTGCGCCGCTACCTCAAGACCTGACGCGGCGGGCTACAGGAATCCGCCGTCCGTCCGAAGAACACTGGTGATTGCCATGTCGACCCTTCGCAGGCTCATCGTCGCTCTCGTCCTCGCGGCCCTCGCGCTCGGCGTCGTGCAGGGGGTCTTCGCCGAGCCGGCGGTCGCCAAGACCAAGGCGCAGGTCCGCAAGGAGCTCGAGAAGGCGCGCGCCAAGATCAAGGACGCCAACGCGCGCAAGGAGCAGCTCGCCGACCAGATCGCGGCGCTCGACGGGCGACTGAACGAGATCGAGAGTGAGCTCGTCCGTCTCGGTACGCAGATCGACGGCGTTCAAGCCAGGCTCAGCGTTACGCGCGAGAAGCTCAGGAACCTGCGCGAGCAGCTCCGCCTCAAGCGCCTGGAGCTGGCGGCCGCCGAAGCGAAGCTCAAGGCCGAGGAGGAGAACCTCCAGACCCGCGTCGTCCTCGCCTACAAGACGTCGGACCTCACCTACGTCGACGTCGTCCTCGCCTCGACCAGCTTCGAGGATCTGGTCACCCGCACGAGCATGGTGCGGGACCTCATCGACAGCAACGACGAGCTCGTCGGATCGCTCGAGGAGGCGCGCAATGTCGTCGACCGCGAGCGCGCGGACATCGCCGAGAAGGAGGACACGGTCCACACGACCGTGATCGACCTCCAGGAGCAGAGCGACGAGCTCGTCGCGCTGCGCGGCGCACAGGCCGACCAGAAGGCGCAGTCCCTGGCGGCGCGCCAGGAGAAGAGCTCGACCCTGGCGGGCGTCAAGGACGACCTCGCCGTCCTCAGGCGGCAGGAGGCGCAGCTCCTCGCCGAGAGCCGCCAGCTCTCCGGGGTCATCACCGACTGGGGCGGCGGTGGAGGCGGCACCGGCGACATGATCCGGCCGGTCGCCGGAGTCATCACGTCGCCGTTCGGCTGGCGCATGCACCCAATCCTGCACTACCGCAAGTTCCACACCGGCGTCGACTTCGGCGTCGGGTACGGCTCGCCCATTCACGCCGCCGACAGCGGGACCGTCATCTACGCGACCTGGATGGGCGGCTACGGCAACGTCATCATCGTCAACCACGGCGCCGGCATCTCGACGCTCTACGCTCACCAGTCGGCGCTGCTCGTAGGGGTCGGATCCAGCGTCTCCCGGGGTCAAGTGATCGGTCGCGTGGGCTCCACGGGCCTGTCGACCGGACCGCACCTGCACTTCGAGGTGCGCGTGAACGGCAACCCGGTCGATCCCATGGGCTACATCAATTGATGCGCGCGCTGCGCGTCATCATCATCGGCCTGCTCATCGTCCTCGGCTTCGTTGGTGGCTACTTCGCGGGCTGGTACCTGCACGGCGAGAACGTGCCGCTGGGCTCGATCAGCGGCAGGTCGGACGAAGCCCGGGCGGCGGGCAAGCTGCAGCAGCGCATCATCCAGGAACTCCTCGACCGCTACTACAAGCCCGTGGATGTCGACAAGTTGTCGGACGCCGGCGTGAAGGGCACCCTGGAGTCGCTCGACGATCCCTACACCGTGTACCTCACGCCCGAGGAGACCAAGGCCTTCGAGGAGAAGCAGAAGGGCGAGTACTCGGGGATCGGCGCGAGCCTCCAGGCAGGCGAGAAGGGCCTTGTGATCACGGGCGTCTTCGACGGCTCACCCGCCAAGGAGGCCGGTCTGCAGCCGGGCGACATCATCGTCACCGTCGACGGCGAGCCCACGGCCGGCGTCGCCATCGAGTCGAGCATCGCCCGTATCAAGGGCGAGTCCGGAACCCAGGTCGAACTCGCCGTCGAGCCCAAGGGTGGCGGCTCCGAAAAGAACGTCACGGTGACGCGGCGCACCATCGAGATCCCCGAGACGAACAGCAGCATGAAGCGCGCGGGCGGCGAGAAGGTCGGCTACATCCAGCTCTACGAGTTCGGCGGCAAGGCCGCGGCGTTCGTGCGCAACGACGTCCAGAAGCTCACCAAGCAGGGGGCGACGTCGTTCATTCTCGACCTGCGGTTCAACGGCGGCGGGCTGCTGACCCAGGCCGTGGACGTGACCGGTATCTTCCGCACCGGCGTCGTCACCTCGACCAAGGGGCTGCACTCGCCGCTCGAGGTGCTCGAGACGCAGGGCCCGGTCGCGACGACCAAGCCGCTCGTGGTCCTCGTCAACGGCTATTCGGCGAGCGCCTCGGAGATCGTGACGGGCGCGCTCAAGGACCCCGATCGCGCCGAGATCGTCGGCACGCGCACGTTCGGCAAGGGCCTCGTGCAGAGCATCATCCCGCTGGACGACGGGGCGGCCCTCAAGCTCACCACCGCCGTCTACCTGACGCCGGACGGCACTAACATCAACAAGAAGGGCATCACGCCCGACATCACCGTGATCGACAAGAAGAAGACGAAGAAGGATGAGCAGCTCCGGGCCGCGCTCGCCTATCTCGCCAGTCTCAACTAGCCGGCCGGGCGCCGCAGGCCCGCGGCAGGCGCCTCGGCGGTCGGCATGAGGACTCATGGCGGCACGCCGTAAGCCGGCGTCCTCCGGCTCCCGGGCGGGCGGCAAGGGTTCCCGGCGCCAGGCTGGCTCGCGCGACACGCGCTCGTCGCGCAGTGGGCAGACCCCGCGCGTGGCGCAGGAGCCGCAGGGCTCCGTGGCGCCCCGGCGGATGCCCTACCGGGTCACGCGCTGGGGCAAGTTCACGGCGCTCGAGCCGCTCTTCGCCGATGAGCGCACGTATCTCGTCGCCAAGGGCGGCGTCCCGGTGCAGCTCGACGACCTCGTCCTGGCCGTACCCGCGCGCGGCAATCGACTGACCGTCGTCGAGGTACTGGGGACGGCCGACGACCTCAACGCCGTCCTGCGCGGGCGGCTCTACGCGAGCGGCCTGCCGCAGGGCCTCCGGGACGACGTCGCGGAGGAGGCGGCGGCCGTGCGCGGGCGCGCCCAGCGCCCGGATCACGGCCGCCGCGACGTCACCGACCTGCCGACGTTCACCATCGACCCCGACACGGCTCGCGACTTCGACGACGCGATCAGCGTGCGCCGCGAGGTCGACGGCTACCGGGCGCACGTCCACATCGCGGACGTCTCCTACTTCGTCGACGACGACGGCGCCGTCGAGGAGGAGGCCCGCCGCCGCACATCGAGCGTGTACCTGCCGCTGTTCGCCGAGCCGATGCTTCCCTCGGCGCTCAGCAGCGATCTCTGCAGTCTCGTCCCCCACGAGCCGCGCAAGTGCGTGACCGTCGAGTTCGCTTTCACCGCCGGCGGCCGCCGGACGTCCGCCCAGTTCTACCGTTCGTTGATCCGCAGCGACCACCGGCTCACGTACGGCTTCGTCGACACGATCATCGGCCCGCAAGGCGAGCGCCCCGGGCCGGCGACCCGCGAGATCGCCGCGGCGGCGGCCGGCGCTCCGGCCGTCTCCGGGGCGTCGACCAGCGCCGATCCGGACCTCGTCGAGCAGCTGCGGCTCGCGGCGGAGCTGGCGGAGGTGCTGCGCCGCCGCCGCCAGGAGCGCGGCGCGCTCACGCTGGGCTCGTTCGAGCCAGAGTACGCCTTCGACCACGCCGGCGAGCTGGCCGGGGCGGTGATGCGCCCGGAGACGCCCTCCCACGCCCTCGTCGAGGAGTTCATGCTCGCGGCCAACGAGGCAGTGGCGGAGTACCTGCTGCGCAGGAAGGCGCGCACGCTCTTCCGGGTGCACGAGCCGCCGGACGCGGCCAGCGTGCGCGAGCTCCTCGACGCCCTCGAGGAGCTGGACGTGCCGACGCCGGCGTTCCCGGGGGGCGAGGGCGTGCCCGCGGAGAAGCTCGCCGAAGCGTTCGGCCGTCTCACCCGCCTCGTTGCGGAGACCAGCGCCCGCGAGGGTCGCGGCCGGCAGGCGTGGTCGACGCTGCTGCTGCGCTCGCTCAAGCAGGCGCGCTACGGACCGGTGAACCTCGGCCACTTTGGCCTGGCGAGCCCCGCCTACCTGCACTTCACCTCGCCGATCCGCCGGTACCCCGATCTCGTGACGCATCGCAGCCTGCTGCTGCACCTCGGGGAGGGCGGCGGCGAGCTGGGCGACGCGGAGCTCGCCGCCGCCGCTGAGGACTGCTCGGCCCTGGAGCGCAGCATCGCCAAGCTCGAGCTGGGGGCCGACGACGTCGCCCTCTGCTTCCTCCTCGAGCGCCGCCTCGCGGAGGACGGCTGGGAGCAGGAGTTCAGCGGGGAGATCATCGGCCTCGTCGGCGCGGGCCTCTTCGTCCGCTTCGGCGACGTCTACGAGGGCTTCCTCTCGTCGCGGCGCCTCGGCGGCGAGCGCTTCGAGGTGAGTCCGCACGAGACCGCGCTGGTCGGCGAGACGACGGGCCGCCGCTACCGTCTCGGCGACGGCATCCAGGTCACGGTCGAGCGCGTCGACCGGCTGCGCGGCCGCGTCGATCTGTTTCTCGCGCAGCAGCCGGAGCCCTCTGGCAGGGTCCGCGGCTCGCGGCCCGAGGGCACGGCCCGAGGCGGCCAGGCCGCGCGCCGGCGCGGCGCGGCGGCGGCTCACCCGCCGCTCGGCGCCGCCTGAGGCGGCGTGGACGCGGCGGCCGCACGCGGCATGGGGTACTCTAGGCCCATGGCGCGAGAGACGGGCATCAAGCGGGTCGCGGACAACCGCAAGGCGTTCCATGACTTCTTCATCGACGAGACCTACGAGGCGGGTATCGCCCTGGTCGGTACCGAGGTGAAGTCGCTGCGCGGCGGCCGCATCAGCCTGCGTGACAGCTACGTCGAGGTCAGGGGGTCCGTCTACTCCCCGGAGCTGTTCCTCGTCAACGCGCACATCAGCCCCTTCGAGCAGGGCAACATCTGGAACCACGAGCCGCTGCGTGCGCGCAGGCTCCTGCTGCATCGCCACGAGATCGAGCGCATCGCGCAGCGCGTGCGGGAGCGCGGCTACACGGTTGTTCCGACGAAGGTGTACTTCAAGGACGGGCGCGCCAAGGTCGAGATCGGCATGGCGCGCGGCAAGAAGCTCTACGACAAGCGCCAGGACATGGCGACCCGGGACGCCAAACGCGACGTCGAGCGCGTCTTGCGCGGCCGGGGGGAGGAGGGACGCTGAGATGTCGATACTGACTGCCGAACAGAAGGATGCGGCGCTCAAGGAGCTGGACGACTGGAGGTCTGATGGCGACGCCATCGTCCGGGATCTGCGCTTCAAGGACTTCGGCCGGGCGATGGAGTTCGTCAACCAGGTGGCCGAGGTCGCCGAGGAACAGCGGCACCACCCTGACATCGACATCCGCTACAACCACGTGACGCTGCGGCTCTCGTCGCACGACGTCGGCGGCGTCACGGCGCGCGACGTGGTGCTGGCCCAGGCCATCAACCGCCTCGCCTGACGGGGCCGGCGGTCTCGCCGCCGGCGCGGGGCCGTGGGGCCGTGGTGGAGAGAACGAGGCAGGGCGCCCCAGAACGGTGCGCCCTGCCTCGTGACTGTTCTGCTTGCCTACGCCGCGACCGCGGCGTGCATCAGACGCCTCAGCTGAAGCCGGAACCGGCGCCGGCGGGGCAGCCGCCCGATGCGCCGCCCGACCGGCTCGATGTGCCGCACATGAAGCCCGTGAACTTCTGCTCGACGTCCGTGGAGCCGCATTCCGGGCACACCTTCTGCTCGTCCTTGAGGAAGCCCGTGGAGAAGACCTCGAAGTCGCTCCCGCAGGCTTGGCAGGTCAAGTCGTAGTTGGCCATGCAGTGATCCTTTCCGAGACCCTCAAAGCTTACATCACCGGCAGCGCGTCCTTCACGAGCGAGAACGTGCGGCAGATCCTGGTGCAGTCCCCACATTCGGTGCACAGGTCGTGGTCCACGCGCGGCGCGGAGTGAACGGTCTCCTGCGCTATGGCTCCCTGCGGACAGAAGGAGACGGCGGGGCAGCGGTGGTTCTGCGGGCAGTAGCGGTCATTGACGACGATCATCCGGCTCCTCCTGGTTGTCATACCCATGGGGGTATGCGGAGTGTACCGAAGGAGCGCGTTGCGGGCAAGTCCCGTTGCATCTGCGTGATCGCCCTGTGCCACGTGATCTCCGGCTGGTCTGCTACACTGCGTGGCCATGAGCGAGCCGCCACGACGCCGCCAGGACATGCGGGTATACCGGTCTGCCAGGGCCGCGCGCCGTCGTCAGCTGCGGCGTCGGCGCCTCGCTGCTCTCGCCGTCTTCGTCGTCACCGTGGCCGTCCTCGCGTTCGGGGCGAGAGCGCTCTTCACCGGCGGCGACGAGGCGAGCTCGAGCGGCGGCCCCCAGAAGTCCACCGTCGCGGCGAGCCAGGCGAAGGCTGCCAAGACTCCTGCAGCCGGGACCGAGACGCCGGTGGCGGCAATCGGGGAGTCGTCCGGTGAGGCCACGACACAGGCGGCGACGCCGTCGCCGACTCCTTCCGCAACCGGATCGCCTGCGCCGAAGGTCATCGAGATCGGCTGGGTCGGCGACATAACCCCGGGATCCAAGTACGGCCTGCCGCCCAACAGCGGGCGGGCGCTCTTCACCAGGGTGCGCAAGCACCTGCAGGCCCCGGACCTGATGATCGCCAACCTCGAGGGCACCTACTCGAGCGGCGGCCCGTCGAAGTGCGACGGAGCGAACTCCGGCCTGTGCTTCGCGTTCCAGGCGCCGCCGGCGTACGCCAAGGCGCTCCCCTGGGCCGGCATCGACTTGGTGAGCGTCGCCAACAACCACTCCTACGACTACTTCGCTCGGGGGCTGGACCAGACCACCGCCTCGCTCAGGGGCGCGGGAGTCCAGTACGCGGGGTTGCCGGGCAAGATCACCTACGCCGATGTCGAGGGCGTGCGGGTCGGAGTGGTCGCCTTCTCGCCGTACTCCTGGAACCCGAACGTCAACGACATAGCCGGGGCGGTGAAGCTCGTGAAGCGCGCCGCCGGCAAGGCCGACGTCGTCGTCGTGCTGATGCACGTCGGCGCCGAGGGCGCCGACAAGATCCACACGCCGAGGGGTGCTGAGGTCGCCTTCGGAGAACAGCGCGGCAACCCGCGAGCGTTCTCGCACGCCGTGGTCGACGCCGGCGCCGACCTCGTGCTCGGCTCCGGCCCGCACGTTATCCGCGGCATCGAGCGGTACAAGAACCGCCTGATCGCCTACTCGCTCGGCAACTTCGGCGGCTGGGGCAACTTCGGCCTCGGCGGCAATCTCAGCCTCTCAGGCCTGCTGACCGTGCGGATCGACGAACAGGGCCGCGTGCAAGACGGCCGCTGGCTCTCGCTGCTCCTCGTGAGTCCCGGGGTGCCAAGGGTGGACTCCAACCACACCGCCGCGCGCCTCGTGCGCCGGCTCTCGGCCGAGGACTTCTCCAAGACGTACCGTCTCGACGACCAGGGGCGTTTCTTGGCCGAGTAGCCCGGGCCGCGCGGTCGCCAGGGCGGCGTGCCTGCGAGGCGCGCTCGCATGCAGCTTCGTCGCCGCGTCGAGCTGAGTCCGCGTCAGGCGGAGGCCACGGTCTCCATGGACCGCAGGAACGCCGGCGCCAGTGCTGACTCGAGCCGCTTGAAGCAGGCGTCCAGATCCATCTCGGGGCCTCGCACCTGATACTGGAGGGCAAGCCCTTCGAGAGCCGCGTAGAGCACCGACATGAGAGCCCAGTTGTCGGGGTCGTCCAGCCGCATGCGCAGCGTCTCCAGGTCGCTGGTGAGGTGGCGACCGAAGCCCACTGCGATGCGCGCGCGGAGCTTCTCGTCGCGATAGTCGAGCGGCCAGAGCGCGAACGCGAGACGCCAGTAGTCCTGCTGCACGGTGAGTCTGCGATGCATGGCCATGTAGGCGCTGAACCGCCCAGCCGGATCGGGCACCTTCGCCACCGCCGCGTGGGGCTGCTCCGGCCCTTCGGCGAACAGCGATGCCTCCAGCGCGAGCATGAGGCCTTCCTTGTTGCCGAAATGGTAGCCGATGGCCGACTTGTGCACGCCTGCCCTGGTCGCCACGGCCTGGACCGTGAGAGCCGTCACCCCACGCTCGACGACAATCGCGCGCGCCGCATCGAGGATCTTCCTGGCGGCCGAAGTCATGCCCTCGGCCTGCCCATCTGGCTTGCCCTGGGTCATAGCAGCTTGTTGGGTCATACCGGCCTATCGCGCGGTGCGTCTCATCCTGGAACTAGTCAGCATACCGTGGGTCAAGCCTAGAACGCGACCGCGTCGTCGGTCCCCCGGGTGTGTGCGAGTCCACCCGTTCCTCTCGGCCGTCGTGGTCCGCCCATTGTCGCTTCCCGGAGCGGTCCCGGCGTGGGTCGCTTCAACCTCTGCTTTGACTCCGCGATCAGTGCCGGGTAGCATCGACCCTCCAGCAAGACGAACGATCGTCTAGCCTTGGCCGGGAGGCGACTTCCCGTCGCGCCACGCCGCTCTCGCTGAGCGAACACCACAAAGGGGGGTCTTGTGAGAGTCCAACCGCGCCCGAGTCTGGCCTGGGCCATCGGTATCGGCTACGGCATCTTCTTCCTCGTCCTCGAGCTGATCATCGGCATCGACTACGACAGGATCGGGACCACGACCGACACCATCGTCAAGGGGATCGTCGTCCCGGTCGCCATCGGGACACTCGTCCTCGTCGTGGTCACGACGCTGCTCGGCTGGTGGCGTCCGGTCCTGCGCGAGCTGCCCACCGACCCGTCGCGCCCGCCGCGCTGGCTGCTGGCCGTGCCCATCCTCGTCTTCATCGCCACTCTGCTTGGCATCGACTACGGCAACCTCGGTAACATGGGCGCCGCGATGATCCTCTGGCTGGCCCTGGGCACCGCCCTGGTCGGCTTCAGTGAGGAGATCACCTACCGGGGGCTGGCGCTCGTTGGCTTCCGCGGCGGCTACAGCGAGGTCAAGGTCTGGCTCTTCACCTCGCTCCTCTTCGGCCTCCTGCACGGCGTGAACCTCGTCCTCGGCCAGGGCGCCGTGCCTACCATCCGCCAGTTCTTATTCGCCTTCGTCCTCGGCAGCGTCTTCTACGCCATCCGCCGCATCACCGGCACGATCGTCGTCATCATGGTCCTCCACGCGCTCTGGGACTTCGGCACCTTCACTCACGTGGCCGGCAAGGCCACTGGCGCCGCAGTGGTCCAGACGAACATCGCCACCGCGGGAGCCGGTCTGCTGGCGTCGCTCCTGGTGTTCATCGCAATCATCCTCGTCATTGTCGGGGCGAAGAAGATCCTCAGGCCGAAGGCGAGCGCGTAGGCCGCGGCAGCATCCACGGCGACACGACGACGTCGTTGTCATGACCGGCGTGGGAGGCGAGTGAGATGGGTCCTACCGAGTGGGCTGTCCTGGTGCTCGTCGTCGGGATGCGGCTTGCTCTGCCGCTTACCATCCCCTACTACCCGCTGCCGGGCGTCCTCGCGTGCCTGATCCTCGACGCGGCGGACCAGACGATCTTTCAGCAGTTCCCCGGCATCGCGCTGGACCGCTACCAGTCGTACGACAAGGCGCTGGACATCTACTACCTGGCGATCACCTATCTGGCGACGATGCGCAACTGGACCAGCCGGCCGGCCTTCCGGATGAGCCGGTTCCTCTACTACTACCGTCTCGTCGGCGTGGTCGCCTTCGAGATCAGCCACGTGCGTATGCTGTTGCTCATCTTCCCGAACACCTTCGAGTACTTCTTCATCTTCTACGAGGCCGTGCGCGCGCGCTGGAACACGGCCCGGCTGACCGGAGTGGCCGTCGTCATCGCGGCGGCGCTCATTTGGGTGTTCATCAAGCTGCCCCAGGAGTGGTGGATCCACATCGCGAAGCTCGACGTGACCGAGGCCATCAAGGAGCGCGTGTTCGGGGTGAGCGCGGGCGCCTCTTGGGGCGAGGCGATCGCCGCCTCGCCGATGGGTCTGGTCGCCCTGATCGCCGCCGTCGCCGTCGTCGTCGGCGTCGCCTACTGGATTGTCCATCGCTTCGCCCCGTCCGCGGATCACGGGTTCAGGGTCAAGGCCGACCCGCTCCCGATCGCATTGCAGGGACCGGAGCTCTACCGAACAGCCCGGGCGACGGGCAAGATCTTCGACCGCGCTCTTCTCGAGAAGTTCCTCCTCACCGGGCTCATCAGCGTCATCTTCGCGCAGATGCTGGAGCTTGGCGCGGGGAACTTCAGGCTCGGCTTCGTCGCCGTCTTCGTCGTCGTCAACGCCTTCGTGAGCCACTTGTTGGCGCGCCGCGGGCGCGGCTGGCGCTCGGTCGCCACCGAGTTCGGCGCGATGTTTCTCGTCAACTACGGCATCGTCGCGGTGCTGGTCGTCCTCGAGTACGTCCTGGGGCTGATCGACACCAGCGGGCCGCTCGGCGCGACGGCGTTCTTCGTCTTTCTCTTCACGGTGATCACGGTGCTCTTCGACCGCTATCACACCGTCCAGAGAGCACGGGCCGCGCTGGAACGCAGGGGCGCGCCCGGCGGCCCGGACGGCACCCAAGCCAGCGCGGCGCCGGGCTGATCAGTCGGGGCCGATCTCCTCTCTGAGGTCCTCGGCCGCGCCACCATCTCGATCATCCGCCCAGCCTGTTCGCGCGTCGTCCCGTTGACCCATGCGGAGGCCGCGGGCTTTGACCCGCCGATCAGCTCCGGATAGCATCCGCTTGATCGCTAGACGAACGATCGTCTGGCCTCAGTCGAGAGAGGCGATTCATGTGGGGTCAGTCAGGCAAGGCATGGTTTGCCCCTCGTTGTACGAGCAAAGCGTGAGAAGGAGGAGACAATGATCGTCACCACCACCCCGACCGTCGAGGGCATGCAGATCGTCGAGTACAAGGGACTCGTGAGCGCCACCTCAATCCACGGGATCCACATCGGCAAGGACTTCATGGCCGCGGGCCGCAACCTCGTCGGCGGCCGCTCGAAGACCTACGAGGACGAGCTCGACAAGGGTCAGTCCGAGGCCATGGCCGAGATGGAGAAGGCGGCGGCCGACGTCGGCGCCAACGCGATCGTCGGGGTCACACTCGATATCGAAGCGCTCGGCACCGGCAACATGCTGATGGTCACCATGACCGGCACTGCCGTGGTCGTCAGGTAGGTCGGAACGGGGGGCCAACGGTGAACGATCGGCCGGTGCGACGGTCGTCTCCGAACCGCCGGCCGCGGACGAGTGCGCCGGACGCGAGTGCCGCGAAGCCCCGTGCCATCTAGCAGCCCATCGGTCCCAGCGCGGGCACGGCTCGCGCTTGCGGCCGGGCGTGCCGCCGGGAGGTTGTCGCGCGCGCTGGGTAAGGGCGCCGGCGGCGTGATCGGCGGCAACGTCGCCTTGAGGCTCCATCCTGGAGTGCTGGAGCTGCTGGCCTCGGGCCGCCAGATCGCGCTGGTCTCGGCGACGAACGGCAAGACGCACGACGACCCAGTTCGCTGGCCGCGGCGCTCGGCGTTCTCGGCCCCGTGGTTCACAACCAGGGCGGCTCGAACATGGTGAACGGGCTGGTGACGGCGCTCGACGCCGCGCGGGACGCACCGCGGGCCGCCCTGGAGGTGGACGAGGCCTACCTCGGCCCGATCAGCGCGGCGGTGGCTCCGCGCACCATCACCCTCATGAACCTGAGCCACGAGTTCACGCGCAACCTGAGCTACAAGCGCGAGGCCCGCCACTGGCGGGAGACCGCGCCTGGCCTGAGCGCCGACTGCACGGTGGTCGCCAACGCGGACGACCCGAACGTCGCCTGGTCCGTGCAGGCGGCACCGAGCGTCGTCTGGGTCGCCGGGGGCCTGCTCTGGGAGGAGGACGCGCGGGTGTGTCGCGGGTGTGTGGCGCCTCTCGAGTGGTCCGGCGGATCACTACTCCTGCGGCAGTTGCGGTCTCACGCGGCCGGAGCCCACGTGGCGGCTCGCGGACGGGGGGATCGTCGGGCCCCGTGGCAGCGTCGCCCTCGACGTGCGCATGCCCGGCCACGCGAATGAGATGAACGCCCTCTTCGCAGTGGCGACCGCCGACCTGTACGGGGTGGACATGGCGGCGGCGATGGCGGCGATCGCGCGCATAGGGGATGTCGACGGCCGCTCTCGCCGGTACGACGTCGACGGCCGCGCGGTTCAGCTGCACATGACCAAGAACAGCGCGAGCTGGGCCGAGATCATTGACCTCTTCGCCTCGGACATCGACGCCGGCCTGCTCTTCGCCATCGACGATTTCGGTCTCACGGGACGAGACACCGCGACGATCTGGGACGTGCCCGTGGAGCGGCTCGCCCGGCGGCGCGCAATCGCGAGCGGCGAGCGGCGCGACGACATCGCGCTGCGGCTGGAGGTCGCCGGCGTCAACGTGGCGACGGTCCGAGACCACCTCGACGCGATCCGCGGCTTTCCCCTCGGGCGTGTGCACGTCGTGTGCAACTACTCGGCCTTCAACGCGCTCAAGCGGCGGCTGGCGTCGTGATCGTCTCTCCCGGCCCACTGCTGATCGTCAGCGCCTATCCCGACCTGACGTTGCCGCAGGCCGACGACGGCAACGTGCTCGTCCTGGCCCACCGCGCCCGCTTGCGCGGCATCGAGGTCGAGACGAGGCCGGTGTACTGCGGCGAGCCGCTGCCGCCGGCGGACGTCTACGTGATCGGCGGCCTGGAGGACGAGGACCAGGGGGAGCTAGCGCGACGCCTGACCTCGTCTGGGGCGCTGCGCGACGCCGTGCAGGCCGGAGCGGCTGTGCTCGGCGTCAACAGCGGCTACCAGGTGCTCGGCGAGTGGTACGCCATGCCGGACGGAACGCTGGCCGAGGGCCTGGGCATTCTCGACGTACGAACGCTTCGTGGTCCGGCGTGGGTCGAAGGCCCGGTGGTCACGCGCCCGAACAGCGCCCTGGGCCTGCCGGTGCTCAGCGGCTACGAGAGCCACTACGGCGTCACGCAGGTCGGGGCGGAGGCCGCGCCCCTGGCCGCCGTGGAGGTCGGTCACGGCAACGGCGGCGCCGAGCCGCGCACAGAAGGCGCGATCGCCGGGCGGGTGGTCGGCACCTATCTCCACGGACCTGTCCTGGCCCGCAATCCGGAGCTCGCTGATCTGCTGCTCGGTCGGGTGCTCGGCAGGACCTTCGAGCCGCTGCCGCCCTCCTACGGCGAGGCCTCGCGCCGGCAGCGCATCGACGAGGCCCGTCGCTGGGCCGCCGGCGAGCGACTCAAGGTCAAGATGTAGGAGGGCCGCAAGGATGGGAACGAGACCACGGGCGCGCGATCTCGGCGTCCCCTTCGAGGGGACGCCGGGCCCTTGGAACGCGATCACCGACGTCGCCGGCGTCGAGGTGGGCTACGCCACCCTGATCGAGGGCGACGGGCCGTTGCGCGTCGGCCACGGGCCCGTCCGGACCGGGGTCACGGTCATCCTGCCCCGGGGCAGGTCCAGTCACGAGCCCGTCCTCGCGGCGTACTTCGCGTTCAACGGGATGGGCGAGGTGGCCGGCGCGCTGGCCGTCGCCGAGTCGGGCAAGCTCTCCAGCCCGATCGGGATCACGAACACGCACAGCACCGGCACGGTGCGGGACGCTCTCGTCGCGTGGAGCATCCGGCAGGGCGTCCCCGGCGCGTACCACCTGCCGGTGGTCGGCGAGACGTTCGACGGCTACCTCAACGACATCAACGGCCTCCACGTGAAGCCCGATCACGTGGAGGCCGCGATCGAGAGCGCGACGTCCGGTCCCATCGCCGAGGGCAACGTCGGCGGCGGGACGGGCATGATCATGCACGGCTTCAAAGGTGGCACTGGGACGGCCTCGCGCGTCGTGCAGCACGCCGGAGGGGAGTACCGCGTCGGCGTGCTCGTCCAGGGCAATACGGGTACGCGGCCCGAGCTGCGGATCGCTGGGGCGCCGGTTGGTCAGGAGCTCCTGGACTACAAGGCGAGGGAGAGGGTCAAGGCCCCCACCAAGTCGATCATCGTCATCGTTGCGACCGACGCCCCTCTCGACCCTCACCACCTTGAGCGAGTCGCCCGTCGCCCGGTCCTCGGAATGGGCCGTCTCGGGAACGCGGGGCACGAAACCTCGGGCGACATCTTCGTCGCCTTCTCGGTGGCCTCGCCGGAGGCGCGAGAGCAGCTGGAGGAGCCTGAGTTCGGCGTTCCCAAGCTGCCGCTCACGCGCCGTAGCCTCGGCGAGACATCGTACGAGGAGCGGGTCGCTCCCACGCTCGTCCTCTCGGCCCTGTTCCAGGCGACCGTGGAGGCCACGGAGGAAGCGATCGTCAACGCCCTCGTCGCGGCGGAAGACATGACGGGCCGCGACGAGCGGTTCGTCGCGGCCCTGCCGCACGAGGAGCTTCGCCAGGTGCTCCGCAGGTACAACCGACTGCTGCCGGTGTCGGCTCGGTGAAGTCGGCCGCTTGCGGGCTCGGATGACATGAGATCGCTGCGGGGGTCGTCGCACAGTCGCCAGCGAGACTCCGCCCCCGCGCCGTAGAGGGCTCGCGGGTGCACAACGCGGCTTTGAACGTGCGAGGACCGCTGCGAGGCGGTCCTCGCACGTTCGCTTCCAGGCGGCCTTCAGACAGACGGCTGGCTCATCTCTCCTCAGGCTGTCTCTTCGCCGGCCTCGACCGCGGCGCTGAGCGCATCGACGTCGCCTTGAATTCCCTCGGAAGCCGTACTGCATCGCGAACCCTTCGAGCGCGGCGTAGAGCAGGAAGACGACTCCGAGCAGGCCAAGGAAGCGGGCGATGTCGTCGACGCAGCACTGCGAGCACCTGCGGCCCGACAAGGATGCTGGCGACGATCTCCAGCACGATCGCGGGCACGCGAAGCCGTGGGAAGAAGCCGAGGACGAACGGCACGCCGAAGGCGAGCACCGAGATCCCGAGCGGGTTGTGGCGCTCACTTCTCTTTGGGCTTCTGAGCGGGCCTTGGTCGCGGGTGGCGAATACTCACGCAGCCCGCGTCCGCAGTCCCGCCCGTGAGGAGGCACCATGCCGAGCCAGAAGAGACACCTCCTGTTCGACGATCGGTCGAGATACCTGGACAGGTTCGGACTGGTTCTGGCGCTGACCGCCCTGGCCATCGTGTCGCTGGCACTCATCGACCTCTCGGCGTCAGTCGGCGACCTCGTTGGCGGCGTTGCCTCCGTCGCGACCAGCGTCCTCGTCGGCGTCACGCTGCTGCTGGCGCTGCGCGCTTCCGGATTGAGACTCAAGTGGCGGCGCGTCGCCGACGTGCTCGTAGCCCTGTTCATCACAATCATAGTCGTCCAGATCACCTACGGCCTGGCCACGGACACCGCGTTGTTCGGCCGGGAGGCCACCCGACCTCTGACGCTCCTCATCCTCTCCGCGTTGGCGCCGCTGGTGGTGGTGCGGCGTCTGCTGCAGCACCGCACCGTCACGACGGGGACGTTGCTCGGCGCCATCTCGGCGTTCCTTCTGATGACCATCGCCTTCTGCTACGCGTTCCTCAGCATCGAGGAGCTGCAGGCGACGCCGTTCTTCGGGCAGGCTCAGCCGACTACGTCGTTCATGTACTTTAGCCTCAGCACCATCACGACGGTGGGCTACGGCGACCTGACTCCGATCACGCCGCTTGCGCGGCTGGTCGCGACAGCCGAGGCCGTGTCCGGGCAGGTGTACCTGGTGACGTTCGTCGCCATGCTCGTCGGCCTGCTGGCCCAGCACCGGGTCTCCGCCCGGCGCCCGGACACGACGAACGAGGAGCTGGCCGGCGCGGCGCCGTGCGCCGACTGAGGTGCCCGCCGCCGCGCCGTGCGAGCGCCGCTCGCTCGAGAACCGCGGCCCGCTTCCCGCCCCACGGGTGCGTGCCGCCCCTCCGATCGCGAGGGGCCGTCGTCGATCCTCATGACTACCTGGATGAGAGGAAGAGGAACGCGTACCCGATGCCGATGATCCAGGCTACGCTCGGCCGTGGTCTGACTCTCACAATGGAACCCTCCGGTGACAACCCGCTATCGGCGCCGCATCTCGGGCCGTCGTCGCCGCGACCTTGGCCGCATCGGAACATGGCGGCCGCGCTGGATCATCCGGTCAGACTCGCGCGATGGCGTCACCGCGTCACGCTTAGAATGGGCGCCACGTATCCGCTGAGCCGGGAGTAGTTGAACGCCCGTGAGGAACCGTCCTCCACGATGACTGGGCACGGCCGCAAGCTGGCTCTGGCCGCGGTCATCGTCGCCTCCTCGACCGCGGTCTCGAGAGTGGTCGGACTGGGCCGTGAGGTGCTCGTCGCCGGCGCGTACGGCATCAGCCCCGACTACAACGCCTTCGTGTCGGTCTCCGTGGTACCCAACGTCGTCCGCCAGCTCTTCGCTGACGCCGCCATCAGCGCGGCCTTCGTGCCCGTCCTCGTCGCGCTCCTCGCGGCCGGTGATCTTGCTCGCGCAAGGCACATAGCGGGAGCGCTCCTCGGCTTCATGCTGACAGTCGTGGGCGTCGTGACGATCGTCCTCATCGTCGCGGCGGAGTCCATCGTCCGCGTTCTCTACCCCGAGCTCACCGCGACGCCCTCCGCCCTGGCCGCGGCAGTCGAGTATCTCCGTATCGTCGTGCCGACCATCCTCGTGCTCTCTCTCGCCGGCGTCGTCACGGGCGTGTTGTTCGCCCACGAGCGCTTCGCGATGCCTGCCATCGTGAGCATCGTCTGGAACCTCGTCATCATCGCGTTCGTGTCCGTCTGGCATTCGTCCTGGGGCGTGTCCGCCCTGGCGTGGGGCACGCTCGCCGGGACGGTCGCGGAGCTGGCGCTGCTCATCTTGGCGCTGCGTCGCCTTGGTGAGCCTGTGCGCATCAACTTCCACTTCCGCGATCGCGAACTCCTCCACGTCCTGGCGCTGATGGTGCCGATCTCGATAACGCTCGGCATCCTCAACTTCAACGCCCTGATCGACGTGTACTTCGCGCAGTTCGTCGACAGCCGGGCGGCGGCCGCGCTGCACTACTCGTTTCGGCTGTACACGCTGCCTCAGGGCATCTTCGCGGTGACCATCGGCACCGTGCTCTTCCCGTCCCTGTCGCGCTACGTGGCGGAGCACGACACGGCGCGCTTTCGGGAGACGCTGTCGACCGGGGTGCGCCAGATGGTGTTCGTGTCACTGCCCTTCCTGGCGTGGTTCACGGTGCTGGCCGTTCCCATCGTTCGCGTCGTCTTTCAGCGGCAGGCGTTCACAGCGGCCGACACGGCGGCCGTCGCCCCTGTGCTCGCCGCCTTCGCCCTGGGGCTGACCTTCGCGAACGTCAACATGATGTTCAACCGGAGCTTCCAGAGCATGCAGCGACCTTGGCTGCCGCTCTACGTCGGGCTGGCCAATCTGGCGTTGAACGCGGTGCTGGACTGGATCCTGCTCAAACCCTTCGGCGCCGCCGGGATCGCTCTGTCGACGTCGCTCGTGTCCATGTTCACCACGGTCGTCCTCGCCTACCTGCTGCGAGGCCAGCTGGGGGGCGGGGAGGTGCGCCGGATTGCTGTCGCGGCGGGCAAGGCGCTTCTCTGCGCCGGCGCCCTGGCGGCAGTCGCGGCGCTCCTCTGGTCTGCGCTGGAGGGCGTCGCCCAGGGCGGCTTCGCGGAGGTGTTCGCGGTGCTGGCGCTCACGGTTGCGGTGAGCGGCGCCGCCTACGCCGGGGTTGCCCGTCTCCTGCGTCTCGAGGAGCTCGGGCTGCTCTGGCGGCTGCTCCGGCGGCGGGCATCGCGGCGCTCCGGAAGCAGGCCGTCATCTGGCCCAGGGGGCCTGAGGGGGGAAGGCCCGTCTTGAGCGGCAAGCTCATTCCTGGCGAGGATGTCTCCCGGGCGGCTCATGAGCGGCAACGCCTGCGCACGAAGAGGGAACGCCCCGACGCCGGGCAGGTCCGCTCCCGGGGCCGGGCGGCTTCCCGCCGGAGTCCGCTTCTCGTGGGGATGTCATCGGCATCTGCGCTGGCCGCGCTTCGGCGGCCTGGTCCGTGACGCTCCTTGCGGGGGTGTACATGGCCGCGAGGGCACGAGTGGACTCACCCGTGTAGATGGGATGGATCGCACCGCCGCTCGGCACCGACAGGTTCGGGAGACGCGAGGAAGAGGGTGCGGAAGGCGCTGTCGAGCGCATTGGGCACACGGCCCGGCAGCGTGATCGCTGGGGCGATGACGACCGTTCGTGTGACGTCGGCGCGGTTCTGGCTGATCCAGGCGGTTACGACGACATTCCCCACCTTGCCGATCTTCGTGCCGTCCTCCGAGGCGAGGCCGTGATAGGGCGTGCGCAGGATGAGGACGTTCGCGCCCATGTCGTAGATCTCTTCGCCCAACTCGACGAACTGGCGCGGACAGTTGGTGAGCCCATGAACGAGAACCACGACACCATCGGTCTGATGGCCGTGCGTCATCAGACGGGATGCGCACGGCGCGTAGACCGCTGTCTCACCGGCTGCGGCATCCTCAAAGTGGCGGACCGCATCCTCGTAGGAAGCGGCCGGATCGGGCTGGGACCCGAGCCCTGACGTGGAGACCGGGACCACCGCCAGGACCAGCACGACGACCAGCAGGGCGAGGACGGCAACTCCGGCGACGAGCAACGCGGTGCCGCATGCGGGGCGCCGTCGCCGAGGCGGGCCGGCCAAAGGGGCTTCGGCCGCGGCCGGCGCGGGCTTGCCCTCGTCTGGCTGCGTGTCGGTCTGTGTCATGGTGGGCGATAATACCGTCGGTGGGCCGTGCAGAACCAAGGAGCTCGCGCGGAGTCCCGTGAGGTCTGTGACACGGCGAAAGGGGGTCACGTGCACTTGGCGATCGACGCTGTCGGCGAAGGCCTCCTAGGTACCAGTCGTGCTGCCGTCGCTGCTTTCACCGTCGGCTTGCTCGTGACGTTCCTCGGCGTGCGAATCAACACGCGGCTCATCAGGGCCAAGGTGAGCTGGTGGTTCCACGACATCGAGTCTGAGGGCGGCCTGCACGTCCACCACATGGTGATCGGGGTCGTGCTCATGGTGGTCGCCGGCCTCGGCCTCATCTCGCTCTCGCCCCAGGGGCTCCTGCTGCAGGGGATCGCGCTCGTCTTCGGGGCAGGCGTGGCGCTGACGCTGGACGAGTTCGCCCTCATCCTCCGCCTGCAGGACGTCTACTGGACCACGGAGGGGCGCCTCTCGGTCGATGCCGTGGTCGTCGCCGTCTGCACCGGCGTTCTGTTGCTCCTCGGCGCCACGCCTCTCGGTCTCGAGGACTTCGGGACGGTGTCGGGCACGGCAGCCTACGTCGGTGTCGCGCTCGCTCTCTTGTTCCACCTCTGCACTGCGGTCCTGTGCCTGATCAAGGGCAAGCTGTGGACGGGCTTCTTCGCGATCTTCATCCCGGTCGTCGGGATGGTCGGGGCCATCCGGATCGCGCGACCGTCGTCGCCGTGGGCGCGCCGGCGCTACGCGGGCAAGCCGGCGAAGCTCGCCAAGGCCCGGCGCCGGGAGGACCACGTCAACGCGACGTGGCGCGCTTGGCGCGAGGCCTTCTTCGACCTCATCGCCGGCAGGCCGCATCTTCCCAGCGTCACGCAGGCGCGGCGCTCATGCGGCGTCCGCGCGGACAGGCCCGGCGTCGCGGCGCTGCGCCCGCCGGCGAAGAGAAGCTCGAAGCCTTCGACGGGGTCGCGACAGCGGACCAGCCGATGGCGATGCCGGGGGCCCCCGGGCCCGCCCAATCGGAGCAGCGTCGCAAGCGCGGTCGCACCTAACAACGCGGCTGGTGCGCTGCGACACGGCCGGCGACCGGTCGAGCCTCCGCCGTCCGCGCCGTATACACGCCCATGACGGCGCTCGACGCGCCCGCCTTCGACCGCTTTCTTGAGCGCCGCGTAGTCCCGCTGGTTCTGCTCGGCGTAGGCGTCCGAGAAGTCGGCGATCGCCCTGTCGAAGGTGTTGCCGCGACCCATGTAGCCGGCGATGGCGATACGGTCGCCGGTGCGCGCGTGGGCCTTGGCGAGCGTCCAGGCGCAGAGGTGGGCGTAGGGCGCCCAGGCGCTCTGGTCCATCGTCTCCATGTCGAAGGCACCCTTGCCGTCCCAGAGCTGTCGCACGTAGAAGTCGTGGGGCTTGCCGTCGAACCCGATCACGTGGTACCAGCCGAGCAGCATGTCGCTGGCGGCCTGCATGAGGCGCTGACCCTCGACAACCCGGCGGCCTGCGTTGTCGTACCGGCTGCTGCCCACGAAGCGCTCCAGGACCGAGTCCTGCGCCTGCTTGGACTGCAGAATCAGCGGGTCGTTCTCGTCGCGGCCGAGGAAGAGGAGCACCCAGGCGCGCGTGCCGACACTGCCGACGCCGACGATCTTGCGGGCCATGTCCTTGAAACGGTACAGGTCGTAGAGTGGCCGGCGATCCGCCGGCAGGCTCGCCCGGTAGCTCTGGAGGGCCGTCTCGACGGCGTGACGGTAGTTCTCGCGCTCGTTGCCCTCGAGGAGCTCGTCGGCGGGCACGAGGATGGGGGGGATGAAGCGGAACCGCGCCCTGCCGTCCACGACCTGCGTGAGCTTGGAGAGAGCTCTGAGCGCGTCCTTGCCGGTGGCTTTGCTGAGGACGCGGTCGACCTGCGAACGACCGCGGGTCTTGCTGAGGGCGGCGCGGACCAGCTCTGCGTCGAGGAGCGCGTACCAGACGTCGATGGCGCGCATGCCGGCCATCTCGGCCATGGTCTCCCGGTAGGACTCCACACACGAGAGGACGATGGCCCGCCTGGTCGCTGGCGACAGGCCGTGCTCGCGGCCGGCGATCTCAAAGCCGGCTGCGAGCCGCTTCACGTCCCACTCCCAGGGCCCCGGGAGGGTCTCGTCGAAGTCGTTGATGTCGAAGACGAGCTGGCGCTCGGGCGACTGATACAAGCCGAAGTTCATGAGGTGCGCGTCGCCGCAGAGCTGCGCATTGAGTCCTGAGTCCGGGGTGCTCGACAGGTCGCTTGCCATGATCAGGGCGGCGCCGCGGTAGAAGGCGAACGGCGACGAGAGCATGCGGCCGTACCTGATGGGCACCAGATCCGGGTCGCGCTCGGCCGCCTGTTCTTCGAGCAGGTCGACCGGGTCCGGACGATCGGAGGCGGGTTCCCAGCCGGCGTGGCTCGTACGCGGCGCGTTCTTGCGCGCCTCCTTGCCACGGGCCCAGCGCGTGGCGGGCGTGTCCTTGGGCGGCTGGAAGATGGCCGGCAGCTGCTCGGCCGCCTCCTGCACTACTCCGGGAACTGGCGCTTCCCCGGCCACTCTGGGTTCCGGTGCTTCTCCCATGTCTCCTGCCCTTTCTCCGACGTAGTGCCATGTCCGGTGC
Organism: uncultured Thermoleophilia bacterium; assembly: GCA_963705085.1. GTDB lineage: Bacteria > Actinomycetota > Thermoleophilia > UBA2241 > UBA2241 > CAIXSE01. The sequence goes on along the minus strand of CAVPIV010000004.1, from coordinate 1,290,529 downwards.
ATGATGCCGCGTAGTGTGCGGGCGATTCGGTGCGGCGGCAAGATCGAGCAGGAACGCGGGCACGGGCCGCCGTCCCTGCCGCGCAGAGATGCTACCTAGAGTTCCGACTCGTCTCCGGCCACCTCGGTCAGACGCACAGGGACGCTGTCGGGCACCTCGAGCCTGATCTGCCGGATCAGCTCCTCCCTCGGCGGCGGCGAGTCCGGTCCCACCACGGAGATGACGATCTCGTCGTTCTGCAGGGTCACGCTCTCGACTCGCCAGGCCGTCCCTGCCACCCACTGCTCGGTGGCCGTCTGAGCCTGTGACACCCACCGCTGGTAGGCGAAGGTGCGGAGTGAGCTGGCGGCGAGCGGGATGATCAGGGCGATGAGGACCATGGCGATCATGATCCGGGCGCGGCGGCCGATCCGCGGCGCGGCATCGGCGGTCTCCCGGTAGTAGTGGGCGGCGCCGAACACGACGACACCGGAGACGACGATGGCGGCGGCGTTGGTGAGGAACAGCAGCATGGCGCCGCCGGCGAGATCGAGGCGGCCGGCCCCGAGCGTGATGCCGACGACCGCCAGCACAGGCACGAGGGAGATGGCGATGGCCACCCCGGCGACGATGTTGGAGACGTCGCGCCGGGCCAGGGCGAAGGAGCCTGCGATGCCGACGGCCACGGCCACCGTGAGGTCGAGGACCGTGGGTGCCGTGCGTCCCGTGATCTGCGGATTAAGGTCGAGCGGCATGCGGTTGAAGCTGGTCGCCGCCACGAAGATCCCGACGAGGATGTTGACCCCGATCCCCGACACGAGCAGGAGCAGGCTGTTGCGCAACGCCTTCGTGCTGCCGATCGTCGTCGCCAAGGCGACGCCGTAGATCGGCGTCGCCAGCGGAGCGATGATCATGGCGCCGATCACGGACGGGGTTGAGTTGCCGATGACGCCGCCCGCGGCGATGTAACTCGAGAGCACGAGCAGCACCCAGAACTGCGTCAGCTTCGCCTTCGTATTGCCTTCACCGATGAAGAGGCCTGCCCGGATCTCAGCAAGCTCGTAGCGGTACTCCGCTCCGGCATCGATGATGCGGCTCATCCAGGTCATGCCTGCTCCTTCCCCCAGCGCGCCGGGGCGGCTGCCATGTCGATAGCGCCAAGCCGGAGCGATTCGCTCCGCCGTGGCGCGAAGCATACCCCGCCGGAGTCCCGCCAGACGAGGGGCTGATGAGCCCGCTCGGCAGCTCTGATGAGGTTCGTTGCTACGACCGTACGCCGTGAGTGACGAAGACGGCCCGGCGCCGTGTGCGTGGCGCCGGGCCGTCACGGCGTGTGCTCACGCCGGGGGACTGGCGGGACGGAGCGCCGGCTCAGGCCGAGCCGCTGCTGCTGCTGGCCGGCGCGCTGCCGCCTTCCTCGTAGGGCTGCAGCGCGACGAAGCCACGCCCCATGAACGTGAGCTGGTAGGACTCGCCGGAGGCGCGGCCGGTGAAGGTCTTGAAGGACATGTCGGTTTTCAGCAGCGTCTGCAACCCGGCGGACCATGCCACGGTAGCGTTCGGATCCGAGTGAAGGGGGTGGGCCTCGTCGACGCCGAGGACGACCGGCTTGCCCACCGTGCCGATGGCGCAGTAGCCGTGTCCGGAGAGCTGCAGGCTGAAGAGGCCGCCGGCCAGCATGCTGCCGCCTTTGGTGCGCACGATGTCCCACTCCAGGGTGTCCGAGTAGGCGAGGCAGTTGGCGCCGTTGACGTGGATCGTCTCACCCTTGAGCTCGAGGATGCGGATCGTCTTGCCCATGTCGGCGCAGTAGAGGATGCCGCTGCCCTGGACCTTCATGGTCGAGGCCGTCTCGCCGGTCATCTTGGCTTTCACGTACTTGCCCAGGCCGCCTTGGTCCTTGATACCTGTGCGCTCGAACTTGAGGTCGCCGTAGTAGCCGATCATGGCGCCCGTCTTGGTGTAGACGAGACTGTTGGCCAGGTGGATCTCGAGAATGCGGTCGTTCTCGAGCTGCCACTGGCCGCCCCGGTCCTGCTGGGCGTTCTGCTGGACGAACTCGCTCAGCGACTGCGCCGTGTGCTCCTGGATCATCTCGGACATATGCTCTCCCTCTCTGGTTGCGACTGCGATGCTCGGTGCCCGTATCGGTTGTGAGGGCGTCGTCGATGAGTCTGGATTCGCGCCGGGCGGACGGATTCCGCCTCGGCGGGGCCGCGTCTGTGCTACACTCCTTGCTCCGTTGCCCTCGTAGCTCAGGGGATTAGAGCGCGCGCCTCCGGAGCGCGAGGTCGAAGGTTCGAATCCTTCCGGGGGCACCAAAGCACCCGGGTCCGCGCCATCCTCCCGGCCCTTCCTCCTTCCGTCATCCTTCTCCGCTGGACTGCGTGGAGCGCCAGCGGACGCGCGCGGGCGCGCTCGCCAAGGCGAAGACGGTCGAGGCCACGTCCCAGACGGTCCTCAGCGAGGCCCTGCGAGAGCGTCGCTTCGACGACATCGAGTCCTATGCCGCGGCCCTCATGCCGGAGCGGGACCCGGCGGCAACTCCACCCGATTCATCATCCCGTAGAGCGCCCGGCGCGATCGGCCACCTGGAAGAGTGCGGGGTATTGGTAGCCAGAGCTGCGGCATATTGGTGTTCCGAGCTGCGGGATAGTGGTATTCTGCCTGCATGTACGCGTATCGAGACAGACTCGTCGACGCTCTCGTCGGTGAGCTCCTTCACGAACTTCCCGCCGTCCTGATCGTCGGTGCTCGTGCCGTCGGCAAGACCACCACGGCTACGCGGTTTGCGCGGACCGTCATCCGGCTTGACCGCGACGCGGACGCAGCCGCCTTTCGCGCGGATCCTGACGTCGCGCTTCGTGGCCTCCAGGAACCGGTCCTACTGGATGAGTGGCAAGCCGTACCGTCGGTCCTCGGCGCGCTCAAGCGGGCCGTCGATGACGACCCGCGGCCTGGTCGATTCCTGCTGACGGGCTCGGTGCGCGCCGATCTCGAGGCGGATACATGGCCGGGGACAGGCCGGCTGGTGAGAGTCGCCATGTCCGGCCTGGTCGCGCGTGAGATCAGCGGCATCGTTGGTGAGCCCGGTCTCTTCGAGCGGATCGTGGCCGTGGGTCTCGAAGCGGCTGCTCGGGTCCCGACCGACGCCCCGGATCTGAGGGGCTACATCGAGATGGCGCTCGCCGGAGCGTTTCCCAGTCCAGTCCTGCATCTTCAGGACCAAGGCCGGCGGCGCTGGCTGGACGGCTACCTCGACCAGATCCTGACGCGGGACGCTGAGCAGGTCGCCGGCGACCGCGACCCCGTACGGTTGCGGCGCTACTTCGAGGCATTGGCCTCGAGCACGGCCGGGGTCGTTGAAGACAAGAAGCTCTACGATGCCGCGGGGATCAACGCGAAGACGGCGGCGGCCTATGATCGACTTTTCACGAACCTGCTCATCGTGGAGGCCGTTCCAGCCTGGACCACAAACCGCCTGAAACGCCTGACCCGCGCGTCCAAGCGCTATGTGATCGACCCGGGCCTGGTGGGAGCCGCTCTGCGCGTCGACGTCGACGGTGTCATGCGTGACGGGGACCTGCTTGGGCGGGTCCTCGACTCTTTTGTGATGGCTCAGATTCGTGCGGAGATCGCGGTCGGCGCCGCCCAGTTGCGGTCGTATCACCTTCGGCAGCAGCAGGGCCGGCATGAGGTGGACATCATTCTGGAGGCCGGCAACGGAAGGGTCATCGCCGTCGAAGTGAAAGCCGAGGCGGCGCCCACCAGGCACAGCGCACGCCATCTGAGTTGGCTGCGCGACGGACTCGGGGACCGCTTCATCGCTGGTCTCGTTCTGCACACCGGACCGCGTCCCTTCGTGCTCGGCGACAGGCTGCTGGCGCTGCCGATCTGTGCCCTGTGGGGGTGATCAAAGCCGGTCGCGAGTGTTGCCGGCTACCCCCTGCGAGAACGCCAGCAGTGGTGCGCGCTGTCGGCGCTGTGGCCGGTATGCCTCGCGGGCACCGCGCTCGTCCTCGTTATCCTGATGGGCACGAACGAGGGCTGAGCGGCAAGAGCCGGTTCTCGTCCCAGCCACCTGCCGTACACCGGCCTCGTCTGCCTGTGCGATAAGCTGTCGCCTGTGCGCGCGAAGCCCTCCTCTCACGCTCCCTATGCGGCGCTCGCCGTCGCGACCGTCGCCTTCGGCCTCTCGTTCGTCGCCATCAAGGTGGCCCTGCGCGGCTTCGAGCCGCTCCTGGGCGCCTTTCTACGCTTTGCGCTGGCCGGGGCCGTGCTCTACGTGGTGTGGCGGCTCTTCGGGGGGGCCGAGCGAAAGGCCAGGCGCGCCTCCCGCAGGGAGTTGGGGCGTTTGGCCCTGCTCGGCTTCGTCTCCCTGACCGTCTACATCGGCCTCGAGAACCTGGGGATCGCGCGGACCAGCGCCGGCGTGGCCGCGGTGCTGGCCGGCGCCATCCCGGTCCTCGTGATCGCTCTCAACGCCTTCACTCTGCACGAGGCGAACGGCGCGCGTCAGTGGGCGGGCGTCCTGATCTCCTTCGCGGGCATCGTTGGTCTGGTCGGGCTTGGGGCGGGGATCGACGGCGGCACGCTGCTCGGCAACCTGCTGGTGCTCGGCGCCTCGCTTGCGGTCGCGGTCTACACGCTGATGGCTCGTTGGCTCCTCACTGACCGCTCGGCGCTCTACGTGACCACCTATCAGACCCTGTTCGGGGTGCTCTTCATCGTTCCGGCCGTCATCGTGGAGGCGCTGATCGCAGGGGTACGGACGCCGACCTGGTCCGCGGCCGGAGGCATCGTCTACCTGGCCCTCGGCGCCTCGGCGGTCGGCTACTTGCTCTACAACTACGCCCTGCGCTTCGTCGAGGCCAGCAGGGTGAGCGTGTTCATGAACCTGACGCCGGTCGTCGGCATTGCCGGCGCCTACTTCCTCCTCGGCGAGCGCTTCACGCTCGGGCAGGCGATCGCGGCGCTCGTCGTCGGAGCCGGCGTGTGGCTGGCCAACAGCGGCAGCCGCTGCGCCGGCCCGACGTGCCCGCCGACGGCGTGAGGACCTGGTGATGACCGCACCTTCGCCGGAGATCGGCGCGAACGCGGCCGAGGCGCGTCGGGGGCAGGCCGCGGCAGGCTCAGGTCCGCCCGCCTCGGCCTACGTCGCTCTCGCGGGAACGACGCTGGCCTTCGGCTTCTCCTTCGTCGGCACCAAGTACGCCTTGCGCGGCTTCGAGCCGCTGCTGTTGGCGGCCTTGCGCTTCGCTCTGGCCGGCGTGATCCTCTGGTTCGCCTGGCGGCTGTTCGGCACCCGCGAGCACGCCTCCCGGAGCGAGCTGGCCCGCGTCGCCCTTCTCGGCTTCGTCTCACTGACCGTCTACTTCGCCCTCGAGAACTCGGGGATGGCGCGGACCAGCGCCAGCCAGGCCGCGATCCTCATTGCCGCCGTCCCCATCTTCGTGATCGTTCTCAACGTGTTCACCTTGCGAGAGCGCAACACGGTACGCCAGTGGGCCGGCGTGGCGATCTCGTTCGCCGGGATCGTCGGCCTGGTGGGGTGGGGCGGCGGTGACGAGGGCGGCAGTCTCCTCGGCGACCTCCTGCTCCTGGTCGCCGCCGTGGCCGCGGCGGCCTATACGCTCATGGCGCGGCACATGCTCGTCAAGCGGTCGCCGCTCTTCGTGACCGCCTTTCAGAACCTCTTCGGGGCGCTCTTCATGCTGCCGCTGGCGCTCGCCGAGGCCGTCCTCGTCGGGGTGCGTCGGCCGACCATGGGCACGGTCGGTGCCCTCGCCTACCTGACCGTCTTCTGCTCCGTGGGCGGCTACTTGCTCCTCAACTACGCGCTCAGCCACGTCGAGGCCAGCAAGACGAGCGTCTTCCTCAACCTGATCCCGGTGGTCGGTGTGGCCGGGGCGTACGTCCTGCTCGGCGAGCGGTTCGCGCTGCCGCAGGCGGCGGCCTCCGCCGTCGTCGTGCTGGGGGTGTGGCTGACGAACAGCGGCCGGCCGAGGGCGGCGGTCACGCCAGGGGCGTGAGGGGCGTCGGGGCGGCCGCCGCGAGGCCCGCCGCCCCACTCGTCTGGACAGCCGGACGTGGGCTGGGGGATACTACGACGGCGTCTCCGACGGCGCCGTGCGACCATGACTCGTCCCCTCACCGACACTCGCGATCTCGCCGCCCTGCCCATCGGCATGTTCGACTCCGGCATGGGCGGTCTCACCGTGCTTCACGAGTGCCTCGTCGCGCTCCCGGACGAGGACTTCATCTATGTGGGCGACACCGCACGCTTCCCGTACGGGGAGAAGAGCCGCGACGAGCTGGAGGCGTACGCCTCCCAGATCGCGGCCTTCCTCGAGCGCACCGGGGTCAAGCTGCTGGTGGTCGCCTGCTTCTCGGCTACCGCGGCGGCGCTGCCGGCGCTGCAGGCGCGCTTCGCGACGCCGATCGTCGGCGTCGTCATGCCGGGGGCGCGCGCCGCCGTGCAGACCTCGCGCTACCGCCGCATCGGCGTGCTCGCCACGGAGGCGACGGTCGCCAGCGGCAGCTACATGCGCGCCATTCACGGCCTCGACGCCGCCGCCGAGGTCCACCAGCAGGCCTGCCCCGGGCTGGCCTCGTTCATCCAGGACGGCGACATCGCCAGTCAGGAGGTCACCGACGCCGTACGGCGCTTCACCGCGCCGCTCAAGGAGAAGCGCCCCGACGTCGTCATCATGGGCTGCACGCACTACCCGCTGATCGCGCCGATGCTCCAGCGCCACCTGGGGCGCGACGTCATGCTCGTGAACCCGGCGGTGGAGATCGCCCGTGAGGTCGGCGACATGCTCGATCGACAGGGGATCGCCCGGGGGGACGACCGTGAGGGCGAGTACGGCTTCTCCTGCACCGGCGATCCCGAGACCTTCCGGGCCGTCGGCGCCCGCTTCCTGCAGATGCCGCTCGGGGAGGTTCGCCGGATCTCCGTAGCCGAGCTCGAGGCCGGGCTGGCGACGTGAGCAGCCGCTTCCTGGTGCGCGCCGCGCTCTACGCGGCGCTCTATGCGGCGCTCACGCTGGCGCCCGGCCTCAATGCGCTGGCCTACGGGCAGGTCCAGTTCCGCTTCGCCGAGGCGCTGACCGTGTTCGCCTGCGTCGACCCGGCGGCCGTGCCCGGCCTGACGATCGGCACGGCCCTGGGCAACCTCAACAGCCCGATGCTCGTCGTCGATGTCCTCTTCGGCTCGCTGCTCACGCTCGTCGCGGTCTCGCTGATGCAGCGCATTGGGCCCCGCTTCATCGCTTTGGCCGTCCCCGTGGTCGTCAACGGTCTGGGCGTCGCCGCCATGCTGGCGATTGTGCTCGACCTGCCCTTCTGGGCGAGCGCCGTCTGGGTGGGCGCCGGCGAGACCGCGGTCATGGCGACCGGCGGGGCGGCGCTGCTCGTCCTCGTCCGGCAGCGCCGCGAGCTGTTCGGATTGGCTGGACCTGCCGCCTGACGGCGGCGCAGACGCCGCCCGGCGGCGAGGGGGAGGACAACGTGAGGACAGGACGAGGAGCCGCCGAGCTGCGGCCGGTGCGCATCATCCCGAACGTGGCGAAGTTCGCCGCCGGCTCGGCGCGCATCGAGCTCGGCGACACACACGTGCTGTGCACGGCGTCGCTCAGCGACGGCGTCCCCCCGTGGCTGCGCGGGTCGGGCAAGGGCTGGCTGACGGCCGAGTACAGCATGCTGCCGGCGGCGACGCCGACGCGCACGCAGCGGGAGGCCGTTCGCGGCCGGCAGGGCGGTCGCACCATGGAGATCCAGCGCCTCATCGGGCGCAGCCTGCGCTCGGTCGTCGACCTCGGCATCATCGGGGAGCGCACGATCTCAGTGGACTGTGACGTGACCCAGGCCGACGGCGGCACGCGCACGGCCAGCATCAGCGGCGCCTACGTGGCGGTGTACCAGGCGGCGCTCAAGCTCGAGGCGAGGCTCGGCCTCTCAGAGCTGCCGCTCTTCGACTCGATCGCCGCCATCAGCGTCGGTGTGGTCGAGGGGCAGACGCTGCTCGACCTCGACTACGAGGAGGACTCGGCGGCGGCCGTCGACATGAACGTGGTGATGACCGGCGACGGCCGTCTCGTTGAGGTCCAGGCGACGGCCGAGGGCGAGCCCTACGAGCGGTCGACGCTGGACGCGATGCTCGATCTGGCCGCCAATGGGGCGGCCGCTCTGGCGGCCGCCCAGGCGGTGGCCGTCGCCGTGCTCCGTCAGGCCTGAGAATGCGCTTCGTCCTGGCGACGGGCAACGCCCACAAGATCAGGGAGTTCGAGCAGATCCTGGCGCCGCACGAGGTCGCAGCGATGCCACCCGACGTGGAGCTGCCGCCGGAGGGCGTCGAGTCGTTTGCCGAGAACGCCAGCGAGAAGGCGCTGGCCCTGTCGCGAGCCTTGGGCGAGCGTGGGGAGGGCGTCGACGTCTGGTGCCTTGCCGACGATTCCGGCCTCGAGGTGGAAGCGCTCGGCTGGGCGCCGGGCGTGACCAGCGCCCGCTACGCCGGCGTGGACGGGCCCGGCGCCGATGCCGCCAACGTCGCGCGCCTCCTGCGCGAGCTGGCCGACTGCGCCGGCCCCCTCGCGCGCCGGGCGCGCTTCGTCTGCTCCCTCTGCGCGATCGCGCCGGACGGCCGCGAGATCGCCGTCGAGGGGCACTGGTGGGGCACGATCGTCGAGGCGCCGCGCGGTCGCGGCGGCTTCGGCTACGATCCCGTGTTCCTCCCCGACGGATCGGACCTCACCGTCGCCGAATGGCCGGCCGCCGAGAAGGACCGGGCCAGCCACCGGGCGCGCGCCGGGCTGGCCCTCCTCGAGCGCCTGCGGCCGGAGGGCGTCTCCGGCGCGTAGCGCTTGACCGGCCCGTGGAGGAGCCGGCTCCCCCCTGCAGAGCAGGCAGATCTACAACCGACCTCAGAGGTCGACTTGGACGCGGTCCGTGCTCATGCCGGCCGCGCCCAAGTCGTTTGGGACATCACCGTGAGCGCAGGCGATGGTGCCGCCCTTCACGAGAAGATCGGCGAGACCAGGAGGACAACGCTGAGCGCGATCAGCAGGCCGGAGAACCCCCAGGCGATGACGTTGCGCACGCGGCCGTTGGTGTGCTCACCCATCACCCGCGGGTTGTTGATCATGAGCAGTGTGAACACGAGGATCACGGGCAGCAGCATGCCGTTGAGCATCTGGGCGACCATGATGACGCCGACCAGCGGCAGGTTCGGGGTCATGGCGACCAGGGCCGGCACGAACATGTAGAAGGTGATGATGCCGTTGAAGACCGGGGCCTCGCGGAACGTCGAGTCGAGGCCCGACTCGAAGCCGAAGGCCTCGCAGACGACGTAGGCGGTCGCCAGGGGGAGCACGCCGGCCGCCAGGATCGAGACACTGAGCAGGCCGATCCCGAAGAGGTACCTGGCGGCCTCCCCCAGGAAGGGCTCCAGAGCCCGGGCGGCGTCCTGGGCGGTCTCGATAACGATGCCCTCCTTGTAGAGGGTGGCGGCGCAGGCCACGACGATGAAGAAGTCGATGGTGGTCATGAAGACCGAGCCCACGTAGATCTCGTACTTGGTGTAGACGTACTGCCGCCACGGGATCTTCTTGTCGACGATGGCCGCCTGGATGAAGAACTGACCCCACGGCGTCAGCGTGGTGCCGATGGCAGCCACGGCGGTGAACAGCCAGAGGGTCGTCATGCTGGGCTGCGGGGTGACGAGGCCGTGCGCGGCGGCCTCCCAGTCCGGATGGGCCATCACCCCAGCGACGATGTAGGCGACGAGGACGAAGCCGAGGACCAGCAGGACGCGCTCGACCTTGCGGTACGAGCCGCGCGTCACCAGCAGCCAGACGGCGATCGCCACGACCGGCACGGCGATCCACGAGGGGATGCCGAAGAGGCTGCCGGCGGCGGCGACGCCGGAGTACTCGGCGACCGTGGTGCCGAAGTTGGCGACCATGGTCGTAAGGATCGCGAAGGCGGTCAGCTTGAGGCTGTAGTTCTCGCGGATGAGGGCAGCGAGCCCGCGTCCGGTGACAACCCCGACGCGAGCGTTCATCTCCTGCACGACGGCCAGGACGAGGGTGAGCGGCAGCAGCAGCCAGAGCATGCTGTAGCCGTACCGCGAGCCGATGACCGACCACGTGGTGATACCGCCGGCGTCGTTGCCGGCGTTGGCTGCGATCAGGCCGGGGCCGACCATGCTCAGGATAATGAACAGCCGGGTGCGACCGATGCGCCCGACGAGGCGGCGGCCTACGGAACGCGGGGACTGCGCCATCGAGGCCTCCTCAATGGAAGATCCTCGGCAGGCGCTTCTTCCACGCCAGCGGCAGCACCAGGTCGATCGCGTCGTCGACCGTGATGATGCCGTGCAGCACGCCCTGCTCGTCGACGACCGGCAGGGCGATCAGGTTGTACTTGGCGATGAGCTCGGCAATCTCTTCTTCACCACCCGAGGTGAGCACGGTGATGGGGTTCTCGGTCATGAACTCGCGGACCTTGCGCTCCGGCGGCTCGAGCAGGAGGTCGCGCAGCGAGAAGACGCCGCGCAGATGCTCACCACGATCGATGACGTACACGTAGTAGATCGTCTCGGCCTCGGCGGCCTGCTCACGTAAGCTCTCCAGCGCCTCGGCCGCCGTCGCGTCGAGCCTGGCATGGGCGAAGTCGGTCGTCATGATGCCGCCCGCCGAGTGCTCCGGGTAGCTGAGCAGCTCGCAGACGTCCTCGGCGTCCTCCTTCTCCATCATCGCGATGAAGTGCCGGCGCCGATCCTCGGGCAGGTCGGCGAGCAGGTCGGCGGCGGCGTCCGGCGACATGTTCCCGAGGAGCTCGGCGGCCTTGTCGTCCGGCATTTCGAGGAGTGTGGAGGCCTGGAAGGAGGAGTGCATCTCCTCGAAGGCCTCGGCGGCGAGGTCGTCCTCGAGCGCGTCGAGCACGGCGGCGCGCTCCTCCGGCGAGAGCTCGTGCACCAGGTCGGCGATGTCGGCCGGGTGCAGGAGCTCGAGCTTGGTGCGCGCCACGGTCAGGCGCACGGAGCTCTCGTCCGTCAGCTCGACGTCGACGTCCTTCCAGTCGATGAGGTGCGGCTTGGGGTTCTGGCGCGACTTCGCCAGGCGGTCGCCGACCTTGGCCAGTCCTACGCGCCGCAGGATGGCGTTGCTCGAGACATCGACCCCGGCGACGTGGACGTGATCGCCGGTACGCAGGAGCTGGATGTCGTTGACACGGATGAGCTTGCGGCCGTCGGTGTCGACGAGCTGCTTGTCGAGGAAGGTGCGGGCCAGGTGCAGCTCGCCCGGCTGGAGCTCGCGCTCGCCCAGGTCGGCCGCGAGAACACGGACGATCGTACCCGACTCCTCGAAGCTGGTGACCGCGTCCCACGAGGCGTAGACGACCTTGCCGCGACGCCGCACGGCGATCGCGGTGATCTGCGGGTAAGGTTGATTGCCGGAGCAGACGACGAGGTCGTGGACGGCGCCGGCCGGCTTGTCGGCCGCGTCGCGCACAGGGCTGCCGAGCAGCTTGCTCAAGTAGAACACCGGCCTCACCTCCTCTCGCCGTCGATACCGTCCCAGAACGACCGAAAGCCTCCCCATCGGAAGGCTCCCTTGGCGCAGCAGCAGGTTTGGGCGATCCTCACTCGTCCAAAAGCTTTAGCACAGCACACCGTAGAGGACTGAGCCTCAGCCGTCTCGAGCAAAACCTTGGTTCGGTAATGCCTGTTCTACCCGTTGGCGTCTCTGGACGTTTCCGGGCAACGGCCTCTTTGTGTGCCGGAGCCTCACCTAACGAGGAACGCGCCGTCGTTGACGCCCCAGAAACGTACCCCTGCAATCCGGCAGTGTCAAGGCGACCCCCGGCCGCCACCACGACGAACGTCGAGTCGTCGTCGCCGTCCCTCGTGCTATATACTGACCCGCGACTGGGGCCGGCGCCGCGTTCGCGCCGGCTTTTCCGCGCTGCACCGCACCAGGACGTGAAGCCGTGATCATCACCGTCACACCCAACGCCGCCGTCGACAAGACCCTGACCGTGCCGAACTTCCAGACGGGGTACCGCCATCGCTCAAGCGAGAGCCTGACGCTGCCGGGCGGCAAGGGCGTCAACATCGCCCGCGCCCTCAAGTCACTCGGCGCGCCCGTCGTCGTGACCGGCCTGGTCGGCGGCCTCGCCGGCCAGCAGATTGCCGAGGGACTGCAGCGCGAGAACATCCTTCACGACTTCACCTACATCGCCGGCGAGTCACGGACGTCCACGGTGGTCGTCGACCCCACAACCATGCGCCAGACCGAGATCATCGAGTACGGGCCGATCGTCACTGAAGCCGAGATCGATCAGCTCCTCGACAAGATCGACTATCTCGCCCGCGGCGCCCGTCTGATCGTGCTGGCCGGCTCGCTGCCGCGGAAGATGCCCGAGGACTTCTACGCGGAGGTCGTGCGCCGCGTCCACGTCCATCGCTGCTACGTGGTCGTCGACAGTGCCGGCGGGCCGCTGCGGCACGGCACCAAGGGCGGCCCCGACCTCGTGTGTCCCAACCTCCGCGAGGCCGAAGACCTGGTTGGGCACGAATTCCACGACGAGCAGGACATCGTCGAGGCGACCGGCATGATCTGCGAGCTCGGGGCCCGCAACGTCATCATCAAGACGCCTCACGGCTGCGTGGCCCGCATCCGCGTAGGCCGTGTGCAGCGCGTCTACGCGGCCAGCGTCGCCCCGCTCGCCGCCGTGGTCAGCACGGTCGGCTCAGGCGACGCCTTCCTCGCCGGCTTTGTCAGCGCCCGCTTCCAGAAACGCGACCATTGCGAGTGCCTGCGGCACGCGCTGGCCGTCGGCGCCGCCAACACCCAGCGCTACGGCGCCGGCGTGCTTGACTTGGAGGACGTCCGCCGGCTTCTGGCCAGCACGACCGTGGCGGAGATCGGCAGCCGGAGCTAGGGCGGTCCCAGGTCGTACGGCCATTCGCGCGCCCGGCCACTGCCCCCGAACGGGGCGGCGCGCCCGCCAGTGTCTGTGCGTCACACAGTGGCGGTATCCCAAGCGCGGGACCCCCACCGTACCGAGCGCGTTGTTGCTCTGGCCTACTTCATCGTCTCGACCCAAGGCGCGCGCCAGTCAGGCGCGGGGAAGGGCCTGGACCAGTAGCCGGTCTCTCGGGCGATCAGTCCGCCTCGCATCTCGAAGATGAAGACGCACTGATAGGGATCGCCGTCGCCGTAGTCCAGACTCGCTTCGAGCGTCCAGAGGTCGTCGCGCCCCATCATGCGGCGGAGAGCCACGTGAGGCAGGGACGGGAACCGGCTGTAGATCTCACGGCGGTTGCCCCCACCGACGATGCGCTCGCCCGATTGCGGCCACTCCATCACGATGTCGTCTGTGAACACACGATCGAGCGCTTCGAGGTCACCTGCGTTGAGCGCCGCGACCAGCGCCTCCAGCGTCGAGCGGTTCTGTGTCTCGTTCATGGCCGTCCTTTCCTGGTGAATGATGCGGTGATGTACCCACCGGAAGGGCGAGCCTGACAACTGCCGGGCCAGACGGTGACGCTCGAGCGAAGAACCGCGCAGCGCGAGACTGGACTGCCCGCTCCTGGACGCCCCATTCGCGCCGGGTGGGTACGAGGGCGTTCCGCAGGGCAGCATGAAGGGATGCTGCTGGGGGACCAGCCCGGCGCGCGCTGTGGCTGGTGCGGTCCTTCTCCGCCGCCGTTTGACCCTGCCGAAGGCCGCTGGTACAGTCGGGCGACCGTGCGATCACACGTGGCCAGCGCGTACGACGACACAAGGATCGACCCCGGAGACCCGGCACCATCGTGCGGGGTCTTTTCTGTACTCTGCACGAGGACTCTGAGCGGTTCGCGCCCCTGAGGAGGACGGCATGGAAGTAGAGATCGGTCGTGGGAAGAAGGGCCGTCGCGCCTACGGCTTCGACGACATCGCCATCGTCCCCAGTCGCCGCACGCGCGACGTCGACGACGTCGACATCACGTGGAAGCTCGGCCCTCACACCCTCAGCCTGCCGTGTCTGGCCTCGGCTATGGACGGTGTCGTCGATCCGCAGTTCGCGATCACCATGGGCAGGCTCGGCGGTCTCGCCGTTCTCAACCTGGAGGGCGTCCAGACGCGCTACGAGGACGCCGACGCCCAGCTCGACCGCATCGCGTCGCTGCCCAAGGAGTCGGCGACTCGGACCATGCAGGAGATCTACAAGGAGCCGGTCAAGGCCGAGCTCATCGCCCGGCGCATCAAGGAGATCAAGGCCGGCGGCGTCCTGGCGGCCGCCTCGCTCACGCCCGCCCGCGTGCGTGAGTACTACGAGGTCGCCCTCGACGCCGGCCTCGACGTGCTCGTTATCCAGGGCACCGTCGTCTCGGCCGAGCACGTCAGTACGCGCGTCGAGCCGCTCAACCTCAAGGAGTTCATCGCCGCCTGCCCGGTGCCGGTGATCGTCGGCGGCGTGGCGTCGTACTCGACCACGCTGCACCTCATGCGCACCGGCGCCGTCGGCGTGCTCGTCGGCGTCGGCCCGGGCCACGCCTGCACGACGCGCGGCGTGCTCGGCATCGGCGTCCCGCAGGCGACGGCCATCGCCGACGCCTCGGCGGCGCGCGTCCAGCACGTGCTCGAGACGGGGCAGTACTGCAACGTCATCGCCGACGGCGGCATGCGTACCGGCGGCGACGTGAGCAAGGCGATCGCCCTCGGCGCCGACGCCGTGATGGTCGGCTCGCCGCTGGCCGCGGCCAAGGAGGCGCCGGGCCGCGGCTACCACTGGGGCATGGCGACCTTCCACCCCGAACTGCCGCGCGGCACGCGCGTCAAGGCCGGGGTCAGGGGTACCCTGCAAGAGATCCTCCTCGGCCCGGCCCACGAGAACGACGGCACGCTCAACCTCTTCGGCGCCCTGCGCACCAGCATGGCGACCTGCGGTTACGAGACGCTGAGCTCGTTCCAGAAGGCCGAGGTCATGGTCGCGCCGGCCCTCATGACCGAGGGCAAGAAGCTGCAGGACAGTGTCGGCATGGGATGACGTCGCGGCGCGTCATCCCCAGGACACACATGAGGCGATCCGGAGAGGAGCCTCATCTTGTCGGCATGGGATGACGTGCGCAGCGCATCTGACGACCTACGACAGGCCGAGAAGGGCGAGGGAGGAAGCGTGGCGCAGGGCACACCGCAGAGCAAGGCGTTCGATACCGTTCTCGTCCTCGACTTCGGGGCGCAGTACGGGCAGCTCATCGCCCGGCGCGTGCGCGAGTGCCGCGTCTACTCGGAGCTCATCCCCCACGACACGCCCGTCGAGCGCATCAAAGCCTACGAGCCCAAGGGGATCATCCTCTCCGGCGGCCCGATGAGCGTCTACGTCGACGACGCACCGCGGCTCAACCCCGAGATCCTGGGGCTCGGCATCCCCGTCCTCGGCATCTGCTACGGCATGCAGAGCCTCGCCCTGGCTCTGGGCGGCACGGTGACGCGCACCGATCTCAGTGAGTTCGGCAAGACCGCGGTCAACGTCATGGACCCCGGCCTCCTGCTGCAGGACTGGCGCGGGGTCGATGAGGCGTGGATGAGCCACCGCGACAGCGTGACGGTGGCTCCCGAAGGCTTCGACGTCCTCGCCTCGAGCGCCGCCTCACCCGTGGCCGCCATGGAGTCATGGCAGCGCGGCTTCTACGGCGTGCAGTTCCACCCCGAGGTGGTCCACACGCCCAAGGGCACCGAGATCCTCAAGACCTTTCTCTACAAGGCCTGCGGCTGCGAACCCGAGTTCACGCCCGCGTCGATCATCGAGGAGTCCATCGCCGAGATCCGCGCCCAGGTGGGCGACGCCAAGGCGATCCTGGGCCTGTCGGGTGGGGTCGACTCGTCGGTCGCCGCCCTGCTCATGCACAAGGCGATCGGCGATCGCCTCACCTGCGTCTTCGTCGATCAGGGCATGATGCGCATGGACGAGGCCGAGCGCGTCGTCGACACCTTCTCGGGCACGTTCGGCATTCCGCTCATCGCCGTCGACGCCTGCGATCGCTTCCTCACCAAGCTGGCGGGCGTCACCGAGCCCGAGCGCAAGCGCAAGATCATCGGCGAGGAGTTCATCCGCTGCTTCGAGGAGGAGGCGCGCAAGCTCACCGACGCCAGGTTCCTCGTCCAGGGCACGCTCTACTCGGACGTCATCGAAAGCGGCACCCGGCAGGCCGCCAGGATCAAGAGCCACCACAACGTCGGCGGGCTCCCCGAGAAGATGGACTTCGAGCTCGTCGAGCCGCTGCGCTGGCTGTTCAAGGACGAGGTCCGCGCCGTCGGCGAGGAGCTCGGCCTGCCCGAGCGTATCGTCTGGCGCCAGCCGTTTCCCGGGCCGGGGCTGGCGATCCGCATCATCGGCGAGATCACGAAGGAGCGCGTCGACATCCTGCAGCGGGCGGACGCGATCGTGCAGGACGAGATCCGCAAGGCCGGGCTCTATCGCGAGCTCTGGCAATGCTTCGCGATCCTGCCGGTCATCCGCAGCGTCGGCGTGCAGGGCGACGAGCGCACCTACGGCTACCCGATCGCCATCCGCGCCGTCAACAGCCACGACGCCATGACCGCCGACTGGGCGCGTCTGCCCTACGACCTGCTCGAGACCCTCGCCTCGCGGATCATCAACGAGGTCCCCGAGGTTAACCGCGTCGTGTACGACATCTCGAGCAAGCCGCCCAGCACCATCGAGTGGGAGTAGTCACCGAAGGCGGACTACCGTGCGGGGCGCCGTGAGGTGCACCGCACAGTAGGCGCCGCGGCCGTCGGCGAGCGAACGACCGGCGCCCGGTGCGCCGCACGGGCCGGACCGCGCGCCCGCCGCCGGCCCGCCGGGGGGTATCATGAGGCATGCGGTTCTCTCGCCTCGCGCTTGCGTTCCTCGTCGTCGTCTGGGTTCTCGTCGCGCTGTACCCGGACCCCGGCGTGCTGGTCCGGAGCGTCCGCAACATCAGCGAGGCGCGGGCTGATCCGGTGGCCGCGAGGGCGCTGGCGGCCGAGCTGCCGGACGACCCGCGCCTCATCGAGGCGTACGTCCTCAGGACCCCCTACGGCTACGACTGGCGGACGTGGGGCGTCCCGTGGTACTTCCCGACTGCCGCCGATGCCCTGAGCGCTCCGCAGGGCGACTGCGAGAGCCGGGCTGTCCTCCTGGCCAGTCTGCTGACCGCCAAGGGGATCCCCAACGAGCTGCGCGTCGCCTTCAATCACATCTGGGTGGACTACCCCGGCAAGGAGGCCACCGATCTCGAGAACGCGGCGGTGGAGATCGCCGGGCACCGCGACGGCCGGTTCTTCCTGAGGCTGCCGGGCGACTTCGACCTGGGGCAGGCGGTCTCCGACCAGTCGAGATCACCTGGGCGCCGATGCCGCTGTGGCGCCTGCTCGTGCTGCTCGGCGGCCTCGTTCTGATCCCGTTTGCGAACGAGTGGGTCGGTCTGCTCACCGGCGACGCGGCCGCCCGGTCGCGGCCGACCGGCGCACTTCTGGGGCCGACGCGTCCCGCCGGGCGCCGCCGGCGGCGCCCGGCGGCTCCGGCGGCTCCTCTCGCGCATCCACGAAAGGTGACCTGATGATCGATCTGCGCAGCGACACGGTGACGCGGCCCTCTGCAGAGATGCGCCGCGTGATGGCTGAGGCTGAGGTCGGCGACGACGTCCACGGCGACGACCCCACCGTGATCCGCCTGCAGGAGCACGCGGCCGGCCTGCTCGGCAAGGAGGCCGGCCTGTACTTCCCGTCGGGCACGATGTGCAACCAGGCGGCGATCCGCGCCCTGACGCGGCGCGGCGACGAGGTCTTCATCCACGCCCAGGCGCACATCATGTTCTACGAGCAGGGGGCGACGTCCCTCAGCAGCGTGGTGCTGCGCTGCTTCGACTCGCCGGACGGCACCCTCGATCTCGAGAAGATGGAGGAGTATCTGCACACCGATGCCGACGTGCACTTCGCGCCGACGCGCCTGGTCTGTCTGGAGAACACCCACACCCACTGCGGCGGCGCGATCCTGGCGTTCGAACACCTGGAGGCCGTGCGCGCCTTCTGCGACCGGCACGGCCTCAAGCTGCACCTGGACGGCGCCCGCCTCGGCAACGCCGTGGTCGCCACCGGCATCTCCTTCGCGGGGTATGCCGCCCTCTGCGACACCGTCAGCATCTGCCTGTCGAAGGGCTTAGGCGCCCCGGTAGGCTCGGTGCTCGTCGGCGACGCGCCGACGATCGCCCTCGCTCGCCGGGCCCGCAAGATCTACGGCGGCGGCATGCGCCAGGCCGGCATCATCGCCGCCGGCGGCCTCTACGCGCTCGAACACAATGTGGCCCGGCTGGCCGACGACCATCGCCGGGCCCGGACGCTCGCCGAGGGTCTCGCCGCCGTGGCCGGCCTCGACGTGGACCTGGACCGCGTGCAGACCAACATGGTTTTCGCCGGCACGCGGGGCAGCGGGTTGCCGGCTGCCGAGGTCGTCGCACGGCTGCGCGAGCACGGCGTTCTGGCGCTGGCGGAGGCGACGTGGAACCTGCGGTTCGTCACGCACCTCGACGTCGGCGACGCCGGCATCGAGACGGCGATCGCCGCCGTGCGGCACGCCGTCGCGCCGGCCTGACGGCGCCGAGCCCCCCGCGGGCGGATCGGCAGGAAGCGCGGCCTCGTACCGCGCCCGCGTGGCAGCTCGGCCCGGCCCGCCCCGTCGCGTCTCCTCCGGTCTCTGGTCCGTTCGGGGCAGAAGTCGTAGAGTGTCCGATAGTGACCACCCAGGCGGAGCACTCGAGGACCGTGGGCCCAGACGAGCTTACACCTGAGGGCATACTGCGCTTTCCCTTCGACGACCCGCTGTCGACGTTGCCGGAGACCGCCCGCAAGATCCTCGACGCGGCCACGCGGCTTCTCGCCGAGCGCGGCTACGAGGCCGTCACCCTGGAGAACGTCGCCGCTGCGGCGGGCGTCAACAAGGCCTCGATCCGCTACAACTTCGGCAACAAGGCCGGGTTGATCAGCGCTGTCGCCGACGCGCTCATCCACGACGAGTGCCTGCGGCTGAGCGCCTCGACCAGCGACCTGTCGGAGGACGAGCGGCTGCACGCCGTGATGGTGGGGATGCGCAGCCTGATCGTCGGGGCCGACTCCTTCCGCGGCTTTTTCGATATCTTGCCGCACGCCTTTCGCGACGCGGAACTGCGCGCCCGGCTCTTCGCGCTTTACACGTGGTGGTACGAGGAGAATCTCAAGTGGCTGGGCCTCGACTGGCGTCCCGGCGGGCCGCACCACGAGCTCCTCATGGGCCTCGCCGAGCTCATCGCCGCGATCCCGGACGGGCTCTCGGTGCAGGCTGGGCTCGACCCTGACGGGTTCGATCTGAACCGGCCGCTGCTTGCTCTCGAACTCCTGCTGCGCAATTCGATGTCTGAACTGCGGGCTGTGGCCGCCGGGGAGGCGGCGGCCGGGGATCTCGCCACCGGCGGCCGAGCAGATCTCACTTGACAACCGGAGGGACGCGGCTACCATGCACCCACCCGGGTGGGTGCGCGCTGCCGGCCCATTCTCGCCAGGAGGTGGATGTGTCTTGAACACAGTGACGACGCGCATGGGCGACGGTACCACCGTCGCCATGACCCGCGACGAGATCCGGCGCGATGTGATCGAGGGCTCCGAGGCGGCGGCCAAGAGGGCCAAGGTCCCGGTGCTCGACGAGAACGAGATCGACTATCTCGTCGACATGTTCTGCTGCCCCAGCCGCGTCTGGGGCGTCGAGCGCGGCCACGAAGCCATCATGACGAAGGACGGCGGCACCAACACGCTCATCTCCTCTCGGCTCTCCAGCGGCATCGCCGCGCCGATCGGGCGCGAGGCGGCCGTGCGCCTCTTCGAGCGGGCCTTCGCCTTCGACTCGATGGAGGTCGGCCACATCGACTACTCCGTCAAGCCGAGCAAGTTCATCGTCAGCGTCGAGCAGGAGCACATGGAGTTGCTCCAGCACACCACGATCTTCCCGCTGTTCTACGGCTTCATGCCCAACCTCGGCCTCTACTACCGGCCGGACGGTCAGTTCCCCAACCCGTCCGACCTCCTGCCTCTGGGCAGGATCGACGAAGCTCGCAGGACTCAGGAAGAGGCGCTCGAGGCCTGCCACGACGACGTCGTGTGGCAGAGCAGGATGTTCTCGGAGACGGGGGCCGACGCCATCAACTACGACACGGTCGCGTCGACCGGCGACGCCGAGTTCCTCGCGACGCTGCGCGCGACCGAGGAGATCTCGGCGACGACGACCATGCCGGTTGAGGTGAGCATGGCCGCGGAGATGGTGCTCGGCTTCCATGGCGAGCTCGAGTACAAGGGCACCCGCCTGGCGGGTCTCTGGCCGCACCAGCAGATGAAGGTCGTGGAGCAGGCCGGCGCGGCCATCTTCGGGCCCGTGGTCAACAACAACAGCAAGAAGTCGTGCGCCTGGAACGTCGCCCGGGCCGTGACGTTCGTCAAGGCCTGCACGGCCGAGGCGACGATCCCGATCCACGCGAACGTCGGCAACGGCGTCGGCGGGGTGCCCATGTTCGAGGTGGCCCCGCTCGACATGGTCAGCCGCGCCAGCGCGGCCATGGTCGAGATCGGCAAGGCCGACGGGTTGTAGGTGGGTACCGGCGATCCGAACGGCATGGGGATGGCCCACGCGCTGGCCTCGTCCATGGGCGGCATCAAGACTGCTGGAGATCTGGTGGCCAGGATGCAGCTCACCAAGATGAGGCTCACCGAGGCCAAGGCCTACGTTGCCGGCAAGCTGGGCGTGAGCGTCTTCGACCTGTCGGACTCGACGATCATGCGGACGGTGCGCGAGGAGCTCGACATCGGCGTCGTCACGGCCGTGCCGGGCCTCGCCAAGGGGCTCGAGGCCAAGGCACGCATCGCCGACCTGCTCGGCATTCGCGTCAACTCGGTCGAACGGCTCAAGGCGAAGACGGGTCTGCGCGGATCCGGCAACGGGGGTGCGGCATGAGACGCAATCTGCACGCCGGCAGGCTCCGGAGCGGGGGCCTGAGCCTGAGCGTGCTGACTCCGGACGAGCTGGAGGACATCCATCTGGCGACGCTCGAGGTCCTCGAGCGCACGGGCGTCTTCGTCGAGGACGAGGAGGCGCTGGACGCGTTTGCGGCGGGCGGTTGTGACGTCGACCGCGAGGGGCGCATCGTCCGCATCCCCGGCTGGGTCGTCGAGGACGCCATTCGCAGCGCCCCGGCGACGCTCACGCTGGCCGGGCGCGTGCCGGCGCGCGATTTCGTCGTCGAGTCCAATCGCGTCGGCTTCACCAACTTCGGCGAGGGCATCCAGGTCGTCGACCCGCGCGACGGCGAGTTGCGGGAGCCCACCAAGGACGACGTCGCCGCCGCCGCCCGGCTCATCGATGCGCTCGACGACATCGACGTGCTCGAGCGGCCCATCGGCGCCCACGACGTGCCGCCGGAGGCCTCGCCGCTGCACAACGCCGAGGCGATCCTCAGCAACACGACCAAGCACATGTTCATCGGCCCCATCAATGGGACGATGCTCAGGAAGATCGTGGCCATGGCGGCCGCCATCGTCGGCGGCGAGGCCAGGCTGCGGGCTCGCCCGCTGGTGTCGTTCATCACCTGCCCGGTCAGCCCGCTCAAGCTGGTGAAGGACTGCTGCGAGATCATCATGGAGTCGGCCCGCGCGGGCATGGCGTGCAACATTCTCAGCATGGCCATGGCCGGCGGGTCGTCGCCGGTCACACTGGCCGGCACCCTGGTGACACACAACGCCGAGGTGCTGAGCGGCATCACGCTCTCGCAGCTCACGAAGCGCGGCGCCCCGGTCATCTACGGCAGCTCGACCACGGCCATGGACCTGCGGCTCGCCGCGGCCAGCGTCGGCTCGCCGGAGCTCGCCCTGATCAGCGCCGCCGTGGTGCAGCTGTCGCGCCGCTACCTCCTGCCCAGCTGGGTCGCCGGTGCGTAGGGCGACACCAAGACAGGTGACGCGCAGTCCGGTCACGAGAAGACGCTCACAGGCCTGCTCCCAGCGTTGGCAGGGGCCAACCTGATCTACGGCCTGGGGATGCTCGAATCGGGCGTCACCTTCGACTTCGGCCAGCTCGTGATGGACAGCGAGTTCGCCCGCATGATCAAGCACTGCGTCGCCGGCATCCGCGTCGACGACGAGTCGCTCATGGTCGACGAGGTGCACGCGGTCGGCGCCTTCGGCGACTTCCTGAGCCGCGACAGCACGCTGCGCCACATGCGCGAGCAGTCGCAGCCCAGGCTTCTGGACCGCAAAGTGCGCGAGGACTGGCGCCTCGCCGGCGAGACGACCTTGCTGGAGCGGGCGACCGCCGAGGCAGTACGCATCCTGGACAGCCACGTGCCCGAGCCGCTGACACCCGACGCGGCCGCCGCGATACGGGCTATCGTTGAGGACGCCGAGCGCGAGCTCGGCGTCGAGTGAAGGGGGACACCCGGGTGAAGGACCAACTCAAGCAAGCCGTCATCGATGGCCAGGGCGAGGTCGTCGTCGCTCTGACCCAGGCCCTGCTTGCCACAGGGACGCCGCCTCGCGAGATCCTCGACGACGCGCTGCTGCCGGCCATGGCCGTGGTCGGCGAACGCATGCGCAGCGGCGAGTGCTTCATCCCCGAGGTGCTGCTCTCGGCGCGCACCATGCAGAGCGCCCTCGACCTGCTCAAGCCGCACATGGCCGCCGGGGAGAGCGTCTCTCTGGGCACGGTCGTGATCGGCACGGTCGAGGGCGACCTGCACGACATCGGCAAGAACCTCGTCGCCATGCTCATGCAGGGAGCCGGCTTCGAGGTCGTCAATCTCGGCACTGGGGTGACGAGCGCTGCCTTCGTTGAAGCGGTGCGCGCCCACCATGCCTCCATCGTGGGCATGAGCGCCCTGCTCACCACGACGCTGCCGCGCATGAAAGAGACCATCAACGCGCTCCAGGAGGCGGGTCTGCGCCAGCAGGTCAAAGTGATGGTCGGCGGCGCCCCCGTGACGGCAGCCTATGCCGACGAAGTCGGCGCCGACGGCTACGGCGCCAACGCCGGCATGGCCGTCGAGCGCGCCAAGGAACTCGTCGGGGCCTAGAGGAAAGGAGCACTACACACATGCCCGACATCGACATCTATGCCGAGGCTGCCGCCGCCATCGTTGAGGCGGACAACGCCGCCGCCGAGGAGATCGCCACGCGCGCCCTGGCTGAGGGCATCAGCCCTCGCGAGATCATGCAGGAGGGCTTCGTCAAGGGGATCCAGGAGGTCGGCGAGCTCTTCGAGAGCGGCGAGCTCTTCCTCCCTGAGCTGATGCTGTCGGCCGCTGCCATGGCGGCCGCGACCGCAGTCACCAACGCGGCGCTGGCCGGCGAGGCCGCCCAGAGCAAGGGGAAGATCGTCCTCGGCACCGTGCAAGGCGACGTCCACGACATCGGCAAGGCGATCGTCATCGCCTACCTCAAGGCCAACGGCTACGAGGTCGTCGACCTCGGCCGTGATGTGGCCGCCGAGACCTTCCTCGCC
Organism: uncultured Thermoleophilia bacterium; assembly: GCA_963705085.1. Classification (GTDB taxonomy): domain Bacteria; phylum Actinomycetota; class Thermoleophilia; order UBA2241; family UBA2241; genus CAIXSE01. The sequence continues at coordinate 1,267,003 of CAVPIV010000004.1, read as the reverse complement.
AAGGCTGCCGAGTTTGGGGCCGACGCGATCGGCATGAGCGCGCTGCTGACGACGACCATGGAGGAGCAGCGCAAGGTCGTCAAGCTCATCCGCGAGCGCGACCTGCCGTACAAGACGATCGTCGGCGGCGCTCCTTGTACGCAGCGCTGGGCCGACCAGATCGGCGCCGACGCGTATGCCGAGGACGCCAGCGAGGGGGTGCGCAAGATCGATGCCCTACTAGGCGCGTAGGGTCTGAGCGCGGCCGGCGCGATGCCTGAGTGTCTGTACACGACCTTGACAGGCTCGTGGCTCGCGCCTACCCTGACGGGCACTGCGGGACCCGCCAGGGTGAGTCCGCCGTCCCCAGACAAGCTCGTGCGCTGCCCACACCGTGTCGCCTTGTCCGGGAGCCGACTACGACTCCCGCAACACGCTGAGTCGAACCCAGGAGCGACGTCTCGTGGGGTCTACGGAGAAGGGGGAAGACCGTGGGTGAGGAGTATCGGGACCTTCAGAACATGATCGCGAGCATCGGCAACTCGCGGCTGACGAGGCGGAGCCTGCTAAAGTACGCGGCCGTCGGCGGCGTGCTCGCGGGGGTCGGTCCGCTGGCCGCGGCCTGTGGTGGCGGCGAAACCAGCACCACCTCGTCGCCGTCCGCGGCCGCGTCGCCCAAGCAGGGCGGCGCCCTGCGTGTCGGCATTGTCGGCGGCGGCCCTGAGGACACGCTCGACGGCCAGATCGCCACGTCGGAGCCGCAGATCTGTACGACCTTCCAGCTGTACGACGCGTTGCTCGGCTGGGATGCCAGCTACCAGATCGTGCCGTTGCTCGCCGCCGAGTGGTCGGCCAACGCCGACGCCAGCGTCTGGACGGTGAAGCTGCGCGACGGCGTCGTTTTCCACGACGGCAAGCCGATGACGGTCGACGACGTGGTCTACAGCTACCAGCGCATCATCGACCCTAAGAACCCCAAGATGGGCGCCAGCCAGCTGGCGTTGCTGCCGGCGAGCGGCATCCGCAAGGTCGACGCGACGACAATCGAGTTCCACCTGGACAGCCCGAGCGCCATCTTCGAAGAGGCCATGGCGCTGTACGGAAACTGCATCGTGCCGCAGGGCTTCGACCCCAAGAAGCCGGTGGGCACCGGCCCGTTCAAGATCAAGGTTAACAGTCCCGGCGAGCAGTACGTGTTCGATCCGAACACGGAGTACTGGGGCGACGGGCCGTACGTAGACCAGCTGACCATCATCGAGTTCCCCGACGCCACCGCCCGCGTCAACGCGCTGCTCGGCGGCAGCGTCGAGGCCATCTCGCAGCTGCCGGCCGCCCAGGTCAAGGTCGTTGAGGGGCAGGGGATGAAGGTCCTCAACGCCACGACCGGCGCCTGGCAGCCGTTCACCATGCGCATCGACCAGAAGCCGTTCGACGACGTCAAGGTCCGCCAGGCCTTCCGCCTCCTCGTCGACCGCCAGGCGATGATCAGCCAGGCCTACGCGGGCTTCGGCGGGATCGGCAACGACATGTACGCCCCGTTCGATCCGGGCACGCCGCAGCTCCCCCAGCGCGAGCAGGATCTCGAGCAGGCGAAGTCGCTGCTCAAGCAGGCCGGCTACGACGGCGATCTCGAGGTGACGCTGCATACGTCCGAGGCCATCGGCAGCGCCGCGGTCCCTGCCGCTCAGGTCTTTGCCGAACAGGCCAAGGGCGCGGGCGTCAAGGTGACCGTCAAGAAGGTGGACTCGGGCGCGTACTGGAACGCGGGGAACTACCTCACGTACACGTTCTCACAGGACTTCTGGTACACGCGCAACTACCTGTCCCAGACGGGCCAGGGGACGATGCCGAAGGCTCCGTTCAACGAAACCCACTGGCAGAACGACCAGTGGCAAGCGATCGTGGAGGAGGCGATGAAGACGGGCGACGCGACCAAGCGCAACGAGCTCATCGCCCAGGCCCAGGAGATCGAGTACAACGAGGGCGGCTATATCGTCTGGGCCTTCAACAACCAGATCGACGGCTACAGCCCGAAGCTCGGCGGCGTCGTGCCCAACAAGTCGGGCGTGCCGCTCTCGAGCTTCCACTTCAACAACTTCTTCTTTGCGTAAGAGGCGCGAGACAGCGGTTCTGGTGTACGCTGACAGCCCCGGCCGTGAGGCCGGGGCTGTCAGCGCCAACGGAACAGGCTGAAAGGAGCAGTCGTGCCACCTCTCCTCAAGCTCATTCTGATCCGGCTCGGGCTGGGGGTGCTCACACTCTTGCTCGTCTCAGTCGTCGTGTTCGCGGCGACGCAGCTTCTCCCGGGCGACCCCGCTCAGGCGATCCTGGGCAAGGAGGCCGCCGACAAGGCGCGATACGAGGCGTTGCGCCAACAGCTCAATCTCGATCGCCCGCTCTACCAGCAGTACTTCGGCTGGCTCGGCGGCGTCGCGCATGGCGACATGGGCACGTCGCTGGTGCAGCAGGACGTGGCCGTCACGGCCCTGCTCAAGAACCGCCTCATCAACTCGACCGTCCTCGTGTTCTTCGCCGCACTCCTGAGCATCCCGATCTCGATCCTAGTCGGCGCCCTCAGCGCGGTCTGGCGAGACTCCAAGTTCGATTCGAGCGTCAACCTGACCAACCTCATGCTGGCCGCGCTCCCCGAGTTCGTGGTCGGCATCGTCCTGGTGCTGCTCTTCGCCACGGCGGTCTTCAACTGGCTACCGGCCGTCTCGCGCATCGACCCGCAGGTCCCGCTGCGAGACCAGCTCGACCTGTTCATCCTGCCGGCGATCACGCTCTGCCTGGCCGTGGTCCCCTACATCAGTCGCATGCTGCGCGCCTCGACGATCGAAGTGCTCGAGAGCGAGTACGTGATGATGGCCCGGCTCAAGGGGCTCTCCAACAACGTCGTGCTCTGGCGCCACTCGATGCCCAACGCCATTATCCCGACCCTCCAGGTGATCGCCCTCAACCTGGCCTGGCTCGCCGGCGGCATCGTCACGGTCGAGTACCTCTTCGGCTTCCCCGGCATCGGCCAGAGTCTGGTCGACGCCGTCGCCAACCGCGATATCCCGATGGTGCAGGCGCTCTGCCTGCTGATCGCCGCCGTCTACGTCGTCCTCAACCTGATCGCCGACGTCGCGACCATCCTGATCAGCCCCCGGCTCCGCACAGGCCTGCGATGACAGATACCAAACCTGCCTCAGATCGGGAGCTTGTCGCCGAGAAGACGCTCGACCGCGATCTTGGCTTCGAGTCCAATGTCGTCCTGCCGCCCGAACCCGCGATGCCCACCGGCGTGCCCAGGAGCAAGGGCCGGCACGGCGAACTGATCCAGCTCATGCTCGATTCCTGGGGAGTCAGGCGTACCAAGATCGGGGTCGGCATCCTGGTCGCCATGCTCGTCGTCGTCATCTTCGGGCCGTACGCGGCGCCGTACTCGCCCACCGAGTTCGTTGGGCCGCCGTTCTCATCCCCGTCCGACGTCGCCGTCCTGGGCACGGACTACATCGGCCACGACGTGCTCACCCGCGTGCTCTACGGCGGGCGCACGGTCATCACCCTCGCCCTGGCGGCGACCGTGTTCGGCCTCGTGGTCGGGGTCACGCTGGGGCTCATCTCCGGCTACGCGCGGCGCTGGGTCGACGAGTCCGTCATGCGCATCCTCGATGTGGTACTGGCCTTTCCGTCGATCGTGCTGGCGCTGCTCTTCGTCAGCGTGTTCGGGCCGCGCCTCTGGCTGATTGTGCTCATGGTCGGCATCTCGCACGCGCCGCGCATCGCGCGCGTGACGCGCGTGGCCGCCATGGAGATCGCGCAGCGGGACTTCGTGCGCGCCGCCGAGGCGCTCGGCGTCTCCAAGGCTCGTATTCTCGGGACGGAGATCCTGCCGAACATCACCAGCCCATTGCTGGTCGAGTTCGGTCTGCGCCTCACGTACTCCATCGGCATCATCGCCGCCCTCTCGTTCCTCGGCTTCGGCCTGCAGCCGCCGGCTGCCGACTGGGGTCTGATGATCAACGAGAACCGCATCGGCATCACCGTGCAGCCGTACGCCGTGTTCATCCCGGTGCTGCTCATCGGCATCTTGACGATCGGCACGAATATGATCGCCGACGGCGTGGCGCGCGCCCTCGTCGGCATCGACCGCAATACGGGAGCAAACGCGTGAGCAGTCCCGCAGAAGCCAAGTCGCCTCTGGGCGAAGTCGTCCTCACGGTCGAGGACCTGCGCATCGTCCTCGATCCCTCCGGCATCGACATCGACGACGACGTCTCGTTCACCATTCACCAGGGCGAGGTGCTCGGCCTGGTCGGGGAGTCGGCCTCCGGCAAGACGACGGCGGCTACGAGTCTGCTGGCGCATCAGCGCCGGGGGGCGAAGATCGCCGGCGGCACGGTCACGATCGGCGGCACCGACGTGCTGTCCTCCGGAGCCGCCGCCCTCAAGCGCATCCGCGGCGGCCTCATCAGCTACGTGCCGCAGGACGCCTCGGCGGCGCTCAATCCGGCCCTGCGGATCGGCACGCAGCTCAGGGAGATCCTCGAGGCGCACAGCTTCGGCGGTGCGAAGGCCGATCGCGAGGCCCGTCTGCGGCAGATGCTCGAAGAGGTGCTGCTGCCCAGCGATCACGAGTTCATGCGCCGCTACCCGCATCAGCTCTCGGGCGGCCAGCAGCAGCGCGTCGCCATCGCCATGGCGTTCGCCTGCCGGCCCAAGCTCATCGTCCTCGACGAGCCGACGACGGCGCTTGACGTCACGACGCAGGCCCACGTCTTGGAGACGATCCGCGATCTCACGCGCTCCTACGGCGTGAGCGCTCTCTACGTGACGCACGACCTCGCCGTCGTCGCCAACCTGGCCGACCGCATCGCCGTCATGTACGCGGGGCGCCTCGTCGAGATCGGTCCCAAGGAGGCCCTCTTCGCCGGCGCCTGGCACCCGTACACGCGCAAGCTCCTCGGTTCGATCCCCGACCTCACCGGCGACCGGGCGCTGCACGGCATTCCGGGCTGGGCGCCGCGGCCGGGCCAGCGCGTCGCCGGCTGCGCCTTCACGCCGCGCTGCGACATGCGCATCTCTCGCTGCGCTACCGAGTTCCCCCCGTACGAGGGCGTCACCGAGGACCATCAGGTGCGGTGCTGGCGGTGGCGCGAGCTGGCCGGGGCGCCGCTCGAGGTCACCGGTCTCATGCGCGAGGTCGCGCTCCAGGAGACAACGCTGCAGCAGCCGACCGTACTCGCCGTCCGGAACGTTCGCGCCTTCTACCAGAAGAAGGAAGCCCTCCACACTGTCACCGCGCAGCTGCGGGAGCACCGCTGCCTGGCGCTGGTCGGTGAGTCCGGGAGCGGCAAGACGACGCTGGCCCGTTGCATCGCCGGTCTTCACCCGGGGCGCATCGAGGGCGACATCGAGCTGCGGGGCACGCCGCTGGCGCGCGACGCCCGCGGGCGCTCGCGCCCTGAGCGCCAGGCGATCCAGTACATCTTCCAGAGCCCCTACAGCTCGCTGAATCCGCGCAAGACGATTCGCCAGCTCCTCGCCCAGCCCATCGACGTCTTCTTCGACCTGGGCAAGGACGAGGCTGAGGAGCGCATGATCCGGGCGCTGGACCAGGTCGCGCTGGATTCGTCGCTGCTGTCGCGGTACCCGGAACAGCTCTCCGGCGGCGAACGCCAGCGCGTGGCCATCGCCCGCGCCTTGGCGGCCGAGCCGACCGTGCTCATCTGCGACGAGGTCACCTCCTGGCTGGACGTCTCCGTGCAGGCGGCGATCATCGAGCTGCTGGCCAAGCTGCAGGCCGATCTCGGCGTGACCATGCTCTTCGTAACGCACAACCTGGCGCTGATCCGCAGCATCGCGCAAGAGGTGGCGGTGATGAGCGAAGGCCGATTCGTGGAGTACGGCCTGGTCGACGCCGTGCTCCTGGACCCCCAGGCCGACTACACCAAGAAGCTGCTCACCGATACGCCCTCCATCGAGCTCGTCCAGTAGCGAGGGCGCTGTGGCGGAGCGCTGGGGGCTGAGCGAGCGGCAGTACGCCGAGGTTGAAGCCGAGGTCGTCGGCCTGCTGTCGCGGCTGATCCAGGCCGACACGAGCAACCCGCCCGGCGACGTGCGGGCGGCGGCTCGTGTCCTCGCGGACTACCTCGCCGAGAACGGCATCGAGCCCACGGTGATCGGCGAGGTCGCCGAGCGGCCGAACTGCGTGGCCAGGCTGGCCGGCGGGGACGGCGGCCGTTCTCTGCTCTTCCTGGGTCACACCGATGTCGTGCCGGCCGCCGACGCGCCGGAGTGGACGGTGCCGCCCTTCTCCGGCGCGGTCAGGGACGGCTATGTCTGGGGTCGCGGCGCTCTCGACATGAAGAACACGGTGGCCGCCGAGGCGGTCGCCATGGCGCGCCTGGCGCGCCGCGCCGCGACCGGCGAGCGGCTGCGCGGCGATCTGGTCCTGGCCGCGACCGCCGACGAGGAGACGGGCGACTACTGCGGGGCCAGGTGGCTGACCGAGCACCACCCCGAGCTCGTGCGCGTCGACTTCGTCATCAACGAGGGTGGCTACGAGATGCTGCGCGTGGGCGCTCGCCGCCTGTACACGATCCACGCCGGCGAGAAGGGCTACGCCAACGCGCGCATCACGGTGCGGGGTCACGGTGGCCACGGCTCCATGCCACAGCACCACAGGAGCGTCGCTCACGGCCTGGCGTGTATCGTCAAGGCGGTCGAGGAGTACGATCCGGAGGTACAGACCACGCGCACTCCAGTCGAGCTGGTAGACCACAGGGTCGCCGACGCGGAGCTTCGCCGCCGCCTCAAGGATCCCCGAACGGCGCGGGATGCGGTGCGAGAGCTGGCGGCCGACGACCCCGACGCCGCGCGGCTGATCGAGCCGCAGCTGGGGCTCACCTTCGCAACGACGAACATTGCCGTGGGCACGGGAGCGGTGAACGTCATCCCGGGCCGCGGTGAGATCGTCGTCGACTGCCGCATCCTGCCGGGCCAGACGGAGGACGATGTCCGCCGCGAGTTCGGCCAGGCTCTGGCGGGCATCGACGCAGACTGGGAGCTCGAGCTCCTGCACTTCATGAGCAGCAACCAGTCACCGTGCGCCTCGCCGCTGCGCGACGCGATCGACGCGACCATGGCCGAGCTCGTCCCGGACGGCGACGTGATCTGCGAGCACTCGTCCGGCTTCACGGATTGCACGCATGTCCGGGCGTCGTTCCCGGACGCGGTCTGCTACGGCTTCACGCCTTTCGTCGAGGAGGAGGGCGGCGCGATCAGTTCGCGGCTCCACGGCCGCGACGAACGCATCACGATCCGGGACCTGGTCCTCCAGACGGTCTTCCTCGAGCGCATGGCCTGGAGGCTGCTGGCGTAGTCGTCCGGCGACTCGCATCGTGCGCCGCCGGTCATCAAGGATGGTGGCACTCGCGCATGTGAAACACGTCGGCACGCAGGTGCGACCCGGCCGTATGACCTATCTGGCCGAGGCCGAGAAGGTGGCTCTGTACGAGGCGGCGCTGGAGATCATGAGCTCGATCGGCCAGCGCGTCTATCATCAGGAGGCGCTCGGCATCCTGCGTTCCGCGGGCTGCACGGTCGTCGAGCCTGATCTTGTGCGCGTTCCGCGACAGCTGGTGGAAGAAGCGCGCGCCACGGCGCCGCCCGTTGTCGAGATCTGCGACCGCGTGGGCAGGCCCGCCATGGCGCTCGGAGGCTACAGGACGTACTTCGGCAACGGCCCGGGTGTGAGCAGCGTCCACGACCTCGAGACCGGCGAGCACCGGCCGGCGGTGCTGACGGATTGCGCCACGGCGGCGCGATTGTGCGATGCGCTGCCCAACATCGACTTCGTGATGGCGCACGCGTACCCGGGCGACGTGAATCCCCGTGTGGCGCTGCTTGAGAGCTTCCGGGCCATGGTGAACAACACCGCCAAGCCGCTCGTCGTGTTGGCCGTGGACGGCAGTGATCTCGAGGTCATGTGGAGGATTGCCTGCGACGTGCGCGGGGGCGCAGAGGAACTCCGCGCGAAGCCGTACTTCGCGCCGCTCACTCAGCCTTCCAGCCCGTTGCTGCACCCCGGCGAGTCGCTGGCCAAGCTCGTGCTGTGCGCCGACTTGGGTATCCCCGTGATCTACTCCACGGCCCCGCTGGCCGGCGGAGCTTGTCCAATCACCGTCGCCGGCCAAGTCGCTCAGGGCATGGCTGAGTCCCTGCTGGGGTTGGTAGTGCATCAACTGCGTCATCCCGGCGCGCCGTTCATCTTCGGCGTCGGCCCGGCCGTGCTCGACATGCTCACCATGCAATCTACCTACAATACGCTGGAGTGTCTGATGTGCTACGCCTGCTCGGTGGAGATGGCACGCTGGCTCGACCTGCCGAACTGGGGCTACGCCGGCACCACCGATGCCCAGGGAATCGACGCGCAGGCGGGCATGGAGGCGGCTGAGCTGACGTTGATGAGTCTTGCCCTCGGCTCGAATCTGAACCACGATCTGGGATACATCGACTTCGGCATGACTGCGTCACTCGAGTTGATCGTCATGATGGACGAGTTCCTCTCGCTGAACCGTGTTCTCTTCGCCGGCGTGGACATCAGCCCGGACACGTTGGCGATCGATGCCACCCGCGAGGTGGGTCACGGCGGGGACTTCGTCTCGGCCAAGCACACGGCCAGGCGCGTGCGCCCCTCCCAGTGGCGACCCACGATCATCAATGGTCACGGTCGCCGGCGCTGGCTGGAAGAGGGCGGGCTGGACTTGCGCGAGAAGGCCCGCCGCAAGGCTCTTGGGCTCCTCGAGACGCACAGCCCGCCTCCCGTGCCGGCAGACCTGGCTGTGCGCGTCGACGCGCTGGTCGCAGGATACGGCGGGGGCTCGTGACATATGCAGCCTGAACGCGAGATCGTGCAGACGCTCTGCCGCATGTGTGAGGACCGCTGCGGCATCGACGTGCACCTCGAGAACGGCCGCATCGTCGATATCACCGGCAACGAGGACCATCTCTGGAACCGCGGCCGGCTGTGCGTCAAGGGTCGCGCCGCGATCGACATGGTCTATCATCCCGACCGCGTTCTCACCCCCCTCAAGCGCACCGCCGACGGCTGGCAGGAGATCCCCCTCGAGCAGGCCCTCAGCGAGATCGCCGCGCGCCTCGCAGTGATCCGCGAGCAGTACGGCGCCCGCGCCATCAGCGTGTGGAAGGGCGAGGCGCTGGGCTTCGGCCAACAGGAGGCGCTGGCGCGGCGGTTCCTCCACGCCATCGGCAGTCCGAACTTCCTGTCGGCGGACGCCTTGTGCTGGGCTTCGCGCTACATGGGCTACCGCCTCGTCGACGGCGATTGGCCACTTCCGGACTTCGAGAACGCGCGCTGCATCGTCTTGTGGGGGACCAACCCGCCTCACGCGCACCCCAGTATGACCCAGCACATCATGGCCGCACGTCGCAAGGGCGCGACGCTCGTCGTCGTCGACCCTCGCCTCTCGTCGATCGCGCGCCGCGCCGACATCCACGCCAATGTGTGCCCGGGTACCGACGGCGCGCTGGCCTGGGGGCTGACCCACCTCTTCCTCGAGTCCGGCGCGTTCGACAAGGACTTCGTCGAACGCCATGTGGTCGGCTTCGCCCAGGTCGAGGAGTATGCACGGGCGTTCACGCCCGAGGCGGTGGAGGAAGAGACAGGCGTGCCGGCCGCTACGGTTCGGGCCATCGCCCGGGCCATGGAGCGCGCCGCGCCTCATGTGGCGGCATGGATGGGCGTCGGCCTCGAGCATCATGAGAATGGGCTCAACAACATCCGCGCCATCGCGATGCTGGACGCCCTCCTGGGCGCCTTCGATCGCGAGGGCGGAGCTCTCTTCAAGGTCCATGTCCCGCTGCGCTCTCTCACGCTGTACGACGAGGTGCCGCTGGAGCACTTGGGCCCGCTTGGCGCCGACAGGTTCCCGTTGCTCTACACGTTCTGCCATGACTGCCACACCATGACGGCGTTGGAGTCGATTCTCAGCGACGACCCCTATCCGGTGCGTGCGATGATCGTGACGGGGGCCAATCCCGCCCTCACGAACCCCAACTCTGCCCGTGTGGTCGAGGCTCTCGAGGCGCTGGACCTTCTCGTCGTGCGCGATCTCTTCATGTCTGAGACGGCCGCCCTGGCCGACTACGTGCTGCCGGCGGCCTCCTTCCTGGAGCGCAGCGAGCTCCACGCTCACGAGAAGCACCAGATCGTGACGCTCACCCGGGCCGTCATCTCCTGGCCAGATGCGCAGGGAGAGTACGAGTTCTGGCGCGACCTCGGTGTTCGCCTTGGCGTCGGCGAGTACTTTCCCTGGGAGGACGAGACCGCCTTGAATCGCTGGCTCCTCGAGCCGACGGGTCTCGTCCTGGAGGAACTGGAGGCCCATCCCGAGGGCGTCGTGTACAGTCCGCCTCGCCCCCGGCTCTGGGAGGAGAAGGGCTTTGGGACGCCTTCGGGCAAGGTCGAGTTCGCCTCCGCGTACTTGGCGGACCTGGGCTACGACGGACTGCCGGTGTATCGGAGTCCCGCCTACCGTCACGCGCCCGACGCCGACTACCCTCTCGTGCTCATGACTGGGGCCCGCACGCTGCTCTACCTGCATGGCCGCTTCCGCAACATCGCCCGCTTTCGCACAGCCATCCCGGAGCCCGAGGTCGAGATGCATCCCGACGATGCCGCCGCGCTCGGCGTCGCGGACGGCGATGCCGTCCGCGTCACCTCGCGCGTGGGCTCTCTCGAGCTGCCGGTGAAGGTTGTGGCGCCCAACGAGATCCGCTCGGGGTGCCTGCAGATCACCCATGGATGGCAACAGGCAAACGTCAATCTCCTCACCCACGATGACCGCCTCGATCCCATCAGCGGCTTCCCGCTGATGAAATCCGTGGAAGTGCGCGTCGACAGGACGATCCACGGCGCGGATAGAGGTCGCACGCCGACCGTCTCCGTGCATCGCGATCGGCACTAGGGCGCGGGTGGTGTCCGAGACCGGTCGAAAGCGTGACGACGTGACATCCGGACGAAAGGACCACCAATGCCGACCTCGATGCTGACGCTGTGGGGCGTTGACGACTGCGCCCGTCTGCACGATGCGACGCTGACGCTGCTTGCGGACACGGGCGTCGAGATCCTGCAGGACGAGCGATCCCTCGGCTTGTTCAGGGAGCTGGGCGCGCGGGTCGAGGGCACGCGCGTGCGACTCGATTCCCGCAGCTTCTCGTCCGCTCTGGCGAGCGCGCCGAGGGAGTGGACGCTCAAGCCGCGCAGCGGCGACACCGAGCCTCTCATCCTGCGCGACGGGAACGTCTACTTCGGCACGGGATCAGACTGCCTGTACATGACCGACCCCGACACCCGCGAGCGTCGGCGGACGCGCATCGCCGACGTCGAGGGCATGGCCGCGTTCAGCGAGAAGCTCCGCAACATGGACTTCGTGATGACCATGGGCTCGCCCGAGGACGTCCCGTGGGAGATCGACGATCTGGCGCATGCCGCCGCCCTGATGAAGGGCACGCGCAAGCCGTTGCTCCTCACGCCGATCAACGGCAGGCGGCTTGCGCAGATCCGGGAGATGGCGACGATCTGCGGCGAGCAGGACAGCTTCGCCGTGTACGCCATGCCCTCACCGCCGCTGCAGCACGACGCCGAGGCGCTCTCCAAGGTGATCGCCTGCGCCGAGCTGCAGATCCCTCTGATCTACGCGCCGGCGCCCTGTGCCGGGACGACGGCCCCGCGCTCGGTGACGGCCACGGTGCTCGTGGCCAACGCTGAAGTGCTGAGCGGTCTGGTGCTGCACCAGCACGTGCGGCCCGGCGCCCCCTTCGTCTACGGCGCCGGGGGCGGCGCCATGGACATGCGCACCATGAACGGCGACCCCTACACGCTGCCCGAGGCCTGCCTCGCCCTGCAGGCGTGCTGCGACCTGGCGCGCTTCTACGGGCTGCCCAGCTTCTCGTACGCGGGACACTCCGAGTCGAAGACCCTCGACGAGCAGTGGTCGGCGGAGGCGTCGCTCACGACACTGCTCGGCGCCCTCTCGCGGGCGACGCTGCTCCACGACGTGGGCTACCTCGAGGACGGCATGCAGAGCTCCTACGAGTCGATCCTCCTGGGCGACGAGCTCGCGGGCTACGCCCGCGCCTTCATGCGCGACGTGCCGCTCGACGACTACGCCCTGGCCCTGGACGAGATCAGGGCGGCCGGCCCGGGCGGCAATCACCTGGCGACGCGCTACACGCGGCGACACTACCGCGAGTTCTGGACCAGCGAGCTCCTCGACAACACCGGGCACGACCGCTGGAGCGCGGCCGGCGGGCACTCGATGGGCGACCGGGTACGGGCCAAGGTAGCGCGTCTGCGCGCCGAGGAGCGGAGCTATGCGCTGTCGGCCGGTCAGGTGGACTCGCTCGAGGGTATCGTGGCGGCGGAGCTGGCGAAATCCGGCTGACGCTTGCCGGCTTGGCGGCCGAGCGCCGGGACGAGCTCTCTTGCCAGAGGCGCCGGCCATCAGCACGAGGCGTCTTGTTCTGACGAGGCGTCGGATTACTCGTCTCAGATATGGGACACAGCCATCATCGACGTTGCAACAGGCCCCCGGCCGCGTGCACTGTGTACCTTGACGCTCTCGTGCCTCGCCGGCCGCTCGCGGCGGCGCCGGCGCGCGGGCGGTGACGCGACGCACACTCGGGAAGGGAAGGACCGATGGCCGATTCCGCAGTTCCGGAGATCCTGTACTCAGTCAAGGCCCAGCGCGGACCGACGCTGCGCTGCAAGGGCTGGAAGCAGGAGACCATCCTGCGCATGCTCGAGAACAACATGGAGAACGCCGAGAAGCCCGAGGAGCTCGTGATCTACGGTGGCAACGGCAAGTGCGCCCGCAACTGGGAGTCGTACCACGCCATCGTCAAGGCGCTCAAAGAGCTGGGCGACGAGGAGACGCTCGTCGTGCAGTCCGGCATGCCGGTCGCCGTCTTCCAGACCCACAAGCTCGCCCCGCGCGTGGTCATGGCCAACACCAACATCATGAAGGCCACGTGGCCGATCTTCTACGACCTGCAGGACAAGAACCTGACGATGTTCGCCCAGTACACGGCCGGGCCGTGGGAGTACATCGGTACGCAGGGCGTTATCCAGGGGACCTTCGAGACGTTCTCGGCCATCGCTCGCAAGTGCTACGACGACTCGCTCGTCGGTCGCATCCTGCTGACGGCCGGCGCCGGCGGCATGGGCGGCAACCAGACCCGGGCGATGACGATGCACGGCGGCGTGGGCATCGTCGTCGATGCCGACGAACGCGTCATCGACCGCAGAATCGCGAAGCAGTTCATCGACGTCAAGGTCGGCTCGCTCGACGAGGCGATCGAGCTGGCGAAACGGACGGCGGCAGAGCGCACGCCGCTCGGCATCGCCGTCGTCGGCAACGCCGCGGACCTCTTCGAGGAGGCCTGGGACAAGGGCTTCCGGCCCGACATCGTGACCGAGATGTGCCCGTGCCACGACCCCATCTCGTACATCCCCTCGGGCATGTCCCCGCAGGAGGCCGAGGCGCTGCGGCACAGCGATCGTGAGCTGTACCTGGAGAAGGCGCGGACGACGATGCAGCGCCAGCTCCGCGCCATGAACAGGTTCTTCCACGCCGGCGTGCCGACGTTCGAGTACGGCACCAGCATCCGCAAGGAGTGCCGCGACGCCGGCATGCCCACGGACGAGGCGATGACGATCCCGGGCTTCGTCGCCGAGTACATCCGGCCCCTTTTCTGCGAGGGGCGCGGCCCGTTCCGCTGGACGTGTGTGAGCGGCGAGGCGAGCGATCTGGCGCGCCTGGACGATCTCTGCCTCGAGCTCTTCCCGGACGACCTGCTCGTGACACGCTGGATCAAGCTCGCCCGCGAGCACATCCCGATCGAAGCCCTACCGGCGCGCATCTGCTACCTGGGCTTCGGCCAGCGCAAGAAGTTCGGGCTGGCCGTCAACGACCTCATCCGCAGGGGCGAGGTCAAGGGGCCGGTCGCCTTCTCGCGCGACAACCTCGACTCCGGGTCGATTGTGAATCCGACCTTCGAATCGGAGAACATGGCCGACGGCGGCGACCTCATCTCGGACTGGCCGGTGCTCAACGGCCTGCTCAACTCCTGCGGCATGTGCGACCTCATCTCCGGCCAGGCCAACTACTCGATGGGGGAGGCCGTGCACACGGGCGTGACGATGATCGCCGACGGGACCGACGAAGCCGACCTGCGTCTGTCGGTGGCCCTCACCGTCGACTCGGGCATCGGCGTCGTGCGTCACGCCCAGGCGGGCTACCAGGCGGCGAAGGACGTCGCCAACGGCCACGGCGAGCTCACGGACGAGGCCATCAAGATCCCGCTCTGGTGGACGCCGACGGCGACCTTCGGGCCTAAAGACCTGGAGAAGTAGGCCGGCTCCGGGCGTCCGGCAGGAGGGCAGCACGGTGACGAAGGACGCTCGGCCACGGGCCGATCTGGTCATCGCGGACGCGGGTCGGCTCCTGACCTGCGCCGCGGCGGCCTACGACGTCGCGCCGCTGGAGCACGCGTGGCTCGCCGTCGCCGGCGAGACGATCGCCGCCGTCGGCGAGCGTGCGGCCGTCGAGGCGGCCGTCGACTGCGGTCGTGCCAGGGTCATCGACGCCGGCGGGCGCGTCGTGGCGCCGGGCTTCGTCGATAGCCACACCCACCTCGTCTTCGGCGGCTCGCGGGTCGACGAGTACGCGGCCAGGATGACCGAGAACGACCTCGCCGTCATTCGCGCCAGGGGCATCGGGACCGGCGTTCTCGCCACGGTCGAGCGGACCCGCGCGGCGACCGAGGACGAGCTCACCGAGCAAGCCGCGGCGCGCCTGCGCGGCATGCTCGCCGCGGGGACGACGACGGTCGAGAGCAAGAGCGGCTACGGGCTCTCGACCGAGGCCGAGCTCAAGCTGCTGCGCGTCAATCGGCGGCTCGCCGCGGAGCACTCCGTCGACGTCGTCTCGACGTTCCTCGGGGCCCACGGCTTCCCCGACGGCGTCCCGCGCGACGCCTACCTGCGCACGCTGCTCGACGAGATGATTCCGTCGGTGGCCGAGCAGGGGCTGGCCGAGTTCGCCGACGTGTGGTGCGACGACGGCTACTACAGCGCCGCGGAGTCGCGACTGGTGCTCGAGACCTGCGGTGCGGCCGGCATGGCGCCCAAGATCCACGCCGACGCCTACTCGTACGTCGGCGGCTCCGACCTGGCCGCCGACATGGCAACGGTCTCGATCGACCACCTCAACCACACGCCGCGCCGACTGATGGGCCGGCTTGCGCAGGCCGGCGTCGTCGGTGTGGTCATGCCGGCGCTCGACTTCGCCGTGCAGCACGGTCGCCCGTTCGACGCACGGGCGATGATCGAGGAAGGCATGACGCTGGCCTTGGCCACCGATCTCTGCCCCGGCTGCTGGGTGGAGTCGCAGCAGTTCGTCATGGCCCTGGCCTGCCGGCTCTACCGGATGAGCCCCGCCGAGGCGCTCTGGGCGGCGACGATGGGCGGCGCCCTGGCGCTACGCCGCGGCGGCGATCGCGGCTCGCTCGAGCCCGGCAAGCTCGCCGATCTCCAGATCTGGGACGTGCCGCGCTACGAGCACGCGATCTACCGCCTCGGCGGCAACGTCGTGAGCCACGTGATCAAGCGCGGCAGAGTCGTCGTCGAGAGGGACGGCCATGGCTGATCTCCTCGCCAGGGTGATCGACTCGGCCGACGCCGGGGTCGGCGGCGGCTCGGCGTCCGCTCTCGCCGGCGCCATGGCCGCCGGCCTCGCCGGCATGGTCGCGCGCCTTTCGACGGCGCGCGGTCTCGCCCTTGACGACGCACGCTACGAGGCGATCGCCGGCGAGGCCGATGCCTTGGGGGCGGCCCTGCTCGCCGGCGCTCACGAGGATGCGGCGGCCTATGGGCTCATGTCCGCCGCCTACCGCCTGCCGCGGGACTCGCGGACCGCGGCCGCGGTCCGCGAAGCGGCGATCCACGACGCCTGCATCGCCGCCTCCCGGGTGCCGCTCGACAACGCGCGCAGGGCGCAGCGCGTGCTCGAGCTGAGCGGCGAGCTCCGCGGCCGCTCGAACGCGGCGGCCGCCTCCGACCTCGCCGCCGCCGCACTGCTGGCCGCCGCCGCCGTGGACGGCTGCCTGCTCAATGTGGAGGTCAATCTGGGCGCACTCCAAGGCTCCGCGGCGGCCGTGGAGCTGCGCCGCCAGGCGGAGGACGTCCGCATCGCTCATGCGCGCGCCGGCGTGCTACCCAAGGAGAAGGCATGAAGGTCCTCATGTGTGTACCCAACGTGAGTGAGGGGCGCGACCAGACACTGATCGATCGGCTGGCGGCGTCGCTCCGCGAGCAGCCGGGCGTCAAGCTCATCGACCTCTCGTCGGACGCCGATCACAACCGCTCCGTCTTCTCGTACCTCGGTAGCCCGGAGGCCGTGCTGGCCGCCTCGAAGGCGTTCGCGGCGAATGGTCCTCGAGAGCGTCGACATGACGACGCACAAGGGCAGTCACCCGCGCAACGGCGCGCTCGACACCGTGCCCTTCATCCCGGTCGGCGAGACGACGACCGAGGAGGCGGTCGCCGTGGCCCGGGAGTTCGGACGCTTCGTCGGCGAGCTCGGCGTCCCCGTGTACTACTACGAGGACGCGGCGACGCGGCCGGAGCGGGTCAGCCTCGTGGACGTTCGTCGCGGCGAGTACGAGGCGCTCCCCGACAAGCTCCGCGACCCCGCGTGGGAGCCGGACGAAGGCCCCACGGCGTTCGTGCCGAGATCGGGCGCGGTGCAGGTCGCGGCGCGCTTCCCGCTCGTCGCCTTCAACGTCAACCTGCGCACCGACGACCTCTCCATCGCGACGCGCATCGCGCACGCGGTGCGTCACAAGGACGGCGGCTTCCGCTTCGTGCGGGCCATCGGCCTCGAGCTCACGGGCACCGGCATGGTGCAGGTCTCGATGAACCTCACGAACTACACGCAGACGCCGATCCCGCGCGTGCTGGAGGCGATCCGTGCCGAGGCGGCGCGCTATGGCGTGCTCGTCGCCGGCGCCGAGCTCATCGGCCCCGTGCCGCTCGGAGCTCTCGAGGAGGTCGTGCGGCACTACCTGCAGATCCGCGACTTCTCGATGACCCAGACCATCGAGATGAACGTGTGAGAGAAGCGTCGAGGAGGTTTCCCGCTATGTCAGGTCCGCTCCGGCTTCAGCCGCTCACCGCCGGCGAAGTCTCGTCCCTGTACGAGAAGTGCGTGGCCATCCTCTCCGGGTACGGGGTCAAGGTGGACCACGGGCCGGCGCTCGCGCTGCTGCGCGCGGCCGGCGCCGACGTCGACCTCGGGACCCGGATGGTCCGCTTTCCCGCCGAGGTGATCGAGGAGGCGCTGCGTCTCGCCCCGCGCGGGTTCACGGCCAAGGGCGCCGACGCGCGGCGCGACCTGCCGCTGCCGCACCCGGGCGGTTCCTTCTACACGTCGAGCTGCATCCAGTCGATGCTGTACCTCGATCCGGACACGGGGACGTTCCGCGACAACACCGAGGAGCGCTTCGCCGAGTGGTGCCGGCTCATCGAGGCGCTCCCCAACATCGACGCCTGCGCAATCCAGACGCCGATGGACGTGCCGCCGGCGACGGCCGACATCCACGCTCTCAACGTTCAGCTCCAGAACACGAGCAAGCCGCTGAACGTCCTTGCGTACTGCCGGGAGAGCGTGCCGTACCTCTTCGAGCTCATGCTGGTCCGCGCCGGCAGCGAGGCGGCCCTCCGCGAGCGGCCGCTCCTGTGGTTCGACCCGACCTCGCTCTCGCCGCTCGTCTACAAGGACATGGACCTCGACACCATCATCCTCTGCTGCAAGCACGGCGTGCCGGTGGCCCCGTGCAGCCTCGTCCTGGGCGGCGGCACCGGGCCGATCACGCCCGCCGGCGCCGCACTGCTCGTCGGCGTCGAGGTCCTGGCGATGATCGTCATGACCCAGCTCCTCGCCCCGGGGCATCCGGTCCTGGCCAGCGGGTACAACTCGACCCTCGACATGGCGACCGGCAACGCCAACATCGGCTCGGTCGAGACGGGCCTCGCGCAGGCGGCCGCCGCCCAGTTCATGAAGGAGGCGTTCGGCGTCCCGGTGTTGATGGCGTCGCTGTGGACCGACTCCTACGTCTCCGACGGCCAAACCGTCATGGCCAAGAGCGTGAACGGCGCCCTGTGCGCCATGGCGGGCGCCGACGTCTCCTACGGCGCCGGCCGTCTCGGCGGCTCGACCCTCGCCAGCCCCGTGCAGCTCGTCATCGACGACCGCGTCACGGCAGTCCTGCGGCGCTACGTCGCCGGCGTCGAGGTCAGCGACGAGACCCTGGCAGTCGAGGCCATCCTCGCCGCCGGCGCCGGCGGTCACTACCTCAAGCAGAGGCACACGCTTGCGCACTGCCGCGAGGCCGTGCGCCCGGACCTGTTCGTGGCCGACCCCCTGGACGTCTGGCAAGCCGCGGGCGGCAAAGACCTCTACGAGCGGGCGGTCGAGAAGTACCGGGAGCTGCGCGGGACGCTGCAGCCACTGGACCTGCCGGACGACGTCAAACGCGACATGGACGCGGTCGTGCGGCGCGCCGATCAGCACCTGGCGGGCTGAGGACGCGGTCAGGCGCGGTTCGCCGCGCGGTAGCGGCACGAGCCGCGCACCGCGCAGATGTCGCACTCGTGCTCGGCGGGGACGGGCTCGCGGGTCAGGCCGAGGAGCAGCGTCAGCGACTTGAGAGGGCGCATGACGAACGACGGCAGCAGACGGACCTCGCCGCCGACGTCGAAGTCCGGGTCAAGCAAGCCGAAGATCTGGGGCTGCGCCATCTCGGTCGGCCACTCCGACGCTCCGGGCCAGCAGTGCACGACGCCGCGCAAGCCCTCGCGCCGGGCCTGCGCCTGGAAGCGGCGGCAGGCCTGCGAGGCCAGCTTCTCGATCGCCGCGCTGCCGACGCCGTCGAGCGCCAGGGCCGTCACCGGATCCTCCGGGAACGTGCGCGCGACGGCCGTCTCGAGCGCCTCGCCCACCGTGCAGACGGCGACGACGAGGCGCTCCGCCGCGACCAGGCGGGCGGCGACCCACGGACCGCAGGCGAACGGCCCGTTCTCCAGCTCGAGGAGCTCCGCGTCGTGGGCCACGACGCGGAGCTCGCTGTGCAGCACCACGGGCCGTAGCAGCGGCTGGGCCATCGCCAGCGCCGCCTCCGCGCGTTCCGCCAGGAGCGGCCGCCGCGCGCGCGTCACGGCGGGGTCAGCTCCCTGCCCGCGCAGGACGTCGTCGGCGCTGATCCTCAGGTCCCAGTCGATCTCTCTCACGATGCTCATGGGGCCAGTATCCCCCGCCGGCGCGGGCGGCGAAAACGCGGCGCCGGGAGGATTGGGTCGTGGGGTGGAGGCTTGCACTGCCGCCGACGGTGATCGTGTACACTCACCCACCATGGCGGCCAGTCGTCCGTTCCTCGTGCGGCAGCTCATCGAGGACTCCACCTTCGAGCTCGAGCTCGTCGCCGGCGCCGCCGGCGTCGACCGCGAGTGCCGCGGCGTCTACATCGGCGAGCACCTCGATCCCACGCCGTGGATGGCGCGCGGCAGCATCCATCTCACCGCCGGCCTCGCATTGGCCGACTGCGGCGATCCGGCCGAGGGAGCGCGGCTGCTGCGTCGCCTGGAGGCGGCCGGCATGGTCGGCCTCGGGGTCTCCATCCCGCACTACCTGTCCGACATCCCGGCGCCTATGCGCGTCGAGGCGGAGCGGCTCGGCTTCCCGCTCTTCGCGGTCACCGGCAACACGCTGTTTCGCGACATCGAGCAGTACGTCTACGACGTGCTCGCCTCTGACGAGATGCACCGGCTGCGCCGCAGTCTCTCGGCGCAGCAGCAGCTCCTCGAGATCATGGCCGGCGAAGCCGCGCCGGCCGGCGTCACCGCGCGGCTCGGCGTGCTCCTCGAGGCGACCGTCCTGCTGCTGGACGCGGAGGGCGGATTGGTCGCCGCCGCCGAGCCCAGCGGCGCGTCCGAGGCCGCCGCGGCGCTCGCGGCGCCGGCCTGGGTCGCCTACCTGGGCGGGGATCGCGACAGAGTGCCGCGGCCGGTGCTCGCCCTCGGCGCGAAGCGGTTGCTCTGGCGCGATGTGGTCGTCGACGGACGCCTGCGCATGGTCCTGCTGGCCCTGGTGGACGAGGCCCGAGCCCTCGACGACTTCGCCGGGGCGATTCTTGACTACGCCCAGCGCCTGCTCGAGGTCGAGTTGCGGCGCCGCCTCGCGCCCGGCGGCGCCCCGGGGGCGCTGCTCCTGCGTGAGGTGCTCTCGTCGCCGGAGGCCGCGGGGCGCTGCGTCGAGCGGCTGGCGCTCGGCGGCATCGCCGAAGACGCCGCCTTGAGGGTCGCCGCGGTGCTGCCGCGGGTCGTGCGAGGCGCGGCGGCCGGAGAGCCCCCGGCCGGGGACGGCGGGGCGGACGCGGTCGCGCGCGGCTGCGCCTCGCTGCTGAGCTTGCGCGGCGTGCGCTCTCTGGTGACGCCCACCAACGGCGGCGGCGCCGCGCTGCTGCTGTCGGCTGGACGCGGCGACGGCGCCGACATCGGCATCAAGCTGGCGAGCGAGCTGGCGGCCGCTCTGGCGGCCGAGGGCGAGCGCTGCCTCGTCGGGTTCTCCGAAGAGTGCCGCGACGTGCGCCGGGCGCCTGCCGCCTACCGGCACGCGCTGCAGGCCGCCGCGACGCTGCGATCTCTGCCGGGCGACGAGGAGGGCATCGGGGTTGTGGCCTTCGAGCAGTTGGGGCCTCGCCGGGCCGCGCTCGATTCGCTGGCCGACGCGGAGCTCGAGACGCTGTCAGGGCGCTACCTCGCGCCGTTGCGGGCCGCCGACGAGCGCGGCGCCGGCCGGCTCGTCGCCTCACTCGCCTGCTACCTGCGACACGACCGGTCGATCGGCGACGCGGCCGGCGAACTGGCGGTTCATCGCAACACGCTCTGCAAGCGGCTGGCGCGCGTTGAGCGGCTGCTCGCGGTGGATCTCGGCGTCGTCGACGACCTCGTCGACGTCCGCCTCGCGTTCGAGGCTGACGACATCCTCTGGAGCAGGCGGGCGGTCGTCTGATGCGGCCGTCTCCGGGATACCTGCGCCCGACGCAGAACGTCCTCCGCGAGGGGATCGTCGAACTCGGCTACGGCGAACCGGATCCGAATCTGCTGCCGGTGGATCTGGTGGCCGCCGCGGCCGCGGGGGTGATCGGGGAGTTCGGCCCGGGGGCGATCTGCTACGGGCAGCGCAACGGCCCCTCGCCGCTGCGCGAGCTCATCGCGGCGCGCATCAGCGAACGTGAGGCCTGCCCCACGGCGCCGGCCGACGTCTTCGTCACGGCCGGCACCTCGCACGGCCTCGACCTCGTGCTGGCCATGCTCACTCGTCCCGGCGACGCGGTGCTCGTCGAGTCGCCGACCTACGGCATGGCCCTGCGGACGATGCGCGACCGCCACCTCGAGCCGGTACCGCTGCCGCTCGACGACGAGGGTCTCGACCTGGACGCGCTCGAGGAGACGCTGGCGCGGCTGCGGGCGGCGGGACGCAGGATCCCGCTGCTCTACACGATCCCGACGTACCACAATCCGGCCGGCGTCTGTCTCGGGGCCGCGCGGCGCCGGCGCCTGATCGCCCTGGCGGGCGAACTCGACTTCATCATCGTGGAGGACGACGTCTACCGCGAGCTCGCCTACGAGGGAGAGGCGCCGCCGGCGCTGTGGGCGCTCGATCGTGAGGCGCCGATCGTGCGCCTCGGCTCATTCTCGAAGTCACTGACGCCCGGGCTGCGGGTGGGGTGGGTGAACGCGGCGCCGGACCTTCTGGCGCGCATCGACGCCGCCGCCGTGCTGGACAGCGGCGGCAATCCGGCGCAGTTCGCCGCCTGCCTCGTCGCCCGTGTCCTGCTGGACGGGGGATACGACGACCATGTGGAGCGACTGCGGGTCGTGTACCGGTCCCGCCGCGACGTGCTCGACCAGGCGCTGCGGGAGCACGCCCCGGCCGGCTGCTCCTGGCGGACGCCGGCCGGCGGCTTCTTCATCTGGCTGCGTCTGCCGGAGGGGCTGCGCGCGACCGAGCTGCTGCCCGTGGCCGAGGCGCACGGCGTGGCCTTTGCGCCGGGGGCGCGGTTCTGCGCCGATGGCGACGACGGCGCCGTGCGTCTCTCGTTCAGCCTGCTGGACGAGGGGACTATCGTCGAGGGCGTCCGGCGGCTGGCTGCGGCGATTGCGGCGACCGGGGCCTGAAGCGCGATCTGGCGCAAGCGGCGGCTGAGGTCGCCGTCGACGGGCTGGACGGTCGTGCGACCGGCGCGCCGCCGCCTCGGTCCTACTCGCCGGTCACGATCCAGACCAGAACTTCTCCCGGACCGTGCACGCCGACGCAGCGGGTCGCGTTGATGTCGGTGGTGTTGCTCGGCCCGCTGACGAAGCTCACGCAGGCCGGCAGGTCGTCGGGCGAGGCGCCGAGCCGGCGCAGGGCGTCGCCCAGATGGGGCAGGAGGCGCGACTCGAAGACCAGAACGCCGGAGACCGGCGGGAGCAGCGAGTGGCCGCGGGCGGCGTCGCCCCGGTTGAGGAGTACTACGGTCCCTGTCTCCGCGACCGCCCAGTCGGCCTCCGCCAGACCGAGGTCGGCCGATCGCGGGTCGTCGACCCAGAGATGGGCGAGCTCCGGCGTTCGCAGCGCGGCCGGGCCACAGACCGCGTGCCAGCCGCGCTCGGTCACGAGGCGCTCGACGTCGCGCAGCGCCTCGGCGCGCGAGGCCGTGCGGACGACCAGCACGCCGAGGCCCTCGAGGCGGGCGACGAACAGCGCCGTCAGCTCGCCGGCCGTCGGCTCGGGGCGCACCGGCGACGGGTGCGGCGCCGGCGGCGCCGGGTCGCCGGCGCTGCGGCCGAGCCGCGATCGGAGCCCTTCCAGGAAGGCGTCGCGGTTCACGGCCGGTTCCGCGTGCCGCCGGACTCGCCCAGCGTGTGCACACTGCCTCGGGCGTCCCCGGCGGCGCGGCCTTTCGTGCCGGGCCGGCAGGCCCAGAGCCGGCGGAAGGAACGCCGTGCCGGCAGCCGCAGGTCACGGTCGCGCGTCCAGGCGCCCAGCAGGCTGGGCCCCTGCCGCACGGTCTCGCCGCGCGCCCACGGGCGCAGCGCGATCCGCACCAGGCGCTCGCCGAGGCCGAACAGTCGCGGACGCTCGGTGACCGCCGCGAATCCGGCGAAGCCGGCGTGCCAGGACGCAGGCGTGAGACCCTGGGTGACGGCGTCGCGCCGCAGGCGCACGAGGTGGTCGGCGAGCGGGATGCCTGCGGAGCAGACTTCACTGCAGGCGCCGCAGAGGCTCGAGGCGAAGGGCAGCTCCAGGTGGCGCGGCAGGCCTTCGAGCAGGGGGTTGAGGACGGCGCCGATGGGGCCCGAGTAGGTGGAGTTGTAGGCATGGCCGCCGATCTGACGGAACACCGGGCAGACGTCCAGGCACGCTCCGCAGCGGATGCAGTGCAGGATGCTCTGGTAGTCGGTGCCGAGGATAGAGGAGCGGCCGTTGTCGACGAGCACGACGTGCAGCTCGTCAGGGCCGTCGGCGTCGCCTTCACGCCGCGGTCCGGTGATCGCCGTGAGGTAGGCGGTGATGCGCTCGCCGCCGCCGGCCCACGGGCAGCACGGCGAGGATCGGCTCGAGGCTGGCGAGATCGGGCACGAGCCGCTCGACGCCCATGACGACCACGTGGGTGCGCGGCAGCGTGGTCGTCATCCGGCCATTGCCCTCGTTCGTGACCAGCACGATGCTGCCGCTGTCGGCGACGCCGAAGTTGGCGCCGGTGATGCCGATGTCGGCGGTGAGGAACTTCTCGCGCAGCCGCCGGCGGGCGAACTGCGTGAGGGCCGCCGGGTCCTCCGGCAGCTCTTCGCCGGCCAGCGAGCAGAACAACGTGCAGATCTGGTCGAGCGGCTTGTGCATCGCCGGCCCGACGATGTGGAACGGCCGCTCGCCGCACTGCTGCACGATGAACTCGCCGAGATCGGTCTCGACCACCTCGACGCCCAGCGCCTCGAGGGCGCCGTTCAGCGCGATCTCCTCGGTCACCATTGACTTGCCTTTGACGACGAGCCGGGCGTGCTTGCGGCGCGCGAGCTGGGCGACGTAGTCGCGCGCCTCGGCCGCGTCGGCGGCGCAGAAGACGTGACCGCCGCGCCGTTCGACGTTGGTGATGAAGCGCTCGGCGTAGACGTCGAGGTGTTCCACCGTGTGGCGGCGCACCTCGCCGACCGCCGCGACCCAGGCGGCCCAGTCCAGTTCCCGGCGGGCCGCCTCGCCGCGGTCCTGCATATACTCCTGGCCGAGCCGGATGGTCTCGCGGAGCTCGGGGTCGCGCAGCGTGGCCGCGACCCTGGCGTCGAACTCCTCGCGGGTCGCGCCGCTCATGCCCGCCGTGCTCCGGCCGCCGTCCGATTCATTCGCGCCACCCCTCGGCCAGGATCTCCGCCAGGTGCTTGACGTGGATGTCGGCGCCACGCCGGCGCAGGCGGCCGTCGATGTTCATCAGGCAGCTCATGTCGAGCCCGGTGAGCGTGCCGGCGCCGGTGGCGAGCACGTGGTCGACCTTTTCGTCGACCATCGCAGAAGAGATCGCCGGCATCTTGACCGCGAACGTGCCGCCGAAGCCGCAGCAGTCACGGGCGCGCGGCAGAGGGACGTACGTGATGCCCTTGACCATGGCGAGCAGCCGTTCCGGCTGCTCGACGACCCCGAGCAGACGGCGCGTGTGGCAGGAGTGGTGCAGGGTGACCGCGCCCGATCGGCGCACCGGCAGCGCCTCGACTCCCAGCACGTCGACGAGGAACTGCGAGAACTCGAAGGTCCGCGCTGCGAGGGCCTGTGCCTCCTGCTCCTCCGGCCGGCCGGCGAAGAGGGCGGGATACTGGTGGCGCACCATGGCCGCGCAGGAGCCGGAGATCGAGACGACGTGCTCGCTGCCCGCGAAGGCGCGCAAGTAGGCGCGCGCCGAGCGGCGGGCGCTGTCATGGTAGCCGCTGTTGAAGGCGGGCTGACCGCAGCACGTCTGGCCCGCCGGGAAGTCGACCTCGACCCCGAGCGCCTCGAGCACGCGCACGGTCGCGACGCCGACGCGAGGGTACAGCGCGTCACCAAGGCACGTGACCATGAGTGATGCGCGGACCCTCATCGCGCCAGGCAGTCGCGCAGCGCCTCCAGGAAGCGCCGGTTCTGCTCGGGCAGTCCGACCGTGACGCGGACGTGGGTCGGGTAGCCCCAGCCGTCGGCCGGTCGCACGATCACACCCCTCTGCAGCAGGTCGTGGAAGAGTGCGCGCCCGTCGCGATGCGTGTCGGCGAGCACGAAGTTGCCCTGGCTCGGCACGACGTCCCAGCCGAGGGCGGTGAGCTCGCGAGCCAGGTACGCGCGACCGTCGAGGACGTTGCCGGTGCTCGTCCGCAGCCACTCCTCGTCGGCGAGCGCGGCGAGCCCGGCGGCGCAGGCGGTGCGGCTCACGAAGAACGGTTCGCTGATGCGGTCCAGCATTCGGCAGACGGCCGGGTCGGCGATCGCGTAGCCGAGGCGGATGCCGGCCAGGGCGTACGACTTGGAGAAGCTGCGCAGGGCGATCACGTTGCGGTAGCCGGCCGCCAGGAACTCGAGCGGATCGGCGTACTCGGGGTCGTCGACGAACTCGCAGTACGCCTGGTCGAGGACGATCGCGGTGGTCGCCGGCGCCGCGTCCAGCAGGGCCTGCAGCTCGGCGTGGGTCACGATCGTCCCTGTGGGGTTGTTCGGGCTGCAGAGCCAGACGATCTTCGTGCGCTCGCTGAGCGCGGCGACGATCGCGGGGATGTCGAAGCGATAGTCTCGCAGCGGCACCGATCGCAGGCGAGCGTCCATCACCTGACTGGCCGCCTCGTAGAGGGCGTACGACTGCGGCGCGAGGATGACTTCGTCGCCCGGATCCGTGTAGAGCAGCGGCAGGTTGAGGACGAGCTGGGCCGAGCCCGCGCTGAGGACGATGTGCTCCGCGGTGACGCCGTTGGCTGCGGCGACGGCGTCCTTGAGCCGCCCGTAGTCCTCCCACGGGTAGCTGTAGAGAAACGGGTACTGGCCTGCGATGGCGGCCACGACGTTCTCCGAGATGGGGAAGTCGTTCTCGTTGGAGGCCAGCTTGACGATGTCCGCGAGCGGGATGCCGGTCGCCCGCGCGACCTGCTCCGCGTCAGCGCCGGGCTCGTAGTCGCGGATCTGGGCGATGCAGGAGCGGAAGGCGGCCTCGTGCGTCTGGCCGGCGCCGGAGTCGTGGGTCACGGTGATCCTCTCGCTGGCGGGCGCCTTCAGTTTGCCAGCTCGGCCGCCATCGCGTCCACCAGGCGGCGGTTCTCGTCCTCTGTGCCCATGGAGATGCGAATGTGCGTGCGGTACCCCCAGAGGGAGCCGGGACGCACGACGATGCCGCGCCGCAGCAGGCACTCGTACATGTCGTCGGCGTCGCGGTGCGTGTCCACGAGCAGGAAGTTGCACTGGCTGGGGACGACGTCGCAGCCGAGTTCGGTGAGGGCCGCGCCGACGGAGCGGCGCGCGGCCACCAGCTTGGCGACGACGTCGTCACGCCAGGCGAGGTCCTCGAGCGCGGCCAGCGCGGCGGCGCAGGCCGGCCCGCTCACGTAGTAGGGCTCGCGGATGTGGTCGATCACCCGACACACCTCGGGGTCCGCGATGGCGTAGCCGAAGCGCATGCCGGCGAGGCCGAAGGCCTTGGAGAGCGTGCGCAGCACGACGACGTTGCGGTGGCCGCCGATCAGGTACTCCGTGCCGTCGCCCCACGCCGGGTCGTCCACCAGCTCCTGGTAGGCCTGATCGCAGACGATCACCGTCGTCGGCGGCACGTTCTCGATGAGGCGGGCGAGCTCGGCGTCGGTGATGATCGTGCCCGTGGGGTTGTTGGGGCTGCACAGCCAGATCATCTTGGTGCGCTCGCTGGTCGCGGCGATGAAGGCGTCGATGTCGAAGCGGTAGTCGACGCAGGGGACGAACGTGACGACACCGCCCATGATCTGCGTCGCCCAGGGGTGGCCGCTGTAGCTCTCGGGGGCGCAGATGACCTCATCGCCGGGGTCGATGAAGGCCTGCGTGACGTAGCGGAGGACGGTCTCCGACCCCGGGCCCGGCATGATCATCTGCTCGGGCACGTCGCAGTACGCGGCGAGGGCGCGGCGCACGTCGGCATACTCGTTGTGCAACTCGTCGTGGATGAGCGAGGGCGACGGGTAGATGGCGGCCTTGACGAGGCGCTCGGCGGCGGCCGCCATCGCGCGCGGCGAGGCGCCGTAGGGGTTCTCGTTGGCGGCCAGGTAGACCACGTCCTCGATCCTGAGTCCGTGCGACCTGCAGGCCTCGAGCAGGTTGACGGTGGGCCACTCGAAGTCGATGCCGCTGGCCGCGGCGCGGAACGAGCTCGTGACGTCCTTGCTCTCCATCCTGATCCGGCTCCCTTCGTCCTCTGTCGGCCACGCGGAGAGGCCGTTCCGTGGGCGATGATGTCCGCCCGGAACGGCCGTTGTCAAGTAGAGACAGACGGTGGTATGGTCCGGGCGAACCCGCGGGCGGCCGCCACGGCCGTGCGGGCGCATCGCCCCAGACGGAGTCGGCCGTCACGAGGAGGAGGACGGGATGAACAACGCAGGCGACATGACGTCGCGGGAGCGTATCGACGCGGTACTGCGCGGCGAAGTCCCGGACCGGGTCCCGGTGTTCACGGCCGGCCACGGCATCACGCGGCACATGCTCGGGGTGAGCTACGGCGAGATGATGCAGAGCTCGAAGCTCATGGCGGCGTGCATGCTCGCCTGGCAGGACCTGATCGGCGACGACCGCCTCATGGCGTACTTCGACATGATGGTCGAGGCGGCGGGCTTCGGCCAGAAGATGATCTTTCAGGAGGATCAGCCGGCCTACTCCGACAAGGACAACCTGCTGATCAAGACGCCGGACGACTACTTCACGCTCGAGCGCTACGACGTCGAGCAGGCCGAACGCATCCGCATGACGCTCGAGGTCGCCGACATCCTCTCCACGACCCGCGGCGAGACGGTGCCGGTGGCCTGCATCGTCGCCGAGCCGCTGGTGGTCCTGGGCCTGCTGCGCGGCATGGAGCCGCTGCTCATGGACTGCATCCGCCACCCGGAGGCCGTGAAGCACGGCCTCGAGGTGGCGACCGACGTCGTCATCGACTACGCCCGCGCCATGGTCAAGCGTGGCGTCAGCATCGTCGTGAACTGCCACGACTACGGCAACCGCTCGATCATGAGCGAGAAGCTGTGGATGAAGCTCCAGGGCGACTGCCTGCGCCGCATGAACGCGGCGATCAAGGAGACCGGCGCCACCCTCGTGATTCACAACTGCGACGCCGTCCCCTACATCGACGCCGCCTTCGACGAGATCGGCGGCGTCGACGTGTACCAGTGCGCCGCCCTGCCCAAGTCGTGCGAAACGTGGGCCGACTACAAGGCGAAGTACGGCTCGCGGGCCGTCCTCTTCGGCGAGTGGTGGCCGCCGGACCTCGCGGCCGTGGGCTACGACGAGGTCCTGCGGCGCAGCAAGGAGATGATCGACAACCTCGCGGGCGACGGCGGCTTCATCCTCGGGCCTACCTGTGAGTACCCGTCGCACGGCCCGATCATCAACGCCAAGGGCCTGGTCGACGCGGCCAAGCGGTACGGCACCTACTGAGGACCCGGGCGCGTGCCCAGAAAGGCAGGTTTGCGGTGAGCGAGGACATCCTGCGGGCTCTCGGTGAGAGCCTGGTCGAGCTGGACGAGGCGCGGGTCGCCGAGCTGACGAAGACGGCGCTGGCCGGCGGCGTCGCGCCGGTCGCCATCATCCAGGAGGGTCTGACGCCCGGCATGGCCGAGGTGGGCCGGCTCTTCGAGGACGGTGAGTACTACCTGCCGGAGCTGCTGATCGCCGCCGAGGCGTTCAAGGCGGCCGTCGAGCTTGTCAAGCCGCACCTCGGCGAGGCGATGGCGACCAAGGGGACCGTCGTGCTGGGCACGGTCGAGGGCGACATCCACGACATCGGCAAGAACATCGTCGCCCTCACGTTGGAGACGAACGGCTACGAGGTGATCGACATCGGCATCGACGTGCCGATCGCCCGCTTCGCCGAGGCGCAGGCGGAGAGCGGCGCCCAGATCGTCGGCGCCAGCGCGATGATCACGAGCACGCTGCCGGCGCTCAAACGGGTGGTCGAGGACGTAAGGGCCAAGAGCCCCGGCGCCAAAGTCCTGATCGGCGGGGCGCCGGTCACGCCGGAGCTGGTGAGGGCGTACGGCGCCGACAGGTACGCCGGCGACGCCATCGAGGCCGTGCGGGTCGCCGACGAGTTGCTGGGCTGACGGAGCGTGCGGGGCCGCCGTCCGCCGGATGCGCGAGACAGGGTTGCGCGGCCTGAAGTACGATGGCGCGATGGCTGAGAGGGCGGACAACAGGGACCGGCGCCGGGCGCCGGTCGGCGTGTCGTCGAGGGCGGCGAACGGCGGCGACTTCGCCCAGGAGTTCCTCACCGGCATCGGCGCGCAGCTGCGCGCCGAGCGCATGTCGCGGCAGCTCACGCTGCAGCAGGTGGCGAGCGCGGCCGGTCTCACCAAGGGGTTCCTGAGCCAGCTCGAGCGCGGCGAGAGCTCCGTGTCGATCGCGTCTCTTCTCGGTCTGTGCGGCGTGCTGGGCATCGACGTGGCGACCCTCGTGCAGAAAGCCACGCCGGCCGTGGCCGCTTCGCCTGTCGTGCGCCGCGCCGAGCGCGAGCGCATGTACCTGGGGGGCGCCGGCGTCGTCGACTATCTCATGAGCCCTCCGACCGAGCGCCGCTTCGAGGTCTTCGAGACGCATCTCGAGCCGCTCGGCAGCCCGAGCGAGGAGCTCTATTCCATCGACGCCGAGGCCGGCTTCGTCTGCGTCGTGAAGGGGAGCCTGGACATGGTCTTCGAGGCTGCGACACATCGCCTGAACGCCGGCGACACGTTCACCTACGCGCCGCGCGAGCCGCACACGTTCGCCAACCCGTCGGCCTCGCGGCGCGCCGTCGTGCTCTTCGTGAACATCCCGGCGGTCTTCTGAGCCGGCGGGCTGGTCTGGCGTGAAACTCATCGTCGTCGCGGGCTTCCTCGGCTCGGGGAAGACGAGTCTGCTGCTCGAGATTGCCAGGCATCTCGTCGACGACGGGCGGACGGTCGCCGTCATCGAGAACGAGATCGGCGAGGTCGGCATCGACGGGCGCCTGATCGCTGAGCAGGGCCTCGTCGTGCGGGAGCTGTTCGGCGGCTGCATCTGCTGCACCCTCGCCGTCGGGCGTCGTCGGACGCGCTGAACTCGCTGGCCGCACGTCCGGTCCGGACTACGTGCTGTTGGAGCCCACGCGGGATCGCGCAGCCTGCGCGATCTGGCCGCGACGGTGCGAGCAGTACTCGGCCCGGTCGACTGCCGGTCGTGCTCACGGTCATCGACGCCGAGCGGTACGACGTGCTCTCCGAGGTCGTCGGCCCGCTGCTCGAGGGACAGATCGCCCAGGCCGACGTCATCGCCGTGAACAAGTGCGACGCCGTGTCAGCCGCGGAGCAGCCGACCGGGTCCTCGGGGCGGTGCGGCCTGGGCCCGTCGGCGCCGGTCCTGGCGGTCTCGGCGCCGCGACAGTGCCGAGCCTGGGTCCCGCTGATGGAGAACGTGCTGTGAGGCACACTCACGGTCACGGCGAGCCGCGTGGTCACGATCACCGGCACGACGGACCGCAGCCGACGTGTCTACGTCCTGCGGCGGGATCTGGTCTGTGCCGCGTGGCGTGGCGACGACGGGTCCCCGGACGCCGTCGCGGCCTTCGCAACGACTTCGCCGGCGGCCTGGAGGCCGCCGGCTGCAGGCTTGATCGGGCACGTGAAGGGCGCGATCGAGGACCGCCTCCGGCGGCGTCCTGTACTTCAACATGACACGGTTCTCGGGCGCGCCCATGCTGCGCGGCCGAGTCGACGGCGCGCCTGCGCGCCTTACGCTGAACGCGATCGTCTTCGGGATCGCGGAAGGCGACGTGGAGCGCGCCGCGTTGAAGGCGCTGGAGCGGCATCTCGGCGGCGACCCAGATGGCGGCGTCGCTGGATCGCCGGCGGCGATCGGGACTGCGCCGCCGGGGTTCGAGAGCGACGGAGGACGAGGTCGACAGGGATGAAGCCTGCCCGGTTCGGCCGGGCGCCGCCGGAGCGCCGGCGGAGCGCCCGGACGAGTCGGCGTGGACGGATGCGGCCTGCCGGGAGTGGCTGTGGCGCCTGCGCTTCAGCCCCGACGGCTCACACGCCGACTGCCCGTCCTGCGGCCGGCGCCGGCGCTTTCACCGCCTCGCCGGCCGGCCGGCCTACAGCTGCGACAGCTGCGGCCGGCAGCTCTCGCCCACGGCCGGCACGCTCTTCCAGGGCTCGAGCACCTCGCTCGCCGCTGTGGTTTCGCGCGGTCGTCCTCATCGCGGGCGCGGCTGAGCAGGGCGAGACCGTCTCGATCCGCCGCCTCGCCGCGGAACTCCATCTGAGCTATGCGACGGCTCGCCGTCTGCGCGAGCGCGTCTACGGCGGCGCTGGAGCTCGCGCAGGCGCCGAGTCCGGCCCTCCGCGGGTGGAGCGCCGCCTCGGCGTGCCCGACGCTTGGCTCCGGCGCGGGATCGTCCGCCGCATCGTCCGCGAGTACGAATCCGGCAGGCCGGGGTGGGCGGACGGCCGGCCGGTCCCGGGTCGACGCTCGCGGCGCCGCCGAAGGCGGCGACGAGGCGGGCGTCGCCCTCCGCCGGGCCGGCCTTGCTGCACGCGAGCGCATCCTCGACGCAACGTGCCGCGTGATCGTCGACAAGGGCATGGCGGCCGTTCGGGTGGGCGACATCGCCCGGGAGGCCGGCCTCTCGACCGCCCTCGTCCACTACCACTTCGCGACGAAGGACGAGGTGCTGCTGGAGGCGGTCGTCTGGCAGAACGCCCGCGAGACGGTCCGGCGCGACGCGATCGTCGCCGGCGGCGCCGGCTCGTGAGAAGCTCCTGCGGCTTTCTCGAGGCGTCCATGCCCCCTCACGGCTTCGCCCGCGACGAGGCGCTGATCCGCTACGACCTCTGGGGCAGGGCGATGCGGGAGCCGGCCTATCGCGACGTCCTGATGCCGCTCCGCGCCCGAATGGCGCCGGCAGATCGTTACCATCCTCGAGGAGGGCGTCACGAGCCGGCGACTTCCACCTCGCGCACCCCTTCGACGAGGTCCTCGAGGAGTTCACCGCCATCCTCGACGGCTATTCGCTGCAGTTCCTGCTCGGCTACCGCTGGATGACGGCGGAGCGCCTGTGGGACCTTCTCGCCCAGTACGTTGAGGGGCACCTCGGCGTGTCGGCTGACGTCGCGAAGCACTGATCGCACAACAGATCAACCGGAACTGTCGCGTACTCGGCGGCGCAGGTCGGTTGCGTGCCTGCAGGTTCCTCATTGCGTCGTATGCCGTCGCAAGACGGCTCTCGTATACAGCCCTGGCAACGGACCGGGACTCCTCGTCAGGTTTCATTGCACCAATTGGATGGAATTACTTGCACATTCCGTCGCAGAGAGAGAGAGAGAGAGAGAGAGAGGCGGCTAGGCTCAGTGGGAACCGTGCGAAACCGCGAGGATCTGTCTGTAGGCGCGCTTGTATGCGGGTGCTCTCCGGGCAAGAGCACATGCCGCCCTTCGCGCGAAGCCTTCGACGGGTCGCTTGGCGTCACACCTTCGCACCTCGCACTCCTTGCACCAGTGAGGGGGCCATGGATGGGCACACCACCACTGCCCGGCTTCGTAGATGCGAGTGCTACGACAATCCAGCTCGGAGGTTGACGATGTCTGAGAAGCCTCTGCCAGTCGCAAGCTGACGCGTCGTGGGTTCTTCAAGCTGACAGCGGGTGGCGCTCTGGCGCTCTACATGATCGGCCCGCGCGGCGTCGAGGAGGTCTTCGCGGCACCGATCCCGGGGGGCACGCTGCTGCCGGGGAACGTGCCGAAGTTCGTGACTCCACTGGTGATCCCGCCGCCCATGCCGAACACCGGGACCGCGAACCACTACGCCATCGCGGTCAAGCAGTTCTCGCAGCAGATCCTGCCGACTCCGCTGCCGGCGACCACCGTGTGGAGCTACGGCGCCAACCAACAACCTCGGCGGCACGCTCAACTACCCGGCCTTCACGATCGAGGCCACGCGGGGCCAGCAGACGACCGTGACCTGGATCAACGGGCTGGTCGACGGCTCGGGCAACTACCTGCCGCACCTGCTTCCTGTCGACCCGACGCTGCACTGGGCGAACCCGCCCGGCGGCACGGCGGAGCGCGACATGCGCCCCACCTTCGCGACCACACCAGCGGCCCTACACCGGCCCCGTGCCCCTCGTCACCCACGTGCACGGCATGGGCAACGTCACCGACTGGTCGGACGGCTACGCCGAGGCCTGGTACCTGCCGGCCGCCAGCAACATCCCGGCCGGCTACGCGACCGTCGGTACCTGGTATGACTTCTTCAAGACCAAGTCGGGACTCAGCTGGGCACCCGGCACGGCCACGTTCAACTACCCGAACGACGAGCGTCCCTCGACGGCCTGGTACCACGACCACTCGCTGGGCATGACGCGCCTCAACGTGTACGCGGGCCCGGCCGGGTTCTACATCATCCGTAGCAGCGCCGCGGCCGACAACCCGACGGTCGCCGGCGGCGGGGCAGCGACCCTGCCCGGCCCGGCGCCGGGCTTCGGCCGGGACCGCCCTACTACGAGATCCCGCATCGCCATCCAGGACCGCTCCTTCAACCGGACGGGTCGCTCTTCTACCCGAACAGCCGCGCGTTCTTCGATGGCTTCCTCGGGCCCTACATCCCGACCACCGACGTCTCCCCGATCTGGAACCCGGAGTTCTTCGGCAACACCATGGTCGTCAACGGCAAGACGTGGCCCTTCCTCGACGTCGAGCCGCGGCGCTACCGCTTCCGGCTCCTGAACGGCTGCCAGGCCGCGCTTCCTGCTCCTCTCGTTCAGCGACCCCAAGGTCCAGGTGTGGCAGATCGGCGCCGAGGGCGGCTACCTGCGGGCCCCGGTGCAGGTCAAGGAACTGCTCATGAGCCCGGCCGAGCGGGCCGACGTGATCGTCGACTTCTCCGCTGGTCAAGCCGGGCACCTCGGTCGTCCTGCGCAACGCCGGCCCGGACGCGCCCTTCGGCGGCGGTGGCTTCCGGTCCGCCGACCCGCAGACGACCGGTCAGGTCATGCAGTTCAACGTCACCCTGCCGCTTGGTCGGCACGGACACCTCGACGCCGCCGGCCCAGCTCGTCATGCCCGCCGCGCCCTCGTTTACCCCGACTACCGTGACGCGATCAGCTGGCGCTGCTCGAGATGATGTCCATGTCGCCCGGGGTGCCACCGATCCCGGTCGAGGCCCAACTCGGCACCGTTCAATCCCGGCTGTCGGTCTGCCCACCGGCGTCACCGCACAGATGTGGATGGAGCCGGTCACCGAGAACCCGGCCGTTGGCGCGAGCGAGACCTGGGAGTTCTACAACTTCACCGCCGACGCCCACCCGATCCACATCCACGAGGTGTTCTTCGAGGTGGTGAACCGTCAGCGCCTCGACAAGAAGACCGGCCTGCCGATCAAGACCCCGCGTCCCCCCGAGCCGACCGAGAACGGCTACAAGGACACGGTGATCGCCTACCCGGGCGAGGTCACGCGGGTGCGGATGGCCAGTTCGAGCAATGCCGGGCCAGTACGTCTGGCACTGCCATATCGTCGAGCACGAGGACAACGAGATGATGCGGCCGTATCGGGTCGGGCCGGCTGCAGGCCGGGCAGCCCTGAGTCAGTAGCCAACCTACGACACCGAGCCGAAGGAGGCGCCGGCGGCCGAGAGGCCGCCGGCGCTCTCGCGAACGGTGTCTCTCCTTTGCGTCACTCATGGGGCGCGTGGGCTGCATCTCACACGGCCCCACGTAGGGCGGGGATGAAGAGCTGTTCGGTTTCCTGAAGGCGCGACATCCGCCCGCAGCGACGCCGTCGGTACCTTCGGGTTCCGTGCAGCAGTGACACGAAGCGATTCGATTCGTCTCGCTGCCGACGCGATGCCGACGAGACGCCTCCCCACGGCCCAACACGCGCCAGCTCAGGACAGCACGGAGCTCCGCCAGGACTCTGGAACATGCAGCACAATCGCACACGGGCCACCACACTACGCATTTCCTCGTGAGGTTTCCCAAACCTGTGCGCGCGGCCACTGAAAGGCCAACGTCGTTGCTCGCCGTCCACGAATACGGGTGTGAGATCCGTGGGATCTGACCGGCAGGCGCTGAGAGGAGACAACGGCGAAGATGTGGGGAGTTCTTGAGCCGGCATCGACGATTCGTGATACCTGCGAGGATGGAT
This sequence comes from uncultured Thermoleophilia bacterium, assembly GCA_963705085.1. Classification (GTDB taxonomy): domain Bacteria; phylum Actinomycetota; class Thermoleophilia; order UBA2241; family UBA2241; genus CAIXSE01. The sequence goes on along the minus strand of CAVPIV010000004.1, from coordinate 1,231,520 downwards.
CCATGCGCATAGTGATCATGTGGCAGGCCTTCCCTGCAGGACGTCTGTCGTCTTGACACCCGTTCAAGCCCGCGCCTAATGTACGAGTCAGTCATCGCGGCGCGGGCGTGTCGCCGCGCGAGGGATCATCACCGGGAGGTCGCCATGAGCGCAGCCTACGACGAGCAGTACCTTGGGGAGGTGAAGGCGCGGCTCAAGCCGCCGACGGAGGCCGAGTACAACGAGGTCACGGCGCGGTGGCTGTTCGGCAGGAACGCCGAGAAGATGCTCAAGTACGCGCCGTTCAGCTTCGTGCTCATGAAGCTCATGTGGAGGAAGGGGGAAGAGCCGTGGGCGAAGTGAGCAGCGCCATCGCCGCCCTCGACGTCGAGAAGACGCGCTCCGTGGTCGCGGCCCAGCTGGACGCCGGCCGCGACCCCATGGAACTCATCGACGAGGCGCGCCTCGGTCTCCAGGAGGTCGGCGACAAGTTCGACCGTGGCGAGTACTTCCTGATCGAGCTCATTCGCGCGTCCCAGGTCTTCGGCGAGGCCGCAGCAGCTCATCAATCCGAAGCTGCAGGAGATGTACGGCAGCGGCGAGTCGCGTGGCAAGGTGCTGCTTGGCACGGTCGCCGGCGACATCCACGACCTCGGCAAGAGCATCGTCAAGGTGCTGCTCGAGGCGCGCGGCGTCGAGGTCATGGACCTCGGCGTGGACGTGCCGGCCGACCGCTTCATCGCCGCCGCCCAGGAGTTCCAGCCCGACGTCGTTGGGATGTCGGCCCTGCTGACCGCCGCCATCCCGCAGTTCGTGGCGACGATCGAGGCCATGGACGCTGTCGGCCTGCGCGACGGCCTCAAGGTGATCGTCGGCGGCGGTACCGTGATCGACCTGGAGGCCGACGCGCTGGGCGCCGACCACGTCGCCCTGGACGCCAACGAGGGCGTCGAGCGCATGCTCGAGTGGCTCGACGCCTCCACGACCGCCGCGGCCGGCTGAGGAGTGCGCCATGCCTGAGACGATGACGCACTACGAGCGCATGCGCGCCGCCTGGAACTGCGAGCAGCCGGACCGCGTGCCGTACATGCCGATGACCGTGTACTTCGTCGCCCGCCAGGGCGGCCTCACGATCAAGGAGTTCTTCACCGAGCCCGAGAAGTTCCTCCAGGCCTGTCTCAACAGCCTCGACTTCATCGGCGACGCCCAGCACCCCGCCCTCAACACGGCCGACCATATGTGGATGCTGGGTCACGCCGGCTGGGACATGACCACCCTGGACTGGCGCATCTGGGACGAGTTCCCGCCCAAGGGCAACCTGCCGAGCATCTACGAGAAGGTGCTCATCCAGGACTACGACGACGTCATGCAGCGGGGCTTCTCGACGATCATGTTCTCGACCGAGCTCAAGAACGGCATCCACGAGCGCAGCATCGACGACTTCCTCTACTACCAGTTCGAGCACACCAAGGTGTGGTCGGGCGTCTGGCGGCGCTTCTACGCGCAGACCGGGCATCCCGATCCTGATCGGCGGCCGCGCCGAGCACCCGCTCGACCTGCTGCAGTCGTACCGCGGCATCAACCAGCTCGTCATGGACATGTACACGATGCCGGACAAGCTGCTCGAGTTCATGGACTGGCTGGCCGACTACGAGGTCATGCAGGCCTCCACGAGGCGCTCACGATGGGCGCCGGCGAGCTGCCCGGCGCCGAGAACATCTTCTTCTACAACGGCGCGCCGCCCGGCATGCCGCCGGACCTCTACAAGAAGCTCTACATCCCGATCGCCAAGAAGATGATCGACGCTTGGGTGGCGCGCGGCTTCAACGTCTGGTGCCACTGGGACAACGACCTCACGGCCCACCTCGAGGGGATCCTGACGCTGGCCGACGGCCTGCCCAAGGGCCGCCTGCTCTTCGACCTCGAGAAGACCGACATGAAGAAGGCCAAGGAGGTCCTCGGCGGCACCTGCGGCATCTGCGGCAATGTGCCGTCGACGCTGATGGTCTACGGCACGCCGGACGAGGTCGACGCCTACTGCAAGAAGCTCATCGAGGACTGCGGTCAGGGCGGCGGGTTCATCCTGGGCGCCGAGTGCGAGACGCCGTGGGACTCGAAGCGCGAGAACGCGGTCGCCATGAAGCAGGCGGCCGTCAAGTACGGCATGTACTGACCGCGCCGTCTTGCGCGCCAAGTGGAGTGACGAGGGCCCCGCCGGACAAGTCCGGCGGGGCCCTCGCGCATCCGCGCGAGGTCGCCGCCGTTGACAAGCCGGCGCTGTGCCTGTTTAGTCTTACGTGACGCGCGGACGTCGTGAGCGAACGACTGACAGCGCGCCGGAAGGAGAAGCCACCCTCGGGTTCGCGGGCGCGAGCCTCGCGAGGAGGACGCGGTCGGAGGACACCGTTCATCCTGCCGGTGGGCAAGGCGCGAGGCGGTTGGTGCGGGTCGGGTCGCAGGCTCAGACGAGTGCGAGGGACGGGGTGAGCGCCGAGCTGAGCGCCGTGCCGAAGTCCCTTGGCGCCGTGCCGCCTGGCTCCTCGGTCGTCCGCCGTCTGGCCTCACCAAGTGCTCGTCATCCAACTCCTCGGGGTGTCCACGCGACGGTTTCGGTGCGGAGAGCGTGTTCGTAGGCAAGAGTGATGGAGGCATTCAGTGACTGATCACGACGGTTCCGGGAACTCGATCCTCAACAACCTGGGGCGCCGGCAGCTCTCGCGCCGCGACTTCATGAAGGGCGCGACCCTGCTCGGCGCCGGCGTCGCGCTGGCCCCGGCGATCGCCGCCTGCGGCGGCAGCTCAACCTCGACGTCGCCGGCCGCCAGCGCGGCCGCCTCGCCGGTGATGGGCGGCCGCCTGCGCATCGGCGTCATCGGCGGCTCCGTGCGCGACGTCGTCGACCTGATGGTCGCCTACTCCAGCCCCGACAACCTGCGCGGCCGGCAGATCTTCAACTCGCTCTTCGAGTACGACCACAACTTCCAACTGCGTGAGGCGCTGGCGCTCGAGGCCGAGCCGAACGCCACCGGCGACGTCTGGACCGTGAAGCTGCGACCGGACGTCACTTTCCATAACGGGAAGTCGTTCACGGCGAACGACGTGGTGTGGACGTTCAAGAAGATTCTCGATCCGAAGTTCACCAACTTCGCCGCCGAGCACTTCCAAGGCGTCGTCGATCCCAAGGGCCTGAAGGCGATCGACGACCTCACGATCCAGTTCACGCTGCTGAAGCCGAACGCCGACTTCATGAACAGCCTCGCCTTCATCCACGCCAACATCAAGCCAGAAGGCTACGATCCCAAGAACCCGGTCGGCACAGGGCCGTTCTCGTACGGCGACTTCAAGCCGGGCGACCGCAGCATCTTCCCCGCCTACAAGGACTTCTGGGGGGAGGGACCGTACGTCGACGAGGTCGAGACGATCGACTTCGAGGCTGTGACGGCGATGGTGAACGCCCTGCAGGGCGGCGAGCTCGACGCCGCGTCGGACCTGCCGGCGGCGCAGGTCAAGGTCGTCGAGGCCGGCGGGTACAAGACGGTGACGTCCGAGAGCGGCAAGTGGAACTACATCTTCTGGGACACCAAGATCAAGCCGTGGTCGGACGAGCGGGTGCGGCAGGCGATGCGCCTCATCATGGATCGCCAGCAGATGGTGGACCTGGCGCTCGAGGGCTACGGCCGCGTGGGCAACGACATGTGGGGCATCTTCGACCCCGCCTACCCGACCGACTTCCCGCAGCGCACGCAGGACATCGAGCAGGCCAAGTCGCTGCTCAAGCAGGCTGGCTACGAGGACCTCAAGTTCGAGCTCCTCACGGCTCCGGTCGGTACGGGCGCGATCGAGTCCACCACCGTGTTCGCCGAGCAGGCCAAGCAGGCCGGCGTCACCGTCACCATCAAGAAGCTCGACGTCGGCACATACTGGGGCGACAAGTACCTCACCTGGCCGAACGGCCCCGGCTGGTACTCGGCGCGCATGTACCTGTCCCAGGCCCGCCTGTGTGAGGCCTGGAACGAGCCGCACTGGACGGACGAGACCTACTGGAAGCTGATCGACGAGGCGTACGAGACGGTCGACGAGGCCAAGCGCAACGAGATCATCCGCGAGGCGTACACGATCGACTACAACATCGGCGCCTGGGACGTGTGGTCGTGGGCGAACACCGTCGACGCCAGCACCGACAAGGTGCACGGCCTCGTCCCCGACGCCAGCGGCATCCCGTACAACTCGGGGTACGTGAATACAGTCTGGTTGGGCTGACGCGCGCCATCGTGGTACGTTCGATCCTGCTGGATAGTACGCCGCCGCGTGGGCCCGCCGGGAGGCGGGCCCACGCGGCGGTTTGACGCAAGGGTTGCCGCTGATGCCGCTCGCCAAGCTCATCTTGTGGCGCATCGCGCTCGGGATCGTCACCCTGCTGCTCGTGTCGATCCTCATCTTCCTGGCGACCAACGCGCTTCCCGGCGACCCGGCGCGCGCGATTCTGGGTGCCCGGGCGACGCCGGAGGCGCTGGCCGAGCTGCGCAGCCAGCTCGGCCTGGACAAGCCCGTCATCACCCGCTACGGGGTCTGGCTCGGCGACTTCGTGACCGGCGACCTCGGCCAGTCGCTCGCCGGCATGAAGCAGCCGGTGAGCGAGGTCATCGGTCGCCGGCTCTACAACTCCATGATCCTCGTGCTGCTCGCGTCGCTGATCAGCGTGCCGGTCTCGATGGCCCTGGGCTCCTACACCGCGCTCAAGCGGGACACCAAGCTGGACAGTGGCGTCACGGTCGGCACGCTCACGCTGGCCGCCCTGCCGGAGTTCGTCATCGGCATCGCCCTCATCCTGCTGCTTTCGACCCAGGCGTTGCACCTCTTTCCGCCCATCTCGCGGCTCAATCCCTTCGAGCCGCTGTCGCAGCAGCTCGACGCCTTCATCCTGCCGGTCCTCACGCTGACGCTGGCGGTGCTGCCGTACATCTCGCGGATGATGCGCGCCTCGACCATCGAGGTCCTGGAGAGCGAGTACATCTCGATGGCGCGGCTCAAGGGCGTGCCGGAACCGCTGGTGATGCGCCGGCACACGCTTCCCAACGCCGTCGTGCCGGCGATCCAGGGCACGGCCATGCAGCTCGCCTGGCTGGCCGGCGGCATCGTCGTCGTCGAGTACCTCTTCTCGTACCCGGGCATCGGCAGCGCCCTGGTCGACGCGGTCGCGAATCGTGACTACCCCGTGATCCAGGCCCTCGTTTTGATCATGGCCTCCGTGTACGTGGTGCTGAACCTCATCGCCGACATTCTGACGATCCTGATCACGCCTCGCCTGAGGACGGGCATGCGATGAGTCCCGCGGACACCGCCGTCGAGACCCTCCCCGAGGGCCCCGAGATCTCGCCGGTCGCCGTGCGCAAGCCGCGGCGGCGCGAGTGGGTCGTCACAGGCAAGGCGGCGTGGGCGCTGCGGCGCACCAAGATCGGCGCCGCCATGTTCCTGCTCGTCCTCGCAATCGCGGTCTTCGGCCCCCTCTTTGCGCCCTACTCGCCGACGGAGTTCGTCGGCAAGACGTTCGAGCTGCCGAGCAGCTACGCCAGGCTCGGCACGGACAACCTGGGTAGGGACGTGCTCACCCGCGTGCTGTACGGCGGGCGCAGCGTGCTCACGCTGTCCCTCATCGCCACCGTTTTCGGCATGGTGCTCGGCACGGCTCTCGGCATGTTCGCGGGGTACAGCAGCCGCCGCGTCGACGATCTCGTGATGCGGCTGCTCGACGTGCTCATGGCGTTCCCGATGATCGTCTTCGTGTTGCTCATCGTGGCGGCGGTCGGGCCGATCCCGTACGTGATCGCGCTCGCCGTCGCCGTCGCGCACGCGCCCCGCATCGCCAGGGTGGCGCGCGGGGCCACGCTCGAGATCGTCGGCCGCGACTTCATCCTCGCCTCCGAAGCCCTCGGCGTCCCCAAGTGGAAGATCATGCTCACCGAGCTGTTCCCCAACATCACGAGCCCGATGTTCGTCGAGTTCGGCCTGCGCCTCGCGTACTCGATCGGCGTCATCGCGGCGCTGAGCTTCATCGGCTTCGGCCTGCAGCCGCCGGCCGCCGACTGGGGTCTCATGATCAACGAGAACGAGATCGGCGTCGTGATCCAGCCCTACGCCGTGACGGTGCCCGTCGTCATGATCGCCATCCTGACGATCGCCGTCAGCCTGATGGCCGACGGCCTGGCGCGGGCGATCATCGGCATCGACCGCAAGACGGGCGTCGAGTGAGCGACGTCGTCCTCGCCGTCAAGAACCTGCGCGTCGAGCTCGAGTCGACGGGCGCCGACATCGACGACGAGGTCGAGTTCACGATCCACGACGGCGAGGTGCTGGGCCTCGTCGGGGAGTCGGCCTCCGGCAAGACGACGGCGGCCACGGCGCTGCTCGTGCACGAGCGCCGCGGCGCGATCGTCTCGGGCGGCGAGATCATCCTCAAGGGCCAGGACATCCTCGAGCTGAACCCTCAGGAGCTGCGCAAGCTCCGCGGCTGCGTCGTGTCGTACGTTCCCCAGGACCCCTCCATGTCGCTCAACCCCGCTCTGCGCATCGGCATCCAGCTTCTCGAGGTGCTCGAGGTGCACGGATACGGCGCCTCGGGCGAAGAGCGCAAGGCGCGCGTCCGCGAGATGATGGACGAGGTGCGCCTGCCGAACGACGAGGGCTTCCTGCGGCGCTACCCGCACCAGCTCTCCGGCGGCCAGCAGCAGCGCGTCGCCGTCGCCATGGCCTTTGCCTGCCGGCCGGCGCTGATCGTGCTCGACGAGCCGACGACCGGGCTCGACGTCACGACCCAGGCGCACGTGTTGCAGACGGTGCGCGATCTCACCCGCACCTACGGGGTCGCGGCGCTGTACGTCACCCACGATCTCGCGGTCGTGGCCAACCTGGCCGACCGCATCGCCGTCATGTACGCCGGACGGCTGGTCGAGATCGGCCCCAAGGAGACGCTCTTCCGCGGCGCCTTTCATCCCTACACGCGCCGTCTGATCGCCTCAGTGCCGGATCTCGCCGGCAAGTACGCGCTGCGCGGGATTCCGGGTCGCGCGCCGCTGCCGGGCCGCCGCCCGGAGGGGTGCTCGTTCGCCGAGCGTTGCGACTTCGCCCGGGACCAGTGCCGCGAGAAGTTCCCGCCCTACGACGGGCCAGGCGACGACCACCGGGTGCGCTGCTGGCGCTGGCGGGAGGTCGGCGCCCTGAGCACGGCCGAAGGTCTCGCGCTGCGACGCACGATTGCCCTGCCGCGGGACGACGAGGAGCCGGTCGTGCGGGCGTGCGGGGTCAAGGCCTCGTACGGCGCCAACGAGGTGCTGCACGGGATCGACCTCGACGTCCGCGCCGGCCGCTGCCTGGCTCTGGTCGGCGAGTCCGGCAGCGGCAAGACGACGATCGCCCGCTGCATCGCCGGGATCCATCCCGGCCGCATCGAGGGCGACATCTCACTGCGCGGACGGCCTCTCCAGCGCGATTCGCGGCGCCGGCCGACGGCCGATCGGCAGGCGATCCAGTACATCTTCCAGAGCCCCTACGGCTCGCTCAACCCGCGGCGGTCGATCGCCCAGATCCTGGCGCCGCCGCTGCAGACCTTCTTCACGCTGAGCTGGCGGGAGGCCGAGCGGCGCATGGCCGAGGCGCTGGAGATGGTCTCGCTCGACGCCTCGCTGCTCAACGTCTACCCGGATCAGCTGAGCGGCGGCGAGCGCCAGCGCGTGGCCATCGCCCGCGCCCTCGTCGCCAAGCCGTCCGTGCTCATCTGCGACGAGGTCACCTCGTCGCTGGATGTCTCGGTGCAGGCGTCGATCGTCGAGCTCCTCGTCCAGCTCGTCTCCGAGACCGGCGTGGCCATGCTCTTCGTCACCCACCATCTGCCGCTGGTGCGCAGCCTCGCGCAGGAGGTCGTGGTGATGAACCAGGGCGAGATCGTCGAGCGCGGCATGGTCGACGCCGTGCTCGCCGACCCGCAGGCCGACTACACGAGGAACCTCCTGGCCGACACGCCGGATGTGATCCGGGCGGTGTAGCCGACCGACGTACGTCAGGCGTTCGCAGAGTTCCGCCGGCCCGATCGTCAAGGTTTCGTAAGGCGCCCGAGAGCAGGCGTTGGCTCGGGGTACCGTGGAACCATGGTTGACGTCCTGATCATTGGGCTCGTGCTCCTGTTCTTCGTCCTTGCCGATCTCCTCGTGCGCGGCTGTCGTCGCATCGTGGATCGTCGCCCAGAGGGCGGCTCCCAGGAGGATCGGCCATGACCGTGGCCGATGCCGTCTTCGTTGGACTGATCGTGTGTCTGCTCGCCTACCTTCTCTGGGCCCTGATCGCGCCGGAGAAGCTGCAGTGAACGCGGCCAAGGGCTGAGATCATGGGTCTGGCCGCCTGGCTGCAGCTTCTCGCCCTGGTCATCCTTGTTCTGGCGGGCACCCGGGTGCTCGGTCCGTACATCGCCAAGGTGTACGCGGAAGGGGGCAGCGCTCCGGGGGACAGGTTCTTCCTGCCGATTGAGCGGCTCCTCTACCGCCTCGGCCGCGTGGATCCCGACCAGGAGCAGCCCTGGCCCGTCTACGCCCGGGCGGTCCTCGCCTTCAGCCTGGTCTCGGTCCTCGGGCTGTACGCGCTCCAGCGTCTGCAGGGACTGCTGCCCCTCAATCCGACCGGCGCCGGCGCGGTGAGTCCGATGCTCGCCCTCAACACCGCGACGAGCTTCGTGACCAACACCAACTGGCAGAACTACGCTGGCGAGTCGACCATGTCTCACCTCGTGCAGATGGCGGGGCTGACCGTCCAGAACTTCGTCTCGGCGGCCGTCGGGATCGCGGTCGCCATCGCTCTCGTGAGGGGGCTCACCCGGCGCCAGGCCGGGACCATCGGCAACTTCTGGGTCGATCTCGTGCGGACGACCACTCGCTTGCTGCTGCCGCTGGCGGTGCTGCTCGCCATCACTCTGGCCGGCCTTGGGGTCGTGCAGACGCTGCGCGGCCCGGTCGAGGGGACCACGGTCGAGGGCGCCGTCCAGACCATCTACCGTGGGCCGATCGCCAGTCAGGAGGCGATCAAGGAGCTGGGCACCAACGGCGGCGGCATCGTCAACGCCAACTCGTCGCATCCCTTCGAGAACCCCAACGGCCTGACGAACCTCCTCGAGAACTTCGCGCTCCTGCTCATCCCGTTCGCCCTGACCTACGCGTTCGGACGCCTGGTGGGGAATCAGCGCCAGGGCTGGGCGGTCTTCGCGGCCATGTTCGTGCTCTGGATCGGGTCGGTCGGCGTGGCCACCTACTTCGAGGTCCAGGGCAATCCGCGCGTGGATCCGGCGGCCGCCAACATGGAGGGCAAGGAGGTCCGTTTCGGCGCGCCCGCGTCGGCGCTCTTCGCGGCCTCGACGACCGGAACCTCGACCGGCGCCGTGAACTCGTCGCACGACAGCTTCACCCCGGGCGGGGGCGCCGTGCCGCTCGTGAACATCCTTCTGGGTGAGGTCTCGCCCGGCGGCGTCGGGGCGGGACTCTACGGCATGCTCATCTTCGCGCTGCTGGCCGTCTTCATCTCCGGCCTCATGGTTGGCCGCACGCCCGAGTACCTGGGCAAACGCATCGAGGCGGCCGAGATGAAGCTCGTCGTGCTGTACATCCTCGTGGTGCCGGTCCTTGTGCTCGTGCTGAGCGCCGCCTCGGTCCTGCTGGGTCCCGCCCGGGAGTCCATCCTCAACCCCGGGTCTCACGGCCTCAGCGAAGTCGTGTACGCCTTCGCCTCCCAAGCGAACAACAACGGGTCCGCGTTCGCCGGGCTGAGCGGCAACACCACCTGGTACAACGGCATGGGGGCCCTGGCGATGCTGGCCGGGAGGTTCCTCCTGATCATCCCGGTCCTGGCGATCGCCGGGTCTCTGGTCCGCAAGCAGGCGCAGCCTCCCAGCGCCGGGACGCTTCCGACGGACAGCCCGTTGTTCGTGGTGATGCTTCTGGCCGTCGTCGTGATCGTCGTCGGGCTCACCTACTTCCCGGCGCTGGCGCTGGGACCGATCGTGGAGCAACTGGGGCTATGAGCCGGTCCGTCGAAGGCGACCTTCGATTCCCGGCTCCTGCGGCGGGCGGCGCTCGACGCGGTGCTCAAACTGGACCCGCGTCGCATGGCCCGCAACCCCGTGATGTTCGTGGTCGAGGTCGTGAGCGTGCTGGTGACGGTCCTCGCCGCCGTGAACCCGACGCTGTTCGCGTGGTCAGTCTCCGTATGGCTCTGGTTCACGGTTCTGTTCGCCAACTTCGCCGAGGCGATGGCCGAGGGCCGCGGCAAGGCTCAGGCGGAGACGCTGAGGCGCACGCGTTCGGAGACGGTCGCTCACCGCCGGCAGGAGGGCGGCACGCTCGAGGACGTGCTCTCCAGCCGGCTCGCCCGCGGCGACGTCGTCGTCGTGTCCGCGGGCGAGCTCATTCCGGCCGACGGTGAGGTTGTCGAGGGCATCGCCAGCGTCGACGAATCGGCGATCACGGGGGAGTCGGCGCCGGTGATTCGCGAGTCTGGGGGCGACCGCTCGGCCGTGACGGGCGGAACGCGCGTGCTCTCGGACCAGATCGTTGTCCTCGTGACCCAGCAGCCCGGCGAGAGCTTCCTCGACCGGATGATCTCGCTCGTGGACGGGTCGTCGCGCCAGAAGACGCCGAACGAGATCGCGCTCGACATCCTGCTCGCGGGACTTACGATCATCTTCCTGATCGCGGTCGTGACGCTCCAGCCGTTTGCCGTCTACATGGGGGACCGTCAGGACGTGATCGTTCTCGCCGCCCTGCTGGTCTGCCTGATCCCGACCACGATCGGCGCTCTGCTCTCGGCGATCGGCATCGCCGGCATGGACCGTCTGGTGCAGCATAACGTGCTCGCCCGGTCGGGCCGGGCGGTCGAGGCGGCCGGCGACTGCTCGACGCTCCTGCTCGACAAGACCGGCACCATCACGCTCGGGAATCGCCAGGCGGCGGAGTTCCTGCCGCTGCCCGGGATCACCGAGCGTCAGCTGGCTGAGGCGGCGCAGCTCTCGAGCCTCGCCGACGAAACCCCGGAGGGTCGCTCGATCGTGGTCCTCGCCAAGGAGCGCTTCCGGCTGCGGGGACGGGAGCTGGCGGGAGCGACGCTGATCCCGTTTAGCGCCCAGACGCGCATCAGCGGCGTCGATCTCGACGGCCGGTCGATTCGCAAGGGCGCCGTCGACGCGATGAAGCGGCTGGTGGCCGCGGGCGGCGGTAGGCGCCGGCGGAGCTCGACGAGCTCGTCGACCGGGTGGCCGGCGCCGGAAGCACGCCGCTGGTTGTCGCCGAGAACGGCGCGGCCCTCGGCGTGGTGGCCCTCAAGGACGTCGTCAAAGAGGGGATGCGGGAGCGCTTCGCCGAGCTGCGCAAGATGGGCATCCGCACCATCATGATCACCGGCGACAATCCGCTGACGGCGCGAGCCATCGCGGACGAGGCCGGGGTCGACGACTTCCTCGCCGAGGCGACGCCGGAGGACAAGATCGCCCTGATCCGCAAGGAGCAGGCCGGCGGCGCCCTCGTGGCCATGACGGGCGACGGCACGAACGACGCCCCGGCTCTGGCCCAGGCCGACGTCGGCGTCGCCATGAACAGCGGCACCCAGGCGGCGCGCGAGGCCGGCAACATGATCGATCTCGACTCGAACCCGACCAAGCTCATCGAGATCGTCGCGATCGGCAAGCAGCTGCTCATCACCAGGGGCTCGCTCACCACGTTCTCTATCTCGAACGACGTGGCCAAGTACTTCGCTATCATCCCGGCGATGTTCGCGGGCGCGTTTCCCGCGCTCGACCGGCTCAACGTGATGGACCTGGCCACGCCGCAGACGGCCATCCTCAGCGCGGTCATCTTCAACGCGCTGGTGATCGTGGGCCTCATCCCCCTGGCGCTGCGAGGTGTCCGCTTCCGCGCTCTCTCCGCCGCGGGGGCCTTGCGGCGCAACCTGCTGATCTACGGGCTCGGGGGCCTGATCGTCCCGTTCGTTGGCATCAAGTGCATCGATCTCGTCCTCGTCGGGCTGGGAGTGAGCTGATGCGACGCCAACTGCCGGCAGCGCTCGTCGTCTTCTTGTGCCTGACCGTGCTGACCGGGCTCGTCTATCCGCTGACGATCACCGCCGTCGCCCAGCTCGGCTTCGGCGGCCGCGCCGACGGATCGCTGGTCGAGGTGGACGGGGAGGTGCGCGGATCCTCGCTGATCGGCCAGTCGTTCACGGAGGCGCTGTACTTCCACCCGCGTCCGTCGGCCGCCGGCGGCGGCTACGACGCCATGGCCAGCGGCGCCTCCAACCTCGGGTCCGACCAACCCGGTCCTGATCGAGGCGGCGCGGGAGCGTGCCGCCGAGTACCGTCGGGCGAATCGACTCGAGCCCGGTGAAGCGGTTCCGGTCGACGCCATCACCGGCTCGGCCTCGGGGCTCGACCCGCACATCTCGCTCGCCAACGCCCGCCTCCAGGCGCGGCGCGTCGCGCTGCTCAGGGACGTGCCCCTTGCGGAAGTCCTCCGTCTCGTCGACGATGCAAGCAAAGGCCGATCGCTCGGCTTTCTCGGAGAACCGACGGTCAACGTGCTCGAGCTCAACCTCGCGCTCGACGAACGCCTCTAGCACAGGACGGCGCAATGGGTCGGGGTATGCTGCGAATCTACCTGGGGGCGGCCCCAGGCGTCGGCAAGACGTTCGCCATGCTCAACGAGGGCCGCCGACGCAGGGCCCGCGGCGAAGATGTCGTCATCGGGTTCGTCGAGCCTCACGGACGGGTCAAGACCGCCGAACAGGTCGGCGACCTCGAGGTGGTTCCGCGGGCGCGGATCGACTATCGCGACGCCGTCTTCGAGGAGATGGATCTGGACGCCGTGCTGGCTCGCCACCCGGAGACCGCGCTCGTCGACGAGCTGGCGCACACCAACGTGCCCGGGTCGCGGAACCAGAAGCGCTGGCAGGACGTCGAGGAACTGCTGGACGCCGGGATCAACGTCATCTCCAACCTCAACATCCAGCACCTCGAATCGCTCAACGACGTCGTCGAGCAGATCACCGGTGTCGTCCAGCGCGAGACCATCCCCGACGCCGTCGTTCGCCGCGCCGACCAGCTTCAACTCGTTGACCTGGCGGTTGAGACCGTCAGGGCGCGGCTCAGTCGCGGCGACATCTATCCGGCCGAGCGCATCGACGCGGCGATGGGCAACTTCTTCCGCCCCGGCAACCTCTCCGCGCTGCGCGAGCTCGCCCTCCTGTGGATCGCCGACCGCGTGGAGGCGGATCTCGAGGAGTACCGCGCCCGGCACGGCATCTCGAAGCCTTGGGAGACCCGCGAGCGCGTCCTGGTGGCCCTCGCGGGATTCCCGGACGGCGACAGGCTCGTGCGTCGCGCGGCGCGCATGGCGCAGCGGCTGAACGCGGATCTGATCGCCGTTCACGTCCGACCCGAGAGCGGCCTGGCGGGGCCTTCGGCCGGGTTGCTCGAACAGCAGCGGCGTCTCGTCGAGCTCCTGGGCGGCACGTATCGTGAGGTCGCCGGCTCCGACGTGGGGCGGACCCTTGTGGAAGCAGCCCGATCTCTCAACGTGACCCGCATCCTGCTGGGCGCCACGAGGGAGTCGCGGTGGCATGAGTTCCTGTACGGCTCGATCATCCGGACGGTGATCCGCGAATGCGGAACCGGCCTGGACGTCCACGTGATCGGCCGCGATCCGGAGCTTGAAGCTCCGTCGCCGCCCCGGAAGCGCGTTCGCCCTCCGCGAGCCTTGCCACGGCGCCGCGTGCTGTTTGGGTTGGCGCTCGGCGTTGTCGCCGCGCCGCTCCTGACCTGGATCCTCGTCCAGATGCGCGAGCAGGTGTCGCTCTCGGGCGTGCTGCTGCTCTACCTGCTGCTCGTCATCTGCGTGGCGGCGCTGGGCGGGATCTGGCCGGCGCTCGTCGTCGCCGTCATCGGCTTCCTCCTCGCCAACTGGTACCTCACGCCGCCCCTCTACACGTTCACGGTTGGCGATCCGGAGAACCTCCTCGCGCTGGCCGTGTTCCTGGTCGTCGCCATCATGATGAGCAGCTTCGTCGCCCTGGCGGCGCGGCGGTCGGCTCAGGCGACGCGGGCGCGGGCCAAGGCCGAAACGCTGATGAGACTCGCCGGGACATCGAGTCCCGAGGCTGTCCTGGAGAGCCTGCGTCGCGCCTTCGCGCTGGATGGGACGGCGCTCCTGCACAGGCGGGGCGAGCGCTGGGATCTCGAGGCGGCCAGCGGCAACGCGCCGGCCACGCCCGCGGACGCCGGCTTCACGCTGGACGTGGACGCTCAGCACGTCCTCGTTGGCTCACCCGCGATCGCGCAAGCGGACGAGGAGACTCATCTGCTCGACGCGTTCACCAAGGAGCTGGCCGCCGCGGTCGAGCGAGAAGGGCTGGAGGCGGAGGCGGCGGCGGCCGAAGACCTGGTGGCCGGCAACGAGTTGCGCACAAGCATTCTCTCGAGCGTCTCCCACGACGTTCGGACGCCGCTCGCCGCGATCAAAGCGTCGGTAACCAGCCTGCTGCAAGAAGACGTCGACTGGACCCAGGAGGACCAGCGTGAGCTGCTGACGACCATTGACGAGGAGACCGATCGCATGGAGCGACTGTTGACCAGCATGCTGGACATGAGCCGCCTGCAAGCCGGCGCCGTCGATGTGCGGAACGAGGTGGTCGTGGTCGAGGACGCGCTCGTCCAGAGCGTGAGGGCTCTGGGACCGGGGGCCTCTCTCGTCTACTACGACGTGCCGGAGGACCTGCCACCGGTCCGTGGCGACGCGGTCTTGCTCGAGCGAGCCTTCGCGAACATCATCGCCAACGCCGTGGCGTACTCGGAGGGGGAACCTGTACGCGTGACCGCCGGTCAGAGTCGACTCCGGCGTCGACATCCGGGTGGTGGATCGCGGGCCGGGAGTGCCGCCGAAGGAGCGCGATCAGATCTTCCTTCCGTTCCGGAGGCTGGGCGACACGAAACGGCGAGAGGGTCTCGGCCTGGGCCTCGCCGTTGCGAAGGGGTTCGTGGAGGCGATGGGCGGCACGATCGAGGCGGACGACACGCCGGGAGGCGGTCTGACGATCGTCGTGCGCCTGAGGGCTGAAGTATGAGTCGCGTGCTGGTTGTCGACGACGAACCGCAGATGCTGCGCGCCCTGAGCATCAACCTGCGGGCGCGAGGGTACGAGCTGGATCTGGCGCAGACCGGCAAGGAGGCGCTGCGCCTCGTCGCCAGTGAGCATCCCGATGTCGTGGTGCTGGACCTCGGCCTGCCGGATCTCGACGGGATGGAGGTGATCGCGGGCATCAGGGGCTGGAGCCCCGTGCCCATCGTCGTCCTGTCGGCGCGAGATCGTGAGGCCGACAAGGTCGCCGCGCTCGACGCGGGCGCCGACGACTACGTCCAGAAGCCCTTCGGCATGGACGAGCTCCTCGCCCGGCTGCGGGCGGCCCTGCGGCGGGCCAGCCCCAGCGACGAGGAGGCCGTCGTGGAGACCCCGGACTTCACGGTCGACCTGGGAGCCAAGCGCGTCCTGCGCCAGGGGCGCGAGGTGCGTCTGACCGCCACCGAGTGGCACATCGTCGAGGTCCTCGTGCGCAACGCGGGACGGCTCGTCACGCAGCGGCAGCTCCTGCAGGAGGTCTGGGGGCCGAAGTACGAGCGTGAGACCCACTACCTGCGCGTCTTTCTCGCGCAGATCCGGCACAAGCTCGAGCCGAACCCGGGAGAGCCTCGCTACTTCATCACCGCCGCGCGCATGGGCTACCGATTCGAGCCTCATCCCGAATCGCGGTCGAGTGATGACAGCGCGTAGCGGCGCTGGCCGGCCCGCCGTCAGGGCAGGTCGGCCTCGTCGAGCGCGGCCATGTACGGCGCCCACTCCTCCTCGCCGATCAGACCGACGCCGCGGTAGTACTCGCGGGCCTCGCCCAGGATGTCCTCGATCGCGGCGCTCTGCTCGTCGCCGAGCGGCGCCGCCCGGTGCTCCGCCAGAATCGCCTCGACCTTCTCCTGGGCGCGGGTGACGATGTCCTTCTTGCCGCCGCGGACCCAGTCCACGTGCGTGCCCCAGTCGGCGACGATCGGCTGGTAGCGGTCCTTGACCCAGTACTGGCGGGTGAGCGCCCGGCCCATGAAGCTCGCCGGGGCCGTGCCCACCGCCAGCGCCTCGTCCACGGCCAGCGTCTCGTCGCTGATCTCCGTGCCCAGCAGGTAGCGGCCGATGTTGCCGGCGATCTCCTCGTCGAGGACCTGGAGCACGTTGCTGTAGCCGAGCTCGCCGCGCGAAGCTCCCCTGCAGGGTGTGCAGGTGGCTGCCGGTCATCACCGAGGTGAGCACGCCGAGCGACTTCTCCATGCCCGCCTGGTAGTCGAACATCTTGGCGTGGCCGCAGAAGCCGGACGCCGTCGTGACGGGGATGCCGTG
Organism: uncultured Thermoleophilia bacterium; assembly: GCA_963705085.1. Taxonomy (GTDB): domain Bacteria; phylum Actinomycetota; class Thermoleophilia; order UBA2241; family UBA2241; genus CAIXSE01. The sequence continues at coordinate 1,215,084 of CAVPIV010000004.1, read as the reverse complement.
CTTGCGGCAGAGCTGGTTCGTCATGGCGCGGGTGTACCAGGTCTCGGGCGCGGCGGGGAGGCCGTGGGCCCACTTGGCGTGCACGACGCCGTCGCAGGGATGCAGCCCGACCGGGGTGCCGCGGTTGATGAGCTGGGTGATGACGATGAAGGCCATCGTGCCGGCCCAGGACTGCACCTGGACGGAGGCGAGGGGGCCGGGGGCGGTTGCACCCGCCCGGCCCCCGGGCGACGCCCACACGCACCAGCCCTGCTCGGCGAACCGCCAGATGGCCTCGAGCGCCTCGTCGCCGAAGGCCACCGGCGGGGCGACGTCTATCTCGGCGTCCAGCGTCACCCCGAGCGCCCGGGCCATCTTGATGGCGAACTGGTCCGAGTCCTTGAGGTAGCCGTAGTGCTGGGGCTTGACCGAGTAGCGGAAGCCGTTGGCCAGGCCCTCGAGCTGCTGCATGATGCCGGGGACGCCCTTGAGGTCGGTGAAGGTGAAGAGGGCGTCCATGACGTGCACGTTGGGCAGGGCGTCGCCGACGATCTGCACCTCGGCGTGCTCGCGCAGGGTGGCCGATCGCAGCTCCCAGGTCTGGGTGTCGACGTAGCGCATGCCCATCCCCTGGAGGAAGTGCACGCGGTCGCCGCCGATGCGCACGTCCATGGCGCGGTCGCGGGCCACGATCTGGTAGCTCGACGGCACCGAGCGCAGGCACTCCTCGGCCAGCGCCGGCGGGATGTGGACCCGGGCGGCCTCGTGGTCGACGCGGCAGCCGGCCTCCGCGAGCAGGTCCTGGGTCCTGGCGTGGTGGATGCTGGCGCCGCCGGTCTCGAGGATCTCGAGGGCGGCCTGGTGGATGGCGGAGAGCTCGCGTTCGCTGAGGACGTCGACCGGGGCGAAGCGCCGCAGGTAGCCGTGTTGCATGGTTCCTCCTCTCAGGCCGCGCCGACGAAGGTCTTCGCCAGCTCGACCGCGCCGGGCGCGGCCGGCTCGTAGCCGTCGGCGCCGATGCTCGCCGCGAAGTCGGCGTTGATCGCGCCGCCGCCCACCATCACCTTGACCTGGTCGCGCAGGCCGGCCTGCTTGAGCAGCTCGATGACCTTCTTGTCCTCGATTGAGGTGACGGTCAGCAGCGCCGAGAGGGCGACGACGTCGGCGTTCTTGTCGCGCACGGCCTCGACGAACTTCACGGCGGGGACGTCGATGCCGAGGTAGTAGACCTCGAACCCGGCGGCGACGAGGAGAGTGCAGACCATCTCGATGCCGATGGAGTGGATGTCGCCCTGGACGGTGCCGGCGACGACCGTGCCGAGCGAGCTGCGCGTGCCGCCCCGCGCGCTGAGCGCCTCCTCGAGGATCGGCGTCGCCGCCTTCATGGCGTCGGCCGCGCCGATCAGGTCGGGCAGCCAGCGCGTGCCCTCCTCGAACTCGTCGCCGATCTTCTTGATCGCAGCCGTCATCGCGTCGAAGGCTTCCACGCGGGTCGATGCCCTCATCGACCGCCTGGCGCGCGCACGCGGCGGCGGCCGCGGTGTCGTAGTTGTCGATGGCTTGCCTGAGCCCCGTCAGGATGTCCACACATGCCTCCAGTCTCGCGGTTGTGGCGATGCCGTACGGGTTCTCCTCAGAGTAACCCGGTCAGACGAGCGGCGTGTAGTGGCAGCATGCACCGTTGAGATGCCGCAGGGAGGGCATCGCGCCACCGGCGCGACGTGCCGGTGGATGCTACCCGCTGCGCGCTCGCAGCGCGATCTGGCGCGCCACGGTCTCGACCATGCGCTGCGCTCGCTCCATGCCGAACTCGCGCAGGCGCCACGTCGGCGCGAGGATGCTGATGGCGGCGGCCTGGTCGGGGATGTCGAGAGCGCAGGCGACGGAGGTCACGCCCGGCTCCACGCCGTCGTGGACGACGTGCGAGGCGCCGCGGTCGGCGAAGGCGGCGCCGGTCGCCGTATCCTGGAGCGGCACCCGGCGCCCGACCCAGCCGGTGATGCGCAGGACGTAGGGGCTCTCGATCTGGTCGATGTAGAGGCCGTGATCGCCGCTCAGCACGATGAGACTGGCCGTCTCGCGGGTGGCGTCGCGGAGTTGTGTCAGGAGCGGCCTGGCCACAATGCGCAGGTAGTCGACGGTGGCCACGCGCGAGGCCAGGCTGACCAGCTCGAGGCCGAGCGAGTAGGTGCCGTCGGCGTCGGCGCGCACCAGGTCGCACTCTTCGAGGTAGGGCACGATGCGCTCGACGACCGATCGCGGGAGGTCGCCGCGGACGGCGATGTCGCGCGGCGTGAGCCCGCCGGGCGCGGTCGTGAAGGCCCGCAGCACCGCCAGGCCGTGAGAGAAGAGCGGCGCGGCGTCGCTCAGCTCGTGGGCCGCCGCGCCCAGGCTCCAGGTGCGCTCCTTCGAGTGGTACACAACGTAGCGGCGCTCCCTGAGTGAGCGCAGGAGGGCGTAGAGGCTCGACCGCGGGATCGAGCACGACATGGCGATGATGGCCGCCGGGGCCGGCGTGGAGCGGCGGGCCAGGAACTCGAGGACGTCCAGCGCGCGGGCGGCCGATCCCTCGGCCGTCGCCTGGCCGGATGTCGGAGGTTCAACCATGGGCTCACGATAGCGAACCGCCGGGAGCGCTGCAAAACGGCCCCCTTCGGCGCTTCGGTCGCCCGGGTTGCGTGCCTCTGCCCGGGCTGATTCATTGTAGGGGCGCGGCGATCCCGGCGACCGACCGGGGCACCGGGGGCAGGTGAGGCGCATGAGGGAACGCGGTACAGCAGGAGACGGGCGTGCGGCGCAGGCGGCGCTGCGCACGCTGGACGTGCTCGAGTTCTTCGAGCGGCAGACGGTGCCGGTGCCGGCCGCGGAGATCGCGGCGGCCTGCGGCATCCCGCGCTCCAGCCTGTACAACCTGCTGCGTATGCTGCGCGCCCGCGGGTACCTCACGTACAGCCGGGCCGACCGTGGCTGGGTCTGTGGCCGGCGCCTGCTGGAGCGCCGGCCGGACGGCTTTCGTTTCGCCGACGGACTGAGCGTGATCGAGGCGATCCTGTCCGTCGGCGGCGGCCTGGGCGCGGGCGAGGTCGCGGCGATCACGGGGCTGCCGCGCGACGCCGTCGATCTCATCCTGGCGGCGCTGATGGAGGCGGACCTCGTGGCCCCCGGAGGCGACGGCGCCTTCGGGTTGGGACCCAGGCTGGTCGCCTTCGAGTCGCCCTTCGGCTGGACGGAGCGGCTGCAGACGGTCGCCCGTCCTATCCTCGTGCGCCTGCGCGACGCCAGTGGCGAGACGGCCAGCCTGGTGGTCCAGGACGGCGCGGACGCGCTCTACCTGGACCAGGTCGAGAGCGCCTACGAGCTTCGCTGCGCCGGCTGGACCGGCCGCCGCGTGAGCCGGGCCGGCACGTCGGCCGGCGCCGCCTTCGCCGATCCCTCCCGGCCCCACATCGTGGCCGACGCCGTCGAGCCGGGGGTGACGGCCATCACCTGCGCGGCGGCCGGCATCCGGCCGCCAGTCGGGGTCAACGTCATCGGGCCCACGTGGAGGGTCGGCGTGCGCGGCGTCGCCGAGTTGTCGGTGCTCGTTCAGGCGGCCGCCGGCGAGCTGGCCGCCGCCTACTCCTGGAGCGGCGCGCGCGACTTCGGCGTCTGAGCGGCCTCAGGGCCGGGCGGCCCCCGGCGGCGGCGCCGTTCCCACCGTTTCCTCCACGCCAGCGCCGCCGCGGTCCTCGACGCCTCCGACGCGCCGCTCGCTTCCCTTCCTCTCTCCTGATCGCACGGCGCCTCAGCACCGGCCACCGGCGCCACTCGGGGTCGCCGATTCCGTCCCGTATTCTGGACGGCTGGTGATCGGTGTTGAACGTTCTGAGGCTGGCGCGTAGGTTGAGACGAGACAGTCGACCTCGATCAGGAGACCAAGCGAAGGAGACCACCCATGGCGAGATCCCTCCGGGTACAACCACTCAGCAGAGACGACATCGACTCCATCTTGGAGAAGGCCCTTCGCATCCTGAGCGACCACGGCGTCAAGGTCGACTACGAGAAGGCGCTCGCCAAGCTCGCCGCCGCCGGCGCCCAGGTCGACCGGGAGACGCGGATGGTGCGCTTCCCAAAGGACACGGTCGAGGCGGCTCTGGCCAGCGTGCCCAAGTCGGTCACGGTCAAGGGCGGCGACGCGAAGCACGACTTCACCGTCCCTGATCCGTCGGGCAGGTTCTTCTCCACCACCTGCGTGCAGACCATGCGCTACCTGGATCCCGACGCGGGCGACTACGTCGAGAACACGCACGAGCGCTTCGCTCAGTGGTGCCGGCTCGTCGAGAAGCTGCCCAACATCGACGTCTGTGCCATCCAGACGCCGATGGACGCGCCGCCGGAGACCGCCGACGTGCACGGCCTCAACGTGCAGCTCCAGAACACGTCCAAGCCGCTCATGCTCCTCGCCTACTGCTACGAGAGCGTCCCGTACCTGTTCGACCTCATGCTGGCCCGCGCCGGCAGCGTCGAAGCGCTGCGCGAGCGCCCGCTGCTCCTGATCAACCCCACATCGCTGAGCCCCCTCGTCTACAAGGACATGGACATGGCCCAGCTGCTCGGCGCCGCCGAGTACGGCATCCCCGTGGCCGCCAACTCGCTGCCCGTCCTCGGCGCCACCGGCCCCGGCACCATCGCCGGCACCGTGCTGCTCGAAGCGGTCGAGCTCCTCGCGTTCCTCGTCATGTCGCAGATGCTCAAACCCGGCCTGCCGTTCATCGCCACCGTCTTCAACACGACGATGGACCTGGGCACGGGCAACGCCCTGCTCGCCAGCAGCGAGACGATCCTGACCCGCGCCGCCTGCTCACAGTTCTTCAAGGAGGGCATCGGCGTGCCGGTCGAGACCTTCTCGCTGATGGCCGACTCCTACGTGCCCGACGGGCAGACGGCCGCCGAGAAGGTGCTGCAGCCGACGATCCTCTCCATGGCGGGCGCCGACATCCTCTACGGCGCCGGCCGTCTCGGCGGCTCCACGCTCGCGAGCCCTGTGCAGCTCGTCATCGACGACCGCATCCTCGCCGTCGTACAGCGCACCGTCGCCGGTGTGCAGGTCGACGACGAGACGCTGGCCGAGCAGGAGATCGTCGAGGCCGGTCCGGGCGGCCATTACCTGCGTCGCAAGCACACGCTGCGTCACTGTCGCGAGATGATCCGGCCCGACCTGTTCGTCCCCGACGTGCTCGACAACTGGATCAACGCGGGTCGCAAGGACCTCCAGACGCGCGCTACCGAGCTCTACCGGGAGCTCAAGAAGGACCTCGAGCCGCTGCCGCTGCCCGAGGACGTCAGGCGCGACATGGACAACGTGGTCAAGGCGGCCGACAAGGCCCTGGCCAAGTGACGCGAGACACACGGACAGTCTGGAGGAACCATGGCGTTTGAAGACTTGCAGAAGGCGATTCTCGAGGGCGACGTCGACGAGGCGCCGCGGCTCGTACGGGCGGCGCTCGACGAGGGCAAAGACGCGAGCGACATCCTCGACAACGGGCTGATCGCGGCCATGGACGTGGTCGGCGACATGTTCAGCCGGGGCGAGCTGTTCATCCCCGAGATGCTGATCTCGGCCGAGGCCATGCAGGAGGGCCTTGCCCTCATCAAGCCGCTCCTGCTCGCGCAGCAGAGCGGCGGCAAGGGCACCGTTGTGATCGGCGCCGTCAAGGGCGACCTGCACGACATCGGCAAGAACCTGGTCGCGCTGATGCTCGAAGGCGCCGGCTTCACCGTCGTCGACCTGGGCACCGACGTGTCGCCCGAGGCGTTCGTCGCGGCCGCCAAGGAGAACGACGCCGACGTCGTCGGCATGTCGGCGCTGCTCGTGACGACGATGCCCAACATGAATGCGACCGTCGGCCAGATGCACGCCGCCGGGCTCCGCGCCAGGGCCATCGTCGGTGGCGCGCCGCTCACGCAGGCGTACGCGGACGAGATCAAGGCCGACGGTTACGCCTCGGACGCCCCGGGCGCGGTCGTGCTCTGCAAGAGGCTGCTCGGCTGAGAGACGAGGCCGGGGCCGGCAGGACGGTAGAACCAACGGAACGAGAACGAGGCTTCTAGTGGAACAGACACCGAGCGGTAGCCCTGTTGCGGGACCTCGCGTGGTGCGCGCGCCGCGCGGCACCGAGCTGAGCTGCCGTGGCTGGCAGCAGGAGGCCGCCCTGCGCATGCTCATGAACAATCTCGACCCCGACGTGGCCGAGGCTCCCGACCAGCTGATCGTCTACGGCGGCGCCGGCAAGGCGGCGCGTGACTGGGCGAGCTTCGACGCGATCGTCGCCACGCTGCGCCGCCTCAAGGACGATGAAACCTTGCTCGTCCAGAGCGGCAAGCCCGTCGGCGTGTTCCAGACCCACGAGATGGCCCCGCGGGTACTCATCGCCAATGCCAACCTCGTCCCCGACTGGGCGAACTGGGACGAGTTTCGCCGGCTGGATGCCCTGGGCCTGACGATGTACGGTCAGATGACCGCCGGGTCGTGGATCTACATCGGCACGCAGGGCATCCTCCAGGGCACCTACCAGACGTTTGCCGCCGCTGGGCAGAAGCACTACGGTGGCGATCTGACGGGCAAGCTCGTCCTGACGGCCGGCCTCGGCGGCATGGGCGGTGCCCAGCCGCTGGCGGTCACGATGGCCGGCGGCGTGGCGCTCTGCGTCGAGGTCGACGCCGAGCGCATCCGGCGCCGGCTGGAGACCGCCTACCTGGACGTCTCGGCGAACACGCTGGACGAGGCGCTGCGCCTCGCCGGCGAGGCCGTCAAGGCGAAGAAGCCGCTCTCGATCGGCCTGCTCGGCAACGCCGCCGACGTCTACCCCGAGATGGTGCGGCGCGGCATCGCCCCGGATCTGGTGACCGACCAGACCTCGGCGCACGACACCCTCAACGGCTACGTCCCCAACGGCATGAACCTGATCGAGGCGCGCGAGCTGCGCCGGCGCGACCCGCAGGAGTACGTGCGCCGGGCCGTCGCCAGCATCGTCGTCCACGTGCAGGCGATGGTCGCCCTGCAGCGGATGGGCGCTCACGTGTTCGACTACGGCAACAACATCCGCGGCGAGGCCAAGGCGGCCGGCTACGAGGACGCCTTCGCCTTCCCCGGCTTCGTGCCGGCCTACATCCGGCCGCTCTTCTGCCGGGGCAACGGCCCCTTCCGTTGGGCGGCGCTGAGCGGCGACCCGGCCGACATCGCGCGGACCGACCGCGCCCTGCTCGAGGCGTTCCCTGAGAACGAGATGGTGTCGCGCTGGCTGCGCATGGCCGCCGAGAAGGTCCACTTCCAGGGGCTGCCCTGCCGCATTTGCTGGCTCGAGTACGGCGAGCGCGCCAAGGCCGGCCAGATCTTCAACGAGCTGGTGCGCACGGGTGAGGTCAAGGCGCCGATCGTCATCGGTCGCGACCACCTCGACTCCGGTTCGGTGGCGAGCCCGTATCGCGAGACCGAGGGCATGCGCGACGGCAGCGACGCGATCGCCGACTGGCCGATTCTGAACGCGCTGCTCAACACCGCCGCCGGCGCGAGCTGGGTGAGCTTCCACCACGGCGGCGGCGTAGGCATAGGCAAGAGCCTGCACGCCGGCATGGTCGTGGTCGCCGACGGCAGCGATATGATGGCCGAGCGCCTGCGCCGGGTCCTGACCACGGACCCGGGGACGGGCGTCATGCGTCACGCCGACGCGGGCTATCCGGTTGCCATCGAAAAAGCTCAGGAAAGCGGCATCGATCTGCCGATGATCAACGCAGAGCCCTGATCAACAGGGGGGCGCCGTGACGCATGACGACAGACCGGAAAGGCAGGCGGGCCCGATCACGCTCGATCTGGCTCAGTGCAAGGCGTGCGGGATCTGCGTGACGCTCTGTCCGCAGCGCGTCTTCGATCGCGACGACCTCGGCTACCCGGGCGTCGCGCGTCCCGAGGAGTGCACCCAGTGCCTGATCTGCGAGCTGCACTGCCCGGACTTCGCCATCGCGATCGAGCGGCGCGTGCGCAAGAAGGCGACGCAAGCGGCGGCGGCCGCGAAGGCCGCCGCCGGCGACCTGTGCAGCGCCGAGGCGGAGGGCGGCTGACGTGACCTCCGCTCCCGTGCTGCTCCAGGGCAACGAGGCCGTCGCCGAGGGCGCCATCGCCGCGGGGGCGCGCTTCTACGCCGGCTACCCCATCACCCCGTCGACGGAGATCGCCGAGGTGCTGGGCCGGCGGATGCCGGAGGTCGGCGGCACCTTCCTTCAGATGGAGGACGAGATCGCCTCGATAGCCGCCGTGTGCGGCGCCTCTCTGGCCGGCCAGAAGGCGCTGACCGCCACCTCCGGCCCAGGCTTCAGCCTCATGCAGGAGATGATCGGCTTCGCGGCGATGGCGCAGATCCCCTGCGTCATCGTCGACGTCATGCGCGGCGGCCCGTCCACCGGCCTGCCGACGGAGCCCAGTCAGGGCGACGTGATGCAGGCCCGCTGGGGCACGCACGGCGAGCACTCGGTGATCGCCCTCGTGCCGAGCGGGGTGCGGGAGTGCTACACGCTGACCGTCGAGGCCTTCGCCCTGGCCGAGGAGTACCGCACGCCGGTGATCATCCTCTCGGACGCGCTCATCGGTCACATGCGGGAGGCGGTTACCCTCCCCGATCCCGGCGAGTTGCGCGTTCCCGAGCGCGGGGAGCCGGACTGTGATCCCTCCGACTACGACACGATCGCCTCGACGCTCGACAACATCCTGCCGCGACCCGCCCTCGGCTCACGCTTCAAGGTCCACGTCACGGGTCTCGTCTACAACCGGCGCAGCGGCGCCCCGGACACGGGGAGTCCGGAGGTAGCCAGCGACCTGGGGCGGTACCTGCGCGAGAAGATCTACCATCATCGCGACGCGATCGCTCGCGTCGAGGAGGTGGAGATGGAGGACGCGGAGGTTGCCGTCTTCGCCTACGGCTCCGTCGCCCGTTCGGCGCGGGCCGTCGTCAGGTGGGCACGCGCCCGGGGCGTCAAGGTCGGCATGGTTCGGCCCATCACCCTCTGGCCCTTCCCGACACGCGCTGTCGACCACATGGCCGAGCAAGTGCGCACCGTGATCGTCCCCGAGATGAATCTCCGGCAGATCGCCTGGGAGGTGCGCGCCGCCGTAGCGGGGCGCGCCAAGGTCGTCGACTACGGTCGTGTGGACGGCAAGCTCATCGCGCCTGCCGAGATCGAGGCTCTGGTGAGGCAGGAGTTCTACTACCACAACTGGGAGACGCCGTGAACGCCCTCGTCGACCGCAAACGGCTCGAGGCCTCCTGCGCCAAGGAGTGCGTCCCACCGCGGATCACGCCGCACACGACCGCGGAGATCGCCACCTGGCTGCGCACGACCAAGACGATCTGGTGTCCCGGTTGCTCGAACGGCATCGTGACCCGGGCGCTCATCGACGCGCTCCTTGGCCTCCGGCTCGAGCGCGACAAGGTCGTGGTCGTCGCCGGGATCGGCTGCAGCGGTCGGGTCTCCCAGTACATCGACTGCAGCACCGTCCACACCGCTCACGGCCGCGCCCTCGCCGTGGCGACGGGGGCCAAGGCCGCCGACCCCTCGCTCCACGTGATCGTCGTCATGGGCGACGGCGACTCCACGGCCATCGGCGGCAACCACCTGATCCACGCGGCGCGGCGCAACGTCAATCTCACCGCCCTCGTGTTCAACAACTCCATCTACGGCATGACCGGCGGGCAGACGAGCCCCGCGACGCACTTGGGCGATCACTCGACGACGAGCACCTACGGCAACATCGAGCCTGCCTTCGACATCTGCGCGCTGGCGCATGCCGCGGGAGCGACCTACGTTGCCCGCGGCACCCCCTACGCCTACCGCCAGCTCGTCGAGCTGATCGCCGGCGGAATCGTGCACGAGGGGTTCTCGATGGTCGAGGCGATGTCCGTGTGCCCGGTGTACTACGGGCGCTTCAATCTCACGGCCGACCCCGGCGAGTTCCTCCTCGCCCAGAAGGAGCACGCGGTGCCCGTCGCCAGGTTCCAGGAGGCCGACTCGCGGACACATGACCGCTACCCGGTGGGCGTGCTCCACCACGCCGAGCGTGACGAGCTGATCGCGGGCCTCGCCAAGCTGAGGGAGCTGGCGCGCGAGGGCAGGGATGGCTGACGAGCTGGTCCCCTCCGATCGCGTCGAGATCCGGCTCTCGGGGTCGGGCGGGCAGGGCGTGCTTCTGGCCGCCACGATCCTCGCGGAAGCCGCGACCGCGCTCGGCAAGCACGTGGTCCAGACCCAGAGCTACGGTCCGGCGGCGCGCGGCGGCGCCTCCAAGGCGGAGGTCATCGTCAGCAGCGACGAGATCGACTACCCGGAGGTGCATGCGCCGCACGCCAGCCTCTGCCTCTCGCAGGAGGCGTACGACACGTACGCGGGCGACACCCGCGAGGGCGGTCTGCTCGTCTACGACGCGGGGCTCATCGACCCCGGCGCCGCGCCGCCCGGGCGCCGTGTCTGCGGCATCCCCTTTGCGCAACTGGCGGTCGAACGGCTCGGCAAGACGGTGGTCGCCAACATCGTCGCGGTCGGGGCGTTCGTGTCGCTGACCCGTGTGCTGCCGGCCGCAGCTGTTGAGGAGGCGGTCCTGCGGCGAGTGCCCCGGCGGTTCCGGGAGCTCAACGCAGAGGCGTTCCGCCTGGGCGCGGAGCTGGCGGCCGGGTGCGACGGCGCCCGCCCGAGGGAGTAGCCCCGTGGATCTGCTGGAGCATCAAGGCAAGGAGCTGTTCCTGGAGGCGGGCCTGCCCGTTCTCCCGTCGGCGACGGCGAGCGACGTGGCCGAGGCCCAGTCAGCGGCCGAACGCATCGGCCTGCCGGTGGTCGTCAAGGCCCAGGTGCAGGCCGGCGGCCGCGGCAAGGCGGGCGGCGTGCGCCTCTGCCGCACGCCGGAGGAGGTCGCCACGGCTGTGCCCGAGGTGCTGGCCATGACCATCGCCGGCCGCCGGGTCAGCTGCGTGCTGGTCGAGCAGGCGGTCGCCGTTGAGCGCGAGCTGTATCTGGCGATCGCCGCCTCGCGAGCCGAGCGCGGCCCCGTGCTCGTCTTCTCACGGCGGGGCGGCGTCGATATCGAGGAAGTCGCCCGCGACGACGCCGGCGCGCTCGTCCGCCGGCCGCTTGATCCTCTCCTCGGCCCTGTGGAGTACCAGATCCGCGATGTGCTCAACGCGGCCGGGCTCGACCCGGCGGCCGTCACGTCCGACGGACGGCCGCTGAACGGGGAGCTGGCGGCCGTCGTGCAGAAGGCGTGGCGCCTCTACCGCGATCGCGACGCGACGCTCGTCGAGATCAATCCTCTGGTGGTGACGGCGGCCGGCGATCTCGTGTGTCTCGACAGCAAGGTGACGATCGACGAGAACGCGCTCTACCGGCAGGCCGACCTGGCCTCGGCCCGCGTCGAGGACGAGGCCGAGGCGCGCGCCCGGCAGGCCGGCATCGCCTACGTGTCGCTGGACGGCGACATCGGCGTGCTCGGCAACGGCGCCGGCCTGGTGATGAGCACGCTCGACCAGATTGCTACGGCCGGCGGATCGGCCGCCGACTTCTGCGACATCGGCGGCGGCGCCCGCGCCGACGTCGTCACCGAGGCCCTGAAGCTCATCGTGTCTGCGCGCGGCGTCCACGCCATCCTGGTGAGCATCTTCGGCGGCATCACGCGCGGCGACGAGGTCGCTCGCGGCCTGCTCCGGGCGCTGGCAGACGCCGGCGTCGCTGTGCCGGTGGTCGTTCGCCTCGACGGCAATGCCGCGGCCGAGGGCCGCGCCATCCTGGCTGCCGCCGGCGCCGAAGAGCTCACGATCGCCGGGAGCGCCGCCGAGGCTGTTCGACTCGTCGTGGCCGCCGCTCGCGAGCGGGCGCTCGCCGAGACCGGTTCGGAGGACTGACATGGCCATCCTCATCGACCAGCACAGCCGCGTCCTGGTGCAGGGCGTCACGGGACGCGAGGGCGCCCTCCACACGGCCCGCATGCGCGCCGCCGGGACGAACGTCGTCGCCGGGGTCTCTCCCGGCAAGGGAGGCCGCGTCGTCGACGGCCTGCCCGTCTTCGGCACGGTGGCGACGGCGGTTGAGGAGACGAGCGCCGACGTCGCGGTGCTCTTCGTCCCGGCGCGCTACGCGCGCGACGCCATGCTCGAGGCCGCCGACGCCGGCATCCGGCTCGTCGTGTGCGTCACGGAGGGGATTCCCGCGCGTGACATGGCCGAGGTGGCGGCGCACTTTGCCGCCACCGGCACGACGCTCGTCGGCCCCAACTGCCCCGGCGTGATCACGCCGGGGCAGTGCAGCACCGGGATCATGCCGGCCGAGGTCTTCCTGCCCGGCCCCGTCGGCGTGATCTCGCGTTCCGGGACGCTCACGTACGAGGTCGTGTACGAGCTCACCAAGGCGGGCATCGGCCAGTCGACCGCGGTCGGCATGGGCGGCGACCCGATCCACGGCGTCGGCTTCATCGAGTGTCTCGAGCTGTTCGACGGCGACGACGACACCGAGGCGATCGTGCTCATCGGCGAGATCGGCGGCGACGACGAGGAGCGCGCCGCCCGCTACGTTCTCGAGCACATCTGGAAGCCAGTGGTGGCCTACATCGCCGGCTTCAGCGCGCCCCCCGGCAAGCGGATGGGGCACGCCGGCGCGATCGTCGACGGCTCGTCCGGCACCGCCGCCGACAAGAAGGCCGCCCTGCAGCGGGCCGGCATCCCGGTCGCCGCGACGCCGCCGGAGGTGGCGCGCATCCTGGCGACCGCGCTCAGCCTCGCCTCGACGCGCTGATCGGAGAGCGGGCACGCGGCGGAGGCGTGGCCCGCCTGTGCCTCGCCGGGAACGGGCAGCAGACCACGCCGGCCGTCGACCGGCCGGTCGTCGGTCTGGCTCAGCCGATCGCCGGGCCGAGTTCGTGGGCAAGGGCGGTCAGCAGCCGGTCGTTCTGCTCGGGCGTGCCCACCGTGACGCGCAGGTGCGTGTCGTAGCGCCAGATGGAGCCCAGCCGCAGGATGATCCCGTGGCTCATGAGGCGCTCGTAGAGGTCCGTCGCGTCCCGGCCGACGTCGAACAAGACGAAGTTGCCCTGGCTCGGGACGACGCCCAGACCCAGGTCCGCCAGCCCGTGCTGCAGGCGCGCGCGTTCGCTCACGATCAGGTCGCGGTGCTCTTTGGCCCATGCCAGGTCCTGCGTCACCGCCGCCACGCCGGCCGCGCAGGAGGGGCCGCTGAGGTGGAACGGCTCGCACGTGCTGTCGATGATTGCGCCGATCGCCGGGTCGGCGATGCCGTAGCCCAGACGCACTGCCGCCAGCCCGAAGATCTTGGACAGCGTGCGCAGTACGACGACGTTGCGATGGCCGGCGCGCAGGAGCTCGAGCCCATCGCCGTAGTCGGGGTCGTCCACGTACTCGCGGTAGGCCTGGTCGAAGACCACGGCCACGTCGGGCGGCACCGCTTCGACCACCCGCCGCGCCTCGTCGCGCGACAGGACGGTGCCCGTTGGGTTGACCGGGTTGCAGAGCCAAACGATGCGCGTGCGATCGCCCACGGCGGCGAGCATGGCGTCCAGGTCGTAGCGGTAGTCGACCAGCGGCACCTCGCGGACGACGCCGCCCATGAGCTGCGAGACCCAACGGTGGCCGTCGTAGCTCTGCGTCCCTGTGACCACCTCGTCGCCGGGACTCACGAAGAGGTGCGTTATGTAGCGGGCCACCGACTCCGAGCCGGGTCCCGGCACGATCATGTCGGCGGGTACGCCGGCGTACTGCGCGAAGGCCCGTTTGAGGCCCGCGTAGTCGTACCTGGCCGACGGGTAGACGTTGGCGTGGGCGAGGGCCTCGCGGGCGGCGGCGACGGCCCGCGGTGAGGAGCCGTAGGCGTTCTCGTTGGAGGCCATCTTGATGACCTGCTCGGGGCGCAGGCCGTAGCGCTCGCAGGCTTCGCTGACGCTCGCGCCCGGCCAGTAAAAGTCCAGACCCCGGGCGGCCTCGCGAACGGCGTCGATGATCGTCGGCTGCTCCATGGTGGCGCCCATCATGAAGCCGGGCGCGCTGGCAGGTCAACAGCTCAGACGTGCTCGTCCAGCGGGTGGGACCCTACCGAAAGGGCCGCGACCGGGCGGCATTGCCGTCCATCATACTGGACCGATCCTGTTAGATCTTGACGTTCGGGCGGCGAGAATGATGATACTCACGCGGCGGGCCGCCGGTCGCGGCGGTTCCGGACTCGGGCAGGGCGGGCGATGCGGATCGTCATTCTCGATGGTATGGATATCGGGGCGGAGAACCTCGTTCGGCTTCAACGCAGGGGCGAGGTGCGTTCGTATGCCGGCATGCCGGCGGACGCCGATGAGCTCGTCGCGCGCGTCTGCGATGCCGAGGTCGTCATCAACAGCTGGACGCGCATGGACGCTGACGTCTTTGCGCGTCTCCCCGGTCTGCGGATGGTGTCGCTGGCGGCGACGGGCACCGACCTTGTCGACACGGCCGCGGCGGCCCGGCACGGCGTCACGGTGTGCCGGGTGCCCTCCTACGCCACGGTCGCCGTCACCGAGCTGGCGCTGAGCCTGATGCTCGCCGTCGCGCGGTCGATCCCGGCGGTCGATCGCGAGGTGCGACGGAGCGGCGCCATCGAGTGGGACGCGCCGGTCGGCGGTCAGCTTCGCGGCAAGACCCTCGGCGTCGTTGGGACCGGCGCCATCGGCCGGCAGGTCGCCCGCTTCGGCGCGTGTCTGGGGATGGGCGTGCTGGCCTACGACACCGCCCCGGATCCGGCCCTCGTCGACGAGGTCGGTCTGCGCTACGTGCCCGTCGCCGAGCTCTTCGCCGAGAGCGACGTCGTCACGCTGCACGCGCCGCTGACGCCGGCCACCGAGGGCTTCGTCGGCGACGGGCTGCTCCGCCTCATGAAGCCCTCGGCTCTGCTCATCAACACGGCGCGGGCCCGCCTGCTCGACCAGGACGCGCTCTGCGCGGCGCTGCTCGAGGGCCGGCTCGCCGGCGCCGGGCTGGACGACGCGGACCTGTCGCGGGCCAGCGGCCGCGAGCTCCTGGCGCTGGACAACGTCGTCATCACCCCTCACATTGGGTTCAAGACGCGCGAGGCCGTCGCGGATCTCAAGGCGGTCTGCACAGAGAATGTCGTGTGGTTCCTAGACGGCGAGCCCCGCAATGTGGTGACCCCGCCAACGCCCTGAGGTGAACGCGGACCGCACGGAAGCGCAGGAGAAAGGGAAGCGATGGAGCTGACAGGCCTCGAACGCGACATGCTGGAAGGTCGCTACGGCGAGGGCACAGCGCTGGCGATGAAGGTTCAGGTGGGCACTGGCAAGGCGTTCTACGCCAAGCGGATGGTGCCCATCACTCGGGCTCACGTCGCGGCCAGCGCCCAGGAAGGCGACCTCTACTTCGTCAGCAAGCTGGTCGCGGCCGGCGCGACGTGCGTGATCTCGCCCACGGTCAACCCGAGCATGGATCTGGCCTACATCGAGGAGCACCTCTGGGCGCCTCCTGCAGAGGCTCGTGCCCGCGTGGAGACGAGCAACGAGATGTACCGGCGCATCGGCGCCACCATGACGCTCAGCTGCACGCCGGAGCTCGAGAAGAACGTGCCGGCGTTCGGCGAGGTGGTGGCGTTCTCCGAGTCGAGCGCCTCGCCGTATGTGAACTCGGTGCTCGGCGCCCGTACGAACCGCGAGTCGTCGATCAGCGCCCTGTGCGCGGCGGTCACCGGGCGCGTCCCGGAGTACGGCTTCCTGCTCGATGAGAACCGGCGCGGACAGGTGCTCGTCGAGGTCGAGGCCACGGTCGAGACCGACTTCGACTGGAGCCTTCTGGGCTACGCGTACCCGCGCCGGTGGAAAGGCCCGGAGGTGCCCGTCTTCACGGGGATCGGCCGGCGGCCCACGCCCGAGGGCTTCGTCCAGTTCGGAGCCGAGCTCGCCACGGCGGGGTCGGTAGCGATGTACCACATCGTCGGCGTCACGCCGGAGGCGCCGACGATCGAGGCCGCCTTTGGCGGCAACGAGCCGGTGGCCCACGTGAAGATCACCGATGCCGACCTGGACTGCATCCGCGAGATGTTCCGCGGCGAGCCGGGCCCGATCGAGTTCGCCATGCTCGGCTGCCCGCACCTCACCATCCGCCAGGTCGGGGAGATCGCCGCCCAGGTCGAGGGCAAGCGCTTCGCCGTCGACACGTGGATCCTGGTCAGCTCGCTCACGCTCGAGCTCGCGGAGCGCATGGGGCACCTCGCGGCCATCCATCGCGCCGGGGGTCACGTGATCGCCGATACCTGTATGGACATCCCGGGGATCTGGGACTACTACTACGATAAACCTGGCGTCACCGAGTCGCAGAAGTGCGCCTTCTACTGCCAGGTGTACGGGCAGCGGTTCGCGGTCCGGCCGCTGCACCAGGCCGTGCAGGCGGCGATCGCGGGAGAGGTGGTCTGATGAGCTCCGATCTGCGGTTCGCCTGCCGTCCCATCTCCGAGGGGATCGGCGAGGGCGAGGCCCTTCTCTCGAAGGATGCGCTCTGCTTCGCGCTCTGCGAGCCGGACAGCGGCTGTGTCCTCGAGAAGGGTCACGACCTCGACGGCAAGACCGTGGCCGGCAAAGTGCTGGTGATGCCGACCGGCAAGGGCAGCTCGGTCGTGCAGGCCGACGGCCTCTACCGGCTGATCAGCAAGCAGACGGCTCCGGCCGCGGTCGTCATTCAGACGCCCGAGCCGGTGCTCGTGTCGACCATCATCGCCATGGAAGTGCCCCTGGTCGATGAGGTCGACCCGGCCTTCTACGAGGCCATCGAGGACGGCGACCATGTGATCGTGGACGCCGTCGCCGGCACGCTCGTGCTCCGCAAGCGGGGCGCGGCGGCGGGAGCGTAGGCGTGGCCGCCGCGTCGGTCAGGGTCGAGATCCCCTACGGCGACTCGACCCTCGCGGCCGATGTGCCCGGGCCGCTGCTGTTCAGCGGCGAGCTCGAGGACCTGCCCGAGGTCGCGGACTTCGAGGCGGCGCTGCGCGCGCAGCTCGACGCGCCGGCCGGGACGCCGCCGCTGCGTGATCTGGCGGCGGGCCGCTCGCACGTCGTCATCCTGGTCGAGGACGCGACGCGGCACACGCCGGTCGACCGCATCCTGCCCGTCCTCCTGGACGAGCTCAACCGGGCCGGCGTAAGCGACGAGCAGGTCGAGATCCTCACGGCGCCGGGGACGCACCGCGTGATGACCGAGGCCGAGGTCCGGCGGAAGGTCGGCGAGGCCGCCTGCGCCAGGGTCCGCGTCTCGCAGCACGACTGCACCGTGACGTCATCGATGGTCGACATGGAGCGGGTGTACGCCGGCGGCGTGGAGATCCCCGTGCAGGTCAACAGGAAGGTCCTCGAGGCCGACCTGCTGATCGGCCTGGGCAACATCCTGCCGCACTGCGGGGCGGGTTTCTCGGGCGGCGCCAAGATCCTGCAGCCGGGCGTCTGCGGGTTCGCGACGACCTCGGCCACGCACATCGCCGCCACACTCCTGCCGGAGATTCCGCTGGGCGACATGAGCAGCCCCGTGCGCGCCGGCATCGAAGAGGTGGCGCGGCGCGCCGGCCTCGCCTTCATCGTCAACGTCGTCCGCGATCCGCGGGGCCGGATCCTCACCGTGGTGGCCGGGGACTTCGTCGCCGCCCACCGCCTGGGCGTCGAGGTCTCGCGGCGGGCGTATGCGGCGTACATGCCCGCGCCCGCCGACATCGCGATCGTCAGTTCGTTCCCTGCCGACATGGACTGGTGGCAAGGCGAGAAGGGCCTCATCGCCGCGTCCTTCGCCGTTCGGGCGGGCGGGGTGATCATCCTGGCGACGCCCTGTCCCGAGGGTCTGGAGCACAACCATCCGCTGCTGCGGGAGTGGCTCGCCCTCTCGTACGCCGAGGGTTGCGCCAGAGTCGCCGAGACCGACCCGGCCGACGTCTCAGCTGACCTGATCTCGGCCGATCTCGGCGTCGACAACGCCAAGATCCGCGAGAAGGCGACGATTCTGGTGGTCACCAAGGGGCTCTCGGACGACGACGTCGCGCTGCTGGGCTACGAGCGGATGCCGAGCCTGCAGGCGGCAGTCGATCGCGCCCTCGAGCTGGTCCCGGGCGGCACCGTCGGGGTGCTCCCGTACGGCGGCGACTGCCTGCCGCTGATGGGGTCGCGCTGAGTCGTCAGTGACGACAGAGACACCGGAGGAGGATCGATGCCGCTAGCAGACGAGACGCTCGCCGCCGTTGCCGACGAGGTCCGGGGGGCGTCCCCGGCGCCCGGCGGAGGCAGCGTCGCCGCCCTGTCCGGGTGCATGGCCGCCTCGCTCGTCGCGATGGTCTGCCGCCTGACGGCCGGGAAGCCGGCCTACGCCGAGCACGAGGCGGAGGCGCTCGCCGTCATGGCGGCGGCGGACGCGCTCGCCGGCCGCCTCCTAGCGGCCGTCGACGAGGACACGGCCGCCTACCTCGGCGTCGTGGCCGCCTACCGGCGACCGAGGGAAACGCCGCAGGAGGTCGCCGCCCGCGCCCAGGCGATCGAGACGGCCGTGCGGTACGCCGCCGAGGTGCCGCTGGCCACGGCGGCGGCGTGCCTCGAGGTTCTCGAGCTCGTCGACCGGCTGCGCCGTGGCTTCAACGCGGCGGCGGCCAGCGATCTCGGGGTGGCCGTGCAGGCGGCCGTCGCGGGTGTGCGCGGGGCCGCCCTCAACGTCGCCATCAACATCCCGTCGCTCGGCGACGAAGCGGCGGCGGCCGACCTCCGGGACAGCGCCGCCGCCATCGAGACGCGCGCCGAGGAGCTGGCCGCCGGCCTGTGGGCCGATCTGCGGGGGCGCGTTGTCGGCGGCGGCGCATGAAGACGACCACCGGTCGGAGGACGGGAGTCGCGACATGAGGGCACGGATACTCTACGATAGGCTCCAAGCGGCAGGCGATGCACTGAGAGACGAAGGGGGCAAGACGTGGGCAAGCAAGGTGACGATCTCTACTCGAGCTTCATCGGCAAGACGTTCACGCGGCGCGACCTGCTTAGGGGCGCCGCCGTGGTCGGCGCGGGGGCGGCTCTGGCTCCCGTGATCGCTGCCTGTGGCGGTGACAGCGGCACAACGACGAGCCCGTCGGCGTCGGCGGCCGGCCCCAGGACGGGCGGAGCGCTGCGCGTCGCGATCTCGGCCGGCTCCACCAAGGAGAACCTCGACATCCACGCCCCGGCGCTCACCATGACGTCCATGGACATGCGCTTCAACCTCTACGACTCGCTGCTCGAGTTCAGCCCCGAGGGCGTGCTCGGCATGGCGCTGGCCGAAGATGTCACGCCGAACGCCGAGGGCGACCAGTACACGGTGAAGCTCAAGTCCGGCATGGTCTTCCACGACGGCTCGCCGGTCAACGCCGACGCGGTGGTCTACAGCTTCAACCGCATCATCTCGACGAAGGGGCTGGCGCTGCAGCAGCTCCGCGGTCTTACCAAGAACGGCCTCAAGAAGATCGACGACCAGACGGTGCAGTTCAACCTCGACCAGGTGAACGTCATCTTCCCCGAGGCGCTCGCGACCTACAGCGCCGGCATCGTCCCGGTCGGCTACAACCCCAAGGCCGGCAACGGCGTCGTCGGCACGGGGCCCTTCATGTTGGCGCAGCCGGGCGACTTCAAGCCTGGTGAGCAGGCCGTGTTCGCCAAGAACATGGAGTACTGGCGCGATGGCGGCGGCCCCTACGTCGACACGCTCACCATGATCGAGTTCAACGACACCACCGCCCAGGTCAACGCTCTGCTGGGCGGCAACGTCGAGTACTGCCAGATGGTGCCGGGCCCGCAGATCCCGGTGGCCGAGGGCCAGGGCTTCAAGCGCCTCGAGGCGAAGACCGGCTCGTGGATCCCGTTCACCATGAACCTCGACACCAAGCCCTTCACCGACGTCAAGGTGCGCCAGGCGTTCCGGCTGATGATCAACCGCGAAGAGGTCATCGCCCAGGCCGCCAACGGTCTGGCGTGGCTGGGCAACGACATGTACGGGCCGTTCGATCCCGGCTACCCCAGCGACCTGCCGCAGCGTGAGCAGGACATCGAGCAGGCAAAGTCGCTGCTCAAGCAGGCCGGCTACGACGGCGACCTCAAGGTGACGTGCACCACCTCGACCTCGGTCAGCAGCAACGCTCCCGCCGCCGCCACCGTGTTCGCCCAGCAGGCCAAGGCGGCCGGCGTGGAAGTCAAGGTCGACACCGTGAGCGGCGACGCCTTCTGGGAGACCCCGCCGTACCTCAGCCGCCCGTTCTCCATGGACAACTGGGGCACGCGCGGCTACCTGGCGCAGGCCGGAATGGGCACTCTGCCGGGCGCCTTCTACGACGAGACCCACTTCTACAAGCACTACCCGGACTGGGTCAAGATCGTCGAGCAGGCCATGGCGACGGTCGACGAGACCAAGCGCAACGAGCTCATCGCCGAGGCCGCCACGATCGAGCACAACGAGGGCGGCTACATCATCTACATGTTCGACAACCAGGTCGACATGCACAGCGAGAAGGTCGCCGGCGCCGTGCCGGACTTCTCGGGTCTGGGCTCCGCCGCCGCCAACGCGCGGTACCGCCTGGTGTACTTCGCCTGAGAAGACCGTGGCGACAGACAAGTGAACCGCGGGCGCCGCGGCCGCCTCGGCCGCGGCGCCCGACTTCATCCCCTCATCTACATCGAGTCCAGGAGAGCGCGTCGTGAAGACCACCCGCAACTCCTCGCGAGTCGGCCGTCTCACCTTCCTCAGCGACGAGGAGAAGCGGGACATCTACCTCGCCGCGCTGGAGATCCTCGGCGACGTCGGTATGGTCGTGCACCACGAGGAAGCGCGCACGATGCTGCTCGACGCCGGCTGCCTCCTCGTCAGCGGAGGGCCACGTGCTCATCCCCCGTTATCTCGTCGAGCAGGCCAGACTGTCGGCGCCGTCGGTCATCAACGTCTACGACCGCGACGGCGAGTTCGCCATGGAACTGGGCGGCTACAACAGCTACTTCGGCACGGGCTCGGACCTGATGTCGACGTACGACCTCGAGACTGGCGAACACCGGCCGAGCGTGCTCGACGACGTGCGGCGGGCGGCGCGCCTCTGCGACGCCCTGCCGAACATCGACTTCATCATGAGCTCGGCCCACCCGACCGACCAGAACCCCCATCACTCGTATCTCCTCAGCTTCCAGGCGATGATGGAGAACAGCGTCAAGCCGCTGGTCATGACGGCCGAGAACGCCGGCGACCTCGGCACGATGGTTGCGGTCGCGCGAGCGCTGCGGGGGGGCGCAGAACAGCTCCGCCGCAGGCCGTACTTCGTCGTCTACAACGAGCCGACGAGCCCGCTGGTGCATCCGTTCGAGAGCGTCGAGAAGCTGCTGCTCTGCGCGGACACGGGCGTGCCCTCGATCTACTCGCCGGCGCCTCTCGCCGGGGCTACGGCGCCCATCACTGTCGCAGGGCACACGGTCCAGGGGCTGGCCGAGAGCCTCTTCGGCCTCGTCATGCACCAGCTTCGCAAGCCCGGTGCGCCCTTCCTCGTCGGCGTGGGCTCGGCCGTGCTCGATCTCGCGACGGCGCAGTCCAGCTACAACGACCTCGGCTACCTCATGGGCTACATGTGCGCCGTCGAGATGGCGAAGTGGCTCGACCTCCCCAACTGGGGCAACGCCGGGACCAGCGACAGCGAGGTCCTCGATGCCCAGGCCGGGATGGAGGCCACGCAGATCGCCTTCCTGGCGATGCAGGCCGGGTCAACCTGGCGCACGACGTTGGCTACCTCGATTTCGGCCTCACCTGCTCTCTGGAGGAGATCGTCGTCGTCGACGAGTTCATCGGCATGAACCGCTGCCTGCTGGCCGGGTCGAGATCGACCGTGACGCTCTCGCCGTCGACGCGATCGCCCAGGTCGGCCCAGGCGGCAACTTCATGGCCAGCAAGCACACTCGCCGCCACCTGCGCGACGCATGGCGGCCGACGATCCTCAACCGCCTCGGGCGCGACGGCTGGCTGGCGGCGGGGTCGCCGGACCTCGCGGACCGCGCCCGGGCCAAGGCGAGGGACATCCTGGCGACGCATCAGGTGCCGGATCTGCCTACGGCCGTGGCCTCTGAGGCCCAGGCGCTCATCGCCGGCTTCGTGGAGGCCACGGCCTAGCACGGCCGGCGGGAGGCTCACGGTGCATCTCGCGATTGTCGGCAACAGCGCCGCCGCTCTGAGCGCCCTCGAGGCGTTCCGCAAGCGCGACCGGACGTCGACCGTCACGGTCCTCTCGGACGAGCCGGCCGCGGCGTACTCGCGGGTCCTGCTGCCGTACTTCCTGCGCGGGAAGCTGCCCTACGACGGCCTCTTCATCCGGCGCCCGGACTACTACTCGGGCCACGGGGCGGAGCTGCTGCTCGGGACGCGCGTCGGCGGCGTCGACGCCGCGGGGCGCAGACTCGAGCTGTCGGGTGGCCGCTCGCTCGCCTTCGACCAGCTCCTGCTGGCCACGGGGTCGACTCCATCGAAGCCTCCGATCCCCGGCCTCGAGGGTCCGCACGTTCAGCACCTCTGGACGCTGGCCGACGCCCTCGGTCTGGACGCCCGGTTTCGCGAAGGGGGCCGAGCTCTGGTCCTCGGCGCGGGCTTCGTCGCCCTGCAGGCGGCCTGGGCCGCCCATCGCCGCGGTCTCGACGTCGCCGTCGTCGAGATCGTCGACCAGGTCCTCCCGCGCGTCCTCGATGCGCCGGCCGCCGGCGTGCTGCGCGAACAGATCGAGGCCTGCGGCGTCGCCGTCCACACTGGAACGCGCACCGAGGGTCTCGAGCACGATCGCAACGGTGGGCTGCGGGTCGTCGCCGCCGGTCTCGACCCGTTCGCCGTCGACCTCGTCATCGTCGGCACGGGGGTGCGGCCGAACACCCATCTCCTGCCGGAGGCTGTGGAGCCGGGACGGCCGGGGTTCGCCGTGGACGCCGGCATGGCGACCGGCGTAGAGGGCATCTACGCCGCGGGCGACGTCGCTCGCGGTCCGGTGAGCGGCGGCGGCGCTCCCGAGATCCACGCTCTCTGGCCGACGGCGGTCGAGCAGGGCGCCGTCGCCGGGGCCAATCTGGCCGGCGCCGAGCTGGTCTACAGCGGCAGCCTGAGCATGAACGTCACCGAGATGTTCGGGCTGACGGTCGCCTCGCTGGGTCGCGTCACGGAGGTTCCGGGCGATCGGGTCGAGGTGCGCCTCGACCTGCCGGGCATCCGCTACTTCAAGCTCGTCAGTCGCGGCGAGGCGCCGGTGGGCGCCCTCGCCCTGGGCGGTTCGGCCGGAGCGTCCCTGCTCGGCCGCCTCCGGCCGGCCGTCCGCCACGGCAAGCCCCTGGGGGACGTCGAGGCGTTCCTCGACGGGAGTGCTCTGCCTCGGCGCCTCGCGCCGGGGGCCGTGGCGCTCCCCCGCGACTGGCCTGGCCATGTGTCGTCGAGAGAGGAGGTCGCATGCGCATCGTCGTCGTAGACCCGGACGCGTGCGTGGCCTGCCGCAACTGCGAGTACGCCTGCGCGTTTCGTCACGGCGGCGACTTCCGCCGCGACGACTCGCGCATCCGGGTCAACTTCTATCCGGCCGAGCGGGCCTGCGTTCCACTCACCTGTCTGCACTGCAGCGAGGCCTGGTGTCTCGAGGTGTGCCCGGCGGCGGCCATCAGCCGTGACCCCGAGACCGGGGCGGTCGAGATCGACGAGAGTCGCTGCGCCGGCTGCAAGATGTGCCTGCTGGCCTGCCCGTACGGCAACGTCCACTTCGACTCGGAGTCCGGCGTCAGCCGCAAGTGCGACCTGTGCGGCGGCGACCCGGCGTGCGTGCGGGTCTGCATCTCCGGTGCGCTCGACTTCGTGGAGGCGGACGAGGCTGCCGACCGTCGCCGGACGACGGTGGACGCGCGGCTGCGGCGGGCGCTGAACCTCGACAAGGAGGGGGAGTAGGTGGCGCCTCAGCGCGAGGTCCGGCAGACCCTCTGTCGCATGTGCGACGACCGTTGCGGGATCGACGTCCATCTCGAGGACGGCCGCATCGTCGACATCGTCGGCAACAAGGACCACCTCTGGAATCGTGGCCGCCTCTGCGTCAAGGCGCGGGCCGCGGTCGACATGGTCTACCATCCCGACCGTCTCCTCACGCCGCTCAAGCGAACCCCCGACGGGTGGCAGGAGATCCCGCTGACCCGGGCCCTCGACGAGATCGCAGCGCGGCTCGTCGCGATCCGTGAGCAGTACGGCGCACGCAGCATCAGCGTCTGGAAGGGCGAGGCGATCGGCTTCGGCCAGCAGGAGACGATCGCGCGGCGTTTCGCCCACGCCATTGGCAGCCCCAACTACCTCTCCAACGACTCCATGTGTTACGCGGCCCGCTACGCCGGCTTCAAGCTGGTCGACGGCGGTTGGCCCGTGCCCGACATCGAGAACGCTCGCTGCGTCACCTTCTGGGGGGCGAACCCGCCCTACGCTCACCCCAACATGACCCAGTACGTGACCGAGGCGCGGCGCAACGGAGCGACGCTCGTGGTCGTCGACCCGCGGCTCTCGGCGATGGCCCGGCGGGCCGACCTGCACGCCGCTCCGCGACCGGGTACCGACGGCGCTCTGGCGTGGGGCCTCATCCGCGAGCTCATCGTCAGCGGCGCGTACGATGCGGAGTTCGTCGAGCAGCACACCGTCGGCTTCGCCGCCGCGGCCGCGTACGCGCGGGCCTTCACGCCCGAGGTCGTCGAGGCGGAGACCGGTGTTCCTGCGGCGACGATCACGGCGATCGCCCGCGCTCTCGCCGCCGCCGCCCCGCGGGTCGCCACCTACGTCGGCAACGGCCTCGAGCACCACGAGAACGGGGTCAACAACATCCGCGCCGTCGCCATGCTGGACGGGCTGCTCGGCACCTTCGACCGGAAGGGTGGGACGATCTTCCGGTCCGCGCCGTCGCTCCGGGAACTCACCTTGTACGAGGAGCTCCCGCTGCGCGAGCTCGGTCCGCTCGGCGCCGACCGGTTCCCGGTGCTCTACGACCTGCGCGAGGAGTGCCACACGATGACGGCGATGGGGGCGATCCTCGAGGACGATCCGTACCCGCTGCGGGCGATGATCGTCACGGGTGCTAACCCCGCTCTGACCAACCCGAACACGCCGCGGGTCCGCCGGGCGCTCGAGGCGCTCGACCTGCTCGTCGTCCGCGATCTCTTCCTCTCGGAGACGGCCGCGCTGGCCGACTACGTCCTGCCGGCGGCCTCCTTCCTCGAGCGGACGGAGCTGCACGCTCACGCCAAGCACCAGATCATCAGCCTCACCGACCAGGTCGTCTCCTGGCCGGACGTCCAGGGCGATTACGAGTTCTGGCGCGACCTCGCTCGTCGCCTCGGGGCCGACGAGTACTTCCCGTGGGAGGATGAGACGGCTCTCAACCGCTGGCTGCTCGAGCCCTCCGGGCTCACGCTCGAGCAGCTCGAGGAGCACCGGGAGGGCGTCGTCTACGCCGCCGAGCAGCCGCGCCGTTGGGAGGCCGAGGGATTCGCGACGCCGTCCGGCAAGGTCGAGTTCACCTCGACGTACCTCGAGAGCCTCGGCTACGACGCGCTCCCGGTGTACCGCTCGCCGGCCTACCGCGAAGCCCCTGACGGTGAGTACCCGTTTGTTCTGGTCACCGGGGCGCGCAAGCTGCTCTACCTGCACAGCCGCTTCCGCAATATCCCGAGGTTCCTCACCGCCATACCCGCCGCGGACGTGGAGATGCACCCCGGAGACGCCGCCGCGCTCGGGGTCGAGACCGGCGACGTCGTCAGGGTCACCGCCGCGGTCGGCTCGCTGGAGCTGCCGGTCACGGTCGTCGCCGCCAACGAGATCCCGCCGGGGTGCCTGCAGATCACACACGGCTGGAAGGACGCCAACGTCAACGTCCTCACCCACGACGATCGCTTCGATCCCATCAGCGGCTTTCCGCTGATGAAGTCGATCGCCGTCAGGGTCGAGAAGACGACGACCGCCGGGACGGCGGCGACCGCCTCGCCGGCGGGCTGATCTCCGCGGCGCCGGCGGACGGCCTCGTTCTTCTGTCCAGCATCCGGGACCAACCCGGTTGTCACTTGCGTCGTCCATGCGTCATCCTGCATATGGCGCGCATGCGGGCTCCGGCGGTAGCACCCGCTCGGGCCCGTCGCCCTTCGTTCTCCGCCGGTGGAACGGCGGGCGGCCAACCCATCCGCACGGCAGGCCTCACGAACAGGAGTAGACGTGACCAGACAGGATGACAATCCCTACCGGAGCTTTGCGAACAAGACGTTCACCCGTCGTGATCTGCTCAAGGGCGCCGCCGTGGTCGGCGCCGGCGCGGCGCTGGCGCCCGTGATCGCCGCCTGCGGCGGCGACAGCGGCACGACGGCGAGCCCGTCGGCGAGCGCCGCCGGCACGCCCAAGATGGGCGGCCATCTGCGTGTGGCCGCCGGCCTCGGCTCGGCCAAGGAGACCCTGGACGCGCACGCCACGGCGTTCACCATGCAGTCCATGGACATGCGCTTCAACATGTACGACTCGCTGCTCGAGTACAGCCCCGAGGGCGTGCAAGGCATGGCGCTCGCGGAGTCCATCGAGGCCAACGCGTCGGGCACGCAGTACACGGTCAAGCTCAAGCCGGACCTGGTGTTCCACGACGGCTCGCCGGTCAATGCCGACGCCGTCGTCGACAGCTTCGAGCGCATCATGAACCCAAAGAATCCCGGCCTCGCCGCCAACCAGCTCCGCGGGCTCAAGCCGGGCGGCACCAAGAAGCTCGACGACGTCACGGTGCGCTTTGAGCTGGCGGAGGCGAACGTCATCTTCCCGGAGGCGCTCGCCACCTACAGCGCCGCCATCGTGCCGGTCGGCTACGACCCCAAGGGCGGCAAGGGCGCCATCGGCACCGGCCCGTTCAAGCTGGCGCAGCCGAGCGACTTCAAGCCCGGCGTCGAGTGCATCTTCGTCAAGAACGCGGACTACTGGCGCCAAGACGGGGGCCCCTACGTCGACAAGCTCTCGATCATCGAGTTCGCCGACAACACCGCCCAGCTCAACGCGCTGCTCGGCGGCACGGTGGAGTGGGTCCAGATGATCCCCGGGGCGCAGCGCCAGATCGCGACGGGCGACGGCTTCAAGCTGCTCGAGGCGAAGACGGGCTCGTGGATCCCCTTCACCATGAACTGCGAGACCAAGCCGTTCAACGATCCGAAGGTGCGTCAGGCCTTCCGTCTCATGGTCGACCGTCCGCAGATGATCACCCAGGCGGCCGACGGCCTGCAGTGGCTGGGCAATGACCTGTACGCGCCGTACGACCCCGGCTACCCGAAGGACCTGGCGCAGCGGGTGCAGGACATCGAGCAGGCCAAGTCGCTGCTCAAGCAGGCCGGCCAGGAGAACCTCGCCGTCAAGCTCGTCACGTCGACCTCGGTGAGCAGTGGCGCCCCGGCGGCGGCCACGGTGTTCGCGCAGCAGGCCAAGGCCGCCGGCGTGGACGTCAAGGTCGAGAACGTGACCGGCGACGTGTTCTGGGGCGACGACTACCTCAAGTGGCCCTTCGCCATGGACAACTGGGGTACGCGCGGCTACCTGGCCCAGGCGGGCATGGGCACGGTGCCCGGCGCCCTCTACGACGAGACGCACTGGACCAAGGGCCGGCCGGACTACATGGACATCGTCAACGAGGCCTACCAGACCGTCGACGAGGCAAAGCGCAACGAGCTGATCGCGGCGGCGGCGACCATGGAGTACGAGGACGGCGGCTACATCGTCTACGCCTTCGACATCCAGGTCGACGCCTACAGCCCCAAGGTCGCCGGCGGCGTGCCGGACTACTCTGGTCTCGGCTCCGCGGCGGCGAACGCGCGCTACCGCCTGATGTACTTCGTCTGATCCTCCGGCTCCGGGAGACACGACGCGTCGGGGCGCCGCGGCCGTCAGGCCGCGGCGCCCCCCTCGGTCTCGTGCTCGCGGCGCGCGCCGCTTGCGATGTAGGCCGTCCGACGCCCGGCGAGGCGTCGATGCCCTTGTAGGGGAAGGGTCGACGGGACGACATGGACTGGCCCACGACGGCGAGCGAGGAGCTTCACACCGAGACTCCCGACCGCTGCCCGGGTTTCAGCGTAGGGCGCGATGTCGGCGCCCACATGCGCGACGGCGTGCGCCTGAGCGCCAACGTGTTTCTCCCAGACGGCGGCGGGGAGGCGGGCGATGGGCCATGGCCCACGGTGCTCATCCGCCAGCCGTACGGCAAGGACGTCACGAGCTCGATGTGGGCGCGGGGCAAGTACTGGGCGCGCAAGGGGTACGCCTGCGTCGTCCAGGACGTGCGCGGCACATACGGCTCGGACGGGCGGTGGGAGCCGTTCAGGCATGAAGCGCGCGACGGCTGGGACACGCTCGATTGGGTCGCCGCGCAGTCGTGGTGCGACGGCGCGATCGGCATGTCGGGGGAGTCCTACCACGGCTACACGCAGTGGGCCGTGGCGGCCTCGGGCCATCCCAATCTGCGATGCATCTCACCCGGCGACGCGAGCCCGGATCCGCACCGGATGGCGTTCACCGGCGGCGCCTTCAACCTGGCCATCGGCCTCTGGGCCTGCATGATGCTGGGCGGCGAGACCGCATCCGCCGAGGGCTGGGACCCATGGCGGCTGCCGCTGGTCGAGCTTGACGCCGCCATGGGCCGCTCGAGCGCCCCGCTGCAGCTGATGCTGACGCACCCTGCCCGCGACGAGTTCTGGGACGAAATCGACGTGACGCCGACCCTCGCCGACGTGCGCATCCCGGTGCTGCACTGGGGCGGCTGGTACGACGTGATCCTGCAGGGCACGCTGCTCGGGTGGGAGGCGTGCGCGCCTGCACGGGCTGGAGGGGAGGGCGGGGCCGATCAGCGACTCATCATCGGCCCCACCGACCACGCCCGCCTGCCGGCCGTCTACGGCGCGAGCGGCAACGGCGCCGAGGACGCTCCCGGCGCCTGGTGCTACGACCACGTGCAGCGCTTCTTCGACCGCTGGCTGCGCGGCGACGAGCAGGCCCTGGACGGCGAGGCGCCGGTCAGGCTCTTCGTCATGGGCGCCGAGCGCTGGCGCTCGGCGGCGGCGTGGCCGCCGCCGGAGGCCCGGAAGGTCATGTACTACTTGCACGCCGGCGGCGCCGCCAACACCGCGGCCGGCGAGGGTCGACTCGACACGGCGCCGCCCGGTGACGAGCCGGCGGACGCGTTCGACTACGACCCCGAGCATCCCGTTGACGCCTGGATTTCGGCGGGCGCCTGGGAGCTCACCTGGGCGCCCAAGGATCGCGGCGAGGTCGAGCGGCGTGCCGACGTGCTCGTCTACACCTCGGCGGCGCTGGCCGCCGACCTCGAGGTGACCGGACCGCTGGCCGTGACGCTCTACGCGGCCTCGTCGGCGCCGGACACCGACTTCATGGCGGCGCTCGTCGACGTGTTCCCGGGCGGTTACGCCCATCACGTCCAGGAGGGCGTCGTACGGGCGCGCTACCGCCGCTCCGAGCGCGCCCCCGAGCTCCTCGAGCCTGGCGCCGTGGAGGAGTACAGGCTCGACCTGCTGGCGACGAGCTACCAGTTCAGGCGCGGTCATCGGCTGCGGCTCGAGATCTCGAGCAGCAACTTCAGCCGCTTCGATCGCAACCTCAACACCGGCGGCGACTTCGCTCGCGACACCGCCGGCGCAATCGCCCGGCAGACGGTGCATCACAGCCGCGCGTACCCGTCGCACATCACTCTGCCGGTGATGCCCGCGGAGAGCGGAGCCACGGCTCCCCGCTGATCACCGTCTCAACGACCGGAGGTACCCACATGCGCGCGCGGATGAGCTGGCTCGACGAGGCGGAGAGGGAGTCGGTCGTCGTCGCCGCGCTCGACGTGCTGGAGCGCGTCGGCATCGAGCTGCGCGGCTCGCGCGCCCTGCCGCTCCTGGCGGCTCAGGGCGCCGCCGTCGACGAAGTCACCGGGGTGGCGCGCCTCCCGCACGACCTCGTCCGTGCGGCGATCGCCCAGTGCCCGCGGCGCGTCGTCATGGCCGGCTCCTCGCCCGAGCACGACGTCGTGCTGGACGACGGCGAGGCGGCGCACTTCTGCTCCTCCGGGTGCGCCGCCTTCATCCTCGACCACGAGACCGGCGAACGCCGCCACTCGCTCCTCACCGACCTGCAGACGGCCACCGTCCTCCTCGACGAGGTCCCGGCCGTCGATCTCCTCTGGACCACCGTCACGGCCAACGACGTGCCGATCGAGGTCCGTGAGCTCGTCGGCTACTACACGGTGCTCAGCGAGTCGCGCAAGCACGTCACCTTTGTCGACAGCCCATCTCAGGCAGAGCCGCTCATCCGCATGATGGAGGTGCTGTCCGGCAGTCTCGACGCCTTCCGCCAGCGGCCGCGCTTCAGCACGCTCATTACGGCCGCCTCACCGCTGCGTGTCGACGGGGCGCTGCTCGACTTCCACGCCCAGACCGCTGCGCACGGGGCGCCGGTCGAGGTCTACACCGTGCCGATGGCCGGGGCCACGGCGCCGGTCACGGTGGCCGGCACCATCGTCCAGGCGCTGGCCGAGGTCTTCGGCGTGATCGCCGCCCTGCAGGCGATGGCTCCCGGCGCGCGCGTGATCGTCGGCACGTCCGGGTCGATCATGGACATGCGCTCGACCGGCATCTCGTACGCCGCGCCCGAGAACGCGCTTATGAACGTCGCCTGCGTCGAGGTGGCTCACCACCTCGGCCTGCCGGCGGCTGTGCCCGGCCTGGCGACCGACGCCAAGGAGGCGAGCATTCAGGCCGGCTACGAGAAGGCGCTCAGGGGGCTGGTCACGGCCGGCGCCGGCGCCGACGTGATCAGCGGCGGTGTGGGCATGCTCGACGCGGTCAACACGCTCTTCCTGCCGCAGATCGTGATCGACGCGGAGATCGTCGGAATGATCCGCCGGGTGCTCGGCGACGTCGACCTCAGCCGCGAGGCGATGCTGCTCGACATGGTCGAGCGCGTCGGTGTCGGTGGGGACTTCCTCAAGGAGAAGGAGACGACCAGGCGGCTGCGCGCCGGCGAGCACTTCCTGCCCGTCATCTCGACGCGTCAGGGCTACGACGCGTGGCGGGTGGACGGCCGGCGGGAGATGGAGCGGGCGGTCGAGACGCATGGACGCGATCCTCGCCGCCCGCGCCGAGCGCCCGCCGGCCATGGACCCGGCACTGCGCGCCGAGCTCGCGGAGCTCTGCGGCGTCACCCCCGACATGACCCGGGAGCTGGGTCACTGATATCATCTATCCACCCGGGTGGATACAACGTACGGAGGAGCGATGGCGGACGCGCCCTACACGCCTGACAACGAAGCCTTGGAGCAGGACTTCCTCGGCCATCTCTGGCCCCCGTTCACCCAGATGAAAGGGCTCGCGCCGGTCATCATGGACCGCGCCGAAGGCGCCCTCGTCTACGACACGAACGGCAAGGAGTACATCGACGCCTTCGCCAGCCTCTGGACGGTCAACGTCGGTCACGGCCGCCAGGAGATCGTCGACGCCGTCACGGCGCAGATGCAGAAGCTCGCCGTGTACCACATCTTCCAGATCGCCAACGAGCCCGCCATCCGTCTGGCCGCCAAGATCGCCGAGCACATGCCCGGCGACCTCGAGCACGTCTTCCTCACTCTCGGCGGCGGAGAGTCGGTCGAGACGGCCGTCAAGATGGCCCGCCAGTACTGGCGCAACAAGGGCAAGGGCACCAAGTACATGGTCATGTTCCGCGACCGCTCCTACCACGGCACGACCATGACCAGCACGAGCGCCCAAGGGCTCTCCATGAACCGGGCGAAGTTCGAGCCGCTGCTGCCCGGCTTCATCAAGCTCGGCGCTCCCTACTGCTATCGCTGCGCCTGGAACAAGACGTACGGCGAGGACTGTAGGATGGAGTGCGCCCGGCAGGTCGAGCAGGAGATCGCCTTCTACGGCGCCGAGAACGTCGGCACCATGCTGGGCGAGACGATGATCGGCACGGGCGGCGTCATCCCGCCGCCGCCCGAGTACTGGCCCATGGTCAACGAGATCTGCAAGGCCAGCGACGTCCTCGTCATCAACGACGAGGTCATCACCGGCTTCGGCCGCGGCGGCACCTGGTTCGGCTTCGAGCAGTTCGGCTCGGACCCGGACCTCGTGACGATGGCCAAGGGCCTCTCGTCCGGCTACCTGCCATTGGGCGCCGTCGGCGCCAAGACGCATGTCTTCGAGGCCTTTCTCGGCGGCCCCGGGGAGGCGTTCATGAGCGGCGCGACCTACCACGGCCACCCGGCCTGTTGCGCCGCCGGCCTCGCCAACCTCGAGATCATCGAGCGCGAGGGCCTCGTCGACCGCTGCCGGGAGCTCGGCCCCTACTTCCAGGACGGCCTGCGCACGCTGCTCGCGCATCCGATCGTGGGCGACGTGCGCGGCGTCGGCCTGGTCGCCGGCATTGAGTACGTGCAGAACAAGGAGACGCGCGAGTGGTTCCCGCCCGCGGCGGGCGTGGCCGCGAAGATCCGCGACGAGGCCTTCCGCCGAGGCGTCTTCGTACGCCTGCTGGCCGGCGGCATGAGCCACGCGATCGCGCCGCCGTTCATCATCACCAGGGAGCAGATCGACACCATCGTCACGGTCCTGGGCGAGGCGATCGGCGTCGTCGAGAAGCAGCTGGGCTACTGACCACCGACACGAGGAGTGAGTGACATGGCCAAGGCCAGAGTGGGTGTGGTCGGATACGGCGTCATCGGCCAGCGTCTGGCCGACGGCGTGGCCCGGCAGGGCGACATGGAGCTGGTCGGCGTGGTCGACGTCGCGCCGACCCTCTCCACCCGCGCCCTGCACGAAGCGGGCATGCCCTACGACCTGTACGTCGTGGAGGAGGGCCAGAAGGCCGCCTTCGACGCGATCGGCATCCCGGTGAGCGGTGTCCTCGACGACCTGCTCGGCCGGGTCGACATCGTGCTCGACTCGACCCCGGGCGGCGTCGGCCGCAAGAACAAGGAGCTCTACCAGGCGAGGGGCGTCAAGGCGATCTTCCAGGGCGGCGAGAAGAACGACATCGTCGACGTCTTCTTCCACGGGTACGCCAACTACGAGAAGGGCGTCGGCAAGGACTACCTCAAGCTGACGAGCTGCAACACGACGGGTCTCATCCGGGCCGTCGACTGCCTCGACCGCGAGGTTGGGGTAGAGCGCGTCATCGTCACCATCGTGCGCCGGGTCGCCGACCCGGGCGATACGCACCGCGGCCTGGTCGACGTGGCTCAGGTGGAGCCTGTGCCCAACCACCAGGCCGTCGATCTCATGACGATCATGCCCCACATCGAGGCGACGGGTCTGCTCGTACACGTGCCGACCACGCACGGCCACATCATCAACGTCATCGCCACGACGAAGCGCGACATCAGCAAGGAGCGAGCGCTCGAGCTCTTCGGGCGGCACCCGCGCATCCGCGTCGTCAAGATCGCCGACGGCTTTAACAGCAACTCGGCCCTGTTCCGCTACGCCCGCGACCTCGGCAACAAGCGGGCCGACATGTACGAGATCGCGGTCTTCGACGAGACGATCGCCAAGAGCGGCCGCGAGTTCATGTTCGCCATCAACATCCCGCAGGAGGCGGTCGTCATCCCCGAGACCGTCGACGGCGTCCGGGCGGCGCTCAGCATGCAGACCGACAGGCTCGAGGCCGTCGGCCTGACCAATCAGTACCTGGGGATGAAGTAGCCGCGGGCCGGGGGGAGCGCAGGCCGGGCGCGAGGGGCGGCGTGGGGAGGAGACGCTCGTGAAGTACGGGATCAGGACGCTCGACGACCTCGATGTCGCCGGCAAGGTCGTCCTCTGCCGGGTGGACGTCAACTCGCCGATCGACCAGGCGACGGGCGGTCTGCGCGACACGACGCGCATCAGGGGCTGCGCCCCGACTGTGCGCGAGCTGGCGGAGAAGGGCGCCCGCCTCGTGCTCATGTCGCACCAGGGCGGCGACCTCGAGTACCACAACTACGCCTCGACCGAGCCGCACGCCGCGGTGCTGAGCGAGCTGGTGGGCCGACCCGTTCGCTTCATCGACGACGTCTGCGGCCCGGCCGCCCGGGCGGCGATCGCCGCCCTGGAGCCGGGCGAGATCCTGCTCCTCGACAACGTGCGCTTCATGGCCGAGGAGCTGACGCTCTTCGAGACGAAGCTCGCCCTGACGCCGGAGCAGCAGGCGAAGACGCTGGTGGTGCGCAAGCTGGCCCCGCTGGCCGACCTCTACGTCTGCGATGCCTTCGCCGCCGCCCATCGCTCGCAGCCGACCCTCGTCGGCTTTGAGCGCCTGCTTCCGGCGGCCATGGGCCGACTCTTCGAGAAGGAGTACGAGAACCTGGCTCGCCTGCGTGAGGAGCCGCCGCGGCCGTGCGTCTTCGTCCTCGGCGGCACCAAGATCCAGGAGGCCTTCCCGATGATGGCCGCGGCGTTGCGCGACGGCGTCGTCGACGCGATCCTCACGGCCGGTCTCGTGGCCAACGTGATGCTGGCCGCCGGGGGCGTCGACATCGGGGGGCCGTCGCTGGAGTTCATCAGGGCGAGCCAGCTCGAGAGGTTCATCGCCGAGAGCGAGACGATTCTCGCCGAGCACGGCGACAAGATCGTGCTGCCGGCCGACCTCGCCTTCGTGCGCGAAGGGGCCCGCGTCGAGGTGCCGGTGAGCGACCTGCCGGTCGCCGAGCTGCTGGTCGACATCGGCCACGAGACGGTGGCGGCGTATGCGGAGCGCATCGCCGCCGCCGGCACGGTCTTCGTCAACGGTCCTGCCGGCGTCTTCGAGAGGCCGGAGACGGAGTACGGCACCAGGGCCCTGTGGGAGGCGATGGCGGCCACGGCCGGCTTCAGCGCCCTGGGCGGTGGCGACAGCGTCGCCGCCATGAACGCCTTCGGTCTCGGCGACCGCTTCGACTACGTCTGCACCGCCGGCGGCGCCATGGTGCAGTTCCTGAGCGGCAAGCCGATGCCGGTGATTGAGGCGCTCAAGGACGCGGCCGGGCGGTTCGCGTGAACGAGGGCAGCGGCAGGAGCATGAGAACCCGGGACGTGACGCCGCGGCGCGGGATCGGCCGGTTGAGGCTCGCGTAATGAAGCTCACGATTCCGTACGGCGACGGCGAGCTCTGCTTCGAGCTGCCCGACGCCAACCTGCAGGGGATCGTGATGCCCGGGCCCGCCGAGGAGCTCGGCGAGGACGGCGAGCCGCTCGCCGAGCCGGCGGCGGGCCCGTCGGGCGCCGACGAGCAGGCTGAGATCAGGCGCGCTCTGGCGGAGCCAATCGGCGCGCCCCGCCTCCGCGATCTGGCCGCCACGGCCGGCAGCGCCGTGATCGTCGTCAGCGACGTCACCCGACCCTGCCCGTCGTACAAGTTCCTGCCGGCGCTCCTCGAAGAGCTGCGGCCGCTGCCGCCGGAGCGCGTCACGATCCTCTTCGCGCTCGGGGGTCACCGTCGCCACACCCGCGAGGAGCAGGTCGGGCTGGTCGGCGAGGAGGTCGCCGGCTCCGGCGTGCGCCTCGTCGACCTGGACGGCGACGACTGCGTCCCCGTGGGCACGACGACGCGCGGGACCCGCCTCGAGGTCTTCCGACCGTACCTCGACGCGGACCTGCGCGTCTGCACCGGCAATATCGAGTACCACTACTTCGCCGGCTTCAGCGGCGGCGCCAAAGCCGTGGTCCCGGGCGTCTGCTCCTACGC
The DNA here is from genome assembly GCA_963705085.1 of uncultured Thermoleophilia bacterium. Classification (GTDB taxonomy): domain Bacteria; phylum Actinomycetota; class Thermoleophilia; order UBA2241; family UBA2241; genus CAIXSE01. The sequence goes on along the minus strand of CAVPIV010000004.1, from coordinate 1,179,340 downwards.
CGCCATCCAGGACAACCACAGCATGATGCTGGCGCCCACCGCCCGGGCGGGGATCCTCGAGGGCAACCCCGTGCGCGACGACATCGATGAGGCCGGCGGCATCGTCGGCGTCGACTTCCTCTTCAACGTGGTGCTCGACGAGCGCAAACACGTCCTTCACGCCGTCGCCGGTCACTACCTCGAGGCCCACCGTGCCGGCGTGCGCCTCTACGATGCGCGTTGCGACCTCTCCGTGCCGGCGGCCGCCGACATCGTCGTCGCTTCGCCCGGCGGCACGCCCAAGGACATCAATCTCTACCAGGCGCAGAAGACGCTCGACAACGTCGCCGGCGCCGTGCGCGACGGCGGCGTGGTGATCCTCGTGGCGCGCTGCCGCGAGGGCTTCGGGCAGCAGAAGTTCGAGGAGTGGATGTGCGGCATGGGCACGCCGCAGGTGCTCATCGACCGCATCCAGCGCGAGTTCGTGCTCGGTGGCCACAAGGCGGCCGCCATCGCCGGCCTGCTCGCGCGGGTCGACGTCTACCTCGTCTCCGAGTTCCCGGCCGACGTGGTGCGCAGCATGTGCATGACCCCGTTCGACTCCGTCGACGGGGCCGTCCGCGCCGCGCTCGAGCGCGTCGGCTCCACGGCCCGCTGCCTCGTCGTGCCCCACGGCAACCGCGTCACGGCGCGCCCTGCGCCGATCCCGGCGTAGCCTGCGCTTCGCCGCGCTCGCAGACGGGTACCGTCTCCGGCGACGGCACGCCACTGCGGAGGAGCGAGCATCGGCAGCAGTGACTGGTTCAGGCACCAAGGACGATCCTTGGGTCCTCAGGACGCCGCCCGGGACCTCGGAGTACCTCGTGTACCGCGACGAGTCGGCGAGTCCGCCGGCGCTCGTCTGTATCGTCGGCAAGACCACGCTCGGCTACCAGCTGCGCGCGATCGAGGATCTGCATGCGTGGCTCAAGGAGCAGGGTGACTGGGTTCCCCTCGGCGCCGCCGACGAGCAGAAGGCCGCCGCCCCCGGCACGGTCGAGGCGTGGGGCCGCGCCGAGGACAACCCCGTGGGAGGCTGGTACGGTCTCAAGAAGGGGTTGCGCGGCCGCTTCGGAATGTACCTGCCGCCCCTTCTCGAGGCGTTGGGACTCGCCGAGCTCGAGCACAACCCGCGCAACAACCGGATGAGGGCGCTGTAGGAGGCGCGGTGCCGGCCCTTCGCCCTCCGCACTGCGGCACCGGACCAACCCCGCGAACCTGCGACGGGGGCATGCGCTGACCACCCTGTGACCTACATCACCCTGACACCTGAGACCATCGGCTGCGAGCATATCTGCTGCGCGTTCTCCGACAAGAAGTCCCTCGAGGGCTACGAGCTGAAGAAGACCTGGTTGGCCGGGGAGATCGGGAAGGGCTACGTCTTCCGGCGGCTCGACGAGCGCGCGAAGGTGTTCATCGAGTACGGTCCGGCAGAGACGGCATGGGCGCCGGTCACCGCCCCGGACTATCTGATGCTGGGCTGCTTCTGGGTTTCCGGCAGACACAAGGGGCACGGCCACGGAACGGCGCTTCTGCAGGCCGCCGTCGCCGACGCCGGACGCCTGGGCAAGGCCGGCCTGGTCGCCGTGGTGGGCGCCAGGCAGTTCCACTTCATGAGCGATACGAGGTGGCTGTTGAGGCACGGCTTCGAGGCGTGTGACGGCACCGGCTCCGGATTCAGTCTCGTCGCGATGAGGTTCTCCGAGGCGGGAGAACGCCCTCACTTCAACGATTGCGCCAAGTCCGGCGAGTCCCCGGACACGACCGGATGCGTCGCCTACTATTCGTACCGGTGTCCCTACACCAGGTACTACGTCGAGGAGGCGCTCGGCGAGTCGTGTGCCAAGCGCGGTATTCCGCTCCGGTTGGTCAGACTCGCGACGATGGAGCAGGCGCAGTCGGCGCCGACGCCGGCGACGATCTTCAGCCTCTTCCTCGACGGCGAGTTCGTCACGACGGACGTGAGCGTCTGTCTGGACAGTCGGTTCGACCGGATCGTCGGCGAGCACCGAGCGCGGTAGTGCCGCCTCATGCATGTGTGCTGCATCCCGAGTCGCCCCGGCGTATACTCCACGCGCTCGCGGCGCGTCTGCTTGCGCGATGCCGCGGGACTGGCGGGTGGGCAACGAGGCGCGCTCCGCCGGGCAGGTCACACCGCGTCGTATGGAGGAAGAGCAGTGAGCGCATTCGTCGACGAATTCATGGCCCAGCTCAAGGCCAAGAACCCGGGCGAGGCGGAGTTCCATCAGGCCGCCCAGGAAGTGGCCGAGTCCCTGGCGCCGGTGCTCGACAAGAACCCCGTGTACCGCAAGATGAAGGTCCTCGAGCGCATCGCCGAGCCTGAGCGCGTGGTGATGTTCCGCGTGCCGTGGATCGACGACAAGGGCGAGATCCAGGTCAATCGCGGCTTCCGCATCGAGATGAACAGCGCCATCGGCCCGTACAAGGGCGGCCTGCGCTTCCATCCCACGGTGTACCTCGGCCTCCTCAAGTTCCTCGCCTTCGAGCAGGTCTTCAAGAACTCGCTCACCACGCTGCCCATGGGCGGCGGCAAGGGCGGCTCGGACTTCGATCCCAAGGGCAAGAGCGACTTCGAGGTCATGAAGTTCTGCCAGTCGTTCATGACCGAGTTGCAGCGCCACATCGGCCAGTTCACCGACGTGCCGGCCGGCGACATCGGCGTCGGCGGTCGCGAGATCGGCTACATGTTCGGCCAGTACAAGCGCGTCCGTAACGAGTTCACCGGCGTCCTCACCGGCAAAGGACTCGGCTGGGGCGGCTCGCTGATCCGCCCGGAGGCCACCGGCTACGGCGCGGTGTACTTCGCCGCCGAGATGCTCGTCACCCGCGGCCAGACGCTCGAGGACAAGACCTGCCTCGTCAGCGGCTCCGGCAACGTCGCTCAGTACGCCGTCGAGAAGCTCCTCGACCTCGGCGCCAAGCCCGTCACGCTGAGCGACTCCTCCGGCTACATCTACGACGAAGAGGGCATCGATCACCACAAGCTCGCCTTCGTGCTCGAGCTCAAGAACGTGCGCCGCGGCCGGATCAGCGAGTACGTCGAAGAGTACCCCGACGCCCTGTTCGTCCCGGCCGATCCCGAGCGCGGCTACAACCCGCTCTGGGATCACAAGGCCGACTGCGCCTTCCCCTGCGCGACGCAGAACGAGATCAACGCCACCGACGCCGCCAACCTCGTCAAGAACGGCGTCTACGTGGTCTCCGAGGGCTCCAACATGCCCACTGTGCCCGAGGGCGTCGAGCTCTTCGTCGAGAAGGAGCTCCTCTACGGGCCCGGCAAGGCCGCCAACGCCGGCGGCGTGGCGACGTCGGGCCTCGAGATGAGCCAGAACAGCCTGCGGCTGAGCTGGACGCGGGAGGAGGTGGACGCCCGTCTGCACGGCATCATGAAGGCCATCCACGAGCAGTGCGTCTATGCCTCCGCAGAGTACGGCATGCCGGGCAACTACGTCGCCGGCGCCAACATCGCCGGCTTCCTCAAAGTGGCCAACGCGATGATCGATCAGGGCGTCGTGTGACCAATCGGTCCCGATGCGTCGGAGGGGGCGTCTCGGGCGGGCCGCCGGTTCAAGTCGGGGCGGCGGGACGCCGATGACTGAGAGTGCCGCGTGAGGCTCCTTGCCTGTTGCACGGCGCACCGCGAGGCGTTAGAGTGCCATGCGGAGCCGCCTATTCGGGCGCGTCCAGCAGGGGAGGGGGTCAGGCGGGAGCCGTGCTCTTCTCAGGCAGGTCCTCTGCAGTCATGGCAGCGAGGAAGGAGGGGGGGCGTCTGGCGCAGAAGGAAAGTCATGGGTCGCGTGGTACAGGGATGCAGTCCTGAAACCGGCGAATCTCCAACAGGGCCGTACTACGTCGCACCTCAATGGGGTATGCTCCCCCCAAAGGCGCGTCGAGGCTCTCTTGGCCTAACCCATGCGGCGAACTCGGCCGCGTCCTGGTGGACACAAGAGTGTGCAACATCTCGACAACCGGGCGCTACATCTGTTCTTGCAGCGACAGACGTACCGCCAATAGCGTTCGCTCGTGGCCCCGGCAAGAACCAAGCGGGCTCTGGCAATCGACCGAGGGGGTGGTCGTGACGTGACATCGTCCACCCGAGTGGGTGTAGAATCCCGAGTCAGCTTGGCCGAGGGCCATCGAAACAAACAGTGAGGAGGTCGCAACATGCAGGAAACGAAACGACGGAGCAAGAGGGGCTTGCTGCTTCTCGCGCTGGTCGTGGCTCTCGCGGTCATGGCCATCGTGCCGGCCTCCGCGCTGGCCGCGCCCCAGCAGTTGAAGCCCGTCATCGACTGGTCGCCCTACGCCTTCCTGGGCCAGGGCAACACCTGGTGGTTCAATGATGGCGATGTCGACGGCAACTACACGGTTACCCTCGACGGTGTAGCCACCACTACCAACATTGCATCGATCGTCTTCAAGGTTGACGGCGCCCCGGCAAACGGCGTTGTCAATCCTTGGCTCGGTCCGCTCAACACCCCCGTGGACTTCAACTACTCCGGTTCCCCGATCGGTGGCTATGGCGAAGGTCTCCATACGGTCCAGAGCTGGGTCGTCGAGACCGTCCCGAACGTGCTGATCGAGAAGCCCATCGTCGCCGACAAGTTCGGCGTCGATACCATAAGCTCCAGTCTGGGTCCACGTCATCGCCGACATTGACGGCTGCCGTTGAACGGCCGGCTGGCAGTACTATATCGTCGGAAACCCGAGCGAGAAGTTCTTCAATCTCGACAGGGTCAACTTCTCCGCGACGGTGCACGACCCGGGTGGCTCTGGCGTAGCGACGGCTACGGCTGTCGTGTACAACGGCGACAACGTCCCGCGATGGATCCTGTCGAGGCCACCTTCTTTGCGAAGAACCTCGCCTACACCGACTGGACCTATGAAGTCACCGGCACCGTGCTCTCGCCGACCTCTACAGCTGGCGTACCTGCCGGTCACCAAGCTGTGTCCTTCAACGCGACCGACATCGTCGGCAACGCGTATACCGACAAGTACTTCACGTCAACTTCGACCGCGTTGCCCCGCACACGTCCTACACCATCACGCCGGCCGGCGCCGACCATGAGAGTGGCTGGACGAACAAGGACGTCACCCTCAAGTTCTCCTCCGCTGACGGCCTGCCCACGCCGAACTCGGGTGTCGCCAAGACCGAGTACGTGGTCATCCCGGGCACGAGCCACGCCGTTCCGGCGGCCCCGTCGCTGACCGCTAGCGGCACCGTGGGCACCGAGGTCACGATCACCGAGACCGCTCCTAGTCGGCCCCGTGTACGTGTACTACCGCTCGGTCGACTCGGCCATCCCGACGCCGAACTACGAGGCGTGGAACCTCGTCATGGTCTACATCGACAAGGTGCCTCCGACGCTGACCGACAACTATCCGGGCTGGTGGATGAACACTGACTTCACCGTCACCATCAAGGCCGCGGATCACAACAGCGACATCGCGCCTCCTGGTATCGAGTACATGATCAATCCTGCTGTCGCGGGTCATCCGTCCGTGTGGACTGTGGGCGGCTTGTACAGCTTCGACGTCATGTTCGGCGCCCTGACCGACGGCATCTGGAAGCTCAGCTACCGCGCGAGCGACAGGGCCGGCAACCAGACCGTGGTCGATCCTGAGCTCAAGGTCGACACCAGGGCTCCCGTCACTGACGCCGCCTCTGGCTGGATCAACGGCCTCGAGCCCTACGTCCTGACCGCCACCGATCAGGTCCCGGGTGCCGGCGTCGCCGCCACCGTGTGGCGTGTCGACCTGGCCACCCCGTGGAGCTTCGCCCTGTTCAGCCCCGTGGCGCCGGTCGCTACGACCAACGTCACGATCGCTGGCGCTCACGGCAGCACCCACACCGTCGACTTCGCCTCCGTGGACGATGCCCGGCCGTTCGGCTGGGTTCCCGCCATGGGCGTGCACTTCGGCAACTGGGAAATGAACCCGCCGCCGGCTTGGATCGTTGCTGGCGACAACCAGGTCAACCTCGGCGGCTGGACCGCCTACAAGTCCCGCACCGTGAAGCTCGACAAGGTCGCTCCGACGGTCGCCCTCGCCAACCCGGTCAACCCGGCTTGGCAGAAGGGCCCCGCGGTCCTCAACTTCGTCGGCTCCGATGACGGTTCGGGCTACGCCTTCACCGAGTGGAGCACCGATGGCGGCGCCACCGTCCACCAGGGCGAGACCGCTCTGATCGGCGGCAACGGCACCATCACCGTCAACTACCGCGGTGTGGACAAGGTGGGCATCAGGTCCGCCTGGCAGGCCACGACGGTCAAGGTCGCCACGACTGGCCCGACGGTCGCCGCCAAGAATGCCTCCGTGAAGAAGGGCCATACGGCCACCATCAAGTTCAAGGTCACGGCGGTTACCGAGAAGGCCAGCGTCAACATCCTGATCCGCAAGAACGGCCATACCCTCATGCTGAAGCGCTACAGCATGGTCACCACCAACAAGTGGGTCTCCCGTTCCTTCACGGTCAACCTGCCCAAGGGCAAGTACCTCATCCGCGTCGATGCCACCGACCAGGCTGGCAACGTGCAGACGCAGCGCGGCCAGGCTAACCTGACCGTCAAGTAAGACCAAGACACCTTCATCCGAAGGTAGCTGCAATGGGCGGGGCGCCGAAAGGCGCCCCGCCCATTTGTGCTGTCAGGGTTCGCCTGCGCGGAGGGGGCTCGGCCTCAGAGGCTGAGCCTGTTCACGGCGGGTTCGGTACGTGCAGCATGGACGCGTCGCCGCGGGTGCTGGCGGCCGTCGCCTTGTTTTTGGCCGGGAGGGCGAGTAGAAATGGGAGAGAAGAGCCGGTGGTACCGGCGTCAAGTCCACGGGAGGTACTCGTATGAGGAAACGGACACCAGACCATGATCATGCGCGTCGCCCTGGCGTCTCGGCGGTGCTGCGAGCGGGAGTGCTCAGTGTGGCGCTCGTCCTGGTCCTGGCGGCGCCGGCGGTGGCGTCGCCGGTCCTCAGCGATGACGCTCCCGGCTGGTGGATGAACACGAGCTTCACAATTCATCTGATGGCCGCGGACCACAACAGCGACATCGCGCCGCCCGGCATCGAGTACATGATCAGTCCCGCCGTCGCGGGCCACCCGGCGGTGTGGGCGGTGGGCAGCACCGTACACTTCACCGTCCTGCCCGGAGCTCTGTCCGACGGCGTCTGGCAGCTCAGCTACCGCGCGAGCGACAGGGCCGGCAACACGTCGCAGAAGACGACGGAGCTCAAGGTCGACACGCGAGCTCCGGTCACCGACGGCGCCGCCGGCTGGATCAACGGCCTCGAGCCCTACGTCCTGACCGCTACCGATCAGGCGCCAGGGGCCGGCGTGGCCGCCACCGTGTGGCGGGTCGACCAGGCCACGCCGTGGAGCTTCACCCTGTTCAGCCCCGTGACCGCCGTCGCCCAGACGCAGGTGAGCATCGCCGGCGCTCACGGCTCGACACACACGGTGGACTTCGCGTCCGTCGACAATGCCCGGCCGTACAACTGGACCCCGGCGGTCGGCGTCCACGCCGGCAACTGGGAGATCACTCCGCCGCCGTCCTGGGATTCCCAGGTGAGGCTCGTCGGCTGGACCGCCTACAGGTCCCGCACCGTGAAGCTCGACAAGGTCGCTCCGACGGTCGCCCTCGCCAACCCGGTTAACCCGGCTTGGCAGAAGGGCCCCGCGGTCCTCAACTTCGTCGGCTCCGACGACGGTTCGGGCTACGCGTACACTGAGTGGAGCACCGACGGCGGCGCGTCCTGGACCATCGGTGAGACCGCTCTGGTGGGCGGCAACGGCACCATCACCGTCTCCTACCGCGGCGTGGACAAGGTTGGCCTGAAGTCCGCCGTCGAGACCACGACGGTCAAGGTCGCCACGACTGGCCCGACGGTCGCCGCCAAGGACGCCTCGGTGAAGAAGGGCCAGACGGCCACGATCAGGTTCAAGGTCACCGCCGTCACCGAGAAGGCCAGCGTCAACATCCTCATCCGCAAACGCGGCGAGACCCTCATGCTGAAGCGTTACAGCATGGTCACCACCAACCGGTGGGTCTCCCGTTCCTTCACGGTCAACCTGCCCAAGGGCAAGTACCTCATCCGCGTCGATGCCACCGACCAGGCTGGCAACGTGCAGACGCAGCGTGGCCAGGCGACGCTGACCGTGAGGTAGCGGCGCGACGACGTGGGCGCGAATCTCGGGGGAAGAGGGCGGGGCGCCGGCAGGGGCCCCGCCCCTCTGCTGAAGCCCATCGCCGCCGCCGCCATCGTTGCCGTTGCCGCAGAGTAGAATGGCAGCTGTGATCCGCACCGGACGGCAGACGATGGCCCGCGCAGTGTTCGTCGCGCTCCTTGCCGCGGTCGCGTTCGCCGGGTGGTCTGCGTCGGCGGCGGCCGACGAGAACCCCGTCCCGTCGCTGCTCTCGCTGTCGCCCGGCGCCGCGGCGGTGGGCGGCGAGTCCTTCGTGCTCACGGTCGACGGCACCGGCTTCGTGGCCACCTCTCAGGTGCTGTGGGACGGTGCTCCCTGCCCCACCAACTACGTGTCCTCCGAGCGGCTCACCGCCGAGATCGGTGCGGCGGCGCTCACGCGCGCCCGGACGGTGCCGGTCAGGGTCTCCAATCCCGCGCCCGGAGGCGGCGTCTCCGCCGCCCTCGATTTCGTGGTGGCGCCGCCCAACCCGACGCCGGAGGTAGCTGGCCTGAGCCCGTCGGAGGTCGAGGCGGGCTCCGGGGCGTTCGGGATCACTGTAATCGGGTCCGGTTTCGTGCGCGGGTCCACCGTGCTCTGGAACGGCGAGGATCGCGCCACCGGCTTCATCTCGCCGACGATGCTGACGGCGACGATCAGGGCTGCTGACGTGGCGCTGCCGGGGCTCGCGTTCGTGAGCGTGGCGAGCCCGCTGCCGGGCGGCGGTCTGTCGGCGGAGTCCCTGCCGTGTACCCTGCGTGCGCCCGTTCCCGCGCTTCAGACGGTCGCTCCTGTGGACGCGTGGGCGTGGGGTCCGGGCTTCACCCTGACGGTCACCGGCAGCGGCTTCACGCCCTCATCTCAGGTGCACTGGGCCGGCGTCGAGCGACCAACGGTCTTCGTGTCGTCGGAGAGTCTCGAGGCTGCCATCGACGCGGCCGACGTCAAGTACCAGGGTCCCGTGAGCGTGCGGGTCTACACGCCTGCGCCGGGGGGCGGCCTGAGCTCCGCCTTATTCGTGAACCTTGTGCCGGACACGGCGCCGCCGGTGACCAGGGCGCTCGGCCTCGCCGGCACCTGGCATCGTTCGGACGTCGTCCTCCGTCTCTCGGCAACCGATGTGGGGCTCGGCGTGGCATGGACGTTCTACCGCGTGGACGGCAGTGGGTCGTTCCGGTCGGGAACGAAGGTGACGGTGAAGGCGCCGGCGTCGCACGCCAACGACGGCCTGCACACCGTCACGTTCTACTCCGTCGACCAGGCGCTCAATTGGGAGACGCGCCGTCACGTGCGCGTCGGCATCGACACGCGCCCGCCGACCACCGCCGTCGCCGCGGCGCGCGTCAAGCAGGGCAGCAGCCTGAAGGCTCGCTACCGCGTCGCCGACGGGCTGAGTTCGCGGGCGCGCGACGCGCAACTCGTCATCGTCGACCCAGCGGGCAAGGTGCGCGTGCGGCGCGATCTCGGGCAGCCGCCGACGGGGTCGTGGCGGACGGCTGCCTCATTCTCCGTTCGGCTGCCGCGCGGCGCCTACACGATGAAGGTGCTGGCCCACGATCTCGCCGGGAACGCCCAGGCGACGGCCACCCGGGGCGCTCTCACCGTCTACTGACTTCTCGCGAGTGTTGCCAGAACTGTTTGCGTTTGCCCCCGGGACCTTGTAGAACAACCGGGAGCGACGGTCCGCGCCCGGGTGCCCCGGGCCCCTGGCACAGGAGGTAGCCGATGGCCGAGTCACGACACGTCGACCGGGAAATCGCGACATGCACGCGGGAGGACGCGCACGGGGCGGGTGTTGCGCATCGGGGCTCTGGTCGCCGGCCTGGCGCTGCTCGTGGCTGCTCCGGCCCTTGCCGCCGTTGTGAGCAGTACCACGTACCAGTTCGCCCCCAATGCGAGCAGCGACTGGAAGAAGAGCGATCAGACGCTCACCTTCTCGGTGACTCCAGCCACCGACGCGACGGCGACCCTCCACTACAGCATCGACGGAGGCGTCAGCTGGTCATCGAAGACGGCCGTCGCCACGGGCACGGCGTCGTTCGAGGTGAGCATCACCGCGGAGGGCTCGCACGCGTTCCAGTACTACGCCACGGACGCCACCAGCACGCCCGAGACGACACGGACGCCCGGGTTCGTCAACATCGACAAGACTGCGCCCGAGACCACGGCCACCGCAGGAGGCCGGCCGCTGGCCACCTCTCCGACGAGCGCGTGGTGGAACGCGAGCCAGATGGTCTCGCTGGTGGCCAGCGATACCCTCTCCGGGCCAGTCGCCGGAGGCACCACCTACCGCGTCAGAAACGGAAACCTGACGATCTACGAGAACCCCTTCGAGATCGACAGGCCGGGCAGCACGGAGATCACCTACCGCTCGATCGACCGGGCCGGGAATGTGGAGGCGACGCGCACGGCGTACCTGAACATCGACACGACCGATCCGACGGTGTCTGCCACGCCGACGCCGAAACGCGCCTCCGGGTGGTACAACACGGCTGTGACGGTCTCCGTCACGGCCAGCGACACGCCGTCAGGCATCGCGACCCTGCAGTACCGTGAGTCGAGCAGCCCGACCTGGGTGGACGTCGAGGGCGGCCAGTTCGCCCTCACCACCGCCGCCAACGGCGGCAAGCACACCTACGACTTCAAGGCCGTCGACCGCGCCGGCAACGACGCGACCGGCGCCATTACGGTGAACATCGACACCGTCGGTCCCAAGACCTTCGCGAAGAATGCGACGACGCGCGTGCGGCTCCCGTGAAGCTCTGGTACAAGGCGACCGACAACTTCAGCCCCAGGGTGAAGCAGGTCTACCTAAAGATCAGGAGAGCCAACGGGACCGTGGTCAGGAACGAGATCATCTCCGGCGAGAAGAAGGCCGGCACGTGGTACTCGTTCTCCTGGACGCCGAAGGCGAGAGGCGCCTACAAGTACTACGTCTACGCCAAGGACCTGGCCGGCAACACCCAGTCCACACGCGGCTCGGGGACGATCACCGTCAGATAGGCGCGGACTGAGCTCGCGGCCATCTGCGCCGGCGGGCGCGAGCCGCGTGCGAAAGAGAGCAAGGGCGGGGCGGGCGCGGCTTGGAAGGCCGCCCCGCCCCCGCTGCGTCAGTGGGCAGGCGTGCCGCCGCCGACAGCGAGCATCGGCCGCGCCGCGAGGTCGTGCTAGGATGCTGGGCGGCACGCATCACGCGGGGCCAATCCGGCGGAGTGGGGTCTGGACGATGGCAGGCATGTTCGAGGGCAAGCGCATCCTCGTCACAGGGGGTACCGGGTCGCTGGGCCAGGTGCTCACGCGGCGGCTGATGCGCGGCGACGAGGGCGTCCCGGAGAGCGTCACCGTCTTCTCGCGGGACGAGGCCAAACAGCACTACATGCGCCTCGACTTCATGCACCGGCACGCGGCCACCGACGAGGTGATCTTCGAGAACTGTCGCCAGCGCCTCAGGTTCATGATCGGGGACGTGCGCGACTACGAGAGCATCGTGCGGGCGGCGCGCGAGGCCGACATCGTCTTCGCGGCGGCCGCCCTGAAGCAGGTGCCGAGCTGCGAGTACTACCCCTGGGAGGCGTGCCGCACGAACATCGAGGGCGCCGTGCATCTCGTGCGCGCTATCGCCGAGTTCGACCTTCCCGTCGAGACCGTCGTGGGCATCTCCACCGACAAGGCCTGCAAGCCGGTCAACGTCATGGGGATGACCAAGGCGATCCAGGAGCGCGTGTACATCGACGGGAATATCCACTGCCCGGGGACTCGGTTCGTCTGCGCGCGCTACGGCAACGTGCTCGCCTCGCGCGGCTCGGTGGTTCCCCTCTTCCTCGAGCAGATCGCCGCGGGCGGCCCGGTAACCATCACGACCGCCGACATGACGCGCTTCCTGCTGACGCTCGACGACGCGGTCGACACGGTCTTCGTGGCGGTGCGCTCCGCAGCTCGCGGCGAGACCTACATCCCGCGCTGCCCGAGCGCCAGGATGACGGACCTGGCCGCCTGTCTCATCGGTGGCCGCGACGTCGACACAGTGATCACCGGCATCCGGCCTGGCGAGAAGGTCCACGAGATCCTGCTCTCCGAGGAGGAGGCGACCAGGACGGTCGACGGCGAAGCGGGGTACTTCGCTCTGCGTCCCATGCTGCCCGAGCTGGCCGGACCCGTGCCCGAGCCGGCGCTGGTGGGCGACTACAGCTCGGCGAACGCCCTGATGAGCGCCGGCGACTTGAGCGACTTCCTGGCGCTCAGGATCCCCGAGGCCGTGGGCCAGCGGTACCTGGAGTCGTAGATGGCCAGGGTCATCACGCTCCTCGGGACCCGTCCTGAGATCATCCGTCTCTCGCGCGTCATCGCCGCGCTGGACGAGTCGTGTGAGCACCTCCTCGTGGACACTGGGCAGAACTACGACGACCGGCTGAGCGGTATGTTCTTCCGCGAGCTCGGGGTGCGGGCCCCCGACGTCTCGCTCGGGGTCCGCGGCGCCGGCTTCGCGGATCAGATCGGCCAGATTCTGGCCCGTTGCGAGGAGCTGTTCCGCACCGAGACCCCCGACAGTGTGCTGATTCTCGGCGACACCAACACCGGCTTGGCCGCCTTCGTCGCCAAACGCATGGGCCTCCGCGTCTGCCACATGGAGGCGGGCAACCGTTGCTTCGACGATGGCGTGCCGGAGGAGGTCAACCGCCGCGTCATCGACCACTGCAGCAGCGTGCTCATGCCGTACACCCACCGGAGCGCCGAGAACCTGGTGCGCGAGGGCATCGAGCGCCGCCGCGTCTACGTCACGGGCAACCCCATCAAGGAGGTGCTCGACTACTACGCGGGTCAGGTGGAGGCCGCGGATCCGTTCACGTCGCTGGGCGTGGAGCCCGGCGAGTACTTCCTGATGACCGCGCACCGCGCCGAGACGGTCGATGTGCCGGAGCGCCTCGGCTCACTCATCGGGGCGCTCAACGAGGTCATCGCGAGGTACGACCTGCCGATTCTGGCGTCGCTACACCCGCGGACCGCCGACAAGATGCTGGCGTTCGGCATCGATCGGGGCGCGATCAGGTTCGTGCCGCCGCTTGGTCTCTTCGACTTCGTGCGGCTCGAGCGGGAGGCCGTCTGCGTGCTCTCCGACAGCGGCACCGTGCAGGAGGAGTGCTGCATCTTCCGGGTGCCGACGGTGACTTTGCGCGACGTGACGGAGCGGCCCGAGACGATCGAGTGCGGCAGCAACCTGCTGGCCGGCGTCGCGGCCGACCGCATCCTGCCGGCGATCGATCTGGCGCTGCGGTCGCGCGGCGCCTGGACGGCGCCGGCGGAGTACCTGGCCACGAACGTCTCGGACGTGGTCGCTCGCATCGTCCTGGGGATCGCGTGAGTCCAGCGCGCGTGCTGGTGCTGGGCGCGAGCGGCATGCTCGGCCACCGGGCCGTGCAGGTCCTCGCGCCTGGCCTCGAGGTGTGGGGGGCGTGCCGGCACGCCGAGTCGCTGCCGGATCTCGGCGTGCCCCGCGAGCGTCTGCTCTCCGGCCTCGACGCCACCGATCCACGCTCGGCCGCCGCCGTCGTCGAGCGTGTGCGGCCCGACGTGGTCATCAACGCCGTGGGGATCGTCAAGCAGCGCGCCGACGCGCAGGCGGCAGTCCCGGCGATCCAGGTCAACAGCCTCTGGCCGCATCTCGTGGCCGACGCCTGCGAGCGCCGCGGCGCTCGTCTCGTGCACGTGAGCACGGATTGCGTGTTCAGCGGAACGCGAGGCAACTACGCTGAGGACGACGTGCCCGACGCCTGGGACCTGTACGGCCGCTCGAAGCTGCTCGGGGAGGTCACCGATCGCGAGAACACGGTGACGCTGCGGACGTCGATCGTGGGCTGGCAGCTCGGCGAGCCCATGGGCCTGGTGGGCTGGTTCGCCGCGCATCGCGGTGAGCCGCTGCGGGGCTACACGAGGGCCGTCTTCAGTGGGCTGACCACGCGTGCCCTGTCCGAGCTGATCCGCGACGTGGTGCTGCCGGCCGCGTCGCTCTCCGGCCTCTGGCACGTCTCCGCCGCCCCGATCGACAAGCACACGCTGCTGGTCAGCCTCGCGGCTCGGCTCGGGTGGGACGTGGACCTCTCACCGGTCGACGAGCCGGTGGTCGACCGTTCTCTGGACAGCACGCGCTTTCGGGAGCGCACGGGGTGGCGGCCGCCGAGCTGGGACGAGATGCTGACGCAACTCGCACAGGAGCGCAGTGCCGTCGCGTAGTCGGCATCGGCGCGGTCGCTTCGGCGCCGATCCGAACGCGAGTCGCGGCTGGTGCGCCGGCGCCGCGCGGCTCCATGGAGGAGGGTAGCACCGTGTTCTGGAAGAGAGGGGTCAAGAAGGCAAGCAGCGAACAGGACCCCCTCACATGGCATGTCGGCTTCATCGTTGCTCTCGCAGCAGTCATGCGGCCTGCTGTCTACGTCGAGTTGGGGGTTCACAAGGCACAGCTCTTCAATCAGGTCATCCCCTATGCTGGGGAGATGATTGGTGTCGACGTCGATCAGCGCTGCGGTGCATACATTCAGAAGGCGCCTACCACACGTTTCTGGTGCGGCACCACCGAGTCCTTCGCGGCCCACCTTCGCGACGTCCCGATGGAGATCGACATGCTGTTCATCGACGCTGATCACTCCTGGCGCTCTGTCGTCCGCGATTTCAGGGACTACTTCCCCTTCGTTCGGGAGCATGGGCTTGATTCTGCTGCACGATACGTTTCCGGGTGAGGCGCGACTTCTCGACCCGAAGTGGTGCGGGGATGCCTACCTTGCGATCAGCGAGCTCCAGGGGGATGCTCCCGACTACGAGATGATGACCGTTCCAGTGTCGCCCGGGCTCACTCTGTGCAGGAAGCGGAGAAGCCAGCTCTCTTGGAGCGCCTGACATGATCTACCTGAATGCGGAAGTCGTCAGCGGGCTCGGCGAGGACACGTTCTGGACGTGGTTCCACCGCGAGTTTCCCTCCAGCGTCTTCTCTGAGCCGGCCAGGCTGGAGGCTTGCGATGTCGTCTTGCGGTACTCCACGCTCGGCTTCCTGCCGGTGGTCGGCAAGCAGGTTGCGCTCTGCTGGGAGCTCTACCCCGCCATGCGGGAGCGATTCGGCAGCTCGCTCTGGGACCAGAAGATCGCTGCGGTCCACGAGGCCGCTCGCTATGCGACGTACCGTACCGTCGCTTCGGAGCTGACTCGTGCGGACTACGAGATGTATGGCTCCGTGGACGTGATCCCAATCGGCGTCGATACGGACGTGTTCCGTCCGATTCCCCAGAAGGAGGAGCTGCGGCTCAAGTACGGCCTGCCGGTGGATAGGGAGGTCGGAGTCTGGGTCGGCACATCCCATCCCATGAAGGGCTTCGCCTTGCTCCTTGAGTACGCCCGCAAGAACCCGGACATCCATTGGATCACGATCTGCAAGACCGCTCACGAGTCCGTGGCCATGCCCGGAGCCTCCAGCTTCGTCCACATTCCTCAGGAAACCAGCTGCGAGCTGATCAATGCGGCGGATTTCTTCCTCTCGACGAGTCTCCTGCGACCGTACTTCATGGCCGAATGGGAGGCCATGGCCTGTGATGTGCCACTGCGTCTCATCGGCGAGCCGGGCAAGGAGTTCACACCATCGGCCAGTCCCAGGGCAGACCTGCTCAGAATGGGGTGGGACCGTCCATCGGTCAAGAAGCTGTGGACGCGGTTCTTCATGGAGCGGGGGATTGAGTGGTAGGGACGTGCTGAGGGTATCCATCATCTCTCTCATCTACCGGTCCGCACGCCTTGCCGACTGGGTCCATGAGTCCGTGCACAAGTTCACGCCGATGATCGCGCGCGGCGAGGCCGAGTTCTTCTTCGTTGCGAACGATCCGACACCAGGGCTGCTGGCCCACCTGCGTCAACGCGGCTACCATCACATCGTCAACATCAACCGGAGGTACTCCGACGAGGAACTCCTTGCGCTGGGCTACGGCGCGCCTGAGTACATGAGCAGGGTCTACCGCGGATACAACGAAGGTGTGAGACAGGCCGCGGGCGACTTCGTCGTCCTTGTCAACAGCGACAACTACTTCTCGCCGGACTGGCTGGAGAATCTCCTCAAGTACTCAGACCGATCCCGCGTGATCACTTCGACGCTCGTCGAACGTGACCACCCTGTCTTCTCGGTGTTCCCCGGGGCTGTCCGTGGGGAGTTCGGGGACAGTCCGGACACCTTTGACGAGGCCGCCTTCCTCGCCTACGCGGCGCGCATCCGTAGGACGGGCCTTCAGGCCGGAGGTGCCTACATGCCGGCTCTGCTGCACCGGGACCTTGCCATCGAAGCTGGGCTCTACCCCTGTGGCAACATCGCCGGCGAGAGCTTCAGCGATGTTGTGAGGTGCGGGGACGAGGCGTTCTACGACGTACTGCGATCGCTCGGAGTCGAGCACTACACGGCGCTCGACTCCATCTCCTACCATCTCAAGGAGGGAGAGCGGGAGGACTGCTTCTGCTCTGATACCGAGCAGGCAGCTACCGCCCTGCCCGTCGGCTTCCCCCTGACGCCTGTCGATCCGTACCCCACGAGCCAGTCTCTGAGACGGGTCACCGACAGCATGAGCCCAACGAGGCGCCACGAGGAGCTGATGCTTCGCATCAGCAGCGATGGAGAACTGCGGGCCCGCGAGAGGGAGGCGGAGAGGCTTGCTGCGGAAGACCTTGCAGGCATGCGGCTCGAAGAGCAGGCTCAGCGCCTTCGCCGTGGTGTCGAGACGATGGTCGGCAAGCGTCTGGCCGTTCCCGTGCTGCGAATGATCCACTCGGTTTCCTGGATCATTCGCCCGGTACGTGTCAGGCTGGCGCGAAGGCACCGTACTCGGTAGCCCGATCCGGCGAATGAACATGGCTCGCTTCTCGATCGTCGTACCGGCCTACAATGCCTGAGCGCTGCTGCCCGCTCCAAGGGGGTTGATTGCCTCGGTTCTCCATCGTCGTCCCCGCCTACAACGCCGTGGCCACCCTCGGCGAGACGCTCGACGCCGTGCTCGGCCAGCGGTGCAGCGACTGGGAGTGCGTGGTTGTCGACGACGGCTCGACGGACGACACGCTCGCGCTGGCGGAGGTATACGCGCGGCGCGACTCCCGCATCAGGACGGTCCATCAGGAGAACCAGGGATCGGCAGGGGCCTACAACACAGGGGTACGTTCCGCGGGCGGTGACTACGTCGTCCTCTGTTCGGCCGACGACATCCTGCTGCCCGAACATCTCGCGAGTATGGCCGGATTCATTGAGCGCGAGCCCGCCTACGACATCTACTCGTCGAACGGATACCTCTGGACGCCTGGACAGCCGTGGCGGCCCGTCTACGACCCGAAACTGCGCCGGGAGGTCCACTCCCTCGCGCTGGCTGACGTCATCCGCGTCTGCTTCTACAGTGTCGGCGCGGTCTATCGACGCGGGCTGTTCGACGAGGTGGGCGGCTACCGCGAGGGTGTGTTTGGCGAGGACTACGACTTCTGGCTGCGGGCGATGGCCCGTGGGGCACGCCATCGGTACCTTCCGGACGCGCTCTCCCTGCACCGCGTGAGTCCGGCGCAGAAGTCGGCGGATCTCGTGGCTTCCTACCGTTCGGACATTCGCCTCGTCACCGAGCTGCGGCGAGATTTCGACCTCGGGCCCGAGGAACTGCGTGCGGTGGGCTGGTGTCTGCACGATCGGGAGAAGCTGATTGCTGGTGTCGAAGGGCGTTCCAGGCCTGTCCCCAAGGTGCCTGTTGCGGTGAGGTCGATGGCCGTGCGGGTGCTGGGGGAGCGGCGCATCCGAGTCCTCGCCCAGCGGGCGAAAGCCCGGATGCGCCGCGGTCCTTGGAGCCGGTGGATGACTCGCACGCGGCGCCAACGAGCATTGGGCCGAGGTCGTCCGCGCGACCCGCATGGGAACGAACGGTCCACGCCGAGAGTCCTCGTCATAGCCAGCTGGTATCCAGGCGCAAGCGATCCCACCGCCGGCATCTTCATCCGGGAACAGGTGCGGGCGTTGTCAGCTGCGACTGACGTTGCAGTCGTGCATGTCGCTCCCGGCGACAGGGCGTCCGGTCCTTGGATGACGAGGGAGGACGGAGGCGTCGTCGTGCGCGTCGTCGCGGCGCCGACTTGGCTCAAGACGGCGCTGAAGACCAGGAGGTCCATCCTCGCGCGGTTCGACCGCATCCGCACGAAGCAGAACGCGTCGGGAGCCGTCCGCGGTCAGGCGGGTGGTGCATTGCCGACGCCCGGTCGCGCCCCGATGCTCCGTCGCGCGATCCTCTTGGTCGTCATGACGGACGCCATGCGAAGGGCGGGTCTGGCGGCGTTCGAGTGCGTGCGGGCTCAGTGGGGGGGTCCGGACATCGTGCATGTGCAGGCGCTCTGGCCTGCCGGGCTGATCGCGTGCACGATCAAGCGCCGCTACGGGATCCCGTACGTGGTCACCGAACACTCGGAGGAGTACCTCGCGGCGAGCGAGCGACGCCTCGTGCGGACGCCGGGGGTGGTGCGCCTGCTGTTGCGACCCCTTGCCCTCGGCGCCTCGCGAACGATCGCGGTGAGCCGATTCCTGGCCGAGCGCCTCATGGAACTCGGCCTTGCCGTGAACCCCGTCGTCATCCCCAACGTGGTGCCGGTGAGCGACCCGGTCGCGATGCCCGCCGCCGGCCGGCACGTCATCGCGCACGTGTCGATCATGGGGCCGGCCAAGAACATCGGCGGCCTGCTGCGGGCCGTCGACGAGTTGCGCCAGCGGCGCGACGACTTCGTCCTGCTCCTGATCGGGGACGGCGAATCGCGGCCGGAGCTCGAGCGCTTGGCCGCCGCCCTCGAGCTGACCGGCAAGGTCGAGTTCACCGGCCGCGTGGACGCCGGGGACGTGCGGCGGCTGCTTGGCGAATCGGCCTTCACCGTGATCAGCAGCACGCACGAGACCTTCTCCGTGGTCGCGGCCGAGTCGCTCATGTGCGGCAGGCCCGTGCTGGCCACGCGCTGCGGCGGGCCGGAGGAGTTCGTCTCGTCCACCGTGGGCCGCTTGATCGAGGCGGGTAGCGTCGAGGCGCTGGTAGGGGGCCTCGACTGGATGCTGGATCACCACCACGAGTTCGATCCGCAGGCCCTGCACGACTACGCGGTGGCGAGGTTCGCCCCGGGCGTCGTGGCGGAGCAGATCCTCGCGGTATACCGGCAGGCCCTGGGTGACTGAGGCAAGGAACTAGGCCGTGTCGGCCACGCCCGACTCCAAGGCGGCTCCACGACCGCCTGTCTCGACGCCCGCCGCGCCGCGCTTCTCGGTCACGGTTCCCGCATACGACGCTGCGGCGACGCTGGCGGAGACGCTGAAGTCCGTGCGGGACCAGTCCTTCACCGACTGGGAGCTCGTCATCGTCGACGACGGCTCCCGCGACGGCACTCGTGCGATCGCGGAGCGGTTCGCCCGGGCCGACTCCCGCGTGCGGGTGATCCCGCAAGAGAACCGCGGCTCGGGCGGCGCGTACAACACGGCGGTGCGCGCCGCGCGCGCCGATCTGCTTGTGATGCTCTCCGCCGACGACCTGCTGCTGCCGCGACATCTGGAGCGGCTGGACGCGTTCGTCGCCGAGCATCCTGAGGCGGGCGTCTACACCTGTGACGGCTGGTACGAGTACGACGACGGTCGGCGCAAGCCTGTCGCCGCCAGCGCCCGCTGGGACGACCCGTCGCACTGCTCGCTCGAGGAACTGCTGTGGGCGTGCTTCTACGGCGTCGGCGCCGTCTACCGGCGCGCCGTCTTCGACGCGGTAGGCGGCTTTCGCGAGGATCTCCACGCCGAGGACTACCTCTTCTGGTTGCTCGCTCTGGCGCACGGCTTCGAGCACCGGCACCTTGACGAGCCGCTCTCGGTGCACCGCCGCAGCGGCGCGCAGAAGTCGGCCTCCGGCCTCCTCATGCGCGAGACGGATCTGCGGGTGATCGCCGAGGTCATCGAGAGCAGGCTGCTCACGCCGGAGCAGACGCGGGCCGCTGCTCGCTCGGCGGCTCGGCTGCGGCGGAACATCCAGATGAGGAAGGCCCTGGCGACGACCATCGGAGCGGAGAGGCTGGAGGCGCTGATTGCCAGGTCCCGGCCACTGCGGCGGCGCGTGCGCAGCAGCGGCCCGAAGGACCGGCTGGGGCGCCCCACGGTGCGCGAGACGACGGAGGGACGGCGAGGAGGGCCGCCGCAGGCGGCGGGCCTCGCCGTCGCCTTTCTCAACAACTTCGCCGGCCCAACGCTGGGCGGTGGGGAGGTGCAGCTTCTCGCGCTGTTGCCGGGATTGGTCGTCGCCGGGGTGACGCCGATCGTCGTCTGCGCGGCGGGCTCGGCGCTCGAGCGCGAGGCTCGCCTGCTCGAGGGCGTCGCCGTCATCCCGGCCGACTTCTCGCCGCACGCCCTGCCGGGCTTGCCGCGTGCCCTCGCGCTGCGCCTCTTCGGTGCGGATGTCGTGCAGGGAACCGGCTTCCTGACTAATCTGGTGGCGCGCAGGGTTGGTCCTCGTGTGCGCGCCACTGTGGTCAACACCGTGCACGTTGTGCCCGGCGCCGCGCGCCTCGACGGCGAGCCCGGCTGGAGGTCGGCGCTGAGGGCGACGCTCGACAGGTTGTCGCGTCGCGGCGTCGCGCGCTTCGTCGCCGTCTCCCAGGCGGTCGCCGACGCGCTGGTCGCCGACGGCGTGTCGGCGCCGCGCATCGTCGTCATCCCCAACGGCGTCGATGGCGCCGGGCTGCGACGCACCGCGGCTCACCCCCTCCTGTCGCCGGCGCCGGGCGCCCCCCTGGTTGGCTTCCTCGGGCGGCTGGAGACCGTCAAGGGCGGCGACGTCTTCCTCCGTGCCGCAGTGCGCCTGACCGGAGATCGCCCTGAGGTGCGCTTCGTCGTTGCCGGCGAGGGCTCTCGCGCGGCGGAGCTCAAGGGCCTCCGGGCCAGGCTCGGCCTCAGCGAGCGTTTGGCGTTCCTCGGCCACGTCGCCTCGGCGGCGGCGTTTCTCGCCTCGCTCGACGTCGTCGTCGTGCCGTCGCGTTCGGAGGCCTCGGGGCTCACGGCCATGGAGGCGCAGGCCCTCGGCGTGCCCGTGGTGGCCGCGCGCGTCGGCGGCCTGCCTGAGGTGATCGTCGATGGAGAGACGGGCCTGCTATTCCCCTCTGAGGACGCCGCCGCTCTTGCGCGCGCCGTGGGAAGGCTGCTCGACGACCCGGAGATGGCCCGCCGCCTGGCGTCCGCCGGCGTCCGCCGGGTCGACGAGTTCTTCACCGTCGAGCGCATGGTCGCCGGCTACGTGCGGCTCTACGAGGAGCTCGCTCCTTGGGAGCAGGCGTCGCTCCGCCGGCCTACGCCAGCAACTGGCTCTCGAACAGCTTCTGGTAGGCGCCGCCCTTGGCGATGAGCTCGCGGTGCGTGCCGCGCTCCACAACGCGTCCGGCGTCGATCACCAGGAGCTGGTCGGCCTGGATCACCGTCGCCAGGCGATGCGCGATGACGATGATCGTCTTCTCACCGTGGAGCTTGGCCAGGGCGTCCTGGATGAACGCCTCGGACTCCGAGTCGAGGGCGCTGGTCGGCTCGTCGAGGATCAGGACCGACGTGTCTTCGAGCAGGACGCGGGCCAGGGCGATGCGCTGCTGCTCGCCGCCGGAGAAGCGTACGCCGCGGTCGCCCAGCAGCGTCTCCAGGCCCTGCGGCAGATCGTAGACGAAGCCGGCGTGTGCGCGCTCGATCGCGCTGCGCAGCTGCTCGTCGGTGGGCTCGAACCCGAGCCCGTAGACGAGATTGTCGCGCACGGAGGCGTTGAACAGCATGGCGTCCTGGGTGAGGTAGCCGACGTCGCGACGCAGGCTGCCGACGTCGAAGGAGGCGATATCCGCGCCGTCGTAGGTGACGCTGCCGCCGGTGGCTTCGCGCAGCCGTGGCAGGAGCTCGACGAGCGTGGACTTGCCGGCCCCGGAGCGGCCGACCACGGCTGTGAACGAACCGGCGGGGATCGTCACGGAGATGCCACGCAGCACCGCTTGTCCCTCCGAGACAACTGTACCGTCGGCAGCCTTCGCCGTTGGGTAGTCGAAGGTCACGTCGGTGAGGACGAGCTCGCGACACAAGCCCGGGAACGGCGTGGCGCCGGGTCGGATGGTGTTGGCCGCGGTCGCGTCGCGACTCAGGTCGCGGACGAGCAGCAGGCCCGCCATGTTCAGCGAGATCGCCTGCCGTCCGGCGTTGAACTCCTTGACCTTGACATTCAGGCGGCTGATCACGAAGAGCAGCAAGCCAAGCTGCGGCAGGGTCATACCGAACGCCTCGATGCCGAGGTAGAGTGTGAAGAACGCCGAGAGCATGAGCAGCGGATCTGCCGTCACCTCGATCATGGCTCCCAGGCGCGCCTGATGGATGTCGACCGTCCGCAGGCGCTCGAGCATATCGCGAATGCGCCGCGACTCGGGCTGCTTCTGGTGGCGGAGCTTGACCAGGCGCATCATGCCGAGACGCTCGACGACCGTGGCCCACACCTCCTGCGTCACGCGCGTCGTGACGTGCGCGTAGTCACGGATGCGCCTGATGTTGGCGCGCACCGCGAGCCACACGGCGACGGCGAAGATGAGGACGCTCAGCGTGAGCGGCACGGAGAGCGTCAGCAGGATCGCCACGTAGACCAGCATCAGCAGGGCGATCGAGAGCAGCTTGATGACGGCGAGGATGGCGTTGCTGCCGATCGCCGTCTGCCCGATCAGCGCGTTGGCGAGATACCCGACCGAGTGACGGGTGAAGAACTCGGGGTCGGCGTCGAGAAGCGTGTCCAACGTCTGCATCCGTAGGCGCAGACCGACGCGGGTCGACACGACCGCCGAGTACCAGGCGTTGGCGTAGAACACGACCTGGCGAAACAGGATCGGGATGAACGCAAGGAACAGCAGAACGGGCAGCGTGATCGGGAGGTTGAAGGCCTCCATGAAGGCGTTGATCGACTGCCAGATGATGCCCGAGCTCTCGGTGATCGCTGTATCTCCGCCGTCCGCATATTGCAGGATGGGCAGCAGGAGGGAGAGGCTGATGCCCTCGAAGATCGCGAAGAGGACGGCGAGGGCGACCAATCCCGCGATCTCCGAGGTCCTCACATCGACGATCGTGAGCATCCGCCGCACGGCGTTGATGCGGAGGAACTCGCTCACGGACTCCGAGGCTCTGCTGGACAACCGGCGCGTCCCACCTCTCTCATGGACCGGCCAAGGGCCGGGGGTCGCGAACGACCGCGTCGCGGGGCGCCGCCGGCGAGCTCGGCGCAGCGGCGTAGGGGCGGCCATGATTCTAGTACCTCGCGTGGTGCCCGGTCACGTTCACCCGGGGTGCGGTGCACCGGGATTGGCCCCTTGGGCGGCGCGCGCAGCGTGAGAGAATGGCGCGGGATGTCACAGGCGCACGACAGACACGGTGACGGCGCGCGGGCGGGGTCGGTCCTCTGATGCCGGACCGTCGCCTGCGCGTCACCATGGTCAACAAGTACTACTGGCCGCCGCACCTGGGCGGCGTCGAGGCTATCGTGCGCCACCTCTCGGAGGGGCTCGTGGCGCTCGCCGACGCGGACGTGCGAGTCCTGGTCGCCAACGAGGGCAGGGCTCGCGTCGAACAGACGATCGCCGGCGTCGAGGTCGTGCGGCTCCCCCGCCAGATGGCGCTCTCGTCGGCGCCGGTCGCCGCGAGCATGCCCGGCGCCCTGCGCGCCGAGCTGCGCCGGCCCGAGCCGCCCGACATCATCAACCTGCACGCTCCGTACCCGTGGGGCGAGCTCTCCTTTCTGCGGGCCAACCCGTCGGCGCCCAGCGTCGTGCTCTATCACAGCGACATCGTGCGCCAGAAGCGCCTGCTCGCCGCCTACCGCCCGTTCCTCGAGCGCTTCCTCGACAGGGTCGACCTGATCATGGTGTCGTCGCCGGACATGATCCAGCACTCGGAGTTCCTGGCGCCGCGTGCCGAGAAGTGCCGCGTCGTGCCCTTCGGCCTGCCGCTGGAGCGGGTGGCGGCGCCCGCCGCGGAGGGGCGCGCCGCCGAGCTGCGCGCCCGTCACGCCGGGCGCAGGATCGTGCTGTTCGTCGGCAGACTCGTCTACTACAAGGGCGTCGACGTGCTCGTGCGGGCGATGGCGGAGGTCGACGCCGACCTGGTGCTCGTCGGCGGCGGCCCGCTCGAGGAGGAGCTGCGGGCGCTGGCCGCAGACCGCGGCGTCGCCGCCCGCACCACGTTTCTCGGCTCGCCGACCGAGGACGAGCTCGCCGCCTGGTATCGCGCGGCCGACGTCTTCTGCCTGCCGAGCGTGGCTCGCAGCGAGGCGTTCGGGCTGGTGCAGATCGAGGCTCACGCCGCGGCGACCCCGGTGGTGTCGACGCGGCTCACGACGGGCGTGCCCTACGCCAACCTGGATGGCGTGACTGGTCTGACCGTGCCGCCGGGCGACGAGGCCGCGCTTGCGGCGGCGCTGAACCGGCTCCTCGCCGACGACGAGCTCCGGGCGCGCCTCGGCCGACGAGCCAGGGAGCGCGCGCTCCGTGAGTTCACGATTCCGCGTATGGTCGAGCAGACGCTGGGCGTCTACGCGGAGGCGCTCGCGATGCACGCGGCGGGCCGGCCGGCGGGAGAGAGGCCATAGATGACCCGCACCCGCTTCATCGTCCTCTCCGTCGTGGTCGACGCCGTCCTCGTGAATGCAGGCTTCGTGATCGCCTTCTTGTTGCGCTTCCAGGGCTCCCTGCCGTCTTTCAACTTCCGGGCCTACCTGCTGCTGGCGCCGCTGCTCACGCTGTTCTATCTGGGCAGCGCCTGGACGTACGGCCTCTACGATCCGGAGCGAGCCGACACCGCCTGGGCGGTCGTGCGCGGCGCCGTGGCCGCCGTCACGGTCGGGACGCTCATGACGGCGGCCGTGGCCTTCTTCGGGGGCACGCGCACAGCGTCGTTCGCGCGCTCGACGATCCTGCTCGCCTGGGTCTTCGACCTGGCGCTGCTGAGCGGCTGGCGTCTGGCCTTTCTGCGCTTCGGGCGCGTGCGCTGGCCGGAGCAGCGAGTGCTGATCGTCGGCACCGGCGAGACCGCGCTCGACCTGGCGCGCGAGGTCACCCACCGTGCCCGCTGGGGCTGGACGCTCGCCGGCCTCATCGTCGCCGGCGGCGAGGCGGCCGAGGCCCAGGTCTCGGCCGGGGCCCAGGTCTCGGCCGGCGGCTACCCGGTGCTCGGCGGTGTGCACGACATCGCCCGCATCGCCGGCGAGCGCCAGGCCAATCGCATCATCGTCGTCAGCCCCGTGGCGCTGCGCGAGCTTGTGGAATCGCTCGTCCTGGCCGACGAGCTGCGCGTGCGCGTCGACGTCGTCCCTGAGCTCTACGAGATCTTCATAGGGACCGTCGACGCGATCGTCGGCGACGTGCCCCTGATGGAGATCACGCGCGACACTGTTCCGCGCTACTACGCCGCCATGAAGCGGGCGATCGACATCGTCGGAGCGCTCCTGCTCCTCGTCGTCACGAGCCCGCTGCTGCTCGCCGCCGCCGTCGCCATCGCCGTGGCGGACGGACGCCCGGTCACCTTCTCGCAGCAGCGCCTGGGCAAGGGCATGAAGCCGTTTCGCATCCACAAGCTGCGCACGATGGTGCGCGGCGCGGAGGATTCCTCCGGTCCCGTCCTCGCCTCCCACGGCGACCCGCGTATCACGTCCGTCGGCCGGGTGCTGCGCACGTACCGCCTGGACGAGCTCCCGCAGCTCGTGAACATCCTCAAAGGCGACATGAGCTTCATCGGGCCGCGGCCGGAACGCCCGTTCTTCGCCGAGCAGTACCTCGCCGAGAAGCCGGCCTATCGCGAGCGCTTCCGCATCAAGCCGGGCGTCACCGGGCTCGCGCAGGTGAGTGGCAGCTACGCGACGACGACCGAGCGCAAGCTCAAGTACGATCTCATCTACATGTATCATCAGAACCTGGCGATGGACGCGCAGATCGTGGCTGAGACACTTCGCGTCGTCCTCACTGGCCGCGGAGCCAGATAGGGGGAGCGTGGCGCGAGCCAACAAGAACCAGCGGGCGGCTCGGCGGCGGGCGGCGCGCGAGCAGGCCGCCCGCCAGAAGTCCTCCGCTGAGCAGACCGCGCACGCGCAGCAGCCGGCGCAAGGCCCGGCGACGGGTACGAAGGCGCCGACGGAGCCGCAGGCTGCCGGGCCGGCGTCCGCGCCGGCGGCGCCGGCCGGGGTCGCCGCGCCGGAGGCCGGCGAGGCTCTCGGCCCCGCTTTCCGCGTCGCTTGGTGGGCGCTGCTCGCCATGGTCTTCGTCGTCCCCATCGCGACGAGCAACTTCACCTTCCTCGGCGCCGATCTCCCCTCCACCGACGACGCCTTCGATCTCGTCAAGGTCGTCGTGCTCCGGGTTTTCAGCCTCGTCGCCCTCGCCGCGTGGGCGTGGGGGATGCTGCGGCGGGGAGGCACCCTCCGGCGGACGCCGATCGAGTGGCTCATCCTTGCCTTCCTGGGGTGGGTCGTCCTCACGACCGTCACCTCGATCCACTGGCCGATCGCCGTCTTCGGCAAGCCGCGCCGCTACGAGGGACTCCTCACGTTCATCAACTACGCGGTGATCTACTTCCTCGTGCTGCAGTTCGCCGACTCCACGGCGCGGGTTCGCGTCCTGGCGCGCACGCTGTTCTTCACCAGCATCATCGTGGCCGGGTACGGTGTCCTGCAGTACCTCGGCTGGGACCCCATGCACTGGGGGACGGTGCCCTTCGAACCGAATCGCGCGTTCTCGACCTATGGCAACCCCAACCTGCTCGGCGGCTTTCTGATCATCACGGTGAGCGTCGCTCTCGGACTGGCGCTGACCGAGGACAACCTGGTGTGGCGCATGGTCTACTGGGTCGGCTTCGGTCTCAACGGCCTGGCCCTCCTCGTCGCGTTCACGCGCGGCGCCTGGGTCGGCGGCGCCGTCGCGCTGGTCCTGGTCGGCGTGGTGGCCTGGCGGCACAAGGTCCGCCTGCG
Source organism: uncultured Thermoleophilia bacterium (assembly GCA_963705085.1). Taxonomy (GTDB): domain Bacteria; phylum Actinomycetota; class Thermoleophilia; order UBA2241; family UBA2241; genus CAIXSE01. Next base: position 1,152,115 of record CAVPIV010000004.1, on the reverse strand, counting down.
CCGCCTGGACTGGATCCCGGCCGGCGTCAGCGCGGCGCTCGGCGTCGGCGTCATCTGGCGCAGCCTCTCGAACCCCAGCGAGGTCATGAACTTCGCCAAGCGCCTCGGTACGGTCTTCCAGTTCAGCGGCGGCAGCGGGCAGACGCGGACCGAGATCTGGCAGTCAGCCGTCGCGGCCGTCGAGGAACGGCCCATCCTGGGCTGGGGCGCCGATACGTTCCGGCTCGTCTTCCCCCGGTTCAAGCCGGTGGAGTACGTCCGCGACGCCGGCGGCACCTCCGTGGCCGACAACGCCCACAACTACCCCCTGCAGCTCGCGGCAGGGACGGGCATACCGGGCATGCTGATGCTCTACGGTGTCTTCGTCTGGGCCGGGGTGCGCTCCTTCCGCACCGTCTTCGGGCGCTCCACCGACCCGCGCCGCATCGTGCGCGGCGCCTTCTGGGCCGCCGCCGCCGGCTACCTCGTCCAGCTCATGCTGGGACTGTCGGTGACCGGCGCCACCTTCCTGTTATGGGTGGCGCTGGCCGTGGTGCTGGCGCCGACCGCCGGCGTTCGCGTGGTCAGAGCGCCGCGCTGGGGCACCTATGCCGGCGTCGCCGTGCTGGCCCTGGCCGCGCTCGGCATCGGCTACCAGGCGTTGCCCCTGGCGGCGGATCACGAGCTGCTCGCGTCGCGCGCCTCCAGCGGACCGGCTCGCACCGAGGCGGCGCGCCGCGCCGCGGAGCTCAACCCCTGGGACGCGGTGTACCGGGCCGAGATCGGTCGCGCCCTCACCGCGGAGATGGTCGACGCGTTCGAGGCCGGCGCCGCGGCGCAGAAGGCCGGGGAGGACACGAGTCAGTACGAGGCGATCGTCAAGCAACGATTCCGCGACGCGGAAGCCGCGCTCAAAGACGCGATCGCTTTCCAGCCCGACGAGTACGACAACTACGTCCTGCTCTCGGACCTCTACACGATGGCCGGCAACATCCTCAACGGGCGCTACTACGGCGACGCTATCACTGTCGCGCGTCAAGGGCTCGAGGTATCGCCCACCGGCACGTCCATCCGGCTGCGCTTGGCGGAGGCGTACGCGGCCACCGGCCGCAAGGACGAAGCGCTGCGGGAACTCGAGTACGTCGTCAGCATCGATCCGCGCAGCCCCGACGCGGCGCTCGCGCTGGCCGCAACCTACACGAAGATGGGCCGCGTCGACGACGCGCTGGCCGTGCTCAGGGCGCTCGAGGCGCTCGCGCCCGGCCAGCCCGGCGTGCAGGACGCCATCAATCAGCTCGAGGCCGGCGCCGCCCCGGAGGAGTGATCCTCCTCTCGGGCGGCGCCGGCCTGCCAGTCTGACGTCCGTCAACTCGGTTACGCCGGTCGATGTCGCCGTTCGGGCGATGCCTGACCGGCGAGACCGCGGTTCCTAGGCCAGGCCGAACTCGCGCTCGAGGTCGGCCTTGCCGCGGGCGCCGATGACCTTCTTCGAAGGCTCGCCGTCCTTGAACAGGATGATCGTCGGGATGCTCATGACGCCGAACTTGCCCGCCGTGGCCGGGTTCTCGTCGACGTTGAGCTTGCCGACCGTCACCTTGTCGCCGTACTGCTCGGCTATCTGCTCGATCACCGGGCCGACCATGCGGCATGGGCCGCACCAAGGCGCCCAGAAGTCGACGATGACGTCGCCCGTGGCGACGTCGGCGTCGAACGACGCATCTGTCAGGGTCTTCACTTCGTTGGCCATCTCCAGGCTCCCTTGGTCAGTGTGTGTGTCACCAGGTGTTGCTGTCTGTGCGCGGTCCGGCATCAGACGTTCGCCAGAACGCGGGTCAGTTTCTCCTGCACCTGCTCGGCGATCGGGGCCAGAGCCTCGTTGCCTACCATGCCGAGCATCGCTCCCGCGTTGACGACCGCTACGCGGGTGCCGCCGTTCTTCTCGTAGACCACGACGTTGCAGGGCAGCAGCAGGCCGAGGTCCGGCTCCGCCCCAAGCGCCGCATGCGCGAGCTTGGGGTTGCAGGCTCCGAGGATGACGTGCGGCGGGCCGTCGACGCCGAGCTTCTCCTTCATCGTCTTCTGGACGTCGATCTCGGCGACCACACCGAAGCCCTCGGCCTTGAGGGCATCGCGAACGCGCGGCAGGACGGCGTCATATGGCTCGCCCAGGTCGCGCCCGATGCCGTACTCGACTGACTCCATACTCTCCTCCTGAGGTGCTTGGGACGCGCATCATATACCCAGAGGGGTATTCTGCCAAGCCCCCGGGCCGAACACGTCGCCGGCCTTGCCCCCTTCATGCCCGATCGCCGCGCTGGCTAGTCCCGCCGGAGCGGGCTTGTACTAGACTGATGGCTGGACCCGTTGAAGGATCCGGGGCGGCTCGGCATGGGAGGGGATCAGTGACGGCTCACGCGATGCTGGTGCGTGCCATGCTGGCCGTGTGCGTCGTGGTCGCCGCCGCCGGGGTGGCGGTGGGTGCCTTCGGTGTAGGCGCGTGCGGCGGCGGCAGCGAGCCCCCGGAGATCCGCAGGGACTCCACGGCGTTCTACGACACCGGACCGTTCGCGGAGCACATCGACGAGTACCTGGCGCTCGCCGACGCGCCGCGATCTCACAATGCTGAGCTGTCGCCGCACGGCAAGGTGATCTTCATCGACGTCGACGAGCGGCACGTGGACCGGGTGTTCACCGTCCCGTTGGTCGAGGCGCAGTCCCCCTGGCTCGCGTACGCTCCCGAGGAGACGGCGACCGTGGTCTTGGTGACACGGAAGCGCGAACAGGTGGGCGTCTACACGAGCGGCGATCCCGCCTACGTGGTGCGCGCGACCATGACCGTTGTGGATCTGGCGAGCAAGAAGGTCGTCGCGACGAAGACGTTCAAGAGCGGCGAGCCGCCCTCGACCGCGCTGGCCGGGTTCGGCGGTGAGGGCGCCTTGCCGGTGAAGAAGATGCTGGCGTGGGTCGAGGGAATGGCCGGCGGGCAATGAGGCGCGGGGCGAGGGGCCGGCCTCGGTCGCGCGGACGGCGCGGGGCGTGGGGGCAGCTCGAGTCGTGGCGGCAGCCAGGGTTGCGGGAGCAGTCCGGGTCGTGGAGGCAGCGCGGGTCGTGGGGGCGCGAGGCGGCCCGGGCGCAGCGCCGCCGCCGGCTGGCGGTGCTGATCGCGGGCGTGATCGTGCCGCTGCTGCTCTTCTTCATGCTTGCCGAGGACATCGGCGAACGCGAGCTCAACGCGCTGGACGAGCGCGTCCTCGTGGCCGTCGAGACGCTGCACTCGGACGGGCTCACCGCAGTCATGCGCGTCCTGACGTTCTTCGGCGCCTCCTGGGGCGCCGGGATCCTGACCCTCATCCTGGCCGGCGCCCTGGTCGCGCTGCACCGCCGCCGCGACGCCGTGTTCACGCTCGTCGTCATGGCCGGCGGCGGCGTCATTCAGTACCTCGCCAAGCTCGTCTTCGAGCGGCCCCGGCCATCCGTGTTCCCACCGCTCGCCGACACCGCCACGTACTCGTACCCGAGCGGCCACGCCATGATGTCGGCCTGCCTCGCCATGATCCTGGTGATCGTCTGCTGGGAGTCCCGCTGGCGCTGGGCCGCCATCGTTGCGGGCGTGGCATATGCGCTCGGCGTCGCCTTCACGCGCCTGTACCTGGGCGTGCACTACCCATCGGATCTGGTCGCCGGGTGGTGTCTGACGGTAGCGTGGACCTCTCTCGTGTGGCTGGCCTTCGACCTCGCCGGACGGCGGGTGCCATCGCCGGCGTTCTGACGGCGACGTGCGGCAGTGACAAGATGAACCCACTCGGCCTCCTCGGCTTCCTCGGCCTGCTGGGACTACTAGGCTGGGCGGTCGACATGCCCGGGCTGTATGGGCTCTTTGGCCTGTTCGGGCTCTTCGCGCTCTCACGGCTGCCACGCCGTCCGCGGTAGAGGAGGAGCAGCGCCGCCTGCCGTTGACGACTGTTTCGGGTATGATTCGTCATTCACGGCCGGGCCGTGAATGCGGCCGCGCCGAGTGTACCGGCCGCGCCGCGGGCGGCCGGCGGGCGTGCGTCTGCACGGAAGGGGTGAAGCGATCGTGAGAAGCGACGAGATCAAGCAGGGCATCGCGCGGGCTCCGCATCGCTCGCTGCTGCGCGCCCTCGGCGTCAGCGACAGCGAGATGGAGCGGCCGTTCATCGGCATCGCCAACTCGTTCAGCGAGGTCGTGCCGGGCCACATGCACCTGCGCAGCCTCGTCGAGGCGGTCAAGGCGGGTGTGCGCAGCGCCGGCGGCACGCCCTTCGAGTTCGGCGTGATGGGCGTCTGCGACGGCATCGCCATGAACCACCGCGGCATGCACTACTCGCTGCCCAGCCGCGAGCTCATCGCCGACACGGTCGAGTCCATGACCATGGCGCACGCCTTCGACGCTCTCGTGCTCGTGCCGTGCTGTGACAAGATCATCCCCGGCATGATGATGGCCGCGGCCCGGCTCGACGTCCCGGCCGTGATGGTCAGCGGCGGGCCCATGCTGGCAGGCTACCATGACGGCAAGGCTCTCGACCTCAACAGCGTCTTCGAGGCCGTGGGCCAGCACCAGGCCGGGACGCTCGACGACGAAGGCCTCAAAGCGATCGAGTGCAACGCCTGTCCGACCTGCGGCTCCTGCTCGGGCATGTTCACGGCCAACTCGATGAACTGCCTGGCCGAGGTGCTCGGCTTGGCGCTGCCCGGCAACGGTACGATCCCGGCCCCCTACAGCGAACGCCTGCGCTTCGCCAAGGACAGCGGCGCGCAGGTGATGCAGGTCCTCGAGCGCGGCCTCACGCCGCGGCAGTTGATCACGTACGCGAGCATGGGCAACGCCCTGGCGGCCGACGCCAGCATGGGCTGCAGCACGAACACCGTGCTGCACCTGGCGGCGATCGCCACCGAGGCCGGCGTGCCGTTCCCGCTCCGTCGCATCAACGAGATCGCGGCGAAGGTGCCGCACATCTGCAAGATCGCCCCGGCCGGCACTCATCACATGGAGGATCTGTACCGGGCCGGCGGGATTCAAGCGGTCATGAAGCAGCTCATCGGCGCCGGCCTCATGGACGGCTCCGCGCTCTCGGTGGCCGGCGGCACGGTCGCCGACGCGGTGGCGCGGGCCCGGGTCGTCGACGACGACGTCATCCGCCCGTTCGACCGCGCCTATCACGCCACCGGCGGCCTCGCCGTGCTCTTCGGCAATCTGGCGCCCGAGGGTGCGGTCGTCAAGGAGGGCGCGGTCGCCGACGAGATGCTGCGCCATCGCGGGCCGGCGCGCGTCTTCGAGAGCGAGAAGACGGCCGTGGCGGCGATCGCCGCCCGCGAGATCGCCGGCGGTTCCGTGGTGGTCATCCGCAACGAAGGCCCCAAGGGCGCGCCGGGCATGCCCGAGATGCTGAGCGCGACCTCGATGCTCTCCGGCCAGGGTCTCGGGGCCGAGGTGGCGCTCCTCACGGACGGCCGCTTCAGCGGCGCCACGCGCGGCGCCGCCATCGGTCACGTGGCGCCTGAGGCGCAGGCCGGCGGCCTCATCGGCCTCGTCCGGGAGGGCGACACCATCAGCATCGACATTCCCGCACGCACGCTCACCCTCGAGGTCACGGAGGACGAGATCGCGCGGCGCCGGGCGGCACAGCCGCCCATCACGCCGCGCGAAGGCGTAACCGGCTACCTCGCCCGTTACGTCAAACTCGTCTCCGGCGCGGAGAAGGGAGCTGTGCTGCAATGACACCCGAGAAGAGAATGAGAGGCGCGCAAGCGCTGGTCCAAGCCCTCGAGAACGAGGGCTGCGATACGATCTTCGGCTTCCCCGGCGGGGTCGCCATCCCGTTCTACGACGCCCTCTACGACGCCACGAAGCTGCGCCACGTGCTCGTGCGTCACGAGCAGGGGGCGGCGCACGCGGCGGACGGCTACGCCCGCGCCACCGGCCGCTTCGGCGTCTGCACCGCCACGAGCGGCCCCGGCGCCACCAATCTCGTCACCGGCATCGCCAACGCCTACCTCGACTCGATCCCGCTGATCGCGATCACATGGCAGGTGCGCAGCGACCTCATCGGCACGGACGCCTTCCAGGAGGCCGACGTCACCGGCATCACGCTGCCGATCGTCAAGCACTCGTACCTGGTGAAGGACTCGGCGGCTCTGCCCAACGTGCTCCACGAGGCCGTCTACATCGCCACAACGGGGCGACCCGGTCCGGTGGTCATCGACGTGCCGGTCGACATCGCCCTCGGAGAGGTGGAGTACGCCGCTCCGGGCAAGATCGACCTGCCGGGCTACAAGCCCACCACCCAGCCGCACATCAGGCAGATCAGGGCGGCCGCCAAGCTCATCAACGAGGCCGAGCGGCCGGTGCTCTACGTGGGCGGCGGCGCGATCAGCGCCGACGCCGCCCCGCAGATCCTCAGGCTCGCCGAGCTGCGCCGGCTGCCCGTGGCCACGACCTTCATGGGTCTCGGCTCGTTCCCGCAGACGCACGAGCTGAACATGGGGATGCTCGGCATGCACGGCACCGTCACGGCGAACTACGCCTTGCACGAGTGCGACCTGATCATCGCCATCGGCGCCCGGTTCGACGACAGGGTCACCGGCAAGCTCTCGGCCTTCGCGCCGCACGCCAAGGTTATCCACGCGGACGTCGACCCGGCCGAGATCGGCAAGAACGTCGCTCCGCTCGTGCCCATCGTCGGCGACGCCAAGTCGGTGGCCGCCGGGCTCGTCAAGGAGCTGGAGGGCATGGAGTGGAGCCCCGAGCGCACGGCTCTGTGGCTCGAGCGCATCTCTGATCGCAAAGAGACCTATCCGATGCACTACGAGGACCCGGCCGACGGCAGCCTCGCGCCGCAGTACGTGATCGAGGAGATCGACCGCATCACCAACCACGAGGCGGTGGTCTGCACGGACGTCGGCCAGCACCAGATGTGGACCACGCAGTACTACACCTTCATGTACCCGCGGCAGTGGATCAGCTCCGGCGGCCTCGGCACCATGGGCTTCGGCCTGCCGTCGGCGATCGGCGCCAAGATCGGTCGCCCGGAGGCGACCGTGATCAACATCTGCGGCGACGGCGGCTTCCAGATGACGATGCAGGAGCTGGCGACGGCGGTGAACTACAACGTGCCCGTCGTCACGTGCATCCTCAACAACCAGTACCTGGGCATGGTGCGCCAGTGGCAGGACCTCTTCTGGCACAAGCGCTATTCGCAGACCTGCATCGAGGTGCAGCCGGACTTCGCCAAGCTGGCCGACGCCTTCGGCGCCCTCGGAATGCGCGTCGACCGCAAGGAGGATGTGGCCCCGGCCCTGCAGGAGGCCATCGCCAGCGGGCGCCCCGCCGTCATCGACTTCCGCGTGGCCCAGGAGGAGAACGTCTACCCCATGGTCCCGGCCGGCAAGGAGATCACCGAGATGATCGGCGGCCACCCGAGGGGCGGGAGGCAGTCATGAGGCACACCCTCTCCGTTCTCGTCGAGGACAAGCCCGGCGTGCTCACCCGCGTCGCCGGCCTCTTCGCCCGCCGGGGCTTCAACATCGAGAGCCTCGCCGTCGGCACCAGTGAGGATCCGACCCTGTCGCGCATCACCATCACCATCGACGCCGAGGCGCAGCCCGTCGACCAGGTCACCAAGCAGCTCCACAAGCTCGTCAACGTGATCAAGATCCGCGACCTCGAGCCCGAGAGCTCCGTCCACGCCGAGCTGCTGCTCGTGCGTGTCGCCGGCGAGGGCGAGAAGCGCACCGAGGTGCTGCAGATCGCCGAGATCTTCAAGGCCAAGATCGTCGACGTCGACCGGCGCCACGTCACGCTGCGCGTGGTCGGCGCCACCGACAAGGTCGAGGCCATCCTGGAGCTGCTCAAGCCGCTCGGCATCCTGGAGGTCGTGCGCACCGGCGCCATCGCGATCGGGCGGGGGCGCGGGTAGGCGCGTCACGCCGGCACGAGCATCAGGATCTGGATCGCCGAGCGCCCGGAGAAGCTGAATTGAAGGACCCGGGCTGGGGCTGACGCCAACAACGGCATTCAGCCTGAAGAGGTATCGCGCATGCGCATCGCAGTCGCTTCTGATCACGCCGGCTTCGGCTACAAGATGCTCATCGCCGAACACCTTGCGGCAGGCGGGCATGACGTGGTCGACTTCGGCGCATCCTCGACCGACCCGGCCGACTACCCGGACTACGTGCATCCGGCAGCGGCAGCGGTCGCCGGCGGCGACTGCGAACGTGGCATCGTCCTCGGCGCCTCCGGCAACGGCGAGGCGATGACCGCGAACCGCCACCGCGGTGTGCGCTGCGCGCTGTGCTGGAGCGAGGAGTCCGCGCGGCTGGCACGAGCCCACAACGACGCCAACATGATCGCCCTCGGTGAACGGATGATCTCATCGAAGCTGGCGCTGCGGATCGTCGACGTGTGGCTCGCCACGCCGTTCGAGGGAGGGCGCCACCGGCGCAGAATCGAGGCCATCGATTCACCTCGGCGGTAGCGTCGTGGAAGCGCCATCGCGGCCGACACGCCGCTCAGCGTCATCGGTTTGCTTGCGATAGGCGTTCAGGCCCGCGGCACGACGACGACGGGCAGCGGCGATGTCTTCAGCACCTTGTCGGCGACGCTGCCTTCACCGAGAAGCCTTTGCAGGGTGCCGGCGCCGCGGGCGCCCATGACGATCAGGTCGATGTTCTCTTCCTCCGCCACCTTCACGATCGTGGCGGCGGGCGCACCCTTGCGGATCATGACTTCGGAGGGGCAGCTCGCCGACGCGCAGTACTTCATTCTCATGTTGTCCCGAAGCGTCTCGACGTAGGGGAGCCATCCGCTGGTCGCGGACGCTGCGATCTCATCGCCGCCCGAGACTACGGTCAAGATGTACAGGGTGGCATTCAGGTCCTCAGCCAGTTCGTGCGCCACGTCGTAGGCCTTGTCGGAGTTTGCTGAGAAGTCCGTCGCGTGAAGGATCTTGCTGAAGTTGGCCATGTCGCCTCCCGATTCGAACGAAGTAGTGGGGTTCTTGCCCTGAGCACACGGCGGGCAAACGGGGAGTAGTGGCGCGCAAAGGCGGTCATCGGCACGCGTGGTCCGGCGACGGCAGGGCGCACGACGCTGATGGAGTCATCCTCATCCTGGCGGGCCGCCATAGGCACTGAGGCGCCCCGCCTCGGCGGGGCGCCTGAGCGCCTACGTTCGAGATCCCGGCTGCGTACTCTGCAGCGTCAGCCAGCTACGTCGTCTGACCCTCGCCGGTCTCGGTCGGCGCCTCCGCGGCCGGCGTCTCGCCCTTGCCGATCGCGACGCGATGCGTCGGTGGCGGCAGGGCGCCTTTGGGGACGTGGACCTCGAGCACGCCGTCCTTGTACTCGGCCGTGATCGTGTCGGGGTCCACCCCCTCGGGCAGCGGCAACGATCGCTCGAACGAGCCGTAGCTGCGCTCGCGGATCGTCCAGCCCTCCTCGGTCTTCTCCGTCTCGGACTTGCGCTCGCCTCTGATCGTGAGCGTGCCTGCCTGGACCTCGATGGTGATGTCGTCGCGGCCCATGCCCGGGACCTCGGCGTAGACGACAATGTCCTCGCCGGTCGTCTTGACGTCGATCTGCGGGACCCACGTCCCCGGCTCCTTCTCGCCGAAGCCCAGCCGGCCGAACACTCGATCCATCTCGCGGCGCAGGCTGGCGAGCTCACCGAACGGGTCCCAACGCGTAACTGCCATGTCTCTCACCTCCCATGTGATTCCTGTGGCCGATGGCTATTCGGGCGATTACCGCTGGGGGAGCGATTGAAACGGGCGGGCCGTTTGCCGCGCCGGTTTGCCTGGAATGCCGAGCGCCGCACAGGCGGTCTCAGAGCGGCGCGAGGCCAGGCGCTCGAAAAGAGGCGCGGACGACGACCGGATCGACGTGCGTTCCCGCGCCGCTCTTCAGCTGGGCGATCGCTTTCCAGCGGGTGCCGGCCGCGCACCACCTGCAGCGTCCGCTCTGGCAGCCCTCGCGATTCCGCGATCTCCGGCGCGTAGACAGTCACCCCATCGCTGTGGCGGCCGGTGTAGCGTTCCTTGTTGTCGACGGCGGTGACGAGTGAATCCCGGAGGCCGAAGCATTGGAGTCGTGCGCCGGCACCAGGGCATCGTCGGGACGGAGGGTGGACGTGGGCGGCACGGCGGAGGCGGCAGGACCTGAGCACCCAGCGGCACGGCGCGTGCCGTCTGCTCGACAATGGGCACTGGCCGCCTATCATGAGGACGTGGCGGGGTCGGAGAGGGCCGCGGCACGCTTGAGCAGACCGCGGCAGGAGACGGCCAGACGGGTCGACAGGGGTTGGAGAAGGCGGCCGACGGAGACGGCGTGACGACACGGGGCAAGGGGATCCTCAAGATCGGGTTGATCGTCGTCACCGCGGCGCTCGTCGTGGCCGCGGCGGGCTTTCTCGCCTGGACGCAGATCGCCGGCTACTCCGCGTTCCCCGAGGCAGTCGCCCTGGCCGAGACCGCCGAGACCTCGGAGGGCTGGTACGTGTTCGAGCCGGGGGAGCCAACCCGCACTGGGTTGATCTTCTACCCGGGCGGGCTGGTCGATCCGGCGGCCTACGCGCCCCTCATGAGGCAGGTGAGCGAGCGCGGCATCCTGGCGGTCATCGTGCCGATGCCGCTCAACCTCGCGGTTCTCGGCGCGGACAGGGCGAGCGAGGTCATCGCCGCCTACCCCGAGATCGATCGCTGGATCGTCGGCGGCCACTCGCTGGGCGGAACGATGGCGGCCGGCTATGCCAAAGACAACCCGAACGCGGTCGAGGGTCTCGTGCTTCTGGCGAGCTACCCGAGCGGCTCGACCGATCTCTCCGCGCTGCCGATTGATGCCGTATCGGTCTATGGCACGAAAGACGGCGTGGCCGGCAACGACCCGGCCGCGGCCGTGGACCTCCTGCCGCCGGAGACACCGCTGGTTGTGGTCGAGGGCGGCAACCACGCCCAGTTCGGCGACTACGGCCCGCAGAAGGGTGATGGCACGGCGACGATCAGCCGCGCGGAGCAGCAGGCACAGGCGGCAAGGGCGATCGCCGAGCTGGCGGAGAGGCTGGAGCAATGAAGCGGGCTGCGAGGAGAGAGCGATGACGCGCCTCTGGGAACGCTCGGCGACTGAGCTGGCCTCCCTTGTCGCCGCTCGCGAGGTGTCGAGCCGCGAGGTCGTCGAGGCGCACTTGTCGCGCATCGACGAGGTCAACGGCGAGATCAACGCGATCACCGTGGTGCTGAGGGACGAGGCGCGATCCGCGGCGGATGCCGCCGATCGTGCCGTTGCCGCGGCGGCGCGCGGGGACGCAGGCGTGGCGGCTCCCGGACCCTTCCGGGGCGTGCCGATCACCGTCAAGGAGAACCTGGACTGCCTGGGCACGCCGACGACCCATGGCGTGCCCGCCCTGCGCGACGCCATGCCGTGGCGGGACGCGCCCGTCGTGGCCCGGATGAAGGCGGCGGGCGCGATCGTGCTCGGTCGCACCAATCTCTCCGAATACGGCCTACGGCTCGACACCGCCAACCCGTTGCGTGGCAGGACGTACAACCCCTGGGACCCGGCCCGCACGGCGGGCGGCTCGAGCGGAGGCGACGCCGCCGCCCTGGCGACGGGGATGACGCCCTTCGGTCTCGGCAACGACCTCGGCGGCTCGGTGCGCAACCCCGCCTACTGCTGCGGCGTGGCGGCGCTGAAGCCGACTGCGGGCCGCGTCCCACGGGCCGGCTCCATCCCGCCGCTCGACTACGGCTTCGCTCTGCAGGCGATGGCGGTGGAGGGGCCGATGGCCAGATCGGTCGCCGATCTGCGGCTCGGCCTCTCGGTCCTCGCCGGGCGCGACGTGCGAGACCCGCGCTCGGTCGACGCGCCGCTGCGTGGGCCCGAGCCGGCGGTCCGTCGCGCCGCTCTGGTACTCAGCATCCCGGGCGTCGACCTGCCGGCGGCGACCATTGCCGCCGTCCGGCGCGCCGGCCAACTGCTTGCCCGGGCCGGCTGGGAGGTCGAACTGGCGGAGCCCCCGGAGCTTGACCGCGTCGACGACACCTGGCTCCGCCTGCTCCTCGTCGACTTCGCCGAGCTCGTGCCGAGCATGCGCATGATGATCTCGGCGCCTCTCTACCGTCACCTGCGCGATCTGTGCTCGCTCGGCGAGGGCCGTGAGGCGCCGAACAGCGAACTCCACGCCAGGCGCTCGTCGCTCATCAGGCTTTGGTCGGAGTTCTTCGTCAACTACCCGGTGGCCATCGGGCCGACGTGGACCTGTCTACCTTGGCCGGTCGACGCGGACCTTCGTCCCGAGGCGGGTGTCCAGCTCACGCTCGCCACGGCGCGTTTCATCCTGCCCGCCAACGTCCTGGGGCTGCCGGCGGTGGCCCTGCCGACCGGTGTTGCTGACGGGCTGCCGACGGGAATCCAGATCTACGCGGACCTCTGGCGCGAGGATCTCTGTCTCGACGCGGCCGAGATCGTCGAGGCAGGCGTCGAGACGCCGACTCCCATCGATCCGGTTCGCCGAATCTAGGACGGCGGCGGGGCCGCTGCCTGTGCCAGGCTCCCGCAGGTTGAGAGGCATGAGGGTGAGGCGTGCGGGGAAGCACTCGGGCACGGATGAGCTACGTACGGAGGTGCACCGTGGGCGGCAACCAGCGGATCGTCCCCAGCCTGTGGTTCGACAGCCAGGCGGAGGAGGCGGCCGAGTTCTACACATCCGTCTTTCCGAACTCTCGCATGGTAGCCGTGTCGCGGTACGGCGTGGAGGGCGTTGAGACCCATGGCCGACCCGCCGGGTCGGTGATGACCGTCGACTTCGAGCTGGACGGCATGAGGTTCACGGCCCTGAACGGCGGCCCGGTCTTCACGTTCACCGAGGCGATCTCGCTGCAGATCTTCTGCGAGACGCAAGACGAGGTGGACCGCTACTGGGAGAGACTCACCGAGGGCGGCGACGAGCGCGCCCAGCAGTGTGGCTGGCTCAAGGACAGGTTCGGGGTCTCCTGGCAGGTCGTGCCGACCGTGCTGGCGCGACTGATGACCGACCCGGATCACGAGAAGTCGGGGCGTGTCATGGAGGCCATGCTGCCGATGAAGAAGCTCGACATCGCCGCGCTTGAGCGGGCCTATGCCGGTGGCGAGTGACCAGTGCGAGCCCGCACAGGTACGGCCATCCCAGGGCGGCGCAGCCGCTCCTGTGCTTGACGCGAAGGGCGATCGCCGAGGGCCTACGTGCCGAGGTGCGCCAGCAGGAGCTCGTCGAGGTAGTGGAAGATCAGACCGTCCGGGCCGGCGTCGTAGAACACGGGGATCACCCTGATCTGCAGCAACAGCTCGAGATCGGGGTCCTCCACCGCCGTCGCCGGCATGACCGCGAAGCGCGGCGGCAGGCCGTCGACCCACGACCCCTGGTACATGGTCTCGCAGGCCTCGGCGGCGCTCGTCTTGACCTCGAAGAGGGCGGCCGCCAGGTCGTTCTCGCCGACGACGTAGAGCTCGCGCCGCAGGCTCAGGGTGTCGCTGGCCACGATGTGACCGCGAGCTTCGAGCTCGGCGCGCAGCGCCGTGCGCACGCTCGCTGTGTCGATCGCATCCCTGTCGGCGGGGGGCTCGAACATGGTGCTGCGTACCTCTTCTTCACGTCGTCTGGTCAGGAGGTGCCGCTTCACGGCGGATGGATGCAAGTATCGCACCATGGCGGCGCTGCCTTCGACCCGGCGCTCCGTCGCCCGCCCCACGACGCGGTATGCTGGCGACGTTGCTCGACGATGGTGGCACCTCTCACGGCGTGGGACGGCGACGTTGTGGGTCTGGCGGGACGACGGAGCCGAGATAGCGACGGCACGCACGAGGAGGCGGTCCGCGATGAAGAGGGAGATCAAGAACCCGTACCCGGACTCCGAGGCCGAGTGCTTCTTCTGTGGCCCGGAGAGTCGCGATGGGCTGAAGCTGCGGTTCTTCCGGGATGAGGAGCGGAGTGAGATCTCAACGGAGTACGTGCCGGAGCGGCGTTTCGTGGGCCAGGGCGACATTCTGCACGGGGCGATTCAGATGGGGCTGCTCGACGAGATCATGGGGTGGACGACCGTCTTCGAGAGCGGACAGATGGCGGTGACGACCGCCATGAGCGTGAAGTTCCTTCGGCCCGTCTACGTCTGCGGCAAGCCCGTGACCGCCACATGCCGCGTCGTGGGTCAAGCGGCACGCGACATCGAGTTGTACGCCGAACTCCTGGACAGCGAGGAGGCCGTGTGTACCACCGCGACCTCAACGTATCGCCTGCTCCCGGAAGAGAGGTTCAAGACGCTCGTGCGTTGCGGGTGAGGGAGTCTGGCTCCACGACGGGGGCGATCAGGAGTATGCTGTAACTGTCAGCGGCGGGCGCTGACCGTTGATGCAAGGTGAACGGCTCGTCTCATAACGCCTCCATGCAGGAAGTCCCTCCCGGTCCTCTCGAGCTGCCTGAGGGCTGGCGGAGTGCCGAAGACGGCATCCCCGTCGACCCCCGGCTCGTCAGGCGCAAGCGGGTGCGCCTTCTCATCTGGGGCGCCGTCGCCGTCCTCGTGCTCGCCTACGTCGTGGCCCTTCCGGTGTGGAATGCGGCAGGCCACTACTCGCGTGGACTCAAAGCCATGAGCATCGGCTCGTACGACTGGGCCATAGAAGAGTTCACTGCCGCCAGGGTCCTCTTCATCCCCTACCGGGACGCCCAGGCTCGCGCGGAGGAGGCGCGTCGCACCGCGGCCGCCGACCGCGCCGTGCGCAAGGCGACAAACGCCCGCGTGAACGCAGTCGTCGCGAAGCTCCGCGAGGCGGAAGCGCTGCTCGAGAAGGACAAGGCGGTCGGCGTCCTCGCGGCTCTGAGCGCCATCCCCACCGCCGACTTGAAGCTGGCGCTCAGCCGCGACTCGGGGCTGCGCGAGTCGACGGACCTCTTGGCCCAGGACCTCATGACCGCGGCCCGCAGAGCGCTCAACGACGCGAAGTGGCGTGGCGCGGAACGCTACGCCAGCGCGCTCCTGGTGCTCGGGCCCACGAACAGGCAGGCCGCGACGCTCCGCGATCGCGCCCAGATCGCTCAGGCCCTGGGCACCAAGCTGGGCGCGGCCAGAGCAGCGGCCAGGAACGGGCGCTGGCGTGAGGCGTTGCGCCTCGCCCTGGCCGTTCTCGCCGTTCAGAAGGACTTCCCCGGGGCGGCGGCCGTGGTCGCCGACGCCCGACAGGCGCTCAAGCCAAAGCCGAAGCCCAAGAGGACGGCTCCCGCGACACCGCCGCCCGCGACGCAGCCGGTGACACCGCGACCCCCGGCGCCGGCGCCCCCGCCGGCACCGGCGCCGCCATGATGCGGGCCCCCTTGGCCTCAGGAGGGCGCCGTCTGGGTCTTCTCGTCGGCGTGACCTGCGCGGTTCTTCTCGCTTTCGCCGGGACGGCCGTCGCGGCCACCCCAACGTCCCCGTGGACGCCTCTGAGCGCTCCCTGGAGCGCCTGGGCGATTAACGACGTCTATGCGTTCGGGGCCGGCGGCCTTGCCGCCGCGGGAGATGACGGGCACATCGGCATCACCAGGGACGGAGGCGCCACCTGGAAGATCGTCGTGCCCTCAGGCCTGGAGGCCGCCGTGTTCACGGCCATCGCCTTCGACACGGCTGGACGCGGCGTCGTCGCCTCCGGCGGCGTCCTGCTCGTGACGGACGATTGGGGAGCCAAATGGCGGGTGCCGGTCTACGACGGCCCGGCGCCCAGAGCCGGGATCAACGATCTGGCCATGAGCGGGATGCACGCCGTGGCGGTCGGCGGCGACGGCGTTGTCATGAGCAGCAGCGACGCCGGCGCAACGTGGCGCAGCCAGACCGTGCCGACGTCCAGTGCCCTCAGATCCGTCGCGGTCACGGGCGGGGGCGTCGTCGTCGCTGGCTCCACCGCCGGCGAGATCCTGGTCGGTGATCAAAGCGGGTGGAGGACTGCCCGCACGCTCGCCAGCCCCGTGACGGCAGTGGCGGCTGCCGTCGATCCGGTGTGGGGCGACGGTCGCCCGGATCTGGTTGCCGCCACAGGCGCCGATGTGCTGGGCAGCGACGACGCGCTCACCTTCGCGTCGCTGCCCGGCTTGCCCGACATGAGCGCTCAGGCTTTGCCCGTCCTGGCGTGGGCAGGTGTGCCCGAGCGCAGTCTGCTGCTCGCGGGCGCCCAGAGCGCCGGCTTCTTCGAGCCGCTCACCCAGGTCTGGCTGGCCAATCCACCTGGTCTCGACACCATCGCCCGGGCGACCGCGCTCGTGGCGAGAGCGTCGCCTACCTGCTGGCCGCCGACGGTCGCCTTGTTCGAACGTTGAGCGCCGGCCGCGAGCCGGCCTCCGTCGAGGTCACCGGGACGCCCATCACCGTGGGAGGCAGCAGTACCTTGACCGCCACCGTGTTCGTCGGCGCGCCGGGCGATCTGCTCGTGCGGCAGCGAGTCCCGGGGCGTTCGTGGGCGACCGCCAAGACCGTGGCGTGGGCGGTCGGCGACTGGGGCAAGGCTCTGACGCTGCCCGTCAAGCCGACGCTCACCACCGACTACCGTCTCGAGTTCAAGTATGGCTCCACGACCACGGAGCTCTCGCCGATCCAGACTGTGACCGTCGCGCCCAAGGTCAACACTTCGCGCGCGACGTACACGCTGCGCCGCGGCGCCGTGTACCGGTTCTCCGGATCCGTGACGCCGGTGCTCCGCGGGGAGAGGGTGGAGCTCTTCACCGATCGCGGAGGAGGCTGGCGGAAGGTCAGCTTGCAGGGGTCTGTGGCGCTGAACAACGGGCGCACCTGGACGAGTCGCACGTTCGGGACACCGAAGGTCGAGACCTACCATCTGCGCGCCCACATGAAGGCGACGCGTACGCACGGCGAGGCGTGGAGCCGCATCGTGACCGTCAGGATACGGTAGTGGACACCCCCACCGCGCGCTGCCGCGGTCCTCGCGGTGACGGACGCTGTCGCCAGATCGGACAACACTTCGTGCTCTGTGCTGCCGACCTCAGGCAGGCTGCCGCCCTTTGCTGCCGTCTTGAACCCCGATGTGCCCGCGACTACCATCAGACCGGGCTAGTGAGAGAGGTACCGTGAACGGCTGGCGTTTCGCGCGCGTTCTGCTGTTTGTCGCGCTGGCCCTCGTGCCGGTGCTCGCCGTAGCACTCGTGGCTTCGGCGTCCCCTGGGGACCCTTCACCCTCACCTGTCTGGCCGGCGCCGATGGCACGATCAGCGGCACGACGCCGCAGACGGTTGACGTACCTCGGCAGCGGCACGCCCGTTGACGGCCGTGCCCAACACCGGCTACGCCATCGCCGACGTGGTGGTGGACGAGCGTGTCCGCAGGGGCCCATCGCACAGCTACAAGTTCAACGGCTGCGGCCAACGACCATACGATCACGCGCCACTTCGCGATCCGCACCTTCACCATCACGCCGACCGCCGGCGCCAACGGCTCCATCAGCCCGGCCACGGCGCAGACGGTGAACTACGGCGGCAGCCAGACCTTCAACATCAACCCCAACACCGGCTACGCCATCGCCGACGTGCTGGTCGACGGCGTCTCCCAGGGGCCCATCGCCAGCTACCAGTTCACCAACGTGACCGGGAACCGTACGATCAGCGCCAGCTTCGTGATCCGCACCTTCACCATCACGCCGACCGCCGGCGCCAACGGCTCCATCAGCCCGGCCACGGCGCAGACGGTGAACTACGGCGGCAGCCAGACCTTCAACATCAACCCCAATACCGGCTACGCCATCGCCGACGTGCTGGTCGACGGCGTCTCCCAGGGGCCCATCGCCAGCTACCAGTTCACCAACGTGACCGGGAACACGTACGATCAGCGCCAGCTTCGCGATCCGCACCTTCACCATCACGCCGACCGCCGGCGCCAACGGCTCCATCAGCCCGGCCACGGCGCAGACGGTGAACTACGGCGGCAGCCAGACCTTCACATCAACCCCAATACCGGCTACGCCATCGCCGACGTGCTGGTCGACGGCGTCTCCCAGGGGCCCATCGCCAGCTACCAGTTCACCAACGTGACCGGCAACCGTACGATCAGCGCCAGCTTCGTGATCCGCACCTTCACCATCACGCCTACCGCCGGCGCCAACGGCTCCATCAGCCCGGCCCGGCGCAGACCGTGAACTACGGCGGCAGCCAGACCTTAACATCAACCCCAACACCGGCTACCACATCGCCGACGTGCTGGTCGACGGCGTCTCCCCGGGGCCCATCGCCAGCTACCAGTTCACCAACGTGACCGGCAACCGTACGATCAGCGCCAGCTTCGCGATCGCACCTTCACCATCACGCCGACCGCCGGCGCCAACGGCTCCATCAGCCCGGCCCGGCGCAGACCGTGAACTACGGCGGCAGCGGCACGGCCGTGACGTCGACCCCAATACCGGCTACCACTTCACCGACGTTGGTCGACGGCGTGCTGACCGGGGCCCATCGCCAGCTACGGTTCACCAACGTGACCGGCGAACCGTACGATCAGCGCCAGCTTCGCGATCGCACCTTCACCATCACGCCTACCGCCGGCGCCAACGGCACCATCAGCCCGGCCACGGCGCAGACCGTGAACTACGGCGGCAGCGCAGACCTTGACATCGACGCCCAACACGGGCTACGCCTTCGCCGACGTGCTGGACGACGGCGTGCTCACCGGGCCCATCGCCGCTACCGGTTCACCAACGTGACCGGCAACAAGTACGATGACCGCCAGCTTCGTGATCGCACCTTCACCCTCACCTACCTGGCCGGCGCCAACGGCACGATCAGCCCGCAGCCCGTCGCAGACCGTGAACTACGGCGGCAGCGGCACGGCCGTGACGGCGGTGCCCAATACGGGCTACCACTTCACCAGTTGGAGCGACGGCGTGCTGACCGCCACGCCGCACGGACAGCAACGTGACCGGCAACAAGACGGTGACCGCCAGCTTCGTGATCAATACCTACACGATCACGGCCAGCGTCTCCGGCAGCAACGGCACGATCAGCCCCAGCGGCAACGTCCCCGTCAACCACGGCGCCAACCAGACCTTCACCTTCACGCCGGCCGCCAACTACCACGTCGCCAGCGTCCTGGTGGACGGCAACCCGGTGGCCGGCGCCCCGGCCTCCTACACATTCACCAACGTGACCGGAAACCGTACGATCAGCGTCAGCTTCGCGATCGACACGCGGACACTGACGCTACCTGGCCGGTCCCAACGGCACGATCAGCGGCACTGCGCACACAGACGGTGAACTACGGCGCCAACGGCACGCAGGTGACCGCCGTTCCCGCCGTCGGCTACCACTTCGTCGCCTGGAGCGACGGCTACCTCACCGCCGACCCGCACCGACCTCAACGTCACGGCCAACATCACCGCCACCGCCAGCTTCGCGATCGACACCTACACGCTCACGCCGACCGCGGGGGCCAACGGCACTGTCACCCCGGCCACCGCAACGACCGTCAACTACGGCGCCACGCAGGCCTTCACGATCACGCCGGCGACCGGCTACCACGTCGCCGACGTGCTCGTCGACGGCGTCTCGGTCGGTGCGGTCACGAGCTACACGTTTGCGAACGTGACCGCTGATCACACGATCAGCGCCGGCTTCGCCATCGACACCTTCACGCTCACGCCGACGGCGGGGACCAACGGCGCCGTCGCTCCCGCTCTCGCAACGATCGTCAACTACGGTGCCACGCAGGCCTTTACGATCACGCCGGCGACCGGCTATCACGTCGCCGACGTGCTCGTCGACGGCGTCTCCGTCGGCGCGGTGAGCACATACACCTTCGCGAACGTCATCGCCAATCACACGATCAGCGCCAGCTTCGCGATCGACACCTTCACGCTCACGCCGACGGCGGGGACCAACGGCGCCGTCGCTCCCGCTCTCGCAACGATCGTCAACTACGGTGCCACGCAGGCCTTCACGATCACGCCGGCGACCGGCTATCACGTCGCCGACGTGCTCGTCGACGGCGTCTCCGTCGGCGCGGTGAGCACATACACCTTCGCGAACGTCATCGCCAATCACACGATCAGCGCCAGCTTCGCCATCAACACCTACAAGCTCACGCCGACCGCCGGGGCCAACGGGTCCATCACTCCAGGCGCGGTCCAGACTGTGGACTACGGCACCAGCCGCACCTTCGCGATCGCGCCGTCCGCCGGGTACTACATCGCCGACGTGCGTGTGGACGGTGTCTCCGTGGGGCCGGTGCCCAGCTACACTTTCGCGACGGTGACGGCTGACCACACGATCAGCGCCTCGTTCGCGGTGGGCAGGCAGACGAGGATCGCGATCGGCGTCGCCAAGACTATCGTCGACTACGGGGCCTCCACGCTGCTCACCGGCACGTTGTACGACGCCGGCGACCCGCTGAACGAAGTGGGCATGGGCGGACGGGTCGTCACCGTTCAGTCGGCGGCGGCGGCTACGGGACCGTGGTCGGACGTGGAACCCCTGACGACGAGTCTGGCGCCCGGGTCGGTCGGCCTGTGCGGCGCGACTCTCGCGCCGACGACCACGACGTACTACCGGCTGCGCTTCGTCGCTGGCGTGGGGTCGAACTACGGGGACTCACTCAGCTTCGTGGTGAGGGTGGGCGTGCGTCCGCTGCTGGGCACGCCCAAGGCGCCGTCGACGGTGAGAGCGAGACGGTCGTTCACCGTGTACGGGACGCTCAGCCCGAGCTTCCCCGCAGACCAGAAGACGGTGATGGTCAAGCTGTACCGCTACAAGAACGGCAAGTACGTCTTCGTGCGGGAGACGCCGGCCACCAATGCCGCCAGCGGCGCGGCCACCCGGTACTCGGTCAGCCTCAAGCTGACCACGAGGGGGTACTACCGGTTCCGCGCCTACACCGTCGCCACGCCGGCCTGGGTGTCGGACGTCACACTCCTCAGCAAGACGCTCACGGTGAGGTAGGGCTGCGGCGGTCAGGCCGTCAGGCCGAGCCGCCCCAGGTACCCCACTGTTCGTGTTCCCGGCGCCCGCGACGCCAGTGGAAGCACGCGACGACGGGCGCGCCCTCGAGTTCAGGATGGGCTTCGCTGAGGGCCCGGTCGGCGTATCCGAGCGCGTCGAGCACGAGGGAGCGGTAGTGCCGGAAGATGGTGCGGCGCATCGCTGCGGTACCGAAGATCGGCACACCCCCTTGCGCCACCATGTGCAGCGTCAGGCTGGGTCCGTCGTCGGTTTGGATCCACTCGCCGAGCACTTCGTCGCGTTCGAGGCGGACCTGCAGGGCGCGCAGCGCCCGGCGGTCGTAGTCCGCCCCGATCGTGAGAAAGAGGTCGCCGGTCCGGTCAGAGTGGGTGAGCGTGTAGCGCCGCGGGTAGAGAGGGCCGTCCGGCCGCGCTCCTTGGCCGAACTTCACATTGAGCTTGGACGCCTCGAACATCGGCAGCGCCTCGCTGTTCGCGTTCCGCCGTTTCGCGAGAGATGATACCCGCCGAGGCGCCCTTTTCTGCGATCATCTTGAAGCGGCGGGAAGTATGAGAGCACTGGTCAATCGGCCGTCGCCGGCACTGGCGGACTGCGAGCTGACGTTCGTCTCGCGCGACGTCATCGACGTCGCGACGGCGCGGCGCCAGCACGAGGCGTATGCGCAGGCGCTGCGCGCGAGCGGGGTCGACGTCCGCGTGCTGGCCGTGAACGCGGAGTACCCCGACGGCGTGTTCGTCGAGGACGTCGCCGTGATCCTGGACGAGGTGGCCGTGGCCACGACGATGGGGACGGCGAGCCGCCGCGCGGAGGTCTCCGCCGTCAGGGGCGCCATCGCCGAGTATCGCGACGTCGTCGACATGGCGCTTCCGGCGACGCTCGAGGGCGGCGACGTGCTGCGCGTGGGACGCACCTTGTTCGCCGGGGTGTCGTCGCGAACGAACAGTCAGGGTGTCGCGGCGCTGCGGGCGATCGCCGGACCAATGGGGTACGAGGTTGTCCCTGTCGAGGTCCCGGGCGCCCTCCATCTCAAGACGTGCATCACGGCGCTCGACGACGAGACGTGCCTCGTGAATCGGAGCTGGCTGGACCTCTCGCCGTTCGCCGGCTTCCGCCTGATTGACGTCGCACCGGGGGAGCCCTGGGGCGCGAACGTCCTGCGGCTCGAGCATGACCTGATCATGAATGCCGCGTACCCGGCGACTGTCGAGATCGTCCGCGGTCTCGGGTACCCGGTGCGCGTCGTGGACGTCTCCGAGTTCGGCAAGGCCGAGGCCGGGCTGACCTGCATGAGTCTGCTGTTCACTGGGTAGGCAGAGACGCGGCTGAGAGGAGGCACGGCATGAAGACGCCTCGAAGGCGTGCGCTCCGCATCGTCCTGGCGGCCGGCGGCGCCGTTCTCGCAATCGTCGTCATCACCCTTGGCTACTTGAGCATTCGCTACTCACCGACCTACGTGTATCGCGAGCTGTTCGTCGATCTCGGCACGGCCCACGACTACGAGTACTTCCCCGAGCGGCCGCTGGCTGCCAGCGACGTACCGTTCAGGTTCAGGTCCGACGCGTCCCGCGAGGGGCTCGTGCGGAAGACCTTCGAGGTGCAGGAGCGCATCACCGATCTCGACGCCTTCGTCCGCAATGGCGAGGGCTACGGCCTGGAGGGGGAGCAGGAGGCGTGGGCCGAGGTGTTCAGCGAGTTCGCGGGAGCCATGCCGTGAAAACGGCGCTGGCGTTCAGCCAGCTCGTACCCGGCTTTCCGGTGGCCTGATGATCATCCGCGACGCGACCTCGAGGGACTTCGCCGCCATCCTCGCGCTCAACGAGGAGTCGGTCGGCTTCCTGAGTCCTCTGAGCAGCGCACTACTGCACGAGCTGCACGCCTGGTCCGCCTACCACCGCGTGGTCGCCGACGACGCCGGTGTGCTGGCCTTTCTGCTGGCGCTTCGCGAGGGCCTGGCCTATGAGAGCCTGAACTACACGTGGTTCGCACGCGTCCACGAGCGCTTCCTCTATATCGATCGCGTCGTCGTCGCTGCCCGGCACCAGGGCCAGGGGATCGCCGGTCTCCTCTACACCGATCTGCTGGCCTTCGCCCGCCACTCGGGCGCAGGCACGGTCACCTGCGAGTTCGACCTCGAGCCTCCCAACGAGGCCTCCCGCCGGTTCCACGAGCGCTTCGGCTTTCGCGAGGTCGGCAGGCAGCGGGTCGCCGGCGGGGTGAAGCTCGTCTCGCTGCGGGCTCTCGCCGTCTCGGGGCCGTGAACGAGGGCTCGAGTCCATCCGCCCAGAGAAGGGAGCACGACATGGTTGATCCGAGGTCCAGCGTGAGCGAGGCGTTTCGCGCGTTTCTGCAGGAGGCGCCAGATCACGCCAAAGCCTGGGGGACGATGGTCGGGGGCCTCGCGGCCGCGAGCACGCTGGACGCGAAGACGGCCGCCCTCGCCTACCTCGCGGTGCTCGCGGCTCTGGGGCTGGAGGGCGGCATCCCGTTCCACGTCCAGACTGCCCGACGGGCAGGCGCCTCGCGCGAGGACGTCGTGAGCGCGATCCTCGTCGGCCTGCCTGCGGCGGGCCTCGGCGTCACGCGTGTCCTCCCTGCGGCGATCGCCGCCTGCGACGCGGAGTAGGTCTTCCTTGCCCGCGGCGCTCGGCCTGGGCCGCGAGTCGGCTGGTAGGTCGCCGCGAGGACGACGGAATCCCGAACCGGGAGGAATGGCATATGGCTCGTCCGCGACTGTCCGACTTCCTGACGAACATGAATCGGCCTCTGCCGTGGCCCGACAAGCTCGGCATGCTCTCGCGCAACCTGTGGCGGCGAGTTGTCCTGAGGCAGGGGTGCTGCGGGCATCACGGCGAGCCGGGGTGCTGAAAGGCGGCGCCGTCGTCCCGTGCGGGCGACACAGACCACACCCACGCTCACTGATCCAGGGCCAGCTGCAGCAGGCGCTCGCCGAACGAGGTGCGCTGGCCGTCGGGGTGGCTCCAGCTGTTCTGAGTCACGCCGCCCATTGCGGCCGCCACACCGCCCTCGACGCGGACCCTCGGCGAACCGCGGCCCCGCCCGGTCTTGCGGCGGCGCGGCTCAAGGAATCGCACCCTCGTGACGATGCAGCAATGTACTACCTCGCAGGCAGGAAGAGCGGGGTTCCCCGAGTACTACACGAGTACTACGAGGGGAGACAGGCGCGGTCGGGGACGCCGTGCCGGACGAGGAGGCGAGATGCGCAGGATCCTGGATCTCAGAGTCGGATGGGCGCTGATTGTCTTTGCCTTCCTCGATCTCGCCTGTGTCGCCCTGGGTCTGGGCGTGCCGATCTTCTGCATCCTTCTCGGCGTGCCGGTGGGCTGGTTCGTCGTCGAGACTGCCGCGGCTCGTCACCTGACGGAGAGCGACACCCGAACCGAGGTGCTCCTTGGCGGCGTGGTCACCGCGGTGTTCACCTCGATGATGATGGCGCTGCTGTGGGGTCAGTCGGCGGCGTTGCTCGTCGACGGGCGGATGGACGCGGCCGGCCTGGGTGTCCCGCTTCTCTTCGTCGACCCGAGAGTGAGCCTGGTCGGCTGGCTGGCGCTCATGATCGTCGTCTCGCCGGTTCTGCAGCTGCTGATGACCCTGTTTGGCGCCCACCTCACGCTTCTTGCGCGTGGCAGCACCTCCGGCGAGCTGCTGCATCCCGGCGTCTGATACCCCGCGCCGCCGGCCCGCCGGCCGCCGCTGTCGATCGCGTCGACTGGACGCGCTGAGAGCCCCAGCGCCTTTCCGCGTGACCTCGCCCTCGACCCTGTGAGCCAACGCCTACGTGCCGGGCGCGCGGTGTCATAGGGTAGGCTTCGGGAGTGACGACACCGGGCAGGGAGGGGCGAGGTGAACGCTGGTCGAGAGGAACCGTCCGGAACCCCCGGGGAGCGAGCGGGGGCGCCAGCGGGTGGGTCCGCGGCCGCGGCCGACGGCGCCACCCCAGCCGAGAGCGCCGCCGGAACCGGGCGGGGCGCCCTGATCGCCACGCCGGCGGCCGTCCTGATCGGCGCGGGACTCGCCTGGGCGGGGAGCCAAGGCGGCGCCTCAGTGCGCGGTGTGCCGGTCTTCGCCTTGGCCGTGGGCCTGGCCTTCCTCATCCAGTGGGTCGCCTTCATCCCCGCCTGGGTCACCAGGACGGAGGGGTTCTACGATCTCACAGGGAGTCTCACCTACATCTCCGTGACGCTGGTCGCCGTGCTCCTCACGCCGAGTGTCGATGCGCGGTCTCTGCTCCTCCTTGTCCTCGTTGTGATCTGGGCGGGCCGCCTGGGGAGCTTCCTGTTTCGCCGCATCCGCAAGGCCGGCAAGGACGTGCGCTTCGATGAGATCAAGACCTCCTTTCCGCGCTTTCTCATGACCTGGACATTGCAGGGCCTGTGGGTGAGCTTCACGCTGGCGGCGGCGCTGGCGGCGATCACGACTACGTTGCGCAAGGACCTGGACGTCTTCGCCTTCGCCGGCCTGACAGTCTGGATCGTCGGCTTCGCGTTGGAGGCGTTCGCCGACGCCCAGAAGAACCGGTTCCGCGCCGATCCTGCGAACAAGGGCCGCTTCATCCACACCGGCCTGTGGGCCTGGTCGCGGCACCCTAACTACTTCGGCGAGATCGTCCTCTGGATCGGCGTCGCCATCATCGCCCTCCCGGTGCTGAACGGCTGGCAGTACGTGACGCTCGTCTCGCCCGTGTTCGTCTTCCTGCTGATCACCCGCGTCAGTGGTGTGCCGCTGCTCGAGAAGAAGGCCGATCAGCGCTGGGGCGGTCAGCCGGACTACGAGGCCTACAAGGCGCGCACCCCGGCGCTGGTCCCGCGGCCGCGGTCGTCGGCAGGACGCTGACGAGAAAGATCGACGAGGGATGGTGGACGCTGAGGTCAGCCACGAGATCGTTCGCCGCCGGCTCGGCGCGCAGCACCTGACGGGCGCGGCGTTCGCGGCGCCTGAGGACGTCGTGGGATGGCTGGGCGCCGTGCAGTCGCAGGACTTCGGCCCGGCGAAGTGGGCGATCGGGCGGCGCACGAAGGGCGCGACCGATGCTCAGCTGGACCGGGCCTACGCCGAGGGAACGATCGTGCGGACGCATGTGCTGCGGCCGACCTGGCATTTCGTCCTGCCCGCCGACATCCGCTGGTTGCTGACCGCGACGGCGTCGCGCATCCAGGCGCGCAACGCCTTCCGGTACCGCCAGCTCGGTCTCGACGACGCGACGCTCGGCCGCAGCCAGGAACTGCTGGCCGAGGCTCTGGCCGGCGGCCGTCATGCGACGCGCGCCGAGGTCGCCGAGGTGCTTGCCGGCGCCGGCATCACCGCCGACGGCCAGCGCCTTGCCTACATCCTCATGAACGCTGAACTGAACGCGGTCATCTGCAGCGGCGTTCCGCGCGGGGCGCAGCACACGTACGCGCTGCTGGCCGAGCGCGCGCCGCAGGCGCGGGAGCTATCGCACGAGGCGGCGCAGGCCGAGCTCGCCATTCGCTACTTCACGAGCCGTGGGCCGGCGACCGCGAAGGACTTCGCCGACTGGGCGAGCCTGACACGGGAGGATGCGAGGCTCGCACTGGACAGCGCCGGCGAGCGGCTGCAGCAGGAGAAGATCGACGACGTCGTCCTCTGGTCGGCTGCGGCGCCTGCGGCGCCTCCGCTGCCTTCGCCGACCGTCCATTTGCTGCAGGGCTACGACGAGTACATCATGGGCTACTCCGAGACGAAGCACGTGCTCGCCCGTCCGGGCTCGTCGTGGTCGCCGGCCACCCCCCCGGTGTTCGCTCTCGTGGTCCTGCTCGACGGCCGGGTCGCCGGCTTCTGGAAGCGAACGCTGACGAAGGGTACGGTAACCGTCACGGTCGCGCTGCTCGAGTCATTCGACGACGAGCAGAAGGCGGCGCTCGAGGCGGAGGCCGCGAGGTACGGAGAGTTCCTCGGCGCGAACGCGCGGGTCGTGGTCAGGCCGCCCGGGTGACGGGCAGTTGGGTGAGGCGATGGAGGGGGACGTACATGAGCCGGGTCGACGAAGCCGCGGCGCTGTTCCGACAGGGCCGCGCGTGCTCACAGGCGATTCTGCTGGCCTACGCGCCGGACTTCGGCATCGGCATGCGCGAGGCGACGCGCCTGGGAGCAGGGTTCGCCGCCGGGATGCAGGCCGGTAGCATGTGTGGGGCGGCGACTGGGTCGATCATGGTGCTCGGCCTCGCCCTGTGCGGAGAGGACTGCGCGACGCGCGAGGGTCGCGCCAGGGTCGCTGGTCCGGTCCGCACCTTCGTCGACCGGTTCGTCGAGAAGGTCGGCGCGCTCAACTGCCCGGAGATCGTCGGCTGCGATCTGCTGACGCCCGAGGGCATGGCGACGGCTGACGAGCGGCGCCTGTTCGAGACGACGTGCCTGGGGGCCGTCCGCGACGCGGCTCTGATCCTCGACGAGGTGCTCGCCGAGGCTGGTCGCCCCGTCGATTGAGGCGGCGCGACGGCGCGCCGCCGATTCTCGAGAACCGCGAGTCCGGGCGCCGGCGACTCGGTCGGCGCCGCGGTGTGTCGCGAACCGCCGCCGGCTCTACTCCCGGCGGTAGCGGAAGACGCGCTCCAGGGGCACGCCGAAGACCGTCGCGATCCCAAACGCGACTTCCAGCGACGGCGAGTACTTGTTCCCCTCGATCGCATTGACGGTCTGTCGTGTGACGCCGACGCGGTCGGCGAGCTCCTGCTGTGTCATCTCGCCGTTCAGCAGGCGCAAGGCGCGGATATCGTTGGTGAGACGTCCGCCGCGCTTGCCCATCGCCTACGCTCCGCGGCGGTACATCATCAGCTGAGAAGCTATGCCGACCAGCTCGGCCAGCACCCACGACCCCAGCAGGATGTGCATGAAGGCGAAATTGCCGTCGATCACGAGCGCGGCGCACAGCGAGAAGAAGACGCCTGTGGCCAGCACGTACGCCGCGTTGCGTGTTCCCTTGAGGGCGATGATGCGGTCTCGCTCGTCTGTGTCCGTTCGCCTGTCGGCAATCGCGATGGCGATGTGCCCCGCGGCCTGGAGCGTCGCCAGGGCGACGACGACCAGCACGAAGAGCGCGATCTGCGACGGTGTCACGTCGGTCGTCGTCGCCGGCAGCACTGTGGCGAAGTAGACGCCGAAGACGGCCACCAGGCCGACGAGCTGCAGCCAGAGGCTCTTCTCCGGAAACGATAGTCCCATGCCGTCCTCCACTCGTGGTGTCTGGCGAGGCCCGTCATGTCAAAAAAACACGACAAAACACAAGGTAACGGTTACCCACGGCGATATCAAGTTCGCTCGACATCATGCTCTCGACGGCCTGGTCCGCGCCGTCGTGCGGTCGCCCCGGGGCGAGTGACCCCGGGGGGCTCAGCGTTCGTCGCGCAGGGCGAGGAGCTCCGAGACGGTGACGAACCGGTAGCCGGCCGCGCCGAGCTGCTCGATGATCCGCGGCAACGCCTCACGCGACGTCTCGCGCGAGGCGTACATGATGTGCATGAGGATGATCGAGCCCGGCCGCACGCCGTCGGCGACGTAGCGCGCCATCGCGTCGGCATCGTCGGCGATCCCGGCGATGGAGTCCGGCTCGAGGTCCCAGGTGACCGTCGTACGGTCGTTGCCGGCGAAGAAGAGCGGCGCCGTGAGCAGACGCTTGCAGCCGGGCGGCCGCACCGTCGTCTCGGCCGAGTAGCCGGCGGCGCGGAAGACGGCGTCGGTGCGCTCGATCTGGTCAGCGACCGTCGCACGCCGGGTGAAGATGAGGCGCCGGCCGTCGAACGTATGGTTGCCGAGCTCGTGTCCCGCCGCGATGATCGCGTGCAGGCTCGCCGGGTTCTCCTCGCTCTCGCTGCCGCTGAGGTAGAAGGTGGCGCGAACGCCCTGCCTGGCGAGCAGGCTGAGCGCCCAGTCCGTGTACTCCGGGGTGGGGCCGTCGTCCAGGGTCAGCGCGACGACCTTCTCGCTGGTCTCGACGCGCCGCACCAGCTCGCCCGCGAGTTGGAGCGAGCGCGAGTTCATGAGCAGGTAGGCGCCGATCCCCGTGACGGCGAAGGCCAGGACGAGCGCCAGGGCGAGGCGCGCGAGGCGGCCGCCGGTGCTGTGGGAGGGTCCGGCGGCGACACGCCACACGAGCAGCGCGACCGTCGCGATGACGCCCATCGAGGCGATCACCAAGGCGTAGTCCTCCATGTCCCGAACTTATCACTTGGCAATCGGGGGCCGACACGACGATGCGTGGCCCGCTGTGGAGACGCGGGTGCCGTGCGGCGACACAGGGCCAACGGCCGGGATGGCGAGGTGGCGCGTGATCGGCGATGGCTCCGCGTCAGGATTGGTCGACGCGGCTTCGACGGCACACTGAAGTGTAGGTGTGGAGAGGAGGCGAGATGATGGCTGAGCTCAAGACGCGGCCGACGGGCGGCGATGTCGCGGCCTTCATCAACGGCATAGCCGACACGGCCGTGCGGCAGGACTGCCTGACGCTCGTGGACATCATGCGGCGGGTCGTCGGGGCGGAGCCGGAGATGTGGGGCTCGACCATCGTCGGGTTCGGCGGGTATCACTACCGGTACGCGAGCGGGCGCGAGGGCGACTGGTTCCTGGCCGGTTTCTCGCCGCGCAAGCGCGATCTCACGATCTACCTGATGGAGGGATTCGACGGCTACGCCGAGCTGCTCGGCCGGCTCGGAACGTTCAGGACCGGCAAGTCGTGCCTCTACCTCAAGCGGCTGAGCGACGTCGACGCGGCGGCGCTCGAAGAGCTCCTGGCCGCGTCCGTTGCTGGCCTCCGCCGGGAGAATGGGTGAGATGCCTGACGGCAGCGACATCTACCGGGACATCGTCGAGAACCTCTACGACGGCGTCTACATGGTCGACCGTGATCGCGTCATCACCTACTGGAACAAGGGCGCCGAACGCATCACCGGGTACACCCGCGAACGAGTGCTCGGCCGCGCCTGCCGGGACAACATCCTCAACCACGTCACCGCCGAGGGCGTTGAGCTCTGTCTCGGGCTCTGCCCGCTGGCGGCGTGCATGGAGGACGGCGTCACCCGTGAGGCCGACGTGTTCGTGCATCACGCGGACGGCCACCGGGTGCCCGTCCTGGTACGAGCCTCGCCCCTCCACGAAACCGAGGGCAGCGTCGTCGGCGCCGTGGAGACGTTCAGTAGCGATCTCGGCCTGCTGGCCGTGCGGCAGGAGCTGCGTGAGCTGCGCCACACCGTCCAGACGGACGCCCTCACCGGCATCGCCAACCGGCCGTACCTCGAGGGACGCCTGCACGCGCTCTTCGCCGAGCTCGGGCATCGCGAAGGAGCGCCGGCCGGCGTCCTGTTCGCGGACATCGACCACTTCAAGGCCGTCAACGATCGCTACGGCCACGACATCGGCGACGCCGCGCTGCGCATGGTCGCCGAGACGCTGCGGCACAACATGCGCAGGTCGGACGTCGTCGGCCGCTGGGGCGGCGAGGAGTTCGTCGCGATTCTGTACCGAGTGGCGGATCAAGCAGCGCTGAAGAGCATCGCCGAGAAGCTGAGGACGCTCACAGGACACTCGCGGCTCGACCTCGCCGCCGGAAGCCTGGCCGTCACGATCTCGATCGGCGCGACCCTGTTGCGGCCCGGGGATACGGCGGCATCCATCGTGCAACGGGCCGACGAGCTCATGTACGCGAGCAAGCAGGCCGGGCGCAACAAGGTGACCGTCGGGTAGTTGACCACGGTCAAGAATCCCAACTTCGTTGGTAGAGTATTATCGGAGCGACCAGGACTGCGTGCCTCCGCACGGGCCGACCGAGGAGCTCCCCATGAACGTCATCACCGCCGACCAGATTCCCGTCGCCGACAACCCGCATGGTGTCGACGTGCGGCACCTCCACGTCACTGGAGACGTGGTCGTCTCCCAGATCACCCTCCAGCCGGGTGAGCGTGTGAAGCCACACGCCGCGCCTGTTGATGTCTTCTTCTACGTGCTCGAAGGCACGCCGGTCGTGGAGATTGAGGAGGAAGCGGTCGTGGCGGTCCGCGACATGCTGATCCCGAGCGCGGCCGGGCACTCGCACGCTCTACGCAACGAGAGCGACGCTGTCGCGCGCGTGCTCGTCGTGAAGACGCCGAATCCGCGGCCCTGATCTTCTGCCGCGGTGCCCTGAGTCCAATGGCGCTCGGCCGCCGATCGGGCAGTTCAAGGCCATGTGCTGGCCAGCCAGGACGACGGTAGACACGGCCCGGCGGCTCGCGCTGGAGGGCGGCGTCTGCGGATCCACCGCCGCCGGGACTGAGCTGGCCGCCCGCGAGGGTGGTCAACGCTCCGCGGGCGTCGTGCCGGGCTATCATGAGAGAGGGTACGACGCGCCCACCGCGGTCGCCGGCGATCGCGGGTGCGAGTCTACAGGAGGCCCGTGGGCCTGATCGGCGCGCCTCCCGCGGCCCGACGGTCGGGTTGTGAGACAGGAACATGGGCGGACCGCGGATCCTCTACGTGAGCAGCTCCATCGGTCTCGGTCACGCCGCCAAGGACCTGGCGATCGCGCGGCAGCTGCGGCGCCTGCGG
The DNA here is from genome assembly GCA_963705085.1 of uncultured Thermoleophilia bacterium. Taxonomy (GTDB): domain Bacteria; phylum Actinomycetota; class Thermoleophilia; order UBA2241; family UBA2241; genus CAIXSE01. Next base: position 1,120,617 of record CAVPIV010000004.1, on the reverse strand, counting down.
CCTGGCGTCGAGATCGTCTGGCTGGCGGGCGACCCGGCCGCCGATGCGTTGCGCGCGGCCGGTGAGCATGTGCTGCCCGAGGCCGAACGCTGGCACGGTGCCAGCGCCATCGCGGAGAGGTGCACGCGCAACGGCCAGCTGAACCTCGTCCGCTACGTCTACTGGTCGCTGCCGTTCTGGACGGCGAACGCGCTCCTGGTCAGAGGGGTGTGCGAGCGCCAGGGCATCGACGTCGTGGTCGGCAACGAGGCCTACGAGGTGGACGTGCCGCTCGTCGCCCACCTCCTGCGCCTGCCGTGCCCATTCGTCATGATCTTCGACTTCGTCGGCACCGACCCGATGACCGCCAACCCCCTCGAGCGTCTCGGCGCCTGGGTGCTCAACGCACTCTGGTCGCTGGACGGCCTGGTCTTCTGCGGCCGCCAGCACTCTGCGATCTTCATCGGGGAGATCGACGATGTCCCTGCCCGCGCGTTCGGGGCAGGGCTGCCCGACAGACGCGTGCACGCCCGGCAGTACTACGACGTCGTTGGTCACGTGATCGGCTTTGACCCGCAGGACTTCGCCGATCGCGAGGCGTGGCGGCGCAAGCTCGGCTACGGCGACGGTCCGCTGATCGTCTGTTCCGCCGGCGGGACCGCGGTCGGGCGCGCGCTCCTCGAACTGTGCGCGCGCGCCGCTCCGGCGCTGCAGAACGAGCTGCCTCATGCTCAGATAGTGCTCGTTTGCGGCCCCCGCCTGGCGCCGGCTTCCATTCCGGCGGCGCCGGCCGTGCGTGTACTCGGCTACGTACCTCGCCTCTACGAGCACGTCGCGTGCTGCGATGTCGCCGTGGTGCAGTGCGGCGCGTCCTCCACGACGGAGCTCGCAGCACTGCGCCGGCCGTTCCTCTACTTCCCGATCGAGGGCCACTTCGAGCAGGAGGCCGTGGCGCGGCGACTGGCGAGGTACGGCGCCGGCAGGCGGATGTCGCTGAGGCAACTCGCGCCCGGCCAGCTCGCCCGCGCGATCGTGCAGGAGTACGGGCGCCCGGCCGAGTGGCGGCCGCTGCCCGTCGACGGCGCCCGCCGGGCGGCCGAGCACGTGCTGCGGGCGCTCGAACGGGCAGAGCGGCAGCGGAGCCGCCCGGCCCGGCGGTCGACGGTCTGAGGCGGCCGGCGCCCGTGGAGGCGCTCCCGGCGACCCCTATGAGCTGCTCTGTCCGGCGAACGTCCGCCGCCAGACCGGGTGCTCGGAGAGCACCGTCAGGGCTCGCCGGAGCAGGCTCTTGCCGGGCTCCAGCTTGAACCAGGTCGAGAGGCCGGACGGATGGGGCAGGGCGACGACGTCGGCGTCCCGCCCGTGGTACCCGGCGCGCACGAGCCGCCCGACGACCTCGTCGAGTCGCGCGCCAGCCAGCACCTGCTCGATAGCGAGCCTGCCGACGGGGATGATGAGCTCGGGCTCGAGGATCTCGACCTCCGCGCGCAGCCATCCGGCGCAGGTCGCAATCTCCGCCCGGTTCGGGACGCGGTCGCCGCCCTTGGCGCTCTTGCCGGGGAAGCAGCGGCAGACCGCCGCCATGTACACGCGGTCGCGGACCATGTCTTCCTCGACGCCGATCGCGGCGTACCAGGAGAAGAGGGTCTTGCCCGCGGTCCAGGCGAAGGGCCGGCCGATCTCGCGCTCGTAGGGTCCGGGCGCCTGACCGATCTGGAGGATCTTCGACGGCGTGGGCGGTCCGACAATCGGGGGGCCGCTCATCTTGGAGCAGAGCGTGCAGCCGGCGAGGGCTGCCTGGTGGGCGCTGAGCCGGCGCCTGGTGTCGTCTACGGCCTGCACGTCGACTCCGGGGTCTCGGGCGAGGGCGCCGCCATTGTACGCGCCGTCGTTGTCGAGCGGGTCGCTGATTCGCGGCTGCGCCCGCTTGCCTCGGCGCGACTACCGCCGCCCGAGGGGAAGCCGGACGAGGAGCGTCGTCAAGCCGGCCGCGACCAGGGCGCCGCCCATCGCCGGCAGGGCAGAGCGTACGTCCGGGAGGTCGATGCTTGCCCCGATGGCCGCCATCACAGCGCCGGCGAGGATGAGCGCCCCTCCAACGAGCCAGATGCGTGTCGTTCCCTTCATTGCGGAGCCTCCTGAGGATACTGACGGTATTGCAATACTGATGGTATGACGATACCTGTGGTAAAGTCAAGACCGGGAGGTTGGCGTGCGGAGCAGGCTGACGCGAGACCAGAGCAGGGAACTTACCCGCGGGGCGGTTCTCGACGCTGCCGAACGGCTCTTCGTCGCGCGCGGTTACCGCGGCGCGTCCATCGACGACATCGCCAACGCTGCTGGATTCTCCAAGGGGGCCGTCTACTCCAACTTCGCGTCCAAGGCCGACCTGTTTCTCGCACTGCTCGATCGCAAGGCTGTGCGCGAGGAGGGCGCTCTCGCATCGTCGTCAGTGAACGTCGCCGGCGACCAGGCGGCGTGGCCGCTAGCTACGCTCGACTTCTTCGTCGACGCGATCAGGGACCCCACGGTTCGTGCCGGCCTGGCCGAACGCTATGCCCAGGCTCGCCTGCGCACGGGTCGTGCGCTGGCGAGCGACAGGACGGAGCCGGCCTGGGCGTCGTGGGAGGAGATCGCCACGCTGGCCATGGCCCTCGGCTCGGGGCTCATCATCCAGTCGGCTATCGACCCGCCATCGGTCGCGCCCGACCTGTTCGGCAGGGCGATGGAACGCCTTCTTCGGCCATGACTGGCCTCGTGCGGCGCGGCTCGCGGGTCTGCCCGTGGTGGTTCATCCGCTCGTTCGACAACCCGCTGCGCCGGTTCGTTCAGAACCCGGACACGATCCTGCGCGGGATCGTCCGGGGCGGCGATCGCGCCCTTGATCTCGGCTGCGGCTACGGATACTTCACGATCCCGATGGCAAGGCTTGCCGGAGCCTCGGGCAGCGTCACCGCGGCGGACGTTCAGCCTCAGATGCTGGCAGGGGTCGAGCGGCGCGCCAAGCAGGAGGGACTGGCAACGCGCATCCGGCTCCACCGCGTGGACGAGGCCGGCCTGGACTTTGCTGAGGCGTTCGATGTCGTCCTCGCCTTCTGGATGCTCCACGAAGTCCCCGACCAGAGGGCGACGCTCGAGCAGATCCATGGGGCGCTGAAGCCGGGCGGTCGCCTCCTGCTGGTCGAGCCGAAAGGTCATGTGTCGAGAGCATCGTTTGCCGGCGCGGTCGAGCTCGCGCGGCAGGCGGGGCTCACTGCGGTGTGTGCGCCGGACGTCGGCTTGAGTCGCGCAGTTCTCATGACGAGGGCCGATGGAGAGCCCGCCGCCGCCATGGGGGCCTCCGCCTGCGCCGACGTCCCGGCTGCACGGAGTCGTCGCACCCGGCATCGCACTGTCCCCTTCAGCGTGAACCGGCGGATGGCCGCCGCCAGCGCCGCCGTGTGTCGCGGGCGAGACACCATCCACACCCTGACCGAGGTGGACATCACAGAGCCGCGACGTCTCATCCGCGAGCACCACGAACGCACCGGCGAGCGGCTCTCTCTCACGGCCTACGTCGTGACCTGTATGGGGCGAGCGATCGCCGAGCAGCCCTCGCTGAACGTCGTGCGGCGTGGCCGCAAGCTCTACCTGCTGAACGGGGTCACGGTCGGCACGCTGGTCGAGCGCAGCATCGACGGGGAGTTCGTCCCCGAGCCCTTCGGCATCCGCGCGGCGGACGCCAAGACCTACCGTCAGGTCAACGATGAGCTCCGCGCGGCGCAGCGGCAGAGCGACGGGCGGCTTGGAGGGCTTTCGGGCGCGACCTGGGTGCGCTTCGTGCCGAGCGTCCTGTTCCGGACAATGATCCGCGCGGCATCGGGCAGCGTGCGCATGGCCGAGCGCTACGGCGTCGTGAGTGTCACGGCGGTCGGCATGTTCGGCAAGGGACCGATGTGGCTCGTGCCGCTCAGTGCGTCGACCGTGGCGGTGGCGGTCGGCGCCATCGTCGCGCGGCCGGTCATGGTTGACGGTCGGCTCGCGACGCACGAGCACTTGTGCCTGACGATCTCGTTCGATCACGACATCGTCGACGGGGCGCCGGCCGCCCGCTTCACTGCGCGCTTCTCAGAGCTGATCGCCGGCGGCGCTGCTCTGCGCGAAGCCGCGGGAGGGGCGGCGTATGCGTGACGCGCTCCGCATCGGCGAGTTCTCCGCGCTCGGTCGCGTGTCGGTGCGCATGCTGCGTCACTACGAGAAGCTCGAGCTGCTCGTGCCCAGCGAGACCGACGCCTGGACCAACTACCGGTACTACAGGCTTGACCAACTGCCGCGGCTCAACCGGATCATCGCTTTCAAGGAGCTCGGGTTCTCTCTGGAGCAGATTCACTCGATTCTCGCGACGGAGCCCTCGGCCCAGGAGATGCGTCTGCTCCTCGATGAGCGCCGCGCCCAGCTAGCCGCAGAGCTGGAGCGAAGCAGCCGCCGAATGGCACAGGTCGACGTTCGCTTGGCGCAGATTGCCGCCGAGGGAGTGCCGCCGGAGGAGTCGGAGGTCGTGGAGAAGTCGCTGCCGGCGGTGACGGTGGCGTCGGTGCGCAGCATTGTCCCGTCGCTCGACCGCACCTCAGCGTACTGCGACGACCACTTCGGCCGTCTGGCGGCCTGGCTCGACGAGCGGGGTATCGCCTCTGGCGGGCTCACGATGAATCTGTGGCACATGGACGAGTACCGCGAGACCGATCTCGACATGGAGTCGGCGATTGTCGTCGATCCGGCGCGCGCCGCTGGGTTGACTGCTCCTCATGGCGGCGCGGTGGGCGTGCGGCGCGTTGCCGCCGAGCCCCGCGCCGCCAGTCTCGCGTTGCGCTCTGGGTTCACGGGCATCGAGGGCGGCGTGATGACCCTGCTCCGCTGGGTGGCAGCCAGCAGCCTCGCGGTCGCCGGCCCGCTGCGCGAGGTGCACCTGTTCGGTCATCCCGACGTCGTCGCTGCCGGCGACCCGGCCGTTCTCGAGCTCGTCGTGCCCGTGGCGGACTCGCCGGCATGATCGCCTGGGCCGCAGAGGACCCATGAGCAGCCCCTTGACTCTGACACTGTGTCAGGCCTGATCCTCCTCCGGAGACGCCGACGAGGTCGGCGCAGACTCGGGAGAGGGAGGGCTAATGTCGAACGAACTACACGTCATTCTCGGGACAGGCCCAGCCGGCTGCTGGACCGCTCGTTCACTTGTGGACCGGGGGCTCGATGTGCGCGCCGTCAACCGTAGCGGCAGAAGGCCCGAGCTGATGCCCCCGCAGGTCGAGGTGGTGGCCGCGGATGTCAGTGACATGCAGCAGGCCATAGCCGCAGCCGCCGGCGCACGCGTGATCTACCAGGCGCTCAACCCGCCGTATCACCGCTGGCACGAGCTGTTTCCGGAGCTGCAGGCGGGAGCCCTCAGGGCGGCTCGGGCCAGCGGTGCACGCTACGTCTCGATCGAGAACCTGTACATGTACGACTCATCCGGCGTCATGAGCGAGGACTCGCCCATTGCTCCGGCATCGGCGAAGGGACGCCTGCGGCAGCTGATGTCCGAGGAGGTCATGGTCGCTCATCGAGACGGCGAGCTATGCGCCGTTGCCTTGCGGTCGAGCGACTACTTCGGGCCCGGCGTTACGGGCTCGGCGCTCGGCGAGAGGGTCTTCGCCGCCCTCGTCGCCGGCAAGAAGGCCCAGGTCGGAGGGTCCTTGACGCAGCCACACTCGTTCGCCTACATCGAGGATGTCGGGCAGGCCGCAGCCGAGCTGGGTACCCGCGACGACGTGCTCGGCAGGGTGTGGATGGCCCCTCACGCTCCGGCCGTGACGCAGGGCGAAGTGGTGGCCACGGCGTGCCGCATCCTGGGCCGCACGCCGGGCGTGAGTACGGTGTCACCGACCGTGATGCGCCTCGCCGGGCTCTTCGTGCCCAACGCCAAGGCGTCGGTCGAAATGATGTACGAATTCACGAGGCCGTTCGTGGTCGATTCGAGCGCCAGCGAACGTGAGCTCGGCCTGCGGGCGACGGCGATGGATGTCGCTCTGGAGCGGACCGTTGCCTGGTTCAGAGGGCACCGACAGGCTGCGCTCAGCGCGGCGTGAAACGGCCGGGACCGGTCGCCGTCGTCACTCGCGGGCGGCGACCGGTCCCCCTACTATTCTCCGTCAGCCGCCCGGGCGTCAGTAGTTCTCGCAGAGCAGCTCGAAGTACTCTTGGGGATGCTTGCAGGCGGGGCACTTCGCCGGCGCCGCGGCGGCCTCGACGATCCAGCCGCAGTTGCGGCACTTCCACCACACCTTGCCGTCCTTCTTGAAGACGGTGCCGCCATTGACGTTCTCGAGGAGCTTGCGATAGCGCTTCTCGTGCTGCGTCTCGACCGTGGCGATGTGGCGAAACGAGGCTGCGACATCCTTGAAGCCTTCTTCGTCGGCGATCGCGGCGAAGGACGGGTAGAGGTCGCTCCACTCCTCGTGCTCGCCCTCAGCGGCGGCGAAGAGGTTCTCGGCGGTGGTGCCGATCACGCCGGCGGGATAGGTCGCGGTGATCTCGACGGGTCCGCCTTCGAGGTACTTGAAGAAGACCTTGGCATGCTCCTTCTCGTTCTCGGCCGTCTCCAGGAAGACGGCTGAGATCTGATCGAAGCCCTCCTGCTTGGCGACCTTCGAGAAGTACGTGTAGCGCATCCGCGCCTGGCTCTCGCCGGCGAAGGCCTTGAGCAGGTTCTGCTCCGTCCGGGTGCCCTTGATGCTCATGTCGTGGTAGCTCCTTTGCTCGCTGGTTGACCGGTCCACACTGGGCGGTGGCCTGGGCGCGCTCCTCGTCGGACACGGCGGCCAGGCGCTCGACCTGGGCGACGTCGAGGGCGGCGGCTTCGGCGACTCTCCTACCATACTCCGGGGTCGGCGACGAGGCGCGAGCTTGGGCTTGCCCGGGCCCGGCCGGATTCAGCCGAGGAGTTTGTCGAACTCCTTGTAGGCCAAAGCCGGCGACGTCGTGAACGTGACCCCGAGGAGCCGCGTGAGCGCCAGCGACGCCTGCATGGCTGCCGCCGTGTCCGGCATGTCGGCGATCATCACCAGGTCCACGTCGCCGAGCAGGGCGTAGACCTCCTTGACCTTGCCCCCGTGCTTCTCGACGACGGCGATCGCCTTGTCGCTCCTGGCGGCGCTGGCGCCCTTGATGCCCTTCGCCGAGTACTTGCCCAGCATGATATAGGTGGCCATGGCTCTCTCCTGTTCGCGGCTCTTGAGCAGACGCGTGGCCGGGCGGTCACACCTGCAGTGTAGACCGGCTCAACGGTGGTCCACCGGCCTGAGCCGGCCGGCCGCCGCCGGACGGCGTCATTCGCGCGGCCGGAGGTACTCGCGCAGGTCGGCGCCGAGGACGGCGCGCAGCTCGGAGAGGTCGCCGGAGGGCACGTCGACGAACGTGAAGGCGAAGACCGGGTAGCGAGTGAAGTCAGTCCGACGCAGCTCCAGCACGCGGCTGAAGCGGGCCGCGAAGCGCTCGTAGTCGACGGTGGCGATGGCGGCGAGGTCCTCGGTGCTCGGCAGATCGGCGACGATCAGCGCCGTCGTGCGTCCCGCGGTCTGATCGGCGATGCGGCTCCAATCGGGACGCTCGCCGAGGAGGTAGCAGCGGTACGGGTTCACGCCGTAGGCGAAGTGCGCGAGGTCGGTGGCGCACCAGCCGCCGAAGCGCAGCGGGTTGACCTCGATGGGGGCGATGTGGCCGGCTCCGTCGATGCGCAGCTCGGCGTGGATTGGGAAGTCGGCGAGACCGGCGCGCCCGCCGAGCTCGCTGAGGAAGCTCATCGCCGGCGGGGCAAGACGGGCGACGATCTCTGCGTTCGTGAGGTAGACGCGGTCGCTCACGTCCGCGTCCGAGGCGAAGAGGTGCGCGTAAACGTTGATGAGGATCGGTTCGCCCTCGCCGTCGTAGTAGGCGTCGAGGGCGAACTCCTCGCCGGCGATGACCTCTTCGGCGACGAACCGGTCGAGCCCGAGAACCTGGGCGGGGTACATCGCGGCGAGCGATTCGATCTCCCGCTCGACGGCGGCGACGGCGGAGGGCCAGGCCGCCGTGGTCTCGACGACGTGCACGCCGAGGCTGAAGAAGCCGACGGCCGGCTTGAGGATGAACGGCGGGCGCAGGCGCGACGGGTCGAAGGCGCGCAGCCCTGAGGCGGGCACGCTCTCGTAGCGGTAGTCCGGATAGAGGTCGGCCAGGAGATCGCGGAAGGCGATCTTGTCCTTGAGGAGCCCGACGCGTCGCGGCAGGTCGGAGTCTCCGAGGTTGTCGATGACCCAGGCGAGCGAGTTCTCCGAGTTGGTGTAGATCCTGGCGCCGCGCACCGAGGCCGCGCGGGCGAAGGCGCCCGCGCCCGTGATGAGCGCGGTGGAGCGTCCGGGCAGGCGGCGCCGGGCGATCGGCGTGTCGAGGACGGGCAGGCCTAGCTCCCCGGCCGTGGCTGCGAGCAGGTCGGAGACATATGGCTCTTCGAGGATGAACACCTGTCGGCTCCAGCTTCGTGCGCTTGGGGGCCGGCCGGGCGCCGGCGGACGCGAGACAGGATACCCGAATGGTGCGCCGGAGGCGCGACAACGCTGTTCTTCGCGGGCCCGGCGGCGTAGGCTGGAGCCGTCGTCGCGCGGCTCTGCAGGGGTGTGCGCCGCGTCCGGCGGTTCTCGACTGTGGGGGTTGCCTCGTGGCGGCGGTTCCTAGGGCGGAGCGTCCAGGACAAGAGAGGCTCGGCGTCCCCCGGTCGGCCGGCTCGCGCCTGCTCTTCGTCGACAACCTGCGGGTCTTTCTCACCATCCTCGTCATCCTGCATCACTTCATGATCACCTACGCGGGGAGCGGGGACGCGTACTACGTGGAGGGCAGGCAGGACGTCGTCACCGACGCTTTCGGCGGTTGGTTCTGCGCGACGAACCAGTCCTACTTCATGGGCCTGTTCCTGCTCATCTCGGCCTACTTCATCCCCGGGTCGTACGACCGCAAGGGCGCCGGCCGTTTCGTGAAGGACCGCCTGATCCGCCTCGGCATCCCTCTCGCGGTCTACAGCTGGGTCATCAACCCCGTGCTCGTCTACCTGCTCCACGCCGACGAGATCGGCATGCCCTTCTGGCAGTACTTCCCGGTCGAGTACTTTCGGCACGCGCCGCTGATCGGCGCCGGGCCGCTCTGGTTTGTCGAGGTGCTCCTGATCTTCTCGCTGGCGTACGCGGCGGTGCGGCTGCTCGTCGGGTCACGGGAGGCGACGGCGCCGCGGGCAGCCGCTTCCGAATCGTTCCCGGGGGTAGGCACGATCGCTCTCTTCGCCGTTGGTCTGAGCCTCGCGACCTTCCTCGTCCGCATCGTCTTCGTCATGGACACATTCAACTTCGGGCCTTTGAACCTTCAACTCCCCTTCTTTGCCCAGTACATCGCCCTGTTCGTGCTCGGTCTGGTCGCCTACCGGCGCGTCTGGTTCACCGGCATGCCGGACAAGGTCGGTCGCCTCTGGCTGCGGGTCGCGGTGGTGCTCATTCTCCTCTGGCCCCCGATGATGATCGCCAACGGCGCGATCGACGACCGGGTCGCGCAGAAGGGTGGCCTCCACTGGGAGTCGCTGCTCTACGCGTCCTGGGAGTCGTTCATGTGCGTGAGCATGTGCATCGGGCTTGTCTACCTGTTCCGCCGCCGCCTGGACCGGCGGGGCCGTGTCGCCGGCTATCTCGTGCCGAACGCCTACACCGCCTACATCATCCATGCGCCGGTGATCACCGCCCTGTCGCTGGCGGTCGCTGGTGTGGCGCTCTACCCGCTGCTCAAATTCGCCGCTCTGGCGCCGGTGGCCGTCGCGCTCTGCTTCGCTTTCAGCAGCCTCATCCGCAAGCTGCCGTACACGGATCGCGTGCTGTAGACCCGGTGTGGCCGCATGAGCGCTCCGACCTACCCGAGCAAGGTGGACGCGTGGCTCGTCGCCGTGCTGGTCGTGGCGATTGGAGGGACCCTGGCTGCGGGACTTGCGGCGGGCCCCGGCAACCCCAACGAGCTCTACGTCTCGCTCGGCCTCACAGGCTTCATCGTCGCCCTGATCGTCGCTCTTGTCTGGCCGTGCCGCTACGTGCTCGAGGCCGAGCAGTTGTTCATCGCCTCGGGCCTCTTCTCCCGCCAGCGGATCCCCTATCGCCAGATCACCGCGGTTGAACCGAGCGCCAATCCGCTGGCGGCGCCGGCGCTGTCGCTGCGCCGCGTCAAGGTGTCGTACGGCAAGCGGTACCAGCTCGTCTCGCCGCGCGACCGCGACGAGTTCATTCGCGCGCTTCGCGCTCGCGCCGCCCTGGCGCGGGCCCAGTGCCCGCCGTCGCGCGGCGTCGAATGAGGGCCGTCCGGCAGATCACCCTGCGCTACCTGTTCTCGGTCAACTGCTACCTCTTGACGGCCGCCGGCGGGCATGTGCTCATCGATACGGGGTTCGCGCCGCGGCGCGCTGCCCTCGAGCTGGCCCTGGAGACGGCCGGTTGCACACCCGGCACGCTGCGGCTCATCGTGCTGACCCACGCTCACGCTGATCACGCCGGCAACGCCGTGTCGCTGCGGGACAGGTTTGGGGCGCCGCTGGCGCTGCACCCGGGGGATGCCGGCAAGGCCGCCAGGGGCGACATGTTCTGGACGGAGGGCCGCCGCCGCGTTGGCGTCGCCGCCGCGAGGGCGGCGACGCGTCTGGCCGGCATCGGCGGCTTCGAGCCGTTCAGGGCCGACGTTATGCTCGAGGACGGGCAGGACCTCGGCGAGTTCGGTCTGGCCGCCCAGGTCGTGCACTTCCCCGGCCACTCGCCGGGATCGGCAGGCGTGCTCACGGCGGCCGGCGAGCTCTTCTGCGGCGACCTCCTGACCAACACGCGCGGCGGGCCGAGACGCAACACCCTGGTCGACGAGCGCGCCGCGATGGACGCCAGCATGGCGCGGCTCTGCGAGCTGCCGGCGCGAACGGTGTGCCCGGGTCACGGGGAGCCGTTCCCGATCGAGCGGCTGGAGTGACCGCCGCGCGGGCGATGGCCCCCGGCGCGGACGCAGTACCCGGGCGACTGGAGGTCCCCCCGCGCTCAGGCTCCCGGATCGTCGGAGTCTCCGGCCGGGTCGAGTCGGCGGCGCCGTCGGAGTATGCTCTTGCCCCGGAGAGCGACGCTGGTTGGGGGCTGCTCATTCCGCAGACGAGGCGAACCGTGGCCGGCCTGCGCGCCGGTTCGGTGAGAGCTGGGGAGAAGGGAGAGGGCATGACGAACGACGTGCGAACCGGGGCCAAGCTGACGACGCTCAGGGAGTCGCTCGGGCTGTCGGTTGAGCAGCTTGCCGAGCGCAGCGGCTGCGACGTGACGGTGATCGACGAGCTCGAGGCGGGCGAGCTGGCGCCTTCCCTCGCCCCGCTCATCAAGATCACCCGGGCGCTCGGCTGCCGGCTGGGCACGCTGCTCGACGACGACGCCCAGATCGGCCCGGTCGTCACCCGGGCAAGCGAGGCCGAGTCCGTCAAGCGTCTCAAGAGCCTCGAGACGGGCACACCGAGCGGCGGCCATCTCGACTTCTTCGCGCTGGCCGCGGACAAGACCGCTCGGCACATGGAGCCCTTCCTCATCAACGTCGACCCAGGCGCGGAGCGGGACCTCTCCACCCACGAGGGCGAGGAGTTCATCCACGTGCTCGCCGGCGGCATCGAGATCGAGTACGGCAAGCAGGTGTACCTGCTCGACGCCGGCGACAGCATCTACTACGACTCGATCGTCCCGCACCAGGTTCGCGCCGGGGCTGACGCTTCCGCCAGGATCCTCGCCGTCGTCTACGCGCCCGTCTGAGGCGCCGGCCGTGGCACTCCACACCGAAGAGACCATCGGCGCGTATTTCGAGCGCATGGTCGCGGTCGATCCGGACCACGACTTCGTGATCTACCCGGACCGCGACCTCCGCTGGAGCTACGGCGAGTTCAACGAGCGTGTCGACAGGTTCGCCAAGGGCCTCCTGGCGATCGGCGTTGAGCGCGGCGACCACGTCGGCATCTGGGCGCGCAATGTGCCGGACTGGCTTACGGTCGCGTTCGCGACGGCCAAGATCGGCGCCGTGCTCGTCACCGTGAACCCCGTGTACAAGAGCCACGAGCTGGCGTACGTGCTCAAGCAGTCGGACATGAAGGCGCTCTGCATCATCGACGCCTTCCGCGACGTCGACTACGTGCAGATCGTGCGCGAGCTCGTGCCCGAGTCGCTCACCCAAGAGCGTGGGCGCCTCGACTCGCCGGAGTTCCCGCGCCTCAGGAGCCTCATCTACCTCGGCCCCGAGAAGCACCGCGGTATGTACACCGCGCCCGAGCTGCTCGTGCTCGGCGAGAACGGCGACGACGAGGCCTACGCTCAGGCGAAGACCGGCCTGCGCAACACCGACGTCATCAACATGCAGTACACGTCGGGCACCACCGGCTTTCCCAAAGGCGTCATGCTCACCCATCGGAACATCCTCAACAACGGCTTCTTCATCGGCGAGCGTCAGAAGCTCACGCCGGACGACCGCGTCTGTCTGCCGGTGCCGCTCTTTCACTGCTTCGGCATCGTGCTCGGCGTCCTCGCGATCCTGACGCACAGGGCCGCGGCGGTGATGGTCGAGATCTTCGATCCGCTGCTCGTCCTTGCCGCCGTCCAGAAGGCCCGGGCCACCGCGCTCTACGGCGTACCGACCATGTTCATCGCCGAGCTGGCGCATCCGATGTTCGACATGTTCGACCTCTCGAGCCTGCGCACGGGCATCATGGCGGGCAGCCCGTGTCCCATCGAGACCATGCGCCAGGTCATCGACCGCATGCACGCCGGGGAGATGACGATCTGCTACGGCCTCACGGAGGCGTCGCCGGTCTACATGCAGACGTCGACCGACGACACGCTCGAGCGCAAGTGCGAGACGGTCGGTACGGCTCACCCGGAGATCGAGGTGCGCGTCATCAACCCGGACACGGGGAAGGACTGCGCACCGAACGAGCCCGGCGAGTTCTGCTGCCGCGGCTACAACATCATGAAGGGGTACTACAACATGTCGGAGGCGACGGCCGCGGTCATCGACGCCGACGGCTGGCTGCACTCGGGCGACGTCGGCACCGTCGACGAGGACGGCTACTACCGCATCACCGGGCGGCTCAAGGACATGATCATCCGCGGCGGCGAGAACATCTATCCGCGCGAGGTCGAGGAGTTCCTCTACACGATGCCGGGCGTCGAGGACGCCCAGGTCGTCGGCGTGCCGGACGAGAAGTACGGCGAGGTCGTGGGGGCGTTCATCCGCCGCAAGGCGGGCGCCGACGTCACCGAGTCGGACGTGCAGGAGTTCGCCCGCGCTCGCCTGGCCCGCTACAAGACGCCGAAGTACGTCTTCTTCGTCGGCCAGTTCCCGCTGACGGCTTCCGGGAAGATCCAGAAATACAAGCTGCGGGAACAGGCCAAGGAACTGCTCGACCTCCACATCGGCGTCTTCGCCGGCGAGACGGGCGACGAGGTCCACGAAGAGATGCGCGACGCGTGAGGCGAGGCGAGCCGATGACGACGGACGAGCCGGTGACGACTCGCGAAGCGCTCAGGATGCATGAGCAGGAGCTCTACGAGATCCGCTGGCACGGGCGCGGCGGGCAGGGCGCGGTGACCAGCGCCAAGATCCTGGCCGACGCCGGCTATCGCAGCGGGTTCTCCGGCGTGACGAGCGCCCCGACCTTCGGCGCTGAGCGCCGCGGGGCGCCGATCACGGCCTCGACCCGGCTCGCGCATCACCCGATCCGGGTGCTCTCGCAGGTCGCGACGCCGGACGTCGTCGTCGTGCTCGACGAGACCCTGATCGGCTCCGACGGCATCACCGCCGGGCTGCGGCCGGGCGCCGTCGTCATCGTCAACACGGCGCGGTCAGTCGCCGACCTGGGAATCGAGGCCGCCTCGCTGCCCGACGGCGCCCGCGTCGTCACCGCCGACGTGACCGGCGCCGCTCAGGCGGCCGGTCTCGTCGTTCGCGGGACGCCGATGGTCAACACGGCGATGCTCGGCGCCATCGCCGCGGCCACCGGTCTCATCGGCATGGACGCGCTCGAAGAGGCGATCGGGCACGCTTTCCCGTCGGGGCCGGCGCAGCTGAACTACGAGGCGGCGACGATCGCCGCGGGATGCACGAGCAGGTAGGAGCGGCGGATGGGCACGAGCGACTGCGGGCACGAGATCTGTATGGCGACGCCGAGCGTCGGCGAGGCCGGCAGGACCGGCGACTGGCGGTCCTAGCCGGCCGGTCCTGGCTGCGCGTGAGGCCTGTCTTGCCGTCATGGCCGGCAGGGTGACCTGCCAGCTGTGCTGGGCGTACTGCCCCGACGCCTGCATCACGCAGAGCGTCGGGCCGGAGATCGACCTGACCTACTGCAAAGGCTGTGGGATCTGCGCCGAGGTCTGCCCCGCCGACGCGCTCGTCATGGAGCCCGAGTACGAGACCGGCACGTGCGGGTACTGACTGCGCAGGGGGATGTGACCGATGCCTGAGGGCACCACCGCCAACATCGTGGTCATGACCGGCAACGAGGCCGCCGCCACCGCCGCGAAGCTGGCCCGCGTGCAAGTCGTGGCCGCCTACCCGATCACGCCGCAGTCGCCCGTCGTGGAGTCGCTCTCCCGCTGGGTGGAGGACGGCGAGCTGGCGGCTGAGTTCGTCGCGGTCGAGTCGGAGCACTCGGCGCTGACCGTGTGCCTGGCCGCCTCGACCGTGGGCGCCCGCGTCTTCACCGCGACCAGCTCCAATGGGCTCGCCTACATGAACGAGCAGGTCTGGTGGACGGCGGGCGCCCGGCTGCCCGTGGTCATGGGCGTCGTCAACCGAGCCTTGGCCGCGCCCTGGAACGTCCTCAACGATCAGCAGGACTCCATGGCCGAGCGCGACGCCGGCTGGGTACAGCTCTACTGCCGCGACAACCAGGAGATCCTGGACTCGTTCCTCCACGCGTTTCGCATCGCCGAGACCGTGAACGTGCCGGTGATGGTGTGCTACGACGGCTTTCTGCTGTCGCATACCGTCATGCCTGTCGACGTGCCGGCACAGGGCGCGGTCGACGCCTTCCTGCCTCCGCGACCCGAGCCGCTGCAGGTTGTCGACGCCGCGGATCCGCGCAACATCGGCCAGGTGACCCTGGCCGATCCGCGCAACGACGCCGGGGGGGCGACCTGTCACGGCTACATGGAGCTGCGGGCGCTGCACCAACGGGCGATGATCGAGGCGCTCGAGGTCATCCCGCGCGTGGACGCCGAGTACGAGGCCGCCCTCGGCCGGTCGTGGGGAGGCCTCTGCTGGGCCGATCGTCTCGACGACGCCGAGATCGCCCTCGTCGCGGCCGGCTCGCTGGCGACGCAACTCACCGTGACCGCCGATGCTCTGCGGGCGGAGGGCGTCAAGGCGGGCGTGCTCGGCGTGCGCGCCTACCGGCCGTTCCCGGCCGCCGCCCTGCGCGCGGCTCTCGCCGGCCGCCGCATCGCGCTCGTCTTCGACAAGGCGCTCTCGTACGGCCTCGGCGGCCCGATCTGCAACGATCTGCGAGCCGCCCTCTGCGGTCGCGCCGACGCCCCTGCCGTCTTCGGCGCGATCTGCGGCCTCGGCGGCCGCGACACGACGCCGGAGGATCTGGCGGCGGCGGCTCGCCGGGCGCTGGCCGACCGCGCCGCCGGCGTCGACGATCGGCCCGACGACTGGCTCAACCTCGCGATCTAGCAGGAGCTGCGCTGTGACGAAGATCATCGATCTCCCCGAGCGCGAGTACGTGCTCTCCGGCAACCGCGCCTGCGCCGGCTGCAGCCTGGGCATCGGGCTGCGGGCCATCACCAAGGCCCTCGAGGGCCAGATGGTGATGACGGTGCCGGCGAGTTGCCTCACCGTGCTCGGCGGCATGTATCCCGTCAGCTCCGTCGCAGTGCCGTGGATCAACGTGGCCTTTCCCTCGACCGCCGCCGCGGCGACGGGCGCGGCGGCGGGTCTGCGCGCTCTGGGCCGCTCCCATGAGATGACCGTGCTCGCCATGGCAGGCGACGGCGGCACGGCCGACATCGGCATCCAGGCGCTCTCCGGCGCCGCCGAACGCAACGAGGACTTCATCTACCTCTGCTACGACAACGAGGCGTACATGAACACGGGGACGCAGCGTTCCGGTCTCACGCCACAGGGGGCGAGGACGACGACGACCTCGACGGGCAAGCGCGAGAACCCCAAGGACATGCCGCGCATCATGGAGGCCCACGGGATCCCCTACGTGGCCTCGACCTCCGCGGCCTACCCCGAGGACGTCTACGACAAGGTAGCAAAGGCTCGCGGCATCGCCGGCCTGCGCTACATCCACATGAACACGCCCTGTCCCTCGGGCTGGGGCTTCGACCCCAAAGACACCGTCACGCTCGGCAAGCTCGCCGTCCAGACCGGCCTCGTCGTCCTCTACGAGGTCGAGAACGGCGTCTTGCGGCTCACCGGCCGCTCGCGCTCGCTGGCCAGAGCGGGCGGTCGCAAGCCGGTGGCGCAGTTCCTCGCCGCTCAGGCGCGATTTCGGGGAATGAGCGACGAGGGCGTCGCCCAGACGCAGGCCTGGGTGGACGAGCGCTGGGCGGACTTCGCGGCGCGGGACGGGCAGCGCGTGCAGGGACCGTCCGCATGAAGCCCCGTACCGTCGGGCTCGGCGTCTACCTCAAGCTCTACGCCTCCTGCCTCGCCGCGTTCCTCGTGGTCGACTTCGTCTGGCTCATCCTCATGTCGCCGCGCTTCTACGAGCCGCGCATCGGCCATCTCATGGCCGATGAGGTCACGTGGGCGGCGGCGATCGTCTTCTACCTGCTGTTCGTCGCCGGGCTCGTCGTCCTCGTTGTCGCGCCCGGGCTGGCGGCGAACCGCCTGGGCTCTACCCTCGCCAGGGCGGCCCTCCTCGGTGTCGTCGCGTACGGCACCTACGACCTGACCAACCTGGCGACGCTCGAAGGCTGGCCGCTGAGCCTCACCGTCGTCGACATGGTGTGGGGCGCCGCCCTGAGCGTGATCGTGGCGTCCGTCGGCTTGGCGGTCGGGCGCAGGCTCGCCCGTCGCTGACGGCGGACTTGGTTTTCGCCGGCGTTGCCGCGAGCGTAGTCTTCTTCTGTCCGGGTGGCTGAAGCAGACTCCGGGTTCTCTCGTCGGCGACGCGAGCGGGACCAATGACTGACAACGCTGCGGCACAGGAGCTTCTGGCGCTGACCGCGTCGTGGACGGTCTGCGCAGATGCCGCTCCGCCGCCGTCGGTGAGCACGGCGCCGAAAAACGAGCATGGTCCGCGCGAACCGATAGTTTCGGGGCATAGTGCAGTCATGCACATCTGAGGGGAGTTCAGCCTACGCTCGGGGAGGGGAACCATGACGTCAATCGTTGTTCTCGGTGGCAGCTTTGCGGGCATCAACGCTGCCTTTGAACTGGAGCTCGAGCTTGGCCACGCCGCTGAGATCACGGTGGTCTCGCGCGACCCTCGGTTCGTCTTTCTGCCGTCTCTCATCTGGGTGCCGCCTGGCTGGCGCAAGCCAGGGCAGATCAGTCTCGATCTCGCCCCCATCCTCTACCGGCGCGGCATCAAGTTCCGACATGCCACGGTGGAGCGGATCGACCCGGCGGCAAACACGGTCTACACCGACAAGGGTGAGATTGCTTACGACTATCTGCTGATCGCCACGGGGGCCATGTATGACTGGTCGAGCGTCCCGGGTCTTGGCCCGGAGGCGGGGGGCTCGTACTCGGTCTGCAACATCCATCACGCCATGGAGTCAGCCGAGGCCTGGTTGCGGTTCCTCGAGGACCCGGGCCCTGTCGTCATTGGGTCCACGCAGGGGGCGAGCTGCTTCGGCGCCGCCTACGAAGTGGTCTTCAACATCGACCGAGCTCTGCGCCAGGCCAAGATCCGCAGCAAGGTCCCGCTCACGTTCGTGACGTCTGAACCCTTCCTCGGTCACTTCGGCCTGGGCGGAATGCGCGGCGGCGAGGCGATGCTCAGGGCCTACCTCAAGCTGCTCGGCATCAAACCGATCGTCAACGTGGGGATGAAGGAGGCGACCAAGGACTCCATCACCCTCTCCAACGGGCAGGTGCTGCATCACAAGTACGCCATCGTCATCCCGCCGTTCACCGGCGTCCAGGCCATCTTCGACTCACCGGGTCTGGGCGATGAGCGGGGCTTCATCCCCGTCGACGACCGCTACCGGCACCGCCACTACGAGAACATCTACGCGGCCGGCATCGCGGTGCAGATCAAGCCGGAAGTGGCAACACAGATTCCCACAGGCGTGCCCAAGACGGGCTGGATGTCGGAGGTCATGGGCAAGGTCGCGGCACACAACATCGTGGCCTCCGTCCAAGGTGGAGAGCCGCGCGACCTGCCCTTTGCCGACATCAAGCCGCTGTGCATCATGGACGCCGGCAGCCAGGGGATGATCATCGTCCTCGATCGCGTCTTCAAGCCGCGCCGCTACGAGATCATGATCCCTGGTCCCTGGTCGCATTGGGCAAAACTCATCTTCGAGAAGTACTACCTGACGAGGATCAAGCACGGGCTGGTGTACCTACCCTAGGCTGCAGCCGCCGGCGCGCCCGTCGCGGGATGCTGCGATCGACCTGCTGGAGAAGGGCTTCTGCCCCGCGGCGAATTCGGCGCTCGCGTCGGCCTCCACGGTGGGGGTCGCGTTCCGCCGTCAGCGTTCTTGAGGCGCTGGAGGCGACGGCGTTCACCTGCGCCCAGATCGGGCGATCACGACCCTGAGGTGAGTATGGGCGTGAGCGAAGGGGCTGCGCCGGGCGCGGCGGGGGAAACGCCCAAGACGTAGCCCGCGCCCGCCAGAACACTCGCGACCAGTGGCGACGGCGGATCCCATAGTCCGCCGGCCGTCGCCTCTCGACAGTGGGAGAATCGAGGGCCGTTCTGTGACCGCCATCTCGCAGCATGGCGCGTCCGCTCGAGTCCGTAGAGGGCGGTCGAGACGCGATAGACTTGGCGCGAGCTGGGCGCGAGCAGCGACGGGTCGTCTGGCCGCTGCGCTCGTCAACACGAAAGGGGAACAATGGTGGAAGAGGCCTCGTCACAGCAGCTTCTGGCGTTGACCGCGTCGTGGACTGCGGCCGTGCGCGCCGGCGAGAGCGCGCGCGAGGACCGGCTCTTCGACGATCCCTGGGCGGCGGCCTTGGCCGGCGACGAAGGACCGGCCTGGCTCGCGCAGCGGTCTCCTGAGGCCGTACTGCCGATCGTTCTGCGGACCCGCTACTTCGACGACTTCCTGCTGGGGATGGCGAAGGAGGACGCGATTCGCCAGGTCGTCATCATGGCAGCCGGTCTCGATACCCGTGCCTACCGGATCGAGTGGCCGGCGGGGATGAGGCTCTTCGAGGTCGATCAGCCGGCCGTCTTGGAGCGCAAGCAGAAGATGCTCGACGCGGCCGGTGCGACGCCGACCTGCGAGCGCGTCGTCGTTCCGGCCGACCTGACCGGCGGCTGGCAGGCGGCGCTCGCCGCCGCCGGCCTCGACGCGGCACAGCCGGCCCTGTGGCTGCTCGAGGGCTTCCTCTTCTACCTTCCTGCCGAGGAGCTCTTGCCGCTGCTCGCGAAGACCCTGGACGGGGCTTCTGGCGGCAGCTACATCGGCTTCGACGTGATCAACGGCGCGACCCTCACCTCGCCGCTCACGGCGCCATGGGTCGAGATGCAGGCCGAGAACGGCGCTCCCTGGGTCGGGGCGCTCGACGATCCCAAGACGCTTCTCAAGAGGCGCGGCTGGAAGGCCGAGGTCGTTCAGTGCGGCTCACCGGCCGTCAGCTACGGGCGCTGGCCGTTTCCCGCGCCCGACGAGGATCCCACTGCTCCGCACCTGTGGTTGGTCACCGCCCGCCGGCCCTGGCGGATCGGGGATGGGGATGGGGCCACACCGCAAGGAACGACGCCCGGCCCGGGCATTCCGGGCGGGATCCCGCAGGTGGAGATGCCGCGCCGCCCGGGGCCTCCAGCCAGACCGGGGGCCTGACGTTGGGCGTGCGCCTGTGCGACGTCGACGCCGAGGCGGTGTCGCGGCTGCTCGCCGGCGACGCCTCTGAGGTATCGAGAATGGGGGGCGGCGGCCGCTCGCCTCTCTCGAGCCCGCCGCCGCGGGCAGCGTGCGCATGAGGGCGCCGCGCTGGGCGTGAGCGAGGACATGGAGTTCGGCCGCTTCCCCATCGGGTCCCTCATGGAGATCACCGTCCGTCCGCCGCTCGTCTTCGTCCGCGGCGAGGGCTCCTGGCTGTGGGACCACGCCGGCAGGCGCTACCTCGACTTCGTCCAGGGCTGGGCGGTCAACTGCCTCGGCCACAGCCCGGCCGTCATCGCCGACGCGCTCGTCGCGCAGGCGCGCGTCCTGATCACGCCGAGCCCAGCCTTCTACAACGAGCCCGCCCTCGAGCTCGCCGCGCGGATCACCGGCCACAGCTGCTGCGACCGGGTCTTCTTCGCCAACAGCGGCGCGGAGGCCAACGAGGGCGCGATCAAGCTGGCCCGCAAGTGGGGGTCGCTGCACAGGGATGGAGCCTACGAGATCATCACCTTCGAGGACTCGTTCCACGGCCGGACGCTGGCCACCATGTCCGCCTCGGGCAAGCCGCAGTTCCGCGAGCTGTTCGAGCCCAAGGTCCCCGGCTTCCCGAAGGCGAGACTCAACGACCTCGCCTCGGTGGAGGAGCTGATCGGGGCGAAGACCGTGGCCGTCATGCTGGAGCCGGTTCAGGGCGAGGCGGGGGTCATCCCGGCCACGGATCCTTCCTTCGCGATGTGCGCGAGCTGACCCGGAACGCGGTCTCCTGCTCATCGCCGACGAGATCCAGACCGGCGTGGGGCGTACCGGGACGCTGTGGGGGTACGAGCACGCCCGCATCGAGCCGGACATCATGACGCTGGGCAAGATGCTGGGCGGCGGCGTGCCGTTGGCGGCTATGGCGGCGACCGAGGAGGTTTCCTGCTTCGCGCCGGGCGATCAGGGCGGCACCTTCAACGGCAATCCGCTCATGGCGGCCGCCGGGTGCGCCGTGCTCGACGCCGTGCTCGCTCCTGGGTTCCTTGAGGACGTTCGGGTGCGTGGCGCCTACCTTGTCGCCGGGCTTGAGGAGCTCTCGAGCCGCCGCGGGCTGGGAGAGGTCCGCGGCCGTGGCCTGCTGATCGCGCTCGAGCTGGGGGGGGACGTCGCCGGGGAGGTCGTCGACCGCGCTCGCGACGCGGGGCTGCTCCTCAACGCGCCCCGCCCCGCCGTCCTGCGCTTCATGCCGTCTCTCACCGTGTCGCGCGAGGAGATCGACACGATGCTGGCGGTGCTCGACGACGTGCTGGCCGGCGTCCTCGCGCAGTGACGCGTCCGACGCCGCTCCTGGGCCGAACGACGATGAGGGCCGCGATGCTGTTTGCGCTCGTGCTGGCGGGAGTCGCCGGCCTTGCCGGATGCGGCGGCGCACCGCCGCCGGGCGAGGCCGGCCCCCCCGCCGCCGGGTCGTCGCCCGCGGCCCCAGGCGCCGGCGACGACGCCGTCCTCGCGGAGGCCTACGCCACCCGGGCTCACAACCTGCAGGTGAAAGGCCGTGGCACGGTTGTTCGCCTGCTCGAGGACGATGAGGACGGCGGCCGCCACCAGCGCTTCATCCTTCGCCTCGCCTCCGGCCAGACGCTCCTCATCGCGCACAACATCGATCTCGCGCCCCGCATCCGCGGGCTGCGGGTCCGCGACTCAGTCGCCTTCTTCGGGGTGTACGAGTGGAACGAGGAGGGGGGTACCATTCACTGGACGCACAAGGACCCCGCCGGCGAGCATACCGACGGGTGGCTCGAGCACGGCGGGCGCACCTACCAGTGAGGAGGTTGCGGGCTCCTTGGGAGGCCGTCCGCCTCCACGTGACCTGTCTTTCAGGGCGTCCTGATCGGGAAGGAGACCTGCGTGAGGTACTCCTCGGGCGGGGCTTCGGCCGGGTCGGTGAGGTAGGCCTCCTCCGGCGGGCCGATCACCTCGTAGTCGCGCTCGGCGACCCACCTCCAGAGCTCCTCGTAGGTCTCGTCGATCGAGTCGTACGTGCCCTTGTGGACGGCCGTCGCCACAGTCCGTGCCGGCACGACCTTGACGCCCCGTCCTCGACCGTCAGTCGCCTGCGGCGGGGATCCGGGAGCGACGGGCGCCCACAGCTCCCACCTCGACTCCGACTCGGGGACCTCCGCCGGATTCGTGTAGTAGACCGCCTGCGGCATCCCCTCGGGCGCGAGGCCCATGGTTGCGAGCCACTGATAGAGGGTCGCGAACCCTGCCGGGATCTGGCCGTAGGCGCCGCGCATCTCGAGGTAGGCGACGGTCATCGGCTCCAGTCGTAGTGTGCGGGGTTCGAGCATCGTGGACCTCCTCGCCGCTTCATGCACCCTTAGCACCGTATAGAATCATGATGCACGCGCCGCCGTCGTGGGCGCCGCTACGGCGTTTTGGGCCGGGTCGCCGCGCGCCGGTACGCGAAAACCATACGCCCGGCGCGCCGGCCGGTCTCTGGTCGTTCGACACTATGCCCCGGAGCGGCACTCGACAAGTGCTCCTCGGCGTTGGGCCCTTGCGGCCAGACGCCGGCGGCAGTCTCAGGGGAATCACCCGAGGAGGTCCAGATGTGTGGTTCAGACTTCGCCGGCAAGGTCGCGCTGGTCACCGGTGGCGCATCGGGCATAGGTGAGGCGTGCGTGCGCACCTTCGCGCTGGATGGGGCGAAGGTGGTCGTCGCCGACACGGATGTCCAGCTCGGGGAGCGCGTCGCCGCCACGGCGAAGCGGCTTGGCGGCGACGCGCTCTTCCTGCGCTGCGACGTCAGCGACCCTGAGGCGGTCGAGCAGGCCGTTCAGACCACGATAGAGGCGTTCGGGGGCCTCGACATGGCCGTCAACAACGCCGGCGTCGCCGGCGAGGCCAGCTTCGTCGGCGACTACGGCGTCGAGGAGTGGCGGCGGGTCATCGACGTCAACCTCAACGGCGTCTTCTACTGCATGCGGGCGGAGATCCCGCGGATGCTCGCGCACGGCGGCGGGGCGATCGTCAACATGGCATCGATTCTCGGCTCGCTGGGCTTCGCCACGGCCCCGGCCTACGTGGCCGCCAAGCACGGTGTCGTCGGGCTCACCCAGACCGCCGCGCTCGAGTACGCCAAGCAGGGGATCCGGGTCAACGCCGTGGGTCCCGGGTTCATCAAGACCCCGATGCTGACGGCGAACCTGGATGAGCCGACCCAGACCTACCTCAGCGGGTTGCACGCGATGGGCCGCATGGGCGAGCCGCAGGAGGTGGCGGACCTGGTGGCCTATCTCTGCTCGGAGAACGCATCGTTCCTCACCGGCGGCTTCTATCTCGCCGACGGTGGGTACACGGCGCAGTGACGGACCGGGCGGGCGCGGTGCGCCCGCCCCATTCGCGCCGGCGTCGCGCCGGCCGGCTCTCCCGGGGGTTGCCCGTAGGTGGTCCGTCTGTGGTATACGGAGTGATGAGTCCGGCGTCGATCACGGAGGGAGTCGATGGACCAGGTAGCGATTGATCTCCAGAGGGAGCAGCGGGCCTCGCTGGCGCGGCCGCGCTACGGGTACTCCATTGCCGCCCGCCTCTTCTTCCTCAGCATGGATGTGCTGACCGGCGTGCGGACGACGCTGCCCAAAGCGAAGCTGGTCGAGATCCTGGCGTCCGTGCCGTATCGGGCGTGGGAGCACCGCCAGTACGCCCGCATGACCTGGCACTACCGCGACCGGGCCCTCGTGGAGCGCGCCCGGGCGATCACGTCGTGGGCCCGCGAGGCCCAGGACAACGAGTACTGGCACCTGCTGGTCCTCAGCGAGAAGATGAGAGAGGACGGCGTCAGCGATCCGCGCTATCTCGCGGCACCCGTCACCTTCCTCATGGTCACCTTCTACCGTCTCATGACCTGGGCGATGGCGCTCGTCGACATCCGCCGGGCCTTCCTTTTCAACGCCGAGTTCGAGGACCACGCGGAGCACGTCTACGCGAAGCTCGTGGCCGATCATCCGGAATGGGAGGGGCAGGCGGTTACCAGCGAGGTCGTGCGCCGCTACGGCCAGCAGGCGACGTGGGCCGATGTCTTTCGGCGCGTCGGCCTCGACGAGCGCGACCACATGAACATGAGCTTCCTGCTCGCCGGCAGGCCGGAACACGTCGCCACGTACGTGGGTATGCCGACCTCCCACGACCCCGTCCTCTGGCCCGCCGGGCCGGGGGCGCAGGCGTTCGGGACCGGGACGGAGACGGGGCCGGCGGGCTGAGGTCGCGCCGTGCCGGCCTGGGAGATGCCGCCGAAGGCCAAGGTCTACGAGGCTCTCACGGCCGTGGCCGACGGCAGGGTCCGGCTGACGGGCGCGGGGGAGGCCGAGGTCACATCCTCGTCCGGGGACAGGACGTATACCGTGACGTGGTCCGCGGACGGGGTCACCTACTCGGCCAACGACAACGCCTCGTACTGGCGGAGGTACGCCGGGTATCCGATCATCGCGGTGCTGCTGCTGACGGGCGTGATCAGCTACGACCCGGGCGTCGCGCGCCTGCTGGCCGGTATCCCCTGGAAGCGCCTCAACGACGAGGCGAGGCGCGACTACGATCGGGCCGTCGAGGCGGTGCTGCACGAGGTCGAGGAGAAGGGCGGCGACCGCGGCGCGATCGCCGCTCAGGCCGACGCCGTCTACGTGCGGCTCGCTTCACTCGCGTTGCAGCGCGGTCCGCGCGGCGCCCCCGCGCGCCGGCGGCCGCCGGCGCGCGGGGGCTCGCCGCAGACCAGACAGGGAGACGATCAGTGACCGCGGACTTCAGGCGGCTCAAGCGGCCGCGCCACCCCATGCCCGACGATGTGAGGCGGGCGCTCGAGGAGCGCGGCCTCATGACGGCGTACGCGTCGCGGCCGGCGTACCAGCAGAGCGACTATCTCGGCTGGATCGCCCGGGCGAAGCGCCCGGAGACACGCACGCGGCGTCTGCAGCAGATGCTTGACGAGCTCGCGGCAGGCGGCGTCTCTATGGGCATGGCGTGGTGACGCGGCGCACGCTCGGCAGCACGTCCCTGCGGGTGTCGTCGATTGGTCTCGGCTGCTGGCAATTCTCGCAGGACAAGGGCTACACGCAGGGCATCTGGGCCGTCCTCGACCAGGAGACGATCGACGCGATCGTCGCCGCGGCCCTGGACGGCGGCATCACCTGGTTCGATACCGCCGAGGCGTACGGTAACGGCCAGTCGGAGCTTACGCTCAGCACGGCGTTCCATCACCTGCGGGTGCATCCTGCGCGGGTCCTGGTGGCGGATAAATGGCTGCCGGTTCCGCGGACCGCAGCCAGCATCCCTGCCACCATCGACACGCGGCTGGACCACCTGCAGGGCTACCCGATCGGGCTGTATCAGATCCATCAACCCTGGAGCTTCTCCTCTGTCCCTGCCCAGATGCGAGCCATGGCGGGGTTGGTGCGCGCGGGCAAGATCGGCGCGGTGGGCGTGAGCAACTTCTCGGCCCGGCAGATGGTCGCCGCGAGCGAGGCGCTGCGGCTGGAGGGCCTGGCGCTCGCCTCCAACCAGGTGCCGATCAGTCTGCTGGACCGCCGCGTCGAGCACAACGGCGTCCTCGCCGCGGCGCGAGATCTGGGCGTGACGCTCATCGCCTACTCGCCGCTGGCGCAGGGCCTGCTGACCGGCAAGTTCCACAACCACCCCGAGCTGGTCGCTGCCCTCCCAGTGTGGCGCAGGTATCATCCTCGGGTGTCGGGCCGCGTGTTCGGCCCGCACAACCTGGCGCGCACCCGGCCGTTGATCGAGGAGCTGCGCGCCGTCGCCGCCGGGCAGGGCGCCTCGATCGCCCAGGTCGCGCTGGCATGGCTGATCACCTTCTATGGGGAGACCGTCGTGGCCGTCCCCGGGGCGACTCGGCCGGAACAGGCGGCCGAGAGCGCGGCGGCGATGGAGTTGCGCCTCACGGTCGACGAGCTCGCCCGGATCGACAAGGCGTCCAGGCTGGTCGCGCGGCGCTAGGCCTGATCCATGTCCGGGCTCACCGCGCAGCAACGGAGCCGCGACGGGCTGCCTGTTGCGGTCGCCGGTCGCGGCGCGGACCGCGGCGATGGGGGCCGGCCCTCACTCGCCGCCACGGTCGTCGGGGTCACTCCCGGATGCAGAAGCCGACGGCGCCCGCTGGCCGCCGACACCTGGTGGGCTGCCGCTTCTTCGCAAGCGCGCTACCATGGGAGAGTAGTCGTGCTCAGGAGGAGACGATGAGGCACTCTGCGGTCATGTGGGTCGGCGTCCTCGCGCTGACGATCCTCGGCAGTCTGGCGGTGTACGCGAAGTTGAGCGGCGGCCGGTCGACCGACGCCGCCGCGCTCGACGAGGACAGCATCCGCGTTCGGCTGGTCGGCGCCGACGGCGAGCCGTCCGGACTTGTGACGACGGCGAAGGTGGTGAAGTCCGACGCCGAGTGGCGCCAGCAGCTCGGCGACGACGTCTACGAGATCACACGGGCCGCGGGCACCGAGCCGGCCTTCTGCGGCGGCCTCGTAGACGTCCATGAAGACGGGGTCTACAGCTGCGTCGGCTGCGGTCTGCCGCTGTTCTCCTCCAACGCGAAGTTCGACTCGGGCACCGGCTGGCCGAGCTTCTTCCAGCCGTTTGCTCCCGAGAACGTGGCCCGGCGCTGGGACTACAGCATGGTCATGCCCCGCATCGAGACCCTCTGTGCCCGCTGTGGCGCCCACCTCGGGCACAACTTCGGCGACGGTCCGCCGCCGACCCGGCGGCGGTACTGCATGAACTCGGCCGCTCTCGTCTTCACGCCCCAGGCGAAGCTCGTCGCCGAAGAGACGGCCGCCGTGGCACAGCTCCAGACGGCTGCGTTCGCGGCCGGCTGCTTCTGGCATGTGGAGGAGGTCTTCCGCCATCTGCCCGGCGTCCTCCAGACGCAGGTCGGCTACACCGGCGGGACGACGGCGAACCCGACGTACGAGGAGGTCAGCGGCCACGGCACCGGCCACGCCGAGGCGGTCGAGATCACCTACGACTCGAGCCTCGTGAGCTACGACGATCTGCTGACTGTCTTCTGGCAGAACCACGACCCGACGTCGAAGGACCGCCAGGGCCCGGACGTCGGGTCGCAGTATCGCTCGGCCATCTTCGTGCGCACAGCCGACCAGGAGCGGCGAGCGCGGGTCTCCCAGGCACGGCTCGAGGAGTCCCGCGCCTACGACGCGCCGATCACGACCGAGATCGTGCCGGCCACGACGTTCTGGCGGGCCGAGGAGTATCACCAGCAGTACATCGAGAAGACGGGCGGGGCGAGCTGCGGCATCAGCGGCTGACGGACCGGGCGCGACGGACCGCTCGGACTGGATGGACGTGATCGCCCGCGAGCAAACGCAGACTCTTCATCTGCCCGGCAAGGCCCGCCCGCGGCCGACCGGCGCATAGTGCGCCGCGTGGTGCGGCAGGCGAGCCTGCCCACCGCGTGTCGCGTCTCGCGATCCTGGGAAGCACTGAGTCGTTGGGGCGAAACGGGCAGTCGGGGATCGGGGGACGCAATGGACATGTGGCTCGCCTTCTTCTGGACGGGGCCAATCGGCGTCGGAGCCTTCCTCGCCGGCCTGGGCGTGCTCTTCTGGGGTATCGGCCAAGCCAGGGCGAGCAGAGGGGTAGGCACGCAGCGGTCTCCCGGTGGTGACGGCCGCCGACCCGGACGCGCTCCGCGTGAGAGAATCGCGGAGCGTTCGCTCGAGAGATGTGCCGCGGTTTGGCCGCGGCACGAGCCGGAAGAGGAGTGTGCCGCTGGACCGCGACCGTCAGATTGGGGCGTACGACGCGTCGCCGCGTCCCGCCGTGCGCGTCACCCGCACGGAGGTCCTGGCGCTCGGCGAGGCCGATCTCGCCGAGATCCACGATGTTCGCACCCGGGCCTCTGACTTCTTCCGGGAGGTCGGCGACCCGCCGCCGACGCCTGCGTCCTTCCGGGCCGACCTCGACGATCTCCCCGACGGCTTCACGCGCGCTGACGAGACCATCTACCGGGCGTACGACGACGGGCGCCCGGTCGGCTACGCGGAAGTCCTGCGGGGATTCGCCGCGCCCGACCAGTGGATGATCGGCATCGTGCTCGTCGACGCGGAGCAGCGCGGGCGGGGAATGGGGAAGGCGATCGTCGCGGCGATCGCCGCCGACGCCGCTCAGGCCGGCGCCGGCTCACTCGCCGCCGGCGTCATCGTCGCCCGCGAGCGGTCCCTCTCCTTCTGGCGCCGCGAAGGCTTCACGGAGGAGGCCCGGCGCCGCCCGATCGTGGTCGGGGGCGTCGAGACCGAGGTGGTGCGGCTGGAGCGGCCGCTCTGACGACGTGACGCAGCTCTTCATCATCGCGGCAGGTCTCATGGGCGTGGCCGTCGTCGTAGTCGGCGCTTACGTCATCTGGCTCTCCGCCATGACCCGGGCCCGGCGACCGGAGGAGGAGGGATTCGCGTACGTCTACATCGAAGACGACGGCAGCGCCCGCGAGGTGACGGAGGTCGAGCGGCGACGGCTCACCGCCGAGTACGGGGAAGGCGACAGCCGGCGGCCCTACATCAAGCTGCGCTACGAGTCGCGCGACGCCCAAGGGAGTCGTCGCGGCTTCCTAAGACGCCGCCAGCTTCCGCCGGACGTGCCGATCCGGGAGGCGTGAGTGGCCATGACCGGACATGAGTGCTGCCAGACGACTGGCGTCGCGCCGCAGGGGATCGAGGCGGAGCCTGTTCTGGGGCGCCGGCTCGAGCGCGGCACCGCGTTTGTCGGATCTCTGTGGACGAAACACAAGGGGCTGTGGCGCCGCCGGACGTGGTACGATCAGCCAACTTGCCCGGAGGAAGGGAGGCGACGCAGATGGAGAGTGCACCCACGTGGGCGTACACAGCGTTCCATCTCTCGTTCGTCTTCACTCCGGTGCCCTTGGGCTGACACAGCTCGCGGGCGCCTCGTCGGAAGGACCCGCGGTGACTGACCCCTCCGCTCTCGAGGATCTCGGCTACTCCGATCACTGGCGCGCGCTGTTCGCCCCCTACGAAGCGCGCGGGCTCGAGCCGGCCCGCGTCGTGCGCTCCGCCCGCGGCGGCTCGATCGTCACGACCGCCGCCGGCCCGCGCCGGGCCAAGCCGTCCGCCGCGCTCCTCAGGTCGGCCGGCGAGGCGGGCCTGCCGGCCGTCGGCGACTGGGTCGCCGTGCTCGCCGGCGACGACCTCGACGTCCCGCTCGTCGAGGCAGTGCTCGAGCGCTCCGGCGCGATCGCGCGCGGCGACCCGGGAGAGAACTCCGGGCCACAGGTGCTGGCCGCCAACGTCGATGTCGTCTTCGTCGTGCACTCGATCGCCGCGGCTCCGAACCTGCGCCGGATCGAGCGCGAGCTCTCGTTGGCCTGGGAGTCGGACGCCGTCCCCGTCGTCGTGCTCACCAAGGCCGACCTGTCGGTGGCGCCCGAGGAGACCCTCGCCGACGTCCTGGCCGTGGCGCTGGGCGTCGAGGTCCTGGTGACGAGCGCGCCGACCGGCGCCGGCCTTGAAGCGTTGCTCGCCGCCGTAGGCCCGCGGCGCACGGCGGCGCTGATCGGGCCGTCCGGGGCCGGCAAGTCGACGCTTGTCAACGCGCTGCTCGGCGAAGAGCGGCAGGCGACGCGCGAGGTGCGCGTCGCCGACGGTCGTGGCCGCCACACGACGGTCGATCGGGAGCTCATCCGGCTGGCCAATGGGAGTCTCATCGTCGACACGCCCGGGCTGCGGTCTCTCGGCCTGACGGGCGGCGAGGAGGGCATCGCCGCCGTGTTCGCCGACGTCGAAGCGGCGGCCGCCGGCTGCCGCTTCCGCGACTGCGCGCACGACGGCGAGCCGGGCTGCGCCGTCGCGGCTGCCGTTGAGGCTGGGACGATGCCGGCGGAGCGCCTGGGGAGTTATCAGAAGCTGGTGCGCGAGGCTCGCGTGGCCGCCATGAAGACCGATGCGCGCCTGCGCGCGGAGGAGCAGCGGCGGTGGAAGAGCGTCGCGAAGGCTCGGCGGTACTATCAGGAGACCGGCAAGGGCTGATTCGCAAACGGCGACGCGGCACCCTCGATGGACGTCGACCCGGGGTATCATGGGGCCGTCACCAGATTCGGGCGGCGAGGGAAGAGAGGCTCCATGACTGATCTGAAGCTGGGGGTCGTCGGCAGCTCCCGCAAGGAGAACGAGCGGCGCATGCCGATCCACCCCGACCACCTGCTGCGCCTGCCCGAGCGCGTACGACGCCAACTGATCTTCGAGACGGGCTACGCAGCCGCGTACGGCATGACCGACGACGAGCTCGCCGCGCTCTGCGGCGGGCTCGCTTCCCGCCACGAGCTGCTCACCGATCTCGGCGTGGTCGTGCTCGCCAAGCCCCTGCTGCAGGACTTCGAGGAGCTCCGCGAAGGCGGCATTCTCTGGGGCTGGCCGCACTGCGTGCAACACTACGACGTCACTCAGGCAGCCGTCGATCGCCGGCTGACCTTGCTGGCCTTCGAGCAGATGTACTTCTGGTCGCCCAGCGGCCACGCGGGTCGCCACACCTTCTACAAGAACAACGAGATGGCCGGCTACTGCTCTGTGCTCCACGCCTCGCAGCTGCGGGGCATCGACGGGCACTACGGCAACCAGCGCAAGTGCCTCGTCTTCAGCTTCGGTTCCGTGAGTCGCGGCGCGATCTACGCGCTCAAGGCGCTGGGCTTTCGCGACATCACGGTCTGCATTCGCCGGCCGGAGCACGATATCCGTGAGGAGATCCTGGGCTGTCACTACGTACGTCTGCATGCGGGAGGCGAGGGTGACGACCGCATGATCGTGGTGGAGGACGACGGTACCGAGCGCTCCTTCCTCGATCTCCTGAGTGAGACCGACATCATGGTCAACGGCACCCTCCAGGATCCGAACGCGCCGCTGATGTTCGTCGAGGAGGGTGAGATCCCCTGGCTCAAGCGGGGCTGCCTCATCGTCGACGTGAGCTGCGACGAGGGGATGGGATTCTCCTTCGCCAAGCCCACGAGCTTCAACGATCCGATGTTGAAGGTCGGCTCCGTCGACTACTACGGCGTCGACCACAGCCCGACCTATCTGTGGGAGGCGGCGACCCGGACGATCTCGGCCGCCCTCCTGGTGCATCTCCCGGCCATGGTGGCCGGTCGCGACAGCTGGACAGAGCACGAGACGCTGCGCCGGGCCATCGAGATCGACGAGGGCGAGATTCAGAACCCGGCCATTCTCGCCTTCCAGGGGCGCGACCCGGTCTATCCGCACCTGCCCGTCGCGCCGGGAGTCTGAGGGCGCCGGCGGCCGGCGGCTGCACCCTGGGCGGCCGCGTCCCGCAGGGGGTTGCGCCCGCGAGCGAGATCGGGCCGAGGATCAGGTTCGCCGACAGCAGCCGTCTGCTCCCCTCGCTGCCCAGCGAGGAGCCGACGAGGCGAAGCCTTGATGTCAACCTGAGAGTGAGACATGACACAGGGCGGATGATGCTCCTCAGCCTGGAGCCGCCGTGGTCCGCCGATCCCTTGTCGTCGCAGGCCGGCCGTGTACAATCGTGCACAGCAGCGATGCATGGGTCCGGGGCGTGCGCCCTGGAGGCAGGTGGGTAGTCGGGCCGCTATTCAGAACGAGGTCTAGGGCTGCGGTCGCTGGCTCGGCCGCCCGCCCTCATGAGCGAACCGGAGTGCCTGTGCCTGTAGTCGAGTCGGTGCCTCAGCCCCCGAACGATGCGGCAGCTCCGTCCGCTCGTCCCTCGCTGTGCTACCTGCACCTCTCCGAGCTTCCTCCGGCCGATGCTGTTGCCACTCGCACGCGTGAGGTCGTCGACCGGTTCGCCTTCCGGGCAAACGACTACTACACGTCGCTCATCGACTGGAACGACCCGTGCGACCCGATTCGCAAGCTGATCGTGCCTAGTGAGGACGAGGTGGCGGGAGACGGCTCCCTCGACGCCTCCAACGAGGCCGCCAACACGCGGCTGCAGGGGCTGCAGCACAAGTACCCCGACACCGTCCTGCTTCTCGTCACGGACCAGTGCGCCGGCTTCTGCCGCTACTGCTTTCGCAAGCGCCTCTTCCTGCCCGGAAGCCGCGAGACCTTCCGTGACTGCCGAGAGGGTCTCGCCTACATCGCCGCCCACCCCGAGATCACCGATGTACTGCTCACCGGCGGCGATCCCCTCTCGCTGGGGACCAGCCG
Organism: uncultured Thermoleophilia bacterium; assembly: GCA_963705085.1. Lineage (GTDB taxonomy): Bacteria > Actinomycetota > Thermoleophilia > UBA2241 > UBA2241 > CAIXSE01. The sequence goes on along the minus strand of CAVPIV010000004.1, from coordinate 1,088,360 downwards.
ACTACGGGAGATCGTCTCGCAGATCCTGACAGTGCCACACGTCCGGACGCTGCGCATCGGCTCCAAGATCCCCGCCTTCAATCCGTACAGGGTGACCGACGACCCGGATCTTGCGTCGCTCGTCCGGGACGTCGTGCGCAGCGGCCGCACGCTGTACGTGATGACGCACTTCGACCACCCTCGGGAGCTGACTGCTCAGGCTTTGGCGGCCGTGGCGGCGCTGCGCGCCGCCGGCGCCGCCTGCCTCAACCAGTGCCCGGTGTCGGCCGGCATCAACGACGACTCCGACGTGTTGGCAGAGCTCTTCCAGCGCTGCACCGACGCCGGTTGCCCGCAGTACTACATCTTCCAGTGCCGGCCGACGATCGGCACGACGCACTTCGCCCTGCCGATCGTGCGCGTGGCCGACATCGTCGAACAGGCCCGGACGCGTGTCTCAGGGCTATCGCGGCGGGCCAGGCTCTGCCTGTCGCACGAATCCGGCAAGATAGAGATCGTCGGCGTCGACGACCGGCAGATCTACGCCCGCTACCACCGCGCCAAGCACCCAGCCGACGAGGGCCGCTTCCTCGTCTACCGCCGCGACGACGCGGCTCTCTGGCTCGACGAGCTCGTCCCGGCCACTGGGGGCGTGTGAGTTCGGTGACGGAGGCCGGCCTGCGCGGCAGCCTCGTTCTGCTCGGCGTCTGCTCCGACGCCAACTCGAGCATGCTGCGCGGCGCCGCCGAGGCGCCGCCGCTCATCCGCGCCGCCCTGTTTGGCGAGTCCTCGAACCCCACGGCAGAGACGGGGATCAACCTTGCCGACGACCCGCGCGTCGCCGACCTCGGCGACCTGACGCCCGGCCCGGGCGTCGAAGGTCACGCGGCGATCGAGGTGAGGGTCGCGGCGATAGCCGCCGCCGGCGGTATGCCCCTCGTCCTCGGCGGCGATCACTCGATCACCTACCCAGCCGTCCGCGGCCTCGCCCGCGAGCACGGGCCGCTGACCATTCTTCACTTCGACGCCCATCCAGACCTCTACGACGAGTACGGCGGCAATCGGCTGTCGCACGCGTCGCCGTTCGCGCGCATCATGGAGGAGGGCTTGGCGCGCCGTCTTGTTCAGGTCGGCATCCGCACGCTCAATGCGCCGCAGCGCAGACAGGCGGCGCGCTTCGGCGTCGAGATCCACGAGATGCGGTCGTTCGACGTGGCCTCCTTCGATCCCGATCTGACCGCGCCCGCCTACCTTTCGTTCGACCTGGACGCACTCGACCCGGCCTTCGCGCCCGGCGTCTCGCACTTCGAGCCGGGCGGGCTCTCCGTGCGCGACGTCCTCTCGATCGTGCACCGCGTGCGGACGCCGCTGGTCGGCGCCGACGTCGTCGAGTACAACCCTCGGCACGATCACTTCGGGATGACGGCCATGGTGGCGGCGAAGCTCGCCAAGGAGATCGGCGCCGTCATGTTGCGCAACAGCGCGGAGGAGGCGTGATGGGACTCGCGGCGTGCGAGCAGGTGAGCGGGGCCGCGAACAGGCCGCGCGGTGCCCGCTCCCACGCGTCGTTGACAGGGAACCGCGCCTGCGGTAGGCATCGAAGGCCAGGCGGGCGGAGCAGCGGGCAGGAGGGGCGATGATCGAGGTGGTGATCCCGGGGTTCGGCGAGCTACGCCTGGAGCACGTCGTGTGTGACTTCAACGGGACGCTCGCCTTCGACGGCCTGCTCCTTCCCGGCGTCGACCAGGCTCTGCGCGTGCTGGCGCTTGATGTCCGCCTCCATGTGGTGACCGCCGACACTTTCGGCCGGGCGGCTGCGGAACTGACGGGCTTGCCGGTCGAGCTGACCGTTCTGCCGACAGGGGACCAGACGGCGGCCAAGCTCGAGTACGTCACCAGGCTCGGAGCCGCGAGTGTTGTCGCCCTTGGCAACGGCCGCAACGACGCCGGGATGCTGAAGGCCGCGCGGCTGGGCATCGCCCTTCTCCAGAGCGAGGGGGCCGCGGCGGAGGCGCTGGCCGCCGCCGACATCGTCGCGGCCAGCGTCCTGGACGCGCTCGCCCTCCTGCGTGAGCGGCGCCGTCTGATCGCGACGCTGCGGTCGTAGGGTGCGTTTCGGCCGTCGCGCGGCCTGCCCGGCTCGCGCCGCGGGCTCGTCGCCCACATGGTCTCCTTGGCCTGGGAGTTGGCGCGGGCAGCGGATCGGTCTCTCCGCCGTTGCCTCGTCAACGGTCAACCTCGTGCTCACTGTAGCCGATGACTCAGGTGTCCTCGGCACCGCCGCCGCCGTCCGCAATCTTGCGACGCCGGCAGTCCCGGTGCTTGCCCCACGCAGAGGGCCGAGGGCGCCGGCCCGGGTGCACCCGAGGAGGGATGATCATGACTACCGTGCTGAGATCGCTGTTCGGCGGGCGTGAGGCCGCGGGGGCGCCGGAGCTGGTGCGCCGCTTCGGGACCGGCGACCCGACGCTGAGTCGAGCGTGCCTGGCGGTCGACGGGGACGCCTGGCGGATCGACTTGCCGGGCGGTCAGGCGGTCCGCCTCTTCGAGCTCGAAGAACCTGGCCTGGAGCACTGCCTGTTGACGTACAGGGCACGGCTGCGGGCCGAAGGCCTGCGCGGCCGGGCCTACCTCGAGATGTGGTGCCGGTTGCCCGGCAGGGGGGAGTTCTTCTCCAGGGGCTTTCACCAGGCGCTCACCGGCACTACCGGATGGACGTCGTGTGAGGTACCCTTCTGGCTCAAGAAGGGGCAGCGACCTGACCTCATCAAGCTGAACGTGGTGATCGAGGGCGCCGGTCGAGTCCAGATCGCCGATGTGGAGCTGCTCTCGGCGCCCCTGCACTGAGGACGGGGAGGTGCGAGACGCCGAAGCGCGAGACGAGCGCCGGGTACTTCCGCAGCGGGCTGCCGTACAATCGCATCGGCGGCGGCGAGCGCGTGCTCGTCGTCTTCCAGGGCCTCCTTCTCGAGAACGCACCGCTCAGGGGTCTGAGCGCCCGCTTCATGCTGTCGGCGTATGCCGGCCTGGCCGGCGAGTGCACGGTGTACGTGGTCAATCGGCGGCCGCACCTGCCGAAGCGTGCGTCCATCAAGGACCTGGCGGATGACTACGCCGTGACTATGCGGCAGGAGTTCGGCGGCCCCGTCGACGTGATCGGGACGTCGACCGGCGGCGCGATCGCGCAGGAGTTCGCCGCCGATCACCCAGACCTCGTCGGGTCGCTCATCCTGCACGCCAGCGCCTGCAAGCTCGGCGCCGACGCCAGGGCCGCGCAGATGCGGGCCGCCAGGGCGGCCCACGAACGGCGCTGGCAGGCCGCCGCCGCCGAGCTGTTGAGGTTGATGGTGCCGCCCGGTCCGTGGGCGGGGCCGTTGGTCTGGGCGGGGTCGCGCCTCATGGCGCTGGGCGCCCCGCGCGACCCCGCCGACTTCGTCATCACGGCGCTGGCGGAGGATGCACACGACTTCGGAGGCCGGCTGGCCGAGATCGCCGCGCCGACGCTCGTCGTGGCCGGCGGCGCCGACCGCTTCTACCCAGAGCCGCTGGTGCGGGCTACCGCGGCGGGCATCCCCGGGGCTCAGCTGCTCTTGTACGAGGGCAAGGGCCACGGTGTCGTTGATGCGCGCTTCCGGCGCGACGTGCTCGCCTTCCTGCAGAGGGTCGCGTGACGTCCTTCGACGCGATCGTGATCGGCACTGGGGTGACCGGGCAGACCGTCGCCGCCGGGCTCGCCCGGGGCGGGCTACGGGTGGCCGTCGCCGACCGGCGCGAGTTTGGCGGCACGTGCCTGCTTCGGGGCTGCGAGGCCAAGAAGGTGCTGTACTCGGCGGCTGAGGTCGTCGAACGCGCCGCCGACCAGCGCGGCAACGGCATAGAGGGCAGCCTCCGCCTCGATTGGCCGGCGTTGCTCGCCTTCAAACGTACGTTCACAGACCCGGCGCCGGCCGGCGTCGAGGCGTCGCTCACGGACGTGGGCGCCGTCGCCCTGCACGGCGAGGCGCGCTTCGTGGGCGCCGCCACGCTGGCGATCGGCGGTGAGTCGTACGAGGCCGGGCACATCGTGATCGCCACCGGCGCCCGGCCGGTCCCCTTGGGCATCCCGGGCGAGGAGCTCGTCGTGACGAGCGAGCGATTCCTGGCGGCCGAACAGATCGGCGCCAGGATCGTGTTCATCGGCGGGGGATACATCAGCTTCGAGTTCGCGCACATCGCGTCCGCCGCTGGGGCCGCGGTCACGATCTGCAACCGCGGCCCGCGGCCGCTCGTCGGGTTCGACCCCGACCTCGTGGCGCTGCTCGTGGCGGCATACGCGAGCCGGGGTATCGAGGTGCTCACGAGCGCGGCGGTCGCCGCTGTCGAGCGGAGCGGCGACGCCCTGGCGGTGATGCTCGCCGACGGCAGGCGTCTGCCCGCCGACATGGTCGTGCACGGCGCCGGTCGCGTCCCGGACCTGGACGCCCTCGACCTGCCGGCGGCCGGCGTGCGCTTCGGCCCCCTCGGCATCGAGGTCGACGGTAGCCTGCGCAGCACGACGAACCCGCGGGTCTGGGCCGCGGGCGACGCGGCCGCCCGCGGCCTTCCGCTCACGCCCGTCGGCGTCTCCCAGGGCCACGTCCTCGCCGGCAACATCCTCGGCTCCCGCGACACGGTCTTCGATCCGGGCGCTATCCCCAGCGTGGTGTTCTCTCATCCGCCGCTGGCGGCGATCGGCTTGACCGAGCGGGGGGCTGGGGAAGAGGAGCGGACCGTCACGGTCCGCCTGCACGACCAGACGCCGTGGGCGTCGGCCCGTCGCGTTGGGGCGCGCGCGGCGGGAGCCAAGGTGCTCGTCGAGGAGAGCAGCGACAGGGTCGTCGGCGCGCATCTGCTCGGCGAGCACGCCGACGAGATGATCAACGTCTTCGCCGCGGCGATGGCCGGAGGCCTGACCGCGGCCCAGCTCAGAGGACTGATCTGGGCGTACCCGACCGGCGGCTGGGAGATCGTGCACCTGCTCTGACGCACCGCGCCCGGACGACTATTCCTTGTCTGTGCAGGGCATACTCGCGCACGATCCCGATTGGGGAGGTGAACCATGCAGGTACGCGGCCCTCTCATGGTCGAGCACCGGGTCATCGAGCAGATGGTCGGCGTCATGCAGACTCAGCTCGACGTCATCGCGGTCGGAGGTCGCGTCGACGCGCGCGTGATCGACGACTGCGTCGACTTCCTCCGCACCTACGCCGACCGCACGCATCACGGCAAGGAGGAGGACATCCTCTTCCGCCATCTCAGCAGCCGGCCGCTGACGCTCGAGCATCGGGTGATCCTCGAGCAACTGATCGACGAGCATGCTCTAAGCCGCCAGACGACGAAGGATCTGGCTGCGGCGAACGGGGCGCATCGCGACGGCGATGCGTCCTCGCTGGCGGCCATGCGCGACTGCCTGCGGACCCTCGTCGACCTGTATCCAGCCCACATCGCCAGGGAGGACAGGGTCTTCTTCCCGCTCATCAGGGCGTACGTGACCGACGACGAGGAGCGGGCCATGCTGGCGGAGTTCGACGAGTTCGATCGGCGCATGATCCACGAGAAGTACCGGTCGGTTGCCCGGAGGCTGGCGGCCGGTTGACCACCGAGCGGCGCGCGCGTCTTTGCTCGGTGCGCAGTACGCTCGACGGCGTCTGCATCACACGTCGCCGCGAGCCGCGTTGGCCGCGGTCGCAGCGCGGATGTACGCGGCCATGCCGGGACGAATGCTCTCATAGGTCGCCGTGAAGCGCGGGTCGGCGACGTACATCTCGCCGAGCCGGGCGTGCAGAGCACGTGAGCACTGGTAGAACCAGCGGTCGATCTGCAGGCGGGCTTCTTCGACGGCGTCCAGCGCACGAGGGTCGTCGGGGGCGACGCCGGCATCCATCAGGGATGCGATCGTCGCCCCGACCCGCTCGCTCTCCTCTCTGAACCGCTGCCAGTCGGCCCTGGTGTAGCCACTGGTGCGGCGCGCCGACTCGCGGTAGGCGTCGGTCTCTCCCCAGCGCTCCCTGACCTCGTCCTCGCAGGTCGCGGGGTCGAAGTCGCCGAAGACCTCGAACATCTCCTCGTCGTTCATGACCGTTCCTTCGGACGCCAGTGTCCTGTCGATGAGGGTGAGCATGTTCTCGAGGCGCAGGGCCTGCACGGTGAGCAGGCGGCGCTGCTCGTTCAGGGTACGACGCCGCTCGAACGCCGGGTCCGTCAGCAGGCCGCGGATCTCGTCGAGGCCGAAGCCCAACTCGCGGTAGAAGAGGACGAGCTGCAGTCGCTCGAGGTCCTCGGCCGCGTACAGCCGGTAGCCGTTCGCCGAGCGGCCCGACGGCGCGAGCAGGCCGGTCGCGTCGTAGTGGTGGAGCGCGCGCACGCTCACGTGCGCAAGCTTTGCCACCTCGCCGACCTTGTACACCGCCGTCACCTCCACTCGCCGCGTCCAAGCCTAGACCATGACGTCACGTCAGGGTCAAGCCTGCCGGTGACCGGCGACGAGCCCAATCGTCGGCGGCGCGGCTGCCGTCACCTCCACGCGCTGTTTCCGGACAGGCCACGAGTGGAACGTCAGCAGGAAGAGGGTCGCGGCGGCGACGCGGGGTGACAAGGGCAGGAGGGGACGCGGTGATCGGTCACGAGCCGGGCGCGCTCGTCGCCCTGAGGAGCGTGTCCAAGATCTACACCATGGGCGAAGTCGTCGTGAACGCGCTCGACGGCCTCGATCTCGAGATCGGCCGCGGTGAGTTCGTGGCCGTCCTGGGTCCGTCGGGATCAGGCAAGACCACGCTGCTGAATCTGCTGGGGGGCCTCGATTCCCCGAGCGCCGGGAGCATCGTCGTCGACGGCGAAGACATCACCCGCCATACCGGGAAGCAGCTCGCCTACTACCGCCGCGAGAAGATCGGGTTCATCTTCCAGTTCTTCAATCTGATCCCGACCCTCACCGCGGAAGAGAACGTGCGCTACGCCTTCGAGTTGGCGTCGCGGGATCGCCGGCCGCCGGAGACCGACCCTCTGAAGCTTCTCGAGGCTGTGGGCCTGGGCGACCGGGCGCACCACTTCCCCAGCCAACTCTCGGGGGGCGAGCAGCAGCGGGTGGCTGTCGCGCGGGCGCTGGCGAAGGACCCGCCGCTCATCCTCGGCGATGAGCCGACGGGTAACCTTGACTTCGGCACGGGCAAGCTCGTGCTCGGCACGCTCAAACAGCTCAACGCCCAGGGCCGAAGCGTCGTCCTGGTGACGCACAACTCGCCCGTCGCCCAGGTCGCCGATCGTATCGTGCGCCTTCGTGACGGCAGGATCGCCTCCGAGGAACGGGTCGCCAACCCTGTCGATCCCGATGACATCGTGTGGTGATTCCCCGTGGGAATGCTGCAGCTCAAGACCTGGCGCGACATGAAGGCCCGCAAGGGTCAGTTCGCGGGGATCATCGTCCTGGTGACGCTCGGCGTCGCGATCTACGTGGCGTTCGTCGGCGCCGCCCTCGATCTGCGCGCCTCTGCCGACCTCGCCAACGAGACGTTTCTCCTCGCCGACTTCGAGACCAAGGTGGCAGACGCCCCGGCGGACGTGGTCGCGCGGCTCGAGCAGGTGGACGGCCTGGCCGCAGTGCAGGGCCGTCTCGTTCTCGACACCGGCCTCTCCGTCGGCGGGGACGAGGTCGCGGTGCGCGCGATCGGCATCCCCGCCGGCGCGCATCCCGTGGTGGACGACGTCAAGGTGCTGGAAGGGTCGTACCTCGACCCAGGCGATCCCACGGGCGTGCTTCTGCACAACGCCTTCGCGGAAGAGCGCGGCGTCGGCGTCGGCGACAAGCTGACCATCCGGGTGGGCGGGACGGCGCGCGAGCTCACCGTCCGAGGCATCGTCGCCACCGCCGAGTACTTCTTCTTGCGTCGCAGCAAGGACGAGATCCCCAACCCGGCCGAGTTCGCCGTCGTCTTCGCCCCGCAGGAGAGCGTTGCGGCTGTCGGCGGTCGACCGGGCCGCATGAATTCGTTTGCCGTTCTCGTCGAGGAGAGCGCGGACCGGACGGCGGTCATCGCCGCCGTCGAGGAGATCCTGGCGCCGTACTACGTGCTGAGCTCGACGACGCAGGAGGATCAGCCCTCCAACTTCGGCCTGCGGGAGGAGATCCGTCAGAACGAGACCATGGCCGAGATCGTTCCGTTGATGATCCTCGCGGTCAGCGCCATGGCCCTCGGCATCGCGATGGCCCGACTCGTGCAGAGCCAGCGGGGGGAGATCGGCCTGTCCAAGGCGCTCGGCTACACCGATCGCCAGATCCTCGTCCAGTACCTCGGCTTCTCGCTGATCGTCGGCCTCGCGGGCTCGGTCGTCGGCATCGGCCTCGGCCTGGCGATGGCCTACGGCATCGGGGAGATGTACCGCGGCTTCCTCAATCTGCCCCTGCACGAGACGAGCGTGCATGCTGAGGTCATCGGCAGCGCCGTCGCGATCAGCCTCCTGGTCTGCCTGCTGGCGGGCCTCGGGCCGGCGCTGCGCAGTGCGCGCATGCAGCCTGCTCGGGCGATGCACAGCGACCCCACGCTGTCCCAGACGAAGGGGACCATACCGATCGTGGAGCGCGCCGTGGGGTGGGCGCTGCCGCGCTCGATCGTCTTCCGGCTGCCGTTGCGCAACGTCTTTCGCACGCGGCGCCGCAGCATCTACACGATCGTCGGCACGGTGTTCGCCCTCGTCCTGATCGTCTCGACCTGGGCGATGAACGACTCCATGAGCTACCTCATCGCCCACCAGCTCGAGGACATCGATACCTGGGACGCGGTCGTCGCGTACGAGGGCAACGTGCCGGCGGCGCAGATGACGGGGATCGCGGCGATCCCGGGTGTGGCGTCGGCGGAGCCCGCGCTCATCGTCCCGGTGCGGCTGCGCGCCGGCGCCGAGACGCGCGAGCTGATGCTCACGGCGATTGCGCCCGAGGTCACCTTCCACGGCTTCACCGTGGCCGCCGGCGCGCCGGTGGAGGAGACACTTCGTCGCGGCGGGCTCGTCTTTCCCGAGGGTCTGGCCGAGCGCCTCGGCGTCGACGTCGGCGACCAGGTGGAGGTACGCAGCCCCTACGTGCAGCGACCCATCAAGCTCGAGATCATGACGCTGTCGGCAGAGATGTTCGGCTCGCCCGTCTTCGTGGGCGAGCAGGTCGGACACTCCCTCATCGCGTCGGGTGAGGACCTCATGAACGTCGTCTACCTCACGTACGGCAGCGTCGACGTGGACGCGCTCGAGCGGGCCCTCTACGCGCTGCCGGGGGTCGCCAGCGTCACGATCAAGGAGGCGCTGGTCGACGTGCTCGACTCCATGATGGCCTTCGCCCGCTTCTTCCTCGCGCTGCTGTTCGCCTTCGCGTTCGCGGTGGCCTTCGTCGTCGTCTACAACACGTTCACGACCAACGTGATCGAGCGCACGCGCGAGATCGCCACGATGCGCACGATCGGGGAGGACCGGGTGCACCTCGCAGTGATGATCACGGCCGAGAACCTGCTGCTGGCCCTCGTCAGCGTGCCGATCGGCGTGTGGGCCGGCAGACTGGCCGCGGAGGCGATGTTCGCCGCCATGTCGACCGAGGCCTACACCATGCCGGCGTACATCCGTCCGTTGAGCTACGTCTGGATCGCGCTCTCGGTCCTCGCTATCCTCCTGCTCTCCGAGGTCCCGTCGCTGCGCCGGGTCTTTCGCCTCGATCTGGCGGAGGCGACGAAGGTCATGGAGTGACTCCGGCGGCATGTGCGATGGGTACGTCTGAGCTCCAGCGCAGTCCCGGCACGTACGTGGCGCTGCTGCGCGGCGTCAACGTCTCCGGGCAGCGGCGCATGGGGATGGCCGAGCTGCGGCGCAGTCTGGAGGATCTGGGACTGCGGCGTGTGAGGACCTACCTGCAAAGCGGCAACGTCGTCTTTGACGCCTCCGAGCGCGTCGCACCCGGCCGGTCCGCCTCGGATCTGGCGGCCGCGATACGAGCGCGGATCGCGGCCGACTTCGGGCACGACGTCCAGACACTCGTCGTGCCCGACTGGGAGCTTCGCGAGATCGCCGCCGCCAACCCGTTCGTCGCTGAGCCGGGCGTCGACGAGCGCTGGCTGCACGTCACGTTTCTCTTCGCGCCCGCGGCGGGCCAGGCGCCGCTTCCCAATCTGCCCGGCGCCGCGGGCGAGCGAGCCGTCGTGACTGGCTCCATCGTGTACCTCTACTTGCCGTACGGCTACGGCCGCACGAAGCTCACGAACGCGTTCTTCGAACGCGCCCTGGGGACCTCGGCGACGACGAGGAACTGGCGGACCGTGCTGGCTCTCGCGGAGGCGGCGGCTTCACCCTGAGATGTCCTCAGGGGGCGGCGCCCTGCGCGACGGGACACGCGAACTCGCAGCGCCGGCAGTACTTGGCGACCATGCTCGCTTCCTCAATGCCCATGATCGAGCCGTCGAGCAGTTCCGCGTCGGCGTCGCGCTGGTCTTGCTCCTCCTTGCAGCGCGCCCTCTCGAAGGCTCCGCTGCGGAAGGCGTCGCGTGGACAGGCGCGACGGCAGGGCATGTCGCAGCCGCTGCACGGTTCGAAGTGAAGAGGGCGGCTCGGCTCGAGCTCCGCCTCCATGAAGATGGCGCGAAGACGCACCCGCGTGCCGAACTCGGGCGTGATCAGGAGGTTGTGTCTGCCGATCACCCCCAGGCCGGCCAGCGCGGCGGCGTCCTTGAGGAAGGCCCCTCCGTACTCGATCTGGTAGGGCAGCGAGAGCGCGTTGATGCCGAGCTCCTCGCCCAGCCAGATCCGGAGCTGGCGCGACTGCAGTCTCATGACGCCGTTGCCGGGGGTCATTCCCGGGACCTTCATGCTCCACCAGTCGAGCACGGGCTCGGATGCCGGGTGAACCAGGGCCCACACCAGCACCGATCGGTGTTCCGGGCGCCACTCCACCCCCTTGTAGTCCTCGTAGAACGGGTCCTTGTCGTAGGCCTCGTAGGAAGGCGCCGCCTTCAGGTCGTCGACGCGTGCGATCCCCGCCAGCGACGCGCCGAGCTCCTTCGCCTTTGCGATGATGACGTGTTCGATCTTCGTGTCTGCGGGCTTCATCTCCCGATCATCCCCCTTGCCGACCCGGTCAGATCTCCTGGCCGCTCGGCGCCGGCGCATCCAGCCTGATCAGAGCATCCGCCGCGACCACACCCCGGCCTTCCGCCAGCAGCATGAGCGGGTTGATGTCAAGCTCGACGATGGACGCCGGGTCGCGCGCGACCATCCCCGCGACCGCCAGAATGGCGTCGGCGGCGGCTTCCACGTCGGCGGCCGGGGCTCCTCTGAAGCCGCAGAGGAGCGGCGCGCACTGGAGCCGACCCAGGGCGTGCAGCACGCGCTCCCTCGTGGTCGGCAGCAGCAGGGGCGCGCTGTCCTTCATCATCTCCACCAGCACCCCGCCGCCTCCGACCAGAAGGTACGGACCGCAGCTCGCGTCGCAGGCCACGCCGACGATGATCTCGGCCACCGTTCCATTGATCATCGTTTCGACCAGGTAGGACTCGGAGAGGCCCGACATGCCCCTCACCGCGTCCGCCACATCGTCGGCACAGTTGAGGCTGAGTTTGACGCCGCCGAGCTCGGTCTTATGCGCCACGCCCAGGGCCTTGACGACCACCGGGTAGCCCAGCGCCTCGGCCGCCGCGACGGCCTCGTGCGGGCTGCGAACCACGCGCGCGGGAGGGACGGGTACGCCACTCTCGGCGAGCATTGCCTTGGACTCCGCCTCGTCCAGGGTCCGGATGCCACGATCCTGCTGCCCGCGGGCCGGCGTCAGCAGTGGCGGGCAGGGGGGCCGGCTCCAGGCGGCGCCCACATCCACGGCCGCCTGGATGCCTGCGAGTCCGGCGTCGATGCCGGCCAGCATTGCCACGCCGTCCTCCATCAGGCGAGCCGCCACAGGCTCCGCCATCGTGTCGGAGAAGGTTGCCAGCACCGCGCCCTTGGTGCCGGTCTGCCGCGTTGCCCGGACGAACCCCCGCTCCGCCCCGGCCCAGGTCGACTGGTCGCAGGTGTCTGCCCGTGGGTAGTCGAGCAGACAGAGCGACACATCGAATTCTCCCGACAGGAGGGCGCTGAAGAGGTCGGCCAGGCGGTCCTCGTCGTTCCAGTCGAACATCTGGTAGTCGAACGGATTCGCGGCCACCATGCGCTCGTGGGCGATCGCGCGCAGGCGCGCCGTCGCCTCCAGTGAGAGCGGGGGCATCGCCAGGTCCGGGCCCATGGCGTCGGCGAGGAGTGTGAGGTCGCCGCCCGAGGTGCTCATGGCGGCGACCCGGCCGCCGTTCAGTGGTCCGAGGACGTGCAGCACCTTGAGGGCTTCCACGAGCGCTTCCAGGGAGGAGACGCGGGCCACGCCGAGGCGCTCGAACAGGGCGCTCACCAGGGCATCGGAACCGGCGAGCGACGCCGTGTGCGAAACGACCATCCTCTGCGCGACCTCAGAGCGGCCGGTCTTGACGGCAACGATCGGCTTGCCCAGCGCCCTGGCGACGTTGACGGCCGCCTCGAACGCCGTCGGGTCGGGCATCGATTCCACGTAGAGCCCGAGCGCCGTGACCTCGTCCTGGCGCGCGAGCGCCCGAATGGCATCGTGGAGGTCGAACTTCAGCCTGTTCCCGAGAGACACCATGTAGGCGATCGGCAGCCCGCGCCGCTGCATGGTGAGGTTGAACCCGACGTTGGACGACATCGTGATGATCGCCACGCCCCGGTCCACCCGCCGGCCGCCCTGCTGGTCCGGCCAGAGCATGGCCCCGTTGAGGTAGTTGAGGAACCCGTAGCAGTTCGGTCCGATCAGGGGCATGTCGCCCGACGCCTCCAGGAGTCGCCTCTGGAGTTCGGAGCCTTCCTCGCCGGCTTCGACGAAGCCCGTGGCGTAGCAGACGGCGCCGCCGGCGTTCCGCGCCGCCAGATCCCTGACGACGTCGACGGTGAGCGTGCGATTGATCCCGACGTACGCGGCGTCCGGGCTCCCAGGCAGCTCCGCAACGGAGCGGTAGACCGGACGGCCGAGGATCTCGGTCTTGCTGGGATGGACCGGCCAGATCTGCCCTTCGTAGCCCATGAGATCGCTCTGGCGGATCACCTCCTGGGCCTGGGCGCCGCCGAACACGGCGATGGAACGTGGTTTCAACAGACGCTCGATCGACATGTGCTTCCTTTCAGCGCACGCTCCGCTGCACTGGTTCTCTTCGCCCGCCGCGCACGTTGACGCCGGCGCGAGAACTGGGCTGCGCGATAGCCTAGCAGTCGCGGGTTCGTGGCGCCGCAGTAGCGACCGGGAGCCGGCGCCGGCGGCCATCGTCGGCCTGTACTTCGCGCCGCCGGCATTGGTCGGCTGCGTGACCCGCGGCCTGCTGGCCCTGGGCGTCGCGGCCCTGGCGGCCGTCGCCGCGTTCGTCACGCTTGGCCTCAGCGCACGCAGCGGCCGGCGGGGCGGAGCTGACGCGCGCTGGTGGCTGCTGTCGGCGGCCATCCTCGCGGTTCCCCTCGCCCTGCTCCTCGGGCCGCTCGGCTGACGCGTCTCGGCGCGCTCGGCCTGACCGTTGCCGTGCCTCGCGTGACCGACTAGACTTCTGCGTTCGAGCGCACTCGCCCAAGGGGCGCACAGAGGAGGACACGCATGTACTACGACAAGGACGCCGATCTCAGTCTCATCATGAGCAAGACGGTGGCGATCATCGGCTTCGGCAGCCAAGGCCACGCGCACGCCCAGAACCTTCGCGATTCCGGCGTCACCGTGGTCGTCAGCGACGTGCCGGGTACACCCAACGCCGAGCGGGCCGAGAAGGCCGGCTTCGAGGTGCTGTCGGCCGCCGAGGCGACCAGGCGCGCCGACGTCGTCATGATGCTGGTCCCCGATCAGACGCAGGCCGTCGTCTACCGCAACGACGTGGCGCCGAACCTCAAGGACGGCGCCACCCTCATGTTCGCCCACGGCTTCAACATCCACTTCGGCCAGATCGTGCCGCCCAGGACCGTCGACGTCAGCATGGTCGCGCCCAAGGGCCCCGGCCACCTCGTGCGCCGGCAGTTCGAAGAGGGCAAAGGCGTGCCGGTGCTGATCGCCGTGGAGCAGGATGCGTCCGGCCAGGCCAGGGAGCAGGCTCTGGCCTACGCCCGCGGCATCGGCGGCCTGCGTGCCGGCGGGCTCGAGACGACGTTCGCCGAGGAGACCGAGACCGACCTCTTCGGCGAGCAGGCCGTCCTCTGCGGCGGCTGCACCGAGCTCGTGACGGCCGGCTTCGACACGCTCGTCGAGGCGGGCTACCAGCCCGAGATCGCCTACTTCGAGTGCCTGCACGAGCTCAAGCTGATTGTTGACCTCATGTGGGAGAAGGGCATCGCCGGCATGCGCTACAGCATCAGCGACACGGCCGAGTACGGCGACCTCACGCGTGGCCCCCGGGTCATCGACGAGAACGTGCGTGACACGATGCGCGAGATCCTCGCCGAGGTGCAGAGCGGCGAGTTCGCGCGCGAGTGGATTCTCGAGAACCAGGCCAACCGCCCCGTCTACAACGCCCTCCAGCGACGTGGCAAGGAGCATCTCATCGAGACCGTCGGTCACGACCTGCGCGGCATGATGAGCTGGATCCAGGAGGGCGGCCTCGACATCGAGGGCTGAGGTCTCGTCCGGGTCGACGCTCCTGTGCGGGTGTGGCGGGGCGGCGGGGCGCTCATCCGAGCGCCCCGCCGCCCCGCCTCTGTGCCGAACCTTCCTCCGCACTACCTCGCCGGCCGCTAGGCCGCGTCTTGCGGCGAGAGGGAGATGCCGGTACTCTGGACCGCATGAAGAAGCCGTTGCATCGCCCGTCGTAGCGGCTGGAGCGGGAAGAGCGGCGTCGCCGCTGCGCCCGGTCCAGCCTCTCCCCGCCTGTCACCACGAAGCTTCCCGGCGCTGGCGTCGCGCCCGCCTTCTGCCACGTCTCGCGATCTCCCGATCGTCGTCCCCTGTCCCGCCGTCGACGCGACGCGCGTTGCTCGCGGCGCCCTGCCCGAGTCGCTAAAATGTCGACTTTGTCTCCATCTTCACAAGGAGCGCCGGAACCAGGGCGCCGGCCCCGCGACTACAGACGAAAGGAACTGACGATGCAGAAGCGCTTCCTTATCACTCCCGGACCGACGCCCGTACCGCCCGAGGTGCTGTCCGCGCTCGCCCAGCCAGTGATCCACCACCGCGCTCCCCGCTTCACCGAGATCCTCAAAGAGGTCGTCGCGGGCATGAAGTACGTCTACCAGACCGAGAACGACATCATCGTGTTCGCCGCCTCCGGGACCGGCGCCATGGAGTCCGCCGTCGTCAACCTGCTGAACCCCGGCGACCACGCCTTGGTCGCGTCCGTCGGCAACTTCGGCGACCGCTGGATCAAGCTGGCCAAGACCTGGGGCGCCGAGGTGACCGCCCTCCAGTACGAGTGGGGCACCAGGGCCGTGCCGGCCGACATCGAGGCGGCGCTGGCCGCCGATCCGGCGATCAAGGCTGTGTATGTGCAGCACTCCGAGACGTCCACCGGCGTCCTCAACGACATCAAGGCGATCGGCGAGGTCGTCGCGAAGACGCCGGCCGTCCTCGTGGTCGATGCCATCAGCGGCCTCGGCGCCTCCGATCTGAAGACCGACGAGTGGCACGTCGACGTGTGCGTGACCGGTTCCCAGAAGGCGCTCATGGTGCCGCCAGGTCTGGCGTATGCGGCGGTCAGCGAGAAGGCCTGGAAGGTCGTCGAGCAGTGTGCGACGCCGCGCTTCTACTACGACTGGGTCACGGCCCGAGCCAAGATGACCGGCGACGCCGCCCAGACGCCCTACACCCCGGCGGTTTCCCTGATGGTCGCGCAGAACGCCGCCATCGAGCTCATTCGCGAGGAGGGTCTCGAGAACGTCTTCCAGCGTCACCGCGTCCTCGGCAAGGCCTGTCGCGAGGGCGTCAAGGCGCTCGGCCTCGAGCTCTTCGCGCCCGACGACCCGGAGGCCAACTCCGTGACCGCCGTGAAGGTGCCGGAGGGCGTCGACGGCAAGAAGATCGGCAAGATCGCCCGCGACAAGTGGGGCGTCTGGCTGGCCGGCGGCCAAGGCGCCGTCACCGGCAAGATCTTCCGCTTCGGCCACTGCGGCTACTTCGGCCACTCCGACATCGTCGTCGGCCTCGCGACCGTCGAGATGGTGCTCGCCGAGCTCGGCTACGATGTCAAGTTCGGCGCCTCGCTGGCCGCGGCCGAGCAGGTGTTCATGCAGAGCCCGGTCCAGCTCTGAGCGGGAGGATGACGAGATGACGGAGACCAAGAAGATCCTCGCCAAGGAGAAGCTCTCCCCCGAGGGCATCAAGTACCTCGAGGACCTCGGCTTCCAGGTCGACCTCGGCTACGAGTGGGACGCCGACGAACTCGTCAAGCGCATCCCCGAGTACCACGGCCTGGTCATCCGCTCGGCCACCAAGGTGACGGGCGAGGTCCTGCAGGCCGGCACGAAGCTGCAGGTCGTCGGCCGCGCCGGCGTCGGTGTCGACAACGTCGACGTCAAGGAGGCCAGCAAGCGCGGCATCATCGTCGTGAACGCGCCGCAGAGCAACGTGCTCTCCGCCGCCGAGCACACCATGGCGCTCATCATGGCCTGCGCCCGCAACATCCCGCAGGCCCACGCCGACCTCAAGGCCGGCAAGTGGGAGAAGAGTAAATGGGGCAAGAACGGCGTCGAGCTGCGCGACAAGACGCTGGGCATCATCGGCCTCGGCCGCATCGGCTTTCTCGTGGCCGAGGACGCCCGCGGCCTCGGCATGAAGGTCGTCGCCTACGACCCGTTCGTCCCCGCCGAGCGCTTCATCGAGCTCGGTCTCGAGCGTGCCGACAGCCCCGACAAGATCTACCGCGAGGCCGACTTCATCACGGTGCACCTGCCCAAGAACGCCGAGACCATCGGCTTCATCGCCGACGACGAGTTCGCCAAGATGAAGGACGGCGTGCGCATCGTCAACGTGGCGCGCGGCGGCATCATCGACGAAGAGGCCTGGGCGCGCGCCATCGAGAGCGGCAAGGTGGCCGCCGCCGGCGTCGACGTGTACCCGAAGGAGCCGACCACCGAGAGCCCGCTCTTCAAGTACGACAACGTGGTCTGCACGCCGCATCTCGGCGCCTCCACCGTCGAGGCGCAGCTGCGGGCCAGCACCATCATCGCCGAGCAGGTGGCCGCCGTGCTGCTGGGCAAGTTCGCCAGCAACGCCGTCAACATCCCGCTCGCGCCCGGCGAGGACGCCGATCAACTCATGCCGTTCCTGCCCGTCTGCGAGCAACTCGGCAGGCTCATCGTGCAGATCGCCGACGGTCCGGTCGAAAGCTTCGAGATCACCTACGGCGGCGGTATCGCGCGCTACGACACGCGCATTCTCACTCTGGCCGTACTCGAGGGTGTGCTCTCGGACAAGGTCGAGGGCCCGGTCAACTTCGTGAACGTCCAGGCCATCGCCGAGGAGCGCGGGATCAGCGCCAAGGAGTCCAAGCAGCCGGCTGCCGTCGACTACCTCAATCTCATCACGGTCACGACGTACGACGCCAGGGGCGAGCTCACGGTCAGCGGCACGACCCTCGGCCCGCGCCACCGTCCACGGTTCGTGAGGGTCTTCCGCCAGGAGCTCGACATCGAACCGGCCCGCAACATGGTCTTCCTGCAGTACCGGGACATACCGGGCATGATCGGCAAGATCGGCACCAAGATGGGCCAGTTCGGCATCAACATCGGTCAGATGAGCGTCGGCCGCGAGGTCAGGGACCAGATGGCGGTCATGGGTCTGACGCTCGACGACCCGCTGAGCGAGGACCAGCTGGCCGAGCTCGTCGAGGGTTGCGGGCTCGGCGACGGCAAGCGCGTCAAGCTGTAGAGCATACGGGCAGTCGGCGCGACGCGACGGGGCGCATGAGAGACGCCCCGTCGCGTCGCCCGCACGACCGGGAGGACAGACAGCCATGCTCGACAAGCGCAGGTTCTACATCGACGGGCGGTGGGTCGATCCTCTGACGGTCTGCGACCGCTACATCATCAACCCTGCAACCGAGGAAGCGGTCGCGATCGTGTCGATGGGCACGCCCGCGGACGTCGATCGGGCGGTCGCGGCCGCGAAGCGGGCCTTCGCGACGTACGCCTTCACCGGGCCCGACGAGCGTGTGGCCTTGCTGGAGCGCCTGCTGGCGATCTACGAACGCCGCTACGACGAGGTTGTCGAGGCCATCACGCTCGAGCTCGGCGCGCCGATCACCATGTGTCGCGACCAGCAGGCCGAGGCGGGCATCCGGCACGTGCGCGCCTTCATCAAGGCGATGAAGCAGGTGAACTGGCGCGAGCTCCTGCCGAACGGCGACACGGTGGTGCGCGAGCCCGCCGGCATCTGTGGGCTGATCACGCCCTGGAACTGGCCGATCAACCAGGTCGTGCTCAAAGTGATCCCGGCCCTGGCCACTGGCTGTACCTGCGTCCTCAAGCCCTCTGAGTTCACCCCCCTGGACGCCATGCTCTACGCCGAGATGATCGACGAGGCCGGCTTCCCGCCGGGCGTCTTCAATCTCGTCAACGGGGATGGACCGACGGTCGGCGCGGCGCTCTCCCGACATCCGGATGTCGCCATGATGTCCTTCACCGGTTCGACCCGCGCGGGCATCGCCGTCACGCACGACGCGGCCGAGACGATCAAGCGGGTGACGCTGGAGCTCGGCGGCAAGTCCCCCAACATCGTCTTCGCCGACTCGGACCTGGACCGGGCCGTGACCGACGGCGTGCTGGCGTGCTTCGCCAACACCGGGCAGAGTTGCGACGCCCCGACACGCATGCTGGTCGAGCGCAGCGCCTACGGCCGCGCGCTCGTCGTAGCCGCGTCAGCCGGGCGTGGGCAAGCCGTCGGCGACCCGATCGTTGAGGGCCCGCACATCGGGCCGCTGATCAGCCAGATCCAGTTCGACCGGGTTCAGGGGCTGATCGCGGCAGGCATCGCCGAAGGGGCTCGCCTCCTGATCGGCGGCCCCGGCCGGCCGGAGGGATTCGACAAGGGGTACTACGTGCGTCCGACCATCTTCGCCGACGTCGAGCCCGGCATGCGGGTGGCGCGCGAGGAGATCTTCGGTCCAGTGCTCGTGATGATGCCGTTCGACAGCGAGGACGAGGCAGTGGTGCTGGCCAACGACACGCCGTACGGCCTCGCCGCCTACGTGAGCACGAGCGACGCGGAGCGTGCCGAACGGGTGGCGAGGCGGCTGCGCGCGGGGAGCGTGCACGTCAACTACGCCCCGTCCCGCTACGGCACGCCCTTCGGCGGCATGAAGCACTCCGGCAACGGGCGTGAAGGCGGACGGTACGGGCTCGAGGACTACCTCGAGATCAAGGCGCTGCTGCTGCCGAGGTGAGCGGGGCTGTCCGGCGGCCTTCGACCTCGGCGACGAGGCGCTCAGCCGACCCCGAGCTCGCGCTCCGCGGCGGCGACGATCTCTCGCAGGCGCCGGACCACGTCGTCGGGAAGAGGCTCCGGCTGATACGTCTCGAGCAGACGTCGCGCCTCGGCCAGGGCGCGGTCGTAGATGCTCGTCGAGCCGGAGGCGGTCCAGTCCTCCCGGACCCTCCGGTCGATGAGCCGTGACTGCGACTGGCTGCGCATGCCCCGGTACGTGTCGTCGTGCGAGAGGAAGTCGCCAAAGGGTCCGACCTCCGCGATCACGTCGACGGCCAGGGTCTCGTCGTTGACGGGGATGCCCGGGACGCAGAACTTGACCATGCGCGCGAACTCGGCATCCATGACGAGCTGCCCGTAATCGATGGTGACGCCCGACTCCAGCATCCCCAGCCCGTAGATCAGGTTGGCCCCTGCCAACGCCGGCAGCAGGCTGGTGATCGTCTTCTCGTGGCCGGATTGGGCGTCCGCCACTTTGGCGTCCCCCTACGCACCGGCCACCCAGCTCGGCAGCAGGTAGAAGCGGGCGAGGCAGGCGACGCCGGCGCCGATCAGCCCGCACTCAGGGCTGCCCACCGAGGCGCTGGCGAAACGCAGGTCCATGGCGGTCGTCGAGGAGCCGTAGATGACCGGGGCACCGGGCGCCGTGAGCTGGGCCAGCGTGATCCCGGCCAGCACCTCGGCGTTGTGCTCGACCAGCGCGCCGGCGAGGTTGACGGGCGCGGAGCCGCCGGCCATCGCCATGGACAGCACGTTGACCGGCACGCCGGCGCGCACGCCCTCGATGATGATCCGGCAGCAGTCGGCCACCAGCTTGAGAGGGCTCACCGGGCAGGTGAGGAACGAGAGGAGCGGCCGCCGGCGGAGCTGATCGCGGCCGCCGGCGATCGCCGCCGCCATGTCGATCATCTTGCGGGCGCAGAACCCGGTGAGCGGACCGATGGTGGCGTGCTTCGTCGTGTTCGAGAAGATGGCCTCGGCATTGTGCAGGGCCGCGGTGTCGGGCGGGACGTCGTGGGCGCCGAGAGGGCGCTCGAGGACGTCGATCTCGGGGAGGGCGTCGATGAGGCGGGCACAGTCGGCGACATCCTGCTTGAGCGACTCGTGCAACTCCCCGGTGTAGGGGTCGACGACCTGGATGCCCTCGCCGAAGTTCGTGAACCCGACGCGGCCGTCCTCGAGGACGACATCGCGTTCGGGCGTGCGGCCGCAGAGGACGACCTTGGGCGGCGCCGTGCGCAGGGCCTCTTCGACGACGTGGGCGGGGAGCCTGACGACCCGGCGGTCGGTGTCGATGTCGGCGCCGCCGCCGGCGAAGATGGCGAGTGCCTCGTCGTCCTCGACGAAGACGCCGGTACGCGACAGCACCTCGAGCGTGGCGAGGTGGATCTCGCGCAGCTCGTCTTCGGTGAACACCTCGAGTCTCAGGCCGCCGCTCTGGCGCGCTCCGGCGCGAGGATTGCGTCTCATGACATTCGAACCTCCTGAGCGAGGCGCCGGCAAGGGCGGGGAGGGCGTCGATCGACTGACCAACCGTTTGGTCAGCGTCCCACGGCGGTGCGAACGTGTCAAGGGTCGGGGAGAGGCTGTTCTCGGGTGTCTCGGCAGCTACTCGGCCGCGTCGCAACCGGCCGATCGCTCCGCGACGAACCGCGGCAGCGACTCCGCCACGAGCTGCTGCAGGATCCGGTAGGCCCCGGAGAGGTCCGCCCGCGGCTCGATCATCGCCTGGACGGCGAGTCCGTCGATCATGGCGGAGAGGAGCCTGGCGATGCCCTGCAGATCCGGGTCGTCCAGCGCCTCGGGGTCGTCCCCGAACCCGAGCCACTCCAGCTTGACGCTCCAGTACCAGCGGTAGAGCGGCACCATGCGCGTCCGCAGCACGTCGTCGCGAAGCACTCGCGGGAGGAGCTCGTAGAAGACGCGGAAGTCCTCGGCCGAGCTCACGATCCCCCGCATCTCCTCGATCAGTCGCGGGGTGAGCTCGCCGGCGCCGAGGTTCTCCATGCGGGATTCGGAGGCGAGGTACTCGTCGTGAATGACCGAATCGAGCACGGCCGCGACGAGGCCCGCCTTGTTGCCGAAGTAGTAGGCGGTCATCGCCTTGTTCTCGCCTGACACTGCCGCCAGACGGTTCAGCGTGAGGGCGTCGAAGCCGTGCTCCGCGATGATCGCCTTGGCCGAGAGGATCAGGTTGCGTGCGGTCTCGGGGAGGTCGGAGAGCGGGTTGCGGAACTCCAGGTGGATTGTCCGGTTGGGGCTCTCCGCGCCGGCGGAGGCCCGGATCGGGGCGGCCGCGTCGGGCTCGTCCGCGTCTGCCTCCCGACTCCCGCCCAAGCCCGCTCCGGCGGCATCACGCGGCTTCTTGCTGCTCACGCTTGCGACCTCCCCCTGGCGCGGCCCACCACCGTCCACCCGGCGCCTGGTCCCGGGCCCATGGCGCGGCGCGGTCGACGCTTAACCGAGCGGATACCTCAGGCCGGGATGCTACCAGATGTCGCCGCCGGCCGGTTGTCGTGACGGTACCCGCATGTCATCCTGCACTGGGCTCGACGTCGGCCGTGCCCATAGGCCTCCACGGGACTGCAGAGGAGAGAAGAGACGATGAACGACCTGCCCACCTCCGCGCTCAACAGCCGTCTGACCTTTCTCTCCGACGAGAAGCGTCAGGCGATCTACGACGCGGCGCTGACCATCATCGCGGACACCGGGATGGTGGTCCCGCACGCGGTCGCCCGCGACCTGCTCCTGCAGGCGGGCGCGACGCTGGAGGGCGAGGACCTGGTGCGCATCCCGCGCGAGCTCGTCGCCAAGGCGCGCGAGACGGTGCCGGCCATGATCGACGTGTACGGCCGCACCGGCGAGCTCGCCATGCGGCTGGGCGGCCACAACTCGTACTTCGGCACCGGCTCCGACCTGCTGAGCATCTACGATCTCGAGACCGGCGAGCGTCGCACGAGCAGGCTCACCGACGTCGGCCGCCAGGCGCGCCTCTGCGACGGCCTGCCCAACATGGACTTCGTCATGTCGAGCGCCTACCCGAGCGACTGCGACGCGTACGCGTCATACCTCGAGAGCTTCCGCCAGATGGTCAGCAACACCACCAAGCCGATGGTGATGACGGCCGCCGGCCCCGAGGACCTCGAGGTCATGTGGAAGATCGCCTGCGAGATCCGCGGCGGCGCCGAGGAGCTGCGGGCCAAGCCGTACTTCATCCAGTATGGCGAGCCCGTGAGCCCGCTCAGACACTCCGTCGAGGTCATCGACAAGCTGCTCTTCTGCGCCGACTGGGGCATCCCGCTCATCTACTCCCCGGCGCCGATCGCCGGCGCCACGGCGCCGATCACGCACGCCGGCCACATCGTGCAGGCCCTCGCCGAATCGCTCTTCGGTGTCGTCATCCACCAGCTCCGCCGGCCCGGCTCGCCGGTGCTCACCGGCATGGGCCCGGTCAAGCTCGACATGAACACCGTGCAGGCCCTCTACAACTCGGCCGAGTACTACACCACGTACCTCGGCATGGTGGAGATGGCCAAGTGGATGGACATCCCCAACTGGGGGTACGCCGGGACCAGCGACTCGCAGACCTGCGACGCCCAGGCCGGACTCGATATCGCCGAGCTCACGCTCCTCTCGATGCAGGCGGGCTCGAACCTCAACCACGACGTCGGCTACGTCGACTTCGGTTTGAGCTGCTCGCCCGAACTCGTCGTCATCGTCGACGAGTACGTCTCCATGAACCGCCGCACGCTCGAGGGCATCGAGGTCAGCGAGGAGACGCTCGGACTCGACACCATCGCCGCCGTGGGTCCCGGCGGCGACTTCCTGCGCGCCAAGCACACCAAGCGGCACCTGCGGCAGCTCCAGTGGAAGCCCACGATCCTCAACCGCGTCACCCAGCAGGCCTGGGAGGAGGAGGGCTCGCTCGATCTCCGCGAGAAGGCGCGGCGCAAGGCGCTCGCGATCCTGGCCGACCATCGGCCGGAGCCGCTCGCGCCGGAGCTCAAGGCCAAGATGGACGACCTGGTCGACGCCTACGTCGAAGCCGGGAAGTGACGGAGGATCACATGTCAGCAGACCTGTACGAGCAGATGAAGCAGACGATCCTCGACGGCGAGCCGGAGGAGGCCGCCGCCCTGGCCGCCCAGGGCCTGGCCGCCGGCCTGGCCCCCGCCGACATCCTCGACAACGGCTTCGTCAAGGGCATCGAGGAGGTCGGCGACCTCTTCGGCCGCGGCGAGTTCTTCCTCCCCGAGCTGGTCCAGGGGGCCGAGGCCATGAAGGCCGCCGTGGCCGTCCTGCAGCCCGAGCTCGACAAGACCAGCGAGGGCCGCCGCACCCTGGGCGTGGCCGTGGCCGGCACGGTGGCCGGCGACATCCACGAGATCGGCAAGACGATCGTCTGCAGCATGCTCAGCGCCGCCGGCTTCACGGTCACCGACGTCGGCTGCGACGTGCCCGTCGAGACCTTCGTCGCGACGGTGCGCGACACCGGCGCCGATCTGCTGCTGCTCTCCGCCCTGCTGACCACGACGATGCCCAACCAGGCCCGGACGATCGAGGCCTTGAAGGCCGCCGGCCTGCGCGAGTCCGTCAAGGTCATGATCGGCGGCGCCCCGACGACCCGCGCCTGGGCCGAGGAGATCGGCGCCGACGGCTACGCCGAGGACGCGATCGAGGCGGTGGCCACCGCCAAGACCATCCTCGGGGTGGGCTGAGGCGGGCGGCCCAGGGGCAGGGGCGGCGTGAGCGGGCACGGGCGTCAGGCGCTGTCGGCGCCTGATGTGCAGCGCGTTCACGACGCCGGTCTCTGGCTGCTGGAGCACGTCGGGTTCGAGGTCCTCGATCCCGAGGCGCTGGCGCTGCTCGCGGCGCACGGGGCCGCCGTGGACGGCGCGCGCGCCCGTTTCGGCGAGGCCCTCGTGGTCCGCGCGCTGGAGTCGGCGCCGGCCGAGTACGTCGTGGCGGGCCGGCGACCCGAGCTCGATCTGCGCGTGGGAGGCGACGGCCCCCCGGTGCTGGGCAGCGCCGCGGGGCCGGCGTTCGTCCTCGACGGCGGCGCGCAGCGCCACAGCACGCTCGCCGATCTGCGGACGGCCATCGCGCTCGCGCATCTCTCCGCCAACATCGCCGTGCACGGCCACAGCGTGGAGCCGACCGATCTGCCCGAGGAGCAGCGGCCGCGGGCGGCCGCGCACGCCCAGATCGTCGGCAGCGACAAGGCCGTCAGGTACAGCGTCGCCGGCCTGAACGACCTCCAGGTCGTCCTCGACGTGACCGAGATCGTCCACGGCGCGGGGTGGCACGAGCGGCCGCGGCTGTGGACCAACATCAACTCGACCTCGCCGCTGCAGTTCTCGGCCGAGGCGGCCCAGACGCTGCTGCGCCTGGCCCGCCTCGGCCAGCCCGTCTGCGTGTCGGTCTGCGCCATGGGGGGCACGACCGCGCCGCTCTCGCTCGCCGGCCTGCTGGCCGTGCAGCACGCGGAGCTGCTCAGCGGCCTCGTCCTCAGCCAGCTCGCTCGCCCGGGCTGCCCGTTCCTCTACGGGGGGACGTCGTCGCTGGCGTGCATGAAGAGCGGCGCTCTGAGCATGGGGACGCCCGAATACTGGACCCTCACCGAGGCGACGGTACAGCTCGGCCACTTCGTCGGCGTCCCGGTGCGTGCCGGAGGGTCGCTGACCGACGCCCACGTCCCCGACGCGCAGGCGGGGATCGAGTCGGCCTTGTCGATCGAGGCGGCCCTCGACCACGACGCGGACTTCGTGCTGCAGGCCGCCGGCATCCTCTCGTCCTTCAACTGCTTCTCGCCGGCGAAGTTCGTGATCGACGACGAGATGCTGAGCGCGCTGCGCGTCGGGAGGCGGCCGGTCGTCGTGGACGACGAGACGCTGGCCCTCGACACTATGGCCGTCGTGGGTCCGGGCGGCTCGGTGCTCGGGCAGCGCCACACCCGTCGTCACGCCCGGGACGGCCGCCGCCCGACGATCATGAACCGTGCCCCGTACCGGATGTGGTTGGGTCTCGGGGCTCACGACCTCGCCGCCGTCGCGAGCCGTCGGGTCGAGGAACTGCTGGAGACCTACGAGCCGCCCGACGACCTCGACGCGGTCACCCGCCGGCAGCTCGACGCCTACTGCCTCGCGTAGGCGACGGTCCAACCGGCTCGGGGAGCGTACATGGCCTTCGCAGACGAGGTGATCAGGAGGCAGATCGACCTCCGGGCGGACCGCTTCGCCGTGAAGCGCGGCACGCCGACGATGGCGGCCGTCGTGACGACGGGCGCCGGCGGCCTCGACAGGCTCGAGTATCGTGAGGTGCCGCGTCCCAGCCCGGGGGCGGGCGAGGTGCTGCTGCAGGTCCTCGCCGCCGGCGTGAACCCCACCGACGTCAACACGCGCCTCGGGTGGTACGCCGCCGGCGTCACCGCCGGCGCGGCGAGCGCCACGCAGGAAGCAGCCGGCTCGCCTGACGTCTCGGGCGACGGCGGGTGGCGCGGGGCGACGCCGTTCCCGTTCATCCAGGGGACGGACTGCTGCGGCCGCGTGGTCGAGGTGGGCGCCGGCGGCGACGCCCGCCTCATCGGTCGCCGCGTCCTGGCGCGGCCGTGCATGCGGCCCCTCGGCTTCGCGTCGATGGAGACGGTCTGGCTGGGCTCGGACTTCGACGGCGCCTTCGCCCAGTACGCGCGCGTGCCGGCCTCCGAGGTCTTCGCCGTCGACTGCGCCCTGAGCGATGTCGAGCTCGGCGCGATTCCCTGCGCCTCGGGGACGGCAGAGAACATGCTGTGCCGGGCTGCCGTAGCCGAGGGCGAGCACGTCCTCGTCGTCGGCGCCTCGGGCGGCGTCGGCTCGGCCGTGGTGCAACTCGCGAAGCGGCGCGGCGCCCTTGTGACCGCCCTCGCACGACGCGATCGCGCGGACCAGGTGCTGGCGCTGGGCGCCGATCGTGTCGTCGGCGACGACGACCCCGCCGGTTTGCTCGGCCAGCAGAGCGTGGATGTCGTGGTCGACAACGTCTCGGGTCCTCAGTTCGGGGCCATGCTGGGCGTCCTCCGGCGCGGCGGCCGCTACGTCTCGTCGGGTGCGATTGCCGGGCCGCTGGTCGCCTTCGACAAGCGCACCTTCTACCTCAAGGATCTGACCCTGATCGGCTGCACGGCGTGGGAGCAGGGCACTTTCGCCGCCGTGGTCGCCGCCGTCGAGGCCGGCGATCTGCGACTGCCGGTCGCCGGGACCTTCCCGTTGGAGAGGATCGCCGTCGCCCAGACGGCCCTGCTCGAGGGGCGGCCCGCCGGCAAGCTCGTCCTGATCCCCCCGCCCGGCGTCTGATCTCGCCGCCCGGCGCCTGACTCACCCGCCGGCCTCCCCTGACCTTGGCTCCCGTGCCCAAATGGGTGCGAACTAACTGGCCGGTTGGTCATTGTCTTCCGAGCCGCGAGCCTGTATCGTGCAATCCAACTATCCAAGGGGCGGACTTTGACCATGCGGCGCGCCGCGTCCCGCCCACGTCGTTTCGCAGGCCTAAGGCTAGGGGGAGCAGCGATGACCGACGATCAGTTCCGCAGGGAGTACGCCCACCATCTCATCGAACAAGTGCAGAACGGGCGGATGACGCGCCGCCAGCTCTTGGTGCGCGCCTCCGTCTTCGGCTTCTCCCTCACGGCAGCCGGCTCGCTGCTGGCCGCCTGCGGGGGCAGCAGCAGCACCTCGACGACCCCGTCGGCGAGCGCCAGCGGCATGCCGGCGCCGGTCATGGGCGGCACGCTCACAGGCGTCATCCCGCCGTCGCTCACCGACATTGACCCGGCGACGATCAAGGACCAGGGCGGCATCGTCCTCATCATGAACCTCTGTGAGTACCTCATCGATCTGGATAACCAGAACGCCCTGGTGCCCAGGCTCGCGGAGAGCTGGTCGGGGAATGCAGACGCCTCGGTCTGGACCTTCAAGCTGCAACAGGGCGTCAAGTTCAACGACGGAAGCCCCTTCGAGGCGGCGGACGTGGTGGCCACCTTCGAGCGCCTCATCGATCCCAAGACCGGTTCCTCGGCTCTGTCCGTCCTCGGGGGCATCCTCTCCCCGGGCGGCACCAAGGCAGTCGACACCTACACCGTCGAGTTCACCCTCGACAAGCCGTTCGCCGATTTCCCGTACATGGTCTGCATGTCGAACTACAACGCCGTCATGCTGCCGCGCAACTACGACGGCAACTTCGTCAATAACCCTGTAGGCACTGGTCCCTTCATTCTCAAGGAGTACGTCGCCAAGCAGAAGTGCACCATGGTCAAGAACCCCACCTACTGGGGCAAAGACGCCGCGGGCAACCAGCTCCCGTACCTGGACGGGGTCAACTGGGCCTTTGTGCTGGACGAGTCGGCCGCCAACCTGCAGCTGCAGTCCGGCACCATCGACTTCCAGCCGCAGACGGTCTTCCAGGGCTCGCAGGCGCTCTTCAGCGATCCCAACCTCAGGGTGGACGTCTACCCTGGCACCGGCATCCGCGAGGTCGCGTTCAACGTCACAAAGGAGCCGTGGAAGAGCGGCGGCTCCGCCCTTCGCCAGGCGGTCGCCTACTGTCTCGACCGGGAGGCCATCAACAAGGCGTTGTTCGACGGCCGCAGCAGCCTGGGCTATGACACCTTCTGGGAGCCCGCGGTCTTCCCGGCCAGCCCGGCTTCCACGCCGCGTGCCCAGGACTACGACAAGGCGAAGCAGCTGCTCGCCGACGCCGGCCACGCCGGCGGTCTCGACATCGTGCTGACCTACTCCAAGTACCTGGAGAACCCGCAGTACGCGCAGCTCATCCAGGCGCAGTGCAAGCCGGCCGGCATCAACGTGACGCTCGACTTCGTCCCCTACGAAGATTACTACGCGGGCACCGAGACCTCCACGCCGTGGCTCAACGCAGCGATGCCCATCGTCGAGTGGGGCAGCCGGCCGACGCCGGGCGTGTACGCCCAGGCCATGCTCATGCCCGGCGCACCGTGGAGCTCGTCGAAATGGGACAACAAGGACTTCGCCGCCACCTTCGACGAGTACATGTCGACTGCGGACGAGGCGTCGCGCACGACGCTCGCCACAAAGCTGTCGCAGATCCAGCAGGACGACACGCCCATCCTCGTGGCCTACTACATCAGCGCGCTGCGCACACAGAAGAAGACCGTGTACGGCATCCAGGGCCCCGGCAACTTCTACTGCCTCATGAAGGAAGCGTTCAAGACCGCCTGAGGCTGACGACCGGCTACTGACATCGGCTGACGTAGGGTCCCCGGGATGCTGCGCCTCATCGGACGGCGGCTGCTCCTCATGATACCGACACTGATCCTGGTGTCGATACTCGTGTTCGCGCTCGCCGAGGTGCTGCCCGGCGACGTGGGGCGCTCCATCCTGGGGGCCTACGCCACGCAGGAACAGGTCGATATCCTCAACCAGAAGCTGGGCGCCGACAAGCCGATCTACGAGCGCTACGCGAGCTGGGCCGCCGGCTTCGTCACCGGTGATTGGGGAGAATCGCCTCTCCTCAACATCCCGGTGCGGCCGACGGTCATGACGGCGCTCGGCAACTCGCTGCTGCTCGCCGGCTTCGCGCTGGTGATCATCGTGCCCGTGTCCATCCTGGTGGGCGTCTTCGCGGGGCTGCGCAAGGACAGCTTTCTCGATCGGGGGATCACGGTCTCCTCACTGTCGATGACCGTCATCCCCGAGTTCGTGAGCGGCGTCATCCTGCTGTACATCTTCGCGGTGTCGCTCAAATGGCTCCCGGTGACCGCCATGCCGCCCGACGGCTCTCCTTTCGTGGACCGCTTCTACTACCTCATCCTCCCCGCCATCCCGCTGATGTTCCTCGAGCTGGGCTACATCGCGCGCATGGCACGCGTCGGCACCGTGCAGGTGCTGGCCACGCCGTACATCCGCACCGCCGTGCTCAAGGGCCTGCCGCGCCGCCGGGTCATCTTCGGCCACGTGCTGCGCAACGCTATGGTGCCGACCGTCACCGTGATCGGCAGCCAGGTGGGCTGGCTCATCGGCGGCCTGGTGGTCATCGAGACCCTGTTCGTCTACCCGGGCATCGGCAAGGTCATGGTCGACGCCGCGCAGACGCACGATGTGGTGATGCTCGAGGCCGCCGTGCTCGTCGTGGCCGTGATCTACATGGTCGCCAACCTGATGGCCGACATCGTGGTGGCACTGCTCAACCCGCGCATCCGGATGGGCGGCTGACATGGACGAAGAGCGTGGCCCCTTCGGGGCGGACCCCGATCTGGCGGAAGAAGCAAGCTGGGTGGACGCGGATCCCGAGATGCTGGAGTTCCAGGCCGAAGCCGCCGCCGACCGGCAGGCACAGACGGCCCAGGCCGACGCCGCCTCTCTGCTGGAACAGCGGCGGCAGCGACGCTATCTGGCGAAGGCGCTGCTGCGCAGCCCGACCTTCATGACCGGCCTGCTCATCGTCCTCTTCTGGCTCTTCATGGCCATCTTCTCGACGTTCATCACGCAGAGCCCCTTCGATGTCGATGCGGCGGCCAGTCTCCAGGCGCCCAGCGCAGCGCACTGGTTCGGCACCGACGACCTCGGCCGCGACGTGCTCGCCCGCACCATGGCCGGTGCCCGCACCGTGCTCATCATCGCGCCCCTGGCGACTCTCCTCGCCTTGCTCTGGGGCGGCATCATCGGCCTCGTCTCCGGCTTCTACCGCGGCATGACCGACGAGATCATCATGCGGCTGGTGGACGTGCTGCTGGCCCTGCCGGTCATCATCACCTCCATCCTCATCCTGTCGCTGCTCGGCAAGTCGCTGGCCATCGTCATCGTCGTCATCGGGGCGCTGTTCACACCGGTGGTCAGCCGCACCATTCGTGCGGCGGTCATCGGCGAGCGCGAGCGCGAGTACGTCATGGCGGCGCGCCTGCGGGGCGAACGCTCGGCGTTCGTCATGGCGCGCGAGATCCTGCCCAACATCACGCAGCCGATCATCGTCGAGGGTACGATCCGTCTGGGTTACGCCGTGTTCACGGCGGCCACGCTGTCGTTTCTCGGCTTCGGCCTGGTGCCGCCGTCGCCCGACTGGGGCCTCACGATCGCCACGGAGAGGATCTTCCTGCAGATCGCCCCGTGGACGGTGCTGATCCCCGCCGCCGCCCTCGCCTCTCTTGTGGTGGGCGTCAATCTCATCACCGACGGACTCTCACGGGTCTTCTCGAGATGAGCACCGTGGAACAACCAGCCAACGCCCCGGACGCCGCGCCGGCCGCGCTCGACGTCCGCGACCTTGA
This sequence comes from uncultured Thermoleophilia bacterium, assembly GCA_963705085.1. Taxonomy (GTDB): domain Bacteria; phylum Actinomycetota; class Thermoleophilia; order UBA2241; family UBA2241; genus CAIXSE01. The sequence goes on along the minus strand of CAVPIV010000004.1, from coordinate 1,057,644 downwards.
GGTCACGTTCCATCGTCGCGGCCGCGACCTGCCGGTGCTGAAGGGCGTGACCCTGCGCATCGAGCGCGGCGAAGCCTACGGCCTTGTCGGCGAGTCGGGCTGCGGCAAGACCACGCTGGCCATGGCCGCGCTCCGCTACCTGGCCGCCAACGGCACGATCGACGCCGGCCGGGTGCTGGTCGATGGGCAGGACGTCAGCAAGCTGAGCGAAGAGGCGGTGCGCAAGTGGCGCGGCGAGCAGATCGCCATGGTCTACCAGGACCCCGCCACGGCCCTTAGCCCGGCGATGCGCATCGGCGACCAGGTCGCCGAGGTCTTTCGCTACCACGAGGGTCTCGGCAAGGCCGAGGCGCTCGAGCGCGCTCGCGAGAGCCTACGCCGCGTTGCGCTCCCCGACCCTGACTCGACCCTGCGCCGCTACCCCTTCGAGCTCTCCGGCGGGCAGCAGCAGCGCGTGGTCATCGCCATGGCGCTGGCCGTCAACCCGCACCTGCTGGTCCTCGACGAGCCCACGACCGGCCTCGACGCCACCGTGGAGGCCGAGATCCTCGACCTTATCGAGGAGCTGCGCGGGCGCATCAACGCGGCCATCCTGCTGATCACGCACAATCTCGGCCTGGTGGCGCGCCTCTGCGAGCGCGTCGGCGTGCTCTACGCGGGGCGCCTGGTCGAAGAAGGTCCTGCCCGCGAGATCTTCACCGACCCGCGGCACCCGTACACGATGGGCCTGCTGCGCTGCGTGCCGCGCTTCGGCATGAACAAGACCGACGCGGCGCTGGAGACCATCCCCGGCACGCTGCCGGCCCTCGGCGAGCCGCTGAAGGGCTGTGTCTACTCGGCGCGCTGTCCGATGGCGCAGCCGGTCTGTGCGCGCCGCGAGCCCGACCTCTACGCTTGGCCAGGCGACGGCGGAGCCAAGGGGGCGGCGGAGGCTGAGGCCATGCCGCCGGACCCGGCAGCCTACTCGCCGCACCACGCCAACCCGGTCGGGGAGGCAGCGCGCCACGCGCGCTGCTACTTCTCTGGGGACGTGCCCGAGATGCCGCGCCGGACCCCGGTCCTCGCCACCAGCCTGGAGGCCAGGGGCGCGAGCGAGGGCGACGTGCTCCTCATCGGCGACGTGAATCGCACGTTCAAGGACGGGCGCAAGAGGCTCACCGCTGTGCACGACGTGTCGCTCCGGCTCAAGCGCGGCGAGACCTTCGGTCTCGTGGGCGAGTCGGGCAGCGGCAAAACTACCCTGGCCAAGTGCGTCACCGGCCTCATCGCCGCCGATTCCGGCACGATGGAGTTCGAGGGCAAGAAGCTGCCCTCCACCGCCGGGCGCCGCTCACAGAACGCGCTGCGCGCCATCCAAATGGTCTTCCAGAACCCCGACTCCACACTCAACCCGTCGTGGAGCACGCGTGCCATCCTCACCCGCTCCGTGCGCAAGCTCGGCGGCGCCGGGGAAGGTTCGGTGCGCGCCATGGTCGACAAGCTGTCGGCCGACGTGCGCGTCGAGCCGCGCTTCCTCCTGCAGAAGCCGATGGATCTCTCGGGTGGCCAAAAGCAGCGCATCGCCATCGCCCGCGCCTTCGCCGGCAACCCCACGACGCTGGTCGTCTGCGACGAGCCCGCCTCGGCCCTCGACGTGTCGGTGCAGGCCAGCATCCTCAACCTGCTCGTCGAGCTGCAGACCACCAAGCAGGTGTCGTACGTCTTCATTTCCCACGACCTCGCCGTGGTTCGCTACATCTCCGACCGCATCGGGGTGATGTACCTCGCGGAGCTCATCGAGGTCGGCTCGGCCGAACAGGTCTTCAACCCACCGCACCATCCCTACACGGAGGCTCTGCTGTCGTCGATCCCCACACTCGATTTCGACGACCCCCACCAGCGGATCCCGCTGCGCGGCAGCATGCCGAGCCTCAGCGATCCGCCCTCGGGCTGCCGGTTCCACACGCGCTGCCACCGCTTCCTCGGGAAGATCTGCGAGACGCAGGAGCCACCGGTGCAGGAAGCCGCGCCTGGGCACACGTACAACTGTCACATCCCGCCGGATGAGCTGCTGGCGGCGCAGACGTCCGGGAAGCCTGCGGCGGCAGTCGCTGCCCAGGCGCTGGGCGAGGCAGACTCCGGCGCCGACGCCTAGCCCGGCGGCTCAGACCCGGACGTCGACCGCCAGGCGCTGAAGGGTTGTCTCCTCCGGCACGCCCTCCGGCGTCCAGCCGCGCAGGCGGTAGTACTCGTCGATCGCCGCCCGCAGCTCCTCGGCGGTCAATACCTTGCCGGCGGCGACCCCGTCCGGGTGAGGAGTGCGCAGGATGCGCTCCGGCAGCCGGTCGTCCTCGCGGCGTATGCCCTCGCGCAGGTTGAGGAGGCGGCCGAGGTTCCAGATGCGGGCGCCGACGGTCATCAGCTCCTCATGAGACGTTTCCCGCTTCCAGACGTGCCTGAGATAGGCGCCGAGGAAGTCGGTGTCCAGGGCCATGTTGGAGCACCACACGCCGGTCCAGGCCACGGCGCTGAAGTCCTGTAGGTCGACGACGAGCTGCGCCTTGCCTTCGAGGGAGTCGGGCGGCGCGCTGCCGCCGAGGATGTCGTCGTAGGCGGTGAAGGCGCGCATGTGGCAGGCGCCGCGGTCGGAGGTGGCGTAGCCGAGGCCCATGCCGAACGTGCCCCGCGGATCGTAGGCCGGCATCTCGAGGCCCTTGACCTCGGTCGCCAGGTCCGGCCGCCCCTTGAGGGCGGCCAAAGCCCGGGCGCCGAGGGCGAGCTCGGCGCCGTAGCCTTCGCGGGCGGCGATGAGGCGGGGCGCCGCCAGGTAGGCGTCCACGTCGCCGAAGGCGAGGCCGTAGTCGGCGGCGCCGTGTTCGCACAACTCCATGGCCAGGCCGACAATGACGCCGGCGGACATCGTGTCGAGGCCGAGCTCGTCGCAGTCGCGGGTGAAGGCGGCGACGGCGGCGAGATCGGCGATGCCGCAGTTGGCGCCACAGAGCCCGAGGGTCTCGAACTCCGGGCCTTCACAGACGTGGTCGGCGAAGGCGTGGACCTGGCGGCAGGCCAGTGGACACTGCGTGCAGGCCCGCACCTTGGTGCGTACGGCGAGCAGGGCGGCAGAGCCGATCGCCGGCACGCCGGCGAAGGTGCCGCTGCGGAAGTTGCGGGTAGGCAGGGCGCCGGCGTCGTTGACGGCCTCGACGAGAAAGGGCGTGCCCTCCTCGTAGGCCCAGGCGTTGTCGGCGGTCAGCACGCGCTCGCGCTGCAGGCGGAGCACGTCGGCGGTGAAGGCGGCCGTGTCGCCGACGCTCACGGCGCCGGTGCCGCGCACCACGACCGCCTTGAGGTTCTTGCTGCCCATCACGGCGCCGGCGCCGCCGCGGCCGGCCTTGTGGTAGTGGTCGGTCGAGAGGCAGGCGAAGGGCACTTCGCGTTCGCCTGCCGGGCCGGTCGAGAGCACCTTGTGGTGGGGCCCCATCTCGCGCCGCACGACCTCCTCGAGGGCGGCCGTCTCGAGACCCCAGAACCGGCCTGCGGCCGGGAGGAGCTCGACCCGCTCGTCCTCGACGAGGACGAGGACCGGCGCGGGCGCCCGGCCGGTGATCAGCACCAGGTCGTACCCTGCGAACTTGAGCTCGGTGGCGAAAGAGCCGCCGACGTACGAGTCGAGCAAGGTCCCGGTGGCCGGGCTCTTGCAGCCGACCGCCAGGCGTGAGCAGGTGGGGGCAGCCGTGCCGGCGAACGGCCCGGTCGCCAGAATGAGCGGGTTCTCGGGGGCCAGCGCCTTCGTGCCGGCCGGCAGCTCCGCGAAGAGGTAGCGCAGGAGCAGGCCCTTGCCGCCGATGTAGAGGCGGGCCCACTCCTCGTTGAGCGGCTCGACCGTGGCCGTGCCGGCCGTGAGGTCGAGCCGCAGCACGCGTCCGGTGTAGAAGTCCATCGCGCCGTCCTATCCGCCGGCCACGGGCGTGAGGAGCGTCAGCGTGTCGCCGTCCGCCAGCCGGGTGTCGAGTCCGTCAAGGTAGTGCACGTTCCGGCCGTTGACGAAGATGCCCACCCAGACGCGGCCGTCGCGCTTGATGCGCGGCTCCAGCAGCGGCTCCTGGGCGATGAAGCGGTCGATCGCCTCGCCCACGGTGGCCGCGTCGCACTCCAGCTCGCGCAGGGCGCGCGGGTGGTCCCAGCCGAGCGGGAGCGTCAGCTTGACCTCGGCCATCGCCGTCACTCCGGCGCGGGGGTCGAGTCCGCCGGGTCGCCCTTGTCCGCCCGCACCGTCACCGCCAGCACGACGGGGTTCTGGCAGAAGGCCACGCACTGGGGCTCGCCGCCGCGGCACATGTCGCACTTGAAGGCCTTGCCCGAGTCCGGGTGGATGGCGATCACGTCGTACGGGCAGGCGGTCACGCAGCGCGGACCCTCGGCGATGTCGGCGCAGGCGTTGCAGAGCTCCTCGACGACGAGGAGCACCCCGGACTCGGTGACGATCGCGGCGTGCGGGCAGGCGTCCTGGCACTTGTGGCAGGCCGTCTGCAGGCAGGTGAAGCCCTTGATCGCCGTCGTCGTCGGGTTGACCTCGACGCGCAGGCGGGCCAGCGTCGGGCGGTAGACGCCTTCGTGCCAGGCGGAGCAGGCCAGCTCGCAGAGGTGGCAGCCGGAGCAGGTCTTCCTCGAGATCAGGACGTGCGGCACGGCTCTCAGTCTCCCACGACGGACGACCGGCAGTCCATCACTCGGGCGCCAGCTCGGCAGGGAAGCCGGGGGCCCGCAGGTCGGTGCCGCAGCAGTCCTCGAGCATCTTGACGACCATCGGCGACTGGGCGCCGCCGCCGTACATCGCCCGGGCTCGGGCGAAGATCTGCTCGGTGAGCCCGCCGAGCTCCAGCGGCACGCCGAACTCGCGGCCGAGCTGGTGGGCGAAATGGAGATCCTTGCGGGCCAGATCCATCGTGAAGTTGATGTTGTAGCTGCCGTTGAGGACGAGCTGGCCCTCGGTCTCGTGGACGAAGCTGTTGCCCGAGCTGGCCTTGATCACGTCCCAGGCGAGCTTGAGGTCGACGCCGCCGCGCTTGGCCAGCATCAGCGCCTCGCCGTCGGCGACGAGGTGGATGAAGGCCAGCATGTTGGTGATCACCTTGATCACCGAGGCCTGGCCCAGCTCGCCGATGTAGAAGACGCGGCCGCCCATCGCTTCGAAGGCGGGGAGGTGCGCCCGGAAGACCTCTTCGTCGCCGCCGACGAGGACGGTGATCATGCCGGCGGCGGCGCGGTGAACGCCGCCGGTGACCGGCGCCTCGAGCGTCGCGACGCCTTGCTCCGCCGCCGCCGCGGCGAGCCGCCGCAGCTCGTGTAGGTCGTTGGTGCTCATGTCGATCCACGTCCCTCCGGGCGCCAGGCCGGCGAGGATGCCGTCCTCGCCGGCCACCGCCTCGGCGACGATCTCGGGGGAGGGGAGGCAGGTGATGACGGTGTCCGACAGCCGGGCCGTCTCGGCGGCCGAGTCGGCGCAGACGGCGCCGGCCGCCACCAGATCGGTGGCGCAGGTCCGGTCGACATCGTAGACGGTGAGCGGGAAGCCCGCCTCGAGCAGGCTGTGGGCCAGGGGGCGGCCGAGGCAGCCGAGACCGATGTAGCCGATTCTCATGTCACGTTCCCTTCGCCTGGCGCACGCTCTCGGGGCCGGCGCGGCAGATCGCGGCCAGTTCGTCGATCTGCTCGTCGCGGAGATGGGGTTGCCGGGAGGGGCGGGCCGCGAGGATGCGCTCCACCGTGGCCGTCGCCGCGTCGATCTCGGTCTGGCCGTCCTCGATCCACTTCTCGTAGGAGAGCCTGGTCGAGACCGTCGGCAGGTAGTGCTCGCCGGCGCGGATGCGGCGCGCCGTCGCCTTCTCGCCGAGAAAGCTGCCGCCCGGCCCGACACGGGCGACTGAGTCGGCGGCCAGCGTCTCGGGCGACACCTCGACGGCGGAGGTGAGGCGGCGCACCATGGCGGCGATCTCGTTGTCGACCACCGACTGCGGCAGGTACATCGTGTTGTGCGAGTCGATGAGACCCCAGCCGGACACGATGTCGGGGCTGGCGGCGCACACCGTCGCCGCCTTGAGGGCCTTCTCGTAGCCGGTCTGCAGGCCGGCGTGCTTGGCGTCGGTGGACAGCCCGGGGTTGAGCGTCGGCACGCCCACGTGGTGGCCGACCTCGGTGGCCATGACGGCCATGAGGGCGCTCTCCACGCAGCCGAGCGAGAAGGTCGTGCGCAGCATGTCGAGGACGCCGGAGCCGAAGCAGAAGACCACCCTCGCGCCGGGCGCCGCGACCTGGAGCGCGGTGGCGACGCCGAGGAACTCCGCCAGACCCTGGGCGACGGTGCCGGCGAGCGTCACCGGCGACGTCGCGCCGGCGATCGTCATCGAGTAGACCTCGATCGGCACGCCGTGTGCCGCGAGGGCGACGTGCGTGTCGAGGACGGGCCCGTCGACCTGGAGCGGCGACGCCGCCGTGACGACCGTGGAGATGCGCGGCCGTTCGCGGAAGCGGTCGAGGTCGCCCTCCAGGACCTCGCAGAGGCGCAGGACGGCGTCGACCTCCTGCGGGCAGTCGACGAAGGTGACGTGCCGCGACGTCTCGGTGAGCACGGTGAAGTACTCGAGCAGCTCGCGCCGCTCCAGGGGCACGTCGGTTGCGCTCACCTGCGTCCACATGAGGTCGAGCTGCGGCAGCGCGTCCATGACCGCCGTGCCCTCGCGCACGTCGGCCAGCGTGCTGGGCCTTCGGGTGCCCGTGCGGTAGTCGAGGGTCTTGGCGACACAGCCGCTGGGCGGAAGTGGAACGGCCGCCCCTCGCCGAGCATGACATCGTCCGCCGGCGAGGCGCCGGCCATGAGGAACGAGCGCGGGCAGCGCTCGACGGCCCAGGCGACGAGGTCGCGCGGCAGGCGCACGATGCCGGTCGCCTCGTCGATGCGCGCCCCCCGCTCCGCCAGCAGCGGCAGCGTGCGAGAGCCGGCGAAGCGCATGCCGACGTTGGCGAGGAGGTCGAGGGCGCCGTCGACGATGCTCCGCTTCTCGGCGTCGCTCAGCCAGGTCGTCGTCGCTCTCATCGTTCTCCCCCCTTCCGCGCCGGGCGACGGCTCGCACGATTGCACCGGCGTTCGCCACCGTCAAGCGAGGGCGGCAGGGACGAGAACCGTGCCCGCGGGCCGGCGACCGACCATCGCCGCGCCAGCGCGCCTCTCGCCCTTGACCCCCTGTGGCGTGTAGCATACCAAGTGATCGATTGACCGGTTAGTTGGACTCGCGCGGCGGCAACGGCTGCCGGGGGAGGGATCAGCGGTGAACGAGAACCGGATACCAACGCGCATGGGCGACGGCACGATCGCGCGCCTGACGCGCGGCGAGCTGCAGGCGGACATCGAAGCAGGCGTCGAGGCGGCGGCCGCCCGCGCCAAGGTGCCGCCGCTCGACGCCGACGAGATGGAGCACGTCCTCGACATCTACGCCTCGCCCGCGCGCTTCACCAGCGTCGACCTGGGCGACGAGGTCGTGCTGAGCTGCGACGGCACAGGCATGAAGACCCACGCGACGCGCCAGCAGGACATGCAGTCGTTCGAGCAGTGGATGGGCGCCGACCTGGTGGAGCTCTGCGTCGGCGACTACTCGCTCAAGGTCGTCCGCACGATCCTGCCGTACGAGGCCCAGTGCCTGCACGACGCCCAGCTGCAGATGGTCGTCCCCATGCAGTACGGCGTCATGGTCAACCTGGGCCTGTACTCCAAGCCCGACGGCCCGTTCCCGAACTGGAACGAGCTGCTGCCGGCGGGGCAGATCCCGGAGGCCCGGGAGGCCGAGGAGGAGGCCGTCGACATGGCTGTCGACGACATGGTGAAGCTCGCCGACGCGATGTGGGAGGCGGGCGCCGACGGCCTCGACTGGGACACAACCGGGGCCTCGGGCGATCCCGAGTTCCTCGCCGCCCTGCGGGCGACCGAGATCGTGCGCAAGAAGTACCCGACGATGGGCGTCGAGCTGGGCATGGCCGGCGAGTTCGTGCTCGGCATGCACGGGCGGCTCGAGTACGACGGGGTGCGGCTGGCCGGGCAGTGGCCGCACCAGCAGATGCTCCTCGCCCAGAAGGCGGGGGCCACCATGTTCGGGCCGGTTGTCAACATCAACACCGGCAAGAGCTGCGCCTGGAACATGGCCAGGGCGCTGACCTTGATCAAACCCTGCATGGCCGACGCGACGATCCCGATCCACCCCAACGTGGGCATGGGCGTCGGCGGCGTGCCGATGTTCGTGCACCCGGTCGTCGATGCGGCGTGCCGGGCCGCCAAGGCCTTCGTCGACATCCTCAAGATCGACGGGTTGTAGGTGGGGTCGGGTGACCCTCTCGGCATGCAGGGCACCCACACGCAGGCCGCGGGCATGGGCGGTATGCGTGCTGCCGGAGATCTGGTGGCACGGATGCAGATGACCCGGGGTATGCGTCTCAAGGAGGCCAAGGAGTACGTGGCCGGCAAGCTGGGCGTGTCGCCGTTCGACCTCTCCGACCCGGCCGTGATGACGGACGTGCGCAACGAGCACGGCTTTGGCCGCATTCACTCGTACGCGATCAGTCAGCCCGCCCAGGCCAACTTCATCGAGGCGAAGTTCAATATCGCGCGGGTGCTCGACGTCCCGATCAACTGCGTCGACCGGTTCAGGGAGCGGGCTTCGCTCTAGGAGGAAGGACGCGAGATGGCAGACCACACGTCCCAGGTAAAGAGGCTCAAGTACTGCGTGGACGGCGAGTGGCGGGAGTCGGCGACCGAGACGTACCTGCCGGTGAGCGACTCGAGCACCGGCGAGGTGTTCGCCGAGACCCCGGCGTGCACCGCTGAGGAGGTGGCCGCCGCGATCGAGGCCGCCCACAGGGCGTTCGACGCCTGGGCGGCCAAGCCGGTGGCGGTCCGCACCCAGGTGCTCTTCCGCTGGAAGGCGCTGCTCGAGGAGCACGTCGAGGAGATCGCCCATCTGACGAGCCGCGAGCTCGGCAAGAACCTCGAGGAGGCGCGCGGCGAGGTCGTCAAGATCATCGAGGCCTGCGAGCTCGCCGTCGGGGCGCCGATGCTCATGAAGGGCGAGTCGCTCATGAACGTGTCGGCGGGGCACGACACGGTCAGCTACCGCGAGCCGCTCGGCGTCTTCGTCGGGATCGCGCCCTTCAACTTCCCGGCGATGATCCCGTTCGGCTGGATGCTGCCGCTCTGTGTCGCCACCGGCAACACACTGGTGCTCAAGCTGCGCAGCATGGTCCCGACAACCGGCATGCGGCTGCTCGAGCTGCTCATCGAGGCCGGCCTGCCCAAGGGGGTCGTCAACCTCGTGACCTGCAAGCCGGCCGAGGCGGAGGTCCTCGTCACGCATCCTGCCGTCCGGGGAGTGAGCTTCGTCGGCTCGACGAAGACGGGGCTGCACGTCTACTCCGTTGCGGCCGCTCACGGCAAGCGCGTGCAGGCGCAGACCGAGGCCAAGAACCATGGCCTGGTGCTGCGCGACGCCGCGCTCGAGCGGGCGGCCGCCGGCATCATCAACTCCACCTTCGGGTGCGCCGGCATGCGCTGCATGGCCTTGCCGGTCTGCGTCGTCGAGGAGGCTGTCGCCGACGAGTTCCTGGGGCACATCGTCCGCTTCGCCCGCGAACGCGTCGTCGGCTGCGCCTACGACCCCAGAACGGAGCTCGGCCCGCTGGTCACGGCCCAGCACAAACGCTTCGTCACCGGCTGGATCGACAAGGCCGTCGATGAGGGAGCGGAGCTCGTCCTCGACGGCCGCAACGTCGTCGTGCCCGGCTACGAGAACGGCTTCTTCGTCGGCCCCACGGTCTTCGACCGGGTCACCGAGGAGATGGTCTGCGGCCGCGACGAGGTGTTCGGCCCGGTCCTCTTCGTCAAGCGCGTCGCGGACTTCGAGGAAGGTATGGCGATCATGAACGGCAGCCGCTTCGCCAACGGCTCGTGCATCTTCACGGAGAGCGGCTACCACGCGCGCGAATTCGCCCGGCGTTCGGACGCCGGCATGGTCGGCATCAACGTGGGCATCCCGGTGCCCGTGTCCTTCTTCCCGTTCTCCGGGCACAAGCAGTCGTTCTTCGGCGACGCGCACGTGCTGGGCACCGACGGCGTGCGCTTCTACACCGAGACCAAGTGCGTGACGTCGCGCTGGTTCACGCCCGAGGACCGGCAGGCGACGAAGGTCGGCACGTGGGAGGGCACCGTCAACCGGATGTGAGACACGGGCACAGGCCCGTCACGAGAGGGTGGTCGAGGATGGACGTGAAGCAGCAGTACCGCGACTACGTGATCACCGGGTTCATGAAGCGGGTCGAGCCCGTGGTCGTCGATCACGGCGAGGGGGCGCTCCTCTACGACGAGGACGGCGCCGAGTACATCGACTGCTTCGCCGGGATCAGCGTCACCAACGCCGGGCATCACAACGCCAGGGTGCTGGGGGCTGCCATGGCGCAGGCGGAGAAGCTGGTGCACGCCTGCTCGTACGTCTACCACGTGGCGAGCGTTGCGGCCCTGGCCGAGAAGCTCGCCCAGATCACGCCTGGGCGGCTGCAGAAGACGTTCTTCGGCAACGGCGGCGCGGAGGCGATCGAGGGCGCCTTCCGGCTCGCCAGACGCTTCACCGGCAGGAACGAGTTCGTGGCGCTCGAGTCGAGCTTCCACGGGCGCTCGTACGCCACGCTGTCGGTGACCGGCAACTCGGGCCGCAAGAAGGGCGGCGGCCCGTACATGCCGGGCGTCGCCTTCGCCCCGACCCCGTACTGCTACCGCTGCTTCGCCGAGAAGGACCCGGAGACGTGCGGCCTGCTCTGCGCGCGGCGCGTCGCCGACGTCATGCGCCTGCACCTGTCGGGCAACGTCTGTGCCTTCATCGCCGAGCCGGTCATGGGCGAGGGCGGCATCATCGTGCCGCCGGACGGCTACTTCCGGCGGGTCAAGGAGATCCTCGACGAGGAGGATGTGCTCTTCATCGCCGACGAGGTGCAGAGCGGCTTCGGGCGCACCGGCCGCATGTTCGCCGTGGAGCACGAGGGCGTCGAGCCCGACATCATCGTGATGGCCAAGGGCATCGCCGACGGCTGGCCGCTCTCGGCCTTCACGACCCGGCCGGAGATCGCCGACGCCTTCCAGCCCGGCGATCACCTGAGCACTTTCGGCGGCAACCCGGTGAGCTGCGCCGCCGCACTGGCCAACATCGAGGTGCTGGAGGGCGGCGTGGTCGCGGCCTCGGCCGCGAAGGGCGCCGCCCTCCAGGCCCGCCTCGAGGACCTCGCGGACTCGCAGCCGCTGATCGGCGAGGTGCGCGGCAGGGGCCTGATGATCGGCGTCGAGCTCGTGACCGACCGGGCGACGAAAGCGCCGGCCGGCGCCGCCGCGGCCTTCGTGCGCCAGTACTGCCTCGAACACGGCGTCCTCATCGGCGTCGGCGGCAACGCCGGCAACGTGCTGCGCGTCCAGCCGCCGCTGGTCATCGAGGACGCGCAGCTCGAGCGGGTGGCGGGCGTGCTCGCGGATGGCCTGGCGGCGGCCGCGGCCGCTTGCTAGGAACCCCTCACGTCGGGCTGCCGATCAGGGCCTGCCACTCCCGCTCCATCCCGGCTATCAGCACGTCCAGGTCTGGGAAGCCGCGTGCGTCGGCGGTGACGACCAGGTAGATCCGGCCGTCGTACGAGAAGGCGCACAGCGTCAGCCCGATGTTGCCGATGAGCTGGATGATCGGCAGGATGTCGAGGATGCGCGCCCCCATGACGTACATCGGGACGGGCGGACCGACCACGTTGGTGACGATCACATTGGCCGCGCGCTGGTGGAGGTTGAAGTAGCGCCCGATCGGCGTTGCGGTCATGGCCACCATCGCACCCTTGATCGCGGCGGGGCGCTGTCGCGCCTTGGCCTTGCGGGTCCTGCCGACGATCAGGTCGAGCCGGCGCTCAACGTCGGCCTCCCAGACGGGCAGTCTCAGGACCACGGTTCCCGCCTGGTTGTCGATAGTCCCGTCGCCCGCGGATCGCAGTGAGACGGCCTGACCGGTGGTCAACTCCACTCGCGCAACGCGCTCGCCGCGGGAAGTCAACAGGCTGCGCAGCCCTCCCGTCCAGAGGTCGAGGGCCACGTCGTTGACCTTGCCCCCGTGGGCGTGGGCCGCCTCCTTCACGGCGGCAAGATCCAGCCGGAGGAACCGGATTCGGCGGCCGGCCCGGACAACCTGGTTGAGTGAGGTGCGCGGTGCTCCCTTCCGGCCGAGAGACCGTCCGACAACCACTGCGAAGACGCGCGCACCGCTCACGAGTCGCCGCGGATGGGCCAGCATGGCGGCTCCGCGCCGAGCGTTTCGGATCTTGCCGGAGAGGTTGTCCGCGAGCAGGGACCAGCTCCCCGGGGTGGGCTCGAGCGCTCGCAGGGCGGATGCCGGTTCCGGGGGGTGAGGCTCGAGGTCGAACAGGGACTCCATGATCATGACGGCCGCCGATCCGTCGGCGACGGCGTGGTGCAGCTTCAGCAGCACCCCGACGCGCCCATCGCTGAGGCCGGTGAGGAACCACAGCTCCCAGAGTGGCCGCCTGCGGTCCAGGAGGCCCTCGTAGAGCCGGGCGGCCGTCGCCAGGAGCTCGGCGTCGCCGCCGGGGGGCTCGACGGCCGCCTCGTAGACGTGGTGCTCGATCGCGAACTGGTGATCGTCGACCCAGAGCGGCCCGCCCCTCAATCGCCCGGGGACGTAGACGCGTTGCCGCAGGTCGGGGACGCGCGCCAGACGGCGATTCAGCCGGCCTCTGATCTCGGCCAGCCGCAGCTTCCCCGTGGGGTCAAGCAGCGCCTTCCCTTCGAGGACGGCCAGGCCGCCGAAGTGGCACGGCCACGCGGCAGTCTCGTCACGAAGGTACATGCGGTCAAACGGCGTCAGACGCGCGAACCTGCTGCTCCCCTTGCCGGCCGGCTGGCTCGTGACGGCCTTGTCGGTGCTCATCGACTCACCCTCTTGGGTCCGGGACCCGGCCGCGTCAGCCGGACCGGCTCTCCGTCCGGGAACGGACGCGCGCCTCCACCGTCGTGAGGGCGGCATCGAGCACCTCGACCGTTCGGTCTGCCTGGGCCTTGGTGAAGATCAGCGGGGGGCCGAGCAGGATCGTGCCGCCCAGCGGGCGTACGAACAGTCCCATGCTGAGCGCGGCCGACGCGACCTGGTTGTCCACCTGCAAGTCGGGCGGGAAGTCCTCGCGTCCGGCAGGGTCTCGCATCAGTTCCACGGCCATGAAGAGCCCGACTCCTCGGACATCGCCCACCCAGGGGTGACGGCGCAGTCCCTCGAGGAGGTTCAGCATGTAGTTCCCGACCTTGGCCGCGTTCTCCACGAGGCTCTCGCGCTCGATGACCCGGATGCTGGCGAGCGCTGCCGCGGCGGAGACCGGATGCCCCCCGTACGTGTGGACGTCGAAGAAGACCGGGATCCTCTCCGCGATCTCGCGCCTGGCCACGGCCGCCGCCATCGGCGCGTAGCCGCTGGTGAGGCCCTTGGCGACCACCATGATGTCGGGGACCACGGCGAAGTGATCGACTCCGAACCACCGCCCCGTTCGGCCGAAGCCGCAGACCACCTCGTCGGAGATCAGCAAGACCCCATAGCGGTCGCAGATCTCACGCACCCTGGCCAGATAGCCGGGCGGAGGGACGATGCAGCCCGCCGTCCCCATGACCGGCTCGAGGATGACGCACGACACCAGCTCCGGATCGCTCCCGAGGATCGCCTGCTCGATCGTGGTGCCGCAGGCGAGGTGGCACTCAGGGTGTGTCAGGGCGAGCTCGCAGCGGTAGCAGTAAGGCGGCATGGCGTTCGCGTACCCGGCGCCGGGAACAATCGGGTCGGCGGCGCGACGAAAGAGCTGGAAGCCGGGACTCCAGCCGGTGGCCGACAGGGCGCCCATCGTCGCGCCGTGGTACGCGCGGCGCAGTGAAACGACCTTGTACCGCCGGCCCTCGCCGCTCGCTTCGTGGTACTGGCGCGCGAGCTTGATCGCGGCCTCGACCGCCTCCGAGCCGCTGGTGCAGAAGAACGAGGCCCAGAGGTCGCCCGGCGTCAGCTCGGCGAGCTTCCGGGCCAGCTCGATCGTGACCTCGCTCGTCGTCGCATAGGGACTCGTGTAGTTCAGCTTCAGGGCCTGCTCGTACATCGCGCGGGCGATCTCTTCTCGCCCGTACCCGGCGAGGACCGCGAACACCCCTCCGGAGAGAGCATCGAGGTACTCCCCGCCGTCCGCGTCGTGGAGGATCGCTCCCTCCCCTCGTTCGAGCACCCAGGGGCCGCCATCGCTCAGCCACTTCTTCGGCGTCGCGTGGAAGATCATCTTGTCGATCGCGTCCTGCTTGAGCCGGCTGAGGTCTCCGGTCTCCATGTCCCTCACCTCACTCGTGGACTCGGCCCCGGCGAAGGGCGCCGGCCGCGGCGGCCACTCCAAGCGCGCCGAGCGCGCCTGCCGCCCATGTGCGCTGGTTCCCGGGGGCCGCCCTCCGCAGCGACAGGGGAATCAGATCGATATGCATCGACGTCGTCCCCGTCTCGGGTTCACGGACGAACACGACGAGGGCCGCGGGCATGTCGAACCGGGAAAGGTCGATCCGGAAGACGAAGGGATCGTTCTCGTCGTCGGGATGGAGGACGTATCCCTTGTACAGGGCGGGTATCGGGCTCAGCGCCCGCAGCATGAGCCGGCCGCGGCGCACGAAGACCTGAGCCCCGGCGCCGACCATAGACAGGACTTGCGCGTCGGTCCGCTGGGCGGAAGGCTGGTACCAGCCGCAGATGTCGCCCCACACGTCGGGCCGGTGCGGAACGTCGCTCCGGACCCCCTCTTCCGGAACGCCGATCAGATCGTTGAGCAGTCGTTCCGCCTCGACCGTCAGCCAGATCGTCGCTTGCCTGGTCCCATTGGTGAACGCCATGACCCCGACGCCGTCGTCGGGAGCCAGACAGATCTGCGAGTTGAAGCCGGGAAGCACCCCTTGGTGCTCGACGGCGAGATGCTCGCCGGAGCCGATCCGGAAGAACGCAAGGCCTGTCCCCGGGAGCCGCGGATCTGGACGGTAGTGCGGCGCGAACATGGCGGCGAGTGTCGCGGGTTCGAGGACGCGGCCGTGCGCGTTCGCACCGCTGCCCAGAAGAGCGTGCAGGTAGCGAGCCATGTCCCTGGGCGTGGAGTAGATCGACGAGGCCGCCGCGGTCACCCACTGGCGGTCGGTCACAGGTCGGGCTCCAGCGGAGCGCAGGCGGTACCCGGTCGCCAGGCGCGACTCGACACGCTGTGAGCGGACGAGGTCGCTGTCGGTCATGCCCAGGGGAGCGAAGATGCGCTCCCGGAAGTAGCGGTGGAGAGGCTCCCCGCTCACGTCCTCGACGATCTGGCCGAGGGTCGCGAAGCCGTGGTCGGTGTACATGACGGCGGTACCGGGCTCGACGGCCAGCCGAAGGTTGCCGCGGTAGTACTCTCCCAGCGTGGGCAGGGACTGCCCGAGCTTGAAGCTCTCCCCGAACCAGCCGCTTTGGAGCATGCGTGAGGGGTGCACCACCTTGCTGATCCCCGCCGTGTGCGTCAGCAGATGGCGCACCGTCGCCGGACGCCAGCCGGCCTTGGCCGGGACCAGCTTGTAGGCCCGCAGGTAGTCGTTGGCGGGGGCGTCGAGGTCCACCAGGCCCTGCTCCCAGAGCTGCATCACGGCGATCGCCGTGAAGGTCTTGGTGATCGAGGCGATCCTGAAGACCGTGTCCTCGGTCACCGGTGTGTTCGAGGCGATGTCTGCCAGGCCGTGTCCGTAGAAGAGCTCGAGGCCCCCCTTGCCTACGACTCCCACAGCCAGGCCGACGGCCGGGTGGCGGTTGAGGATCTGGTTGACTCTGATCCTCAGGTCGAGGCTGTCGACGTCGGGCATGACTCCTCCCTTCCACGGCCTGCCGCTGGAGAGGTCGATCTGGCGAGCGCTTGCAGGTCATCGCGCAGGCTCGCCGCGAAGACCTGAATATCGGGGTAGGCAACCCGGTCGGCGACGACACCGATGGTGAAAGCTCCGGCGTAGGACAGCGCACCGACACCGAGGGCCACGTTGCCGATGAGGGGCAGTACCGGGAACACCTCGAGCATCCGCGCCCCTGCGAGGTAGAGCGGCAGCTCGGGACCGGGGATGTTCGCGCTGTCGACGTTCACGCGCTGGCGCCTGACGGCCTTCAGCATCAGGCGCCCAGCGACTCCGCCGTGGAACAACGTCCCCAGCGAGGCACGGCCCCTCGCCTTCCGTCCGGCGGTCTCCGCGGCGATCTGGCGGAGCCTCCGGGCAGGATCAGACACGCCGAGAGGCAGCGGGACGACCATCTGCGCGATCAGATTCCCCTGCGTCGAGCCGCCCTGCCGGCGGCGCAACGAGACGGGCACGTAGACACGCACCGTGGTGCCCTCGACCGGTTCTCCGCGGCTCCTGAGAAGCGCGCGCAGGCCGCCGGCCGTCACCGTGAGGAGGACGTCGTTCACCGTCGCGTCGTGGGCGTGCGCGATCGACTTCACATCGTCGAGCGTGCTGCGGACGAGGGCCAGTGTCCGGTCACGGCCGACCGCGCGGTCGAGGCTGGTCTCGGACGCCGGCTCTTCCGCGAGGAGCTCGCGCGTCGCCGGCCACGCCCCCCGAATCTGCCGCAGGGCGGTCCGCGGCCGGACCAGCTTCGAGACGACGCTGCCGATTGCCTTGCCGCGCCGAAGGAGGTTGTCCGCGAGGAGCGCGCGCCGCGACGGCAGCGGCCTGGGCTTCCACGGGCGCGCCGGCGCAGGGCGCGCGACCGGGACGGGGTCGAGGAATGTGGCGACTGTGCTCATTGCCGCCATACCGTCGGCGATGGCATGGTGCATCTTCACGAACAGGCCGATCCGCCGCTCCGGGAGTCCCGTGATGAACCACATCTCCCAAAGGGGCCGCGATGAGTCCAGCCGCCGCCGTCGCAGACGCTCGGTTGCGAGGAGAAGCTCGGCCTCATCTCCAGGGGGCGCAAGCGGAAGAACGTGCACGTGGTCGCTGAGATCGAAGGCTTGGGCATCCACCCAGGTGGGGCCACCCAAGCCTCGTCGCGGTACGCAGATGACCTGCCGGAACCGTGGGACGAGGTGCAGCCGGGCTTCAATCGCTGCGTGCACGGTCTCGATCCGGATGCGGCCGTCCGGTTCGAGCAGGTTGGTCCCGTCGAGGAGGGCGAGGGCGCCGATGTCCTGCGGCCACAGTCCACTCGCCCTCAGCATCACCTGGTCTTCGGCGTTCAGTCTGTCGATCGGCATGATGGTCGCCCCTTGTCGCTACATCGGCTCGATCGGCGTGATGATGCCGGCCCTGTCCTCGAGTGCCTGCGCGGCATCCAGACACAGGTCCTCGCGGTAGCGGGGGCCGACGACCTGCACCAACTGCGGCAGGCCGTCCCCGATGCCCACGGGAAGGGCCACGGCGGGCAGTCCCAGCGCGTTGACGGCCAAGGCCATACGCATCCCGCGGACGATCGCGGCCACTTCCTCCGTGGTCAGGTCCTTGCCGCTCTCGAAGGGAGCGTCCGTGCAGATCGGGGCGACGATCAGCGGGTGCGTCTCCTGAAACTCGCCCCACGCGCGCAACAACGACTGCCGGATCATGAAACTCTGCACGGCCGTCGCCGGGTCGGGATCGCCGGCCACCTCGAAGAACGCCGACATGAACCGCTGCGTGTCGGCGCGCATCGCGGGCGACATGAGCTGCCACCCCGCCCGGATGTCCGGGGTGTTGAGCATGCTCAGCAGGGTCTTCGCCGCTACGTCGATCGCCGGCGGCTCGACCTCGTCGACGACGTAGCCGGCGTCTTCCAGGGCCTCAGCCGCCTTCCGTACACCCTCTTTCACCTGGTTCGCGGTGCCCAGGCCGGCGGGGTCCACGACGAGCGCCACCCGAACGGGCCAGGCGGGTTCGGGGCCGCGCAGCGGCGCCGGCACCGTCCACGGGTCGCGCCAGCTGGGCCCCGCCATCACCCCGAAGGCGGCCCGGAGGTCGGCGATCCGCCGTGCCATCGGGCCTTCGACGTTCGTCAGCTGGACGCCGATCGGCGCGTCAGCGGGCTCGAGGGTGGTCGCGTGCGGGATGCGCCCGAGTGTGGGCTTCAGCGCGTCGACGCCGCAGCATTGGGCCGGCCAGCGGAGCGATCCGAGCCCGTCGTTGCCGAGCCCCAATGGACTCATGCCGGTTGCGAGCGCCGCGGCCTCGCCGCCGCTGGAAGCGCCCGGGGTGCGCGACCGGTTCCATGGGTTCACGGTCGCGCCGCGGAGCTCGCTGTCGCAGTGCCAGCGGACCGCGAAGGTGGGGAGGTTGGTGCGGCCGATCGCGACTGCCCCGGCTGCCCGGAGGCGCTCGACGACGGGGGCGTCCAGACGCGGGTACGAGTCCTCCAGCGCCTTGGCTCCTTGGGTGGTCGCGCTGCCGGCGAGATCGATGTTCTCCTTGATTGTGAAGGGGACGCCGTGGAGCGGCGGCAGATCGCCCCCGGCGGCGACCGCCCGGTCGGCGGCCATTGCGGCCTCAACGGCCTGCTCGCCAAGCACGACCGTGACGGCATTGACGGCAGGGTTGACGGCCTCGATCCGCCGGAGGTGGACCTCGATGACCTCCTGACAGGAGGCTTGCCTGGATCGGATCGTTTCGGCCAGGTCTGTGGCGCTCATGCGCCAGAGGTCGGTGCTCGCGACGCTCATGTTGACGCCCCCTTGCCGGCCCTGCCACTGGCTCGCCTGAGGGCGGTCACGGCGGTGGCTGCGGCACGCCCGCCGAGCGTGCCGGTGGCCACCAGGCGCGGATTCTTCCTAGGCTCCTGCTTGTGAAACGAGAGCGGCGCGAAGTCGAGGTGGAGCGCCGTGGTCTCCCGTCCAGGTTCTCGGCCGAAGACGACGCGGCCAGTGCCGATCCCGAACCAGGGGAGGGCGACGCGGAAGACGTAGGGGTCATCGTCGTCGTCGGCGTGCAGCGTGAAGCCCCTGTACAGCGCCGGAATCGGGGTTATGGCCCGAAGCGTGAGCTGCCCCCGGCGGACGAAGACCTCAACTCCGGCGCCGAGCGCGAACCGTGCCGGATCGCTCGGGTGGGCTGAGAAGCGGTACCAGCCGCAGAGGCTGCCCCACAACTCGGGGTGCTGAGGAAGATCATCGCGGATGGCGGGGTCCGGGACGCCGAGCAGGTGTCTGAGCATGCCCGCGGCCTCAGGGGCCAGCCAGTGCATCGAGTGCCTGGCGCCGATGGCGAAGGCCATCACGCCGACGCCGTCCTGGGGAGCCAGGAAGATCTGCGAGTCGAAGCCGGGGAGTATGCCGTCGTGCTCCACCGCCGGATGACCCTCGAGGTCGACTCGAAAGAACGCCAGCCCGATCCCCGGTATCCGCGGATCGGGCTGATAGTGCGGTGCGAACATCAGGGCGAGCGACTCCGCCCTGAGCACGCGGCCGTACTCGTTCGCCCCGCCGCCAAGGAGAGCCTGGAGGTAGCGAGCCATGTCCCGCGGCGTGGCGTAGACGCCGCCGCCCCCAACAGTGATCAGCTCGTAGTCCGCGACCGCCCTGGCTCCGTCGGAGCACAGGTCGTAGCCGGTGGCCATGCGCGACTCGACACGCTGTGAGCGGACGAGGTCGCTGTCGGCCATGCCCAGGGGAGCGAAGATGCGCTCCCGGAAGTAGCGGTGGAGAGGCTCCCCGCTCACGTCCTCGACGATCTGGCCGAGGGTCGCGAAGCCGTGGTCGGTGTACATGAACCTTGCTCCCGGCTCGGCGTCGACGCGGAGACCGCCTCGGTAGTACTCGGCGAGAGACGGCACCCGCCTGCCCAGCTTTACGGTCTCGCCCAGATCTCGCAGCCTGAGCAGGCCGGAGGGGTGCAGGACCTCACGGATCCCCGCCGTGTGCGTCAGCAGATGGCGCACCGTCGCCGGACGCCAGCCGGCCTTGGCCGGGACCAGCTTGTAGGCCCGCAGGTAGTCGTTGGCGGGGGCGTCGAGGTCCACCAGGCCCTGCTCCCAGAGCTGCATCACGGCGATCGCCGTGAAGGTCTTGGTGATCGAGGCGATCCTGAAGACCGTGTCCTCGGTCACCGGTGTGTTCGAGGCGATGTCTGCCAGGCCGTGTCCGTGAAAGAACTCGAGGGAGCCGTCGCGGACCAGGCCCAGGGCCAAGCCGACGGTCGGGTGGCGGTTGAGGATCTCAGCGACGGTGGCTCCCAACCAGACCTCGTCGACGTCGTGCATGCGTCCCCTTTCTCCTCTACCGGCCGGCGCGTGCCGGGCCCAGGTCCTCCGGATACCGCCGACTCGGCGAGGCGCCGATCCCGATGCTCCCGGCTCTCATCGACGCTCTCCGGCGTCGATCGCGGCCCGTTCCTCATCGGCAAGGACGCGGCGCAGCACCTTGCCGGTGAACGCGAGCGGCAGCTCCGCCCGGAGCTCTATGCTCTTCGGGATCTTGTAGGGCGCGAGTCTCGACCGCAGGAAGGCGAGAAGCTCGTCGGGCTCGGCACGCTCCCCCTCGCGAAGCACGACGAACGCTTTGGCGCGCTGATCGGCGCCGCCGGGCGGGATACCGATGATCGCCGCCTGGCGCACCGACGGATGCGTCGAGAGCACGTTCTCGATCTCGTTTGGGTAGACCTTGAGTCCGCCGGCCGCGACGATGACGTCCTTCTTGCGGTCGACGATCCGGAAGTAGCCGTCGTCGGACATGCCGGCGACGTCGCCGGTGTGGAGCCAGAGCCTCTCCGTCTCATCGCGCCGCAGCGTCTGCGCGGTGTCGTCCGGGCGCTGCCAGTAGCCCGCCATGACCTGCGGCCCGCTGATGCAGAGCACGCCGGTCTCGCCGGGCTCAACGCAGCGCGTCTCGGTCTCGAGATCGACGAGGCGGCAGTCGGTGTCCGGCAGCGGCAGGCCGATCGTGCCGCTCATGCGGCTCCCGCTCAGTGGGTTGCAGTGCGTCGCCGGTGAGGCTTCGCTGAGCCCGTAGCCCTCGACCAGCCTGCCCCCGGTTACCCGCTCGAACTCGTTGCGGATCCCCGCGGGCAGACTGGCGGCTCCGCTGATGCAGGCCTCGATCGAGCGCAGGTCGCGCCGGCCTGAGACGACGTCCGAGTGACCGCAGATCGCCGCGTAGAGCGTAGGCACGCCCGGAAAGACCGTGACCCGATGGCGCTCGATCTCGGCCAGCAGCCGCCCGCAATCGCGTGGGTCGGGGAGCAGGACCTGCGTCCAGCCGCGCAGCACCGAGACGTTCATGCACGCCGTCATCGCATAGCCGTGGACAAGCGGCAGGGCCGAGAGCATGACCTCGGCGCCGTCGTCGAGCTCCGACGCCCAGGCTCCCAGTTGACAGGCGTTGGCGACCAGGTTGCGATGCGTCAGAACCGCGGCCTTGGGCAACCCAGTGGTGCCGCCTGTGTAGAGGAGGACCGCCGGCTCGTGGCCACCGACGCGATCCGGGACTGCCGCGGCGTCCTCCCGGCGAACGAGCGCCGTGAGCAGGACGACGTTCGGGCCCGACGCGGAGGCCTGGACGCGGGGGCCTCCGCGGGTCAACCGGGCGCCGATCCGCATCGACAGCGGCAGATCGTCGGCTATGTCGGCCGCGATGAGAAGGCGCAATGTCGCCGGCGGGGCCACGGCCTCGAGGCCCAACCACAGGCGATCGAGGACGATCGCGGCCGCGGCGCCGGCATCGGAGAGTTGTCGCGACAGCTCCGTCGCCGTCGCGTGCGGGTTGACCGGCACCGCGACACAGCCGGCGCGCCAGGCGGCGTAGAAGCTCGTCACCAGCTGCGGGCAGTTGGGCATGAAGAGCGCCACCCGCTCACCCGGGACCAGCCCCAGACCCCGCAGCCCACTCGCGACCCGGTCGATCGCCTGGTCCAGCTCTCGATAGCTCGTACGCCGTCCGAAGAAGATCAGCGCCGAACGATCGGGGTGAAGTGCAGCGGTGCGGCGCAGGAGCTGGTCGAGAGTGTCGGAGGGATAGTCGAGCGTCGGCGGCACGCCCGCGTCGTAGTGACGGAGCCACGGGCGTGAAGCAAGAACCGCAGGATCGGTGAGATCGAGCACCATGCCCTCGCAGGCGGCTGCACGGCACGATAGTCGCACTCTCTGAGCAGGTCATTGCCCCTTCCCGCGCCGCTCAAACGCCCCGCCCGCGATCGAGTCTTGGCCGGCCTCGGCTTCGGCGTGCAGGTGCTGGGCCGGCCCCGAGCCGCGCGGCTGAGCGAGGTACGCAGGGCGATCGCGGCGTCCGTCGACGGCCGAGCAAGCGGGTTTGGCATTCCGCCACTGCGCGCGGGGCCGGATTGCTTACTTCGTCACGCAGAAGACTTTACAGGACGGAGTCGAGAACGTATCCTGCGTTCTGTGGACGATTTCCACTCATCGTTCGGTGTTCCCAGCGAGGGCGGTCGTGCCGCTGCTCCCGTCGAACTCGACGACATAGACCGCCGTATTCTGGTGCTGCTCCGCGACGAGGGCCGCCGCCCGAACACCGAGATTGCCCGCGCCATCGGCGTGTCGGAGCCGACGGTCCGCAAGCGGCTCGACCGCATGCTGCAGCAGGGTGTCCTCAAGATCATCGCGGTGCTCAACGCCGCCGCCACCGGGTTTCCGGTCGACACGGTCATCGGGATCAAGGTCAAGACGGGCCACCTGCTCGAGGTAGGGAGGCAGCTGGCTTCAATCAACCAGGTGACCTACGTGGCCTACGTGAGCGGCCAGTTCGACATTCTTATCCAGGTCCTGCTGCGCGACAGCGCGCAGCTCTTCGAGTTCCTCAGCGTCGTCCTGCAACAGATCGACGGCATCGCCGCCTCGGAGACCTTCAACATTCTGCATACCGAGAAGTTCAGCTACATGTGGCTGCCCACCGAACCGGCGGATCCGGGCAACCCGTTTGAGCAATAGACGTCGCGAGCCTGCGGCGGCGTCCAGAGGGCCTCGGCGACGAGTCCCTGCCGGCGCACCGGGAGACACGAGTGGGAGGGAGAACGCGGTGAAGATCGAGAGCGTCCGTGGGGTGCCGCGGCTGAGCGTGCGCGAGGTCGACGAGGAAGTGACGCGGTTGTCCACCCCCGAGGAGAAGCTCGAGGAGATCGTCCAGGTCGCGCTGGCCAACGGGATGGACCGGGCCAAGGTCATCTCGCCGGACGTCATCGTCGTGGAGCGCAGGGCGCAGGCGCGGTGCCTGATTCCGCGCTGCACGTCATACGGCAAGAGCCTCACGTGCCCGCCGAACACGCCGCCGCCGGACGAGGTCAAGGCGATCATCGGTGAGTACCGCTCGGCGGTGATGATGCAGGTCGACGGCAGCGAGGCGAAGGACGGCACGTCGGAGCTGCTGCGGCGCGACTACAACTGGTGCTACCAGTCCGTGTACAAGCTGCACGAGGCCCTGCACAATTGCGAGTGCAGGGCCTTCGACCTCGGCTACTACCTGACCATCGGCATGGGCGCCGGCGACTGCCGCTGGTGCGAGATCCTCGGCGGCGGCATCGAGCGGTACGGAGACGATGTGCTGCTGCACGCCAATGCGGGGGGATGCGCCGGCGCCAAGGGCGGCAACTGTCGCGAGGAGTACCGCGCCCGGCCGGCACTCGAGGCGATGTCGGTCAACGTGCTGGCCACTGCCGCCAACGCCGGCCTGCCGTTCTACTTCAGCGGCAAGGACGAGGGCTACGTCACGTGGAACGCCATCCTTCTCGTCGACTGACCTGCCCGGTGCGGAGACGCGGCGATCTGCGTCTGAGGCCATGACGCCGGTAAACACTTTGGCGGCCTGTCTCGGCGCTGGCGACCTCGAGCGGTCTTTTCGCTTCCTGTTGCCCACCCGTGTCGAGTTCGGGCCGGGCGCGGCCGCGCGGGTCGCGGAGGAAGCCGCCTTGTTCGGCCGGCGCGTTCTCGTCGTCACTGACCCCGGCCTCGAGAAGGCCGGCCTGGTCGACGCGGTCGCGGGCCGGCTCCACTCCCACGGCCTGGAGGTAGCCGTGTTCGCCGAGGTCGAGGCGAACCCCCGCGTGGCGACCGTGGACGGGGCGGCGCGAAGCGCCGCCGATCATCGCGCCGACGTGATCGTCGGCCTGGGCGGCGGCAGCGCCCTGGACACCGCCAAGGCGGCGGCCGCGGTGGCCCGCTACGGGGGCACCGTGCTCGACTACGAGGGGCTTGAGGAGGTACCCGGGCCGTGCGTGCCGGTGATCGCCATTCCGACCACCGCCGGAACCGGCAGCGAGGTGACCTTCTGGGCGATCGTGACCGACCCGCTGCGTCAGTACAAAGCGCCCGTCGGCAGCGTCCACCTGGCGCCGCGCGTGGCGCTGGTCGACCCGCTGACGACAGCCTCGCTGCCGCCGGCCCTCACGGCCGCCACCGGCATCGACGCCCTGACCCATGCCGTCGAGGCCTACACGGCGCGCTGCAGCAACCCGCTGAGCGACGCCTTCGACCTCTACGCCATCGAGCTCATCTGCGCGCACCTGGAGCGCGCCGTTGCGGACGGCGGCGACCTCGAGGCGCGCAGCGCGATGATGCTCGGCAGCCTGCTCGCCGGTATCGGCTTCGGCAACGCCGACACCGCCGCTGTGCACTCCATGGCGGAGGCGCTCGGCGCGGTCTTCGACGTCGGCCACGGCGTCGCCAACGCCGTCTTCCTTCCGTACGTCGCGGCCCACAACCTGCCGGCCACCGTGGACAAGACGGCGCGGGTGGCCCGGGCGATTGGTCTCGACACGGCGGGGCTGACCCGCGCTGAGGCGGCGGCTGCGGCCGTCGCCGGGCTCGCGGCGCTCACCCGCCGCCTGGGCATCCCGTCTCTCGCCGACCTGGGCGTCACGGAGCAGGATCTGCCGCAACTCGCGGCGACGGCGATGATGAACGCGGGCACACCCGACAACCCGGTGGAGATGAGCGAGGCCTCGTTCCTCGAGCTCTTCACGGCCGCGCTGCGGGGAGGTGACCCACTGCTGCACCGCACAGACTGTTGAAACACACGGCGGCAGCGAGGGAGACTCGTTCCGCAGACGTCATCTCCCCCAGGAGGAGGACATGGGCAGGATCTTCAAGGTAGTGGCCATCCTAGCGACGGTCGTCGTGCTCGGCGCGCTGGCCGCCTGCGGCTCCGACACACCGAGCACCTCGACCTCGGCCTCGGCGAGCGGCGCGCCGAGCGGCGAACCGATCAAGGTCGGCGCGCCCATCCCGCTCACCGGCCCGTGGGCGGCCGACGGCCAGTCGATGCAGCAGGGCCTCGAGATGGCCGTCAACGACCTCAACGCCGCCGGCGGGCTCCTCGGGCGACCGGTCGAGCTCGTCGTTTACGACGTCGAGGACATGGCGCCCGAGAAGCTCAACGCGGCGGCCAGCAAGCTCGTCATGCAGGACAAGGTGGCGGCGGTCATCACGGGCTACTCGACGCCGGGCGCCGACGTGACCGCCTTCGGCAAGTACCCCACGCCGTTCATCCAGTTCGACGCCTCGTCGCAGAACGTCCAGATGGTCTTGGACAACCCCGAGAAGTACGGCGGGGTCTTCACCCTGGGCGACATCGAGGCGGCGTACGGCAAGCAGACGTTCGACGACCTGATGGCGCTGCCGTACGAGTACCCCAACAAGAAGGTCGTCATCCTCGCCGGCGACTTCGAGTGGGACAAGAAGGTCACCGAGGGCATCAAGGCCGAGGCCGAGGCGCAGGGCTGGGACGTCGCGATGTACGAGGTGTTCCCGTACGGCACGCGTGAGTGGGGCCCCCTGCTCACCAAGATCAAGGCGATCAACCCGGCGATCATCAACATCAGCGTCATGGATCCCGCTGACCTCAAGACGTTCCTCACGCAGTTCGCACAGGACCCGACCGACTCCATCGTCGAGGTCGGGTACGCGATCTCGATCCAGGGCTTCCCCGAGCTGGTCGGCAAGAGCGGTAACGGCGTGGTCGGCATCTCCACGACGAGCATCCTGCCCGACGAGATGGGCGACCAGTTCAAGGCCGACTTCGAGGCCGAGTTCGGCACGCCGCCCGGGCTGAGCATCGTGGGTACCTGCTACGACGGCGTGCGTCTCTGGGCCGAAGGCGTCAAGAAGGCCGGCGACGAGACCAACTACGAGGCCGTCGGCGAGGCCATCAAGACGCTCGGCTACAAGGGCGTGCAGGGCAACTACATCTTCCAGGAGGGCAACATCGTGCCCGCCACGGACGACGGCCTGCCGATGTTCTTCTTCCAGATCCAGGACGGGGAACTCGTGCTCCTCAAGGTCGGCACACAGGACGAGGGCACATTCGTCACCCCGCCCTGGCTGAAGTAGTCGTTCGAGGCTCGTGTCAGCTTCCGCGCAGACGCAGCCAGAGCCTCCCGCCGCCCACCCAGATGGGCGGCGGGAGGCCGTGCTCGCCGTCAGGGACGTCGGCAAGCGCTTCGGCGAGATCGTCGCCCTCAAGGGCATCCACCTGACGGTCGAGGCCGGCGACGTCCACGGCATTGCCGGGCCCAACGGCGCCGGTAAGACGACGCTCTTCAACGTGATCGCCGGCGCCCTGCGCGGTTCGGGTCAGGTCGTCTTCAACGGGACCGACATCATGGGTCTCAAGCCGCACCGGATCTGTCACCTCGGCATCGCCCGGACGTTCCAGATCCCGGTGCTCTTCTCGTCCATGACAGTGCGCGAGAACGTCGCGGTCGGCGCCCACTTCGGCCGCCGGCGGCGGCGCGTCGAGAAGGACATCGTCGCGGAGTGCCTCGACTTCGTCGGGCTGGCGGGCAAGGAGGACCTGCCGGCGCCGCGCGTCGATCTCCTCGACAAGAAGCTGACGATGCTGGCCGCCGCGCTGGCCACGCAGCCGTCGCTGCTGTTGCTCGACGAGCCCATGGGCGGCCTGGCCCCCAGCGAGACCGCGCGCTTCGGGGCGCTCATCGCGCGTCTCAACGAGGAGCGCGGCATGACCATCGTCATCATCGAGCACCTGATCCGCAAGCTGGTCGAGCTGTCGAACAAGCTCATGATCCTCGACCACGGCGAGGAGATCGCCCTCGGCGAGCCGCGCGCCGTGGTGAGCGATCAACGGGTCATCGACCTGTACCTCGGGACGGACCAGTTTGTCTGACGCGATGCTGCAGGCGACCGACATCAACACCTACTACGGCGAGTACCAGGTGCTGCGCGGCGCCGCCATCGACGTGCGGGACGGCGAGCTCGTCGCTCTCTTCGGGCCCAACGGCCACGGCAAGAGCACCCTCCTCAAGACTCTCTGTGGCATGGTGCATCCCGCCCGCGGCAGTGTCTTCTTCGACGGGCGGGACGTCACCCGCATGCCGGTCCAGAAGATTGTCGAGATGGGTCTCGTCTACATCCCCGAAGAGCGGCACCTCTTCGGCGACATGACCGTGCTCGACAACCTGCGCATGGGCGCCTACACGCGGCGGGCGCGCAATCACGAGCGCCAGAACCTCGAACGCGTGTACGCTCTGTTCCCGCGCCTGCAAGAGCGCGCGAAGCAACTCGGCCGCACTCTCTCCGGGGGCGAGGCGCAGATGCTCGCCATGGGGCGCGGCCTGATGACGGACGCGCGCTTCCTGGCGATCGACGAGCCCTCGCTTGGGCTCGCCCCCAACCTCACCGCCCAGATCTTCGCCGCCATCAAGGCGATCAACGGGGAGGGCATGGGCGTCCTTCTGGTCGAGCAGAGCATCGCGCAGGCGTGTGAGATCGCCGCGCGGGCGTACCTCATGGAAGAGGGCGCGATGGTCATGTCATGCGCGGCCTGCGACGCCCTCAAAGACTCGCGCCTGCGCGCGACGATGCTCGGCCTGTGATGGGATGACGTGGATCAGCTGACGACCGTCCTCCTCAGCGGGATCACTCTGGGGGCCGTGTACAGCGTGAACGCCATCGGCCTCTCGCTGGTCTACGGCGTCTCGCGGGTCTTCAACTTCTCCTACGGCGCCTTCTTCACGTGGGGCGCGTACATCGCCTGGGTGCTGGCCGCGGGCTACTTCCACCTCCCGTACATCCTAGTGTTTCTGATCACCGGCGTCGTGCTCTTCGGCGCCGGCATGGCGCTCGAGCGTACGCTGATCCGGCCGCTGCGTTGGCGCTCCGAGTGGCAGATCACGACGATGATCGTGACGCTCGGTCTCGCGGTGTTGCTCGAGAACGTCGCGCTCTGGGTCTTCGGGCCGCTCGTCAAGGATCTGCCGCCGCTGTTCACCGGCAGTCTGAGCATCGGCGGCCTCGAGATCGCCTGGCACAGCATCGCGATGCTCGCGGTGGCGCTCGGCACGATGGTCGCCGTCGACGCCTACCTCGACCGCACGCGCACAGGCCGGGCCATGCGTGCCGTCGCCCAGGACATGACCGGCGCGCAGATCGTCGGCGTGCCGCTCAACCGCGTGTTCGGCTACGCCTTCGGCGCGTCGGCCGTCATGGCCGGCGTCAGCGGCATCCTCCTCGCCCCGGTGTACCTGATCTCGCCGGGCAGCGGCTGGGACCCCTTCGTCAAGGCCTTCGTCATCGTCGTCTTCGGCGGCCTCGGCAGCATCAAGGGCACCGTCGTCGCGGCCTTCATCCTCGGCATCGGCGAGGCGCTCGTCACGTGGCAGTTCGGCGGCGTGTGGACGCTCTCGTTCTGGTTCGTGATGCTGATCGGGGTGCTCATCATCCGCCCGCGCGGCCTCTTCGGGACGTGGGGGTGACGATGGCCGAGCCAACCCTGCAGCCGAGCGGGTCGAAAAGGGGAACGTGGGCGGCCGCGTCGCGCGTGATCGGCCCTACCGGCCTCGCCAGCCTCATCGGACTCGCCCTGCTGGCGATCGTGCCGCTGGTAGTGTCGGACTCCTACACGCTGCAGATCTTCACGCTGGCGCTGATCTGGCTGATGGTCGTCGCGGCCTGGGACCTGATCACCGGGTACGCCGGCGTGTTCAGCTTCGCCCAGGTCGCCTTCTTCGTGATCGGCGCCTACGCCTCGGGGATGATCTCCGGGCAGACGCCGCTTTCACCGTGGGTCACCATGCCGCTCGGCGGGCTCATCGCCGCCGCGGTGGCGGTCCTCATCGGCATCCCCTGCCTGCGCGTCAAGGGTGTGTACGTGGCCCTTGTGACGTTCGCCCTGCAGCTGGTCCTGCCGACCTTCATCCTGCGTGGGGAGCGCTTCGGCACCGGGGGCGCCGGCGGTCTGTACGGCATCCCCGAGCTCAGCATCGGCGGCTACTCGTTCAGCCCGCTCGATCAGGTGCCCTGGTTCTACACCGCCCTCGTCCTGGCGGCGGTGACCGTCTACCTGATCTACTTCCGGATCCTCCGTTCCCACTTCGGCGTGGGCGTCTCCGCCCTCAAGGACGCCGAGGGCTTCGCCAAGAGTCTCGGCGTCAGCGAGTCGCGGTCGACGCTGCTCGTCTTCGCCTACTCGGGGTTCTTCACTGGTCTCGCCGGCGGCTTCTTCGCTCACTACACGGGCAGCGTCTCGACCGACCTGCTCAGCATGAGCTACTTCCTCCTCTTCCTGGTCATGCTCACGGTCGGCGGCATGGGCCGCTACCCCGGAGCGGTCATCGGCGCGCTGGTGTTCACCTTCGCCAACGAGTACCTGCGCATCTCCGGCACTGCTCGGCAGATCATCATCGGGGCCATCGTCATCGTCGCCATCGTCGCCATGCCCAAGGGCGTCGTGCCGGCGATCATCGCCGGCTACCGCAAGCTCCGCCGTCGGCGTGCCGGCCGCGGCACGGGGAGTGGGACGGGGGCGACTGAGGAGCCTCCGCCGCGGGCTGTGGCGGAGTCGGAGTGAGCCGCGCTCCGGCAGAGCCGGTCGGCCGCGCCGTGGCCGGCCGAGGATCGCCCAAGGCGCCGCGGCGACGCGGCGTCGGCCCAGGACCCCCGTGAGGGCTGTGGACGGCGCGGCGGCACCGCGGGCGCTGTCCCCGGTCGGCTTCGTCTGGGGCTTCTTCTCGGGCATGCTCTGGGGGATCGACGGCGTGGTCCTGGGCGTCGTCCTCGGCATGGCGCCGTTCGTCGGCGCCGAGGCTGTCTTGGCGCCGCTGGTCGTGGCGGCGCTGCACGACGGACTCGCCGCCCTCTGGATGCTGTTCTACAATGCCGGTACACGGCGTCTGGCCAAGTTGCCCAGTGGCCTCTTCTCGCGGCATGGCCTCGTGCTGTGCGGCGCCGCCCTGCTCGGTGGGCCGATCGCCATGTCGGGCTATCTCTTCGGCATCAAGTACGCCGGCGCCGCCTATGCCATGGCGATCAGCGCCACCTTCCCGGCCGTCGGCGCCGTCCTTTCCCGGATCTTCCTGAAGGAGCGGGTCACGCGGCTTGGTTGGCTGGGGGTGGCCCTCGCGGTCTGCGGGGCTGTCATCGTCACCTACATGCCGCCGGAGGGCGAGGCCCCTAACTTCTACCTGGGCATCTCTCTCGCCGCGATCGCGACCTTCGGCTGGGGCATGGAGGGCGTGCTCGCCATCCACAGCATGCGGGCCATCGAGCCGACGGTGGCCGGCAACCTGCGCATGGTGACGTCGTTCGTGGTCTACGTCGTCGTGGTGCTGCCGTTGGCCGGGGAGCTCGGCACCTTTGCGGCCGCCTTCGGCGAGCCGAGCCTCTGGGTGGTCGTGGCGGGGGCGGCGGCGGGCGCGGGATCGTACCTGGCCTACTACGCCGCGAATCACCTGGTGGGCGCCAGCCGGGCGATGCCGCTGAACTCGACCTACGCAGTCTGGGCGATCATCTTCGGCATCGTCCTGACGGGGTTCCACCCGACGCCGCAGCTCGTCATCGGTGTCGTCGTCACGCTCCTCGGCGCCGTCTTCGTCGTCTCCGGCGCCCCACGCGCCGTCGAGAGCGGCCTGCCGCCGGCTACTCGCTGACGGGTCACACCGTGCACCCGTCAGCAGGTTCGGCGGTATGCCGTCGTTCCTCCCCTGGGGGACCGTCCAGTGGTGGCTCCCGGCGCGAGAAGAGTGACCGGGGACCTCGATTCGGCTCAAGGATCCGGCCTCGCTGCCGAAGGCTGGAGGAGGTGGCCATGCAGGTGACACGCGGAGGGTCGAGATCAGGACGGCGACCGGCGCTGGCGGTGATGATGCTGGCCGCCGTGATCGGGATGGCCGGGCTCGTCCCCGCGGCCGGCGCCGCGGGCCAAGGCTCTCTCCAGAGTCCCGAGGCGAAGGGCTCCGGCCTTCGACCCGCGCAGCAGCCGGGCGGCGCGCCGCCGGCCGCCGTTTCGCGTGGAATGGTGGAGGCGCCGGATCCAGCGCCGACCTCGGAGACTTCGTTCACTATCAACGGACGGGGCTGGGGGCACGGGATAGGCATGTCGCAGTGGGGCGCCTGCGGGCTCGCCGGCCACGGATCGACCTACAGGGAGATCCTCAGGCACTACTACACGGGCGTCGGCTTCAGCGAGATCGGCAACCCGACGATGCGGGTGCTCCTGCGCGCCGGGCTCAGCTCGGTGACGCTGACCTGCCGGAGTCCGTTCACCGTCCGTGGCAGCGCCGACGCGGTCGCCATTCCGGCCGGAGCGACGGCCACGACGACCCTGGTCGACGGGAAGTACAGGGTGGTCGCGGGCGGCTGGTCGCGGGACTTCAGCGCGCCGGTGACCTTCGCCGCGACCGCCGGACAGCTCAGCGTCCTGACCAGAACCGACGCCGGCGTCACCGGCGACCATCGTGGCACGATCCGGGTGACGGCCGCCGGCAGCTCGCTGCTCATGGTGAACCACGTCGGGCTCGAGTCATATCTGCGGGGCGTGGTTCCGCACGAGATGTCGGCCTCCTGGCCGGCCGAGGCGCTCAAGGCGCAGGCCTGCGCCGCCCGCTCCTACGCGATCCGGGCGCGCGGCGGGAGCAGGCCGTACGACCTGTTCTGTGACGTGCGCTCCCAGGTCTACAGCGGCATGGCCCGCGAGGACGCGCGCAGCGACGCCGCCGTCAAGGCCACGGCGGGTGTCGTGCCGAGCGTCGGCGGCGAGGCCATCCAGGCGTTCTACTTCTCGTCCTCCGGCGGGCAGACCGAGAACATCGAGCTCGCCTGGCAGACGATGCCGCTCCTCTACTTGAAGGGCGTCGCGGACCCCTACGACGACGCGGCGCCGCTGCACACGTGGGGGCCTCTGCGACGCACCCCCGCAGCGCTTGAGGCGGCGCTCGGCCCGGTGGTCAAAGGCTCGCTGCTGGCGGTCTACCGGGTCGAGCGCGGCGTCTCGCCGCGTATCGTCAAAGCGGCGATCATCGGCAGCAAGGGTACGACCTACCTGCACGGCAGCATGCTGCGCGCCAAGCTCGGCCTGAACAGCGCCTGGGCGACCATCAAGAGTCTGTCGATCGCCCCCGCAGCGGCGGACAAGACGGTGGTCTCCACAGGCGGCAGCGTCACCCTCGAGGGTCGCATCTTCCCGGCGCTCTCGACGGGCGCCACGGTCAGACTGTACGCCAGGAGCGACGGCGTCTGGCGCGGCCAGGAGGTGCCCACGACCCGGGCCGGCCTCAGCCTGCCGGAGGGGTACACGGCCGCCTACTCCACGTACCGGGTGACCGTGACGCCGGCGAAGACCACGCAGTACTACGTCCTCAGCGGCAACGCCAGGTCGCCCATCACGACGATCATCGTAGGATCGTAGGTCGCGCAGGCTTGCGCTTGCGGGCGCGCCTCCGCTACACTTCTCAGACCATGCGCGGCCGCAGAACACGCCGGGAGGATCACATTGAGGTACGCGCCAGCGTGCTCACCTTCCTCGGCGGCCTCCTCCTTCTCCCCCCTCGGGGGGAAGCGTAGACACCTGCCGGCCGTAACGGCCCCCTTTCGGAACATCTCCGTATCCCGCGGAACGCCAGCGGCGACGACATCCGCCCTGGGAGGAGTGGCTGCCCCGTGAGCACGCATCGCTACGTCAACATCTTCGATACGACCCTGCGCGACGGCGAACAAGCGCCGGGCGCGACCCTGAACAAGGCCGAGAAGCTCGAGATCGCTCATCAGCTCGCCCGCCTCGGCGTCGACATCATCGAGGCCGGCTTTCCGATCGCGTCGCCTGACGACTTCGACGCGGTCAAGCAGATCGCCGAAGAGGTCAAAGGGCCGCGCATCGCCGGTCTGGCGCGGGCCATCGAGAAAGACATCCGGGTCTGCTGGGATGCGGTCAAGGTCGCGGAGCGGCCCCGCATCCATACCTTCATCAGCACCAGCCCCATCCAGATGAAGTACCAGATCAAGAAGACGCCGGAGGAGGTGCTCGCCGACACGCGCGTCATGGTGAGCCTGGCGCGCGACCTGGCGAGCGAGCACGCCGGCGCCGACGTCGAGTTCAGCGCCATGGACGCCAGCCGTTCCGAGCCCGAGTTCCTGGCCAAAGTGCTCGGCATCGCCGTGGAGTGCGGCGCGACGACGATCAACGTGCCCGACACCGTCGGCTACGCGATCCCGATCGAGTTCGGCGACTTCATCCGCGAGCTGTACCGCCTCTGCCCGTCGCTGCACGACGTCGCCGTCAGCGTCCACTGTCACAACGACCTCGGCCTGGCGACGGCCAACTCGCTGGCCGCCGTGCGTGCCGGCGCGACGCAGGTCGAGTGCGCCATGAACGGCATCGGCGAACGCGCCGGCAACACGTCCCTGGAGGAGGTCGTGATGGCGTTGCGCACCCGCCGCGACCTGTTCGACTGCGAGACCGGCGTGGACACGCGCGAGATCGCCCGCACGAGTCGCCTGGTGAGCACGCTCACGGGCTACGTGATCCAGCGCAACAAGGCGATCGTCGGTCGCAACGCCTTCGCCCACGAGAGCGGTATCCATCAGGCGGGCGTCCTCACCGAGCCCAGCACCTTCGAGATCATGACGCCGGCGGACGTCGGCCTGACCGAGAGCGATATCGTCCTCGGCAAGCACTCCGGCCGCCACGCCCTGCGCGCCAAGATGGCCGAGCTCGGCTACCACTTGTCTGATGCCGATCTGGACGACGCCTTCCGCCGCTTCAAGGAGATCGCCGACAAGAAGAAGCAGGTTACGGTCCTGGACCTGGAGGCGCTCGTCAGCGAGGAGATCCGCGAGCGCCACGACATCTACAGCCTGAAGAGCTTCGTCAACCAGTCCGGCTCGTCGATCATCCCGACCAGCCAGGTCGAGATCGAGGCGCACGGCGAGATCCTGCGCGGCAAGAGCTTCAGCAACGGCACGGTGGAGTCGGTGTTCAAGGCCATCGACGACGCCGTCGGCATCGAGGGCAGCCTGGCCGACTACCAGGTCAAGGCCATCTCGGCCGGCAAGGACTCGCTCGCCGAGGTCCGTGTCGCGGTCATCGTCAACGATCGCTCGTTCAACGGCCAGGCGGTGAGCTACGACGTGATGGAGGCGTCGGCGAAGGCGTACGTCCGCGCGGTCAACAACGCCGCGGAAGCGGGGGAGGTCTGATGGGGTCAACGATCACTGAGAAGATCCTCGCCCGCGCCGCCGGGCGCGAAGCCGTCCACGCCGGCGAGATCATCGAGGCCACGGTCGACCTCGCGCTGGCCAACGACATCACGGCGCCGCTGGCGATCGCCGAGTTCGAGAAGGCCGGGTTCGACAAGGTGTTCGACCCGGCCCGCATCGCCCTCGTGCCCGACCACTTCACGCCCAACAAGGACATCAAGGCGGCCGGGCAGAGCAAGATGCTCCGCGAGTTCGCTCGCAAGCACGGCATCGTCAACTACTTCGAGATCGGCCGGGTCGGCATCGAGCACGTGCTCCTGCCGGACGAGGGGCTGGTGGCGCCGGGCGACGTCGTCATCGGCGCCGACAGCCACACCTGCACCTACGGCGGCGTGGCCGCCTTCAGCACCGGCATGGGCAGCACCGACTTCGCCGCCGCGATGGCCTGGGGACGCGTGTGGCTGCGCGTGCCCGAGAGCGTCAAGTTCGTCTACTCGGGCCGCCTGCAGCCCTGGGTCACCGGCAAGGACCTGATCCTGCACACGATCGGTCTGATCGGCGTCGACGGCGCCCTGTACCAGGCCATGGAGTTCACGGGCGAGGCCATCGAGGGCCTCTCCATGGACGAGCGCTTCACCATGTGCAACATGGCGATCGAGGCCGGCGGCAAGAGCGGCATCGTAGGCTTCGACGACAGGACCGCGCAGTACTTGCAGGCCCGGCCGGACGGCAGCCGGGCGCGCACGGCCGGCGTCGTGTTCGCCAGCGACGCCGACGCCGGGTACGCGCGCGTCCTCGAGATCGACGCGGCGGCGGTGCCGCCGACGGTCAGCAAGCCGCACCTGCCGTCCAACACGGCCGCCGCGGCCGACCTGGC
This sequence comes from uncultured Thermoleophilia bacterium, assembly GCA_963705085.1. GTDB lineage: Bacteria > Actinomycetota > Thermoleophilia > UBA2241 > UBA2241 > CAIXSE01. The sequence continues at coordinate 1,022,301 of CAVPIV010000004.1, read as the reverse complement.
GGAGGTCAGGATCGACCAGGTCGTCATCGGCAGCTGCACCAACGGCCGCCTCGCCGACCTGCGTCAGGCGGCCTCCATCCTGCGCGGCCGCAAGGTTCATCCCGATGTGCGCGTCATCGTTCTGCCGGGCACGCAGCAGGTCTGTCTGGACGCGGCCGCCGACGGCACCATGCAAGCGCTCATCGAGGCCGGCTGCGCCTTCAGCACGCCGACCTGCGGTCCCTGCCTCGGCGGCCACATGGGCATCCTCGCCGAGGGCGAGCGCGCCGTGGCCACCACCAACCGCAACTTCGTGGGCCGCATGGGCCATACCGGCAGCGAGGTCTACCTGGCGAGTCCGTACGTGGCGGCCGCTTCCGCGGTGGCCGGCCACATCGCCACGCCGGACATGGTCGGAGGTGAGTCATGACGGCCGAGACGAGGCAGGCAGGGGGCATGATCTTCGAGGGCACAGTGCACGCCTACGGCCGCGACGTGGACACGGATGTCATCATCCCGGCCCGCTACCTCAACACGAACGACCCGGACGAGCTCGCCTCGCACTGCATGGAGGACATCGACGAGGAGTTCGTCAAGCGCGTGCAGCCCGGCGACATCCTTGTCGCCGAGGAGAACTTCGGTTGCGGCAGCTCGCGTGAGCACGCACCCGTGGCGATCAAGCACTCGGGCGTGAGCGTCGTCGTCGCCGCCTCGTTCGCCCGCATCTTCTACCGCAACGCCATCAACACCGGACTGCCGATCGTCGTCTGCCCGGAGGGGGCGTGGGATGCACGGACCGGCGACCGGCTGCGCGTCGATCTCAGTGAAGGTACGGTCGAGAACCTCACGCAGGGCAAGATCTACGAGGCCGACCCCTTCCCGCCGTTCATGCAGGAGCTCATCGATTGCGGCGGGCTGCTACCGTACGTCAAGGCGCGCCTCGCGGCGGAGGCCGCCTCGTGAGCGCTCTGCAAGACGATCCGTCATCGAAGAGAGGGGCCATGGGGAGGACGTACAAGATCGCGGTGCTGCCGGGCGACGGCACGGGGCCAGAGGTGGTCGATGAGGGACTGAAGGTCCTGCAGGCGGCCGCCGCCAAGCACCGGTTCGGGCTCGACCTCACGCACTACGACTTCGGCGGCGAGCGCTACCTGCGCACCGGCGAGATCCTGCCGGCCTCGGCCGTCGAGGAGCTGAAGGCCTTCGACTCGATCTACCTGGGCGCCGTCGGGCACCCGGACGTCGAGCCCGGCATCCTGGAGAAGGGCCTCCTCCTCCGCCTGCGCTTCGAGCTGGACCAGTACATCAACCTGCGTCCCGTGCGCCTCTATCCCGGCGTTGAGACCCCGCTGAAGGGCAAGGGCCCCCAGGAGATCGACTACGCCGTGGTCCGCGAGAACTCCGGCGACATGTACGCCGGCGGCGGCGGCATCATGATGAAGGGTACGCCGCACGAAGTGGCCGTGCAGAACATGCTGTACAGCCGCGCCCAGGTCGATCGTTGCCTGCGCTGGGCGTTCGACTACACGCGCCAACACGGCAAGAAGGCGCGCGGCCTCGGCCCCGACAACACCCTCGGCCTGGTCGGCAAGACCAACGTGCTCACGTACGTCTACGATCTCTGGTTCCGCCGCTTCAACGAGATAGGCGACGAGGAGTATCCCGACATCAAGCGCGAGTACTACCACGTGGACGCCACCTGCATGTGGATGGTCAAGAGCCCGGAGTGGTTCGACGTGCTGGTGACCGGCAACATGTTCGGCGACATCATCACCGACCTGGGCGCGATCACCCAGGGCGGGATGGGCGTCGCGGCCGGCGGCAACATCAACCCCGAGGGCGTGAGCATGTTCGAGCCCATCGGCGGTTCGGCGCCCAAGTACACCGGCTTGGGTGTGATCAACCCCATCGCCGCCATTCTGGCGGGTGCGATGATGCTCGACACCCTGGGCGAGAGCCAGGCGGCACAGGCGGTCGAGAGCGCCGTGGCTGAGGTCACCGGCACCAAGATGAAGGGCATGGCCTCCGGCCAGATGGGCTACTCGACGAGCGAGATCGGCGATCTCGTGGCCGAGCGCGTCTGACCGGGGTAGACAAGGCCGATCGGAACAAGGAGAGGTTGGAAGCTGTCGCGCGGAGCGCGTGAACGTCAGGAGGACTTATGCCTATTCCCGAGGTGGAGAAGATCTGGATGAACGGCGAGCTCGTGCCCTGGGCGGACGCCAAGGTCCACGTGCTCACGCACGCCCTGCACTACGGCTCGGGCGTCTTCGAGGGCATCCGCTGCTACGACACGGCGCGAGGTCCCGCGATCTTCCGTCTCACCGAGCACCTCTGTCGCCTCGAGCGCTCCGCCAAGCTGTACTACATGCCGGTGCCCTACACGCACGAGCAGCTCATGCGGGCGACGCGGGACGTCATCAAGGCGAACAACCTGACGGCCTGCTACATCCGGCCGCTCGTCTTCCGCGGCTACGGCGAGATCGGCCTCTACCCGCTCAACGCGCCGGTCGACACGATGATCGCCGTCTGGCCTTGGGGCGCCTACCTGGGCGAGGACGCCGCGCGCCTGGGCGTGCGCGCCAAGGTCTCGAGTGTGCGGGCGCTCGATCACTCCTCGCTGGCGCGCGCCGCCAAGGCCTGCGGCCAGTACCTGAACAGCATTCTCGCCAAGGTTGAGGTTACGAACACGGGCTACGACGAGGCGATCATGCTCAACGAGCACGGCCACGTGGCGGAGGGGTCGGGCGAGAACATCTTCGCCGTGCGGAACGGCAAGCTCATGACGCCGCCGACGAGCGACGGCGTCCTCGAGGGCATCACGCGCGACACCGTCATGGAGATCGCCACGAGCCTCGGCATCGCCGTCTCCGAGCGCACGCTCACCCGCAGCGATCTCGTGATCGCCGATGAGCTCTTCTTCACCGGCACGGCCGCCGAGATCGTCCCCATCCGCGAGGTCGACGACCACATCATCGGCGAGCCCGGACCGATCACCCGCCGCATCCAGGACAAGTTCCACGCCATCGTCGGCGGACGGGACGACGAGTTCGCGCACTACATGGAGGCTGTGGAGGTCTGAGCATGGACGTCGGGGGAGAGATGAGCGCGGCGGCCGTACAGCTGTACGACACGACCCTGCGCGACGGCATGCAGCAGGAGGGCATGTCCGTCTCGGTCGACGAGAAGGTGCGTATCGCTCTCAAGCTCGACGAGCTCGGCATGCACTTCATCGAGGGCGGCTTCCCGGCCTCGAATCCCAAGGAGGTCGAGTTCTTCCGGCGCATGGAGCGTGAGCGTCTGGCGAACGCCCAGCTCGTGGCCTTCGGCATGACTCGCCGCAAGGGCATGGCCGCTGAGGACGACCCCAATCTGCGCATTCTGGCCGAGGGGAGCGCCCCGGTCGTCGCCGTCGTGGGCAAGTCGTGGGGACTCCACGTGAGCAAGGTGCTTCGCGCCAGCCACGACGAGAACCTGCGAATGATCTCTGAGTCGGTCGAGTTCCTCCTGCGGCAGGGCAAACGGGTCGTCTACGACGCCGAACACTTCTTCGACGGCTACGCGGACGACCCGGAGTACGCGCTGCGCACGGTGCGCGCCGCCGCTGAGGCCGGAGCCGAGACGATCTGCCTCTGCGACACGAACGGCGGCACGCTCCCGTCGGTCGTCGACGCCGCGCGTGCGCGCCGTCGTCGTCGAGGTCGACGCCCGGGTCGGCATCCACTGCCACAACGACGGTGAGTGCGCGGTCGCCAACAGCCTCGTGGCCGTGGCCGCCGGCGCCCGCCAGGTGCAGGGCACCATGAACGGCTACGGCGAACGCTGCGGCAACGCCAACCTCGTCTCGATCATTCCGGCCCTCAAGCTCAAGATGGGGATCCCGGTCGTCAGCGACGAGCAGCTCGCGCTGCTCCGCGAGACGGCGCACTTCGTCGCCGACATCGCCAATGTCGCCATCTGGGCGCACGCGCCCTACGTGGGGCGCAGCGCCTTCGCGCACAAGGGGGGCCTGCACGTCGCCGCCGTCCAGCAGGCCCCGCAGACCTTCGAGCACGTCGACCCGACGCTGGTCGGCAACGAGCAGCGCATCGTCATCAGCGAGCTCTCCGGCAAGGGCGCCGTGCTGCGCAAGGCTCAGGAGCTCGGGTTCGACCTCGGCAGCGACGACGAGCGGGTCGCCGCCGTGCTCAAGCGTCTCAAGGAGCGCGAGCACCGCGGCTACCACTACGAGGCGGCCGACGCGTCGTTCGAGCTGCTGCTGCGCGAGGAGCTGGCGCCACGCGCCCCGCTCTTCCACCTCGAAAGCTGGCGCGTCATCGTCGACAAGCGCGAGGATGGCAAGGCCGTCGTGGAGGCCACCATCAAGCTGCACGTCAACGGCGATCGGATCATCAGCACGGCCGAGGGCAACGGTCCGGTCAACGCCCTCGACACTGCGTTGCGCCTGGCGATCACGCGCAAGTATCCTGAACTCGACGAGATCTCGCTGGTGAACTACCGGGTGCGCATCCTGGACGAGAACAAGGGGACCGGCGCCGCGACGCGCGTCCTGCTCGACGCCAGCGACGGCGATGAGAGCTGGGGCAGCATCGGCGTCAGCCAGAACATCATCGAGGCGAGCTGGGAGGCTCTGGTCGACTCCATCGAGTACGGCATGCTCCATCGGGAGGACGCGTGACCCCGCCGCCGGCGGGCGCTCTCGGGCGCGTCGCCACGATCGACGGGGAGCATCACTGCCTGTTCGTCGAGGATGTCGTTGAGCTGCTCGACAGGCCGGCGTGGGAGCCCGGTGCGACCCTGGTCGGCAAGGCGCCGCTGGCCGGCGTCCGGCTGCTCGCGCCTGTCGTGCCCGGCAAGATCGTGGCCGTCGGGCTCAACTACCACGCGCACGCCGAGGAGCTGCAGATGGCGGTGCAGGCCGAGCCCATCCTCTTCATCAAGCCGCGGACGGCGGTCATCGGGCCGAACGAGGCGATCGTGCGCCCGGCCCGCGCGGACCAGGTCGACTACGAGGCCGAGCTGGTGGTCGTCATCGGCCGGCGCTGTAAGAACGTCGTGCCGACCGAGGCCGCCGAGTACGTCGCGGGCTACACGTGCGGCAACGACGTCACCGCCCGCGACCTGCAGAAGCTCGACGGGCAGTGGACCCGGGCCAAGAGCTTCGACACCTTCTGCCCTCTCGGACCGTGGATCGTGCCCGCGGCGCCGTCGCCGGGAGCGCGTGTGAGCGCGCGGCTCGACGGCGTGGAGGTGCAGCACGGCGTCGTCGCCGACATGATCGTCCCGCCGCTCGAGTTGCTCGCCTTCGTGAGCGGTGTGATGACCCTTGAGCCGGGCGACGTGATCATGACGGGCACCCCGCCCGGCGTCGGCCCGCTGCTCGCCGGCCAGACGGTGACCATCGCCGTCGACGGGATCGGCGAGCTCACCAACCCGGTCGTCTGAGCCGGTCGGCCGCTTCCGGCACTCGCGCATGGTGGTGGGTTTGGCCGTCGCGGGGGTTGGGTAAGCGGGCTTCATGTCCTTGCTGAACGCCGCCCGTCGCGGAGTGTGGCGCGCGGTCGCGATCGTCACGGTCGCGACAGTCGCGACCCTCTGGGCGCCGGCGGTCGCCGGCGCTCGCACCGTCTCTCCCGACGGGCTGTGGACCTGGTCGCGGCCGTTGCCCCACGGCTACCGAGCCACGGCCATCGCCTCTCCGGCGGCCGGCGCATGCTTCGTGGCGGCCGGCCTGCCGGACGTTCTCCTCACCCGTGACGGCGGCGCCACCTGGACCTGGGGTCGAAGCGACCTCTCGCCGCTTACGGGGGCGATCTGGGGCGTCAGGATCGTCACCTCCTCGGTGGGTTGGGGATGGGGCAGCGACTCCAGCGAGATCGCGAGCGCCGATGAAGGTGTCCTGCTGCGCACGGACGACGCCGGGGCGACCTGGCGGACACAATTCCGCGCCCCCGGGATCGAGTTCATCGATTTCAGCTGTGCTGACAGCATGACCGCCTGGGCCGCCGGGCGCGACGCCGGTCATCCCGACCGCCTGGTGCTCTACGCGACGACGGACGGCGGCGAGAGGTGGACGGAGGCCGTGCCGCCGGCGGATGAGGACGTGACGTACGAGGCGCTGGGCGCCCTTGGACCGGGACGCGCGATCCTGCTGCAGGCGGTGTGGTCGCGCGGCGCCGGCAGCGGCGAGGTCGTGGGCACCCGGATCTGGCGGACCAGCGACGGCGGCGCCCACTGGACGCCGCCGGCGACACTGGCCGGCGCTCACGTCGTGGCTGTCTCGTTCTCGTCGGCCGAGCGCGGCTGGGCCGCCGGCGCGGCGGGGTCCATCTGGACTACCGAGGACGGCGGCGCCGGCTGGCGCCGCCAGTACCGCCCGACCGCCGACCTGGGCCTCGCCGCCGTGGACAGTCGCGGCGACGACGTATGGGCCGTCGGCTCCCGGGGCTTCCTGCACTCGTTTGACGGTGGTCTCATGTGGCAGCTTGCCGATGACGTCCACGGACGCCTGGTGTCGTTCTCGGACACTCTCGGCGGGTGGATCGTCGAAGGGACCGTCTACCGGCGCACCATGGACGGGGGGCAGACGTGGAGCCGCGTCACGAGCGCCCCCCAGACCGCCGTCACCAGTCTGCAGGCCGTCGCGGGCGGCGTCGTGTGGGGCGCCGCCGACCACGTGATCTTGTCGCCGGACGGCGGCGAGCACTGGCTTCGCGCAGGCGAGCGGCGGGGGCTGAACGCCGTCGCCGCCCGCAACGCGCGCCAGGCGTGGGCCGTCGGCGGCGACGGGGTCATCGTCGGCACCCGCGACGGCGGAGAGACGTGGGCGACTCAGGCCAGCGGCACCTCGGTCGATCTCGTGGACGTCTGCTTCGTGAGCGGCGTCCGCGGCTGGGCCGTCGGCGGCGAAGGCCTGATCGTGCGGACTGGCGACGGCGGGCGCCATTGGCAGCGCAGCCCTACCGGCACGCGCGACGACATCGTCGCCGTTGAGTTCGGCGACGCGCGGCACGGCCTGGCGCTGCTCGCGCCGCGACGGGGCCGCGCGATGGTCCTGCGGACCGCCGACGGCGGCCGCAGCTGGTCGCGCGCCCAGCTCCCGGTGCCGGCCAGGCTCCCCACTGCGCTCACCTTCACCGTGGGCGGCCCGGCGACGCTCGTCGCGCGCGACGCGGCGGGCGCGACATGGTGCTGGCGCACGGCCGACGGCGGGCTCACGTGGCGGCGAGGCGGCGAGCTCCCCGGTCGTGAGATCTGGAACGCCGTCGCCGGCAGCGGCGCGAGGCTCTGTGCGGCCGGGTCGTCTGGGGCGGTCGTGCTCAGCGACGACGGTGGCGACACATGGTCGTTCGCCGGCCGCCCGGCCGGCCGCGTCACGCTGACGACGGTCCAGCATACCTCTGGGGGCGGGTTCATGCTCGCCGGCGAGAGCGGGGCCGTGCTGATGACCGGGCCGATGCGCGGCGACTGAGCTGCCGGCGAGGCGCCACCCTCCGCCTGGCCGTTTGCCTGTGCTACGCTCGTGCCGGCGCCACTCGGGGAGGCGGAGGTCGTCGTGGATGGGGCCCGGCAGGTCGATCCCGTACGCTCGTCACGGTCGTCCCGACGGCTGATCCGGCGGTGTCTCCTCTCCGCCGATGTCTCTGCCGATGCGCTCCCCGGCACAGCGCAAGCCACGACGATCGAACGGATCGACGTCGAGCAGCTCACCAAGCGCGCGACGATGATCGTTCAGGGAACGGTGGTCGCCACGGCGGTCGAGGGGATCTACCCGATGCAGCCTCCCGACGCCGTCGGGCCGGTCTGCTCCGCCAAGCACGCGACGGTCCAGCGCAACAAGGCCGCGACCTTCACCCGCACGCTGGCCAAGGGCACCTACAGGTACAACGTCGTGCCGGCAGGGCACGCGCCGATGTGGACAGGGTGAGTGGTGACGGGGGGCATCATGAGCAGACGGCAACGAGCATTCCTATGCACTGCGCGGCGCACCGCGGCAGGTGCGGCGGCGACCTTCGGCCTCTTCGTGCTCGTGGCGAGTGCCTACGCCTCGTCGCAAGCTCCATCGCCGCCGCCTGGGACCCCGCCGGCGGACAACGCGGCGCCGCCGCCAAGCTGCCGGCGCTCAAGGTCAGCAACCTCGACTCGGCGCTCGCTCATCTCGTGGGCATCGCGCACTCCGACGGCGCCGCGGCGGCGCGTGACTTCGCCGCCTCGCGCAACCTCGACCTGAGTCGCGGCGGCGTCAACGTCATCGTCGTTGCCCGCGATGCGCGGCCCGCCTCGCTGGCGCTCGTGCGCCGCGCCGTTCGCGACGCCGGCGGGCGCGTCGTTGCCGCGTATCGTGAGTTGACGTCGGCGCGCTGTCCCAGTTGCCGCGCTGCGGGCGCTGGCGGCCTCGCGCGGCGTGCTGGAGGTGCGCCAGCCGGTGGCGCCTCGAGCCGGACGAAATGGTGGGCGAGGGTGCGGCGGAGATGGCTGCGAACGTCTGGGCCGCGGCCGGCTTCGACGGCACGGGCGTCAAGGTGGGGATCATCGACGTCGGCTTCAAGGGCTACCAGGATCTGCTGGGTTCCGAGCTGCCGGCGCAGGTCGTCACCTGGGGACAGAGCTCCGCTGGACCGGAGGGCGGGCCGAGTGACACGCAGACGCACGGCACTGCCGTAGCGGAAGTCGTGCACGATGTGGCCCCCGGGGCCCAGCTCTACCTCGCTAGGTATGTCAACTCCGGCAGTGCCGGCGAAGTGGAACTGGGCTTGGCAGAGGAGTGGCTGGTGTCGCGAGGCGTGCAGGTCATCAACTACTCTGCGTGCTGGTACGGCTACGGCAACGACGGCAGCGGGACTATCAACGACGTCGTCAACGACGCCGTCGCACACGACGTCTTCTGGGCCAACGGCGCGGGCAACTACCGGCGCATGCACTGGATGGGCGACTTCACCGATCCGAACGGCGACTCCTGGCTCGACTGGGACGGGGTCGGGGGGCACTGGTCCAATACGTTCGTCGCCCGCGAGGGTGACCCCATGAACGGGAGCTTGTGGTGGGACGACTCCTGGACGGCTGCGACTCAGGACTACGACCTCGGCCTCGGGCAGTGGGATCGCGACGCCGGGAAGTGGGTGCTGCTCGCGTCGTCGACCGGTCCGCAGAGCGGTCTGCCTGGCCAGCGGCCGATGGAGATCATCAACGTGGACGCCGCTCCGGCCTGGACCTGGTACGCCTGGGAAGTCCAACGCGCCTCGGCGACGCGCACCGACGTCGATTTCGATTTGCTGAGCAAACCCACACCTCGACAACCCCAAGAACTCGAAGGCCCACTACTTCACGCATGCGCGCAGCATCCTGTCGCCCGCGGACAACGCCTCGGCCGGCTTCATGGCGGCAGCCGCTATCGGGCGTCCGCCGGACTTCGCCCAGGCGGACTACAGCTCGCAGGGGCCGACGCGCGATGGGCGCATCACGCCCGAGATCTCCGGGCCGACGGACGTATGGAGCGTCATCTACCAGGATCGCTTCGCCGGCACGTCGGCCGCGAGTCCCCACGTGGCCGGTATCGCGGCCGTCCTGCGTCAGGCGTACCCGTCGTACAACGCGGCCCAGACCGAGGCGCTGATCAAGGCATGTGCCGTCGACCTCAGCCTCGCTGATCCCGAGCCCGACAACATCTTCGGCTGGGGCCGCATCCTGCTGCCGGACGTACCCACCGATGCGACGCGGCCGACCACAGTTGCTTGGGCGGCGACAGTGAGGAAGGGCAAGCTGGCGGCCCTGCGCTATCGAGTGAACGACGCGGGCTTCAGTGCCGGACCGGCGGTCGTGACGATTCAGATCAAGAACAGCAGGGGTAAGGTGGTCAAGACGCTCGGGCCGATCGGAGGCAGGCCGATGTGTCAGCCCCTGGCCGTGCAGTTCACCTGCAACCTGGCCAAGGGCGTCTACACCTTCTACGTCAAGGCGGTCGATGCGGCGGGGAACACCGCCACCAAATCGGCAGCGCCAAGCTGAACGTGACGTAGCCGCCCGAACGGGGGACGCTGGACGCTCGTCCTCTTCAGCTCGGGGGACCGGGCGGTCGCAGCATGTCGGACACGCGAGTGGAGAGGCCGGGCCGGCCGGCGGCGCTCTCCGGCCCGAACACCCCTTTGTGGTGGAAGTAGACTGCGCCCGCGGCCATGCGCATCAACGTACGTGCCCAGCAGCAGATCGAAGAGCAGATCGCTGCGGAAGAGATCGTAGAGAAAGCGCAGACGGCGCTTGCGGAAGCGGGGGCAGCCGGCCGCGAACCAGCCGCTCGGGCCTCAGCCCTGCCGTCGAGGAAGTCAGCGATCGCGGCCCGGCGGCTTGGCGGCTGGGCGCTCTGGCGAGCCCCGCGTCGCGCCCCGGAACAGCTCGGCTGCCGGCCATAGACCCCATCCCGCGAGGGCGACGCGTCGCCGTCGTCGCGCGACTCGGGGCACGCCCGGGGACACGGCGACCTCGCCGCCGTCCCCGCGGCCCGGCGCGGCACTCGACGGGCCCCCCGCCCTCACGGTACACGCACGCGCCGCGCTCGTCGCGCGCCTCGGGCGCGGGTCGCTCCCCGCCCTCGTGTCTCGCTCGGCTCCGCCCTCGCTCCGCGCGCTGCTCCCCGCCCGCCGCTCGGCGCCCCTCCCCACCCCGCCCCCCGCCGCCTCTCCCCCCCGCCCCCGCCCCCCCCACTCCCCCCTCCCGCCCCCTCTCCCCGCCCCCTCTCTCCCCCGCGCCCCCCCCGCTTCGCCCCCCCCCCCCCCCCCCCCCCCCCCCCCGCCCCCCCCGCGCCGCCCCCCCCCCCCCCCCCGCTCTCTCCCGCCCCCCCCCCCGCGGCCCCCCCCCCCCCCCCGCCCCCTCCCCCCCGCCCCCGCACCCCCCCTCCCCCCCCCCCCCCCCCCCGCCGCGCACCCCCCCGCGCCCCCCCCCCGCCCCGCGTCCTCCCCCGCCCCCCCCCGCCCTCTCCCCGCCCCCTCCCCGCCCCCTCCCCACCCCCTCCCCTCCCCCCCACACGCCCACCATCACGCTGCGCATCCCCGTCCCACCTCACCCGCCACCATCCACCCACCCTCTCTCCCAGCGCGCCACCACCACACACCACCCCCCCCCCGCCCACCTCACCCCCACTCTCGCAGCCCCCAACCACCTCTCACCACTCTACTCACCTTACACGCCATCACCACCCCCCCCCCCATCATCCCCCCCTCCCACGCCCCCACCACCAACCACACCCCAACAACCAAGCCCCCCCCCCCCTTCTCACACTCTCTCCTCTCCCTCCCTCTCACCTCACCGCCTTCTCACACCACACAACACTACCGCAACCTCAGCAATCCCACAACCTCCCCCACTCCCACCACCCAACATTCCCACAACCACTCCACAAACACAACACAACCATCACTTTCCATCACCCAACAACACACTACTACACCCCCCAACTTCACAACCACCTCTCCTCCCACTCTCAAAATCCACCAACATCCTCACACTCAACACAACCCTCATCAACACCTCCCTACAACTCACCACCCCCTCCACCCACCCCACTTCACCCCTCCCATCATCCCCACCCCTAAACAATCTAACCAACCATCATCATAATCCAGCAAATCAATAAAATCCCTTTCTCCCACCCTCTTCTCCTCACTACCACATCCACTTCGCATCTCTCCCATCACATCACACACTACTACACACAACACACCAAATCAACCTCAACAACTAAACACTACACCTCCCAACCTTCAATCATCAACACCACACTATCTCAACTAAATTACAACACCCACACCTCCTATTCTTCACCAAACCTTCTACTCCATCCAACAACCCTACATCACCACAACCAAACACCCACCCACTACACATCCTCCCCATCCCTACCCCCAAACCCCACCTAACTATCACCCCACCTATCAACATCCACCTTCTCACATTACTTCACTACCCTTCCCAACAACCTCCACATCATCACCCACTTTCCTCACACTCTCCTTCCACTCCCCTCCTCAACCCACAACCACCAACCCACTCACCCATCTACCCACCCTCCACCACACACACCACACAACACCAACACAAGCGAAGATCGGCAGCGCCAAGTTGACGGTCCGGTAGCGGAGACGCTTCAGCCCTGATCCTCCCCACGTCGCGAGTGGGCGCGCGGGCGGAGGGCGGAGCGGGGGGGTTGCGCGCAGGGCTCCGGTCCGAACACGCCCTTGTGGTGGAAGTAGACCGCGCCCGCGGCCATGCGCATCGGCGTGCGTGCCGAGCAGCAGATCGAAGAGAAGATCGCTCTGGAAGTGGTCGTAGAGGAAGCGCAGGCGGCGCTTGGCGCGGAACCGCGGGTAGCCGCGCACGAACCAGCCGCTCGGGTCCTCCGCCCTGCCGTCGAGGAAGTCGGCGATCGCGTGCCCGGCGGCTTGGCCGTGCTTGAGCGCCGTGTGGATGCCGCCGGCGGTGACTGGGGAGACCATGCCGGCGGCGTCGCCGACGAGCAGCACGCGGGGCGCCGCGACCGGGCGCACGACCCCGCCGCAGGGGATCATGCCGGCCCGTACGGACGAGGGCTGCACCCCACGGAAGTCGGCGACCGGCGCGACCTTCTCGAGAAAGGCCGCCATGGCGCTCGTGACCGACGTTTGCTCGTCGCGCACGCGCCGTCCCAGGCCGACCTGCACGACGCCGACGCCGGCCACCATCCAGCCGATGTAGCCGGGGGCGACCTCCCGGTCGATGAAGCAGTGCATCTTGTCCTCGTCCGGGATGCGGCCGTCGACGAACTCGTACTCGGCGCCGAAGAGGTGCTGGCGGTTCTGGCCCAGGCCCAGCGACCGGGCAAGCCGCGAGTTCGGGCCGTCTGCGCCAACCAGGTAGCGCGTCGCGCCGACGCCGTCGACGAAGAAACCGCCGGGCGTGCGCCGGGCGCCGCGGAAGGGCGTGGTGTATGCGAACCGCGCTCCCTCTCGCTCCGCCTGCGCCGCCAGCCAGCGCAGGACGCCGGGCGTGTCGGTGGCCAGGAAGTAGTAGCCCGGGGCGCTGAGGTCGACGTGGCGCATGTTCGGGGCGTAGAGCCGCACGCCGTCGATGCGGCGCACCAGGTCGGACGGCAGGCGGTCGAGCAGCGCGACCTGGTCGATCACGTCCTTGACGAGGATGCCGGTGGTGCGAGGCCTGTCGCCGGCATCGGCCTTCTTCTCCAAGACGAGCACGCGTTTGCCGGCGCGGGCCAGAGCCGTCGCGCAGGCCAAGCCCGCGAAGCTCGCGCCGACGATCACGCAATCGTGCTGAGACTGCGCGCCGATCTGCTCCACGGCTCCTCCTCCGCGTCCGACGCCGGCGTCATCGTCCCACACATCCGCCGACGAGAGCCAGCCACGCGCGCCCGCTCGCGCCGCGCCGACAGGCGCCTTCGGCGTACCTGCCGTACGCGACCAGCTTCCTCCGCGGGCTCCCGCGAGGGGAGGGAGGCGCTCCGGCAAGCCGTTGACACGGCTGGCAACACCGCCGCGACGTGCGGTCGCGCCGGACTGGTGCTGAAGGCGCCGCTCGTGGGGAGCGCAGGCGCCGGGCGGCAGCGCCGTGGGCCGGGCGCCCTAGACGGTCCTGAACGCTCCGGCTTCGCGCAGGACGGCGAGCAGGGCCGGCATGAGATCCGGCGGCGCGGCCACCACGGCGGGACCGGCCGCTGCCGCCGGGCTTCGCTGGCCTGGGGTGGAGCGCCGCTCGTCTGGCGCCGAGCCACGGTCGCCAGGTCCACCCGGTCCCGACGGCGTCAGGGCGCCGGCGTTCTCGGGCACGGCCGCCTCCGTGTCGAGGAACGCGACCTTCGCCCCGGCCTCTCGCGCGATGACGGCGCCGGCGGCGTAGTCCCAGGGGTTGAGGTAGAGCTCGTAGAACGCGTCGACCTGCCCTGTCGCGACGCGGCAGAGATCGAGGGCCGCCGACCCTCCGCGACGGATGTCGCGGACCCGGCCGAGGAGGTGGGTCACGGCGCTACCCTGGCGCCGGCGCCGCTCGGGCAGGTACGAGAAGCCGGTGGCCACGAGGGCGCCGCTGAGCGCCACGCCGGCGCGCGTCCTGATGGACCGGCCGTCGCAGACCGCGCCGTAGCCGGCGACCGCCTGGTAGAGCGTGTCGGCGCTCGAGTCGTAGATCACGCCGACGCACGGCTCCCCGTCGATCTCCGCGGCGATCGAAGCGCAGTAGGCCGGGTAACCGTAGACGTAGTTGGTCGTGCCGTCGAGAGGGTCGATGACCCAGCGCACGCCGCTCGCGCCGCCGCTGAGAGCTCCCTCCTCCGCGAGGAGGGCGTCGTGCGGCCGCAGCTTGGCGAGCTGGTCGACGATCACTCGCTCCGCCTCTCGGTCGACCTGGCTCACCAGGTCGGTCGGGGAGGACTTGGTCTCAACGCGCAGGGTGTCGCGCCGGCCGGCGGCGTGCACGCGGCCGGCCTCGCGAGCGAGCCGGCTGGCAAGCGCGAGGAGTTCTCTGAGGCCGGTCGGAGCGTCGGCCAGGCGGGCCTCTGCCCGCGGCCGGCAGCGGGAAGAGCCTGATCCTGTGAGGGGCGCTGCGGCTATCGGGGGCTCCTTCGGATTCACGGCGAGACTGTCGGCCGCGTCAGTCGGGGCGGCGGTCGAGGATCGCCCGCGACCGTACCAGATCGCCGGCGCGTCGGGCAACGACCGGCCCGCTGGCCCGGCCGTCGGGGAGGCGCGCGGATCTCGTCCGCCGGCCGCGCCGTCCCTGCCGCACCGTCACGGCGACGGGTGCGGCGCAGGCAACTGTGAGTCGGGCGTCGCGGAGTCGCCCTGGCCGGGTCCTGGATCGATGACATCGACGCGGCGGCGACAACCGCGGCGACTTGCACCTGGCCGCCGATGAAGCGAAGGCTTGCATGCGCCTTGACGTTAGGTTAGCCTAACACCAACTGAACTGGTCTGGTATTTCCGCGAGAGAGGAGCCGCCGCGATGCTGGCACCGCTGCTGATCACCTTCAGGGAGGGCCTCGAGGCGGCTCTCATCATCGCCATCGTCTTGGCCTACGTGCGTCAGATCCAAGCGTCCGGGGCGGGGCGTCAGGTGTGGCTCGGGGTTGTCGCCGCGGTCGCGGCGAGCGCCGTGGCCGGCGGAGTCCTCATCCTCACCGGCAGGGAGCTGGAGGGATCCGCTGAGGCGCTTTTCGAGATCGCGGTCATGCTCGCCGCCGCCGGCATCCTCACCTACATGATGGTCTGGATGCAGCGGCAGGCGGCGTCGCAGGGCGTGCGTCTGCGCCGCGACGTCGACGCCGCGGTAGCGGTGGGCGGCGGCGCCCTCTTCTGGCTGGCCTTCTTCGCCGTCGTGCGGGAGGGCTTCGAGACGGCTCTCTTCCTGCTGACGGCGCCCGGCGAGACGCGTCCGCTCCAGGTTCTCGCCGGCGGGATCGCCGGTCTCGGGCTGGCCGCCGCCGTCGGCTACGCCGTGTATCGCGGCGGTCGGCGACTGCCGCTGCGCACCTTCTTCACCGCGACGAACGTGGTGCTGGCCGGTTTCGCCGTCTACCTCGTTTGGAGCGCGGTCGGAGAGTTGGGAGAGATCGTCGGCGGCGAGGTGTTCGAGCTCCTGGGTCCCGTCGCGGCGGTGACGTACGGCATCCTGCTCGTCCTTGGGCTGCGGCGAGCCAGGCGCAGAGCGCTTCCCGTCGTGGCTGTCGGGGAACGTCGCGCCGCCTGAGTCTGCTCGTCGCGCCCTGCGCCGGTGCGACACGGCCGGCTCGCCGCTGTCGGACGCCGCGCGCTTCGCGCCGGCGCCAACCCTCGCAGCCCTCAAGCCGTGCCGGCAATGGCCCGATAGGGGTGATACCTGTTCCGCGCGAGAACCTCACCCCATATGAGCCTTCTGCAGGAAACCTTCATTGCGATCGTCGTGGTCGCGGCACTCGCATCCGTGACCTTGGCGGTCTTCGTCGCCCGGCGGTCGTGGGTGCCCGGGGCTGTCTACCTCGCCGTCCTCATGGCGGGTGCAGCCGTCTGGTGTGCGGCGTACGCCGCCGAGCTCGCTGCTTCGTCTCTGGCCGGCAAGCTGTTCTGGGCGAGACTCGAGTACGCGGGCATCGTCCTGGTCGCGCCGAGCTGGCTGCTGTTCTGCCTGGCTTACCTCGGACTGCTGCGCCGGCGCGCCTTGCTCTGCCTCTACGTTCTCCCCGCGGTCACGCTTGTCCTCGCGCTGCTTGCCCCCGGTCTTCCTCTCGTCTGGGAGAGGGTCCGGCTTGAGCCGCAGGGTAGCTGGGTCACCCTCGTCGTAGATCACGGTCCCTGGTTCTGGATCGACCTTGTGTACGCGTATGCCGTCGTCGCGGCGGGATCGATTCTGCTGATCCGGGGCGTCTACCTGCGCGTCCGGGTGCTGACTGCCCAGGTTGTGGTGCTCGCCGGCGCCGCCGTTCTGCCGTGGGTCGCCAACGCGCTCAGCATCACCGGGGCCGTACCGTTCTCCCTCGACCTGACGCCGCCCGTCTTCGCGCTCAGCGTCGTGCTCGTTGTCGCGGCGCTGCACCGGCTCGAGTTCCTCGAGGTCTTCCCGGCCATGGTGACCGTAGCCCACGACACCGTGTTGGACCAGATGCAGGACGCCGTGATCGTGACCGACGTGCGCGGCCGGATCCTGAGTGCGAATCCCGCTGCCGCGCGGTTCTTCGGCAACAAGACCCGTGAGATCGTCCGGCGCCCTCTCGACGGACTGCTGACGCTGCGTGCGCCCGGCGGGGAGGACCTGGACCTCGGCCTCGCCGCCGGGCGCGATGCGGAGGCCGGTGTGCGCGTTCTGCCCCGCGCGTCCGGCGGCGACCTTGGCCGCGACGCCGATCGCGTCCTGGACGGCGTCGTCTCCCGCCTCGGCACGCCGCGGCGTCCGCGCGGCTACGTGCTCGTCGCGCGCGACGTCACCGAGCGTGAGGGGACGCTGCGGACGCTCGCTGAGTCTGAGGATCGACTGCGGCTGCTCTTCGATCAGTCGCCCGTGGCGGTGCTGGTGTTCAATGAGGAGCTGGCCGCTACTGAGTGCAACGACCGCATGGCTGAGGTCGCCGGGATGACGCGGGAGGAGCTCATCGGGGCGAAGCTCCCGTCCGCCGGCGCCCCTCGTCTGGACCAGTTCTGCCGGGGGGCGCTGCGCGGCGAGACCGCCAGCTACGACGGCCCCGTCGAGGTGCCCGGCGGGAAGGATCTCTGGCTGCAGGGGAAGGTGAGCCCTCTTCGCTCCCGCGATGGCTCGGCCGGCGGCATGTTCGTGGCCTGGGATGTCACCGGGGCCAAGCGCGCCGAGGCGCTCGCCGACCGGCTCGCCTTCTACGACCCGCTCACCGGCCTGCCCAACCGCTCGCTCTTCCGTGACCGTCTCCGCCAGTCGCTGGGCGACGCCGAACGGGGCCAGGGCTGCGTGGCGCTCGCCGTCCTCCACTTCGACCGCTTCGAGACGCTCAAGGAGGCGTCGGGGCACAGGGTGGCCGACCGGCTGCTCCAGGAGCAGGCCGCGAGGCTCGAGCGGATCATCCGCCGCGGCGACACGCTGGCGCGCGTCGCCGGCGACGAGCTCGGCTTCATCATGCCGCACATCGCGGGCAGTCTCGGCGCCCTGGCGATCGGAGAGAAGCTGCTCGCCTCGGTGCGCGCGCCGTGTGAGGTGGAGGGCAGGACATACTCCATTACGGCCAGCCTGGGCATCGCGGTCTTCCCTGACGACGCCGAGGACGGTCACGCTTTGATCGAAAACGCGGAGCGCGCCCTGCGCCGGGCGCGCGAGGACGGCGGCGATCGCCAGCAGTTCTACGACGTCTCGATGAACTTCGAGGCTGCCGAGCGTCTCGAGATCGAGCAGGGCCTGCGGACCGCTCTCGACGAGGGTCACCTGGAGGTCTACTACGAGCCCCAGCTCAGCCTCCGCGACGGCCAGATACGCGGCGTTGAGGCGCTGGTACGCTGGAACCATCCGGAGCGCGGAGTCGTACCTCCGCTGGAGTTCATCCCCGTTGCAGAACAGGCGGGGCTGATCGGTCGCGTCGACGCCTGGGTGCTCAAGACGGCGTGCCGTCTGGTCGCCTCGAACAACCGGCGCTCGGGCGGCAACCTGCGGGTTGCGGTGAACCTGTCTCCGCAGGACCTTCGCGGTGCGGCCCTTGTGGACACGATCCGCATCGCGCTGGCCGAGTCCGGGCTCGCCGCTGATCTGTTGGAGATAGAGCTCACCGAGACTGCCGTGATCACCGATCTGGAGGCCAGCCGTCAGATCCTGACCGACGTGCGGGCGCTGGGCGTGCGGGTCGTGCTGGACGACTTCGGGACGGGGTACGCCTCGCTCACCCACCTCCACGGCCTGCCGGTCGACAGGGTGAAGATCGACCGCTCGTTCGTCATGCGCTGCGAGGAGGACGAGGACGCGGCGAGCATCGTCGCCGCGCTGGTCGGACTCGCCCACAGTCTGCACCTCGAGGTTGTCGCCGAGGGCATCGAGACCGTCGGCCAGGCCGCCTTCCTGAGCAACCTCGGCTGCGACGAGGGGCAGGGCTACCTCTACGCCCGAGCCGCGCCCGCCGACGCCTGCCCGGCGCTGGCTTGCTGGACGGAACCGATCCTCGCCCCAATCTGACTTCGCCGGGTCGCGGGGCGTCCGTGGCCGACGGTGCCTCCCGAGCGCGGAGGGGCATCCATGATGCATAATCGCTACGGCAGGCCAACGACCTGATCCCGGCCCCGTAGCGAAAGGCACGCCATGAAGAAGATCGCCTGGGACGAGAGCCTCTCGGTGGGCGTCGACATCATCGATCGCCAGCACCAGACCTGGATCGCCCGCTACAACGGCGTGGTCGACGCGATCGGCTCGGCCGGCGCTACGGCCCCGGTGGTGAGCACACTCGACTTCCTCCTCGACTACACCGGCTACCACTTCGCCACGGAGGAGGGCATCATGCGCGAGGCCGGGTACCCCGAGTTCGAGGGTCACCAGGCCAAGCACGTGGCTCTGCGTGAAGCCGTCGCCAATCTCGGTGAGGACTTCGAGGAGGAGGGCTCGACGACCGCCCTGGGCGAAGCCGTCGAGACGCTCCTCGGCACCTGGCTGATCCAGCACATCAGGAACACCGACCAGCGCTTCGGCGCGTACGTGCGCGAGCGCGGCATTGTCGTCTCACAGCCCACCGACGCGGAAGGAGCTCAGCAGTGACCGACGCCGACAAGGTCCTCGAGATCATGAACGCGGCCGGCGAGCCGCTCAACGCGGGCGCGATCGCCGAGCGCTCGGGCCTCGATCGCAAGGCGGTCGACAAGGCGATGGCCGAGCTCAAGAAGGACGGTCGTATCGAGTCGCCCAAGCGCTGCTACTGGGTTGCGAGCGCGTAGGTCGACCAGGGGCGGTGCGAGATTGTCGCCCGGGAATCGGACTGAGGTGCGAGTGTCGCCGTGAACTTCCTTCTCAACATCCTCTACTTGTCTCTCGTGGTGTACGCGTGGCTGATCGTGGCGCGGGCTCTGCTCTCGTGGTTCCCTCTGCGTTCGGGCACGATCCTCTACCGGGTGTACGTGGTGGTGCACGACGTCACCGAGCCGTACCTCGCGGTGTTCCGCCGCTTTCTGCCGACGCCGCGCATCGGCTCGGTGGGCATCGACCTCAGCTCGATCGTCGGCCTCCTCGTGCTGCTTGTCGCGATGCAACTCGTGGGCGGCGTCCGCTACTAGGCGCCGGAGGAGCGACCGGTCGACGGCGTTGCTCTCTGCCGATGCATGCCCGCGGCATATGATGGCGGCAAGCGACGGGACGGACGGCCACGCGGCGCGGCCGTCCTGGACCCGTCACGGAGGCCGGGAGGAACCGCGGGCGCGGGGAGGGGACGATGAGCAACTTGGAGGACGCCGACGGCCTGGAGCCGACGGTCCGGGCCGGCGCGGAGGGCGACGACCCTGATGCCGGTGAGGACGCTGCGAACGCCGCAGGCGCCGGAGCTGACGCGGGTGCACGACGACACTATCGACCTCGGCCCCGACATCGAGGCCGCCATCGATCGGCTCATCGCGGACGACGAACCGGAGGGCGAGGCTGAGGAGACGCTCGTCCAGGCACCAGGCGGCGATGGCGAGGCGACGCCCGCCCGGCCCGTTAGACCCGCGGTCGAAGTGGCACTCACACAAGCGCCCGACGTCGAGCTCGAGACGATGGTCGCTCACGCGACCGACGAAGGAGTGGCGAGGCGACACGGTCGCCCAGGCGTCGGGCGGCGAGGCGCTCGTCATAACACCGGAGCAGCGTTTCGCCCGCGGCAAGGATGCGCGCCGCGTCACGCCGCGCTCGGTTCACGGCGGGTGGGAGCCGGGCCCACGCCGGCTGGACCCCATTGCACTGCTGGAGGAGCAGGCGCAGACGCGGGTCCCGGAGCTCATCCCGATTCGCTACGGGCGTATGCTGGCGTCACCGTTCGCCTTCTACCGGGGCGCCGCGCTGATCATGGCGGCCGATCTGGCCGCGACGCCGGTGACGGGGTTCATGACGCAGCTCTGCGGCGACGCGCACCTCGCCAACTTCGGTCTGTTCGCGTCGCCGGAGCGCCGCCTCGTGTTTGACCTCGACGACTTCGACGAGACGCTGCCGGGCCCGTGGGAGTGGGACGTCAAGCGCTTGGCGGCGAGTTTCGAGATCGCCGGTCGTGACCTGGGCTTCAGCAAGGCCGAGCGGCGGGAGTCCGTCCTGGCCGCCTGCCGCGCCTATCGCGAGGGGATGCTGCGGGCGGCCGAGGAAGGCGTGCTCGAGGTCTGGTACGAGCACATGACCGTCGATGAGCTTCTGGCCGTCGTGCGGGGCGAGACGGAGGCGAAGCGGCTGCCGAGGTGGGAGGCGAGGGAGGCTGCCCGGGTCGTCGCCAGGGCGCGGACCCGGGGCCACGGCCGAGCCTTCTCGAGGCTCGTCCACGAGGTCGACGGCGCGCTTCGCATCAGGGCCAATTCGCCGTTGATCGTGCCGCTCGACGATCTCGCGGCCACGACGCACCTCGACATCGAGGCCTGGATGCGTTCCCTGGTGCGCTCCTACCGGGAGTCGCTGGCCGACCACTACCACCCGATGGAGCGGTACACGTTCACGGACGCCGCGCACAAGGTGGTCGGGGTGGGCAGCGTCGGCACCCGGGCCTGGATCCTCCTCTTCGTGGGGCGTGACAACGACGACCCTCTCTTTCTGCAGGCCAAAGAAGCGCAGCCGTCAGTTCTCGAGCGCTTCGCAGGCCGGAGCCGCTACGACCACTCGGGGCAGCGCGTTGTGGCCGGCCAGCGCCTCATGCAGGCGGCGAGCGACATCTTCCTCGGCTGGTTCACCGTGCGCGGCTTCGACGGGCGGCTGCGCGACTACTACGTGCGTCAGCACCACGACTGGAAGGGCGGGATCAATCCTGGGGACTTGCGGCCCTCGGGCGCGAGGCTCTACGCCGAGCTGTGCGGCCTGACGCTGGCCCGGGCGCACGCTCGCTGGGGCGAGCGGCTCATGATCGCCTCGTACCTCGGCAGGGGAGATGCCTTCGACCGCGCCGTCGCCGGTTTCGCGGCCGCGTACGCTGATCAGAACGAACGCGACTACGAGGCCTTCGTCGCGGCTGTGGAAGCGGGCCGGCTGAGCGCCCAGACGGGCTTGTGAGGCTCGCCGGCGGTGCGGTCGGGCTTCGGGAATCCGGTCTCGGTGCGCCCGGAACGGCCTGCGCTCCCGGCTTCGCCGCACGCCACGAGGCCGTGTCGCGCCGCCGCCGCAGTACAGCCTGGCGAACCCGGCCACGCCCGGCCTGCCGGGCTGGTCAAGGTGACGGGCTGTCGCGGCGGCCGTCCGTTCCCTAGGATGACAACCGTACGCGCGTCGTCAGGACGGCGTCACGTCGTCGCCGCCACTTGTACAGAAGAGGCAGGTTCTCCATGACCCCCGTCGAGACCCTCAACGTTCCGCTCGCCGGGGTTGAGCCTGGCGCGACGGAGCGGGCGGCCGGACGCATCGTTCTGTTCTCGCCCGAGCACTTCTACGTCTTCAACACCCTGGCCGTGCCGCAACTGACGGGCTACCTCCTCGAGCACGGCTACCCGGTCCAGCAGCGGGTCCTGGACAACGAGCTCTACACCTACATCGCCGAGACCGCCACACTCGAGAGAGCCTTCTTTGAGCTCGCCGCCAGGCGCTCCGCGCTCGACGCCGAGCAGGTGGCGTACCTCGCAGAGTCGATCTCCCTGGCCCGCATCCCGCAGGAGGTCGGGTTCGGGGCCACCGGTCCGGCGGAGACGCTCTCCGGACTGCTCCGGCACCACGCCGCGGTCGTCCGTCTCCTGCACCAGTCCGAGAGCCTCCTGCGCCGGCGCTTCCTGGGCCTGTCCAAGGACAGGTTCCTGCTGGCGCTGGCGCGGCTCCAGGTCGCCGTGGACGTGTTTTTCGCGTGCTCGTGGCCCACCAAGTACGGTGTCCTGGGTGGGCTCGAGATGCCGTGCGGCACGGAGCGCTCCTCCGCTGTGTCCGCGGCCACCGAGGACGCCGCCCACAACCCGTTCCTCGAGTACTACCGCGGCCGTGTAGTGCCGTCGATCCCCGGCGACGCCCTGATCGCCGGCATCTCGATCACGCACGAGGCCCAGATGATCCCAGGCTTCACGCTGGCGCGTGTGATCCGCGAGCAGCGCCCCGACCTCCACATCACGCTGGGCGGCGCGACGGTGAGCACGCTGCGCGACAACCTGGGCAGCGGCAACGCCCTGGCGCCGCTCTACGACAGCTACGTCGTCGGCGCCGGCGAAGTCGCTCTCGGCGGCCTCCACGACGCCCTGGCCGCGGGGTCCGCCGACCTCGGCGCCGTCCCGGGCCTCGTGTGGCGACGCCGGGACGGCTCGATGCAGCGCAACCCCGAGCGTCACGACTTCAGGCTCGACGACGTGGCGACGCCGGTGTTCACCGATCCGCGGCCGCATCCCATTCTGACGATCGCGAGCTCCACCGGTTGCGACTGGGCGCGCTGCCGCTTCTGTCACTTTCCCAGGATCCTGTCCGACGAGAGCCAGTACTGCACGCGCTCGGCGGACGCCTTCGTGGGCGACATCGAGGCCTTGAACCGGCGGTACCAGCCGTCCTACTACCACCTCTGCGACACCAACCTCGCGGTTGGGCAGCTCGACGCGCTCGCCGACGCCCTTCTCGCGGCGGGTGCCGACGCCAGGTTCTACTCGTTCGTGCGTGCGGAGCAGGCCTTCACCGATCTCGAGTTCTGTCGCAAGGTCCGCAAGGCGGGGTTCTTCGCGCTGCACTTCGGCCTCGAGTCAGGCTCGCAGGAGGTCCTCAACCGGGCGCACAAGGGGATCAACCTCACGAATGTCTCCAGGATCATCGACAACTTCCACCAGGTGGACATCGTCACCAGCGTCTTCCTGATGATCGGCATGCCGGGGGAGACGGCGACCGACATCGACAGGACGGTGGCCTTCACCAGGGCCCACCTCGACAAGATGAGCGGCGAGATCGCGATGTGCCGCTTCTACCTCGATCTCTACTCGGACATCTACTACCACCCTGAGGCCTACGGCGTGGAGATCGCGGCGGACCCGGAAGCGGATCTGGCCACGAACATCCAGTTCCGCAACCCCACGGGCTACAACCCGGAAGTCATGGAGGCGCTGGTCGAGGAGTTCTACGAGCGGATCGGGCTGCCGAGGAGCTACGGCGAGCGGTTCTTCATGGAGATGCTGGGCCGCTTCTGCCCGAACGGTGTCGGCCAGCGGCTCGCGCTGTACTCGCCGTTCGTTCTGGGCGGGATCAAGGGCGGTGTCCGCAGCCTGGCGCGCAGCAGCTGACGGCTGAGGCGCCCCGGCGCCTGCTCCGCCGGCCGACTGCTGCTACCATCTCAGGCAGTCCTCTCCGCACGGGGTGTGCGCCACGATGTCCGGCCTCCTCTACCGCCTCGGGTTGCTCTGCACGCGCCACGCGTACGTCGCGGTGGCGGCGTGGGCGCTCATCCTCGCCGCCATCGGGGCCGGAGTCTTCACCTTCGGCCGGCAGACGACCAACGACATCACTCTCCCCGGCACGGAGACCCAGGTGGCCACCGACCTCCTGGCCCGCGAGTTCCCACCCCAGCAGAACGGCCTGAGCCCGATCGTCTTCCACGTTCCGGGCGGATCGCTCAAGGATCCGGCGGTGAAGAAGGCGGTGCAAGCCTCGTTGCGGCGGATCGAGCGCGTCGACCACGTCGAGAGCGTCATCGGCCCCTACTCGCGAATCGGCAGGAGGCTGATGAGCGAGGACGAGCGGACGGCGCTGGCCCAGGTCCTGCTCGATGTCAACGGCGGCGCCGTCACGCGCGAGCTGGCCGCCGAGGTCGTGGCCGGCGCCGCGCCGGCGCGCGCCGCCGGCGTGCAGGTCGAGGCCGGCGGCGTCCTCGGCGTGCGGCTCTCCGAGGTCACCTCGCGGCGCAGCGAGATCATCGGCGTCAGCATCGGGATCGTCATCCTCGCCTTCACGTTCGGGGTGCTGGTCGCGGCCGCCATGCCGATCGTTACCGCCGTGGTCGGCCTTGCGGCCGGCCTCGGCCTGGTCGGTCTGCTCGGGCACGTCGTCGACATCCCTCAGGTGGCGCCGACGCTCGCCACGATGCTCGCGCTCGGCGTCGGCATCGACTATGGGTTGTTCATCGTCTTCCGCTACCGGGATGAGCTGCACGGGGGCCTGCCGGTCGAGGAGGCGGTCGCCCGGGCGATGGCGACCTCGGGCAGCGCCGTGGTCTACGCCGGCATGACGGTCGTCATCGCGCTGCTCGCCCTCCTCGTCGCCAGGGTGCCGATGCTTGGCGCCATGGGCTACGCCAGCGCCCTGGCGGTGCTCGTCGCGGTGCTCACGGCGATCACACTCCTTCCGGCCATGCTCGCCCTGCTCGGGCGGCGCGTCGACGCGCTGCACCTCCCCGGCTGGCGGCGCCTGTTCAGCTCACCCGACCGCGAGAACGCCTGGGCGCGCTGGGCGGGCGCGGTGACGCGGCACCCGTGGGTGGCGCTGATCGCGGGCCTGCTCGTGCTCGTGCCGCTGGCGTTGCCGACGCTCTCGCTGCGTCTCGGGCAGGAGGACTTGGGCGTGACCTCCACAGACACGACATCGCGGCGCGCCTTCGATCTCATTGCGGCGGGACTCGGCCCCGGGGCGAACGGCCGGCTGCTCGTGGCGGTGGAGTTCGATCCCGCGGCCACGGCGAGCACCGCATACGAGGAGAAGAAGGCCACGGCCGAGCGGCTCGCTCGCAGTCTCAAGGCCGACGGCGAGCGGCTGGGGAGGCAAGCGGAGACGCTGAAGGAGCGGGGCGCGGCCCTGAAGCGCCACCAGGCCGGCCTCGAGGCCCAGGCGGCCGGCCTGCGGGCGCGCAAGGCGGCGCTGGAGGCGCAGGGCAGGGCCCTGCAGGCCGAGGGTTCGCGTCTGCTTGCGGAGAAGGCGCGCCTGACGAAGCACGAGGCGCGCCTCGCCGCCGAGGGTCAGGCGCTGGCGGCCGAGGGGCAGGCTTTGGCGGCCCAGATCGCCGCCGTCCAGCAGCAGATCGCCACCTCTGATGACCCAGCCGAGATCGCCGCCCTGCAGGCGCAGCTCGCGGCGCTGGCCGGGCGTGCCCAGCAGGTGCAGGCGCAGATCGCTGCGCTGCAGCAGGAGGGCGAGGCGCTCGCCCGTCAGGGGGAGCGCCTGGCGGCGAAGGGCCGCAGGCTCGAGGCGCGCACGGCGGCGCTGGAGGCGCAAGGCGCGGCGCTCCAGTCGCAGGCCGCCGGTCTCACGGCGGCGGGCGCCACACTGAAGCGTGAGGCGAGCGACCTGAGGCGTGACGCCCGGCGCCTCGCGCGCGAGAAGCGCCGTCTCGAGCGGCGGGCCGGCAGGGCGCGCGACCTCCGAGGCGACCTCGTCGGCATGCTGACGAAGGCGGGCGGCCAGGCGCGTGCGACCGACGCGCGGCTCGTCGCGCTCCAAGACGCCCTTGCGGCGACGCCCGGCGTCTCCTCGGTCGCGCCGCCGCGAGTCAACGAGAGCGGCAGCGCGGCCGTGCTTGCGGTCACGGCGACGACGCGGCCGGCCGATCCCGTCACCGCCGACCTCGTCGGCCGCCTGCGCGACGAGGTCATCCCCGCGGCGACCGCGGGCAGCGGCTTGACAGGCCACGTCGGCGGGGTCACGGCCGCCTACGACGACCTCGCCGAGCTCATCGCCGGTCGCCTTCCACTGGTGATCGCCGTCGTCCTGGGGTTGAGCTTTATCGTGCTGCTGGTCGCCTTCCGCTCGCTGCTCGTGCCGCTCAAGGCGATCATCTGCAACCTGCTCGCCGTGGGCGCCGCGTTCGGCGTGCTCACCGCGGTCTTCCAGTGGGGTTGGGGGCTGGCGGCGGTTGGCATCTCAAGCCCGTATGGCACGGTGGCGATCGCCAGTTACGTGCCGCTGCTCATGTTCGCTGTCCTCTTCGGCCTCTCGACGGACTACGAGGTCTTCCTCCTCAGCCAGATCTTCGGTTACCACGAGGCCGGCGAGGACTCCTACCAGGCCGTGCGGTCGGGCGTGGGCGCCAGCGCCCGCGTCATCACGGCCGCCGCCCTCATCATGGTCACGGTGTTCGCGAGCTTCATCCTCCACCCCGACCCGCTGATCAAACAGTTCGGGGTCGGGCTCTCGGTCGCCATCCTGCTGGACGCCACCGTCGTGCGCCTCGTCATCGTGCCGGCCACGATGGTGCTGCTCGGGGAGTGGAACTGGTACCTGCCTCGCTGGCTCGGCAGACTCACGGGGCTCGACCGGCCGCGGCACGAAGTGGCTGCCCGCCGCGGGCGGCAGTCGGCCGGGGCGGCCCAGCCCGGCGAGTGAGCGCCGCTCCCGTCGCCGGCTGCGGCGACGCGCCGGGCGTACTGCGGAAAACGGCTCCGTGCTAGAATCCAGGCACTCAATGGCCTCCGATTTCGTTCATCTGCACGTCCACAGCGAATACTCGCTGCTCGACGGCGCCTGCCGTGTCAAGAGCCTCGTCCAGAGGGCCAAGGAACTCGGCATGCCGGCGGTGGCCCTCACCGACCACGGCACACTAGGCGGCGCCGTGAAGTTCTACAGCGCCGCCCTCAAGGAGGGCATCAAGCCGATCATCGGCCTGGAGCTCTACATGGCGACCGACCGCCGCTCGCGGGCCGGCGTCAAGGAGCGCAACGCCCACCTCACGCTCCTCGCCCGCGACAACATCGGCTATCGCAACCTGGTCAAGCTCTCCACGCGCGCCTACCTCGAGGGCTACTACTACAAGCCGCGCGCCGACTGGGAACTGCTCGGCGAGCACCACGAGGGGCTCATCGCTTTGACCGGGTGCCTCAGCGGACGCGCGGCGATGCTGCTCAAGGACGGCGACGACGAGGCGGCGCTGGCCGATGTCCGCCGGCTGGCCGGCCTGCTCGGTCCGGAGAACGTCTACGTCGAGCTTCAGGACGCCGGCTTGCCCGAGCAGCGCGAGCTGCTGCCGAAGCTCGAGCGTCTCGCCGAGCGAGCCGGTCTGCGAACCGTCGCGACCAACGACGTCCACTACCTCTGCCACGACGACTGCCACGCCCACGACGCGCTGCTCTGCATCCAGACGCAGAGCAACCTCAGCGACGAGAAGCGCATGAAGTACTCGAGCGACGAGTTCTACCTCAAGTCGGCCGAGGAGATGCGCGAACGCTTCAAGGATCACACTGGCGCTTGCGACGCGACCGTCGAGATCGCCGGGCGCTGCAATGTCACACTCGACTTCGGCGGCTACAAGCTGCCGACGTATCCGGTCCCCGAGGGGTACACCGAGGGTGCCTACCTGCGCCAGCTCTGCGAGCGGGGCGTCGTCCGCCGCTACGGCGGCGAGCCCGGCGCGGAGGTGCGCGAGCGCCTCGACTTCGAGCTCGGCGTCATCGGCGAGATGGGGTTCGAGGCGTACTTCCTGATCGTCTGGGACTACGTGAAGTTCGCCAAGGACAACGGCATCGCCGTCGGACCCGGCCGCGGGTCGGCCGCCGGGTCCATCGTCAGCTACGCCCTCGGCATCACCGACATCGACCCGCTCGAGTATGACCTCCTCTTCGAGCGCTTCCTCAACCCCGGCCGCAAGAGCATGCCCGACATCGACATGGACTTCAGCGTCGACCGGCGCGAGGAGGTCATCGACTACGTGGCCCGCAAGTACGGTCGCGACCACGTCGCTCAGATCATCACGTTCGGCACGATGGCGGCGCGCGCCGCTACGCGCGACGCGGCGCGCGTCATGGGCCTGCCGTACGCCGTCGGCGACAGGATCGCCAAGATGATCCCCGAACAGGCGCCGCCGGCGACTTTCGAGCAGGCCATGGCGCCCGGCGGCGAGTTGCGCCAGGCCTACGAGGCCGACGAGCAGGTCAAAGAGGTCGTCGACCTGGCCATGTCGTTCGAGGGGCTCATCCGCAACGACTCCATCCACGCCGCCGCGGTGGTGATCAGCGACCAGCCGCTCACGGAGTACGTGCCTCTGCAGCAGAAGGGCGACGCCGAGATCGTGACGCAGTTCGACATGAACGACGTCGCCCAGCTCGGCCTGCTCAAGATGGACTTTCTCGGTCTCCGCAACCTCGACGTCATCGAGGCCGCCCTCGAGATCATCGAGAAGACAGACGGCCTGTGCATCGCCATCGACCAGCTTCCGCTGGACGACGCGAAGACGTATGCGATGCTCGCTCGAGGCGATTCCACGGGCGTCTTCCAGTTCGAGAGCCCTGGGATGCGCGAGGCGCTGCGGGAGGTCGGACCGACGCGCTTCGAGGACCTCATCGCCATCGTCGCGCTCTACCGGCCGGGGCCGATGCAGTACATCTCAGCCTACGCTCGCAACAAGAAGAACCCGGCCTCGGTCGTCTACGATCACGAGGCCCTGCGCCCCATCCTCGAACCCACCCACGGCGTGACCATCTACCAGGAGCAGTACATGGCCATCGCCCGCCGGGTAGGCGGCTTCAGTCCCGCCCAGGCGGACGACCTGCGCAAGGCCATCAGCAAGAAGAACAAGGAGCTGATGGCCTCGCTCCGCGAGCCGCTCATGCGGGGCCTCGGCGAGAGCGGCCTGCCGCCGGCGATCGCCGGCAAGCTCTGGGCGAACTTCGAGGCGACCGGCGACTACTCGTTCAACAAGAGCCACGCCGCCTGCTACGCCCTCATCAGCTACCGCACCGCATGGCTCAAGGCCAACTACCCGGTCGAGTACATGGCGGCGCTCATCTCCAGCGTCATGAACACGAAGGACAAAGTGCCCTTCTACGTCAACCAGTGCCACGAGCTCGGCATCGAGGTTCTTCCCCCGGACGTCAACGAGAGCGACGTCGGCTTCACGGTGGTCAAGGGCAAGATCCGCTTCGGGCTGAACGCAGTCAAAGGCGTGGGGCGCGGCGCCATCGAGGCGATCATCCGCGCCCGCGCCGCCGAGCCGTTCGCGTCGATCTACGACTTCTGCGGCCGCGTCGACGCCCAGGTCGCCAACAAGCGCACCCTCGAGGCGCTCATTCGCAGCGGCGCCTTCGACAGCACCGGCGACCCGCGGCGGGGGATGCTGGAGACGCTGCCGGCCGCCATGGCGGCCGGCGAACGGCGACGCAAGGACGACGCCGACGGCCAGGTGGGTCTCTTCGACGCCATGACTCCTGACGACGTCCAGGCGCACACGCCTCGTGTGCCGCAGCGCGAGTTCGACCAGGCCACGCTGCTTAAGGGCGAGAAGGAGGCGCTCGGGCTCTACGTGTCGGCCCATCCTCTGCAGGGCCTTCGCGAGCAGCTCCGCGACGAGACCGAGACCGCGGCCAGCGCGCTCGACGACAGGGACGACGGCGCGATCGTCTGGACCGGCGGCATTATCTCCAACGCCCAGAAGAAGGTCAGCAAGAACGGCGGCGTGTGGCTCGCCTTCCGCTTGGAGGACGTCGACGGCGGCGTCGAGTGCCGCGCCTGGCCGGCCGTCTACGAGCAGCACAAGGAACTCCTGGTCGAGGACGCCATCGTCAAGATCAAGGGCAGGGTGGAGCGCAAGGCCGACACCGAAACCACACTGATCGCGATGGAGGCGCTGCCCTTCTCGGGGGTCAGCGAATACCGGCCGCTCACGGTGACCGTCGACGCCGGTCGGGCGCAGCCTTCGGCCATCGACGACCTGCGCCGCGTGCTCCAGGACTTCCCGGGCGAGGTTCCGGTCGTGGTGGAGATGGTCTGCCAGGATCAGCGGGCGCGCCTCCGGGTGGGCGACAGCCTTCGTGTGGCGCCCGTCGCCGGGCTCTACGCGGAGCTCAAGGCGTTGCTGGGCGAGAGCTGCATCGGGGCCGGCTGATGAGGAGCGGCGCGTCCGGGAAGAGGGACCGGTGATCCCCGAGGGAATGCGCGATATCCTGCCGCCCGAGTCGAGCCGGCGGCGCGTCGTCGAGGCAGTCCTGCGCGCACGGTTCGAGGCGTATGGCTACGGCGAGGTGATCACGCCGTGGCTCGAGTTCGCCGCGACGCTCGAGGTCGCGGACGACGACACGCTCGGGGCGGGATACCGCCTCTGGGACGATCAGGGCAGGCCTCTGATGGTCCGCACCGACATGACGGTGCCAGTAGCGCGGCTCGCGGCGAGCCGTTTCAACGACGAGCCGCCGCCGCTGCGCTTCTGCTACGTCGCGCCCTCGATCCGGCCGTGGGCGCCGCAGCGCGGCCAGGATGGCGAGTTCGTGCAGGCCGGGGCTGAGCTGCTCGGGCTGCGCACGGCGGCGGCCGACGCCGAGGCCGTGACGCTGCTCTGCGACGCGCTCAGCTCTCTCGGCCTGCGAGAGTATCGCGTGTCGCTCGGCACGGTGGCGTATCACCGGGCTCTCGTCGACTCGCTCGGCCTCGACGCCGACGACGCCGCCAAGCTGCTGGAGGCGCTCGCCGACCGCGACTACCCGCTCCTCGAGAGCATCGCCGGCAAGTCGGACCGCGGCGACGCGGCGCGCAAGGCGCTGCAGCGCAGCCTCGAGCTGAGCGGCACCCGCGACAGCCTCGTGCAGGCCCGCAAGCTGGCCACAAGCGCCGCCATGGAGCTGGCCATCGAACGCCTCGTGAGCGTCCACGACCTCGTCGAGGAAGCGGGGTACGGCGGCGTGCTCACCTTCAACCTGGGGCTGTTCCAGGATCTCACGTACTACAGCGATCTTGTCTTCGAGGCCTATGCTCCCGGGGTCGGGCTGCCAATCGCCTCGGGAGGGCGGTACGACGGCCTGCTTGCGCGGTTCGACTGGGACATCCCAGGCGTAGGGTTCGCCATCGGACTCGACCGCCTCGAGGAGGCGCTCGACGAGGCCGGCGCGCTGCCGCCGCCGCCGGCCCCTCCGCTGCCGTTCGTCGGTGGCCTCGAGCAACCGGCCCGGGCCGCCGAGCTCCGGCGTCTGGGCTGGGCCGTGGCGGCCCTGCCGGAGGACGCTGAGACGAACGCTCGGCCCTGCGTCTACCGGCGTGGCAACACCTTCTGGGTCGATCTTCCGGACGGGCACGGCGTCTCGGGCGGCTGGCGCGAGGTTCTTCGCGCTCTGGAGCGACCGGCGAGGCGCTCGTGAGAGTGGCGCTCGCGCGCGACGGCGAGCGTCTGCCGGCCGACGTGCTCGAGTTGCTCGCCGCCGCCGGCCTGCTCGTCGCGCCGCTGCGGCAGGCGGCCGGTCCCGCCATAGTACGGACCGGCGAGGTCGAATGGATCCTCGCGTCCGCCCGGGACGTCCTCACGATCTGCATGCTTGGCGGCGCCGACGCCGGCGTGGTCGGCAAGGAGGCGCTGCTCGAATACGGTGCGGACGTCGTCGAGCTCCTCGATCTCGGCGTCGCCCGCCGGCGTCTGGTCTGCGCGACGCCGCCGCCGTCGGATCCGCCGCGCCGCCGTCTCCGCCTCGCGACGCGCTTCCCGCGGACGACGGCCGGCCACTTCGCCCAATCAGGACGGGAGGTCGAGCCGATGGCGGTCGACGCCGCACCCTGGTTGGCGGTCGCAGTCGGCGTGGCCGACGGCGTCGTGGAGCTGGAGGGCGTCATCCCTGAGGGCGAGCCCGAACTCGTCGCCCGCGAGGTGGTCGCCGACTGCAGCGCCCGCCTCGTGACGGGGCGCCAGGCTCACACGCTGCGCGGCGCCCGTCTGGCCGGACTCGTCGACAGCCTGCGAGAGGTGCGTGGAGGAGCATGAAGATACTGCCGTGGTCAGAGGACGTCGCGGCGACGGTTGCCGCCCTGCGCCGTTTCGCGCCGTCGGCCGCCCTGGTGCGCGCGGCCGTCGGCATGATTGTCGAGGATGTGCGCGACCGCGGCGACGACGCGGTGCGGGCGCACGCCGTCCGGCTGGACGGCGTCGAGCTGCCCGCGGCGTACGCCGTCCCGAGGGTCGAGCGGGAGCGCTGTCTCGCTTCGCTGGCGCCTGCCCTTCGCGAGGCTCTGGAGCTGGCCGCCGACAATATCCGCGAGTACCACCGTCGGGAGGCGCCTGCCGCCTGGCGCGCCACCCTGCCGCAGGGGCAGCTGGTCGGCCAGGAGGTCGTCCCGCTGGCCGTCGCGGGTCTCTACGTGCCCGGCGGGCTGGCCAACTACCCCTCCTCGGTGCTGATGACCGCGATCCCGGCACAGGTCGCCGGCGTCGGCCGCGTCGTCGTCTGCTCGCCGCCGCGGCGGGGCGGCGGCGTGGCCGCCGGCGTGGCCGCCGCCTGTGAGCTCCTCGGGGTCGACGACCTCTACCCCATCGGCGGCGCCCAGGCGGTGGCGGCGATGGCCTTCGGCACCGCCGCCGTCCCTCGCTGCGACGTCATCGTTGGGCCCGGCAACGCCTACGTCACCGAGGCGAAGCGCCAGGTGATGGGAGAGGTCGGCATCGACGGCCTGGCCGGCCCGAGCGAGGTCCTGGTGATCGCCGACGAGACGGCCGACCCGGCCTGGCTGGCCGCCGACCTGCTCGCGCAGGCAGAGCACGGCGCGGGGTCGATGGCCTGTCTCGCGGACGTCGGCGGCACACTGGCCGAGGCCGTCGGCCGGACGGTCGCCGAGCTCGGCGGCGAGCTCGGCATCGGGCACGACAATGTGGCCGTGGTGACGTGCCCGGACAGGGCGGCCGCGATCGCGCTGTGCAACTGGTTCGCCCCCGAGCACCTCGAGCTGCACGTCACCGGCGCGCGGGCTCTGGTGCCACTCGTCCGCAACGCCGGCGCGGTCTTCGTCGGGCCGTATGCGGCGACAGCCTTCGCCGACTACGCCGCCGGGAGCAACCACGTGCTGCCCACCGGCGGCTCCGCGCGCTTCGCCCAGGGTCTCTCCGTACTTCTTTCCAGAAGCGGATGGCTGTGGTAGAACTCGACCGCGCCGCCGCCGCGGCGCTCGCGCCACACGTGGCGACGATCGCCGAAGAGGAGGGGCTCAGGGCGCACGCCCGCTCGGCCCGCCTTCGCGCCCCCGAGGAGTAGAGCCATGCAGCGCCGCGCAGACGTTCGCCGCACCACCTCCGAGACAGACATCAGCGTCACGCTCGTCGTCGACGGTTCCGGCGTTGCCGACATCGAGACGGGCATCGGGTTCTTCGATCACATGCTCGAACTGTTCGCGTACCACGGCGCCTTCGATCTCACCGTCAAAGCGGAGGGTGACCTCGATGTCGATGGGCACCACACGGTCGAGGACGTCGCGCTGGCCCTCGGTCAGGCGCTGCGCGAGGCGCTGGGCGACAAGGGCGGCATGCGGCGTTACGGCTCCTTCCTCTTGCCGATGGACGAGGCCTTGGCGATGGTCGCCCTCGACCTCTCGGGCCGGCCCTACTTCGCCCACGATCTGCAGCTCGCGGGCGTGCGCATCGGCACCTTCGACGGCGATCTCGCCGCTCACTTCTTCCGCTCACTGGCGATGCAGGCCGGCCTGACCCTGCACGTCCGTCTGCTGGCCGGCGGCGACGCGCACCACATCGTCGAGGCTGTCTTCAAGGGTGTCGCGCGGGCCTTGGCGCAGGCCTGCGAGCAAACGGCGGCAGGCGGGGTGCCATCGACGAAAGGGATCCTCTGATCACGTCGCGACAGGACGGCCGCCCGATCGTGGCGGTCGTCGACTACGGCATGGGCAATCTGGCCAGCGTCGCCAAGGCGCTCGAGCGGAGCGGCGCCGAGACGCGCGTCACGGCGAGCACGACAGCTGTGCGCGACGCCGACGCCGTCGTGCTCCCGGGCGTCGGCGCCTTTCGCGACGCGGCCGAGCGGCTGGACCAGAGCGGCCTCGGCGCCGTGGTCGTTGAGCGCATCGCCGCGGGGGTGCCCTTCCTCGGCGTCTGCCTCGGACTGCAACTCCTCTTCGAGAGTAGCGGCGAGGGCGGCCGCTGGCCAGGGCTCGGCATCTATGCGGGCACCGTCGAGCGACTCGAGACCGGCCTCAAAGTGCCACACATCGGCTGGAACGAGCTCGCGTGGACGGCTGCCGGCCGCGAGATGGCGGGCGGTCTGTCGGACGGCGTTGCCATGTACTTCGTGCACTCCTACGCCGCTCGTCCTTCGGACCCGTCCATCGTGGCCGCGACAACCGACTATGGAGAGCCTGTCGTCGCGGCAGTGGCACGGGACAACGTCTGGGCGGTACAGTTCCATCCTGAGAAGAGCTCGCGCGCCGGTCTGCATCTGCTGGCTGGATTCGTGCAGCGTGTCCGGGGAAAGGTGCACAGCTCATGATCGTCTTTCCGGCAGTCGACATTCAGGGCGGCAAGGCCGTTCGGCTCAGGCGCGGAGACTTCAACGACGCGACGGTGTTCGGCGACGATCCGGTGGAGCTGGCGCGCCAGTGGGAGGCCGAGGGCGCCGAGGCGCTGCACGTCGTCGACCTCGACGCAGCGCGCACGGGCGAGATGACCAACGTCGACATCGTCGAGCGCATCGTCAAGGCCGTGAACTTGCCGGTACAGTACGGCGGCGGCGTGCGCAGCCCCAAGAGCCTCGCCTACATCGCCGGTATCGGCGTCCACTGGGTCGTGCTTGGCACGGCGGCGGTCAGCGCCTCGGACCTGCTCGAGACGGCGCTGAACTGGCTCGGCGAGCGGCTCGTCGTCGGGGTGGACGTCAGCGGCGGCATGGTCGCGACTCACGGCTGGCAGCAGCGCTCGCAGATGACGGTCGGCCGCTTCGTCAAGGTCCTCGAGGAGCGTGGCGTCAGGCGCGTCGTGTACACGGACGTGGCTCGCGACGGCATGCTCCGCGGCCCGGACTTCACCGGCCTCGAGGAGATCGCGGCGTCGACGTCGCTCGAGCTCATCGTGTCGGGCGGCATCGCGTGGCTCGACGATCTCGAGCGGCTGGCCAGGATCCAGACGCCCGGCGTCGTCGGCGTGATCATCGGCCGTGCTCTGTACGAGGGTGTGTTCACGGTCGCCCAGGCGCGGGCCGTGTTCGAGGGCTGAAGGCCCGCGCGGGAGGACCCCCACATGCACATGAAGCGCGTCATCCCCTGCCTCGACGTGCGCGACGGGCGGGTGGTCAAGGGCGTGAACTTCGTCGGGTTGCGCGACGCCGGCGACCCGGTCGAGCTGGCAGCCCGCT
The DNA here is from genome assembly GCA_963705085.1 of uncultured Thermoleophilia bacterium. Classification (GTDB taxonomy): domain Bacteria; phylum Actinomycetota; class Thermoleophilia; order UBA2241; family UBA2241; genus CAIXSE01. The sequence goes on along the minus strand of CAVPIV010000004.1, from coordinate 986,743 downwards.
ACGACGCCGAGGGCGCCGACGAGCTCGTCTTCCTCGATATCACCGCTTCGCACGAACGCCGCGAGATCATCGCCGAGCTGGCGGCACGATGTGCCGAACAGGTCTTCATCCCCTTCACGATCGGTGGCGGCCTGGGCAGCGTCGACGATGTTCGCCTCATCCTCGCCGCCGGCGCCGACAAGGTGACGATGAACACAGCTGCGGTGGAGGACCCCGAGCTGGTTCGGCGCTGCGCCGGGCGTTTTGGCGCCCAGTGTGTGGTAGTGGCCATCGACGCCAGGCGTGTCGCGGGCAGCGGCTCGGACGGCTCGCCTCCGCGCTGGGAGGTGTACGTGCACGGAGGCCGTACGGCCACCGGCATGGACGCCGTCGCGTGGGCCGTACGGGCGGCCGAGCTGGGCGCCGGCGAGTTCATGCTCACCAGCATGGACCGCGACGGGACGCTTGACGGCTACGACCTGGAGCTCACGCGTGCCGTCGCCAGAGCCGTCGACGTGCCGGTCATCGCCTCGGGAGGCGTCGGCACCCTGGAGCACCTCGCCCAAGGGCTGCTCGAGGGCGAGGCCGACGCCGTCCTCGCGGCCAGCATCTTCCACTACGGCACGTACTCTCTGCCCGAGACCAAGGCCTACCTGGCGGCGCGGGGCATTCCTGTGCGCTTGGCGACGCAGGATGCGCCGGCGGCGGCCGCTGATCTCGCCGCGACCGCCGGCAGTCCGAACGCGGCGGCTGGTGCCGCCACCAGCGCCGCCGAGCCGTCGGAGTCTGGTCGCGACGCCGCGTCGTATGCCGAGTCGTGCGACTGAACTTGGTTCCGTGACCGGCCCGGAGCGCGTGGGCCTTGCCGCCCTCGACGAGTCGGCGGCGGCGACGCTGGGCGAACGGATCCGGGCCGCGCGCCTCGTCTGCTTCCCGACCGACACGGTCTACGGCGTGGGCGGTGCGCTCACCCCGGAGGTCGGGGCGGCTCTGATCACGGCCAAAGGCCGCGATCCCCGCAAGCCGCTGCAGGTCGTCTTCCCGTCCCTCGCCCTGCTGGAGTCCCAGGTGCCGCTCGCGCCCGGACTGCGAGCCGTCTGCCGGGCGCTGCTGCCGGGCCCGCTGACCCTGGTGGTGCCGTACCCGCCAGACTGGACCTTCCCGCCGCCGGCCACGACGCTGGGCGTGCGCGTCCCGGCCTGGCCGCCGCCGGCTCGCGTTCTGGGGGCGCTGCCGTTCCCTCTCGTCGCCTCCAGCGCCAACCGGAGCGGCGCACCGGCGCCGGCGTCGCTCGACGAGCTGGACGAGAAGCTGCTCGCACGCTGTGATCTGGCGCTCGACGCCGGTCGGGTGAGCGGCGTCGCCTCGACCGTCGTCGACCTCGGCCAGTACTCGACCACCGGCAGGTGGCGGGTGCTGCGGCCCGGCGCGCTGAGCGAGGCGGACGTGGCGGCCCGCCTGGCGGCGGCCGCCCCGGGAGGCTGACGCCGTGAGAACCCTGGCCTTCCACCAGGTGGACGTCTTCGCCGAGCGGCCCCTGGCGGGCAACCCGTTGGCCGTCTTCTTCGCGGCCGACGGGCTGTCGGCCGCCGAGATGCAGGCCATCGCCCGCGAGATGAACCTGTCGGAGACGACCTTCGTCGCCGCCGCCGAGGCCGGCGGCCACGCCCGGGTGCGCATCTTCACCCCGCTGGTCGAGCTGCCGTTCGCCGGTCACCCCAGCGTGGGTACGGCCTGCGAGCTCGTGCGCCGCGGCGTTGTCGCCGCGGTCGAGCCGGTGACTCGGGTCGTGCTCGAGCTCGGGGTGGGACCCACCGTCGTCGACGTGAGCGTCCGGGAAGGAGAGCCCGTGGGCGCTACGGTTCACCAGGGGCCTCCGCGCTTCGGGCCGTCGGTCGATCCCGTGCGGGCCGCCGCGGTGCTGGGCCTCGAGCTCGCCCATCTGTGCCCGGACCTCATCCCGGCGACCGTCGGCACCGGTCTCAACTACGTGATCGTCCCGCTGGCCTCGCCGGAGGCGCTGGCCCGGGTGAGGCTCAGCGAGCGGCTGCTGCCCTCCTTTGAGCGTGAGCACGCCGAGGTCTACCCGTGGGCCTTCACGGGCCGCGAGGACCCATGGATCGAGGCTCGCGGCCTCTTCCCGCTGGCCGGCATTCCCGAGGACCCCGCCACGGGCAGCGCCGCCGGCCCCCTGGCGGCGTACCTGGCGCGGGCCGGCCTGCTGCGCCCCGGCGAGGCGCGGGTCGTACTTCAGGGCCGCGGCGCGGGGCGCCCGAGCTATCTCACGGTGGCGGTTGTCGCCGGCCCCGAGCCCCCAGGCGGCGCTCCCCCGGAGCTCCCGGGTACTCCCCTTGAGGTGTCCGGCGCTCTTCCCGGTTCCTCAGCTTCGCCGGATGTTCGCGGCGCTGGGCCGCCGCTCATCGACGTCACGGTCGGGGGGCCGGTCCGACTCACGGCGCGCGGCGAGCTCTACCTCCCGGACTGATAGAATCGCCTCGTCGTGAGACGGTTCAGCGCCCTCGCCCCGGCCGCGCTCAGCGCCGGCGGCGGCGGTACGCCGTCGGAACTCAAGCGAGGGAGCTGATCGTGAAGATTGCCGCCGGCGCAGACCATGCCGGGTACATCGTCAAGAGGTCCGTCGTGCGCCGCCTGCGCTCCCAAGGACACGAGGTCGTCGATCTTGGGACCGACACGGCCGACGCTCCGGTCGACTACCCCGTCTACGCCCACCGGGTCGCCGCCATGGTGGCGCGCGGCGAGGCCGATCGCGGGCTGCTGGTCTGCGGCACGGGTCTCGGCGTCTGCATGGTCGCCAACCGGCACGACGGGGTGCGTGCCGCCGCCGCGACGACGCCGCATCTCGCGGAGATGTCGCGGCGCCACAACGACGCCAACGTGCTTTGTCTGGCCGGCCGGCTGCTCAGTGAGGACGAGGCCTGGGCGATCACCGAGGTATGGATGTCGACGCCCTTCGAGGGCGGGCGGCACCAACAACGCGTCGATCTCATCGACGACGCCGGCTCGGGGGCCCTCCAGTGAGCCCTGTGGGCCGTGAGTGGCGGCGCGAACCTCTCTATCACCTCGATCCCGAGCTGAATGAGTTGCTGAGGGAGGAGCTCATCCGCCAGCAGGAGACGCTCGAGCTCATCGCCAGCGAGAACTTCGCCAGCCGTGCCGTGCTCGAGGCGACGGGCTCGGTGCTGACCAACAAGTATGCCGAAGGACTGCCCGGGGCTCGCTACTACGGCGGCTGTGAGATCGTCGACCAGGTCGAGCAGCTCGCGATCGACCGCTGCAAGGCGCTCTTCGGCGCCGAGCACGTCAACGTGCAGCCCCACTCCGGCTCCTCCGCGAACCTCGCCGCGCTCTTCGCCCTGCTCGAGCCCGGCGACACGATGATGGCCATGGAGCTCACGCACGGCGGCCACCTTACGCACGGTCTCGCCATCAACTACTCGGGGCGCACCTACAACGTCGTGCCGTACCACGTCCATCCGGAGACGGAGACCGTCGACTACGACGAGGTCCGCGCCCTGGCCCGCGAGCACCGGCCCAAGCTCATCATCTGCGGCTACAGCTCGTACCCCCGCATCGTCGACTTCGCCGCCTTCAGGGAGATCGCGGACGAGGTGGGCGCGATCCTCTTGGCCGACATCGCCCACATCGCCGGCCTCATCGCGGCCGGCGTTCATCCCAACCCGGTGCCCTACTGTGAGGTCGTCACCAGCACCACGCACAAGACCCTGACGGGGCCTCGCGCAGGGCTGATCATGTGTCGCGAGGAGTACGGCAAGGCCATCGACCGCGCCGTGTTCCCCGGCATGCAGGGCGGGCCGCTCATGCACGTGATCGCCGCCAAGGCCGTCTGCCTGCGCATCGCCGCCAGCGACGAGTTCCGCCGCCTGCAGCAGCAGATCGTGAAGAACTCCCGCGTGCTCGCCGACACGCTTGCCGAGGGCGGCCTTCGTCTGGTCTCCGGCGGCACCGACGTGCACCTGGCCCTCGTCGACTTGCGCAACACCGGTCTCAACGGCCTGCAGTGCCAGGAGCTGCTGGAGCACGTCAACATCACGGCGAACCGCAACGTGGTCCCCTTCGAGGCGAGCTCGTTCAACGTCGCCAGCGGTCTGCGCGTAGGCTCTCCGGCGGTCACGACCCGCGGTTTCATGGAGGCGGGAGATGCGCACGACGGGCGAGCTCATGCTGCGGGCGATCGAGTTGCGGAACGACGGGGCCGCGCTCGACGAGCTCCGTCGTGAGGTCGTCGAGCTGCTCGACCGCTTCCCCCTCTACGAGTTCCTATGACGGAGCCAGCCGATCAGGCGGCGCGCCCTGCGGGCGCGCCACGCCGCCGGCCGAGCTGGCACGAGTACTTCCTCCAGCTCGCCGTGCAGGCGGCGACGCGGTCCACTTGTCTGCGCCGCCAGATCGGCGCCGTCCTGGTGCGCGACAAGCGCGTCCTGGCGACGGGTTACAACGGTGCTCCGCGCGGCGTCTCGCACTGCCTCGACATCGGTTGTCTCCGCGAACAGCTGGGCATTCCCTCAGGGGAGCGACACGAGCTCTGTCGCGCCATCCACGCGGAGCAGAACGCCATCATCCAGGCCGCCGTGCACGGCGTCGCCATCGACGGCGCTATCCTGTACTGCACCCATCAACCCTGCGTCCTCTGCGCCAAGATGCTCATCAACTGCGGCGTCAAGGAGATCCACTGTCTCGAGGGCTACCCTGACGCGCTCTCGCTCCAGATGATCGAGGAGGCCGGCGTGATGCTGCACCGGGAGGAGCTGCCATAGGCGGCCTTCTCAGTCTGTCGAGCGCCTTGCGCTCGGCCCTGCTCGGGTTCGTGATCGCCGCCATCATCGTCTACGTCCTCACGCCGCTGATGGGCCGGCTCGCGAAGCGTACCGGGGTCGTCGACACCCCGACCGACACACGCCGCATGCACGAGTACGCGACGCCGCTGCTGGGCGGTCTGGGCATGTACATCGGATGGTTGGTCGCGGTTCTCCTGCTCGTGCCGATCAACCGGCCGGTCTGGGGCATCATCGGCGGCGCCACGATCGTCGTCGCCGTTGGCCTTTTCGACGATCTCTACGAGCTCGAGCCGATCGTGAAGTTCTTCGGGCAGCTCCTGGCCATCGCGGTGGCGGTCTACTTCGACATCCGCGTCGCCCGGATCGGCGTACCGTTCACCGACGCCCTGCTCTATCTGCCGCCGATCTTCTCGATCCTCTTCACGGCGTTCTGGATGGCGATGATCATCAACATGGTCAACTTCATCGACGGCCTCGATGGTCTGGCCGCCGGGGTCTGCGGCATCTCCGCGATCACCTTCTCGATCATCGCGCTGAGTACCCACTTCCCGGCCATGGGGGTGATCGCGGCCGTGCTCGCGGGGGCGACGTTCGCCTTCCTGCGCTTCAACTTCCATCCTGCGAGCATCTTCATGGGGGACGCTGGCTCGATGCTGCTCGGGTTCGTCCTCGCCTGTGTCAGCGTCCAGTCCGTGATGAAGGGCACCGCGGCCGTCGCCCTCGTCCTGCCGCTCCTCGTCCTCGGCGTGCCGTTCGTCGACCTCTCCCTGATCGTCTGGCGGCGCTGGCGGCGGGGCGTACCCTTCTACGCCGCCGGCCAGGACCACGTTCACCACGACCTCGTCCTCGTGCACGGCTTCTCGCAGCGCAAGAGCGTCCTGCTCCTGTACTCCTGGTGCGTGTCGCTGAGCGCGCTGGCGATCGCCATGCAGCGCGAGAACCGGATCGCAATCATCATCCTGAGCGTTGTGGCGGTCATCGCCACCGCGTACATGTTTCGGCTGCTGACCCGCTATCGCTCGCGCAGTCAGGTCGTGCCCGGGGACAAGCCGGACGGCGAGGGCGCCGGGTGACACCGACGCCCCTGGTACGCTCGCTCGCGGAGTCTCGTCCGGCTCGCCGGACGGCTCGCCGGGCGTGTTGCTTGCACTTGGGGCGGAAGGTATAGTGTGACGCCAGAACACCCGGTGGGCAGGGGGAAGGACAGCCGCAAGCCGACAACCTCGGCGGAGACTGTTGCCTTCATGCTCTTAGGGGGCGTCGTTACGGGCCTCGGCTTGGGGGCCGGGATCGACTGGCTTGTCGGCACGTTTCCCCTGGTGACTGTCGTCGGGGTGTTTGCGGGGTTCGCCTTGGCGCTCTACGCGATCTACCTGGAGACGAAGTAACGCGGTCACGTGGGGAGGATGGTCATGCGCACGCATCTCATCTTGCCGATCGCGCTCGCCCTGGCCACGGTGGTGTGCGCCGTCGTCGCCGCGCTCCTGGACCGGCCCGCCTGGGCTGCGGCCCTCGGAGCCGGGCTCATGCTCGTCTACTGGGCTCTTGAGGTGTTTGCCTGGCGCCGGGGCGAGGCCAGCGGCTCCTTCGGCGGCGCCATGGGAGTCGCCTTGGGCGGCATGGTCGTCCGGCTCCTGCTGGTCATCGGCGTCCTGGCCCTGGTGGGCCTGTTCGCCCAGCCGGCATTCGCCACCGCCGCAGTGTCGTTCCTTGTGGTCTTCACCCTCTACCTGCCGCTGCGGCTGCTCGGCTACAGCAGTCTGAGCAACCAGACACGGCACGCAGGAGCTCGCTGATGAAGGGCAAGGCGCTCATCTACGTGCTGGTCGCAGTCGCCGTTCTCGTCGCCCTCTTCTTCATCCCCGGAGGCGTCAAGGAGGAGTTCGAGGTCGCCGCCGAGTTCGACCTGCACCCCATCGTCGAACTGCCTTCCATCGGGCCCTTCGACCTCTCCATCAACAAGGCCGTCGTCTACCTCCTGGTGGCCACGATCCTGATCGTCGTCGGCGCCTTCGTGCTGAACCGGGTGCTGAGCTACGACAAGCCGGGCCGCTTCCAGTCGTTCATCGAGATCCTGTACGACCTGGCCCGCAACGGCATCGTGGGCTCGGTCATGAAGAGCGGCCAGCACACGTGGTTTCCCTACATCGCCTCGGTCTTCTTCTTCGTACTCGTCAACAACCTCATCGGGCTGTTCCCGCTGCCGCTCGCGGAGCACCAGCAGTTCGGGTTCTACGCGGCCACCGCCAACCTCTTTGTCACCCTCACGCTGGCGCTGTTCACGTTCGTGTTCACCCACTACGCGGGCATCCGCAAGAACGGCGCCTTCCACTACTTCAAGAACTGGGCGCCGGCCACGGCTCCGCCCGTGCTCAAGCAGATCATCTGGGGCATCCACGCGGTGAGCGAGATCTTCCGCCTCATCTCGCTCTCCGTCCGTCTCTTCGCCAACATGCTAGCGGGTCACGCCATCCTCGGCGTCTTCTTTGCCATGGCTCTCATCTTCCAGAGCTACCTGGCCGCCGTCGTTCTCCAGGGCGGCTCCGTGATGATCTACATGTTCGAGATCTTCGTCGCCTTTATCCAGGCGTTCATCTTCGCCATTCTGTCCGCCGTGTATATCGGCGGTGCGCTAGATCAGGAGCACTGACCGTGAGTCCACGGCGGTCAACAACATCTCGAGGAGGTCATTGAATGGACGCAGAAGCTGCGAAGCTGCTCGGCGCGGGTCTCGCCATGGGTCTTGGCGCTGTGGGCCCGGGTGTGGGCTTGGGCATCATGATCGGCAAGGCGCTCGAGGCCATCGCCCGTCAGCCCGAGGTGTCTGGCGAGCTGCGGACGAACATGTTCATCGGCATCGGCGTGACCGAGGCTGTGGCGCTCTACGCGTTCGTGGTCGCGCTCATCCTCATCTTCGTCGCCTGACGAGAACCTGTACGAGGGAACGGAGGACACAGTGCTGAACACCGAGTGGGGTCTGATGATCTGGACCCTGATCACGTTTGGTATCGCCTTGTTCGTCCTCTGGCGCTACGCCTTCGGGCCCTTGCAGTCGATGATCGACAAGCGGCGCAACGCGATTCAGGAGAGTCTCGACACAGCCGAGCAGACGCGCGCCGAGGCGCAGCGACTGCGTGACGAGTACCACGCCACGCTCGCCAAGGTGCGCAAGGAGGCCGAGGACATCCTCGAGCGTTCGCGCACCACCGGCGAGCACGCGAAGGCAGAGATCATGGCCGAGGCGCGCGCGCAGGCCGAACGCGTCCTGGAGCAGGCTCACGAGCAGATCGAGCGCGATACGCGCGCTGCCCTGCGCGATCTCAAGGGGCAGATCGCCGATCTCACGGCGCTGGCCGCCGAGAAGGTGACCGTGCGCAGTCTCAGCGAGGCTGATCAGGCGCGGCTCATCGACGAGGCTCTGGCTGAGCTGAAGATCGAAGAACTCGGTCTGGAGAGCAAGGGTTGAGCACAGAGCAGGTAGCACGCGTTTACGCAAGGGCCCTGTTCGAGGCCGCGAGCGACGCCAACGCGGTTGAGGCGGTTCAGGGCGACCTCGACGCGTTTGCGACGGCCGTCGAGTCGTCGGACGCGCTGCGGAGGGTGCTTGCGGATCCGCAGATCGACGTGAGCGCCAAGCAGCGTGTCGTCGCGGAGATGGCCCGGTCGGGGCAGCCTCTGGTGGCCAACACGCTGCAGTTGCTTCTCGGACGGGGTCGCATGAGCATTCTCCCGGAGCTGAACGAAGCCTACGGCGCTCTCGCCGCAGAAGCGGCCGCTCTGGTGAAGGTCGACGTCACGTCGGCCATGGAGCTCGATCCCGAGGCGAGCAAGAGGATCGTGGCGCGGGTCGAGAAGGTGACCGGGCGTCGGGTCGAGCTCACCCAACGGGTCGATCCCGACATCATCGGAGGTCTTGTCCTGCGCGTCGGCGACGTCATCGTCGACAGTAGCCTGAAGGCGCGTATCCGCCAGCTGCGCCGCCGGCTGGCTACGGCAGAACTGAGAGGGGAAGTGGAGTGAAGCTGCGTCCAGAAGAGATCGCCGCGGTCCTCAAGTCGCAGATCGAGGGCTACCAGGTTGAAGTCGAAGTCGGCGAGGTCGGCACGGTGCTCCAGGTCGGTGACGGCATCGCCCGCATCTACGGCTTGCGCGGATGTATGGCGATGGAGATGCTCGAGCTGCCGCACGACGTCATCGGCCTCGCCCTCAACCTCGAAGAAGACAACGTCGGCGCCGTGCTGCTCGGTGAGGACATTCTGATCAAGGAAGGCGACCTCGTCAGACGCACCGGCCGAGTCCTGCAGGTGCCGGTCGGGGAGGCCCTGGTCGGTCGCGTCGTCGACCCGCTCGGCCGCCCGCTCGACGACAAGGGCCCGATCGACACCGAGCACTACCGTCCGGTCGAGTTCAAGGCGCCGGGCGTCGTCGCGCGTCAGGGGGTGAAGGAGCCGCTGCAGACCGGCATCAAGGCGATCGACTCGATGATCCCTATCGGCCGTGGTCAGCGCGAGCTCATCATCGGCGACCGCAAGACCGGCAAGACGTCTCTGATCGTCGACACGATCATCAACCAGAAGGGCCAGAACGAGATCTGCGTGTACGTCGCCATCGGGCAGAAGGCCTCGACGATCATGCAGGTCGTGCGCAAGCTCGAGGAGTACGGCGCGATGGACTACACCATCGTTGTCGCCGCTCCCGCCTCCGCCTCGGCGCCGCTCAAGTACCTCGCGCCGTATGCCGGCGCCGCGATGGGGGAGTACTTCCTCTACAGCGGGCGGCACGCCGTCTGCTTCTACGACGACCTCTCCAAACAGGCCGACGCCTACCGACAGATGTCGCTGCTGCTGCGCCGCCCGCCGGGGCGCGAGGCGTTCCCGGGCGACGTGTTCTACCTCCACTCCCGTCTGCTGGAGCGCGCGTGCAAGCTCAACGACGAGCTCGGCGGCGGGTCGCTGACCGCCATCCCGGTCATCGAGACCCAGGCCGGCGACGTGTCCGCGTACATTCCGACCAACGTGATCTCGATCACCGACGGCCAGATCTTCCTGCAGAGCGACCTCTTCTACAGCGGCGTGCGGCCGGCCGTCAACATCGGCATCTCGGTCAGTCGCGTCGGCGGCAACGCGCAGATCAAGGCGATGAAGCAGGTCGCCGGCCGTCTGCGCATCGACCTCGCCCAGTTCCGCGAGCTGCAGGCGTTCGCCCAGTTCGGGTCAGATCTCGACGAGGCGACCAAGCGCACGCTGGCCCGCGGCGAGCGCATGATCGGGCTCCTCAACCAGGGTCTCTTCGACCCGATTCCGGTCGAGGAGCAGGTGTCCATGATCTTCGCCGGCACGCAGGGGTACCTGGACGACATCGAGATCCCGCGCGTCCACGCCTTCGTGGAGGGACTGCGAGACTACCTGCGCAGCCAGTGCCCGGCCGTGTTGGCGGCGATCCGCGACGAGAAGGTCCTCTCGCCTGAGAGCGAGGCCATGCTCAGGGACGCCATCGTGACCTTCCATGCCTCGTTCGCTCCGGCGATGCTCGCCGGCGAGGACCTCGAACCGGCGGAGGCTGCCACCGTGGAGGCAGGAGCCTGACGTGGCGACGCTGCGCGACATCCGCCGGCGCATCGGCTCGGTCCAGAACACGCGCAAGATCACCAAGGCCATGGAGATGGTGGCCGCGGCGAAGCTGCGCCGCAACCAGCAGCGGATCGAAGCGTTGCGGCCGTACGCCCGCGACATGATCGAGATGATGTTCGATCTCGCGACGTACTCCTCCGAAACGCGGGACTACGCGCTCATGCAGCAGCGCCCCGTCAAGACCGTCGCGGTCCTCGCCATGACCGGCGACCGCGGACTCGCGGGCGCGTTCAACGCCAACGTCGTGCGCAAGGCGCTCGAGATCGAACGGTCACTGCGCAACGACGGCGTCGAGACGCGCGTCATTGCGGTCGGCCGCAAGGGTATCGGCACCCTGAAGTTCAGGGGGTGCCGGCTCGAGCGGACCTGGCAGGGATTGAGCGACAAGCCGCAGGTCAGCGACGCCAAGGAGATCACCGCCTACCTCATCGATCTCTACCTCAAGGGTGAGGTCGATCGCGTGCGACTGGTGTACAACCACTTCACGTCGCCGGTCGAGCAGACCCTGTTCGACGAGGTCATCCTCCCCGTGCCGAAAGAGGCGGTTGTCGGGAAGGGGAGAGAGCCCGGACCTGTCAGCTTCATCTACGAGCCGAGTCCGAGCACGATCCTGGAGGCGCTCCTGCCGGCCTACGTCGAGATCGCCGTGTATCGGGCGCTGCTCGAGTCCAGCGCCAGCGAGCAGGGCGCTCGCATGAGCGCCATGCGGAACGCAAGCGATAGTGCGGAGGAGATGCTGGGGACCCTGACGTTGAAGCTGAACCGCGCCCGTCAGGCGGCCATCACCCAGGAGATTCTCGAGGTCGTGGCCGGCGCCGAAGGACTCGCGTAGGCAGCCGTGGCGCCAGTCCCACTCCATACGGAACAGCGGGAGTACAGAGTATGAACACAGGTACTGTGGTCCAGGTCATCGGGGCGGTGATCGACGTCCGCTTCCCGGACGAGGTGCCGCCCATCTACAACGCCGTGCAGGTTACCATCGGTGAAGGCGAGGCCGCACGCATGGTCGTCTGCGAGGTGCAGCAGCACCTCGGCGACCACAAGGTGCGTGCGGTCGCGATGGACTCGACGGACGGCCTCGCCCGTGGGATCGAGGTGTTCGACACCGGCCAGGCGATCAGCGTTCCGGTGGGCGAGAGAACGCTCGGGCGGCTGATCAATGTGACTGGCCAGACCATCGACAACCTCGAGGACGACCTCAGCGACTGCGAGCGCTGGCCGATCCACCGGCCCGCCCCGGACTTCGAGGACGCTTGACCCGACGGACGAGATCTTCGAGACCGGCATCAAGGTCGTCGACCTGATCGCGCCGTACGTCAAGGGCGGCAAGGTCGGCCTCTTCGGCGGCGCCGGCGTGGGCAAGACCGTCATCGTGCAGGAGCTCATCCGCAACATCGCCGCCGAGCACGGCGGTATGTCGGTGTTCTGCGGCGTGGGCGAGCGCACCCGTGAGGGCAACGACCTCTGGATCGAGATGAAGGAGTCCGGCGTCATCGACAAGACCGCCCTCATCTTCGGCCAGATGAACGAGCCGCCGGGCGCCCGTCTGCGCGTCGGCCTCTCCGGCCTCACCATCGCGGAGTACTTCCGCGAGATGGGCGGCCAGGACGTGTTGCTGTTCATCGACAACATCTTCCGCTTCGTGCAGGCCGGCTCGGAAGTCTCGGCCCTCCTCGGCCGTATGCCGAGCGCCGTGGGCTACCAGCCGACCCTCGCCAATGAGATGGGCGAGCTCCAGGAGCGCATCACCTCCACCAAGCGCGGCTCCGTGACGTCGGTGCAGGCGATCTACGTCCCCGCCGACGACCTCACCGACCCCGCGCCGGCGGCCTCGTTCGCCCACCTGGACGCGACCACGGTCTTGTCGCGCGCGATCGTGGAGAAGGGCATCTACCCGGCCGTCGATCCTCTCGACTCGACGTCCCGCATCCTCACCCGCGACGCCGTGGGCAACGCCCACTACGAGGTGGCTTCCCGGGTGCAGGAGATCCTCCAGCGCTACCGCGAGCTTCAGGACATCATCGCGATTCTCGGTATGGACGAGCTCTCGGACGAGGACAAGGTGGTCGTCCAGCGGGCCCGCAAGATCGAGCGCTTCCTCTCGCAGCCGTTCCATGTGGCCGAGCAGTTCACCGGTATCCCCGGCAAGTACATCCCGCTCAGCGAGACCGTGCGCGGCTTCAAAGATGTTGTCGACGGCAAGTGCGACGACATGCCCGAGCAGGCGTTCTTCATGGTCGGCGGAATCGACGAAGCGGTCGAGCAGGCGCGCAAGGCGGCTGCGACGGCGAGCGCCTGAGGCCGGTCGTGGCCGCGGAACACGAACTGCACATCGAGGTCGTAACGCCGGACGGCGAGATCTATCGCGACGACGTCTTCATGGCCGTGCTGCCCGGCGTCGAGGGAGAGATGGGTATCCTGCCGCGCCATGAGCCGCTGGTGACGCTGCTGCGCATCGGCGAGACGCGCGTGCGCAAGACCGACGGAACCTGGGCCTATATCGCCACAGGCGTCGGCTACGCTCAGGTGCTGTTCGATACCGTGTTCGTCGTGGTCGATCACGGTGAGCTGGCCGGCGCCATCGATATCGCCCGCGCCGAGCAGGAGGTGGCCCGCAATCAGGATCTCCTGAAGATGCGCGCCGATCCTGGTCAGCAAGCCGATGTCGACTACTACCGGGCGGAGCAGGCGCTCAAGCGAGCCGAGAACAGACTGAACATCGCTCGTCGTCGTGTCAGCTGAGGGCCCGGGCTTGCTCCCGGGGTGGTGTGTGCCCATGATCATCTCGTGGACGGGTTGAGAGAAGAGGATGCCCGCCTGCAGGTGAGCGGCGGCAGGCGTCTGGCCGGCGAGGTCGCGCTGTCGGGCGCCAAGAACTCGGTGCTCAAGCTGCTGGCCGCCAGCCTGCTGACCGACGAGACCTGCGTCATCCGCCGCGTGCCGCGCATCGCCGATGTGGCCACGATGGTGACGATGCTGCGGGCGCTGGGTGCTGAGGTGACGGAAGCCGGCGCGAGTCTCACGGTCCGCGCCGGCTTCGGCGTCACCGGCTGTGCCCCCTACGAGCTGGTGCGCACCATGCGCGCCAGCATCGTGGTCATGGGACCACTCGTCGCCCGTCTGGGCGAAGCGACGATCGCCATGCCGGGAGGCTGCAATATCGGGCCGCGGCGCATCGATTTCCACATCCGCGGCCTCGAGAAGCTCGGCGCCAGCGTCGAGCTGGAGCACGGCTTCATCCGGGTGCGGAGCCATGGCCTAGAAGGCGCCGTGGTGCCTCTCGACTACCCGAGTGTCGGCGCGACCGAGAACCTGCTCATGGCTGCCACCGCCGCGGCGGGGGAGACCGTCATCGAGAACGCCGCTCGCGAGCCCGAGATCACGGATCTCTGCGAGTACCTCACCGCCATGGGAGCCGTCATCGAGGGCGGCGGCACGAGCACCATCCGCATCGAAGGAGGCCATACGCTGCACGGCGTCGATCACGAGGTCATCGCCGACCGCATCGAGGCCGGCACCTACTTGATCATGGGCGCCGCGACCGGCGGCGAGGTCACCACGCTGGGCCTCGATCCGAGACACCTCGAGCTGTTCCTCGCGAAGCTGCGCGCCATGGGTGTGCACGTCACGGAAGGGGACCGCCTGATCACCGTCAGACGGGATGGCCCGCTCACGCCGACGGACGTCTCGACGCTGCCTCACCCCGGGTTTCCGACAGACCTGCAGGCGCAGACGATGGTGCTCCTCTCCCTGGCGGAAGGGACGTCGATCGTGACCGAGAATGTGTTCGAGAACCGCTTCGTCGTGGTAGATGAGCTCAACCGCCTCGGTGCCGGAATCACACCGAGCGGCCACCACGCCGTGGTTGCGGGGCCGCGCAAGCTGACGGGGACAGTCGTGGAAGCGCCGGACCTCCGCGGCGGCGCGGCTCTGGTGACGGCTGGCCTCCTCGCGGACGGGGTCACCGAGATCCGGGCTGTTCACCATATCGACCGTGGGTACGAGGACCTTGTTGGTAAGCTGGGGCGGCTCGGCGCGGAGATCACTCGTGTGGGGCCCGCCGTGCGAACCGATTCGGACACGGCGTCGTCTCCCATGTCGCCAGGCGGCGCCGCGGCCGTCGGCTGCTGACCGCGCCGCGGCCACGGAGTGCGATGACGGAGTATCGAGTCTACAGAACCGGTGAAGACCAGCCCGTGAGGACCTCGGGCGCATCGGCGGGAAGGCGCGGCCGGGTCGGGCCCGTCGGCTCGCCGCCTGCCGCGCGCCCCTCCTCGCGCCCGTGGGCCTTGGTCTGGCGCGTCGCCGTGGTTGTCGCCCTCGCCGCCCTTTGCGTCATCGGATGGCTCTACGGCAGAGATCTGGTGGCGACCTCGGCGGCGGCGGTCGATCTCGCCCAGCTCACCGGCAAGGTGCCGGAGTGGGCGCTCTACGCCGCGCCCGCAGCCGCGCTCGTCATCATCGCGCTAGCCGCTGCGTACCTGGCCTTCGGCCGCTACGTGGCGCTCAAGCTCGTGGGCGTGGCCGTCGTCGTCGTCGCTCTGGCCGCCCCCGGGCTCGCTTTGGGGTGGGCCAACGGCACGGTGAGCACGGTCGGCAATCGCAGCGCCGAGGTCGAGCAGGTGGTCACCAGGACGCAGGAGAAGCTGCGTCCGTCGCTGCCCGGAGAGGCGGTTAACATCCTCCTGATCGGGCGCGACGAGGCGGTGCCCGGTGACCCAGGTCGTTCCGACACCCAGATCCTTGTTCGTCTCGACCCGGACACCAAGAGCATCTCGATGCTCTCCGTACCGCGCGACCTGCGGGTCGAGATTCCGGGGTACGGGATCACGAAGATGAACGCCGCCTACTCCTACGGCGGACCGGCCCTGGTGGTCGAGACGTTCAGCCAGCTCACCGGTCTGGACATCAACCACTTCGTCGAGGTCGATTTCGGCGGCTTCTGGCACGCCGTGAACATCCTCGGCGGCGTGTATGTCCCGGTTGATCGCCGCTACTACAATCCGGAGGAGAGCAGCTTCAAGTCGATAGACATCTCGCCCGGCTACCAGCTGCTGCGCGGCCACGACGCGCTCGACTTCGTGCGCTTTCGCCACGACGAGAAGAGCGACTTCGGCCGCATGCAGCGCCAGCAGCTCTTCCTCAAGGAGACCCAGCGCCAGTCCGGACGCTGGAGCGAGGACTGGGCGATGGTCGCTCGTCTCATTAAGGCGATCACGGCCGAGACGACGTCGGACATCAACTCGCTCCAGAGACTCAAGCCGCTCGTCGAGCTTGTCTTCCAGGTCGATACGTCGAAGGTCTCCACGGCGCACCTGGAGGGCGCCACGCCGACCATCGACGGCATCTCGTACGTGACACCCACACAGGAGGAGATCGACACCGCGGTCGCGGCGTTCACACATCCGACGGAGGCGCCTGTGGAGCAGGGCGCCCGGCAGATCACCAAGAAGGCCTTTTCGGTCACCGTGTGCAACGCGAGCGGGGTGGAGGGGCTGACCGACGCGGCTGAGGATCAACTCAGCGCCCAGGGGTACTCCGTCGTGAGCGGTCCGGAGGTCCCCGACTTTCCGGGGACCGTCACCGTCGTGTACGCGATGGAAGACCTGGCGGAGCAGACCCGGACGGTGGCGGCCATGTTCGAGCCGTCAGAGGTGCGCATCATCGAGCGAGCCCCCGGCAGCGCCGGCGGCATCAGGGTGTTCGTGACGTCGTCCTTCACCGGCACGCTGATCGTTCCCGAGACGCCGCAGGAGCCTCAGCAGACCCTCCTCAGCAACGAAGACGTCGACGCCGCCTCCTGGCGGACGCTGGGCGAGAAGTCGCCGCTCAAGCTGGAGATGCCCTCGGCCTGGGTGTCCGGATCGGTGTACGACGAGTTCCGCGCCTACAGTCTGACGGATACCGAGGGTCGGAGATCGGCCGCCGCCGTCGCCGTGGCACGCACGCCCGACGGCGGCTACTGGAACATCCAGACGATGCGGTGGCTGACTCCGCCCGCCATCGAGAACCCCAACGGCAAGCAGACGATCGGCGGCACCGCATACCTTCTGTTCTACCAGGGGAAGCGTCTCCACATGGTCGCCTGGAAGCGGAACAAGACGCTCTACTGGGTCCTCAACACCCTTGACAACGAGCTCTCGAACGACGTCATGCTTAGGTTGGCGACGTCGTTCAAGCCCGTGCAGTGAAGGTTCTGCGGGCCGTTCTCAAGGGGCTCGATGCCTGGGCGGCTTTGCTCCTCGGCATCCTGGTGACGCTCGCCGTCGTCATTCTGCTGGCTACCCCTGGGCCGTGGCAGAAGGTGGTCGGCATCTCCACGCCCGCCGTTCGCGGGTCGTCGCCGCCGGAGGACATCGCGGTGTTTGTCCTCGGCGGCAGCAACCGCCGGTGTACGGGCGTCGTCTGGCTTCACGTCGATCACAAGCGCGTGTCGGTGACCGCGAACGTCGTGGCGCCTCAGACCCAGGGGTCGGTGAGCGGCGGGGGCTACGTCCCCCTGCACTGGATCGTCGACGACCTCGGGCCGCAGGCCGCCGCCGACGCGCTGGGCGCCGTCCTCAAGGTTGAGCTGGATGCATGGGTGACACTCGATCGGGATGCCCTCCGGCTCGCCGTGCCGACGATGTTCACCGGCGGCGCGGAACGCCATCGCCTCGAGCTGTACGTGGCGGCCGCCCACGCATGGCAGGGAGACGGAGGCTTGGCGGCGTCGTGGCCCGCACAGTACGAGACCCTGCGTGAGGCACTGCCCCAGATCGCCTTCGAGGACATGAATGTCGTCGCTTTCGCGAACTACGTGCTCGGGTTCGGCATCACCCAGAACGAGCTCGATCTGCAGGCTGCGACATCCGTCGCCGAGACGTTGAGGGTAGTGCGTCCTAATCACGTCAGGGTACGAGCGTGCCCCGCGGTCGTCGACGTGTGCCGCGGGGCTGAGTCCTGGGCCCTGGACACGATTGCTCTGCGACAGCTGAGGCACGCCCTCTCTGTGGGACTGACCCCTCCCGCCTGCGAGCCGGCGGTGACGGCCAGGCAGCGGGCGGCCAAGGTGCTCGTCGTCCTGCCTGATGACGGGATCGACGTCGAGAGCTACGTCGGGGAGGTGCGCAGCGGTCTGGCGCGCATCGCCGGCGCGCCGGTCGCCGTCCGCGTCGTCACGGGCTCGGCGTCGACCGACCTGGTGACTGTGGTCAGGTCCGCCGTCGCCGAGTGGGGTCCGCTGGCGGTGCTGGTGGGTCCGGCGCGGGCCGACGGCGAGAGGCCCGGCGCCATGGCCGCCAGCCTGGAGGAACTGGGCGCCGTTCTCAGCCGTCGCCGCCAGCCGGCCGTCATCAGTCTTCCGCTCGCCTCGCCGGCCACGGCCGTCGCCGAGGGCGCGACGACGGCCGATTCGCTGACGACGGCGATTGAAGCGGCCGGCATGCCGGTCTCGCGGCTCTCGGGCACGACGGCCGAAGGCGCCGGAGCGGGCAAGCGGGCGACGCGGGCCGCCGCGCGGGCAAACGTGCAAACGCTGGTGCGCGCGTGCTGGCCCGGCGCCCTGTCGCCGGGCCTGGCGTCGACGCGACTGGGGTACAGCTTCGCCGCCTGCCGGACGGTCACCGTCGGCGTGCTGGCGGAGTCGAACGAAGCCGGCGAGCGAGCCGCGGCCCGTCTGCGCCTCTGGGGGTATCAAGCGGAGGCGCTGTCGTCCGGAGGCTGGCAGCCTGAGCTGCCGGGGAGGGTGCTGTACTACCGGTCGACAATGCGGCGGGCGGCCCTGGCGCTGGGCGGTGACCTCGGGCTGAAGCCAGCCGCCATTGCGACTGACGACGCCGCTCCCGCCGAGCTCACCCTCGTGGCTGTCGAGTGAGGCCTGGCGCCCGCACGTCGCGGCCCATGCGCGAGACGGGGCGCCCTGCGGGCGCCCCGTCGGCGACGCGGATGGGGAAGAGCCGGCTAGCGGCGCCGGCGCAGGACGAGGCCGCCGCCGATGAGGCCGGCCCCGCCGGCCAGCAGCAGGAGCAGCGGGGCGCCGGTGAAGGCCAGCTCGCCGGTCTGCGCCCCCGGCGCCTGGAGGCCGCCCAGGTAGTCCTCGAGCTCGCCGCCGGACTGCGAGTAGTGCTTGCCGACCGGGTCGTTGTGAATGTAGTTGAGGGCGGCCCGGATCTCGGCCGCCGTCCAGGTACCGTCGATGTGGCCGTCGGCCGCGTCCTGGATGATCGCGTCGATGGTCGCCTGCGAGACTCCCGCCTGGGCGACCACGGCGAACGCCAGGACGAGGACGACCGTGAGGGCCACAACCGCCAGAAGCTTCGTCTTCATCAGTCCCCCCTCGCACCCCTGTTTGCGCTTCGCGTGTCAGTATACTGCCGATGATGGAGAAGGGGCGAGAGAACAGGCGTAGGGCGGTCGGGTTGATCGAGGGCGCTCGTGACGCCGTGCCGTTCGCTGCCACCCTGGTCGCCGTCGCGGCCTTCTCCTTTCTCTCGGGCGGCTACATCCCGAGCAGGAGTTCGCCGGTCGCCATCGCGTACCTGCTCACGGCGGCGGTCTGGGTCTGGTTCCTGCGCCGGCCCTCTCGGCTGCCGCACGCGTACGTCGCCGCCCTGGCCGTCTTCGGCCTGTTCGTCGTGTGGAACGGCCTCTCGGTGCTGTGGTCGATCGGTCCGGACCTGAGCTGGCAGGCATTCAACCTCGCCGCTCTCTACCTGGTCGTCGCCGCCGTCGTCGGCCTGACGCCGGTGAGCCGCCTGTCGTTGCGGGTGGCGGGCTACGGATACCTGGCCGTGGCCGTGGTCGTGAGCATCGACGCGTACCTCGGCAAGGTCCTGCCCGGCGTCGTGACGCATCCCCAGCAGTACGCCCGACTGGCGAGCCCCATCGGCTACTGGAACGTTCTCGCGCTGATGCTGGCGCTGGCGCTGCCGCTGTCGCTGGCCGCCGCCGGCGACCGCTCGAACGCTGTTCTCTGGCGCGTCGCGGCGGCGGCGGCGGCCGTGCCCGTTGCGCTCGCGTTCTTCTTCACCTTCTCGCGCGGCGGCTGGCTGGCGCTGATCGTCTGTCTGGCCGTGTACTTCGCCCTTACGCCGACCAGACTCGCCAGCCTCGCCAGCCTGGGCGCCGTCGCCGCGCCTGCCGCCTTCGCGCTGTGGCACGTGCGCGGCCTCGACGCGCTCTTCGAGGAGACCGCCCATGCCGCGGCGCGCAGCTCGCAGGGACAGACCCTGCTGGTCTGGTCGCTCGTGGCGCTGGTGGTCACGATGGTGAGCCAGGCGCTCATCGCCGTGGCCCAGCGCGCCGTTCCGTGGCCGCGACGGGCGAGGCTGGCGGTGGGCGCCGCCGTGCTGGTCATCCTGCTCGTCGGCACGGTGGGCGGCGCCTGGCGCTACGCGGACTCGCGCGGCGGAGCCGAGTGGGTGAGGGAGCGCGTGCAGTCCTTCGTGGCGGACGCCGACACGACGAGCTCCGCGAACAACGCGGGCCGGCTCACCTCACTCAACACCTACCGCCTGCCGTTGTGGCGCGAGGCGCTGGAGCAGTCGGAAGTCATGCGAGCGAGCGGCTCGGGCGCGGGGACCTTTGTGTTCACGCACTATCGCTTCCGTGCCGGCGTGGAAGTGGTCAGGCACGCTCACAGCCAGTGGCTCAATGTCCTGAGCGAGCTGGGCATGGTGGGGCTGGGGCTGTTCGTAGCCGCTCTCGCGCTGTTCGTCATCGCCGCCATCGGCAATCCGTTCAAAGGCCGCGGCGACCCTTCGCGGCCGCTGCTCGCCGCGCTCCAGGCGGGGGTCGTCGCGTTCGTCGTGCACATCTCGTTCGACTGGGACTGGGAGATGGCCGCCGTCGGCGTGACGTTCTTCCTCTTCGCTGGCACGTGCGCGTCCTACCGGGCCGCCGGGCTCGCCGGTGGCTCCAGGCAGGCACCGGCGCGGCCTGAGGACGGCGGCTCGCCTGGCGAACGGGAGGACGACGAGAGCCGGGAGCTCCCCGCCGCAGCCGATCACGCTGGGGAGGTCCCGGGTCGGGCGGCGGCCAGCGGAGCCTGGCCTCTGCGTCTGGGCGCCTCCCTGGGCCTGCTGCTCCTGGCCGCGAGCTGGACCTTGCCCTATCTGTCGGGGCGAGCCCAGGACGCCGCGTTCACCGCGTCGGCGGCCGGCGATACCGTGACGGCACTGGAGCAGGCCCGGTCGGCGGCCGGTCTCAACCCCCTGGCCGTCGACCCGCTGATCTTCCGGGCCCAGCTGCTGCAGCAGCTGGGCCGCAACCGCGAGGCGCTCGACGTGCTGGCACACGCCGCTCTCCTGCAGCCGGACAACTACGAGGTGCCGCAAGCACAGGCGGCGGTGTACCTCAACGCGTTCCAGCGCACCGAAGACGCGACCGCCGCGCTGATGCGGGCGCTGTCGCTGAACCCTCTGGATCCGGAGCTTCAGTCCGAGCTCGCCCGGGCACGGGGCAACTGAGCCTGACCTGCAAGGCCCTATGGTAGACTCCGGGCGCGCGAGCGGGTGAGTCCTCACCGGAACCGAACGGAGGTGTGTTCCTGCATGGGCGCTGATTCTCCCATCGGGGTCGTCGGCACGGGATACGTCGGCCTTGTGTCGGCGGTGTGTTTCGCCCATCTCGGTCATCACGTCGTCTGTCTGGACATCGACGCCGAGAAGATCCACAGGCTGGAGCGCGGCGACGTGCCCATCTACGAGCCCGGCCTCGAGAGACTCGTCGACGACAACCGCTCACGACTCACGTTCACGACGTCGTACGACGATCTGCTGGACGCGTGCGACGTGCTCTTCATCGCCGTCGACACGCCGCCCTCGCCGTCCGGCGATGCAGACCTGTCGCGCGTTCAGCGTGCCGTTCGTGAGATCGCGGCCAGGGGCGACCGGCGGCGCGTTCTCATCATGAAGAGCACCGTGCCGGTGGGCACCGGCGAGAAGGTGACCGCTGATCTGCAGGCGCTCGGTGCCTCCTCGATCGGGTATGTCTCAAACCCCGAGTTCCTGCGCGAGGGGGCCGCGATCCAGGACTTCCTGGAGCCCGACCGGATCGTCATCGGGGCCTCCAGGGAGGAAGATGCGGCCACGGTCGAGGCGCTCTACCGGGGGATCGACACCCAGGTGCTGCGCACAACGGTGGCCACCGCCGAGATGATCAAGTATGCGTCCAACGCCTTCCTCGCCACGAAGATCTCCTTCATCAACGAGATCGCCAACGTCTGCGAACAGGTCGGCGCCGACGTGCGCACCGTCGCTCGCGGCATGGGGCTCGACCACCGCATCGGGTCGCACTTTCTGCAGGCCGGGATCGGCTACGGCGGCTCGTGCTTCCCCAAGGACGTGCAGGCGCTCAAACAACTGGCCGGCAACAGCGGCTACCACTTCCAGCTGCTCAACGCGGTCATCGAAGTCAACGCGCTGCAGAAGCGCCGAGTCGTCGGCAAGCTCAAGCAGCGGCTTGGGGCGCTCCGTGGAGCCACCGTCGCGCTGCTCGGCCTGACGTTCAAGCCGCACACGGACGATCTGCGCGAGGCGGCCTCCATCGTGCTCGCCGCACGGCTCCTCCACGAGGGTGCGATGGTCCGCGCCTGCGACCCGATGATCGCGCCGGGAGCGCATCCGCTGTTCCCGGGCGTGACCATCGTCGACGAGCCGCTGGAAGCGGTGACGGGCGCCGACGCCGTGGTCCTGGTCACGGAGTGGCCGGAGTTCATCCGGCTGGACTGGGCGGTGATCGCGTCGGCCATGAAGCATCCGCTCCTGATCGACGGTCGCAATTGCATCGATCCCGTGGTCGCTGCCGCGGCGGGCATGGAGTACGAGGGCATCGGCGGCGGCGAGACGGGGACGAAGCTCGCCGTCGAGGCCGCCCGGGCTACGTCGTGACCTCGGCGCGGGACGGCATTCCGCGGCAGGCGGTCATCCTCGTCGGCGGCGAGGGAACACGGCTGCGGCCGATTACCTCCCGCGTGCCCAAGCCTGTCGCTCCCGTCGTGGAGCGACCGTTCGTCGCCTACATCCTCGACAACCTCGCGCGTCACGGTGTGCGGCGCGCGATCTTCTCCACAGGATTCCTCGCCGAGGCGATCGAGGCGGAGATCGGCGACGGGTCCGCGTATGGCCTCGAGGTCGCCTACGCCGTCGAGGCCGAACCGCTGGGCACCGCCGGCGCCATCGCCAACTGCGAGACGATGCTCGACGACGGCCCGTTCTTCGTGTTCAACGGCGACGTGCTCAGCGACGTCGACCTCACCGCGCTGGCGGCGCTTCATGCCGACAAGGGCGGCATGGGCACGCTCTTCCTGACGCCAGTCGAGGACCCCCGTCGCTACGGACTCGTGGAGCTGCGTGACGACAACGGCGTGGCCAGCTTTCTGGAGAAGCCCGGCGAGTGGGAGGGAACGGCGCTCATCAATGCCGGCGTGTACGTGCTCGAGCGCGAGGTGCTCGAGTTGGTGCCGCGTGGCCGCGTCTTCTCGATCGAGCGCGGCGTCTTTCCGAAGCTCGCCAGAGCCGGCTCGCTCTACGGCTACGTCGATCGCGGGTACTGGCGCGACATCGGCACGCCGCAGAGCTACCTGCAGGCGCACTTCGACATCCTCGAGCGGTCGGTCAGGACGTCGATCGCGGATGCTTTCGGCGGTCAGTACGTTCATGTGGCGCCGTCGGCGATCGTCGCCGAGGGCGCTCACCTGATCCCGCCGTGCTACATCGGCGAAGGCGTCCGCGTCGGTCCCGGCGCCAAGGTCGGGCCTCTGGCCGTCATCGGCGCTGGGGCCGTGCTGGGCGAGGGCGTGTCTGTGGCAGAGACGGTTGTTCAGGCGGGCGTCACGATCGACTCGCACGCGCAGATCGAGCGCAGCGTGCTCGTGCGCTGGTGCAGTGTCGGAGCGGGCACGCAGCTGGCCGGCGCCGTGCTCGGCGAGAGCTGCGTAGTCGGAGCGGGCAACACCCTGGCCGGCGGCGTCTGCCTCTTTCCAGGGACCAGCCTGCCGGACGGCTCCATCCAGGTCTGCGAGGACCTGCGCGGCAGGGAGGGGCGATGATTCCGGACGGCATCTTCAAGGCCTACGACGTCCGCGGCGTCTACCCGGACGAGCTCGGTGAAGAGACGGCGGCCGTCATCGGCGCCGCGCTCGCCCAGCAGCTCGGCGCCGCGAAGCTGGGCGTGGGCATGGACCCGCGGCCGTCGTCGCAGAGCCTGGTCGACTCGTTCTCGGCCGGCGCCGCGGCGGCCGGCGCCGCAGTCGTCGACTTCGGCCTGGTGCCTACCGAGATGCTGTACTTCGGGGTCGCCTCCCGCGAGCTGGATGGCGGCGCGATGATCACCGCCTCCCACAATCCGCCGCGCTACAACGGGATGAAGCTCGTCGGCGCCGGCGCTCTTCCGCTGAGCGGCGACGCCGGCATCCCGGAGCTCAAGCGGCGCTGCCAGGCGATGGGCGTCGTCCCCGCGGGCGCAGCGTTGGCCGGGCGCGAGGTCATCGACCTCTATCCGGCCTACGTGGAGCACCTCCACAGGCTCGTCGACGTTACGGCCTTCGCGCCGTACCGCGTCGTCATGGACGCCGCCAACGGCGTGGCCGGCGTCCTCGCCCGCAGAGTGTTCGACGGGACCCCGATCCGGCGGACCGAGCTGTACTTCGACGTCGACGGCACCTTCCCGAACCACGAGCCCAACCCGCTGCTCGAGGAGAACAGCCGACTGATCCGCGAGCGCGTCACGGCCGACAAGGCAGATCTGGGCATCGCCTGGGACGGTGACGCCGACCGCTGCTTCTTCATCGACGAGGACGGCGAATTCGTGCCCGGCGACTTCGTCACGGCGCTCCTTGCGGAGGCCCTGCTGGCGGAGCACCCCGGCGCCGCCATCCTGTACGACCTGCGCGCCAGCCGCGCGGTGCCCGACGTGATCCGCGCCAACGGCGGCGTGCCGCTCCTCAACCGCGTCGGTCACGCCTTCTTCAAGCAGCGGATGCGGCGCGAGCGTGTTCTGTTCGGCGGCGAGGTGTCCGGCCACTACTACTTCAGCGAGAACTACAACGCGGACTCCGGCTTCATCCCCGCCCTGCTGATCCTCCAGCTGCTGTCGCGCAAGCGGGCCACGCTGGCCGAGCTGCTGGCGCCGTTGCGGGCGCGGTACTTCATGAGCGGTGAGATCAACTCGACCGTCGCCGATGTCGACGGCGCCCTGACCCGTCTCACGGCGCGGTTCGGCGACGGGGAGATCACGCGGCTCGACGGCATTTCGGTGGACTACGAGCACTGGCACTTCAACGTGCGACCGTCCAACACCGAACCGCTCCTGCGCCTGAATCTGGGCGCCGACGATCGGGGCCTCATGGAGGACAAGCGCGACCTCGTGCTCGGCATCATTCGCGGGGCGTGAGGGGCGAGGAGGAGGCAGACGGTGGATCTTGGACGCGACCTGATCGAGAGGCTCGACAGGAGCGACATGCTGGGCGCCATCGCCTCGCTGCCCGACCAGCTCGCGATCACTCACGCGGCGGCCTGCGAGCGTCTCAGTGCGCTCATCGAGCACGGCGTCACCCGCCACTCTCTGCCCGCTACGCCGACCGGCGTGGTCGTCTGTGGCATGGGGGGCTCGGCGATCGGCGCCGACCTCGTGTTGGCCAGCCTCCCCGGTCTGGCCGTGCCTACGGCCGTCGTGCGCGGCTACGCCCTGCCGGGCTGGGTGGGTCCGGAGACGCTCGTCATCACCGCGAGCTACTCCGGGGAGACGGAGGAGACGCTTGCCTGCACCGAGGCGGCGCTCGGGCGGGGCTGTACTCCCGTCTGTGTGGCGTCGGGCGGCAGGCTGGCGGCGCTCGCCGCAGAGCGAGCTCTGCCGATCGTGACCATACCAGGGGGGCAGCAGCCGCGGGCATCGCTCGGCCTGCTTGCCGCGCCCGTGCTTGCCGTCCTCGAGACGGTCGGGCTCTGTGGATCTCAGCGAGCGGCCGTGGATGAGACCGTCGCTCTCCTTCGCCGCGGGACGGCCGAGCTCGGGCCGGACGCGCCGGAGACGCCGGTCGCGGCAGGCGCCGCTCCCGCCCTGCCCGGTCGGGCGATGGCCAAGGGTCTGGCCCGCCTGCTTCACGGCGGCCAAGTCGCCGTGTATGGGGCGGGGTCTACCGTCGCCGTGGCTCGCCGCTGGAAGGGACAGATCAACGAGAACGCCAAGGCCCCGGCCTTCTGGAACGAGCTGCCCGAGCTGGACCACAACGAGATCATGGGGTGGACCAGCGTGCCGGCAGTGACGGCGGCTACGGCCGCCGTCTTTCTCAACGACGGCGAGCTCGACGAGCGCCTGCTAGTGCGGGCGGAGCTCACGGCCGCCGTCCTCTCCGAGCGCGGTGTGGTCGTCGAGCACGTGTGGGCGCACGGTTCCTCACGCCTCGCGCGGCTGTTCTCGCTGGTGCAACTCGGCGACTACACGTCGTTCTACCTCGCTCTGCTGTACGGCGTCGATCCTTCGCCGGTGGCCGCCATCCAGGAGTTCAAGGCGAAGCTCGCCGCCGCCGGCGGTTGACGATGCGCGACCCGGCGGTGACGCTCGCGCTGGTGGCCGACGAACGAACCGCTCGCCGGGTCGCGGCCACGCTCTTCCCCGATGTGCGACACTGCGTCCTTGGCCGGGCCGCCCTGCGTCCGGAGAGGCCGTTCCGGGGACCCCTGTTCGCGCTGCTGCAGGCGCAGCCCGGGGGGTCCCAGGTCGGCCTTGTGATCCCCGTCGTCCTCGCGCCGCCCGAGGAGGAGTCGGCCGCCAACCCGGCGATCGTCGCGGTCAGCGACCACGTCAACCTGGCGCTGCGTAGTCCGCTGTGCGGGCGCTGGCCGGCGGCGCGGCAGCGGACGTTTCCAGCTCTGGCCGGCGTTTATCAACCGCGCGCGGTTCGTGCGCGCGCCGGCGGTCGGGTATACTCTTGCGGCGTCGTTGCGGGTGTCGCCGACGCGCAACGGTTGACGCCGTTCGAGGCCGGAGTCGTGCGCGACGAGGGCTATCGGGCGGTCTCCGACACGCTGGTCCCGGCCGCCATCATAGCGGCCTACTACGGTCTCACACTGGCCGCCTGCGGGGTCTCGCGGGCGAACGATTGCGACGAGGAGCGAGGGGTCACTTGACTTCCAACTACGACATCAAGGAGAGAGGGCTCGCCGCGCAGGGCGTCCGCCGCATCGAGTGGGCGGACATGCAGATGCCGGTCCTGGCCGCCATCCGCGAACGGTTCGGCCGCGAGCAGCCGCTCAAGGGAATCCGCGTGGGGGCGTGCCTGCACGTCACCACCGAGACGGCCAATCTCATGCGCACCTTGGTCGTGGGCGGGGCCGACGTCGTGCTCTGCGCCAGCAACCCGCTGAGCACGCAGGACGACGCCGCGGCCGCGCTCGTCAACGACTACGGCGTCCGCGTCTACGCGATCAAGGGCGAGGACGAGCGCACGTACTACAACCACATCAAGGCCTGCGTCGACCATCGGCCGCACATCACGATGGACGATGGGGCCGACGTCATCGGCGTCCTCCACGGGGAGCGGCCGGAGATGGCGGCCGACATCCTCGGGGGCACCGAAGAAACGACGACAGGCGTCATTCGACTCAAGGCCCTGGAGGCCGAAGGCCGCCTGATGTTCCCGATCGTGGCCGTCAACGAGGCGAACACCAAGCACATGTTCGACAATCGCTACGGCACCGGTCAGAGCACGCTCGACGGCGTGCTGCGGGCGACCAACATGCTGATCGCGGGGACCACGGTCTGTATCGCGGGCTACGGCTGGTGCGGCCGCGGACTCGCCATGCGAATGAAGGGCCATGGCGCGGACGTCATCGTGCTCGAGGTCGATCCCCTGCGGGCTCTCGAGGCCGTCATGGACGGCTACCGCGTGATGCCGGTCGCGGAGGCCGCGAAGCAGGCGCGCCTCTTCGTGACCGCCACCGGCGACATCCACGTTCTGCGCGCCGAGCACTTCGCGGTCATGCAGGACGGGGCCATCGTCGCCAACACCGGCCACTTCAACGTCGAGATCGACATCCCGGCGCTGGAGGCCATGGCCGTCAAGAAGCGGATGATCCGCGAGTTTGTCGATGAGTACACCATGGCCGACGGCCGCCGCATCTACCTGCTGGCCGAAGGCCGTTTGGTCAACCTGGCGGCGGCCGAGGGGCATCCCGCCGCCGTCATGGACATGAGCTTCGCCAACCAGTCGCTCAGCGCAGAGTTCATCGTCAAGCACCACGCAGAGCTGCAGAACAAGGTCTACGTGGTTCCCAAGGAGCTCGACGACGAGATCGCCCGCGTGAAGCTCGAGACCATGCGCATCACCTGCGACACGCTGACCGAGGAGCAGGCCGCGTACCTCGCGTCCTGGGATCAGGGGACCTGAGCGCTGACGCACGTGATGGTTGAGGAACGCGACCAGCATGAGGCGCCGGCGGGCGCCTCGCGACTGCGTGTCCGAACGGTCGAGATCCTGCCCGGTGAGGTGGTGCTGATCGACCAGCTGGCCCTGCCCCAGGAGGAACGCCACGTCCGCTGCCGCACGTGGCGAGAGGTCGCTGCGCGTATCGCCGACATGACCGTTCGCGGGGCGCCGGCGATCGGCGTCGCCGCCGCCGGCGGGCTTGCGCTCGCCGCCGGGTCGGCGGCCGCCAGCGGTGCCGACCGTGCCCGGCTCAAGGAAGAGCTCGAGACCGCGGCGGCCGGACTCCTTGCGACGCGGCCGACGGCCGTGAATCTGCGATGGGCCGTCGAGCAGATGCGTGCCACCTGGACGTTGTGCGACAGCGACCCCTCGGCGTGCGCGGCGCGCCTGCTGGCGCGAGCGCAGGCGATCCTCGTCGACGACGTCCGGCGCTGCTTGCGCATCGGTGCCAACGGCGCTCCTCTGATCGGCGGGGGGTCGTGCGTTCTCACGCACTGCAACGCCGGCGCCCTGGCGACGGCCGGCTACGGCACGGCTCTCGGCGTGATCCGCGCCGCCTTCGCCGCGCATCCCGACATCACCGTCCTCGTCGACGAGACCCGTCCGTGGCTGCAGGGAGCGCGTCTCACCGCCTGGGAGCTGGGCGTGGAGGGCATCCCGTATCACCTGATCAGCGACAACATGGCCGGCCACTTCTTCAGCCGTGGCGAGATCGACGCCGTCGTCGTCGGCGCCGACCGCATCGCCGCCAATGGCGATACGGCCAACAAGATAGGTACCTACACGGTGTCGGTGCTCGCCAAGGAGCACGGCGTGCCGTTCTACGTGGCGGCGCCGCTCTCGAGCGTCGATCTCGAGATCGCGTCGGGCGTCGCCATCCCGATCGAAGAGCGCGATCCCGGCGAGGTGACCTCATTCCGCGGCCTGCCGGTGGCGCCTCTCGGCGCCCCGGCGCGTCACCCCGCCTTCGACGTGACGCCCGCGGCCAACATCACGGCCATCGTCACAGAGGCCGGCGTTCTGCGGCCGCCGTACGCGGCCGCGCTTGCCGCGGCCTGCCGCGGGGAGGAGTGCCGCTCGTGACGCCGCTGCCGCGCCGCGAGGAGTGCGCGTCGGAGGCGCCGTACATGGCGATGATCATGGCGGCCGGTCTCGGCACGCGCCTCCATCCGCTCACCGGTCTCACGGCCAAGCCCATGGTGCCGATCCTCAACCGTCCGGTCATGGAGCACATTCTGTCTCTCCTGCGCCATCACGGGGTGCGTAGGGTGGCGGCCAATCTCCACTATCACCCGGACATGATCCGTACGTACTTCGGCGACGGGTCAGACTTCGGGGTCGAGCTCCACTACAGCGTCGAGGAGAGGCTGCTCGGCACCGCGGGCGGGGTCGGCGCCTTCCGTGAACTGCTCGGCGACGGTACGTTTGTCGTGCTCAGCGGCGACGGCCTCACCGATATCGACCTCACCGCCTTCGTGGCCGCGCATCGCGCCAACGGAGGCATCGCCACCATGGCCGTCAAGGAAGTGGATGACCCGTCGCTCTACGGCGTGGTCGTCGCTGATTCTGACGGCCGGGTCATCGGCTTTCAGGAGAAGCCCCCGGCCGCCGAGGCGCTCTCGCACCGCTGCAACTGCGGCATCTACGCTTTCGAGCCGCGCATCTTCGACTACGTCCCCCCGAACGTCTTCACCGACTGGGCCAGAGACGTCTTTCCGGCACTGCTGGCCGACGGCGTGTCCTTCCATAGCTGGGATCTGCACGGCTACTGGAACGACGTCGGCAACATCGAGCAGTACAGGCTGAGCAACTTCGACGCGCTCGTCGGCAGGGTGACGATCGACATGCCCGGCCGGGAGATCTTCCCCGGTGTGTGGGTTGGTGAGGGGACGGTGATCCAGTCCGCCGTTCGCTTCGAGCCGCCGATCCTCATCGGCGCCGGCTGCCTCGTGGAGTCAGACGCGCAGCTTGTGGGACCACTCATTGTCGGCGACGGCTGCATCATCGAGCACGGCGCCGTGCTCGACGGCGTCATCCAGTGGGGCGGCGCCAAGGCCGGCCAGGACTCCCGCCTGGTGGGGAGCATCGTCGGTCACCACGTCACCGTGCACAGGCGCGCCGTAATCCACGAGGACGTCGTCATCGGCGACCGATCAGACGTGTGCGCCGACGTCGTGGTCCCAGCCGGCGCCCGCTTCGAACCGGGCTCGATCGTCCAGCCAGACGGCTCCGCCACCCAAGGCCGGTGATGGAGAGACAGCTCCACCCTCACGCCGTCCTCGGCGGCCTGCTCGATCTCGCTCTGCCGAGGCGCTGCGTGCAGTGCGGCGCCGCCGGCGACTGGCTCTGCGCGGACTGCTCGGCCGGCCTGCGGGCGCTGCCGGCCGAGCGCTGTCCGCACTGCGGAGCTCCGGGGAGCACGACGGCCGGTCGCTGCCGTGAGTGCCGCGAGCGCGAGCTCTGGTTCGTCTCCGCCACGGCCGCGTTCACCTACGAGGACGCGGCCCGAGCGCTCGTCACGGCCTGCAAGTTCCGCGCCTACCGGTCGCTGGCTTCCGACATGGCGGGTCGTGCGGCGCCGAGCTTCATCGCCGCGTGTCGTGGCGCCGGTTCCGCCGCTGGCGCTGACCGCGGGCTGCTCGTCACGTGGGTGCCCGGCCATCGCGATCACGTCCTGGAGCGCGGCTTCAACCAGGCGGAGCTGCTCGCCCGTGAGCTGGCCCGGCTGGCGGGGCTGCCGTCGGCGCCGCTGCTTCGCAGGGTCCGTCACGGCGCGCGTCAGAGCGGGCTCGACCGCACCGCGCGGGCTGCAAACGCCCAGAACGCGTTCGCGTTGAGGGGGGATGCAGATCGGGTACGAAAAGGGCTACAGCGGGTTATGATAGTTGACGATGTGTACACCACCGGCGAAACGCTGAGCCACTGTGCCGAAGTACTCATCAACGCGGACCTCGAACCTCATGCTTTCTCCTTCGCACGCACCGTGCGAGCTGTTCCTTCGCAAGCCACACTAGACGACGCCGTCCGGAAGGAGCGATGTCGATGAAAACGCAGATCAAAGGGCGTAACGTCACCGTTACTGACGCCCTGCACCAGTACGCCGAGGAGAAGGTCGAGCGCGTGCACAAGCTGCTCATGCAGCGTCGTATCGACGACGTGACGCGTGTCGAGCTCGAGCTCATGGTTGAGAAGAACCCCAGCATCCCCGAGCCGTGTGTCGCGGAGGCGACCATCTTCACGCGTGGCCCGGTCATTCGTGCCCGCGAATCGGCGACCGACATGTACGCGGCGATCGATCTGGTCATGGACAAGCTCATGCGCCAGACGAAGAAGTACCACGACAAGGTCCACGGCAAGACCCGCAGGGGCCACGAGAAGCTGTCCGTGGAGGCCGCGATGCTGGCTGAAGCCGCGTCCTTGCCCGAGCAGCTCGAGCCCGAGCGCGAGCTGGAGCCGGTGGCGGTGGGTGCCGTGCTCGAGAGCGAAGAGGCGATTGAGGACCACGGCCGCGTCGTGAAGGCCAAACAGTTCGCGCTCAAGCCGATGTCGGTGCACGAGGCCACGCTGCAGCTCGAGCTGATCGGCCACGACTTCTTCGTGTTCACGAACGCGGAGTCGAGCCGCACCAACGTCGTGTATCGCCGCAACGACGGCGACTACGGCCTCATCGAACCGACCGAGAGCTGATCGCCCGTTCGGAGTCTCTCGGCTCCGCCGTATGCGACAATGACTGCACCGTGAACGTTCGAGCGGGAGTGCCACGGCCGTGATCAGGATCGTCGACAAGCTGCTGCGTGCCGGTGAGGGCCGGCGGATGAAGGCGCTCGCCGAGCAGTCGGCGCGCGTCGGCTCGCTGGAGCCCGAGATCGCGGCGCTGGACGACATCGCCCTTCGCGCCAAGACGGAGGAGTTCCGTCAGCGCTACGCCAGCGGGGAGCTGCTCGACGACCTGCTCTTCGAGGCGTTCGCCGTTGTCCGCGAGGCGGCCAAGCGGGCGCTCGGCATGCGCCCCTTTGACGTCCAGGTTATGGGAGGCATCGTCCTTCACGAGGGCGACATCGCCGAAATGAGAACCGGCGAAGGCAAGACCCTCGTCGCGACGATGCCCATGTACCTGAACGCCCTGTCGGGCAAAGGGACGCATCTCGTCACGGTCAACGACTACCTGGCCAAGCGCGACGCCGAGTGGATGGGGCAGGTCTACCGCTTCCTCGGTCTCGACGTCGGCGTTATCCAGGCCTCGATGCTGCCGTCGCAGCGGCAGGCGCAGTACAGCGCCGACGTGACCTACGGCACCAACTCCGAGTTCGGCTTCGACTACCTTCGCGACAACATGACGATGCGTCGCGAGCACATGGTCCAGCGCGGCCATGCCTACTGCATCGTGGACGAGGTCGACTCGATCCTCATCGACGAGGCGCGTACGCCGCTCATCATCAGCGGCGCCCCGGAGACGGCCGCCGACACCTATCGCCAGTTCGCGCGGGTGGTGCCCCGCCTCGCCGTCGGTGCGGACTACGAAGTCGACGAGAAGCAGCGGACGGTGGCGATCACGGAGAGCGGCGTCGCCAAGGTCGAGAAGGCTCTCAACATCGACAACCTCTACAAGGACACCAACGGCAGCCTGGTCAACCACCTGATTCAGGCTCTGCGCGCCGAGGCCCTGTACCACAAGGACGTCGAGTACGTGGTGCAGCACGGCGAAGTACTCATCGTCGACGAGTTCACCGGCCGCATTCTCGAGGGGCGCCGCTACTCCGAGGGGCTGCACCAGGCGATCGAGGCCAAGGAGAAGGTGCCGATCCGCGAGGAGAATCAGACGCTCGCCACGATCACGCTGCAGAACTACTTCCGCATGTACGACGTGCTGGCCGGGATGACGGGGACGGCCAAGACCGAAGAGGCCGAGTTCCGCCAGATCTACGGGCTCGAGGTCGTCCAGATCCCGACCAACGCGCCGATGATCCGCAGGGACGAGAACGACTTCATCTTCACGACCGCCAAAGAGAAGTACGCGGCCGTCGTCGACGACATCGTCGGCCGTCACCAGGCGGGACAGCCGGTGCTCGTCGGCACCGTCTCGGTCGAGGTCAGCGAGATGCTCTCCACATTGCTCGACAGGCACGGCGTCCCGCACAGTGTCCTCAACGCCAAGCAGCACGAACGCGAGGCCGAGATCATCAAGGACGCCGGCCAGACGAACGCCGTCACCATCGCCACCAACATGGCCGGGCGCGGCGTCGACATCAAGCTCGGCGAGAGCGTCGTCGAAGCTGGCGGCCTGTACGTCCTGGGCACGGAGCGTCACGAGAGCCGGCGCATCGACAACCAGCTACGCGGGCGCAGCGGACGTCAAGGCGACCCCGGCGAAACCAGGTTCTATCTCTCCGCCGAGGACGAGCTCATCCGGCTCTTCGCCGGCGACCGAATGTACAAGGTCCTCAGCCGCCTGGGGCCGTCGGACGGTCAGCCAATCGAGGCCAAGATGCTGAGCAACGTCGTGGAGAAGGCGCAGGTCAAGGTCGAGGAGCTCAACTTCATGCGCCGCAAGAACGTGCTCAAGTACGACGAGGTCATGAACGAGCAGCGCCGCGTCATCTACGATCAGCGGCAGCGCATCCTCATGGGGGAGGATTTCGGCGAGCAGGTACGCGACATGATCGTCGAGATGGTCGAGGAGGCCGTAGGCTCCCGCATCGGCGACGTGCGCTACGCCGAGGACTGGGATCTGGACTCGCTCTTCGTCGGCTTGCGGCAGCTCTACGATCCGAGCATCACCGCGAGCGAGATCGGCGCCGAGTCGGCGAGCGTCGACGAGGTCGTCCAGCTCGCAGTCGACGACGCGCTGGCGCAGTACGACGAGCGCGAACGTCTCATCGGCCTCGAGCAGATGCGCAGCGTCGAGCGCGCCGTCATGCTGCAGGTCATCGACGCGCGGTGGAAGGACCACCTGCTCGACATGGACTACCTCCAGGAAGGCATCCATCTGCGGGCTCTCGGCCAGCGCGACCCCCTCGTCGAGTACAAGGGCGAGGGGTTCGACCTCTTCCAGGACATGATGCACTCGGTCAAGACGAGCACCGTGACGGCGCTGATGAAGAACAGCGCCGAGGACCTCGCCGTCTTTGCCGCCGTGACGCTCGACGAGCCCCTCATCCGGCTCAACTACTCGAGCGGTGACGACCTGATCACCCAGACCTCGTTCACGGCGGCGGCGCGCGCCGCAGGCGAGCTCGGCGCTCCGCTGGAGGAAGCCGTCGACGCGCCGCCCCGCAATCTGGCGGCAGCGGGCGGGCGTGCCGCCGCTGCTGCTCCTCAGGCCGGCGCCGTCGCGGTTCAGCAGCGCGTCGCCGACGAGAAGGTCGGTCGCAACGATCCGTGCCCCTGCGGGAGCGGCAAGAAGTACAAACGCTGCTGTGGCGCCTGAGCCGCGGCGCCTCGCCGGCGTCTCACCGTTGCGGTCATCTCGGCCTGCCCGGATTGAGGCGCCGTCGCGACGGCGCCGCCGACGACTGGCAGGTATACTGAAGGGACGATGAGCACCACCGCCCCAGATGCGCTCGTCCAGCTGGACGTGCTCCGCGAGCGGCTCAAGGAGGCCCGCGGGCGCCTTGGCTGGCTGCGGAGCTATCTTTGACCCGCCTAGGCTGACAGCCGACCTCGAGGCTCTCGAGGAGCGCATGCGCGCGTCCAGCTTCTGGGACGACCAGCCAGAAGCCTCCAGAATCTCGGCTGAGTACAGCCGGGTCAAGCGGAAGCTCGAGGAGTTCGGGGCGCTCGAGGGACGTTTCGCCGACCTCGAGTCCACCGAGCAGTTGCTCCGCGAGGAGACGAGCGGCGACGCCGTCGACGACGAGCTCCTTGAGGAGCTCGTGAACGGCGTCGCCCGGCTCGAGGACGACCTCCAGCGCGGCGAGGAGCAGCGCTTCTTCGGCGGCAAGTACGACGAGGGCGGCGCCATCGTCACCATCCACTCGGGCGCCGGCGGCACCGAGTCGCAGGACTGGGCCGAGATGCTGCTCCGCATGTATCTGCGCTGGTTCGAGCGCCGTGGCTTCAAGGTCGAGGTCAACGACATGCTCGAGGGCGAGGAAGCCGGCATCAAGAGCGCGACGCTCACCGTGGAAGGCGAGAACGTCTACGGGCTCCTCGGCAGTGAGAAGGGTGTGCACCGGCTCGTGCGGCTCAGTCCCTATGACTCGGCCAACCGGCGCCACACCAGCTTCGCCTCCGTGGATGCGTCGCCGCTCGTCGGCGAGAACGTCGACGTCCAGATAGACGACGACGACATCCGCATCGACACGTACCGCTCGAGCGGCGCCGGCGGTCAGCACGTCAACAAGACGAGCTCGGCCATCCGCATCACGCACCTGCCGACGAACATCGTGGTGCAGTGCCAGAACGAACGCTCGCAGCTCCAGAACAAGACCGTCGCGATGAACATGCTCAAGTCGAAGCTCGTCGAGCTGGAGGAGCGCAAGCGCGCGGAGGAGCTGGCTCGCGAGCGCGGCGAAGTCATGAATGTCAACTTCGGCAGCCAGATCCGCAGCTACGTACTGCATCCCTATCAGATGGTCAAGGATCTGCGCACCGGGCACGAGGTCGGTAACGCCCAGGGCGTCCTTGACGGCGATCTCGACGGCTTCGTGCACGCGTACCTCGTCTGGCGTGCCGGCGGGGGCGAGTCACGCAAGTAGGCGCCGGAACGGGCTCGCCGCCAGCCGCGTCCCCCTTCGTGAAGGCCGAGCTGCACGTCCACCTCGAGGGCACGGTGAGGCCCGAGTTGCTCCGCAGGATCGCCCGCCGGCACGGCATCGGCCTGCCGGCCGGCGGCGGACAGGCTGAGGTTCCGGACCGGTTCGCTGATTTCACGCAGTTTGTTCACGCTTGGGTGGTGAACTCGTCCCTGCTGCGCCGCGAACGCGACTTCCGCGACGTCACCGTCGCCTACGCGGCGGAGGTCGCGGTGCAGGGCTGCGTCTACGTTGAGGCGAGCTTCTCGCCGGCCGAGCCGGCGCGCCGGGGGACCCCCTGGGAGGAGGTCTTCGAGGGCTACTGTTCCGGCGCCCAGGCGGCGCGCGAAACCCACGGGGTGGAGGTGCGTCTGGTCCCCGAGATCACGCGCAACTTCCCGTTGGAGAGCGCTGACGCGGTCGTGCGCTGGGCGCTGCGGTTTCGCGAGCGCGGGGTCGTCGGCGTTGGCCTCGGCGGCGACGAGGCCGCGTACCCGCCGGCGCCGTTCGCGCGGCCGTTCGCGGCGGCGCGAGAGGGCGGGCTCAAGGCCGCGCCGCACGCCGGCGAGACGGCCGGTCCGGACTCGGTGCGGGCGGCCCTGGACGTGCTGCACGCCGACCGCCTGCGTCACGGGGTGCGCGCTGTGGAGGACGCCGGCCTCGTTGCCGACCTTGCGGCGCGCGGGGTCGTCTGCGACGTGGCGCCGACCAGCAACCTGCGGCTCGGCGTGGTTCTCACGCTCGCCGAGCATCCGCTTCGTCGGCTCCTTGCCGCCGGCGTCCTCTGCTCCGTGTCCAGCGACGATCCGGCGCTGCTGGGCGTCGACTTGGCCCACGAGTGCGCGCTGGCCGAGGGCCTCGGTCACACGCCGCGGGCCATGTTCGAGCACGCCATGGACGGGGCCTTCTGCGAGGAGCAGCTGCGGGCCCGCTTGCGCGCTCGCGCCGGGACCTGCGGCTGGGGGTTGGCCGGCGGCCGGACCGCCACTTGCCACCCCAATTCAGACCTGTTAAGGTAGCTTTAGTACTCGGGAGCCGGTTCACCCGCCCTGCGCCGCTCGCGCCGGGCTCTCCTCCCACCTCGACGCCAGACTCTGTGACGACCGGACAGTGTTTGAAGGAAGGAACACTCGTCCGTAGTCTGTCAGGCCGCCTCGACGGCGGCCCCCACTCGGCGAACCCTATGTGACGTCCCGCCGGCAGGCCATTTGGCCGCAGTGCCGTCGTGACGAGCGTTCGCGTGCGCGTTCGCCAGAAACGAGAGTCATTGTGAACGATCCATCTTCTTCGACGACCACCGCTCGGGCTGCCGGCGCGACTGCGCAGCCGGCCGGGCAGCGAGGGTCTGAGGCCTCTTCCGACGCCACCCGGGAGCGGCCGTCCGGCGACGGACGGCAGAAGCGCCGCGGCCCCAGCGGGGGAGCGCGGCGCGGCGATCGCGGCCGTAGCCGCGGGCCGCGCCGCGGCCAGGACCCGCGCCAGGGCAGCGGCGTCGACGAGACCTACCAGGCCCGGACGCACGCCGCGCGCCCGGCAGGCCCTGCGCCAGAAGTTGCCTTGCCAAGGTTCGCTGAGCTTGGCCTCAGCCGCGAGCTGCTGGCCGGAGTGGCGGCGATGGGCTACGAGGAGCCGACCCCCATCCAGGAGCAGGCGATCCCGCGCGCTCTCGCCGGGCGTGACATCGTGGGCTGCGCCCAGACGGGCACCGGCAAGACGGCGGCTTTCGTGCTGCCCATCCTGCAGCGGATGTCGGCGGCGATGGTCGCCGACGGGCGCGTCGCCCGGCCGAGCGCCCTCGTGGTCACGCCCACGCGCGAGCTCTGCGGCCAGATCGAAGAGGTCGGGGAGACGCTGGGGACCTACACCGGCCGCCGCGTCCTGGCCGTGTTCGGCGGCGTACCCTACGAGCCGCAGGCCAAAGAGGTCCGCGCTGGCGTCGATCTGCTCGTCGCCACGCCGGGGCGCCTCCTCGACATGATGCGCCAGGGCCACGTCCTCCTCGACCGCGTGGACACGCTCGTCCTCGACGAGGCGGACAGAATGCTCGACATGGGCTTCTGGCCGGACGTGAAGCGCATCATCGACGCGGTCCCCGCCAAGCGTCAGAACCTCCTGTTCTCCGCGACGATGAGCAAGCAGGTCCTCGGCATCGTCGAAGACACGCTGCATCAGCCCGTCTTCATCGAACTCGGCGGCAGCGCCAAGCCGGTCGAGAACGTGGAGCAGAAGATCCTGCCCGTCAACGGCGAGCAGAAGCTCGACCTCCTGGTCGAGTATTTCCGCCATCACGACCCGGCTCGCACGCTGGTGTTCACGCGCACCCGGCGTCGCGCCGAGCGTCTGACCATTACGCTGAACAAGCTCGGCATCACCTGCGAGGCCATCCACGGCGACCGCTCGCAGGGGCAGCGCCAGCGGGCCTTGGACAGCTTCAAGTCGGGCAGGACCGCCGTGCTCGTGGCGACCGACGTCGTCGCCCGCGGCATCGACGT
Organism: uncultured Thermoleophilia bacterium; assembly: GCA_963705085.1. Taxonomy (GTDB): domain Bacteria; phylum Actinomycetota; class Thermoleophilia; order UBA2241; family UBA2241; genus CAIXSE01. The sequence continues at coordinate 948,685 of CAVPIV010000004.1, read as the reverse complement.
GGACAACATCACCCACGTGATCAACTTCGACATCCCCACGAATCCCGAGGACTACGTCCATCGCATCGGGCGCACGGCGCGGGCCGGCATGAGCGGCATCGCCGTGAGCCTCCTCACGGGTGAGGAGGTCCACGAGCTCAAGGCCATCGAGAAGCTCATCGGGGCGACGATCGAGCGGCACGACCTGCCGGAGTTCGCCTACGAGAAGCGCTCGATCCCTGAATCCCATCAGGTGCAGTCCAAGCCGGGCAAGCTGGTGTGGAACGGCGGGGCGCGGCGCTCGGCGACCCAGGGGATTCGCCGTCGTCCGCCGCGCCACACGGCCGCGCGCTAACGGTCGCCGCAAGAGGCAACGGCGCTGGAACCCACGCCGTTGCCTCTGGTATACTGCCGTTCCTGCGTGGGCGACTAGCTCAGTTGGGAGAGCGCCAGCTCGACAAGCTGGAGGTCGTTGGTTCAATTCCAACGTCGCCCACCATCCTGCCTCAGTCGACCGTCCTCGTCCCCTCGGCGCGCCGCGCCTGCCTGGCGGCTCGTCTCTCCGCGTGACCTTCGATTGATTCGCACGCGAGGCCTGCTAGAGTTGGGCGGCTTCTCCGAGCGCCGGAGTCCTACGGGCCGTCAGGCCTAAGGAGCCGGAGCCGGCAGGGTGCGGCGGGAAACGGCCGTGCCTCCCAGTGCGGAAAGGAGAGCTCATGCGGTCGGCGGCCGGGCGCGTGGTTGTGCCCAGATCGGGGACGGGGCGTGTGCCCGATAGGGTCCTGCCCGTACGTCGGCGATCACGCATGGCTACCCCCTCTTCCGGCGCGCCCGGAGATCACCATCATCCGGAGGGGGAGGTACCATGAAGATATCGTTGAAGCGATTCGCCTGGGTTCTGGCGCTGGCGGCCCTGGCGGGCGCGGTCGTCCTTGGCGCGGCCGCCTGTGGATCGAGCGACGAGCCGGCCGTCCAGCGCGACCAGCTCATCGTCGCTACCACGACGAGTCTGAACGACTCGGGCCTGCTCGAGGACGCGATCCTGCCCGCCTATGAGAAGCTCTACCCCGGCGTGACCGTCAAGGTTGTGGCGGTGGGCTCGGGCGAAGCCATGGCCATGGGCTCCAAGGGTGAAGCCGATGTGCTGCTCGTGCACTCGCCGGCTGACGAGGAACAGTTCATGACCGACGGGTACGGGACGCTGCGGCTGCCGTTCGCGTACAACTACTTCGTGATCGTTGGGCCGGCGGACGACCCAGTGGGCGTGAAGAAGGCCGAGACCGCGGCCGACGCCTTCGCGAGCATCGCCGAGGCAGAGGCCGCTTTCGTCTCGCGCGGCGACGAGTCAGGCACCAACAAGAAGGAGCTCAAGCTCTGGGAGGCAGCCGGCATCACTCCTGAAGGCGACTGGTACATCAGCACCGGCCAAGGCATGGGCGAGACGCTTCGGGTCGCTTCAGAGAAGCAGGCGTACACGTTGACGGACCTGGGCACCTTCCTGTCGCAGAAGGCGACGCTGGACCTGGTCGTTCTCTCGCAGGAGAGCGAGGACCTCAAGAACGTCTACGACGTGATCGTCGTGAATCAGAACAAGTTCCCCGCGGTCAACGCGGCGGCGGCCGAGCAGATGGCCGCTCTTCTGGTCAGCGCGGAAGGTCAGGAGCTCATCAAGAGCTACGGCGTCGACATGTACGGCAAGCCGCTCTTCCTCCCATACGCCAGCAGCTTGGGCAGCTATTGAGTCGCGTCACGAGGCGGCGTGGAGACCATCTGGAACGGCCTGGTCGAGGCCCTGCGTCTCCTCTCCGGCGGAGACGCAGAGGTCCTGCAGATCGCCCTGCGCTCCTTGCTGGTGTCCGGCATGGCGCTGGGCATCGCGGTCGTTGTCGGGGTTCCGCTGGGCAGCCTGGTGGCCCTCAACGAGTTCCGGGGTCGCCGCCTCGTGGTGACGGTCGTCAACACGGGGATGGCTGCCCCGCCGGTCGTCGTCGGGCTCCTCGTCGCCTTGTTCCTGACCCGCAACGGCCCGCTCGGATCGTTTCGCCTGCTCTATACGAACTGGGCGATGATCATCGCCCAGTTCGTGATCGCGCTGCCGATCGTCACCGGCCTGTCGCTGGCCGCGCTGCAGCAGCTGGACGCCGGTTTGCGCCAGCAGATCGCGGCGCTCGGCGCCGGCCGCCGGCAGAGCCTCCTGTTGCAGCTCCGTGAGATACGGGTCGCCCTCCTGGCGACCGTGATGGCCGCCTTCGGCGCCGTGATCAGCGAGGTGGGCGCGGTCATGATGGTCGGCGGCAACATCAAGGGGCAGACGCAGGTGCTCACCGGCGCGATCGTGCAGGAGACGCGTGTCGGCCGCTTCTCGGTCGCGATAGCGCTCGCCATCATCCTCATGATCCTCGCCTTCGGCGCGAATCTGGTGCTGACGTTCATCCAGCAGCGAGGCAGGCGCGGCTGAACGGCCGGCTCTCAGACCCGCCGGTGATGGTCGCGCGCGACCTGCGCGTCGTGCGCGGCGGGCGCACGCTCGTGCGCGTTGAGATGCTGGCGCTGGCGCCCGGCGAGGCGCACGTGCTCCTCGGCGCCAACGGAGCGGGCAAGAGCACGCTGATCAAGGCGCTCAACGGCCTCGAGCCGGCGGAGGGGCACCTTGAGTTCCGCGGGCGGCCGGTGGACTCGGACGCCGCCCGGCTCGCCCTAAGGCGCAGCACCGCCGCGGTGTTTCAGCAGCCCTATCTGCTGGCGACGAGCGTGCGCGACAACGTCGCCGCCGGCCTCCGCCTGCGCGGCGTCGCTCGCGACGAGGCGCGCCGGCGCGCGGGGGCGGCGCTCGAGCTTCTCGGCATCGAGCACCTCGCCGCGCGCCGGCCGGGCAGGCTCTCCGGCGGCGAGGCTCAGCGTGTGAGCCTCGCCCGGGCCCTGGCCGTCGACCCGGCCGTGCTGTTCCTCGACGAGCCGCTGGCCTCGCTTGACCCGCCCACCCGGCGCTCGCTCGTCGCGGAGCTCCTCGCGATCTTCGCGCGGCGGGCCATGGCGGTCGTCTGGGTGACCCACGATCGCGACGAGGCGCTGGCCGTCGGCGAGCGTGTAACCTTTCTCGAGGCCGGTCGGGTCGTGCAGTCCGGGGAGACCGCCGAGATGTTCGCCCACCCCGCCACGACCTCGTTCGCCGACTTCCTCGGCCTCGACACGTACCTGCACGGGGTCGTCCACGCGGACGGCGACGGTGTGACGCGCCTGCGGCTCGATTGCGGCGTGGAGGTCGTCTGCGGCGAAGCGCCGCCGGGGCCCGCGGTGGCGTGCCTGCCGCCCGAGGACGTCGTCCTCTTCCGCGAGCCTCCGCTCGCGGGCAGCACGAGCCTGCGCAACGTGCTGCCCGGCACGGTCATCGTGATCGAACCCGCCGGGCGGCTGCTGCGCGTCGTGGTCGCGTCAGGGCGCCTCGAGATCGCGGCGCTCGTGACGCGGGCGGCGGCGGAAGACCTCGACCTCACCCTGGGCGCGCCGGTCGCGGCGGCCTTCAAGGCGGCGGCGGTGCATCCGATCCCACGGCAGGGGGGAAGCAGGGAGGGCGCAGCCGGGGCGTGACGGGCGCGGGGCGGCGTGATTAGATTGCCGCGGGGTGCTGGTTGGCGCGCGGTGACGACGCGTTCGGGGAGAGGGGAGGCCGATGGCCACCAGATTGCTGTTGCTGGCGGTGGCCGGGTCGCTGGGGGCGCTCTGCCGCTACGGGCTGGCGGGCGTCGTTCAGCGGAGCGTGGCGGGGCAGTTCCCCTACGGGACGCTGGTCGTGAACACCGCGGCCTGCTTCCTGGCGGGCCTCTTCTTCGGGCTGTTCGACACGCGCTGGCCGCTGAGCACGGAGGCCAGGATCATCGTCATGATCGGGTTCCTGGGCGCCTTCAGCACGCTCTCCACCGTCATGGTGGAGACCGCCAACTTCGCGCGTGACGGTCAGTGGGTCAGCGTCGCGGCGAATCTCCTGGCACAGAACATGCTCGGTCTTGTGGCGGTCTTCGCGGGTCTCGCGGTCTCGCGTCTAGCCTAGGAGGGTTCTGCATGCATCCGTTCGATGAAGCTCCCGAGGTCGCCGGCGGCGGGCCGCCGCCACAGCTCCAGCTCATCGCCGATGATCGTCACCTCGATACCATCGATGCCCTGTTGCTGCGCATCTTCGTCGGCGCCGACCAGAAGCACCGGCGCAAGCCGCTGTACGAGGCCATTGTGCTGGCGGCGCGCGAGCATCACCTCGCCGGCGCGACGGTCGTGCGCGGCGACATGGGTTTCGGGGCCGCCAGCCGCATCCGTACGTCCAAGATCCTCAGGGTCTCGGAGGACTTGCCCGTGGTGATCGAGATCGTCGACACGCCGGACAAGATCAACAACTTCGAGCCGATCGTGAACGCGATGATGGAGAGGGGTCTGATCACCCTCGAATCGGTGAAGGTGATCGCCTATCGGCACGGCGAGCGCTGACGGCGCGGGCATCACGCCGCCGGCGCCGTCGCCGACTCGCCCTCGCGGCCTCAACCCGCGCGGATCGCGTCGCCGGCCGCTCTCAGGAGGTCGCCTACGGCGGCGCAGGCCGCGTCGGCGTCTGGGCTCCGCGTGATGAGGTCGATGAGCGCGCTGCCGATGATGACGCCGTCGGCGAGGTCGGCGACACCGGCGGCCTGCTCCGGCGTCGAGATGCCGAAGCCGACGGCGATGGGCGCGGTCGTGCGGGCGCGGAGCCGGGCGATGAGGCCCGGCAGGTCCGCGCCCACCGTCTGCCGCGCCCCGGTCACGCCGGTCACCGCCACACAGTAGATGAAGCTCGTGGCCGCAGCCGCGACGAGTTCGAGGCGCTCGTCGGTGCTGGTCGGCGTGGCCATGGGGACGAGCGCTACCCCGTGCCCTGCGGCCAGAGAGACGAGCGTGCCGCCTGTTCCCGCCAGCTCCTCGCTCTCGGCCGTCGCCTCGTCGAGCGGCAGATCGGGAATGACGAGCGCCTCGATGCCGGCAGCGGCGGCGTCGGCGAAGAACCTCTCCGGACCGTAGGCGAGCACCGGATTGAGGTACGTGAGCAGCACGAACGGAACGGTGGCGCTGTGCGCGGCGGCCAGGCGCAGAACGTCGCCGGCCGTGACGCCGGCGAGGAGCGCGTCGTGCGTGGAACGCTGGACGACGGGGCCGTCGGCGATCGGGTCGGAGAAGGGGACGCCCAGCTCGACGATGTCCGCGCCGGCGGCGATCAGGGCGGCGATGAGGCGATGACTCGTCTCCAGGTCGGGGTGGCCGCCGGTGACGTAGGGGATGAGGGCGGCGCGGTCCGCGTTCGGCGTCGCGAACGCCTGGGCGATCCGGGGCGTGAGGGGTGCGCTCATGCCGTCTGCTCCGATGGGCGCTCGGCTTCCTCTAGCAGGCGGGCCGCCTCGTGCACGTCCTTGTCGCCGCGCCCGGAGAGGTTGACGACGATCAGGTCGCCGGGGGCGAAGCGGGTTCCGGCGGGCGTGAACGGGCCCTCCGCTGGTCCACGCAGGACGTAGGCGACGGCGTGAGCGCTCTCCAGGGCCGGGATGATGCCCTCCAGGCGGGCGAGCGTGCTGAAGGCGCGCAGCGCCTCGGCGTCGGTGGCGGCGGCGTAGCGGGCCCGCCCGGAGTCCTTGAGCCAGGAGTGTTCCGGGCCGACCCCCGGGTAGTCGAGCCCGGCCGAGATCGAGTGGGCTTCCGCCACCTGACCCCAGGCGTCCTGCAGCAGGTAGCTGAACGAGCCGTGGAGCACTCCCGGCGTGCCCTTGGTGAGGGGCGCCCCGTGACGGCCGTCGAGACCTTCGCCGGCCGCTTCGACACCCGTCAGACGCACGGGCAGATCTCTGAAGGCGTGGAACAGACCCATGGCGTTGGAGCCGCCGCCGACGCAGGCGACGACTTCGTCGGGCAGACGGCCGAACCGCTGGCGGACCTGGGCGATCGCCTCGTCGCCGATCACGGTCTGGAAGTCGCGCACCATCGCCGGATAGGGGGCGGGTCCGGCGACCGAGCCGATCACGTAGAACGTTGTGGCGACGTTGGTGACCCAGTCGCGCAGGGCCTCGTTCATGGCATCCTTGAGGGTCCGTGAACCGCTCTCGACCGGGACGACCGTCGCGCCGAGGAGCCCCATGCGGACGACGTTGAGCTCCTGGCGGCGGATGTCCTCGGCGCCCATGTAGATGGCGCACTCGAGGTCGAGCAGGGCGCAGGCGGTGGCGGTGGCGACGCCGTGCTGGCCGGCGCCGGTCTCGGCGATGACGCGGCGCTTGCCCATGCGCCGGGCGAGCAGGACCTGGCCGAGGACGTTGTTGATCTTGTGGGCGCCCGTATGGCAGAGGTCCTCGCGCTTCAGGAGCACGGTGGCGCCGCAGGCCGCGCTGAGGCGGGCGGCCAGGTAGAGCGGCGTCGGCCGTCCGGCGTAGTCAGCGAGGAGGCTCGCGAGCTCGGCCTGGAAGGCCGCGTCCGCGTGCGCCTGCTCGTACGCTGCCGTGAGCTCGTCGAGGGCGGGGATGAGCGTCTCCGGGACGAAACGCCCCCCGTAGGGTCCGAAGTGGGACTCGATGGTCATGACGCGATACCTCCGGCTTGATCGGCGCGCTCGACAGCGGCGAAGAAGGCGCCAAGCAGGCAGTTCGTCCTTGACGCCCGGCGCCGTCTCGACCCCGCTGCTGACGTCGACCAGGGACGGGCGGAGCGTGGTGATCGCCCGGCCGACGTTGTCCGGCGCGAGCCCGCCGGCCAGGACGAGGCGCTCGCGCGGCGGCAGCGCCGTGCCGGCGAGCGCCTCCCAGTCGAGCGGCACGCCGGTGCCGCCATAGGCCGAGGGGCTGCGGCCGTCGTAGAGGACGAGGTCGGCGTCGCCGGCGTCGGGAGTGTCGGCCGCCGCGATGACGCGCGGCCGCAGGCCGCGGAGTGCGGCGGCCTGACGCACGGCCGCGACAGTCGGGCCGGCGGCGCCGGCCGAGAGCTGCACGGCGGCGACCCGGCACTCAGCGAGGCGCATCGCGATCCATTCCGGCGACTCCGTGGTGACGACGGCGACCGTGAGGGCGTCGCCGGCCAGTGCGGCGAGGGCGCGGGCCCGCTCCGCCGGGACGCGCCGGGGGCTGGCCGTGAGGACGAAGCCGCAGGCGGCAGCGCCGAGGGCGACGGCGCGGCGTACGTCGTCCTCACGGGTGAGGCCGCAGACCTTGATCCGGGTCATCGTGCGGCCTCCGGCGCCGGTCCGGCCTCACGCACGCCCGGCGGAGTCGCATCGGGCCCGCTCGGGGCCGGGGCGGGCGAGGCCGGCTCGTGCACGTCGGCGTCGCCCAGGGCGGCGTCGCGCAGAGCCTCGACTCGCGCCGGCAGCTGCTCATGACCGGCGCGCACGAGCGCTTCGCCGACGAGGAGGGCCCGCGCCCCAGCTCGCGCGACCCGGCGCGCGTCGGCCGCGTCGCCAACACCGCTCTCGGCGACGAGCAGGACGCCCGGGGGCGCCATGGGCGCGAGCCGCTCCGTGACGGCGAGATCGACGGTCAGCGTGCGCAGGTTGCGGTTGTTCACGCCGACGAGGGAGGCGCCGGCCGCCAAGGCGCGTCGCAGCTCGGCTTCGTCGTGCACCTCTACCAGGGCGTCCATGCCGCAGGCGGCCACCTCGTCGAGTAGCGCGGCGAGCTCGGCGTCGGAGAGCGCCGCGACAATGAGGAGAAGCGCTGCGGCGCCGGCCTCGGCCGCCTCCCAGACCTGGTAGACATCGACGATGAAGTCCTTACGCAGGACCGGCAGGCGGACGGCGGCCGCGACGGCGCGCAGATCCTCGAGCGAGCCGCCGAAGCGCGACGGCTCCGTCAGTACCGAGACGGCGTCGGCCCCGGCGGCCTCGTAGGCGCGCGCCTGCGCGACCGCGTCGAGGCCATGGGCGATGTCGCCCTTGCTCGGGGAACGGCGCTTCACCTCGGCGATCAGGGCGAGGCGGGGGGCGCGGTGGGGAGCGCCGGCGGCGCCCTGTGTGGCGAGCCGGTCGCGGCGCGCTCCGCGCGCCGTGGATTGGTTCGGGCCCGCGCCAGGAGAGGCGAGCGCGGCGGTGAAGCGGCCCGCGCCGGCCGCGCGACCGTCGGCCGTGACGTCGGCAGCTCGCGCCAGCGGCCGTTGGGCGCTCGCGGCGGCGACGCGCTCCCGCGCCCCGACGATCATCTCGGCGAGGAAATCGCTCACGCGCTCGCCGCCTTGAGCCGGGTGGTGGTCGTGACCAGCAGGTCGAGCTTGGCGCGGGCGGCGCCTGAGGCGATGGCCGCCCGCGCCCGTTCGATCCCTTCCGCGATGTTGGGGACGGCCTCGGCGATGTAGAGGGCCGCCCCGGCGTTGAGCAGGACGATGTCCAGGCGCGGCCCGTCGACGCCGTCGAGGACTTCGCGCAGGTACCCGGCGTTCTCGGCGGCGTCGCCGCCGCGCAGGTCGTCCAGCCGGGCGCGGCGCAGACCGAACTGCTCGGGGGCAAGCTCGTACGACTCGTCGTAGCCCTTGTCGGCGAACACCTCGACGACGCGGGTCGGGCAGGTGGTCGAGATCTCGTCAAGCCCGTCCTCGCTGTGGACGACCAGATTGCGGGCCGAGCCCATCATGCGCACGGCCTGGGCGATCCGGTCCACATAGCGGGCGTCGGCGACGCCGATGAGCTGATGACGCGCGCCGGCCGGGTTGGTGAGGGGGCCGATGAGGTTGAACGTCGTTGCCATGCCCATCTCGCGCCGGACCGGCGCGACGTGCCGCATGGCCAGATGGTGGCTCGGCGCGAACATGAAGCCGATGCCCGCCTGGACGATGCAACGACTCACCTCGGCCGGGGCGATGTCGATGGCGACGCCCAGCGCCTCGAGCACGTCGGCGCTGCCGCACTTGCTGGTCGCCGAGCGGTTGCCGTGCTTGGCCACTGTGACGCCGGCGCCGGCGGCGACGAGGGCCGCCGCCGTCGAGATGTTGAAGGTCTGGGCGCCGTCGCCGCCGGTGCCGCAGGTGTCGAGGATGACGTCGGCGTCGACCTCGACCTTCTCGGCCAGCTCCGTCATGGCGCGCGCCATGCCGACGATCTCCTGGGCCGTCTCGCCCTTGACGCGCAGGGCGCTGAGGAAGGCGGCCGTCTGGGCTTCGCCGGCGCGGCCGCCCATGATCTCGAGCAGCACGCCGCGGGCCTCGTCCTCGCTCAGGTCGCGGCCGGCGGTCAGGGTCTTGAGGGCGGCGCTGATGATGTCGTTCGGCATGGTGATCCTCCGTCGGTCAGGCTGCCGCGGTCGTCTCGCCGGCGCCAGCCCCGATCGCCAGGAAGTTGCGCAGGAGGTCGAGGCCGGCGAGTGTGAGCACGCTCTCGGGGTGGAACTGCACGCCGTGCACGGGCAGCTCGCGGTGGCGTACGCCCATGACGACGCCGTCGGCGTTCCAGGCTGTGAGCTCGAGGCAGGCGGGCAGGGCAGGGTCGACGACGAGGGAGTGGTAACGCGTCGCCGTGAAGGGGTCGGGCAGGCCGGCGAACACGCCGCGCCCGTCGTGGCTGATCTCGTCGGTCTTGCCGTGCACCGGCGCGGCGGCGCGGTGCACGACACCGCCGTACACCTGCCCGATCGCCTGGTGACCGAGGCAGACGCCGAGCACCGGCAGGCGCGCGGCGCCGAAGTGGCTGATGGCGGCCATGCTGATGCCCGCCTCGTTCGGCGTGCAGGGGCCGGGGGAGACGACGAGATGCGTCGGTCGCGCGGCGGCGATCTCGGCGATCGTCACGTGGTCGTTGCGGCGCACGGTGATCTCGGCGCCGAGCTCTCCGAGGTACTGCACGAGGTTGTAGGTGAACGAGTCGTAGTTGTCGATCATGAACACCCGGGGAGTGGGGGAGGTCGTCATTCGTCGCTCCTTGGGTCGCTCGCTGTGAACCCGGCCATCGCCGCAAGCCCGGCCGTGTCCGCGAACTCGTCGTGCGCCAGCTGGACGGCGCGCAGGAGCGCGGCGGCCTTGTTCTGCGTCTCCTCGAACTCGCGGGCGGGGTCGCTGTCGGCGACGATGCCCGCGCCGGCCTGCAGGTAGGCGACGCCGTCCTTGACGATCATCGTGCGGATGCAGATGCAGGTGTCGAGGTCGCCGCCGTAGCTCAGGTAGCCGATGGCGCCGGCGTAGGGGCCGCGGCGCACGGGCTCGAGCTCGTCGATGATCTGCATGGCGCGGACCTTGGGGGCGCCGCTCACCGTGCCGGCCGGGAAGGCCGCCTTGAGCGCGTCTGTCGGCTCCGTTCCTTGCAGCAGCGTGCCGCTGACGTTGGAGACCATGTGGATGACGTGGGAGTAGAGCTCCATGCCCATGAACTCGTCGACGGTCACGGTGCCGGGCACGCAGACGCGGCCGAGATCGTTGCGCCCCAGGTCGACGAGCATCAGGTGCTCGGCGCGCTCCTTCTCGTCGGCGCGCAGGTCGGCGATGAGACGGCGGTCCTCAGCCGCGTTGGCGCCGCGCTTGCGCGTGCCGGCGATCGGCCGGGTCTCTACCCGGCCGTCCTGCACCGTGACCAGCGGCTCGGGGCTGGAGCCGCAGAGGGCGAAGTCGTCAAAGGCGATGTAGTACATGTAGGGGCTCGGGTTGACGGCCCGCAGACCGCGGTAGACGGCGAACGACGAGACGTCTATCGGGGTGCTGAAGCGCTGGCTGAGGACGACCTGGAATGCGTCGCCGGCGTAGATGTACTCACGGATGCGCTCGACGCCGGCCTCGTACTCCTGACGGGTCATGGACGAGGCGACGGGGCGCAGGGCTTCGTCCGCCAGCCGGTCGCCGGCCGACGGCGTTCCGCCGCCCGCCGCCAGCGGCCGCGCCAGCCTCGCCTTGACATCCGCGACGCGGGCGACGGCGCGCTCGTAGGGGCCGTCGACGTCGCGTCCCTCGACGAAGGCGTTGGCGACCACCGTGATCGAGTGCTTGAGGTGGTCGAAGACGAGGACCGTGTCGGCCAGCAGAAAGGCCATCTCCGGCAGGCCGAGGTCGTCGGGTGGGGCGTCTGGCAACGGTTCGAGGTGGCGCACGAGGTCGTAGCCGAAATAGCCGACGAGGCCGCCGGCCAGCGGCGGGAGGTCGCTGGTCGCCGGGGGCCGGTAGCTGGTCAGCAGCTCCGCGGCAGCCGTGAAGGGGTCCGTGTGCTCGACCTCGAGGCGATCGCCGTTCTCCTGCACCGTGAGGCGGCCGTTGGTGTAGGTGACCAGCGCCCGGGCGCCCACTCCGAGGAAGGAGTAGCGCCCCAGGTGCTGACCCTGCTCCGCGCTCTCCAGCAGGAAGGAGCGGCGTGGCGCGCCGAGCTTGAGAAACGCCGAGACGGGGGTCTCGAGATCGGAGATGAATGAGTGGGTGACGGGAACGACGTTATGAGCCAGTGCGAGGCGTCGCGCCTCGACTAGCTGCGGTATGACACGTATGTCCTTTGCCACGGGCCAACCATGTGACACCTCCCGGTGGTCACGACCCAACGTCATTCCGCCCCGCCGTGGCCGGCGAGACGTTGCGTGAACGGTAGGGCAGCGCGCCACGGCTGTCAAGCACTCGCCGTGATGCCCAGTCGCGCCACGGTCGGCGCGCCGCTAGACTCGGGCCATGCCGTCGCTGCGCCGCATCACCTCCGAGGACCTCTATCGGCGCCGCTGGGAGCTGCTTGCCCTGACCTCCATAGGCGCGTTCATGGGCCCGCTCGACGGCTCGATCGTGTCCGTCGCGCTGCCGGTCATGAGCCCCGACCTGGGACTCACCTTCGCGTCGGCGATCTGGGTCCAGGCCGCGTACTTGCTGGCGATGGCGGTCCTGCTCATCCCGGTAGGTCGGCTGGCCGACCGCCGGGGTCGGGTCGGCTACTATCTCGCGGGGATCGGCGTCTTCACGGTCGGGTCGCTCCTCGCGGCCCTCAGCACCAGCGACCTGTGGATGATCGCCAGCCGGATCGTGCAGGGAGGCGGGGCTGCGCTGCTGGTCGCCACCTCGGCCGCCATCGTGACCTCGGTGTTTCCGCCCAACGAGCGCGGCCGAGCGCTGGGCGTGAACGTCATGGCCGTCTACCTCGGCCTCAGCGTCGGTCCGCCGCTCGGGGGCCTGCTCGTCCAGACGCTGGGCTGGCAGTGGATCTTCCTCGTCAACATCCCCATCGGGATCGTCACTCTCGTGTGGGGCTGGTTCCTCCTGCCGCGCACGGCGCCCGAGCAGCGACCGGCGCGACGGCCGGACTTCCTCGGGTCCATCCTGCTCGGCGTCTTCCTCATCTGCCTGCTCGTGCCGCTGACGTTCGGTTCCGAGTGGGGGTACCGGGCGCCGCAGAGCGTCGCCCTGCTGGCCGTCGCCGCCCTGGCGCTGGTCGGGTTCGTCGTGACGGAGCTCCGGGTCGAGGACCCCGTCCTCGACCTCGACCTGCTCCGTCACAACCGCCTCTTCGCCGCCGCCAACACGGCCGCCCTGCTCAACTACATGGCCCTCTACGCGATCAGCATCCTGACGGCCATCTTTCTCGAGGTCGTGCAGGGCCGGCCCGCCGGCGTTACCGGCCTGCTCATGCTCAGCCAGCCGCTGCTCATGGCGCTGCTCAGCCCGGCCAGCGGGCGGCTCAGCGACCGGGTGGGGTCGCGGGTGCTGACCACCGGCGGCATGGTCGCCATCGCCGCCGGCATGGTTGTGCTCGCGACCCTCGACCCGGAGGCCGGCGTACTGCGCGTGGTCGCCGGCCTTGCGATCGTCGGCCTCGGCATGGCGGCGTTCAGCGCGCCGAACAGCTCCGCCGTCATGGGGAGCGTCCGCCGCGATCAGCTCAGCCTGGCCAGCGCTTTCCTCGGGACGATGCGAGTCTCGGGCCAGGCGCTGAGCTTCGCGGTCCTCGGCGGGGTGGCCGCCAGCCAGCTCGGGCGGGAGGGCGGGCGGCTCCTGTTCGCCGGCGTCCACGGCGCGACGGACGTCGTCGCCCAGGCGGCCGCGGGATTCGCCGTCGGCTATCGCTACGCGATGTTCACGGGCGCCGCGCTGGCCCTCGTCGGCGCGGCGGTCTCGTTGACGCGCGGCCCGCATCAGGCCGACGCTCGCCCCGCCGCCGGCGCCGACGAGGGAGGCGTTGCCGCGGGAGGTCCTGCAAGCGGAGGGCCTGCTTCCTGAGGGCCCGGCGCGCGCTCAGACTGACGGCCTCAGGACCCGGCCGTCGGCTCTGGCGGCGGCCCAGCGCCTGTCGGCGGCTCTCTTTGCGGCGCCGACCTCGCCGCCTCTCAGCCGGTGGCGACCTCGGCGCCGGCCACGAAGGCGTCGAGCTCGGCCAGCAGGGCCGTCCGGCGATCGTCCGGCAGCCATGCCGCCGCGAGCGAGTTGCGCGCGAGCTTGACGACGTCGTTGCGCGTCAGCCCGAGGGCCTCGCAGGCGGCGGCGTAGTTGGCGGCCACGTAGCCGCCGAAGTACGCCGGGTCGTCCGAGTTCACGGTCACGCGTACGCCGGCGTCGAGCAGGCGCTTGAGCGGGTGCAGAGCCAGATCGGGCGTCACCTGCAGATGGAGGTTGCTGAGCGGGCACATGGTGAGCGCCACCTGCTCGCGCGCGAGGCGCGCCACGAGCGCCGGATCGTCGACGGCGCGAACGCCGTGGTCGATGCGGACCACGCCGAGCTCATCGAGCGCCTCGCGGATGTAGGCGGACGGGCCTTCCTCGCCGGCGTGCGCCACGGCGTGCAGGCCGGCTGCCCGGGCGCGGGCGAACACCGCGGCGAAGACGCCCGGCGGGTGTCCGGCCTCGGCCGAGTCGAGCCCAATGCCGGTGATGACGTCGCGGTAGGGCAGTGCCCGCTCCAGCACCTCCTCGGCCTCGCGTACCGGCTGGTCGCGCAGGATGCACATGATCAGCTGCCAGGAGATGCCGAGCTCGTCCTCGCCGGCGTTGAGCGCGGCGGTGATGCCGCGGACCACGTCGCCGAACGGAACGCCCCTGCCGACATGGCTCTGTGGGTCGAAGAAGACCTCCACGTGCCGTACGCCGTCGGCCGCGGCATGGGTCAGGTACGCCCGGGTCAGGTCGTAGAAGTCGCGCTCGTGACGCAGCACGCGCACCGCCGCGTAGTAGATGTCGAGGAAGTGCTGGAGGTCGCTGAAACGGTAGGCCGCTCGGCATTCCTCGGGGCTGGCGCAGGGGAGTGTCTCTCCGTTGCGCCGCCCCAGCTCCAGGAGCATCTCCGGCTCGAGGGTGCCCTCGATGTGCAGGTGGAGCTCCGCTTTGGGGATGCCACGGATGAACTCGTAGAGATGCTCTTCCTGACTCACAGGGGCGCTCCTGTCGCGCTGCCGAGGCGCTTGCGGTTGTCCGCCAAGGACACTCTACCCGCTGAGCAGGCTCTGCCAGCCCGAAGGCGTCAGCTGCTCGTTCTCTGCCGACAGAGGCGCGATCCCCGGCGATCATTGCGGACCGGGGCTCGCCTGATGCGGGAACCATCATGCTAAGGCTGAGCCTTACTGTTCGCTACGGCACCGGGGATGGGGACGAAGCAGGCGACGTCGGGCGCCGGCTGCCGCTGCCAGGCGCCGCGGACGCCCTCATGGGCGGCGCCGAGCTCGACGTGGAGCATGGCGATGCCGAAGTCGATGGGCGCCGTCCAGGAGACCCAGTCGGCGCTGCTCATGACGACGGCGTTGCCCTGCAGGCGAAAGCGCCACGGCTGACGGTTGGCGCCCGAGGGAGCGAGCCTGGCCGCCTCGACGGCGGTCAATGCCCAGCGCGGCCAGTCGCTGTGGTCGCGGCCGCGGCGCAACTCGGGGGCGATGTCCTCCAGCCGGCGGCGCGCGGCGGAGCGCACGGCGGCGCTCATCATCCGTTCGACAACCTGCTTGCGCTCGACGGGGTGGCCCACAGGCGTGACGGCCACGATGCGCTCGCCGTGCTCCAACTCGACGAGACGCTCCGCGGCCTCACGGTCGAACATGCCGGCCACCCAACACGTGCCCAATCCGAGTCGTGTGGCCTCCAGGATGAAGGCCTCACCGACGTAGCCGACCTCGACCATGGTGTTCTCACGGCCGACGAAGGCCGCCGCGAGCGACGTGCCCTCGACGCGGCCGTAGGCGCCGCCGACGCTCCGGAGGAGGCCGGTGAAGATGCCGGGGTGGCCGTCCACCAGGACGATGCGCGCGCCGGGCGTGAGCCGGAACGAGGCGCTGAAGGCCCGCAACGCGTCACGCGCCGCCGGGTCGACCTCGCGGTCGCCGAAACGGCGACGCGAGCGCCGCGCGGCGATCGCGTCGTACCAGGCAGGATCGAGGTTCAGCACTGGCGGAGACGACTCAGGAGATGAGCTCCTCGCCGGCGTGCGGTCCCGGCCCCATGTCCCAGACCGAGTCGACGGTGATGCGCACGACGTACTTCATCGGCGGCAGGTGCTGGGCTTCGCTGATGGCCTTCAGGCCCTCGTTCACCCGATCGAAGACTTCGCCGTGGTCGATGAGCTCCGCGTGGCCCTTGACCTGCATGGCGATGCGGCGCTCCGGGTCGTGGATGCCCACCGCGACGCGGCCATCGTGCAGGAGGTTCTCCCGGGTCTTGTGGGAGAACATGTCGGCGAAGTACAGGTGCTCGTCGTCGAGGAGGGCGCCGCTGCCCTTGATGGACACGTTCGGCATGCCGTCCGGGCCGACGGTGGCCACCCAGACGTTGTGGCCTCCGGCCAGCAGGTCGTGCAGCTCGGGGGGTATGGTGGTCATGTCAGCCTCCTCGGGATCGCCTGCTCGGTTGCTACCCGGCAGCCGCCGTGGCGGAACCCGGCCGGCGTGTCGCAGGCGCGCCGGCCGGCGTCGTCACGCCTGGGTGACGAGGTACTCGAAGGCCGACAGAGCGGCCTTCGCTCCCTCGCCCACGGAGATCACCACCTGCTTGTCGTGGACGTCGGTGCAGTCGCCGGCCGCGAAGACGCCGCGCACACCCGTGCGGCAGCGGCGGTCGACGATGATCTCGCCGGCCTCGTTCGTGTCCACGAGGTCGAGGGCGAAGCCGGTGTTCGGGAGATAGCCGATCTCCACGAAGATGCCGTCGGCGGCGACCCGCTCTTCGATCTCTGTCTCGACGTCGACCACCGTGACCCCCTCGGCCCTGCTGGCGCCGTGGATCTCGACGGGCTTGTGATGGGGCATGACCCTGATGCCCGGCGTCGCTGTGACCTTGTCCCGAAGGACGCCGTCGCCGGTCAAGCCCTCCAGGGCGACCACCGTCACGCTGTGGGCGATAAGGTGGAGCTCGAGCGCGGCCTGCATGGCCGAGTTGCCGCCGCCGACCACCGCCACGTCCAGGTCGCGGAACAACGGCCCGTCGCAGGTCGCGCAGTAGAAGACACCGGTGCCGGACAGCTCCTTCTCGCCGGGGATCCGCAGGCGGCGCTTCTGTACGCCGCTGGCGATGATCACCGTGAGCGCGCAGACCTCGCGGCCGGACTCGAGCTCCAGGGTCCTGGCGCGGCCGTCGACCCGTATGCCTGCGACGCGCTCGCCGATGAGCTCGCTGACGCCGTAGAGCTTGGCCTGGTCGAACAGCCGCTGGACGAGATCCGGGCCGAGAATGAGCTCGCAGCCGGGGTAGTTGGCGACGTCGCGGGTTGTGCCGAGCTGCCCGCCGAGGTCGGCGGCGACGAGGATGGTGCTGAGGCTGTTGCGGCCGGCGTACATGGCGGCGGTCAGGCCGGCCGGCCCGCCGCCGACGATGGCGACGTCGTAGACCGTCTTGAGCTCGGCCGGTGTCCGGCCGAGCAGCCGGTCCAGCTCGCCCGAGGCGTTCAGCCGGGCTAGATCGTCGTAGCCGCCGATGGCTACGCCGTCGAGGAAGATCTGGGGCACGGTTTGCTGGCCGGAGCGCTCCCGCATCTCCCGCTCCAGGTCTTTGTCGTGCGTGATGTCCCGTTCTCGCCAGTCGAGTCCCTTGGTGCGCAGCAAAGCTTTGGCCTTGATGCAGTACGGGCACCAGACCCGGGTGAAGATCTCGATGTCGCTCACGCTGGCTCCTCGCCTGTCGCCGCCGCAGGGGCGGATCCCGGCACACATGATACCTGCTGAGGCATCCTGGCGGCGCACCGGCGTCGGCTGCGCCGCGGGCGCCCGGTCCACCTCAGCCGCCCGCTCTCTCGCCCCTTCCGGTTTCGCCAGAATCTGCCGGTGAGCGTCTCCCTCGCCACCACTCCCAGATCGCTCTCGCGGTATCGCTTCGTCGCGCTCGGCGTCGTGTGGAGCGCGTACCCTCGTCGTCTTTCTCTCGCGGCTCGCCGTTCCTCAAGGAGTCATTCCAGCTGACCAACGCCCAGGTGGGAGGACTCACCAGCGTCACGGCGATCGCCTACGCGTCGACCCTGCTCCTCGCCGGCTGGCTCGTGGATCGCAGCGGGTACGACCGGCGCTGCTCATCGGCCGCGCCGTGACTGGCGTCTGCGTGGGCGCCGTCGCCTTGGCGTCCACCTACGGCGTCGGCCTCATCGTCGATCGCACCGGCTCGTCTGCGCCGGCCTGGTGGGCGAGGTTGTGGCCGCCGCCCTCGCAGCGTTGCTCGGGGGGCTCGTGCGCGAGCGGCGTGAGGCCTGACGCGGGCCTCCGTCGCGCCCCGCGGACGAGCCTCGGGCGCCACCGCGGAACCGGCTCCTTGCGGACCTCGAGCCTGCAGTCTCGGATCCACCTGGATCCAGCCTGCAGGCTCGGCAACCCGTCACTCGAATGCCGCCGAGGGCGCCGGTCGCGTCGCCGGCGCACTCACAGTCCCTGGCGCGGCACCGCCCTACTTCTTGCGGTACTTCGGGTCGCGGTACTTCGTGTACTTCTGGCTCGCCGGCGGCTTGCCGTCCATTCGCGGTCCGGTGTTGCCTCTCCCCGAGGCCCCGCAGCCGATGCTCATGTTGAAGCCCGTCAGTGTCTGCTTGAGGTCGGTCGCGCCGCACTTCGGGCAGACCTTGTCCTCCTCGCGAATGAACCGCGGAAGAAACAGTTCGAACTCATGGTCGCACTTGTTGCACGTGAAGTCGTAGCTCGGCATGCCGTCCTCCCGGGCTGAGATTGCCTGAGCACTATTGTACCCGAAGAGCCACGGGGGCCTACGAGCCCGGTGCAGGGCCCGACCTCGGGCGCGGCGGCTCAATTCCGAGCGCCTGGGGACCCAGCGAGGCCATGGGAGGCGCAGACGGATGACAGGATCTGGCGGAGGCGTGATGACGGGCCGTTCCGGAGTTGCACCACGACCTGTGGAGCAAGGGGCGGGGTCCCAGTCCCGGAACCCCTGCCCCCTGCTCGGAACCTCCTTGGCGGCGGCGCGACGGCTACGCCATCACCGCCGTCACGTCGACCATGTGCTTCTTGAGGCCGAGCTGGGCGTCGGAGACGCCGATCGCTCGGCCGACCAGCTGGCTCAGGTAGATGATGGGCATGTGCTGCCAGCCGCCGTACTTCTTCGCGATGCCGCCCTGCCGCGTATCGAGGTTGACCTGGCAGAGCGGGCAGGCGACGGCGACGGCCTCGGCGCCGCAGTCCCGGGCGTCGCGCAGGATCCGGCGGGTAAGGTCGATGACCATGTCCTGCTCGCACAGCGCCAGGCTGGCGCCGCAGCAGTCGGTCTTGTAGTTCCACTGCACGGCCTGGCAGC
Source organism: uncultured Thermoleophilia bacterium (assembly GCA_963705085.1). GTDB lineage: Bacteria > Actinomycetota > Thermoleophilia > UBA2241 > UBA2241 > CAIXSE01. The sequence goes on along the minus strand of CAVPIV010000004.1, from coordinate 930,076 downwards.
CGATCGCCTCGACGACCTCGTCCATGTGAGTAGGGTACTCGGGGTCCTCGGCGAGGGTGACCTTGGGCGGCCGGGAGAGCAGGCAGCCGTAGTAGCAGGCCACCTTGAGGCCGTCGAAGGGTCGCACCGCCTGCGCCTCGAGCGTCGCCAGACCGATCTCGTCGTGGTAGACGTCGACGAGGTTGCGGACCTTGACGGTGCCCTCGTAGGGATGGCCGACCACCGCCAGGATGTCGGCCGCCGTCTCCGGGTCCTTCATCTCGTGGTTGCCGGCCATGAAGCGGCTGAAGCAGGCGGCACAGGGGACGGCGACGCTCTCGAGCCGCATGAGCTGCTCGACCTTGGCGAGCTCGTTCACCGGCAGCGCCGCCGCCAGCAGACGGTTCGTCGAGTGCACGGAGCTGTTGCCGCAGCACACCCAGCCGGGGATCTCGAGAAGGCGCAGGTCGAGCGCCTCGGCCGTCGCCTTGAAGCTCTCGTCGAGCTCGCGGGCGGTGCTGTGCAACGAGCAGCCCGGGTAGTAGGCCATCGTCTTGAAGGCCATCACTGACCTCCTTGTCCGCGCGCCTTCGCGATGGCCTCGGCGGCCTTCGCCATGCGGTTCACGGCGGCCCTGTCGCCGCCGCGTCCGGGCATGAGCCCGAGCTTGCCCTTGCGCATCATCGTGAGGCCCATGCCGACATCGTCGAGCATTGAGCTCGGCCGCGTGAGCTTGTCGCGCATCAACAGTTCCATCTCGTAGAGGCGGCCCCAGCGCTTGATGGAGTCGACGTTGAGCCTGACCATGTTGGCGAACGGCGCGTCGTCGGGGATGAGGCCCTCGGTCCGGGCAATGATCTTGAGCTGATCCATGATCGCGGCCACGTCGATGCCCTGCGGGCACCGGGTGGTGCAGGTCTCGCACCCGGTGCACAGCCAGAGGAACTTGTCGTCGAAGATCATGTCGGCCTGGCCGAGCTGGGCGGCGCGCATGATCGTCGCCGGGTGCATGCCGGCGTACGGCGCCACCGGGCAGCCGGCCGTGCAGCGCTTGCACTGGTAGCACTTGAAGACGTTCTCGCCGCAGCCGGCCGCGATCTCGGCCGCCAGCGTCGTCGATGGGGTCACGGTTGTCATACCAGCCTCCTACGCGACCGCCGGCCGGGGCATGAGCCCGGCCGCTTCGACGATCTCGGGGACGGCCGGCTCCCACTCCACGGCCATGATGTGCACGCCGGCCACGCCCTCGACCTCGCTGAGCTCCTTGATCATCTCGACGGCGAGCTTCTTGCCCTCCGCCTGTTGCGGGGCGCCCTTCTCCTGGGCGGCGACGCGGTCGACGATCTCCTGCGGAACGTCCATACCGGGCACGAAGTTCTTCATGTACTTCGCCATCCCGGCTCCCTTGATGGGGGTGATGCCGGCGAGGATCTTGATCTCCTGGTGCAGGCCGAGGGCGCGGACCTCCTCCATCCACTTCTTGAACTTGGGGATGTTGAAGATGGACTGGGTCTGGACGAAGTCGGCGCCGGCGACGATCTTCTTGCGCAGGCGCAGGGAGCGGAACTCGAAGGGGTCGCCGAAGGGGTTCTCGGCGCAGCCGATGTAGACCGCCGGGGCGACCGGCATCTCCTCACCGCACTGGAACTTCTTCTCGTCGCGCATGTCTTTGACCATCTTGATGAGGCTGATCGCGTCGAGGTCGAAGACGCCCCTGGCCTGCGGATGGTTGCCGAAACTCTGGTGGTCGCCCGTGAGGCAGAGGAGGTTGTGGATGCCGAGGGCGTTCATGCCGAGGATGTCGGCCTGCATCGCGAGCCGGTTGCGGTCCCGGCAGGTGAGCTGCATGACCGGCTCGCAGCCCGCCTCGTGGGTGAGGTGGGAGGCGACGATCGACGAGACGCGCACGACGGCGGTCTGGTTGTCGGTGATGTTGACCGCGTCGGTGCAGTCGGCGAGGATCCCGGCCTTGGTGGCGATCATCGAGGTGTCGGCCGACTTGGGCGGGCCGAGCTCGGCGGTGACGGCGAACTGGCCGGCGCTCAGGATCCTCTCGAGCTTGCCGGCGGACTTGTAGCCGTTCTCTGTCATACCGGCCTCGCCTCCTCCCGCACCATCTTGCGCGGGCCGCCGGAGCTGCTCTTGCTCCAGTCCTTTGGACCCCTGACCGCGAGCATGAGCTCCTCGCGCCCCTGGGCCTTGAGGCGGTCGTAGATCAGCGCCCAGGCGCACTCGATGTCCTCGTCGTTGCGCCTGACCTCGCAGAGCCCGCCGTGCGAGCCGCCGCAGGGACCGTTGAGCAGGCTCTTGCTGCAGCGCACGATGGGGCAGACGCCGCCGGTCATGCCGATGCCGCAGTTGCCGCAGGCGACGCAGCGCTCGAGCCAGACGGCGTGCTCCTGCGGCATGCCGAGCATGTTCGTGTCGACCGCGGGCATGACGAGCCGGGGGGCGAACTTCTCGGCCATGCTCTGGATGCCGATGCCGCAGGCCATGCTGAGCACGACGTCCGCTTCCTCGACCTTCTGGGCGATCATGTCGAGGTACTCCCACTCACACTGGCGGATGGCGGCGGTGTGCTCGACCTCGACCTCGCGGCCGTCCTGCTGCGCCTTGAGGCGCAGCTCGCTGGCCAGAATCTCGGCCTCCTTCTCGCCGCCCGTAAGGCAGATGGCCACGCAGGTATCGCAGCCGGCGACGAGGATCTTCTTCTTGCCTTCGACGAGGGAGAGGATCTCCTCGAAGGGCTTGCGTTCGGCGGTGATCATGTGGCGGTTCCTTCTCCGGCGGTAGCGGCGGACGGCTGTCCTTCGTCGGCCATGGCCACGTCCCCGAGGGCGGCGCGAGCGGCCGCGTGCGGGCTCGCGCCGGGGCGCCTGGCGGGGCTGGGACCAAGCTCCTTGATGCGCTGGGTGAACTCGGTGGCGACGTCGGCGAACCGGGCGCCCATGGCCGACGACATGTTGTACATCTCGACGCGCTCGGGCTCGATGCCGACCTCGGCGAGCAGCTTCTTCACATGGTCGACGCGCTTGCGCGCCCAGAGGTTGCCCTTGAGATAGTGGCACTCGCCCTCGAGGCAGCCGGCGGCGTAGACGCCGTCGGCGCCGCCCTCGATGGCGCGCAGCAGGTGGATGACCTCGAGCTTGCCGGTGCACGGCAGCTTGATCATGCGGATGTTGGACGGGTACTGCAGGCGCATGCTGCCGGCCAGGTCGGCGGCGGCGTAGGCGCAGTAGTGGCAGGCGAAGACGATGATCTCCGGCTCGAACGCCGGGTCGACCGGCCTGGCCCGGGCCTGGACATCGGCGGCCTCGACGGCTCCGTCGGTCTTCACGTCGGCGTCGGCCATCTCAGCTCACCTCCATGAAGAGCGCCTCTTCCTTGGCGAAGATCTGGGCGTCGGTGTAGTGATGCAGGGTGATCGCCTTGACCGGGCACTCGCTGACGCAGACACCGCAGCCCTGGCAGGCGGCGGCCTCGATCCTGGCCTTCTTCGTCTCGGCCTCGATGATCGGGACGTCGTAGGGACAGATGCGCACGCAGGTGAGGCAGGCGGCGCACTTGTCCTGGTCGACCTCGGCGACGACGCCCCCGGCCTTGATGACCGGCTTGGCCAGGACGGCGGCGGCCCGGGCCGCCGCCGCGTACCCCTGGCTGATGGCCTCGTCGAGGCCCTTGGGGTAGTGAGCGGCGCCGCAGAGGAAGATGCCCTCCGAGGAGAAGTCCACGGGGCGCAGCTTGACGTGGGCCTCGAGGAAGAAGCCCTCGCCGGTGAGCGGCACCTTGAGCAGCTTGCCGAGCTCCTCGACGCCGTCGGCGGCGACCGACGGGGCGGCGAGCACGAGCAGGTCGAGCGGCAGGTCGATCTCGCGGTTGAGGTGCGGATCGCGGTAGGCGACCCACAGGTCGCCATTGGCGCTCACCTGCGGCGTGTGGTCGTTGTCGTAGCGCGTGAAGATCACGCCCAGCTCTCGCGCCTTCGTGTAGTACTCCTCGAGGAAGCCGAAGGTGCGGACCTCCTTGAACCACACGTACACGGGCCGCGAAGGATCGGCCTCCTTGAGGGCGATCGCGTTCTTGATGCTCTGCTGGCAGCAGGTCCGCGAGCAGTAGGGATGGGTCTCGTCGAGCGAGCCGGCACAGAGGACGAAGCCGACCGACCTGGCGTCCTTCAGCGCCGGATCGTCGTCCTTGAGCATGCGCTCCATGTCCATGCCGGTGACGACTCGTTCGCTGTCGCCGAGGCCGTAGAGGGCCGGACGCTCCTCGCGCGCTCCGGTCGCCACGATCACAACGCCGTGGTCGACGGTCGTGCGCTTGCCGTCCTTGGCCGTGACGGCGCCGGAGAAGTTGCCGATGAAGCCGTGGAAGTCGGTGAGTTCGGACTCGAGGTGGATGCGCACGTTGGGGTTGTCGACGAGGGTCTGCTCGAGGCGCCGCACGTGCTCGGCGGGGTCGCCGCCGCGGATCGTGCGGCCCAGCTCCAGGGCGTGACCGCCGAGGTGATCGCTGCGCTCCACCAGATGGACCTCGTGGCCCATCTCGCCGAGGGCTGAGGCGGCCGTCATGCCGGCGAGGCCGCCGCCGATGACGACCGCCGCGTGCGAGAGCGGCACGTCGACTTTGTAGAGCGGCTCGAGCATACGGGCCCGCGCGACCGACATGCGCACGAGGTCGCGGGCTTTGTCGGTCGCCTTGTCCGGCTCGGCGGCGTGCACCCAGCTCGCCTGGTCGCGGATGTTGGCCATTTCGAAGAGGTAGGGGTTGAGCCCCGCCTCGCGCATCGTGTCCTGGAAGATCGGCTCGTGGGTGCGCGGCGTGCAGCTCGCGACGACGATGCGGTTGAGGTTGTGCTCGGCGATCTTCTCGCGGATCTGCCCGAGCGCGTCGCTCGAGCACGCGTAGATGGAGTCGGTTGAGTAGACGACGTTCGGCAGGCCCTCGGCGTACTCGGCGACGTTGTCGACGTCGATCACGCCGGCGATGTTGCTGCCACAGTGGCAGACGAAGACGCCGACACGCGGCTCCTCCTGGCTGACGTCGCGCTCGCTCGGATGGGTCGCCTCGACGGTGAGCGTACCGCGCGAGTCGGCGAGGCTGGCCATGACGCGGGCGGCCGCGGCTGAGGCCTGGGCGACCGAGTCGGGGATGTCCTTGGGCTCGCCGAACGGGCCGGCAACGAAGACGCCCTCGCGGCTCGTCTGCAGCGGTGCGAACTCCTTGAGCTGGCAGAAGCCGTGACGGTTGAGCTCGATGCCGAGGTGGCCGGCGGCCTCCTGCGCCTTGCGCGCCGGCTCCAGGCCGGCGGAGAGCACGACCATGTCGAAGCGCGACTCGTGGAGCCTGCCCGTCTCGTCCTCCCAGCTGATGAGGAGATCGCTGGTCAGGGGATCTTCCTTGATCGACGAGGGGCGCGAGCGGACGAACTGGACGCCCTTGCCGATGGCGCGCTGGTAGAAGGCGTCGAAGCCCTTGCCCTGGGCGCGCATGTCCATGAGGAAGATGGTGGGCTTGCAGTCCGGCTCGTGGTCGATGGTCAGCATTGCCTGCTTGTTGGCGTAGGTGCAGCAGACGCTCGAGCAGTACTCGTGCTGCTGGTCGCGGGAGCCGACACACTGGATGAAGGCGATCCTGCGGGGGTGCTTGCCGTCGCTGGCGCGCTTGACCTCGCCGATCGTGGGACCGCTGGCGCTCAGCAGGCGCTCGTACTCGAGGGCCGACAGGACGTTGGGGTAGCGCCGGTAGCCGTACTCGCTCTTCTCGCCGGGGTCGTGGAGGTCGTAGCCCGTGGCCATGACGACCGCGCCGACCTCGACTTCGAGCTCTTCGTCACGCTCCTCATGGCGGAAGGCGCCGGGTCCGCAGGCGCGCACGCACTCCATGCACTCGCTGCATATCGCGCAGTCGAGGCAGCGCGAGGCCTCACGGACGGCCTGCTCCTGCGTGTAGCCTTTGCGGACCTCATCCCAGGTGGTGCGCCGCGCGGCGCCGTTGTGCACGGGCATCGGCACGCGGCCCTCGACAGCCGTCCTGGCGACGACGTCCGGGTCGGCCTCGGCGACGGGGAGGGGGTCCTCCCAGAGGGTGACGAGCTTCTCGCCGCGCAGGTAGTTGTGGATGGCGGCGGCGGCGCGGCGGCCGGCGGCGATGGCCTCGATGGCCGTGAGCGGCCCGATCGCGGCGACGTCGCCGCCGGCGAACACGCCCTCCCGGCCGGTCGCGAGGGTGGCCGGGTCGACCTTGACCTGGTCGCGCTCGATCGTGACGCCGTCGAGGTCCTTGGCGAAGTCGTCGACGAGGGCCTGGCCGATGGCCACGATGACGGTGTCGCAGGGCAGTTCGAAGTAGGCGCCGTCGATGGGGACGGGACGGCGCCTGCCCTTCTCGTCCGGTTCGCCGAGCTGCATGCGCTGCAGCTTGATGCCGGCGACCTTGCCGTCCGCGCCGAGGATCTCGACGGGGGCGACGAGGTACTCGATTCTCAACTGCTCCTGGAGCCCCTCCTCGACCTCCTCCGGCGAGGCCGGCATCTCGGCCGCGGTGCGCCGGTAGGCGATGGTGACGTCCGGGTACTGGCCCGACGGCGCCTGGATGCGCAGGGCGCTGCGGGCCGTGTCGAAGGCGACGTCGCCGCCGCCGATGACGACCACCCGCTCGCCGACGGCCGGCGGGCGCCCGAGGTTGACCTCGCGCAGGAAGTCGACGGCCTGCAGGGCCCCGTCCAGGTCGTCGCCGGGGACGGGGCTGGGCAGCCCCTTCTGCAGACCTGTCGCCAGGAAGACGGCCTGGTAACCGTCTGCCAGGAGCGAATCGACCGTGAAGTCGACCCCGCAACGTTGGTTGAGGCGCAACTCCGGCCCGAGGGCGCAGACCTGGTCGATCTCCCGCTGCAGCACGTCGTGCGGCAGGCGGTGGTCCGGGATGCCGACGCGGAGCATGCCGCCGGCCACGGGCAGCCCCTCGAAGACGGTGCATGCGTAGCCGTACTGGGCGAGGTCGCGGGCGGCCGAGATGCCGGTAGGGCCGCCGCCCACGATCGCGACCTTCTCCGAGTACCGCACGGGCAGCTTGTCCGGCAGCTCGGTGGGCCCGGCGACGTCGCAGATGAAGCGCTTGAGGCTGGCGATCGCCAGCGGCTCGTCGACCTTGCCGCGGCTGCAGGCGGTCTCGCAGGCGTGCGCGCACACGCGGCCGCAGACCGACGGGAACGGGTTGGGCTCGGCGGCGACGCGGTAGGCCTCGGCGAACCTGCCCTCGCGGATGAGGGCGATGTAGCCCTGGGCCGAGGTCTGCACCGCACAGGCGGTCTTGCAGGGCGAGTAGCCGCGCTTGTCGACCGCGTACGTGTTGGGAATGGCCTGCGGGTAGAGCTTGTAGACTGCCTTGCGCTCGGCGAGGCCCTCGTTGTATGTGTCCTTGACCGTGACGGGACACACCGGGACGCACTCGCCGCAGCTCGTGCAGACGTCTGGGTCGACGAAGCGGGCGTGGTGGAAGACCTTGGCGGTGAAGCTGCCTGGCTCGCCCTCGAGGCCCACGAGCTCGGCGTTGGTGATCATCTGGATGTTGAGGTGGCGCCCCGCCTCCACGAGCCTGGGCGCCAGCGTGCACATCGAGCAGTCGTTGGTGGGGAAGGTCTTGTCGAGCTGAGCCATGTGGCCGCCGAGGGCGGGAGCCCGTTCGACGAGGTAGACCTTGTAGCCGCCTTCGGCGAGATCGAGAGAGCACTGGATGCCGGCGACGCCTCCGCCGAGCACGAGTGCAGCTCCAGTGGACTTGGGGGGTGTGCCCGACATACCACTCCTTCTGAGAGAACGCGCAGCAGCAGGCCCATCAGCCGTGGGGTGATCGCGAGACCAAGTGTCCCACTTGGGTGCACGGCGATTATAGTCGTCGCGCCCATCCCGAGTCCAATCAGGGGAGATACGGTCCGGTAACCGCGGCCGGCCGCGGCCGGCGTCAAGAGGCTCCGCGGAGACGTCGCGCAGACGTGACCTGCGCTCGCGACTAAGGTAGGCTGACCAGGTGGCGAAAGAGGCGCCGATGACATCCAGGGGGGAAGCATGAGCACGCAACCACCGCCGGTCCAGGTGCGCCCAAAGGGAAGGACCGGCCTCTCGACGGGCACCATCGTGAAGCTCGCCGTGGCCGGCGTGATCGGCTTGATCTTGCTCGTCTTCATCCTGCAGAACACCGAGTCGGTGGAGTGGAGCTTCCTCTTCTGGGGGTTCACCCTGAACAAGTGGGTCATGCTGGCCGGCGCCCTGCTCGTCGGGTTCCTCATCGGCATGCTCGTCAGCACGCTGCTCTGGCGCCGCCGGCGGCAGGAGGCGCGGCGCCGCGCCAAAGCCGTGTGACACGGCCGCGCCGGACCAGGGGCGTCCGATGCTCCGGCGCCGGGCGCGAGTGGTCCGAACCGGTCGTCGCCGGACTGCGCCTGCAAGACCCTCATGCCGGGCCGATCAGCGCGGCGGGGTTGCGGGCAGCGCGCCGTAGCCGCCGCCGCCCGGCGTCTCGACGATGAGCTGGTCGCCGGCCTCCATGTCGACGGCGACCACGCCCGGCAGCTTCTCACGGCGCCCGTCGGCGCGCAGGAGCCAGTCGCGGCCGGGTGCGCCGGGCGAGCCGCCGGCGAGCCCGTAGGGCGGCACCCGGCGGCTGCTCGCCACCAGGGCAGCCTTCAGCGGCTCCAGGAAGCGGAGGCGGCGCACGACGCCGTCGCCGCCCCGGTGAGCGCCCGCCCCGCCGCTGCCGCGGCGGATCCTGAACTCCTCCACGCGCACGGGGTAGCGCGACTCCAGCACCTCGGGGTCTGTGAGGCGCGAGTTGGTCATGTGGGTGTGCACGGCGCTGCAACCGTCCCAGGCCGGACCGGCTCCGGCGCCGCCGCAGATTGTCTCGTAGTACTGGTAGCGCTCGTCGCCGAAGGTGACGTTGTTCATCGTGCCCTGCGAGGCCGCGCAGACCCCAAGGGCGCCGAAGAGGGCGTTCGTGATCGCCTGTGATGTCTCCACGTTGCCGGCCGCCACGGCCGCCGGAGGCGCGGGGTCGATCATCGACCCCGCTGGGACGACGAGCCGCAGGGGCCGCAGGCAGCCCGCGTTGAGCGGGATGTCGGCGTCGACCAGCGTCCGAAACACGTAGAGCACCGCGGCGGCGCAGACTGCGGCCGGGGCGTTGAAGTTGTCGCTGCGCTGCCGCGACGTGCCGGTGAAGTCGATCGTCGCCGTGCGCGTGACGCGGTCCACGTCGACCCGCACGGCGACGACGCTGCCGTCGTCCATCTCCTGGACGAAGGCGCCGCCGGCGACCCGATCGATGACGCGGCGTACCGCCTCCTCGGCGTTGTCCTGGACGTGCCGCATGTAGGCCTGCACCACGTCCGCACCGAACTCCTCCACCATGCGCCCGAGCTCGCTGGCGCCGCGCGCGTTGGCGGCGATCTGGGCGCGCAGGTCGGCGAGGTTCTGGGCCAGGTCGCGGACAGGGTGCGGGGCGCCGGCGAGGAGCGCGGCGATCTTCTCCTCCCGCAACTCCCCCTCGTCGACCAGCAGGAAGTCCTCGATGAGGACGCCCTCCTCGGCGATGGTCTGGCTGTCCGGCGGCATCGAGCCCGGCGCGATGCCGCCGATGTCCGCGTGATGAGCGCGTGAGGCGACGAAGAAGAGCGGATCCCGACCGACGAAGACGGGCGTGATGACGGTGAGGTCGGGCAGGTGGGTGCCGCCGGCGTACGGTGAGTTGAGGAGGTAGGCGTCGCCTGGGCGGAGCTCGTCGCGGTGGCGCTCGCTCACGACCTTCACGGCGGAGCCCATGGAGCCGAGGTGGACCGGCAGGTGAGGCGCGTTGGCGACCATGTCGCCGCCGGCGTCGAAGACGGCGCAGCTGAAGTCGAGGCGCTCCTTGATGTTGACCGAGCACGCGGTGTTGGCGAGGGTCGCGCCCATCTGCTCGGCGATCGACATGAAGAGGTTGTTGAAGACCTCAAGGAGGAGCGGCGAGGGTCGCGACGGGTCGGCCGAGGGCCGCGCCGGCGGCTCGCGGCGGCTCAGGAGCAGCTCGCCGCCGGCCAGGAGCAGGGCCTCCCAGCCGGGCTCGACGACGGTCGTGCTCGTCGGCTCGCAGATGATGGCCGGGCCGGTGAGCTTGGCGGCCGGCGGGAGCTCGCCGCGTCGCACGACCGGTGCGTCGTGCCATGCGCCGCCGGTGAAGAGGGGCACGGCGGCCGCCGGAGCAATCGGAGTCGCGGGCTCGGCGCCGGCCGGCGCCGGCCCGGGTACCGCCCGCCCGGTCGCCTGTGCTGCGCTCTCGCCGGCCGTCGCGCCCTCCGGGTCCGCGCCGCGCCCCACGGCCTCCGCGGTGAGGCTGTCGACGACCAGGCGCCGGCCGGGCATCACGAAACCGTAGCGGCGCCGGTGGGTGTCGCGGAATGTGTCGGCCATCACGCATGGTTCGTCCCACGGTACGTCGAGGGGGACGTCCGTGCCCACGTACTTCACGGCGGCGCGCCGCTTGACGGCCACATCGGCAATCGCGAAGTCCTGTGCCGCGAGCTCGCCGACGGCGGCCGTCTCCAGCTCGGTCATGATCGCGCGGGCGGCGTCCCACGATGCTCTCGCGCGACAAGAGGAGCCCGGCGCTCCTGCTCCACTGACGACGCCCGGCGCTCCCGCGCGCTCGTCTGCCGCGCCCTCCCGGTCCCCGCCGTCGTCGAGCGGCAGCTCGACGCTGCGCTCGCGGAGGGCGCGCACGTCCGCGAGGCCCATGCCGCAGGCGCTGAGGACGCCGGCCAGCGGGTGCAGGAGCACAGCGCTCATGCCCAGGGCGTCGGCCACGAGGCAGGCGTGCTGGCCGGCGGCGCCGCCGAAGCAGCACAGGGCATAGCCGCTGATGTCGAAGCCGCGCTGCGTCGAGACGCGCTTGATGGCCCGCGCCATAGTGTCGCAGGCGACGCGCACGAAGTCGTCGGCGAGCCGCTCCGGCGTGGGCGGCTCGAGTCCGGAGGCCCGCATGCTGGCGGCGACGCCGACGAGCGCCGCGCGCGCCGCCTCCTCGTCGATGCCGCGATCGCCGGTCGCCCCGAAGACCGGCGGGAAGAACGCCGGCTGCAGCTTGCCCAGCACGACGTTGCAGTCGGTGACGGTGAGCGGGCCGCCTCTGCCGTAGCAGGCCGGGCCGGGCGCCGCTCCGGCGCTCTCCGGCCCGACCCGATAGCGGCCGTCGACGAAGCCGCAGACGGATCCGCCGCCGGCCGCCACCGTGTGGATCCTCAGCATCGGCGAGCGCAGGCGGACGCCGCCGACGACCGATTCGACGCTGCGTTCGAGCTCGCCGGCGTAGTGCGAGACGTCGGTGGAGGTGCCACCCATGTCGAACGTGATGAGTTTGTCGAATCCCGCCCGGCGGCTCGTGGCCACCGCGCCGACAACGCCGCCCGCAGGGCCGGAGAGGATGCTGTCCTTGCCGCGGAAGAGGCCCGCGTCCGTCAGGCCGCCGTTCGACTGCATGAAGCGCAGCCGGGGCGCCCGCGCGGACGCCGCGCCGCCCTCGCCCAGTCGGGCGGCGACATGATCCACGTAGCGCCGCAGGATGGGGGAGAGGCAGGCGTCGACGACGGTCGTCTCGCCGCGGCCGACGAGCTTCGCCAGGGCGCTGACATCATGCGAGGTCGAGATCTGGGTGAAGCCGGCGGCACCGGCCAGCTCGGCGACGCGCCGCTCGTGTTCCGGGTAGCGGTAGCCGTGCATCAGGGCGATCGCCACAGCCGCCAATCCAGCGCGGCGGGCCTCGCGGAGGCCGCGGCGCACGCCCTCCTCATCCAGATCCCGGACGATCGAGCCGTCGGCGCCGACCCGTTCGTCGACTTCGAGGACGGCGGCGTAGACCGGCTCGGGCAGGCGGATGTCGAGGGCGAAGATGTCCGGCCGGTTCTGGTAGCCGATGCGCAGCGCGTCGCCGAAGCCGGCGGTGGTGACGAAGAGGGTTGGTTCCCCGCGGCGCTCAAGGAGCGCGTTCGTCGCCACCGTGGTGCCCATGCGCACCTCGCGTACCTCGTCGCGACAGGCGCCCTCGTCGCGCAGGATCTGGAGCACGCCATCAACGGCCGCGTCCTCGTATCGCCGCGGGTCCTCGGAGAGGAGCTTGCGGATCACGAGACCGCCGTCCGGGCGTCGCGCCACGACGTCGGTGAACGTGCCGCCGCGATCGATCCAGAAGCGCCAACCGGTCGTGGGAGGGGCGTGATTCGCTGGCGACGAGTGGTTCACGGGCGACAGGCTACCACGCGCCGGGAGCCTGAGGAGAGGGCCGCGCCCTGGGGGCGCGGCCCTCATCCGACAGACTCAGTGCGAGAGGAACACGGGCACCATCACCGCCGTGAGGATCGAGCGGGTGACCGTGCCGAAGACGAACTCGCGCCAGCGCGACTTGCTGTAGGCGCCCATCACCAGCGCCCCGGCGTTAGCCTCCTGGGTGTACGCGAGGATCTTGTTGGCGGGGTCGTGCTTGCCGATGAGCGGCTTGGCTTCCGCCGCGTAGCCATGCAGCCGCAGGTAGCCGGCGCCCCGTTCCGCCGTCTCCGCGGCCCCCGTGGCGTCCTCAGCCAGCGAGATCACATGGACGGCCGCCTCCGGCCAGAGGCCGCTGAGGGCGAAATCGTGGAGGGCGCGGGCTGCCTGGAAGCTGGCATCGTAGGCGACCACGACCCGCTCAACCGCTGGTGTGCGGCACGGCACGACGAGACAGGGCTGCGGGCTGTCCTTGAGCATGTGGTCGAGGTTCGTCACGTCCTCCCGCTCCTCGGAGCACGATTCGGTATCTCCTCCATGCCCGACCATGAGCAGATCGGTTGCCTGGACCGCGATGGGGATCTGGCTCTCGAGCGACCCCTCGCGGATGGCCGTCGCGCACGCGACGCCGGCCTCGCCGCAGAGGCGCGCGAAGGTACCCAGCTCCGCTTGGGCTTTCTCGAGGATCTGCTGCTTGAGCGTGTCATCGCGCTGGGCCTTGAAAGCGGTGGCGCCGAGGGGCACTGCCTCAGCCGGCCGAATCACCGCAGGGTCGAGGACGGCCACGCCGCTGAGCTGAAGGCCGTGGCGCTTGGCCAGGCTCACGGCCATCTCGGTGAGTCCGTGGTTGCCGCCCTGGGGCTTGAGTGCGACAAGGGCTGAGTGGTACATGGTCTGATCCTCCGCGTTGACTGCGCGCGTCCGCGCATGACTCCTCATCCGATGGGCGAGGCCGTGCGTCCTTCGTAGATTACACCCGCGCCCAGTTCGCGCAGGCTGAAGTTCAGGAAGATGCGATGACCGTCCGTATCGAGCACATGCATGCCAGGGCGCTTCTTGAGATCTTCCGCGTTGTCCCGATAGCCGTAGCCGTACAGACTGTGGCAGCGTTCGAGCGGAACTTCCCAGGCCATGAACTTCTCGATCCCCTTCGCCTCCAGCTTGGCCAGCAGGTCGGGATCGTCGATGGTCGGGTACGAGCTGAGCAGCAGGAACGGACCCGATGCGCCAAACACAAGGATGCCCTTCATATGTGTCACCCCCTCCACCGTGGCTTGTTCGTACTATGCCCGAGCGGTAGGGGGGACGAACCGCGGTGGTAGGCTGGCGGGCGATGGTCGCGGCTCGAGACAAGCGGCGGTTGCGGCGCGTCGTCGAAATCCTCGACGACGCGTATGGCCGCCCCGTCCTCGAGCCGCGCCTGTCGCCGGTTGACGAGCTTGTGTTCACGGTGCTGTCGCAGAACACCGCGGACGTCAATACGGAGCGCACGTTCGCGGCGCTCAAGGCCCGCTTTCCGCGGTGGGCGCTGGCCCGCGACGCGGACGTCGCTGAGGTCGAGGCGGCGATCGCCCTCGGAGGCCTCGCTCACACCAAGGCGCCGCGGATCAAGCAGATCCTCACGGCCTTGACGGTGGGGGACGCGGAGCCGGATCTGGGCGTGCTGGACGGGCTGGCCGACGAGGAGGCGGTGCGCTTCCTCACGGGCTTGCCGGGCGTCGGGCCCAAGACGGCGGCCTGCGTGCTCCTGTTCTCGCTGGGCCGTCCGGTGATGCCGGTCGACACCCATGTGCACCGCGTCGCGCGGCGGCTCGAGCTGATCCCGGCGACGATGAGCGCCGAGCAGGCGCATGGCGTCCTCACGGAGATGGCCGGCAGGCGCTGCCCGGCTCAGATCTACGCGGCGCACGTCGGGTTGGTGCGGCACGGGCGACGCGTCTGCCGCGCGCGGCGCCCGCGATGCTCCGAGTGCCCGCTCGCGGGCATCTGCCCGTCAGCCGGGACGGTCTGACGCGGGCCGACGGGCCGACGCGTCTGGGCGTTGCCCGGCGCCTTCCCCTGACATCGGTCAGGCCGTTCCGGCCCTCGTCCCCTGCGCTCGCGCCTCCTTCCGCGCGGCCCTTCTCGCCTTGGCGCGCACGTTGCCCGGGTCATCGACGGTCCCGAGCCAGCGGTCGAGGATGCGGCTGCGCCACACCAGGTGGCAGAGCAGGGCCCAGATCACGGCCATTCCGAAGATCGCGAAGTATTGCCAGACGGGCAGCTCCTGGAGCTCGAACAGGTAGCGCCCGAACGGGATGGCCAGGACGGCGACCATCCAGGCGAAGAGGGCGGCGACCACCCCGACGAAGCGCCAGTCGCCGCGCAGCTTTGCCCCGCCGGCGAACCACTTGGTCGGCGGCACGGCGAACAGAATCAGGATGATGCTGCAGAAGCACGAGTACAGCGTGAGGGCCGTCTGCGCCACGGGGTAGGCGTTCTCCAGCAGGTCGGTCTCTGTCGCTCCAGGGTGGGCGGCCAGGTAGGCGTTCTTGGCAGGGACGGCGAACGCCTCGTAGACGCCCACGGAGGTGAGCAGGAGCAGCAGCGCGGTGGGCAGCACGAACCGCGCCAGCAGCTTGAAGAGACCGACCTTCGGCGTCGGCCCGGAGCGAGCCCATACGGCGAGTGCGAAGGCCGGCACGCCGGCGCTGACGAACGACACCAGCGACGCCTGGCGCGGGGCGTAGGGGAAGCCGCCGAGGGCGGTGATGGCGGCGATGATGCTCGCCTTGTAGAAGATGCGCACCATGAAGATGTGCAGGATGTCGTTCATGCCGTTGATGATCCGCTGGCCCTCGCGGAAGGCGTACGGCAGTGGCGCGAAGGTGTCGTTGAGGAGGATCAGGTCCGACACGCCCCGGGCGGCCTGGCTGCCGCCCTGCATGCCGACGGCGACGTTGGCCTGCTTCAGGGCGATGACGTCGTTGACGCCGTCGCCGATCATCGCCACGTAGCGGCCGCGGCGGCGGAGTCCCTGGATGAGGTCTTCCTTCTGTTCCGGTGTGACCCGGCCGAAGACCGTCGCCCGATCGGCCGTCTCCGCCAGCTCGTCCGGCGAGAGGCTCTCGAGCTCGGGCCCGCTCACGGCGACGATGGGCGGCGGGGTCGACCCGGCCGGGTCGGCGCCGGCCGCCGGCCCGGCCGCTGCTGCGGCGCTGTCGGCCCGCGCCGAACGTACGCCGGCCTGTGTGGCCAGGGCGCTGACCGTCTTGGGGTTGTCGCCGGAGATGATCTTGACCTCGATGCCGGCGGCGGTGAACTCGTCGAGCGTGGTGCGGACGCCCTCGCGCAGCTCGTCGCTGAAGCTGATCAGCCCGAGGGCCTCGAGGCCCTCGGGCAGCTCCGGCTGGGCGTCGCCGTCGGCGAAGGGCAGCGGCTCGGGCCGGCCCGCGAGGATGAGGACGCGCAGGCCGCGGGCCGCCCAGGCGTCGGCCTGCGCCTGCCAGGCGGCGGTGCCGGCGGGGAGCGCCGGCGCTACCATCTCCGGCGCGCCGAAGACGTAGGTGCCGCGCACGTCCGCGTCGCCGTCCCCGGAGAAGGCCAGGCCGCTCCACTTGCGAACCGAGCTGAAGACGGCCTCGTGCGCGACCGGCCGGGGCTCCGCCGGGAACGAGTCGCGGATCGCCATGACGGTCTTGTTGGCGTCGCCGGTCGTGGCCGCGAACGCTCCGAGGAGGCGCTCGACGCGTGGTCTCTCCTCACCCAGCGCCAGGATCTCCTCGAGCTTGATGACGCCCGAGGTGAGCGTCCCTGTCTTGTCGGTGCAGAGGACGTCGACGTTGCTGAGCGACTCGATGGCGTTGAAGCGCTGCACGAGGATGTTCTGACCGAGGAGCCGGACAGCGCCCAGCGCATAGGTGAGGGCGATGGAGAGGATCAGGCCGTTCGGGATGAGCGCCAGGATGACGGTGCTCATCCGCACGCTCTCGACGAACGGGATGCCACCAGCGATGTTGCGGATCCAGACGAGGACCTCGAACACGACGACCACGAGCAGCAGGGCGCGCACGATCTTCGAGATCTGACGCTGGAGGGGAGTGAGTTCGCGGGTGAAGGCCGTCGCCTTCGCCATGAGCTTGTTGGCGAAGCTCGACAGGCCGACCTGCTCGGCCTGGTAGTAGCCGCCGCCGGTCACGCAGAAGCTGCCGGAGAGCAGCGGGTCGCCAGGATCCTTGGAGACGAGGTCCGACTCGCCGGTGAGCAGCGACTCGTCGACTTCCATCCGTCCGGGGCCGAGCGTAGGGCCGTCGACCACGACCTGGTCGCCCGGGTGCAGGTAGAGGACGTCGCCGAGGACGATCTGCGAGGGGTCGAGGTCGACCAGCGCACCGTCGCGGAGGACGGTCGCCTTGGGACGCATGAGAATGGCGATGCGGTCCATCACGCGCTTGGCGCGGATCTCCTGGAACAGGCTGATCACCGTGTTGGCGGTGATGACGGAGACGACGACGAGGGCGTCGAGCGGCTTGCCGAGGACGAGCAGCAGCACGCCCATCACGTAGAAGAGGTTGTTGATGAAGTTGAAAACGTTCTCGCGGACGATCTGCCCGTAGGTCCGCCCGGTGCGTATCTGGGCGTCGTTGCCCTGGCCTTGGGCGCGACGCGTGGCCGCCTCCTCGCTCGTCAGGCCGACCGGGGGCGCGGCCGCGCCGCCGGTCGCCGAGGTGGCGCGGCCAAAGTCATCCGCGACCGCGTCGGCGACGCCGGCCGTCGAGGGTGGCGGGGGGTCGCTCGAGGGTGCGCTCACGCTCGGTTCGTTGCCAGGTTCGGGCTCCACGACTCTCCTAGGAACGCGGGGTATGGCGAAGGTATCAAGCGTGCCCGCGGCGGTCCACCGATGGGCGGCGAACGTCGGAGCGGGCCGTGACGACGCCCGGTGCTCCGGTCGCGGTTTCGTCCCGGCGTCCCGGCCATGGCGCGTCTTGACGCGTCGGGCGCGGTCCCCGCGAAGCCGCCGGCCGCATCCGGGTAAGATGGGGCGAAAGACGGCCAACCACAGGAGACGCGATGCTGCTCGACGCGGTGACACGGCTGCGCAATCCGGCGCTGTACCAGGGCGGCGACGTCCAGCGGGGGTACTTCGAAGGCTGGTACTTCAGGGTCGCCGACGGCGAGGGGAATCATGCTCTTGCGGTCATCCCCGGCGTGTCGTTCTCCGAAGACGGGAGCAGGTCGCAGTCGTTCGTCCAGGTGATCGCCGAAGGCGGCGCGACGCGCTTCTTCTCGTTTCCGGCGGCCGCGTTTCGCTTCGCGCGGCGGCCGCCCTTTTCGATCGCCGTCGGCGGCAGCACGTTCACCGAGCAGGGTATGACGCTCGAGCTCGCCGACGGTGATGGCGAGATACGCGGTTTCGCCGGATTCGGCCGCTGGTCTCCCTGGCCGGTGACTGTCGCGGCTCCGGGCATCATGGGCTGGTACCGCTACGTGCCGCGCATGGAGTGCTACCACGGTGTGCTCTCCATGGATCATGCCGTGCACGGCACCCTCATGATCGACGGTGAGAGGCTGGACCTCGACGGCGGGCGTGGCTACGTGGAGAAGGACTGGGGACGCAGCTTCCCGAGCTCCTGGGTGTGGGCCCAGGCGAATCACTTCGCGCAGCCGGGGGTTTCCGTCACCGTCTCGATCGCCAGGATCCCCTGGCTCTCCGGCAGCTTCGTGGGTCACATCGCCGGGCTGCTCGTCGAGGGCCGGCTCCAGCGCTTCGCGACCTACACCGGCTCCTGGCTCGCCGTCCTGGAGACGGGGCGCGGCTCCTTCCGGGCTGTGATTCGCGACCGCTCCCGGGAGCTGGAGGTGCGGGGCTTCGGCGGCGCGCCCGGGGCTCTCAAGGCGCCGGTCCTGGGCGCCATGGAGGGGCGCGCCGACGAGGCGCTCGGCGGCACCCTGTGGGTCCGCTTGCGGGAGTTGCGCGGCTTCCGTGCGGTCACCGTCTACGAGGGCGCCGGCGCTCACGCCGGCATCGAGGTGATGAACGATCGCGGCGAGCTCGCCTCCCGGCGGAGCTGACGCGTCTCAGCCGGCGAGCGCGTGCCAGACGACCACCGCGCCGATCACCGCCGGCGTCGAGATCAGGATGAGCAGGCGCTGCAGGTCCAGGTTCAGGTCGTAGACACGGGCCAGGACCATGGTGTGGAAGGCCACGGGTGTGGCCGCAAGCAGCAGGAAGACCGGCGGGATCGCGACGCCGGCGACAGTACCCGCGAGATAGAGCACGAGGGGCGCCGCGGCGCAACGGAGCAGCAGCGTGACGGCGGCGCGGCGGAGATCGGCGGCGTCGTGGGTGAGTCGCGTGAGCGGCGTCGCCAGCCCGATCTGGAGGAAGCCGAAGAGGCCGATGGCGAGGCCGGCGGCGGGGCCGAGAGGCGCGACGACGTCGCGCAGGTCCACGCCGCCGGCCCGCAGCGCTATCGCGACGAGGCCGGCGACGACCGGCGGGTTCACGAACCAGGTGCGCACGAGCGCTCGCCAGCCCGGGGCCGCGAGACCCTGTGACCGCTCGCCCGCGTACCGGCGCGCCACGCCGACCGAGACGGCGAGCGCCGGGATCAGGAACTGGAACTCCGAGTACACGACGGCGAGCGCCAGGCCGCCGGGCCCGAAGACCAGCACGGCCAGCGGATAGCCGACGATGCTCGTGTTGCCGAGCGCGGTACTGAGGACCAGTGTGCCGCCTTCCCGCGTGCTGCGTGCTCCGGCCCTGCCCCAGAGAAAGCCGAGACCGAGCACCAGCCAGGAGCAGATGACGACCACGGTCATGCTCGCGAACAGAGCCGTGTTCACGGCCACGGTCGTGTAGGCGAAGAAGACGACGAGCGGCGCCGTTCCCCAATAGGTCACGAGGAAGAGGACGTGGGACACGCGGGCGGGGCGCTCGACGCGGCGCTGCAGGGCAAATCCCGCGAGGAGACAGAGCAGCCACCCCGCCGCCGTCAGTGCCACGTCAGTTCCGCTCCTCGCCAGATCGCCCGGGTCCTGCGCGCCCGGGCGCCGGTAGCACTGGCCTGGACCCATGGCGGCGCCGCGAGTCTACAGGGTGGCGGGGCGCCGCGGTGGCCGGGCCGGTGGGCGCGCCCGCGGTCGCCGCCGTCCGGGGAGGCGTTTGCGAAGGGCGGCCGGGCGGATCTGGATTGTCCACTCGGGACGGCCTTGACGCTCCCCGGTTGACCCCGGGTATCGTGGGCCGGCGAGGCCGAGGCGTTGCCCGCTCGGCGCTCTCTCTGCGCCCATTGGGAGTCACGCCGAGTGATACCTCTGCGAGGCCGGTGAGGAGCGCCGCCGGAACGGACGGCAAGCACTGGTCCTGCCATCTGTCCGAACAAAGGAGCAACGCGTGAAGATCCGACGAATCTTGTGCTTCACCCTGGCGGGCGCTCTCATGGCTCTCAGCATGCCCGCGGCCGCTTCGGCCGGCACGCTCGTGGACGACCCCGGCATCGCCGATCAGATCCCGGCGTCCGCCAAGGTCTACTTCGCCGAACGTGAGGCCGAGTTCCAGGCATGGTCGGGCCAGCGGCGCGCTCTTCGCGCCGCGGCAAGAGTCCTCGCCGCTCCGTACCGCATCCTGGGCACCACGAGCCACAGGCAGGTGCGCAACGACTACTGCGTGCCGGCGACCACGACGATCATCGACCACTACGTCCGGGGCGCCACAACTCACTGGTCGCAGAGCGAGTGGGCGGCGTACCGCTACGACGGTGTGCCGCTTTGGACCGATGCGGCGGGCGGCAACATGTGGGTGATGGCGATGGGGCTCAGGGCCGTGACGGGGACGCCGTACTCGTACTCGAGTGGCAACACCGCGACCTCGATCTGCGACCGCACGGAGTTCGCCATCTACCAGAAGGGTCGTCCGGTGGCCTACGGCGTACGCGTCGAGGCGGATCAATGGCCCAACTACAGAATCGATCACGCCGGTCACATCATGTGCGGGCGGGGCTTCGACTGGCGCTACACCGGCTCGATCTACGTGGACGACCCCTATCCCGAGAACGCGGCCCCGCCGCTCGGCTACGGAACCGCGGGTGGCGACACCTACGGCCAGAAGGCCTACCCCCGCGCCGTCGTCATCGGCGGCGTTCTTGCCAGTTCCAGCCAGCAGGTCGTGTACTGATCATCAGCCGACGCAGGAGACCGAACCATGACACCACGCCAGCTATCGTCGTCGCGCAGAGCCCGCCATGTGCTCGCCGTCCTGGCGCCGGTCGCGGCCTCCGTCTTCGTCGCGGCGTGCGGCGGCACGCCGGCGGCGTCGCCCCCAGGGGCGACGCCGCCGGCGGGCGCCTCCGTCGCCGCCGCAGGACTCGTCCGGCTCCAGACGCAGGGCGCGGAGGCGTTCTCCCGCTCCACGCAACCGCTGTCGCTACCCCACCGCGACTATCGCTGCCCCGGGTCTGTGCGGGTTGTCGACCTCACCGACCGCATGGCCGCACTCCTCGAGAACACGCCGAAGCACCAGCGGCTCTCGCTGATCGACCTGGTGCGCGGCCAGCGTCGCCTGGTCCTCCCCCGCGCGACGTCCGGGCGCCGCGGGTGGTGGATCGGCACGGTTCGGCTCTCGGACTCGTGGCTCGTCTGGGAGGAGGTGGGCCCCGGCGACGATCTGCGGGAGGCTGTCGACTGGCGGCTGTACGCGGCGCCTCTCCGGCGGTCCTGGCTCAGCATCGGCGCGCCGGCGCTCGTCGCGGCGGCCACCACCGCCAAGGCCGGCCGTCCGCTCTTCGACGTCGCCGACTCCCGGGTCGCCTGGGTCAGCACGGCCTGGGAGAAGACGACGGCCGCGATACGCGCCGAGCTCGTCGTCCGGGATCTCGGCCTGCGAGAGCAGCGGGTGCTGTACACGTCGCCTGGCGTCCTGGACAGTGTCAGCTTCAGTGGCGCTCACCTCGTTCTCGGCGAGACCCTTGGACGGGGCGAGCGGCGTGAGCGCTTCGTGGTGCTCAACGCCGAGAGCGGCGAAGCGGTCGCCCGTTTCGACCCCGGCGACAACCACGGTCTGTCCCACTGGCCGGCCTGGCGGGACGGTCGGCTCGCCTGGGCGCCGTTCCCGTCACACGAGTCCGCGTACCCGCACTTGTACGTCGGCGATGCTTCCGAGCGCGTCGGCACGGACGGCGGCTTCGCCGTCGATCCGTGCTTCGTCGGTGGCTACCTGTTCTACCAGGCGTGGCGCACCAACCCGGCTCTCGGAGAGTCGACTGCGGAGGTGCGTGCGCTGAGGCTCAGTGACATGACCAGCCACATCGTCGAAGCAGGCAGGCCGGACAAGAACGAGTGGTGGCACGGCGTCTACGCCGCCCCTGACGTGAGCCGCACCTACATCGCGTACCTGGATCGGGCGCGCCGCGCTGAGAACCCCCGCGACGAGTACACCATCGTACGCGTCTACGATGTGAAGTAGACGCTCTGTCGGGCGCGGCGGTGTTGGCGGGATCTTCGGGAGACACTGACGGCCGGCGGGACACCGCCCCGCCGGCCGTCAGTGTGTGTTTGGCTGGTAGCCGGTCCCCAGTCTACCCCGCGTGCGGTCGTCGCGGACCGGAGGCGGCGTCGACGGCGCGGCGGGCGCCGCGAGAAGTCGTCATGGGCCCTCGTCGCGGCCATGGTGGCGGAGGCTGCGCCGGCCGGCCAGGGCGCGGCCCAGCGTGAGTTCGTCGGCGTACTCCAGATCGCCTCCGACGGGCAGCCCGCTGGCCAGACGGGTGACCCGAACGGTGGCCGGCAGCAGCTCGGCGACGTACATCGCCGTCGCCTCGCCGGTCATGGTCGGGTTGGTCGCCAGAATGACCTCCTCGACGCCATCTTGCGAGCGTGCGACGAGTTCGGCGATGTGCAGGTCGTCCGGCTCGACGCCGTCGATAGGGCTGAGGGCGCCGCCGAGCACGTGGTACAGGCCGCGATACTCACGGGTGCGCTCGATGGTCACGATGTCGAACGGCTGCTCGACCACGCAGAGCAGCCTCTCGTCGCGACGCGAATCGGCGCAGATCTCGCAAAGCTCGCCCTCGGCGAGGTTGAAGCAGCGCCGGCAGAAGCCGATCTTCTCCTTGACCTCCGTGATGGCCGCGGCCAGCGGCAGAACCTGAGCCGCCGGCTGCCGCAGCATATGGAAGGCGAGACGCTGGGCCGTGCGCGGGCCAATGCCCGGCAGCTTCGCGAGCTCGACGATCAGGCGTTCAACCGAAGGTGAGTACACCGTACGCGTCTGGGCTCGCTCAGAAGAGCCCGGGGATGCTCGGCAGGTCGAGGCCGCCGGTGGCCCCGCCGAGCTTGCGCGAGGCATGGTCCTGGGCGGCTCGCAGCGCCTCGTTGACGGCGGCGGTCACGAGGTCCTGGAGCATCTCGACGTCGTCAGGATCGACGGCCTCCGGCTTGATGCGAACCTCGCGCACCTCCAGCGCTCCGGTCATGACGACGGTGACCATGCCGCCCCCGGCGCTGGCCTCGACGGTCTCGTCGGCGAGCTCCTCCTGGGCACGGGCCATCTTGGCCTGCATCTCCTGGACCTGCTTGAGCATCTTGTTGTACTGCGGGTTGGCCATCGGGCTGTCTCCTTACGACTCATCGGGGAGGAGCTCGGCGTCGAGCTTCTCCTGGGCGCGGCGGATCTGTTCTGTGAAGTCGTACACCTCGGGTGTCGCGGGCGTTCCTGCGCCGGGCTCGTTCGCGGCGCTCGCCGCGGCGTCGGCAGGCGTGAAGACGGCCTTGAAGTGGACGCCCAGGGCGGCCTCGATGGCCGTCTCCAGGATCTCGACGTTGCCGGGCTCGCGGGCTCTCGCCAGGGCGAGATTCGACGGGAGCGTCACGGTCAGGACGGCCTCCCGGAGGGCCGTCGGGCGCGCCTCGCGCAGCATCGCGTAGAGGCTCACGCTGCTCCCTTGCACGCGCTGCAGCACGAGGTCCCAGGCTCGCTTGACCCGCTCCAGCGAGACGTCGGCCGGCGCGTCGCAGGGTGCGGGGGGCACGGCGGGAGTCACGGATGCGGCGTTGGCAGGCGTGTCGTCTGAGAGCGGCGTAGCATCTTCTCGGGCACCGCGATCGTCGATCGCGGTCTCATCCGGCCCATCGGGGAGCGGGCAGGTGCTCGCGCCGGCGGATGCGTGCGGCGCGGGGGTCCTGTCGCCGCCCGGAGCCGGCCGTAGCGCGCCGGCGGCGGCGTCCGCCTCGAGTCTGCGCAGGCGTTCTTCGAGCGCGGCCGGAGTGTGATCGAGGTGCGGCCGTGTCGCCCTGACAAGGGCCAGCTCGAGCTGCAGCCGCGGCTCGAGGCCGTCGCGGATCTCTCGTTGCGCCTCGCCCAGCAACTCGATCAGGTAGACGACCTCACGGGGGTGCAGGTTGTTGGCCTGAGGGATGAGGCGACTGAGCCGCTGCTCGTCCAGTTCCACGGTTTGTCCGAGGACGCGGAGGGCGGCTTCGTCGCGGGCGGCATCCTCGAGGTGCTGCAGCAGGAAGACCTGTCGCAGGTGGCGCAGCAGATCGCGGATGAACTGCGAGTAGTCGACGCCGTCGTGGGCGAGGCGCTGGACGAACTGCAGCGCCTCCGCAGGGCTTCGCTCGATGATGATGTCGGTGAGCTCGAGCAGCAGATCCGAGCTCGTCACGCCCAGCGCCTCGAGGACGTCTGCGGGCTTGATGGCTCCTTCAGAGTACGTGACCAGCTTCTCGAGGGTGCCGATCGCGTCGCGGAAGCCCCCCTGCGAGTGGCGGGCGATCTCGGCAAGGGCTGCGTCCTGGATCTCGATGCGCGGCCCGCCGCGGTCCTCGTCCGGGCGGGCATTCTCGCGCTCGACGATGCCCGCCAGGAGCTTGACGATGTCGCGGACCTGGGGTCGCTTGAAGTCGAAGCGCTGACAGCGGGAGAGGATCGTCTCGGGGATCTTGTGCGGCTCCGTCGTGGCGAGGACGAAGACCACGTTCGTCGGCGGCTCCTCCAGGGTCTTGAGCAACGCGTTGAACGCCTCGCGTGTGAGCATGTGGACTTCATCGATGATATAGACCTTGAACCGGCCGTGGACCGGGGCGAAGGCAATCTTGTCGCGCAGATCCCGGACGTCGTCGATGCTGCGGTTGGAGGCGGCGTCCATCTCGACGACGTCGAGCGAGACGCCGTCGGCGATGGCCACGCAGTGGCGGCAGACGCCGCAGGGAGTTGGTGTCGGCCGCTCGACGGGTGCCGTGAGCGTCCCGATGCAGTTGAGCGCTTTGGCGAGGATGCGGGCGGTGCTTGTCTTGCCGGTGCCGCGCGGCCCGGCGAAGACGTAGGCGTGAGCGACGGCATCCGTCTCGACCGCGTTGTGCAGTGTGCGCGCGACGTGGTCCTGACCGATGAGCTCACTGAACGTCTGGGGCCGATACTCCCGGTAGAGAGAGCGCTTCATAGGTGACGTGTCGCGTCCTCTGGTGAGGATGGCAGAGAGCCGGCCGCGCACCCGCCGTCGAAACGCGTCCTCCGAGCGTCCACGAAGAGCGCAAGCTCCGTTCAGGCAACCCTACGGCACATGGAATGGCCTGCTTACCGCTGCTTCCTCCCGGACCTGACGGGGTTCGCAGGGTTCCATTGCGTAGGACCCGACCTTCAACGCCGCACAACAACTGACTGTCTCGCAGAACGGTCCCTCGGGCGGGAATTAAGCCCCGCTGTAGCGGATTGCGGGTACAGGGCACCGCTAGCTCCCCGCCTAGCGCGACCGGTGTTTGATATTAAGCCCCCAACGATCGTGAAGCAAACGAACCGTACCGGCAGCCTCAGGGAGGAGCCCGGCGCCCCGCCCGGTTGCCACGTGAGGTTGCGCGCGCGGCGGGGGAGTCTAGGCTGAGGAGGTGGGTGTGACAAGGTACCTGCTCGCCGGGCTCGCCGTGGGCCTGGTCTTGCTGCTGATCGTGGCCGGGGTCTCGTTACCGGGCACGCCCGATCCGCTGCCCGCGAGCGCTCCCTCGCGGGAGTTCTCGGCGGAGCGGGCTCTCGTGACACTGCGTGCCCTGGCCGGTTCCCCGCGCCCTCCGGGGTCGCCAGCGGCTGTGGAGGCTCGCTCCGCCATCGTCGCCGCGCTCGAGGCGCTCGGCGTCGAGTGGCGGGAACAGACCGCGACGGTCGTCTCGCGGCAGAATCCGGCAGTCGCAGGCACCGTGCACAACGTCGTCGCCCGCTTGCCCGGTCGGGAGACCGGGCAGGCGGTGGTGCTTGTCGCGCACTACGACTCGGTGGCGGTGTCACCGGGCGCGGCCGACGACGCGAGCGGCGTGGCCGCGGTCCTCGAAGCCGCCCGCTCTCTCGAGGAGGGGCCGCGCCTGCGGAACGACGTCGTCCTTCTCCTGACGGACGGGGAGGAGCACGGCCTGCTCGGCGCGCAGGCCTACCTGCGCGACGGCCCATGGCGACAGGCCGTCGCGGTCGTGCTCAATCTCGACAGTCCCGGATCCTCCACGCCGGCGATCATGTACGACACCCGGCCGGGCAATGAGGGACTCGTTCGGGCGCTGGCGGAGGGCGCGCCGCGGGTCGCCACGTCGTCGCTGCTCTCCGAGGTGGCGCGCCGCTATCCCATTCAGACGGACCTGCGTCCGTTCCAGGCCGCGGGTGTCGCGGGGATGAGCTTCGCCTCCCTTGACGGCCCCGCCTACTACCACACCGCCTACGACGACGTCGCTCACTACGACGCGCAGGCGCTCCAGCACCTGGGGGAGACCGTGCTTGGACTGACGCGCTACCTCGGCGAGCGCGACCTCGAGGGCATCGCGCGTTCCGGCCAGTCCGACGTCGTCTTCTTCGACATCGCGGGCCGGGTTGTCGTGTACGGCGCCGGATGGGTCGTCCCGTTTCTCGCGGGCGCCGGCCTCATCTCGGCGTCGGCGATCGTGGTCGCCGCCAGGAGGCGCCTGCTGCGCCCTCGGGGTCTGGCGATGTCGCTGCTGGCG
This sequence comes from uncultured Thermoleophilia bacterium, assembly GCA_963705085.1. Taxonomy (GTDB): domain Bacteria; phylum Actinomycetota; class Thermoleophilia; order UBA2241; family UBA2241; genus CAIXSE01. The sequence goes on along the minus strand of CAVPIV010000004.1, from coordinate 903,851 downwards.
GTACCTGGCGTCCTCGGTGTCGCGCTGGTCGTGATGACTCTCGTTTGGGGCATGTACCGCACGGCGTACGCCCAGCGCACCTGGAGCGATGTCGGTATGGTGATCAGCGACTTCTACCGCGCCGGCCTCGTGCTGCTGGCCGCCGCCGCCGTGATCGGCGCCTACACGGTCGTGCTCGGACGTCTGCGTGCCTGGGATCTGGCCGCGGCTGCGCTGGTCTGGTGGATGGTCGTCGCTGTCGGCGTCGGCCTCCGGGTGCCTGGGGCGAGCTACCTGCTCACGTGGCCGCTGGCGGCCGCGGCGCTCGGGTACCTCGCCGCGGCGGTGGCGGGCGACCGTCACGACGGGTGGCCGGCAGCCGCCCTCGCGCTGCTCGGGGCGGCGCCGGCCGTCGTCCTCGCTACCGGCGCCACCTATCTGCTGCTCGCATCCGAGGGGCTCAAGCAGGCGGTGACGGTTGCCGCCGTCTGGCTGGTGGCCGGCTTGCTCGTGATCCCGCTCGACGTCGTCCGCAGGGTGTTCAGACTGTGGCTGCCCGCCGGGCTCGCCGTCGCCGGCGCCGCCGCGCTCATCGTCGTCGGCATGGCCGTCGTCGATCAGGCCGAGCACCCACGATACGCGAGCATCCACTACCGCCTCGACGCGACGGGCCGGACAGTATGGCAGACCATCGATCCTGTCGATGCTTGGACACGGCAGTTCGTGGGCGAGAGCGCCCGGATTGCGTACGCCGCGTCCTACTTTCCGCAACTGGGGATGTCGTCCACGACAGAGGGGCCGGCGCCGGCGGTGTCACTGGCGCCGCCGCGCGTCCGGGTGCTGTCGGACACGGTCGACGGCGCCCGGCGCACCGTGCGACTCCGCCTGGTCTCGACGCGAGAGGCGCCCCTGATGAGCCTGCTCGTGCACTCCGTCGTCGGCAGACTCTCGGCGACGCTCGACGGGCAGTCACTCCGCCAGCGGGACACCGCCGTGCTCGACGACACCAGCGTGCGCTGGCGGTTCGACTACTACGCTCTGCCGGCCGACGGGATCGTCGTCACGCTGCGCTTCGCCGCAGGTCCTCCGGTGGCGCTGCGCGTCGTCGACTGCAGCTACGGGATCCCGGCCGAGCTGGCCGGCAGGTACGCCGCCCGCCCGGCCGGCCTGCTGCCCGGCGGGATCGGCGACGCGACGCTCGCGGAGACCACGCTGCACCTGCCGGCCGTCGCCGCGAGGACGGCCGGGGAGTAGACCCTGCGCCGCTCGCCCGCCGCCTGGTCTCTGGCTCGGCCCGCTGGCGCTACAGCCTCAGCGACAGCCGGTGGACGTCGTGCTCCTCGCTGGGCTGCACGTCGAAGCCAAGGTTCTCGACGAAGCGTGTCATGCCGACGTTGACCGTCAGGACATGGCCGTTGATCTGCAGGACGTACCTGTCGCGCGCCGCCTGGATGAGGGCCTCCATGAGCTTGGAGCCTATGCCCTTGCGCTGGTAGTCGTCGCGCACGAGGATGGCGAACTCGCCCTCGGAGGGGTTGGCCGAGTCGATCGTCAGGCGGACGACGCCGAGCATCATGTCCTTCTTGGCGTCGTCCTTGCCCTTCAAGATCGCCACGAGGGCGATCTCGCGATCATAGTCGATGTGGCAGTAGCGGATGAGCATCGCCTTGTCGATCTCGCGCAGCGGGCCGAAGAAGCGGTACTGCGTGGTCTCGGGGGACAGAGATTCGATCATGTCGGTCCAGAGAGGCTCGTCCTCCGGCCGGATTGGGCGGATGAGGATCTTGGTGTCGCTGTCGAGCGGCATCTCCCATTGGTAGGCGCTCGGGTACATCGAGATCATGAGGTGAGCCCCGGGCAGGGTGATCCTGCGCACGGCCTTGGGATCGATGACGATGCGTGCGTTGAGGGAGAGGATGCCACTCGGGTTCACGAGGAGCGGGTTGATGTCCATCTCCGTGATCTCGGGGAAGTCGACGAGGAGGTAGCTGACCTTGACGATGGCCTGCTCCAGGGCCCCCATGTCGACGGGCTCCGTGCCGCGGTAGCCGTCGAGGAGTTGACTGACCTTGGTGTTGTGGATCATGGATCGCGCCAGGGCCTGATTGAGAGGCGGGAAGTCGACGGCGACGTCACGGTGGAACTGGACGCTCGTCCCGCCCATGCCGAAGATGAGGGCCGGTCCGAAGGTCGGGTCCTTCTTCGAGCCAATGATCACCTCGTGGCCCGAGCTCCGCATGGGCTGGACGACGACGCCCAGGATCTTGGCCTTGGGCCGTGCATTTCGGACTCGCGCCGTAACCTCCTCGAACTGGGACGCGGCGTCGGCGGCCGAGGCGACGTTCAGGGCGACGCCGGCGACGTCCACCTTGTGGGTGATGTCCGGGCTGAGGATCTTGACGGCAACCGGGAAGCCGACCTCCTCGGCGGCTGCCGCGCACTCCTCGGCGGTCGTCGCCACGAGCGTGCGCACGACGGGGATCTGGTACGCGGCGATGACGCGATCGGCTTCCACTTCGGTGAGGATGGCACGGTTCTCGCGGGCGACCTCGAGGAACGTCTTCTTGACGACCTCCCGATCGGGCTCGAAGTGGGGCAGGATGTCGGCCGGTGTCTCGTAGAGGTTCGCGAGGTTGCGGGTGTACTGCCACATGTACATGTAGGCGTTGATCGCGTCTTCGGGCGCGTTGAACGCCGGGATGCGGGCGCCGTGCAGCACCTTGATTGCCTCTTCGACCTTGGTGTGACCCATGAAGGAGGTGAGGAGCGGCTTGAGCTGGTGTGATCGGGCGACGCGAATGAGGGCCTCGGCCGTCGCCGTCGGCTGGCTCATGGCCTGCGGCGTGAGGATGGCCAGCACGCCGTCGCAGTTGGGGTCGTCGATGACGGCCTGCGTCGCTTGGGCGAACCTCAGTGCGTCGGCATCCCCGGCGATGTCCACGGGGTTGTTGCGGGCGGTGTACTCGGGGAGGCACTCCTTGAGCTTCGCGTCGGTCTCCGGCGTGAGCTCGGCGAGCTCACCGCCGAGGTGGAGGAGCCGGTCGCAGGCCATGACCCCGGGTCCGCCGGCATTGGTGACGATGCCGAGCCGGGGTCCGCGCGGGCTGCTCACCCGGCTCAGAGCCTCGCTGGCGTCGAACAGGTCTTCGACCTTGTCGACGCGGACGACGCCGGCGCGCCTGAAGACGGCGCTGTAGAGCGTGTCGTCGCCGGCGATGGCGCCGGTGTGGCTCTCCGCGGCGAGGGCGCCGCGCGCCGTGCGGCCACTCTTCACGACGATGATCGGCTTGCTCCTCGCGAAGTGGCGGGCGGCGCTCATGAACTTCCGCGCGTCGGTGACCGACTCGATGTAGAGGATGATGCTCGACGTGTACTGGTCGGCACCGAAGTAGTCGATGAGGTCGCCGAAGTCGACGTCGGCCATCGAGCCGACGCTGACGAAGGCGCTGAAGCCGACGTCGTTGGCCGCCGCCCAGTCGAGGACCGCCGTGCCGAGGGCGCCCGACTGGCTGAAGAAGGCGACACGCCCGGCCGGCGGGATCACATCCGAGAATGTCACGTTGAGGTGGCGGGCGGGTCGAATGTAGCCGAGGCAGTTGGGGCCGAGGATGCGCACCCCGTAGGCCTTGGCGATCTCGCAAACCTCCTGTTCGAGGCGTCTGCCCGCATCGCCCGCCTCCCGGAAGCCCGAACTCACGACGACGGCGCCGCCGACGCCCGCCTCGCCGCACTCACGCATGGCATCCGGGACGGACTTGGCGGGCACGGCGATGACAGCGAGGTCGACCTTGCGCGGGACCTGGGCGATGGAGGAGTAGGAGTGTACTCCCTGGACTGAAGGAGACGTCGTGCTGACGGGGTAGACGACCCCCTCGTACTCGGCGCTGATGAGGTTGTGCAGGAGGATGTGGCCGACGGACCCCTTCTTGTTCGAAGCGCCGATGACGGCGATACTCTTGGGGTCGAACAGTCTCTTAAGGTTTCGTGTGCCCATGGCCTGCGCTCCGCATCTGGTGTCGCCCGCTCTGCTGTTGAGTCCCGCGCTCTACAATACGACGCGCGACCCCGCTCTTCATCCCCGTTTGTGCATCTTGGGACAATCTCGGCACATTGTCGAGATTGATGATGGGGCGGAGGCGATGAAGGAGGCCGGGGCGGCCCACGTCGTCGCGCGCCTGCGAGCGCTGTGGAGCCGTCACAGGCGAAGCATCAGCCTGCGGATCATGGGATCGTCGCTCGGCATGACCGTGAGGCCGATGTTCTCGGCAAAGCGCAGCATCCCCGGGTTGTTGGCCATCACATGGCCGCGTATCTCGCGGATGTGCCGTTCGCGTGCCGCCTGGAGGAGCGCCTGCATGAGTCTGGTGCCGATCCCGCGTCGCTGGTAGTCGTCACGCACCACGATGGCGAACTCGCCGACCTCGGCGTTCTCCGTCTCGATCGCCAGACGAGCCACGCCGAGCATGGCACGCTTCTTCCGGCCCTTCGCCTCGCGCACGGCGACGAGGGCGATCTCGCGGTCGTAGTCGATGTGGCAGTAGCGCACCATCATCGCTTTGGTGACCTCGCCTATCGGTCCGAAGAACCGGTACTCGGCGGTGGCCGGCGAGAAGGACTGGACCATCTCCGCCCACAGCGGCTCGTCCTCGGGCCGGATAGCTCGGATGCCCGCCGTCTCGCCGTCCAGCGGCAAGTCCCAGTGGTCCTTGGTCGGGTACACGGAGATCATGAGGTGGGCGCCGGGCAGGACGATCTTGCGTACGTCCTTCGGTTCGATCACGATGCGGGCGTCGAGGGCGCTGATGCCGTCGGGGCGCACCTGCAGCGGGTTGACGTCCATCTCGACGATCTCGGGGAAGTCGACGAGCAGGTAGCTTACTTTGACCAGTGCCTGCTCGAGGGCCTTGAGATCAGCAGCCGCCTTGCCGCGATAGCCGTGGAGGAGTTTGGAGACAGTCGTCCGCCGGATCAGCGCGCCCGCCAGCGCCTGGTTGAGCGGCGGGAAGTCGACGCTCACGTCGCGGTAGAGCTCGACGTCCGTTCCGCCGGTCCCGAACATCAGGGCCGGGCCGAAGGTCGGGTCCTTCTTGGCGCCGACGATGGTCTCGTAGCCGCCGTGGCTCATCGCCTGCACCGTCACGCCGATGATATCGGCCTGTGGGACACGTTCCTTGGCCCGGGTGGTGATCTTCCTGAACTGGCTCGCCGCCTCGCGCGGCGATCGCACGTTGAGGGCGATGCCGCCGACGTCGCTCTTGTGCGTGATGTCGTGGCTGAGGATCTTGACGGCGACCGGGAAGCCGATCTCCTCGGCGGCCTCGGCGCACTCCTCCGGGCTGGTTGCCACGAGGGTGCGATTGGCCGGGATGCCATAGGCCTCGAGGACCGACTTGGCCTCAGGCTCCGTCAGGGTTGAACGGCCGCTGCGGGCGACGTCGACGAACAGCGCCTTGACAGCGTCGCGCGCGGGGGAGAAGTCCGTGAGGATGTCGGCCGGCGTCTCGTAGAGGTTCGCCAGATTGCGCGCGTACTGGCACATGTACATGAACGCGCGAACGGCGTCCTCCGGGGTGTTAAACGTCGGGACGCGGCCGGCGCGGAGAATCCGCAGCCCGTCGGCCACCTTGCCCCTGCCCATGAACGAGGTGAGCAGGGGTTTGTGATCGGCGTGGGCGACCTCGACCAGCGCCCGGGCGATGGCGCTGGGATCGGTCATCGCCTGCGGCGTGAGGATGGCGAGCACGGCGTCGCAGTTCGGGTCGTTCACGAGCGCGCCGGCCGCCGCCGCGTAGCGCGCCGCGTCGGCGTCGCCGAGGACGTCGACGGGGTTCGCGAAGCTGCCGCACACCGGCAGAAGGCCGGCGAGCTTCTCGTTCGTCTGCGGCGCGAGCTCGGCGAGCTCGCCGCCGAGGTCCAGCAGGCGATCGCAGGCCATGACGCCGGGCCCGCCGGCGTTGGTGATGATGCCGAGGCGCGAGCCCTTCGGGCTGCTCATGAGGCTGAGCGCCTCGCTGGCGTCGAAGAGGTCCTCGATCTCGTCCACACGGACGACCCCGGCCCGGCGGAAGACGGCGCTGTAGAGCGTGTCGTCGCCGGCGATGGCGCCGGTGTGGCTCGCGGCCGCCTGAGCGCTGCGCCCGGTGCGGCCGCTCTTCACGACGATGATGGGCTTCGTCTTGGCGAAGTGCCGGGCGGCGCTCATGAACTTGCGGGCGTTCGCGATCGACTCGATGTAGAGGACGATGCTGGCGGTGTTGGCGTCGGCGCCGAAGTAGTCGATCAGATCGCCGAAGTCGACGTCGGCCATCGAGCCCACGCTGACGAAGGCGCTGAAGCCAACCTCCCCGGCCGCCGCCCAGTCCAGGATGGCCGTGCCGAGGGCGCCCGACTGGCTGATGAAGGCGACGCGTCCCGCGGGCGGCGCAGTGTCGGCGAACGTGACGTTGAGATGACGGGACGGTCGCACGTAGCCGAGGCAGTTGGGGCCGAGGATGCGCACGCCGTACTCCTCGGCGATGGCACGCACCTCGTCTTCGAGGCGCCTCCCTTCGGCGCCGGCCTCCCTGAACCCAGCGGTCACGATGACCGCCCCGCCGACGCCGGTCTCGCCGCACTCGCGCATCACCTGCGGCACCCGCTGGGCCGGGACGGCGATCACGGCGAGGTCGATCTTGTGTGGGATCTGCGTGACCGACGCGTACGCCGGCATGCCTTGCACAGACTGGGACGAGGCGCTGACTGGGTACACGGTGCCGTCGTAGCCGGCGCCGATAAGGTTGTGGAGGAGGATGTATCCGACCGATCCCTGCCGATTCGAGGCACCGACCACCGCGATGCTCCGTGGGTCGAACAGCCTCTGCAGGTTGCGGGTGCTCATTGGTTGCGCTCCGTCTCTCTCTCGTGGTTGTTCCGCTCGGTGTCTAGCTTATGCCGAGGAGGAACATCGGTCACTCCGGGACCGGAGAGTAGCGGAAGGGGCCGGCGCGACTGGACAACCGGAGAAGCGGAGTGGGACCCGGGGTCTCAGAGGCGAAGGACGACGCGGCGGATCTCTGGGTCGTCGGCCGGCAGGATGGTGAAGCCGAGGCTGGTCGTGAAACGCAACATGCCGGGGTTCGACGCCAGGACGTAGCCGTCGATCTCGCGCATGCGGCGTTCGCGGGCGATACGGATGAGTGCTTCCATGAGGATGCGACCGATGCTCCTGTGCTGGTAGTCGTCGCGGACGACGATGGCGAACTCGCCGGCGTCTGCGTCGCTCGTCTCGATCGTCAGGCTGGCGGCGCCGAGCATGAGTGTGGCGCCCTCGTCCTCACCGCCGCGCACGGCGACGAGGGCGATCTCGCGGTCGTAGTCGATGTGGCAGTAGCGAACGAGCGTCGACTTGCTGACCGGGCCCAGCCTGCCGAAGAAGCGGTGCGCGGCGGTGGTCGGGGAGAGCGACCCGACCATCTCGGTCCAGAGCGACTCGTCCTCCGGCTTGATGGCGCGGATCTGTATCGGCTCGCCGTCGATGATCACGCTTCGCTGCCACGCTGTCGGGTAGACGGGGATCATCAGGTGCGCGCCGGGCATCGCGGCTCTTCCGACCTCTCGGGGGTTGATGGCGAAGCGCGCGTTGAGGGCGCGGACACCGTCGGTGCGCACCTGCAGGGGGTTCACGTCCATCTCGACGATCTCGGGGAAGTCGACGAGCAGGTAGCTGGCCTTCACGAGCGCCTGTTCGAGGGCGTTCACGTCGACTGCCGCGGCGTCACGATAGCCCTCCAGCAGCCGCGACACCTTGGTGCGCCGGATCATGGACCGGGCGAGCGCCTCGCTGAGCGGGGGGAAGTCGAAGGTTACGTCGCGGTGCAGCTCCACGGCGGTGCCGCCGAGGCCAAACATGAGGGCAGGGCCAAACGTGGGGTCGGTCGTCGCGCCGATGATCGCCTCGTGGCCGCCGAGGCTCATCGCTTGCACTGTCACACCGATGATGGTCGCCGTCGGCGCAGCTCGCCGGACTCGCTCGACGATCGCGACGAACCGGGACGCCGCCTCCTCCGGCGATCGGACGTCGAGGGCCACGCCGCCGACGTCGGTCTTGTAGGTGATGTCGTGACTGAGGATCTTCACGGCGACGGGGCAGCCGATCCTCGCCGCCGCCGCCGCGCACTCCTCGGGACTGGTGGCCACGAGCGTGCGATTGACGGGGATCCGGTAGGCCTCGAGGATGGCTTTCGCCTCCGGCTCGCTGAGGATGGAGCGTCCGTCACGGGCGGCATCGGCCAGCACGGACCTCACCGCCCTGCGATCCGGGTCGAAGTCGGGGAGGATGTCGGTCGGCGTCTCGTAGAGACTCGTGAGGTTGCGTGCGTACTCGCACATGTACATGTAGGCGCGTACGGCGTGCTCCGGCGTGTCGAAGCTCGGCACGTGAGCGCCGTTCAGGATCTTCAGGCCGGCGGCGACCGCGGACGCGCCCATGAAGGAAGTCAACAGCGGCTTGAAGGGGTGGGCGCGGCCGACCTCGACGAGGGCGCGGGCGGTGGCGGCGGGGTCGCTCATCGCCTGCGGCGCGAGGATGGCGAGGACCCCGTCGCAGCCGGGATCCTCCATCAGCGCCATCGCCGCCGCTGCGTAGCGAGCGGCGTCGGCGTCGCCCAGCACGTCCACTGGATTGCCACGGCTGGAGAACTCGGGCAGCAGCGTCCTGAGCTTCTCGTCGGTCGCCGGCGACAAGTCGGCAAGCTCACCCTGAAGGCTGAGCAACCTGTCGCAGGCCATGACGCCGGGCCCTCCGGCGTTGGTGACGATGCCCAGGCGGGGTCCCCGCGGCAGGCTCGGCAGGCTGAGAGCCTCGCTGGCGTCGAAGAGGTCCTCGATCTCGTCGACCCGAACGACGCCGGCTCGCCGAAAGACGGCGCTATAGATGGCGTCGTCGCCGGCGATGGCTCCGGTGTGGCTGGCGGCCGCCAGGGCGCCGCGCGTCGTGCGGCCGCTCTTCACGGCCACGATCGGCTTGGTCCTCACGAAGTGGCGGGCGGCGCTCATGAAGCGGCGAGCGGCGGTGATCGACTCGACGTAGAGGATGATGCTCGTCGTCTGGGGGTCGGCACCGAAGAAGTCGATGAGGTCGCCGAAGTCGATATCGACCATGGACCCAACGCTGACGAAAGCGCTGAAGCCAACCTCGTGGGCCTTCGCCCAGTCAAGGATGGCGATGCCGAGCGCGCCCGACTGGCTGATGAAGGCGATGTGGCCGGCCGGAGGGAGGACCTGGGCGAACGTGACGTTGAGATGTTGCGCCGGACGGATGTAGCCGAGGCAGTTGGGGCCGAGGAGGCGCATCCCATGGCGGCGGGCGATGGCGCAGACCTCCTCCTCGAGGCGCATGCCGGCCTCGCCGGTCTCGCTGAAGCCGGCGCTCACGATCACCGCGCCCCCGACGCCGGCTTCGCCGCACTCCCTCAGCGTCGCGGGAACAGCCTGCGCTGGAACCGCGATCACGGCAAGGTCGATCTCGCTGGGGACCTGGCGGACCGAGGCATACGCGTGCAGCCCCTGTACTGACGGGGCCGAGACGTTGACCGGGTAGACCGTGCCGTGGTACTCGGTGCCGATCAGGTTCCGCAGAAGGATGTAGCCGACGGATCCCTTGCGGTTCGAGGCGCCGATGACGGCGATGCTCCTGGGTTCGAACAGCCGCTGCAGGTTGCGTGTGCTCAGTGTCGCCCCCTCCTGTGCTTCCTTCTCTAGCCTACGCCTCGCGCGAGCCGCGCCAGACGCGGAGAGGGCGGGCGGCCCTGCGGCTGCCCGCCCTCTCGAGCTCCTGCCTCGTTGTCGTCCGTCGCGGACGGCGCTTCGGCCTGACGGCTACTTGCGGTTCTCCTTGAGGTTCTCGACGACGGCCGGGTCGGCCAGGGTCGTGGTGTCGCCCAGGGACTCGAGCTCGCCCTCGGCGATCTTGCGCAGGATGCGGCGCATGATCTTGCCGGAGCGGGTCTTGGGCAGGCCGGGGGCGAACTGCAGTTTGTCCGGCTTGGCGAAGGCGCCGAGCGTCTCGCGGACTTGCTGTTCGAGTTCCTTCGCGAGCTCATCGCTGGGCTCCACGCCCGCGTTGAGGGTCACGTAGGCGTAGATGCCGGTGCCCTTGATGTCGTGCGGGTAGCCGACGACCGCGGCCTCGGCGACATCCGGGTGGCGGACCAGGGCGCTCTCCACCTCGGCGGTGCCGATGCGGTGGCCGGACACGTTGAGCACGTCGTCGACGCGGCCCTTGAGCCAGTGGTCGCCGTCCTCGTCGATGACGCAGCCGTCACCGGTGTAGAACTTGTTCTTGAACATCGAGAAGTAGACTTCCTTGAAGCGCGTGCCTGTCTTGTCGCCCCACGTGCCGCGCAGCATCGACGGCCAGGGGTGGGTGATAACCAAGTGGCCCTGCTCACCCCGCGCACACTCGGTGCCATCGTCGCGCAGAACCTGCGTCTGGATGCCGAAGAACGGCCGGCTGGCCGACGCCGGCTTGAGCGGCGTGCAGCCGGGCAGCGGCGTGATCATGTGGCCGCCGGTCTCGGTCTGCCACCACGTGTCGACCACCGGGATGCGGCCCTTGCCGATGTTGTCGTAGTACCACTTCCAGCTGTTGGGGTCTATGGGCTCGCCGACGGTGCCGATGAGGCGCAGGCTTTCCATCGGGTGCTTCTGCGGCCACTCCGGGCCCATGCCGACGAGGCTGCGGATCACGGTCGGGGCCGTGTAGAGGGTCGTCGTCTTGAGCTTGTCGATGACCTTCCAGTAGCGGTCCGGCTCGGGATACGTCGGGATGCTCTCGAAGACGACCGAGGTCACGCCGTTGGCGAGCGGCCCGTAGACGATGTAGCTGTGACCAGTCACCCAACCGACGTCGGCGGCGCAGAAGTGGATGTCGTCGTCGTGCAGGTTGAAGGTGTACTTCGCCGTGTCGTGCACGTACAGCAGATAGCCGGCCGTGGTGTGCAGCACGCCCTTGGGCTTGCCGGTGGAGCCGGAGGTGTAGAGGATGAAGAGCGGATGCTCAGACCCGCAGGGCACACAGGGGCAGTCGGTCGTGATGTCCGGCGCGGCCATCTCGTCCTCGTACCAGTGGTCGCGGCCCTCGGTCCACGGCACGTCGCCGTCGACGCGCTTGATCACGATGACCGTCTCGACTGTGGACTCGCCGCTGATGGCGTCGTCGGCGTTCGTCTTGGAGGCCATCACCCTGCCGCCACGATAGCCCTTGTCGGCACAGACCAGGACCTTTGCCTCGCAGTCGTCGATACGAGCGCGCAGCGAGTCGGAGCTGAAGCCGCCGAACACGACCATGTGGACGGCTCCGATCCGCGCACAGGCGAGCAGGACGATCGGTACTTCCTTGATCATCGGCAGGTAGACCGCCACGCGGTCGCCCTTCTCCACGCCGTGCTTCTTGAGGACGTTGGCGAACTTGGAGACCTCGTCGAGAAGCTCCTTGTACGTGTAGCTGGCATTGTCGCCCTGGTCGCTCTCGAACAGGATGGCGGCCTTGTCACCCTTGCCGGCTTCGACGTGACGATCGACGCAGTTGTAGGTGACGTTGAGCTCGCCGCCCTCGAACCACTTGATGACCGGTGTGGGATCCCAGCTCCACTCGAGCACCTTGTCCCACTTCTTGGTCCAGGTGAGAGCCGTCTCGGCGCGTTCCGCCCAGTACCCTTCTGGGTCCTCGACCGAGCGCTTGTACGTGGCCTCGTACTCCTCCATGGTCTTGAAGTAGGCGTTGCTCGACGTCTCGGCCGATGGGTAGTAGATATCCTGTTCGTCCGCCACCTGGTTGCCTCCCTGTCCTACGTCGGTCCCAACTTGCCGGATGATGCCCCGCCGGGGCAGAGGAGCCCAGTGTTCCACCGTTCGCGTACCGCGTCCGAGAGCCGCGGAGCCCGCGGTCACTCGGGGGCGGCGCCGACGGCCTGATCACCGGGCTGCCGAAAACGTGCGCAAGATTACCACTCGTCGGGAGCGAGGCGCAATGGTCAAGCACGTGGCCGGCACCCCGTCGGCGGCGACGAATCTCCCTGCAAATAGACTGGAGACGTGGGCGTGAACACGGTGCGAGCGGATCGGCGGCGGCGGGCTGGCGGCCGAACCCGCTCGGTGCGCGGGGAGCCTCATCGGCAAGCGGTACTCATGCATCGCGAGCGGTCGTGCGGGCCGCACAGACGACGTGACTTGGTCGGTGGGCGGTGCCGTCGGGGGGCGTGGTGGGCGATGTTGGGTTTGAACCAACGACCTCCCGCGTGTGAGGCGGGCGCTCTCCCGCTGAGCTAATCGCCCGGAGAAGACGACTCCGCGCGCGTGCGCGCGGCGGATGGAAAGGATACCACAGCCCTCGCCGGCTGTGAGCCGCGGTGCCCCGCGGACGGCGGCGGAACGGCCTACGGCGTCGCCGCGGGAGCGGCCGCAGCTTCGGTGAACGCTGGCTCCGCGACGGCCGCGTCCCCATCGGCCGCCGGCTCCCGGCCGCCCGGGGGCGCGTCGCCGGCGGCCTGGTCGGCGGCGAAGATGCCGGACTCGCTGATCCTGTGCACGGAGTCGATCGCCACGGCCACGAACGGGGCGGCCAGGGCGCTGCCGATAGCTCCGGCGAGGATGCCGCCGCCGGTCGTCGCCAGGAGCACGACCAGGGGGTGCAGCTTGAGGGTCGCGCCGAAGACGATCTGCGTGATGATGACCTGGAAGACGCTGTTCACCAGGATGAGGACGACCAGCATGATGAGGGCGTCGGTCCAGCCGCCCCCGGCCAGCGCGAGTAGGACGGCTACGGCGCCGCCGACGATCGCCCCGATGTAAGGGATGTACGAGAACAGGAAGTTGACCAGGGCGATCACGCCCACCATGGGCGTGCCGAGGGCGAACGCCGCGATGCCGATGGCGAGGCCGTTGAACGCGGCGACGATGGTCGCCCCCGCGAAGTATCCCTGGAGGGAGCGGACGCTGCTGCGCACGATGGAGACGCCGAGCTCGGCGGGAAGGCCGATGTGGGAGCCGACCCAGATGCCGACCCGGCGCCCGTCGGTCATCAGGTAGAAGAAGATGTTGATCGCGATGAAGACCGCGAAGCCGAGACTCGCGACGGCGCCGACGCCTCCTGCGAGGACGGGCAGGAAGCCCTTGAGGAGGACCTGCCAGAAGTCGGCGATGGACTTGGAGATCTGGTCGAGGTAGTCCTTGATCTGCGGCCCAATCGAGCTGTTCTTGAGGTCCTCGACGCCCTGCGCGAGGTAGTCGGCGAGCTGGCTGCCCTGCTGCACGATCTGAACGGTCACGAGGATGCCGATGACCGCCACGACGGCGAGCATCCCCACGAGGACGATCAGCGCCGCGATCGAACGACGCAGGCCCCAGGATTGGAGCTTGTTGACGATCGGAAAGCAGACGGCGGCGCCGAGGGCGGCGAGGACGAACGGCAGGGTGATCGTGCGCAGGGTGGAGAAGAGGTAGAGGGCGGCGAGCACGATCGCCACGACGCCAATGGCCAGCCAGCTGGCGCGGCCCAGCCGTTCGAGCCACTCTGGTACGTACCATCTGGTAAGCCGCTGCATGTCGGCCACTATAGCAGCGGGCCCCAGGCTCTGTCACATGAGGGCCGGACCGACGGATGATCCTCTGGCGGTCGCGAACCGGCGCTCCCCGGAGCCGGCCGAGGCTCCTAGGCCTCGGCTCGCGCCTTCAGCGCCCGGCTCATCTCCTCGAAGCCTTGCTGCGACGCCTTCATCGCCTTGCCCAGGAAGGGGAGGAGGATGCCGGTGACCTCCTCATGAGTGATGAACCGTGACGTCGAGGCGTCCAGGCGCTCGACGATGAGGGAGTGGCGCCCGTCGAACAGCCCGCTCACCCAGAGGCTGCCCTTCCAGCGGATCCCCCAGCCCGGACGGTAGTCCAGCACGCGCGGCCGGAAGTGGACGGGTTTCGTGCCCGGGGCCTCGATGGTGACGTGCAACCTGGCCCCCACGCGCTGCTCGCCCCAGACGCTGGTGATGAACGGGTTCCATTCAGGGTAGCGCGTGAAGTCGGAGACGATCGACCAGACGTGCTCTGCCGGCGCCTGGATGTCGATCTGTGCGTGAAGCGTCTGCATCGGGCCCTCCTTGAGTCGTCGCCACGACTCTGCCCGGTTCGCCGGCCCTGTACACGTGGCGCTGACTCGGGTCACAGCGCAGAGTCTGGCGCGAAGCTCGCCAGCCGGCGCCGCCGCGCCCGCCAGTCGGGGAGGACCCTCTGGACGTGGCGCCAGAAGGCCTGCTGGTGATTGGGCTCGAGCAGATGGGCGAGCTCGTGCACGACCACGTAGTCGACGAGATCGGGCGGCTGCGTGACGAGCCTCCAATGGAAGGTGACGGCGCGCGTCTGGGAATGGCAGACGCCCCAGCGTCGTCTCCCGAGATCGCGGACGACGATCGCCGCCGGCGTCGCGCCCACCAGCGGCGCGAAGTGCGCGACGCGTCGCTCGATGCGCGCCTGCGCTCGCGACGTGTACCACGCGACGAGGGCGGCGCGAGCGCCGCCCTCGGGGCCGGCGGCCACCTCGAAGCGGCCGCGCCGCAGGCGGACCACCCTCTCGCGCTCGCTCGTCGTGACCCGAGCCAGCCGGTATGTCCGGCCGAGGTACGGGAGGCGATCGCCGTCGACGAGAGCCCTCGGTTCGGCCGGGGCGGGCGGCTCGCGGCCCGCGAGCTCCTCGAGCTTGCGGCGCACCCACGGGAGTTTGGCGCGGAGGGTGGCCTCGAGCACTCGGGGAGAGAGGCCGCGCGGCGCGGCCGCCCGCAACGAGCCGTCGCGCGCCACGGTGATGCCGACGGTGCTGCGGCGGCCGCTCCAGCGAACGGCGAATGTGAGGCCGTCGAGAGTGAGGCAGTCGGGCGGCCGGCGAGGCCACATCACGCGGTCTCCTTAACGACAGAAGGCGGCCAGTCGGCCGCCTTCTGGTGAACAAGCAGATGGGTTAGGGCGTCAGACCTTACGGACGTTGCTCGCCTGCATCTTGCCGTTCTGGCCCTGAGTGACGTCGAACGAGACCCTCTGGCCTTCGTCCAGGGTCTTGAACCCCTCCTCCTGGATCTCGCGGAAGTGGACGAAGAGGTCGTCCCCATCCTCACGCGAGATGAAGCCGTAGCCCTTGGCCGCGTTGAACCACTTGACGGTACCTTCTGCCATGTACGACACCCTTCTGTCCTGCGAGAAAAGCAGGGGGACGTGACCAACTCGCCCACCCATCCTCACAGGTCAAGACAACAATGCTGCGGGAGGTCACCCCGCGAACACGTGAGCCGAGAAGCCCCGTGGCGCACAGTGTACTCGAAAGCAAGAGAAAAGTCGCGCAAGATTCAAGCGCGCGACCTCTTCAGTCCAGCCTCGAGCGATCAGCGCGGACGGCGGCGACCGCCGCCGTCGCCCAGGCCCTTGCCCTCGGCGACGTACGGGAGCAGCGCCATCTCGCGGGCACGCTTGATGCAGGCGGCGAGTTGGCGCTGATGGCGCCGGCACGTACCGGTCACCCGCGGCGACTTGATCTTGCCGCGATCGCTGACGAAGCGGCGCAGGGCGGTCACGTCCTTGTAGTCCACCTCGTCGATCTTCTCTTTGCAGTAGTGGCAGAAACGACGCCGCGAGGGGTCGAAGGGCTTTCCCCGTTTCTTGTCGGCTCGCGGTTTGACCTTGGGGCTCGGCATGCGCATTCCTTTCTGGCCGCCCTCTTTGCCCGGCGGCGCTGATGTCAAGCGGTAAGCATGGCGTCAAGTCAGCCTCAACGCAAGTCGGCAGAGAATCATAGCGGCTTCCACGGCGGGTCGCCAGACCGGCCGTGGAAGGGCCGGACCGCGAGCCTGGCCCGGGCGGGACCCCAACTTGGCCCGGGCCGTTCTCCCAGTCAGGTAAACCCTGTTTACGCAGGGGAATACTCCAGGTGTAAGGACACAACGATGCGGGCTGCGGCCCGCTGCAGTGGAGGCGTCATCATGGCGAAGTTGGGCGAGTTCCCCGTCGCAGCCGTACTGAGGGCGGAGAGCCTCGTGCGGGCTCTGGATTTCTACCAGAAGGTCCTCGGTCTCGAGCCGAGGGAGGCCGCAGGGCCGACCGTCGAAGGGTTCCTCACGGCGGGCGACGGCACGATGGTCCTGATCTACGAGCGGCCGGGCATGCCCGCGCCGCAGAACACGACGCTCGGGTTCGGGGTGCCGCCCGACCAGTTCGACGAGGTCGTCGCGGATCTGCGCGGCAAGGGCGTCGTCTTCGAGGAGTACGACCTGCCGGACATCGGGTTGAAGACGATCGACGGTGTGGCCGAGATCGAGGGCACGAAGGCGGCCTGGTTCAGGGATCCGGAAGGCAACATCGTCAATATCGCGGCGATGTGAGCGGGGCGGCGATTGCCGGCTGCAAGCCCGAGCGCACGCCCGGATGCGGCCACGACCTCCGGTCGTAGCCGGCAACAGGTCCGGAGCGAGGTCTTCATCCGGGACGTCAGTCGGCTGTGCCCCAAGCGTCGGCATCCGGGCGGCGGAGTTGTGAGGCCCCGTCGCCCGGATGCTCGAGCAGGGCGTAGAGGCCGAGGTGGTCGGACGCGAAGACCCTCGGGTCGGTCGCCGAGGGGCGGTCGAACAGCACAGTGCACTCCCGCACGACGACGCCGGCGTCGACCAGGACGTAGTCGACCGTCCCACCGTAGCGCATGTTGCGGCGCAGACGCACGAGGCCGTTGGCGTGGAGCACAGCATGCCTGGTCCAGTGGCGCAGGCCCGGGCCGCGGCGGAGAAGCGTGGGGTAGGTGAGCAGCGGTTCCGCGCCGTGCCGGGCGCGGTGGGCCGACGTGAACCGTGACGCGAACGTCCGCAAGGTCGACGACCCTGGGAAAGCGTTGAAGTCGCCGCAGAGGATCGCGGGCGCGTCATCGGGGATCCACTCGAGGAGCTGGGCGGCCTGCTGGACTCGAGGGGCTTCGTCGACCGGATTCCAGTAGAGGTGCGCGTTGACGAACTGCCAGAGTTCGGGGCCGCGGATCAGGGAGACGCGCTGGGCCTGACGCCCCTGGACGCTGAAGGCGAGCACGTCGTAGTCGGCGACGTCCAGCGATGTGAGCACAGCGAGTGAGTCGCTCGCCGGGTGGGCGGTCGCCGGGGCGAGCAGCACGTCGTAGCCGCCGAGGCGCTCGGCCAGCCAGTGGGCGCTGCTCTGGGCGCCGTCCAGGGCGGCGGCCGACGCGTCGACGGAGACTTCCTGCAACGCGATGACCTCAGGTCGCAGAACGTCGAGGCCCTCCAGGATGAGCGGCGCGCGCTTCTCCCAGTGAAGGAGGTCGTCGAGGACGTTGAGCGTGACCACCGAGAGCGTCATGGCGCCTCCAGTATGCCATACGCCAGGCGTGGCGGACCGGGACGCGCTCCGCCGGTGGGAACGCCGCTCCCGGCGCCACGAAGACGGGATGCTTCACCGCGGCGTGGGACGCGAGGCCGGGCAGCCCGCGGGTGGCGTCACCTGGCGGGCTGGAGTACCTTGACATCAAGGTAAATCCGCGGCGCAGACGAGGAGGTGTCCATGACTGGGTCGAGAGGCGTAACGCTGTGGCTCGCGTTGTGGAAGGTCGCGCGCGACGTCGAACGGGTGGCGCGGGAGGACGTCGCGTCGCTGGGGCTGTGCCTGACCGATTTCGCCGTGCTGGAGGTGCTGCTGAATCGCGGGCCGATGCCGGTGAGCGCCATTGCGGGCCGTGTGCTGCTCACGAGCGGGTCGATGACCACGGCCGTCGACCGGCTCGCCGGGAGGGGCCTGGTGCGCCGCGCCGTGTCCGACAAGGACGGGCGGGTTCGTGTGGTGACCCTGACTGACGCGGGCAGGGAGCTGATCGGGCCGGCCTACGCCAGCCACGCCGGCGCCATGGAGCGGGTCTTCGCGTCGCTGGGCGACAGGGAAAGGGCGACGCTCCTCAAGCTCCTGCTCGAGCTGCGTCACTCCATCCCTCCCGCGGAGGCACGGCTATGACTGATACCTCTGAGACTCCTCGCATGCCGGCCCTCTTCCTCGCGCACGGCAACCCCATGAACGCTCTCGCCGACAACGAGTTCACCCGGGCGCTGGCGCTGCTGGCGGCCGGACTGCCGCGGCCGGACGCGATCCTCGTGGTCTCGGCCCACTGGCTGACCCGAGGCACCGGGGTGCTCACCGCCGCGGCGCCGCGGACGATCCACGACTTCGGGGGGTTCCCCCGGCCGCTCTACGAGATCCAGTATCCGGCGCCGGGCGCGCCGGAGTACGCAAGGCTGGTCGGTGAACTGCTCCCCGAGGCTCTGCCGGACGACACGTGGGGGCTCGATCACGCCTCCTGGACGGTCTTGCGCCACATGTGGCCGGCGGCCGACGTGCCGACTTTCGAGCTCTCGCTCGACATGACGGCCCCGCCTCAGGCGCACTGGGACCTGGGACGCCGCCTCGCGCCCCTGCGCGAGCGGGGTGTGCTGGTCGTCGGCAGCGGCAACATCGTCCACAGCTTCGCCGGCGTGAGGTGGGAGCCGGGCGCGTCCCCGCACGCCTGGGCTGAGGAGTTCGACGCGTGGGTCGCCGACGCTCTCGTGCGTCGCGACGGGCCGGCGCTGGTGGGCTACGAGTCCGCCGGCACGTCCGCGCGTCTCTCCGTCCCGACCGCCGATCACTACCTGCCGCTGCTGTATGCGGCGGCGATGAGCACTGCCGACGACCTCGTCACCTTCCCCTTCGCCGGTATCGAGATGGCCTCCATGTCGATGCGCTGTGTCCGGTTCGGCTGAGCCACGGCTCCCGTCGTCACGTACCCCTTCTGATTGGAGACGCCATGACCACGATTCGTGAAGTCGCATTCGCCGCCGGCAGCCGGCCGACACTCGAAGGCGCCGGCGTGCGCCTGCGGCGCGCCTTCGGCTTCGGCCAGGAGACGCTCTTCGACCCGTTCCTCATGCTCGACGACTTTCGCGGCGACAAGCCGTCGGAGTATGAGGCGGGCTTCCCGTGGCACCCGCACCGCGGCATCGAGACGATCACCTACGTGCTCGAGGGCGAGGTGGACCACGGCGACTCCATGGGCAACAGCGGCACGATCGGCGCCGGCGACGTGCAGTGGATGACGGCGGGCAGCGGCATCATCCACCAGGAGATGCCGCGCGGCACCGCGAGCGGGCACATGGGCGGGTTTCAACTCTGGGCGAATCTGCCGGCGGTTCAGAAGATGATCGACGCGCGCTACTGTGGGATCGAGGGGAATGAGATTCCCGTGGCCGAGTCCCCCGGCGTGCGGGTTCGGGTGATCGCCGGGGAGGCAGGGGGGGTCACCGGCCCGGTGCGCGACATCGTCATCGAACCGGAGTACTTCGACATCACCCTCGAGCCGAACGTGATCTGGAACCACCCGACCGAGCCTGGCCACACGGTATTCGCCTACGTCTTCGAGGGCGAGGCGCGGTTCGGCGAGGCAGGCGAGCCGATCGTCGCCGACCCCGGCCGGATCGTCCTCCTCGGCGACGGCGACCTGGTGCAGGTTGCGGCGGCGGCCGGGGGAGCGCGGCTGCTGCTCGTCAGCGGCAAGCCGCTGCGCGAGCCGATCGCCTGGCGCGGCCCCATTGTCATGAACACGCGCGAGGAGCTCGATGTCGCCTGGCGGGAGCTGGACGCCGGGACGTTCGTCAAGCATGCGGCCGGCGGGGCGCCGGGATGAGGATCTGCGTGTGGGAGGGTTGGCCGCGATCTTGACACCGCTAAGTTAGCGGCGCTAAGATAGGCGCATGAGTGAACGCGCCTACCATCACGGCGACTTGCGCCGCGCTCTGATGGACGAGGCTCTCGGCCTCGTCCGGGAGCGCGGTCTGCCGGCGCTCTCGCTGCGCGAGGTTGCGGCGCGGGCCGGCGTGAGCACCGCCGCGCCCTACCATCACTTCGCGGACAAGGCCGCGCTCGTCCGGGCGCTGGGCTACGAGGCTCTCGCGGAACTCGACCGACGTATGGCGGCGGCCGAGGCGGTGGCGGCGGCCGCGCCGTACGAGCGCCTCCTGGCGCTGGGATCGGCCTACGTCGCTTTCGCCTGCGAGCGCCCGGAGTACGCTGCCCTCATGCGGGCGCCGGAGATGGCCGCGCCACAGGCGCCCGCCGACGTCCCTGAGCACGGGCGGTCCCGGGAGCGCCTGCTGGCCGCAGTCGTCGCCTGCCAGGAGGCCGGCGTCCTCACACCGGGTGATCCCCTGCCGCCCACCATCGGCATGTGGGCGCTCGTCCAGGGCCTCGCCGAGCTGCTCGCCACGGCTCCGGCGTCGCTGGCCGAGCAGTATGGCGGCCGCGGCGCTCTGATCGACGCCGTCCTGCGCGCCGTCGTGCCGCCCGCCAGCCCTTGTGTTGCCCCTCATGTCGCGGCCGACCTGCCATCTGCCCCTGACGTCGGGAGGACCCCATGACTGTCGTCGCTACACCCGCAGCCTCTACGGCCGACGCAGGGAGCGTCTCCGGCGCGCGGTCTGTCCGTCGCGGGGTTCGCGCTCGCGTCCCCCGTGATCTCGCGGCGCGAGCCCCGAGGGCCCGCCAGCGCTGGCGCCGCGCCCTACTCATCGTCTCCTTCGTCGTCTTCCCCTTGACGATGAACTACCTCTCGCCCTACCTCGTTCTCGCCGCCTCGTATGAGGGCATCGTCAACGCCAGCCTGATCGCTTTTGCGACAATGCTCGTCGGCTCGCTCGTCCTCGGACGGCTCTGGTGCGGCTGGGCGTGTCCTATGGCCGGTCCGCAGGAATTCGCGCGTCCCGTCAACGGCCGACGTCCGGGCCGATGGGCAAGCCGGGCGAAGTGGATCATCTGGGTGCCGTGGATGGTGCTGATCGCCATCGGCGCGCTTAGCGCCGGCGGCTACCGCGCCGTCGATCTGCTGTACGGCACGGAGCACGGCATCTCGGTGGCGGGCAGCCCGGACCGGCCAATCGTCTACGCCTACGTCGTCTACTTCCTGGTGATCGCGCTCTTTCTCGGGCTGGCCATGGCCCTCGGCCGCCGCGGCGGCTGTCACGCCGTCTGCTGGATGGCGCCGTTCATGATCGTCGGACGGCGCCTCAGCAACATCGCCAACACGCCGGCGGTCCGTCTCCGCGCCGACACGTCGCGCTGCGTGGCCTGCGGCACCTGCACCGCCTCCTGCCCGATGGGCCTGCCGGTGCAGTCCATGGTCGCCCAAGGCTCCATGGAGCACAGCGAGTGCGTCCTCTGCTGCACCTGCGCCGACGCCTGCCCGCAACGCACCATCGCGCTCACGTTCGGGCGGGCGCCGCGCCCGCCTGCGGCGGCGCGGACTCCGGAGGCTTGACGGCGCCCGCAGAGATCGGTCCCGAAGGCATGGCAGTGGAGGTTCCGGCACGGCAAGGGCGAGACTACCGCGGCGCTCGGGCTGGCCTTGCGCGCCGCCGGGCACGGCTGCGCGTGCACGTCGGGCAGTCCCTCAAACGCAGGGAGTGCGGCGAGCACCGCGAGCTCCTTGACCACTACCGGAACGGCGTGCTGTCGCGCCCGGGCATCGTGTACTGACGGGCGAAGGCCGCGGGGCGCGGCCTGGCGGGAAGAGGCTGGGAGGGGCCGGGGCCTCCGGCCCCTCCCAGCGGTCACCACCGGAGGACGGGGGGTCGTGGGTGGCTGGGGCGAGGCTACCAGAGCGTGCTCGCCGCGCCATCGGGAGGAGGCTGCTTCTCGACCGGGAGCGTTCCTAAGATGATCGCAGCTCGGTGCCCACGGTCCGCGTTCGCGCTCCTCACTGCGCCCGATAGTGCGCCAGAGCGGCCCCCTCGGCGTCGCGCAGCCAGAGCTCGTCGCCTTCGATGGAGTAGGTGGCGGTCTTCGGCAGCGCCGCCAGGTAGGCGGCCTCCTGGCGCATCAGCTTCTCCGGCCCCGCCATCTTGGTCGTGACAATCTGCTCGGCGATGGTCATCGTCTCACCCGCGGTCGTGAAGGTCGTCGAGTAGGTGTTGACGCCGGCGTTGCCGGAGAGGCTCCCGTCGGTGCCGAAGAGCGCCGTGATCTCGCTGTCGGCGGCCAGCGACTGCAGCGCGCCCTTGCCGTTGTTGTAGGCGAGGGCCTGCCACTCGGTGCCCTCCAGGGCGGTGGGCTCGAGCACGGCGTAGCGGACGAGCGCGTTGCCCGCGTCGTCCGACAGCGTGAGCGCGTCGGCGGTGACGGCGAAGGTCGTCGCCTTGGTCAGCGCCGCGAAGTAGGCGGCCTCCTGGTCCATCGCCTCCTGGGGGCCCGCCATCAGCGTCGCCGCGGGCTGCGAGATGGTGATGCCGGAAGGATCCGTCACGGTGTAGGTCGCGGAGTAGCTGTTCACGCCGCCGGAGCCGGAGAGCGTGCCGGCGCTGAACTCCGCCGTGACCTGGGCGTCCTCGACCAGGGCGCTCACTCCGGCGATCTCCGTGGCCTTCCAGACCTTGCCCTCGAGCGCCGTACCGGCGCCGGCGGAGCTGCTCGGGCTCGGGCTGGAGTCGCTGCCGGACGAGCACGCGGCGAGGGTGACGACGGCCAGGGAGCAGAGACCGAGCGCCGCGAATGAAAGGGCGGAGCGGGCCGCCAGCCGGCTGACGCCGTGGCGGCCGGCCGACCTGGTGGCGGTGAAGTGACGTTGCACAGGACCTCCTCTGGTGAGTGTATGCATGCGCGCGGTTTCCGCTCGTGGCCTAGGGGGTCACGATGTCGAACCAGAACTCAAAGTCGTCGAGCAGGCCGAGCAGCGCCGTGAGCACCGCGGCGTCACCGTCGATCTGCACGAGCCCGGAGGCCAGCGCCTGCTGGACGGCCGCCGGTCCGCCGAGCATCGCCGTGAGGCCGTGCTTCGGCGTGGTCACGGTCACCTGCGCCGTGGGCGCCGTACGGCCCTGCGTGTAGTTGAGCACTCCCCTGCGCACCTCGACGGCGTAGTGTTCATCGATGTCAGTGACGACGAGGTTGAGCGTTAGGTTCGCGCCCGCGGCGCGCTCGCCGTTGAGCTTGATTGCCAGGAAGTCGAGCATCATCTCCACGCTGAGCGCGGCGACGATGTCGCCGGCTCCGGTCGTTGTCGGGGTAGCCGTCCTGACGACGCCCTGGCGCAACTCCAGGGCGGCCGTCAGGTAGAAGTTGCGCCAGGGCCCCGACTCGGCCTGGTAGCCGAGCTGCTCGAGCGCGTCGGCCTGCAACTCGCGGGCCGCGCCGTTCTCGGGGTCGGCGAAGACGAGGTTGTTGACGAGTTGCGCCGTCCAGCGGTACTCGCCGCGGTCGAACGCCTCGCGCGCCTTGGAGAGCAGCGCCTCAGGCCCGCCGGCGAGCTCGACGTAGCGCGTGCCGGTCTCGACGGGCGGCAGCGGGTGCAGGTTGGCGGGGTTGCCGTCGAACCAACCGAGGTACTTCTGATAGACGGCTTTGACGTCGTGGTTGAGGCTGCCGTAGTAGCCGCGGTTGTGCCACGCCCGGTCGAGCTCGTCCGGCAGGCGGAACACCTCTGCGATCTCGGTCATCGTGAATCCCTGGTTGGCCAGGTGCAGCGTCTGATCGTGGAGGTAGCGGTACATGTCGCGCTGGCTGGCCAGCAACGCCCGGCAGCGGTCGGTGCCCCAGCAGGGCCAGTGGTGACTGGCGAAGATCACGTCCGTCCTGTCGGCGTAGCGTTCGATGGCTTCGTTGAGGTACCTGGACCACGCCAGGGCGTCGCGCACCTGTGCGCCGCGCAGCGTGTAGAGGTTGTGGAGGTTGTGGGTGCAATTCTCTGCCATGCAGAGGGCGCGAAGCTGCGGGAAGTAGAAGTTGAACTCCGAGGGCGCCTCGGCGCCCGGCGTCATCTGGAACTCGAGCTCGACGCCGTCCAGGACCATGGCCGCGCCGGTGCGGTCGATGACGTGGGTGGGGAGGATGAGGGTCGGCGTGCCGGAGGAGGTCGTCTTGCCGAGGCCGGCGTCGACCTGCCCCTTGGCGTCGCGCGGCAGCAGGTTGCCGTACATGTACGAGGCGCGCCGCGTCATGGCGTTGCCGGCGTAGACGTTCTCGCTGATCGCCGCCTCGACGAAGCCCTCGGGGGCGATGACGATGCAGCGGCCCTCGTCGACGTCCGCC
The DNA here is from genome assembly GCA_963705085.1 of uncultured Thermoleophilia bacterium. GTDB lineage: Bacteria > Actinomycetota > Thermoleophilia > UBA2241 > UBA2241 > CAIXSE01. The sequence goes on along the minus strand of CAVPIV010000004.1, from coordinate 879,767 downwards.
TGCGAGATCACGCCTTTGACGCCGCCCCAGTGGTCGATGTGGCTGTGGGTGTAGATGACAGCGACGACGGGCCGCCGCGCGACGTGCTCGAGCAGCAGCTCCAGCGACGCGGCGGCCACCTCCCTGGTGACGAGCGGGTCGATGACGATCCAGCCGGTCTCGCTCTCGATGAAGCTCATCACCGAGAGGTCCATGCCCCGCACCTGGTAGATGCGGTCGGCGACCTTGAAGAGGCCGTCCAGCATATTGAGGCGCGCCTGCCGCCAGAGACTAGGATTCACGGTATCCGGCGCCTCCTCCTGGTCGAGGAAGGCATAGCTCGTGAGATCCCAGACCGGCGAGCCGTCGTCCTTGACGACCGTCGCCGGCTCGAGCTTGGCGATGAAGCCCCGGGAGGCGTCCTCGAAGTCCTGGCCGTCAGACCAGTCGAGGCCGCAGGCGCGGCGCACGTGCGCCTGGGCCGCCCTCGTGTCGTCGGTGGCGTCGCGCCGAGCGTGCATTGTGGTCTCCTCTCTCAGTCGATCAGGGCGGGGTCGGTCGTGAGCTCGACGTTGAGCCAGAACAGGTACGGCAGCTCCGCGAGTCTCGCGTAGAGCGCGTGCCGTACGCGGTCGGCGTCGGCGGTGTCCCAGCGGCCCGCCTCCACGAGGTAGTCCACCTCGACGTAGACCTTGGCGCCGAGCTTCTGGATGCGCACGAGGGGCTCAGGCAGCCCTACGTCGGCGCTGACCCGGGCGATGGTCTCGCGAATCGGCTCCTGGATGGTCTCGGGCGGAGCGCCCTCCATCAGTTCGCGCAGGGTGGTGCGCAGCATGCGCACGGGGGCGGGCAGGATGAGGGCGCAGGCGACGAGGACGAGCACGGGATCGATGTAGGGAACGACGACAGCCCAGCTCGTGCGCTGCAGTCCGAGCATGGCGCCGAACGCGACGAGCATCCCGATCTCGAGCGCGATCCCCGACAGCCACTGGATCGCCTCCGCTCGCACCAGGTCGGAGCGCGCCGCCTGGGGTCGCAGCAGCCTGTAGATGACCAGCGAGGCGGCCACCGTCAGGGCCGCATAGACCATGGCCCAACCGGCGATGACATCGCTGCCGCCGTGGACGATGGTCAGGAGCGAGGAGACGACGGCGTACGCGCAGATGCCGCCGAGGGCGACCCCTTGTACGCTGACGACCATCGGCGCCAGCGCCTCGCGGCCAAACGGAAAGCGTGCCGTGGGGCCGGCGGCCACCAGGCGGGAGGCGTGGAGCGACAGGCCTGAGAGCACGACACCGAGCGCCCCGTAGACGCCGTCGAACAGCACGAGCTGGGAGCGCACGGCGAGGCCCCAGACCACGCCGAGCACGCCCAGCGTCAACGTTCCGATCAGCGAGACGAGGAGAGCTGCCTGCTCGCTCGCCGCGCCCGTCGTGCCGAGTCTGGGCAGTGGGATCTGGACTCCTCCGGGCGAGCTGTTCGATGCCGGATCAGTCTACACGGGGGACACAAGCACGGGGAGGAGCGCCGTCAGAACCCGACGTTCTGTGGGAGGTTGAACATGACCGCGGTCGCCGCCACCCACACGAGGACGGCGAGGATGAGCACGGCCCGCCTGACGTTCACTGCCTGGACCCTGCTGGCGATGCCCGCGAAGAAGAGCACCGTCGCGAACAGCACCGTGGTGAGGACGAAGTTGTCTGAGATCTGATTGGCCCGGAGGCTGGCCTGCGTGCGATCCTCCGCTTCCGCGAGGAGTCGCTGCGCCTCAGTGTTCGCGGCGAGCCTGTACTCGGGGCGCTGGAAGGGCGTCCCCTCGGGGATCGTTCCCGCGGGTGCGCTGGCCCGCCAGGCCGCGAAAGCGGGCTTGAACTCGGCACGGAACCGGGTCTCGAGGAACTCGGCGCGCCGCGTCTCCTTCTGGCTGACGGCCGCGACCCAATCCGTGAAGACCTGCACGTCGATGGTCGTCTCGGTGTTGGCCCTGTTCGACAGCCGGGTCGACTCTGTGCGCATCGCCGACGCCTGACCGGCGCTGACCGCCTGCTCGCCCGACCAGCGCGTCGCTTCGTAGGCGCTCCAAGCCGACGAGACGGTCGCGAGCGAGAGGATGATCACCGCCAGCACCTCGACGGTCTGGGCGAGGCGGTGACGCCTGAGCGTCTGGGCGGGCGTCTCAGGTTGATCCTGCGCCTCGCGCTCATCGCCCCACAGCGAGTCGCGCCCGTCGGTGTCTGTCTCGGTCATCCAGCGACTCCCCGGCTGTATCAAGGTCGGCGCGCGCCCGCTCGCGAGAGGCCGCGCGCAGGCGATTCTGCTGCACTACGACACAAGACACAAGGCGGCACGGGCCAGTGGTCGTGGCGGCGAGGAATCCCGGCTCGCGTTGCGAACAGGTGCCCAGCCCCGGTTGGGCGTTCGCCCCCGGCAGCAAGCTCAGGAGGATCCGTCGATGGCCGAGCAGTCAAACGAGCTCAAGAACACCACGTACGAGGTGTTCATGGCCGCGCTCTCGGTGCTGTCCATCTTCAACATCGCGCTGATGTACCTGATCCGTGACCCGATCGCGGGCAACGTCGTGGCCATCATGAACGGCTTCTTCTCGGCCGTGTTCCTCGTCGACTTCGGCTACCGGCTCTTCACGGCGAAGTCGAAGGTTCGCTACTTTGTGCGCGGCTTCGGCTGGGCCGACTTGCTCGCGTGTCTGCCGCTGCCGCAGTTCAAGGTGCTCAGACTGTTCCGCCTCGTCAGGGTGGCGCGCCTGCTGCGCCGCGTCGGACCCGCCAATCTGGAGCGCGAGTTCACCAGGAATCCTGCCACGAGCGCGCTGCTGAGTGTGCTGCTCCTCCTCTTCCTCCTCCTGGAGTTCGGCGGGCTGGCGATGGTGTCTGCAGAGAGCGGCGCCCCCGACGCCAACATCACGTCGGCCTCCGATTCCATCTGGTACACGTACGTGACCATGACCACGGTGGGCTACGGCGACAAGTTCCCGGTAACGGAGACGGGTCGTGTCATCGGCATGATCATCATGGCCGCGGGCGTGGGCCTCTTCGGCACCCTGACCGGGTTTCTCTCCAACGCGTTCCTGTCGCCGCGACGGCGGGCGAAGCGGCGCGCCGATAGGTCGCCGGCCGCCGGAACGCCGGCCGGTCCCGAGGCGACGCTCGCCGAGCTCAAACAGCTCGTCGGCGCCTCGAGGGCGTCGCAGGATGAGCTCGAGGCCAAGCTCAGCCAACTCGAGCAGCAACTCAGCGTGCGAGCGCTTGGGCCCGGCCCGCCAGGAGGCGCGCCGATCTAGTTCGACGCACGGCCGCCGCGGGCTGAGTAGCCCGCCGAGCTAGAGTCCCAGGAGACGAGCGGTGCTTTCTGCATGACGGTATTGTATGCAAGCACTCACGCCGCCGAGACCCAGGAGCCTCCTGATGACCGAGAGCCATCGCCCGATCGACGCCGCGCTGTTCGACGAGAGCACGTCGGTGGCGATCGACTTCTACCGGCACGTCAACGGCGGATGGCTCGACAGACACCCCGTGCCGGCCGACTATGGCGCGTGGGGCGCGTTTCACGAGGTCGTCGAGCGTAACCAGATCCTCCTGCACCGGCTCCTCGAACAGGCGGCCGGCGCCTCTGCGCCGGCCGGCTCCCCCCGCCGGATGGCGGGCGACTACTTCGTCGCCGCCATGGACGAGGGGTCGATCGCCGCCGCCGGCGCGACACCACTCGAACCGCTCCTTACGCGGATCGCGGCGGCCGGGTCGTTGGCCGACATCCGCGTGCTCGCGCGCGAGCTGCAGCGCGTCGGCGTCGACGCGCTCCACGCGCTGGGCGTCGCCCCCGACTTCGAGGACGCGAATGTCTATCTCGCCTACGTCGGCCAGGGTGGACTGGGCCTGCCCGAGCGCGACTACTACACCCGTGACGACGAGCGCTCCGTGCGGCTGCGCGCCGCGTACGCCGGACACGTCGCCAACCAGCTCGGCAACTTGGGCGACGCCGAGGAGGCCGCTCGCGCCGCTGCCGCGCGCATCCTGGCCTTCGAGACGCGCCTCGCGGAGGCGTCGTACACGGCCGACCCAGCTGCGCGACGTCCGGCTGACTATGAACCGTCACGACGTCGCCGCGCTCGACGACCTCATGCCCGGCTTCGGCCTGAGCTCATACGTCGCCGAACTCGGCGTCACGTCGCCCACGGTCAACATCGACAACGCAGGGTTCTTCGCCGCGCTCGAGGAGGCTCTCGCCGGCACGCCGCTCGAGACGCTGCGCGACTACCTGCGTTGGCATCTCGTCCGCGCGTACGCGAGCGCGCTGGCGCCCGCCTTCGAGAACGAGGCCTTCGACTTCTACGGCCGCGAGCTCGGCGGGCAGAAGCAGATGCGGCCGCGCTGGAAGCGCGTGCTCGACGCCGCGAGCCAGGACATCGGCGAGCAGGTGGCGCGGCTGTACGTCGAGGCTGCGTTCTCCGAGAGGGCCAAGCAGCGCTGCGAGGAGATGGTCGACCACCTGCTGGCCGCCATGGGGCGGTCCATCCGCGGCGCCGAGTGGATGACCGAGGCTACGAGGGCCGAGGCGCTCAAGAAGCTCGACGGCTTCTCGTACAAGATCGGCTACCCCGGCGAGTGGCGTGACTACGCCGGCCTCTCGATCGACCGGGGCTCGCACGTCGAGAACCGCATGCGCTCCGCGATCTTCGAGCACGAGCGGCAACTGGGCCGCCTCGGTCAGCCCGTCGACAGGGCCGAGTGGGCCATGCCCGCGCACTCGGTCAACGCGTACTATCACCCACTGCTGAACGAGATCGCGTTCCCGGCGGGGATCCTCCAGCCGCCGTTCTTCTACGCCGACGCCGACGACGCGGTCAACTACGGCGCGATCGGCGCCGTGATCGGGCACGAGATCACGCACGGCTTCGACGATCAGGGCAGCCACTTCGACGCCGAGGGCGGCCTTCGCGACTGGTGGACGGCGGAGGATCGCGCCGAGTTCGAGCGGCGCGCCCAGGTGCTGGTCGAGCAGTTCGACGGCTACGCCGTCGCCGGCGACCAGCACGTCAACGGCCGCCTGACCCTGGGCGAGAACATCGCCGACCTGGGCGGCCTCTCGATCGCCTTCGCGGCGCTGCGGGACGACTCTCGGCGAGGATGCTGTCCCCGTCGACGGGTTCACGCCGGAGCAGCGCTTCTTCCTCTCGTGGGCGACGGTCTGGCGCACGAACTACACGGAGGAGTACAGCCGGCTGCTCGTGAACGTCGACCCGCACGCACCGGCACGCTTTCGGGCCAACGGGCCGCTCTCGAACCTGCCGGGCTTCGCGGCTGCGTTCGGCATCACCGGGGATGCGCCCATGGTGCGCGGCCCCGGGCAGAGGGTGCGCATCTGGTAGCGACGGGGGAGGATCCCGAGGCCGGGATCCCGCACGTCCGCCCGTCGGCTCTTCGCCGCCGCACCTGCCCCGGTGTAGGGTTGAGTCGCCTTACAGGGACGCGGGACCGTGGGGGGAGATGGACATCTTCGGCAAGGCGGCGCGCAAGCAACACGAACGGCTGACGGCGCTCGTCGTCACGGTCTGCGAGAACAACCCCAACTCCGGCCCGGAGTCCGCGGCCGCCTATGACGCGGCAGTCGCGGCGCTGCGCAACGAAGGCGAGGCCGCCGAGAACTTCATGCTCTCAGTGGCGAGTCAGGGCGTCCCGGCCTCTTACGTCGTGACGCTCTGGTCGGCCATCTACGAAGTGTGCGGCGACGCGGTGGCTCCGGCCGTTGTGCACGTGCTGAGGACCGGCGTGTCGCAAGCCCGGACGCAGGCGGCCATGATGCTGAGCGCGCTGGCCGAGACGTCGCCGGGACTCAGGGACGACTGCCTGGCGGCCCTGCGCGGCGCCGCAGCGCAGGACGAGGACGAGGAGCTTCGCAGGCTGGCGGCGGTCCTTGCCGATGGTGTGGAGCGTCTTGCACATGGCGGAGAGGGGGGGATTCGAACCCCCGAGCCCGGGGAACCGGACTAACGGCCCTCGAGACTGCACCCAATGCGGCGCTCTCGCGGACCCGTCCCGTTTCTCAGAGGCCCGACATGCGCGGGTCGTGCGGCAGCGTTGACTCCGCCGCACGACCCGCAAGTGGTTGGCGACCTATTGCCGCGCCATGTGCATGCGCAGCTCGGCCTCGGGGTCGTGGACCAGCTCGCCGCTCACGTCCACGGTCACCTCGTGCAGCGTCCCGGTGAACTTGAACGGGCTGGGGTAGGCGGGCGTGACCGGAGAGCCAGGGTTGGCGCCGCAGGTCAGGGCGCCGGGGTTGAGCATGAACGGCGTCGTCGTCGGTGCCTCCGCATTGGCGACCAGAGATCCGTCGACGTAGAGCTGCAGCCGTCCCGGAGCACCCTTGCCGTGCGGCAGGTCCGGCTCGCCCGTCGGCTCGAACTCGAAGCGCAGCTCGTGCTTGCCGGCCGGCACGTCGGCCTCCGTCGTCACCGAGTAGAGGGCGCGACCCACCCAGTTGTGCACGTAGTGGAGTTTGCCGTCCTTCATGTACAGCGAGTAGCCGCCCGCCGCGCAGCCCTGGCTGAGCAGCACGCCCTCGGCGCCGCCCTCCGGGATCTCGACGCTCGCGGTGATGCTGTGCGGGCGGTTCTGCACGCGCGGCGCCGCGAAGAACGGCACCGACTGCGTCCCGACCCGGTAGGTGTAGCTCTCGCGGGGAACGGCCACCAGGGGCTTCTCGCCCATGACGCGCGCGAGGCCGCTGCCGTCGACCGGCATGACGTCGTACTTGCCGGCCTCCACGTACCAGGTCGCGATGAGCGCGATCAGCTTGTCGCGGTTCTCCTCGGCCACGTTGTGGTTCTCGGCGAAGTCCTCGTCGGTGTGGTAGAGCTCCCAGCCGTGGGCGTCGAGCTCCGCGAGCTTCTCCGCCGAGATCGGCTGGCCAAAGCCGACGCCGGCCTCCGTGAACGAGGGGCCGGGCCAGGGGCAGACCGCCCGCCAGCCGTCGTGGTAGACGGCGCGGTGGCCGAGCATCTCGAAGTACTGCGTGTGATGCTTGGTCTCGGCTGCGCCGTCGTCGAGCGTGTGCGCGAAACTCACGCCCTGGATCGGCGACTGCGTGACGCCCCTGATGGTCGCCGGCGGCTCGAGGCCGAGCAGGTCGAGCACGGTCGGCACCATGTCGATGATGTGCGCGTATTGGCTCCTGATCTCACCCTTGGCCGTGATGCCCGCCGGCCAGGAGACGATGAACGGGTCGCAGGCGCCGCCCCTGTAGGTCTCGCGCTTCCAGCGCCGGAACGGGGTGTTGCCGGCGTTGGTCCAGCCCCAGGGGTAGTGGTTGAAGTGCTTCGGGCCGCCGATCTCGTCGAGGACCGCGAGGCTCTCCTCGAGCGGCTCCTGCGCGTTGTTGAAGAACTGCGCCTCGTTGGTCGTCCCGGTGGGGCCGCCCTCGGCGCTCGCGCCGTTGTCGGAGATCACCATCACGATGGTGTTGTCGAGCAGGCCCTGGGCGCGCAGGTAGTCGAGCAGCCGCCCGAGGTGGTGGTCGGTGTGGCTGAGGAAGCCGGCGAACACCTCCATCATGCGGCTGTAGAGCTTGCGCGCCTCGGCGGGCAGGGAATCCCAGTCGGGCACGTCGGGGTCGTGGCGCGAGAGCTCCGTGCCTTCGGGGACGATCCCCAGCTCCTTCTGCCGCGCGAGGGTCTTCTCGCGGTAGGCCTGCCAGCCGTCGTCGAACTGGCCCGCGTACTTGTCGGCCCACTCCTTGGGCACGTGGTGCGGCGCGTGAGTCGCGCCGAAGCAGAGGTGCAGGTAGAAGGGCTTGTCGGGGTCGATCTGCCTCGCGTCGGCGATGAACTCGATTGACTTGTCGATGAGGTCTGGGGTGAGGTGGTAGCCCTCCTCGGGAGTCGCCGGTGGCTCCACCTGATGGTTGTCGTAGACCAGATCGGGATACCACTGGCTGGTGTCGCCGCCGAGGAAGCCGTAGAACCGCTCGAAACCTCGCGCGAGCGGCCAGCGGTCGTAGGGCCCCGCGGCGGTCTCCTGGTTGCTCGGGGTCAGGTGCCACTTGCCGACCATGTAGGTGTTGTAGCCGTGCTCGAGCAGCATCTCGGAGAGCATGCCGTTCTCGAACGGCATGATGCCGTTGTAGCCGGGATAGCCGGTGGCGAACTCGGTGATGCAGGCCATGCCGTTGCTGTGGTGGTTGCGCCCGGTGACGACGCAGGCGCGGCTCGGCGAGCAGAGCGCCGTCGTGTGCATGTTGTTGAACCGCAGACCGTCTGCGGCGAGGGCATCGAAGTTCGGCGTCTCGATGGGACTGCCGTAGCAGCCGAGCTGGCCGAAGCCGGTGTCGTCGAGGACGACGAAGAGCACGTTGGGGGTGCCCTTCTTGGCCCGCACCGGCGCCGGCCACGCCTCGCTCGACTCGTCGGTGGTGCGGCCGATCACGCCGGGGAAGGCCACACCTTTCGGATACTCGACTATCGCCATGCTGACCTCCGTTGCGCGTGGGACCGAGTTCGTGGGCCAAGCTGACCACTCTACGACCTGTCTTCGGTGTATCTTACCCCCAGGTAAGATGCGCGCAAGACGAACTGCACGAGCGGCAGAGCGACAAGGCGCCGCAGCGGACAAGGAGGCCGGCATGACCGACGAGGGCCGGGTGAGGCGGCGGCGCGGCCGGAAGGCGACCACCGCAGCGATCCTGGACGCGGCGCAGGAGTTGTTCGCCGCCCATGGCTACCACGCCGTCGCGGTTCGCGACATCGCGGAGCAGGCCGGCGTCACGCACGCGCTGGTGCACCAGTACGTCGGCAGCAAGGCCGACATCTTCCGCGCCGTCCTCGCCCGCAGGGAGGGCCTGATCGTATCGGCGGCGCCCGACAACCCCGACCTGCTCGAAAGCGCCAGCCTCATGGTGCGGCAGGCACTCAGCGACCCCGGCCAAGCCCACTTGCGCCTCATCGTCCGCTCGGCGCTGAACGGCCTGGAGTACGAACGTTCCATAGGCCAGTTCGAGGCGACGGAGCGGCTCATCGAACTCGCCGAGCTAGCATCGACATCGGCGCCTTCTGCGGAGCGCGCGGAGAAGGACATCGACCCGCGCCTGGTGATCGCATGCTTCGTGAGCCTGATTCTCGGCTGGACGGCCACAGAGTCGTGGATCCGGCCGGCCGTGGGCCTTCAGGACGTCGACGACGCTGAGTTGCTTGGCGGCATCGAGCGCGTGATGCTCGGCCTGCTGCGCCATGACGTGGCGGGCGTCGAACGTGACGACGGAGTCTGAAGAAGACGCCTGCCTGCAACCCCACACGAGGCCTCTTCACGAACGACGTCGGCCTCCGTCGCCCGTGGTCCTGGCCCGAAGCGGCCCGCGGCCGGGGCGCCTCAAAGGTGTGGAGGGCGGGGTGACCGCCCATGAAGAGGCCGGGAATGGCGGAGAGGGGGGGATTCGAACCCCCGAGCCCGGGGAACCGGACTAACGGTTTTCGAGACCGCCGCATTCAACCGCTCTGCCACCTCTCCGCGAGATGACCTGCTCCCGAAGAAGCGGCAATGGCGGAGTATACCGAGCCCGCGTCGGGGCGGGCAATCGGCGCCGACTGTGGGCGGGTCTCTCCGGCGATGCTCGCCTGTCGCTACGGCGTCACGATCAGGCTCCCCCTGAGCATCTGCATGCCGCAGGTGAACGTGTACGTGCCAGGCTCGAGCGGCTCGAGCTGGACCGTGGCCGGACCCGCGGTGTTGTCGGCGAAGATGTCCAGCTCCGGCAGCAGGAAGCCGGCGGCGCAGCCGGAGCCCTGATCGACGGTCAGCTCGATCGGCCGGCCCGCCGACGCTCTGACTGTCGCCGGGTCGTAGCCGGCAGGGCCGAAGCCGATCGAGATCCTCTGTGCCGCAGGGCTCTCTGAGCTCTCCGCCGGAGCCGGGTTCACCGGTGCGGACCCGCCGCCGGAAGGGGTCGCTCCGCAGCCTGCGGCGACCACCAGGAGCACGACGAGTGAGGCGAGAGCCGCGCGGCTCGGGGTACATTCGGTTCATCAAGCGGCCCTCCTGAGGCTGGGTTGGAAGCGGCGCGAGCAGCAGGGATGAGGTGACGACGCTCACGCTGGAGAGCGCCATCGCCGCTCCCGCCAGCTCGGGACGCAGGAGGCCGAGCGCCGCGATGGGGATGCCGAGGGTGTTGTAGCCCAGGGCCCAGACGAAGTTCTGATGGATCTTGCGCATGGTGGCGCGGGAGAGCTCGACGGCCGTGACCACGTCGCGCAGATCGTTCTTGATCAGAACGATATCGCCGGTCTCCATGGCGACGTCGGTACCGCCGCCCATGGCGATCCCGACGTCGGCCTGGGCCAGGGCCGGGGTGTCGTTGACGCCGTCGCCGACCATGGCGGTCGTTGATGCCGCTCGCCTGCAGCCGCGCGATCTCGGCGGCCTTGTTCTCGGGGAGCACGTCGGCGACCACGCCGGTGGGCGCGACGCCGGCCTCCGCGGCGATGGCCTCGGCGGTCCGGCGGTTGTCGCCGGTGATCATGTAGACGGCGATGCCCATCTCGCCGAGACGCGCGACGGCGTCGCGGCTGTGGTCCTTGATCGTGTCGGCGACGGCGATGAGCCCGGCGGCCTCGCCGTCCACGGCGACCCACATCACGGTCTTGCCGCCGCGCTCCAGCGCCTCGGCCTGCGGCAGCCAGGGGTCGATCGCGACGGACTCGCCGCGCATCAGGCGCGCGTTGCCGAGGAACACGCGGGCGCCGTCGACGATGCCCTCGACGCCGTGGCCCGGGAATGGCGCGGAAGTCCGTGACCTCGGCGTCACGACCGCCGTTGGCCTCACGCTCGGCGCCGGCGACGATGGCCTCGGCCAGGGGATGCTCGCTGCGCCGCTCGAGCGCCGCGGCGACACGCAGCAGCGTCGCGGCGTCCCACGCTCCGAACACTTGGCTGTCGGTGACGACTGGCCGGCCGTTGGTCAGTGTGCCGGTCTTGTCGAAGACGACGGCCTTGATCTTGTGCGCCGTCTCCAGGGCGTCGCCGCTCTTGATGAGGATGCCGTTCTCCGCCCCCTTGCCGGTGCCAACCATGACGGCCGTCGGGGTGGCCAGACCCAGTGCGCACGGACAGGCGATGACGATGACGGACGTGGCCGCCAGCAGCGCGGCCACGAACGGCGTCTCCTGCGCCGTTGCCTCCGCGCCGGCAAGGGCGGGGACGACGAACAGCCACACGGCGAACGTGAGGAGCGCGGCGGCCAGCACGGCCGGGACGAAGACGGCGCTGATGCGGTCCGCGAAACGCTGGACGGGCGCCTTGGAGCCCTGGGCGTTCTCGACGAGCTTGATGATCTGTGCCAGAGCCGTCTCGGCGCCCACCTTGGTGGCGCGGAACTGGAACGCGCCGAGCTTGTTCAGCGTAGCCCCGATCACGGCGTCGCCGACGCCCTTCTCGACCGGCAGCGACTCGCCGGTGAGCATCGATTCGTCCACGGCGCTCCGGCCGGACGTCACGATGCCGTCGACGGGGATCTTCTCTCCCGGTCGCACGGCGACGACGTCGCCGGGAATGACGTCCTCGACGGGGATGTCGAGCTCCGCGCCGCCGCGGAGCACGCGAGCGGTCCTGGCCTGAAGGCCCATGAGCTTCTTGATCGAGTCGCTCGTCCGCCCCTTGGCTCGCGCCTCGAGGAGCTTGCCCAGGAGGACGAAGGTGATCAGCAGAGCGGCCGTCTCGTAGAAGACGGGTTCGGCGGCGAGGCTGGGGATGAAGGTCGCCGCGACGCTGTAGAAGTACGCGGCCGACGTGCCGATCGCGATCAGCGTGTCCATGTTGCCCGAGCGCCGCTTGAGCGCATGCCAGAAACCGCGGTAGAAGCGCGCTCCGGCGATGAACTGCACGGGCGTCGCCAGGATGAAGCCGAGGTACTTGCCCACCATCATCGGGTCCCAGGAGCCGCCGAACGTGGCGCCGAGCCAGTCGGCGACGGCCATGGGCACGGCATCCATGAAGGGCGGAACCATTGCGATCAGCAGCGCCGGGATCGAGAGCGCCAGCGAGAAGATGAACATGCGCCGGTCGTGGCGCAGCCGGCGACGCTGGGCGAGCGACTGCTCATCCTCCTGTCGGCCGGCGCCGGTGACGGATCGCTCCGGGCGCAGCGTCGCCCCGTATCCGGCGCCGGCCACGGTGGCGAGCAGGGCGTCGACGCCGACCAGGGACGGATCGAAGGTCACCGTCGCTGTCTCGGCGGCAAGGTTGACGGCGGCCGCCCGGACGCCGTCGAGGCGGCCGAGCTTCTTCTCCACGACCATCGCGCACGACGCGCAGGTCATGCCGGTGACGTCGAGCGTGAGCGTGGTTGAATCCGCCGAGGACGCACCGGTGGGCGCCGCCGAGGCCAGGGGCTGAGCCTCGAAGCCGACCTTCTGTACGGCGGCGACGATCTCCGTTTCGGAGAGCCGAGCAGGGTCGAACCGTGCCGACAGTCTCTCGGTCGCCAGGTTGACGGTGGCGGCATCGATGCCGTCGAGCTTGCCCAGCGTCTTCTCGATGACCATGGCGCACGACGCGCAGGTCATGCCGGTGATGGCAAAGGACGCCTCGATGCTCGCGGGCATGTGCTTCACGGCCGCCTCGGCGGACACGTCTGGCGCGCGCGAGACGCCGCGTCGGGGCGGGACGAGTGTCTTCTCGTTCATGGCCTGGCCTCGCCGGCTGCCACGACGATGGTGCCGTGAACCATCCGCATGCCGCAGGAGAACGCGTACGTGCCTTCGCGCGGCGCGGCCAGCCGCACGGTCTGAGGGCCGTTCGTCAGGTCGACGTCGAAGCCGAGGTCTTCAGAGAGCACGCGAGCCGTGCAGCCGCTGCTCTGAGAGAAGGTGATTTCGGCAGGCACTCCCGCCTGGAGCAGCAGTTCGTTCGGGTCGTACCCGGAGGGGCCGACGGTGACGCTGAGCCGCTGCACACCGCCGGTTGTCGTCGCCACGCCGGTGATGGGCTCCACGGCGCCGCCGCCGGCGCCGCAGCATGCCGCGGTACCGGCGCTCATGGCGCACGCGCCGCCGCCCGAGGCGGCGCTCCTGCTTGAAGAGCCGGGGCCGTTGGCCGCCGAGCCTCTCGCGGCGACCAGGAAACCGGCGGCGGCGTACGCGAGCGCAAACACGAGAACCACGGCGAAGGCCGCGACCAGGTAGCGCCAGCGATGGATCACGGAGCGTGGGCCGGAGGACGTCATGATGTCTCCGGGGCGCCCGGGCCGGCGGTGACCTCGGCGCCGTACCCCGCCTCTCGAATGGCGGTCACGATGGCCTCCGGACTGCTGGTCGCCGCGTCGTACGTCACGGTGGCGAGGCCGTCGGCGTGGCTCGCCGTGACGGTCTGCACGCCGGCGACGTCGCCCACGGCCATCTCGATGAGCATGGCACAGGAGGGGCAGTGAGTGCCGCTGGTCTGGATCTGGATGGTCGTCATCGGAACCTCCCTCGAGGATCGTCAGTGGTGGGTGCTAGGCGGAGAACGCGCCGCCCAGTGATAGGCCTGCCAGGAGCGCGAAGACCAGGGCGCCGAGCAGGAAGAGCGCGGTCGAGCGGGGCAGGCCCCAGAGCGTGCGCCGCGCCGGCGGCGAACCCGGGCGTGGGCGAGCGACGGCGTACCAGGCCACGGCGCCGGCGAGGCCAAGCCCTGCCCAGGCGAGCGGCGACGGCTCCTGTGCCGCCGTGGCCCCGGCCACGATCTCGCCAGACATCATGCCCATGCCGCAGGTCAGCGTGTAGTCGCCGGCCGAGGCGGCCGGCATGTCGATCACCGTGCGGGCGTTTGGAGCCAGATCGGCCAGAAGGCCGAGCTCGGGGACGGCGAGTTGGTCGGAGCATGCGTTCGCCTCACGCCGGTCGACGACGAGGCGGAAAGGCTCGTCGACCGGCACGCTGAGCGTCGAGGGCGCGAACCGAACATCGGCGATCGTGAGACGCACCTCCTTGACGCCGTCCGCGGCGGTGTCGTAGGAGGGCGCGGTCGCCGGCTCTGCAGCCGGACCGCCAAAGAGCGCCTGGCGCGCGGTGGCCGGCGTGATCGGGAGACCGAGACGGGTCAGGCCGCGGCTCAGGTACACCATGCCGAAGGCGACGACCAGCAGGGCCAGGACGGCGACCATGCGCTGGCGTACCCGTCTCGGCAGCAGACCGGAAGCAACGCCGAAGGCGAAGAGCAGCGGCGCCGTGCCGAGCCCGAAGGCAAGCATCGCCACGCCGCCGGCGAGCACGCTGCCGGAGCTGACGGCGCTGAGCTGGGCGGCGATCAGCGGCGCGCAGGGGAAGAGGCCCGTGAGCAGGCCGAAGGCGATCGGCGTCTGCAGCGAGCTGCGCTGCCCGCGGCGTCTGCCTGCGCCTTGTGGCGGACGCGTCCGAGCGCTCGCACGAGGAAGCGCGGCGGGCGGGGCGTCAAGCGCGCGGCCCAGGGCGCCCGGCCGGTCATGCCCAGCCCGACAACGACCATGAAGACGCCGGCCGCCACGAGCACGTACGGGCGGACCGCGTCCACGTTGAGCACGGCGCCGACCGCGCCGAGCGCGAGGCCGACGGCGACGTAGCTCGTGATCTTGGCGGCGTGATAGGCGAAGTTCGGGATCAGCCTGCGGGGCCAGGATGCCGACTCATCGCCCTTGACGGCGTACGTCACCACCATCGGGCCGCACATCGAGACGCAGTGGATGCTGGTGACGAGCCCCAGGACGAACATGGATGCGAACAGCGTGGTCAAGGCGACTCCTCGCGTGCCGGAAGCGCCGCGGCAGTAGTGTCGGCGGCGACGGGCAGGACGACGCCCGCACCCGCGTGAGCGGCTGCGGGCGTGCGAGGGTCAACTCAGACGAGCAGGCGCACTCCGAGCGGGGAGAGGGGCGGCGGTTGGGGGTCCGCCTGCGGAGCTTGCCGCAGAAGCGTCGAGCCGCCGAGCGTCAGCGGCACGAGCGCCGCAGCCTCAAGCGCGGCGTGCCACCCACCGGTATCGGCGCCGGCTGGAGCCGCCGGAGGCAGCGTGGTCAGCGCCTCGATGCAGTCGACGAGGCACTGGTCGTCGTGGGAGGGGGCGGCGGGCGCCATGCAGTCGCTCGACGGCGCTGCCGCCACGCCGACCGCCAGGGGCGCCGACAGCCCCATCAGGACCGCCGCCAGCAGAACGAGGACGCCGGTTCGCCGTATGAGGACAAAAGGACCCTTCATAGTCCTTGAGTATTGGGGCGGCAGCATGTGAAAGTCAAGGCGAGGATGCGCAGATGCGTTCTGGGCCGAAGGGGCGCGGCGAACCGGAGGCGGGGGAGAGGGGAATCGGCGACGGCTTCTGGGGCTGTGGCGGAGAGGGGGGGATTCGAACCCCCGAGGCAGGTTACCCCCGCCTACACGATTTCCAGTCGTGCTCCTTAAGCCAACTCGGACACCTCTCCGCGCAGCCGCGCGCTCGCGCGGCGCGGAGGCACAGTATACGCCAGCGGAGGTGGGCGGTCAGCCGGGTTGGGGTCAGGCCCTGCCCGCCTACCTCCGCGACTGGAAGAACTCGCGCAGCACGGCCACCGCTTCGTCGGCCAGCACGCTCACCGGTGACTTCGACGCAGTGGTTGAGGCGGGCGTCGTTGCAGATGTTGTAGAGGGTGCCGGCCGCGCCCGCCTTCTCGTCGGGGGCGCCGTAGACGAGGTGGGGGATGCGGGCCTGGACGATCGCGCCGGCGCACATCGGGCACGGCTCGATCGTCACGTACAGGACCGTGTTGAGCAGGCGCCAGCTGCGCATGCGCACGGCCGCCTGCTCGATCGCCAGCACCTCGGCGTGCGCCACGGGGCTCTGGCGGAGCTCACGCTCGTTGCCGGCCGCGGCGATGACCTCGCCGTCGAGCACGATGACGCACCCCACGGGCACGTCGCCGTGCTCGGCGGCGCGCCTCGCTTCGCGCAGGGCGAGCCGCATGAAGTACTCGTGCCGCGGGAAGTGCGGGTTGCTCATGGGCGCATCATGCCTGAATGGGGGCGAAACGGGAATACTGCGACGCGGCCACGGCGGCTCGCAAACGCCAATCCTCAGCATGCTCTCAGCATCCACACAGGATTGAAGCAAGCGGCGCGGGTATACTACGGTCATTCGGCACACGAACGACGCGCCACGATGGGCGCCTGAGAGGTGAGTTAGGCTCATGAGCAACATGACGCTGTTCCTGCTCTGCTTCATCGTCCCGATGATCATCGGGTTCGCGATCCAGGGTTGGCTGCGCAAGACGTTCGCCGTGAACAACCAGAGACCAATCGCCAGCGGCAAGAGCGGCGCCGACGTGGCTCGCGAGATCCTCGATCGCAACGGTCTGAGCGCGGTGTCCGTCAGCATGTCCGGCGCCGGTCCCCTGAGCGACCACTACGATCCTCGCAAGCACGGTGTCTTCCTGTCGAAGGAGGTCTATGGCGGGCGCTCGATCGCCGCGACCGCGGTAGCGGCCCACGAGGTGGGGCATGCCATCCAGCACGCCCAGGGGTACGTGCCGATGAAGGCGCGGGCGGCGATCTTCCCGATCGCCTCCCTCGGCTCGCAGGCCTGGTTCTTCCTGCTGATCGGCGGCGTCATCCTGCAGCTCAGCGGCCTCGTGGTCGCGGCGCTGGTCATCTTCGCCTTCGCCGTGCTCTTCCAGCTCGTGACGCTGCCGGTCGAGTTCAACGCCTCGCGCCGTGCCGCCGCGCAGCTCGAGTCGCTCGGGCTCGTGACGAACGAGCAGGAGGCGGCAGGGGTGCGTCAGACGCTGACGGCCGCCGCCATGACCTACGTCGCCGGCGCCCTCGCGTCGGTCGCCCAGCTGCTCTACTTCCTGGCGATCTTCACGGGCAACCGCGACTGACGCGGCCCGAAGACGAATGAACTGAAGGGGGGAGCCTCGCGGCTCCCCCCTCTTCATGCCGTCGCCGGACGCCGGGCCGTGTCATGTGGCGCCCGGACCCGTCACGTCTGCTTGAGCGTCCGACTCTGCAGGACTCCCCGAGCCCGGAACACGGTGTTGTAGCGGTCGAACAGCACCGTGATCACCGTGAAGAGGAAGACGAAGAACGCCGTCATGCCCGTCGAGGTGCGCCCGTCGATGAGGCCGAGGACGTCCTGGAAGATGAGCAGGGCGAGGACGATCGCGTAGTTGACGACGAACATCCCGATGGCCTCGTACACCATCGAGCGCCGGAAGCGGCCGTGGCGGGCGAGGAACTGGCTGACGGCGGCGTTGAGGATCACGAAGACGGCCACGAAGGCGAGCACGCTGATGCTGCGTACGTTCTCAGGCAGCATGTACTGGGCGAAGATGACGCTGATCAGGCCGGTGAGGACGATCTTCTCGAGCAGGGCGCGGTCGAAGATCCTGTCGGTCGCCTTGACGGTGCTGTAGAGCTCGTTGCCCCGGCACTCCGGCGGCAGCGGATCGGCTTTCCAGCGTGGTTTGCGGTCGGCGGGCGGGGCCTTGCGGGTGATATCCACCAGCAGACGGCGATCAGGGCAACGGCAATGACGACCGCCAGGACGAGCACCCACGGTCGGTTGGCGACCGCCTCGCTCCAGCTCGCGTCGGCGCTCACGCCGAACAGCGTCTCCTTGATGAAGTCGGTCATGTCGAGCTGGGCGATGTGGATCCACCACTCCTGCGGCAGCTTGATGAAGATCCAGATGAGCGGCGGCGGAGATGATCGCCGTCCACTTGCCGACGCGCTTCCAGTCCCAGCGCAGGCGCACCGCCTCGATGAAGTCGTAGAAGTACTCGAAGGTGTTGGGGAAGATGAACAGCAGGGCGCGCACCTGGGTGAGCTCGAACGCGACCACCCCGACAAGACGATAGTAGTACAGGAAGAAGCTCGTCTTGAAAGCGTAGGGGTTGGTCCAGTTGCGCATCGTCGCCGTGTAGATGATGGCCAGGTAGTAGATGTCGAGCGACTTGTCGTACGACTGGTAGCCCTCCAGCGGGATGGCGGGGAACTGCTGGAAGATCGACTGGTCGATCGAGTCGAGCAGCATGCAGGCGATGGAGCCCAGCAGCGGATAGGTGGGGATGGTGAACGGCAGGAAGAGCCGCGCCCCGACGACGAGGATAACGACCATCCACTCCGTGGTACCCATCTCAGCCCTCCTGCCGGCTCCGCGCCGGGACTGTGTCGGCGCGTCTCGTCGAGCCCCCTCCGCGCCTTGTCCTGTCGTGCTTCCCCTCCGCGTCGGCCGCTGCGCGGCGAGCACGAGAGGGGTGACCATGTGCCCGACTCCGGCAGACGTGCCTGCCAGTCTATCGGGCCTTGCGAATCGACACACGCCCTACGTGGCTTTGATTCCGTCCCAGAGGAGCGAATCGACCTCAAGGACGGCCTGTTCGCTGGTGAGCCCGCTGGCCCGCAGGGCGCGCTCGTCACGAGTAGCGAAGCCTATCTGCCTGAGCACCTCGCCGAGGAAGCGCGTGTTCACGGGCCGGACCTCACCGGCGTCCACGGCGAGCTGGACCAGATCGACGAACCGGTCGATGTAGCGGTCCACGACGCCGGTTCGCCACGCGAGCCGCGTCGACTCGAAGCGCTCGACGTCGGCGAAGAACGCCAGAGAGAAGGGATGGAGGCTGACTGCTCCCGCCCGGAAGTAGGTGCGCGCCCGCTCCGAGGCGGTCGTGCCCTTCCGCGCGCGGGCCTCGAGCTCCGCGAACGTGACTTCGCCCCAACGGGCGATGGCGAGCAGCACGAGGCTGTCCTTGCTCGCCGCAAGCTTGTACAAGGTCGCGGCCGAGCAGTGCAGCTCGCGGGCGATCTCGGAGATCTGGACCTCCGAGAAGCCGCGCGAGGCGATGATGCGCATGACGCCGTCCAGCAGCTCATGACGGCGGCGGTCGTCGAGTCGTCGTGGCACCGTCTGCCTCCTTCTCCGATCGTTGCGTCACCGTCGCCAAGGGCCGGCCGGCTCGCCCGGTCTCCTCAGTCACCCAGCATCACATCGGATGCTTGAAGCATCGATGCATAGTATTCGATTACTATATAGGAGACTCTCAACGAGCGCAGTCAGCACAAGGAGGATGCCATGCCGAAGACAGTCGCCGAGATGATCGCGGAGGCCAAGGCCCAGATCGAGAACGTGTCGCCCAAGGATGCCGCAGACGAGGCGGCCGCGGGCAGGGCGGTGTTCCTCGACGTGCGCGAGCCGGTGGAGTGGGAACACCACATCGCCGGCGGCGTGCAGGTCCCCCGGGGTCTGCTGGAGTTCGTCGCCGACCCGGCGAGTCCCAAGCACAAGCCGGAGCTCGACCCGGTCAGCCGGGTGATCGTCTACTGCCGCTCCGGCGCCCGCGCGGCGCTCGCCGCGGCGACGCTCAAGACCGATGGGCTTTGCGAACGTTGCCAACCTCGAGGGAGGCTTCACCGCCTGGCAGGAGGCCGGCCTGCCGCTCCGCCGAACACCACGACGGGGTCTGAGCGCCACGCCCAGTTCGCGCACGCCAGACGAACGCACAGACAAGGAGAGGGGTCCGACGATGGCAGAGCAGAAGAGGGTAAGCACCACGGTGCCCCTGAACTGGAAGGAAGTGTGGTTCACCAACTGCCCCATGGTGTCGGCCAACAACGTGGACCAGGAGTTGGGGTGGTGCCGCGAGGAGTTCAAGAAGATCGGCGTCGAGTACGCCTACTTCCGCCACGCGCCCGAGAACAACTGGTATCCGCACTACATCCACAACCTCGACAACCTCGTCCGCTTCGGCGGCCTCTACCCGCCGATCCACGTCCACGCCGACCTCCGCCGCACCGTGCTGCTGGGCGCGACCTGGGTGTACGAGGGCGGGGTGCATGCTGGTCCGCGCCCGTGACCACGATCTTCCGGATGAAGGACCTGAAGGGCAAGAAGATCGGCATCTCCAAGAGCCTGAACACCATCAAGAACGACTGGTGGCGCATCCAGGAGCACATGGGCATCGAGAACATGCTCAGGCTGCACGACATGACCATGGACGACATCGAGCTCGTCGAGTTCCCGTACCCCGACGACTGGTACGACAAGCCGGAGATGCTCCAGGCCGATGAACAACCCGTCGGAGTTGTGGATGCGCCGCGACCATAAGCATGACCTCGCCTTCCGTCCGCTGGAGAACGCACTGCTCGGTGGCAAAGTGGACGCCATCTACACGCAGAGCAAGGTCTTCCAGCATCTGCAGGAGGCCACGGCAAGATCAAGATGATCGAGGACCTGTCGAAGTACCCGGACTGGACCATCCAGGTTGCCAACACGCCCGCCGTCATCACCTGCACCGACGTGATGGCCGACGAGCACCCCGAGCTGGTCATCGCTTACATGAAGGCCATGATCAAGGTCGGCCGCTGGGCCAACGAGAACAAGCACGCCGCCGGCGCGATCCTCAACCGGCAGACGTTCTACCTCGACGCCGAGGACACCTACCAGGGCATCAAGGACGTCGACATGGTGCCGAGCCTGAGCGCACAGAATATGGAGTGCGTCAAGATCGGCAAGGACTTCATGTTCAGCCACGGCTACATCAAGCACGATTTCGATGTGGACGAGTGGGCCCGGCCGGAGTTCCTGGAGAAGGCGGCCGAGGAAGTGCTCAAGGAGGAATGGGCGACACGGAGCTGGAGTAAGCTGCCCGAGGGCGGTGGCCTCGAGGTGCAGGGCACGCGGCTCGGGTAGTCCGCTCCAGTGAGGTCTGTCTGGCGCGGCAGCCTGCCCCTTCCCCCGCCGGCCGGCTGCCACGTCGGGCTCCTCTCGTCATCACTTCATGTCGAAGGTCCGGAGGCCCGGCCGGGACACCTTCTGAGGCAGCGAATGACCAGATAGGTCCGCCCGTCCCGGCCTCAAACCGCGGACGAGCCTGGGGCTGTACGTGACGCCTAGGGAGGTCTATGGGATGTGGGAGGCCGACCCAGAGTGTAAGGCGCTTGCCGATACGATCCTGGTGCCACGGCAAGCACATGAGGAACGGCTGGAAGAACGCAGGGCTCCCTTGGGGCTACGACTTCCATCTGGACCTGATGTGGGTGACGACCGAGGAGTAGCCGGCGGCCAGAGGCCCCCAGAGTCCGGACACGCGGCGCGAAGCGAAGAGGCCGCAAACGAACTGACGGTGTTGGGTTTCGAGAGGGAGGCGGCGGGATCGGATCGGTTCCCGGCACTTCCGCCGGTCGTCTCGCACCCTGGCAAGGCGGACGGACCCGAACGCGTACCTCGCGGCCTGATACGCTGACGCCGGCGACCGATGGAGGGGGATTCGGCATGGGCGAGCTGATAGTGCTGGGGTTCGAGAGCGAGGCGGAGGCGGACGAGTTCGGCCTCAAGCTCGCTCAGCTCAAGCAGGACATGATCATCGAGCTGAAGGACGCGGCGGAGGTGGTGCGCGACCAGGACGGCAAGCCGCAGGTCAAGCACGCCCACAGCCTCGTCGGCAAGGGCGCGATGGGCGGCGCCTTCTTCGGGATGCTGTTCGGCCTTCTCTTCGCGATCCCGTTCCTCGGACTTGCGCTCGGGGTGGGTCTCGGGGCGCTCGTCGGCAGGATGGGCAACACGGGCTTCGACCGCAACGTCCTGCAGGCGATGGGCGACGCCGTGCCGCCGGGCAAGGCGGGCTGGTTCCTGATCCTGGGCTGGACCGTCGAGGACAAGTTCCTCGCGGCGATCGAGGGTACCAATGCCAAGGTCGTGCGCACGAACCTATCTGAGGAAGAGGAGAAGCAGCTCAAGGAGGCGTTCGGGGCCCGCAAGCACGAGGCGTGAGGAGCGGGCGTCGCAGGCTGGGCGGCGGCGTGGTCCGCGGCTACATGCCGCGGACCACGCCGCCGCTGATGTTCAGCACGACGCCGCTCAGCCAGTCGCCGGAGCTCGCCAGGAGGTAGCGCACGCCGTCGGCGATGGGCTGAGGCCCTCCGAAACCGAGCGGGTGCCGTGCGAGGTACGCGTCGCGTCCCGTGGGCGACCAGGGCTCGCCGGTCGAGCCCGTCGGACCCGGCGCGATCGCGTTGACGAGGATGCCGTACGGCTCGAGCTGGGCGGAGAGGGCGATCGTCAGGCCGACGAGGCCGGCCTTGGCGGCCGCGTAGGCCGGCGACGTGTCGCCGTCGCCGGCCACCCGCGCGGTGACCGAGCTCACGAAGACGATCCTGCCGGCGCGCTGGGCCATCATCGCCGGCAGGATCGCCCGCGTGCAGAACCACGCCCCGCTCAGGTCGACGTCGATCACGCGGCGCCAGTGCTCCTCGTCGATCTCCCACGGGAGCCCGGGCGGCGCGTCGAGGCCGGCGTTGTTGACGACGGCGTCGACGCGGCCGAAGCGGGCGACGCACAGGTCGACCATCGCCTGGGCCGAGGCGGGGCTGGTGATGTCGACGGGCGCGGCCATCGCGTCGCGGCCGCGCCCCACGAACTCGGTCGCCGCGGCTTCCACCTCGTCCGCCATGATGTCCGCCAGCACGACGCGCGCTCCCTCGTCGGCGAGCGTCTCGGCGACGCAGCGACCGATGCCGCGAGCGGCTCCGGTCACGATCACGATCTGCCCATCGAGCGCGTTCACGGCGACGTTGCTGACACTCTGTAGGGGATAGGGGTGGCGCGCCTGACAGGATTCGAACCTGTGACCTTCGGTTCCGTAGACCGACGCTCTAATCCAGCTGAGCTACAGGCGCGTGGACTTCGAAGTATAGCGGAGGAGGACGAGTGCGAAAACCCTGGGCGGGCGGAGATTGGCGGAGAAGCCGGGATTCGAACCCGGGAAGGAGTTTGACACCCCTTAACCGCTTAGCAGGCGGTTGCCTTCAGCCACTCGGCCACTTCTCCGCGCACCAACGCGGCTGAGGAGCGCCGCGGGCTCGTAGTGTACCGCATTCTCGCGCCCGGCGGCACCCGGCCGCCGGCGAGGCGCCTGTCAGGCGAACGGCCAGTCGATCTCGGTGAGAAGTTCGTCTTCGGGGACGGTCCCGACGTCGTTCAGGTACACCTCACGGCACGGTCCGCCCGGCTTCTTGCCGTTGACCACCATCCACGCCTGCAGGGCGCCGTAGGCGTCGCCCAGGCGTGCATACGATCCCTTGTGCACGGTGCTGACGACGGTGACGCTCGGCACCTCCTCGAGGGCGACGCCGGGCGTGTCCGTCGCCGCGGCGGCCACGGGCACGCAGACGACGACGTCGAACTCCGCGGTGACTTCCGAGGGATAGAGGGCGAAGGGCGGGCCGGCGTACTGGGCGCCCGTCGCCTCCGCGCACGCCATGATCGCGGTGAAGGCCTCACCCAGCGCTTCACCGATCGTCGCCATCGAGGAGCGCGTGTGGAACGTGAGGGCGAGCTGGGCCGGAAGCTCCTTGACCTGGACGTCGTACGCCACGGTTCCTCCTTGGGCCGGAGAGCTGAGGGGGCAACGCTGCAACGCTGTCTGCAGGAGAGTGAACACCTCCGCCCGCAAAAGCTCAAGACTCAGGCTGCTCCGGAGATGTCGCGGGCGATGCGCCGCCGGCCGCCGGCCACCCGCTCGTCAGTACGGCCAGATGACGAGGACGACGGCGGTGCTCGCCACCATGATGGCGACCTGTACGCCGATCCCGAACGGGGGACGGGCGCGACCGTGGGGGAAGCTGCGCCAGTGGCTGGGGAACCACTGGCGGGCGTGCTCTCCTCGCAGGGTCGCGATGAGGACGTCCCAGTCGGGCGCGCCGCTCAAGGCGCCCATGAAGACCATCCAGAACGGCATGCCGAGCCCGAACCAGCAGATGAGGAGGACGCTGAAGCTGACGAGGAAGTCGCCCAGGGCCAGCGGATTCGGGTGCGCGAGGGCGCTGTAGTCCCAGTGCGGGATGAAGTCCATGACGATGTGCGCCAGGATCACGGCAACCGCCACGAGCCACCAGGGACCGCCCAGGAGGGCTGCAATGGCGAGGCCGGCGAAGACGTGCGTCGAGACCCACATGCCGCTAGCGTATGTCAGATCCCGGCCGGCTCACACAGGTCCCCCCCGGCGGGTATCGTGTCTGCGCGGCCGCCGAACGCCGGCACGTAGTCGAACGGCGACTGCTGCGGTAAGATGCAGCCAGCCAACACAGGAGGAGGCATCCCCATGAAGAAGCTCGTCTTGATCTCTGCGTTGCTCGCCCTCGTCGGCGCCGGCGCGTTCTTCGCCTGGAAGATGATGAAGGGCGACGGCGGCTGTTGCGGCTGGGGCGGCGACAACGTCGATCCGTGGACCAGCTACACGCCGCCTGCGGAGGACACCGGCACGAGCGCGCCCGCCGAGGACGCCGTCTGAGGGCGGCCGGTCCTCAGGGGCCAAGGGGAGCCGAGGAGCGGGACTGCAGGCCCTGAGCCGGTGCTCCCGCTCCTCGTTGACCCTGAATCGCCTCAGATACGCAGATACGAGTCCGCGTAGATGACCTGATTCCGCAGCATGCGGTAAGTCTTGAAGATGTCGACCTGGTCGGGGTCGTCATGGTCGATCAGGGCAGGGTCGAGGTCCTCCATGGCCGCGCTGGCGTCGTAGAGCGCCACGACGAGCTTGCCGAGCGGCGTGCTCTCGTCCCGCTGCTCGACGATGCGGATGAACTCGTTCTGTTTCTCGTCCAGCGGGTCGGCGATCGCCGCGTCGAGGCCGGCGCCCATCAGCGTCACCAGATACGTGCGGTTGATGAGCGGGCGGAACTCCGACGGGCAGCCGTTGGAGACGTTGGACAGACCGACGACGGTGGTCGGCG
This sequence comes from uncultured Thermoleophilia bacterium, assembly GCA_963705085.1. GTDB lineage: Bacteria > Actinomycetota > Thermoleophilia > UBA2241 > UBA2241 > CAIXSE01. The sequence continues at coordinate 855,079 of CAVPIV010000004.1, read as the reverse complement.
CCGGGTCGGAGAGCTGCTTGAAGATGCGGATGGCGTCGACGGCCGCCTCGGCGACGTCCTGGTTGCAGGTCACGGTGAGGACCAGCGGGTCCAGGAAGACGTCCGGCATCGGGATGCCGGCGGCCTCGGCGGCGGGGAGCAGAGCTTCCATGGCGATGCCGGCGCGACCGTCGGCCGTCGTCGGGATGCCGTCGACGCCCATCGTGAGCGCGATCACCTTGGCGCCGAACTCGGCGGCGAGCTGCATGACGCTGTCGAGCCGCTCGGGATCAGCGGAGGCGGAGTTGATCACGGCCGGCAGCTTGCAGACCTCGAGGCCGGCCCGCATCGCCGCGAGGTTGGTGGTGTCGAGCGACAGCGGGACGTCCACGACCTCCTGCACGGCCTGCACGATCCACGGCATCACCTCGTGGCCGAGCTTCTTCTGCGGCCCGATGTTGAGGTCGACGACGCCGGCGCCGGCCTCAACCTGCCGCACGGCCAGGTCCTGGATGAACTTGGCGTCGCGAGTCTCAATGGCCTGCTTGACGGGCGGGGCGATGATATGGATATTCTCACCGATGATCAGCACGTGCGGCCTCCTTGCCGAGAGCGTCAATGGGGAGCCTGTCGAGGACTTTGGCGAACGCAGTCTTGAGGGGACTGTCTTCGGGGAGCTCGCTGATGGGCCGGCCGCTCGCGTCGAGCGCTGCGACAAGGGGATCGCTGGGGAGCACCGCCAGCAGTTCCAGGCGCTGCTCGGCGATGGCGCTCTCGATCTCCGGAGTCAGCCCTTCGGCGGCGCGATTGACGATCAGGTAATGCTGGCCCACGCGGGTCTGGAGCTCGTCGAGGATGGCGCGCACGCGGCCGGCCGTGATGATGCCGCGCACGGTCGCGTCACTCACGATGAAGAGCACGTCGACATCGCGGGTCGTCCGCCGCGAGAGGTGCTCGAGGCCGGCTTCATTGTCAATCACGACCCACGGGTAGCCGTCGGCAATGGTGTCGACGATCGCCCGCAGCATGTTGTTGGCGGCGCAGTAGCAGCCTGGGCCTTCGGGCCGGCCCATGGCCAGCAGATCGACGCCCACGCCCTCGACGACGCTCGAGTTGATCTCGTAGTCGAGCAGGTCGCGCTTGGCGATGCCCGCCTCCAGGAGATTGGCCCGCGCCTTTTCGCTCGTCTCCTCGCGGACGTCGCCGACGGTCTTCTCGAGGGGGAGACCGAGCACCGTGTTCAGGTTGCTGGCCGGGTCGGCGTCGATGGCGAGAATCGGGCTCGCCTGGGCCTCGACGAGGCGACGGATGATGAGGCCGGCGAGCGTCGTCTTCCCGGTGCCGCCCTTGCCGGCCACGGCGATGGTCATGGTCATGTCGTCAACCTTCCCGCAGCGGTGTCCGTCATTCGCCGGCCACTCCGATGCCGCGGGCGGCGAGGGCGCCCCGCACACTGGGAAACGCATCGAGGTCCGTGTGGGGCAGGAACAGCGCCGACGTGTACTCATCCATGAAGGTGTTGTCGGCGCTCAGCTCGAGGTAGGTCATCTTGGCGGCGACGTCGCGGACGTCGCCGCGCACGTTCGCGCAGAGCAGGGTGGCGTAGGCGCCCTGCGCGCTCGTGTTGCCGAGGAAGTGGAAGTGCTCCACGGGCAGATCAGGGAGCAGACCGATCCGGATCGCCTTCTCGACGTTGATGTACTGGCCGAACGCTCCGCCGATGAGGATCTGCTCCACGTCGGCCAGGTCGACGCCGACACTCCGGCAGAGGACCTCGTAGCCGGCGTAGATCGCCGCCTTGGCGCGCAGGAGGGAGGCGATATCCGTCTCGTTGATGACCACGTCCTGCGTCGCGTCGTTCTCGCCCGCCCGGGCGACAACGTACTCGCACACGGCGTCGCTCACGCGAACGCGATCCGTCTTTGCATGCCGGTTGAGGTGGCCGGACTTGTCGAGGAGCCCTGTGAGGAACAGCTCGCCGAGGAGATCGATGAGCCCGCTCCCGCAGATGCCGATGGGCGGAGCGTCGTCGATGGTGCGGTACGAAGGTTCGAACTCATCGTCGATGTAGACGTCCTCGATGGCGCCCTCGCTGGCGCGCATGCCGTGCTTCACGCCGCCGCCTTCGAAGGCGGGGCCGGCGGAACACGCGCAGGAGAGGAGCCAGTCCTTGTTGCCGAGGACCATCTCGCCGTTAGTCCCGATGTCGATGAACAAGGAGAGCTTCTCGGTTGCGTACAGCCCTGAGGAGATCACTCCGGCCGTGATGTCGCCGCCCACGTAGCTCCCGACGGCGGGGAGACAACGCACCCGGGCCAGTCCGTTGACACCCAGCTTGAGATCCTCGGCCAGGAGACGCGGCGCTTGCGCGACGGTGGGGATGTACGGCTCTTCGCGCAGATAGCGGGGATCGATGCCGAGGAGCAGGTGCGTCATGGTCGTATTGCCGGCGATGGCGACCTCGTGGATGTCGCGCGGGGTGATGTGATTGCGCTCCACGAGAAGTCCGATGAGGAAGTTGATGGTCGAGAGGACCAGTGTCTCGAGCTGCTCGAGACCGCCGGGGCGGCGAGCGTAGATGATCCGCGAGATGACGTCCTCGCCGCACGAGATCTGCTTGTTGTAGGCGCTGGCGGTATCGACGATGCGCGCCGTTGAGAAGTCGACCAGGTACGCGACGACGCTGGTCGTGCCGACGTCCACGGCGAGGCCGTAGTCGCTCGGCATCTCCCGCATCGGCCGCACGTCGACGAGGCGCGGCGGGAGCGTCGTCCCGTGCGCCCAGTCGTTCATTTCGAGGGTGACGCGGACCTTCCAGTCCCCTGCCCGAAGGACGTGGCCGAGCTCCCGGAGGATGGGCAGCTCCGCCCGTAGCCCGGCAAAACCGAACTGGCGCGTCAGCTCGCGCTGGAGCCGGTCGAGGTCGCTCGTGTTGTCGGCGAGCGACGGAGGATCGAGCTCGAGCGAGAAGCTCCGAATGGACGGGTTGCGTCGCCAGTCACAGGTCGCCGGGAGAGCTTCCGGCTGAGCCACCGCGTGCCCGTGCGGTCGTACGCGCTCGCGCCGTCGGGGCGGTATCTCCACCTCGACTGGGCCGGTCACGTAGGTACTGCAGCCGACCGCCCAGCCCTCGGCGATCTCGCCGACCTCGAGACCCGCGTTGCTGCGGCGCTGGACCTCCCCGCCCATGATGCGCACGCGGCAGCGGCCGCATCGGCCCTGACCGGCGCAGGGGGCGGGGAGGTCGAGATCGCAGAGGATCGCGGCGTCCAGCAGACTGGTGCCGACCGGCACCTCGATCGACTCGCCGGAGGGCGAGAACGTGACCGTGGCCATCACGGTCGTGCTCGTCGTCACGGGCGAGTCACTCATCGAGACTAGGCCGCGACCCAGACGGTCTTGAGGTAGTTCGGGATGTCGACGGCGTCGCGGGGGCCGACCATGATCTGCCAGCCCGGCAGCTCTTCCTCGACCTCGCCGGAGAGCCCGGCGACGTGGCCGGGGATCACGAGCTTCTTGTGGGTGAGCCTGTCGCCGATGCCGGAGGCTTTGACGGTCTTGGCGATCTTCTCGGCGTCGAGCTTGCCGGCCGCCCAGGCCGTCAGCACCGACTGGCCGTCGCAGTCCGCCACCAGCAGCCAGCTCGGTACGCGCGAGCCCTCCACCTCACCGGAGACGGAGAAGTACGTGAGGGAGAAGTTGGTGGTGATCAGCAGCGGACTGTCGGGGCCGGGGGTGCCGACCTCGTAGAGCTTCGGGTCGACCTGGATCGGCTTCTGCGGATCGGTGTAGATGCTCTGCCGCAGGGTCAGCAGCGCGTAGATCTCGCCCGGCTCCATGTGGTCCAGGACGACGACCCCCGCGTACTTGGCGATCGCCTGATCGGCGCGAATGAGCTCTGCCTGCCACGTGGGCGCGCCGGCGTCGGCGAGGATCGGGAAGCCGAGCGCGCGGGCCCCCTTCTTGAGCGCCAGGCGGCGCAGTTGCGTGAGGGCTGCGAGATCGCCGGCCAGCGACACGGCGCCGGCGTCGAGGATCAGGTCCTCGACGCCCGCCGCGCGCGCCTTGTCGGAGAGATCGACGAGGGCGCCGAGATCGCCGCCCTCGGCGCAGATGACGAGCGGGCAGCCGTGCTTCTTGGCCACCGCGGTCATGGCGTCGCAGGTGGCGGCCGTGGCGCCGTGGATGAGCGGCTTCTCGACGGCGGCTCCGGCCGACAGGGCAGCATCGACGGCCGCGGCGTCGCCGCTCTCGAGGACCAGCGGAAGGCCCGGGGCGGCCGCGCGGGCCGCGGCCACGGCCGCGGCGAACGCGGCCGCGTCGCCCGCCTGCTGGACGGCGAGGCCGTCGAGTCGCAGCTTCATGCCGACGCGCTCGATCTCGTAGCCGGCGACGGCAGCGGCCTTCTCGGCCAGCGCCGGATCGTCGCTGGCGACGCGGACGACGATGCCGGGCTGGTGGTAGAAGGTCTTCTCGTGACGGAAGAGGACGACCTCGTTGCCGATCTCGAAGGCGCGCTCGCCGGCGCCGACGGCGACCAGCTTGATCGGCGGCGCCGAGGCGGCGTCCAGGGCCGACTTGGCTTCGTCGCTCACGTGCGGGCACTTGTCGAGCTCAGTGCCCTTCTGGGCGAGCTTCATGGCGAAGGCGAGGCAGGTGGGGAAGCCGCACTCCTTGCAGTTCGTCTGGGGCAGGAGCTTGTAGATCTGCAGTCCGGTGAGAGCCACGGTCAGGCCCCTTTCACGAGGTCGTCCAGCGCTGCGCCAAGAGCGCTCAGGGAATCGGGGTGACGGAGGAGCAGGATGTCGGCTCCGGCCTCGAGCAGGGTCATGCCGGTCGCGATCTCCCACGCCACGCCGCGCGTCGCGAGGTCGCCCCAGGCCTCCGGGACGTCGGTGGCGGCCCGCGCCTCTTTCTGCCGCCAGGCCTCCGAGCCGACCTGGCAGATCATCGGCTGCTGGGTCATCGCGTCGCCCATGAGCGCCGCCAGCCGGAGGCGCTCCATGACCGAGTACGTGTACTCGAGGCCGTAGCCAAGCGCTCCCGTGTTCGGGTCCATGAGCACCCGTTCGAGTGGCAGACCCATGTCCGAGATGAGGATGTTGAGCTGCTTCGCGAGGTTGACGTCGATCGGCGTTTCGCCGATGACGAGGTGGTTGTTGCCGAGGGCGGCGGCGACGATCGTTCGGTAGTTCTTCTCCTCGCAGACCCCGAGGGCGAGCTGCTCGCCCTTGGTCGCATCGGCGACGGCGACGAGCACCTCGTTGTCCTTTTCGGCTGTGCCGGGCCCGTACACGAGGAGCGGCACGTCGACCGCTGCGAGCACCTGCTTGACCCGGTCGACGGCGTAGGCGGCGTCGTTGTCGCCGCGGTCCGGATGACAGCTGTCGAGCTTGAGCGCGATCAGGTCGGCGCCGAGCTCCACCCCGTGCCTGGCCCACGCGGCCGGATCGTCGACGACCTCCCCCAGGGCCGCGAGCAGCTCGGACGACCAGCCCTCGGGCCGGCGGTCCTCGATCTCCAGAGCCAGGGCGGGACGGTGCGGCATGGCACCTTCGAAGCCGAGGAACGGCAGTGTGGTTTCCCCGCCGACCGTGACGGACGTGCGGGCTCCGCCGCCCAGCGTGACCTCACGCACGGAGCCGGGCCATTTCTCGAGAGGTGTCTCCACAGCAGTCATCAGCACTCCAACAGGTCGCGGATCAGAAGAGGGGATCCATGGTGAGGGCGGGGTGCCCCTTCTCTTCAAGGAAGGGGAGGAGCTCGTCGACGCTCGTGCAGATCGTCTCGTCGGCGATCATGTCGAGGAGGCCGGGGCAGCCGGCGCTCTCGCAGATCTCCTCGAGCTCGGGGCGCATGCTCTCCTTGAGGAAGGAGCTCATCCAGACGATGCGCGGCATGCCGCCGTCGCCGGAGATGAACTTCTCGCTGGTGAGATAGTACTTGCCGAAGCCCATCATCCCCGGCGTCTGCATGCCGCCGCCGGCGGTGCCGGCCAGCGTCGAGAAGGTCATGCCGCACGGGGTCATGCTGGGGTCTTCGCGGCTGACGATCATGAAGCCGTTGGCCTCGGGCACGAGCACCATGATGCACTCGAAGCAGCCGCAGGAGGTCATCGGCGCTTCCATGATCGAGTAGAACGTCACGCGGTCGACCGTCTGGTTGGAGTGCGCGTAGATATACTCGTTGGGGCCGGTGAACTCGCCCCTGACCGGGTCGATGCAGATGCCCTTGGGGACGGGCTGGTTGGGGCCGGTCGGGTTGATCTCGAAGGACGCCTTGCAGTCGAGCCAGTTGTAGGCGCCACAGAGCCCCACGCGCTCGGGGTTGACCACGCAGACGTGGTTGGGCGCGAAGCTCTGGCAGAGCAGGCACGAGTAGAAGGTGTCGACCGACTCGTCGGTGAGGTTGGCGATGCGCTCGTTGCGCTGCCGGTACGCCTCGCGCGCCTCCTCGATGAGCGTGCCGACGTCCTCGGGCACGGTCGTGAGGTGCACCTGCACCTTGTCGATGATGTTGCCGAAGACCTCGTGAATGCGCGCGTGGAGCACCTTGCCGAAGTGCTCGAGCTTGAAGCCCTTGGCGATGGTGGTCTTGCCGACGCGGATCCAGGTGATGTCGCGCTGGCCGTTGTGCTGGACACCCTCGATGCCGTTGATGAAATAGTGGAACTGGCGCTCCACGATCGGCTCGAAGTCGTCCTGCATCTTGCGGCCGGAGACGTCGACGACGATGCCGAGCGGCAGGGCGGCGCCCTCCTCGACATCGCCGAAATCCTTGCCGACGACCGTGATCTTGCCGTCCTCGACTTCGTCCGAGGGCTTGCTGCGCAGGAACTCGAAGGCCCTGCTGCGCTTGCCCCCGAACTCGGCGTACATGATCTCCTTGCGGATGCGCTCGCCCTCGAAGGCCGATCCGTACGAGACGGGGATCGGCACCTTGGTGATCTTGACCTTGACGCCGCGCACCTCGATGCAGCGCTGGATGAGCTTCTCGGCGCGCTCCATGTCGTCCGCGCCCGGAATCTCGTCGAACGGCATGCTCACGACATGCTCGTAGGTCGTGACGCCGGTGGGGAGGATCTGCGGGATGCGGGTGTCCGCGATCACCGGGAAGCCGTAGCTGATAGCGCCGGCCGCGGTCGCGTACTTGAGGTCGTCGACCTCACCCAGGGCGAGGACGAAGGCGAACACCCGGAACTTGTTGTAGAGCATGATGTCGCGGGCGTTGCCGGCGTCCATGCCGCCGAAGGTGAGCGCTGAGCGAGCGGCGAAGCCCAGGGCGTAGACGGCTGAGATCGTGTCGATGCCGAAGGGCACCGTGAACGTGTCGTAGCCGAGCTGGATGCCCTCCTCCTGCAACTGGTGGATGATGCTGCGCCCGTTGACGTTGCCGCTGAGGAAGATGAGGATGCCGCGGCTCTGCAGCTCGCGGACGATCTTGACCGCGACCTCGTTGCTCTTGGCGCAGCCGACGATGGCGCAGAACCCGGGCATGCGGCCGTCGACCAGCTGGATGCCCCAGGCGCGGAGCTGGACGTCGTCGATGGGGCCGTTGAGCTTCATCTTGCCCATGTGAACGCCGAGGGTACCGGCTGAGAAGTGCGTGTCGCCGTGATCGCCGTCGCCGTCGAACTTGATGATCTGCGGCTCCTGCTTGCGGGCGAAGCGCACGCCCTCGATGACCTCCTCCGCGAACAGGGTGGCGACCCCGCTGTCGAGCGTCTCGCCGAGATAGGGCAGCCACATCGTGTCGGCGGGCAGCGGATGGAGGAGGGACCTGCAGCGAGCGAGGACGGGCGGCAGGTCGCCCAGCGTCTCGACCTTCTTGCCCGTGAATGCGTAGATGACGGGCAGGAAGTAGGCGGTATTCGTGAACTGCACCGGGGTCTCCGGTCCGAGTTCCTCGATGGCCTCCGCGACCAGCTTCTCGGCTTCGGCGACGAGGGCGGTGGCGCCGCGGATGGCGCGCTTGGCGATGTAGCGGCTCATCTGTCCTCTCCCTCGTCGTGCGAGTGGTCATGGTCGTGGCCGTGCGAGTGGCCCTCGGCCAGGGGGTAGATGCCCGAACCCACGGTCTCGACCTCGACGCGCTCGGCGAGGTACTCGCGGATGGCGTCGAAGTAGGGCGAGTCGCCGCTGTCGCCGTACTGCGAAGGGTCGTAGGGCTTGAGCTTGAGAGCAGCGCGCTTGCCGTCGATCAGCTCGAGCGAGCGCGCCAGCATCTCGCCCCAGTCGGGGATGAACTCGAGATCGCCGCCGACGAGCTCCTCCCAGCCCTCGGTCATGAGGCGCGTGGCGACGCTCGAGGCCTTGACCGGGCTGCTCACGCCGAAGATCACGTGCGCGCCGGAGGCGGCGAAGTAGGTGCCGATGGCGATGGCCTTCTCGCACATCCACTCCGGGCAGAGGCCGACGGCCGGGAGGTCGTCGATGTCCTCGCCGAGGCCGCCCTCGGTGGCCACCTGGGTGAGCACCGTGAGGATGCGGGAGTTGTCGACGCACGAGCCGAGGTGGAGCACCGGCGGGATGCCGATCGCCTCCATGACCTCGCGCAGGCCGGGGCCGGCGGCGTCGAGGATCTCCGGGCTGAGGAAGCCGGCCTTGGCGCCGGCCGTCGCGGCGCAGCCGGTGACGACGACCATGACGTCGCGGGCGATGAACTCCTTGATCATCGTGACGATGCCCTCGTCCTGCGTCACCCGGGCGTTGTTGCAGCCGACGACGCCTGCCAGCCCGCGGATGCGGCCGGCGATGATGGCGTCGTTGAGCGGCCGGAACGAGCCACGGTGGAAGCCGCCCTGCATGTAGTTGAGGTACTCGTGGCTGAACCCGGCGATCAGCGGCTCGTGGTAGTCGGGGATGTGGATCGGGCCGCGGTTCTTGTAGTTGGCGATCGCCATGCGGATGATCTCGGCCGCGGTCTCGGGGGCGCGGTGCTCGTCGAACTCGACGTGCACGGCGTGCGGGATCTTGGCCTTCGGCGACGTCGTGATGAGCTGCGTGTGGAAGCGCTGCGAGAGCGGGCCAAGGGCCTGCATGATGCACTGGACGTCGACGACCATGGCCTCGACGGCGCCGGTGAGGACGGCCAGCTCCTGGTGGAGGAAGTTGCCCGCCGGCGGGATGCCGTAGCGCATCAGGATCTCGTTGCTGGTGCAGCAGATGCCCGCGAGGTTGATGCCCTCGGCGCCCTCGGCTTTGGCCTCCGCGATGAGCTCCGGGTCGCGGGCCGCCTCGACGAGCATCGCCGAGAGGGTGGGCTCGTGGCCGTGCACCACGACGTTGACCTGATCGGCCTTGAGGACGCCGAGGTTGACCTCGCTGGAGAGGGGGGAAGGCGTCCCGAAGAGGATGTCGCTGATGTCGGTGCTCAGCATGGCGCCGCCCCAGCCGTCCGCGAGCGAACAGCGCAGGGAACTCTTGAGGATGTTCTCGGCGTCGAGGTCGACGCCCTCGTGGGTGCGGTGCATTACCTCAGCGACCTCGCGATCGATCGCTCGCGGCGTCAGGTTGAGCTTCTTCCAGAGCGCCTGGCGCTTCGGCGTCGCACGCTTGGTGTAGATGATCTCGCCGAACGGCTGGCCGAACTGCTCGAGCGCCTTGAGGGACACGTCGAGGGCGATGTCGTTGACCTCACGGCCGGCCGTAGGGATGCCCATGTAGCCAGCCACGGCCGTGAGCTTCTGCTCGTCCTTGATCTTGTAACCCGGCGCCTGGCCGGTGGCCACGGCGTGCAGGGTCATGGCCATGTCGCGGCCGTGGTCGGAGTGGGCCGAGACGCCGCCGGCGACCTGCCGGGCGAAGTGGCGGGACGCCACGGTCGGCAGGTCCGCGCCGCAAAGGCCCACCTTGTTCTCGGCGTCCTTGCCGACGAGGCGGCAGGGCCCCATCGAACAGATGCGGCAGCAGGCGCCGTCCTGGCCGATGGGGCAGGGCTTCATGTGATCAGCACGATGGAACACGGTGTCGACGCCACACTCGTCGGCGTGGCGCAGCATCTCGAGGGCAGCCGGGTCGATGCTCTTCGCGCCTCCGGCTTTGACTTCCTCGCTCTTCTCGTCGTCCATTGGTCAGCTCCTTCGGCCGCGGCCCAGGTGCAGGCGGAGGATGGCGCGGCAGTGTCGGTCTCCGCTCCTTGGGTGGCAGCGGCAGTGTGATCGGGGTGTGCGCTGGGCAGTCTGGGGTGGCATCAGTACTTCCGGTGGTCCCCGGACATGATCAGGTCAATCGAGTTGGTGGCGGTGACGCGCACACCGGCCGTCGCCCAGGCGGGCTTGTTCGTGGGCGACGCCGCCGGCTTCTCGGCTTCTCCAGCGGGGTAGCCGCCGTCCTTGAGGAGGGCCGCGATCTGCGCCGGGCTCGTCAGAGACGGATCGTACGTGAGGCGGACGGACGCGTCGCGGGCGCTTGCGACGATCGACGAGATGCCCGCGTCGCGCAGGAGTTCGCGCACGGTGATCACGTGGTGGTCCGCCCACATGCCCGGGACGGCGAGGGTCAGTTCTTCCATCGACGACTCCCTGTGTCCTCCCGGCGAATCCGAGAATGCCCGTATCGTCGCCGAGGGTTCGGTGGTTTTTGCGCACGAGAGTAGTGCTTACCTACTCTACCGGAACCGTAGGATACCAGCAAAGAAGGTGGGGCAGGGACCATTCGCGGAGCGTCAGCCGCCGCTCGCCGCTCACGGCTGGATCCGGCTGCTCCGCGGGTGAAGACGGCTGGCGGAGGGGGTGGGATTCGAACCCACGAACGGCTCTCGCCGTTGCCGGTTTTCAAGACCGGTGCAATGAGCCACTCTGCCACCCCTCCTCTGGCTGCAGTGTAGCAACGGGCGCCGGCGCGGCCTAGATGGCGTGACGAGCGCCGTGCCCGGGCGTGCATCGTGAGGTTCCCTGAGCGATCGGCGCGACCATCACCGCGCGGTGATCACCGGACGAGCGAGCGGACGGCCATGACAGCCACGCCGACGGCCAGCGGGTCGTGAATGTGGCGGGCGCCGAGCTTTGCCTGGGCCTCTGCGGTGAAGCCCGACGGCAGGCCCGGCACGGCCGCGATCGTGTCGTGGTCCACGTCGGCCGCGCCCACGAGACCTCGCGCCGGTGTGGCGTCGAGGATGAGTTTGCAGCGGCCGAGCCCGTCCTGGATCGTGGCCGGCCGCAGCGCGGGGTAGTCGTCGAGTCCGGCGCGCAGTCGTTCCGGATCCGGTTCGGCCACCCAGACGCGCGCGCCGTGCTCGAGCAGGCGGCGCGCCGCGGCGCGCCCGATCGGCCCCAGCCCAAGCAGGAGGACCGAGCGGTTCCGGAGGTCCCCTGCGGCCGCCGCCAGCGCTGCGACGTAGCCGTCCGCTGTGCAAGTATCGTTGTTGACGCATCGTCCTTCGACGATGTTCAGGGCGATGAAACGACTGTCGTCGGCGAGGAAGACGACGGTCGCTCCGGCGTTGACGGCCTCGTCGACGCCCGACACGTCGACGGCGTCCGTGACCCAGGCCGTGCAGGTGAGATGACGCAGCACGCCCGCCACGCCCTGGCTGAAGCCCGGAATCACACCTTGGCCGGCAGTCATCGGGATGGCTGCGACGCGCGCGCCGGCGAGGCGCTCGTTCACATGGGCGGGGGCCCGTCCCGCGGCTCGGGCGGCGAGCGCCAGCAAGTCGAGGCCGCAGGCGTCGAGCAGCGTGCGGTCGAGGCGGTGAACCCGGGCCACGAGATCGTGAGTGTCTCTGGGGGTGAGGCGGGTCACGTGGGACGCCGCCGGTCCCGGCTGGTGATCTCGTGCGGCCGAAGCTCGCGGCGCTCCGTGGAAGCGACACGCGCGCTTGCGGCTCGCACTCGGGCGCCCTCCGGCGTCCGCGCGGTCACGAACAACGGTGTCTCATGCCACGACCGCCGCGGTCTGGGCCGACAGCGCCGTCAGGCGCTCACGGTACTGGTCGACCGAACCGGCGCGCAGCCCGAGCGCCTCGAGCCGCGACACGACGCTCGCGACCGTGCGCTGCCCCTCGTCGACGCCGAGATCGGCCTGCGAGACGCCGAGAAACCCGCTGTGGGGAGGTACGATGGACGTCACCACGTTGGCCCCGGCGTTCAGTCGCGGCTCCAGACCGTCGATGCCGGCCACGTCGAGGGACGCCGGGATGAGGCGGTCCGGCATGGCCAGGCGCATCGCCGCGATCGTGAGCAACTCGGCGTCGTCGGACGGCGAAGAGACCGTCGCGAGCGGCGTCCCCTGTTGCGGAACGAAGCTCATGACCCGAATCTGCTCCCAGTCGGCGGCTCGCATGTCCACGATCGAGCGCGCCCTGTCGCGAGGGGTATCGCCGATTCCCGTCATGATTCCGTCCTCGACGAGGAGGCCGGCGCGCCGGGCCGCGCTGCGCGCGGCGGCGCGCGCCGGGAAGGGCTGTCCGGGACGGAGACGAGCGTAAAGCTCCCCGTCGTGCGCCTCCTGGTACAGGGCGTACCACGTGGCGCCCCGCTCTCGCAGGGCGCCGAGCACCGCGCCCGGCACGAGACCCGGCGAGATCATGAGCGGAAGGTTCGTTTCATCGGCCACGGCGGCGACCAGATCCAGGAGAGAGCGGTACTCCGGATCGTCGTGAATGGCAGGGTCCTCGCCCATCGTGAGGTCGAGGAGGACGACGCCGGACGTCGCCAGAGCACGACATGCCTCCAGCACTTCGTCCTGCGTCTTGCGATAGCGAGGGCTGAGCGGGTTGCTCGCGCGATAGAGGCAGAAGGCGCAGCGGTTGCGACAGTACGTCGAGAAGTAGACGAACCCATAGAGGAAGACGACATCTCCGGACGTGCGTGCTCGCATCTGTCTGGCGGCCTCGCAGATCGTCTCCCTGTCCCGACCGCCTGCTTCGAGCAGCCCGCACAGCTCCATCTCGTCCGGGGCGTGACCGTCCAGGATTCGCTGACAGAGCCTCCGCACAGGATCTCGTCGTGCTGTGTTCATCGAGGGGCCTCTTGGAGTGGTCCGGGGCGGCCGTGGTGGAAACGGCATCCGGTGGCTGAGCGCTTCCCATTATCGGAGCGCCCTGTCGCCGGCACAAGGTGGCCGTAGCTCCACCCTGGCGTGGGCGCGCTTGCTCGGGCAAACCGGCGCCATGCCCGTAAGGCGGCCGCCGACGTACCTGTCGTCACCGCGCGGCGCCCGGATCGCCGTGGTGGCGGCATCATGTCCGGGTCCCGCACGTCGACGCCGACCACGTCGATGCCGAGGACAGGTGCCGTCGTCTGCCGCTCCGCCACCCGACCTGTATCGCTTGGGGCTCATCTTTCCTGTCAAGCGGTCGACAACAGCTTCACGCCGCAGGGTGCTCAGGGCCGTCTCGGATCCAGGGGACGCTCTCTCGCCTTCTGCGACGGCCAAGGGTAGTTGGGTGAGCGCAGACAGGTGGTCCGCGGTGCACGAACTCTCGCACGGCCCCCCGCGATGAAGACGCTCGTCATCGCCTGCTCGGACGGCCGGATCGCCGGCCCTCTCAGCACGCTGCAGGCGTGGCTCGGCGTGCCGGACGCGGACCGCATTCTCATCCCCGGCGGCCCCCTGCTCTTCACGCGCTCCGGCGGGGAGCGGCGCTTCGCCCTCGACGCCGTGCGCGTCCACCTCGAGACGCAAGGGCTACGGACGATCCATCTCGTGTCGCACCAGGAGTGCGGAGCCTACGAGCGGGTCCTCGGCGGGTTCGGCTTCGATCAGCAGGAGCTGCTGGAGCGCGATCTGCGCCGGGCGAGGACGCTGCTCGAGAACGAGTGCCCCGGCGTTGAGGTGCGTTCCTACCTCATCCCCTGGCGGGAGAACGGCCGCGGTCCCGGGTTTGGGCCGGCCGAGCTCGTGGACTGAGCCTGGAGCGGCCGGCGGCGGGTCCCGCTGCCGCCCCGAAAGGAAGGACGGCGGAGGCCGCCCTCAGCCGCCGATCACGTCCTTGCCCATGCGCGCGCGCAGCACGTCGGGCACGGCGATCGTGCCGTTGGCCATCTGGTAGTTCTCCATGATGGCGATCAGCGTCCGGCCGACGGCGACGCCGGTGCCGTTGAGCGTGTGCACGAACCGTGGGCCCTTGTCGGTGCGGAAGCGGCAGTTGAGCCGCCGGGCCTGGTAGTCGGTGCAGTTGGAGCAGCTCGTCACCTCGCGGTATTGCCGCTGGCCAGGCAGCCAGGCCTCGCAGTCGAACTTCTGGGCCGCCGGAGCACCGAGGTCGCCGGCGGCGATGTTGACGACCCGGTACGGGATGCCGAGTCCCCGCAGAATGGTCTCTTCTGTGGCGAGGATGCGCTGGTGCTCGGCGGCGGCCTGTTCGGGCAGGCAGAAGCTGAACATCTCAACCTTGTCGAACTGGTGGACGCGCAGGATGCCGCGCGTGTCGCGGCCCGCAGCGCCCGCCTCGCGGCGGAAGCAGGTCGAGTAGCCGGCATAGCGCAGCGGGAGGTCGGCCGCCTCGAGGTACTCCTCCATGTGCATGGCGGCCAAAGGGACCTCGCTGGTGCCGGCGAGGCAGTCGCCGTCGAGGGTCTCGTAGACCTGGGCACGGTCGGTGGGGAAGAAGCCCGTGCCGTACATGGCCTCCTCGCGTACGAGCACCGGGGGCACGACCGGGCGGAAGCCCTGGCCGCAGATGATGTCCAGAGCGTAGCCGGTGAGGGCGAACTGGAGCAGCACGAGGTCGCCCTTGAGGTAGGCGAAGCGCGATCCGCTGACCTTGGCCGCGCGCTCCATGTCGATGACGTCGAGGGCGACCCCGAGGTCGAGGTGGTCGAGGGGCTCGAAGTCGAACGCCGGCGGTTGTCCGACGTGGCGCAGCACCGCCGGATCGCGGCCGTTCGGGACGTCGTCGAGGACCAGGTTCGGGAGCTCCAGCACCATGGCGCGCAAGCGCTCGTCGACATCGCCGAGCTCAGTCTCCCGCTCCTTGATCGTGTCGCCGAGGGCGCGCATGCCGGCGATCGCCTGGGCGGCGTCGCCACCGGCCTTCTTGACGCTCGCGATCTCGTCGCTCGCTCGCTTGCGGTCGGCGCGCATCGTCTCGACCTCGGTCAGGAGCCTGCGACGCTGTGCTTCGAGCGCGAGGAAGTCATCGAGGAGGACGGTCGACGCGCCGCGGCGTTCGAGTGCCCTGCGGACCGCGTCCGGGTTCGCGCGCAGCATCTTGACGTCGAGCATGGAAAGTCCTCCGGGTCGTGGCTCGTGCGCACATCGTACCGTACGTCTCGACCGTCGCGCTGGCCTCGTGCTAGTGTCCCGGTGAACCCGGGGACAGGGTGCAGGTCGAGAGGAGGCCAGGATGATCAAGGCCGGTCGATGCCACGGTGCGACGGAGGCCGTACGCCGGCTGCTGCGGCGGGCGGCGCCGGTGATCGTTGTCGCGCTCCTGCTTGTTGCCGGCGGCGCGCCGCTGGTGGCGGCGAACCCGTCGCTGGAGGGGTCGCCGGCCTTAGCGCCGCCCGCGGCTCCGGCCGCGCCGGCGGTCCCCGACGCGTCGCCGTCTCCCGTCGTCGAGATCACCTGCGTTCTCTCGCAGGCGTCGGTTGTCTACGGCGCCCCGGTGACCGCCTCGGGGGCGGTCACGCCGGCCGCCCCCGGTCTGCAGGTCAGCATCACCCTCGCCGGGATCGAGGTCGCCACGGCGACGACCGGCGCCGACGGTCTCTACGCCGCGGAGTTCACGCCGGTGCGCGGCGGCGACGTGGCGGCCCGCCTCGTGCCCGACGGCGCCTCCAGCGCCGCCCGGTCTCTTGTCGTCAAGCCGCGCGTGACCGTGACGACCGGCGCGGCCGTTCCTTTCCTGACGCTGCGCTACGTCCTCAAGGTCGAGCCGGCCGCCTATGCGGGCGTGGTCACGACCACGCTGGCGCATCACGGCGCGTTCGTCGGCACGTACGCCGGGCGGGTGCGGGGCGGCGTCGTCACCTTCGAGCTGCCGCTGCGCGGCATCGGCCTGTTCTCCGTGACGTCGGCCTTGCCGGGCACCGCCGAGCTGGGGGCGCGAACCGTCGACAAGGACGTCCGCGCCGCGGCGAAGCGGCTCGCCGTGGGATCAAGAGGACCCCACGTTCGTGGGCTGGTCGCTGCCCTCCAGCGCCTCAGGATTCGCGTCCCCTCCGTCGGCGAGACCCTGACGAGCGACTGCGGCGACGCCGTCGTCGCGTTCCAGAAGGCATACCGGCTGCCCCGCACGTACGTCGTCGACGGCGACGACTGGCGCAGGCTCGACACGGCGAAGCCCGTTCGCCCGCGGTACGCCGGGCCCTCCGACCACCTCGAGGTCGACAAGAGCCGCCAGATCCTGATGATGGTGCGGGGCGGCAAGCTGCGCGCTCTCATCGCCGTCTCCACCGGCGCCACGGGCAACACGCCCGAGGGCAGCTTCAGGATCCAGCAGAAGCACCCGGCCACCACGTCCGGGTACGGGGGCATCCTCTTCCGCACGATGGGCTTCTACGGCAACTTCGCGATTCACGGGTACGTGCCGGTGCCGCCCTACCCAGCCAGCCACGGGTGCATCCGTGAGCCGATGTGGGTCGCCGACTGGATCTACGATCGCGCCTTCGTCGGCGAGCGCCTCTACGTGTACCGCTGAGCCGGAGCCGGCAGGTCGCGCGCCCTGACCCGCGTGACCCATATGATCGCGGCCGCGCCCTCGCTGCCTCTCAGGCGACGCTCGCCGCCAGTAGCATGACGGCGAGGCCGGCGGCGCTGGTCCTGCCGTCGCCGGCGCCGTCCGGCGCGAACGACGTCAGAGAGAGCGCCCGGAGACTGAAGCGCGCGCCGGCCATGTCCACGGCGGCCAGCAACTCCGCCAGGGAGAGGCCGCCGGGTGCCGGGAAGGCGACGCTGGGCGCGGCCGCCGGGTCGAGCACGTCGATGTCGACGTGCAGGTGCAGCGGCGGCGGCGTGTCGCCGACTCCTGCCGCTCGCTCTGCCAGCGTGTCGAGCGCCGGCTGGAGGGCGCTGCCGATCCCGTGGTCGCGAACGGTGGCGCCGCTCACGACGATCACCTCGGACGCCCGCAGCTCGGCCGTCTCCGCCGGGTCCAAGTCCCGGCTGCCGACGTGCACCACGAGACGCTCGTTCAGCGGCCCGCCGCCGAGTCTCGCCCAGAGGTCCGGGTACGCCCGCTGCGTGAGCATGGCGAGCGGCATGCCGTCGAGGTACCCGGTGTACGAGGTCTGGGGCGTGTTGAAGTCGCCGTGCGCGTCCAGCCACATCAATGCCAGGCCGGACAGATGATCACTATCGTCGGCGGCGAGCAGCCCGCCGCGGACGCCGAGGGCGGCGTTGCAGTTCCCGGCCAGTACGAGCGGGAAGCGATGGGCGCGCGCCGCCGCGGCGACGTGCGTCGCCACGGCGGCGTCGACGTCGAGCACGGCGTCGAGCTCAGACGTGAAGGGGCCGGCCCGCCGGGCGGTCACGACTTCCACGTCGTGCCCGTGCGCCTGTAGCGCCCTCACGGCGCCGGCGTCAAGATAGGCTTGGGGGCCGCGTCCGCTGCCGACTCCCTCACGCCCGAGGTCGTAGGGCACCAGGATCAAGGTGATATCCAACGCTGACTCAGGACACGGTGGACGGGAGGGTCTTCAGTGGGCATCTCGCGCGTGCCATGGCGGCCTCCCGTGGTGGCATGGGGTGCTAGGTGGGGAACGAGCCGAAGACCTTGACCCACGGCAGCTTGCAGGCCAGGCACTTGAGGGCCTGCTCCACCGCCGGGTCGCTGAGTCGGCCCTCGATGTCGATGAAGAAGATGTACTTGCCGAGGCCCTGGCGCGATGGTCGCGACTCCACTTTGGTCAGGTTGATGTAGCGATGCGCGAACTCGGAGAGGATGAGCAGCAGGCTTCCTGGCTGGTCGGCGCCGATGGTGCAGACGAGGCTGGTCTTGTAGCGCACGTCGAGGTCCTGGGGCGCGGCCTGCCTGCTCAAGTAGACGAAGCGTGTCTGGTTCTCGAGGGAGTCCTCGATATCGTCGCGCAGCACGACGCACTCGTACATCTCCGCCGCCAGGCGGTTCCCGATCGCGGCCCAGGGCCTGTCGACGCGGCTCACCGTGCGCACCGCATCGGCCGTGGAGTTGGCCGCCTCGTGCTCGACCCCGGGGAGGTGAGCATCAAGGAACTGCCGGCACTGCCCGTAGGCGTGCGGATGGCTGATGATCTTGGTGATCTGGTCCAGCTCGAGAGGCGAACGCGTGATGAGCTGATGCCGGATGGCGTGGACGCTCTCGCGGACGATGAAGAGGTCGTCGAACTCGAAGGCCAGCAAGTCGAGGGTGATCGCCACCGAACCCTCGAGGGAGTTCTCGATGGGGACGAGGCCCAAGGTCGCGTCCCCCCGGCTCACGGCGACCATGACCTCGCGGATAGAGTGGTGAGGGAACGGCCTGAGCTCGCCCTCGGGCGGATCGTCGAGGAGGGCCTCCTCCGTGAACGTGCCCTCGGGGCCGAGAAACGCCACTCTGTTGTTGCCTGCCGACACCCGCGTCTCCAGCGCTCGCCCGCGTAGCTACTGTCGCGTAGCGTATCAGGTGCCCGCCGGCGCGTCGCCGGCGGGGGCCGGGAGGTCGGCCGCTGGGCCTCGCGAGGCGGCGAGGTCGTCGGGTCTGCCGGCGCCGGCGGGGAGCGGCTGCGGGACCGCGGCGGCGATCGCCTCCTGCTCCTCGGGCGACAGGTCGCGGTCGGCGATCCCTTCGTGGAGGTACTTCACATAGACGCGGGCGAAATCGCGGGCGGCGATCGTACTGATGACGAACCCGGAGCGATGGTTGTCGAGCAGCGCCAGCGAGGCGCTCTGCTCGCCGCCGGCGTCGCGGAAGGCGTCGTACCGGACCACGGCCCGGTTGGTAAGCGTGTGCTCAAGACGAGCCCGGTGACCCTCGAGCTCGAGGGTCAGGCGCTCGACGGCGTCGCGCAGGGTGCGCACCTGCGACTCCAGCTCCGCCGCGTGCTCCACGAGGTCGCGCTGCCCAAGGTGGCCGAGGACGACGGCCTGGGCCCGGCGCAGGCGGCGGAGGCTCACCCAGAGGGCGACGACCAGAATCAGCAGAAGGAGGGAGAGAGCGGCGGCGGCGAACGCTGCGTATGGAGCGATGTCGCGCGCGGTCTGCATGCCGACTACTGGAGCTGGAGGAGGATCTTGTAGGACCCGCTGTTGTTGGTCTTCACGCGTTCGCCGGCGACCGGGCCGACGGTGACCTTGAGGATCGAGGTCCGGCTGAGCGCTTCTGCGGGGATGATGAAGCCGCTCAGGACCGCGGTACCGGTCTTGCCGGCGGCCATGCTTGCGACGGCTGTCGTCACCGTGAGGACCTTGCCGTCCGGCAGCTCGAGCTCACCCTTCACGGCGACGTTCGCCTCGGTCCCGTCGCCCTGGTTCTGCACGCGGACATCGAAGGTCATATCCGCCGAGGCTGTGACGCTCGTCGTCTTGTCGCCCAGAGTGAGTTCCTTGTCGCCGGGCTGGGCGGCGACACCGAGGAGCGCGACGCCGTGCCGCCCGACGAGTTTGGCAGAGCTGCCGACGGCGCTCAGCATCGCTTCGATGCTGGCGGTCTCGAACGTCTTGGCCGTGAGGTAGTAGGAGGCCGTCGGCACGGTCACGTCCGAGACGCCCTGCTCGCTCATCACGTTGCGGGTCTGGGCGTAGAAGCGGCTCATGTAGTAGGCGTCGGGCCCCGAGAAGTAGCCGCCCAGGGCGGCGATCTTGCCGGGGCTCACGGTCTCGTTGCCGAGGCTGGCAACGATCGCCGCCTGGAGCAGCTTGAAGCCGTCGGCGCGCACTCGCATTCCCTCGGCAAAGGTCGCCTGTTCCGCTTTGAGCGTGTTCGGCGGCTGGAGTCCTGCCGCTCGGTCGGCGATCTCGTTCTGCTTGGCCATGAGCTCGTCGAGCTTCGCCGTGAGCTCCTTCTTGGAGTACTTCGTGGGGTTCTCGACGATCTGGTCGAGCTGCTTGCCCAGGGAGGCGGAGTCGTCGATGGCGGACGACACCGCGTCGAGATAGGAGCGGTACGACTCTACCTTGCGGCTCTGCTGGCAGCTGCGCGCTGCGAAGGCGAGGATGAAGACGATGAGGAAGAGGATGGCCGCCAGGATGGCGATACGCTGCAGGCGCGTGCGCTTGCGGTTAGGCCGGCGGCGCTGGCGGGGAGTAGTGGCGGAACCGGTGGCGTCGAGCGGGGCGCTCCCCGTGGTGCCGGCCTCGGGACGATCCACGCTGCGGTCTCCTGTTCACGTCACGATGAGACACTGGTGGGCGAGGCGGGACTTGAACCCGCACGCACGTAAGTGCACTAGACCCTGAACCTAGCGCGTCTGCCAATTCCGCCACTCGCCCAGCGGCTCGTACAGGGATCGGATTGTACCATACCGAATACCGAGGCGAATGGAAGCAGCTACGATCCCCCGCATGCCCGCCGCAGCTCACAGCACAGCGCCCCTCAGGATGGACTGGCGCGAGCGCTACGACCTGATCGGCAAGATCGGCCGTGGCGGCTTCGCCGATGTCTACGAGGCGTACGATCGGGCGCTCGACCGGCGGGTCGCCGTCAAGATCATCCCCGAGGAGCGGGCCATGTCGGCCCGCGTCCTGCGGGAGGTCCAGGCCGCCGCCGCGCTCTCTCATCCGGGCATCGTCGCCCTGTACGACTGGTTCGGCGACGGCGAGCAGAACTACATCGTCTGCGAACTCGTCGACGGCGACTCGCTGGATCGTCTCGACGGGCGGCTTCGCGACGCCGACGTCGTTGCGATCGGGGCGGAGCTGCTCGAGGCGCTGGCGTTCGCGCACAGCCAGGGGATCGTGCATCGCGACGTCAAGCCGCAGAACGTCATGCTCGACGCCGAAGGCCACGTCAAGGTGATGGACTTCGGCATCGCGCTCCTCTCCGACACGGACACCCTGACCAAGGACGGCGACGTGGTAGGGACGGTGGCCTACATGTCCCCGGAGCAGGCGGCCGGGCACCGGGTGGGGCCGCCCACCGACGTGTACTCGGCGGGCATGGTGCTCTACGAGCTGCTCGCCGGGGTTCATCCCCTGCGCGGCGAGACGCCGGCCGAGACGCTCGCCAACGTGAGCGCGGCGCGCCTGCCCCCGCTGGCCGAGCTGCGTCCGGACTTGCCGAAAGACCTGATCGAGCTGATCGACGAGGCCTGCGCGCCGCGCGCCGCGCAGCGGCCCGCCGCGGCCGACCTGGCTACTGCGCTGCGCGGCCAAGTGGAGAACGGCAGCTTGCAGGCGCGCTGGTGGCGGAAGGTGCAGAGTCTCGTACGCCCGCTGGCGCGCGTGGAGCCCGCCGTCGAGCGAGTCGGCGGAGCCGCCCTCGCGACCGTGGCGGGCATCACCTTGCTGCGATCGCTGCCCGCCTATCCGCAGAGCTGGACGCTGCCGCTGCTGGCGATCGGCGCTGCCCTGTGGGCGGTGGTCCCGCGCGCCGGGCTCGCCTGGCTCCTCGGCATCTTCGCCTTCCCGCTCTTCAACGTCTCGCTCGGCGTGGGCATCGCCTATCTCGGCTTCGCCGTTGTGCTCTTCGTGCTCGCGGCGCGCCGGCCGGTCGTGGCCGTGTGGCCGGTGCTCGGCTTGCTCCTCGCGCCGGTCTATCTCACCCTGCTCGCGCCGGCAGGCGCCCTCTTGCTGGGCCGTGTCCGCGGCCCGGTGACGGCGGCCTGGGCAGGGGCCGCCACGTTCGTGTACCTCCTGCTCGCGAACGAGCCCGGCCCGTTCACCATGTTCCAGGCCGCCCCCGGACTGAGGGAACAGGCGGCCGACGCCGGCAGCCCGGTCGCCGTGATCACGACCATGGCAGGGGCGTTGCTCACGCCGGCCGGTCTCCTGCAGACCGCCGTGTGGGCGGGCGTGGCGGCCGCGCTCGGCTTCGCTTTCACGATTCGCCCTCTCGAGATGCGGCTCTGGGCGTGGGCGTTGTGCTTCGCCGGCGTCTACCTGACGTACACCGTTGTGCCCGGCGCCGTCTGGGGCGATGCCGTGGGTCTCGGTCCTCTGGCGCTCAATGTGGCGGCCGCGGCGAGCGTGATACTCTTGCCGCTGGCGTTGTGGTCCGGCACCCGGCCGGAGGAGCTCGACGATGAACATCTTCAAGGGGATTGAGAAGAAGCTTGAGGGCTTGGTCGAGGGAGGCTTCGGCCGGGCCTTCAGATCGAGCGTGCAGCCGGTGGAGCTGGCGCACAAGCTCGCCAAGGAGATGGGCGACCACAAGACCGTGGGGGTCGCCAACGTGTATGTCCCCAACGAGTTCGACGTCTACCTCGGGCATGACGACTACGGGCACCTGTCGTCGTTCGCGGACGCACTCAGGACTGAGCTCGGCAACTACGTTGTGGCTTACGCTCACCGCGAGGGCTGGACGCTCGTGGCGCCGCCGCGCATCGAGCTGCACGATGACCCCGATCTGCGCCTCGGTGAGTTCGGGATCGGCACACGCACGGTCAACGCGCCGCCCGCGTCCGCGCCGTCGTCGGCATCTGTAGCGCCGTCGTCCGCGCCGTCGTCGGCATCTGTAGCGCCGTCGTCCGCGCCGTCCCCTGCGCCGTTGTCGCCGCCGTCCGGCCCGTCGTCCGCGCCGCCGGCGCAGCCGTTGGTCGCGTCGCCCACGCCCGGTGCGCCAGCGGTGGCGGCTGCGCCCGGGCCGCTGCTCGACCAGACCCTGCTCTACGAGGCGCCGCGGCCGCCCGTCGCGCCGCCGCCGCGCGCTCCCAGCGTGTCGCGGGCCGTGCTGCACGGTCCCGGCGGCCAGTGGGAGTTGCGCAACTCAGTGACCGTCATCGGCCGCAGCCGCCGCTGCGACGTCGTCATCGACGATCCGAACGTGTCGCGGCAGCACGCGGAGATCCGCCGCCAACACGACGGTTACCTCATTCGCGACCTGGATTCCACGAACGGCCTGCGCGTCAACCGTCGCGAGGCCAGCCAGGCCGTGCTCCAGCACGGCGACCGCATCGAGATGGGCACGACCGAGCTGCTGTTCGAGCTCCAGCCGTGAGCCCGTGCTCACAGTGAGCTCGGCGCCCTGGCGCGGCGAACCCGTACCCTTCCGGAGACGCCGGTGATCGACATCGATATCGTCTTGCTGATCCTCAAGGTCGGCATTCTCATCCTCCTCTACGCGTTCATCTGGAGGGTCGTGCGCGCCGCCGTCGGCGACGTGAGGCGGAGCGCAGCCGTCGCGAGCTCCGCTCCGGAGGTGGTCTATGCGGCCCGGACACCGGTTGGACCCGCCCCCGTCCGGCCCGCTGCGGGCCGTGGTGCCGGCGCCGACCGGGCTCCGCACGCCACCGGCTGGACGCAGGACGTCGACCCCGTGCGGCTCGCCCCGCGGCTCGTGGTCGAAGAGAGCACCGCCGTCACGCCCGGGAGGGAGTTCCCGCTGTCCGGGCCGGTCATGGTGGGCCGCGACCCCGGCAGCGACATCGTTCTCGCCGAGACGGTCGTCTCGGGAACGCACGCGCGACTCATCCCGCGGGGAAGCGGCTACGCCGTGGAGGATGCCGGGAGCACCAACGGCACGTTCGTCGACGACCAGCGGGTGGCTGACGCCCGGCTCACCCATGGCAGCCGGTTGCGTATCGGGGACACGGTCTTCCGCTACGAGGAGTGACCCGACGGTGACGCTTGTCGCCAGGCACAGCGCGCTCAGCGACATCGGTCTGCATCGCAGGACGAACGAGGACGCCTTCATTGTCGCGCCGCCGCTCTACGCCGTCTGTGACGGCATGGGCGGCGCCCAGGCCGGCGAGGTCGCCAGCCGAATGGCGATCGAGACGCTGGCCGCCGGCGTGGCGGACGGGCTCCCGCTGGCGGCCGCCGCCGAGGCGGCCAACACCGCGGTGTACGGGCGCGCCCGCGAGGACGTCGAGCATGCCGGGATGGGGACCACCCTGACGGCGGTTCTGCTCGAGGGATCGTCCGGCCACTTCGTGCACGTTGGCGACAGCCGGGCCTACCTGCTGCGCGCCGGCGACCTCCTCCAGGTGAGCGAGGATCACTCGCTCGTCGCCGAGATGGTGCGCGGCGGCCGCCTCAGCGCGGAGGAGGCGGCCGTCCATCCCCACCGCAGCATTCTGAGTCGGGCGCTGGGGACCGAGCCGACGGTGCGCCTCGACGAGTTCACCGTCGACTTCGAAGACGGCGACGTCCTGCTGCTCTGCAGCGACGGCCTGAGCGGACCGGTATCCGCCGCCGCCATCGCGCAGTCGATGAGCCTCAAGGACGTCGACGCGGCGACGGCCGAGCTCGTCGAAGAGGCGCTCCGCCAGGGCGGTCCGGACAACATCACGGCGCTCGTTCTGCGCTTCGAGGACCGGAGCGCCACCGAGCCAGATCCTGTGACGGCCGTGGAGGCTCCGGACGACCCAGCGGATGAGGTCACGGGGCCGATCGGCGCGGCGCCGGACGCCGAAGCGCCGCCGGTGCCGATGACGACGAGCGACCCTGGCGCGGTGGTTCCGGCGCCGCCTCCCTCCGGGCCGTCGCCCGTGGCCGGGCACGCCGGCCGGCGCCGCCTCGGCTGTCTCACCGTCGGTCTTGCGGCGGCGGCCGTCATCGGCCTGCTGGGCGTCGTGCTGCTCAGCTCTGTCTTCTTCGTCTCGGTCGAGGACGAGCGTCTTGCCGTCTACAGCGGCCTTCCCCTCGAGATCGGCCCGCTGCCGCTGCACGCCGTCTACCGTACGAGCACGCGCCCATACTCCTCGCTGTCCGTGGAGGATAGGGTCGTCGTCGACGCCCGCGACCTGCACCTCGAGGATGGAGCCATGGAGCTCGCCCGCGACCTGGGCATGTGGCCGTGAGCGGTGCTCCCTCGTGAACAGGCGCAATACCGAGCTCGCTTTCCTCGCCGTCGCCGGTGTGGCCAGCACGCTCGCCTACGTGTCTGTGTACGCGGGGCGCTACCGCGAGATCAACCGGATATCGCTCATCTACGGCCTGGTCTTCGTCGGGATCTTCCTCGCCCTGCACGTGCTCGTGCGCTTCACGCTGCCCCAGGCCGACGCGTTTCTCCTGCCGATCACGGCGCTGCTCGCCGCGCTGGGTCTCGCGGAGATCTTCCGCGTCCGCCCGTCGCTGGCCCTGCTCCAGGGCCAGTGGCTGCTGGTCGGCGCCGTGCTCTTCGCCCTCACGGTGCTCATCGTGCGCGACCACATGCGGCTGGATCGCTACCGGTACCTGGTGGGGGCCGTCGGACTCGGGCTTCTGGTCGTGACGATTCTCGCGGGGACGACCGTCAACGGCGCCAAGCTGTGGATCCACGCCTTCGGGTTCTCGATCCAGCCGTCCGAGTTCGCCAAGCTGGCCATCGTGGTCTTCCTCGCGGGCTACCTCAACGACAAGAAGGTCATGCTCTCCGTGCCCACCCGCACCGTGATCGGCGTGCCGGTCCCCGCGGCCAAGTACTTCGGTCCTCTGCTCGTGATGTGGGTGCTGTCGCTGGCCATGCTCGTGTTCATGAAGGACTTCGGCATGTCCCTGCTGTTCATGGCCGTGTTCGTGGCGCTCATGTACATGGCGACGACCCGTGTGGTGTACGTGATCCTGGGCGGCGGCCTGTTTGCCGCCGCCGCCGCCCTCGCCATCGCCGTCGTCCCACACGTGCAGGATCGGTTCAGCATCTGGCTGAACCCCTGGCCGCTGGCCACGACGACCGGGTACCAGCTGCTGCAGTCGCTGTTCACGATCGCCGACGGCGGCCTGCTCGGCAACGGCTTCGGCCGCGGCTTTCTGCTCTTCGCGAACCGCCAGCCGGTGGTTCCGGACCTGCAGACGGACTTCATCTTCGCCGCTCTGGCCAACGAGACGGGCCTGCTCGGTGCGGCGGGCATCATCCTGCTCTTCCTGCTCTTCGTCTGGCGCGGCTTCCGCATCGCCGTCGGCGCTCCCGACGGCTTCTCCAAGCTGCTGGCGGCGGGCCTTGCGGTCGCCTTCGGACTGCAGACGTTCATCATCCTCGGCGGCGTCACCCGCATGATCCCGCTGACCGGTATCACGCTGCCGTTCATGAGTTACGGCGGCAGCTCGCTCACCGCCAATCTGATCCTCGTGGCCCTGCTGCTCATGGTCTCGCACCGCGCCCACGTCGTGCGCGAGGGCAGCGACGTCGAACGCCGGCGCCTGGCTGAGCGTCGCTAGCGCGATGAACAAGGCCATCTCGCGTGTGTTCATGATCGGCGTCGTGCTCTTTGCGGCGCTCATCGTCAACCTCACCTGGATCATGGGTGTGCGCGCCGACTGGTACGGGGAGCGTCCGGAGAACAAGCTCGGGCTGATCCAGGAGCTGCGGATCAAGCGCGGCGACATCCTCGGCTTCGACGGCTCCGTGATCGCCACGTCGAAGAAGCAGTCGGGCTTCTACGAGCGCGAGTACCCGCAAGGCGCTCTCGCGCCGCAGCTCGTCGGCTACGCGAGCGCCCGGTACGGGCGCAGCGGACTCGAGCGCGAGTACAACCCCGAGCTCACCGGTCAGGCGAACGAGCTCAGCGTCGAGCACTGGGTGGACCGATTGCTGGGACGCAAGCCGCAGGGTGCCGACGTCCGCTTGACGCTGGTGCCCGAGGTGCAGAAGACGGCGCAGCAGGCGCTGGGCGGCCAGACCGGGGCGATCGTCGCCCTCGACCCGGCGACGGGCGCGATCATCGCCTCGGCCTCGTCGCCGGCCTACGATCCCGGGGCGCTCGAGGACTCGTGGGACGAGCTCGCCGCGGACGAGAACGCGCCGCTGCTCAACCGGGCGACGCAGGGCCTCTACCCGCCGGGGTCGTCGTTCAAGGTCGTCACAGCGGCCGACGGCCTGGAGCGTCGCAAGGTTACCCCGACGACGATCTTCGTCGACACAGGCGTGTACCGTGTCGGCGGCGGCAAGGTGACCAACTACGGGGGCGAGGCCTACGGCCGTCACGACTTCACCGAAGCGCTCACGTACTCGATCAACACGACCTTCGGCAAGGTGGGCAACGCCCTCGGTCGCCGCGGGCTTGTGACGGCGATGCAGGGGTTCGGCTTCTACGAGGTGCCGCCGCTGGCCCTGCCGGAGGGCGAGGTCGCCGCCAGCGGGCGGTACGGCGCTGATGGCCTGCTGAGCCCCGACGCGCCCATGGACGACCTCGCGGTCGCCTGGGCGGCGTGTGGGCAGGAGCAGGTGCTGGCCACGCCGCTGCAGATGGCGCTCGTGGCGGCGGCGGTCGCCAACGACGGCACAGTGATGAAACCGTATGTCATGCAGGAGGTCGTCGCGCCTTCGGGAAAGACCTTCGAGACGGCGGTGGTGGAGCCGTGGGTCACGGCCATGGATGCGGCGACCGCCGCCTCGCTGAATAGAATGATGCAGCAGGTGGTCACTTCCGGCACCGGCACTGGCGCCGCCCTGGCGGGCGTCGACGTGGCAGGCAAGAGCGGGACGGCCGAGCGGGGCGACGGGACGAACCTCGCCTGGTTCGTGGCGTTCGCTCCCGCCGACGACCCGGTGATCGCGGTGGCGGTGGCGATCGAGGCCGTTGCGACGACCGGCGGCGAGACCGCCGCCCCGATCGCCGCCGCCGTCCTCAGGGCGGCGCTGGATCAGTCCGCCTTGCCGTGAGGCGTGAGAAGTCGTGCGCGGGTCCTGCCGGACACAGGGAGAGAGGTAGCGAGACGTGAGTGACGCGTTCCAGCCGGACGAGGTGATCGGCAACAGGTATCGCGTGGTCCGCAAGATCGGCGGCGGCGGGATGGCCGACGTCTATCTCTGCGAGGATCTCTCGCTCGGCCGCCGCGTGGCGATCAAGGTGCTGCTCCAGCGGCTTCTCCACGATCCGACCTTCGTGGAGCGGTTCCGCCGGGAGGCCAAGGCGGCCGCGGGCCTGAACCACGCCAATCTCGTCAGTATCTACGACTGGGGCGAGGTCGACGGCGCCTACTACATCGTCATGGAGTACGTCGAGGGCGAGACGCTCAAGGAGCACATCCGCCGTCACGGCCGCCTCGGCGGCAACGACGCCGTGCGGATCGCCCTTCAACTTCTCTCTGCACTCGCCTTCGCGCATCGCCGGGGCATCGTCCATCGCGACATCAAGCCGCAGAACGTCATGCTCGATCGCGAGGGCAACGTCAAGATCATGGACTTCGGCATCGCGCGGGCCGGCGACTCGGGCATGACCGAGGTCGGCTCCGTCCTGGGAACGGCGCAGTATCTCGCGCCCGAGCAGGCCCGGGGTATCCAGGTGGATGAGCGGTCCGACCTCTACTCGACGGGGATCGTGCTGTACGAGATGCTCACCGGAACGGTGCCGTTCAAGGGTGACAGCGCCGTCACGGTCGCGCTCAAGCACGTCAATGAGGCGCCGGCCGAACCCTCTCAGCTCGTGCCGGGCATGCCCTACGCGCTCAACCAGATCGTGCTCAAGGCGATCGCCAAGGACCGGGAGCAGCGCTACCAGTCGGCCGATGAATTCGCCCGCGACCTGCGCTCGGCCAGGGAGGGAGGGCCGCTGGTGGCGGCACAGTTCGACACCGCCGCCGAACGCACCAGCCTCATGGCCAGACCGGTCGCGCCCGCCGCGATGGCCGTCCAGCAGCCGCTCCAGGAGAGAACGGCCGACCGGGGGCGCCGGCGCCGCCGCTGGCCGCTCGTCGTGCTGATCCTGATCCTCCTCCTGGCGATCGGCGGCGCCGCCTACGGGCTCGTGCGCGCCATGGGGGCAGGCGGCGCGTCGTCCGTCCCGTCCGTCGTTGGGCAGAACAGGGCGGACGCGATCGCCGCGCTCGAGAAGGCGGGCTTCTCAGCGGCGGTGTCGGGCGAGGAATACTCAGACGAGTTCGCCGCAGGCCTTGTCGCGCGGCAGGCGCCGGAGGGGGGTACGGAGCTGCGCGAGGGCGCGGTGGTCGAGCTCTGGATCAGCAGGGGCGCGAAGGCGCTCACGCTCGAGGACTTCAAGGGGTGGACGGCGCAGGAAGTCCGCGACTGGCTCGACGCCAACGAGCTGCGCGGCGTGGAGAAGTCCGGCAAGTCGGACAAGGTCGAGACGGGCCAGGTCTTCAGGCAGGACCCGGTCGCCGGTACCCAGGTCGAGCGTGGCGACTCCGTCACCTACTGGGTGTCGAGCGGGATCCCGCAGGCCACCGTTCCAAACCTCGCCAACATGACCCAGAGCGAGGCCGAGGCGGCGCTGGCCGACGCCAAGCTGAGACTCGGCACGGTGAGGACGGAGACGAGCAGCAGCGTGGCGGCCGGCCGGGTCATCAGCCAGGATCCGCCGGCCGGCGCCAAGGTCGAACGAGAGTCGCCCGTCAGTATCGTCATCTCCAGCGGGTCGCCGACGCCGACACCCACCCCGACGCCCACGGCGTCGGCGAGCGCGGAGCTCATCGAGATTCCCAACGTCTACAGCATGGACTCGGCCACGGCGACGGCGACCCTCGAGGCAGCCGGCTTCGAGGTCTCGATCAGACGGCGGGTCAGCGCGCAGCCGGCCGGGACGGTCATCGCCGTCAGCCCTGAGGTGGGCGTCATGGCGCCGAAGGGCTCGACGGTCGTGGTCGTGATCGCCAAGTAGCGGGCCGAGTCTGGCGCGCGCGTCCGATCAGACCCAGCCGCGCGCCTGGAGCAGGGGCACGAGGAAGTAGAGCACGAAGCCGGCGGAGGCGACCCAGAGCATCCAGCTGATCTCGCGCGCCCGGCCCTGGGTGACGCGGATCAGGGTGTACGCGATGAAGCCGAAGCCGATCCCGTTCGTGATGCTGTAGGTCAGCGGCATGATCGTCATCATGAGGACCGCCGGCAGGCCGAAGGCGATGTCCCCGAAGTTGATGGCGGCGCGGGCGACGCCGGCGTGCGAAGCGAGGTCGAGCTCCTCGGTCAGCGTGGCCATCATCAGGTAGCCGACGATGACGAGCGCCGGCGCCGTGGCCGCCGCCGGGACGACGCCGGCGAGCGGCGAGAACCACATGGCCGCCAGGAAGAGGGTCCCGGTGACGATCGAGACCCAACCCGTGCGTCCGCCCTGGGCGACGCCGGCGCCCGACTCGATGTAGGTCGTCGCCGACGAGGCGCTCACGGCCCCGCCGGCGACCGCGGCCAGCGAGTCGATGAGGAGCGGCCGGTTGACCTTGGGCAGGTTGCCGCGCTCGTCCAGGTAGCCCGCCTGACCGCCGACGCCGACGAGGGTGCCCATGGTGTCGAAGAAGTCGCTGAGCATGAGACTGAACACCCAGAGGACAGCGGCGGTGACCCCCAGCTTGGCGAACGCCCCGAAATCTACGGCGCCGACGAGGCTGAAGTCCGGCGCCGCCAGGATCTCGCTCGGGATGACGGCCTGGCCGTTGGGGAAGGCCGTCCCGTCGTACGCGTAGTTGAGCATCACCGCCAGGATCGTGGCGCCGAGCAGGCCGAGGATGATCGCGCCGCGCCACTTGCGGGTGAGCATCACGACGGTGATCACCAGGCCGAACAGGGATACTGCCACGGGCACGGTCGTGAAGCTGCCGAGGGCGACGGGCGGGCTGCCCCCGGGGTTGGCGATGACGATGCCCCCGTCGACGAGGCCGATGAACAGGATGAAGAACCCGATGCCCACGACGATGGCCTTCTTGAGCTCGGAGGGGATGGCGGTGAAGATCGCCTCGCGAAACCCCGTGAGGACGAGGATCGTGATGGCGACGCCCTCCAACACGATGAGCCCCATGGCGCTGGCGAAGGAAAGCCCCTGACCGAGGACGAGGCTGAAGGCGACCACGGCGTTGATGCCCATGCCGGGCGCGATGGCGAAGGCGCGGTTGGTGTACAGACCCATGAGCACGGTCATGACGCCCGCCACGAGACAGGTGGAGGTGAGGGCTGGGGCGAACGGGAGGCCCTCGCCGTCGAGGCCGAGGATGCTCGGGTTCACGAAGATGATATAGGACATCACGATGAACGTCGTGAGTCCCGCAAGCGAATCGCGCTTCAAGGACGTACCCGATTGCGCGAATCCGAAGTAGCGCTCGAGGGAGCCGGACGGCGCCGGTTTGGCTTCTTGTGTCATGGGTCCCTGCCCCCGGAGAGACGACCGGCTCGATCCGGCAGAGTGTATCGAACCTCGACGCGGCTGGCTCGTGGCAGCGCGCATTGACGGCGGCCGCGCGGCCGGGGTATTCTCGCGGCCCTCGCCCGCGCGGCGACGGAGAGAAAGGATGTGCGTCTTTCGGTGGACGACGGACCTGGTTCGTTAGCCCTCTCGGAGTTCGAGGAGATCACCGTTGTCGACAGGGCCGGCGCCAAGGTCGGCGACCTGCTCGACGTGGTCGCCCGATCGACGTCCGACCTGCCCATCGTCACCGGCTTCTTCATCGAGCGCGACGACGACCAGGTGCGCGCCTCCTGGGATCAGGTCGCCGAGATAGACGTCGACGCCGAGATGCTCCGGCTCAGCTGCACCCAGGACGAGCTCGAGCCGGCGTCGCTGGGCGGCGACGAGCTGGCGCTTGTCGACCTCGTCCTCGACAACCAGGTGCTGGACATGCGCGCCAGGGTCTTCCAGCGCGTCCAGGACGTCCTGCTCGAAGCCCGCGAAGGCGAGCTCGTGGTGACCGGCATCGACGTGAGTTCGGGCGCGCTGGCCCGGCGTATCGGCCTCGGCTTTCTCATGAGACGCCTGCCCCGGCGCAGCGGCGACTTTGTCCCGTGGCCCGAGGTGAATCTCATCTCCCTGCGGCTCTCCCGCCTTCACTTCGTCGAGGCCTTCGCGGAACTGGCCGAGCTGCACCCGGCAGACATCGCCGATGTCGTCAGCCAGGTCGGCCCGCGGGAGCGCGCGGCCGTGCTGGCCGCGCTCAACACGGGACTCGCAGCGGATACGCTCCAGGAGATGGACGGCCCGTTGAGCAGCGCCGCGATCCTGGAGATGCCGGTCGAGCGGGCCGCCGCCGTCCTCGAGCTGGTCGAGGCCGACCGCGCTGCCGATATCCTCGCTGACCTGCCCGACGATCTCGCCCAGGAGCTCCTCACCCTCCTGCCGGACGAGCGTGAGGAGGATCTGCGCGAGCTCGCCAGCCACGCCGAGCACACTGCCGGCTCCCTGATGACGACCGACTTCGTGGCCTTGCCCGTCACCGCGACCGCCCAGGACGCCCTGGACTGGATCAGGAGAGAGCAGCCCGAGCAGTACGCCATGGCCTACATCTACCTTGTCGACGAGGAGGGCCGGCTTGCGGGCGCGACGACGTTGCGGGATGTCGTGCTGGCCGAGCCCGGCGCCTCGCTCGCCGAGATCATGGACGACGGCGTCGTCGAGGTCGCGGCCGACGCGGACGAGGAGGAGGTCGGCCGCATCATGACCAAGTACGACCTCTGGGCCATCCCCGTGGTCGACGAAGAGCACCGGCCGCTCGGTATCGTCACTCTGGACGACGCCCTGGACGTGGTGCTGCCGGAGGACTGGAAGCAGCGCATCCCCCGACTCTTCCGCTGAGCGGGTGCTGGGCTCCGCCGCCCCGGCGACGACGCCGCGCCGCCGGCCCTCGATCGCAGTTCGCCTAGACGGGCTGGGCGGCCATGCCGCCGTCGGCGCGCCGCTCCCAGAGGACGCTATGGCGCGGGGCCTCGACGATCGTGGCCAGCTCCAGGCGAAAGCGCGCGACCTCGCCCCTGGACTTGACGACGCGGAAGCCGCCGCCCTCGAGGACCTCGGGGTGAAAGAGGTTGAGCTCGCGAAGGTAGCCGTGAAAGGGATCGCCGGGGCGCGCGCGGCGGCGCCCGAAGGCCTCGAGAGACGTCACGCCGCGGTGCTTGAGTGAGGCCTCGAGCTCCTGCAGGAGGAACTGAAAGCCCCGCAGGTACGCTTCGTCGTGGAAGTAGGAGCACATGAGGAGGTAGGCCCCGGGCGACGGCGGACCGGCCGGGAGGGAGCGCGCTCGTGGCACGAGCCACTCCGGGGCGGCGTGCATGTAGCCGATGACGGCGTCGTCCTCCAGGAGGACGCGTCCGAAGAAGCCGGCCTCGGCCTCCGCCGCCCGCTCCCAGTCGCGGCGGGCGACGGGCAGTGAACCGAACCTCCCGCGCGCCTGCCACCAGACGCACTCGCGGCAGACCGGGGCCAGCAGCTCCCTCGTGGACGACGTGAGGTCGACCGCTCTCATCGCCGGCCGGCACGCGCGCCGCAGACGCCCGCGGATCCTGCTCCGGGATTCGCCGTCTCGCGCCCTGCCGCGTACGTGAACGTGCTCATGCCGTCTCCTGCCTTCGCTCGAGTATAGCGGTACGCCATCGCCGCCCGGTAGGCGACTGGCGGTGTTTGCCACCCCATCGGGCGCTCACCTATACTCCATCACGCGAAGGGGGTCGCTTCCCGCAGTCCCGACACTGGACCCGATAACCGCGATGAGCTACGACATCACCATCTACCGCGCCGACTGGGTCTTGCCGGTGTCGGCGCCGATCGTGGCCGACGGCGCTCTGGCCGTCAGCGGCGAGCGCATCCTCGGCCTGGGAGCTGCCGCCGACCTCATTGCCGCCCATCCGTCCGCGACCGTCGTGGACGTCGGACGGTCGATCATCATGCCGGGCTTCGTCAACTGCCACAGCCACATCGAGTACACCTCGTTCCGCGGCATCCTGGACGATCTCGCCTTCGGGGACTGGATCATCCGCCTGGTCGATGTCAAGGCGGCGCTGACGCCTGAGGAGTACCTCGCCAGCGCCCGCCTCGGGACCGTGGAGGCGATCTCATCCGGGATCACCACGCTGGCCGATACGAGCTACGGCGGCGCGGCGCTCGCGGCCCTCACCGAGGCCGGCGTGCGCGGCCGCGTCTACCTCGAGGTCTTCGGCATCGACGACACCCGGGTCGAGCAGACCATGGCCGATGTCGAGCGCCGCCTCGCGGAGGCGTGCGCGGCAGCTCCTGCTCAGCTCGACGTCGGTCTCACGCCGCACTCGCCGTACGCTGCCTCCAGTCGTCTCTACCAGGCTATCTCGGCGATGGCCCGCGAGCGGGGTCTCAAGGTCATGAGCCACGTCGCGGAGAGCAAGGACGAGCTCACCTACGTGCGCTCCGGGTCCGGCAAGCTGGCGCACGACTACCGTGAGCGCATGGGCTGGGAGCGCATGCTCGTCCAGCCCTTCGGCGTCACGCCGATCAAGTACCTGCAGCAATGGGGCGCTTTCGACGCCGACTTCCTCGCTGTGCACTGCGTCCTCGTGACGCACGACGACATCCGCATCCTCAAGGCGAAGCGCGTCGCCGTCGCGCACTGCCCGAAGAGCAACGCCAAGCTCGGCTGCGGCGTGGCGCCGCTCACCGATCTCCTCCGCCAGGGCGTGCGCGTCGGTCTCGGCACGGACAGCCCGGCCTCCAGCAACATCATGGACATGTTCGATGAGATGCGCACGATGCTCTTCCTGCACCGCGCGGTCGAGCGCGACGTCAAGGTGCTCGACGCGCAGCAGTGCGTACGCATCGCCACGCTCGGCGGGGCGGAGGCGCTGGGGATGGAGGACCAGGTCGGGAGTCTCGAGCCTGGCAAGTACGCCGACTTCATCGCGGTCGACGTCTCCAAGTCGCACTTCACGCCGATCGACGACCCGTACTCGGCGCTCGTGTACGGCGCCAACCAGGGCGACGTTCAGCTCACGGTCGTCGGGGGACGGTGCCTGTACCGCGAGGGCCGGTTCACCGATCTCGACGCCGAAGGCATCCGCCGCGCCGCGTACGGCGTCCGGGAGCAGCTGCGCTCGCGTGTCCGCGCCGGCAACGTCCGCGTCGGCGCGGCGGAGTCCGGCTGGTGGCAAACCGCCGTCGCGGACGACGAAGGGGAGAAGGACTAAGTGCTGCTCGATCGCGAGCGGGTGAAGACCTGGCAGAAGTGGATCTTCGGGCTCATGGCCCTGATCATGGTGGCGTTCCTCGTCATGATCCCCTTGCGCGGCATCGCCTGCGGCAACGCCGTCTCCTCGGCCATGGAACAGATCGAGGCCGACATCGCGAAGTACCAGGCGGCCATTCAGGCCAATCCCGACGATGTCGCCGCGCTGCGTGGGCTGGCCGACACCTACCTGCTGCGAGCCAATCAGCAGGAGGCGAAATCGGAGGCGCAGAAGGCGGACTGGCGTCTGGCCACCGAGCAATACGAGAAGGCCGTCGCCGTGCTCGCCGAGCAGAAGGGCGCGGAGGCCAGGCAGCAGCGGGTGGAGGTGCTCGAGCAGATCGCCAACGTCTATTTGTTCATGAACGACTACGAGAAGGCCGCCCGCGTCTACACGCGGATCACGGCGCTGACGCCGAAGGATCCCCAGGCGTACTTCGACTGGGCGACCATCGCCGTGAGCGCCGGAGACACCAACGTGGCGCTGCTGGCGTTCACCAAGTTCCTCGAGCTCGATCCCGGGTCGCCGCAGGCCGATGACGTGCGCGCCTGGATCGAGGAGAATACGCCCAAGCCGACGGCGTCGCCGTCACCGACCGAGGAGACCGGGTCATGACCGACATGTTCAGCGTCTCCAGTGAGCTGCAGGACGATTCGTGCGGCGTCGTCGTGCTCGCCGGCGAGGTCGACATCTACACAGCGCCGCGGTTCAAGGAGAGCATGCTCGACCTGCTGGACGGGGGGGCGCAGACGCTGGTCATCGATCTCAGCGGCGTGACGTTCATCGACTCGACTGCGCTCGGCGTGCTCATCGGAGGGCTGCGCCGCGTGAACGACGCCGGCGGCGCCATGGCGCTGGTCGTGACCACGCCGGCGGTGGAGCGGGTGCTCACCATCACCGGGCTGGATCGGGTCTTCACGATCCGCGACACGCGCGCTGCCGCGGTCGAGGCGCTGGCCTGATCCGAGTCGGCGGCGGTCCGTCATCGCGGCCGGGGCCAGAAGGGCCCAGCCCCCGGCGTGGTTCCGAATGTTCACGTCCATCCAGAGGAGACGCGTGAGACTCATCGTCACGGAGAAGGACTCAGCGGCACGCAAGATCGCGGAGATCCTCGGGGGCAGGTTCGCCACGAAGGAGCATGGCCGCGGCCGTCAGAAGGTCAAGTCCTATCACTTCTCCGCCGCGGATGGTGACGCGGTGGCCGTCGGGCTGAGAGGCCACGTGATGGAGACGGTGTTCCCCAACACCTATCGTCGCTGGAGTCTCAAGCACCTGGGGGAGATGATCGACAGCCCGGATCTCGCCTGGGTGGTCGACGGCGGCGCCGCTACGACGCTCATGGCGCTGCGCAACGCAGCCAAGGGCGCCAGCGAGGTCGTGATCGCCACCGACTACGACCGTGAAGGCGAGCTGATCGGGCACGAGGCGCTCGAGATCCTGCGCGGCGATGCCCTCAAGCGACACCCGCACGACAAGCCCGAGAAGAAGAAGAAAGGCGCGGCCGCCGGGCGCGGCAAGGCCGTCGCTCCGTCACCCGCTCCCGACGACGGCGATCTGCACGTCAAGCCGATGGTCGCCGCGGCGGTTGTCGACCGCCATGTCCGCGTACGTTACTCGGCGCTGACGCCCGAGGAGGTCGAGGCCGCCTTCGCCAAGCCGTCGACGGTCGACTTCAATCTCGCCGAGGCGGCTCACTCGCGCCAGGACATCGATCTCATCTGGGGCGCCGTGCTCACTCGCTTCATGTCGTTGGCGTCGTACCGCTACGGCTCGGACTACCTGTCGGTGGGGAGAGTGCAGACGCCCACGCTGCGTCTCATCGTCGACCGCGAGCTCGAGCGGCGGGCATTCGTGCCGGTGCCGTACTGGGAGATCAAGGCCGAGCTCGAGCGCGAGGGCGAGACCCTGGAGGTGGCGCACGCCAAAGGGCGGTTCGACTCGCTCGAACGCACGGAGGCGGCGCTGGCGCGGGCCCAGGCTGACACGGCGATCGTGACCGGCTACAAGGCGCAGGCGCGCCAGGTCCAGCCGCCGACGCCGTTCAACACGACGGCGCTCATGAGCGCCGCGTCGGCCGTCGGCGTCTCGCCGGCGCGCGCCATGCGCGCGGCTGAGTCGCTGTACCTGGATGGCCTCATCAGCTATCCGCGAACCGACAACACCGTCTACCCTTCGTCGCTCGACCTGCACGGCAGCCTCGAGCTGCTCTCCGCCTGGGGGACGGTGGGCGCCGTCGCCCGGCGCCTCGCGAACCAGGCGAAGCTCACACCGACGCGCGGCAAGAAGCGCACGACGGACCATCCGCCTGTCTATCCCGTGGGCGTGCCCTCGGCCGAGCTGGGCGGCGATCAGGCCAAGGTCTACGACCTCGTCGTGCGACGCTTCCTGGCGACGTTGATGCCGCCCGCGGTCATCGAGGGGCAGCGCCTCGACGTGACGATCGGCGAGGAGCCCTTCCTGGCGAGGGGCAGCCGGGTGGCGGAGCCCGGTTTCCTCGAGGTGTACGAGAAGTACTCCGCCAAGCGTGACCGCCCGCTCCCCCCGATGAACTCCGGCGACACGCTGGCCGTCCTCAGGGTCTACAGCGAGAGCAAGGAGACGCAGCCCCCTTCCCGCTACGGCCAGGGGGCGCTCATCGAGCGGATGGAGGAGCTCGGCCTCGGCACCAAGGCGACCCGGGCCGACATCATCCAGCACCTCTACGATCGCAACTACGTGCGCGACAACCCCGCCGAGCCGACCGAGCTCGGGATCGCGCTCATTACCGGCTTCGATGCTGCGATGAAGGACGCGCCGGTCGACATCTCCTCGAGCGAGATGACGGCCGAACTCGAGCGGGAGATGGACCGCATCAGTGAGGGCGAGCTCCGCCGGGAGGACGTGGTGCGCGACAGCCAGGGGATGCTCAGGCACGCGTGGCAGCTCCTCGACACCCACGTGGACGACATCCGCCAGCGCGTCAAGAGCGGCGTGCTCGACGATCTCACGCTCGGCGAGTGCAAGGAGTGCGGCGGCCAGCTGCGCGTCCTGCGCGGACGCACCGGCAAGCGCTTCGTCGCGTGCGTCGGCAAGGAAGGCGATACTCCGCCGCCGGCCGTCGAGGGCGAACGCCCCCGGCGCGGGTGCGGCCGTACGTTCCCGCTGCCGCAGCGCGGTACCATCACGCCGACCGGCAAGACCTGCGGTGAGTGCGGCTGGCCGGAGATCAAAGTTGTCGGCGCCGGGGGCCGAGGACGGCCCTGGGTGCTGTGCATCGACATCGACTGTCCAACCAAGGAGAAGTACCGGTCGCGGACCGAGAAGAGCTCCTGAACTCCGGCTGACCGCGGCGAGGGGAGACCTGTGAAGGGACCCGGAGTCCTCATCAGTCTCGAGGGATGCGACGGCTGCGGCAAGACAACGCAAGCCCGGCTGCTGTGCGTAGCGCCTGGCGGCCGCCGGGCTGCCCGTCGGCCCTGCGGCGGCGCCCGCCTCGGTCGTCCGCGAGCCGGGCGGCACGCCGGTCGGCGAGGCAATCCGCGATCTGCTCTTGCACGCGCCCCACGAGCCCGAGACGTGGACCGAGGCGCTCCTCTACGCGGCCGCTCGGGCCGAGCTGGTGGGCCGCGTCTTGCTCCCCGAGCTGCGAAGCGGCCGGATCCTCGTGCTCGACCGGTTCGTGGACTCGTCGCTGGCCTACCAGGGGGGCGCGAGGGAGCTAGGCATCGAGGAGGTGCTCGCCGTCAACGAGCCTGGCTTGCGCGGCGTGTGGCCGGATCTCACAATCGTTCTCGACGTCGATCCCGAGGTGGCCGTGAAACGGCTGGGTGGGGCGCCGGACCGCATCGAGGCCGAAGGGCTCGACTTCCAGCGCCGCGTCGCCGCGGGTTTCGCGGCTGTGGCGCGGCGCTTTCCCGGCCGCGTGCGCGTGGTCGACGGCGGCCGCGACGTCGTCGCCGTCAGCGACGACGTCGCGGCCGCCGCCCTGGCGGTCATCAAGGGTGCCGGCCGGGACGCCGGGGAGCCGGCCTGATGTTCGAGTCGGTCGCCGGCCAGCAGCGCGTCAAGGCGCAGTTCGTCCGGGCGCTGCGCGAGAACCGCCTGGGCCACGCCTACCTGTTCAGCGGCCGCGAGGGTCTTGCGAAGACCGCGTTCGCGCGCGAGCTGGGCGTCGCCCTGGTGAGCTCCTGCGGGGGCTGCGGAGCTTGTCCGGAGTGCGACCGCGCCCGCCGCGGCCTGCACCCGAACCTGCACGTCCTGGAACGAGAGGGGGACGTGTATCGCGTGGACCAGGTGAAACCGATCCTCGATGATCTTGGCCTGAGGCCCTTCAGCGCCGGTCGCCGCGTCTGGGTGCTGCCCGAGGCCGAGTACCTCAACGCGGCGGCGGCCAACAAGCTGCTCAAGGTCATTGAGGAGCCGCCCCGCCTCGTCCACTTCCTGTTCGTCACCGATCGTTTGGAGCGCGTGCTTCCGACGATCATCTCGCGCTGCCAGATCGTCGAGTTCCGGCCGCTGAGCGATGACGAAGTAGCGGCCTCGCTGCGCGGCACCCACGGGCTGGACGAGCTCGCCGCCACCGCCCTCGCGCGGCTGGCTGCGGGGTCCGTCGAGCGGGCCGAGCGTTTCGCCGACGACGCGCGCGGCCCGGCGCGGCGCGGTGAGTACCTGACGCAGGCGGCGCTCATCGTCGGTGGAGGGGGTTCAGCCGCGATGGGGGCCCAGGAGGCGTTCCTCGGCGTCCTCGAGCAGCACAGGTCGGAGATCAAGGCGGCGTCGCAGGCGGAGCTGAGTCGCCGCCTCCAGGAGCTCGAGCTGCAGTTCCCGGACAAGCGTGAGCTCAAGTGGCGGCAGGACGGCGCCACGGAGCGCGCGCGCCGCGAGGACAGACGGCTGGCGCGTCTGGCGGCCCAGGACGCGCTCGACGTCCTCGCCTCCTGGGTGCGCGACCTGTGGGTGGTGGTCTGCGGCGCCGCCGATGTACTCTGTAACTGCGATCGGGAAGCCGAGCCGTTGAGAGCGGCGGTCGCCACACCCGAGCACTACGCCCGTCTCTTGGCCGTCGCCTCCCAGACTCGCAAGGATCTCTACCTTGAACGTTGACCAGAAGCTCGCGCTGCAGGCGCTGTTCGCGCGCTTCGAGGAGGTTGCCGAGAGTGCCTAGGATCGCGAGCGTGGTGTTCCGGGGTGGTGGAAGACCGTACGAGTTCGACGCCGGCGAGCTCGAGCTCGAGCCAGGCGACCGGGTTGTCGTCGACACGGCGAGGGGAGCGGACTTCGGCCGTCTGGTCAAGGGGCCGGACGAAGTGCCGGAGGCCGAGGTGCCTCGCGGGCTCAAGAAGATCATTCGCAAGGCCACGACGGCCGACGACGACGTCGTCGAGGCACATCGCCTGATCGAGCTCGAGACCAAGCGCGCCTGTCGCGAGCTCGTCGTCGAGCTCAGGCTCGACATGAAAGTCATTGAGGCCCGCCAGGCCTTCGACGGCGGCAAGCTCACGGTGACGTTCTTCGCCGAGGAGCGCGTCGATTTCCGCGAGCTCGTCAACAAGCTCAACGAGCGGGTCAACCGTCGGGTCGAGCTCAAGCAGGTCAGCGCCCGCGACGAGGCGCGCATCGTCGGCGGCTTCGGCCCCTGCGGTCGCAGCCTCTGCTGCGCCACGTTTGCGGGCGACCAGGAGCCGGTCTCCATCCGCATGGCCAAGGACCAGAACCTGCCCCTCAACCCGACCAAGATCTCCGGCTGCTGCGGCCGCCTCATGTGCTGTCTCAAGTACGAGCACCCGGTGTACGTGTCGTTCCGCAAGCACGCTCCCAGGCGCGGTTCGGTTGTCAGGACGCCCGGCGGGGAAGGAAAGGTCACGGACCTTCTCGCGCCGATCGAGAGCGTGATGGTCGATCACGGCGAGGGGCGCACGGTCACCTACAAGCTGGCGGATCTCGATCTGCCGGGCACTGACAAGGAGCCACCATGACGACCAGCCACGCTGTCCTCGAGGTTCCGGGGATCTCCTGCAACCACTGCAAGATGGCGATCGAGGGCGCCGTCGGCGCGCTGGACGGCGTCGACCAGGTCGCCGTCGACGTCGCCGAGAAGATCGTCACGGTCGACTTCGACGCCGACCAGGTCTCGCTCGAGAGCGTCGAAGCGGCCGTCAGAGACGAGGGCTACGAGGTGGCCGGGCGCCGCGCGGTCGCCGGCTGACGCCGCGTCGGAACACGCCGTTGGCGACGTCGCCGGGCGCGACGCCGCCCCTCCGCGGGGGTGCGCGGGTCCGTTTGGCAAGCGCGCTGCGGACTGGTACGATGACGCCCCGTCACGTGGGCCGTTAGCTTAGCTGGTAGAGCAGGGGACTCTTAATCCCAAGGTCGAAGGTTCGAATCCTTCACGGCCCACCACCGGATCCTCACCCCGTTGCGCCTCGCGGCGTTATCCATTTCGTCATGAGGAGCTCCTCGAGCATCAGGTCGTGGGGAACGACCCGTCCCGGAACGAAGCGGTAGCCATCGCCGTCCGGGCGATACGATCCCGTGACGCCGTCGACCTCGAGCTTGAACTCCTCTCTGATCTGCGTGAAGAGCGAGACCTCGATGATTGAGAAGCGGCGCTCCGTGCGATCGGCCAGCATGTCGAGGGCGAGCATGGTCAGGCCGAGGGCATCGCGTACGCGTCGCGCGAGGTGGATGGCCCCCTCGGGGATCGAGCGGTGGTAGGTCGTGTCCATGCCGGAGGCGCGGAAGTCGCCATGCGGGACCGCTCGGTGGTAGCCCAGGATCGTGTCGCCGATCACCATCACCCTGAGATCGTAGCCGGCGTTTGGTTCCAGACGCTGCAGGTACACGTAGTCCTTTTGACCGGCGTACGGCCAGTAGGTGCGGCGGCCGGCGAACGAGAAGACCTGTCGGATCCGCCGCACCGCCGCTCGCCGATCCTTGACCAGCTCGACCCCCAGCGAGCCGGCCCCGCAGCCGATCTTCCACACGGCCGGATAGGACGCGGATGCCGCAAACGCGAGCGCTTCGCCTTCGCTGTGCGAGACGAAGGTGGGCACGACCGGGAAGTTGTGATGCTGGAGGAGCTCGTACTGGAGCAGCTTGTCCTCGTAGATGAGGGCTTCCGCCAGCGAGGGATAGCACAGCTTGCCGAGCACGTTCTCCATCAGCCAGAACTTGCGACGGCACTCCTCGAGCTCGTAGGGGAAGCTCATGGGACGCCAGAGGACGAGGTCCAGGTCAGCGGCGCGGGTGCGCCAGTCGGAACGGTGGATGTCGTACAGGCGGTAGGGGATCTGGTTCGCCTCCAGGAAGCGCCTGTATTTCGTCCAGTAGGGCGGCACATCGGGGTCCTTGACCAGACCGACGGTGGGCTTGGTCACCTCAGGCGGCCACGCCATGACGTAGGCGATCTCCGCTGCACATGCTCGATGTGTCGGTGTCGTCGACGGGCCGCGGCAGCTTGACGAGGGCGGGCGCCAGCCTCTTGGCCGTGTTCTTGAGGAGCAGGTAGTGGCGCGTGTGCTCGAGCCTGGCCGCACGGGGGCGAGCGCGGGAGAGCCTATTCATGGGCTGTCGGTGGTGATGACACTGCCGTGACGCTCGGCGAGAGGGGAGCGGGCTCCGTGTCGCCGCCCAACTCCTCGAGGGAGCGGGCCAGCAGGCGGTCGATCGACTCGGCGACCGGCGGCGTGAGCGGCTGCGGCGCGTGCTCGCGGAGCAGTTCGAGAGCTTTGAACCGGGCCCGTTCCCGCAGGTCCGGCTGACCGAGGCGCACCCATGCCTCGCGGCCGTCGCGATTCAGGATCGTCGGTCGCCACTGCTCGGTACGCAGGTGCTTCCGCGTGTGCGGCTGGCCGAGGAAGTGGCCGCCCGGGCCAACGGCGGCGACGACGTCGACCGCCAGGGTCTCCCGGTCGACGCGGATGCCGCGGAGCAGGCGGCGGCACAAGGCAATGGCCTCGTCGGTGATGACGATGCCCTCCAGCGACCCGGTGAGGCCGAAGTCCAGGTAGCCGGCATTGTGGTTGAGATTGGAGCCGCCCTGCATCACCAGGAGCGTCTCGATCATGATGTCCATGCCGGCTTGCGCGTCGACGAGCTCCGCGTCGCTGGTCCCGGCGTTGCCGAAGTTGGGCAGGTCCAGCCACTTTGCCATCTCCACCATGGCCATCTCGCAGAGGTACCCCTCGACCGAGTTGTACGTGCTCTGCGCGGACTGCATGTCGAGCACCGGGTGACCGTGCCCGTAGATGAACGGCGCCCCG
This sequence comes from uncultured Thermoleophilia bacterium, assembly GCA_963705085.1. GTDB lineage: Bacteria > Actinomycetota > Thermoleophilia > UBA2241 > UBA2241 > CAIXSE01. The sequence continues at coordinate 812,039 of CAVPIV010000004.1, read as the reverse complement.
GGCCGGTACAGCTGGTGGAGGACGAGTCCAAAGAGCGACTCCGCCGTCCCGAGAGCCACCTGACCGGCGACGGTGATCGGCGCGGTGGCGCCGGCCATCATGGCAGGGACGTAGCACACCGGCACGCCGGCCGCGGCGCACAGGAGCAGCTTGTCGACGCTGGAGGCCGGGTTCTGCAGCGGGCTCGTCGGCTCGTCGTACACGATGAAGTAGGGTGCGCGGCGCAGCTCGTCGCCGCCCCCCCTCAGCGCGGCGGCGAGGCCGCAGATGGCGCCGAGGTCGGCCCCGCTGTCGGCGACGGCGACGATCGGCTTGGTGGTGCTGCGCATCATGGTCGCGAACGCCAGCAGCCACGAGTGGCCGGGGCGTACGTCGTTCGGGTAGGCCGACGACATCACGAAGTCGAGGTTGGGGAGCCCATCGACGAGTCGCGCCGCACGGGCCACGTCGTCGAGGCTGCTGGGGCGATGCTCGCCGCTCTCCAGGTCGTAGACGTTCAGGAGGTCGGAGCCTGTCCCGAAGTACGTACGAGTGCCCCCGAGCGTCATGGCCGGCTCGCCGCTACGGTCGAAGACGTCGACGACCGCGGGTGCTGTCTCCCGCGCCCGCTCGAGGACGTGCCGCGGAACGAGCACACGGCCGTTCTCGCCCACCCGGCAGCCCGCCGTCGTCAGCACGGCCGTCGCCTCGGCGTGAGAGACGAGCGTGCCGACATCGGAGAGGATCTCTACGGACGCCTCGTAGATCGCCTCCTTGTCGGACTCCGTGAGGAAGCTCATGCGTCCGACGGGCAAGGCATCGTGCATGTGATTGACCTCCTGCTCACCCTCGATCGCCGGCCGCGGGCGCTGCGGAGAAGCACAGCGCACCACAGGTCGGGGCCCCGCACCGGGGCGGGCGGCCTGCACAGAGCGTGCCCACGCGTGCACGGCCGTCGTCAGACAGGACGCTGCTCGCGGCAGTGCGCACGGCCTCCCCACTCTCTCACGACGACTATACCCGCGTTTGCGGGCTCGGCCCGGCGTACGACGGCGATTCCGTGAGAGAACGTAGCCAGGACTGCATACAGGAGTGACGCCGTGTGTTCGCAGGGCCCCGTTCCAGCCGGCGTGACCGGGGCCTACCTTCGCTCTGTGTCGGGCTTCAGACGGAGCGCCGACCACGTCTCGTCGATGGCGACGTTGGCGACCAGCGTCAGGCCGACGGAGGGCGCGAACCGCCACACCGTGTCGCGGCTGACGTCGCGGCCGGCCACCCTGGAACCTTTGGGATACGCGACCCAGGTCAGCGTCGTGTCGCGGACGTGAGGGGCGAGGTCGGTCAGGGTCCCCTCCGCTTCGGCCTGGGTGGTCGCGAAGGCGAGGATGAAGGCGGCAGAGCCGGGATCGTCCGTGTAGATGGCGTTCTCGGGAAAGCCGAGCGCCTCGCGCATTCCTTCGGGCGCGTGCAGCAGCGCCACGCTCAGCCCCGGCTTGCAGTGCATCTTCTCGGCGGGCGTCTTTTTGGCCATGTGCTGTGCCCTCCTGCGACAAGGCGGAACGGGTGGCGGACGTGCGCTCGTGCTCGGGCCATCTCGTGCGTGCTCCGGCGGCCGAGACCCGCACACGGTTGGCCGCGTTTTTTGCGCTCTGATATCGTGCCACGGATGGCGTCTGACACAACCAGAACGCGGCGGCCGGCGTGAAGAGCCTCAAGACGACCTGGACCGAGCAGTCTCGGCGCGGCTTCGCCCGTCTCGGCGTCACGCTGGCCGGCTGGGGCGTGACCGCCGACATGCTCACGATCGCGGGTTTGGTCCTGCACGCCGTCGCGGTGCCTCTGGTCGTGATCGGCTACTTCACCTGGGCGGCGATCATCCTCATCGTCGCCGCCCTGTGCGACGGCCTCGACGGTGCCGTGGCGCGGGCCGGCGTTGGCACCACCAAGGCGGGAGCGTTTCTCGACTCGACCACGGATCGCATCTCCGAGATGCTCGTCTCGGGAGCGCTCATCTTCTTCTTTGCTCGCGAGCAGCGCTGGTACGAGGCGGTGGCGATGCTTGTGGCGCTGGGCTCGGCCCAGATGGTCTCCTACACGCGAGCGCGGGCCGAGTCGCTCGGCGCCGAGTGCAAGATCGGCTTCATGTCGCGCCCCGAGCGCGTCGTCGGGCTCCTCCTCGGTTTCGTCTTCGCCGGTGTGTCCATCGCCGGCGTCAGCATCCTCACCTTCTTCGTCTACCTGATTGCCGTGCTCACGCCCATCACCGTGGTGACCCGCATCCGCCACGTGATGCGCCAGTTGCGCGCCCAGGGCTGACGCGGCCGCAGCCCCGGCGGCGACCGGACGGTTCACGGCGCCCCCGCAGCGCGACCGCCTCGGCGACAGGCCCGCCGGACCGGCCCGGGTCCCGGCAGGCGCCGTGGTATACTCTCGCGCGTTATCGTGAGCCCGGCAGGAAGCGCTTCCGAATCCAGCGGGGTGCTGCGCAGCGAAGCGGCCGCAGTCCGGCCGCAGGGAGTGGAGGTACACCGGTCTTGGGCAATCCAGTGCGTGTGGCGATCATCGGCGTCGGCAACTGCGCCTCGTCGTTCGTGCAGGGCGTGGAGTTCTACAAGAACGCCAAGAAGTCGGACTTCGTCCCTGGACTCATGCACCCGGTGGTCGGGGGGTATCACGTCCGCGACATCGAGTTTGTGGCGGCTATCGACATCGACAAGAACAAAGTCGGCGTCGATCTCAGCGACGCGATCTTCACGAAGCCCAACAACACCGTGAAGTTCTGCGACGTGCCCAGGAAGGACGTCAAGGTCGTGCGCGGTATGACCCACGACGGGTTGGGCAAGTACCTCTCGCAGATCATCGAGAAGGCCCCCGGCCCGACCGCCGACATCGTCGGCATCCTGCGCGAGACCCAGACCGACGTCGTGGTCAACTACCTGCCCGTGGGCAGCGAAGAGGCCACCAAGTGGTACACCGAGCAGATCCTCACGGCCGGCTGCGCCATGGTCAACTGCATCCCCGTCTTCATCGCCCGCGAGCCGTACTGGCAGAAGCGATTCGTTGAGGCCGGCGTGCCGGTCATCGGCGACGACATCAAGAGCCAGGTCGGCGCCACCATCGTCCATCGTGTGCTCACGCGGCTCATGCGCGAGCGTGGGGTGCGCCTGGAGCGCACCAGCCAGCTCAACGTGGGCGGCAACACCGACTTCCTCAACATGCTGGAGCGCGAGCGGCTCGAGTCGAAGAAGATCAGCAAGACCAACGCGGTGACGAGCCAGCTCGACTACGACATGGGCGCCAAGAACGTGCACATCGGGCCGAGCGACTACGTGGAGTGGCTCGACGACCGCAAGTGGGCGTACATCCGCATGGAGGGCCGCACCTTCGGCGACGTGCCGCTCAACATCGAGCTCAAGCTCGAGGTCGTCGACTCGCCGAACTCGGCGGGCATCGTCATCGACGCCGTCCGCTGCGCCAAGATCGGGCGGGATCGCGGCCTCGCGGGCTCGCTCGAGGGTCCGAGCAGCTACTTCATGAAATCTCCGCCGATCCAGCATCCGGACGACGTGTGCCGGCGCATGACGGAGGACTTCATCAGCGGCGAAGGCCCCGCTGCCACCGCCGTGTGCAAAGGCTGATCGACCGCCGTCGCCCGTTCCGGCTCCAGCCGGCCGGTGCGGTACCATACGAGGTATGCGGCGCAAGATAGGAATCCTGACGCCCTACGCCTGGACGGAGCCGTCCGGCGTGAACCGGCAGGTGCGCGATCTCGCCGGTCGCCTGGCGGCGCGCGGCCACTGCGTGACGGTCATCGCGCCGAGCGGCGACCGCGGCCAGCTCGACGAGGCGCGGCGGCGGGTACAGGCCGTTCTCACCGGCGAGCGTGAGACGGTGTTCGTGGCGGGCGAGCCCTCGCCGCGCTTACTTCTTCGCCGGGCGAGACCTACCGCGTGCCCTACAGCAAGGAGATCAGGCTCATCGCTGCCCCGGCCGACCTGATCGCCAACGTCGACGTCCTGCTCGAGGCCGAGGACTTCGACGTGCTGCACTTGATCGAGCCGTTCGTGCCGGGCGTGGGCTGGACTACGCTGCGCCACGCCAACTGCCCGCTGGTGGCGACGTTCCACGCCAACTCCGAGCTGCTCAAGCCCTTCTGGGCGACGCGTCCGCAGCTCCGCCGCCTGTTCGATTCGCTCGATGCCGCCATCGCGTCGTCGCAGGCGTCGCGAGACGTCGCGGCGGCGGTCTTCCCGGGCGCCTACCGGGTGATCCCGCCGGGCGTCGACCTGGGCCTGTTCCGGCCTGGCGACGGCAGACAGCAGGGCCCTCTGCGCCTGCTCTTCGCGGCCGCCGACTCGCGGCGCAAGGGGCTCACCGTGTTGCTGCGGGCGCTCCGCCTGCTCGAGCATCGCGCCGCCGAACTCGTGCTCGACGTGTGCGGCGCCGACGACCAGAAGTGGCGCTTCGCCAGCCTGATCCCGCCGGCGTTCGACGGCCGGGTCACCTTCCACGGCCGCGTCTCGGAAGAGGAGGTGGCCGACCTATACCGGCGCGCCGACGTCTTCTGCGCGCCCTCGCTCGGGCCGGAGACTGCGGGCATGGCTCTGCTCGAGGCCATGGCCAGCGGCGACGTCGTGGTCGCGTCCCAGTTGCCCGGCTACGACGAGGTCGTGCGCGACGGGGTCAACGGCATCCTGACGCCGCCGCGCCGGCCGCGACTGCTGGCGCGGGCCATCCAGCGCCTGCTCGACGACGGCGACCTGCGCTCCCGGCTCGCGGCCGCGGCGCAGGACAGCTGCGCGGCGCTATGACTGGGATCGCGTCGCCGGCGAGATCGAGGGAATCTACGACGAAGTGGCCGCGCGCCGTCGCCGGCCTCTTCCGCGTCGCCTGCCGTCAGCAGCGCGAGATCTTCGCCGACTTCCACATCCACTCGCACCACAGCAAGGACTGCGTGATGCCCGTGGCCGACATCCTCGAGCGTGCTCGCGAGGTCGGCCTCGACGTCGTCGCGATCACCGATCACGACACAGCCGAGGGAGGTCTGGAGGCGCGCGAGATCGCCGGTCGCTACGGCGTGCGCGTCATCGTGGGCGAGGAGGTCAAGAGCAGCGAGGGCGAGGTGATCGGGCTCTTCCTCGAGAGGACCATCCCCGGCGGCATGACCTTTGCCGAGACGATCGCCGCGATCAAGGAGCAGGGCGGCATCGTGTACGTGCCTCATCCGTTCGACCGGCTGCACACGATCCCCAGCCCTCGTGTCCTGCGGGCCAACGTCGCCGACATCGACGTGATCGAGGTGTTCAACTCGCGGCTGGCCTTCCCGGGGTTCAACGAGCTCGCGGAGCAGTTCGCCGTGCGCTACCGCATTCCCGCGGCGGCCGGCAGCGACTCCCACGTGCTGCCCGGGATCGGCACCGCTCTGTGCGGTATGGACGACTTCGAGGGACCCGACGATTTCGTGGGGGCTCTGGCCGAGAGCCGTGTCGTGCGTCATCCGCGCAGCCTGCTCTACCTGCAGTCCCTCAAGCTCCTCCAGACCACGCTGGCTGGGCCGCCCAGGAGCGACCAGCAGCGGCCTCCCGAGTCATGGTCCGGGGACGTTTGAGAGCCCGACGAGCGCGAGGGATTCGCGCCACCGACGGCGAACTACCTTAGCGACAACCCGAGCAGAGGTATCGCGTGGCCCAGCCGAACGAGATCTACGACAAGTACCTGACCAGAGCCATCTCGGAGATCAACGATCTCACCGGCGAGATCCTGCGGTGCACGCGCTGCCGCCACGCTCGCACGATGCCCGTCATCGGCTCCGGCCACCCCATGGCCGACATCTTCCTGCTCAAGTACCAGGCGCGGCCCTCAGAGCTGCACGAGGGCGTGGCGTTCTTCGGTCGTTCCGGGGCGGCGCTGATGAAGAGCTGCCAGCGTCTCAAGATCGACCCGTTGCAGCTCTACGGCACCAACGTCGTCAAGTGCGGCGACGTGCACGGGGAGAAGCCGGAGGAGCGCTGCCTGGAGCACCTCCGCCGGGAGCTTGCAACCGTCAGTCCAAAGCTTATAGTGGTCATGGGAGAGGAGGCCGTGGCGGCCCTCAACAGGGCTGGGGTGCCGCTCGGACGTCCCCTTGAGTACAAGCCCGGCGAGATCGTGGAGTTCACGCCGGGAACCCAGGTTCTGGTGACGCCGGACATCGATGCGTCCCTCGATGAGCAGAGACTCAAGGCCGATTTCTGGCGGGCGTTTCGTCGGCTCGGCGAATGGTACGACAGCATTCCGCCGTACTGATCTCTCGCCTCGCCAGCGGTGTGCGGTCGCCGCAGGTGCCCTCCTGGTCGCGTGGGGCTACGGGAGTCACTACCTGCCGCGCCTCCCCGACGACACCAACGCGGTCCTCTCAGCGCTCGTCTCGCTGACGCTCGTCGTCATCGTCCTCTGGGGGATGGCGACGCTTGACGCGTACGGGCACCATCTGCTGCTCGTGGCGGCCGTCATTCTGCCGTTCGCCATGCTCATGATCGCCTTCCACGCGATCCCTCTGGCCAATCTCGCCAAGGTGCTCCTGGCGGCGGTTCTGGGCCTCTGGCTGGCGCAGGGGATGGCCGCCAGGAGCTGGATCGTCCTGTTCGTCCTGGCGTCGTCGTTCGCCGACATCGGGAGCGTGCTCATGGGACCGACGAGGGTGCTGCTCGATCGCAGCCCCGAGATGATCGGTGGGTTCACCCTGGCCATCGCGTGGTCTGGCTACTCGCTGAACGAGGCGCGTTCGGCCATTGGCGTCAGCGACATCCTCTTCTTCGCGCTCTACCTCGGCGCCGCCCGGCGGTTTGGGCTCCGCGAGTCGGCCAGTGCCGTCGCGATGGTGTTGTCGGTGACGCTGGTGTTCCTGGCGGCGCTCTCGACGGGCGTGCTCCCGGTTCTGCCGGTGCTCGGGCTCTTCTTCATCGCCGCGAACCTCGACCACTTCGTGAACGACGCGGTCGTGCCGTCGACGGAGTTCCCGATGGCGGCGGGGACGGCGAGACTGGAACCGATCGCAGGCCTGCGATCGGTCGGGGAACGGCCCGCCTCGCGAGACTGAGCGGGCGCATCCAGATCCGCCCTACGACTCCCGGACGAAGAGCGCCACCGTCTCGATGTGGTGCGTCTGCGGGAACATGTCGACCGGGGCCACGCGCCTGAGACCGTAGCCGAGCTGCGCCAGTTCCGCGCCGTTGCCGGCCAGCGTCGTCGGATTGCAGGAGACGTAGACGAACCTGTCCGCGCCGAGGGCCGCCGCGCGCTGCAGCGCCTTGCGGGCCATACCCGCGCGGGGTGGGTCGACGATGAGGGCGGCGGGACGCTGGGACTCGTCGCCGCGGGCGGCGTCGAGCACCGGGTGCGGCGGGAACTTGAGCAGAGGCCGCACGTCACGGGCGTGGAAGGCGACGTTCGTGATCCCGTTGAGGCCGGCGTTCTCGCGGGCCGCCGTGATCGCCTCCTCCTGGATCTCGACGGCCTGGACCTCGCTGGCCCGCCGGGCGAGCGGCAGGCTGAGGGAGCCGATGCCGCAGTAGAGGTCGACGGCCGGGCGCTCGGGGTCTGGCGCCGCGAAGGCCAGGGCGGTCGCGTAGAGGACCTCGCACATGGCGCTGTTGGTCTGCAGGAAGGCGGTGGCCGGCACCCGGAGATCGACGCCGGCCAGTCGCTCGCGCAGGTAGTCCGGTCCGAGCAGCAGGAAGGGCCCCTCGCCGACCGCGGCGTCGGCCGGGCTGGCGTTGACGGTGACGCCGAAGGACGTGCAGCCGGTGTCCGCCGTCACTCGCTCGGCCAGTGCCTGCTCCTGCGCGAACCGCGCCGTGACGAAGAGGTTGAGCAGCAGGTCGCCGCTGGTCCGGCCCTCGCGGACGACGAGGTGCCGCAGGAGGCCGGCGCCTCGCTCGCGCGAGTAGGGCGCCAGCCCGAGTTCGCGGCTCGCTCGGGCCGTCGCCGCGCGCGCGGCCATCATGCGTCCAGAGGCGAGCAGGCAGCCCGGCGTGTCGACGATCTCGCTCCAGGAGCCCCGGCGATGCAGACCGAGCGCCGGCCTGCCGTCCTCGTCCTCGCCGAAGGAGAACTCCATCTTGTTGCGATAGCGCCAGGGATCGGCCATGCCGCAGATGGGGTCGAGGTCGAAGTCCGTCAGACGCCCCAGCCGTGTCAGCGAATCGACGACCTGGCGCTCCTTGAACTCGAGCTGGGCGTCGTAGGCGAGGGTCTGCCACTCGCAACCCCCGCACTCCGCCGCGTGAGGGCAAACGGCGGGAAGGCGGCGCGGGGAGGGGGTGAGGATCTCGACGATCCGCGCCTCGGCGTAGCTCCGTTTGCGCTTGGTCACGCGGGCCCGCACGCGATCGCCCGGCACGGCACCGCGCACGAAGACGACGAAGTCGTCGACCCGCGCGACCCCCTGGCCGCCATAGGCCAGCGTGTCGACGGTCAGGTCGAGGGTGTCTCCGCTGCGGGGCGCCACCGGGCCAGTCTAGCGGCAGGGCGCGAGCGCGGCGAACCGTTGCGATTGTCTACCTCGCGGCGCTTCCCGAGCCTGCCCGCCGGGCGTGCGAGCTGGTACAGTGGGGGTCAGCTCGGGCGGCGAGGCGGCCGCCACACGTGCGGCGCAAGGAGAGCCCTGTGACGAACCTCGATCTCGACACCTACCGGCGGCGCGCCGAGGAGTTCATCTGCGAGCTCGACACGGAGTACTACCGGCACTTTTCGGGGCAGAAGCAGACGTGCGAGGCGGCGCCGGTGTACGACCGCTACCCCGAGCTGTTCACGCAAGAGACCTTCGTGCGCCTCAACGAGCTGTACGAGCCGGCCGTCGACGACGAGAAGCGCCGGCTCGCGTACCTGCTCGCCTTCAACGTCGACGGCTACATGGGGGAGCAGACGAAGCACCTGAGCGACGAGATCGCCAACACCGAGGGCGCCGCGCAGATCCTGGTGGACGGCGAGGCGATCGGCCTCCGCCAGGCGGGTGTGGTCCAGGCCAACGAGGCGGACGCGGGGCGCCGCGAGCGCATCCAGGAGGCGAGACTCGCCGCGGTCGCCGAGCGGCTCAACCCGCTCCTGGACCGGTACTGGCGCCAGTGCCATGACCTCGCGGCCGGCTTGGGATACCCCAACTACATGGAGCTCTACTCCGAGGTCAAAGGACTCGACTACACGCGCCTTCGGGCAGAGCTGGAGGGCTTCCTCATCGACACGGCGGGGCTCTACGAGCGGGTCATGGACGCCCTTACTCGCGAGCGACTCGGCGTGCCGCTCAGCAAGCTGCGCTACGCCGACCTGCCGTACCTCTGGCGGGCGCGCGACTACGACCACGTGTTCACTGCCGACGGCCTCGTGCCGGCTCTGCGGAGCACGCTGGCCGGTCTCGACATCGATCTGGACGCGCAGCGCAACGTGCACCTCGACACCGACGTCCGGCCCCTCAAGACCCCCCGCGCCTTCTGCTCGCCCGTGCGCGTCCCCGAGGAGATCTACCTCGTCGTCCTGCCGCAGGGCGGCCAGGACGACTACGCGACGCTGCTCCACGAGGCCGGACACACCGAGCACTTCGCGCACGTGCGTCCCGACCTCGCGTTCGAGTACCGCCACCTGGGCGACAACGCCGTCACCGAGGCCTTCGCGTTCCTCTTCGAGCACCTGGCCTTCAGCCGCCGCTGGCTGGACGTCACGCTCGGGTTCAGCGACGCCGACGACTTCTTGCGCTTCGCCAACGTCAACGATCTGTACTTCATACGCCGCTACATCGCCAAGCTAGCCTACGAGACGGAACTCCATGCCCAGACGGGGCCGCTGGACGACATGCCGGCCGCCTACGCGCGGCGCCTCAGCGCCGCGCTCCTTATCGATGTCCCCGCGCAGAGCTACCTCGTCGACGTGGACGACGGCTTCTACTGTGCCTCCTACCTGCGGGCGTGGCTCTTCGAGGGCGCCCTGCGGATGATGCTTCAGGACCGCCACGGCATGGAGTGGTTCGGTCAGCCGGCGGCGGCGGATTGGCTCAAGGAGCTCTGGTCCGACGGTCAGCACTACCCCGCCGAGCGGTTGCTGCTCAAGCACGGCGGCGGGCGGCTGGACGCCGACCCGCTCAAGCATCACATCGAGCGGGCTCTGGGCCGCTAGCTAGCGGCGCGGGCGTCGCTCAGACACCGGTCAGGGCGCTCACCCAGACTCGGCGCCGCCGCGGGCCGTCGAACTCCGCGAAGTAGACGCCCTGCCACGTGCCCAGGGTGAGGCGCCCGCCCACGATGGGGAGGAGCACGCTGCTGCCGACGAGGCTGGCCTTGAGGTGGGCGTCGGAGTTGCCCTCGGCGTGCGTGTAGGGGAGCGTCTCCGGGGCGAGGTGCTCGAGCGTCATCTCGAGGTCGGCCCGCACCGACGGGTCGGCATTCTCGTTGATGGTGATGCCGGCCGTCGTGTGAGGCACGAAGGCGAGCAGGGCGCCATCCTCGACGCCGAGCTCGCGGGCCGCCTTCGCAAGACGCTCCGTAATGTCGACGAACACGGCGCGGCGGGTGGTCTGGACCTCGAACGACTGCATGCGCCCTCCTCGGCGAGGTCGTGCGGCTTGTCGTGTGGCGGCGGAGCAAGACTCGACGTCCACAGGTCTCGATTATAGACTCGCGTCACGATGGAGGGGACGCTCGACACATTCGGCGTCGTCGAGATGCTGCAGATGCTGGGCCGCACCAAGCTCTCCGGCACTCTGCACATCGAGTGTCCCCAGAGGCTCATCGACGTGCGCTTCCTGCGAGGCCGGATCGCGGAGACGCGCGACTCCACGAGGGTGGCGATGGGCTCGGTCATCGGCCGGCAGCTTGTCAATCGCACCCTTGTGGCGGAGAAGGACCTGATGCGCGCGCTGGCCCAGCAGGAGGTCCACCCGCGGCCCCTCGGGACGCTTCTCGTCGAGCGCGGGACACTCAGCGAGGCGGCGCTGCGCGAGGTGCTCTCCCGGCAGGTCGCCAACACGCTGGTCGCCGCCAGACTCGAGACCAGCGGCGACTTCCTCTTCATCACCGATCAACAGCCCCCTGAGGCCGACTTCATCACGATCGACACGCACGCTGTGCTGCTCGACATCTCGTCCCTCGGTGGCGAGTACTGCCTTGCCGTCGAGATGCTCGGTCAGGACGGCACTGTGCTCGTCCGCAACGACTACCAGATCGCCCCGGCCGCGCCTCCGGCGGATCGAGACGAGGCCTGGGTGCTCGCGCAGGTCGACGGTCGCCGGACCGTGCGCGAGATCGTCACGGCCTCTCGCCTGGAGGAGATCACCGTGATCGGCGTGCTGGGGAGGCTCGTCGAGTCCGGCGTGCTGCTCGTCAAGGTCGGCCTGCAGAGCGGCGACGAACCCTACGCCCTGCTTCGCGTGCATCGCGATACTGTCTGGGCCGAGGTCAGCCGCCTGTTCGACCCGGACCGCGACAGCCCGGACGAGGGTCGAGCCGCGCTCTAGTCTCGAGGAGTGTCGCCCGGCCTCAGCCGGATCGCGGGCGGGCCGGGTTCTGTCGTCACTCGTTGCCGGCCGTGCCTGCTCGAGCAGACTGCCGTCCCCAATATCTGATGATAAGAGACTCAGATCGGCTGCAGCCAACGGTTTCAACCTGTGGTGTGCCGTGGTAATATGTGACAGGCTGACACTCAAGTTTCTTGATTCTGTGACCGCAGATGTACAAGGAGGAGCACGATGGGCAAGGTCATCGGCATCGACCTCGGCACGACCAACAGCTGCATGGCCGTGCTCGAAGGCGGCGAGCCGACAGTCATCCCGAACAGCGAAGGCGGGCGCACGACGCCGTCGGTCGTCGCCTTCTCGAAGAGCGGCGAGCGGCTGGTGGGCACGCGTCGCCAGCCGTCAGGCGGTCACCAACCCCGAGAACACCGTCTTCTCGATCAAGCGCTTCATGGGCCGCAAGTACGGCGACGTCGGCCGAAGAGATGACGATCGTGCCCTATCACGTCAGGCGGCCGGGAACGGCGACGCCGTCGTCGACGTCGGCGGCACGACGTACACGCCGCCGGAGATCTCGGCGATGATCCTGCAGAAGCTCAAGCGCGACGCCGAGGAGTACCTGGGCGAGAAGATCACCGAGGCGGTCATCACCGTGCCGGCCTACTTCAACGACGCCCAGCGCCAGGCCACCAAGGACGCCGGCAAGATCGCCGGTCTCGAGGTCAAGCGCATCATCAACGAGCCGACCGCTGCGGCACTGGCCTACGGCCTCGACAAGGAACACGACCAGACCATCCTCGTCTTCGACCTCGGCGGCGGCACGTTCGACGTCTCGATCCTCGACCTCGGCGAGGGCGTCTTCGAGGTGCGCTCGACCAACGGCGACACGCACCTCGGCGGCGACAACTTCGACAAGGCCATCGTCGACTGGATGGTCGCCGAGTTCAAGCAGAGCCAGGGCATCGATCTGAGCAAGGACAAGATGGCCCTGCAGCGCCTCAACGAGGCGGCCGAGAAGGCCAAGATCGAGCTGTCAACCACGACCGCGTCGACCATCAACCTGCCGTTCATCACGGCCGACGAGAACGGGCCCAAGCACCTCGACCTGGACCCTCAGCCGGGCCAAGTTCGACGAGCTCACGCACGACCTGCTCGAGCGCGTCGTCGTGCCCGTCCAGAACGCGCTCAAGGACGCCGGCCTCAGCGCCCGCGATATCCATCACGTGATCCTCGTTGGCGGCATGACGCGCGTGCCGGCCGTGCAGGAGAAGGTCAAGCAGCTCGTCGGCAAGGATCCGCACAAGGGCGTCAACCCCGACGAGGTCGTCGCCGTGGGCGCCGCCATCCAGGGAGGCGTGCTAGCCGGCGAGGTCAAGGACGTGCTGCTCCTCGACGTCACGCCGCTGAGCCTCGGCATCGAGACCAAGGGCAACGTGTTCACCAAGCTCATCGAGCGCAACACGACCATCCCGACCAAGCGCAGCGAGATCTTCAGCACGGCCGACGACAACCAGACGAGCGTCGAGATCCACGTGCTGCAGGGCGAGCGCGAGATGGCGCGCTACAACAAGACGCTCGGCAAGTTCCAGCTCGTCGGCATCCCGCCGGCTCCGCGCGGCATTCCGCAGATCGAAGTCACGTTCGACATCGACGCCAACGGTATCGTGCACGTCAGCGCCAAGGACCTGGGCACCGGCAACGAGCAGAAGATCACCATCACCGCCAGCAGCGGCCTCACCGAGCAGGACATCGAGCGCATGATGAAGGACGCCGAGTCGCACGCCGCCGAGGACAGGAAGGCGCGCGAGCTGGCCGACATCAAGAACAACGCCGAGAACCTCGTCTACAGCACCGACAAGTCGCTGCGCGACATGGGCGACAAGGTCGACGCAGCGACAAAAGCCGAGATCGAGGCCGCCGCGGCCGAGGTCAAGACCGCGCTCGAGGGCGACGATGGGGAGCTCATCAAGGCGAAGACCGATGCCCTCATGCAGGCCTCTCACAAGCTTGCCGAGGCCGTCTACCAGCAGGCCCAGCAGCAGCACGCGGCGCACGACGGCGGCGGCAACGGCGACGAGCACGTGGAAGAGGGCGACTACGAAGTCATCGACGAAGAAGAGAACAAGTAATCAGCCCACACAGATGGAGGTGGACCAATGGCAATCATCAGGTGGGATCCGTTCCGCGAGATGACGCAGGCCCAAAGCCAGCTCAACAAGCTGGTCGACCAGGTATGGGGCGGTCGTCAGGAGAGTTGGCTGCCCGCTATCGACGTCTTCGACCAGAAGGATGCCGTCGTGCTCAAGGCCGAGCTGGCCGGCATGAACCCGGACGACATTCACATCGAGGTCGAGGACAACGTCCTCACGGTCAGGGGCGAGCGTCGCTTCGAGGAAGAGGTCGACGAGGATCGCTACTACAGGGTGGAGCGCCGCTTCGGCAGCTTCCAGCGCAGCCTCGCCCTGCCGCAGGGCATGCGGGCGTCGGACATCAGCGCGAGCTATGAGGACGGCATCCTCACGATCACCGTGCCGAAGGTGGAGGAGGAGAAGCCGAAGCGCATCGAGGTCAAGGCCACGAAGCCGGTGGAGACGAGCAAGACGGCTGAGCCGCAGAAGGACGCTTCGAGCTGAGACAACCGGGGAGGGCGGGCGCGCGACGCCGGGAGGCGCGGCGCGCCCGCCGCGACCACGATCACAGGGACAGACATGGCCGACAGGAAGAAGAGTGGCAAGAGCGCGCCCCGGCAGGAGCCCGCCGTCGAAGAGCCGGAGACCGATGCGACGACGGGGACCGACGACAGTGCCATCGAGCAGGCGGACGAGCTCGCCCGGGTATCCGGCGAGCGCGACGAGTACCTCGACCATCTGCGCCGTCTGCAGGCGGAGTTCGACAACTACCGCAAGCGGGTGCAGCGCGAGAACGATGACCTGCGCCTGCGGGCTGCTGAGGCCGTCGTCGAGTCCCTGCTCCCCGTCGTCGACAACCTGGGCCGGGCCCTGCAGGCCGCGGATCGGCACGAGGAGGGCCAGCTCATCGCGGGCTTGCGCCTCGTGGCCGACCAGCTGACCGGCACCCTGGCCGGCCACGGGCTCGATGAGTTCGACGTCCAGCCAGGAACGGCGTTCGATCCCAGCGTTCACGAGGCGATCCTGACCCAGGAGTCCGAAGACGAGGAGGAGGGTACGATCCTCCAGGTCGTGGAGCGCGGCTACCTGCTGCACGGCAGACTGCTGCGCCCGGCCAAGGTCATCGTGTCCCGCTAGCGCATGGGCGACTTCTACCAGACACTCGGCGTCTCCAAGAACGCCTCGCAGGACGAGATCAAGAAGGCGTTTCGCAGCCTGGCGCGCGAGCACCATCCGGACAAGAACCCGGGCGACAAGGCGGCCGAGGAGAAGTTCAAGGAGATCAGCCAGGCGTACGAGACGCTCTCCGACGCGGAGAAGCGTAAGCAGTACGACGAGCTGAGCCGGCTGGGGGCCTTTGGCCCGGGCGCCGGCGGCTTCCGCCCCGGCGCCGGCGGCTTCCGCCCCGGCGCCGGCTACGAGGGCTTCGACCCGAGCATGTTCGGCCAGGGCGGCGCCCAGTTCGACATGGGCGATCTGGGCGACATCCTGGGCAGTCTGTTCGGCGGCGGCGCTCGGGGCCGCCGGCGCGGCCCCGAGCGGGGCGCCGATCTGCAGGTCAACGTCACCGTGTCGTTCGACGACTCGCTGCACGGCGCGACGGTGCGTGTCCCCGTCGAGAAGTCCGTCCCCTGCGAGACCTGTCGCGGTAGCGGCGCGAGGCCTGGTACCACACCGAAGGTGTGTCCCGAGTGTCAGGGGCGCGGCGTCGTGGCTCGCAACCAGGGGCCCTTCGCGCTGTCGCAGGTCTGTCCTCGCTGCCAAGGCCAAGGGACGATCATCGAGAACCCGTGCCCGACCTGTCGCGGCACCGGAGTCCAGGAGAAGACGCGGCGCTACGAGGTCAAGATCCCCGCGGGGGTCAAGGACGGCAGCCGCATCCGCATCAAGGGCAAGGGCGAGGCGGGGCCGCGCGGCGGACCTGCCGGCGACCTCTACGTCGTCGTCAGGGTCGAGGAGGACGAGCTTTTCGACCGTCGTGGCGACGACGTCGTCCTCGAGCTGCCCGTGACGATTGCCGAGGCGGCGCTCGGGGCGCGCATCGGGATCCCCACGCCGGGCAAGGGCAAGGTCTCGCTCAAGGTCCCCGCCGGCAGTCAGGACGGGCGCACCTTCCGCTTGCGGGGCAAGGGCGCGCCCAAGCTCAAGGGCGGTCACGGCGACCTCCTGGTGCGCCTGCGGCTGGAGGTGCCCGAGAAGCTGAGCAGGGAGCAGCGCGAGCTCTTCGAACAAATCGGTGCGACTCTCCCCGATCCGCGCGCGGATCTACTGAGGTAGGTGGGTGGCCATGCCGCGGCGCGGACAGAGACCGACTCCTCCCGGCTGGGAGGACCAGACACAGCAGCCGCTGTTCCTCATCTCGGTGGCGGCGGAACTCTCGGGGATGCACCCGCAGACGCTGCGCCTGTACGAGCGTCGCGGTCTCGTGTTCCCGCAGCGTACGGCGAAGAATACGCGGCGCTACTCGGGGCGCGACGTCGAGCGCCTGCGCCGCATCCAGGAGCTGACCGACCTGGGACTCAACCTGGCTGGCGTCGAGCGCGTCCTGGCCCTCGAGGCCGAGCTGGACGCCCTCGCCCGCGAGGTCGAGACGCTCCGGGCGGGTCTTGCCGAGGCGGCGCTCGCCATGCGCCTCGAAGTCGAGCGCGTGGAGAAGGAGCATCGCTTTGAGCTGGTGCCCATGAACAAGACCCAGATCATCCCGCTGGGCCGCAGGCGCCGGCGGGGTGCGTGAACCACAGATGCAAGGGCGTCACCCATGGATGTGAACAAGTTCTCAGAACGCGCCCGTGAAGCCATCGAGACGGCCCAGGGGGTCGTGCGCCGCGGTCCGGGCAACGTGCTCGGCACGGAACACCTTCTTGTCGGCGTGCTCAGTCTGCCCGGTGGCGTCGTCGAGCAGATCCTCAACCTCCTCGCCATTGACAAGGGCGCCGTGATGGTTCGCGCCAACCAGATCGCCCAGAACCAGGCGTTGGGCAGTCGCGCGCCCGGCGGGCAGGGCGAGATGCTCTACATGACGCCGCGCGCCAAGGCGGCGCTCGACCTGGCCGTGCAGGAGGCGCAGAAGCTCGGCGACGAGTTCGTCGGCACAGAGCATCTGCTGCTCGGAGTGTTCCTCGAGGGCGAGGGGCCGGGGAGCGCGATCCTCCGTGACGCCGGCATGACGGAGGAGGCGCTGCGCCGGGCGCTCGCCGGGGTTCGCTCTACGGGCGAGGACTACGAGGCGCACGCGACCGGCGAGAGCATGCTGAAGAAGTACACACGCGACCTCACGGCGATGGCGCGCGAGGGCCGGCTCGACCCTGTGATCGGTCGCGACGCCGAGATCAAGCGCGTCATCCAAGTGCTCAGCCGCCGGACGAAGAACAACCCGGTTCTGATCGGCGAGCCAGGTGTTGGCAAGACGGCGATCGCCGACGGTCTGGCCCAGAAGATCGTCGCCGTCGACGTCCCCGAGCTGCTGCGCAACAAACGGGTGCTCGCCCTCGATCTCGGCGGCATGATCGCCGGCGCCAAGTACCGGGGCGAGTTCGAGGAACGGCTCAAGGGCGCCCTCGACGAGATCCAGCGCTCCAGGGATGTGGTGCTCTTCATCGACGAGTTGCACACGGTCGTCGGCGCGGGCGCGGCCGAGGGCGCCATGGACGCCTCCAACATGATGAAGCCCATGCTCGCCCGCGGAGAGCTGCAGTGCATCGGGGCCACAACCCTCGACGAGTACCGCGCGCACATCGAGAAGGACGCCGCCCTCGAGCGGCGCTTCCAGCCGATCATGGTCGGCGAGCCGAGCGTCGAGCAGACGGTCGCCATCCTCGAGGGCCTGCGCGACAAGTATGAGGCCCACCACAAGGTGAAGATCACCGACGAGGCGCTGGCCGCCGCCGCGGGCCTGTCGGACCGCTACATCAGCGACCGGTTCCTGCCCGACAAGGCGATCGACCTGCTCGACGAGGCGGCGAGCAAGCTGCGCATCGAATCAACGATGCTGCCCCCGGACCTGCGCGAGATGGAGCTGAGCCTGCAGGAGCTCGCCCGGGAGGGCGCGGTCGCGGTGCAGGAGCAGAACTACGAGCGGGCCGCCCAGCTCAAGGAGCAGACCGACAAGATCCAGGCGACGTTCATCACCGCCAAGGACGCGTGGCTCGCCGACAAGGGCATCGCCGACGCGACCGTCGACGCCGACGACATCGCCTCGATCGTCAGCTCGTGGACCGGCATCCCCGTCCAGCGCATGCTCCAGGAGGAGGCGGACAAGCTCCTCAGCATGGAGGAGAAGCTGCACGGGCGCGTCATCGGCCAGGACAAGGCGGTGGTCGCCGTGAGCCAGGCCGTGCGGCGCGCCAGGGCCGGCCTCAAGGACCCCAAGCGGCCGATCGGCTCGTTCATGTTCCTCGGGCCCGACGGGCGTGGGCAAGACCGAGCTCGCCCGCGCGCTCGCCGAGTACCTCTTCGACGACGAGAGCGCCATGATCCGCATCGACATGAGCGAGTACATGGAGAAGCACACGGTGTCTCGCCTGGTTGGCGCGCCCCCCGGCTACGTCGGCTACGAGGAGGGCGGCCAGCTCACCGAGGCCGTCCGGCGCCGGCCCTACAGCGTCATCCTGTTCGATGAGGTCGAGAAGGCGCATCCCGATGTCTTCAACACGTTGCTGCAGATGCTCGACGACGGACGCCTGACCGACGGCAAGGGGCGCGTCGTCGACTTCAAGAACACGGTCATCATCATGACGAGCAACGTCGGCGGCCGGGTCCTCGCCAGCACCGCCTGGGCTTCGGGCCGGAAGAGGGTGAGGTCGGCTATGAGGACGTCGAGAAGCGGCTGATGGACGAGGTGCGCAGGGTCTTCCGGCCGGAGTTCCTCAATCGCATCGACGAGATCATCGTGTTCGAGCCGCTCACCCGGGAACAGCTCGCGCGGGTCGTCGACCTCCTGCTCGAACACCTGCGCGAGGTCGTCAGGGGCCAGGGCATGAACCTCGACGTGAGCCAGGCGGCCAAGGAACACCTGGCCGAACAGGGCTACGACGCGGAGTACGGCGCCCGACCCCTCAAGCGGGCAATCCAGCGGCTGGTCGAGAATCCACTCTCCAGCGAGCTGCTGCGCGGCCGGTTCCACGAGGGCGACACCGTGCGCGTCGATCTCGTCGACGGCTCCCTGGTGTTCTCGACATAGCGTCTCTATAGTGTGTGAGGCCATGCGCAGGAGACACGAGACTGTCGAAGAAGGCACTGCCGGCGCGGCTGAGATGCTGTACGCCGCCCCGCGTGGCGCTGTGCCGGGCGGTGGCTTGATCTCGCGTCTGTACGGCGCCCTGTCTCTGGGCAGAGGGCCTTCCCTGGCGTCCTTCGCTGGCACGCCGTGCTCGCGGATGGGCCCCGGGCCCGTGCCGGGAGTTCGTCCGCCGCAGCCGGCGACGGATCCCCTGTCCTCGCCGGGGCCTCGGGACGATCGTGACCAGTGCTGACCGAGGGGGAGGAATGGCTGAGGCGGCCTCAGACAAGCAGGAGTTCGCGAGCGTGGATCGCGGCCAGCGGCAACTCGAGGTCGTCGCGTACCTGGGCGACTTCAAGATCGTCGGCGTCGCCTACTTCGGCGTCGCGCAGCGGTCAACCTCGCGGCGCGCCTCGGACTACGTCAGGCAGTTCGAAGAGAGGCGGCTCACGCTGTCGAAGGTGCGCATCTACAGCCGCGCCACGCAGGAACTGCTCGAGACCGCACCGTTCGTGATCGTCAACATGGACAGGGTCGACTTCGTCTACGCAAGGGACGAGGAGGAGCCGGCCGGCTAGGCGGCAGACGGTTCCGGACCTTCGGGATCTCTCGTGTTCACCGTCGACGTGCTCATCCCGACCGCTCGCTTCGTCTTCAGCGTCGAGGGCGGTCGCGTCGAGGTCTTGCCGGAGCATCGCTCGCCCGAGGCCTTCGACGCGTACTCGCGGCAACGTCGCGAGAGTCCGGTCACGGGCATGACGACGTTTCCCAACAGCGTCCTCGTCCGCGGCGTCCTTACCTTTGTCGTCGATCCCGGCCTCCCGCTCCAGAACGCCCCGCTGGTGCACGCGCTGGAGCAGCGGGGTCTGGCCACAGCGGACATCGCCTTCGCGGCGCTGACTCACGCCCACGACGACCACGCCGGCGCGCTCGTGGACCTTCCCGTGCCGGTGGTCGTCCACGAGCGTGAGAAGGAGGGATCGCACTGGCCGGCCATCGCGGGCGTGCTCGCCGGCCACGAGCTCCGATTCCTGCGCGGCGCCGGCGGCGAGCTGGCGCCGGGTGTGCGCTGGGCATTGACGCCGGGACACACGCCTGGCGGCGTGACCTACGCCGTCGATACGCCCGACGGCGTGGTGGCGATCTGCGGCGACATCGTGGGGCCGTTGCGGCGGCCGTTCGACGAGATGGCGCCTGAAGGGCAGAACGCGGACGAGCTGCTCGCCTCCTGGCGGCAGATCCGTACGTGGCGGCCGCGGCTGGTCGTGGCCGGCCACCTGCCGCCGTTCTCCCTGTGAGCCGCGCCGCCGGCCGCGGACCGGGCCTGTGCTAGACTACCGGGAGTCGGACACTGAAGGAGCTTCGCGTGCCTTTCTACGACTATCAGTGCTACGAATGCGGCGAAGTGCACGAGGCGTTTCAGAAGATGAGCGACCCGCCGCTCGAAACATGCGAGAAGTGCGGCGGCAAGCTGCGCAAGCTGCTGCATCCGGTCGCCGTGCACTTCAAAGGTTCGGGGTTCTACGCGACGGACAACCGCAAGAAGGAGAAGTACGGCGACGACGGCTGGAACGCGCTCGACCGCGAGAGGTACAAGCGCGCCGAGCAGGGCGATCCGGTGGCCCAGCGCGCCGTCGAGGCGGAGTCCAAGCCGGCGTCCGCGAACGACAGCAAGCCCAAGGAGACGCAGAAGGCGACCTGAGAAAGGCGCCCGGCGGGAGGAGCGAACGTGCGGCGACCGAGCGACGACTCTCTCCAGAAGGCTCGCACGAGCCTGCGCAGCCTCGCGTCGGACACGCCCTCTCATCTCCCTTCGCTCAACCTGATCGCGGATGCGATCCGCCTCCAGCTCGAGCGGCGCGGCAGTGTCGCCATTCTCTATGTGCACCTCGAGCACTACGGTCACCTCGAGTCCCTCTTCGGCTGGCGGATCGTCGGCGAGATCCTGGACGCGGTCGCGGCCAGTCTCGAAGGCATGGCGGGCAGCACGCTACGCCAGCTCGACGCGGTCAGCGACTTCACGCTGACCGACGACGCCTTCATCGTGCTGCTCTCGCCGCCTCGCACCGGTGACGCGATCGGCGACGACGATCTCGCCGCGGTCACTCGCCGCGTCTACGAGCGTCTGCAGTCGCTGTTGCTGAACGACCTGGCGCCGGGGGTCTACGATCGCGTGCACCCGGCCGTCGGCGCCGCGGAGCTGAGCCTGGACGAGACGCTGACCTTCGAGCAGAGCCTCGCCCAGGGGATCGCGCTCGCGATGCAAGCGGCCGACGACCAGGCGCGGGCTTACGCCGGCGAGCTGGAGAAGACCCTCATCGACTGCATTCAGCGAGGTGAGCTCGAGCCGCTCTTCGAGCCCGTCGTCGACACCACCGCCCGGAGCGTGATCGGCTATCGCAGCAGCGTGCGTGGCCCGTTCCACTCGCCGGTGCGCCTGCCGGACGTCCTGCTCGATGTGGCCCGGCGATCGTCGCTGCTCGTCTCCTACGGCGCGGCCGCTCGCGCTGCAACGGTGAAGGCCGCCGCCGACCTGCGCGCCGACGATCTGCTCTTCCTCAACTGCACGGCGACCGAGTTGCCCAACGCCGCCGTCGTCGCGCTCAGCGAGTTCTACTCGCTCAACCCTGCTCTCGTGCCCCAGCATGTCGTTTTCGAGCTCGACAGCGCCGAGCTCGGCGTTAACACGGCCTCCAACCTGCGAACGCTCGCCAGCGTGCGCGACATGGGGTTCCAGCTCTGCATCTCGGGCGTCGGCGCCCAGCTCACCACGCTGGAGCTCATCGCCGAGACGCGGCCCGAGTTCCTCTGTCTCGATCCGGTGCTGGTGACCAACCTCGACACCGACCCTATGCCGGTCGAGGTGGTGCAGCTCCTGGTACGCTTCGCGGCGCGCATACGCGCTCAGCTGGTCGCCACGGGCGTGCGCGAACCCGAGCAGCAGCGCGTGCTCGCGCGCAGCGGCGTGGAGCTCTTCTGCGGGGACCTCTTCGCGCGGCCGGACAATCGTCTGCCGGCGGTGTCGTTCAGGCGCTGAGCGCGGCAGCCGCCGGCTGCCCGGCGGGCACGATGCCGGTGTGAATCGTCACGCGATTGCGCCCGCGGCGCTTGGACTCGTAGAGCGCGTCGTCCGAGCGCTCGATCAGCTCGCCCTGATCGCCGATCCAACGGGGTACGTCGCCACGCCGGCCGAGATGGTGGTGCCGACGAGGTCGCCGCTGCGGACTTCGAGGGCGATGCTCTCGACGGCGCGCCGCAGGCGCTGGGCGAGCTCGTAGCCGTGTACCTCGCCGCCGCGGATGAGGACGGCGAACTCCTCGCCGCCGTAGCGAGCGGCGATGTCAGCGTCGCGCATGTGGGCGCGCAGCGTCGCCCCGACGCTGCTCAGGAGGTCGTTGCCGGCCTCGTGCCCGTAGAGATCGTTGAACTGCTTGAAGTGGTCGAGATCGAGCATGATGAGGCTGATCTCGCCGCCGTAGCGGTCGACCTTGGTGATCTCGTGGCGCAGGTGGTCGACGAAGCTGCCGTAGTTGTAGAGGCCGGTGAGCCGGTCGGAGAGCGACGACGTGGCGAGGCGCGCGGCCTGTTCTTGGCCTCGTCGTTGGACGCGGCCCAGGAGCAGGCCGGCGGCGAAGAAGAGCGCAGTGCCGAGCGCCGGCTCGCGCAGATCGACGGTGCTCGCCGGGCCCTCGAGCACGCGCGAGAGGACGAAGAAGGCCGCGAGGCAGAGCGTCACGACGAAGCTGCCGAGCTCAAAGAAGAACACGGCACCCAGGATGAGCGGGAAGATGAAGAGCGGCCACACGACACTCGATCCCGATGCCAGGGCGGCCACCGAGACGGCTGTCAGTGAGCCGGCGAGGGCAGCCATGCGACGCAGCGCCACCCGACGGGCGCGAAGCGTGCTCGTGATGGGGTGGCGCGTAGTCATGGTGGCCCTCGTGAACTCGACTTGCTGTGATCTACGACGCCTCGGGGCGTTGTCCTGCCGGGCAACACCGGGTCCGGTACAATACGGCGATGAGCGGACGCATCCTCTTGACCAACGACGACGGCATTCTCTCTCCCGGCATCGCCGTGCTGCGCGAGGCCCTCGAGGGTCTGGGCGACGTCACGACCATCGCCCCGGCCGAGAACAGCAGCGGCGTCGCCCGGAGCATCACGATCGATCGGCCGCTCAACCTGGAGCCGGTCACCTTCGGCGGCGGCTGGAGCGGCGTGTCGTGCGACGGAACGCCCGCGGACTGCGTGCGCATCGGCTTCCTGGGGCTCGATGGACCGATGCCCGACCTGGTCGTCTCGGGCGTCAATCTGGGCGCGAACATGGGCTCGGACGTCACCTACTCGGGCACCGTGGGCGCAGCATTCGAGGCGGCGCTGCGCGGCCGGCCGGGCATAGCCTTCTCCGTGCACAGCCGCACGCCCGGCTGGCTGGCGGAGGCTGTCCCCCTCCTGCGCCGCATCGCGGTGCGCGTGCTCGGTCGCGGCCTGCCGCCGTTCACCATCATCAACGTGAACTTGCCGGACGCGCCCCTCGCGGCGATCGGCGGCGTGCGTCCGGCTCGGCTTGGCGGCATCAGCCTCCACGACAGGGTGTTCCTCAGCGGCGACGGCGACGGCCACGTGCCGCTGGCCGTCACGCCCGTGGGCGAGTGCGCCGGCCCCGACACCAGCGCCCTGGCGGCCGACTTCGACCTCGTCGCGCAGGGGTATGTCGCCGTGACGCCGTTGCGCTACGACCTGCTCAACGAAGACGTGCTCTGCGACCTCCACACCTGGGAGCTCGATCAGGAGCATCTGAATGCCTGAGCAGCGGCGCGGCGGCGGCTTTGACCCGGTCATCTTCGATCTCGACGGCACCGTGGTCGACACGGTCGAGCTCATCACGGAGTCGTTCCGCCACGCCACGCGGACCGTCCTCGGCGAGGTGCTGCCCGACGAGGTGATCACCGCCGGCGTCGGGCAGCCTCTTCTCCAGCAGATGGAGCTCCTGTCGGCGGTGCACGCTCAGGAGCTCTACGACGCCTACCGAGAGTACAATCACCGCCGCCACGACGAGCTCATCCGCGGCTACGCCGGCATCGAAGAGATGCTGGTTGCGCTCAAGACGGCGGGTCGTCGCCTCGGCATCGTGACGAGCAAGAGCGCGGATACGACGGCCATGGCCTTTCGCGCCGTCGGCCTGGCGGGCCATTTCGACGTGATCGTCACGTCCAGCGACACGACGGAGCACAAACCGTCACCGGCGCCGGTCCACCTTGCACTGCAACGGCTCGGGGCGACGGCGGCCGGCGCGATCTACATCGGCGACAGTCCCTTCGACATCCAGGCCGGCGCGGCCGCGGGCACGGCCACCGCGGCGGTCGCCTGGGGCGTCTTCAGCCGTGAGGCGCTGCTCGCCGCGCATCCCGGCTACTGGGCGCGCGACCCCGAAGAGCTCCTGGCGCTGTGCCTCCGGGGCGTCGGCGTGCCGCTCGGCATCGCCGCCGAAGAGGGCGCCCGCGTCCCGGGCAGCGCCGCAGAGTAGGCGCTGGGGAGCCATATCGTGACGGAGGAGCAGAGCGCAGCCGTCCGAGCCGCGGAGCTGCGCGCCCTCATCACTCGCTACGCCTACCTCTACTACGTCCTCGATCAGCCCGAGGTCGACGACGCCGAGTACGATGCCCTTTGCGACGAGCTGGTCGCTCTCGAGGCGCGGCACCCGGAGGTGCGCACGCCGGATTCGCCGACCCAGCGGGTCGGCGCGGCGCCGCTCGAGAAGTTCGAACAGGTGCGCCACCTGGAGCCGATGCTCTCGCTGGCCAACGCGCGCAACGAGGACGAGCTCGTGGCGTGGGACCGGCGTAACCGGCGGGTCCTCGAAGCCGACGGGCGCGCCGACCAGCTCGCGACGTACGTCGTGGAGCCGAAGATCGACGGCCTGGCCGTTTCGATGGTGTACCGTGACGGCCTCTTCGCGGTCGGCGCCACACGCGGCAGCGGCGAGGTGGGCGAAGACATCACCGCCAACCTGCGCACGATCAACTCGTTGCCGCTGCGGCTGCTGGGTCAGGCGCCGCCACCGGTCGTCGAGGTGCGCGGCGAGGTCTACCTGCCGCTCGCCGCTTTCGCCCGGCTCAACGAGGCGCGCGTCGCCGCCGGGCTGTCGACCTTCGTCAATCCCCGCAACGCGGCGGCGGGCTCCGTGCGTCAGCTCGATCCGGCCGTGGCCGCTTCGCGGCCGCTGGACGTCTGGTGCTACGCCATCGGCTTCAGCGAGGGGCTCCATCTGACGGACCACCACAGCGCTCTCGACTGGCTGCGCGCCCAGGGCTTTCGCGTCAATCCTCACATCAGCGTGGTCGAGGGCATCGACGCCGCCCTGGCCGCATGTCGCGCCTGGGAGGAGCGCCGGTCGACGCTGGACTACGACATCGACGGCGCCGTCGTCAAGGTCGACTCCTTCGCCCTTCAGGCAGCGCTGGGCAGCGTCGCTCACGACCCGCGCTGGGCGATCGCCTACAAGTTCTCACCGACGACCGCGACGACGCGGCTGGAGGGCATCGAGGTCAACGTGGGCCGGACCGGCGTGCTCACGCCCTTCGCCGTCCTGCACCCCGTGTTCGTCGGCGGCGTGACCGTTGAGCGGGCCACGCTCCACAACGTCGACGACATCCACCGCAAGGATCTGCGCCCCGGCGACGACGTGATCGTCCAGAGGGCCGGCGACGTGATCCCTCAGGTCGTGGGGCCGGTGACGACGGGATCGGTCGAGGACGCTGAGGGGCGGCGGGCGGAGCGCGCCGCGCGTCACGCCGCCCTGCCCGAGTGGGAGATGCCGGCGGCGTGTCCGGCCTGCGGCTCGCACGTCGTCCGTGAGAGCGGCCAGGTCGCCGTGCGCTGTCCGAACAGGTCGTGCCCGGCGCAGCTCGTCGAGAGCATCAAGCACTTCGTCAGCAAGGGCGCCATGGACATCGAGGGCCTCGGCGAGGAGACGGTCGAGCTGCTCTTCGCGAAGGGCCTCCTGCGGAACGTGGCCGACGTGTACGCCTTGCGGCGCGAGGACTTCGTCTGGTTCGAGGGAGGCAAGGTCGGGCACATCCCCGGGTTCGCCGGGAAGAAGGGGGCGGACGAGCATGGGCAGGCGGTCGTCGTTGAGGCCAGGCGCGCCGACAAGCTGATGACCGCCATCCAGGAGTCCAAGCAGCGGCCGTATGCGAGGGTGCTCTTCGGCCTCGGGATCCCCCAGGTCGGCGGTGTGACGGCGCAGGCCCTCGTCGACGCCTTCCCCGATATCGACGAGTTGACGGCGGCCACGCCGGAGGAGCTGGCCGGCGTCCCCGGAGTCGGTCCGATCGTCGCCGAGGCGGTGCGCCAGTACCTCGACGAGACGCGCAACCGGGAGACGATCGAGAAACTGCGCGCCGCCGGCGTGCGGCTCCGCGAGGAGCCGATCGCTCGTCCTGCCGGTGCGCTGGCGGGCAAGACGTTCGTGCTCACTGGCAAGCTCCCGAGTCTCACGCGCGGCCAGGCGCAGGAGCGCATCGAGGCCGTGGGCGGCCGCGTGACGAGCGCCGTGAGCAAGGCGACGGACTACGTTGTCGTCGGTGAGGACCCGGGATCGAAGTTCGCCGCCGCCCGGCGTCTGGGTGTCGCCCTGCTCGACGAGGCCGGCCTGCTGGCCCTGCTCGGCGAGGCCCTCGAGTCGCACGCGGACGACGGTCCGGAGGCGGATGCGGACGGCCGTCAGCCGCCGTTCGAGTAGCGGCCGTCAGCCGCCGGGGTCTCCCATCAGCGCGGCCCACCAGTTACCGCCTTCCAACCCGCTCCAGTACACTGTCGTGGCCTCGTGGAGCAGGCCGGCGTAGCTCAGCTGGCAGAGCAGCCGCCTTGTAAGCGGCAGGTCGGCGGTTCGATTCCGCCCGCCGGCTCCAGCAGGCTCGAAAACGGACTCCGCAGGCTCCTGTTCACGGTCGATGGACTGCATACGGACTGCAAGCTGTTCGTGACACTGCGTCGAGAGTGACCTGCTCGGCCGCCACGACGGACGCAACGAGATCGACGACAGGCTCTTTCCTTGGGCCTCGGTTACTGCCGTGAGCGGTCTCGGCCGATACAGCGAGGACCTGACTCGGAGTCTCGTGGAGGCTCCCCGCGGCGGATTGACCACGTTTGTCACACCAGGAGGACTTGACCGATGAGGCTCCCCAGCGCGCACGAGCGTGACCGGTGCCCGTCCGATGCACCGGGCAGAGAATAGGGCTCACCCGTGAGACTCACCCGCACACGTCGCTACCTGCTCCTGCGCAACGCCGCCAAGGAGCTCCTGCCGCGACGTTTCCCCGAGCCTGGGCCGGTCACGCATGACCCCGAGTTGGAGGAGGCCGAGCCGACGCTGATGGACTGGCCGGCGGGCGTACGCAAGCCGCGCGTGGGCCTCGTGCGCGATGTCGACCCACACCCCTACTGGACCAAGTACCGCCGTTTCCTGCAGGCGAACGACATCCCCTTCGCCATCTACGACATCCATCGCTCCTCGTGGCTGCGCGACGCCGAGTCCTTCGACATGGTCATATGGCGGCCGATGTCCTATCCGTACGAGCTCGAGGAGTGTCGAAGGAAGGCCTACATCCTCGAGGCGCAGCTCGGCATGATCTGCCAACCGAGCGTCGCGGAGGTCCAGCTCTACGAGGACAAGATCACGCAGTGGGAGCTGCTCAAGCATCACGCCCTGCCGGTGGTCGAGACCTTCATCTCCTCAAGCCAGGAGGAGACGCTCGACTACCTCGCCCGCTGCGAGTACCCACTCGTCTGGAAGATCACGGCCGGCTCGGGATCGCTCGGCGTGGAACTGGTGCGCACGCGGCGCACGGCCGAACGCTGGGCTCGGCGTGTCTTTGGCTCGCGTGGCCGCCGCACCTACTGGCCCTACGTGGGACAGAAGAACTACGTCTACCTGCAGCGCTTCGTGCCCAACGCCGGCTACGACCTGCGCGTCATCGTCGTCGGCTCCACGGTTCTGGGCTTCTACCGCGACGTACCTCGAGGCGAGTTTCGCGCCTCGGGAATGAACACGATGCGCTTCGAGCCGCCTCCGGAGGAGTCAATCCGTCTGGCGCGGCGTGTCGCAGCGGCTCTCGATCTGACCTATGTCGGCGTCGACATGATTGCGGACTCGAAGAGCCACGATCTGCGCATCATCGAGGCCTCCGTCTTCACGGGTGTGTACAACTCGCACCAGCTGTGCCGCGACGGCGTGCCGGGCGCCTACGTGTTCGACGGCCACGGGGACGAGTACCGTTTCGTACCCATGCGCGTCTGGCCGCAGGAGCTCGCCCTGAAGGCCGTGCTCGAGAGACGCTGGACGGCACGCGAGACGTAGCCCGCGAGAGGTGCGCCGGACAACTCCCCGGCACGCCGACTGGCACCATGGCGACATGAGGGCCTTTGGCGAGTACGCTGTAGCATGCGGGGAGATCTACCCCCGCGGTGCTCGGAGTCCGGCACAACGCGGGCAGGAGGAAGGATCATGAGAGACACGCCGGGTAGCGTGCGTCTGTCGGACCGTGCGCCCGTCACCCGTGTCGGCGCATCCGCCAGCCGGGCGACCGTGCGCACATCGCTTCGTCGCGTCACCGTGGTGTCCCTTGCGCTCCTCGGCCTGATGGCGCTCCTGCCGGGCAGCGCCGCGGCGTTCGACACGGGCTACCACTACGACCTCACCGCCGGCGCGCTCCTCAGGGAGGGCTTCAATCCCAGCGCCGCCCAGGTCGCTCAGGTGACCAACACCTACGACGACATGTTCCAGTCGGCCAAGACGATCCTCGAGAACCCGGCCGCGGCTCCCATTCGCGATCGGTGGGATGCTATCTTCGGGCCGCAGGCGCTTCGCGATCAGTCCGATGACTACCAGCACTTCGACGATTGTCCAGACTACGCGGCGCTGAAGCTGCGCTGGGACCGCCTGCTGAAGGGCACCTGGGCTGCGGTCGAGGATGTGAAGCAGCGCCCGCAGCAGGAGAGGGCGATCGGGCTGATCAGCATCCTCGGTCAATCGCTCCACGAGGTGCAGGACTTCTACGCTCACTCGAACTGGTCGCACGTGGTGGCCCACCCGGACTGGCCGGGCGCGACGACCGCATGGCGCGACGAGACGTGGTTCGAGGTGGACGACAGCCTGAAGGAGACGTGGGTGCTGTCGTCACCTGTGCCGGACAAGGATTGGGCGGGGCGTGACTACTTCGACAGGGCCTATCACGAGGCGTTCCTCGCCTCCTGGGAGTGGGCCAAGATGGTGCGCGTCTGGGCGGGCGAACCGCTCTGGCAGGAGGCTGCCGCCTACCGCGACCAGGCGGCGGCGGGCGAGGCGCTACGGCTCATGGGCCTCGCCATGTACGTCGAGAACGGCCACTGGAAGGGTCCCGGCAGCGGCGACACCGACGAGCTGACTGCCGCGGCGCTCCAGTACGTCGGCGCTCACGTCGGCCTGACGGACCCGCGGGCGGGGCAGCAGACCCAGGATCTGTACCTGGTCGCCTGGAAGCGCTACTGCCCGATCATCAGTGGCGATCCGCAAGGCGCGCCGCTCCCGCCGACGCTGTCCGGCCGTGTGGCGCGCCCTGTCTGGATGGCGATCGACACCTTGCTGGTCGGCGAGGCGCACGATCAGGGCGGCGGCATCGACTCGGGCGCCGACTCCCTGCCTGACTTCTACGCCGTCCTCAGCGTCAGCGGCGTCGACTACACGACCAACATCATGAAGAACAGGGACGATCTCAGCCCGGCCCACTGGCGGACGTGGGCCCCGCTGGAGCCGGGTACCACCGTTTCGCTCACCTACGCCCTGTGGGACGCCGACGTGACGCAGGACGAGCAGTGCGACATCGTCTCCGGTTCCCCCTGGGACTGGACGTGGTCTGGCTCAGTCGATCAGTTGCCGGCCGGGGTGATCGAGACGCAGGGCTACAGAGGCGAGGCGGGCTCGAGCGCAGAGGGGAAGGAGGCCTTTGTGCACTTCCGCGTGATGCGCGAGCCCGTCACGAGCATCGTGGTTCCCGATCCCACCGGCATGCACGGCTGGTACACGTCGGCGGTGCCCGTGGAGCTCGTGGCTCACGACTTCAGCGGTGCCGGCATCGACCACGTGGACTACAGCGTGACCGAAGGGGCGGCGACCGTCTTCGGGGCCTACGAACACCCCCTCACCGTCGGCCAGGAGGGCAAGACCACCCTCCGGGTCTTCGCGACGGACAAGGCGGGCAATCGCGAAGACGCGCAGGAGAAGGTCTTCTGGATCGACGGCAAGCGTCCCGTCCCCGTCGCGCTGAACCAGCCCACCGTGAAGCGTGGCGGACGGTGCCTGCTCCAGTACAAGGTGCAGGACGATCTGCCGTCGAGCGCGACGGCGTTGACGACCATCAAGGTGAGGACCAGGGCCAACAAGCTCGTCAAGACCCTCCGCGGGACGACCTGGCAGCCGGTCAACACCGTCTGGACCGTCCGCTTCTCTCCCGGCAAGCTGAAGCCGGGCACGTACACCTACGAGGTGTACGCCACGGACTTCGCCGGCAATCAGCAGGAGCGGGTCGCGAGGAGCTACGTCGTCGTGAAGTGAGCGCCCCTGGCGGGCTCGGGGCCGCCGGATGGCGTTGGGAGCGGGTCGCCTGCTAGGGCGACGACGGGCTCGGCGAGGACTCGACGAGCCCGTCGGCCAGAAGGTCGACCGTCCCGAGCTTCTGTCCGTCGGCCCTGTAGGTGACCGTCCCCAGCTTCGTACCGGGCTCGGGGACGGTGGCCGGCGTCGGATTGAGCAGCGTGATCTGCGTCTGCACCGCCGCCGCCCGGCGCACGACGGCCGTGAGCGCGTCCTTGGCCACGGCCCGCACCTCGCCGCCGCCGGCCACCGGCACCGTCGTCACCAGGCCGCCGGCGTCGATGACGAGCCGCCGCTCGTACTGCGCGTCGCCCCAGGCGAAGAGCGCGACCGCGTCCTCTTCCTCCTGGTCGCGCGTCGGCTCGTTCATCGTCACGAGGATGAGCGGGCGCAGGCTGTAGGTGCCGGCCCCGAGCAGGCACTTACCGGACTCGGGGGTCGCGCCGGTCTTGATGCCGTAGCCCCATGCGTAGTTGAGCAGACGGTTGCGGGACTTGATGGGGACGGCGTGCCCGGGCCACGTGACCGTTGCCGTCTGCTGGGAGCAGAGGGCGCGAAACTGGGGGTTGCGCATGACGTAGCGCCCGAGCCTCGCAAGGTCGCCGGCCGACATGTAGTGGCCGGCCACCGGCTTGCCGCGCGAGTTCTTGAAGTGCGTGTCGTCGAGGCCGAGGCTGCGTGCCTTGGCGTTCATGACGCGCACGAAGGCCTCCTCGCTGCCGGCCACCTTGTAGGCGAGGGTCAGGCAGGCGTCGTTCGCGCTTTTGACGATCGTGGCGTCGAGGGCCTCGCGGACGGTGATGCGATCGCCCGGCCGCAGGCCGACGACGTTGCCGAGCTCCTGGCCGACGGCGCGCGGCGCCGTGCACCAGGAGTCCAGGTTCTTGATCTTCTCGAGGACGATGATCACCGCCATGACCTTGGTCAACGAGGCCGGCTGCCGGCGCGCGTCCGGTGACTTCTTCCAGAGCACGTAGCCCGTCGCGCGATCGACGAGAATGCCGGTCGACGCCTGCGCGCCGGGCGCGGCGCTTGTCGCCAGGACGGCGGGCGTCGGGCTCTCGTCGGCGGCGGAGTCGCCGCAGGCGATCGTGAGGCCGGCGACCGCGGCGACCAGCAGGAAGAGCGCGAGGATTCGCCAAGGCCGGGCGGGTCGCCGAACGGGGCTTTGCTGGTACTGACGCATGGGCGCAGTATAGTTGGTAGCCCGCCTTCGTGCGCCTGTATACAGTCCGGCGCATCAGAGGCACGGACGTCGCCTCGCCGGCGGGCCGGCGTGGACGAGGCAGGAGGTGGTGCGCGTGGAGCCCAGGATCCCCACCCGCTTGGGCGACGGGTCGCTCGTGGAGATGACCCGTTCCGAGATCAGGGCGGATCTCGAGGCCGGGACGCAACTGGCGGCCAAGAGGGCCAAGGTGCCGGAGCTCACACAGGATGAACTCGATCACCTCCTCGAGATCTACGCGTCGTCGGCTCGCTTCACGGCCGTCGACATCGGCGACGAGGTCATCCTCTTAACGACGGCACCGGGACCAAGCACATCGGCAACCGTGTCCAGGACCTGCAATCGTACGAGACGCTCGTCGGCATCGACATCGTCGAGCTCTGGCAGATCGACTACTCGTACAAGGCGATCAAGGTCAACGTCGCCCACGAGGGGCAGACGATGAAGATCGCCCAGGCGCTGCTCACGAATCCCGTTCAGTACGGCGCCATGCCCGATCTCGGCCGCTACTCGAAGCCCGATGGCCCGGTCGACAACTGGTCGGAGCTCCTGCCGCTCGGCAAGATCGACGAGGCTCGGCAGGCGCAGGAGGCGGCCGCGGCGATGCTGGTCGACGACATCGAGTTCGTGGCCGACCACATGGTCGAGGCCGGCACCGACGGCATCGACTTCGACACGACCGGCGCGGCCGGCGACGCCGACTTCCTCGCCGGCCTCACCGCCTGTCGCAAGCTCCGCGAGAAGTACCCGTGGCTCGGCATCGAGATCGGCATGGCCAGCGAGTTCGTCCTCGGCATGCACGGCCAGCTCACCTTCGACGGCGAACGCCTCGCCGGCATGTGGCCCAAGGACCAGCTGCGCATGGCGCAGCAGGCCGGCGCCAGCATCTACGGGCCGGCCGTCAACATCAACACGGGCAAGTCGACGGCGTGGAACATCGCCCGGGCGATGACCTTCATCAAGCCGGCCATGGAGATCGCCGAGATCCCGGTGCACGTCAATGTCGGGATGGGCGTCGGCGCGGTGCCGACGTGCATCTATCCGCCGGCCGACGCCACCTCGCGGGCCTCCAAGGCCTTCGTGGAGATCCTCAAGATCGACGGCTACTAGGCGGGGACGGGCGATCCCCTCGGCATGGAGGGGGCCCACGCGCAAGCTGCGGGCATGGGCGGGATGCGAGCGGCCGGAGACCTGGTCGCCCGTATGCAGATGACCCGGAGGATGCGCCTCAAGGAAGCCAAGCAGTACGTCGCCGGCAAGCTCGGCTGCGGCATGCGTGATCTCAGCGATCCGGTGGCGATGGAGCAGCTCAGGCGGGACAACGGCCTCGGCACCATCGCCATGACCTCGACGACCTCTCCCGGCCAGGCCGGCATGATGGAGGCCAAGTTCAACATCGCGCGCGTCCTGGACATCCCGATCAACTGCGTCGAGCGCTTCAAGACCCGCACCGGTTTGGAGGGCTGAGCGTGGGGGAGGGGCGGGGCGAGCGCCATCGGTGCTCGCCCCGCCCCTCCCCTCCTCTGTCCTCAGAGTCCGTCCGGGAGCTGGGATGCGGCCTCGCCTGAGGTTCCTTGTCGATGCGGAGTCTCTGTGTCTAGAATGAGCCTCCCATTCGTGCATGAAAGGAGTGTCATGCTTCGCGCACCTCGGTTCCCGGCCATGCTCGCGCTGTTTGTGCTGGCGCTGGCGGCCGGCCTTCTCGCCGCCTGCGGCGGCAGTTCCAATACCACGACGAGCGCCAGCCCGAGCGCCAGCTCGGATGCTACGAGCAAGGCATACAAGATCGGCATCACGCAGATCATTTCGCACCCGGCGCTCGACGCCACCGTGCAGGGCTTCAAGGATGAACTCGCCGCGAAAGGCTTCACGAACGTCACGTACGTCGAGGAGAACGCTCAGGGCGACATCCCGACCGCCGCCAGCATCGCCCAGAAGCTCGCCGGCGAGGGCCTCGATCTCATCCTCAGCGTCGCCACGCCGACCAGCCAGGCCATGGTCAAGGCGGACAAGGTGACGCCGATCGTCTTCACGGCGGTCACCGATCCCAAGGGCTCAGGCCTGGTCGCCGATCCCGCCGCCCCAGACGCCAACGTGACCGGCGTCAGCGACATGCAGCCGGTCGAGCCTATCCTTGAGCTGGCCACGCAGCTGAAGCCCGGCCTCAAGAAGGTCGGCGTTATCTACAACTCCGGCGAGTCCAACTCGGTCTTCACCATCAACTCGGAGAAGGCCGCCGCGCAGGAGATGGGCCTCGAGATCGTCGAGGCCACGGCCGCCAAGCCGGCCGAAGTCTCGGCCGCGGCGGAGTCGCTCGTCGGCCGGGTCGACGTCATCACGGTGATCGGCGACAACACTGCCGTCGCCGCCTTCGAGAGCATCGTCAAGGTCTGCAACGAGAACAAGATCCTCCTGCTCGCGGGCGACAGCGGCAGCACAGAGCGCGGGGCTGCGGCCAGCTGGGGGTTCGACTACTCCG
Source organism: uncultured Thermoleophilia bacterium (assembly GCA_963705085.1). Classification (GTDB taxonomy): domain Bacteria; phylum Actinomycetota; class Thermoleophilia; order UBA2241; family UBA2241; genus CAIXSE01. Next base: position 777,898 of record CAVPIV010000004.1, on the reverse strand, counting down.
TTCTCGGCACGCAGTCTGGCGACATCGCCGCCAGGATCCTTGGTGGCACGCCGGTGACGAGCATCCCCGTTGAGTTCGCCGAAGGACATCCAGCTCTCCGTCAACGAGACCGCCGCGACGGCGCAGGGCGTGACGCTGCCCGCCGATCTAGCTCGCCCAGGCCGCGAACAAGTACTGAGTCAGCACTCCCGGGCGCCGCGCCGGGACTATAGAGTTCAGGGGCCGGGACCGCGACGCGGTCCCGGCCCCGGCCATGGGAGTGTCCCCAGGTGGAATTCATCGTCTCCAACGCCCTCGAGCAGGGGCTGCTGTATTGCTTCATGGTCCTCGGCGTGTTCATCACGTTCCGGGTGCTCGACTTTCCCGACCTGACCGTTGACGGCAGTCTGCCGCTCGGCGCGGGCCTCACGGCAGCGCTGATCGTCGCCGGTCACTCGCCGTTCGTTGCGACGGCGGCAGGCGTCGCCGCGGGCGTCCTCGCCGGCTGCGTTACGGGAACCCTTCACCTGCTCCTCAAGTCGGGGGGGAGCGACGCCACCAACTACGGCCCCAAACTGCTCGCCGGCATCCTCACGATGACCGCGTTGTACACGATCGACCTGCGCGTCATGGGCAGGAGCAACATCCCGCTGCTCGGCGTTGACGGCGTCTACGAGAAGCTCGCCGCGGCGCTGGGTGTCGCGATGGTCAACTGGAACCTCATCCTGGCGCTGGCGGCGCTGACGATCGTCGTCAAGTACATGCTGGACTGGTTCCTGCATACCGAGTTCGGGCTCTGCCTGCTGGCCACGGGCGACAACGAGCAGATGATCCGCGCCATGGGCACGAACACGAACCTCACGCGTATCGTCGGCCTTGGGATCGCCAATGGGCTGGTGGCCCTTACGGGGGCGCTGGTCGCGCAGCAGCAGGGCTTCGCCGATGTGGGTATGGGCATCGGGACCATCGTCGCCGGCCTCGCCGGGGTGATCATGGGCGAGGTGATCTTCGGCGTGCGCAGCATCAGCTGGGTGCTGTTCAGCGTCATCGGCGGGTCGATCGTCTATCGCCTGCTCATCGCCGTCAGCCTGCGCCTCGGCATCGCGCCCACCGACCTCAAACTGCTGACCGCGGCGCTCGTGGTCGTGGCGCTCTCGATCCCCACCATCCGCAGCAAGGTGGTGCGTGGATGAGCGCCCCCGCATCGCTCAGCCTGAAGGCCCTGCGCAAGGTGTTCTTCGCCGGCACCGCCAACGAGGTTGCCGCCCTGAACGGCATCGACCTCGACATCCCGGCCGGCCAGTTCGTCACCATCATAGGCTCCAACGGGGCCGGCAAGTCGAGCCTTCTCAACGCCATCGCCGGCACGTTCCCGCTCACGTCGGGCACGGTGGCGATCGGCGGGCACGACGTGACCGGGCAGCCGGAGCACGTGCGCAGCCGACTCATGGGACGCGTGTTCCAGGATCCGCGCGCCGGCACCGCCCCTTCCATGACGATCGAGGACAACCTCGCCCTGGCGCTGATGAGATCGCGTCGCAGCGGGCTGCGACGCGGCGTCACCAACAGGCGGCGCGAGGTCATGCGAGATCATCTCGGCCGTCTCGGCATGGGCCTCGAGGGGCGTCTCAGGGCCCAGGTCAACAAGCTCTCCGGCGGGCAGCGGCAGGCGATGTCGCTGCTGATGGCGACAATCGCGGAACCCGGCGTGCTGCTGCTCGACGAGCACACGGCGGCCCTCGACCCGAAGGTGGCGGCGACGATCATGGAGCTCACGGGAGCGCTCGTCGCCGAGCGCGGCCTGACGACGGTGATGGTCACGCACAACATGGAGCTGGCGATCCGCTACGGCGACCGGCTCGTCATGATGCACGGCGGGCGCATCGTGCTCGACGTCTCCGGGGTCCAGAAGCAGACGCTGACGGTGAAGGAGCTCATCGAGAAGTTCCATCAGGTCGCCGGCGAGGCTTTCGCCGTCGACCGCATGCTCCTGGAGTGATGCGGCTGCCGATGCTACGACGAGGAGGAACATGATGGCAGACTATCGGCTCCGCGCTGCGGCTCTCGACGAGGGTGGCTGCAACGCGGTGCACGAGGCCACCCTCGACGTTCTGACGAGGACGGGCGTCGAAGTGCGTCATGACGAGGCGCTGGCGCTCCTTGCCAAGGCGGGAGCGAGAGTTGAGGGTACGCGGGCGCGGATCCCATCCACCCTGGTCGAGGAGGCGCTGCAGTCGGCGCCGCGCGCCGTCACGCTGACCTCCCGGACCGGCGGCGATCCTCTTCGCCTGGAGTCTGGCGCCGTGTACTACGGCACCGGATCAGACTGCATTTACGTTCTCGGCCCCGGAGCCCGCGATCGCCGCCCAGGGACTCTCCGGGACGTCGAAGAGATGGCGGCGCTCCAGGAGAAGCTGGCCAGTATCGACTTCGTCATGTCGATGGTGCATCCGCACGAACTGTCGCCGGAGTTCGCACCGGTGGCCCAGTTCGCCGCCATGCTGCGCGGGACGTCCAAACCGCTCATCATGGTGCCGGAGGGCGCGGCGCACCTGGAGCTGTTCAATGAGATGGCGGCGGCCTGCGGCGCCCAGGACAGCTGGGCGGTCTATGCGATGCCGTCGCCGCCGCTCGTGCACGGACGGGGGTCGGTCGACCGCCTGGTGAGATGTGCCAGGTTGGGTATCCCGATGGTCTACGCCACGGCGCTGCTGCAGGGCGCCACGGCGCCTGCTTCGCCGGCCGGTCATCTGGTGGTCGCCAACGCCGAGATGCTGAGTGGACTCGTCATCGCTCAGCTCGCCCGGCCCGGCGCTCCGTACGTCTACGGGGTGGCCCAAGGCTGGATGAACCCCCGCACCGCGCACATCGTCTACTGCGGCCCGGAAGAGATGGCCGTTCAGCAGGCCTCTGCAGACCTTGCGCGTCACTACGGACTGCCGTCGTTCGGCTACGGTGGCTGCTCCGACTCGCTCATGCTGGACGAGCAATGGGCCTTTGAGGCGGGGATGACGCTGCTCACCGCGGCGGTGTCGGGGGTCACGCTGCTTCACGACGTCGGCTACGTCGGCGCGGGCACCGCCTCGTCGTACGAGTCGATGGTCGTCATGGACGAGCTCGTCGCCTACGTGAAGACCTACCTCGGTGGAGTGACCATCGACGAGGGGTCTCTCGCGGTGCCTGAGATCGAGGCTGTCGGGCCGGGGGGCTCGCACCTGGTGCGCAAGTACACGCGCCGGCAGCTTCGTGGCTTCTTCAAGCCCAGCCTCGTCACGCAGGACTCCCACGACGCGTGGGAGGCGGCGGGAGGCACGTCGCTGCTGGACCGCGTTGCGGAGCGGACCCGCGAGCTGCGCGAGGCTGAGCGGGGCTATCGTCCGTCCGAGGACGCGCTGCGACATCTCGACCAGCTCGTGCAGCAAGCGCGCTGACTTCGGAGACTAGCCCGGCAGCCACGTCGCAGGGCTGTCCGGCGCATGGAATGGGACGGGGCGAGCGCCGTCGGCGCTCGCCCCGTCCCATCTTCGTCCGGCTGATCGTACCCGTTACGCCGGCCAGGTGGTGCGGTGGATCTCCATGACCTTCTGCAGCAGGTCGATCGCCTCGTCGTAGGGCCGCTGGAAGGAATTGCGGCCCATGATGGTGCCGAAGCCGCCGCCGAGGGCCGTCTGGCGGTTCTCCTCCAGTACTGCCTCCGTGCTTGCCGTGGCGCCGCCGGAGAAGATCACGATGCGGCGCCCGTCGAAGGCGCTCTGCACGACGTGGGCGACGCGCTCGGCCAGCGTGTCGGTCTTGACGCCGGCGGCGGCCATGGCCTTGCCCGCGGCCGCGATCTCGACGTGTGCGCGACGGCGGCTTGACCTTGATGATGTGGGCGCCGAGCTGCGCGGCGATCTGGGCGGCGTAGGCGCAGACGTCGACGGCGGTCTCGCCCTCCTTGCTCAGGCCCGAGCCACGAGGGTAGCTCCAGACCACGACGACCAGGCCGGCCTCCTTGGCCTCGATGGCGAGCTCGCGGAGCTCCTCGTACATCTGCTTGCGGTGCTCGGAGCCGGGGTAGATCGTGAAGCCGATGGCGCTGCAGCCCAGCCGCAGGGCGTCGTCGACCGTAGCGGTCACGGCCGGGATGGGATCGCCGCCCGAGTAGAGGATGTCCGAGTTGTTGGCCTTCAGGATCAACGGGACCTGGCCGGCGAACTCCGCGGCGCCGGCCTCGATGAAGCCCAGCGGCGCCGCGTAGGCGCTGCAGCCGGCGTCGATCGCCACCTGGAAGTGGTAGCGCGGGTCGTAGCCGGCCGGGTTGGGCGCGAAGCTGCGCGCCGGCCCGTGCTCGAAGCCCTGGTCGACGGGCAGCATGACCAGCTTGCCGGTGCCCCCCAGGCGTCCGGCCATGAGCATCCGGTACAGGTTGGCGAGCGTGCCGGGGTTGTCTGACCTGTACCAGGAGAGGATCTCACGGACTCTGTCGGTCATGCTGGCTACCTCCATGCTGTCGTGACTCGGCCGCGCGCGAGTCGCACCGGCGCGCTGCTGTGGGCCGTCGACGCCAGCGGCGTCGCGTCCTGACTACACACTGAGAGGCCGGGCCAAGTCAAGCAGCGGTGTTGGCCTCGGCCGCTGTGGCCGGCCGCGGCCCCTGGCCGGGCGACGCGCTCGCTGTTCGCAGCAGCCGGATGGCCGGCGACCCCACCCAACGCGGCCCGGCCCAACGGCTGCACCGCCCACGCGTCGGGGTATGGTGCATCTGGCAGGCGTTCGGGCAAGGAGGCGTGACGTGGATGAGCGGGAGCCACCGCGCGTGCTCTACCGGCACACGCAGACGGGGTACATCACAGCGATCGGGCTCGGCTTCGCCGCGGCCAGCCAGGCCGTCACGCTGGTCAACGCCGTGCGCAGGCACAAGCCGCGAGCCTGGGTGTACGCTCCCGGGATCGTCGTCACCGCCGGACTCGCGTGGGCCTTCTCGGCCTTGACCGTGGAGATCACCGGCGAGACTCTCGCCGTGAGCTTCCGCCGCGGCTTGCTCCTGCGCACGATCGACCTGGCGGCCGTGCGCAGCGTGGAGCAGATGCGGGCGCCGTGGTACTGGGGATGGGGCATGCGCCTCACTTCCAGAGGCTGGCTCTACAACGTGCAGGGCCGCGACGCCGTGCGCCTGGACGTCGAGGGCGGACGCGGCGTCCTTATCGGGACCGACGAGCCGGTGCGTCTGGCGGCGGCCATCGAGGCGATCAAGCCGGGCTGAGTCCTGTCGGGTCTTGACCCAAGAAGGTATGTCGAAAGACGGGTGGTGATGCCGGGACGAAGCATCATACGGACCTACGTGGCCATCGTGGCGGTCACGACCTTCGCGCAGGCGCTGATCTGGGGCGTCAACACGTTGTTCCTCCTCGACGCCGGCCTCGACATCTTCGGGGTGATGGTCGCCAATGCCGCGTTCGCCGCCGGCCAGGTCCTCTTCGAGGTGCCGACCGGGGTGGTCGCCGATACGGTCGGCCGTCGGGCCTCCTATCTGATGTGCATCGCCATCCTCTTTGTGGCCACGCTGCTCTACGTCGTGCTGGGCGCGATCCAGGCCGGGCTTCCGGCCTTCGTGCTGGCCTCGGTGCTTCTGGGGCTCGGCTACACGTTCTTCAGTGGCGCGGTGGAGGCCTGGATGGTCGACGCCCTCGGCTCCAAGGGCTATCAGGGCAAGGTGGACGTCGTCTTCTCGCGCGGCGGCATGGCGCAAGGCGCGGCCATGTTGCTGGGCGCAGTCCTGGGCGGGTTTCTCGGTCAGGTCGACCTCGCTCTGCCGTACGTGGCACGCGCCGCCCTGCTCGTGCCGGCCGGACTGCTCGGGGTGTTCCTCATGCACGACCTCGGGTTCACGCCGCGTCCCTTTCGTCTCTCGCGTCTCGGCGAGGAGACACGGACCGTCGCCACCGCCGGCGTCAAGTACGGGCTGCAGAACCGCGTCGTCCGCCCTCTCATGATCGCCGGCCTGTTGCAGGGCGCGTTCTTCATGTACGGCTTCTACTCGTGGCAGGTGTACTTCCTCGACCTGCTCGGCCGCAACCTCGTGTGGGTCAACGGGGTCATCGCCGCCCTGGTCGGGCTCACGGGGATCGCCGGCGCGGCGCTCGTCGGCCCGCTCTCCAGGACGCGCCTGCGGCGCTCGACGATCGTCTTCGCGATGGTCGCCCTTCAGGCCGTGGCCGTCGTGCTGGCGGCGCTGCTCCAGGTCTTCTGGATTGCCGTGCCCCTCTACTTGCTGTCTGCTCTCGCCTTCGGCGTTCAGGGACCGGTGCGCCAGGCATGGCTCAACGCGCGCATCCCGTCGGAACAGCGCGCCACGATCATCTCACTCGACGCCATGTTCCTGGAGGCCGGCGGCGCCGGCGGCCAGGTGGGGCTCGGCTACCTCTCGCGGGCCGTCTCGATCCCGGTCGCGTGGGTCGTGGGCGGCGCCTGGCAGCTCGTCGCCCTGCCGTTCATCTGGCGGGCGCGAACGGCCGACAGCGAGGACGTCGTCACGCCGCCGGCGCCGGCGCCACAGCCCGAGCCCGACTGCAGCCGGCCCGTGGCCGGGCAGCGGGTGTGCTGAGGCGCGCCGCGGATGTGCTGAGGCCGGGAACGGCGCGGCGGTCAAGGGCGCGATGGCCGCGGGTAGAACGCGATGAGCAGAACGGGGGCCGCCACGGCGAGCGGCAGGAGCAGCCACGCGGGGTCGCTCTGATGGTTTCCGACCGCCAAGCGGTAGACGATGGCGAGGGCGGACAGGCTCGTGAAGACGATGAGCACCTTGATCACGAGGCGATGAGCCCAAGGATCGCGGGCCGCGCCCAGGGCGCCGAAGGCCATGGCGAGCAGGGCCGCGGCGAGGATGCGGCCCGAGGTGGTCTCGGCGAGGTTGCCGGCGCGGTCGTAGACGACCAGCGGCGCGGCGACGGCGACGCTGCCCACGGCGTAGAGGACGAGCAGGATCCTGGTGACGCGTGATCTCTGGGGCATGCGCATGAGTGCAGCCTCCGGGTTTGATGCGCCGTCTTCACGGTGGCGGTACCCTAACAGAGTGTCCTCCCCGCACAGGTCCGGCGGCGGCTCGGGCAGGGCATGAGACGGGCAAGCGGTCGCTGTTGGGCGCCGGAAGGAGAAGGACAGATGTCGCAGGATGCAGGCCCGACGCACGAGTGGACCACGTCGGAGAGCGTCGCGACCCGCAAGTTCAGGTGCGAGGTCGAGGAGGGCGCCGGCGGCCCGGGAGGGCTCGGCGGGCCGCGGCTGCGGCTGGAGCGCAACGACGCCGGACAGGCCCGCCTCGTCATCGTCGTGCCGCCGGAGCAGACGGCGGCGGTTCGACGGGAACTGGTCGCCCGCGGCTATCGTGGCGCTCTCCCGATCCACGTTCGCGGCCGTGCCGACTACGGGAGTTGGCTCGGCTACCTCAACGAGCTCGAGGTGGCGCACATCGTCGTCGAGATGCTCGACTGGACCCCGACGCCTGAAGAGCAGGCGATGCTCGACGCGGTTGACGACTACGGCCGGAAGGCGCCCACCGGCTTCCGGTCTCCCCGTCTCACGAGGTGATCGCGGGTCTGGAGCGGACCCGGGGTCGGCCTGCCGCCAGTCCCGTGACGGCGCACTGCGCCGAGGTTCGGCGTCGGCTCGCGACGGGGAACAGAGCACTGAGCGCCCGCGTCCGGGCGCCGGAAGGAGAACACATGTCTCAGGATGCTGGTACGACCTGCGAGTGGGCCAGGTCGGGGACCGTGGAGACCCGCAGGTTCAGGTGCGAAGTCATCGAGGAAGACACGGCCGGCGAGGGTGCGGCCGGTAAGTCGCGGCTGCGGCTGGAGCGCAACGACGCGGGGCAGGCTCGCCTCGTCATCATCGTGTCGCCGGAGCAGACCCCGGCGGTCCGCAAGGAGCTCTTCGACCGCGGCTATCGCGGCGGCCTGGCGTGCGTCGACGGCTGCCGCAGTCCAAGGTACGGAAGCTGGCGCACCTACCTCAACGAGCTCGAGGTAGCGCACATCGTCATCGAGATGCTCGGCTGGACCCTCACGCCGGAAGAGCAGGCGCGGCTTGACGCGGTCGACGACTACGGCCGGTGCGCTCCCAGCAGGTTCAGGTCACCCCGTCTCGAGTACTGATCGGGACCGGCGCGGCGCGATGGACGCGAGCGCGAGGGTGACATGGTGAGTGGGGGAGGCGCCGCGACTGCGTTGCAGCCGCGGCGCGTCGTCTCTGAGCTGCGCGAGCTGCAGGCGCTGACGGGCGACGCCAGTGGAGCCCAGCGGGTCGCTTTCACGGCGGCGTGGGCCGCGGCGCGGACCTGGTTCCGTGAGAAGCTCGCCGGCCTGCCAGTCGAGTATGAGACGGACGAGGCGGCCAACGTCTGGGTCACGCTTCGCGGCCATTCAGAGCGGGCGCTGCTCATCGGCAGTCACCTCGACTCCGTGCCCGATGGCGGCTGGCTGGACGGCTGTCTCGGCGTCGTCGCCGGTCTCGAGGTGCTGAGACGCCTTGCGACCCAGGGCACGCCGCCGGTCACGGTGCGCCTGGTCGACTGGGCCGACGAGGAGGGCGCCCGATTCGGCCGCAGCCTCTTCGGGTCGAGCGCCGTCGCCGGCGCGCTGGATCCGGAGACGGTGCGCGCCCTGACAGACGGCCAAGGCGTTCGTCTGGAAGACGTGGTCGCCGCGTACGGCGTCGATCTGGCGCGCGTCGGGGCGGCGGCGGACATGCTCTCCGGCGCCGCCGCCTACCTCGAGCTCCACATCGAGCAGGGTCCGGTGCTCGAGTCGCTGGGCCTGCCGCTCGGCGTGGTGCTCGGCACGGTTGGCATCGAGCGCAACGCCGTCAGCTTCGTCGGTCAGACGGCGCACGCGGGGGCGACGCCGATGGAGCTGCGGCGCGACGCCCTGCTTGCCGCCGCCCGTCTCGCACTCGAGGTCCGTGAGATCTGCCGGCGCCACGGCGGCGTCGGCACGGTGGGGAGCTGCGTCACGCGGCCGAGCATTCCGACGGCCGTGGCCGGCCGCTGCGACGTGACCCTCGATCAGCGCCACATCGACCCCGCACACCTGGCGGTCATGCTGCGTGAGGCACATGTCGCCGGTGACCGCATCGCCGCCGAGGAGGGCGTCGCCGTCGAATGGCGTCAGCTCTGGCGCATTGAGCCCGTGAGCTTCGACGCCGAGCTCATCGGGTTGGCTGAAGAGGCGGTGCTCGCCATCGCCGGCGCCACCCAGCGGCTGCCGAGCGGTCCCTTGCACGATGCCGCCGAGATGGCGCGAGCCGGCGTGCCCACGGCGATGCTCTTCGTGCAGAGTCTCCGGGGCCTGTCGCACACGGTTGAGGAAGACACCCGCGAGGAGCACCTCGAGCTGGCGGTCCTCGGCCTCGACCGCCTTGTGGACCAGACCATGGCCTGGATCGCCGGCGGCGGGCGGAAGAGCGGCGCCGCGGGATAGCCTTCGCGGACGGCGCGTGATCTGATCGATGACGCCGCGATTCCACAGGTCGCCGGCCCAGGAGCCCGTGACGGTCGAAACGTCACCAGTGACGGCCGCGCCTGGAGCGCGGCTGAGGGTTCCGCCGACCAGGACGATCGTCGTCTCGTCCGGCTGTGCAGCCGTGCCGATCGCGGCGGTTCGCTGCAGGCGGACATCCCCACCTACGGCGACAATCGCCGTTCTCACTGTTCCGGCGACCGTGACGTCACCACCCACGGCGATGACGGCGTCGGCGGTGTCGGTCTGCGGAATGATGATGTCGCCGCCGGCCTGGATGACGGTGCCTCTGTCAGCCGCATACGCCGGCGAGACTCCCCAGGCGAACCCGCCCAGGACGGCCAGCATCGCGACAAGCACGACGACGATTGCCACAGTCATCCAGAGGCGGGAGCGACTCCGCGGCCATTCCCTCGCGCCGGCGGCCTAAACAAAGGCGTGTATCATCCGGGCGACGGCAGAGGGCCCGTGAATCGGAGGCGAGACGGCTGTGAAGAAGCAGAAACGCCGGGACGGGCGTGCGCGCGGCGGGCGTGGGAGTGCTCGCCTGACCGTGGCGCGGGTGGCGGATGTGCCGCTGCGCGAGGTGTCGGGCATCTGCTTGCGGCGTGCGGCGGACGGCTCGCTCGCGCTGGTGGCAATGGGCGATCGCGCCGCGACGGCGGCCTGGGCGGTGCTGCCCGACGATGCCCTCGCCGATCTGCAGTGGGAGACGGCCGACCTGCGCGGGCTCGCCGGCACGAAACTGCCGCGCGAGGATACCCAGATCGAAGCCGTCTGCGCCGACGGGGCGGGGCGCTTGCTCCTTCTGCAGGAGTCCCCGGCCCGGGCGGAACTCGTAGACCCGGCGAGCAGGCGGGTGGTGGCGGCCTACGCACTGGAGGTTCCGGCGCCACACCCGCTGGCCTCGGCCTGGGAGCGCGCCGCAGGGTCGCGGGGGGAGGGCGGCGTGTTTCTTGCCAACGGGCACGTGTTGGTCGCCAAGGAGAAGGACCCGCCGGCGCTCATCGAGTTCGGTCCGGCGGGTGAGGCGCCGTCCGGCTTCGCGCCCGGCGCAGCCCTCGCGCCCGGCGCGGCGTGGACGGCCGCGGAGGGCGAGCAGACGTTCGTGGCCCTGGCCGCGTGGCTGCCCGACGCGGACCTCGGTACGGCGCTGGGCGACTTCAGCGACCTCGAGGTCGGGCCGGACGGCCGGCTCTACGTGCTCAGCGACCAGTCGGCGGCGATCGCCCGCCTGCACGACCTGGCGCCGGACGCCGGCACGGCGTCCGCGGAGCGCGTCTGGGAGATCACCGGGCTGGAGGGCAAGGCGGAGGGGCTCGCGTTCACGGCTGCGGGACGGCCGCTTGTGGCTCTGGACACACCCAAAGCCAAGCGCAACCTGGTCTTGCTCGAGCCGCCGATTGCCGTGTGACCCGGGTCACGGCGTTCGCCGCGCCCGGGCCACAGGCCGGGGAGGTCCTGAGGCTGGAGCGCGATCCCCGAGCACGGTGTGCCGCGGATGCGTTACTCGAGAACGAACGAGACGCGCATGATCACGCGGTAGTCGACGATCTTGCCGCCTTCGACGTCCACCTTCTGCTCGGCGATCCAGGCGCCCTTGACGTTGCGCAGGGTCGCCTCCGCCTTGTCGATGCCGCGCTGGATGGCGTCCTCGAAGCTCACGGTTGAGGTGGAGGACAGTTCGATGATCTTTGCGACTGACATCTCTACTCCTTTCGGCCGGCTGCTTGGCGCCAGCGTGCCGACGTGCAAACGGGCTCTCGCTCTGGCTTCATCATGCCACCGTTGCTGATGACCCAAGCGCCGGCGGCGTTGCACCCGACGCAGAGCGCACCCGGGCCGAGGGCGGGAGGGTCTGCTCGTGGGCCTGCGCCGAACCCGGACGTGCAAGGGTGCCTCGGCGCCCGCTCTGTCCTGTACCATGCGCGATCAGAAACCTCACTCGGACCACGAAACCGGCTCGCGCCGATGCATCGCGTCCGGCGCGGGACATCGCAGTGAGGGGACGGCGCAGGCACACAGGCGAAACGGAGGGTGAAGGTGGGCGGCTGCGAAGGGACGAGGGAGGACCTCATCAGGGACCTGGAGGTCAGGGCTCGGTGGCGGACGCAGCGCGCGGCGCACGATCCTGACGAGCGCGATACGCGGTCGGCCGAGGCGCTTGCCCGGGCAGCCCGTGACGTGGCGGCAGTGCCCGGCGACGATCCTCGACTCGCGCGCCTCGCCGGCTTCTACGCCGCGGCTCCCGACGACGCGATTGCCGCGTACCTCAACGCGCAGAATCGGATCATGTCTCGCCACGGGTACGACACGGCCGACGCGACCACGGATGGGCTCCTGGCCGCTCTCGTGGACGCGGCCGACGAGGCGTCGTCCGGGTCGATCTAGCATCGGTTGAGGCGTGGCCAAGGGTTCGACCCCGTGCGCGCGGCGCGCTCCGATGCGCTCCGCTCGGTGGTGGGGCGGCCTCGCCGAACAGACGGGCCGCCCTCGGCGCGCCGGCGCTGAGTCTTCGCCGGCCGCATTTGAGCGTACAATCGTGGTGTACTGCGAGACCGGAGGTTGGCATGAAGAAGCTCGCCGTGGCGCTGCTGCTGGCGCTCCTGGCATCGACCCTGGTGGCTTGCGGCCGGATGGATCAGCCTGCACCCTGACTCCAGGCCGACACCGTGCCCGTGGGGCACGTCGCGCAAGTCCAAGCAGACCGGTAGCCTCCTCACCCGCCGGGGCCGCCGCCGAGGCTCGGCAGAAGGCGAATCGCAACGCCCTTCTGCCCCCGGCGGCGGCCTCGCTGTCTTCAAACGGTTTCTGCCCGCGTGCCCGGGGCATATGTCGGATCGGGACGCGGCTCCCGCGGTCGGCACGGGGGAGGCACGGGAGGTGCGGTCCCGCCGGTGCGGACGCGAACGGCACTGACGGGAGGGGTGAGAATGGCACTCCTTCACCCTCGTGCGCTGGGTGCTCGTGCTGCTCTGGCAGCAGACGGTGGTCTGATGACCGCCGGGGCGTGGTCGGCGGGCGTGGTGGTGGCCTGGTGGCTCGAGTCCGTCGCGGGAACGCCCAACGTCGCCGTGGCGCTCGGCATGATCGCCGGTGGTGCTGCGGCTCGCGCCCCCCGACCGGGCGCTGGAGGACCCGCCGCAGGAGGTTCACGACCTGTTCGACCGCCTGCTGCCGGGTCAGGAGTAGGCGGCGATGCTGGCACGAGTGGTCAGGTGGTGGTCAACGCCTGCCGAGCGGGCGCGACGAATGCCGGGCGATGAGTTCCTGGCGGGAGGGCCGGCGCATCGCTTCGCGGCGACGCGCGCCGTCACGGTCGACGTCCCTCCGGCGCGCGTCTGGCCGTGGATCGCGCAACTCGGGCGGGGCGCCGGCTGGTGCGGCCTCGACCGGCTCGGCGAGAGGGGCGCCCCCTCCGCCCGTCACATCGTTTCGTGGATCCCGCAGCCACGCCTCGGCGACGCGACAACCGTCGGCTACCTGCGACATCTCGAGCCGGGGCGGAGTCTCGTCTGGTGGACCCACGACGTCCCCTTCGTGGGGACGAGAGCATGCATGGCGACCAGCTTCGCGATCCTGCCCGAAGGCGAGGGTTCGCGGATTGTCATGCGTGTCTCCGGCGACGCGAAGGGACGTCTGGCGCCCCTCGCCGTCGTGCTCTTCAGGGCCACGGATTCGATCATGGTGCGCCGCCGGCTCCTGGGTCTGCGCGGGAGGATCCACGCCGCTGAGGCGGGTCGGGCTGATCCTTGGGACGCTGAGACGGGCGCCCGCGACCAGTACCAGCTCGACGAGGTGATCTTCGCGAACGGCGAGCGGGCCGGCGTCGCGGGACGCGGGGACACCGCGAGGAGCCGCCGGCGCGCCATCGACGATGGCGTTCTCGGCGACCCGGCGGCGACCACGAGCCTGGAGGATGAGCCGCTCGTGGTCGCGTTCCCGCTGCATGGGCAGTGGGTGGCGGCGAACACGCCGGCGGAGCGCGTTCCAAGCCACGGCACCGACCTGCTTGGGCAGCGGTACGCGTTCGACTTCATGCGCATCGCGCCTGGGGTGAAGAAGGGCTGGCGCTTCGCTCCCCGGTCCACACTCTCGTACCTGGTGCGCGGGGTGCGCCTGGCGGACTGCTACGCATGGTCGCAGCCGATTCACGCGCCGTTCGACGGCATCGTGGTGACCGCGCAGGACGGCTGGCCGGAGCGGCAGCGCCTGCGACCGCTCAGCGACCTGGCGGTAGTGCTCAAGAACGGTCTGACGTTCGATCTGCGCGGGAGCCGCGATCTGCGCCCGGTCCTCGGCAACCACGTCGTCCTGAAGATGCCGGACAAGGACGTCTTCGCGTTCTTCGCTCATGCCCGTCGCGGGTCGCTGCGCGTCGCCGAGGGCGACCACGTCCGGCTCGGGCAGCGCCTCGCCGACGTGGGCCACTCGGGCAACTCCACGGCGCCCCACCTGCACTTCCAGCTCATGGACCGCGCCAGCGTCCTGGAGGCTCATGGCCTGCCTTGCCGCTTCCGGGAGTACGAGGCGTTGCGCGACGGCGTCTGGGTCACGGTCAGGGACGGAATTCCCGGCAAGCGGGAGTTCGTGCGCTGCGACGCGTGATCGCCGCCTGACGCGGGGCCATGCCTGCCGGAAGAGCCGCGCAATCGACGAAGGGGGTGAAGCATGGCGGACAAGAACTGGAGTGCGGGCGGGGCGGGGTGCGGGGGAGCCTACGGACTCGGTCTGATCGGCGCGCTCGTCTACTACATCCAGAGCGCGACATCGTTCTGGGACGGAGTTCTCGGGGTCCTGCAGGCGCTGGTCTGGCCGGCGTTCCTCGTCTACGGGCTGCTGGACTCCCTGAAGATGTAGGGGCCGGCTATCCACAGCGATGCTTCCAACGAGGTAAGGAACCACACGCAGGGGACGTTCCTCACGTAGTGAGGGAGTGGCCGGCCGCGCCGTTCGGCGAGCCGTGCCATCGGGATGCGGCGGCAGGTGACGGAGCGGGCCGTCACGACGAAGGGAGGTCATCGTGGAGGGGCCATCATTCAACGGGCCGAGAGGCGCTCGACGACTCTGGAGGCTTGCGACCGGGACTCTCGCGGGAGCGGCGCTCCTCGCCGCGGCCGCTGTGGCTGTCGCGGCGGCCACAGACGAAGCGCCTGCTGCCAAGGCCGTTGCCAAGACCGGCAACGGCCATCGACCGCCTGTGAACGTCATCGTGATCGGCTGGGACGGCGCCCAGCGCGACCACGTCAAGGAGTGCCTGTCCCGCGGCGAGCTGCCCAATCTGCGCGCCGTGGCCAACAGCGGCCGTCTCGTGGCCGTCGACGTCGTGCGGACCACCGACACCAAGTCAGGCTGGGCGCAGATCCTCACCGGCTACCAGCCGGAGAGGAACCTCGTCTTCAGCAACGCCCGCTTCCAGCCAATACCCGACGGCTACACGATCTTCGAGCGTCTCGAGCAGCGGTTCGGCTCCGACTTCGTCACCGTGGCGGTGGTGGGCAAGAAGGCCCACGTCGACTACGAGGCCGGCAAGCCCTGGGCCAACGCCGTGGCCGACATGGAGGCTTTCGACAACGGTCTGAACGAGAACAGGGTGGTCGCGCAGCGGGCGATGGCCTACCTGGAGCAGTACGAGTCCCGGCCGTTCTTCTTCTTCGTGCACTTCGCCCAGCCGGACCACGTCGGTCACGCGAACGGCGAGAACTCGCAGCAGTACACGGACGGCATCAAGTCGGACGACTACTGGACCGGAATGATCCTCGCCAAGTTGAGGGCGTTGGGCCTCAAGAGCAAGACCGAGATCTACATCACGGCCGACCACGGGTTCGACGAGGGGCTCAAGTCCCATGGCGACGCGCCATATGTGTTCCTCGCGACGACCGACGACGGCGTCATGCGCCGCGGGCTGCGTGAGGACATCGCGCCGACGATCTACGACCGCCTCGGCATCCCCCGAGCCGCGCTGTCCCCGGCGCTCGACGGGCACTCGCTGCGGCGGGGGTACGCTGCGCCGATCTGGTAGCGACGCTCTGTACATCGCCGCGGGCCGAACGATCGCTGGCTGGTGGCGACTGCGGCCTACGTCGCGTGCCCACGGGCATCCGGTCTCGGCAAGATCACGCGGGGCGGCTCCCTGTCCGCTGCGCGCCGCACAGCCGGGGCCGCCAGCGCATTCCCTCGGCACCACTCAGGTGCGGAACCGCCTAGTCCGGCCGCCTGGGCGTCTTGCTTGCGGCATCTTCACGCAGGTGCCTGGAGTTCCTGCGGATGGCCCACACCGCGTACGCGACGAAGAACAGTGTCGGGAGGAGGGGCACAATCCAGCCGTTGTTGGCGAGCGTCGCGGTCAAGCCGCTGACGTTGTTGGGGTCTTCAAAGGGGGAGAGGACGACAAAGGTATCGCGGCCCTCCGGCCAGAGGGCGGAGAGCACCACGGTGCCGAGGAGAACGCCAGCGAGTATGGCCAGCAGCCAAAGGAGACCCGCGGCTACGCGACGGAGCAGCATCACGACGTACGCACCTTTCTGCTAGGCATCCAAAGGACTCGCTTGATTTCTACCCAAGAGCGGCGTCGCCCAGACGCTCGACGGCGCACAGATCTGGGGCCGGAGTTCCTCGAGCAGACGGTGCTCGATGTCGGCCTACTCCGGTGCAAGGGGATTCGCTCGCGATAGACAGCCGATCCTTGGTTTGAAGGCGTTCATCTGACCCCACCTCGCGGGCAACCCGCCGCGGACCAAACGCTCGTTGCGTGAATGCGAACGCGCCGAACGGGGACACTCCTGGTTGGCAGCGAGGCGCGTCCCACGCCGTGTCTGGTCGGCGTCCGGGGTCTATTGGGGCGAGGGTCGAAGGGGGCGAGGACGATGGCAGCCACTCGGACACACACAACGGGATCGCGCGTGGCTTTGGCGGGGGACGGCGGCCTGCTCACGGCGGCGGCGTTCGCGGTCGCTCTCGGACTGGCCGTGCTGCTCGGCACCGGCGACCACGCGTCGAACGTCGTGGGCGGCATCGGCCTGGCCGCCGCCCTATGCCTCGGACCGCTGATCGCGTGGCGGCTCCACGGGCGCCGGGTGAACGGCTCGGCCACCGGGGGAGCCCTCCTCGGCTACCTCGCCGGGGGGGCGGTCGTCTTTCTCATGATGACGCTGACGGCGCTCCTCGCCTGGGTCGGGGAGGCTGTCGACCTTCCTGCCCCGGGAGATGACACCTGGAGGCTGCCGGGGCTGATCGTCGGCGGCGGGATCGCGGTGATCTACCTCGCGGTGATCGCGGGGTCAGACGTAAACGCCTTGGGTGACCTGTCGGCGAAGCGCCGCGCGCACGTGCCGCTCGACATCGCTCGGCTGGTCGCGACAGCGGCGTACGTCGTCTACCTCGTGGCCGTCGCTACTTGGGCGTCTGGAGCATCCGACGTCGGCGTCGTGGACTTCATCCTCCTTCTCGCCGGCCCCGGGGCCGTCGGCGCGGCCGTCGTGACGGTCGCGGACCTGATGGCCAGGCACGACGAGCAGCGGGCCCATGGGCGGCTGATCTCAACATGATGACGTGACGGCTCCGTCCCAGCCGCCGCGGGGGGGCCCTCCACTTCGAGAGCTGCGACGGCGCCAGGCCACGCGAACTGGAGGTTCGGCCATGAAGCGCATGTACTCTCTCGTTGTCGTCTCACTGACGCTCGCCGTCCTTCTGATGCTGCTTCTCGCCGAAGGCGCAGCGTCCGGGTCTCCGCCTCCGGCGAGCTCCCAAGCCTCGGCGACCGCCCGGACGGGCGTCGTCCGGGGACACGTCTACGACTACGACGGCAATCCTGTGGCCGCCGTGGAGGTGCAGGCCGGCGTAGTCGACGACCAGGGCAACGAACTGTGGGGCGGCTCAGGCACGACCGACGCCAGCGGCTTCTACTCGGTGAGCGGCGCGCCGGCGACCACGCACGGCGTGCTGCAGGGCACCACGGGGTCGGATGAGTGGCTCATGTGGGATCTCACGTTCGCCGACCCCGGCACCTCGACCTACGACGTACGGCTGGGGAGGGTCGCGTGATCCGCGATCAGAGGGGGGCCGCAGGCGTACTCGGCGCCGCACCCGCTCTACATCTGGATCAGCGGTGCGAGCGCGACGGGCAAGCCGTTCACGGTGATGAACTGGGAGCCGTCGTCAAAGAACTGGCCCGACCGCGTGAGAGGCAGCGCCTCGGCCCTGCCCGGGGAGGTGCGCTGGATCGGCTTCTGGTACGGGCGCAACGAGGCCGCCGAGTGGGACGCCTCCGACCCCGGCAACGCGCCCATTCTCGTCACCGCCAGCAGCACCACGCCGTTGCCCTTCACCTTCGACCAGGCCGCGGCGTACCGCGTCCTCATCACGAAGCCCTACTGGGCCTCGGGCAGGCCGGGGACGGTACTACACCTGGGGCTGCAGAACTTCCCCGTGGGGATGGAGCTCAAGTTCCTCGGCAGCGGCGCCGGCTTCCACACCACGTGGAACGGCAAGAGCTACACCGCGACCGGCCCCGAGGAGCAGACGGTGAGCCTCACGGTTCCCACGAAGGCCGGTCCGGGCCGCGTCTTCGACGTCGATGTGCGGGAGGTGACGGCTCTGCCTGTCTGCTTCCTGTTCTTCAACGTCAGGTTCCAGGTGTGCACGCTGAACGCCACCGATACCTCGCTCCAGCGGGGGACGGCGGTGAAGCTGAGCGGCGTCGTTCCCGTGGCCGGCAACATGAGCGAGAAGCCCGGCAAGGGGACGCCGAAGTACGTGTGGATCTACAAGCGCACGACCGCCGCCTCGCCGCCGACGGACTGGCACGCGACGGAGCAGGGCTGGAAACTGGTTGAGCGCGTGCGGACGGATCGCGACGGGCGCTACCACAGCGCCTGGCTCACGCCAGGCAGGACGACGTGGTACGTGGCGCGCTATGCCGGCGATGCCGACTACTTCAGGGCCTACACCTCGGTGCGCACGGTGCGCGTGCACTGACCGGCGCAGAGGAAGAGGTGCTGAGGCTGGAGAGTAGACGCGAGGAATGAATCACGGGCACGAGAGGCCAGCCGCCCTCGCGGGCGGCGGGCCTCCGTTCTCGCGATCGACGCCCTTGGGTGAGCACGCCGAGCTCGCCCCAGCTGCCGTTCTGGACGGCGTGGTACTGGTCGATCACGTCGAGCAGCGGCGCAAGGTGCGCCTGCTCACCCCACGCCAGCGTGTAGTACCCGGGCGTGACGCGGCGCGTCCGCGCCGCGTCGACCGGGCGGTGAAGGGGGCGAGCGTCATGGCATCCGCTCGAACGTTCCAAGTGGGTCCACGTGCGCTTCTGGCCGGCGACGGCGGCCTGCTGACGGCCGCAACGGTCGGCATCGGCGTGGGGCTCTATGCGTTGGGCGTGGGGTGGCTGTCGCCCCTCGGCATGGTTGCCCTGCTCCTCACTCCCCCGCTCGCGTGGTACCTGCACGGCCGTCACGTCGACGCCACGGCCACCCTGGGGGCGGTCCTGGGCGGCATCGTCGGCGCGGTCGTCGCGTTCCTCGCCGTCAACGGGCTGGGCAGCCTCTTCGGCATGTCCCAGACGAACCTCCCGGGGCCGGTGGTGGCCGTCGTCGTCGCGGCGTACCTCGCCGTGGCCGCGTGGCTCGCTGTCGACGCCCTGCGTGACCTCTCGCCGCAGCGGCGCACGCACGTGCGGCTCGACATCGTTCGTCTGCTCGCGACCGTGGCCTACGTCGCCTTCGTCGTGGGCTGGATCGTCTGGGCGAGAGGACTCTCACCCGACGTCGATAGGGTGCAGGCCCTCGCACTCCTCTATGAACCCGGCGCCATGGGCGCGGCGGCGGTGACGGGCGCCGACCTGCTGGCCAGACGCCACGAGCGGCGGAGCCACGGCCACCTGGTTTCGGGCGCCTGAGCAGATCAGCGCCTCGGCCAGGTGGCACGCGGAGCCGCATGGGGCGCCAGGGTGTGCGGGGCAAAGTGGGCGCAAAAGTGGGCGCCGGGATCGTCATCTTCGTGGTCGACCGGAGCGGCGCCTAGGCTCGTGCCTGACCGGACGTTCCGTGCGTGCGGGCGCAGTTTCCGATACGGCGGCCGGTCACGGAAGAGGCCCGCCGCCCTCACGGGTGGCGGGCCTTCTACCGTCGGCAACCTCAAGCGACGCCCTTCGCCGAGCGCCTCACGGCGGCTCTACTTCACCGCGTAGAGGTAGCCGTCATCGCTGCCGACGTAGACCACTCCGTCTGAGATGGCCGGGGAGGAACGGATCGGACCGCCGGCCAGAAACGTCCAACTCCACAGGCCCGTGTGGACGTCCCATGCGTTGAGACCCCCACGGCCGACTGCGCAGACTGTGTCACCCCCTACGGCCGGGGCGGAGGAGCCACTCGCCAGGCCCGGCGCCGAGCTCGCGGAGCTCCAGTTCTCCTTTCCGGTCTGAGCGTCGACCGCATGGAGGGCGAAATCATCACCGACGCAATAGACCGCTCCGCCCGCGGCCGCCGGAGAGGTGGCAACGTCAGAGCCCGCGAGGAAGATCCATTTCCCCTCGCCGCTCTCCGCATCCACGGCGTGCACGCCGTTGATGAAGCCGGTCGAGCGGAAGTAGACCACCCCGTCCGAGACGACCGGCGTGGCGCGAAACACGGCGCCCGGATTGAACTCCCAGATCCTCTTGCCGGTCTTGCCATCAAAGGCATCGAGACTGCCCACGCCGTAGTAGACCACCCCGTCAGAGATGGCCGGGGAGGTGGTGTAGGGGTACTGACCTCCCGTCTTCACCTTCCAGTTCTGCCGGCCGCTGCCGCTGTCCAGCGCGTAGAGATAGCCGTCGTCGGGTCCTTGACCGCTCGAGGTGGCGACGTAGACCGCCCCTCCCCCAACAGCCGGCGAGGAATTCGCTGGGCGGCCGCCCGTCTTGAACTTCCATCTCTCCTGCCCGCTCTGGACGTCCACTGCGTAGAGATAGCCGTCACGGCTGCGGCAGTAGACCGCTCCGTCGGCGACGGCTAGCGCGGAGATAATCATCCCGCCGGTCTGGAACTTCCATCTCTGCTGGCCGCTGGAGCTGTCGACCGCGTAGAGATAGCCATCGTCATTGCCGAAGTAGACGACCCCCTCGGCGACAGCCGGCGAGGAGCGGACGGCAGCTCCCGTCCCGAACCTCCACACAAGCTCGGACGTCTGACTGGGTCCGCCACTCGCGCCGGCGCTGGGCGCGACCGACGGCGACGCGGCCGCCTCGCTGGGCGTAGCAGACGGCGAGGTGGTCGTCGTGGTACTCGTTCCACCGCACGCGGCCAAGGCGAGCACCCCGGTGACGGCAACCAGGGCAAGCGCGAGTGCTGCGTACGATCTGAACTTCCGTGAGCTCGTCATGGCTCACTCCTTCCCTTGGCGCCTCGGCTCCCGGGAGACCGCCGAGTCAGACCCCGAACGGGACCTTGGTGCTGCTGTAGTAGAGCGTCTCCCGGTTGACCTTGCCGTCGCGGATCTCGAGCATGGTCACGCCCTCACCGCTCACACCCTGGGGGTGGCTGGCTGTCCAGATGACCGCCGCCCAGCCCTCGCCGAAGGCATAGCGCAGGTTCTCGAACACGAGGACGGCTGGCTTCGCGAAGATCTTGGCGTAGTGCGCTTGCACCTGGCGGGGGCTGCTGCCGACCGCACTGGCGGCGGTGTCCATGAACGCGATCTTCGGCGCACTCAGGGCGGCTACGGCGGCGGCGTCCTTGGCCTGAAGCGCCGCCGCGTACTTGAGCGCCACGGCTTCAGCCACCGCCGCCGTGTCTGCCGGCCCCGGCACTGACGTGAGTGGTTTGGGCTCGAGCGGCTTGCCGGCGGGGAGTTCGGAAGGGTCCTGGTAGTACCACGACTCCGTCACGATCTTGCCGTCACGGATCTCAAGGACCGTGATCGGCTGGATCCACACCCCGTAGACCGTGTGGAAGTCCCAGCGGTGCTCGAGCACGCCCCAACCGCGATCGGCGTCGCTGGTAAGAATGCGTGCCCCATCGGCCTGGCGGAGGCTCCGCCGCAACTCCTTGAGGACGTCGGCCTTGCCATAGGCGCTCATCTCGAAACAGAAGTCTTCGTAGACCACGTCATCCGCGTAGAGCGGGACGAAGCGGGCGCCGCTGAGCGCGACGACCCCGGCCGCGAAGGCGTCGACTGCCTTCTGCGTGGCCTCGACCGAGTCGCTGCCCACAAGGTGAACGGGAGTGGCGGGAGCCGACTGCGTCGCCGCTACGGTCGGTGACGACGAGGTGCTCGCCGAGTCCGAGCCGCCGCAGGCGGCGAGTGCGAGCGGCGCCGACAGGGCGAGCGACGCGAGCACGACGATGATGGATGTAGCTACTCGTGATCTCGCTGACCCCTTCATGATCTGCCCCCTCCAGTCTGTCGCGTGGGCGAGCCGAGGACCATGCTGCCTCCAACATCAGAGGCGGCCGCCCTCACCGGGTGGCGGCCCATCCGTCCGCCGAGCACCTGCCCAGCCGGACCTACTTCATCGCGTAGACATGACCGTCATCACCGAAGTAGACCAGCCCGCCAGAGACGGCTAGGGAGTAGTGGCAAGCCTCCGGGTCACCCGTCTCGAACTGCCACTTCTCCTGCCCGCTCTGGGCGTCCAGCCCGTGGAGATAGCCGTCATTGCTGCCGAAGTAGACCACCCCACCGGAGATCGCCGGGGGGTCGCCCATGCCAACGCCGGAATGGGGGGTGCCGTCGGGGTCGGCGAGCGCCTCGTCCGCGCGGAACGTCCACTTCTCCCGCCCGCTCTGGATGTCCAGGGCGTGGAGATAGCCGTCCCAGCCGTCGTGATCGTCATAGTCTTCATAGTTGGCGACGTAGGCCACCCCGCCGGAGATGGCCGGGGGGGAACCGAGGGTGTCCCCCGTCTTGAACTTCCATCTCTCCTGTCCGCTCTGGGCGTCCAGGGCGTGGAGATAGCCGTCATCGTTGCTGATGTAGACCACCCCACCGGAGATGGCCGCGGAGGACCAGAAGCCGCCGTAGAACCCACCGCCCGCCTGGAACTTCCACTTCGCCTGCCCGCTCTGGGCGTCGACCGCGTAGAGATAGGTGTCGTTGCTGCCGACGTAGACCACGCCGTCGGAGACGGCCGGTGAGAACAGGTCCGAATCTTCATAGGCTCCCCGCTGCTCCTGCGGTCGACCGTCCGCCTGGAACCTCCATCTCTCCACCCCGCTCTGGACGTCGAGCGCGTAGAGATAGCGGTCATCAGCGACGTAGGCCACCCCGTCCGAGATGGCCGGTGAGGAGACCCGAAAACGACCGGCCATCTTGAACCTCCACCTCTCCTGCCCGCCCTGGGCGTCCAGGGCGTAGGCGTAGAGATGGAGGTCCTGGAGGTCCAGATCGCCGGCGCCGACATAGACCACCCCATCCGCGACGGTAGGCCTAGACAGGGTCAGATGGCCCGCCTGGAACTCCCATCTTTCCTGCCCGCTCTGCGCGTCGACCGCATAGAGATGGCCGTCGTCACTGCCGACGTAGACCACTCCGTCAGAGACGGCCGGGGACCACCGTACGGCAGCCCCGGCCGTGAACTTCCACACCAGTTTGCCCTGTGAGGGCGCATTCGCGACGTAGCCACCCGCGTAGACCGCCCCGCCGCCGAGGAGGACGGCGCCGGCGACGAGCACGGCGAGTGTGCGGCCTCGGAGGCGGGGCCATCGGCGCGCGGCGCGCGGGTCGAGGGGCGTGGCGAGGATCGCGCGCAGCAGGCGCTCGCGTTCGTCGGCGTCGGGCTCGGCCATTGCCGCTGCCGGATCGGCAGCGCGCAGGAGCTGGAGAACGTCAAATGCCATCGACAAGACCTCCAGGTGCGGCGGAGATGCCCTCGCTCTCCGCGTCGATCAGTGACAGCGCCGCCGCGAGCCGCTTCCGGGCCCGATACAGCCGAACGCCGGCGGCCGTCTTCGAGCAGCCGAGGGCTGTGGCCAGACCGGCGCGGTCGAGGCGTTCCCAGGCCGCCAGCAGCAGGACCTCGCGGTCGCGTTCTGACAGGCGGCGGAATGCCTCTGTTAGTGAGGAGTGCGTCTCGAACTCTTCCATGAACGAGGAGGGAGCTTCGCTCTGGGCGGACCTCATCTCGCGTTCCCGGCGTCGGCGCTCGCCGCGCTCCTGGTTGAGACGCACGTTGCGGGCGATGCCGATCAGCCACGGTAGGGGCGCGTCGGGTAGATGGTCGAGACGCTGCCAGGCGAGCGCGAAGGTCTCTGCCACCACGTCGTCGGCCGTGTCCGCTCCTCGTCGCCACGCGTAGGCCCGCACAGCCGAGTAGTGCGCGTCGTAGAGACGGGTGAAACGAGCCGCTCGTACCTGCGCGTCCTGGTCCATTGCGCCCCAGTCCCTGTGCTCGCGGTGTCTCTACCTACATATGTCCGCAGATTGGGTGGGGATTACAGGTGCGACCGTTTGGATGCCGAGCGCTAGTGAGCAGATACGAGCATCGGATCCGCCGCGTTGGGACCGAGTCACGACGCTCCAGGTATGGGGTCCACGGACGGAGGCGGCCGGCCCGGAGCGATGTGCGCAGACGCAACGCTTGTCGCGTGAGAGGGCGCACGGCGGGGGGAACACCCCATGTAGGTGACGCGGCAGGTCCGCGTGGTACCTACTGGGGTGAAGGGGGGCGAGCGTCATGGCCATCTGCCCCAACGTTCAAAGTGGGTCCGCGGGCGCTTCTGGCGGGCGACGGCGGCCTGCTGACGGCCGGTTTGGTCGGCATCGTCCTCGGGCTGGATTCGTTGGGCGCCGGGATGCCGGCGGTCGTCGGCTTTGCCGCCGTGCTCCTCGGACCCCTGCTCGCGTGGTACCTGCACGGGCGTCATGTCGACGGGACGGCCGCGTTGGGGGCGGTTTTGGGCTTCATCGCCGGGCTGGTCGTCCTGATCGCCGTCCTCGCCTTGGCAGGCATCCTCGGCCTGACCCAGGGGAACATCCCGGGGGCAGTGTGGGTCGAGGTGGTCGTCGTTCTCGCGGTGTACCTTGCCGCGAGTGTGTGGCTAGACGTCGACGCGCTGCGTGACCTCTCGCCGCAGCGGCGCACGCACGTGCGGCTCGACATCGTTCGTCTGCTCGCGACCGCGGGCTGCGTCGCCTTCATCGTGGGCGAGATCGTCTGGGCGACAGGGTCGCTCTCACCCGACGTCGATCAGGTGCCGGTCCTCTTGGTCCTTGTGGGCCCCGGCGCCCTGGGCGCTGCGGCAGCGATGGGCGCCGATTTGATGGTCAGGCGCCACGAGCAGCGGAGCCAGGCGCATCCGCCTCTGATCTCCGGCGCGTGAGCAGCTCAGCGCCTCGGACCGAGCCGCAGCGCGGAGCTGCATGGGGCGCGATGGCGTTCGGGGCCATTTGGGCGCGGGTATCGTTGGTCACTGCCAGGCCGTCGAAGACCTCGAGCACTGCCTGGTATCGCCACTCCAGGGCTCCCCGCTCGATGAGCAAGCCTTCTGCCTCCCTGATCGGACAGCCCCTTCGGGTCGTCTGGCGACGAGGCGACGGAGGCGGTTGAGCGCCTGAAGGTGTCAGCCCCGATCCCGGAGCCGCAGTCGCGCGGGATGCGGAGTCGCGTCCAGAACTGTCGCGTGCCAGCCTGAGGGGTCGGCCATGCACCGGCGCGCGAGCCGGGCGAGGAGGAAGACGAAGAGCGGCGCTCGCGATCAGGATCAGGACGATCTCATACCTGGCGACCAGCGGCGCCGTCGGGTCCTCTCTGCAGGGACTCCCCTCATCAGCGTTGGATGCGCGAGCCGGCGGCCGCTTTCCGCGCTGAGCGGCAGGACCGGGGACCCCCGGTCGCCGCCGACAGGGCCGCGAGCCTGGTCCCGTCTCCGTCGGAGCCACGTCGCACTTGAGCGTCGGCTCCCGCTTGACACCGGCACGGCCGCGATCGCCATGGGGTACGCAGGCGGGGCGCCTCTGGTAACGTAGAAGGCGACACCGTTTGTTCCCGGCACGAAGGAAGGGATCGCGAGCACCCCGATCTTCAGCGACCCCGCCGTCACCGTCGGCGACATCGTCACCGCCGACGTCCGCACGGCGGCCGTCTTTGAGCGCCACGGCGTGGACTTCTGCTGCGGCGGCGCGACGACGCTCGGCGCCGCCTGCGCCGAGCGTCGCCTCGATCCGGCCGCTCTTGCGCGAGAGCTCGAGGCCGTCACCAGCACGCCGCCGGCTCGCGATCAGGACTTCGCGAGCTGGAGTCTCACGCACTTGACCGACTACATCGAGCGCGCACACCACACCTATGTGCGGGAGAACACGGCGCGGAACGCCGCCTACGCCCGCAAGATCGCCGACGTCCACGGCGACCACCATCCCGAGCTGGTGAGCATCGCGGCCGCGTTCGACGGCATCGCGGCCGC
This sequence comes from uncultured Thermoleophilia bacterium, assembly GCA_963705085.1. Lineage (GTDB taxonomy): Bacteria > Actinomycetota > Thermoleophilia > UBA2241 > UBA2241 > CAIXSE01. The sequence continues at coordinate 752,046 of CAVPIV010000004.1, read as the reverse complement.
TCTGACGACGCACCTCAAGGAGGAGGAGCAGGTCGTCTTCCCGGCGATCAGGCGCGCCGAGGCCGCCGCGGAGGCCGGTCTGCCGGTCACGACGGAGGACGCGGCGACCATCGCGGACGGCCTGGCGTCGCTGGCCCGCGACCATGACGAGGTCGGCGCCGCCCTGCACCAGATCCGCGACCAGGCCATGGGCTATGCTGTGCCGCCCGACGCCTGCGCCACGTACACGCTCACCTATCAGCAGCTCAAGGCCTTCGAGGCCGACCTGCACAAGCACGTCCACCTCGAGAACAACGTCCTTTTCCCGGGCGCGGCCCGCTACGCCCGGCAGGCGGACTGAGCGACTGCGTGGCTACGATGACCGGTCTCCGTATGCGCCTGCCGGGCCGCCGGTGCGCTGTCGCGGCCGCCGGCCTGGTCGCCGTCCTGTGCTGCGCGCTGCTCGCGGCGCCGCAGGCTGCGCACGCCGCCGCCGACATCCCGGGCGTGCCCTTGCCCCCGTCCCCCGTCCAGGGTCATCTGACGGGGGCTGACGGCGGCGTCAACGTCTACAGCGTCCCCGCGCGGTTCTGGGATCGGCTCTCCCTCACGCTCACGGGCGACCCGTCTCTCTTCGGCGCGCCCGCGGAGCCGGCGGGCGTGGCTGTCTACGGTCCCGACGCGGTCAGCGTGACCGGCAGCGTCCCCTTCGCGACGGCCGCCGGCCTCAGCTTCCCGATCCAGCTCACGCACGCCCACCTGCCCTCCGGCGGCAGGTACTACGTTGCCGTCTTCGCCAAGCAGCCGGCCGCGGATGGGGACTACTCGCTGGTATGGAGCTGCAAGAGCCCCGTCATGGTCTACGCCGCCCCGCGCGCGACGACGATCTGCCGGGGCGGCTCGGCGAGGATCTCCGGCATGGTCAAGTACGCGGCCGACTCGACCCCGATCGCAAGGCACGAGGTCGTGTTGCTTCGCTCCACGACCGACGGCGGCTGGGCGCAGGTCCAGAGCGCGACGACGGGCGCCGGTGGCGTCTACTCCTTCGTAGTCCAGCCGCAGAGGACCAGGTACTACCGCGTGATGTCGACGGGTACGAGCACCCTGCTACGCGGCTTCAGCTCGCCCCGGGTGAAGGTCGCCGTTCGGCGGTAGGGCGGACGGCCTCCGGACGCCCGTCCGAGCGGGGTCGACGAGTCTCGGCCGGCGTGCATCGTCGTCGTGGACGCGCGAGCCCTCCTCAGTCCTCATGGCGAGCGATCTTCCTGCCGATCTCAGGTACTGTTGCCAGGCATCAGCGCCGGAACGGCCCGCGAGTGACCGGGCGTGAAGGAAGACCATGACCGAGGACGGCAGGGAGGAGAACCTGTGAGCAACTTTCCGCGGTATCTCTGCGTCGCCTGTTCTCACCGCTACGGCGGCCAGGAGCCAGATCCGGATACGACCGTGTACGCCGGCCGCTGCGATGTGTGCGGGGACTACGGGGACCTGACGGAGCCGCGCGATCACGGAGCCTTCCTGCGCGCCTGGCGCGACGGGCTGGGCGTCGAGGGCGACAGCGGGGTCGTCGTCGGGGGCCTGGCCTGGATGGGCGGACGCTGAGGCGGACGCGACGTCCAAACCCGACGGCCCACACTCGTGGCCGCCTGTGCGGGCGGCTCGCGGGCCCGATGGAGCAATGTCGGCGGCCGGCGATCAGACCCCGTGGCCGGTCGTCGAACGATCGGCCAACCAGTGGGGATGCCCGCCGCCCCCGGGGGCGGCGGGCATCCCCTGCGCGCCGTCGCCGCCGTCATTCGGGAGACCGTCCGCTCAGTGGACGTCCTCGGACGGTTCGGTGGGGAGGAATTCGTCGTGGTCCTGCCGGGGGCGCCCGCACGGAAGGCCCATGAAGCGGCTGAGCGCATCTGCCGCGGGGTCGCTCTCGAATGGCTACTCGGCGAAGCCGACGGCGCCCTTTGCGAGGCTAAGCGGCGCGGCAGGAACCGCGCCGTCCTGCATCAGACCGCGAACCGCGCGGAGCCAGCCCGGCGCCGAGTTGCACCGCCGGTCGGCGGAGACCCTGGGCGCGTCGCGGCGAGTCGCGTCCCGAACCTTCGCGCGCCCGCCAGAGCCACAGCGTGAAGGACATGCCGGGACCGCGCGGACGATCTGAGGATGAATGCTCCGTTTGGCGCAGGCGACCACGAGGGGAGGGTGGTCATGTCCCGCGATAGGAGCCTCTGCGGATAGCCCAAACTGCTATCGCGACCCCCGCGAACGTCACCGTCACGGCCACGGCCAACTCGTGATTGACGAGCAGGCCGACGATGCCGCGGGCGTCGGAGCGTGTGCTGCGCGAGCGGTCGATGGAAGCGCGCTGGTCCATGTACGCCGCATAGAGGCCCGATGAATCGTGCGTGGCGATCCCCGCTGTGCCGTCATCGCTGCCTTGCCCGACAACGCTGCCGGCGTCAAGGACCTGCCAGTGGGCCGCATTTCCGGCGGCGCCGCCGGCGCTAACTATGGCGACCGCGGCCAGCCAGGCTAGAACGACGGCCACGCGATACGCGGTCTTCACGACGCACCGCTTTCCAACTCACCTGAAGGCGTCCAGTCTTCCGACTTCCTGCCCAAGGCCTCTCGAGACGTAGAACGACGGACCAAACGGTGTGATGCGTCGTTTTCGCCGAAGGGGGAACGTAGCCCCCATTCCAGGCGCTAGCGGCGCCTGTGTTGAGCGGCCGGACAGCTGGTCAAACCTTCACTAGCTTCCGGCCGCCCTCGCGTCCTGTCAAGCGCGGTAGCCCCCCTTCTACGCGATGACCATCTGGCGGGGCGGCTCGGCAAGGATCTCCGGCTTGGTCAAGCACGCGGCCGACTCGACCCCCATTCCAGGTCACGACGTCGTCCTGTTCCGCTCCGAGTCCGGCGACTGGGTGCAGACCCAGAGCACGACGACCAACGCCCGGGGCCACTACTCCTTCGCGGTCCGGCCGCTGAGGACCAGGTACTACCGCGTCATGTCCACAGGGACGCTCACCCTGCGTCGCGGCTTCAGCTCGCCCAGGGTCAGGGTCACTGTGCGCCGGTAGATCGGACAGCTTCAGGGTAGGTGCGGGCAGTCGCGGCTGCGGCAGAGCGGCCGCAGGTCGCGCAGGGCTTGCCCGTTGTTCTGCGGTGCCGTTAGCCGTAGCCTTTACGCGAGAGCGGGTGGATCGAGGCTCCCGGATCGGCGAGTCGTGCAGCGATTTGTCCGCCTGCCTCGTGCACGGGCGACGCCACACTCCGCGAGACGAAGGAGAACGAGCATGGACGACAAGGCCTGCCGCATCATCAACGCCGCCGCCATGAGCGCGGGCGCACGACCCGATTGGATGACGAGTGACCGCATCGAGGCTCTGACCGCCGGCCATGGCATGCTCAACATGGCCGTCTTCGCAATCACGAACGTGATCGCCGAGGAGGTCCTTCGCGGGCAGACAGTGGAGGTCAAGTACGCGAACGCGAAGCGCCAGCCCATCGACGACATCCTGCAGCACACCCTGGATGCGGCTCGCGCCGCGGGGGCCGACGGGGCCAACGCGGCGCTCCTCTCGGCGGCATGTCTGTACCTGGTCGGCGCCGCCGCCCAGGTCGGCATCCCGGCTGGCAACCGCAAGCTTGGGGCGACGGCACGCATGCTCGCGGGCGTCGATCGCTGCGGCGTCGCCGCGCTGCCCACGGCCAAGATGAACAACAAGATATCCGGCTTCCCCGCCGTCGCCGCCATCAACCAGGCGATGATGGACGGCACCCTCAGCCCCATCAGCGGCCGGAGCATCCCGCAGAACGTAGGGGGCGGACCCCTGTATGGCCATAGCGCCCTCGGCGAGGACATCATCTACCCGGCGATGGCCGAGAACGGCGCTCGCATCGGCACGCTGGCGATGCTCGACGCCATGGCCGGCGCCGGCATGCCGGTGCACCCCACGACGGCCGCCCTCTTCGGCGCCGCGGCCATCCTGGAGATCATCCATCCCGACGCCGACATGCCCGAGAAGTACGGCCCCTATGGGACCGTCACGAGCGCCGTCGTCGCCGGCCGCACGGCGGCCGCGACCGCGGGTCTGCCCGAGAAGCTGCACGTGCGCATCACGGGCGAGGAGTACGAGACAGGCCGGCTGATCGGTGACCTCGGCCTGATCCTGAAGGACGTCGGCGGTGCATCCGTCATCGGCATGATGATGTTCGACGAACTGCTGGCGATCTTCGAGGAGGGCATCGCAGGCTTCTCCGGCGGGCCCCTGAACCCGCCCCTCGGCCACATCTGCGCCGACGCCGTGCTCACCCTCAAGGACCTCATCGCCAAGGACGGCGACAGGGACGCCGTGGCTCGCGACATCGTGGCTTGGCGGCAGGCGTCGTCAATCGATCCCGAGACCGCCCTGTGCGCCGTGAACACCATCGCCCGCAAGGCCGTCGAGATCCGCGGAGGAGCGGTCACCGATACCCTGATCATGGCGACCGAGCCGGTGCGCATCCAGGCCTGCTACCGTCGCGCCGTCGCCGCCTACGAAGGCCTCTCGGCCGGCAAGTCGGTGGAAGACGTCGTCACGGCCCTCGATGTCGAGCGTCAGGACACGGTAGAGGCACGCGCCAACGCGATGTTCAGCGGCATGGCCGGCAAGGACATCAAGATCCATGTCACGCGCATCTGCGGAGGCGCTCGGCGTGAAGGCCACATGGTGGAGCGCTACCTCGCCTTCGACTGCTTGGCCGATGCCGACGTGAGCGTGGACGGGCAAGTCATCCCGTTGGCGGGCGTGGTGCACAAGATCATTCCGGAAGTGGCGCAGGGGCAGCATGAAGACATCGCATGGTGCATCCCCATGGTCGCCGCCGTGCTCGACGAGCTCTATCTTGCGGGCAACACGATCATCAACATCACGGTGCCTGCCGCGGTGGCCGCCGCCATGGGCATCATGACGCCGGCCGAAGCGGCCGTCGCCGCCGAAAAGGGCGCGATTGTCACTGCCGGCATCCCGGGCACGCGGCCGCGCGCCGAGACGGTGGCGAGCCTCGCCCTCAGCGCTATGTCGTGACTGACCGGCAGCGGCAAGAGTCAGAGATGAGGTGAGTTGGTGGGCGAGCAGCGACTGCTCCTCGTGCAGGTGGACGACCGCAGCGGCGAGGAGATCAGGCAGGCTCTCGATGGGTTGACTGGCATGGGTGTGCGCAACTACCAGCTCCTGAGCTCGCTGACCAAGAAGGGCAGGCCAGGCTTCGTCCTGCTGCTCGATCTTGATGCGGGCCTCGAGGCGGAGGTCATGACGTTCCTTGCCTCGGAGCTCGGCGCCTGGGGCTACCACCGTCTGGTGAGCAGCCACGAGCATTTCGACGTCGCGGAGGAGACCCGAGAGGTCACGGTCATCGTCGATGGCCGGCGCGAGGAGTTCACCCTCTCCTGCAAGGTACTGCGCTGGAACGGAGAGGCGTGCCGGGTCAAGGTGGAGCAGCGGGATGTCGCCCTGATCGTGGAGCAACTCGCCCTGCTCGGGCATCGCCTCCCGCACACCACGCTGCGCACCCGGCTCGAGAGCGAGATCGGGGTTCACCCGGATCTGGCCGAGCTGACGGTGGAGATGTGACGAACCTTGACTCCGGGGGCGGATCGCTTCATGTCTCTGCCAACACCTGCGTGCCGCACCAGGCATCGGGACACACTGCATCGACAAGCAGCAGGAGTATCAGTGAGCGGCCCGATGGTCAGTCCGCTGGAGCCGACGCGGGGAATCGAACCCCGGACCCCATCATTACGAGTGATGTGCTCTGCCAGCTGAGCTACGTCGGCCCTCCAAATGGCCAAGGGATTGTAGAGGATTGCGGCGACGGGGGCAAAGCAGCAGCGATGTCGCCCTGGCGCTCGACACGGCCTGTGCGGTACGGCTGATGGGTATGCCGGTTCGGGCACAGCCTGAACACCCTCTTCCGGAGACGTCATGTTGCTTCCGCGTCGCACGTCGGGTTGTGTCATCGGTCAAGAGAACGCTGCTCGGCTTGTGCCTGTGGGGTGCAAACGCCCTGGTCTGGACACATTGCCCCTGTTTGTACTCTAATGGGTAGTCGGGGCGTCCTCGCGCATGCCGATACCAGGCAGTACTCTACCGCTCGTTCCGGGCTGCCCGTCCGCTCGCCCCCGCACTTCTGTCGTCCTGCAGGGGGGGGCTGCATGACCGAACTACCACCATCGACGCTGGCAAAGGAGCTGCACGACACCTTTGTCCGTGACGTGCTGAGCATGCCGGACGGCGACCACATCAGGGTCTGCCAGCAGTGCGGCACATGCACGGGGTCGTGCCCGACGAGTCACCTGATGGACTACGGGCCGCGGGAGGTGATCGCCGCCTTCCGCGCCGGGCAGATCGACCAGGTCGTCAAGAGCAACACGCTCTGGCTGTGCACTTCGTGCTACGCATGCACCGTGCGCTGCCCGGCGCAGATCAAGATCACCGACCTGATGTACGAGCTCAAGCGGCTGGCGATCAAGTATGACCTCGTGCCGAAGGAGCAGAAGAATCCCGCGCTCACTAAGTTCTTCATCGACGGCGTGCACCGGCACGGACGCAGCGCCGAGGCCGAGCTGATGGCGCGGTACATGCTCACCCGCGACCAGCGTGCCGCCTTCAAGTTCGCCGGCCTCGGGATGAAGCTCCTCCAGGCAGGCCGCATGCCACTGCTGCCGAAGACGATCGCAGGCAAGGACGAGATCAAGGCGATCGGCCAGCACCTGGACGCGAGGGAGGCGGAGCAGGAATGAGCTATCCCTCGAGATACCTGTACTACCCCGGATGCTCCGTCGAGGGCACGGGCAGGGCGTACGACCTCTCGGCCCGTGCCCTCATGCGGCGCCTGGGGGTCGACCTCGTCGAACTGGACGACTGGAACTGCTGTGGCGCCACGGCCTACTTCTCTGTGCGCGAGATGGAGTCGTTCGCCATCGCCGCCCGTAACCTCTCGCTGGCGCAGGATCAGGGGAGCGAGGACCTCGCCGTCATCTGCAACGCCTGCTACACGGTCCTCGCCAAGACCAATCGCTACCTTGCGGAGAGCGAGGAGGTTCGCGAGCAGGTCGGCGGCGCGCTCGAGGCCGTGGGACGAAGCTACGACGGCAGCAAGCGCGTCCGGCATCTCATGGACATCCTCATCAACGACATCGGCCTCGAGGCGATCGCCGCGCATCGCAGGCAGCCGCTCAACGGTCTCAAGGTCGCCAGCTACTACGGCTGCCAGTTCTCGCGGCCAATGGGCGCGTTCGACAGCAACGAGAATCCGAGGACCATGGACGACCTCTTCGAGGCGCTCGGCGCCGAGCCGCTGCGCGACTTCCCGGCCAAGCTCCGCTGCTGCGGCGGCACGATGATGATGACCATGCCCGAGACGGGGCAGCAGCTCTGCCACGACATCCTCAAGTCGGCCAGGGACTGGGGCGCCGACGTCATCGTCTGCGCGTGCCCGCTCTGTGAGATGAACCTCGAGAGCTACCAGCCGGTGATCAACAAGGCGCTGGGGACCGACTACGAGATCCCCGTCTTGTACTTCACCCAGCTCGCCGGTCTGGCGCTCGGCGCGCACCCCAGGGAGCTGGGCCTGAGCATGCAGCTCGTCTCCACGGCGCGCGTCGCTCACGTGCTCATGGGTACGGCCCCGGCGGCCGCGGGAGGTGCTCGATGAGCGGGGAGAAGATCGCCGTCTACGTCTGCGACTGCGGCACCAACATCGCCGGCAAGGTCGACGTCGAGGACGTCGTCGGGTGGGCCGGGGAGCAGCCCAACGTCGTCGTGGCGCGCGAGTATCGGTACATGTGCTCGGACCCTGGTCAAGACCTCATCAGGAAGGACATCGACGAGCTCGGCGTCACGCGCGCCGTGGTGGCCGCCTGCTCGCCGACGATGCACGAGCCGACCTTCCGCAAGGCGGCCGGCGATGGCGGGCTGAATCCGTTCCTGCTGCAGATGGCCAACATCCGTGAGCACTGCTCGTGGGTCACTGAGGATCCTGTCGCGGCGACGATGAAGGCCAAGCGCATCCTGAGCGCCCAGATCCGCCGGCTGCCGCTCAACGAGCCACTCGAGCCCATCGAGGTGCCGGTCAATCAGGACGTGCTCGTCGTCGGCGGCGGCATCGCCGGCATCGACGCGGCGCTCAAGCTTGCCGCCACCGGCAAGAACGTCTACCTCGTCGAGCGCAAGCCGTCGCTGGGCGGCCACATGGCCCAGTTCGACAAAACGTTCCCGACGCTCGACTGCTCGGCCTGCATCCTCACCCCGAGGATGTCGGCCGCTGGCAAGGACCCGAACATCACGCTCCTCACCTACAGTGAGGTCGTCGATGTTCACGGTCACGTCGGCAACTACACGGTCACGGTCAGGAAGAAGGCCCGCTACGTGGATGTCGACACGTGTACCGGCTGCGGCCTCTGCACCGAGGCCTGCGTGGTGCGCAAGGTGCCCAACGAGTTCGACTGCGGCCTGAGCAAGCGCAGCGCCGCCTACATCCCCTTCGCCCAGGCGGTTCCGCTGCTTGCCACGATCGATCCGCGGCACTGCCTCACGCTCAAGGGCAAGAAGTGCAAGCAGCCCTGCGTCGCCGCCTGCGGGCCGGCGGCCATCGACTTCGAGCAGCAGGATGAGACGATCGAGATCACCGTCGGCGCCGTGATCCTCGCGACCGGCTACCAGTTGTGGGACGCGGCCCTGGAGGAGCGCTACGGCTACGGGCGTCTCGACAACGTCATCACCAGTCTCGAGTTCGAGCGCCTCTCAAACGCTTCTGGGCCGACGGCGGGCCGCGTCCTGTGCAAGAACGGCGAGGAGCCCAGGTCGATCGCGATCCTGCACTGCGTGGGCAGCCGCGACGCGAAGTACCAGGAGTGGTGCTCGCGCGTCTGCTGCATGTCGGCCCTCAAGTTCGCGCACCTGATCAAGGAGCAGCTGCCCGAGACGGAGATCTACGAGCTCTACATCGACATGCGCTGCTTCGGCAAGGGCTACGAGGAGTTCTACAAGCGGCTCATGGACGAGGGCGTCCACATGGTACGGGGGCGCGCCGCCGAGATCACGAGGGGCGCGCTCACCTCAGAAGAAGAGGGCCGGTTGATCGTCAAGACCGAGGATACCCTGCTCGGCGTCGTACGGCGCATCCCTGTCGACATGGCCGTCCTCACCGTCGGGCTCTCGCCCAACGACGACGCCCGGGAGATCGCACAGCTGTTCGGCATCGGCTGCAGCGCGTCTGGGTTCTACCTCGAATGCCACCCCAAGCTCGAGCCTGTCGCGACGGCCACCGACGGCATCTTCATCGCCGGCTGTTGCCAGGCGCCGAAGGACATCCCCGATACGGTCGCGCAGGCCGGGGCGGCGGCCGTCGGCGCTCTCAGGCTCGTCAATCACGACGCCGTGAGAATCGAGCCCACGATCTCGTACATCGACCCCACCAGGTGCTCGGGTTGCCACATCTGCGTGGGCCTCTGCCCCCACAGCGCGATCGAGTACGACGAGGAGCTGGGCGTCGCTCAGGTTGTCGAGGCCGGCTGCAAGGGCTGCGGCGTCTGCGTCGCCGCCTGCGGGTCTGGCGTGCCGCAGCAGCGCGGCTTCCTCGACGAGCAGATCTTCGCCGAGATCGAGGGAGCTCTGGCGGTCAGATGAACGGGAACGAAGGAGACGCCCGCGTGAGTGAACAGTTCGAGCCGCGCCTCATCGGCTTCCTCTGCCGCTGGTGCAGCTACAACGGCGCCGATCTGGCCGGAACATCGCGCATGAAGTACGCGCCGAACCTGGTGCCCATCCGCACCAACTGCTCGGGGCGCGTCGACGCGACACACGTCTTGAAGGCCTTCGCCGAGGGCGCCGACGGCGTACTCATCGCCGGCTGTCATCCCGGCGACTGCCACTACATCAACGGCAACTACCGCACGGCCGGGCGCTTCCCGCTCGTCAAGAAGCTGCTTGAGCAGCTCGGGCTGGAGCCCGGCCGCGTCCGTCTCGAATGGATCTCGGCGGCCGAGGGCGACAAGTTCGCCCGCGTCGTCAACGAGTTCACCGAGGAGGTGCGTGCCCTCGGGCCGCTGGGCTGGGAGAAGGAGACGCGCGCCGACCTCGCGGCCGAGCTCGCAGCGGCCGAGCGCGAGAAGGAGGTGGCGACGGCATGAGCGGCCCTCGGAGCAAGGCCATCGAGCGGGGCGCCGAAGGCACACCGCCCCGCAAGTTCAAATTCGCCATGTACTGGGCCGGCAGCTGCGGCGGTTGCGAGATCGCCTTCCTCGAGATCAAGGAGAAGATCGTCGAGGTCGACGAGAACTTCGAGGTGGTCTTCTGGCCGGCCGCTGCCGACTTCAAGTACAAGGACGTTGAAGGCTACGACGACGGCTTCATCGACATCTGCCTCTTCAACGGCTGCATCCGCACCGCCGAGAACGAGCACCTCGCCAGGCTGTTGCGCGCCAAGTGCAGGGTGCTCGTCGCCTTCGGGGCCTGCGCCGTGAACGGCGGCATCCCCAGCCTCGCCAACGTAGCGACGGCGCAGGAGATCAAGGATCTCGTCTACAGCGGGCAGCCGTCGCTCGTCAATCCGGATGGCGTCTCCCCGCAGGAGGTCTTCGAGGCGCCCGAGGGCAGACTCGAGCTGCCGCACCTGTACGACACCGTTCGCACCTTGGCGCAGACCGTCGACGTCGATTACTTCATGCCGGGCTGCGCGCCCGAGGCGCGCCAGATCGCCGGAGTGCTCGACGTCGTCATCGCCGGACTCAAGGGGGAGGGCGAACTGCCGCCCAAGGGGTCGACGATCGGCGTCGCGCCCCGCACGTGCTGCGACGAGTGCAAGCGGGTCAAAGAGGAGAAGAAGGTTGCCGGCTTCCGCCGGATCTGGGAGTTCCAGCCCGATCCGGAGAAGTGCCTGCTTGAGCAGGGCGTCGTCTGTATGGGCCCGGCGACGCGGGCGGGCTGCGGCAGCCGCTGCACGGCCGTCGGCATGGCCTGCCGCGGCTGCTACGGCCCGCCGGCCGGCGTCGTCGACCAGGGCGCCAAGATGCTCACGACGCTGGCCTCGATCATCGACGCGCCGACGACCGAGCAGATCGCCGAGGTCGCGGCGGCCGTGCCCGATCCCGTGGGGACCTTCTACCGCTTCGGGCTCGCCAACTCGCTCCTCAGGAGGGCTCAGGTGTGATGAAACGCATCTCCATCGATCCGATCACTCGGCTCGAGGGCCACGGCAAGATCGAGATCTTCCTCGACGACGCCGGCGAGGTCGCCAATGTCTACTTTCAGATCCCGGAGTTGCGCGGCTTCGAGCGCTTCTGCGTCGGCAGACCCGTCGAGGAGCTGGCGCGCATCACGCCGCGCATCTGCGGGGTGTGCCCGGAGGCGCATCACATCGCCTCGGCCAAGGCGCTGGACGCCGTCTTCGGCGTCGAGCCCTCCCCAGCCGGCCGAAAACTGCGCGAACTCCTCTACAACGCGTTCTTCGTGACCGATCACGCGACGCACTTCTACGTGCTCGCCGGTCCGGACTTCATCATGGGGCCGCAGTCCGAGCCGGCGCTGCGCAACATCCTCGGCGTGATCAACAAGGTGGGCCTGGAGACGGCCGGCGCGGTCATCAAGCTGCGCGCCGAGGCCGCCGAGCTCATCTCGATGATCGGCGGCAAGCAGATCCACCCGGTGTGTGGCCTTCCTGGGGCGTGAGCTCGCCGATCACGGTCGAGCAGCGCGACCGCATGGTGCAGATCACGAGCGACATGGTGGACTTCGCGCAGTTCACGCTCAAGCTCTTCGACGACATCGTGCTCGGCAACAGCGACTACGTCGACTTGATCATGAGCGACGCGTTCACCCATCGCATGTATTCCATGGGCCTCGTCGACGAGCAGAACAAGGTGAACTTCTACGACGGCAGCGTGCGGGTGGTGGATCCGGACGGCGCCGAGTTCGTCAAGTTCGCCGGCGCCGACTATCTGGACCACATCGCGGAGCGCGTCGAGCCCTACAGCTACCTGACGTATCCGTACCTCAAGAACGTCGGCTGGAAAGGCTTCGTCGATGGCACGGAGTCCGGCGTGTACCGCGCCTCGCCGCTCAGCCGTCTGAATGCCGCGGACGGCATGGCGACGCCGCTCGCCCAGGAACAGTACGAGCGCTACGTGGCGACGCTGGGCGGCAAGCCGGTGCATCAGACGCTGGCCACGCACTGGGCGCGCCTCGTTGAACTGCTCTACGCCGCCGAGCGCGCCCGCGATCTGGCCGCCGATCCCGAGATCGTCAGCCCCAACGTGCGCACAATTCCCGCGGGGATCGTCGGCGAGGGCGTCGGCGTCGTCGAGGCCCCCCGCGGTACGCTCTATCACCACTACACGTGCGACGAGCAAGGGATGACGACCGCCGTCAACCTCATCGTCGGCACCACCAACAACAATGCCGCCATCTCCATGTCGCTGAAGAAGGCGGCGATGGGCCTCATCACTGGTGGCAGCGAGGTGGGGGAGGGCACGCTGAACATGATCGAGATGGCGTTCCGCGCCTACGATCCGTGCTTCGGCTGCGCCACCCATACTCTGCCCGGCCACATGCCGCTCGAGGTGACGGTGCGTAGTCAGGCGACCGGCGAGGTCATCAGCCGGGCGACGCGGAACGTCTGAACGCCGCCGGCTCGACAGCCTGAGGGCAGGGGCGGGGCCATCTGGCCCCGCCCTCTGTCGTTCCCGGCCGGCTATCGCGCCTCGTCCTTCGCCAGAATCCCGAGCACGTACGCCTCGATCTCAGCGCGCAGCCCCGGCAGCGCGGCCTGCAGCGCCGGCGTGAGCTGCTCGGAGAAGGTCATGTTCTCGGCGATCTCTACGGCGACGATGTGGCACTCCTCGTCGCTGGGGAGGTGCGTGCCGACCTGGCGGCCGAGGGCCAGCGAGGTGGCGAAGTTCGCGTCGTGGACGTTGCGCAGGTTCATCGTCTCGCGGAGGGCCGTAGCGTCAAAGGCGTACCACGTGCCCGGAACGCCGTCGATGGTCTTGATGGAGTCGAGGGCGATGAGGCGGTCGTAGCCGGTCATCAGGTCCATGAGGTTGAGGCCGCCGACGCAGCACTCCTCGATCACGTCGACATCGGGAAGGTCACCGAGCCGCTTGTGGAGGCCGGTGGCGAGGATGATGCCGATGGCGTCGTCGGAGAGGATCGGGTTGCCCATCCCGATGATGAGGGTGCGGAGGCGGCGGGGCGACTCCGCCTGGCCGCCTCCCTTCTGTCGAGTCGTCAGATCCATGCGCTGTTGGCTCGCGTTCAGCAACAGCGCCGAAACTCCTTGTACACCTCGCCGCCCTTGTGGATCGTGACCTGCAGCGGCATCTCGCCGGGCAGGCTGTGCGTCGCGCAACTGTAGCACGGGTCGAAGGCGCGGAAGGCCATCTCGACCATGTTGAGGATACCCTGGTCGGGCTCCACGCCGGGCTGGATCAGCGCCTGCGCCGCCTTCTTCGTCACCATCTGGGTGGGGGCGTTGTTGTTGGTGGTGCCGACGATCAGGTTGGCGCTCGTGCAGATCGCGTTCTCGTCGCAGGTGTAGTGGTGCGTGAGCGTGCCGCGCATCGCCTCAACGATGCCGAAGCCCTCGCCCGTGATCTGCTGCGGGATCACGCGGAACTCGTCGCCGGTGATCTCCGGGTCGTCGCAGTATTGCTTGAGCATCTCGGCGTTCTGGACCATCTCGACCAGGCGCGCCCAGTGGTTGCCGAGCAGGAGCCTGGACGGGTGGCCGATGACCGAGGTCATCTCCTCGAAGGCCTCTTGCGCCCTGGGCGTCGCCATGCGATCGGCGACGTTGAGGCGGGCCAGCGGCGTGGCGCAGTAGAGGCTCGAGTCGATGCCCTCGACGAAGCCCTTCCAGCCGCGCTGCTTGAGATACGGGAACTTGAGGTAGCTCCAGGGCTCGACGTGCTCGGCGACGTAGTCGGCGTACTCGTGCGGCTTGTAGCGGCAGATCTCCGCGCCCTCGAAGTCGACGACGCGCACCTACTTGACGTGGCTCGGGCCCAGGGCGCGGACCGGTTGCGGGCTGCCACCCCGGTGACTGCCACTACGCGGAGGACCTCCGCCGGCAGCGCGGCGTCAGCGTGGTGCATACTGTAGTGAGAACACCCTGGGAACACTAGGTCGAGACCCCAGACAACGTGGCCACGCCTCTCGCGGGTGGCGCGGGAGACGGCCGGCCGGCGGCGAAAGGAAAGGGATGAAGCGTCCGCGAGTGGGTTCGCTGCTGCTGATGGGCCGCTTCATGCGCAAGCTGAGCGTCCACGACGTGGCGGAGTTGGCCAAGTATGCCCTGCGCGCTGGCCTGATCACCATTGATTGACGTGGACGGCGAGGCGCGACAGACGGACGCGAGTGGCAAGGTGCGAGGGGCGCCGGGCGATGGCGACCGTGAGTCTGGTCGCGACGCCGTCCGGCTGACCGTCCGCGGCGTCGTGCAGGGCGTCGGCTTTCGCCCGTACGTGTACACGCTCGCCCAGCGCCACGGCGTCACCGGATGGGTGCGCAATACGTCGGCCGGGGTCCAGGTCCTGGTGGAGGGCGACCCGGCTGCCGTCGAGTCCTTTGCGGCAGCGCTGCCGCGGGAGGCGCCGCCGCGCTCCCGCATCACCTCGTGCGTCGTGGAGGCGGCCGAGCCGGAGGGCGCCTCCGCTTTCGTCATTCTGGCGAGCGCGACAGACCCGGCCGCCTATCAGCTCGTCTCACCGGACCTGGCGACCTGTGACGCGTGCCGCCTGGAGTTGCTCGATCCGGCGAACCGGCGTCACGAGTACCCATTCACCAACTGTACCGACTGTGGCCCGCGGTTCACCATTATCGATGATCTGCCCTACGACCGCGAGCGCACGACCATGCGGCGCTTCGCGCTCTGCCCGGCCTGCCGGGCGGAGTACGAGGACCCCACCGACCGGCGCTTCCACGCGGAGCCCAACGCGTGTCCGGTGTGTGGGCCGCAGGTGCGACTGGCGCGCCTGGCCGCCGGAGCGGAAGGACGCGGCGGGGGAGAGGCGGCGCCGCGGGGCGCCGCTCCCGGCGACGGTCGCGCCGCCGCGACGCTCGCCGCCGGCACGCCTGAGGATCCCGCCGGGCCCATCCGGATGGCCGCGGAGCTGTTGTGCGGCGGCGAGATTCTCGCCGTCAAGGGTCTCGGCGGCTTTCACCTCGCCTGCGACGCCACGGACGGCGAGGCCGTCCGCCGGCTCAAGGCGCGCAAGCGGCGCCCCCACAAGCCGCTCGCGGTCATGTTCGGCGATCTCGACGAGCTGCGGCGGCACTGCCGCGTGTCAGGGTCGGAGGCGGAGCTCCTCGCCTCGCCCGAGGCCCCCATCGTGCTGCTCGAATGGGAGTCGCGGGCGCCGAAGCAAGACTCGGGGCAAGACGGCGGCAGCGCCGACGCGCGCACCCGTCCAGTAGACGAGGAGGTCGCGCCGGGACAGAGGTACCTGGGCGCGATGCTGCCCTACACGCCGCTCCACATTCTGCTGACGCGTGCGGCCGGGCGACCGCTCGTCATGACCAGCGGCAACCTCGCCGAGGAGCCCATCGTCAGTGACTGGGCCGAGATCGAGCAGCTGGCCCCCATTGCCGACGCCTATCTCGTCCACGATCGCGAGATCGCCGCGCGCTGTGACGACTCGGTCGCCTCCGTCCAGGAGGGGCGGCCGCGGCTGCTGCGCCGAGCTCGGGGCTACGCCCCGCTGCCCGTGCAACTGCCGCGGCCGCTGCCGCAGACGCTCGGCTGCGGCGGCGAACTCAAGAACGCGTTCTGTTTGACACGCGAGGCCGACGCCTTTCTCAGCCAACACATCGGCGATCTCGAGAACCTCGAGACGCTCGAGCACTACGAGGCGATGATCGCGCGGTACCAGGACCTCTTTCGCGTGACGCCCGAAGTGATCGGCTTCGACCTGCATCCCGAGTACCTGGCCACCAAGTTCGCCCGGGGCCTGCCGCAGACCGAGAAGGTCGCCGTGCAGCACCATCACGCGCACGTTGCCGCGCGTCTTGCCGAGCACGGCCGCGAAGGCCCGGCGATCGGGGTGAGCATGGACGGCCTCGGCTACGGGGACGACGGGCACCTTTGGGGCGGGGAGATCCTCGTCGCCGACCTCCTCGGCTACCGGCGGGTGGCGCACCTCGAAGAGCTGCCGCTGGCGGGCGGCGCGGCGGCGATCAAGCAGCCCTGGCGCACGGCGGCAGGCTGGGCCTACGCCCTGCTCGGTCAGGAGGGGCTCACGCGAGCGACAGGCTTGATGCGCCGGTCGACCGCGAGAGGCCCCTTGCCCGGCGACGACGCGGTTGCTACGGTCCGCCGGCAGATCGACGCATCCGTGAACGCGCCGCTGACGACGTCCTGCGGGCGGCTGTTCGACGCCGTCAGTGCTCTCGCCGGCGTGCGCCTGGCGGTGAGCTACGAGGGCCAGGCGGCGATCGAGCTGGAGATGCTGGCGGCCGCCGGCGGCGAGGGCGCAGAGCCGTACGTCCTCAGTCTCGACGGCGACATCGGCACGGCGGCCTGCGGCCCGCTCGAAAGTGCGGCGCACTGGGTCGCCGCGCACGCCGGCCCGGACTCGGCGGAGGGCCCGAGGCCGGCGGTCTTCCGGCTCGCGCCGCTTCTCGCCGGCGTCATGGACGATCTCGAGGCGGGCGCCGGCGCCGGCGCCGTCGGCGCCCGCCTCCACGTCACGATCACCGCGCTCGTTCTCGAGAGCTGCCTGCAGGTGCGCTCCGCGACGGGTCTTGCTGTCGTGGCGCTGGTCGGGGGCGTCTTCCAGAACCGTCTGCTCAGTGGGCTTTGCGAGGCGGCTCTGCGGGCCGGCGGCTTCGACGTGCTGACCGCCGGCCTGGTTCCCGGCAACGACGGCGGCATCGCGTTGGGACAGGCGGCAGTGGCGGGCTATACTGTCCTCAGCCAACGAGGCGAGCTGGACTAGCCTCCGGATCGCGGGGTCGCCTATGTGCCTTGCCCTTCCCATGCGCATCATCTCTGTCGACGGCGCCATCGCCACGATCGCCACTGAGGGCATGGAGCAGCGCGCCAGCCTCGCGCTCGTGCCCGAGGCCGGTCCCGGTGACTACGTGCTCGTGCACGCCGGCTTCGCCCTCAGCGTCATCGACGAGGATGAGGCCGCCGAAACCCTGGCCTTGTTTGCGGAGCTCAATGCCTGGGCCGATGAGCACCCCGATGGGGAATCGCCCGACTCCTGACCTTCTGCGGCGTCTGGCCGCGGAGCTGCACGCCGCGGCTCGCCCGGGCCTCACGGTCATGGAGGTCTGCGGCACGCACACCATGTCGATCGCTCGCTACGGCCTCCGCGAGCTGCTGCCCGAAGGGCTGCGCCTCGTCTCCGGCCCCGGCTGCCCCGTGTGCGTCACGGCCATGGCCGACCTCGACCGCGTCGTCGCCCTGGCCCGGCTGCCGCAGGTGACGGTGACGACCTTCGGCGATCTGATGCGCGTGCCGGCCTCACGCAGCAGTCTCGCGATCGAGCGCGCGGCCGGCGCCGATGTGCGCGTCGTGTATTCGCCGCGCGACGCGGTCGAGATCGCGGCGAACGAGCCCGAGCGCGACGTAATGTTCGCCGGCATCGGCTTCGAGACCACGGCGCCCACGGTGGCGGCCTCGCTGGTCGAAGCGCGGGCGCGCGGCATCGGCAACTTCTCGGTGCTCTGCCTCCACAAGACGATGCCGCCGCCGCTCAGGGCGCTGCTCGATCTGGGCGAGACGCCTCTGACCGGCTTCATCCTGCCCGGGCACGTCAGCGTCGTCACCGGGCTGCACTGCTACGAGTTTCTCGCCCGGGAGTACGGCGTCGCCGGCGTCGTCGCCGGGTTCGAGCCTGACGATGTACTGCTTGCCTTGCTCATGCTGGTTCGGCAGAAAGACCCGGCGATCGAGATCGAGTACAAGCGCGCCGTGCGCCCGGAGGGCAACCTCATCGCTCAGCGCCTGCTCGACCAGGTCTTCGAGCCGTGCGACGCCGACTGGCGCGGGTTGGGGGTTATCCCCGGGTCGGGGCTGGCTCTGCGCGAGGAGTTCGCCGACGCCGACGCCAGGGTCCGGTTCGACGTCGATCCCGGGCCCTCGCTCGAGCCCCGCGGCTGCCGCTGCGGTGAGGTCCTGAGGGGCGTTACGGATCCGGCCGACTGCGCGCTGTTCGGACGTCGTTGCACGCCGCAGGATCCGGTCGGCGCCTGCATGGTCAGCAGCGAGGGAGCGTGCGCGGCCCGGTATCGCTACCGGGGGCTCGATGACTGAAGAGGCGAGCCGCGAACGCGGCGACATGGGGGCACGCATCCTGCTGGGGCACGGCAGCGGGGGGAGGCTGTACCGCGACCTCGTCCGGGACGTCTTCGTGGCGGCGTTCTCGAACCCCGTTCTCGACCGGCTCGACGACGCCGCGGCGCTGGCGCCGCGCGGTCGCGTGGCGCTCACCACCGACGCGCACGTCGTTCGACCGCTCTGGTTCGCCGGCGGCGACATCGGGCGCCTGGCCGTCGCGGGGACGGTGAACGACCTGGCGACGGCGGCGGCGCGGCCGCTGGCGCTCGCCGCGGCCTTCGTCATCGAGGAGGGGTTCGCCCTCGATGAGCTGCGCGCCATCTGCGCCAGCATGGCGGCGACGGCGCGCGAGTCCGGAATCCCCATCGTCACGGGCGACACGAAAGTCGTGGAGCGCGGCGCCTGCGACGGACTCTTCATCACGACGACAGGCGTTGGTGAGATTGTGGTGGACCACGATCTCGGGGCGGCGGCGGTTCGTGACGGCGACGCCGTCATCCTCACGGGTGGGGTCGGCGAGCACGCCGTCGCGGTGCTCGCCGCCAGAGGCGAGTTCCACTTCAGCGCCGACGTAGCGAGCGACTGCGCCCCGCTGTGGGACGTCGTTGCGGCGGCAGTCGAGGCGCTGCAGGTCTCGCAGGTGCGGGAGGCCCTCCGCTTCCTTCGCGATCCAACTCGCGGTGGGCTGACAACGGTTCTGGCAGAACTGGCCGAGGAGGCCCAGCTCGGGATCGAGGTCGAGGAGACGATGATTCCCGTCTCTCCGGCGGTGCGCTCTGTCTGCGACCTGCTGGGCTACGATCCGCTGACGCTGGCGAACGAGGGAAAGATGGTGCTGGTCGTCGCGCCGGAGGCCGCCGACGTCGTCGTCGACGCGGTCCGGCGGACGGGGCAGGGCCGGGACGCGCGGCGCATCGGGTTCGTCACCGCTGCGCATCCCGGGCGCGTCGGTCTTCGCACTGAGTTCGGAACCCGGCGCGTCCTGGACATGCCCGTCGGCGAGCTGCTGCCGCGGATCTGCTGATCGGGGAACAGCAGTGGAGCTGGGCTCCGAGCTGAAGCAAGGCAGGCGATGGTCGCCGGCGGCGCTCATGCGATTCCTGCGCGTCACGCTGTGGGCACTCCCCGCCTTGATGGCCCTCGCCGGGATCGTCTTCGTGCTGTTCGAGAGCGCGCGGTACGTCGATGAGCCAGGCTGGCAGTGGCCGGCCGTGACGGGCATCCTCGTGCTCGGCGTGTTTGGCCCCGCGATGGCGTGGCTGAGTCTCCGCCTGGCGATTCGGACCGCGGAGGCCTACCTGGATTCGGAGAGGCGACTCGCGCGCCGCAGCGAGCAGCTGGCCGCCATCAACGCTTTGGGGCTGGCGGCCAGCCAGTCTCTTGATCTCGACAAGACGATCACGACGGCCCTCGAGCAGGTGATGCAGACGCTCGATGCGCCGGCAGGACTCGTCTTCCTGCGCGGCGATGACGGTTCGGGCCTGCGCCTGCGGGCGCATCGCGGCGTCTCCGCCGCGATGGCCGAGAAGGAGGCGCTGCTGGAGCCCGGTCACTGCCTCTGTGGCGAAGCGTTGACGACGCGTCGGGCCTTGTTCGCCACCGACGTCGGGCACGACGTCCGGTGTACGTCCGACCTCTGCGCCTGCGAAGGCTTTCGCTCGGTGGTCTGTGCTCCGCTGGACGTCAACGGCCGGCTGATCGGGTTGCTCCAGCTCGCCAGCCCGCTCGTCGGGCACTTCAGCGACGCCCAGGGCGAGTTCGTCACCGCCATGGCACGGCAGATCAGCGTCGCGATCGAAAACGCGCGCTTCCACGAAACCATGCGCGCCTTCAACGTCGACCTGGAGCAGAAAGTCAATCAGCGGACGCGCGAGCTCGAATCGGCACGCTGGGCACTCGCCGAGAAGGCCCGGCAGTTGCGGCGTCTCCTCAGCGAGTCCTACCGCATTCAGGAGGACACCCAGGCGAGGATCGCCCACGACATGCACGACGGGGTGACCCAGATGATCATCGGCGCGCTGTACGAGACGCAGGCGGCGCGACAGGCGCTGCGCGACGACCCCGATCGGGCCGGCGAAAGCTTGACGCGCGCTCAACGGCTCCTCTCGGACGTGGAGGTCGAGATCCGGCATGCGATCTACGATCTGCATCCGCCGGTGCTCGACGCGATGGGTCTGGTGGTCGCCTTGAAGCGCTTCGCGGCGACGTTCGCGGCCGCGTTCAGCATCGAGTGCGAGGTTGAAGTGGCCGGTCCATCGGGCCGCCTGGCACGAGAGAGTGAGATCGCGGTCTTTCGCATCATCCAGGCGGCGTTGCACAATGTGGCCTCGCACGCCCAGGCACGGCACGCACGTGTCGCTTTCGACTTCGGTGCCGACCGTCTGCACGTGTGCGTGGAGGACGATGGGATCGGCTTCGATCCCCGGGTCGCGCTGTCCGCGCCAGGTGAGCACCTGGGCTTGATCGGGATGAAGGAACGCGCCGAAGCGCTCGGTGCGGAGCTTATCGTCGATTCTGGATTGGGCGAGGGCACGCGCATCGAGCTGCGGCTGCCGTCTCCGATCCATCTGCACGAGGAGTAGCGCAATGTCGCAGGGTCTGCATCGGATTGGCGTCTTCATCGTCGATGATCATCCCGTGGTGCGCCACGGCCTGCGGAGCCTGCTGGCCGGGCACCCCGATCTCGAGGTCGTCGGGGAGGCCGGGCACGGCGCGGAAGCGCTGTCGTGGCTGGCGGACCACAAGGCCGATGTCGTCCTGCTCGACATCCAGATGCAGGGGCAGGGAGGGCTTGACGTCGCCCGGCGTCTGCGTCGCACGCAGCCGTCGCTCAAGATCATCATTCTCACGACCTACGACGACGAGAGCTACCTGCGCGAGGCGCTCGAAGCCGGCGTGAGTGGCTTCCTGCTCAAGAGCGCATCGCACGAGAGCCTGCCCGACTCGATCCGCGCGGTGATGCGGGGCGAGAAGCTGCTGAGTCCCGCCCTGGTCAGCACGGTCGTCGCCGGCTATCAGCAGCTTGCTCAGGAACAAGCCATCCGCGAGGCGGGGCTCACGGCTGATGAGGTGCAGGTGCTCGCCGCCATCGCCGAAGGCGCCAGCAACAAGGACATCGCCGAGCGGTTCTACTGGAGTGAGGCGACCGCCAAGCGCCGGGTGCAGGACACCATGGGGAAGCTCGGCGTGTCCTCGCGCGCCCAGGCGATCGCCGAGGCCGCGCGCAGGGGCTGGATCTGATCCGCTGACGACCGCGAGCCGCGGGTTGACCCATTCGGCTCGCGACCTGACCCGGCCGGCCGTTGTCTGACGGTGCGTGGACTCGCATAGTTGAGGAGGTGGCAGTGCGCCACTGTGGTCCGTTCCCCGAAAGCAAGGACGCGCCTCATGGCTACCATGGCCTTGCGACATGAGTTCGAAGCCCTCACCGGACACGGCGTCAATCTCTGCTTCCAGTGCGGCAAATGCTCTGCGGGGTGTCCCATGGCGGACAGATGGACCTCAAGCCTGCGCAGGTCGTGCATCACGCCCGCCTGGGTCATGCAGAGGAACCGTGCTGAACAGCGAAGCGATCTGGCTCTGCCTCGGATGCGAGACCTGCTCGTCGCGCTGCCCCCAGCAAGTCGAACCGGCGGCGGTGATGAACGCCGCTCGCATCCTGGCGCTGCAGCGCCACAAGCCCGCGATCAAGGAAGTCAGTATCTACTATCAGGGCTTCGTGAACAACATGCGCCTGAACGGCAAGATCCACGATGCCTCGGTCGTCGCCATCACCCGCCTGATGACCGGCCGCCTCTTCCACGATCTGCCGCTTGGCTGGCAGCTGGCCGAGCGCGGACGATCAAGCTGCCGCCACTGCCGCTGCACGGCGGCGGCTTCCGCAGACTGTACCGCCGCACCCTCGCCATCGACCGTGACGCCCATACCGGCAACTGACACGATGAAGGGAACCCGGACCCCATGAGATACGGCTACTATCCCGGCTGCTCCCTCGAGGGCATCAGCGCCGAATACGACGACTCTGTGCGCAGTCTTCTGGCGCATTTGGACGTGTCCGATAGAGGATGTGCCTGACTGGATCTGCTGCGGCACGCTGGCGGCTACTTCGCTGTCGCGATTGATGGGGCTGGCGACGCCGCTGTGGAATGTGGCGCGCGCCGAGCGCGCCGGCTTCGACCAGCTGATCACGCCGTGCAGCGCCTGTCTCTACCACTTCAAGCATGCCGCCAAGCGCGTGGCCGAGGACCCCGCGCTTCGCGCCGAGGTCGAGGGACCTGCTCGAGATGCCGCTGGCCCGTCCCCCCCGACGTTCACCCGCTGGAACTCCTCACCTGCGACGGCTTCGAGGAGCGTATCAAGAAGTCGGTTCATCGTGATCTCTCCGGTCTGAAAGTCGTGTGCTACTACGGCTGCCACATCTCGCGCCCGGCTTCGGTGATGCAGTTCGACGATCCTGAGGACCCGACAGAGCATGGATCGACTGATGAGCTGGGTCGGGGTAGAGGCGCTCGACTGGTCGGGCAAGGTGGACTGCTGCGGGGCGCACTACAGTCTGATCAGGCCGGACGTCGTCGTGGACCTGTGTGAGGGCCTGTTCGAGTCGGCTCTGGAGGTCGGTGCGGATGCGATCGTCGCCGGCTGCCCGATGTGTCACGCGAACCTCGACACGCGACAGAACGAGATCGGGGAGCGCCTTGGACGGTCGCTGAACATGCCCATCCTCTATTTCTCGCAAGTGATGGGCCAGGCGATGGGTCTGCCGGCCAAGGCACTGGGCCTCAAACGCCACATCGTCGATCCCTTGCCGCTGATGCTCGAGAAGTGCTCGCCAGGCCGGGCGTCGCTGCACCCAGCGACGTGCTGGGTTGAGGACGATCATGGAGAGCAGTTTCCCCGCGCCTCTCAGCGCGAACGGCAAGGCCGTCGGAGCCGTGCTCGTCGTCGGCGGCGGGATCGCCGGCATGCAGGCCAGCCTCGATCTGGCCGATCCGGCTTCAAAGTGTATCTCGTCGAGAAGGAGCCGGCGATCGGCGGGCACATGGCCGCCCTCGACAAGACCTTCCCCACCAACGACTGCTCGATGTGCACCATCAGTCCCCGTCTGGTCGACGGCCGGCCATCGCAATATCGAGGTGCTGACGAGCACCGAACTGCTCAAGCTGGACGGAGAGGCCGGGCACTTCACGGCCACGGTACGCCGCAACCCGCGCTACGTCGATACTGGCGAAATGCACCGCCTGCGGCGATTGCGCGCCGGTGTGCCCGATCGTGATCAGCAATCGAGTTCAACGGCGACCTCAGTGAGCGCAAAGCCGCGTACAAGCTCTACCCGCAGGCTGTCCCCAATGCGTACGCACTCGAGAAGAAGGGCATCGCCCCGTGTCGCGACGCTTGTCCCGCGGGGCAGCGGGCACAGGGCTACATCGCGCTGATCCGCGAGGGCCGCTACGCGGATGCGATGCGCGTGATCAAAGAGGACAATCCCTTCCCAGGCATCTGCGGACGCATCTGCAATCATCCCTGCGAGACCGAGTGCAACCGCAACCTGGTCGACGAGCCGATCTCGATCGCCGCGCTCAAGCGGTTCGTGACCGATCAGGTCTACGCCGAGCCGTACATCCCGCCGCAACGCGCGCCACGCGACTTCGCCGAACGTGTGGCCGTCATCGGCGCGGGGCCGTGCGGATTGACGGCCGCCAAGGACCTGGCGCTGGCCGGCTACGGCGTCACGGTGTTCGAGGCGCTGCCGGTCGCGGGAGGCATGCTGCGCGTGGGCGTGCCCGAGTACCGGCTGCCCTCGTGGATCGTCAATCGGGAAGTGCAGGAGATCGTCGATCTCGGCGTCGAGTTGCGCTGAACACGCCGGTCGAGATCTTGACGACGTGCTTGCGCAGGGCTTCAGCGCGGCGTTGCTCTCCGTCGGCGCGCACGAAGGCAAGCGTCTGCCGATCGCCGGAGCCGATCATCCGGACGTCCTGGTCAACACGCGTCTTCCTGCGCGACGTGCGCTTGGGCAACGCTCCTTCAATGGATGGGCGCCACGTGCTGGTGTTGGGCGGCGGCAATGTCGCCATGGACTGCGCGCGCACCGCCGCCAGGCTGGGCGCGAAGCAGGTCGACATGGCCTGTCTCGAGACGCGCGAGACGATGCCCGCGCACGAAGAGGAGATTCGTCGAGGCCGAGAGCGAGGGCGTCGGGCTCTATCCCGGCCGCTCGTTCACGCGTGTCGTCAGCAGAGGACGGGCGCATCAGCGGCGTCGAAGCCGTGACCGTCTCATCCATGAGTTTCGAGCCGGACGGCGCGTTGACGCTCGAGACTGTCCCGGACAGCGCGCACGTGCTGGCCGTGCGACACGGTGATCTTCGCGATCGGGCAGCACGCGGGACTGGCCTTCATCCCCGGAGGACGGCGTCGTCGCCACCACCCGCCAGAGGACGATCGCCGTCGATCCCAACACGCTCGCCACGAGCCGGCCCGGGGTGTTTGCGGCCGGCGATGCGACGAGCAGCACTTCGTTCGTGATCGAGGCCGTCGCCGCCGGGCACAAGGCCGCCGCAACATCCATGCGTATCTTCGCGGCGAGGACCGTCGAGTCCGGCGAACGGCGGGAGCTGCGCCCGGTCGTGAAGCTGGACGCCGCCGAGGTCAGCGGCGCGTATCCGCGAGGGCGAGATCGAGCCTAAGGCCACGCGTGCGCATGGCGGCGCTCGACGCCGCGTCACGCGGCGCCTCTCGTTTGAAGAGATCAACCTCGGCTACACCGAGGCTGAAGCTCGTGCGGAGGCCGCCCGCTGCCTGCAGTGCGGCGTGTGCTCGGAATGCCTTTCCTGCTCAGTACGCGTGCGCCGCCGAACGCCGATCGATCACGATGCGGTTGCGCGGACTCGAGCAGATCGAAGTCGGCGCGGTCGATCCTGGCGTCCGGCTTCGATCTGTACGACGCGCAGCTCACCAGCGAGTACGGCCTCGGGCGCTTCGCCAACGTCGTCAGCGGGCAGCAGTACGAGCGCATCCTGTCGCCCAACGGCCCGTACGACGGGCCACCTCATACCGGCCGTCCGACGGGCGCGAGCCCAAGCGCATCGCCTGGATCCAGTGCGTCGGCTCCCGCCGCGCCGACCGGAACTGGTGCTCCGCGGTCTGCTGCATGTATGCGACCAAGCAGACGCTGATCACGCATGGAGCACGCCCCCGGCACCGAGTGCACCGTCTTCTACATCGACTTCCGCGCACACGGCAAGGGGTTCGACGCCTACTACACGCGCGCGCAGGAGGCGGGCGTGCGCTACGTGCGCGACGATGCCGCCCGGCGATCAAGCAGGACAGAGCGTCCGGGGATCTCGAGATACAGTACTGGCTGCCCGACGGAAGCAAGGCGACCGAGACGTTCGACATGGTCGTGCTCTCCAGCGGCATGCAGGCGCCGAGGGGCATGGCCGCACTCGCCGAAGAGCTCGGCGTCGAGCTCACACCGGACGGGTTCTGCCGCACGACCGCAGCGTCGCCACTGAATACGACGCGCGATGGCGTGTTCGTCTGCGGGCCGCTGGCCGAGCCGAAAGACATCCCCGAGACGGTGATGTCGGCCAGCGCCGCGGCCGCGCGCGCGATGACCCTGCTGGCCGACGCGCGCCATACGCTCGTCCGGCCCATCGAGTATCCGCCCGAGATCGATGTGGCGGGCCAGGCGCCGCGCATCGGCGTCTTCATCTGCCACTGCGGGACGAACATCGCCGGCGTGGTGGACGTCGCCGCGGTGACCGAGTACGCGCTTACCCTGCCGGACGTGGTGCTCGCGGATCACAATCTGTTCACCTGCTCGACCGATTCGCAGGCGACGATTCGAGCGGCCATCGCGGAGCATGACCTCAATCGCGTGGTCGTGGCCTCCTGCACGCCGCGCACGCACGAGGCTCTGTTCCAGAACACGATCCGTGAGGCCGGACTCAATTTCTACCTCTTCGAGCTGGCGAACATCCGCGACCAGTGCTCGTGGGTCCACCGTGACTACCCTGAGGCGGCGACGAGCAAAGCCGAGGACCTGGTGCGGATGGCGGTGGCGAAGGTGCGGATGGTCGAGCCGCTCCAGCGCAAGGCGCTGGAGTTCAACCACGACGCCCTCGTCATCGGCGGCGGGCTCGCCGGCATGAGGGCGGCGCTCGAACTGGCGGATCAGGGCTTCAGAGTCTCCATTGTGGAGCGGCAGGCGGAACTGGGCGGCAACATGCACCATCTGCGCTTCATGCTCAGCCATGCCGATCCGGCAGGCGTGCTCAAGGAGATGATCGAGCGCACCCTTGGTCACCCCAGGATCCACACCGTCCTCGGCGCCGAGGTCTCCGCGTTCGAGGGCAGCGTCGGCAAGTTCAAGACGACGCTGCAGGTGGCGGGAGGCGCCTCACCCCTTCCCGAGGAGATCGTCATCCAGCACGGTGTCGTCATCGTCGCGACCGGCGCACAGGCCTATCACCCGACTGAGTACCTGTACGGTCAGGACGACCGGGTCATCACACAGAAGGACCTGGAGGCGGCGGTCGCCGACCGCCCCGACGACATCAGACAACTGAAGTCCGTGGCGATGATCCAATGCGTCGGCTCGCGCTCCGAGGAGCGGCCCTACTGCAGTCGCATCTGCTGTGCGCAGGCTGTCAAGAACGCCATGGCGATCAAGCGCGTGAGTCCTGAGACCGAGGTGTACGTGCTCTATCGCGACATGCGCACCTATGGATTCCTGGAGCCGTTCTACCGGGAGGCGCGCGAGGCGGATGTGCTCTTCGTACGCTTCGACGCCGAGGCGCCGCCGGAGGTCCGGGCCAATGGGTCGCTGCAGGTTCGTCGTGCACGATGCCCTGCTCGACGCCGATGTGTGCCTGGACGTGGATCGCCTGGTGTTGTCGGTCGCGACCGTTCCGCAGCCGGACGCAGCCGATCTGGCGCGGCTGCTGAAGGTGCCGCTGACGCAGGACGGCTTCTTCCAGGAGGCGCACCTCAAGCTGCGTCCGGTCGAGTTCGCCAACGATGGCATCTTCCTGTGCGGCATGGCGCACTACCCCAAGAAGGCTCTCGCCGAGAGTGCGATGCAGGCCTTGGCGGCGGCCGGATCGCGCGGCGACCGTCCTGGGCAATCGCGTGATCGAGATCGAGCCCACGATCTCGCATGTGGTCGAGGAGAAGTGCGACGGCTGTGCCTACTGCGTCGATCCGTGTCCATTCAAGGCGATCGAGCTGGTGGAATACGTGGACGATGCCGGCCAGACCAAGAAGCGCGTGGTCGTCGACGAGACCGCCTGCAAGGGCTGTGGCACGTGCCAGGCCACGTGCCCGAAGGCGGCGATCTTCGTCTGGCACTACAAGACGGAGCAGCTGCGCGCGATGACCATGGCAGCACTGGGGAAGTAGCGATGCTGCCGACGACTTCGAACCCCTCATCATCGTCTACACGTGCTACTGGTGTTCGTACACGGCCGCCGATCTGGCGGGCACGTCGCGCACGCAGTATCCGCCTAACGTCCGCATCATCCGCGTGCAGTGCAGCGGCATGGTGCACCCCAATCTGGTGATCGATGCGCTGACCAACGGCGCCGACGGCGTGCTGATGTGCGGCTGCCACGAGGGCGACTGCCACTACCTCGAAGGCAACCTGCGGGCCAAGGATCGCGCCGGTGCGATCGACCTCATGCTCGAGGATTTCGACCTCGAGCCGGAGCGGTATCGCCTCGAATGGGTCGCGGCCTCCGAAGGGCCGCGCTTCGCGCAGGTCGTGAACGAGATGGTCGAAGCAAGTCAAGAAGGTCGGGCCAAGCCCATATGGCTGATTTGAGATCGGCCTTGGTGCGATCGAAGACGAATGCGTAACCCGAGATGAGGAGGAGTAATGCCTGTGAAAGTAGCCCAAGAATGGTTCTCTATCTGCGGTGGCTGTGAAGTCACCATCCTCGATGTCGGTGAGCCCTTGCTCGACGTGCTGCCCGAACTGGAGTTCGTGCACATGCCGGTGATCATGGATCACAAGCTCTACGGGCAGACCGGCGAGGAGAGCGTGATGGACATCCCGGAAGCGGATGTCGGGATCATCAGCGGCGGCGTTCGCAATGAGGAGAACTGGAAGCTGGCGGAGCTGATGCGATCGCGGGTGAATACGCTCATTTCGATGGGCTCATGCGCGGGCACCGGCGGTGTGCCGGCTCTGGCGAATCAGTACGTGCTCGAAGAACTGTACGAGCGGGTGTATCGCGGCAACTCCACGACGGACGCCGCCCCAACGCCCGCTGGCGACGTGCCCCCGCTGCTCGATCGGGTCTACGCGTTGCACGAGGTCGTGAAGGTCGACATCGAGCTGCCTGGCTGCCCGACCACGCCGGACATGTTCGTCGCCGCGATCATGCACTTGTTGAAGGGCACGCCGTTTGCCGTTGCCGAGAAGAGCGTGTGCGATGCGTGCCCGACGATTCGCGAGAAGAAGGCGGTGTCCGAGCTCAAACGCCCACTGCAGCCTATCGAAGGCGTCGGCGAGCCGCTGAGCCAGGTGCGCTGCCTGATGGAGCAGGGGTTTCTCTGCAACGGGCCCGCGACCCGCGCCGGTTGCGGCGGCATGGACGAGGGCACGCCGCGCTGCATCAGCGCGTACATGCCCTGTCGCGGCTGCTTTGGGCCCTTGAACGAGAACGCGAATCCCATGGTCGACATGATGGGCGCGCTCTCGACGATCGGGCTTGATCCGAGAGAGATCCCCGATAGGGCGGCGACGTTCAACCGCTTTTCCGGGGCAGGGCGCCTGCAACCGAAGCGGGCGAGGGGGTAATCGACATGGGCAAAACGCTGACCATCCAACCCGTAAGTCGTATCGAGGGCCATGCCAAAGTCACCATCCAGCTCGACGACTCCGGCAATGTCGAGCCGATGCGCGCGTCAACGTGATCGAGCTGCGCGGCTTCGAGAAGTTCTGCGTGGGCCGTCCCGTCGAGGAGATGCCGCGCATCACGACGCGCATCTGCGGCGTCTGCCCGTGGTCCCACCACCTGGCCTCGGGCAAGGCCACCGACGCCGTCTTCGGCGTCGAGCCGACGCCGACCGGCAGGCAGTTGCGGCGGCTCTGCAACAGCATCGCCTATCATGGAGGAGCACATCCTCCATTTCTACATCCTCGGCGGTCCCGACTTCGTCCTGGGCCCCGATTCCCCGTATCCCACGCGCAACGTGGTCGGCATCGTCGCCGCCGCGCCGGATCTCGCCAGGCAAGTCGTTCGCGTACGGCACATGGCCGCGCACATGCTGGAGATCGTCGCCGGGAAGGCGATCCATCCTGACGCGGTCGTGCCGGGCGGCTTCAGCAAGCCGCTCCAGCCCGAGGAGCGCGAGGCCCTTCTGCCGATGGCGCAGGAATGCCTCGAGCTCGCCAAGTTCAGCATCGCCTACGCCAAGGAGAACATCTTCCCCAAGTACCTCGACGCGTGAAGACGGTCGGTACGATGACCAGCGGTTTCATGGGCACGGTCCGCGACGACGGCGCCCTGGATCTCTACGACGGCAAGCTTCGCCTCATGACCAGCGACGGCGCCTACGAGGACTTCTCAACCGCCGACTACACGGACTACATCGGCGAGCATGTCGAGCCTTGGACGTACCTCAAGTTCCCCTACGCCAAGCAGAAGGGCCCGTGGGCGCTGGAAGACGACGCGCCCAGTCTGTACAGGACGAATACGCTGGCGCGGATCAACGTCGCCGACTACATCCCGACGCCTCTGGCCCAGAAGGAGTTGGAGGAGTTTCGCGCCAACTTCGGCCGTCCGGCCCAGCTCACCCTTCTCTATCACTGGGCGCGCCTGATCGAGCTGCTCTACAACGCCGAGTTGACGGTCGAGCTCCTCAACGATCCGCAGATCACGAGCCGTGAGACGCGGCTGACCGTGACCCCGCGGGCGGCGCGCGGCGTCGGCGTCACCGAAGCCCCGCGCGGGACGCTGATCCACGACTACACGACCGACGACGACGGCCTGCTCACGCACGTCAACCTCATCGTCGGCACGACCCACAACAACTCAGCCATCAATCTGTCGGTGAGACAGGCAGCCAAGGCCCTGATCCACGACGGCGTCTACGATCAAGGCACGCTGAACACCGTCGAGATGGCGATTCGCGCCTACGATCCCGTGTCTCTCGTGCGCGACGCACTCGCTCGACGGGGCTCTGGCCGTCAAGATCAACATCCTCGGGCCAGACGGTTCCGTGATCGACACGCTGAGCAACTGACGACAGACCTTGCGATCGGGGGATGAAGGCGCCGCCTGCACGTCTTGGCGCCTTCATCCCCCGTCCCTTCCGAAGTGAGCACATTGACGGAGACCGCCGCAGATCTCGCTTGCCTGCCCTCCTTCTGCCGCGCCCGGGTGCTGGTGCTGGGCGTGGGCAACGTCCTGTTCGGCGACGACGGCTTCGGGCCCGAGGTGGCGCAGCGCCTGCTCGACAGCTACGACATCCCCGACGACATCGACGTGATGGACGTGGGCACGGGCGCACGCAGGGTGCTCTTCACCGTGACCCTCAGCGAGGCCCGGCCGGAGGAAGTCGTCATCGTCGATGCGGTTGACTGGGGGCAGACCAACGGCGAGGTGTTCGAGATCACCGCCGACGAACTGCCGGTCACGAAGATCGACGACTTCTCGCTCCACCAGGTACCCACCTCAAACATGCTCCGCGATCTGCAGGAACAATGCAGCGTCAGGGTGATAATCGTAGCCTGCGACGTCGGCGAGATTCCTCAGGTGATCGCGGCGGGTCTGTCCGAGCCGATCCGGAGTGCGGTGGTGGCGGCGGCGCAGCAGATCGCCGACCGCTACGGGTTGACCCCGTTTCCTCGCGAGTAGGCGTTCGCATTCTCGTGCCTCGGAGCTTCACGGCCGCCGATACGGAGGCCCCGTCGGGGCAGTCCAGAGTCTCGGCCTGAGGGGAGAGAGAAGGAGGGGGTGGAGCCCGGTCACGGACTCGAACCGTGGACCCCCTCCTTACCATGGAGGTGCTCTGCCGACTGAGCTAACCGGGCGATGCTGGTGGGGGAGCTAGGATTCGAACCTAGGTAGGCTGCGCCAACGGATTTACAGTCCGCCCCCTTTAGCCACTCGGGCACTCCCCCGGGAGCCGGAAGAGGTTACAGGAAACGTGGGGACCGTTCAACCGACAACGGACGATCCAAGCGGCGACTCGAGCGCGTTCTGCCGCCTGGTTTGAGCGCCCCGTGCCAGGTGTGGTACCGTACCTGCGCTGTGGCGGCGTAGCTCAGTCGGTCAGAGCAGCGGAATCATAATCCGCGTGTCGTAGGTTCGAGTCCTACCGCCGCTACCAGACCTACCGAGAATCCCTGCCCGGAGTGCTCCATGAGCCGGCTGGCACGCGTCGCCTGTCCCCGTTTGTGCTCCATTTGTGCTCGCACGCGTCTTCTTGTGCCCGAGCCGTTCCGGCACGACCTTTGGGATCGATGCCCGCCTGCAGCGCGAGCGTCGCATGTGTGTGAGGAGATCGTGCACACAGGTGGCGGCAGATCCGTCGCTGCGACGGCTTGGCAGTAGCGGGCCATACACCCGGTCCAGGTGCCAAGGCTCGCCGTTCTCGCGGGTGAACACACGCCCGTCGCCCAGCAGCCACGCATCTTCCCGCTCGGCGTCGTCCTCGAGCTGCCGCTGGCTCTGCCGGCGAAGGACCGCCACGGTGCCCGGACCTCGCAGGCTCTGGACGTGCTCAGGGAGCTTCGCCTCCAGCTTGAGCTACTCGGCAAAGCCACGGATGAGCTGAACGACAGGCCGCAGGGCGTGATACTTCACGGCGTGCCACGAGTGGCTACGGGTGGGCTCCGTGATCCTCGCCGCCCCCATCCCGGAAGCGCGGGCCGCCGTCTCCGGCCGCCTGCTTCAGCTGGAGGCCGGGGAATGAGCCCCGACGCCGTTCGCGGTGTCCGCTTCGGTTCCCCAGATGCCGCCGCGGAATCCGCCGGGGTCTTTGATTCGCTCCTCGTCTGGAAGCCGCCTGCCATATGCGTCAAAGAGCCGCTCGACCCTTGCGTCGGCTCGGGCAGCCCGAAGAACGGCTGCCACAAGGCGGCAGGCCAAGCGGAAGAGGAGCCAATCCAGGATGGCCACGCCGATGAAGGTGGCCACGTATGCGAGCACGATGACCATAAGCCAATAGTAACCCTGGTCAACTCGGATTCAAGGCTCTGGTTGTTGCAGGCATCGTGCCCCGGCGGATGTTGGCCATGAGCCGCCTTGCCGTGGACATGGCTCGCGCCCTCGACCCGGCCGCTCTCGCCGAGGCCGTGGCAGACGCGACGGGGTGCGGCCTGCCCGTGGCCGACCACCTGCGCGAGCGCTCGGGCATCCCTGACGGCCACCTGATGGCAGTCATGTTCACGGCGGGCGAGAGCGTGATCGTCCACCTTGGGGCGGGAAGGAACCGTGGCCAAAGCGCATCTGGTCAGCCGCCTGCAGGCCGTCCGCGCCTCCGGACGCATCCTTGTCTCTGGTGATGAGCCTCTACCCTGGCCTCCAGCGCAGCATGGGGCCAGAGTCCGCGAGCTTCAGAAGTGATGAAAGGCCGTCCACGGGACCGATCCCAGAACGGCGGAAGGCCCGCCATGGGCGAGCCTCCAGCCTGCTACGCGCCTGCTACGCGGCCATCTGTCAGGGGTCGTCAGGAGGCGGCAGGTGGCCAAGAGCACAAGTCGGAAAGTGCCTGCGTAGAGGTCTATTCTGGAATGAGCCGACAGGTCGCGACATGGGCTTGATCCCTATCATCATAGTCCGCGTGTGGTAGGTTCGAGTCCTGCCGCTGCTACCAGTCTCTCTTGCAGGACTCCTCCTCTCACGCTCCGGGTGTCACGCCGGGTGGCGCTCCCGTGAGAGCGTTCATTCTCCAGGCCATGTCTCGTGTCGTAGCTGTGGCGCGAGTTGTCGAAACGCACGCCGGCGAAGCCGTGAGCGGTGCCAGAGCGGCCCGAGGCCGGCGACAACAAGTCCAGCGTCGCCGGTCCGCCGTCCTGTCGCACACACACCCTTCCTGAGTCCCTCCTCGCGCCGCCGAGCGCCAGGTTTGCCTCCTTGTGGCAAACCACTCAGTTCACTGTAGTGTTGCTCGACCCCCAGGGGCTGCAGGAGGTGACGTCGACGGCCGTCCAGTAGTCCGCCTTGGTGACGCCGTTGGGGGTCAGGTCGATGCGGTTGCCCTGGAACACGGCGTAGGCGGGACTGTAGGCGTCGCCCCGCGTCGTCATCTGCACGCAGCGCTCCTGGCCGAGGCCGAAGGTGTTGTTGCGGATCGTGGCGCGCAGGGGGTACTCGAGGTCGATGGTGGAGGCCCAGGGGGCGTTCGGCCTGAGACCGGCGCCCTTGAGGTGGCAGCCCTCGACCACGAGGCCCTGCGAGCGCACGTTCTGCTCGTCGGAGAAGTCCATGCCGTGGGCGTCGCAGACCTCGACCACGCAGTTGCGGAAGGTGATCCGCTGCCAGCCGTACTGGGCGCCGTCGTCGGTGTAGCACTCGACGCCCATGCGCGGCGCGCCGCTGCGGACGCCGTTGGAGACGCCGATGTGGCAGCCCTCGAAGAGGATGTCGGAGACGGAGGTCGAGCCGCCGACCCAGATCGTCACGTCGTTGAAGCCGTTCGACAAGCTGGCGTTCTCGCTGCCGAGGTTGCACTCCACCTCGCAGTTGCGGAAGGTGATGAACGAGCAGGAGGCACCCTCGCCGAGCAGCAGCACGTAGTTCCAGGCGCTGCCGCCGCCGCCGCGGAAGCGGCAGTCCTCAAAGGTCGTGTTCCTGGCCCCGTTGCGATTCTTGGCCGCGCTTCTGCCGACGTCGCCCATCTTCAGGTTCTTGACGACGGTGTTGCTGCCGTAGCGGATCTGGCCCTTGATCCAGGAGGCGTCCTTGCCCTGGCCGATGATGGTCACGCCGTCGGGCACGTCGATGCCTCCCGCGGCCGTGAACGTCCCGGCAGACACCACAACGGTGTCGCCGGCCTTGGCCGCCTTGATGGCCGCCACGGGGTCGCCGCTCGGCGCCGGGGCGGGTGTCGGCGTCGGCGTTGGCGTGGGCGTCGGCGTCGGGGTGGGAGAAGGGACGGGCGTCCCGAAGACGCGCCCCTCGAGGATCTCAGGCGCGCTGCGAGTGGAAGACCCAGTCACCGTCACCATGACATAGCGATAGGCTCCAGAGAGGGCATTGGTCGTCTGCCCGGAGCCGGTTCCCGTGGAGATGGTCTGGTAGCTGGACAGATCGTTGCTGCCCGAGATCGCGTACGTGTAGCGAGCGCCGGAAGGCCAGTCGATCGTCATGTGGTCAACAGATGTGGACGCGCCAAGATCGACGCGCCACTTCTCGGGGAAGCGATTCGCGGATGAGCGCCAACTCGTCGAGGCCAGCGAATCGTTGGCGTAGCGGCCACCGTGTCCGGAGGCGTAGGAGCTGGTCCACGTCGGACGGCCCTCTGAGAGCACTACGCCGCTGCCGACGGGGCCGATCTCATCGCCGCTGTCGTTCGCCTCGATTTCATCGATGTAGAAGGTGCCGCTCGTGCCGGAATCAACAGAGGCGCACGCCCCGAAGTTCACGAACGCCAAGCTCGGGAAGCCACTGTAGTTGTCAATGTTCTGGTGATCGGAGATCAGCGTCCCATCGAGCCACACTTGCGAGACGCCGTCTTTGGCAGAGGCACTGGTCGCTCTCTCCATATACAGCTCCACGTAGTGCCGCTCGTTACTGAGAGCGGTGGCCTCGTAGGCGACCTGAACAGAGTTGTCCCACGTGTCCACATCGAGCGTGTAGGGACTCGCCTTGGTCAGGTAGATGTCGGTGAACCATGTGGCCGCGATCTTGAACGAGTTGCCACTTGCCATCGACAAGCTGTTGGGATCGAAGTAGAACCGGCATCGCACCTTCCCGCTGGCAGGAGCGGAGAAGTCTTTTCTGCCCCAGTTCGGCGTCGTGCTGGTTATCGCGACAGAGAGACCCTTGGCGCCGACCATCGCCGCTGCAGACGTGACCGACATCTCCGGGCCGGGATTCGTGATGCTTGTGAAGGCGTCGGTCCCGGTGAGGGACCCGCTCTCAAACGTCGCCTGCAGCACCGGGTCGACGATGCCCGTGCCCGACAGCTCTACCTCCGCCGATGCCGTCGACACGGCCACCAGGCAGACGAGCATGGTGAAGGCGAGAGTGGCAACGAGTCGCGTCGGCCTCCTTTGTCCGTGGTGAGCGGCGGGACGCGATGGCGAGTGGGTCGACGTGAAGGATGTGTGATGCACAGCATTCTCCTTCTGCATTCGAGACGGCAGCAGACCATGGCAAAGCCAGCTAGGGCATATGGGGCTCTCGCCGGAAGGTGGCGACCATCTCAGTTGCACGGCCTGGGCGGCCCGGCCGACAGGGTTGTTCCGA
Organism: uncultured Thermoleophilia bacterium; assembly: GCA_963705085.1. Taxonomy (GTDB): domain Bacteria; phylum Actinomycetota; class Thermoleophilia; order UBA2241; family UBA2241; genus CAIXSE01. The sequence continues at coordinate 716,324 of CAVPIV010000004.1, read as the reverse complement.
GAGGAGGTGCGTCTTCAGGGCACCGCCGGCCGTCCGCCCGTCAGGAACCCTATGCCATGCCGAAACGGAATGAGAAGTGTGGTGGGGCTTTGTTTGGGGTAAACAAGCTAGTTCTGCCGGTCGACCCAGGGCAATCGTTGAGATTTCGTTAAGGCCCAGGGTCCGCGCCCGGAAGCAGGCCGTCCGTCGTCCTCAGCCTGCGGCGAATGCCGTGGTTGCAGGGAAAAGGCGGCATCCGCAGGATGCGTTCTCGCCCGTCGCGGGGCTTGGGGGACGGCCCGCGCGGACGGTCGAGACAGCGCCGGCGGCTCCGCATTGCTAAGGAGTGTTAATCGGCCGCCCAAGCGGGTCCGTCTCAGCCCGTTGGTCGACTAGCGATTGACTGCGACCTCTGTCACGTGCCCGACGGGCACGTCGGCGGCCTCCATCGGCGGTCAGATGCCTTCAGACTCGCCGCCGGCAGCCAGCGACGGTGACAACAGCAGCCCGCGGAGTACCACGGCAGCCGTCTTCTTCCTTGACGCCTCCGCGTCGACCTGGCGTACCTCACCAGTGTGCGCCCGTGCGGCCGCTCAGGCTCCCCGGTCGATCCGCGAGTCGCGTCGGGCATCTGGAACGACGCCGTCGACCGAGCCATCCGCGCCGTCCACGACGTCCCCCAGGAATGCGGGGGGATCTGCCGAACACCCAGGTGAGTGGTCACCCATGGCGCTCTTGCTCCCTAGGGCGGTCGACTGGCCGAAGGGCCGTCGGCCGGCCGGCCGCCTCGAGCAACCGGAGTGCCCGAGCCCGCGGCCGGTGCGTCCTCGCTCTGTGACCAGACCCTCCGACGCTGTCGTCTCGTCCTCGCGGGCCGCCTCCTAGTCGAGCACCATCCAGGCGATCTTGGCTGCCTTGGCGCACGCCTTGTTGAAGTAGACGCGGAACTGGGTGGCGCTGAGATACTTGGCGTAGGCGACGAAGACGCCGGTTCCGGGGTTGCCCTGCACTGTCACCAGGTACTTGGACGCCGCCGTGAGGCCTCCCGGGACTGTCACTGTCACGGACTTGTTGCCCGCGACGGCCGCGGCGAGGCCGGAGCGCTGCATGGTGGTCTTGCCAACGACGAACAAGCCGACGCCGCCGTGGGCGTTCTCCGCGTGAACCCCGGTACCCGCCGCCGTTAACGACAGGCCTACGACGCCTCTCTTCCCGCCTCGCGCCCACACGCCGTAGCCCGCAGCGTCGTCGTTGTAGGCGTAGACGCCGGACTTCTCTGGGGCGGTCGACACCCCCATGACTCCGTCGTTCGCTGCCGAGAAGCCATCGACTCCGCGTCCGCCTGCCCACGTCTCGCCGCGCACGCCGGCTCTCCTGCCCACACCGTAGACTCCCCACCCATCGGCAAGGTGGTATGCGTAGACCGCGCTCTGGTTCGCTCCTTGAGCGTAGGAGCGGATGCCGTCATGTTGGGCTGCGTGCACCTCCAGCCCCGGGCCGCTGCCCGTGTTCTCGCCGTTGAAGACCGGGTTGGCCGACCCGGTCGTCGCGAGCTGGCCGACGTGCACGACGTCGCCGTCGGCCGCCAGCGCTTCGGCCGGCGCGAGGGCGGCCGCGGCCGCCACGCCGCCGCCCAGCGCGAGCGCCTTGAGCACGAGGTCGCGTCTGCTCAGCTGTGCCTGGTCCTCCGGAGTGTCCAGAACCTCGTGCCCCTTGTGCCTTTTCATGGCTGATCCCTCCCTGTCCCCGCGCGGGACGTCGATCTCTCAGCATGGAGCCTGCGAACGTCCGTCCCGCACGCCGCCTTGAGATCCCTGGAGACGGTGAGCGGCGGGGTGTCCGCAGCGCTGACGGCATGAATGGAGGGCGCGACCCGAGCGGCGACGCCCGCAGGCGCGCAAGCGGAGCGTCTGGCGAGGCTTCCCATCTTGCGCCTCCTCCGCGGGCTTCGCGCTTCTGGGACGCTGGCCCTATGAAGGCGGCATACCGCCGTTCTCAGGCGGCGTCAAGCGTTGGCTGCGGACGGGGCGAGACGCGGGACGGGGTCTTGGCGCCGATGGTGGCCGGGCCGAGCTCCGGGAGTTGGCCTCGCGCGTCGAGGTCAGGGAAGCGGGGCCTCTTGGTCGGGACAGGCGGCGCCGCTAGGGGCGTGCCGGCGCCTTGGCGGGCAAGATGAGGACCACGGCGGCCGTGACGAGGAAGAAGCAGAAGCCGAGAATGGTGAACAGGAGACGGCTGTAGCCCTTGCGCTGGGCCATGATCCCGCACAGCAGGGCGAAGACCACCTGGACGCAGAGCAGGATGAGCATCTGCCAGAGCGGATAGTCCATGCCGTCCTTCCTCCGAGTTGGGCGAGCGTCTGCGTGGACTATACACGGACAGCGGCAGGGCGGCTGCCGCCCGCCGGAAGACGAACGCGCACGGCGCGGGTGGCAGCAGGCTTTGGGGACCACCCGCGCCGTGCGCCCGGGTGGGAGCTCAGCTCCCGCCGGACGTGGGGCTCGTCAGGTCTGCGCCTCTGCCGCCGCGCGCAGGAGGACGACGAGCCGAGCCTTGTAGACGGGCGCGTCGCGGTTGGAGCGGTCGACGCGCCCGACGATGAGGATGCGGTCGCCGGCGGCGAAGTCGGCGAGCGTGATCTTCACCGGGGGCTTGCCACCGGCTTTGAGCATCACCGTGTGTTCGGTCAGCGTGAAGGTCACCTCGGCGCCGAGACAGCGCTTCATCGGCCGGGTGGTTCTGGTGACCTTGGCGGTGATCGTCCCGGCCGTCGCGTCGATCGACGCGACGGTGGCCTTGCAGGCGAAGGGCCGTGCCTTGGCTTTGGCCGCGGGCGGGTGGGCGAGCACCGGCCCCGCTGCGGTGAGGGCGAGCAGTGCTACGACCAACGCCGCGAGAACGGCGCCGACGGCAGGCCGCCAGATCCTGTGCTCTCCTGTGTGTCCTGTCATTCTTCTCCTCTCTGGCTCGTCCGCCATGGCCAGGTCGCCACGCGGGCTGTCACACACGAGAACGTCCGGAGCTCGCAGGACCTTACGGTGCAGTACACTGGGTGAGGCCTGGCAGCCATGAGCTAGCGGCGCACGATGGGTCAGGCGGATGGCGGCGGCGCGTGTAAGGTTCCCTGGCATGCGGACGTTTCTGATCACGGGATGAGCATCGCCTGCAACGAGAGCCGCTCGCCGGCGAGCGGACCGGTTCGTGACGCCATGAGGGGCGACGCGCGCCTGGTTGCAGCACTCAGGGACGGGGAAGACGGGGCGTTCGCGCGCCTTGTCACGACGTACGAGAACGCCGTGCGCAACGTGGCCTACGGGCTGGTACGCAATCGCGAGGACGCGCGCGATGTCGCCCAGGAGGTCTTCCTCAGGGCCTATCTCCAGATCCCGAAGCTTCAGGGTGAGGTTCATCTGTGGGCGTGGCTCTACCGCGTCACGGTCAACGCCTGCTGGGATCACTTGCGTGCGGGCAGCCGTCGTCCGGTGGTCCTTCTGGAGACGCCCGACGATCTCAGCGAGCGGGCGATGGACGATCTTGCCCGCGCCGAGCTTGCGCAGCTCTTCGCCGGGAGCCTCGAGCGTCTGCCGCCGATGCAGCAGGCGGCGCTCGTGCTCAAGGACGTGCACGGGATGCAGCACAGCGAGATCGCGTCCACGCTCGGGATCTCCCGCGGTTCGTCCGAGGTTCTCCTCTTCCGCGCGCGCCGGTCGTTTCGCGTCGCGTTCAGAGCGATGACGGAGGCCCCACCGCAGGGCCCAGCCTGTGACTTCGCCGAGCGAGCCGCCGCCTACTCCGTGGGCGGCCGCCTCACCGACGGTCGCAGCCGGCGCGTCATCGAGCACGCCAAAGGGTGTCCGTCGTGCCGCAGGACGGTCGAGCGCTGGTGCGGCACGCGGCTGGCGGGCCTCGGTCTGGCCCTCCCTCACCTCGTCCCGCAGGACCTCTTCGGCGCGCCGGGCGCGGCATCGGCGACGGCGTCGGTCGCGCCGGTTGCGGCCTCGTCAGTCGCGCCGGTGGCCGCCGCGACACTGACGCCGGCGGCGACGAGCCTGACGCCGGCTGCGGCCTCGGCGCTCGGTCCGGTCCTCGGCGACCTGGCTGCGAAGCTGGCAGGGTGCAGCCTTGCGAAGGCGGCCGCTGTGGCCCTGGCCGCCACGGTCGTGACGACTGGTGGCGTCGCGGCGGTGCACGACGGCGCTCAGGGCGGGCAGCGGCCACACCGGCAGGCAGCCGCCGCTGCTTCCGCTGCGACGCTGGCGGCGAACTCCGGGCCGGGTGCTCCGGCGCCGGCGGGCGAACCTGCAGCGAGACCCGCCCCGGCGACAACCGCGGCGAGCGCGACAGAGGGGGCCGACACTCCGGCGGTCCGGACGGCGCCCGAGCGGTCGAGACCTGTCCGCCGGGGATGGGCCCGGCAGGCGGCCAAGGTCATGGGGGTGCGCGGGCCCGCTTCGCGCCGCGCAGTGCTCGAGGGCCGCGCGCCCAAGGGGGCGCGTATGGCGCGTCTCGGGGCGCTCACCCGGCGAAGCGGACGCCGTGACGAGGGGTTGAGTGCAGCCGGCGTGTGGCGGTGGGCGGCGACGCGTGCCGGGAGAGAGGCGCGACCGGCTCGCGGGGGTGTCGTGCGAGCGATCGCGATCAAAGCGCCGCGTGATACCGACGGCGCAGTGCCCCAGGCGCCGACGGCAAGAGCCGCGAAGCTCAAGCCGGCCAAGCCGAGGCGCGAGAAGCCGAGGATCGCGAGGCTGAGGCCGGCGAAGCCGCGCGAGGACTGAGTGCCGGGACCGCAGGCCCGAGTCAGGATGGGGTCCGGCTCACGCTGAGGCTCCATGCCCGGCCGGGCTCACGCTCCCAGCCGGCAGAGGGGCAGGATCGTTGGTCGTCGAGCCTCGGAGTGCACTCCTGCCGCTGCCTTAGGCTCCGGGGCCGCCGCCGCTCACGAGGCCGCCGGCCGTCTCCCCGCCGTCGATGGCGATCACGGCGCCGGTGAAGTAGGTGGCCTCGTCGCTGGCGAGGTAGGCGAAGAGGCCGGCCAGCTCCTCAGGCGTGCCGTGCCGGCCGAGGGGAATCAGCCGGTTGAGGTCGGCCAGCATCTCCGGCGTGTACTCGGCCTCCTGCATGGGGGTGAGGACGTAGCCGGGGCAGACGGCGTTGACCCGGACCTTGGGCGCCCACTCGAGCGCCAGCGAGCGCGTGAGCGCCACGAGCCCCGCCTTGGTCGCGTTGTAGTGGGCGTAGTAGCGGTAGCCGAGGAGGGCGTTGGTCGAGGCGGTGTTGAGGATCACGCCGCCGCCGTCCGCGAGCATGAGGCGGCCCGCCGCCTGCGCGACCCAGAAGGCGCCGCTCAGGTTGGTCGCGACGACCTCGTTCCACTCATCCTCGGTGATCTCGAGAGCCGGCCCGCGGTAGCTGACGCCGGCGTTGTTCACGAGCACGTCGACCCTGCCGATCCGTGCGAAGGCCTGCGTGACCTGGGCGTGGTCGGAGACGTCGCACTGGATCACTCCCGGGCCGGGGCGGCGCGCCAGGACGATGACGTCGCTGCCCTCGTCGCGGAAGCGTTGCGCCGTCGCCGCGCCGATGCCGCTCGTGCCGCCCGTGACCACGACGCGCTTGCCGGCCAGTCCCTTCATCACGATCCTCCTCGCGCGAGCGTCTCCCGGACGTGCCGCTGGACGCCTTGTCTGTATCCTACACACGTGGATATGGGACCCTTCATCGGCGTCGTGAGTGACACGCACGGGTACTACGATCCCGTGCTCGACGACCTGTTCGCGGGGGCGGAGCACATCGTGCACGCCGGTGACATCGGGGCCGGCGTGCTCGAGCGACTGCGGCGTCTGGCGCCGGTCACGGCCGTGCTCGGCAACACCGACGCCGCCGATCTGTTGCCCGGTGTCCCTCCGCAGGCCGAGGTCGAGATCCTCGGCCTGCGGGTTCTCGTGAGCCACGTCCGCGAAAGCTTGCTGAGGGATCGTGATCCCGTCGCCGAGGGCGTCGATCTGGTGATCACGGGCCATAGCCATCGGCCTGCGGTCGAGTGGCGTGAGGCCGCGCTGCTCCTGAACCCGGGGTCTGCCGGCCGCCCCAGACTCGGTCGGCCGCGGACGGCCGCCTTCGTCGTCGTCGAGGGCGGCCGTCCGCGGCCCCAGATCGTGACCTTGGACTGACGCCAGCCCACCGCGCACGCGCGTCGAGGCCCGAGCCCGAGCGTCCCCGGATGGGACCTCGCCGAGAGCCGCCAGTCGCCGTCTACGGCCTGATATGAGCCCTGACGTCGCATGTGTTACCAATTGGTTGACGACGTTGCGGCGACTGGCCTAAGCTTCCCCAACGGTCCCCACCAGGAGGTAAGCGTGAGCAGGATGTGGAAGCTCGTGGCCCTGACGCTGGTCGTCGTGGCGCTTGCAGCGGCAGTCGCGGCGTGCGGCAACGAGCCGACGGCGGATGAGGCGCGGCAGCAGCTCGTCACGGATCTCGAGGCGTTCCAGACGGCGGTCACGGACATGAAGAGCCTCACAGCCACGTCCACGGTCGACGAGTGGCAGTCGGCTCGAAAGGACGTGCAGGCGGCCTGGGACACGGTTGTCGCGTCTGCCGCCGACGTCAAGGAGGCGGAGATCGGCACCGTCCAGACAGCGTGGGACGAGCTCGCGAAGTCGATCGACGATCTCGGCGACACTTCGCTCGCGGACGCGCTGCCTCAGCTTACTGAGGAGATCAACGCGGTCAAGGCGGCGTACGACGACCTCTACAACGGGTTGAAGTAGGAGGCGCCGAGGCGGCCCGCGAGCCAGTCTGCGGACGGTGAGCGGGCGCCGCCGTCGGTCGGGCCGAGTCGCGGGTTGCTCCTTGACGGGCGGCGTCGGCACTGCGAGAGGAGAGAGGCGACAATGTGCTGCTTGATCACGTCGTTGTTCATGCTTGGACCTCGGGCCGCCGTCCTTGTGTGGTGGCTGCTCGATCCCGCCCGCTGGAATCTTGCCTTCGCCAGCTGGATCTGGCCGATCCTTGGATTCCTGTTCGCCCCGTGGACCACGCTCATGTACGTGATCGTGGCGCCCGGAGGGGTCAACTCGCTAGACTGGATCTGGATCGCTCTGGGCGTCGCGGCGGACATCGCGTCCTGGACCGGGGGCGCCTACGGCAATCGCGACCGCGTGCCGGGATCCTCGCAAAGGGCCTAGCGGCGCCGGGTCATCTCGTTCATACTGCTGGCGGCCGTCCTGAGCTTGGACGAGAACGCAGACGGCGGCGATCCTCGGATCGTCACGGCGGGGCGCCCTTGGGGGCGCACGGTGGCAGTAGTCATGAGGAGGTAGTGCGTGAGTACTTTGGTGGTTCTTGGCTTCGACAACGAGGCTGAGGCGCAGGAGTTCGGCGTCAAGATCGGCAAGCTCACCCACGAGCGGCTGCTCGTTCTGGACGATGCCGCGATGGTGACGCGCGACATGGAGGGCAAGCCGCACGTCGAAGAAGGCAAGGGACTGGTCAAGGTGGGCGCCTTGGGCGGCGCCTTCTGGGGCATGCTCTTCGGACTGATCTTCCTCATGCCGCTGTTCGGTCTGGCCATAGGAGCGGCGTTCGGCGCCCTCGGCGGCAAGCTCGGCAAGATGGGCCTGGACAAGCAGGTCCTGGAGGAGATCGGTGACTCGATCAAGCCGGGTCAGGCCGGCTGGTTCCTGCTGGTCCGCCAGTCGACGCAGGACAAGGTGCTGGACGAGCTGACCGGCACCAAGGCCCGCATCATCCGCACGAACCTGACGAACGAGCAGGAAGAGACGCTGCGCGAGGTCTTCAGCGGCGAGAAGACCGAGGCCTGAGGCAAGCGAGTCGAGAGCGCCGGGGCGCGGAGCAGGCTCCGCGCCCCGGCGCTCTTTCCTCTCCGGCCGGGTCGCTGTGGTCCGCCGGCCCGATAGGATCAAGCTCGGCGGGCGCGTCGGCGGGCGTTCGCTCCGGAACTCACCTCGACCTTGCCGAAGTCGGCCCGCAGACGCGAGCGGATCAGGGTGTGGCTGAGGGAGAGCTCATGTCCGATCGTCCGCGTCGACGGTCTGCGGCAGGCGAGTCAGGCACCTGCGAGGGTGCGGCAAAAGGAGGACCTCGATGGAGAAGCCCATCGGCCAACGTATGGCTGCCGAGTTCATCGGCACGTTCTGGCTCGTGTTCGGCGGCACGGGGGCGGCTGTCCTCGCGGCCGGATTCCCGGATCTCGGGATCGGCTTTCTGGGCGTTGCCCTCGCCTTCGGCCTGACGGTGGTGACGGGCGCCTACGCTCTGGGCCACATCTCCGGAGGGCACTTCAACCCCGCCGTCTCGATCGGACTGTGGGCCGGCGGACGGTTCCCAGCCAGGACACTGCTCCCCTACGTTGTGGCCCAACTCCTCGGCGCTATCGCAGGCTCGACGATCCTCTACGTCATCGCCAGCGGCGGTCCCGGCTTCACGCTCGCCGACGGCTTCGCGGCCAACGGCTACGGGGACCACTCGCCAGGCGGCTACACGCTGGTTGCGGCCATCGTGGCTGAGCTCGTCCTCACTGCCGTCTTCCTCTTCGTGATCCACGGCGTCACCGACAAGCGTGCCCCTGCCGGCTTGGCGCCCTTGGCCATCGGCCTCACGCTCACCCTGATCCACCTCGTCGACATACCGGTGACGAACGCCTCGGTGAATCCCGCCCGGAGCCTTGCTCCGGCCCTGTTCGTCAGAGGGTGGGCGCTGGAACAGCTCTGGGTGTTCATCGTGTTCCCCATCGTCGGCGGCCTCGTCGGCGGACTGGTCTACCGGTTCGTCATGGAGCGCCGCGCCGAGCAGCAGGCCGGAACCGGGGGCAGCTGATCGGCGAGGCGTCGCCGGTCGTTTGGCCGGCGCGTCCGTCAGGAACCACAGGAGATGCCTCGTGAGCGGTCCCCGGCACGCCAGCCACGTCATCGGGGGCGGGATGCCCGTCGCGGGGGCTGTCGGCATCCATCTTCCGGAATGCGGCACGAGAGGGGCGTTGCGTGTCGCCGGTCGGTCGCCACGGCACTCCCGGCGACAGTGACCATGCGGTCACGGAGGGGTAGTATTGGCCTCGAAGGGTCCGCGCGGTTGCGCCGCTGACGGTCATACTGGGGAGACCAGGCCGTCCAGCACCATCGGAGGGTGTCGATGAAAAGGGATGATCAGGACAGCGAACGCACGCCGCTCGAGGCGGACGCCGGCCCGGCGGAGGGTGGCGCGGGAACTCGACCGGCTGCCTCGACCCCGGCTGAGGCCGGAGAGGAAGCAACCGCCGTGCAGCCTCCGCCTGAGGCCGGCGAGGAAGCAACCGCCGTGCAGCCTCCGCTTGAGGCCGGCGAGGAAGCAACCGCCGTGCAGCCTCCACCCGAGGCCGGCGAGGAAGCGACGGCCGTCGAGACCCCGGCGGAGAGCGCGGGCGAGCAGACCGCCGTGACCGCCGTGACGCCGGCGGATGAGCCGGAGGAGCCGACCGTCGTCACAGGCGCGGCGGCGGGGCCAGGCGCGGAGGCCGCCGGGTCGCTCGCTGCCGCAGTCAAGGCGCGCCGCCTCGCCCGCCTGCACGGCGCGCTGGTCGTCACGCTCGTCGTGCTCTCCTGCCTGCTGTTCGTGCTCAGCGGCGTGGCCATCTGGGCGCACTACACGGTGCTCAATACCGATGGGTACCTCGGCGTCGTGGGTCCAATCGCCAAGAATCCGGCCACGCTCCAGGCTCTCAGCGACTACGTCGCCGAGGAGGTCATCGCGGCCACCGACCTCGAGGCGCGGACGAGCGGAGCGCTCCCGCCGCGCCTGTCGTTCCTCGCCGCGCCCATCACGGGGGCGGTCAACGACTTCATCGCCAAGGAGACCTACGCGGTCGTCAGCTCGCCCAAGGCCTACGACCTGTGGATGGAGATCAACCGCGTGGCTCACGAGAGCATCGTCGCCCTGCTCCGCGGCGAGGCTACCTACGCCTACATCGAGGGCAATGAGGTGAAGCTCAACACCCTGCCGCTCATCAGCGAGGTCCTCGTTCGCATCGACGCGAAGCTGCCCGACGGACTGTCGACCAGGTTCAACCCGCCGGTCATCTCGCCGGAGACGCCGCCCTCCGAGGCCGCCCAGCAGATCTCCGACTGGCTGGGCCGGCCGCTCAAGGAGGGCGCCGGTCAGGTCACGCTGCTCACGTCTGACTCGCTCGGGCCGGCGCAGACCGCCGTCAAGTGGTTCGACCGGCTCATCTACATTCTGCCGGTCCTGACCTTGGCGGCTATGGCGGCCGCCATCTGGCTGTCGAAGCGCCGGCGGCGGACCGTCATAGAGTTGGGCATCGGGATCGCGGCCTCCCTGATCATCCTCCGGGTACTCATCACCAGGCTCAGCGACGCGCTCGTCGCCCGCCTCGAGACAGCCGAGGTCGTGCCGCTGGTTCAAGACGTCGTCAGCGCCTCCGTCGGCCCCCTCAGGGATGTGACGATCTGGATCGTCGTGGCCGCGATCGTCGTGGCGATCGGGGCCTGGCTGACGGGACGCAAGGACCTCACTGGTGCGGTCGTCTCGGCGGGCAGCGGAGCGGTCCGAGCCTCGGCGCCGCTGCTCACTTGGAGCACCGCCCACGCCGACGTGCTGCGGATCGTGGGGCTGGCGGTCGGCCTGCTGCTGGTTCTGCTGTTCTCGTGGAGCTGGCTCTGGTTCGTGATCTGGCTGATCCTGATCGGCGCCTTCCAGCTGCTCGTGAGCTGGCTGGCGGGCGGCTGGCCGTTCGCTCACGGCGAAAGGAGCGAAGCCGGCGCGGAGTGATGGTGGCCGGGCCGCGGAGTGATGGTGGCCGGGCCGCGGCCCGGCCACCTCGGACCCGGCACTCCAGGCCTGCCGCGTCAGGCCGTTGCGGTGCGGATGGCGTCGTAGGCGGCGAGCGCGCGCACGCGGGCCTCGGCGTGGTCGACGATTCGCGGACTGTGCGGCGAGACTCCGCCGGCGTCGTCGGTCGCAGCAGACTGCGACGCCCAGCGCCGCACGTAGGCGGCCTCCGGGTCGAAGCGCCGGCGTTGCGTCTCCGGGTTGAAGACGCGGAAGAACGGCGCCGCGTCCGGCCCGCACCCGGCGACCCATTGCCAGCCGAGGGCGTTGTCGGCGAGGTCGGCATCCACCAGCGTGTCCCAGAACCAGTCCTCCCCGTTCTGCCAGGGCAGCAGGAGGTCCTTCACGAGGAAGGAAGCGGTGACCAGACGGGCGCGGTTGTGCATCCAGCCGCTGGTCCAGAGCTGGCGCATTCCCGCGTCGACCAGCGGGTAGCCGGTGCCCCCCCGCTGCCAGGCCTTGAACATGGCCTGGTCATGCCGCCATGGGAAGAGGGTGAACCGCCGGTCGAGCGGCTCGGTCGCAAGCTGCGGAAAGTGCCGCAGCAGATAGTGGGCGAACTCCCGCCAGCCAAGCTGCCGCACGAAGGCGCCGGCGGAGCGGCCGAGGTCACCGGGCCGGCCGAGGTTCGGGTCGACAGGGCCGAGCGCCGCCTCGAGCTGGAGGCCGGCCTCGGCCAGCTCGCCGGCCACGGCGTGCCACACTTGGCGGGCGGTGAGCTCGCCCCAGTGCAGGTGCGGCGACAGGCGCGAGGTGCCGTCGAGGTCAGGCCGATCGCGCGTCTCGGCGTAGCCCGTGAGGAGCCGGCCGACGAAGGTGGCGAGGCGCAGCTGGGCGCCGGTCTCGCCCGGTTGCCAGACCTCGCCGAACCCGGCCGCCCACGGGCGCACCGCCTCATCCGTGAGCGCGTCGAGGCTGGTGCAGACCGGCGGGGACGACTGAGCCGCGGACGCCGCCAGGGGGCGTCCGTCCGGCGCCGGGAGGAGTCCGGCGGGTGCACGGCCATCTTCTTCCGGCGGAGGGGGGAGCACGTCCGGCGCCGGCAGCGGCTCGTCCGGTACGCCGCGGCTGACACAGGCGCGCCAGAACGGCGTGAACACCGTGTACGGTCGGCCCTCGCTTGTGCGCACTCCTGCGGGATCGTGGAGAAGGGCCACCGAAGGCACGACGATGGACTCGACGCCGGCGGCGGCCAGCGCCGCCGTGACCGCGCCGTCGTCGGCCGTCTCGTCGGGGTCGGCGCCGGCCGTCCAGACGACGACGCCGGCTTGCGCGGCGCGAGCCAGGGCCGGCAGCGCACTCGCCGGGTCGCCCTGCGCGAGCGCCAGCCGCGAGCCGCGCCGCCGCAGGTCGGCGTCCAGGCCCATCAGTGAGTGCCAGAGCCACCAGCGGGCGGCCGCGCCGGGCGCCCACCGGCGGCGCTCGCGCGGCTCCCACACGTAGACGGGCAGGAGCCGTCCGCCGCACCGCGCGCACGTGTCCAGGGCGGCGAGCAGGGCGGGGTTGTCGCCGAGGCGCAGGTCGCGCCTGAACCACACGAGCGTTGGGTTCGGCGCTCCTGACCGACTGGCGGTCATGGACGGCAAGCGAAGGCCCCCTTCTGGAGCGTTGGCGTCTCGTTTGAGCATGATGCATCATAGTGGGGAGAAACGGGCCGTCCCACACAGCGCCGCCTCAGCGTCTGTCGCGCGACGACCGCTCTGCCGCGGCAGGCGAGAGAGAAGGAGTTGCGACGACGACGCTCGGCGGACAGGAGACCGCGACCCTCCGCGGCAAGACCATCCTGGTGACGGGATCTACCGATGGCGTCGGCAGGCAGACGGCCGTCGAGCTCGCCGCGCTGGGAGCTACCGTGCTCGTCCACGGCCGCGACCCTGGACGGGGCGCGGCCTCTCTTGCGGACGTACGGGCGGCGATGCAGGCCGCCGGCGCGGCCGGCGACGCCGCCCTTCATCTTGGCGATCTCTCGACGCTCGACGGCGTGCGCGCCCTCGCGACCCAGATCCGCCATGATCACTCGCGTCTCGACGTGCTCGTCAACAATGCCGGCGTCTACGCACCGGAACGGGTCGCCACGCCGGACGGCCTGGAGCTCACGTTCTCGGTCAACGTGGTCGCGCCGTTCCTGCTCACGCGCGAGTTGCTGCCCCTGCTCGAGGCCGCCTCGCCGGCGCGCATCGTCAATCTGAGCTCGACGTCTCACTGGCAGGGCGTCATGCACTGGGACGACCTGCAGCTCGAGCGCGGCTACGATCCGCTCGTCGCCTACGAGCAGTCCAAGCTCGCCGTCTCGCTCCTGACCTTCGCGCTGGCTCGGCGGCTCGCGAGGTCGCGTATCAGCGCCGTTTGCCTCGATCCCGGCAACGTCGACACGGCGATGCTGCGCGCGGGGTGGCCGGAGCTTGAGGGCGTCGACCTCGTCACCGGCGCGTGGACCAGCGTTCACCTCGCCGCTGCGCCCGAGCTGGAGGGCGTCAGCGGCGTCTACTACGAACTCTGCACGGAGACGGCGCCGCCCGCCGCGAGCCTCGACCGCGAGGCTCAGGAGCGCCTCTGGGCGGTGCTCGACGGCATCGTGAGCGGAGGAGGGCTCTGACGCCTCCGGTCACCATCTACTCACTCACCACCTGCGGCTGGAGCCGCAAGGCCAAGGCGTACTTCAAGGAGCGTGGCGTCCACGCCTTCGTCATTGAGTACGACACGGCCGGCCCAGAGCTGCAGCGCAAGATCGACGCCGAGATGCGCGCCGCGGGGGCTCACGGCTTCCCGTTCGTGCGTATCGCCGGCCACACGGTCAACGGCTACGATCCGGCCCGCTTCGCCGAGTTGCTGAAGCGGGACTGATCACACGAGCGACGGAGGACCCAGATATGTCGCAGACCAAGAGAGTTGAGCTCTACACGCTGAGCACCTGCCCGTGGTGCAAGAAGGCGAAGGCGTTTCTCGACGACAGGGGCGTCGAGTACACCTACATCGACTACGACCTCGCCGAGATGGACGTGCAGACGCGCATCCAGGAGGAGATGCTCTCCAAGAACGCCCGGTCGTTTCCCTTCGCCAAGATCGGCGAGGACTTCATCTTGGGCTACAACCCTGACGCCTACACGAGGCTGCTGGAGCTGGAGGAGAAATGAGTGGTCGGGGTGGGCGGATTTGAACCGCCGACCTCTCGGTCCCGAACCGAGCGCTCTACCAAGCTGAGCCACACCCCGACGCGGTGACGGATTCTATCCGATGGCGGCGGGGGCCGCTACCGCCGGGCGACGCCGTCAACCGGGACTAGCGGCGGCCGCCGGCGCCGCTGCCGACGCGGCGGCCAAGTTCCTCGAGCAGCGTCTGCAACTGCGCATTGATCACTTCGGCCGACTCGTGAACGTCGGCCTTCTGCGGGTAGATCTCGTAACGGGCGCGCTCCTCGACCGGGGTCAGGTTCGGCATCACGACGTTGGCGCCGCGCTGCAGCCCGTGGGCGCGCCCCGAGGCGCGGTCGGCCAGCGAGAGCGCCGTCGTGGCCGGCAGGTTGGCGTCCGGTCGCGCCAGCCGGGTGAGCGCGACGACCTTGCAGGTCATGAGCTCGCTGTTTGGCGCCTGGTCGGCCGGCCAGGCGCCGCTTGCCTGACGGCGGGCATACTCCTCCCCGAGCGGTGTCGCGGGGTGGGGGAGGTAGGGGCCGATCCCGATCATGTCCATGTCCATCCCGCGGAAGAGCTCGATGTCGTCGGCGATGCTCGTGTGTGTCTGCCCCGGCAGGCCGACCATGATGCCGGTGCCTGCCTCGTACCCCAGTATCTGGAGACGGCGCAGCATCGCCAGGCGGTCGCTGACCCTGCCGGGGAGATCCGGGTGGATGCGCCGGTACAGGGTCTCGTCCGACGTCTCGAAGCGCAGCAGGTAGCGATCGGCCCCGGCCTCTCGCCAGGCGACGAGATCCTCGTCTGGGCGCTCGCCCAGGCTCAGTGTGATGGCGGCGAGGCTCGTCTCGACGCGAATCCGGCGCAGGACGCCGGCGAGCCAGGCGGTCTCGACGCCGTAGTCCTCCCCGGACTGCAGGACAAGCGTGCCGTAGCCGAAGACCTCGGCCTTGCGGGCGCCCTCGAGGATGACGTCCTCGGTCAGGCGGTAACGCTGGACGGCGTGGTTGGGTCCGCGGATGCCGCAGTAGGCGCAGGCGCGGACGCAGCAGTTGCTGATCTCGAGGAGGCCGCGGAGGTGGACCTCGTCGCCGACATAGCGGCGGCGGGTCTCGTCGGCGAGCCTCCAGAGCGTCTCGAGGCGCTCCGGGTCGTTCTCGCGGAGCCAGTGCTCGAGCGCAACGCGGGTCAGCGCCTCGCCGGCGCCGAGGGCCGGGGCCGCCTGCGGCCGCCCGGCCATCAGCACAGGTCGTCCACGGCGGCGCCCGGCGCCAGGCCCGCCGTCACCGGCTCCGCGGCGGCGCGGCCGGCCCGTCGGGCCTGTGCCGCTCGCAACGCCTCCAGCGCCGCCGGGAAGGGCTGCAGGGCGCGCTCGAAGATGCCGAGGCTGTAGGCGATCACCAAGCCGTAGTTGGTGATCGGCACGCCGGCCTGACGGCAGCGCAGGATGCGCCCCAGCATCTCGCGGCGGTTGAAGCTGCAGGCGCCGCAGTGGATCACGAGGTCCCAGCCGGCCAGATCGTCCGGGAAGTCGTGGCCCTGCACGTGCTGGATGTCGAGGCGGCCGCCAACGTATTGTCGGAGCCAGCGGGGGATCTTGACGCGGCCGATGTCCGCGGCGATGGGGTGGTGGCTGCAGGCTTCGGCGACCAGGATACGAGCGCCCGCCTTGAGATCATCCACAGCCAGGGTGCCCTCGACCTGGCTCGTGAGGTCTCCCTTGAAGCGGGCGAAGAGGATGCTGAAGCTGGTCATGGGGACGTCGAGCGGCGTGTCCGCCGCCACCTTGAGGAACGCCTGCGAGTCGGTCACGACGAGCTTGGGGGTCTGCTCGAGCGCGGCGAGAGCCTTGCCCAGCTCGCGCTCCTTGACCATCACGGCGATGGCGTCGCTGTCCATCAGGTCGCGGATGCACTGCAGGCCGTCGCCGAGTTCGCGGCAGGCGCGCTCGATGGCGTCGGCCTTGACGTCGTCTCCCGCCCAGACCCCGAGAGTGAGGTTGGTGCGAGCGCAAGCCAGCTTGACCGTGCCGTAGGCCCGTGCGAGCTCCGGGTGAACGCGGCGGTGGGGAGGAGGGACATCCCCGCGGCTGCGTTCGCTGTGCGCGCCGTACAGGGCGTCGGCGGGCAGCGGCACCGTGCCGAGCAGATCCTCTTCGTAGCGGATGTCGGCGCTCATCTGCTCGCTCAGCAGAACACGTCGCGTTCGCCGCCGCGAACGCGCTGCAGCATCACCTCGGCGCGTCGCCGGTCTCTGGTATCCAGCCCCTCGACTCGCTCGGCGATCAGGCGCTCGCCCACGGCCCGCGTCTCCGGGGTCGCGTAGTCGATGAGGTACTCGAGGAAGGTGCTCAGGGCGTTGGGGTCGCAGTGGTGTTTGATCTCGCCGGGTTTGGCGAGGTCCATGAAGTCCGCGCCGGTGCGGCCGAGGCGGTAGCAGGCCGTACAGAAAGACGGGGTGTAGCCAAGTTCGGCAACGTCGCGGACGACCTCGTCGAGACCGCGGTGGTCGCCGAGCTGGAACTGTGCCTCGTCGAACTGCTCGTCCGCGGCGTAGCCACCAGGATTGGTGCGGCTGCCGGCCGAGATCTGGCTGATGCCGAGGGCGAAGGTCTCGCGGCGGATGTTGGGGGTCTCGCGGGTGCTCATGATCATGCCGGTGTAGGGCACAGCAAGTCGCAGGATGGCGACGATCTTGCGGAAGTCGACGTCGCTCACCGGTTGCGGGGGCGAGCTGGCAAGGTCGCTGCCGATGGCCGGCTCGAGCCGGGGCATGCTGATGGTGTGCGGTCCGACGCCGTATGCGCGTTCGATCTCACGGACGTGCTGCATGAGCGCGAGGATCTCGAATCGCCAGTCGAACAGGCCGAAGAGCACGCCGATGCCGACGTCGTCGATGCCCGCCTGCATGGCGCGGTGCATGGCGGAGACCCGCCAGTCGTAGTCGCGCTTCTTGCCGCCCGCATGGACGCGGCGGTAGGTGCCGCGGTGGTACGTCTCCTGGAAGAGCTGGTACGTCCCGATGCCGGCGGCCTTGAGCTCGCGGAACTCCTCGACCGAAAGGGGAGCTATGTTGACGTTGACGCGCCGGATCTCTCCGTGGCCGCGTTTCACGTCGTAGATGGTGGCGATTGCGTCGAGCACGTAGCGGAGGCCTTCTTCCGGGTAGGACTCACCGGCGACCAGGAGGATGCGCTTGTGGCCCTGGTCGACGAGCAGCTCGACTTCGCCGCGAATCTCCGTCCGGGTGAGCGCGCGCCGCTTGAGCTCCTTGTTGCGGACGCGGAAAGCGCAGTAGAGGCAGTCGTTCCTGCAGAGGTTGGAGACGTAGAGCGGCGCGAAGAGCACGAGGCGGGAGCCGTAGATGGCCTCCTTGACGTCGCGCGCGGCGACGAACAGCTCGGCGAGGAGGTCCGGGTCGCTGATCGAGGTCAGGGCCGCGGCCTCGTGGGTCTCGAGGCCGTGGAGCTCCCGCGCCTTGGCGAGGATCTCGCGAATGCCGGCGGCGTCCTTGGTGGCCGCCGCCTGGAGCGTCTCGCCTACGGCGGCCTCATCGATGAAGGTGGTGAGCGGCTCAGCGGTCATGATTCATCCTCTGCCTGAGCTTGATGGCTTCCCGCCGACGGCGGTTCGTGGTCATCGAGCAGGTCGACGAGTTCAGGACACTCGGGCCTGGCCGGGATCTCGAAGTCAGCTCCTCGCGTTCGGCGCTCGCGAGGCGGTCGCGGCGGGACCCGTCGTTCGCCTCGTCCTGGCACACCCAGACGCGCAGGGTCTCGTGCTGGATGCCGAGGTCGCGGGCGACGGCGGCGATGGGACGCTTGGACTCACGCGCTACGCGCACAGCCCGCTCGCAGAACTCCGGTGAGTACATGGACGGTCTGGCCGTCTCTCGTGATCTCCTTCCTTCGAGGATACGATCCTCCAAGAAACGGAGCCTCCGTCAAACCCGGGGCGAGCCATCAGCCATCGAGATCCGCCCTTCTTGTCCGTTGGGTCCTACGTCGTCGCCACCGCGTCGAACGTGCAGACCTCGCGGCAAAGCCCGCAGGTAACGCACTTGTCCTGATCGATCAAAGCCGGAACCTTCTTCGTACCGCCCGTGATCGCGTAGCTCGGGCATACTCTGATGCATCGGCCGCACGCTTTGCATCTCTCCGTCTCGATCACGAAGGTCGTCAGCGCTTTGCACACGCCGGCCGGGCACTTCCCGTCGGTCACGTGCGCGACGTATTCGTCGGCGAAGTACTTCAATGTGGTCAGCACCGGATTGGGGGCGGTCTGCCCCAGGCCGCACAACGAGACGTGCTTGACGAACTCGGCGATCCTCCCCAGCGAATCGAGGTGGGCCTGGCTGCCTTTTCCCTCGGTAATATCTTGGAGGATCCGCAGCATCTGGCGCGTGCCCAGCCGACACGGCACGCACTTGCCGCACGATTCCTTCTGTGTGAAGTCCACGAAATAGCGGGCCACGTCGACCATGCACGTCTGATCGTCCATGACCACCATGCCCCCCGAGCCCATAATGGCGCCGGCCTCGGTAAGGTGCTCGTAGTCGACCGACAGGTCCAGCAACTGAGCCGGAATGCACCCGCCCGAGGGCCCACCGGTCTGGACGGCCTTGAACTCCTTGTCGTTGAGGATGCCGCCGCCGACGTCGTAGACGATCTCCCGCAACGTGATCCCGAGCGGCACCTCGATCAGGCCGGTACGGACGATCTTGCCGGCCAGGGCGAACGTCTTGGTGCCCGGGCTCTTCTCCGTGCCATTGGTCGCGAACACGGACCCGCCTTCGGCAAGGATCACAGGCACGTTGGCCAGCGTTTCCACGTTGTTGATGTTGGTGGGCTCCCCGTACAGGCCCTTCTGGGCGGGAAACGGCGGTCGCGGGTGCGGCATGCCGCGCTCACCCTCCAGCGAGGCCATCATGGCCGTCTCTTCGCCGCAGACGAACGCGCCGGCGCCCTTCTTGATACGAACGTCGAAGGAAAAGCCGCTCTCGAAGATACTCTCGCCCAGTAGCCCCCGCTCGGTCGCTTGGGTGATGGCGGTCTGGAGACGTTCGACGGCCAGAGGGTACTCGGCCCGGACGTAGATGTAACCGGCCGAGGCGCCAATGGCGTAGGCCGCAATGGCCAACCCCTCCAGGACGGAGTGTGGATCGCCTTCAATGGCGGAACGATCCATGAACGCACCGGGGTCGCCCTCATCGGCGTTGCAGATGACGTACTTCTGATCGCTCCGGGATGCCCGGGCGAGTTCCCACTTCCTGGCGGTGGGGAAGCCCGCCCCACCACGGCCGCGCAGGCCGGAAGCTTTGACCTCTTCGATGACATCTTCACCGGTCATGGTCAAGGCCTTGGCCAAGCCGCCGTACCCGCCGCGGGCGATGTAGTGGTCGAGATTGGCCGGATCGATCACGCCGCAGTTTCGCAAGACCACGCGCACTTGCGGTTTGATCATCGGCAGTTCGGTGAAGCCTGGGATTCCGTCGGCCTGGCCTTTCATGACCGCGACGGCCAGGTCCGTCCGCAGGTCGCCGGCGCTGAAGAAGTCCTCCAGCAGCTGCTCGATGTTCTCACGGGTGACGCCCCCGTACAGAATGCGGGGTCCGCCGGGCTTCTGGAGTTCGACGAGCGGCTCGGCATAGCACAGGCCCAGACAGCCGGTCTCGCTGACGATGGCGTCGACACCCAGCCGCGACAGGGCCGGACCAATCAGGGCCATTGCGTCATCGCCGCCGGCCGCCTGTCCGCAGGTTCCCATACCGACCAGGACGCGCGCGATGTCGGGGCTATCGAATTGTGACCACGAGGCCGCCGCTTGCTTGTGGAGTTGTTGATATTTCACGCCATGCCATCCAGAAGCTCATGGACCTTGTCGGGAGTCATGTTGCCGTGGACCTTCCCGTTGAGGACCACCACCGGCGCCAGCGCACACGACCCGAAGCACGCCACGCCTTCCACAGAGAACTCGAAGTCCTCGCTGGTCTCCCCAGGGCCAATACCCAGCCGCCCGCGAATGGCATCGACCAGTCGCTCAACGCCGCGGACGTGGCAGGCCGTGCCTTGGCAGACCTTGATGCGGTTGCGGCCCTGAGGCGTCAGATAGAAGTGGGTATAGAAGGTGGCAACGCCGTAGACGCTGCTGGTGGGCATCTTCAAGCGCCGGGCGGTCGCCACGAGCAGTTCTTCCGGCAAGTAGCCGTGGATCTCTTGAATGTCCTGCAGGATGGGGATCAGGTCGCCGGGGCGGCCCTCGTAGTTGGCGAAGACGTCACGCTCAAGGGTGGCGAGGAACTCGTCCGAGCATGTGGCCTGTGCGGCCTGGTCCTCGTTACGGCCGGGGACATCGCTTGTCACGGTGGGAACGCCTCCTCGTCGTCAAGGAATCGTCGCAGTCTACAGGCCGCGGAACCGCAGGCTCAAGGACTATCGCCGCGGACGCAGGTGCTCGGACATCGGCGCCCAAGGCGACCTCGTGGACGTAGGCGAAGCCGAGGTCGCGCAGTCCGGTAACGACGCTGGCCGTCGCGCAATCGGTGAACTCGGCCGGGTAGGTCGGCGCGACGATCGCCGCGACGGGCATCTGGCCGGCGCGGTGGGAGAAGGACGCTGCGCAGTGGGCCGCGACATCATGCCTGGAGTATAGCCCCTTCCCGGGGAGGAGGCTTCCGCGGGGGTCTGCTAGAGTTGAAGCACACGCACTCATCCGCGCGGCGTCGCGGTCTCCTGGAGGTCTCCATCATGGCGGACAAGCCGGCGATCGTCAGGCACATGCCCTCCTTTCTCAAGCCGATCATGCCGATCACGATCGACCATGCGCAGGGCTGCTGGGTCTACGACACCGACGGCGGCAAGTGGCTCGACTTCGTGATCGGCATCGCCGTCGTCGGCACCGGTCACAGCCATCCCCGCGTCGTGCGGGCGGTGCAGGAGCAGGCCGCCAAGGTGGCCCACGCCCAGACCGGCATCTACCGTCACCAACCCATGCTCGACCTCAGCGCCCGCCTGGCCGCCCTGCTGCCGGAGCCCATCGACGAGATCATGTTCATGAACTCGGGCGCCGAGGCGGTGGAGAACGCGGTCAAGCTGGCCAAGCAGGCCACGCGCCGGCCGGGCGTGATCGCCTTTCACGGCGCCTTCCACGGGCGCACGCACCTGACGATGGCGATGACGGACTCGGCCGTGCACTACCGCGGCCACTTCGAGCCGCTCGCCGGCGGCGTCTACCACGCCCGCTACTGCTACCCGTTCCGCACGCCGGCGAGCGAGGACCCGACGGCCTACGCGCTCGCGGACCTGCGTCGCGTGCTGGGCTCCGAGATCTACCCCGACGACGTCGCCTGCATCGTGGTCGAGCCCATCCAGGGCGAGGGCGGCTTCATCGTACCCACGACGGAGTTCATGCGGGAGCTGCGTGCCGTGGCCGACGAGATCGGCGCGCTGCTCGTGCTCGACGAGATCCAGGCGGGCATCGGCCGCACCGGACGCTGGTTCGGCTTCGAGCACTACGGCATCGTGCCCGACATCGTCACCATCGCCAAGGGCATCGCCTCCGGGTACCCGCTGTCGGCGATCGCCGCGCGCGGCGAGCTGTGGGACGCGTGCCTGCCGGGCTCGATGGGCGGCACGTACGGCGGCAACGCCGTCGCCTGTGCCGCCGGCGTGGCCACGCTCGACGTGATGGAGGACGAGAGGCTGCTGGCCAACGCCGCCGCGCAAGGGGCCAGACTGCTCGACTTCTTCCGGGTCAGGCAGGCGGCCTGCCCCGGCGTCGGCGACGTTCGCGGCATGGGGCTCATGTGCGCCGTCGAGTTCGTCAAGCCGGGCGGCAAAGAGCCGGACGCGGCGGCCGCCAAAGCGTTCATCGCCGCCGCCGCCGCGCGCGGAGTCATTCTCATGGGCGCCGGCAGCCATGGCAATTGCGTGCGCTTCATCCCGCCGCTCATCATCAGCGACGAAGAGATGGAGCTTGCCCTCGGCGTCTTCGGCGAGTGCCTGGCGGAGGTGTGCGCCTGAGCCGGCTCCAGGACACCGCGGGCGGCTCAGGCTCGCCCCTGCTACACTCTGAAGCGATGAGCCCTGAGCCGTCGCACGCCGACCGTGCCCAGCGCGACCCTCCGCCGAGGTTCGCGACTCAACTGCGCGTCCGCTACGCGGAGACCGACGCGGCAGGGGTCGTCTACTACGCGAACTACCTCACGTACTTTGAGGTCGCTCGCGTCGAGCTGTTGCGTGAGCTGGGCCTGCCCATCACCGAGGTCGAGGCGCGCGGGGTGCTCCTGCCGGTCGTCGAGGCCCATCTCAAGTACATACGACCGGCACATCTGGACGATCTTCTGGAGATCGCGCTCGGCATCCGCTCCGTGGGGCCGGCGTCGTTCGTCTGCGACTACGAGATCACCCGCGATGGGCTGCTGCTCATCGCGGGATGGACCCGTCTGGCGGTCTGCGAACGCGACTCCGGCAGCGCCGCGCCTATGCCGCCCTGGTTGCGCGAGCTCTTCGAGCGGGCACCGGCCGCGGCAGTGGCCACATGAGCCGGCCGCCCGAACCCGGCGACCACGGCATGCCGGCCGACTTCGAGGCCGGCATGCCCGAGGACGTGGACGTCCGCCACTGCTATCGTCACCCCGACCGGGAGACGGGCGTGTCGTGCTCCAACTGCGGCAGGCCGATCTGTCACGAGTGCATGATCCCGGCGCCGGTCGGCTTCCACTGTCCGGAGTGCGTCAAGCAGGCGAACGCCGGCGGCTCCCGGGCCAAGGTCGTGGGTCGCGGCCAGATCCGGTCGCGCTGGGGTTCCGGGGGCGGCGTCATGGGCGGCAACGCCCCGGTCACCCGCATCCTGATCGGGATCAACGTTGCCCTGTTCGTCGTCGAGATGCTGCTCGGCGCGACGGGTTTCGTTGGCGGCGGTTCGGCCGACGCCCTGGTGGCGATGGGCGCGCTCGTGCCTGCCTATGTGCAGGCCGGTGACTACTGGCGGCTCGTCACGGCCATGTTCCTGCACGGCGGCCTGCTCCACATCGCCTTCAACATGTACGCCCTGTACATCGGCGGCTCGTTCCTCGAGATGATCGCCGGCCGCACCAAGTACCTCATCATCTACCTGGTGGCCGGGTTCGCGGGCAACGCCGCGGTCTACGTCCTGGCGCCCGCCTACAGCGTCACCATCGGCGCCTCGACGGCCATCTTCGGCATCTTCGGCGCCCTGTTCGTCTACAGCCTTCACTACAAGGACACCGCCGTCGGCCGCGCCCTGCGGAGCATGGGTGCCGTCATCCTCATCAACCTGCTGTTCACGTTTCTCGTGCCCGGCATCTCGTGGCAGGGCCACATCGGCGGGCTCATCGGAGGCGTGGCGGCGCTGGAGGCTCTCACGTCGTTCGGGCGCCGCGACCTGCGGGCGCCGTTCGGCGCCCGCGACGCGGCGCTCCTGGCCGGGGTCATCGCGGTGCTCGTCGCCGTCATCCTCTGGCGCACGGCGACGTTCTCCGTCTGACGGGCGGGCCCTGGGACCACCGACCTGGCGGGCGGCATGGAGCACCTCTCCGGCGACATCTGGCTCCAGCGCGGCGACGCCCAGGGGTTCCCCACGGTCGCCGCGGTGGTCCTGACCGCGCGCCGGGCCGTGGTCGTGGACACCCTCACCGGCCCGGCGGCAATGGAGCCCGCGCGAGACTTCGTGCGGGAGAGGGCGGGCGGTCGCGATCCCCTGGTCGTCACGACGCACCATCACTGGGATCACGTGTACGGCAACGCCGCCTTCGGCGGCGGCGTGGAGATCGTTGCGCACGTCGCCTGCCCGGGGCTCATGCGGGCGCAGGCGGCCGGCGTCGGCGAGCCTGCGCCCGAGCCGCCGCCCGAAGGCGTGCCGCTGCCGTGCGTCACGTTCGATTCGCGCCTCGTCTATGGCGACGCCGGCGAGACCATTCACCTGGTCCACGCGCCGGGCCACAGCCAGGACTCGATCGTCGTCTACCTGGAGGGCGCCGGCGTGCTCTTCGCCGGCGACGCCCTCGAGTGGCCTCTGCCCAGCTTGGGACCGGGGAGCGAGGCGACGACCTGGCTGGCGACGATCGCCGAGCTCCGGGCGTTGTCGCCCCGGGTCATCGTCCCCAGCCACGGCCCGGTCATGGACGCCAGGCTCCTCGACGCCAACGAACGGTACCTCGCCGGCCTCCGGGCCGCGGTCGCCGAGGCGCGGCAGGCTGGCGCCTGCGTCGACCCGGCGAGCCTGCCGGCGGAGCGGTTCCTCGAAACTGGGATCGAGATCCCGCACCTCTACGGGGCCGTGCACGCCGCGAATCTGGCCTTCCTGGCTGAGAGATGAGCCGCCCGGTGCGACAAGAAAGTGGACATTATGGTCCACTTGGTGTAGAAAAGGTCCATGAAGCTCTCGACCCAGGTGGACTACGCCGTACGCGCCGTCTACGAGCTCGCCCGCCACGACGCAGGGGCGGTGCTCCACACGGACGAGATCGCGGTTGCCCAGCGCATCCCCAAGGCGCGGCTGGCCAAGGTTGTCCAGGACCTGGCCCACGCCGATCTGGTGCGAACGATGCGCGGGCGACAGGGAGGGGTGGTGCTGGCTCGCCCAGCTAGCGACATCACCGTGCGCGACGTCTACGAAGCGGTCGAGGGACCCATCCTGATGTGCCGCTGTCGCCAGCGGGTCGAGCCTTGCGGCGACCGGCCGTGCGACACCCACGAGTTCTGGCACGGGATAGAAGACCTCCTCAACGAGGAGCTGGAGATCGTGACGTTCGCGGCCCTGGCCGAGACGAGGCGCAGCGCGCCCGGCGCAGGCATCCGCCCGCACGCGACGAGGAGGTGAGAGAGAATGACTGAGCTCAAGGAGCAGGTCGAGAAGGCGCTCGACGACATCCGTCCGGCGTTGCAGGCGGACGGCGGCGACATTGAATTCGTCGACATGGTCGACGGCGTGGTGCAGGTCCGCCTTCAAGGCGCTTGCGCGGGGTGCCCCATGTCGCAGATGACCCTGACCAACGGAGTCGAGCGGCACCTCAAGAACGTGGTGCCGGGCGTCGAGCGTGTCGAGAACCTCATGTACTGAGAGCATCATGGACGCAACCGACAGCGACCGGACGGCGGCCCCGCCGTCCGGTCGCTGTCGTCGCTCTGGACGTAGCGCGATGGCCGCGGCGTATACTTACCTGATGGTATGCGGTCCCCCAAGGGACGAGGGGGAGGGGCACGATGGCGGGCGGAAGGAGACGGAATGCCGGACGCGGATGACGCAGGCTCCGCGACGGGCTTCTGCGAGGTCGCAGCCACGCCCGGGGAACCGCAGGACCAGTCGCTGTTCATCAACCGCGACCTGAGCCTCCTGGACTTCTTCGAGCGCGTCCTCGACGAAGGGCGCGACGCCGCCAACCCTCTGCTCGAGCGGGTGAAGTTCATCGGCATCGCCCAGTCGATTCTGGGGGAGTTCTTCATGGTGCGCATGGCCGGCTTGCGGCAGCAGGTCGAGGCCGGCGTCATGGAGTCGCTCGACGGCTACACGCCTCAGCAACTGCTGCCGCTCCTGCGCGAGCGGGCGCTGCACCAGATGATCGAAGCGCGCGAGTGCTTTCGTCGGCTCGTGCCCGAACTCGAGGCGGCAGGCATTCACATCCTCGACTACGCCGATCTGGACGCGACCCAGAAGGCGTTTCTTGCGAGCTACTACGAGGCGCGGGTCTTTCCGGTGCTCACGCCACTCGCGTTCGACCCGGGCCGGCCGTTCCCGCACATCTCCAACATGAGCCACAACCTCGCGGTCGTCGTGCGAGACCAGGCCGGTGAAGAGCACTTTGCCCGCGTCAAGATACCGCCGCAGCTGCCCCGCCTGGTGCCGGTGCCGTCCTGCGAAGGAGAGGGCGGACACTGGTTCACTTGGCTCGAGCAGGTCATCGCCGCCCATCTGGACACGCTCTTCTCTGGCGTGGAGGTGGTGGAGTCGAGCCCCTTCCGGGTCACGCGCGACGCCGATCTGACGATCCAGGAGGCCGAGGCCGACGATCTCCTGGAGACGATCGAGCGGTTCGTGCGCCGGCGGCGGTTCGGGGCGGTGATCCGCGTGACCACCGACCCCACCATGCCGGAGCACATCCGCGAGATCCTCAAGGAGAACCTCGAGCTCGAGGAGCACGACCTGTACACGGTCGACTCACCGCTCGGGCTCGGCGACCTCATGGACATGGGCAACATCGATGCTCCCGACCTCAAGTACCCGCCGCTGCTCCAGGCGGTGCCGGCCGCGCTGAGCGACGCCGAAGGCGTCGACATCTTCGCGGCCATCCGCCAGCACGACATCCTGCTGCACCATCCCTACGACTCGTTCGATCCCGTGGTGGACTTCGTCACGGCGGCCGCCCGGGACCCCGACGTCATGACCATCAAGACGACGCTGTACCGGGTCGGGCGCAACGCGCCCGTAGTCGACGCGCTCATGGAGGCGGCCGCCAACGGCAAGCAGGTGGCCGCCCTGATCGAGCTCAAGGCGCGCTTCGACGAGGAGAGCAACATCGGGTGGGCCAAGGCGCTCGAGCACGAAGGCGTGCACGTCATCTACGGACTCGTAGGTCTCAAGACCCACTCCAAGATCATGCTCGTCGTCCGCAACGAGGGCGACAGGATCCGGCGGTACGTTCACCTCGGCACCGGCAACTACAACAGCGTTACAAGCAAGCAGTACACCGATCTCGGCTACCTCACCTGCAACGAGGACCTCGGCGCGGACGCCTCGGTCGTCTTCAACTCGCTCACCGGGTACTCGACCGGCGGCTCCTACCGCCAGTTCCTCGTGGCGCCGCATACCATGCGCCATGGGCTCGAGGAGCGCATCGACCGCGAGATCGAACATGCCGAGCGCGGCGAGGAGGCCCACCTGATCTTCAAGATGAACGCGCTGATCGACAAGCCGTTCATCCGCAAGCTCTACCGCGCCTCGCAGGCCGGCGTCAAGGTCGACCTCATCGTGCGCGGCATGTGCTGTATCCGGCCCGGCGTGGCCGGCCTCAGCGACCGCGTCAGCGAACGCAGCATCGTGGGACGCTTCCTCGAGCACAGCCGCATCTACTGGTTCCGCAACGGCGGCGACGAAGAGGTCTTGCTGGGAAGCGCCGATCTCATGCCGCGCAACCTCAACCGGCGCGTCGAGATTCTGTTCCCGGTCCAGGATCGCGCGATCGTCCATCGCCTGCGCGCCGAGGTGCTGGCGACCTGCCTGGCCGACAACTTGAAGACCCGCGTCCTGCACGCCGACGGCAGCTGGGAGCACGCGTGGCCGGCCGCCGGCGAACAGCCGCTCAACGCTCAGGAATGGTTCGTGGCTCGCGCCCGCGAGGCGGCGCGCGGTGAGGAAGGAGTGGCGGGATGAGGGTGTACTTCCTGCGGCACGGCAGGTCCGTCGACGCCGCCGAGTGGCGTCTCGACGACGATCTGCGGCCGCTCACCGAGGAGGGGCTCGATCTCATGCGGCAGGAGGCCGCCGGCCTCCGCAGGCTGGGGCTGGTGCCCGAGCTCATCGTCACCAGTCCGTTGACGCGGGCCCGCCAGACGGCGGAGATCGTCGCGCGCGAACTGGGGATGAGCGCCGCGCTGGTCGAAGACGAGCGGCTGGCTCTCGGCTTCGACCGGGACCAGCTGGTGGCGATCATCGACGCTCACCCCGGTCTCGAGAGCATCATGGTGGTCGGCCACGAGCCCAGCTTCAGCGCGACGGTGGCCAAGCTCATCGGCGGCGGCCGGGTCCAGCTCAAGAAGGGCGGCCTGGCCCGTGTCGACATCGCCGAGCGGGTCGGCGACATGGTCTTCGGCGTGCTCGTGGCGCTGCTCACGCCGCACATGCTGCACGGAGAGTAGGACCGGTGGAGATAGAGGCCAAGTTCGCCGTTCCCGACGCGGAGACGCTGGCCCGCCTGGAGGCGGTCCCCGACCTCGGGGGGTACGTGCTCGACGTGGGTGAGCGCCGGACGGACAGGGACACCTTCCTCGACACCGGCGATCGGCGCTTCCTTGCGGCGGGCTACTACCTGCGGCGCCGCGAGACGGCGCGCGGCGTGCGGCTGACGCTCAAGCGCATCCTCAGCGACGCCGGCGGCGTGTTCCGTCGCGAGGAGCTCGAGGCGCTCGTGGCGGTCGACGTGCCGCCGGCCGAGTGGCCGGCCGGCGAGTTGCGCGACCGCGTGCTTGCTCTCGCTGGCGACGCGCCTCTTGGACCGTTCCTGAGCCTGACGCAGGACCGTCTGGCGCGGCGCGTGGCCGAGGGCGCCCGCGAAGTTGCCGAGCTCAGTCTCGATCGTGTCCGTCTCGGTGGCGGGGCGGGGCGCCAGAGTTGGTTCGAGGCCGAGCTGGAGCTGCGCGCCGACGGCGCCGAGGACGATCTCGAGCGCCTCATCGCGGCGCTGCGCGAGCTGGCGCCGCTGGTCCCCGAGACGCGCTCCAAGTTCGCCCGGGCGCTCGAGGAGGCGGAGGCGACTGCCGGCGGCGGCGAGGCGAAGGAGCCCGCCGGGCGGGGCCTCCTGCCGCCGGAGGAGCGCCCTCTCCACGAGAGCGAGGCCCTGCGACCCGGCATGCGGGGACGGCGAGCCGCGGCGCTGCTCGCCCTCGACCAAGGCCTGACGCAGATCGAGGCAGGTCGCCGGGCGGGCCTCTCGGACCGGCGCGTCCGCTACTGGCTGGCGCGTTACCGCGCCGAGGGCGTGGCGGTCTACGGGGTCGTGCTCGAGGGGACGCCGGCGGCCATGGCGGCCGTTCGGCCGGAGACACGGGAGGCGCCCGCCGAGACGGTCGCGGGCCGTGAGGCCCTGCCTCAGGGGGAGGTTCCGCCGGCCGTTGCGCCGCAACCCGACGACGGTGCAACCGGGGTTGAGACGGTCGAGACCGTCGCTGCGGCCGCGGCGTCCGGCGGCGGGGACGAGGAGACGGACGTCGCGCCGGCTGCGTCCAAGAGGCGCCCCGACATCGAGCCGTCGGACACGATGACGGCCGCCGCCGTGAGCACCCTGGCCTTCCATCTCGAGCGAATGCTCGAACACGAGGAGGGCACGCGCCTGGGCGAAGACCCGGAGGAACTGCACGACATGAGGGTTTCTACGCGGCGCATGCGCATGGCGTTGCGGGTCTTCGCCGACTATCTCGATCGCGACACGATGCGCCCGGTTCTGAAGGGTCTGCGCCGCACGGGCGAGACGCTGGGCGCGGTGCGCGACCTGGACGTGTTCTACGAGAAGACGCGGCACTATCTCGACACCGTGCCCCCGGAGCGGGCAGGTGAGCTCGACGATCTGGTCGACGCCTGGCGCGCGGAGCGCGTGCTCCAGCGCGAGCACCTCGTCTCCTATCTGGACGGCGAGCGCTATCGCCGGTTCGTCGAGGGCACCCTCGAGCTCCTCGACGGTCCCCTGGACCGTCTCGCGCCGCAGGCGACGGCCGGTCCTCGCCCGCAGCGTGTCTCCCAGGTGCTGCCGGGGATCCTGTACAAGGACATGGGCGCCGTGTGGTCTTTCGAGGGTCAGATCGGGGGGCTGGAGACGCCCCTGGTCACCTTCCACGCCCTGCGCAAGGCGTGCAAGGGACTCCGCTACACGCTGGAGTTCTTCGAAGGCGTCCTGGGGTCTGGGGCCAAGCCGCTGATCAAGACCGTCAAGGGGCTGCAGGATCACCTGGGCGATCTGCAGGACGCCGTCGTCACCTGCGGCATCCTGCGCGACTTCATCACCTGGGGTGAATGGCGCCACCACGGCCACGCGCTCCCCGAGCCTACCGAGCTGATCATCGCCCCCGGCGCCGCACGGTACCTCGTGGCCCGGCAGGAGGAGATGGAGCGGCTGGTGATGACCTTCCCCGAGGTTTGGCCGAGGGTCGCCGGCGTCGACTTCAGTCGCGATCTCGCGGCGGTGATCGCCGACATCTGAGGAGAGCGGCGGCGCCGGCTGAGCCGGCGCCGCCGTGGTCACCGGGATCTGGAGAGGGGCGTGGGCGAGGCTACTTCTTGCCCTTGTTGCCGCCCTTCTTGCCCTTCTTCTTGCCGCCCTTCTTGCCCTTCTTTGCGCCGCCCTTCTTGGCCAGGACGTCTTGACGGTCGGCTCTGAGGAGCGGGAGCCCGTCGCCGCGACCGTGGGCGGAGATGTAGGTCTGGGCGATCTCGCACTTCTTGCAGCCCTTGCCGCAGCAGTCCTTCCACTCCTTGCGGCTGAACTT
The DNA here is from genome assembly GCA_963705085.1 of uncultured Thermoleophilia bacterium. Taxonomy (GTDB): domain Bacteria; phylum Actinomycetota; class Thermoleophilia; order UBA2241; family UBA2241; genus CAIXSE01. The sequence continues at coordinate 686,159 of CAVPIV010000004.1, read as the reverse complement.
GTCCTTGAGATCGGGCATGAGAGGTCTCCTCTCGCTCACTCGGTGGCGGGGTCGGAGCCGTAGGCGGCCATACGAACGTCGTCGGCGACGGTGTACCCCATGTCGGTGCACGCCGCGATGGCTTCCAGGGTGTACCCGGCGGCGACCTCTTCGAGCACGAAGCCGGCGCCTCGCCGACGGAAGAGGGCTCGCTCGGTGATGATCACGTCGCACTCTCCGGCCCCGGTCAGTGGGAAGGTGCACTCCTTCATGAGCTTAGTACTGCCGTCCTTGGCGCAGTGCTCGGTGACGATGTAGACGGTGCGGGCGCCGGTCACGAGATCCATCGCGCCGCCCATCCCCGCCAGCATCTTGCCGGGCACGATCCAGTTGGCGATGTTGCCCCTTTCGTCAACCTGGAGGGTGCCGAGGAAGGTCGCGTCCAGGTGTCCGCCGCGAATCATCGCGAAGGAGGTGGCGGAGTCGAAGTAGCTGCCGCCTGGGAGCAGCGTGATGGGTTGGTTGCCGGCATTGGCGCGGTCGCGGTCCTCGCAGCCGGCCGCGGGCGCCGGACCTACGCCGATCGCCCCGTTCTCCGACTGGATGACGACGTCGACGCCGTCCGGGACGTAGTTGGCAATGAGAGTCGGCAGGCCGATGCCGAGGTTGATGATCTGGCCGTCGCGCAGCTCCTGGGCGGCCCGGGCGGCAATGGTCTTCTTGGGGTCAGACACCGAGAGCCTCCGTGCGGTGGACGCAGTATTCGAGGTTGGCTCGCACCACCGCCTGCACGAAGATGCCGGACGTGTGGACGGCGTTCGGATCGAGCTCGCCAACCGTGTAGAGGTTCTCGACCTCGGCGATGGTGTACTCGGCGCACATCGCGACCGGGACGTTGAAGTTGCGCGCCGTGCCGCGATAGATGAGGTTGCCCCACGTGTCGCCGTCGTGGGCGCGGACCAGGGCGACGTCGCAGCGGACGGCCGGCACGACGATGAACGGCCGGCCGTTGAGCTCGATCGTCTGCTTGCCCTCCTGGGCGACGGTGCCGATGCCCGTGGGCGTGAGGAAGCCGCCCAGACCCGCGCCCCCGGCCCGCATCATCTCGGCCAAGGTGCCCTGAGGGGTCGGCTCCACCTGGAGCCGACCCTCGTGCATGGCCCTGGCGATCTCCGGCGTGGTCCCGACATGGCTGGCGACGATCCTCCTGACCTTGCCCTGCCTCACGAGCTCGACGATGCCGCGCTCGTGAAAACCGGCGTCGTTGGAGTAGATTGTCAGGTCGCCGATGTCCAGTGTGTTGAGATGGTCGATCAGCGTGAGCGGGTCGCCCTGCCCGATGAAGCCGCCGATGGCGACGCTCATCCCGCTCCGGAGGTGCGACAGCGCCTTGTCGACGCCGACCACTTTGTTCTTGGGCACCGCAGGCCCTTTCGTCGTAAGGCGGCAGCGGCCAGGTGCCGGACAAGGCGAGCCGGGAATCATGGCGCCTGGCGCTGCCGGGGCTCTTTGGCGGGAAGACTATCACCCGTTTGGTCGCGGCGCAGTGGCGCTCGACGCCGTGTATGGGACGCGGCTGGAGCTTCAGTACGACTGTCGGATGCCCTCGACGGTATTGGGATCCTCCACGCTCGAGAGGTCGCCGGGATCCTCCCCGAGGTAGACGCGCTTGATGACGCCGCGCACGAGCTTGCCCGAGCGGGTCTTGGGCAGCGCTTTGACGAAGCGCACGTCATCGGGGCGCATGGTCTTGCCCACGGCGTCGACGACGTGCTGCTTGAGCTCGGCGCGCAGCTCCTCGGACTCCTCGTACCCCGGGTGGAGGACGGCGAAGAGCACGAGTCCCTCGCCCTTGATCTCGTGCGGGACGCCGATGGCGACCGCCTCGACGACAGCCGGGTGCGCCATGAGCACTGACTCCAGCTCGGCGGGCCCGGTGCGGCGGCCGCTGATCTTGATCGTGTCGTCGGCGCGGCCGCGCAGGAACCAGAAGCCGTCGGCGTCGACGTAGGCCCAGTCCCCGTGGAACCAGAGGCGCGTGCCGAAGCGCGAGAAGTACGTGTCGAGGTAGCGCTCCCGGTCGTTGAGGAAGCCCTTGGTCATGGACGGCGCCGGTCGCCGGCAGACGAGGTAGCCGATGTCGCTCACGCACCGGCTGGCCCTCCTCGTCGACGCAGTCGACGGCCATGCCCGGGGACGGGCCGCGCAGCGTGGCCGGCTTGAGCGAGCTGATCGGCAGCGGCAGCAGGAAACAGCCCATGATCTCGGTGCCGCCGGAGATGTTGATGATGGGGAGGCGGCCGCCGCCGACGTGATTGAAGAACCAGAGGTACGAATCAGGATCCCAGGGCTCTCCGGTGGAGCCGAGGTACCTGAGGCGCGAGAGGTCGAAGCGCTCGGCACGGTCCGGGCCCTCCTGCATCAGGAGGCGGATGGCGGTGGGGGAGACCCCGAGGTGGGTGACGCCGAGCTCGGCGCAGACCTCCCAAAGGCGGCCCGGGTGCGGCCAGTTGGGGACACCCTCGTAGAGGACGACCGTGGCGCCGAAGAAGTGCACGCCGATGAGCTCCCAGGGCCCCATCATCCAGCCGATGTCGGTGACCCAGAAGAACACGTCGTCCGGCTTGACGTCGAATGCGTAGCCGAGCTCCTTGGCCATCTGCGCCAGGACGCCGCCGTGCGTGTGGACGGTTCCCTTCGGTCTGCCCGTGGTGCCCGAGGTGAAGATCACCAGCGAGCGCTCCTCGGCGTCGAGGCTCTCGGTGGGATACGACGTGGCGCGTCCCGCGATGAAGTCCTCCCACCAGATGTCTCGACCCGGGGTCATGGGCGATGTCGATGCCGGCCTGGGCGCGGCGTTCCGCGCCCAGGCGATCGACGACGACGATCCTCTCGAGGCCGGGGTAGAGCTCGCGGCGCGGTCGGCCTCGGGCTTGATCGCCAGGGGCTTGCCGCGCCGCACCGAGCCGTCGGCGGTGAACAGCACACGCACCGGCTCCGTCCTCGAGGCGCGTCGCCAGGGCTGTCGCGCCGAAGCCGGAGAAGACCGGGATGACGACGAGGCCGATCTTGAGCGCCGCGTAGAAGACGGTCGTGAGCTCGGGGATCATCGGCATGTAGAGCCCGACGGCGTCGCCGCGCTGCAGGCCGGCGGCCTTCATGGCGTCGGCGGCCCGGCAGACCTGCGCGGTCGAGCTCGGCGAAGCTCACCGTGCGGCGGTCGCCGCCCTCGGCGATCCACTCGAGGGCGGCATGGTCTGCACGCGGCCCGGCCGCGTGGCGGTCGAGGCAGTTGCGCACGATGTTCAGCTTGCCGCCCACGAACCAACGCGCCCAGGGGAACCCGTCCGACTCGTCCAGGATGGTGGTGTACGGCTCGTCCCAGGTCGACACCGAGATCCTTGAGAGCGGCGTCCCAGAACCACTCGACGTCCTCTGTCGATCGCGCGATGAGGTCGTCGTAGGTGGCGATCCCGTGCGCATCCATGAAGCGGCGCACGTTGCTCTTCTCGAGGTAGTCTCCGTAGGGCTCCCAGACGATGCGATCGGAGCCGCCCGTACGACTGTGCCATGGTCACTCCTTCGTGGTCGGTCCTGGCGAGCGGGATGCGCCGGATTGTGGGCTGCGCGCGCCGCGGCGTGACAACGGTGCGCCGTCGTAGCGGCTGGAGGCGCCGGGGCACCGCGGCAGTTTGTCTCGCCGCCCGCCTGCCTGTATAGCTTCCGCGCTTCGTGCAGCGCGGAGGCCGGGCCGTCGACGCTGTCGGTGGGCCAGAGCTCAGGACCGCCACGGTCGGGGTCATCGGTGGGTCGGGGTTCTACGAGCTCCTCGATAGCGCGCGCGAGGTCGCGCTGGACACTCCGTTCGGCGCCGCCCAGCGACTGCTACTTCCTCGGCGATATCGGCGGCATCCCCGTCGCGTTCCTGCCTCGTCACGCACGAGGGCACCGCATCCTGCCGAGCGAGGTCAACTACCGGGCCAACATCTGGGGGATGAAGACGCTCGGCGTGAGCCACGTGCTCTCGGCCAGCGCGGTCGGCAGCCTGCGCGAAGAGCTGCATCCGCTGGATGTGGTCGTCCCCGATCAGCTCTTCGATCGCACGAAAGCCCGTCCCAGCACGTTCTTCGGCGACGGGGTGGTCGTCCACACAGGGTTCGCCGATCCGTTCTGCCCGTACGTCAGCGGCTGGTCGTCGCCGCCGGTCGGGAGATCGGGGCCTCGATCCACAGGGGCGGCACCTACGTGTGCATCGAGGGACCGCAGTTCTCCACGCGGTCGGAGTCCAGGGCGTACCGCCAGCTCGGCTTTGACGTCGTCGGCATGACGAACCTGCAGGAGGCCAAGCTCGCCCGGGAGGCCGAGCTCTGCTATGCGACTATGGCCCTGGTAACCGACTATGACGTATGGTACGAAGGTGAGGACGACGTGACGCTGGAGCAGGTTCTCGCCAACGTGGCCGCAACGTCGAGACGGCTCAGGCCATCGTGCGGCAGGTCATCGCCGCGCTCGACAGCGAGCGCGATTGCGCCTGTCGGCACGCAATTGAGCACGCCATCATCACGCCTGCCGAGCTGATCCCGACAGGCGACCAAAGACAAGCTCGATCTGCTCATCGGCAAGTACCTGCATTGAAGCCGCGCCCGCGCGGGCGCGACCTCAACGGTCTTCAAGAGGAATCGTCGCTGACGCCCGTCACAACGGAGTGGTCCGCGCCGGGCTCAACCGAGTCGCGGACCGGACAGCCGGTAGAAAGGAGGCATGCAGTGCAGTCGTTTGTGTCCAACAACGCCGTGCTCCTGGCGGTTATCTGCGGGCTGATCGCCGTCGTCTACGGCATCCTGCTGACTCGGTGGCTGATGAAGCTGCCTGCCGGCAACGAGGTGATGCAGCGTATCGCGGGTGCCGTTCAGGAGGGCGCCAAGGCGTATCTCGGCCGCCAGTATCGCACCATCGCGATCGTCGGCGCGGCCGTCTTCGCCATTCTGCTGGTCGCCCTCGGCGTCGGAAGGACTGGACCTATGGCTGGCACGTTGCGGTGGGTTCCTCGTCGGCGCGACGCTCTCGGCGGCCGCAGGCTACATCGGCATGATGGTCAGTGTGCGCGTCAACGTGCGGACCGCGGAAGCGGCGCGCAAGGGCCTCGGGCCCGCCGCTCAAGGTCGCCTTCCGCGGCGGTTCCGTCACCGGCCTGCTGGTCGTCGGACTGGCGCTGCTCGGCGTCGCCGTGTACTACTGGATCACAGGCGATGTCGCCGCCCTCGTTGGCCTGGGCTTCGGCGGCAGCCTCATCAGCGTGTTCGCCCGCGTCGGCGGCGGCATCTTCACCAAGGCCGCCGACGTCGGCGCCGACCTCGTCGGCAAGGTCGAGGCGGGCATTCCCGAAGACGATCCGCGCAATCCCGGCCGTGATCGCCGACAACGTTGGCGATAACGTGGGCGACTGCGCCGGCATGGCGGCGGACCTCTTCGAGACCTACGCCGTCACAGCGGTCGCGGCCATGCTGCTCGCCTTCCTGACCTTCAGGACGAACGTCTCCGTCACGGGCATCACGGACAGCATGCTGATCCGCGTCGAAGGCGCCATCGCCTACCAGCCGGCGGTCGTCTACCCCCTTGTCATCGGCGGGGTATCGATCATCGCCAGCATCATCGGGACCTTCTTTGTACGCCTCGGCAGCTCGGGCAACATCATGAACGCTCTTTACAAGGGTCTCGCCGTGTCGGCGATCGTCGCCATCGCGCTGTTCTACCCCGTCACCAACTGGCTCATGGGCGACGTCGTGGCGCAGAAGGTCTTCGGCGTGCCCAGCGTGATGAGCCTCTTTTGGGCCGCCGTCACCGGCGTGATCGTAACCGCGCTCCTCGTCGTCATCACCGAGTACTACACGGCGACGCGGTACAAGCCCGTCAAGAGCGTGGCCGCCGCCAGCGTGACGGGTCATGCCACGAACATCATCCAGGGACTGGCGGTCTCCATGCAGGCCACGGCCCTGCCCGTGATCGTGATCGCCGCCGGCATTCTCGTGAGCTACGAGGTCGTCGGCGGAGGCAGCGCCGGCCTGTACGGGATCGCCGTGGCGGTCATGGCCATGCTCTCCATGACCGGCATCATCGTGGCGATCGACGCGTACGGACCCATCACCGACAACGCCGGCGGTATCGCCGAAATGGCGAACATGCCCGAGGAGGTCCGCGCCACCACCGACCCGCTGGACGCAGTCGGCAACACGACCAAGGCCATCACGAAGGGCTACGCCATCGGCTCGGCCGGTTTCGCCGCCCTCATCCTTTTCGTCTCCTACACGCTCGACCTGCAGGAGCACTTCCTGCAGAAGTACGAGTTCGAAGGCGCCCTCTCGTTCATGATCGACAACCCATGGGTGCTGGCCGGCCTCTTCATCGGCGGCATGCTGCCCTACCTCTTCGCCTCGCTGTGCATGCAGGCGGTCGGCAAGGCCGGCGGCCAGGTCGTCGAAGAGGTACGTCGCCAGTTCCGCGAGATCCCCGGCATCATGGACGGCTCCGGCAAGCCGGACTACGCCACGGCCGTCGACATCGTGACCAAGTCGGCGATCAGCAAGATGCTGCTGCCGGCCGCCATTCCGGTCCTCACGCCGATCATCATCGGGGTCGCGTTCGGGTCCAAGGGCTATCTGGTCCTGGGCGGCGTGCTCATGGGCACGATCATCACCGGCATCTTCCTGGCCATCAGCATGACCAGCGGCGGCGGCGCCTGGGATAACGCCAAGAAGCTCATCGAGGACGGAGCTTACGGCGGCAAGGGCTCTGACGCCCACGCCGCGGCCGTCACGGGCGACACGGTCGGCGACCCCTACAAGGACACTGCCGGTCCGGCCATCAACCCGATGATCAAAGTCATCAACATCGTCGCGCTGCTCATCATCCCCTTCCTGGTGATGTAGCCGGCGCGGCGTCGAAGCGATGCGTTTGCGGCCCGCGGCGGGAGGCCATCCGGTCTCCCGCCGCGGCTCTCTCATTCGCGCTCTGCGCGGCGTGTTTCCGCTGCTGATTCGGGGGTTGTGCGGCCCCTCGGACGGTGGTAGCGTCGCACCTTCGCCCGGACTTGTGGCGACCGCTCGACGATGCGCACAACACAGCAGATACTGACGGCCGTCGCCGGGGTTCTCGGTCTGCTGCTCATCGGCACGAGCGTGTGGGACGGCGTCTGGCCGATCTCCGTGCAGTTCATCGCCGGCGTTCTGCTGCTCGTCTATACGGTGTTGAGGTGGCGGTCGTTGAGGTAGCGTTGTAGCGGGGGAGATGGCACGACGTAAGCACAGAGAGGGCGAGGAGCTTCACGGCACGCTCGGCGTTCCGGCGCTGTTCAGCACCGCCTACGGCAACGTCGGCTCGTCCATCTACTACGCGCTCGGCGTCGTCGCCGCCTCGGCCCTCGGCCTCACACCGCTCGTCTTCGTGCTCACCGGCCTGCTGTTCGTGACCATCGCCTGGAGCTACGCGGAGGCGACGGCGGCGCTGCCTGAGGCCGGCGGCTCGGCCAGCTTCGCCCGCCGCGCCTTCAACGAGATGGTGAGCTTCGGCGTCGGCTGGGGCCAGATGCTCGTCTACACGGCAACGATCGCCATTTCGGCCTTGTTCGTGCCGCAGTACCTGGCGGTGTTCTGGCCGCCTCTCGGCGAGTTTCCGCTCAACGTCATCGGCGGCATCGTCACGGTCATCATCCTCGTCTCGATCAACGTCTTCGGCATCAAGGAAGCCGCCGCCGTTAACATCCTGCTCGCTGTCCTCGACCTGGCGACCCAGGTGCTGATCATGATCATCGCGGTCGTCCTCCTGCTCCAGCCGTCGATCCTGATCTCGCAGATCCACTGGGGAGTGGCGCCCACCTGGACGCAGTTCCTGTACGGCCTGGCCATCGGCACGGTGGCCTACACGGGGATCGAGACAGTCTCGAACATGGCCGAGGAGGCCAAGAACCCCGGACGCGACGTCCCGCGTGCGATCAACTTCGTCATCGTCGCCGTCCTCGTCGTGTACATCGGCATTCCGCTCGCCGGCCTCTCGGCCATGCCCGTGAAATCGAACACCGTGCCAATGGACTCCTCTCGCCCCGGCTACACACTGCCGGTGGAGGTGGCGCCGGGCGAGCCCGAGGGCACGTACGTGCTGGCCGACAATCCGGAGACCGTCGTGTACGTGCCGGTTGCCACGCTTGACAACGGCACCACGGTCATCCCCGCCCAGCAGCCGGCGGAGAGCGCGATCGCCGACGTCGACGGGCGGCCGGTGGCCGTCCTGTACGGAACGCAGCTCGGCAGCAACTACATGGGCGACCCTGTGCTCGGGGTTGTGCGCTTCCTGCCAGACGAGGTGAGCTGGCTCAAGGCCATCCTCGCGCCCTGGGTCGGCATCCTCGCCGCCACCATCCTGTTCATCGGCGCCAACGCCGGCCTGATCGGCGTCTCGCGCCTCACGTACTCGTTCGGCCAGCATCACCAGATGCCGCCGCGCCTGGGGCGGCTCCACGCCCGACGCAAGACGCCGTTCGTCTCGATCATCCTCTTCGGCCTCATCGCGTGCCTGCTGATGCTGCCGGGCAACACCAACCTCCTGACGGACGTCTACGTCTTCGGCTCGATGATCTCGTTCACGGCGGCGCACATCTCTGTGATCGTGCTGCGCATCAAGGAGCCGGATCTGCCGCGGCCATGGCGGGCGCCTCTCAACGTGCGCATTCGCGGGCGACTGCTGCCCCTGACCGCCATCGTCGGCGGCATCGGAACGTTCTCGGTGTGGGTTGTGATCGTCTGGTTCCAGGACTGGGGCCGCATCATCGGCTTCACCTGGATCATTGTTGGTCTGACCGTCTACGTCCTCTACCGCCGCTCCAGGGGCTACTCGCTCACGCAGCCTGTCGCGCGGATTGTGATGCCCGAGTCCATGCAGGAGGACCTCGACTACAACCAGATCCTCGTTCCCGTCGTCGGCACGCGGGTGAGCGACATGATGATGGTGCTCGCCTGTCAGCTCGCCACGGAGAAGCGATCGTCCATAGACGGCGTCTACGTCATCGAGGTGCCGCTGAACCTGCCGCTCAACGCGAAGCTCACGATCGAACAAGCCAAGGCCGAGCGCATCATGAACGCGGCGGCGCTTATCGCCTCGCAGTTCAAGGTCAAGTTCCGGCCGCACATCGTCCCCGCGCGACAGGCGGGCCATGCGATCTGCGACATAGCCTCGGAGCTGCGTTCCGAAGTCATCATCCTGGGTACCATGCGCAAGCGCCGTATCGGCGACCGGGTGTTCGGGCGCACCAGCGACTACGTGCTGGACCACGCGCCGTGTGAGGTCATGGTGAATCTCGTGCCCAGCGGCTACCCGGTCGATGGGTCTGGAGTGCCGACAGTCGTCAAGAGGACGGCCGGGGCCGCCGGCAAGAGCGGCGGCCCCGGCCCGTCTCCGACCAAGTGAGGGGTGACCAGTGCAGCATGTAGTGATCGCCGGGTGCGGCCGAGTAGGCTCGGGCCTCGCGCGCGACATCGCCCACGAGGGCTTCGAGGTTGCTGTCATCGACGAAAACCCTGACTCGTTCTACCTGCTGGGCGACAACTTCCCCGGTGAGATGATCGTCGGTCAAGCGCTGGAGTGGGACGTGCTGCGCAAGGCCCGTCTCAAGGACGCCGCGGCGTTCGTCGCCTGCACCGACGGCGACAACACGAATCTCGTCGTCGCCCAGATCGCCCAGAAGCGCTATGGCGTGGCTTGCGTCGTGACACGGGTCTTCGACCCATTGCGGGCGGAGCTGTACGCCAAGCAGGGGATGCGCATCGTCTGCCCGACCCGCGACCTGCGCGCGTCCCTGTTCGACGCCGTGCGGGCCTGCAAGGTGCCTGATCCTCCCAAGGAGGGCTGAGCGATGTACGTCCTGATCGTCGGCGGCGGGAAGGTCGGGCTCAACACGGCTCGTCAGCTCATGCAGCTGGGTCACGAGATCGTCCTCGTGGAGCAACGCTCCACCCGCTACGCGGCGATCGCCCAGGTGATCGGCGAGGACTACCTGGTATTCGGCGACGGCACCGAGATCTGGGTGCTGGAGCGGGCCGGCATCGGACGCGCCGACATGGTCGTGGCCGTCACCGGCGACGACGAGGACAACATCATCATCTCGCAGATCGCCGAGCTCAAGTTCGGCGTGCCCAAGGTCGTGGCGCGGGTCAACAACCCCTTCAACCAGCCGACCTTTGACCTTCTCGGCATCCAGAACACCGTGAGCGCCACGACGGGCATGCTGAATCTGATCATGCACGAGCTCCCGACGCATAAGTTCGTCCATCTGCTCTCCCTGCGGCGCGAGAAGCTGGAGCTCGTCGAACTGGAGATCGAGGCCTCGTCGCCCTTCGCCAACACTCTGGTGCAGGACATCAATCTGCCGGACGGCGTGCTCCTCGTGGCCATTCTGCGCGACGGCGACGCGCTCGTGGCCCGAGGTCATTCGGAGATCCTGCCCGGCGACTACGTCATCTGTCTGTTGCCGCCGGACAAGGAGACGGACCTGCTCGAGGTGTTCCTGCCTGACGAGGAGGCCCACCGCGTGCAGGAGGCGTCAGAGCTCGAGATGACCGACGAGTGACGTCCCGCAGGGTCGGGGGAGCTTGGTTGACCCACGGCACGCTCGCCGGTAGCATGAGCCGCGCTCTCGGCCCGCCGGGCCGTCAGTGGCGAGGTAGCTCAGCTGGTAGAGCACGCGACTGAAAATCGCGGTGTCGGCAGTTCAACTCTGCCCCTCGCCACCACGAAACCCCCCAGCCCAACGGCAGCCCCTGCCGGTCAGACTCTCGTCCCCGCCTCTCTGCGCGGGACGGACCTCCTCTCGCCGCATGCGTCCAGGACCGCGGAGCACCTGTACGCGGGCGCGCGATACAAGGTCCCTCAGGCCCGCCGCTGGCTCCTCCCGTCTACGCTCGAAATGAAGATGGTGGCGGTGCCAGCCACCTGTCGCACGCCGGTGCTGTGAGCCGCATCCGGCCCCTCAGGCTCCGGGGCGTTCGTGCCGGAAGCAGACTGTGCGTCCTGGGAACGAGGCGGGCTATCTTGACCTGCCCGCACACGCCTGCCATAGTGCCACCGGGTCTGCGGCGCAAGCTGCGGAGGTTAAACCATTGTTGGGTAGTCGGGCCGCTACCCGGGTCAGGGATGATCCGGGCAGGGGCCCCTCTCGTTTCCAGAGGCATCTCCTGAGGAAACAAAGCCAGCCTCTCCCGGAAGGGGGGTGGCGCATGCCGACACCCTGATCGAGTGACGCCGGCAAGAACAGTGGTCTCCGCCGGCACCTCATCCTTCCCTTCGCACGGTCGACGCTGCTCAGAAGCGACTGGGAGGACGGCCCATCAAGGAGAGGAGGATTCCACGCAACAGGGTGAGGACATAGCGGCCTACCTCAAGGACCTGGCGTTGCCCGCCTCGAAGAACGAGGTCGTGCACGCGGCCAAGAAGGCCGGGGCCCCGAAGGGCGTGTGGGAGATGCTTGACGAGCAGCTCCCCTGGATCACGTACCAGCACCTGTATGACATCCTGTCCGCGCTTGGCTACGAGACAACCTCCGAGGAGCGGAAGGAAGAGCAGGAGGAGGAGGGGCAGAGTCGTGGCGTGGACTACCCCACACAAGTGGAGTAGCCATCGGACGCACGGGGCAGCATAGCCAGCATCGTTGAGCCCCGATTGTGACCTCGGGGCATACGTAGCGCCTCATCATGTGGCGAGGATCGATGGCCGCTCCCGTTCCGGCAGGCACGCCGGCGGGTCGGACGTCGTCCTGCCGGGTCGGTGTAGCGGGCTACGTCCGCCGGCCCGCCTCAAGATCGCCGTGCCGGCAGACGATCAGTCCATGAAGGCTTCGTCGCCGACGAGATCGCGGACGCGGAGCATGTCGAACACGCTGCGCACGGCGGGAGAGAGACTCCGGGCGATCAGGGGGGTGCCCCGCGTCTTCATGTCGAGGCACAAGCGGACGAAGATGCCGGTCCCCGACGAGTCGATGAAGTCCACGCGTCCGAAGTCGAGGACGACCATCTCCGCGCCCTGGGCCGCGTCCCCGACTGTTTGCCTCAAGCTGTCGGCGCAGTCGAGATCCATGTCGCCGACGAGGTAGATCGTCGGCGCGGGTCCCGGGGCGATCGTTGTCTGAAGCATTGCTGCCCCCTCAGTGAGTGTTGCAGTCCAGGACGAGCGTCGTGCCCGAGGGCCCGCTATGCAGCCCCACTGCGTCCAGGTAGTCGACGATGATCTTAAGACCGTAGCCCATTGAGGACGGTCTGTCGACGGGATGCCGGTCGCTCCAGTTGACGAAGTCGAGGCCGCCACCCTGATCGGCGACGACGAAGCGGAGGCGGTCACGCAGGCGGCGCAACGTGACGCGGCCGCGACCGCCGCCGTGCAGCAGGATGTTGGTGGCCGCCTCGGAGACCCCGAGGACGGTGCGCTGCCGGGGTATCTCCTCGACGCCGCACTCGCGCATCGCGAGGTCCGCCGCATCGCGGGCGATGGCCAGCGAGGAGCTATCCTCGATGCCCAGCTGCAGCAGCTCATCGCCGGCCGTCGTCTCTGCCGCCAGCTCGTCCTGGTCCAGGATGAGCAACGTGCCGCAGGCGACCGCGGCCGCAAGGTTGCTCAGGACGTCGAGCAGGGTGCGCCGCAGATCGCCGTAGCGGCGGTGCGAGTCCTGCGTGTAGATGCTGAGAATGTCGCAATGATCGCGATTGGGCACGAAGCAGAGCTCGTGAGCAGCGGAGGTATCCTGCGGCCCCACCGTGTAGAACATGAAGGTCCGGCTGGCCAGCGCGTCCGCCGCGCGGGCGGCGAGGTCGGCGGGGGGCACGCCGATGTCGGGCGGGCCGATGAGGGCGCTGATCCGGGTGTCGGCCACGCGGTAGCGCAGGACACGCAGCGAGGCGGGCGCCGCCTGTCGCGCCGCCGGGCCGGAACCGGCCGCCGGGACTGCCATCGGGCGGAGTTCGCTGCACTCAGGGAGACTCATGGCGTCAGCCCCACAAGGAGCGTCGCGTCGTCGCTGGGAGGCGCTCCGTCGCGGAACGCGGCGACGTCGTCCCACACCGCGTCGAGCGTGGCCCGGGCGGTCGAGTCTCGGCCGGCCAGGACCGCCCTCTTGAGCCGGTCGAGCCCGTAGAGCCGTCCGTTCTGATCCCGTGCCTCGGTCAGGCCGTCGGTGTAGACGGCGACCACATCGCCAGACTCGAGGGCGATGACGTCTTCGCCAAAGGAAAGGCGGGAGCGGACGCCCAGGGCAGCGCCCTGGGACGCGATCTCGCGAAGGCCGCTCTCCCCAGCCACGAGGACGGGATTGTGACCGCCGCTGGCCACGGTAAGGGTGTGATCGCGTGGGTTGTGGACGGCCAGCGCGAGCGTGAGGAAGTAGGGGAGCCGCTGGCCCTCCAGATCGCGCGTCAGACCGTCGTTGACTTCGGCCAGGATGCTCCCCGGACCCCTGCCCGCCTCGACGGCGTTGTGGAGCAGCGAGCGGGCCATCGCCATGATCAGCGCCGCGGCGAGGCCCTTGCCCATGACGTCGCCGCACACGATCCCCAGGCGGCCGTCGGGGAACGGGATGTAGTCGTAGTAGTCGCCGCCCATCTCTCCGAGGAACTGGATCCGCTGATCCAGCTCGAGCCCCCTCACCTGTGGCGGCGCGGCGGGGAGCAGGTCCGTCTGGATGCGGCGGGCGCGCTCGATCTCGGCCGCGACCTTGAGCTGGGCGCTGCGCAGGTCGTCATGGAGCCTCACCGAGTCGGCGAGCTCGTCCTGAAACGTGGTGCGTTCGGCATTGAATATCTCTCGCTCCCTCGCCCTGCCGACGTAGATCTCGTAGGAGTAGTAGATCAGAACGACGGGCGGAATGGCCAGGACAAGCCCCGCCACGCCCAGAACGGTGAAGAGCCAGGCGGCCAAGAGAGCGAAGTCGCCCCGGCCAGATAGCCGGGCAGGGCCCACTGGTAGTTCTGACGCCAGATCACGAGCGGAGCGGCGCCGGTGCTCATGCCGACGATCGCCGCCAGGGCGATGGTGTTGACGAGGAAGTCCACTGCCGTGGCGGCGAAGGTGGGGACGATCTGCGTGGCGAGGCCGCCGGCCTCGGGTACCAGCCTGAGGAACACGAGGCCGGCCACGAACGTCGAGATCACGTAGTTGCTCACGTTGAACGTGACCTTCAGAGGATCCCGGGTGAAGCCGGCCGAGGTCGCTCCGGAGACGGCGGCGACCAGCAGCGCCGGCCAGAGCCCGAGCGTGATGAGCGCGGTCATCGCCGGGACGAAGGACATCCCCACCACGCCGACTCCCGGCAGGCGCACCTCGCGGAGATCGGCAAGGGTCGCGAGCAGCACGAAGGCCAGGAGGGCCCACGACATGGAGACCCCGGCGTCGTACGTCGCCCACGCGAAACAGATCGCGGCGACGACCGCATAGGCCACGACGCAGAGCGAGACGGCGGAGCGTTGTCGCTCGGCCGTCCCGCTGCTGACCTGAGCGGCGTCTGCCGGGATCACTGCCCTTGGAGCAGCACCGTCCACTTGAACTTCGCCCATTCGTACTCTGTCCACTTGAATTTGGTCCACTTGAACTTCGTCCAGGTCTCTTCGGTCCACTTGAACTTGGTCCACTTGAACTTGGTCCACTTGAACTTGGTCCACTTGAACTTGGTCCACCCGTACTTGGCCCAGCTGCGAGACTCCCACGTGGCGTAGTCCTTGTCCTTGAAGACGCCCTTGCCCTTCCCCACGTAGGCTGAGAGGGCGTAACCCTGCGCCTTGCTTGTATCGGCAAGTGCCTCGTCGACATCGAGCGTGCCCGCTCCCTGCTGGTACTGGCCGGCGCCCGCGACAGGATCGGCCGTGCGCATGAGGCGCACCTTCAGGTCGTCCGGAGTCAGGGTGGGGTCCTCGCCGAGCATGAGCGCCGCGGCGCCCGTGACGAGCGGCGCCGACGTGCTCGTCCCCGAGAGCTTCAGGTAGTTCGAGGCCGTCCCGGCTGGGGCAGCCGGCGCGTACTCGAACACCGGCACGGTGTTCTCGGAGAAGTTGGCGTCGATATACGACCCTTGCGTCCGCAGGGAGATCAGCCGGTTGCCCGGGGCGACGAGGTCAGGCTTGGCGAACTCGTCGAACAGGGTGGGGCCCATGGAGCTGTAGCCGGCGACCGCGTCGTCGGTCACCGATGCCGTCTGTCGTGTATCGGTGGCGCCGACTGTGATGACCAGGGGGTCGTTGCCCGGCGACAGGACGCCGCCTGGCCCGAATTCGCCCTCGTTGCCGGCGGCGCAGACGACCACGATGCCGCGCTGCCACGCCACCTCGACTGCTCTCGCCACGGGATCGCGCCTGACTGAACCGACAGGGTTGCCGCCGATCGAGATGTTCAGCACCCTGATGCCGTACTCGTCCTTGTGCTCGACCGCCCAGGCGATGCCGGCCACGAGGCTGGAGGCGCGTCCCTGGCCAGTCTCGTCGAGCACTTTGATGCCGACAAGACTCGCCTCCGGGGCGACGCCGCGGAATTGCACGCTGGCGAATCCGCCGTCCTCCAGCGGCAGGGATCCCGTGCCGTCGCCGGCGATCAGGCCTGCCACGAACGTTCCGTGACCGGCGTCGTCGTACGGCGCCGGCTGGCCGTTGACGAAGTCCTTCCAGCCGACGATCCGGCTGCTGGCGAGATCGGTGTTGGTGGCGATGCCGCTGTCGAGGATCGCCACCGTCACGCCGCGTCCGCTTGGGCCGTCGGCATCCCATGGAGCGAGCTCCCCGAGCCCGATGGTGAGGTTGGTCACGCTCATCGAACTCTGGTAGTCGAAGCCGTAGACCGGGTTGTCGGCCACGATCTCCGACACGAAGGCGGCGGCCCCGAGCTGGCGGATCTCCGCGGGCGTCAAGAACGCGGCGACGCTGCCGACGATGGGCAGCTCGGTCACGCGGACGCCGCGAGGGATCGCGGCCAAGACCTGGGCCTCGGTGCCCGGCGCGGCCACGATGACCGGCACGGCCTGCCGGCCGCCGGTGGCCTCGATGACGGTCTCGACGCTCGAATCGACCTTGCTCGAGGGCTCATCGGCGGCTGACGCCAGGGGCGCCCAGACGAGCAGGCACAGCAGCGCGAGGACTGCCGGCACGACGCTCGTTGTCGCTCGTGTTGCTCTCATTGCGGCCTCCACAGGGGCGATCCCGGCGCGCACACGACGCGCCTCTTCTCCATCCGTATCGACCTGTGGACGGCGGAAGATGAGCCGGGGGACGCCCCTCCATGCACGAAGTGTAGCCTGCAAGGAGACGCCTCCGGCGGTACTGCTCCGGCGTCCCCCAGAGCCGGTTCGGGGGGTGGTGCTACTACAAGAGCCCTACTTGGAGCCGCGAGCCTGTCACGCGGACGAGTTCGGCGGGGAGGCTGCCGAGATCGCTGGCCGCGTCGCGTCCTGAGAAGACGTCCCGGCAGTGAGCCCGGGCAGCTTCCGTGGCGCCGCCGAGGGGAACGCTGGGGTGCGTTGAACGCTGGAAGGAGTATCCTGAGTGACTACTCCATCCGCCATGACCACACCTCCTCGACAGACGCGAGCCGTACGCGCTGGCGCCATCCTCGCGATCGGCCTCCTGGCGGCGGTGGGCGCGATGTGGCTGGCACCTCGCGGCAGCGAGTCTCTCGCAGCGTGGGTCACCACTCCCGCCGTGCGCGCCCACACCGTCTCGGTGTCTGGGGCACTTGCCGTGTCCGCCGCGGCCGGAGAGCCGGCCGCGGGCCGGCAGCCGGTGGTCGAGTCGGCTGCCGGCGAGGCTGTCGCGCGGATGGCGGGCGTCGGTACGGCCGCCCCAGTTCGCCCTTCGGCGGGCGTGGACCTTCGGGAGCGGGAAGGCAAGCGCCACCCTCGACGCGGGCTTGCGCTTCACGATGGTGGCCGTGGACTGCCGGCCCCCAGGTGCTCGCGGCGGGGTGACGATCAGGCTCCGCACCAGCCAGGACGGTGTCTCCTGGAGCCGCTGGTATCTCGCCGGCCTGGAGTACGCCGCGGAGAACGAAGGGCCTCCGCGGGCGTTCGTGGATCCTGTCTGGACCGGTCCCGGCCGGTACGTGCAGGTGGCTGCCGAGGCAACGGCCGGCGCCCACTCGGCGGCCCCGGCGTTACACGACGTTCGTGTCACGGCGATCGACACCGCCGAGCGGGATGGTCTGCGGGCTCGCGCGCTCGGCGTGATCCGTCACGTCGCCGCGACGATCGCGAGCGTCCAGCTCGTGCCGCCCACGCAGGCCATGACGACGCAGCCGGCGATCGTTACGCGCGCCCAGTGGGGCGCCAACGAGTCGTGGCGCTCCGGGTCGCCCGCGGTCGCGCCGGTGCTCATGGCCTTCGTACATCACACCGCGAGCGGCAATGACTACAGCCGCGCCGAGGCGCCGGGGATCATGCGTGCGGTGTACTACTACCACGCTAGGACCCTCGGGTGGAGCGACATCGGCTACAACTTCCTGATCGATCGCTACGGGACCATCTACGAGGGGCGCTACGGCGGGATGACCAGCGGCGTCGTGGGCGCTCAGACTCTGGGTTTCAACACCGGGAGCACAGGGATCTCGGTCATCGGCGACTTCACGAAGGCGACGCCGCCGCCGGCGGTGCTCAACTCGCTCACCAAGCTGCTCGCCTGGAAGCTGGACGTCCACCATGTCGACCCGGCCGGTAGGGCCAAGATACTGTGCCAGTACGGGGGGAAGTTCGCGACAGGGCAGCTCGTGACCCTGCCGGCCGTCGCCGGCCACCGGGATGCCAACTTCACGAGCTGCCCGGGAGCCAGGCTCTATGCCCGCCTGCCCGCGCTGCGCGCGGCGGCGGCGGCCCGCGGTCTGCCGAAGATCTACTCGGTGGACGTCGCGAGGCGTTTCATCAGCCCGAACGCGGACGGCGTCGGAGACAAGACGAGTCTGGGGTTTGTTCTCTCGTCGGCGGGGGAGTGGCGCATCGAGGTCCGTGACGCCGACGGCCTGCTGGTGCGCGAGTTCGCCGGCACGGGCAAGCTCGCGGCCGCAGACTGGGGCGGCGGTGACGACGAAGGGCGAGCGTTGCCCGATGGCGCGTACAAGGTCGTCATGAGCGCCGGCACGGCCGGCGGGCGGGCGCGCGAGGCCGTCGCGACGGTCGTGCTCGACACGGTCCGGCCCAAGCTGGTCAGCGCTGCGGTCGCGCCCGACCCCTTCACGCCGAACGGCGACGGGCAGACGGACGTGACCACCGTGACGTTCACGCCCGGCGAAGCCGTCTCGTCGCGGATCTCGGTGCTGGGCGACAACGGGAAGGTGCTGCGTCGCGTTAACGCGTGGTCGAGCCCTGTCGAGGAGCGGACGGCGGTGCGATGGGATGGCCGCATCGGCAGCGACGGCGATCTCACACCGGCGATCGAAGGTCGATCCACGCTCGAGATAGCCCTCCGCGACCCGGCCGGCAATACCAGCTCGTTCACGCGGACCGTGACCCTCGATCGCACAGTGGGCTTTCCTTCGGCCGCTCCGGCGACGTTCTCGCCGAACGGCGACGGGGTGCAGGACGCCGCCACCTTCGGCTTCGCGCTGTCACGGGCGGCCAACGTGCGCGTCGAGGTGAGGGATGGCGCCGAGACCGTGCGCACTCTGTTCTCGGGCGAGGCGGACGCCGGCAAGCCGAGCTTCCCCTGGGACGGCTCGTCGGTGGCCGGGGCGACGGTGACCAGCGGGTCGTACAAGTTCGTCGTGAACGCGCGCAGCGTCATCGCCACGACAAGCGTCGTAGTGCCGGTCACGGTCGATCTCACGCCGCCGCGACTCACTGTGGCGCAGCGTGTGGCGGTCAAGCTGGGGCGCGCGGCCGCTCTGGAGTACAGCGTCCGTGATGCCTTCAGCTCGAAGGTCAAGGTGTGGGCCGTGGTGACCGACGCGGGCGGCGTCCGGGTTGCGACGCTCGCCTGTGGGTGGGTCGCCCAGGGAACGCCGCAGACGCTCTCGTGGAAAGCGTCGACCCGCGGCACATACACGTTGACGTTCCGGGCCGCCGATCGCGGCGGGAATCGCGAGGCAGCCGCGCCGACGGCGCAGCTCGTCGTGCGCTGAATTCCCGCATACCTGGGTTTGGGGCAGGGGCTGCGCGACGGCCATACCCAGCCAGGCCGGGCAGACCGCGGGGCGGCGCCGCCGGCGCCGCCCCGCGGCTTTCGACGTCTCAGCCGGCGGTCGTCTCCCGCCGCCAGCGACAGTGGGGCATGGGGCACGTGGCCATGCGCTCGGCGTCGCAGAGCTCGCAGCGCTGAGCGGCCATGCTGAGCGGCAGGTCGAAGACGTCCGCGGGAGCGTCCCCGAGGCGCATGACGGCGTGCAGGGCCCGGGAGACGGCCTTCATGTCGGCGAACGTGTCGGCCTTCTCGGGCAGGTCGATGAGGCCCATCCGAACCGCCCGCTTGCGCACGCGCCCGTCGGGGACGCAGGCGAAACGGTCGAGAGCCTCGTCGCCCCACAGACGATTTCGCCGCATCTCTCGCACCACCCAGAAGGCGCGGGACTTGAGCGCACCGCCGGAGGCGGCGTGCAGGACGTCGACGGCGACGTCGGGGTCGGCCGGCTGCGGCAGGAGCGCGCTCCATGCCGAACGTGTCTCAACCAGACGCGTGAAGTCGATGATCTTGCCCTTGCTGTCGCTGCGCGAAACGGGCGGATCGAGGGCATAGCGCTTGAGATCGAAGTTGGCGGAGAACAGGGCGTCGATGACGCCGGCGGCGTCGAGCCGCCGCCAGTCGGCGTCGACGACGGCCTCGGGCGCGGGCTGCGCCGCCAGCGCGCCGTAGCAGAGCAGCTTGAAGAAGAGTCGGGCCTGCTCGTCACCGGCGGCGGCGGCGAATGCCTCGCGGTCGTCCTGGCCCAGGACATCGGCAGGCTGCCGGCCGGCAGCCGCCTGGGCCTGGACGAGGAACGCGACGTTCTCGCGGCGTTCGCGATTGGTGAGCGTGGTCGTTTCGTTCACGGTAGCTCCCAGAGGTGCGGTTGGCGTCGGGCTGCCGGCCGGCGTGCTTCGAGATGCTAGGGGAGGTGTGGGGCAGAGGAAAGGCTCACGGAGCGGCGCGCGGGTGACGCCCGGCGGAGTCTCTGGTGTACAATCGCTGAGGACTTCTTCCGTCGTTTGACGGCAAAAGCGGACATAAGTAGTCTTGTTCCTGTGATCGGGACTCTCGCGACGACGCGAGCATCCACGGCAGGGGCGATGCGGGTCCCCACGGAGGTATCAGCCATTCTCCACCACAGCGAATCATGACGTCGCTCGGTCTTGACATCGGCTGCATCAGCCTCAAGGCGGCCCTCGCCGGCGAGGCCGACGACACGACCCTCTACGCTCGGCTGCTGGCCGAGCATGCGGATCTCTTCATGGTCCCCGAGGGGGGCCTGACCGTGGTCGATGGGCGACCGCTGCTGGTCACACGGTACCGCCGCATCAAGGGCGGTCCGGGCGAGGCCACGAGTGCCCTCGTCGACGAGCTCCTCGCGGTGCTGCCGTCCGGCAAGCTGGCCGGTGTGCGCGTCACAGGTTCCGGCGGGCGTCTCATCGGCCAGGCGCTCGACGCCGGGTTCGAGAACGAGTTCAAGGCCATCACCAGGGGCATCACCGCTCTGTACCCCGATGCGCACACGGTCTTCGAGATGGGCGGCGAGACCTCGAAGTTCATCCGTCTCGAGGCCGTTGATGAGGGCGGGTGCTCCGGCATCGTCGACTACCAGACCAATGGCGATTGCGCCGCCGGCACGGGCTCGTTCATGGACCAGCAGGCGAGTCGCTTGCTGTACGACATCGAGGACGTCGGCGACATTGTGCTCGATGCCGGCAAGGCGGCGAGCATCGCCGGCCGCTGCAGCGTGTTCGCGAAGAGCGACATGATCCACGCCCAGCAGAAGGGCTACGAGCCGCCCGAGGTACTGCGCGGGCTCTGTGACGCCGTCATCCGCAACTTCAAGGGAACGATCGCCAAGGGCAAGGTCATCGAGGCGCCGGTCGCCTTCATCGGCGGCGTGGCCGCCAACAAGGGCGCCGTGCAGGCGCTGCGCGAGGCGTTCAACCTCGACGAGGGCGATCTCTTCGTCCCGGAGTTCCACAGCTCGATGGGCGCCATCGGGGCGGCGCTCATCGAGGCCGATTTCGACCGTGTCCGGGACGCCGCCCTCAACGGCCTCGACGCTGATCGTCTACCGGCGGCCGACTTCCCTGTCACGGAGCCGCTCTCCATGGATCGCGTTGTGCTGCTGCGCGACATGGCCAAGCCGTACGAGTTCGAGGGCGACGCCGTGGTCGACGCCTACATGGGGATCGACATCGGCTCAGTCTCCACCAACCTGGTCGTGATCGACGACGAGGGACGCGTCGTCAAGGAGATCTACACAAAGACGGACGCGCGGCCCGTCGAGGTAGTCGGCAAGGCGCTGCTCGACATCCGCGACGAGGTCGGAGAGCGCATCAACCTGCTCGGCGTCGGCACCACCGGCTCAGGCCGCGAACTCATCGGCGAGCTTTGCGGGGCGGACGTCATCACCGACGAGATCACGGCCCACAAGACCGGCGCGGACTTCGTCGGCCGCAAGATCGAGCGGCAGGTCGACACCATCTTCGAGATCGGCGGCCAGGACTCCAAGTACATCAGCCTGCAGGACGGGATCGTCGTCGACTTCGCCATGAACGAGGCCTGCGCCGCCGGCACGGGCTCGTTCCTGGAGGAGCAGGCCGAGAAGCTCGGCATCAGCATCATCGGCGAGTTCGCGCGCATGGCGCTCGGCTCGCCGGCGCCGATCCGGCTCGGCGAACGCTGCACGGTGTTCATGGAGCGCGACGTCATGGCCTACCAGCAGCGCGGCGCCCGGCGCGAAGACCTGGTCGCCGGGCTGGCCTTCTCGATCGCCACGAACTACCTCAATCGCCTTGTGCGTGAACGCGCCGTCGGCAACACCATCTTCTTCCAGGGAGGCACCGCCTACAACGACGCGGTGGCGGCCGCCTTCAGCCAGATCCTCGGCAAGGAGATCATCGTGCCGCCGCACAACGGCGTCATCGGCGCCCTCGGCATGGCGCTGTTGGCGCGCGAGCGGGCGCAGCGGACCGGCGCGGCGACGACGTTCCGCGGCTGGGATCTCGGCGAGGTCGACTACACGGTCATTGATTTCGTCTGCAAGGCGTGCACCAACGCCTGCGACGTGCGCCAGTTCACGATCGAAGGCCAGAAGACCTACTGGGGTGACAAGTGCTCCGACCGCTACCGCCGGCCGGCGAAGATCGACAAACAGCCGGTGATCGCCGACCTCATCGCCTTCCGCGAGGAGCGTCTGCTGGCGCCTTACGAGGCGGCGGTGGCGACGACCGCCGACGCCGCCCGCACGGTCGGCATCGCTCGCAGCATGTACACGTACGACAGGCTGCCGTTCTGGGCGACGTTCTTCGCCGCGCTCGGCTTGCGTCCCGTGTTGTCGCCGGAGAGCGACAGGCAGATCCGCGAGGACGGCGTCGATCTCACGGTCGCCGAGCCCTGCTTCCCGATCCGCGTCGCGCACGGGCACGTGCAATGGCTCATCAAGCAGGGTGTGGACTTCGTCTTCGTGCCGAACCAGGTCAACGAAGAGACGGAGTTCATGCAGTACAACTCGCACGCCTGTCCGTGGGGGCAGACGCTGCCGTTCGTCATCCGCACGGCTCCCGGCATCGACGAGCATCGCGAGAAGCTGCTCTGTCCGCGCGTCAGGTTCCGCGACGGCCGTGAGGGCCTCGTGCGCGACCTGACCGCCGACCTGGGGGCGCAGCTCGGCGTCGGCAAGCGCCAGATTGACGCCGCTCTCGCCAGCGCCTATGCCGCCCAGGAGGACTTCCGTCGGCGCGCTGCTCGCCGCCGGCCAGGAGGCGCTGGACGTGCTCGTCCGGACCGGCGAGCCGGGCATCGTCCTCGTCGGCCGCTCCTACAACATGTTCGACAAGGGCATCAACATGGACATCCCGCGCAAGCTGCGGAAGTTCTACGGGGTGAACCTCATCCCGCTCGACTTTCTGCCGATCGCCGGGATCCCGCTCGACGACATTGTTCCCAACATGTTCTGGAACTACGGGCGCAAGATCCTGCAGGTCGCCCGGTTCGTCCGCGACTACGACGCGCTGCACTTGATCTACATGACGAACTTCAAGTGCGGCCCGGACTCGTACATCAAGCACTACATCCGCGAGGCCTCCGGCAAGCCGTTCCTCTCGCTGCAGTTCGACGAGCACCAGAACGACGCCGGCGCCATGACGCGTTGCGAGGCCTATCTCGACAGCAAGGGCTTCCTGCGCACGTGGTCGCAGGGGAAGGACGAGGCTGCCTGCGCCGGGGAGGTGGTCGGCAGTGCCCGCTCCTGACGTCCACCACGACGAGAAGCTGCAGCGCGCCATCAAGGAGTTTGGCCTTGAAGGCCGCCGTCTCTACCTGGCGCAGATGCCCTACGGCGGCAGCCATCTCCTGGCGGCGGCCATCCGCTCCATCGGCTTCGAGGCGTACGCGACGAGCGACTCGGACGAGCGCACGCTCGCGCTCGGCGCGCGCTACACCTCGGGCGACGAGTGCTACCCGCAGAAGATCACCCTTGGCGACTACCTGCGAGTCATCGAAGACGAGGGCCACGAGAACGTCGGCTTCCTCATGCCGACGGCCAACGGACCGTGCCGCTTCGGGCAGTACCTGCACCTCATTCGGGCGAAGTTCGACGAGCTCGGCTACACGGATGTGCCGCTGATCTCGATCAGCTCCAATGACGGCTACTCGTCCATCGGTGAGTACTCGATGGACCTGGTGCGCACCGCGTGGCGAGCCGTGATCGCGCAGGACATTCTGATGAAGCTGCTCCTCAAGACGCGGCCGTACGAGACCGAGAAGGGCAGCGCCGACGCCCTGTACCTCCGGAGCATCACAGACGCGGGCGAGGCGATCGCCCAGTACGGGATCTCGCACAAGCAGCGCCTGGCCGACATGGTCGTCGAGCTGACGAAGGCCCGTGACGGCTTCCGGGCCCTGCCGGCGCGCTACGACCGCTCGCGGCCGCTCATCGGCGTGGTCGGCGAGATCTTCTGCCGGCAGAACACCTTCTCGAACTTCGACCTGATTCGCGTCGTCGAGGACGCGGGTGGCGAGTGCTGGCTGGCCGACATCGGCGAGTGGGTCTGGTACACGGACGCGGAGCAGCGCCGCCGCTACCACGAGCACGGGCAGAAGTACAGCAAGGACAACGCCGTGCGGTACCTCAAGAGCAAGGTCATGCGCAAGGACGAGCACACCCTCTACGGACCCTTCACGGCCGACTTCGTCGGCCTGGAAGAACCCGAGGACGTGCGTGAGGTGCTTGGCTACAGCTTCCCGTACCTGCCGTACACCGGCTCGCTCGGCGAGATGGTGCTGAGCAGCGGAAAGGCCGTGTACATGCACGGCAAGGGGGCCGACGGCATCATCGACATCAGCCCCTTCTCGTGCATGAACGGCATCGTCACCGAGGCCGTCTACCCGAAGCTTCAGCAGGACCTCGACAACATGCCGATCCGGACCTTCTACTTCGACGGCACGCAGGGCGACCTCGAGCGCGACGTCGGCATCTTTCTCGAACTCGCGAAGACGTACAAGACTCGCAAGAAGAAGACCCGGGTCTATCCCGCCGGCTTCGCAGACTGACGCGCGAGAAGCGGCCGTCGGAGCCGGGCTCGGGGCTACGCGGACGAGGACGGGCGGTGGAGACGGTAGCGTGCGCCGGCGCCGGGAGAGCTGAGGCGCCGGACTGTCGCGTCAGTGGGGCGCGGGGCGAGAGCGGCGCCGGTGAGCGGCCTCAGAAGTTGCGGTCGTGACGCACCTTGCCGGCGACGTACACGCGCACGTGACCGCGGGCATCTCCGGAGGGAGTGCTGATAGCGTGGCCGGCGCCCTCGAAGAAGCCTAGGACTGATCTCAAGACGTTGTGCTGCACGGTGGCCGCCCCCTCTCGCGATGTCGACTTTGTGTCATCCGTCACAAATCTTATGTGGTGCGCGAGGCCGCTGTCAAACCCGGTATCGGCAACATGGTGATCAAGGTCAAGGTGCGAGGATGTCGACGGTGGGTAGGGTGCCTGTGACTGTCAGGCGAGATGCGACGTGGGGAGGAGTGATGGGCGAGATGCAGCCGGTCGTGGCCGATCTGGAGGCTATGACCCAGGTCGCCGATCAGGGGATCGTCAGCAAGGCGATCGTCGAGAACGAGCACCACAAGATCATCCATTTCAGCTTCGCGCCCGGCCAGGAGCTGAGCGAGCACACGGCCAGCGTGCCGGCAGTGATCCACGTGCTCAAGGGAGAGGGGACGGTGGTGCTCGACGGCGTGCGCTACGACGCGGGCCCGGGCAAGCTCTACTACATGCCCGCCAACCTCAAGCACGCCGTCCAGGCGCAGGGCGAGCTGGTCTTCCTGCTGACGATGTTTCGCACGTGAGCTCTCGCGCCTGACGCCCCGCCCTACGCTACGCTT
Organism: uncultured Thermoleophilia bacterium; assembly: GCA_963705085.1. GTDB lineage: Bacteria > Actinomycetota > Thermoleophilia > UBA2241 > UBA2241 > CAIXSE01. Next base: position 660,639 of record CAVPIV010000004.1, on the reverse strand, counting down.
ACGACACCTCCGGTGACGACGAGGAGGCCGTCGCGCTCGAGCAGCGCGACGGCCGTCGTGGCGTCGTCGTCGGTGAGGTCGAGGCCGGCGGCGAGCTCGGTGAGAGGCAGAGGTCCGCGATCGAGTACGGCGCGCAGCAGGCGCGAACGCAGCCAGCGGCGGGACCCGACGAACGGTCCCTGGGTGGAGAGCGGCCGCAGGCCGCTGGCCCGCGACGTGACGACCGTGGCGCCGTAGTCCATGAGGGCGTTGTGCCAGTCGCGGCTGCGACCGCGTGGCACCGCCGCCTCGGCGACGGCCTGTAGCGCCGCGGGCGGGAGATCGGGCGGGAGATCCAGCTCGAGGGTGAGGACGCGGCGCACGTTCGTGTCGACCGCGGCCACGTTCTGGTTGTGGGCGAAGACCAGAAGGGCGCGGGCCGAGTACGGACCGATGCCGGGCAGCCGGCGCAGTTCGGCGATGGACACGGGCAGCGCGGCAGGCGCGTCCCGCGAGCTTTCGCAGACCTGGACCGCGCACTCCCGCAGCCGCCGGGCGCGGTTGTTGTAGCCCAGTCCTTGCCACTGCAGCAGAACGGCCCGGAGCGACGCTGCGGCGAGGTCCTCGAGGCGCGGATACGCGCGCAGCCACTCATCGTATCTGGGAAGCACGCGGCTGACTTGCGTCTGCTGCAGCATGGTCTCGCTGACGAGGATCGCGTACGGGTCGCGCGTGCGCCTCCAGGGAAGGTCGCGGCCGTTGACCGCATACCATGCCAGGAGGCGCTCCTGCAGGCGGGCGATCGCTCCCGCGTCTGGCGACGCTGGGCCAACCTCCGCCGCGCCTCCGGGTCCGGTCACGAGTACGCCTGAGTGTCGACGAGTCGCTCCCACTCCTCGTACTCGCGGCGAACCTGCTCCTCGATCCGGCCGCGCTCATCGAGGAGACGGTTGAGGACGTCGCGGTCGGCGTACGTCTCGGGCTCGGCGAGCTCGGCGTCGATCTCGCCGAGGCGCTTCTCGGCTCGCAGGACGGCCGCCTCGGCGCCCCGCAAGCGGGCCCGCTGACGCCTCGCCTCCTCGGCGGAGGGTTGCGCCTGTCTGGTCTTCGCGGCGCCCGGCGGCGCGGCGCCCGCCTGGCGGGGCGCGGGAGACCGGGGCGCGGAGGATCTCAATCCCGTCGCCTCCTGAGCCGGTGCGGCAAGGCGCGCTGCGCGCGCCTCCCAGTAGCGGGCCGGCGACAAGTGAGTGACCAGGGCGCCGTCGTGGATCTCGAGCACGCGCGAGGCGACGCGATCGATGAGATGACGGTCGTGGGTGACGAGGAGGAGGGTGCCGGTGTAGTCCTCGAGGGCGTCGGCCAGAGCCTCGACCGTGCCCATGTCGAGGTGGTTGGTCGGCTCGTCCAGCAGCAGGAAGTTGGCGTCGCCGACGAGGAGCGTCAGCAGCCGCAGACGGCTGCGCTCGCCGCCGGAGAGCATCTCGACGCGCTTCTCGACCTCGCCCGGGCCGAACTGGAAGCGGCCGAGGAGGGCCCTCGCCTGCTGCTCGTCGTGGCCTACGAGCGGCAGGACGGTCTGCAGACAGGTCTCGGTCTCGGTGAGCTCTCGGCCCTGTTGGGAGTAGTAGGCGACGCGGGCGTTGTGCCCGAGGTGGGCGGCGCCGCGCGGCAAGCTGCGCAGGCCGGCGATGGTCTCCACGAGCGTGGTCTTGCCGGAGCCGTTGGGCCCCAGGAGGGCGATCTTCTCACCGCGCTCGACGACGATGTCGAGGGCGTTCACGAGGGTGCGGACGCCGCGGCCGTCGTCGGCAGAGCCGACGGTCAAGGATGGCGCTCGCAGCTCGAGCACCACGCGCGCCGAGGGCGTGGGCTGCGGCAGGCCGAGTTTGAAGCTGCGCCGCTGCTTGGGGGGCTCTTTGAGATCGCGCTTGATGCGCTCGATCTGCGTCAGCTTGGCCTTGGCCTGCTTCGCCTTGTCCTTCTTGGCGTGAAAGCGGTCGTAGAAATGCTGCAGCTGGGCTATCTTCTCGAGGTCCTGCTCGAACTCCCGTTGCATGAGTTCGAGACGGGCGGCGCTCTCTCTGAGGTACGTCGAGAAGTCGCCGCCCTGCAGGCTCACCGTCTCGTGCTCGACGGCCAGGACGCGTCTGCCGACCTTCTCGAGGAGCCGACGGTCGTGGGTGACCAGGACGAAGCCGCGGGGATACGCGGCGAGGAAGCCCTCCAGCCACTCGACGGAGTCGATGTCGAGGTGGTTCGTGGGCTCGTCGAGGAGGAGCAGATCGGCGTCGGCCAGTAGCGCCCGGGCGAGCGTGACGCGGGTGAGCTCGCCGCCCGAGAGCGAGAGGAGGCTCCGCTCCAGCATCTCCTCGGGCAGGCCAAGACCCTCGACGACGCCGGCCAGCCTGTTGCGGTAGCCGTAGCCGCCGGCCGCCTCGAAGCGGCGCTGCAGGTGCTGATACGAGCGCATGGCATCGCGCAGCTCCGGACTGTGCTCGGCGAGACCGGAGAGGCTCTCCTCGAGGACGCGCAGCGCGGCCTCGAGCTGGACGGCCTCGCCGAACGCCTCGAGCAGGTAGTCGCGGACGGCGCGGTCGCGCTCGAGCTCCGGCGTCTGGTCGTGGAGCCAGATGCGACGGCCGCGAGCGCGAGCGATGATGCCGTCGTCCGCGTGCTCGTCCCCGGCGATCAGGCGGAGGATGGTCGTCTTGCCGGTGCCGTTGCGCCCGACCAGCACGGCGTGGTCGCCGTCGTGCAGCGCGAACGTCGCTCTGGCGAACAGTCGCTGACCGCCGAATGACTTGTCCACGTTGTTGAAGGTGACGATGCTCATGGTGAGGGTGCGCCTCTCTGGCGCGGACGCGGGCACGGGAGCGGAAACCTCGACCGTCCCTCCAATTGGAGTAAGGGTAACAGCGCGCGGGAACGAATTCATCTGCTGGACGTAGGTGTGGCTAAGCCGGGCTGTGCCCGGAGGAGGCGGTATGGACATCGGCAAGTGCTTCAAGGACGCCTGGGGCCTGTTCAGGATCGACCTCGGCCCGCTCATCGCGGCGGCTATCGTCGCGGCCGTGGTCATGGCCGTCGTCAACCTCATCCTCGGCGTCGCCATCTTCGGGAGCGCCAGCGCACTCAGCGACAACTGGACCGCGCTCGCCTGGGGTTCCGCGTTCTTCGGGGCGGTGCTGCTGGCTCTGGTCGCGGTCGTCGTCTACGCGTGGATGTACGCGGTCGTGTTCCACATGATGCTGCGCCGGGTGCGCGAGCAGCGCCCGGCGGAGTACGCCGACATGCAGAGCTTCGACCAGATCGGTTCGTTTGCCGTCGCCGCCGTCGTGCTCGGCGTGATCATCGGGATCGGGTACTTCCTGCTCATCATCCCCGGCCTCTTCCTGACCACGATCTGGTTGTACGCCTTGCCGCTGATCGGCGACCGGAGGCTCGGTCTCTCACAGGCGATGTCGGAGAGCAGAACGCTGGCCGGTGTGCCCGGGCTCTTCACGACGTTCGCCGCTTGGCTCGTCGGGGCCGTCGTCGTGGCCGTCGTGGTGGGCATCCTGAACGGTATCCCGATCGTCGGCCTCGTCATCGGACTGCTCGCCGTTCCGTTCGGCATAGGCTACGTGATCAGCATGTACTTCCAGGCGATCGGCGAAGGACACCTGGTGACGCAGGCGATCGAGCGCGCGTAGCGCCGGCGCCACAGGAGGGGACAACATGGACATCGGCAAGCTGTTCAGTCAGGCCTGGGGTCTGTTCGTCAAGGACATCGGGCCGCTCATCGTGGGCGCGCTCATCGCGGGGATCGTCCCGGCGATCGCGGCCACGATCGTTCTCATCGCTACGCTGGGGGCGACGTTCGCCACGAGCACGGTCTCCTCGGAAGGTGACGTCACGAGTGTCAGCCCGGCCGGATGGGCCCTGCTCGCCGTTGGGATGACGCTGGTCGTCGTTGTGGCCGTGCTGCTCAGCGCGCCGCTCTACGCCGGCCTCGTGCTCGGCGTGATCCGCCGCGTGCGCGAGAATCGTGAGATGGGGTACGGCGATACCTTCCAGGGCTTCTCTCTTTTCGGGCCGGTGGTCGGCGTCACCGTGCTCATCACCGTCATCATGATCGGCATCTTCCTAGCGCCTGTCGTCCTGGCGATCGCCGCGGCGGCCGCGTCCTCGACCTTGCTCGGCGTGCTGGCGGCCGTGGTGGCGATCGCCGCGACTGTGGCCGCTGTGTACCTGAGCACCCGCTGGGTGTACGCGATCCCGCTCGTCGTCGATCAGCGCACAACGGCGACGGACGCCCTGCGCGAAAGCGGTGTCGAGGTGAAGAGGACCGGCTGGTGGATCACGTTCCTGGCGCTCATCGTGATGGGGATCGTCGTGAGCATCGTCGGCGGGGTCCTGGGGCTCATCCCCTTCGTGGGCACGGTGGCGTCGCTGCTGCTCACCCCCTTCTCGTTGACGTACATCATCGCCATGTACTTCCAGTCGCGCGGCGAGAATGCTCTGGTCGATGGCGTGCTGCGGCGGGTCGGACCGGCGTCGTGGCCGGCGGCGCCCTCAGGTGGCGCGGCGCAGTACCCGCCGGCCCCGCCGATGGGCGCTGCCTACCCGCCCAGCCCTGTGGAGCCGCATCCGTCCGTCCCGTCGCAGTACCCTGCGGCGCAGTACCCGCCGGTCCCGAGCGCCCCGGCGCCTCTTGTGCCCCCGGCCCCGGAGGCGAGTGCGCCCTCGACGCCTGTGCCGCCACCGTCCGACGCCAGTGTCCCCGTGCCGCCGCCGGAGCCGCCTGCCGGGGAGAGCCCCGAGGCGCCGTCAAGGCCGGCCGGCTGAGCTGAGACCGTCCAGCGACGAGGCGCTGCGAGGCCCGCCGTGACGCCGGTCTTCACTGCGGCCGACGTGCGCCACGAAGTCGAGCTGGCCTCGGCGCGCATCGCGGCTCACGTGCGCGAGACGCCGTGCGAGCCGTCGCCGGCGCTGGATCCCGGCGCCGGCGGTACGGCGTTTCTCAAGATGGAGAACCTGCAGGTCACCGCCTCGTTCAAGGCGCGCGGCGCCGTCAACAAGGTGCTTTCGCTGACCCCGGACGAGCTGGCCGCCGGGCTGGTCACGGCCTCCGTCGGCAACCACGCCGTGGCCATGCTTCACGCCATGGCCCTCGTGGGCGCGCGCGGCGAGATCTGGGTCGCCGACCAGATCAGCCCCGCGAAGCTCGAGGCGCTGCGCCGCCGCGGCGCCGACCTCCATGTCGTCGCGGGCGGCGACCCCGGCGGGATCGAGGTCGAGGCCCGCCGCGCGGCCGAGGGCGACGGGCGGCTCTTCGTGAGCCCGTACAACGATCCACAGGTCATCGGCGGGCAGGGGACCATTGCCGCGGAACTGCTTCGTCAGGTGGACTCCCTCGATGTCGTCATGGTTCCCGTTGGAGGCGGCGGTCTCGCCGCCGGAGTCGCCGGCTACCTCAAGGAGGTCGACCCCGGAGTCGAGGTCATCGGCTGTCAGCCCGCCAGCTCGCCGATCATCGCCGCCTCCCTGGCGGCCGGCGGCGACCTTCTGGAGCTGCCCTGGCAGCCGTCGCTCTCGGACGGCACGGTCGGTCTGGTCGAGCCGGGAGCCATCACCTATCCCATCTGCCGGGACTGCGTCGCCGACTGGGTGCTGGTCGGCGAGGCTGAGATCGCGGCGGCGCTGCGCCTCGTGATGCGCGAGCACTGCGTGATGATCGAGGGCGCCGCGGCCGTCTCCGTGGCGGCGTATCTGCAGACGCGGGAGCGGTGGCGGGGGAAGAACGTCGCCTGCGTGCTCAGCGGGGCCAGGATCTCTCTCGACCGGCTCGCGGCGGTGCTGCGCGGCGAGTGAGCGGCCTGGGATAGAATCCCGAGCCATGATCCTCTACCGCGATACTCGAGGCCTGATCGACAGCCCGCGGCCGTTCACCGCCGCCATTCTCGAGGGCATCGCTCCCGGCGGCGGTCTCTTCGTGCCGGAGCGGCTGCCCCAGCTCTCCCTGGACGAGGTCGTCGGCCTGGGGCGGCTCAGCTACCACGAGCGGGCGGCTATTGTCTATCGCGCATTCGGGCTCGACATCGACGACGCCCGCACTCAGGCCATCGCCGCGAGGGCCTACGGCGCGAACTTCGACGTTCCGGAGATCGCTCCCGTCCGCGAGGTCGCGCCCGGGCGCCACGTGCTTGAGCTGTGGCACGGTCCGACCCTCGCGTTCAAGGATATGGCGCTCCAGTGCATGCCGCTGTTCTTCAGCCAGGCGCTGGAGCAGGCGCACGCCGCGGGGGCCACCGATCTGGACTTCCTCATCTTGGTGGCGACCTCGGGGGACACGGGCGTGGCGGCGCTCAACGGCTACGCCGATCGCGCCCACACGATGATCTGCGTGTACTACCCCGAGTCGGGCGTGTCGGCGCTCCAGGAGTTGCAGATGGTCACGCAGCCCGGCGACAACCTCACCGTCTTCCGCCTCGCCGGCGACTTCGACGCGTGCCAGAACGCCGTCAAGGCGGTGTTCGACGACCAGGCGTTCGCCGCCGAGCTCGCGCGCCGGCACGGCCTGGCGCTCTCCTCGGCGAACTCGATCAACTGGGGCCGTCTGATGCCCCAGATCGTCTACTACCTGAGCGCCTACGCCGACATGGTGGCCGCGGGAGCGCTCGAGACTGGCGAGCCGCTCGACGTCTGCGTGCCGACGGGCAACTTCGGCAACATCCTCGCCGCCCACTACGCCAGACGCATGGGCGCTCCCATCGGACGGCTGGTCTGCGCCAGCAACGCCAACAAGGTCCTCGCCGACTTCATCGCCGGGGGGGACTATGACATCGCCGCGCGACGTCTCGTCAAGACGCCGTCGCCGAGCATGGACATCCTGGTCTCGTCCAACCTCGAGCGCCTGCTGTACGACCTCTGCGACGACCCTGGGCTCATCCGGCGGTGGATGGGCGAGCTGCGGACCGACGGCCGCTTCGCCATCGACGAGGCCACCTGGGCCAAGCTCTCGCGGGAGTTCAGCGGCGATTGGGTCGACAACGAAACCTGCCTGCGGACGATCGGCGAGGTGCAGCGTGAGCATGGCTATCTGCTCGATCCGCACACGGCGGTGGCCTGGACGGCGGCCGAGCGCGTCCGCGCCGGCGACGAGGCCCCCGTGCTCATCGTCAGCACCGCGCACTGGAGCAAGTTCGCCGCCGACGTCGTGCGCGGGCTCGAGGGGATCCCCCCGGGCGAGCCGGTGTCCAAGGCCCGGGACGACATCGAGCTGCTCGACCGTGTCGTCGAGCTGGTGCCGGACGCGGTTGTGCCGCCGCAGCTCGACGCCGTGCGGCGGCGTCCGGTCCGCTTCCGCGGACGTGTCGAGCGCGGTCGCGACGCCGTGGAGGCGAGCCTGCGGAGCTGGCTCGCGGGGTAGGCAGCCGCCCGCGCGCGTGGCGAAGATCAGGCGCTGTGAGCGCCGAAGGCGCGCACGCTGGCGACGGCCGCGCGCCAGCCGGCGAGCATTGCTTCCCGCTCAACGTCTGGGTCCGGCGCGAAGCGCCGGTCGGCACGCCACCGCGAGTGGACCGGCGGCTCGCCGTCCCAGAGGCCGACGGCAAGCCCGGCGAGAGCAGCGGCGCCGAGCGCCGTGGCCTCCTTGTCGGCGGCCCGCGCGACGGGCAGCCCGAGGATGTCCGCCTGGATCTGCATGAAGACGTCATTGGCGGCAGCGCCGCCGTCGGCGCGCAGCTCCGCTGGTCGCAGGCCGGCGTCCTGGACGACAGCGGCGAAGAGGTCGGCGACCTGGAAGGCGACGCCTTCCAGGGCGGCGCGCGCCAGGTGAGCGGTCGTCGTGCCCGCCGTCAGGCCGAGAAAGGCGCCGCGGGCATGCGCGTCCCAGTGCGGCGCGCCCAGGCCGGCGAGGGCGGGAACGAAGTAGACGCCCTCGCTCGTCGGCACGCCGGCGGCCAGCGCTCCCGACGCGGCCACGTCGTCGAAGAGACGCAGGCCGTCGCGCAACCACTGCAGCGCCGCGCCGGCCATGAAGACGCTGCCCTCGAGGGCGTACTCGCGCCGACCGTCGCGCTGCAGAGCGACGGTGGTCAACAGGCCGTTCTGCGAGGCGGCCGGCGTGCGGCCCGTGTGCATGAGGAGGAAGCAGCCCGTGCCGTAGGTCGCCTTGGCCATGCCCGGGGAGGTGCAGGCCTGACCGAAGAGGGCGGCCTGCTGGTCGCCGACGAGGGCGGCGATCGGCAGCGGCGCGCCGAAGAGACCGGCGTCTGTCTCGCCGAGGACGCGGCTCGTGTCGTGGACGTCGGGCAGCAGCGCTCGCGGCACGTCGAACAGGGCAAGCAGTTCGTCGTCCCACTCGCCGCGGTGGATGTCGTAGAGCAGCGTGCGCGAAGCGTTGGTTGCGTCCGTGACGTGCAGGCGTCCGCCGGTCAGCCGCCACGCCAACCAGGTGTCGACCGTGCCAAAGGCGAGCTGGCCTGCCTGGGAGCGTGCTCGGGCGCCGGGTACGTGGTCGAGCAGCCAGGCGATCTTGGTGGCCGAGAAGTAGGGATCCAGGAGCAGGCCCGTCTTGCGCCGGACCACGTCTTCGTGCCCGGCGGTGCGGAGGCGCTCGCAGAGCGGCGCCGTGCGCCGGTCCTGCCAGACGATGGCAGGCGCGATCGGCGTGGCCGTCGCCCTGTCCCAGATGATCGTCGTCTCCCGCTGGTTCGTGATGCCGACGGCGGCCACCGCGTCGGCGCGCACCCCCGCCGCGGCGAGCGCCGCAATCGCCGACGAGCGCTGAGCCGTCCACATCTCCTCGGCGTCTTGCTCCACCCAGCCCGGCTCCGGGAAGGCACGGGCGATCGACTCCTGGGCGATCGCCAGGATCTGGCCTGTCTCGTCGACGACCAGCGCCCTGGAACTGCTGGTGCCCTGATCGAGGGCCAGGACGACCCTTCCGGCGCGCGCGCGATCTGTCGTCATCGTTTCGTCGCTCCTCGCCGTCGGCTTGGCGGGATTGGCCGCGTGTCCTGCGGCGTCAGGGTACTACCTTGCGGCGTCGGGAAGAAGCCTGCGCCGGCCGAAATCCTTGCTCGTTCGCGGTAATATGGTTCGGCGAATCACGTCCGCAAACGCGACGGTTCCGTCGCGAGGAGGAGCCCAATGACCTGGAGAGACATCCTCGAGAGCGAGCATCGGCTGTTGTACGAGGTGCTCGACGCGGCCGAGAAGGAGTGCGACCACATCGACACGACGGGCTGCTGCCGTATCGATCTCGTCGGCGACATGATTGAGTTCTTCCGCTACTTCGCCGACGGTCTGCACGATCCGAAGGAGGAGGGGCTTCTGTACGCCCGCTTGCACAAGAGGGGCATGACGAACGACGACGAGCCGCTCGAGCAACTGCTCGGCGAGCATGAGTGGTGTCGCGGCCGACTCGACGCCCTGCAGAACACCGCCGAGGCGATCAAGAGCGGCGATCCGGGCTTGGCCGCCGAGCTGTCGTTCGAGCTGCGCGAGTATGTCGAAGTCAACCGTTGCCACCTTGAGGTCGAGGAGACCGTGTTCTTCGACCTGGCAGCGCACTACCTCACCCGGAAGGATCTCGACGAGCTCACGGATGAGTTTCAGGCGGTCCACGACGACGAGGTCGAGGAGGGCGTGCAGGAGTTCTACGAGTCGCTCGCCCACCGCGTGCTAGAGGCCGAGACAGAGGCCTGCGGCTAGAAGGCGCCGCCGGCGAGGCTCAGGCGCCCGGCTTGCGGCCGATCGCTCAGGTCGGGGGGATGCGGCTCAGGCCCCTGGCTTCGGCCATGGGCCGTCGCCGCCGGCGCTGAAGTAGGCGTGCATGTCGTTGGCCGCTTTGCGGGCGGCGCCCATCGCCAGGATGACGGTCGCGGCGCCGGTGACGATGTCGCCGCCGGCCCACACTCGCGGCACGCTCGTGCGGCCGGCGTCGGTGTAGGCCTTGATGTAGCCACGGCCGGTGCGCTCCAGTCCATTGGCGTCCTCGAAGAGAGCTTTGTTGGGGCCGGCGCCGACGGCGACGATGACCATGTCGACGCCGATCAGGAAGTCCGAGCCGAGCACCGCCACGGGGCGCCGGCGCCCGGACGCATCTGGCTCGCCGAGCTTCATCCGGACGCAGCGCATGCTGCTGCACCCAGCCCTGCTCGTCGCCCTCGTAGGCGACCGGGCTGGTGAGGTACTCGAAGCGCAGACCCTCCTGCTCGGCGTGCTCGATCTCCTCGGTACGCGCCGGCATCTCGCTGCGCGTGCGGCGGTAGACGAGCGTGACGTCGCGGGCGCCCATGCGCAGCGCCGTGCGAGCGCAATCCATGGCCACGTTGCCGCCGCCGACGACCGCCACGGTCGTGCCGCGCGGCGCCGGCGTGTCGTACTCCGGGAAACGGTACGCCTTCATGAGGTTGATCCGGGTGAGGTACTCGTTGGCGGAGACGATGTTGCAGAGGTTCTCGCCCGGCAGGCCCATGAAGCCGGGAAGCCCGGCGCCGGTGGCGACGTAGACGGCGTCATAGCCCATGTCGAGGAGCTCTGTGAGGCCGTACAGCTTGCCGATGATGCTGTTGACCTCAAAGCGCACGCCGAGCCGGCGCAGGTTGCCGGTCTCGGCCTCGACGATGGCCTTGGGCAGACGGAACTCGGGGATACCGTAGACGAGCACGCCGCCGGGGCTGTGCAGCGCCTCGTAGACCGTCACGGCGTAGCCCTTGACGGCCAAGTCGGCGGCCATGGTGAGTCCTGCCGGACCGCTCCCGACGACGGCGACGCGCAGCCCGTTGTGCTTCGCTCGGCGCGGGAGCTTGACCTGGTCGGTCTCGCGCTCGTAGTCGGCGACGAAGCGCTCGAGAGCGCCGATCGCCACAGGCTCTCCCTTCTTGCCGAGGATGCAGGCCTTTTCGCACTGGTCGTCCTGGGGGCAGACCCGCCCGCAGACGGCCGGCAGGGCGTTCTTGTGGCGGATGTGCTGCGCCGCATGGGCGAAGTCGCCCTCGGCGATGAGCTTGATGAAGCCGGGGATGTCGACCTCGACCGGGCAGCCGTGGACGCAGTCCGGCTTCTTGCACTGCAGGCAGCGGGTCGCCTCGAGAGTGGCGAGCGCCGTGTCGAAGCCGTAGCTGACCTCGTTGTAGTTGCGGATACGGAGCTCCGCGTCCTGCTCGGGCTTCTTCTGGCGAGGGGTGCCGGCGCGCACCTTGGCCCGGGTGTGCTTGGGCACGCCATACCAGCAGCAGCCTGAGCGCGTGCACCAGCTCAGCGGCGCCACCCGGGTGTGCAGCGAAACCTCTATCGAGAAGGTCGTCGATCCGCAGAGATCGCAGGTCGAGTCGTCGTCGACAAGCGACGTGCCGCAGTGCGGGCAGCGCACGTCGTCGGCGACCGCGCCGACCGGCCAGAAGGCTGCGTCGGCGCGCTCGCAGCCCTCCAGGCGTGGGTCCATGAGGACTTCCTGCGCCTCGCCCGCCGCTTCGACGGCGAGGCGCATCCAGACCCGCTTGGTCTCTTCGTCGTAGCGGGTCATAGGCGCGTGGCATGAGGGGCAGAAGCTCGCCATGTCTCCCTGCAGGGCCAGGGTGGCGAAATCGATGTCGGCCGTGGGCACGGGTCAGCGTGCCTTGACTGAGGTGAGCAGGGACAGCCGCTCGTCACGGCTGTACATCTGATTGCGTTGGATGAGCTCGTCGAAGTCGACCTTGAAGGCGTCGAACTGGGGCCCGTCGACACAGGCGAACCTCGACTCGCCGCCCACCGTGCAGCGGCAGCCGCCGCACATCCCGGTGCCGTCGACCATGATCGGGTTGAGGCTCACCTCGGTGGGGATGCCGTAGATCTTCGTCATCTCGGCCACGGCCCGCATCATCACCAGCGGACCTACGGCGAGCACCTGGGCGATCGGCTCCGCCCGCTCGACGAGATCCCGCAGGGCATCGGTGACTCTGCCGTGCATGCCGTAGCTGCCGTTGTCGGTGGTGATGATGAGCTCGTCGCACAGGTTGCTCATCTCGTCTTCGAGGATGAGCATGTCCTTCTCGCGAGCGCCGATGATCCCGATGATGCGGTTGCCGACCTCGCGATGGCCGAGCAGGAGGTGGTGGAGGACGGCGATGCCGGACCCGCCGCCGATCCCGACGATCGTACCGATCTTCTCGAAGTGCTCGGGGACGCCCAGCGGTCCGCAGACGTCCTTGACGGCGTCGCCGACCTTCAGCGACGCCAGCATGGCGGTGCTCTTGCCGACGACCTGGAAGATCAAGGTGATCGTGCCGTGCGTGGGGTCGCAGTAGGCGACGGTCAGCGGCACGCGCTCGCCGGTCTCATTGACTCGCAGAACGACGAACTGGCCGGGCCGGATCCTGCGCGCGATCTGCGGAGCCTCGATGGTGAGGCTGACGAGGTCGCGTGTGGAAAGCTCCTGGCGATCGGCGATGGTGTACATGTGGCCGCCTCGGCTTCGAGGTCACACCGCTCGTGACCGTTCCACGTCTCGCGCGCCTAGTATGCCATAGCCGTCGCGCCTTCGCCTGAGCCTGGCGAGCGGGCCGCCGGAGGCGGTCTCCGGCACGATCAGGTGGTCGCCGCCTTGACGAGCGCGACAACGTCGGCCTTGGACGGCACCCTGCCGCTGAGGACGACGTCGCCGTCGATAGCCAGTGCGGGCGTCGTCATGATGCCGTAGGCCATGATGGTTGGGAAGTCCTCGATCTTGACGAGCTCGGCGTCCGTGACGCCGAGCTCGTCCACCGCCTCGGCCGTGATCTGGTACAGCTTCTGGCAGTTCGCGCAGCCGGAACCAAGGATCTCGAGCTTCATGTGACGCTCCTTCGGGGTTTGGTCACGAGGCGGCTCTTTGCGCCCGCTGCTTGGCGGCGGTGGCGCAGGCGCTGTCGGCGTCGCTCGGGGTAGGTGGGGCGCTGCGCAGGCGCTCGACGTAGGCGAGGAAGCCGCCGAGATCGTCGTCGAAGCGCTCCCAGTCGATGGAGTAGTAGGTGCGCGTGCCCTCGATTGCGCAGGCGCAGCAGGCCGGCGTCGCGCAGCAGGGCGAGGTGGTGCGAGACGAGGGGCTGGCTCTGGTCGAGCGGCCCCGTCATCTCGCAGACGCAACGCTCGCCGCTCAGCAGGAACTCGATGATCTGCGCGCGGATGGGGTTGCAGAAGGCCTTGAAGAACGGCATGAACTGGAGCATGTCGGCGGCCGGCGCCTGGTCCTTTGCGATGTGCATCGTCAACTCCTTGGTGGGTCGCACGCGACCTCGTCGACGCCGGCGGCCACGGCCGCCGGCACGGGTTCAGCAGTCATACCCCAGTACTTGCGGCCCATGCGTAGAGCCACGCCCACCAGAAGAATGAGCACCGGCACCTCCACCAGCGGCCCGATGACGGCCGCGAAGGCGACGCCGGAGCCGATGCCGAACACGGCCACGCTGACGGCGATGGCGAGCTCGAAGTTGTTGCTGGCGGCGGTGAACGACAGCGTGGCCGTCTTGGAGTAGTCGGCGCCGATCTTGCGGCCCATGTAGAAGCTCACGAAGAACATGACCACGAAGTAGATGAGCAGCGGGACGGCGATGCGCAGGACGTCGAGCGGCAGCTGCACGATAAGGTCGCCCTTGAGGCTGAACATGACGAGGATCGTGAACAGCAGGGCGATCAGCGTGAGCGGGCTGATGCGCGGGATGAACTTCTGCTCGTACCACTCGCGGCCCTTGTACTTGATCCCGAAGTAGCGGGTCAGCATGCCGGCCAGAAACGGAATGCCGAGGTAGATGAAGACGCTCTTCGCGATCTGCCCGATGGTGACGTCGACGGTGACCCCCTGGAGGCCGAAGAGCGGCGGCAGCTTGGTCACGAAGATCCAGGCGAAGAGGCTGTAGAACAGCACCTGGAAGACGCTGTTGAAGGCGACCAGGCCGGCGGCGTACTCGGTGTCTCCCTTGGCGAGCTGGTTCCACACGATCACCATCGCGATGCAGCGCGCCAGGCCGATCATGATCAGGCCCACCATGTACTCGGGGTAGTCGTGCAGGAAGATGATCGCCAGGAAGAACATGAGGAGCGGCCCGATCACCCAGTTCTGCACCAGTGAGAGGCCGAGGGTCTTGTAGTCGCGAAAGACGTCGCCGAGCTCCTCGTACTTCACCTTGGCCAGCGGCGGATACATCATGACGATGAGGCCGATGGCGATGGGGATGTTGGTGGTGCCCACGTTGAACATGTTGATGAACTCGGGTACGCCGGCGAAGGCCCAGCCAACGAAGACGCCGACGGCCATGGCCAGGAAGATCCACAGCGTGAGGTAGCGATCGAGGAACGAGAGGCGCTTGACGGTGCTTTGTGCCACTACGGTCGTCTCCTTGGCGGCGCCGACGCTGGTCGGACCCCGAGAAGGATACATTGACAAGTCTTGATGGTCAAGCTAGATTGATATAAATCTGACGGCATGAAACGAGAAGCGCGGGGGAGCGTGAAGACCATACAGCTCGATGAGCCGTTCGCCGTGTTCTCTGATGTGCACGGCAACCTGCCGGCGCTCGACGCGGTCCTCGCGGACATCGAGCGCCGCGGCGTCGCGCACACGCTCTGTCTGGGAGACCTTGTGGGGTATGGTCCCTCACCGAACGAGGTCGCCTTGCTCCTGCGCGATCGCGGCATCCCGACGCTCATGGGCAACTACGACCAAGGCATCGGCTTCGAGACCGGCGACTGCGGCTGCGTCTACAAGACCGACGAGCAGCGCGCCGAGGGCGCGGCCTCGCTGGCCTGGACCCAGACGGCCGTGAGCGACGAGGTCAAGGCGTACCTGCGCACCCTGGAGGATCATCTTCGTGCTGCACACGCCGAGCTGCGACATCCTCGCCGTGCACGGCAGCCCTCGCCGTATCAACGAGTACCTGTTCGAGGATCGCCCAGAGTCGGCGATGCGACGTATGGCCCATGAGTATCCCTATCGCGCGATCCTCTTCGGGCACACGCACCTGCCGTACTCGCGGGAGGTCGGCGAGACGGCGTTCGTCAACGTTGGCAGCGCCGGCCGCCCCAAGGACGGCGACTGGCGGGCCTGCTACGCGATCATCACACCGGCCGCGCTCAGCATTCCGGACGTCGCCGAGTTCGTGCGAGTGCCCTACGACTACGATCGGCTGATGCGCGTCCTGAGCAAGACATCGCTGATCACGAGCTTTGCCGCTCCCGAAGGTCCATCCAAGGCGTGAGCAGCGCGAACGAGCCAGGGAGGCAGCTGGCATCTGCCCCGGATGCCGACGAGCTGGCCAGGCCAGCCGCACCCGCACGGATGGTGTCGGCATGCGAGTGCTCTGCCCCACCTGACGCCGAGTCGGCAGCGACCGCGGCGCCGAGGGGCAGCGGATGGCGGGCGGCGCCCAGGGCGCTCGTCTCACGCGTCGGCGGCCTCTTCGTGCGCCTACCGCTCTGGCTGCGGGTGGGCCTCGGCCTCGCGCTCTGGGTGCTCGTCTACCACTACTGGCTGCCGGTCGCGACCTGGATCACACACGACGTGCTCGGCCTTACCGCAGGACGCTTTGCCTCGGCCGTCGAGTTCTTCATCTACGACACGGTCAAGGTCCTGCTGCTGCTCACGCTCGTCGTCTTCGGCGTCGGCATCGTGCGCACGTTCTTCAGTCCGCAGCGCACGCGAGCTCTTCTGCGCGGCCGGCGTGAGGCGACCGGCAACGTCATGGCCGCCAGCCTCGGCATCGTGACGCCGTTTTGCAGTTGCTCGGCCGTGCCCCTCTTCATCGGCTTCGTGGAGGCCGGCATTCCGCTCGGAGTCACCTTCTCGTTCCTCATCGCCGCTCCCATGGTCAATGAGATCGCCCTGGTGCTGCTCTACGGCCTCTTCGGCTGGGAGGTCGCGGCGCTATACCTCACCACCGGGCTCATCATCGCCATGGTCGCCGGCTGGGTCATCGGTCGCCTCAAGCTGGAGCGCTACGTCGAGGACTGGGTGCGCGAGATCCGCATGGGCGACGCAGCGCCGGGCGAGGAGCTCGACTGGCCGGCGCGAGTGCACTGCGCCTGGCAGGCCGTCAAGGACATCGTCGGAAAGGTGTGGCCTTACGTGGTCGCCGGCATCGCCGTCGGCGCCGCCATTCACGGCTACGTGCCCGAGAACTTCATGGCCGGCGTCATGGGCGCCGACGCCTGGTGGAGCGTGCCGGCCGCGGTGCTCGTCGGCATCCCCATGTACTCAAACGCCGCCGGCATCATCCCGATCGTCGAGGCGCTGCTCGAGAAGGGCGCCGCCCTGGGCACCGTGCTGGCCTTCATGATGGCCGTCATCGCCCTCTCGCTGCCCGAGACGATCATCCTGCGCAAGGTCCTCAAGTGGCCGCTGATCGCCACCTTCCTCGGCGTCGTCGGCGTCGGCATCATGATCGTCGGCTTCCTCTTCAACGCCGTTCTGTAGAGGACTCAGTGTGGATGCCCTGACGACC
This sequence comes from uncultured Thermoleophilia bacterium, assembly GCA_963705085.1. GTDB lineage: Bacteria > Actinomycetota > Thermoleophilia > UBA2241 > UBA2241 > CAIXSE01. Next base: position 644,215 of record CAVPIV010000004.1, on the reverse strand, counting down.
TTCACTGTCGCGAGCGAGTTCGAGCGGGCCACATCGCTGCTCGACAGGCTTGGCATCGCCTATGAGGTGGTGTCTCCGCAACCCGCGTACGGCCAAGTTGGCTGCCCGGCGCTTGTCCTTACTGAGCAGGACAAGCCGACGTTCCTGACGAGCGGCGGCGCCGACGTGCTCTGCGCCGGCTGGGTCGACTACCGGTCGCCGGCGTACGACGTTCCGGGCGAAGCCCCTCGCGAGTTCGTGGAGGACATCATCGGCCGCGTAGCCATTGTTCTGCTGGCGCCCTGCGTGGCCGACCTCACGCGCCTGCGCCTCACGGCCCACTTCTCCGGCGACGTCGCCGAGGCGATGCCCTACCTCAACGCCGTCATGCCGCAGGCCTCGTACATGGCGAATGTGCCCGTCCTGAGCTTCATGGACGGGCACCGCATGGTCTCGCTCTACCGCGATCGCATCGCGATCGCCAAGGCCGACGACATCCTCGACGCCTGGGCGAGCCTCGAGCGTCTGCGCTGCCTCGTCAACGACGTGTGGACACGTCGTGCTGACATCGTGCCGTCAAGCGAGCTGCGCCGGCGACCGTCGGCGCTCGAGATCTACAAGCGCCTGCCCGGGAGCAACTGCAGAGACTGCGGCGAGCCCAGTTGTACGGCGTTCGCCTGGGCCGTCTGGCGCGGCGACGCCGATGCGCGCGCCTGCCGCCCGGTCTTCGCGGGCGAGCGCGAGGACTTGCGGGAGGCGCTGCTGGCCGTCTGCCCGGGCCTCGGGCTTGCCGGAGGCTAGCCGCAAGGCTGCGAGTCTGGCGGACCCGGCGGCCGCAGGCGCGCGGCGGCGGACATCAGGCTCGTGGCTTGGTGGCGCGCACGAAGCCGCTGATGAGGCGCACGTCGGGGGGAAGCGCCGGAGCGCCGCACATGTTGTTCTCCGCAGAGCCGTCGTAGACGTTGATGACCTCGACGCAGGAGTCCTCGAACCCGGCGGCGCGCAGGCGGGCCACGTAGTCCTGCTCTTCGAGCGCGCCGGCGACGCAGCCCGACCAGGCCTCGACATCGGTGAGCAGGCTCTCGGGGATCATGCTCGTGTCCCCTTGGAAGAGGATGTCGCTGACGGCGAAGCGGCCGCCCGGTCTGAGGACCCGGAAAGCCTCCGCCAGCACCTTGTCCTTGTCGAGCGAGAGGTTGATGACGCAGTTGCTGATGATGACGTCGACCGACGCGTCGGGGAGCGGGATGTCCTCGATCTCTCCTTTGAGGAACTGCACGTTGTCGACGTCCGCCCTGCGCTGGTTGGCGCGCGCCAAGGCGAGCATCTCGTCGGTCATGTCGAGGCCGTAGGCCTTGCCGGTCGGCCCGACACGCCGCGCCGAGAGCAGCACATCGATGCCGCCGCCACTGCCGAGATCGAGGACGACCTCGCCGGGACGCAGATCGGCGAGGGCGGTGGGATTGCCACAGCCCAGGCTGGCGAGGACGGCCTCGGCCGGCAGCGCGCTCGTCTCGTCGACGGCATACAGGCCGCGGGCGATCTCGTCCTGGGGCTCGACGGGGGCGGTGGGGGCGCAGCCGCATGAGCAGCAACAGGGCTGCGCCTGAGCCGCTGCGACGGCACGCTCGGCGTAGTGGTCGCGTATCTGCTGCTTGAGATCGTCATTGCGCGGGCTGCTCATGTCGGGACCCCCCGGTCATATCAACTTGTGTCGCTGTAACGGTATGCGCCGGGGGGGCTGCCGTCAACCCCATATCAACAGAAGTTGTGCTAAGATCCGCGGCATGAACGGGAGGGACGACGGCATCGCGCACGCGGTCACGGGGACGGATCCCCTCGGTGTCACCGAGCTGGCGGACATCGCCAAAGCGCTCAGCGAGCCGATCCGTCTCGAGATACTCACGGTCATGGCCCAAGGGCGGAGCTGCTGCGAACTGCCGGAGCCGAGGTCACGCGGGGTGCCAGGCTCAGAGGATCCCGGCGGCATCTGCGTCTGCGAGTTCCAGGAGCAGTTCGGCCTGGCCCAGTCCAAGGTCTCGTACCACCTCCGTGTGCTTAGAGACGCTGGGCTGATCCGCACGGAAGCGCGCGGCAAGTGGACGTTCTACACGATCGACCGCGAGGTCGCTGCCGCTGCGCTGCGGGCGTTCCACCGGCTCCTGCGAGCCTGACCCTCTGCCCGCGGCGGCGGCCGTCAGGCACCGCGCTGCGCCTCCCGCACTTCAGCGAGGATCTGAACGCCGCCGCGCACGACGACCACGGCGATGATTGCGCCGATGACGAGGTCTGGGAGGCGGGACACGAGGAGCATGACGAGGCCGCCGGAGACGATGACCCCCACGTTGGCGATCACATCGTTGGCCGAGAAGATCCATGAGGCGCGCATGTGCACGCCGCCCTCCCGGTGCCGGGCGATGAGCGCCAGGCAGGCGACGTTGGCGATCAGCGCCACGAAGCTGACGGCCATCATGACCCCGCTCAGCGGCTCGCTGCCCTGGACGAGCCGGCGCACGACCTCGGCGAGCACGCCCAACCCGAGGGCGATCTGGAGCAGGCCGCTAGCCCGGGCCGCGCTGCCCTTCAGTCTGTCCGAGCGGCCCACGGCGTAGAGGGCGATCCCGTAGACGGCAGCGTCGGCCAGCATGTCGAGCGCGTCGGCGAGCAGGCCGGCGGACTGTGCCCACCACCCGGCCAGGCCCTCGCCGACGAACATCGCGCCATTGATGGCGAGGAGTGCGACCAGTGTCCGGCGTTCGAGTTCGGCGGCCTCGTCGAGCTCGCTCTCCTCGTCCGGCATCGGCCGTTTCCCCTCTCGCCGTCAGCTCTCCGCTCGCAATTAGCTGAGCAGGCCCTCGACGATCAGGTCGGTGGCCTGCTCCTCGTCGAGGCCCCGCGCCATCAGCGTCTGGAGTTGCTTGGAGTCGACAGAGCCTATGGCAGCCTCGTGGGTGATGTGCGCGAGCGGGTGGTTGACCTCGACGATTGGCACCGCCCTGGCGATCGCCTCGCCCTGGACGATCTCCTTGCAGTCGACGTGGCCGCGGGCGTAGGCGGCCGAGGCGGTGAGCGTGTTGTAGACCTCGGCTCGGGCGTGCTCGCGCAGCGCCATATACGTCTTGAGCACCGCGCGGGCGCCTTCCCCTCGGAGATGGCCGGTTTCGCGGATCGTCACGGTGTCGTGGCCGCGGCCGATGATGCGGGCGATCATCTCGAGGGTGCTGTGGGCGTCGCAGGCGGCGTCGTAGTCGAAGTCGATGACGCCGGCCTGACCCTTGATGAGCTCGAACTCGGTCCTGAAACGGGAGCCTTCGCCGAGTTCCACGCGCGTCTTCGGTACGACCAGCACGCCGCCCTCGCGGCCGTGCAGGTGGCGTTCGAAGTACTCGTACGTGGCGCCTGGCGCGATGCGCACCACGGCGTCCATGGTGTGGGTGATGTCGATTGCGTTCGGGAAGGTGCAGTGCGCCTGCACCGAGGCGAACGAGTCGGGTTCGACGTCGACCCGCATGACGATGTGCTGCCTGCCTTCGGTCGGCAGCATCCCAAAGCAGAGGTGTACAGGGTTGACGATCCGCACGCCCTCCCTGAGGCGGATGTGCGCCTCGATGCCGTCGTCGAGCTGCTCGACGTCCATCTCGAGGCCCGGCACCAGGTGGGCCCCCACGACCTCGTTGCCGTGCACCTCGAGGTGGGCGACGTCGTCGCCCGTGACGTGCCCGCCGAACTCGCCGAGTGAAGCGAGGAGCGCCCTGGCGGTGGCGACGTCGCTCACGCCGGCATCATCGCCTCGTCCGGCCCCGGCACGTTCTCGTGGTCGCAGGGGATGCAGTGGCCCTCGAAGTAGCCGCTGATCTTGTCGACCGAGCCCTTGTCGAGGATGCGGCCGTTGCAGAGCAGGAAGGCGTGCTCGGCGCGCTCGAGGACCGTCATGCTGTGGGTGATCATGATGACGGTCGTGCCCATCGCCCTGAAGTCGGCGAGGACGTCGAAGATGCGCTGCAGGGCGTCGACGTCGATACCCGAGTCGGGCTCGTCCATGAGCACGAGGCGCGGCTCCATGGCGAGGATGGAGGCGAGCTCGACCCGCTTGCGCTCGCCTCCCGAGAGCGTCTTGTCGACCTTGCGCGCGAGGTAGCGGGCGGGGTCGAGGCCGACGCGGCTCAACGCCTCGGCGACCTTGTCGCGCGTCTTGACCTTGGCCCCGGCGGCGATGAAGCGGTCCATGCGCAGGCCCTCGAAGCGCGCCGGCTCCTGCCAGGCCAACGTGATCCCACGGCGCGCCCGCTCGTCGACCGGCACCCCGCGCAACGACTGCCCATCGAAGACGATGTCGCCGCCGAACTCCGTGTAGCCGGGCAGACCCATGATCGTGTTGGCCAGCGTGGACTTGCCGGCCCCGTTCGGCCCGATCAGGGCGTGAATCGCGCCTTCCCAGAACTCGGCGGTCAGGCCGTTCAGGATGCGCTTGCCGCCGAGGTCGAGGGTGACGTCATGAAGCTCGAGGATGGACATGGGACCATTCTACTCGCCTCGGCGCCTCAGCCGGGTCTGCGATGGGGTGTGGACTCGGTGCCGGCGGGTACTGTGGGGTTCAGAGCCGACAAGCTGGAGGAGGGGGACATGGTGGAGTCTGTAAGGGTGGCGGGGTCAAGCGACATCCCGGCCGGGAGCATGCGGCAGGTGGACGTTCGCGGCGAGGCGGTGCTCGTGGCGAACGTCGGCGGGACCTACTACGCGATCGCGAACACCTGCAGCCACCGCGGGGGCAACCTCTCGAAGGGCACGATGGAGGACGGGACCGTCACCTGCCCGCGCCACCACTCCCGCTTCGACGTGCGCACCGGCAAGAACCTGAGCGGCCCCAGGATCCTCGGCGTGACGTGGAAGACCGGCGATGTGCGATCGTTCCCCGTCACCGTCGAGGGCGATGACGTTCTGGTCGAGGTCGGGTAGACGCTCGGTGCGGCGGCGAGGCTGCTCGGGTTGGCCGGCCGCACCGCGCCCGAGGCCCGCTCATTCGGAGACGACGGCGCCAGCAGCCCGCATCACCCGACGGGCCTCGCGCCCTCGTTCAAGCGTCAACGGCCGCGTGCCGCCCTCGATCACGCTGACCGCGAATCCGTCGCGCAGCGCGTCGAGGACGGTGGCGAGCACGCAGACGTCCTCCGCCAGGCCGCCGATCCAGAGGCGGCTGATCCCTCCGTCACGCAGATGGCGGGTCAGCCCGGTCTCGTCGAACGCCGAGTTCTGGTCCTGATCGAAGCGCACGCCCTTGGTGACGATGATCGCGTTGTCGGGGAGCGCCAGGCCGGGATGAAAGGCCGCTCCTCGGCTGTCCTGCAGACAATGCCTTGGCCAGGGGCCGCCGTTCTCCGCGAAGCTCGGGTGCCCAAGCGGGTGCCAGTCACGAGAGGCGTAGACGCCAGCGCCGCGAGCAGCCGCCGCCGCCATCCAGCGGTTGAGGACGGGCACCACCGCATCGCCGTCCTCGATCGGCAAGACGCCGCCCAGACAGAAGTCGTTCTGCACGTCGATCGCGAGCACGGCGTCGACGGCGGCGAGCGTATCGCGAAGATCGGTCACCATAGCATGTCACCTCGTGTCTCGAAGGAGTGAGTCTCGAGCCCTGGCGTCTGTCGCGCAGCGTGCAGGCGCGCGTTGAGTCCCCTCGCGGGCTCATCGACCCCGCGCAGACGGCCTTGCCACATCTCGAGCGGCCGCTCAGCCGTGCACGAGATCCAGGAACTCGTCGGCATCGACGTGCAGGGCTAGTTGACGGCGCGCCGGCAGGCTCGAGCGCTCGAAACGGGGTTTGCCGCTCAGGGTGCTCATCTCGATGACGGCCTGCACGGAGCGGGCGCCGTGGATGTACTCGCCGACGCCGAGCAGCGCGCGGAGGACGCCGTCGTCGATCTCGAGCCGCGGCTCAGCTACGCTCGCACGCATCATCTGCGGGGCACGCCGTGAGATGAGTGAACGCAGGAGCAGCGCCCGTCGCAGCGGCCAAGCGACGTCGAAAGCGTCCCGGCGATTGGGGCCGGTGACGTCGACGTAGCCCAGGAGGCGGCTGACGAAGTCGGGCTTCTTGGCCGCGCGTTCGCGGCGTTCGTCCTTGTAGGAGATGAAATCCTCAAAGCGCGACGCTGTGCCTCCCGCGAACACGAAGATCGCACCGCCCAGGGGTCGGTAGCTTGCTCCGTCGCGAAAGCGACCCTCCTCCATGGGAGCCAGGAAGTGCTGGAGCCAGCCGAGGGAGACGCCGTCCAGAGGAGCGTCGAACTCGTCCCAGAAGACCAGCGGCAGCTCGCCCTCGAGGGCCACGTCGCGCACCATGTGGAAGGCGTCGCCGAGAGCCCCCTCCGATCGCACCTGCGAGAGGTTGAACTCGAGGGTGCGGAGCTGGCCAGGCAGCAGGACGGTGGCCAGCTGGCGGACCGCGAACGTCTTGCCGGCGCCGGGAGGCCCGAACACGGCCACAGAGAGGGGGCGCTGGACTGCTCCCCCTTGCAGCCTCTGGCGAATGTATTCCTCGAGGATGTTGCGCACGCTTCTCAGGCTCTGGATCTCGCTCCTGTCGACCGAGGCCCAGGCGCCCGCGGTCTCCACAGGGATGCCGTTCGGCAGGCTCCCGATCCCGTGCACGGCAGTGGCCGACGCGACCTCGATGAGGTCCTCCTCGGCATAGGTCTGGGCGAGGATCGAGGTGCCAGCTGCAGGCTCGTAGGCGACGCTGGCGAACTGGTCCGTGTCGTGAGTCAGCGCCCGCGCGACCTCGACGAGCGGAAACGGTTCGGCCTCCACGCTGAGGTCCAGGTCGACCACGAAGCCCGTGACGTGAGCGGCGCGACCCGCGACGAGACCCCGCCTCACGGCGTCGACGACGGCGACATCGCCCCCGGTCGTCAACCCCAGGGCGACGGCAGCGTCCATGCAGGGCCCGTAGGCGGTGCCCACCCCCGGGTGGCGCTTACCCCAGTCGCCCTCCTGCGACCGGGAGTCGAAGACCAGGACGTCCGGCTTGCCCCGCTCGACGATGACGGCGCCGGCGGCCCCGACGAGAACAATGACCCGCCGCGCCTGCGAGATGGCGTTGCAGCGGATCGCCGCGAGTATCTCCTCCGTGATCTGTTCCCAGGAGAGGGCGTAGCTGACCTGCTCGCCCGTCTTGCGCAACTCGTCCGACGAGGTGATGACGGTCAGCGCGGCGGCGTGCTCGTCGAGCAGGAGCGTGGCGAGCGGCGAGCCTGCGAGTGGAGCTCCGGTCTGCCAGACGATCGACCTGGGCTGCGTTTGCAGGAGATCAGGCAGTCCGGCGGGGTGATCGCGGAACCCCAAGGCGTGGTCGACGATGATCAGCGTCTCGACCGCTCTCGGCGCCGGTCCACGGCCCGCGAACCCGACTTCTCGGGCCGGATTGGTCCCGAGGAACTGGGCGATGCGCCAGGCGAGCGCCTCGCCGCCGAAGGCGGCCGGCACCGCGACCTGCTGGATGCTCGCGAACGTGTGGGTGTAGGCGGGGTGGAAGGGTGAAGCCATGGCCTCCACAGGAACGCTTGGACCAACGACGCGGACGTCGTCGAGCCCCGCGACCGAGACGGCGGCGTTCAGGATCTCGGCGTGCAGCGCCGCGCCGCCCCTGCCCGAGAGCGCTCGGCAGGCATAGTCAGCGCCCCACATCCAGATGAAGTCGACGGCTCCGCGGCCCTCACGCGCGGAAGAGAGCAGCAGCCAGTCGATGCTGACGTCGCCGGTGACGGCGATGGTCCGTTTCTCGTTCGCCATTCCATCCTCCGCTTGCGCTCTTCTGCATCCGGCCGACATGAGTCTACCCGTCTCCCTGTCGCCGACGCGATCATCCGCGAGGCCTTCCATGCTTTTCGCGCTGCCGAGTCCCACGGGGACGGCCGTCCGTACATCCGCACGTGTTAGCCCGCTCAGTCGACCGGGCATCCTCGCCACATCAAGGTCCGTCGATCATGCGAGTGACAGGAGCGACCGTGGACAACACCATCGTCTGGGCGGATATCCCAGTGACCGATCTGGACCGCGCCATGAAGTTCTACAGCGCGGTCCTTCAGCACGACTTCGTCAAGATCGAGGGCATGGAGGGCGTCGCCCTGCTCGCCCCCGATCCCGGCGCGGCCATGGAGGGCCCCGGCCCGGTCAGCATCGACCTGGTGGTGGTCCAGGACCGTAAGCCGAGCGCCGACGGCTGCACGATCTACCTCAACAGCCAGGGCGACCCGGAAGGGATGCTGCAGCGGGCGGCCCAGGCCGGCGGCCAGATCCTGGCGCCGGTCACATACATGGGCGAGATGGTCGGCAGCATCGGCTTCTTCCTGGACTCGGAGGGCAATCGCATCGGGGTGCACAACGCGCTGATCGCGCCGAGGCGGCGACTACTGCCGCGTGAGGCGCAGCGCCACGATGTCGACGTCGTCGCGGAGCGCCCCCGCGAAGCCGATCACCGAGTCCCGAAGGCGCTCGACCAGAGCTTGCGGATCGAGTCCTTCGGCCCCACGGACGGCGTCGAGGAGGCGCTCTTCACCGAAGAGTTCGCCGTCCCGGTAGCCCTCCGTGACGCCGTCGGTGTAGAGCAGCAGGATCTCGCCCGGCGACAGTTCGACCTCGCGCTCCTCGTAGGATGACTCCAGCGTGCCCAGTGGGACTCCGTACGGCGGCTCCACGAAGCGAGTCTCCCTTCCGGCGGCGATCACTGGCGGCGGGTGGCCGGCGCTGGCGAACCGGCCCCGCCCCACGACGGGATCCAGGACCATGACGATCGCGCTGACGAACTGCTCCGAGGGCGTGCTGAGGAGCAGCCGGTTGACGAGGGTCAGGATCTGAGCCGGGGAGGTCGTGACGAGGGCGAGGGCGCGAACGGCGCTGCGCACCGTCTCGGTGAGCCCGGCCGCCTTGACGCCCTTGCCCATGACATCGCCGATCAGGGCCACGACGTGCCCGTCGGCGATTTCGAACACGTCGTGGAAGTCGCCGCCGATGAGCTCCGGCCGGGTGGCGGGCAGGGAGAGAGCCGCCAGGTCGAGGCCGACGAGCAGCGGCAGGGGATTGACGAGGTTCTCCTGAAGGGTGGCGGCGACGCGACGCTGCGCCTCGTAGAGGCGGGCGTAGCGCTCTTCACTCTCGTGCAGGGCCTGCTCCACCTGCCGGCGCTCTGTGACGTCGCTGCCGACCGCGAGGATTTCGCTGACCACGCCGTTCTCGTCGTAGAGCGGGCTGTTGGTCCACGTCATCCACACGCGTCGCCCGTCGCGGCAGACGTTCTCGTTGAGGTTGTTACGGTAGCGAGCGGGGTGCCGGACGATGGCGTCGACGAGGTCGCTGAGGTCGGCGCCGCTCGTGTCCCGTGGGGGCACCAGGACGCCGACGTGTCGGCCGATCACCTCGTCGTTCCGCCAACCGAACAGCCTCTCCGCGTACTCGTTGAAGAACGTGATCGTGCCGTCGCGCGTCCAGCGGATGATCGCGCTGCCGGCGTTGTCGACCAGCTCACGGTAGCGGCGCTCGCTGCGGCGAAGGGCCTCCTCCGTGCGGGCGCGCTCGGTCACATCCTGGGCCACGATGAAGACACCCGAGAGGCTGCCGTCATGGAAGGTGGGGGTGATGTTGAGGGCCGCCCGGCGCTCTTCGCCCAGCTTCGTGAGGAAGCCGCATTCGGTGCTGGGGGAGAGCGCCTCACCAGCGAGACGCCTGCTGACCCTGTCGGAGAAGCGCGCCCGGTCCTCGTCCGCCAGCAGGGCCAGAGGGTTCATGCCGAGCAACTCCTCGCGGGAGTAGCCGGTGTGTTCACAGAGGAAGCGGTTGACACTCGTCAGGCGCGGCCCCCCCAGGTCGACCTCGAAGATGGCCGCCGGCGCCTGCTCGAGCAGCAGCCGCGCCTGCTCCTCCTTGCGGACGAGCTCCTGTTCCAGCCGCTTGCGGGTGGTGATGTCCTGGGCGATGCCGAAGCCTCCCAGGATCCCCCCCTCGGCGTCGCGCTCCAGGTACGCCTTCTGGCGCACCCACTTGATCTCGCCGTCGACGATGATACGGTGCTCGATGTCGTACGGCTCGCCCCGCAGCGCCGCCTGCCAGGCGGCGGCAGGCGCTCGCGGTCGTCGGGGTGCACGATCGCAAGGAAGCGTTCATAGGTCATCGGCGTGCCCGGAGATACGCCGAAGATGTGGCAGGTCTCGATCGACCAGCTCAGGATGTCACCGCGCAGATCCAGGCGCCAGCTGCCGATCTGCGCGACGGCCTGAGCGCGATCGAGGTCCTCGCGGCTCTGGCGCAAGGCCTGGAGAAGGTCGTCGCGCTCGAGCTCCCTGCGCTTGCGCTCCTCGATCACCCGGACGTAGCCGCTGACTCCTGACGCCGTTGGGTAGACGCGCAGCTCGAGCCACGTGCCGATGGTGGGCGACACGTACTCGAGGATGGCCGGCCGGCCGAGCTCCATGGCGTCACGCAGGGCCTCGCCCGATGCGTGGCCGCAGATGCCCGGGAACGCGTCCCAGCACGTTCTTCCGAGAAGCGCGTCTCGGGGCCGGTCAAAGAGGGCTTCCAACGCCGCGTTCACCTGCAGGTAGCGGTACTCCCAGTCGAGCGCGAAGAAGCCCTCGTCGATCTCCTCGAGGAGGGCGAGCCTGCGCGTGTCCTGATGCACGTGCGCCACCGGCGGCGCGGCCGTGGGGTGCGACTGCACCCGACGTTTGACGGCCCGGACAGCGAGCCCGTCATCCGCGCAGATGCTCAGCTCGTCCATGACGTTGGCGATCAGGTAGAGCCCGCGCCCGGACGGCTCGTCGAGCGCTGGGCGCCGCCCGGGGTCGAAGGCCGCGACGTCGAAGCCGACGCCGTGGTCCCTCACCTCAGTCACGAGGTCGCGGTCCTCGAAGCGCAGGCGCACCTCGAGGTCCTCACGTGCCCGGCTGTGCGTCACGGCGTTGGTCATGGCCTCCTGGACGGCGACCACGACGTCCTCGATGGCGCCGGGCTCGACCGCGCAGGCGTGGAGATAGTCGCGGATGCGATGCCGGGCGCGCAGCAGTCGCGCAGGGTCAAGCGGAAGATGGAAGTGCAGACCGGGGAGCCCCGTGGCGTGCGTCGCCGAATCGGTCGGAACCTCTTCCGAATTCATCATGCCCAGTCACCCTTGCTTCCCGCCGGCGTGTCGCCGAATGGGCGCCTCGGTTTCTGCCCCGCCTCAGGGACGGCGAAACGCCAGCAGGAGCGGCGTCGACGCCGCGCTGCTTGCGCACGTCCGATTCAGAAGGTAGAAGGCATGTAGCGCGGCACGTCGGCGGCATGACTCGAGGGGAGCGACATGGAGATGAGAGTCTACTTCCCGGGCAATCTCCGGGTGGACGCGGAGTACAAGGGCTTCACGATCCGGACTGACCAGCCCGCGTCTGGCGGCGGGGACGGCGCGGCCCCGGCTCCGTTCGACCTGTTCATCGCGTCGATCGGCACGTGCGCCGGCATCTTCATGCTCTCGTTCATGAAGCAGCGCGGCATCGATCCGGAGGGCTCGGGACTGACGCTGACCGCCGAGCGGGACCCGCACGGCATGATTGGCAAGATCGACATCGATCTCCAGCTGCCGGTGGGCTTCCCCGAGAAGTACGTGGCCGCCATCGTCCGGGCCGTAGACCAGTGTTCGGTCAAGCGCCACATCCACCAGCCGCCCGCGTTCTCGGTGTGTACCTCTCAGGCGGAGGCCTGAGGGCCGGCGGCGGAGGTGAGGGGCGAGGTCCGCGACATGGACGACGCGCCGCTCGTCGCAGGGATAGACGTCGCCGCCAGCCGGCCTTCGGTGGCGGTTGTGGTGCGCTGCGAGCGGCGCGTCCTCGATGTGGTCGCCTGGAAGGAAGCGGACGAGCGCGAGCCAGGCGACCGAAGGTCGACTGTTCGACTGGCTCGACGGGCTCAAGCCGGCGGCGGTCGCCGTCGCCGCGGCGCAGCGCCCCCGGCGGGCGGTCGCCGGAGCCCCGATCCGTCGCGCTGACGCGGAGCTCCTGCGTCGGCGCATTGCCGTCACGCCTGCGCCAACCCGCGCGCAGGCGGAGGACGCCGGCCGGCGCAACGCGCACATCCGCGTTGGCTGGGACTACTTCAGGGATCTTCGCCGGCGCGGCTATGAGACGCTTGCTCCGGCTCCATGCCCGGCGCGCTCGGCCAAGCGCCGGCAGCTCTCGAGGTCTACCCGCACGCGGGGTTCGTGACGCTGCTGGGCGGCACACCGCCGCCCAAGAGCACGCGCCAAGGGCTGCACGTGCGCGTGCTCGTCCTGCGCCGGCTCGGCCTGCGCTGGGACGAGTACTTCGATGCCGCCTCGCTCGACGCGCTGATGGCGGCCTACACAGCGTGGCGGCTGCTCCAAGGCCTGGCCGTCCCGCTTGGCGACGAGCGCGACGGCTGCGTCTGGGTGCCCGTCACGGCGCACGAGCTTCGAGAGACCTATGTGCCTCTCACGGCGGCCGGCGCCCGCGAAGTCGCCTGGGGCCTCGGCCCGCGCTGAGGCGAGCGACCCGGCTCCTGGCGGCGGTGGGGGCCAGCCCGGCCTTGCATCGCTGTTCTCAAGCACACCTGCCGCGCGTCGGTCCGTCGCGCGGTCCGATCCGCGTCTGGTCGGCCCGTCGGCGCCGTTGTGCTCCGGCCGCCCGATGGGCTCGCCTGGCAGGTCCGCCGCCGTCGGGCGCGTATACTCGGGAGGACTCGAAGGCCACCGGGGAGGACAGAACGGTGACGACATCTCGCCTATCCCGCCGCAGAAGGACGTTGAACCTCGGTCGCCTCCGGACGTCAGTCTCGGCCCTGCTCGTCGTTCTGGCGACGGCGGCCGCCGCGACGCTGGCGTTGCCCGTCGCCGCCGACGCCGGCAAGGCTCCGATCACTGCCTATCGAGGGCTCGGCTCCTGGGTCGACATCTACGACCCGCGCGCCTGGGATGATCCGGCCGCGGCCGTCGGCGACATGGCCCGCCACGGTGTGCGCACGCTCTACATTGAGACCGCCAACTACCGCATCGACGTCTCGCTCTACCGGAAAGCGGCGCTGAGCGTCTTCATCGAGCAGGCCCACGCCCGTGGGATGAAGGTCGTCGCCTGGTACCTGCCGGGCCTCGGCGACCTCGACAAGGATCTGCGTCGCAGCCTCGCCGCGATCAACCACCGCACCCCCGGCGGCCAGCGTTTCGATTCGTTCGCCCTCGACATCGAGGACAGCCATGTCAAGCCCGCGAGTCTCCGCAGCCAGAGGGTGGGCACGCTCTCGCGCCAGATCCGGGCCGCCGTCGGCCGGTCCTATCCCCTCGGCGGCATCATCCCCTCGCCGGCCGGTATGGAGCTGCGGCCCACCTACTGGCGGGACTTCCCCTACGGAATGGTCGCCGAGGTGTACGACGTGATTGTTCCGATGGGCTACTACACCTATCACGGCAACGGCGCGGCGCAGGCCTACGACGAGACCTTGGAGAACGTGCGGCTGGTGCGCGAGAAGTCCGGCAGCCAGACCGTGCCGATCCACGTCATCGGCGGCCTCGGCGACGCCTCGACGGGCGCGGAGACGACGGCCTACGTCCGCGCTCTGCGCCAGACAGGCTGTCTGGGCGGCGGCTTGTACGACTGGTCGACGACCGACGGCGCCGACTGGAGGGCGCTGGCGAACGTGCGCTACAACGTTCGTCAGCGCCCGGCGCTGCCCGTGTCGCTGGGGTACCTGGCGCCGCTCGGCAACTGCCGGCAGGACGCGACACACCCCAAGGAGGTCTTCTACGTTGCTCCGGGCCAGGACGGCGACAGGGTGCTGCGTGTGCGCCTCTGGGACGTCCAGGCCGACGAAGTGCGGCTCATCGTCAACTGGCGGGAGGTCCACGTCTTCGCCGCCGGCCCGCGGTGGACGTGGACGAAGGTCCGCACGGTGGAGATCCCAGCCCGGCTGCTGAGGGCCGGCGGCGACAACGTCATCGGGGTGGTCGCTCGCGGCGACGCGCCGAGCTGGCGCCGCTGGGGCGTCCGCGACCTGACGCTCACGGCTGAGTGAGGGACCGCCGCCCGGCGGCTGCCCGGCGGCGGTCCCGCCCTGTCCGCACGGTCAGATGACGATCTTGTTGAGCGGGAACTCGACGATCCCCTCCGCGCCCGCTTCTTTGAGGCGCGGGATGATGTGGCGCACGACCTTTTCCTGGAGGATGGTGTTGACCGCCAGCCAGCCCTCGTCGCTGAGGTGCGAGATCGTGGGATTGCGCAGGGCGGGGAGGACGGCCAGGACGGCATCGAGGTCGCTCGCCCTGACGTTGAGCATGAGGCCGACCTTGTCGAGCGCGTTGATGGCGCCCTGGAGCAGCATGACCATGTCCTCGATCTGGCAGCGCTTTGCCGGATCGGCCCACGCCCGCTTGTTGGCGATGAACTGCGTCGAGGACTCGAGGATGGTCTCGACGATGCGCAGCTTGTTGGCGCGCAGGGAGGAGCCGGTCTCGGTGACCTCGACGATCGCGTCGGCGAGTTGCGGCAGCTTGGCCTCCGTGGCGCCCCAACTGAACTCGACCCTGGCGTTGACGCCGTTGGCGGCCAGCCAGCGCTTGGTCACGCCGACCAGCTCGGTGGCCACCGTCTTGCCCTCGAGGTCGGTGACCGAACGGATGTCGGAGGCTTCGGGTACCGCCAGCACCCAGCGGACCTTGCCGAAGCTCTGCTTGGCGTAGACGAGGCTGCAGACCGCCTCGACGTCGGCTTCGTTCTCGACGACCCAATCGTGACCGGTGAGGCCGCAGTCCAGGGCGCCGTCCTCGACGTAGCGCGCCATTTCCTGGGCCCGCACCAGCATGCAGGAGATGGCGGGATCGTCGATAGCGGGGTAGTAGGAGCGATCCGCCACCGTGACGAGGTACCCCGCCCGGCGCATAAGGTCGAAGGTCGCGTTCTGCAGGCTTCCTTTTGGCAGGCCCAGTTTGAGTGTCATGAGGTACTCCTCGACGTGGTCACGGTGAGAGCCGCGGGGCGGCGCGGCTGCGGCGAGGGGAGAGTGTACCGCAGGACGCCACGGGCCGATAGGCGGGCGGGCGTCCTGGAGGGTACCATCAGGCGATGCAGTACCGGCGATTCGGCAAGCTCGACTTCAGGCCATCGGCCCTCGGCTTCGGCGCCATGCGGCTGCCCGTTCTGGTCGGCGACGACGGTCGGCCGGACCACCGTCGCATCGACTACCCGGCGGCCACGGCGATGCTCCGGCGCGCCATCGACGGCGGTGTGAACTACGTCGACACCGCCTTCATGTATCACGGCGAGCAGTGCGAGACTTGGCTCGCCAGTGCTCTGCGCGACGGGTATCGGGAGAAGGTCGTGATCGCTGACAAGATGCCCGTCTGGCACGTCAAGCAGCCCGCGGACTTCGACCGTATCCTCGGCATGCAACTCAACCGTCTGCAAGAGGAGCGCATCGACTTCTACCTGCTTCACAGCCTCGACGCCGCCAACTGGCGCACGGTGCTCGAGCACGGCCAGCTCGCGGCCGCCGAGCGGGCGCTGGCCGACGGCCGAATCGGCCATCTGGGGTTCAGCTTTCACGGTCACTACGAGACCTTCGCCGAGATCCTGGCCGCCACCGATCTCTGGGAGTTCTGTCAGATCCAGTTCAACTACATGGACGAGGAGTTCCAGGCGGGCCGGCGCGGGCTGGAACTGGCCGCCGCCCGCAATCTCGGCGTCATTGTCATGGAGCCGCTGCGCGGCGGCGCCCTGGCCGACAAGCTGCCGCCGCAGGTCGCGGAAGCCTGGAGGGCGGCGCCCGGGATCAAGCGCACACCGGCCGAGTGGGCCCTGCAATGGGTCTGGAGCCTGCCCGAGGTCTCGTTCCTGCTCAGCGGCATGAGTACGATGGCGCAGGTCGAGGAGAACCTCGAGTACGCCGAACGCTCGCGGCCGGGACTCCTCGCCACCCAGGAGCTCGCGCTGGTCGCGCGGGTGGCCGACCTCTACCGCGAGCTCAGTGCCATTCCGTGCACCGCCTGCCGCTACTGCCTGCCCTGTCCGCAGGGCGTCGACATCCCGAAGGTCCTCGCGATCTACAACGACGCCCGCATGTACGGGGACGTGCCACGCCAGCGTCTGACCTACAGCTGGCTGCGGGAAGGCGAGCGCGCCGAGCGCTGTACCGCCTGCCGCGAGTGCGAGCGGCTCTGCCCACAAGGGATCATCGTCAGCGAGTGGATGGCGACGATTCGTGAAGAGCTGGGCAACGGCTAGCTCGGCCGTCGCGGGGAGCCGGCGTCGAGCGACTGCCGATGCCCGGGCCATGCCTCAGGCCTACGGCCGGGTCTCGCTCCTGACGACCGCGACGTAGGCTTCGTGCAACTTCTGGGCCGCGCCCTCTGCGAGGTACGGTCCCAGGTGGCGGAGAAGATAGGCGAGGTCGGGCTGCGCCGCGAGGCTCGCCTCCAGGGTGGTGCCGGCGCGCGAGCTTGCCACGGCGGCGGTCGCGCGCGCCTCTGTCATCTCGTGCACCGCGTCCGACAGGGAGTACCACGCGGCGACGTACTCGGGCGAGTACTGCTCCTGCTCTTCGCCGGCCGCCTCCGTCTGCTGTCTGGCCAGCTCGATCTCCGAGAGGCGGAAGAACGTATCGTGCGCGCCGCGCACCGCCAGCGTGGTCGCCTTGAGCGCGGCGAGCGCTTCGCGCAGGCCGACGGCGGCGGGCGCGACGACCGCCGTGGCGGCCGCGGCGGGCGCGACGGGCATGGGCGCCTCCGGCGCCCCGTGCGCGCCCTGTCCCGCTCCCGGGACGGCGTCTCGCGCCGCCGTGGGCCGGCGCACGACGACCGTGCCGGCGGCGAAGTCGCCGAGGCGCTTGCGACGCCCGCTGAACAGGCAGGAGATGCCGCTCGGGATGTACCAGAGCAGCGCCTCGGGGATGCGGATCAGGTTGCGGACGATGATCGCCGTCGTCGTGGCGGGACGACCATCGTCCATACGCACCCGCATGCCGAGGGCGAGCTTGCCGAGGCTGGCGCCGGTGAGTCCTTCGAGTACGGCGTAGTAGACGAACAGCAGACCGTAGGTGGCGAAGTAGATCCACGTCGGCATCGTCGCCTGGGTGGCCTCGACGTCGAAGGGATTCGTCGTATTGGGGTCAGGCAGCTCGAGCACCCCGATCGCCGCGGAGATGCCCATGAGGACGACGAGGCAGACGAAGAGCACCACGGTGTCGATGGCGATGGCGGCGACGCGCCAGCCGAGTCCGGCGTATTCTGTGCGTTCCTGAGCGCCAGCCTGCACGCCGTTCCTCCTCTGTGTCGGGACGCTGCGCGCGAGGTACCCGACGATTGTATCGCCTGACCGTGTCACGCGACCGGCGCGGACTGGGTCGAAGAGCCGTGAGCTCGTTGACGGAGGTGCAGGAAAGGCCGAGAGCGGGGGGAGTCAGGACGGAAGGCGCCGGCGCATGCAGCGGCACGTCGCGCCGGGTGCCGCGTCCCGAACTCGACCGGGACGAGCAGGCGGCGCAGAGCTCAGGCCGGTCCGGCGATGATGAACAGCGCGGTCATGGCGACCAGCGCGAGCATCGCCAAGGCGGTCGAGAGAAGACTCGTGCGCACCCTCTGGTTCTGAATCTCCATGGGCCCTCTTTCGGTCGCGGTGGCTGAATGTTTACCCGGGAAGCGCGAAAAACAGACGCGCCGACGGCTCTTGTGCGTCTCCGGCGGTGTCAACGGCGGCGACCGGGCGTCGCGCCGCGGTGCGGCGTCAGCAGGCGAAGAGCGGCGGAGCGTCGTCTGCAGGTCCGCGCCGGCGCCCGGGGAGGGTCACGATTCTGGTGTCTTCTGCCGCGCCGCGGAGCAGCTCGGCGACGACCGGGTGGCAGGTGAAGAACAGGCACTGGCCGGCGGCCGCCGACGCGGCGATCAGTCGCGCCATCGCGGCCGCCCGCTCGGGATCGAAGTTGACAAGGCAGTCGTCCATGATGAGCGGCAGTTCCTGGCCGCGGTCGGCGAGCTCGGCTGCGAGGGCAAGACGGATCGCCAGGTAGAGCTGCTCGCACGTGCCGCGGCTCAGCTGGTCCGGAGTCAGGCGAGCACCGTCCCACTGCTCCACGACGATGGTGTCGGCGTCCTCCGACGCTTCCTGGACGACCGATCGGAAGCGCCCGCCCGTGACAGCAGTGAACGCCTCCGAGGCGCGCTCGAGCACGCCCGGCTGGCGATCGCGCACGTAGCCGCGGAGCGTCTCGCGCACGAGGCCAGACGCCGTCGTCACAACCCGATACTCGTGAACCGCATGCGCGAGCTCGGCACGCAGGGACGCGCAGGCGGCCTGGAGGCGCGGCACATCGGCCGAGGCCTCGAGCGCCTCTCTGGCGCGTTGGGCGTCGCGGCGCGCTTCAATTGCGCCGGTGCGTGCGGTGTCGGCGTCCTGGATCTCCGTGTCGAGTCGCGCGATCTCCGCGCGCCAGGTGTTCGGGTCGCCCTCCGCGAGCTCGCGGCGCGCCTCCCGCGCATCCCCGAGCTCGGAGAGGCCTTTCGCGAGCCGTTGCTCACAACCGCCCTTGCGGCTCAGTGCGGCGGCCCGCTCCGCGAGCCCCTCATCCAGTGAGGCGACGGCCGTCTCGAGCTGGGGGGCGGTCATAGCGGCGGCGTCGGTGCCGACCCCGGCCAGTGCGGCGACCGCACCGGCGTCCCAGGAGGAGCGGTCCGCGTCGAGGGCGGCGAGGTCGGCCTTCGCCTTGGTGAGGGCGGCGTGCGCGGCGCGCGCCAGACGCACGTGCTCGAACAGCTCGAGAACGCCCTCCGGCGAGAGGTGGGGCAGCTTCCTCTCGACGAGCCACTCGCCCCAGGCGGCCTGCTCGGCGGCGTCCTGTTCACGGGCCGTCGCGGCGACAGCGGCGAGATTGACGGCTCGCGCCCGAAGGGTCTGGAGCTTGGCGGCGAGCTGCTTGAGCTGCTCCTCGGTGCCGTCGCAGGTCACACGTTCGGCGCGAGCGGCGGAGAGTCGTGCTTCGAGCGCGTTGAGCTCCGCTTCGGAGGGGCGGTCGTCGAGGCCGAGGCGGCCGGCGGCGTCGGCGACCTCCGCCCGCAGGCGCTCCACCGTGGCTCCGGTGCCCGCACCGCCAGCCTGCCGGGGGCGTCGGGCCCCCGTACGAGCCACGACGGCGACCAGGGTGAGGAGCGCCGTGCCGACGGCGAGGCCGACGGCGAGCTGGGTCGCTCCGGCGAACGTCGCCGCAACGGCGCCCAGCAGCGCCGCCAGCGCTCCCATCGCGGCATACAGCCAGACCCGGTGCAGGGCCGAGCCGTCCGGCGCGACCTGGAGCTCGGCCATGAGCAGGTCCCGAAGGTTGGAGCGGAGGGCGCGCAGCGCCGTCTCGCGCTCGCCGAGTGTCTCGGCCGATGGAGGCAGGGCGTTGGGCAAGGCCTCGGCGCAGCGGGCCTCGTCGTCGGCGAGATCGTCCGCGTCGCGGCGCGCCCCCTCCTCGACCCGAGCGGCCCGCTCGGCGGCGGCGGAGGACTCCGCGAGCCGTCGTCGCCAATCGCGGACCGCGTCCCGCGCCTCGATCGAGTCGTCCGCGTCGTACAGCCGGGCCGGCGTCCACTGCGGGCCCAGGCGCTGGAGGTGCTGGGAGAGGTCGGCCTGTGCCGCGATGCTGGCGGCGCGCAGCTCGGTGAGGGTCTCCTCACGACTGCGCAGAACGAGGAGTCGCCTCACGAGATCGGCGGCGGCGGCCGGCAGGCCGGGATCGGACGCCTCCGGGAGGTCGGAGAGCCGGCCTTCGAGCTCCGCCAGCTCCAGCCAATCGAGCCGGAGAGCGCCGAGCGCTTCGTAGCGACGTCGCCGCGCGGCCAGGTCGGCCAACGTCTTGTCGAGCTGCGCGATCTGCTCGCCGTGTTCCGTCTCGGCGCGGACCAGCGCCGGATAGCCGGCGGACAGATCCTCGGCCCGTCGCGCCTCCTCGCTGGCGTCCTCGAGGTCACGCACCAGATCGTTGATCCGGGCCTGGCCCGCCCGCTGTTTGAGGAGGCGCGACTCCTGCTCGGCGAGCTGCTTGAGTACGGCTCGCGCCGACTGGCCGGCCCCGCTGATGCCAACCGAGAAGATGCGTTCGCGCACGCCGTCGGCGTCGAGCGTCGCGAACTGCTGCAGCTCGTCCAGGCCGAAGGCGAAGACGGAGGCGAACAGCGTGGCGTCGACCCCAGAGAGAAGGCGCCGCAGGTCGTCTGCATCGGCCGGTCGGCCGTCCGGTCGCGTGACATCCACAACCTTGCGCTTGTCCGCATAGCGGGTGACGGTCCAGGGTCCGGCCTCGTCGAGCAACGTGATGCGCCCGCCGTGACGCCCGCCGTGGATGGGCGAGTAGAGGTTCTCCCTCGTACGCCTGTCGGGAAAGCCGAAGAGCATGGCCCGCAGGAAGGCGAGCAGCGTGCTCTTGCCGGCTTCGTTCTCGCCGAGAACCACCGTGACACCCGACCCGAGATCGGTGACGCCCGAGTCGCGGAACACCCCGTACCCGTCGATGTGCCAGCTCAGGATCCGCATCAGGGTTCCGCCGTCTCGAACCGATCCAGCACGACGCCCAGCGCCTCCGCGAGCACCTCCGCGTCCGCGTCGGGCTCGAGGTCTCTGACGTGGCGGCCGGTCTGTCCGGTGAGGAGGTGTCCGCTGCGCGTGGCGATGAAGGCGGCAAGCTCGGCAGGCGTCGCCGCGAGCCGCTCCGCCAGAGAGAGAACCTCGGCCGAGAACTCGCCGCGGGCGCGGATCGCCTCGAGATCGAGCGCGGGCGCGGCGCGGTCGGCCAGGGACTCGACCCACAGCATGGGCCTGGCGTCGGCGAAAGTACGGCGCAGCTCGTCCCGAAGCTGAGCGAGCGCGTCGGTGCGGCGCAGGTCGTGGACGACTGGACCCCGACCCTCGAGGACGACACGCGCCAGGAGACCGCGGCCGGTGTGCTCGTCGCGCAGCGCGGCGAGCGCGTCGACGAGACCGGCCTGGAGGACGGCAAGGTCGCTGGCGGAGCCGAGGTCGTGGGGGCACGTGACGAAGCGGACCCGGTCGAGGGCGTGAAACGCCGGCTCGAGGATCTCGCGGCGCTCGGTGTCGACGGTGACGAGGTAGGCGCCTTTGGCGCCGGTTTCGGAGGCCTTTGGGCTGCGTCCCTGCAGGTCGCCCGCGTAGACAATCCACGGGTGGCCGCTGCGCAGCACTGCGCGCCGGTGGATGTGGCCGAGGGCCCAGTAGTCCATGCCGGCCGCCTCGAGGTCGGACAGCGAGCATGGCGCGTAGGAGGCATGCTCGCTGGACGTTCCCACGGTAGCGTGCAGCAGGCCGACATGAACGCCGTC
Organism: uncultured Thermoleophilia bacterium; assembly: GCA_963705085.1. Lineage (GTDB taxonomy): Bacteria > Actinomycetota > Thermoleophilia > UBA2241 > UBA2241 > CAIXSE01. The sequence goes on along the minus strand of CAVPIV010000004.1, from coordinate 622,905 downwards.
GGTCGGCTCGCGCCGGAAGCGGGCCGCGAGGTTGTCGGCCACATCCCTGCGTTCGTAGCTGATGCCGTGGACGTGGATTGGCGCGCAGTCCTCCGCGGCGATGGACACGGTGTCAACCGCCGCGTGGCCGAACACGTGCACGCCAGGGGGCCACTCGCGAATCGCCGACCAGCCGTCAAGGGGGTCGTGATTGCCGTGGACGATGAGGGTGCGCACTCCCGCCCGCGAGAGCGCGCGCAGGCCCTGCAGCACCCGCAACTGCGCCCGGACGCCCCTCTGGGCGCCGTCGTACACGTCGCCGGCCAGGAGGAGGGCGGCGGCGCCCTGGGCGATCGTGAACGCGACGAGATCGTCCCAGGCCTGCAGCGACGCGTCGCGGAGAGCCTCGGCGACCTGCGGCGCCGGGCCGGCGATGCCCGTGAACGGCGTGTCGAGATGCAGGTCCGCTGCGTGAACGAAGTGGATGCGAGGCATGGGCTCTCCCGGGTCAGCGGCTATCTTAGCCCACGAGACGGACGGCACGGTCGCTCGGCCCTGCGCCTCCGCGGGCCGCGCCGGCGACGGCGGCGGCCGGGGAGGGGTAGGATGCTCCGATGCGCTCGTTCCGCCTGTCGAAGTCGCGAATCGCCGCCGGTCTGCAGTGCGGCAAGCGCCTCTGGCTCGCCGTTCACCGCCCGGACCTCGAGGTGTACGACACTGACGCACAGCGCCGCTTCTGCGTCGGGGACGATGTCGGCGACCTGGCGCGGCGCCTCTACGGACCGGGCAGACTGATCCCCTGCGACGGCGCCCTGAGCGAGGCTCTGCGCCTGACCGGCGAGGCACTGGCCGCGGCGGGCGACCTGACGATCTTCGAGGGGGCCTTTCGGCACTCCGGCGTCCTCGTCCGCAGCGACGTGCTGCAGCGTCGGTCCGGCGTCTGGCAGATGGTGGAGGTCAAGTCGGCGACGCGCCTCAAGGAATACCACATCCGGGACGTCGCCATCCAGGCCTGGACGACAGAGGGGGCGGGGATCCCCCTGGGCAGGCTCGGTGTCGCCGTCGTCGACACCGACTTCGTCTACCCCGGGGGTGGCGACTATCGCGGCCTCCTGCGCGAGATCCCGGTCGCCGACCAGGTACGTCCGATGATGGCGCGCGTTCCGGGCTGGGTGCGCGGCCTCAACGAGGTCCTCGCGGGGCCGCTGCCGGCCATCAGGATCGGGCCACAGTGCCGCAAGCCCTTCGACTGCCCGTTCAACGCCTTCTGCCGGCAGCAGGAGGGGTTGCCGCCACTCGACGCCGGGCGCGAGACGTCTCCGGTCGGGGCCCGGTCGGGCCGGCGTTCCGATCCGGTCAGAGGGGTTGTCGACCCCGCGGCCACCGCCTTCCTCGCCGGCCTGCCGTATCCTCGTGCATACCTGGACTTCGAGACGGTGCAGTTCGCCGTGCCGCTCTGGGCGGGCACGCGGCCCTACCAGCAACTCGTGTTCCAGTGGTCGTGTCACGTTGAGGAGCGACCGGGGATGGTGCGGCACCTCGAGTTCCTCGACGTGAGCGGCGCGCCGCCGATGCGCGCCGCGGCCGAGGCGCTGGTTGCGACCCTCGGGGCGGAGGGACCGGTGTTCGTCTACCACGACGCAGAGAAGTGGCGGCTGGTCGAGATGGCGCGCATGTACCCGGATCTGGCGCCCGATCTGGGGGGCATCAGCGGGCGCCTCGTCGATCTCCTGCGTCTCACGAGGGACCACTACCATCACGCGGATCTCGACGGCTCGTGGTCGCTCAAGGCGGTCCTGCCGACCATCGCCCCCGACCTCGATCACGGGCTGCTTGAGGAGGTGTGCGACGGCGTCTCCGCCCAGGCCGCCTACCGCGAGGCGGCGGCCCCCGCGACCTCCGAGGATCGGCGCCGCGAGCTGCGCCGCCGCCTGCTCGCCTACTGCGAGCGCGACTCGTTGGCTCTGGTGGAGGTCGCGCACCGCCTTGCCGGTCCTTGAGGCCGCGCCATCGGGCGTCGCGCGCCCACGCCGGCCCTGCTCTGCGGTCCACAGGATGCTCCGAGTGTCTCCTCAGCCGGACTCCAGAAAGCCCTGCGAGACTCGTCCCGATGGCGGGCGAAGGAGGTGAGCTGGCTACACGCCACAACGCGTGCGCTGGGCGAGACTTGTGATACGCTGAAAAGCGTGAGTCGCCTGACCCAGGGCGACACGCTTGGGCAAAGGAGGCCGGGTAAGGGAAAAGCGCGGGAGCAAGTCGTTTCGTGTTTCTCGTACCGCAATCACAACAAGAAGGAGCTGCAATGGGTGACCTGATCGATCGCTATATAGTATGCGGAATCCAGTACAGCCCAGTTGAGCTGCACGTCGGCCCCGAGGCCACCAAGCGCAACCTCAAGCGCATGAAGGACTACTTCGGCTACACCTACGAGCAGTACAGCTACTGCGAAGACGCCTCCTGCTCCGCGTTCTCGAAGCAGATCAAGGTCATCGCCTATCCCGAGTACGCGGCCAACGGCTATCCGGCCGGCTCGATGGAAGAGGCCCTGAAGGCCTCCGAGGAGGTCCCCGGCGCGATCACCGAGGAGATCGGCAGCTGGTGCAAGGAGTACAACACCTACGTCATGTACGGCATGGGCTCGACCGTGCCGGAGTTCCCCAAGACCTCCTTCGACACCACCATCATCCAGGATGACAAGGGCGAGGTCGTCCTGCGCTACCACAAGTGCAACCCCTGGATCCCCGATGAGTACTGGCCGAGCCCCTACGACCTGATCGATATCGGCTGGGACCTCGAGAAGTATCCCTACTACCCGGTCGCCAAGACCAACATCGGCAACTGGGGCTCCATGATCTGCAACGACGGCATGACCCCGGAGGGCGGCCGCCAGCTGGCCTTCAACGGCGCCGAGTGCATCTATCACCCCGAGCTGCTCATGGACCCCTGGGTCATCGAGCCGCTTGAGTACTACGAGCTGCAGAACCGCATGTGCAGCATCTACAACATGTGCTACACCGTGGCCCCGCACTCGGGCTGGAGCCCGATCCAGATGCCGCCGTACGGCATGCAGGGCGGCGCCCTCATCTGCGACTTCGAGGGTCGCCTCCTCTGCGCCTGCCCGAAGGCCGCCGTCGAGGCCACGATGCAGACGACGCTCGACATCGGCGCCGTCCGCCACTACCGCCAGTCGATGCCGACCCACAACGGCCTGAACAGCTTCAAGGGCGGCCTCTTCGAGTACTTCAAGCGCGACATCACCTTCCCGCGTCATCCGCAGATCGCGGAAGACCCGAGCTGGGATATGTACAAGTCCCGTGGCGTCATGCGCGAGTCGATGGACCGCTTCTGGGGCGACTACTACAAGGACGCCGTCAAGTAAGAAGCGCCTACTGCACCCTTCGCCCGCGGGCTCCGACCCGCGGGCGAAGGGGTTTCAGGCTACCGTCGTAGCCGAGATTGCGAGCGAGTATGGCGCTCTTGGGCTGCCGTCATATGGCCGAGAGCGCGAGCAGAGTGAGCGACGGGGTGCGCCGGCAGGGCATCACCGTTGAGAAGTCAACAGGAAAGGGAGCTGCAATGGGTGAACTGATCGATCGTTACATGGTATGCGGAATCCAGTACAGCCCGGTCGAGCTGCACGTCGGCCCCGAGGCCACCAAGCGTAACCTCAAGCGCATGAAGGACTACTTCGACTACACCTACGAGCAGTTCAGCTACACGTGGGACGCCTCCTGCACCGACTACGCCAAGAAGATCAAGGTCATCGCCTATCCCGAGTACGCCGCCAACGGTTACCCGGCCGGGTCGATGGAAGAGGCCCTGAAGGCCTCCGAGGAAGTCCCCGGCGCGATCACCGAGGAGATCGGCAGCTGGTGCAAGGAGTACGACACCTACGTGATGTACGGCATGGGCTCGACCGTGCCGGAGTTCCCCAAGACCTCCTTCGACACCGCCATCATCCAGGACGACAAGGGCGAGGTCGTCCTGCGCTACCACAAGTGCAACCCCTGGATCCCCGATGAGTACTGGCCGAGCCCCTACGACCTGATCGATATCGGCTGGGACCTCGAGAAGTATCCCTACTACCCGGTCGCCAAGACCAACATCGGCAACTGGGGCGCCATGATCTGCAACGACGGCATGACCCCGGAGGGCGGCCGCCAGCTGGCCTTCAACGGCGCCGAGTGCATCTATCACCCCGAGCTGCTCATGGACCCCTGGGTCATCGAGCCGCTTGAGTACTACGAGCTGCAGAACCGCATGTGCAGCATCTACAACATGTGCTACACCGTGGCCCCGCACTCGGGCTGGAGCCCGATCCAGATGCCGCCGTACGGCATGCAGGGCGGCGCCCTCATCTGCGACTTCGAGGGTCGCCTCCTCTGCGCCTGCCCGAAGGCCGCCGTCGAGGCCCTCATGCAGACGACGCTCGACATCGGCGCCGTCCGTCACTACCGCCAGTCGATGCCGACCCACAACGGCCTGAACAGCTTCAAGGGCGGCCTCTTCGAATACTACAAGCGCGACATCACCTTCCCGCGTCATCCGCAGATCGCGGAAGACCCGAGCTGGGATATGTACAAGTCCCGTGGCGTCATGCGCGAGTCGATGGACCGCTTCTGGGGCGACTACTACAAGGACGCCGTCAAGTAACTGGACCGACGTCCGACGCGCTCGTCACGAGCACAACGCCCCCCGACTGCCTGGGCAGACGGGGGGCGTTGTGCTGCATGAGGGAGTGCCGATCGGGCGCGTGTGGTGCTCACACGGCCGTCCGGCTGCGCAACACCGGCGGATCAGCGGCCGCGGGGAGCGGCGGGCGCAGCCTCTTCACGAGTCGCACCGTCGTCCCGTCGTCGGTCTGGTGCCAGTCGACCTCGTCCATCAGACCGTTCATCAGGGTGAAGCCGAGGTCGTCGGTCACGTCGCGCACAGAACCCATCCCGGCGGCGCGAGGAGTCGTGACGCTCCTGTCGCGGTCGGTGACGCGGATGTAGACGTCGCGGCCGACGATGCTGATGGTGACCACGACGACCGTTGTGCCGTTCGGCGCGGAGTTGCGCAGAGCGTTGTTCACGGCCTCGGTCGCCGCCAGAACGATCTCCCCGGAAGACGCCTTGGCCAGATCGTTGCCTTCGAGCACGGTGGCGAGCCAGGTCCGAAGCGCCGCCGCAGCCGAAGCGTCGAGAGGCAATGTGAGCGTGTAGAGATCCACCTGCACTCCTTGCCGTTCGCGAGTGTCGCCGGCGGCTTGTCGCGCTCTCACTGTTCCCGCGAAGCCGGTCAGTCAAGCGCTCCTGGCTGGTGAAGCGTCGCCGTGACGGGGTACGAGGCCGTTTTGCCCTATGGGTGCAAGGGTAGGGTGCGTCCATGGGCCGTCATCTGGAGCGGCGGCGACAGCGGGAGGTGGCCATGAGCGCGTTCGGTTTGAGAGGTCGATCGCGGTCGCCGGGAGAGGCGGACGTACTGGAGCGGTCGTGGGGTATTGGCGTGTGCGAGCGTTGTGGCGCGACGCTCATCCTCGGCGAGGCGGTCGTGGTGGCGGGGCGTGAGAGGGTCTGCTCGGCGTGCGCGGCCGCGCCCGCGGTCCCGGTGCTCAGCGTCGAGCGCGTGGCGCCAGGGGTCGCCGCCATTCTGCCGCCCATCGGCGACCGGCGGCTCGACGAAGCGGCATGAGCGACGAGCCGCTGCGCGTCGAACTGGAGCGCCGCGACGATGACGTCGTCGTCATCGGTCTCGAAGGCGAGATCGATCTGCACACTGCTCCGGTCTTTCGTGACGCCTTCCTTCAAGCGTTCGAGGCGGGCGCTCGCCGCTTCGTCATCGACGCCGCCAAGGTCACGTTTCTGGATTCGACGGGGCTGGGGGTCTTTGTCGGTGGCGAGAAGCGGCTGCGCGCGTGTGACGGCCGCCTGGCGATCGTCTGTCAGGATCCTGCCCTCAAGCGGATGTTCGAGATCCGAGGCCTCTGGGACTCCCTCACATTCAGTGGGAGTCGCGCCGAGGCGCTTCGCCTCGCCTCCCACTGAGCGTCAGGCTGGGTCGGGGCGAGCACCAGGGCTGCCGCTGGCGAAGTCGTTCGCGCTCGGCCCCGAGGTGTTCTTCGCGGGCCGGGCTCGTGGCCCTGAGCGGGGCCGGTCGGAAGGACAGTCCACCGCTTCGAGGCGCCGAAGCTGCTCGTCCACGACGCGAGCGAGTTCCGTCGGCGCCGCCTCGACGATGGGGAGTTCCGGCAGGCTCTCGACGAACACGCGCCCATAGCGCTGCCTGAGGAGGCGGGGGTCGAGGACGATCACGACTCCCGTGTCAGTCTCACTGCGGATCAGGCGTCCGAAGCCCTGACGGAACCGCAGTACCGCCTCCGGGAGATAGAACTCCTCGAACCAGCGGACACCAGCTGCCTCGCAGGCGCTGCAACGGGCCCGGAAGAGGGGATCCTGGCGAGGAAAGGGCAACTTGGCGATGACGAGGCACTTCAGCGTGTCTCCAGGGAAGTCCTGGCCCGTCCACAGGGTGTCCACGCCGAGGAGGATCGTCGCGGGATGAGCCCGGAACTCGTCGGCGAGAGCGGCCGCGCTGCCGTGGAGACCCTGGGCGAGGACCATGATGTCGTCCCCCTCGACGTGGGCGCCGACCGCTGCGGCGACGCGCTCCATGTCGCGCCTGTTGGTGAAGAGGACGAGGGTGCGGCCGCGTGTCACGTCCACGAGGGCCTTGAGCCGCTCGCCCTGACGTTCGGCGAGGTCGAGCGGCCGGCTCGCTTCGCTGGGGTCGCGCTCCAGAACGAGAGCTGCCTGGCGGCTGTAGTCGAAGGGCGAGGGGAAGACCCGCTCGGTGACGTCGAGATCGGCGTCGAGGCCCGTCATGCGACGGAAGTACGAGAACGACTCGCCGACGGTGAGCGTCGCGCTGGTCAGCACGGCGCCGCGCAAGCGATCCCACAGCGCCGCGCGCGTCTGGCGCGCGGGCGTCAAGGGGGCGCGGACGAGCGACCAGGCCGGCGGCTGCGGTGATGCCCGGCCGACCGACGAGCTCGCCAGCTGTGCCTGGATCTCCCCCAGGCGACGCTGTCGCTGGTCAGCAGGCGAGGGATGTCGTCGAGCAATTCGCCGAGCGCCGAGGCTTCGGCGGCCACGGCCGCGACGACAGGGCGCTCGCGGTGCTCCTCCGGGAGGGCGTCGGCGGCCGCCGCGGCCGCCGACGCCAGGCCGGCGAGGCCTTCGGCGAGGAGGGATGTCGCGGTGGCGAAGGCATCCCACTCCGTTGATTCCTGCAGCCCAGGCGTGAGCCACAGGCTGGTGTCGTAGGCGCTCGCCGCCCGGTCGCTCTCCGCCGGGAGGGCGCAGCCGGCGTCGGTCTCCGCCGTGGCGCGTGCCAGAGCCTCGAGCGACCCGCCGACGGCGAGCAGGCGATCGGGCAGATCCTCGAGAGCGCGCTCACTGGCGCGGGCGGCGGTCTCCAGAAGCGAGGCGGCGCTGGGTTCGGCCGTGCGCGCCGCGCTCCGCAGGCGGCGCGCCAGTGGCCGCTGGCCGCTCGGGCGCAGATCGGTGAGGAGGCGGCGAAGGGCGAGGGCGTCGACCCGCTCGCTGAACGCCTCTGTCGCCTCGGCGGGGAGGAGGTGCGCCTCGTCGATGACGACGTCCTCGAACGCCGGCAGCGTCTCCCGGGCGGTGAGCAGGAGGGCGTGGTTGACGCACACGAGGTGGGCGCCCTCCGCCCGGTTGCGGGCGAGGCGCCAGTGGCAGGCGCTCCGCTGCGGACAGTGGCGACCCAGACAGGTCGCGCGCGTCGAGCGCACATCGCGCGCCAGCTCCGTCAGGCTCGTGAGCTCGCGCACGGCCCGGTAGGGCAGGGACGAGAGGTCGACGTCTCCGCGTCGCGCCCTGCCGAGGAGATAGGCCAGGGCCAGGGCACGGTCGCCGGCGTCAAGCGTCTCGCCCGCCATGGCGGCGGCGTCGTCGAGACGCTTGCGGCAGAGGTAGTTCTCGCGGCCCATGAGAATCGCCCACCGCCACCCGTGGGGCAGGGCCTGCCCGACGAGCGGAAGCTCGCGGGCGGCCAGCTGGCGTTGGAGGGCCTTCGTCTTGGTGCTGACCAGGACCCGCCGGCCGGTGGCGGCGCCGAAGAAGGCGGCCGGCAGGAGGTAGCCGAGGCTCTTGCCGCTGCCGGTGCCGGCCTCGAAGGCGCCGATCCCGCCCTCGGCGAAGACGCTGGCGGTCGCGGCGGCGAAGCCGACCTGTCCCGGGCGCCGGCGGAAGCCGGGGAGGCGATCGGCGAAGCCAGGGCTGCCGCCGTCATCCTCCGCGTCGAGCTCCGCCCTCCAGCCGTCCGCGCTCACCGGCAGGACTTCCGGCTTCGTTGCCATGCCTGTGGGCGGCTCCTCCACTCGAGCCGGCGCACCTTCGGGTACGACCCCTCGACCGTCCAGGACCTGCAACGGCGTCCAGCCCGCCAGCGTCAGCAGGCGCCGCTCCTGGGAGTCGAGGCCGCCGGCGCGTGCGCAGAGACGGCGAAACAGTTCCGCCGCGGTTTCGGCGTCGGGGAGCGCCCGGTGAGCCTGGCGATCACAGCCCAGACAGCGGGCCAGGGTCGCGAGTGCGTGGCTGTCCTCCTCCGGGAAGAGCAGCAGCGCTGCGGCGAGCGTGTCGAACCAGGAGTTGGCCAGGGGTGGCACGCCGGTCCGGCGGGCGGCGGCCGCCAGGTGCTCGCGATCGAAGGACGCGTTGTGGGCGATGAGGAGCGCGTCGCGTGCGAAGGCGCACAGGGCCGTCAGTGCCTCGCCCTCGCTCGGAGCGCCGCGCACATCGAGATCGCCCAGGCCGGTGAGCCTCGTGACGGCCAGCGGGATTGGCACGCCGGGGTCGACGAGCGTCGAGAAGCGGTCCGCCACGTCCAGCGCGGGACCGAGCCGGACGGCCGCCACATCGATGAGACGGCCACTCCGAGGATCGAGGTCGGTCGTCTCCGTGTCGAGGACGACGAGGCTGGGCGCCAGTTGCGGCACGACGCGACCCCCGGCGGAAGCGCGCAGGAACTAGAGCTCCAGCGCGCTCTGCAGGTCGCGCGCGTGCTCCTCTTCGACGATCAGGATGTCCTCAAGGGCTCTGCGCAGGCCGTACTCCCGGAGCATCTCCGCCTGGGCGATGCGCTCCTTGTACCGCGCGATGGCATCGAGTTCGCCGGCGAGGTCCTGCTCGAGCATGACGCGCGAGTCAGGCGAGATGTGCACGTCAGCGACGTCGACCGCGGGGATGCCGCCGAGGAAGTCGATCTGCTCGGACAGCGAGATGGCGTGGGCGTGCTCCTCGTTGGAGTGGATGGCAAGCTCAGCGGAGATGGCGTCGTACTGCGGTCCAGTGATCACCGCCGCGTGCTGGACGTACTGCACCAGGGCGGAGAACTCCTTGGCCAGGTCCCGGTTGAGCTCGTCGATGAGCTCCGCCTTGCTCACCTTGCGTGCGCTCTTGAGCTCCATCTCCGCCGCGGTCGTGGGGGCTTTCCTCCCAGGCTGCCTTGCCATCGGTGCTCCTCTCGTTGGACGACGTGAACGGGCCGGGACGTGAAGGCGGCCCGCGCTGCACGTCCAAGCGTATCGTGTCGTCCCCGAGCGCGCACGGCGGGCTCCGCGAGGTCTCGCGGAATCAGGGGGAAGGCGGCGCCGGCTCGGGGAGCGTGACGCCCCCGACCTCGTCGCCTTCCTGTTCCGTGGCGCTCCGGCGGCGGCCGTGCAGGCTCACGTAGAGCACCGGGACGAGGATCAGCGTGAGGAAGGTCGACGAGAAGAGCCCGCCGATCACAATGATGGCGAGCGGCGTCGAGAGGAAGCCGCCCCTGCCGCCGACGCCCAGAGCCATCGGGATGAGCGCGAGGATCGTGGCGATGGCCGTCATGAGAATCGGCCGCAGCCTTCGCCGTCCGCCCTCGATCACCGCCGTGCGGGCGTCCATGCCGCGGCGCCGGAACTGCTCGACGAGGTCGAGCAGCACGATGGCGTTGGTGACGACGATGCCGATCAGCATGAGGAGGCCGACCATGCTCGGCATGCCGAGCGCCGTCCCGGTCAGGAGGAGCGCGATGACGGCGCCGACCGCCGCAAAGGGGATGCTGACCAGAAGGATGAGCGGGTTCAGGAGGCTGCGGAAGGTGGCCACCATGATGATGTAGACGAGGAGGATGGCGATCAGCATGGCGATGCCGAGTGTGCGGAAGACGTCGTTGTTCATCTGGGTGGCGCCGGCCAGAGTCCACGTCGCACCCTCCGGTAGTTCCACGTTCTCGAGCGCCTTCTCGACATCGGCTGAGGCCGCGCCGATGTTGTTGTTCAGGGGGGTGGCCGTAACGCTGGCAGTGCGGGCGCCGTCGACGTGGGTCACCTGCACAGGCGCCGTGATCTCGACCACCTTGGCAATGCCGCCCAGCGGCACCAGGCCGGCGCTGCCGGGCACGGGCAGTCGCATCAGCATCGCGCTGACTGCACCGGGGAGGGGCGGCACGGCGATCTCACCGACAGTGACCTGCGCCGGCAGTGTGCCGGCCATGGTGGTAACCATGCCCAAGGGGTAGCCGTTGAGCACCAGCGTCGTGTACTGACTGAGCGTGGCCGGGGTGACGCCCGCACCGGCCGCCTTGGCCTGGTCGACGACGATGGTCGCCGAGGGTCGGCCTTCGCTCAGGTTCGAGGTGACGTCGGCGAGCACGTCAACTGTCTTCATCTGCGCGAGCACGAGGTCGTTGGCCTCCTTGAGCACGGCGGGATCGCTGGCCGACACCTGCACCTCGATGAGGGAGGCGCCGCCCATCGCAGACGAGTCCTCAGCGGTCACCGTGATGGTGCCGGCGTTGCGGAGATCCGCCACCTGGGCCCGGATGTCCTCGACGATCGCGTTCTTGTCGGCGTCCGGATCGGTGGTGATCGAGAAGGCCGCCTGGCTGGAGGACGCGCTGGTGCCGCCCCCGGCGCCGAAGAGGCTGCCCGTGCTCCCGCCGGTGACCTGGTAGATCTCCACGCCCTTCGTACTTGCGAGGATCGCCTCGACCTTGCGCGCGGCGGCCATAGTTGCGTTGAGGTTGGTGCCGGGAGGCATGGTCTGCGTGACGCTCATGGTGTTCTGCCCGGAGTTGTCGAACAGGTTCGTTCTGAGCAGCGGTGTGAGCGCCATCGTGCCGACGAAGATGGCGACCGCCGCCAGCAGGGTAATGGCTCTGTGATTCAGGGCCCAGGTGAGCGCCGGCACGTAGGCGTTCTGCAAGCTGGTGAGCTCCTTGGCGTCGCGGTGGCCCGCCTGGCGCTTGGAGAGCACCCAGGTGGACACCACCGGGACGACGATCAGGGCGACTGCGAGGCTGCACAGGAGCGCGAACGTGACGGTCAGAGCGAACGGCCGGAAGAACTCCGAGGCGAGACCGCGAACGAAGCCCAGCGGCAGGAAGACGGCGACGGTCGTGAGCGTGCTCGCCGTGATCGCGCCGGCCACCTCGCGAGTCCCGGTGTAGGCAGCCTGCTTGATGCTCTCGCCCTCCTGCAGGTGGCGGTAGGTGTTCTCGATGACGACGATCGAGTCGTCGATGACGCGCCCGATGGCGATCGTGAGACCCCCGAGCGTGAGCATGTTGAGAGACTCGCCGCGCGACCAGAGGATGATCAGCGCGCCGATGATGCTGAGCGGAATGGAGAGGCCGGCGACGAGCGTGGAGCGCCAGCTCAGCAGGAACGCCCAAATGACGACGACGGCGAACAGGGCGCCGAGGAGCCCCTCGCGCAGCAGCGAGCTGATGCTCTCCGTGATGAAGGTCGACTGGTCGAGGACGATCGTGATCTCCACCTGGTCGCCGAGCTCCGCCGTCATCGCGGCCACCTCGTCGGCCACGGCGTTGGCGATGTCGACGGTGTTGCCGCTGCTGGCCTTGCTGACCGAGATGCCGACGGACGGCTGCCCGTTGGTGCGCGTGATCGCGGTCAGAGGCGCCGGGGCGATCTTGACCGTGGCGACATCGCCCAGTCTCACCCGCTGAGCTGCTTCCGTCGGGGGAGCGGCCGGGACAGGACTTGTCGTCGCTGGCGCCGGGCTCGTCGGTGTCGACGTGGCAGGCTGCGCCGACGGCAGCACGAGGTCCTCCAGGGCCTTGACCGTCTGGGCCTTGGCGCTCACGGTGATGGGATAGTCGATGCTCCCAGAGGTGACACTCCCGGCGCCGGTCGTGACGTTGGCCTGGGTGACGGCCGTCATGATCTGCATCGGCGTCACGCCCAGCGCCGCGACCATCTTCAGTTTGAGCTGGATCTGCAGCTGCATCTCCTGAACGCCGGAGAGCGTGACCGCCTGCACGCCCTCGATGGCCTGGAGACGCGGCGCCACACGCGTGCCCAGCACGTCGGCCAGCTGCTGCGCCGGCAGTGGCGACGAGACGGCCAGCTGCACGACGGGCATGCTGGTGATGTTGAGGGCGGCGACCTTCGGCGCCAGGGCGGTCGCGGGCAGCATCTGTTGCACGCCCGACACGGCCTGCTGAACCTCGGCCTCCTTGGCCTTCATATCCGTGCCGAACTCGTACTCGATCGTGATGATGCTCAGCCCGCCGTTGGAGAACGAGTTGAAGCTCTTCACGCCGCTCGAGGTCCTGATGACCTGCTCGAGCGGCGTCGTAATGGTGCGTTCGACATCCGCTGCCGAGGCGGCCTGGTCGACGGTCAGAACGGTGAGGTAGGGAAACGTCAGATCCGGCATCAGCTCCTGCTTGAGCGCCGGAACGGCGAAGACGCCGAGCACGACCACGGCGAACACCGCGAGACCGACGATCGAGCGATTGCGGAGCGCGATCTTGGTCAGCCAGCTCACAAGGTGCCTCCGTGGGCGCTCGTATCTGCGCCGGTCTCGGCGGCGCGCCTGGTGGCGCGCACGTGCTCCCATCGCTCCATCAGGCCGGGGATCTCGGTCGCGAGGAAGCCGAGGAAGTCGTTGAGGTCGTGCAGAAGAAGGTAGTTGGACTGCCGCTGGTCGCGGTCGGCGACGATGTCGAGACAGCGCCGCACCAGGCTCCGCAGGACGGCGATGCGGTCCGTGTGCAGCACCGAGTCCATGTGGCCGCCGACCGCACGGTAGGAGTCGCCTCGCCGTCCGGGCTCGCTGACGCGCTCGACGAGGCCGGCCTGGAGGAGCGACCTGGCCGCGGTGCTGGCCGCGGCTTTGCTGACCCCCAAGGCGTCGGCGATGTTGGTGAGCGATTGCACAGGTGGTTCGCACAGGAGCAGCCAGGCCGCGACGCGACCGGCCATGCGCGTGCCGCCGAGCTCCTCATGAAGAAGGCCGAACTCCTCGACGAGGAGGCGTATGTCGTGCGCCCGCTGGCGCTCGTTCATGGACATGCTCCGGTCGCGGTGTGCAACGTCAGCAACGTAACGTACAGACTGAACTGTCCTGTTGGCAAGCGTGTGCCGCTGGGGAAGGTTCTGTCGCGCAGACGGGTGCGTCAGCCAGCGACGACGAGAGCGGTGAGGCGGTCGGCGACTGCGACGACGCGCTCGTAGACGCAGACCCGCTCCAGCCAGCGTGACGGGATGCCCGTCTCGCCGTGGACGGCGCCGGCGAGTGCGCCGGTGACGGCGGCAACGGTGTCGGCGTCGCCGCCCAGGTTCACGGCCAGGACCAGGGCGTCCTCGAACGAGTGCGTTCGCAGGACCGACCAGACCGCGGCGCAGAGTGTGTCGAGCACGAAGGCCGAGCTCTGAATCTCCTCGGGCTCGGCCTCGACCGCCTCGCGCAGCGTCGCGCTCACCCGCTTGTCCTCGTCCATCATCGCCTCGGCGATGATGGGGAGCTGCTCCCGCAGCTCGTCGTGCACGGCGGCCGCGAGGAGGTCGTTGAAGGCGACGCAGGACGCTCCCGCGAGGCGATCGAAGTGCGTCAGCGTGGACTCGCGCTGCGTCGTTGCGCGGCGCGTCTCAGGATCGTTGAGGTAGCGCATGGCGAGCGGCGCACAGCGCATGAGGCTGCCGTTGCCGGCCGTGGGGCCGCCGAGGATCTCGTGGGCGCGTCGCGAGGCGAGATCCCACGGCGTCCCGGAGCGATAGCTCAGCAGCGACGTGCGTACGGCGAGACTCATGTCGAGCGGGACGCTGTCGAACCAGGCCAGGTAGCGGTCCATGACGTCCTCGGCGTCGAACCCTCCCACGTCGGCGAGGCTCTCGGCCAGACAGAGCATCATGGCGGTGGCGTCGGTGGTCTCTCCGGGTTCGAGACCGTGGCAACCGCCGCCGACCATGTCGGTGATGATGCCGTAGCGCTCGACGATCTGATCGGCGGTGAGGTAGTCGGCGGGGGCGCCCAGCGCTTCGCCGACGGCGATGCCGAGCAGTGCGCCGCGCAGTCGGTCGCCGAGGGCGCCTGTCTCGAGCGCCGCGGGCATCAGGCGGCGCTGCCCGCGGCGCAGGAACGACCGTGCTCTGCAGCGATGGCGAGCGGCACGCGAGTCACCCCGTGGACGGGAACCAGTACTAGGCTCGTATGATACCCACCCGCGACGCTCGCCGCGAGCCGTTCCAGTCGACGGCCGCGTCCAGGTCGGCGCCCCCGGCGGATCATCACCCAAGGCCGACGTCGAGCTCCCCCTGTCCTGATCCGGGTGCTCCGAGGAGCTTGGCCATGCGGCGGGCGTTGCGCATGCCCCAATCCTCGTAGTTGTTGTTGAAGAGGACGTGCACGGCCTGTGTCTGCCGGGCCAGCTCACGCACCTTCGGCACCCACGCTTCCAGCTCGGCGTCGTTGTACAGGTACTTGAAGCGCTCCGAGGCGGCCGCGGTCTTGGCGTTCCACGTCTCGGCGTTGCGGCCGTGGAGGCGCACCACGGCCAGTGGCGCAGTCGCGGCCACGACCGCCGGCGTGCTGGAGGAGAAGCACTGGGGCTCGTCGACGCTGACGTAGGCGAGCCCCGACTCCTCCAGAACGCGCAGTGTGTGGGCGGCGGCTTCGTCCGTCATCCAGCCGCCGCCGCGGAACTCGACCGCCGCCGACCAGTCTGCCGGCAAGCGCTCGGGGATGCTGCGCAGGTACGCCTCGCCCCGCCGCGAGCGGATGAACCACGGCGGGAACTGGAAGAGGAGGGCGCCGAGCTTCCCCGCCGTCGCCAGGGGGGCGAGCGCCGTGCGATGCAGCTCCCAGACACGCTCAACGGTCTCGTCGTCGAGATCGTCGCGATAGACGTGCCGCTTGCCGGCGGCGCTCGCCGGCAGCGCGTCTCGAACCCAGATGGGGAGGAGGTCGACGCGGGCGGGGTGCCCCGTCAGCAGGGCGTGGACCTTGACGTCGAAGACGAAGCCCGGCGGGGTACGTGCCGCCCAGAGCAGGCTGTTGCGTTCAGACGGCGGCGCGTAGTAGGTGGAATCGACCTCTACGATCGGGAACTGCTGCGCGTAGTAGCGCAGCCGCGTCTCGGCCGTACAGGCCCCCGGAGGGTAGAAATGCCCGCAGGCGATGAGACTGGGGTCGGTCCACGAGCAGCTGCCGACCAGGATGCGCGCGGTCATGGGCGCCTCGCTTTGTGTGGTCCGGGGACGGGTGACGCCGCGTTGAAGTTCCCGTTCCCGTTGCCTATACTCTGACTCCCGTGTCGGAATGGCGGAATTGGTAGACGCGCAAGGTTGAGGGCCTTGTGAGGGTATACCTCATGGGGGTTCAAGTCCCCCTTCCGACACCACGCTTGCCTCTCTCCGTGCCGCCCTGACGATGTCAGAGCCGTACGCCTTCCGCGCGCCCGATCCACGCGGGCTCGCATGCAACGGCGCCGGATGCGGTATCACTTGGGCATGCGACGACGCCCCAGCATCCTCCTGCGACTCGGCGCGGCGGCCTGCCTGGCGCTGGGGGCGACCGCTGCGCTTGCCCCCAACGTCCTCGCGCACGTGCCGCTCCTCGAGCCGGATCGTTCGTCAGATGCGCCGGCCGAGGTGGGCAATCCGTTCCCCGGCGCGATACCGGTTCCCGACGCCGCGGTCTCACGTGCCGTCTACGGCACGCTGGCCGGCGACGCGGCGTTCGACGCCTGGCTGCTGGAGGTCAGCGCACCCGTCGCAACGCCGGTCGAGATGCTCGTCCCCAAGCGAGCGGAGTACGCGGACTTCAGGCCGTCTTTCTCCCTGGTAGGAGTGGGCCTGAGGACGACCGGCACCACGCCGGGCTTCATCGCGGAGCGGATCGACGCGGCCGCCGGCGATGGACGGAGGTTCCACGACTATGACCCCGGCGTCGTCAACGTCCCCGACCCGGGGATCGCGCCTCGACCGACGTTCTACGAGCCATTCAGCTTCACGACCTACTTCGAGGGCGGCGAGACGACAGTCGACCTGAGACCGGGGATTCGCTACTACCTGGTCGTGTACGAGCCGGCCGGCGGCCGTGGAGAGTACGCCCTCGGCATCGGTCGCGCCGAGCGGTTCACCCTCCGGGACGCCGCGTCGTCCGTCGTCGCGGTGGCTCGCATCAAGCTCGGCCTGTACGGCCAGGGGGCGTTCCACCCGCTGGCCGCCGGCGTGCTCCTGGCGGCGGCCGCGGCCGTCGTTGTGGCGATTGTGCTGCTCGTGAGGCGCCGGCGGGCTCGCAGGCGCCTCGCCTGAGCCGCGCGGCCGTGGCCGGCAGTACAATCAGCCCATGGCCGACGCCTCACTCGAGAACCGTCTCTTCCTGCTGGACGGCAGCAGCCTCGCCTACCGGGCCTTCTTCGCCCTGCCGGAGAGCATCGCGACGCGCGAGGGGTTCCCGACAAACGCCCTGTACGGGCTCAGCCAGATGCTGCTCAAGATCATCGCCGAGTACCGTCCGGCCTGCATCGTGGTGGCTTGGGACGCCCGCGAGAAGACCTTCCGGCACGAGGAGTTCGACGACTACAAGGCCCATCGGCCGAGCATGCCGGACTCCCTCTCGCGCCAGTGGGGACACTTGCCCGAGCTCATGGAGGCGTTCGGCATCGTCAATCTTGTCAAGCCGGGCTACGAGGCGGACGACATTCTCGGCACCCTCGCCGAGGAGGCGCGACGGCAGGGAATCCGCTCGATGATCGTGACCGGCGACCGCGACGCCCTGCAGGTCGTCGACGAGGACGTCTGGGTGATGAGCACGGGACGGGGCATCACCGACGTCAAGATCTATACGCCGGCGGCCGTGGTGGAGCGCTTCGGGATCACCCCTGATCGCATCCCCGACTACATTGGTCTCAAGGGCGACAGCAGCGACAACATTCCAGGCATTCCCGGCATCGGCGAGAAGACGGCGGCGGCGCTGCTCCAGCAGTTCGGGAGCATGGACGCCCTCTACGAGCGCCTCGGTGAGGTAAAGAGCGAAAAGCGGCGCGCTCTGCTCGCCGAGCACGAGGAGGAGGCGCGCCTCTCGCGGCGGCTGGCGACGATGGTCTGCGACGTGCCTCTGAACGAAGACCTCGTCCAGGTCGTCCGGCAGTGCGGGTATCACGTCCCCGCCGCCGAGGCCGACGCGTTCTTCGCCAAGTACGAGTTCGAGAGCCTGCGCCGGCGGCTCAAAGAGATGCTGGGCGCGACGGCGAGCTCCGGGGAGGAGACCGCCGGCGTTCCCGCTGCCGAGGCCCGGCAGGTCCTTGTGGCCCGTGAGCCCGGACTCGGGGCGATCGCCGCCGTGCTCGAGCAGGGCGAGGCGGCGATCGCCCTGGAGCCCGCGGCCGGCGCTGACCGCTGCGTCGTCGCGGTCCACGCCGGCCGCGTCGTCCAGCTCTGCGATGCGGAGACCGAACACCTGGCCGGTCTCTGGCGCCTTGCCGCCCACGTCGTCGTACACGACGCCAAGGCGCAGCCGGGCTATGCCGCGGCGCCCTGCGGCCCGTGCTACGACACGGCTGTGGCGGCGTACCTCCTGGCGCCCGAGCGCCCGGAGAGCGAGCGTGCGCTGCTCGCCCTGAACGGTGTGGACGAGGCGGGAGCGGTCGCAGCTGCCGGTCTCGCCGATCAGAAGCTGGGTGGCCCCGAGGGCCGGGCCGCCGCCGTCGCCGTGTTGACGGCCCGCCTGGCGGAGGCCCAGCGACCGCGGCTCCTCGAGCTCGGGCTGGAGCGTCTCTTGCGCGAGATCGAACTGCCTCTGGTGCACGTGCTCGCGCAGATGGAGGCCGCCGGGGTTCGCATGGATCCCTACCGGCTGGGTGAGATCACGGCGCGCTTGCGGGACCGCATCGACGAGCTTCTCGACGAGATCTATCGACTGGCCGGCGGCCCGTTCACCATCGGCTCGCCGCAGCAACTCGCCGAGGTGCTGTTCACGCGTCTCGGCCTGGAGCCGGGGAAGAAGGGCAAGACCGGCTTCTCAACCGACGCCCAGGTGCTGCGCGGCCTGCGCCAGCGGCACGCCATCGTGCCGGCGGTCGAGGAGTGGCGCGAGCTCACGAAGCTCCTGAACACGTATCTGGAGCCGCTGCCGACCCGCATCGACCCCGGCACAGGCCGGCTGCACACCACCTTCAACCAGATGGTGACGTCCACGGGGCGGCTCTCCAGCTCCAATCCCAACCTGCAGAACATCCCCGTGCGGACCGATCTGGGCGCCGAGATCCGGGCCTGCTTCGTGGCCGAGGAGGGCTGCCGGCTCATCGTCGCCGACTACTCGCAGATCGAGCTCCGCCTCATGGCGCTGCTCTCGCAGGAGCCGGCGCTGCTGGACGCGTACCGGCGCGGTGACGACGTGCATCGCGTCACGGCCGCGGCCGTCGCCGGCCTCCCCGAGGCCGAGGTGACCAAGCGCCAGCGCGAGCAGGCCAAGGCCACCAACTTCGGCATCATGTACGGGCTTTCCGCCTATGGCCTCTCGCAGCAGGTCGACATCTCCGTGGAGGAGGCCAAGGCGTTCATCGACGCCTACTTCGCCAGGTACCCGAAGGTCGCGGAGTTCCGCCGGCGGGTCATCGCGGAGGCGACCGGCGCCGGCTACGTCACCACGCTGTTCGGCCGGCGGCGGGCGGTGCCCGAACTCCACTCGAGGGTCTACAACGTCCGCTCGCTCGGCGAGCGCCTCGCCGTGAACACGGTGCTGCAGGGCAGCGCCGCCGACATCATCAAGGTGGCGATGGTGACCGTCGACCGCGAACTGGAGCGGCGGGGACTGCGCTCACGGCTCGTCCTCCAGGTGCACGACGAGCTGGTCGTCGAGGCGCCGGTCGACGAGGTGGATGCCTGCGCGGCGCTCCTCGACGAGGCGATGTGCGACGCCTACCAGATGGACCCGCCGCTCAGGGTCGATGTAGGGGTCGGCGAGGACTGGCTGTCCGCCAAGGCCTGAGGTTGGCGTGCTATACTTCCATGGTTTAGGCGAGGCTCGCCGCGGTCCGCGGGCCGACCCACCTGACAACGACGGACCGTGAATTGAGCGGGAGGCTCACGATACCCCATGGCTGACAAAACCATCGACACGCAGCTCGCCGCGGCAAACGATCCCCGTATCGTCGAGGGCAGCGAAGGCTACCTCATCGAGGTGGACGGCGAGATCGTCCCCAACTACGACCTCACCATCAACGTCTTCTCCGAGGGCGACATCGTCACCGGCAACGTGGTGCGCATCGACAAGGACGAGATCCTCGTCGACATCGGCTACAAGTCCGAGGGCGTGATCCCCGTCAACGAGCTCAGCATCCGCAAGAACGTCAACACCCAGGAGGAGGTGCAGCTCGGCGAAGAGATCGACGCGCTGGTCATGACCAAAGAGGACGCCGACGGGCGCCTCATCCTGAGCAAGAAGCGGGCCCGCTTCGAGAAGGCGTGGAAGCGCATCGAGGCGGCGTTCGAGAGTGGCGAACCTGTCACCGGCAACGTCATCGAGGTCGTCAAGGGCGGTCTCATCCTCGACCTCGGCGTGCGCGGCTTCCTGCCGGCCTCGCTGGTCGACATCCGTCGCGTCCAGGACCTCCAGGAGTACGTCGGCCAGGAGATCAACTGCCGCGTCATCGAGATGAACCGCAACCGCAACAACGTCGTGCTGTCGCGTCGCGCGGTGCTCGAGGAAGAGCGCAAGGAAGTCCGCCAGCAGATCATCGACGACCTGCACGTTGGCGACATCGTCGAGGGCACCATCTCCAACATCGTCGACTTCGGCGCCTTCGTCGACCTGGACGGCATCGACGGCCTCATCCACATCAGCGAGCTGAGCTGGACGCACATCAACCACCCGTCCGAGGTGCTGCAGGTCAACCAGAAGGTCAAGGTCAAGGTCCTCGATATCGACCGCGACCGCCAGCGCATCAGCCTCGGTCTCAAGCAGACGCAGGAAGACCCGTGGCAGAGGATCGTGGCCCAGCATGCGGTCGGCGACGTGGTCGATGGCAAGGTCACCAAGATCGTCGCCTTCGGCGCGTTCGTCGAGATCTACGCCGGCATCGAGGGCCTCGTCCACATCAGCGAGCTGGCCAACCGACACGTCGAGCGTCCGGACGAGGTCGTCTCGGTCGGCCAGACGGTGCAGGTCAAGATCATCGAGGTCGACTCGCAGCGTCGCCGCCTGAGCCTGAGCATCAAGCGCGTCGACGGCGAAGGCGTCAAGCCGCTGCGTCCGGTGGAGCCCGAAGGCGAAGCCGCGGCCCCTGCCGAGGCCGACGTCGAACCCGCAGCCGAGGAGCAGACCGAAGAGGCGCCGGCCGAGGCCGCCGCTGAGACCGCTCCCGCCGAGGCCGAGGCGGCTCCCGCGCCGGAAGCGGCCGCCGAGCCTCCAGCCGAGGAACAGACCGAAGAGGCGCCGGCCGACGAGCCGGTCCTCGGTCTGAGCGACGACGTCTTCCCGGTCGGCGCGGCCGCCGAAGAGGCGTCGGCCGACGAGCCTGCCGACGAGCCTGCCGACGAGACGACGAGCTCCTGACGCTTCTTCTGGAGGGCGGCCGCGGCGTTGCAGCGGCGCCGCGGCCGCCCTCGTTCTGCCCATGATGATCGCGAACGAGCACAGATTGCGTCTCCCGCGCCTGGCGGTCACCGGCGGCATCGGTTCCGGAAAGTCCACGGCGCTCGCCTTCCTGAAGGAGCTGGGCGCCTCCGTCGTCTCGAGCGACGAGATCGTGCACGAGCTGTACGAGCACGCGGACATCGTCGCGACGGTGCGGGACCGCTTCGGGGACGAGGTCATCAGCGGGGGAGGCGTGGATCGCACCGCGCTGGCCCGCATCGTCTTCGCAGACGAGGCCGAGCTCGGCTGGCTCGAGTCGCTCCTGCACCCGCACGTGCGGCGGACCATCGTTGAGTGGTTCGACGCCCAGGAGAGCGTCACGCCCCGTCCGCTGGTGGCCGCCGTCGAAGTCCCGCTCCTCTTCGAGGGCGGCTTCGTCGTCGACTACGACTACTCGATGGTGATCACGGCGCCGGCGCCGATGCGGCGCAAGCGGCTCAGCGCCAAGTTCTCCGCCGACGATCTCGCCCGTCGCCTCGCCCAGCAGATGCCCGAAGAGGAGAAGGCGGCGCTCGCCGACTTCTCCTTCATCAACGTCGGCTCGCGGCGTGACCTGCGGGCCTTCCTCGGTGAGACGGTTGCCCACATCCTCGCGGCCGCGGCGGAGGCCGGCGGGCCCGACGGGGGGCAGCGGCGGTCACCGTGAGGCGGCTGCTCTGGCTTGGGGTGGCGGTAACTGCGGTCGTGGCGCTGTGGGGCGTAGGGAGGGTCGTTGTTGCCCAACTGCACGGCGACGTCGGCGCGCCTGATTGGCTCTCGCGGACGGTCTACCCTCTGGAACACGAGAGCGTCATTCGAGCGGCCGCCAAGAAGCACAAGCTCGACCCCGCGCTGGTCGCCGCTGTCATCTATGTGGAGAGCGGATTCGACGAGACGGCCCGCTCACCGCAAGGCGCGGTCGGCCTCATGCAGGTGCTGCCCGAGACCGCCGCCCAGATCGCGAAGGAGACAGGCGGCAGCGCCTTCGTGACTGCGGACCTCGAGGATCCGAAGGTCAATGTTCGCTACGGAACCTACTATCTGCGCCGCTCGCTCGACCAGTTCGACGGCGACACCTTCGCCGCCGTCGCCGCCTACAACGCCGGCGGGAGCGCCGTGCGCAGGTGGGAGGCGGAGGCCGAGGCCGAGGGCCACGAGCTGCGCGTCGGCGACATCCCCTACGCCGAGACGCGCGCCTACGTCGATAGCGTGCTGCGCGTCCGCACGTTGTACCGCGAGACCTACGGCGACAGGCTCACCCTGCCGGAGTAGGCTTCGGCAGGGTGAGCCGGGCGGCTCCCCTGGTACTTGCGAACGTGTGTTCGTGTTGGTAGAGTCACGACGATGACAGCGTTCACGATCCAGTCCGCCTACAGTCTCACCGGCGACCAGCCGGAGGCCGTCTCGTCGCTGGATGGGGGCCTGCTGCGCGGTGACCGCTACCAGACGCTGCTGGGGGCGACGGGCTCCGGCAAGACCTTCACCATGGCGAACGTCATCGCCAGGGTGCAGAAGCCGACCCTGGTCATCGCCCACAACAAGACCCTCGCGGCTCAGCTCTGCAACGAGTTCCGGGAGTTCTTGCCGGACAACGCCGTCGAGTACTTCGTCAGCTACTACGACTACTACCAGCCCGAGGCGTACGTCCCGGCCCAGGACCTCTACATCGAGAAGGACTCGTCGATCAACGACGAGATCGACAGGCTGCGCCACTCCGCCACGACGTCGCTGTTCCTGCGGCGCGACGTCGTGATCGTCGCCAGCGTGAGCTGCATCTACGGCCTGGGCTCTCCCGAGGACTACCTGGAGAAGATGGTCCTGCTCCAGGTCGGCGACACCGTCGACCGCGACGAGATGCTGCGCAAGCTCGTCGACATCCAGTACGCCCGCAACGACTTCGATCCGGGTCGCGGCAAGTTCCGCGTACGCGGCGACTCCATCGAGATCTGGCCGGCGGCACAGGACACGGCCATCCGGGTGCAGTTCTGGGGCGACGAAGTCGAGCAGATCGTCACCTACGACCCGGTAGGCGGCGAGGTGCTCGGCAAGCCGCGCCACGTCGCCGTCTATCCGGCGACGCACTTCGTCACCAACAGCCCCGCGGTCGAGCGCTCCCTCGTCGAGATTCGCCGCGAGATGGAAGAGCGCTGCGCCTGGTTCGAGGCCAACGGCAAGATGCTGGAGGCCCACCGGCTGCGGCAGCGCACGCTGTACGACATGGAGATGTTGCGCGAGATGGGCTTCTGCAACGGCATCGAGAACTACTCGCGCATCCTGCTCGGCAAGGAGCCCGGCGCCAGGCCCAACTGCCTGCTCGACTACTTCCCGGACGACTTCCTCTGCTTTCTCGACGAGTCGCACATGACGCTGCCGCAGATCCAGGGTATGTACGAGGGCGACCGCTCGCGCAAGCAGACCCTGGTCGACTACGGGTTCCGCCTCCCGAGCGCTCTCGACAACCGGCCGCTGCGCATCGACGAGTTCCTCGTCAAGGTGCCGCAGATCGTCTTCGTGAGCGCCACGCCGGGCAAGTACGAGCTGGCCAACAGTGTCAACATCGCCGAGCAGATCATCCGGCCCACGGGGCTCGTCGACCCCGAGGTCGAGGTCAGGCCGACGGAGGGACAGATCGACGACCTCATGAACGAGATCAGGCGGCGTGTCGACAAGGACCAGCGCGTGCTCGTCACGACGCTCACCAAGCGGATGTCCGAGGATCTCACCGACTACCTTCTGGAGAACGGCTTCAAGGTGCGCTACCTGCACAGCGAGGTCGACACGCTGCAGCGCATCGAGATCGTGCGGGCCCTTCGGCTCGGCGAGTTCGACGTGCTGGTGGGGATCAACCTGCTGCGTGAGGGGCTCGACCTGCCCGAGGTCACGCTGGTCGCGATCCTGGACGCGGACAAGGAGGGCTTCCTGCGCGGGCAGACGGCGCTCATCCAGACGATCGGGCGCGCCGCCCGTCACGTCGAGGGCAAGGTCATCATGTACGCCGACCGCCGCACGGCGGCGATGACGGCGGCGATCGACGAGACGGAGCGCCGCCGCCGCCGGCAGATCGCTTTCAACGAGGAGCACGGCATCGAGCCGAAGAGCATCGTCAAGGCGGTCACCGACATCGCGCAGATGGTCAGCGACGCGGCGGCGGTGCCCACCAGGGGCCGGCACGCCGCCCAGGCCGTCGCCAAGAAGATGGCGATGCCGAAGGCCGATCTCGAGAAGCTGGTCGCCAGCCTCGAGGCCGAGATGTTCGAGGCCGCCGACCAGCTCAAGTTCGAGTACGCCGCCAAGTTGCGCGACGAGATCAAGGAGTTGAGCAAGGAGCTCGCGCGCCGGGAGACCGGCGCTGGCTGAGGCGACTGACATCGAGCGTCTCGCCGGGAGGGCGCGCGCCCTCGGCGCCGTAGCCGCTGCGCCGCTCCGGGCGAGCGCCGTCGTCGTCGACGAGCGCGTGACGCTCAAGTGCCGGGTGCCGCTTTGTGCGGCCTACGGACACAACCTCATGTGCCCGCCCGCGGTCCTGTCGGCGGCCGAGACGCGGGCGGTGCTCGAGCGCTACTCGGACGCCCTCGTCGTGCAGTTCGCCATCCCGCTCACACAGGCTCGTGTCGACGAGGATCTCGGCGGCCGCAGCTACGCCGAGGCGCACGGCGCGGCGGGCGCCCTCGACGGCCTGCGCGAGAGCCAGAACGCCTTCGCGCGCCTCATGACCGACCTCGAGGGCGACGCCTTCAAGCTCGGCTACCGCTTCGCCGCGGCGTTCTCGGGCGGCGAGTGCGTGCTGTGCGACGAGTGCGTCGGCCAGCGCTCGGGCGAGGTCTGCCGGCACCCCTTCGCGGCGCGGCCCTCGATGGAAGCCGTGGGCATCGACGTCGTCGCAACGGCCCGGAAGGCCGGCTTGCACGTCGAGCTGCCGGCCGCCGACGCTCCCCGCTGGACCGGCCTGCTCCTCGTCGACTGAGCCGGCTTGCCAGATCTGTCACACTGAGTCCATGACCCACGACATCGTCATCTCCGGCGCCCGCGAGCACAACCTCAAGGACATCTCACTGTGCCTGCCCCGCGACCGGTTCATTGTGATCACCGGACTCTCCGGGTCAGGCAAGAGCTCGCTGGCCTTCGACACCATCTACGCCGAGGGCCAGCGCCGCTACGTCGAGTCGCTGTCGGCCTACGCCCGCCAGTTCCTGGGGCAGATGGACAAGCCGGACGTCGACAGCATCGAGGGCCTGTCGCCGGCGATCTCGATCGATCAGAAGACGACCTCGCGTAACCCACGGTCGACGGTCGGCACGGTCACCGAGATCTACGACTACCTCCGCCTCTTGTACGCCCGCGTCGGGCATCCCCACTGCCCGCAGTGCGGGCGGGCCATCTCCGGGCAGTCGATCCAGCAGATCGTCGACCGGATCCTCGAGCTGCCGGACGGCGCGCGCTTCAGCGTGCTGGCCCCGGTCGTGCGAGGCCGCAAGGGCGAGTACGGCCGGGTCTTCGAGGACCTGCGGGGCGACGGCTTCGCCCGGGTCAAGGTCGACGGCGAGATCCGGGAGCTCGAGGAGAAGATCGAGCTCGACAAGAAGTACAAGCACGATATCGCCGTCATCGTCGACCGGCTCGTCCTCAAGGAGGGCTTGCGGCGGCGGCTGACCGACTCCGTCGAGACCGCCGCCCACCTCGCCGACGGCCTCGTCGAGGTCGAGATCGCCGGTGGCGAGATCCTCACCTTCAGCGAGAAGTTCGCCTGCCTGCACTGCAGCATCTCGCTGCCTGAGATCCAGCCGCGCATCTTCAGCTTCAACAGCCCGCACGGGGCCTGCCCCGCCTGCCACGGGCTCGGCTCGACCCAGGAGATCGATCCTGCCCTCGTCGTGCCGGACGGCTCGTTGAGCATCGACAAGGGCGCTCTGCTGCCCTACGGCCAGCTTGCCTTCGGCTGGCTGGAGCAGGTCTTCGAATCCATCGCCGCGACCTTTGGCGTCGACACCGATGTGCCGTGGGACGACCTGCCCCAGGAGCATCGCGATCTCTACTTGCTGGGGACGGGCAAGCAGCGCATTCCGATGAGCTACCGCAACTACCAGGGCAAGATGCGTCACTACACGGCGGGCTTCGCCGGCGTCATCGCCCACCTGCAGCGGCGCTACACCGAGACGGAGTCGGAGCTCGTCCGCCAGAAGATCGAGGAGTACATGTCCGAGCGGCCCTGTCGGGAGTGCGGGGGCGCGCGCCTCAAGCCGACCAGCCTGGCCGTGACTGTAGGAGAGCGCACCATTCACGAGTTCACGCTGATGAGCGTGCGGGAGGCCCTCGGCTTTCTGCGCAGCCTCGCCCTCACCGACACGGAACGGCTCATTGGCGGGCGGGTCATCAAGGAGATCGCCGAACGTCTCACCTTTCTCAACGACGTCGGCGTCGGCTACCTCAGCCTCCAGCGCGCCTCCGCTACGTTGTCGGGCGGCGAGGCGCAGCGCATCCGCCTGGCCACGCAGATCGGCTCGGCGCTCGTCGGTGTGCTCTACATCCTCGACGAGCCGAGTATCGGACTGCACCAGCGCGACAACCGCCGCCTCATCGACACCCTGCTCCACCTGCGCGACCTCGGCAATACCGTCATCGCCGTCGAGCACGACGAGGAGACGATGCGGTCGGCCGACCATATCGTCGACATGGGTCCCGGCGCCGGCGAGCACGGGGGGCGCATCGTCGCCCAAGGGACGCCGGCGGAGGTCATGAGCTCCCCCGCCTCGCTCACCGGCGACTACCTCGCCGGGCGGCGCGCCATCGCACTGCCGGTCCAGCGGCGTCTGCCCCTGGAGTGGTTCACCGTGCGCGGCGCCCGCATGCACAACCTGCGTGACGTCGACATCAGCTTCCCCGTGGCGGCCTTCACCTGCGTCACCGGGGTCTCCGGCTCGGGCAAGTCGACCCTCGTCAATGAGATCCTCTTCAAAGGCATGGCGAGCCGGCTCAACCGCGGCTCCAAGCTCCGCGCCGGAGAGCACGACGGCATCGACGGCGCCGGCCTGCTGGACAAGGTCATCGACATCGACCAGTCGCCGATCGGCCGCACGCCGCGGTCGAACCCGGCGACCTACACGGGCGTGTTCGACCACATCCGCCAGCTCTTCTCGCAGACCCCGGAGAGCAAGCTGCGTGGCTACCGGCCCGGGCGCTTCAGCTTCAACGTCAAGGGCGGCCGCTGCGAGACCTGCAAGGGCGACGGGCAGATCAAGATCGAGATGCACTTCCTGCCGGACGTCTACGTCCCCTGCGAGGCCTGCGGCGGCAAGCGCTACAACCGCGACACCCTGGAGGTCTTCTACAAGGGCAAGAACATCGCCGAGGTGCTCGACATGAGCGTCGAAGAGGCCGTTGGCTTCTTCGCCAACGTGCCGCGCATCGCCCGGCGGCTCCGGGCGCTGGCCGACGTCGGCCTGGACTACATCCAGCTCGGCCAGCCTGCCACGACGCTGAGCGGCGGCGAGGCGCAGCGGGTCAAGCTGGCCAGCGAGCTGAGCAAGGTCGCGACCGGGCGGACGCTCTACATCCTCGACGAACCAACGACCGGACTGCACTTCGCCGACATCGAGAAGCTCCTCGAGATGCTGCAGCGGCTCGTCGACGCCGGCAACACCGTCGTCGTCATCGAGCACAACCTCGACGTGATCAAGTCGGCCGACTGGATCGTGGATCTCGGGCCGGAGGGCGGGGAGGAGGGCGGCCGCGTCGTGGCGATCGGCAGCCCCGAGGATCTTGTCGAGCGGGGCGGAGTCTCGTACACGGGGGCGTTCCTCGCCAGGGTGCTGGGGGCGCCTGCTCACAGCGTGTAGCGCCGACCGCCGGGGCGCCCCATCCGCTCTCCCTGGTCCCCCCAGCCCGCTCAGCCGCGCGGACGGGAGGTACAATCGGGGGGTGACGACGTCTTCTCGAGATCGTTCCGCGGCTCTCGCCGCCCTCCACGACATCGTGCCACGCATCCCGATGGAGCCCGGGGTCTACCGTTTCCTCGGTGAGGGCGGCGAGGTGCTCTACGTGGGCAAGGCGAAGGAGCTGCGCAAGCGGGTTTCGTCCTACTTCCGCCAGGGTGTCACGCCGCACGGCCGCACCGCCGAGATGCTGGCTCAGGCCCGCGACATCGAGTGGGTCGTGACCGCCTCCGAGAGCGAGGCGCTGCTCCTCGAGGACAACTTCATCAAGGAGGTTCGTCCGCCGTACAACCTGCGGTTGCGTGACGACAAGAGTTACCCGTACATCGAGGTGACGCTGCGCGACGAGTGGCCTCGGGTGCGCTTCTTTCGCGGGCGCCACGTGCCCGGCAACCAGTACTTCGGACCCTACTCCAGCGCCCGCAAGGTCCGCGAAACCCTCGACGTGATCGGCCGTATCTTCCCGTATAGAAAGTGCAAGGGACCGCGTCCCGGACGCCCCAGCGGCTCACCCTGTCTGCAGTACTTCATCAAGCGCTCGCTGGCTCCCTGCGACGGGCGCGTCGGCCGCGAGGAGTACGCGGCGGTCATCGAGCAGGTCGTCGACTTCCTGCGCGGCCGGCTGAGCGACGTGGAGCGCGGCATCGAGCGTGAGATGGCCGCTGCGGCGACAACCCAGGAGTTTGAGAAGGCGGCGGTGCTGCGCGACCGTCTGGCGGCGGTGCGTCACCTCGCCGAGCGGCAGACCGCGCGCCTCGAGGGCGGCGACTCGTTCGACGTGATCGGCCTCCACCAGACCGAGCCGGGGGCGAACGTCCAGGTCTTCCGCCTGCGCGAGGGGGCGGTTGTCGATCGGCAGGCGTTCTACGTCGAGAACACGGCCGGCCGCGACACCGACGAGGTCCTCGAGGAGTTCCTGCTCGAGTACTACTGGGACGGCGCCGCCGTGCCACCCGAGATCATCGCGCCCATCGGCGACGCCGGGAGCGTCGCCGCGCTCCTCGGCGCCCGGCGCGGCGCCGCCGTCAAGGTACGCGCCGCCAAACGCGGCCCCAAGCGGCGCCTCATGGAGCTGGCCCGGCACAACGCCGAGCTCGCGGCGGAGCTCGAGTCCGAACAGCTCCGGCGTCGCAAGGCCTCGCGCATCGACGCTCTCGAGCGGCTTCGTGACGGTCTGGGCCTCGAGCGCCTGCCGCTGCGCATCGAGTGCTACGACATCTCGAACCTCGGCGACCAGCACCCCGTCGGGTCGATGGTCGTCTTCGAGGGCGGCGTGCCGAAGAAGGCTCACTACCGCAAGTTCGCCGTGCGGGACGCCGACGGCCAGGACGACGTCGCGAACATGAAGCAGGTGGTCGGGCGGCGCTTCGAACGGCGCGCCGACGCGTCGGCGGACGCGTACGACGAGAGCTTCGCGACACTGCCCGACCTCGTCGTCATCGACGGCGGCAAAGGTCAGCTCGCGGCCGCCTGGGGGGCGGTGCGGGAGGCCGGCGTCGCGGTCGACGTCGTGAGCCTCGCCAAGCAGCGCGAGGAGGTCTTTGTCCCCGGACGCCGCGACCCGCTGCCGCTGCCCGCCGACGACCCCGCGTCATTGCTGCTGCAGGCCGTCCGTAATGAGGCGCATCGGTTCGCGGTGCGGTACCATCGTCAACGGCGGGACGCCGATCTGCGCAAGGCGTCCGTCTTCGATGAGCTGCCGCAGGTAGGTCCGGTGCGCCGGCGGCGCATCCTGGAGCACTTCGGCAGCCCGGAGCGCTTCCTCAGCGCGTCGCGTGAAGAGCTCGAGCGGGTGCCGGGAGTACCGGTCAAGGTAGCGAGGGACATCTATGCGCATCTCCA
This sequence comes from uncultured Thermoleophilia bacterium, assembly GCA_963705085.1. Lineage (GTDB taxonomy): Bacteria > Actinomycetota > Thermoleophilia > UBA2241 > UBA2241 > CAIXSE01. The sequence goes on along the minus strand of CAVPIV010000004.1, from coordinate 593,246 downwards.
CAAGACCGGCTGACGACCGGGCGATCGCGGCCTCTCGTCGTGAGGAGGCCTACTCCTGCCGATACGGCACGGGCCGGATTGTGACGATCGGCGGAATGCCGTTTGAGGTGGAGTTGCCGCGCGGGGCACCCTCGGGAGCGAGAGCGCCGGCCGCCCCGAGCCGATGGGTCCGACTGCTCGAGCGCTACTTCGCCGGGGAGGCGGTGGACTTCGATCTGGACATCGACACCTACGCGGGGCATGCGGGTCTGTCGGCCTTCGAGCGCGACGTCTACGGCGCGCTGGCGAGCGTCCCTCGGGGTACGGTGGTGAGCTACCGTGACCTCTCCACGGCGGCCGGCCACCCGCGGGCCTACCGGGCCGTCGGCTCCGCCATGGCGCGCAATCGCCTCCCGGTGATCCTGCCGTGCCACCGCGTGGTGCGCAACGACGGATTCCTGGGACAGTACGGCGACGATCCCGCCTGGAAGGAGCGCCTGCTGGCGCTCGAGGGGGTCAGGGTCGTGGAAGGGAGGCTCGCGTGACCGAGGTGCTGCAGTTCGTCATCGTCACCGGCCTGTCCGGGGCCGGCAAGTCGCAGGCCATGGACGCCTTCGAGGACGCCGGGTGGTTCTGCATCGACAACCTGCCGCCAGAGCTCGTCCCCACGCTGGTTGACCTCTTCCGCCGCCAGGGAAGCAAGGTCGACCGTGTCGCCGTCGTCAGCGACGTGCGCGGCGGCGAGTACTTCGGGCGTCTCGAACAGTGTCTGGACGAGCTCCACGAACGGGGCGTCGAGCACACGCTCGTCTTCCTCGAGGCCTCCAACGAGGCACTCGTCCGGCGCTTCAAGGAGACGCGCCGCCGCCATCCATTGGCGGAGGACGGCAGCGTCATCGACGGCATCCGCAAGGAGCGCCGCCTGCTGGCAGGGCTGCGGGAGCGCGCCAGCGTCGTGATCGACACAAGCGACACGTCGGTGCACGAGCTCAAGGCACGTCTGAATGCCGATCTCATCCAGCATACGAGGCGCTCGAACATCGTCTTCGCGATCGTCTCGTTCGGCTACAAGTACGGCATCCCCATCGACGCGGATCTCCTCTTCGACGTGCGGTTCCTGCCGAATCCTCACTACGATCTGCGCCTGCGACCGCTCACCGGCCTCGATCCCGACGTGCGCGACTACGTCATGCAGTCGACCGGCACCCGGGAGTATCTCGAGCGCCTGTTCCCCCTGCTCGACTTCCTCTTCCCGCACTACGCCGCCGAGGGCAAGGCGCACCTCACGATCGGCGTCGGCTGCACGGGCGGCCGGCACAGGTCCGTGGCGCTCGCCGAGCTCATCGGCAAGACCTACGAGAAGCAGGGCTACTACACTATCGTTCGGCACCGGGACATCACGCGAGACTGACCGGGAGTCCCATGCACATCTCGCTCGCCTGGTTCTACCCTGGCCTCGGCATCAAGCGCTGGTTGCTGCTGGGGTTTGCCGGGGTCGTCCTGCTCGCCTATTCGGCGTTGTTCGCCATTGGCGTGCTGTGGTCGCCGCAGCTCATGGAAGGTCTCGGCATGGGCTGGCTGGAGAAGCGGCACTGGGCGGCGATGGTGATCGCCCTCGACGGGCTGGTGGTGGGCGCCCTCATGGTGCTCATCAGCGCCCAGCACGCCTGGGTCTTCCACAAGACGACGCCGGAGACCGCCGACGAGATCAGGACGGCGGCCCAGCTCGCCCGGGGGCCCCGCGTGGTGGCGATCGGCGGCGGCACCGGGCTGGCGGCCCTGCTCAGCGGCGTGAAGAGCCGCACCAGCAACCTCACGGCTGTGGTGACGATGGCCGACGACGGCGGCAGCTCTGGGCTGCTGCGCCGCGACATCGGCGTGCCGCCGCCGGGAGATCTGCGCAGCTGCCTGGTGGCGCTCGCCGACGACGAGTCGCTGATGAGCCGGCTGTTCCAGTATCGCTTCCCCGACGACGGCGGCCTGCACGGGCACAGCTTCGGTAATCTGTTCATGGCTGCGCTCGCGCAGGTCACCGGCGACTTCGAGCTGGCCGTGCAGGAGTCGACGCGGGTGCTCAAGGTCCGCGGCCGGGTGCTGCCGTCGACCCTCGACGACGTCGTGCTGCACGCCCAGCTGGAAGGCGGCGTCCGTGTCACCGGCGAGAGCACAATCACGGCGGCCGATCGGCTGCCGCGGCGGGTCTGGCTGACGCCGGAAGCGCCGCGCGCCCTGCCGGAGGCGATCAGCGCGATCGCGCGCGCGGATGTGGTCGTGCTCGGACCGGGGAGTCTCTACACCAGCGTCATCCCCAATCTGCTCATCCCGGAGGTCCGAACGGCGCTCGAGGAGACCCATGCTCAGGTGGTATACGTGTGCAACGTCATGACCGAGCCCGGCGAGACTGACGGGTACACCGCGGCGGATCACCTCGACGCGCTTCGCCGTCACGGCATGCGCGGAGTCATTGACGTTGTCCTGGTCAACGACGGCCCGCTCTCCGACGAGCTCGTTGCGAGCTACGAGCGCCAGGGCGCGCAGCCGGTGGCGATCGACGAGCAGCGCATCCGCGGGCTGGGCGTCAGAGTCGTGAGAGCTTCAGTCGCGGGGGAGAGCGACGTGGTGCGGCACGACCCCGAGCGCCTCACCGAGGCGCTCCTCGAGCTGGTCTAGCAGAGCCGATGTCCTTTGCTCGCGACGTCAAGCTCGAGCTCGGCCAGACGCTGTCGCCGGCCGAGCACTGCCGGCGGGCCGAGCTCGCGGGGATCCTGTTCGGGGCCGGCGTCTTCGAGATCGGCCCCGGGGGGCGCTACAACGTGCGCATCTCGGTCAAGCGGCCGGCCACCGCTCGCCACATTCTGGCCCTGCTCAAGTCCTTTGGCGTGCCCGCTCTTCTGCGCACGATGAGCGTCTCACCGCTGGGCCTGCGGTACGAGGTGATCCTCGGCGACGAGCCGCGCGACCTCCAGCTCCTCAACGAGCTCGGCGTCCTCTCGGACGAGCTGCAGCTACGGATGAACGTGTCGCACCGCCTCGTCGAACTGCGCTGCTGTCTGGATGCCTTCGTGCGCGGCCTCTTCCTCGGCTGCGGATCGATCTCGGCGCCGGGCTCCGAGGTGCACGTCGAGTTCACGGTCGAGGACGAGGACTTCGCCGTGCAGGTGTGTGGTCTTCTCGCCCGCATGGGCCTCCAGTTCAGGGTCGTTGCCCGGGAACGCAACGTCGCGTGCTACAGCAAGCGCTCGCAGACGGCGGCCGACCTGCTCGCCACCATGGGGGCGCACAGCGCGTGCCTGCGCTGGGAGGAGCACGTCGTCCTGGGCGACGTCCGCCAGAGCGCCAACCGGTTGGCCAACTGCGACGCCGCCAACGCCCGACGGTCGGCGGCGGCGGGGGAGAGGCAGGCGGACGCCGTGCGACGACTGATGGCCTCGTCCGCGTGGCCTGCTGTATCGGCGGCCCTGCGGCAGGTCGCGGAGCTGCGCCTGGAGTACCCGTACCTGCCGCTGAGCGAGTTGTCACAGCTGGCTCAGCCGCCGCTCAGCAAGTCGGCCGTCAACCACCGTCTGCGGCGGCTCGTCGAGCTCGCCGACGGGCTCTGAGGACGGCGCTCGCGCCGGAGGGGGGCGCCAGCTCGGGCTGAGCTCGACCGGGCACCCGCAACTTGACGGAACGCATCTAGACGCTTCGGCCGACCTGGCTCGTGAGGTGGCCGAGACGGTGCGTGTAGCTCCCCATCTCGTTGTCGTACCAGCCGAAGATCTTGACGTGCGTCAGCGGTACGCTGACGGTCTCGCCGATGCCCGGCGTCGGCCCCGGAGCCGACGGCACCTTGATGTTCACGAAACCAGTGCGGGTATGTGTCTCGACGCCCTCGATAACGACGGCCGCGTCCTCGCCCAGCATGTCGGCCGAGACGTTCTGCTCGGCGCTGTACCGGAGCAGGCCGCGCGCCTCGCCCTGGGCGGCCTCCTGATAGATCGCGTTGATGGCGTCGCGCTCCACTGACACGGTGCCGTCGGGGCGGGACTCGCTCTGGAAGGTCACGTTGAGGATGATGAGGCTGACGCTGGCCGTGGGGATGCGCACCGAGTCGGCCATGAAGCCGATGGTCGCGATCTCCGGCATGACGTGCTCCAGGGCGGCGGCCGCGTTGGTCGACGTGATGACGACGTTGCCGAGGGCGCCGCGGCTCTTGCGGAGGTCGGTCGCGCCCGCCCTGGGGACGACGTCGAGCACCGGCTGGGAGTTGGTCACGGCGTGAACGGTGCTCATGCCGGCGGTGATCATGTTCCGGGTGAGCTCACGGTCCATGAGCGGGCGCATCATGTGGGCGAGGGCCGTGGTCGTGCAAGACGTCGCGGAGATCAGCCTGTGCCTCGCCGGGTCGAACGCGTAGTCGTTGATCCCCTCGATGAGCATAGCCGAGTCGTCGGGGAGGCTGGCGCCCTTGCCGATCTTGAACGGGGAGCTCTGGACGACGACCCGCGCCCCCGCCGCCAGGTGGCCGCGAAGGGCTCCGCCCGGCTGGTCGGGCCCCGCGGCGGGATCGCGGAACTTGCCGGTACACTCGACGACGAGGGAGACCCCGTGGTCTCTCCAACCGATGTTCCTGGGATCGCGGGCCTGGCGCAGGATGACGAGCTCCTTGCCGTAGGCGCTGATGAGCCCGCGCTCCTCGTCGACGACGCGCAGATCGAGGACGCCCTTCTGACCGTGGAGGAAGCGCTGCAGCGGTCCGTAGGTCGTGTCCTTGGCGATGTACTGAACGAGCGCTTCGAGCGACGTGCCTACCGGCCGACCCAGATTGACGACGATGCGATCGAAGTCGTCGTGCCCAAGGTGATGCCACAACGTGAGCTTGCCGATTCGCCCCAGACCGTTGATGCCAAGCGTTCGTCGCACTCTCGGACCCCTGCCTTCTCCCGTCTCGGCCGGCGTCGCCATGCTATCATCGAGGTGCCGTGAAGACGTCTCCGCTGCCGTTCGACTCCGACGCCCTGCGCGCCAATATCGCGAGCACCGCCCAGGAGATTGTCATTCCGCCGCGCTACCTCCCCCTGCTCGAGGCCGCCGACGGGTTCCACGGCGTGCGCGCCTCGCTCACGGAGACGGTCGGGGAGTACTTCCACTCCTACCGGAACATCGACGCCCTCGTCGAGGGCTTCCAGACGATCCTTCTGAGGAACTGGCTGTACCTCGAGCGCTCGGAGGAGCGCGCCGCGCTCTTCGAGCTCCTCTCGGAGCTGGCCGTCGGCGTCCTCGAGTCACGGGTGACCAACGAGCAGTTCTCGCTCATGCTGCGCGGCGTGCTCGGCTGGTGCCGGGACACGCTGAACGGCCCCCACGCGGCGGAGTACGACGAGGCGCTCGGGGCGCTGGGGGAGGGGCTCGCCAGGTTACTGCCGCGGCACACCACCGCATTCCTCGAACGCGACGGCCTGCTGCGGGACGTTGCCGAGCGAGCCGCCGCGCGACCGGCGGTCGCCTCGGTCTTCCTCGAGCTGCATCGACGCGTTCTGATCGCCGGGTACGAGCGGCTCGCAGGTCATCTCGACGTGCCGCGCTGGGCGACCGAGCAAGAGGCCGGGCTGACGGAGCCTGACGCCGTCACCGAGGGGTTCGCCCTGCTCGCCGGCGGTCATCTCGCGGCTCTGATCGAGCACGCCCAGACAGCGGCCGGGGAGGAGCTGCTCTCGCCGGACCTCCCCATCACCTCGGAGATCCTGGCGGCCGCCGTCGGCCGGCTCTCCAGGATGGAGAATCTCGAGGACCGTTTCGCGGTCTGTCTCTTCCTGCTGAAGGACGAAACACTCGGCTACCGGCAGAAGGAAGCCATGGTCGATCTTCTCGGCGTGGTGAAGCTGATGGTCCAGCCGAATCGCCACCCGGACGCCGAGAAGATCCTCACCCGGCTCACGTCGTTCTTCCGCGGCCGGGACAACGAGTTCCTGCTGACGCGCTTCCAGTGCTACGAAGCCATTGGGGTCGCGATCGGCGAGGCCGGCAATGTGAAGGCCGCCGACCACCTCATCGAAGACATCCTCTCGTGGCCCTTCCAGTACCCGGAGATCGCCGGCGCCACAGACGAGTGGGAGACGGTGGTGAACCCCTACCACCTTCCCAAGATCCGCTGCTGGCTGCACATCATCGAGTCGAATCCCGCGCTCTTCGAGCGGCTGGCCGCGGCACTCAACGTCCAGCTGCGTCTGGGCGGCGTGTACATCGCCGACACCGACCTCTTCCAGCGCGACGTCACGCGCTTCCTCAACGCCGACATCCGGTCCATCTACTTCGTCGCCAAGCAGACGCTGCGCACCCTTCCCGTGTACTTCGACGAGATCGGGGCGGAGGGCGAATTGAGGAACGTGTCGACCGAGCTGGACGAGGTCTGCGGACGGCGTGACACGCTCATGCACTTCCTCCGCAAGCAGGTGCACGCCGAGTCGTCCAATCGCCTGGTCGCGTTCAGCCGCGCCGTGCTGGCCTACTGGGCGACACTCGATCCGTCTCGCGTGCAACCCTTCGTCTCCACCAACACGATGGACGCCGTGCGTGCCGAGCTGGAGTGGGCGCGCGGGCCGCATCAGGTGCTGCTCGCCCTGCGTGACCGCTGGACCGCGAGTGGTGAGGTCTGGGGCGATCAGCAAGTGGACGACGTGCTGGACAGGCTGCTGGCGACGCGGTCCGGCGCATTGGCAGGCGAGCTGGAGGCCCTGACAAGGCTCGACGGGGACGCCGGCGACGTCGCCTGCGGCTCGCCGGCGTCGCTCGACGCGCGAAGGGTCGCGCTCGTGGTCCGCACCTACCAGCTCGTGGCGGAGAAGTACTCGCTGTCGGCCGCCCCCGTCGGCGCCGCCGTGGAACGCCATCTGCAGCTCTCCCCAGGCGTGCGCCGCGCGTTCGGGCAAGCCATGACCGCGTGGCAGGCCAAGCCGACGATCGAGACCCGCGACCACCTGCTCGACAGCGCCCTCCGGCTGCTTGAGGAGCTCAAGGTCATCATCCTGAACCGGTCCCAGTCGCAGGCGGTCGAGAACTTGTACCAGAAGCGGCACATCGCGGCGGGTATCCCCTCGATCTACGGCACCTACAGCGAGGCCAAGTTCGATGCGCTCGGGCTCTCCTTCCGGGTGGAGAACCTCGTGGGGAGGCTGCTCGACGATGTGGTGGCGGAGGGCGTCGAGCAGTACGTGACCCGGGCGTCGCTCCGCCGCATGGCGCGCACAATCGCGCGATTCGTCAGGGCGCTGGCCGTGGACGGCGTCGATTCCAGCGGACTCCGCAGCGACTTGAGCCTGCTCGAGGCCAGCTTCAGCAGCTACAACTTCACCTTTCACCAGTACCAGAACACCTTCCAGTTCCTCGTCAACAGCGTCACCGAGCTCGTCAGCAGGTCGGTGCTGAGCTACGAGCAGATTCTGCGCACGACGCTCGTCAACGATCCTCGGCAATGCGAGGCCCGCTGCCAATCCGTGGACGCCGTCGCCGAGGTGGTCCTCCGCGATGTGCTCGTCTCCGCTCTCGGCATGCAGGCTCTCGACCGGTACGCGGCTGCCGCCTTGCGTCACATCTCGCTGCTCGACGAACGTCTGGGCAGCCGCGCCCTGACGCGCATGATGAACTACGACCCCGAGCGCCTGATCACGCCGATCGACAGGCACAGGCCCGCCACGGACGACCAGATGACCCTGGGCTTCAAGGGCTTGGGGCTCAAGGAGATGGCGGCCTGCGGCCACAAGGTGCCGGAGGGCTTCGTCATCACGACGGAGCTCTTCCATGCGATGCCCGCGATGACGTACGCGCCGCTGTACGAAGACGCGATGCGGCGCGTCCAGAACGCCCTCCGCCGGCTGGAGCGGCAGACCGGCCTGCGTCTGGGCGACCCGGGCCGCGCTCTGCTGTTGTCGATCCGTTCGGGCTCTCCGATCTCGATGCCGGGCCTGATGACGACGCTCGTCAACGTCGGCCTCAACGACGAGATCGCCGAGGCGCGGTCACGACAGACGGGCCTGGGCTGGGCGACGTGGGACAGCTACCGCCGCTTCCTCCAGTCGTGGGCCATGTCCGAGGGCGTCGAGCGCGACGTCTTCGACGCCATCATGACCGGGTTCAAGAGTCGCTACGGCATCGAGCAGAAGCTCGAGTTCTCGGTGGAACAGATGCGTCAGATCGCGTTCGCGTACAAGCGGCGGGCGGTGGAGGAAGGGGTCGTCTTCCTCGACGATCCGTTCGCCCAGGTCGTCTCCTGCATCGACAAGGTGCTCGCGTCGTGGGACGCTCGCGATCCCCGTCTGTTCCGCGAGTACACGGGGATCGCCGAGGAGTGGGGGACCGGTGTCGTAGTCCAGCGCATGGTCTTCGGCAACCTGAGCCTGGACTCCGGGTCCGGCGTCACGTTCACGAGCAGCCCGCTCGAGCCCTACAGCCACCAGGTGCGCCTTTTCGGCGACTTCGCCGTCTGCGCCCAAGGGGAGGACCTCGTGGGCGGACTGGTCTTCCCGCTGCCCATCTCGGAGTCCCAGCGCCTCGGCAGCCCGACCTATCGCGGTACGCGGCATTCGCTCGAGAAGAGCTTCCCCGAGGTCTACCGCCGCCTCCTCGCCGTGGCCCGCGATCTCGTCGGCGAACGTGGCGTCGACCCGCAGGAGATCGAGTTCACGTTCGAGTCGCCGGCGGCCGACGACCTGTACATCCTGCAGAAGCGGGCCGTGGTCGCGGAGCAGAAGATGGACGCGCCGTACTTCGACACGACGGCTGAGGCCTACGGGCCGCCCGTAGCGGTCGGGACGGGCGTCGCCGGCGGCGCCTACGCCGGGCGCGCCGCCGTCAACGCCCGTCAGATCGACCAGCTCCTGGCGGACGCCCCGGAGGAGAACATCGTGCTGCTGCGGCCGGATACCGTGCCCGAGGACATCGGCATCATCGCCCGCGTGAGCGGGATTCTCACGGCCCGCGGCGGGGCCACCTCGCATGCCGCCGTCACCGCCAAGCGGCTCGGCAAGACGGCGGTCGTGGAGTGCGCGGACCTCGAAGTCGTCGAACGCGAGGGTTTGGTGCGGATCGCCGGCCACACGCTGCGCGCCGGTGACTGGCTCTCCATCGACGGCCGCACCGGTCACATCTATCTGGGCCGCATTCCGACGGTGCCGCAGGCCCCCGCCGCCCAGCTGAGGTGAGGGACGCGGGGGTTGCGGTCGCGGTCCAGCCGGCTCTCGGAGGCGCTGCCGGGAAACGCCGTTGCTCTGGTAAGCTGGCCGAAAAGCCACAATCGTTCAGGAGGGGGCAATGAGCGTAAGGGTAGCCATCAACGGCTTCGGCCGCATCGGGCGGCTCGTCCTGCGGGCGGCACTCAAGCAGGGCGCGGATGTCGACATCGTGGCGATCAACGATCTCACCGATGCCAGGACGCTTGCGCACCTGTTGAAGTACGACTCGGTGCACGGCGCCTTTGCCGGGAGCGTCTCCCTGGAGGACGACGCGCTGGTCGTCGACGGGGTGCCGATCAAGGTGACCCGGGAGCGCGATCCCGCCCAGCTCCCCTGGGCCGACCTCGGCGTCGATGTGGTCGTCGAGTCAACCGGGCATTTCGTCGATCGCGCCGGCGCCGGCAAGCACCTGGAGGCCGGCGCCCGGAAGGTGATCATCTCGGCTCCCGCCAAGGATCCCGACGTCACGCTCTGCCTCGGCGTCAACGAGGAGGTCTACGACAAGGCCAAGCACGACATCATCTCCAACGCGAGCTGCACGACCAACTGCCTCGCGCCGATGGCTCGGGTCCTCGTCGACAACTTCGGGATCGAGAAGGGCTTCATGACGACGATCCACGCCTACACCAACGATCAGGTGATCCTCGACTTCCCACACAAGGACCTGCGCCGGGCGCGGTCGGCGGCCCTCTCGATCATCCCGACGACCACCGGGGCGGCTCGCGCCGTGTCCCTGGTCATCCCCGAGCTCGAGGGCAGGCTCGACGGGTTCGCCCTGCGCGTGCCGACGCCGGACGGTTCGCTCACCGACCTCGTCGCCCAGCTCGATACGCAGGTCACGGTCGAGGACGTCAATATGGCCATGAAAGCGGCGTCCGAGAGCGCCAGGATGAAGGGCATCCTCCAGTATCAGGAGGACCCGATCGTGAGTGTCGACGTCGTCGGCAACTCGCATTCCTCGATCTTCGATCCCGCGCTGACGATGACCAAGGGCAACATGGTCAAGTGCGTGTCGTGGTACGACAACGAGTGGGGCTACTCGTGCCGCGTCGCCGATCTCATCCAGCGGGTCCTGTGAGAAGTCACCCGGGGGCCGGACCAACGACGAGGAGGATGCAGGCGAAATGAAGCGTTCGGTAACCGAGTATCCGCTTGCGGGGAAGCGCGTCTTCTGCCGCGTCGACTTCAACGAGCCCATCGTGCGCGGCGAGGTCGCCGACGACATGCGCATCCGCGCCACGCTGCCGACGATCAACTACCTGCTGGAGCAGGACTGCTCGGTGATTCTCGCCTCGCATCTGGATCGCCCGCAGGGCAAGGTGGTCGAGGGGAGCCGCCTCGAGCCGGTCGCCCGCCGCCTGCAGGAACTGACGGGCCGCAGGGTGCGCAAGATGGACGACTGCGTGGGCCCGGAGGTCCGGGAGGCAGCCAAACGGCTGCAGCCCGGCGAGATCATGCTCCTCGAGAACGTGCGGTTCTACGCCGAGGAGACGGCGAACGACCGCGACTTCGCCCGGCAGCTCGCCGAGCTCGCCGACGTCTACGTCGACGACGCCTTCGGCGCGGCGCACCGCGCCCACGCGTCGATCGAGGGCATCACCCGCTTCCTGCCGTCGGTCGCCGGTCTGCTGATGATCCGCGAGCTCGAGATCCTCAGCCGCCTGCTGCGCGATCCCGCCCGCCCGTTCATCGTCGTGCTCGGCGGGGCCAAAGTCTCGCAGAAGATCACCCTCATCAGGCGCATGCTGCGGCTGGCCGACCGAATCCTGGTCGGCGGGGCGATGGCGAACGCCTTCCTCGTGGCTCAGGGCCACGACGTCGGCCGGTCGCTGTGCGAGGCGGACCAGGTCGAGGTAGCGGCCGAGGTACTCGCCGCGGCCGCCACAGGGACCTGCCGGCTCCTGCTGCCGACCGATGTGGTCGTCGCCGACGAGGCGGCGGCCGGCGCCGCCATGGAGGTCGTGCCCGTTGACGGCATCGACCCGCAGAAGATGGCTCTGGACATCGGTCCGGAGACCATCAAGAGCCACGTCCGGGAGCTGCGCAACGCCGGCACCATCTACTGGAACGGTCCGATGGGCCTGTTCGAGATCAACGAGTTCGGCGCCGGCACGAAGGCGATCGGTGAGGCGATGGCCGCGAGCGCGTCGGTCACCGTCGCCGGCGGCGGCGACACCGTCGCGGCGGCCCGCAAGTACGGGCTGGAGGCACGCTTCACGCACGTGTCGACGGGCGGCGGCGCCTCCTTGCAGTTTCTCGAAGGGCGGTCGCTGCCGGGTGTCGAGGCCCTCATGGAGCGCGGTGTCACCGCCGCCGCCGGTCGACGCCCGCTGATCGCCGGCAACTGGAAGATGTACAAGACGCGGCCGGAGACGGTCGAGTACCTGCGCGAGTTCGTCCCGCTGGTGCGCTCCGCCGGGGAGCGCGATGTCGTCGTCTGTCCCTCGTTCGTCTGTCTCGAGAGCGCCATGGGCGAGGTCGTGCGCACCAACGTGGCGATCGGTGCCCAGACCATGGCCGCCAGCGACGAGGGCGCTTCGACCGGCGAGGTCTCGCCCGAGATGCTGCGCGAGGTGGGGGCTCACTACGTGATCCTCGGACACTCGGAACGGCGCAACTACCCGTCAGACACCGACCGGATGCTCGCCCACAAGGTGCGGGCGGCGCTGAACAAGGGTATCCGGCCAATCCTCTGCGTCGGTGAGACGCTCGAGGAGCGGGAGAGCGGGCTCACCGAGGCCAAGGTAGGGGGCCAGATCGACGCCGGCCTGGCCGACGTCAGTGCCGCGGAGTTCGCCCTGGTCGCCGTTGCCTACGAGCCCATCTGGGCGATCGGCACCGGCAGGCAGGCCACGCCCGACATGGCGCAGGAGACGATCTCGTTCATGAGGGAGCGGCTGCGCAGCACCTTCGGCGGCGCCGCCGATGCCGTGCGCATCCTGTATGGGGGGAGCGTCAACGGGGGGAGCATCGACGCGCTCATGGCGCAGCCGGACATCGATGGAGTGCTCGTCGGCGGCGCCAGCCTCGACCCCAACGAGTTCGCCCGCATCGTGCGCTTCGTGGAGCCCGCGTGACGTCGTCGGGCGCGGGCGCGACGCCGGCCGGCAACCCCGCCCTGTCTCCGACAGGGCGGCTCTACCGGCCGGTGGTCCTGATCGTGCTCGACGGGTGGGGCTGTGCCCCGCCGGGTCCCGGCAACGCCGTCAGCCTTGCAGACACTCCCGCCTTCGACCGGCTCGCGGCCGAGTACCCGCACGGCGTCCTCGACGCGTCCGGGCCGTCGGTCGGCCTTCCGCCGGGTCAGATGGGCAACTCCGAGGTCGGCCATCTGAACATCGGCGCCGGCAGGATCGTCTACCAGGACCTGACGCGGATCACGAAGGCGATCGAGGACGGCGAGTTCTTCGCGAACCGGGTGCTCAGGCAGGCCTGCGCCAAGGCTGTGGGCCGGGGCAGCACGCTGCACCTCATGGGCCTGGTGTCCGAGGGCGGGGTCCACAGCGACATGGGACATCTCGCAGCGTGTCTCGATCTCGCAGCCCGCGAGCACGTCGGCGACGTGCTCGTCCACGCCTTTCTCGACGGCCGCGACACGCTGCCCCGCAGCGCCAAGGAGTATCTCGCCCGGGTGCAGGCGGTCATGGACCGCCTGCACCTGGGCCGCTTCGGCGTGATCTGCGGACGCTACTACGCCATGGATCGCGACACCCGTTGGGAGCGGACGAAGCTGGCCTACGACGCCCTCGTCTACGGCGAGGGGTTCGCGGCCGCCGACGCCCAGGCGGCCGTCGACGCGGCGTATCGCCGCGACGAGAACGACGAGTTCGTCCGTCCGACGATTGTCGCGCCGGAGCTCCGTCCGCGGGTTCGGGACGGCGATGTCTGCCTCTTCTTCAACTTCCGCCCGGACCGCGGTCGCCAGCTCACCCAGGCGTTCTTCGACGGGGGCTTCACCTGCTTCGACCGCGGGTCGCGTCCGCCGGCCGTCGATGTCGTCACCATGACGCAGTACAAGCGGGAGTTCCCAGTGCCCGTGGCCTTCCCTCCCGAGCATCCGACGCACGTCCTGGCCGACGTGCTGGCGGAGCACGGGCGGCACCAGCTGCACATCGCCGAGACCGAGAAGTACGCTCACGTGACGTTCTTCTTCAACGGCGGCATGGAGGCGGCGGTCGAGGGGGAGGAGCGCGTGCTCGTGCCGAGCCCGCGCGACGTGCCCACCTACGACTTCAAGCCCGAGATGAGCGCCTACGGGGTCACCGACGAGCTCGTGGGGCGCCTGCAGCGCGGCGCCTTCGACTTCGTCGTCGCGAACTACGCGAACGCGGACATGGTCGGCCACACCGGTGTCATCAGCGCCGCGGTGACCGCGATAGAGGCAGTGGACGAGTGTCTCGGACGCGTCGCCGCCGCCGTGGCGGCGCTGGGCGGCGTCTGCCTCATCACCGCCGATCACGGCAACGCCGACTCGATGCTCGAGGCCGACAGCAGCGCCAACACGGCCCACAGCACCAATCTCGTACCCTTTCTGGCCACGGTGCCCGGCACACGGGTGCGCGAGGGCGGCCGCCTCTGCGATCTGGCGCCGACCGTTCTCGCCCTCATGGGCATCCCGCCGCCGGCCGAAATGACAGGCGTCTCACTGCTCGAACCCGCCGGCTAACTGGCGCACATCGCCGGTGCGACCAGAGAGGGTGCGGAAGCGCCTCGGCGAACCTGTTTGTAGTCATGTCTGCAAGCGTTGTATTCTCATCGGCAATGTCAAGACCAGCCACAAGGAGGAGCTCCTGTGCTCACCGCCGTACTCGTTGCCCTGCATCTGATCGTCTCCGTCGTCCTCATCGGCCTCATTCTGCTGCACTCCGGCAAGGACTCGGGTATGGCCAGCATTACGGGCTTCTCATTCGCGTCGTCGGCGAGCGTCATGGAGCGCAACCTCACGCGCTACACGATCATCACCGGCGTTCTGTTCTTCGTCACGACGCTTCTGCTGGTTTGGCGCATAGGCTGAACTGCCGGCGATGCCGGCGGCCGCCGGGGCTGGGCCCTCGCCAGGTGAATCGCTCAGGAGATCAGGCCCGGCGGTCGAGTACGGCTTCGGAGAGAGGCACTCGCGGGCGGAGGTGAACGAGGGGAATCTGCTAGGCGGCTGGACCTCTCGGCCATGACTGCCCGCGCGGCGGCCGGCGAGAGGCTCACATCAGGTCGATCCAGGAGGGCACTTTGAAGAGACTGAAGAAGGGTTGGCGCATCCTGCCGCTGGCGAGCGCCGTGGTCGTCGTGGGGGCGCTCGCTCTTGGCGCCTGCGGCGGCAGCAACGAACCTGCATCGTCGCCGTCGGCGGGAGACACACCCAAACCGGGCGGCACGTACAACTTCGTGCTTGGGTCGGATCCCTACTCCATCAACGCCGTTTCGGCGTACGAGTCCGAAGGCGCACAGGTGGTCCATCAGTCCTTCAACGGGCTGGTGAAGGTCGCGACCGACGACAAGGGCAACGTCACGGCCGCACCGGACATCGCCGAGAGCTGGGAGTCGGCCGACAACCAGACCTGGGTCTTCAAGCTGAAGAAGACCGCCAAGTTCGCGCCGCCGGTGAGCACGCCGATCACGGCGCAGACGTTCGTCGACTCCTGGAACTTCGTCACCGACGAGAAGAACCAGTCGCCGACCAGCTACATTCTCTCTCCGATCGAGGGTTGCGCCCCCAGCGGCTTCGCGGCGGATCCCAAGGTGGGTCTCACCGGCGTCAAGGCGCTCGACGACTACACCCTCCAGGTCAAGCTCCAGTACCCGTTCGCAGAATTCCCGATCTCCCTGCTCGCCGTCGTTTCGTCGGCGCTGCCGGTCGACTACATCAACAAGATCGGCTTGGCCAAGTACAACGAGAAGCCGGTGGGCAGCGGCCCGTACCAGGTCACGAAGTGGGTGCACAAGCAGTACATCGATATGGCCAAGAATCCCGACTACTGGGACACCGCGAACGCCGGCTACGTGGATGCCATCCACATGCCGATCATCGTCTCGAGCCAGACGTCGTGGCTGCAGTTCCAGAAGGGCAGCGGTCGACTACACGCACGTGCCGCCGGGGCAGGTCAAGTCGTCCCAGTCGAACCCGAACGTGACCTCGGGTGCCTGGACCGCCAAGGCTTGGCCGTACATCACGAACGACTACGTCGTCTTCAACATGAACGACCCGGTGGTCGGCGGCGACCAGGGTCTTGAGCTGCGCAAGGCCATGTACATGGCCGCCGACGCGCAGAGCATCATCAACATCGTCTACGAGGGGCTGGCCGTGCCGGCGACGGGGTTCTCCCCCGAGGGTCTGCCTGGCTATCGGCCCAACGTCAGCCCCTACAAGACCAACGACCTCGAAGGCGCCAAGGCCGCCGTCGCCGCCTATGGCAAGGCCGTCCCGACCGTCAAGTACTGGTACAACACGGACGAGAGCAACCAGAAGACGGCCGAGGTGCTGCAGGCCGGCTGGAAGGCCGCCGGCATCACCGCCACCCTCGAGAACTTCGAGTGGGCCACGTTCCTCGACAAGACCTCCAAGGGCGAGGGCCAGGTGTACCGTTCCGGCTGGATCGCCGACTACCCGTCGGTCGACAACTTCCTCTACCCGCTGTTCACATCCACAGCATCGCCGCAGTACAACAACGGCTTCTACAAGAACCCCGAGTTCGATGCCATGCTGGACAAGGCCAGAGCGACGGGGGACGCGACGGCGCGCTACGACCTCTACGCGGAGGCCGAGAAGATGATGCTCACGGATGTCGCGGTCATTCCGACCTGTTTCCCCCGTGCCTACCGCGTCACCAACAACCGCATCGGCGGCTTCTACCAGGATCCCATCGCTTTCATCGCCATGTGGAAGCTGTGGGTGAAGTAGCAGGCCGCTAGGCACTGCGCCGCAGGCCGGTCGAGCGCCCGCGGCTGAGAAGATCGGACGGCCCGCCGCTCGCCAGAACGGCGGGCCGTCCGATTTCGTCAATCCAGGCAGTTGTGCCCGCCGCACATGCGGCTTTTCCTGAGGTAAGCTAGCCCGCATGGTGCCCTACATCATCAGGCGTCTGATCCAGATGGTGATCGTTCTGGTGGGCGTGAGTGTCATCACGTTCATCATCCTCTTCGCCGTCCCGGGGGACCCGGCGGTGATGGTCGCCGGCAAGGGCGCCACGCCGGAGCGGATCGCCTCGATCCGCGAGCATCTCGGCCTCGACCAGCCGCTCCCCGTGCAGTACGTCAAGTACGTCGGCCGCCTGGTTCACGCCGATCTCGGCCAGTCCTACTACCTGCAGCAGGATGTCCGCGAGCTCATCAGGATCAATGCCCCCTACACGATCCAGCTCGCCATCGCTGCCGTCCTCATCGAACTGCTCGGCATCCCGCTCGGCATCTACTCGGCCCTGCGTCAGTACACCTTCTGGGACGGAGCCCTCACGACGGTCGCACTCATGATCTGGGGCATACCGGTGTTCGTCCTCGCGCTCTTCATGCAGTGGTTCTTCGGCCTGAAGCTCGACCTGCTGCCCCTACTCGGCGCCGGCGAGAACGTCCTCGGCATCATTCCCGCCGACTGGGAGTCCTTCACGACGCTGATCCTCCCGGCCGTGACGCTGGGACTCATCGAGGTGGCCTATATCTCGTACATGCAGCGCGCCTCGATGCTCGAGGTGATCCGTACGGACTACGTCCGCACGGCGAGGGCTAAGGGGCTCTCGGGCCGGCGGGTGATCACCGGGCACGCGTTCAAGAACGCCGTCATCCCGGTGATGACGATCGCCGGCATCGACCTTGGCGCGCTCATGGGCGGCGCCATCCTCACCGAGACGGTGTTCGGGCGACCGGGGATCGGCCTCATGATCTATCAAGCGATCGGCGCCCGCGATCTCCCCGTCGTCGCCGGCGGCGTGCTGTTCGCCACCGTCTTCTACGTGTTCGCCAACCTGCTGGTCGACCTGGGCTACGCGTTCGTCGACCCGCGCATCCGCCTCGAGGGCTAGCGGACTCGTGGCCGAAGAGGACTACAAAGTGCCGAGAGAGCCCGACGGCGAACACCCCGAGTTCCTCCCCCATGGGAACCCTGACCTCGACCGGGCCTACGCGGCCGGCAGCAACATCGTTGTCGACAGCGCGATCAGTACCGCCGGCGAGGCCGACATCATCGAAGCCGAGTACGCCCGTCCGAGAGCCCTCGGCCTCTGGGCGGACACGTGGCGGCGTCTCAAGCGCAACAGGCTGGCGGTGGTGGGGATGGTCATCATCATCGTCTTCCTCGTGGTCGGTACCGCCGAGGAGGTCGCCAACCTGCTGGGCACGTACCTGGCGCCCTACGACCCCAACCAGGTCAACTACGCACTCTCGCCCGAAGGGCTCGGCACGCCTCCCTCCCTGTCGCACTGGTTCGGGACCGACTACCTGGGGCGCGACGTCTTCTCGCGCGTCCTGGTCGCCACGCGCGTGTCGATGCTCGTCGGGATCATCGCCGTGGCGATCGGCGTGACCATCGGGCTCATCCTCGGTCCCATCTCCGGGTACTACGGCGGCGCCGTCGACTCCGTCATCATGCGCACCGCCGACGTCTTCTTCGCCTTCCCGTTCATCTTGTTCGTGCTGCTCCTCCTGACCGTCCTTCCGCCGGGGTTCAGCAGCGTCTTCATCGCCATCGGGATTCTGAGTTGGGCGACCTACGCCCGCCTCAACCGCGGGTCGGTGTTGAGCGTCAAGTCGATGGAGTTCGTCGAAGCTGCCCGCGCCCAGGGAGCCAGCGACCAGCGCGTCATCTTCCGCCACGTGCTGCCCAACACGATGGCCCCTGTGTACGTCGCCGTGGCCATGGGCATCGGCGGCGCCATCTCCACTGAGGCCGCCCTGGCCTTCCTGGGGCTCGGCATCCAGCCGCCGGACGCCTCGTGGGGCAAGATGATCTCCGACAACCTCTCGTACCTGGCGGCCGGCAGCTGGTGGATGCTCGTCTTCCCCAGCATCGCCCTGGTCGTCACGGTCTTCGGCTTTATCTCGTTCGGCAACGGGCTGCGCGACGCCACCGACCCCAAGCTCAAGGAGTAGCCGTGGCCGAACGCCTGCTCGAGGTCAAGGACCTCTCGACACACTTCTTCACCCACGCCGGCGTCGTCAAGGCCGTGAACGGCGTCAGCTTCACCCTGGACCGTGGCGAGACGCTCAGCATCGTCGGGGAGTCCGGGTCCGGCAAGACGGTGGCGGCGTTGTCGCTCATGCGCCTGGTGCCCGACCCGCCCGGCAAGATCGTCGACGGCACGCTCATGCTCGGCGAGCGCGACCTGCGGGCGATGAGCGACGAGGAGATCCGCCAGGTGCGCGGCAACGACATCGCCATGATCTTCCAGGACCCAATGACCAGCCTGAACCCGGTGGTCAAGGTGGGCAAGCAGATCGCCGAGGCGATCACGCTCCACCAGAACAAGAGCAAGGCGGAGGCGTGGGGCATGGCCACGCAACTGCTCGCGCGCGTGGGCATCCCCGATGCCCCGGCGCGCGTCAAGCAGTACCCGTTCGAGTTCTCGGGCGGCATGCGCCAGCGCGTGATGATCGCCATGGCGATCAGCTGCAATCCCGACATCCTCATCGCCGACGAACCGACGACGGCGCTCGACGTCACTATCCAGGCGCAGATCATCGACGTGGTGCGCGAGATGCAGGAGGCGTACAGGTCGGCCGTCATCCTGATCACGCACGACCTGGGCGTCGTGGCCGAGATCGCCGACAAGGTGATGGTCATGTACGGGGGCCGCACGGTCGAGTACGGCCCGATTGACGAGATCTTCTACAACGCCCACCATCCCTACACGTGGGGGCTTCTCGGCTCGCTGCCGCGGCTCGACAAGCGGACGCGACTGACGCCGATCAAGGGGCAGCCGCCCGACCTCATCGCGCTGCGCGGGGGCTGTCCCTTTGCGGCCCGCTGCGCCTACGTCCGCGACGGGTGTCGCGACAGCTGGCCGGAGCACGAGACCGTCGGCCCGAACCACGGCGTGCACTGCTGGGTCCCTGTGGCCGAACGCGTCGCCCTGCGGGCAGACCTGGAGCACATCAGGAGCGCGAGCGCATGAGCCTGCTCGAGGTCCGCGACCTCAAGAAGCACTTCCCGATCAAGAGCGGGGTCCTCAAACGCGTCGTCGGCCAGGTGTACGCCGTCGACGGCGTGACCTTCTCGGTCGAGAAGGGGGAGACGCTGGGCCTGGTGGGGGAGAGCGGCTGCGGCAAGTCGACGACGGGGCGGGCGGTGCTGCGACTCATCGAGGCGACCGCCGGCACGGTCACGTTCGAGGGCATCGACGTCGTGTCCGCGACGCGCAGCCAGATGCAGAAGCTGCGCCGCGACATGCAGATCATCTTTCAGGACCCGTACGCATCGCTGAACCCGCGGATGCGGGTGCGCAAGATCGTCGGAGAGTCGCTCGACATCCACGGCATCGGCACCCCGGCCGAGCGCAAGCGCAGGGTGTACGAGCTGCTGGAGACTGTGGGCCTCAACGCCGAGCACGCCGAACGCTACCCGCACGAGTTCTCCGGCGGGCAGCGCCAGCGCATCGGCATCGCCCGCGCCCTGGCGCTCAACCCAAAGCTCATCGTCTGCGACGAACCGGTCAGCGCCCTCGACGTGTCGATTCGAGCTCAGGTCATCAACCTGCTGAAGGACCTTCAGGACGAGCTCGGGCTGACCTACCTGTTCATCGCCCACGATCTCTCGCTGGTCAAGCACGCCTCCGACCGCGTCGCCGTGATGTACCTGGGCAAGATCGTCGAGCTCTCGGACAGCGGCACCCTGTACGACAAACCGCAGCACCCGTACACGGAGGCGCTGCTCTCGGCGGTCCCTATCCCCGATCCGCAGACGGAGCGCACACGTCGGCGCATCATTCTCGAGGGCGACGTACCCAGCCCGGCGAACCCCCCCGCGGGCTGCGTCTTCCACCCGCGCTGCCACCGCGCCAACGATATCTGCGCGACGGCCATGCCGAGCCTGGCGAGCACGGGCGGGGACGCCGGCGACACGCATCAGGTGGCGTGCTACTACCCGGCGCGCTTCCACGACGGCGTGCGATCAGTCGGCGCCGAGCCGTACATGCCCGTGGCCGAGGAGCCGGCCTGACGCCCATGCGGCGCCTGCGCAGCATGGCGGTCGTCGCAGGCCTCCTGGGCTTGGCGGCCGTGCCGGGGCTTCTCGCGGCGGCCTGCGGCGAGGCGACGACGCCGACGCCGACGACGAGTGCAACGACGGACGTCGTCGTCAGCGTCGACGGCGAGCCGATCACCCAGGCCGATGTCGACGCTATCAGGGCCGAACTACGCCTGGCGGGCGCTGATGACAGTCAAGAGGCGGCGCGGGCGCAGGCGATGCGCCGCCTCCTCGTGCGCCGCGAGGCGCAGCGGCGCGGCGTCACCGTAGAGGATGAGGACGTGGCGGCGCGCGTCGAGGAGGTTCGGGCGAGCGCCGGCGGGGAGGAGGCGCTGGCGAGCGCTCTCAAGCTGGCCGGCATGACGCTTGCGGACCTGGAATCCGCCGCCCGGTACGCTCTTCTGGAGAGGGAGCTGCAGGACGCCCTCTTCCCGGATCGAAAGCCGACCGCGGCGGCAGTTCGGGAGTTCTACCGCGAGAACCGGGGCGCGCTCTTCACGAAGCCGGCTGAGGTGAAGCTGCGCCGGCTGACCGTGCCCAACGAGAAGCTCGCCCGAGAGGCGGCGGCCGAGGTCGCCGACGGGTCGTCGTTCGCGTCCGTTGCCCGGCACTACAGCATGGATAGCAGCACGCGCTTCGAGGGCGGCCTGCTGGGGTGGATCTCCGCGACGTCGCTGCCCAGCGAGGTCGCCGACGCGCTCGCGGATCTCGGTAGCGGCGATGTCTCGCAGCCCGTCTTCTCCTTCGGCCGCTGGCACCTCTACAACGTCGTCGGTCGCCGGCCGGCCGAGGTGGTTCCCTTCGCGGAGATCCGTGGTGAGGTCATCGCGGAGCTCACGCGGCGGCTCCGCGCCGAGGCTCTGAACGGTTGGGTGCGTGACGAGCTGCAGCAGGCCGCCGTCGAGTCTGGCTCCTGATCGCCGGCACCCTGACGGCTGCGCGTCCTGCGTCCTTCGCGCGGCCCCTGCTATACTCCGGGCACGTGAGGACGCCAGGAGGTCGCTCCGGTGCGCAACGCCTTCATACTGCTTGCCGTGGTCGCCCTGGTGTTCGTCGGGGCCGGCGCCGTCAATCGCTCGCTGGCCTTCGACATCGACTACGGCGTCGGCGCCTGGACCAACGTCTCGCTCTTCTGGATCACCCTGGTGACGGCGGCGATCATCCTGGTCGCCGGCCTGGTCGCCGCCTGGCTGGCCCAGTCCTCCGCGCTCGCCGGGCAGCGCAAGCTCGAGGCCGAACTGCAGACGACGTACGAGCGCCTGCGTGCGGCCGAGGCGCGTCTGCCGCTGGAGCCGACGGGCGTCCGGACGGCCGAGGACCTTACGGCGCCGCTTGCCTTCCCGGTCTCTCCACCAGAGTCTGGGACCACCGCGACGCCGCCAGGCTGAGGACGGGCCGGCCGCGGACGGGCCGTCCGTCCGCGTGGCGCGGTACACTACGCCGGGTGAAGCTCTCGTGACCGACGACGTCTCCTGGCGCATCGCGCCGGCGCCCTACGCCGATGTGCGCGCCTTGGCCGCCGAGCTCGGTGTCAGCGAGGTCCTGGCGCAGGTCCTCGTGCGCCGGGGATTCCGCAGCGGCGCCGACGCCCGCGCCTTTCTGCATCCGGACTACCGGGTTCACAGCCCGTACCTCATGCCGGGCATGGCCGCCGCGCGACGCCGCATCGACGCGGCGCTGCGGCGCGGCGAGCCGATCGCCGTCCACGGCGACTACGACGCCGACGGCATCACCGCGACGTTCCTGCTCTCGCGCGTCCTCCAGGACCTCGGCGCCGACGTCCGCTGGCGCCTGCCGAACCGCTTCACCGACGGCTACGGTGTGTCGCTGGCGGCCGTGGAGGAGCTGGCGGCGGCTGGGGTTCGCCTGCTCGTCACGGTCGACTGCGGCATCACCGCCCGCGACGAGGTCGCGCGGGCGCGAGAGCTCGGCATGGACGTCATCGTCACGGACCACCACGAGATGGAGGGGCCGCCTCCGGACTGTCTCGTCCTCACACCCAAGGCGAGCGGCTACCCCTTCGCCCAGCTCGCCGGGGTCGGCGTGGCGTTCAAACTCTGCCACGCGCTCCTTGAGGAGGCGGCGGACTCGCTGGTCGAGGTTCCACTGGCTCTGCGCGCCTACACCGACGTCGTCGCCATCGGGACGATCGCCGACATGGTCCCCCTGCTGGGGGAGAACCGGGTCCTGACGGCCATCGGTCTGGGCCGCTTGCGCAGCGCGCCGCGGGCGGGGCTCGCCACGCTCATGGAGGTCGCGGAGGTCAAGCCCGAGGCGCTGACCTCCGGCCTCGTGGGCTATCGCCTGGCGCCGCGCCTCAACGCGGCCGGCCGGCTGGAGGACGCGTCGCTGGCCCTCCAGCTGCTGGGCGCGGAGACGCGAGAGGCGGCGCTGCCGCTCGCCCTTCGCCTCAACGAGCTCAATCTCGAGCGCCAGGCAATCGAGGCGGCCATGCTGCAGGACGCCTGCGCAAAGGTGCCGGAGCCGCTGCCGGCGGCCCTCGTGCTGTCCTCGCCGGAGTGGCACGAGGGCGTCGTCGGCATCGTCGCCTCCCGCGTGGCGGAACGCTACAACCGGCCTGCGATCCTCCTCAGCGAGGGGGACGACGAAGCCAAAGGGTCCGGCCGCAGCGTCGCCTCCTTCGACATCCTCGCGGCGGTCGAGCAGAGCTCCAAACACCTGCTGTCGTTCGGCGGCCACCGCGCCGCCTGCGGCCTGCGTCTGCGGCGCGAGCACATCGCTGCGTTCCGGGCGGCGTTCGTCGCTCAGGTTGCCGCCACGATCGGCGGCGACTTCGCGCCGGTGCGCCAGGTCGACGCGCTCGTCGGGGGCCACGAGCTCACGCTCACGCTCGCCGACGAGCTCGAGCTGCTGGCGCCGCACGGCTACGGCAACCGCGGCGTGACCCTGCTGTTGCGCGGCGCGGAGCTGCAGGCGCCGCGCCTGACGCGCAACGGCCGGCACATGCAGTACCGCGTGCGCTGCCACGGCGCGTCCTGCCCGGCGATCCACTTCAACTTCGCCGAGCTGAACGCCGTCGGCGGTTCGGGCCGCCGCGACGTCCTGCTCTCGCTGGCCAAGAACGAGTACAACGGCGCGGTGAGCGCCCAGGTCGAGGTGCGCGGCCTCGCGGCCTGCTGCGAGGCGGCGTCGGACCTCTGTCCGACGGGCTGCGATGCGAGCTGCCCGGACCGCGCCCGCGGCGGCGCATTCTGGAGCGCGGTCCTCGACGACCTGTCGCCGGCCACGGATGACGTCCCACCGCCGGCCGCCGAGCGCGTCGTCGACCGGCGCGGCAGGTCGGCGCCTCCTATCGTCACGGCCCTGGCGGCCGGCGGCGAGCGCGTTCTCGTCCTGGTCGCCGACGTGGCCCGACGCCGGCCGCTGCTCACCCGCGAGCTGCTCACGCCGCAGCTCGAACAGCTTGGCCTGTACGTCCAGGCGGCCTGCCTCGAGCGCCTGGCAGGCGCCGACAGCGCCGCGATCGTCGTGGCCGGGCCGGATGTCGTGGCGCTCGCCCGCCCGGACCAGCGGCGGGCCCTCAGCTCGTTCGATCACGTCGTCTTCGCCGATCCCCCGTTCGGCGATCGGCTGCTTGCGGACGTCGCCACCGCTTGCCCCCAGGCTTGGCTGCACTATGCCTGGGGGCAGGCGGAACTGGACTTTGCAGGGGGAATACGCCAAGCTGGGTACGACCTTGAGGCGACCGCCCGCAGCCTGTGGCGTATTCTCCGCTCTGGCGCCGGCCGTCTGGATGAGGCGCTCGAGGGCGAGCTGCTTGGCGGCGCGGCCTTCCTGCCGCCGGTCGCGACGCTCGCCGCCGCATTCCGGGTGCTGAGGGAGGCAGGTCTCCTGCGCATCGCCGGTGCGGCCTACGAGCTCGTCCAGCCGGCGGCCAAGGTCGACATCACACAAACGACGAGCTACCGACAATGGCACAGACTGTTTCAGACAAGCGGCTTCCTTCAGAGCTCCCCGACAGCGAGACGCTGAGACGCGTCCCCGAGACGTACGCGCCCCTTCTGAGCGACCTCCTCGAGGCCGTCCAGCGCTACAACCCCGACGCCGACAGAGATCTCATCACGCGCGCCTTCGTCGCTGCCGCGATCCTGCACGAACCGCAGAGCCGCAAGAGCGGAGAGGCCTACATCCATCATCCGGTCGGTACGGCGCTCAACGCCGCCGAACTCATGCTCGACTCCACGACCATCGCCGCCGCCCTGCTTCACGACGTCGTCGAAGACACGGGCACGCCGCTGAACTGGATAGAGGAGGAGTTCGGGGCCGAGATCGCCATGCTGGTCGACGGTGTGACCAAGCTCACCAAGATGCACTTCACCTCGCAGGAAGAGGAGCAGGCCGAGAACTACCGCAAGATGATCGTGGCGATGGCGACCGATATCCGCGTCATCCTGATCAAGCTCTGCGATCGTCTGCACAACATGCGCACCCTGTGCTATCTGGGCAAGCAGAAGCAGATCCAGAAGGCGAAGGAGACGCTCGAGGTCTACGCGCCGCTGGCCCACCGCCTCGGTATCCACAACCTCAAGTGGCAGCTCGAGGACCTCGCCTTCGCCTCACTGCATCCCCGCAAGTACCAGGAGATCCAGCGCTGGGTTGCGCAACGGCGCGCCGATCGCGAGGACTACGTCGACGAAGCCGCGGGCTTCCTGCGGGACGCCCTGCACGTGGCGGGCATCGAGGCCGAGATCCGCGGCCGCGTCAAGCACTTCTACTCGATCTACATGAAGATGAGCCGCGGCGGCAAGGAGTTCAACGAGATCTTCGACCTCACCGGCGTTCGCGTCCTCGTCGACTCGGTCAAGGACTGCTACGGCGCCGTGGGCATCATCCACTCGCTCTGGAAGCCCCTTCCCGGGCGCTTCAAGGACTACATCGCGATGCCCAAGTTCAACCTGTACCAGTCGCTGCACACGACCGTGATCGGCCCCGGCGGCAAGCCGCTCGAGATCCAGATCCGTACCTACGACATGCATCAGACGGCCGAGTTCGGTGTCGCTGCGCACTGGCTGTACAAGGAACGCGGCGAGCGCGATCAGGACAAGCTGGCTTGGCTCCACCAGATGATGGAGTGGCAGTCGGAGACGGGCGACGCCAAGGAGTTCATGGATACCCTGCGCGTCGACCTCTTCGAGGACGAGGTCTTCGTGTTCACGCCCAAGGGCGACGTCAAGAGCCTGGCTTCAGGGAGCACGCCGATCGACTTCGCCTACGCCGTGCACACCGACGTCGGCAGCCACACCGTCGGCGCCAAGGTCAACGGCCGTATCGTGCCGCTCCACACCAAGCTCAACTCCGGCGACATCGTCGAGGTCATCACCGGCAAGTCCAGCCGCGGGCCATCGCGCGACTGGCTCGAGTTCGTCGTCACGCCCCGGGCACGACAGAAGATCCGCCAGCACTTCCGCCGCGAGCAGCGAGAGGACTCGGAGCACTCCGGTCGAGAGCTCCTGACGGAGATGCTCCGCCGTGACGGTGTGGCGGCGGCGAAGGTGCTCAACTCCAAGGTCTTCACCCAGATCTGCAAGGAGATCGGCTACACCAAGCCCGAGGACCTCTACGCGGCGATCGGCTCGGGCCGGGTGGCCGTCAAGACGGTGGCCAACAAGGTGCTGCAGGCCTCCGGCAGCATGAAGGAGGCGACGCCGCCGGCCGAAGCTCTGGCGGTGCGGCCGACGCAGGATGTCGACGAACCGCAGGCGCTCTCCGGCGAGTTCGGCATCGCTGTCGAGGGTATGAGCGACATCATGGTGCGCATGGCCAAGTGCTGCAAGCCTATCCCCGGGGACAGCATCGTCGGCTACATCTCGCTCGGCAAGGGCATCACCATCCACCGCGGCGACTGCAAGAACGCTCGCGCCCTCATGAAGAATCCGGAGCGCTTCATGCGGGTCGCCTGGAAGGGCCTGGCCGGCACCGCCTTCCGCGTCGACATCATGGTCGAGGCGCTCGACCGCAATCACCTGCTCGAGGACCTCGCGCGCACGCTCTCGGACTCGGGAGTCAATATCCTCGGCGGCAGCATGCAGACGCTGGCCGACGGCGTGGTGCGCGACCGCTTCACGCTGCAGGTGGGCGACGTGCGCCAACTCGACAACATCCTCGACAACATCCGCAGCATCCATACCGTCTACGAGGCCTACCGCGTGATGGGAAGCTAGCGCCGACGGTCGACCGTCGTGGGGCCGTTTTGATACGCTCTCGCGCGGCAACGCCGACCGCCGAGGTTCCATGATCGATCCGCCGCTCCAGGTCTCCTCGCTCCCGCTCGGCCCGCTGCAGGCCAACTGCTTCCTCGCCATCCAGGGCATGGCGGGTCTCGTCATCGACCCTGGCGACGAGGCCGCGGTCGTGGTGGAGGCGATGCGTCAGTTCGGCGTCAAGCCGGCGGCGATTCTCGTCACCCACGGCCACTTCGACCACGTCGGTGCCGTGACCGCCCTGGCGGAGGGCTACGACGTGCCGGTCTACGCCGGCGCGGACGACGTCGACGAGATCGTTCGCGGCGGTCTCGCGGCGTCTGCCGGTCTCCGCGTCGACCCGGTGCGCGAGGTTGTCGCGGTTTCCGGCGAGCGGGCCCTGGAGCTGCCGATCGCGGTGACCGCCATCCCGACTCCAGGCCATTCCCCGGGTTCGTACACGTTCGCCATGGACGGCCACCTCTTCTGCGGCGACCTGCTCTTTCGCGGCAGCGTCGGCCGGACCGATCTGCCGGGCGGCAGCATGGACCAGCTCCTCGACTCGATCGCGACGCTGGTTCGGCGCTTCCCGCCGGACACGGTCGTGCACTGCGGTCACGGGCCGGACACCTCTCTCGGCCGCGAGCTCGCCGTCAATCCGTTCCTCGGCCCTCTGCGCCACGACCCGAGACATCGCTGGTGAGCGCGCTCAAGGCCCCCAAGGGCACGTACGATCTGCTCCCGGACGAGGCGGCGCAGCGCGACCATGTGGTCGCGGCCGCCGCCCGCGTCTTCTCCTGCTACGGCTACCGGCGCATCGTCACGCCCGAGTTCGAGGAGACGGGCCTCTTCCAGCGTGGGGTGGGGGAGGCCACCGACATCGTGCGCAAGGAGATGTACACCTTCGACGACAAGGGCGGCCGCTCGATGACGCTGCGCCCCGAGGGTACCGCTCCGGTCTGTCGCGCCTACCTCGAGCATGGGCTCCACAAATGGCCGCAGCCGGTGAAGCTCTGGTACTACTGTCCGATGTTCCGCTACGAGCGCCCGCAGGCCGGTCGCTACCGCGAGCACTACCAGATCGGCGCGGAGACGATCGGCTCGCCGGATCCCGCCGTCGACGCGGAGGTGATCTCCCTGCTGGCCGCGATCTTCGCGGAGGTCGGCGTCGCGGGGACGCGACTCAACATGAACAGCATGGGCGACGGCTCCTGCCGGCCCGGCTACGTCACCCTGCTCCGCGACTACCTCCGCGGCCGTGAGGGCGAGCTCTGCGGCGACTGCCTCGCGCGGCTCGAGCTCAACCCGCTGCGCACCTTCGACTGCAAGGTCGAGTCGTGCCGCGCCGTGCTGGACGAGGCGCCGCGCATCGTTGACCACCTCTGCCCGGACTGCCGTGAGCACTTCGCGACCGTGCTCGGCCTGGTGGAGCAGACTGGCCTCGAGCCGCACCTCGACTTCCGCCTCGTGCGCGGCCTCGACTACTACACGCGCACGACCTTCGAGTTCAGCTCGGATCGGCTCGGCTCGCAGAGCGGCGTCGGCGGCGGCGGCCGCTACGACGGACTCATCGAGCAGCTCGGCGGCCCGGCCACGCCCGGCGTCGGCTGGGGAAGCGGACTGGAACGCATCACCCAGGTGATGCGTCAGGAGCCGCCGCCTCCCCCGCCTCCGGGCGTCTTCGTCGTCACCGCCGATCCCGGGACGCGCGCCGCGGCGTTCGGCCTCACGCAGGCGCTGCGCGCCGCCGGTATCACGGCCGAGCTCGACCTCGCGGAGCGCAGCGTCAAGGGCCAGCTCAAGCACGCCGGCCGGGTGCGCGCCGTGTATGCGGTCCTGGTCGGCGACCCCGAGGTGCCCTCAGGCATGGTCCGCCTGCACGCCATGGCCGGTCGCGAGGAGCAGGACGTGCCCGCCGCCGACCTCGTCGCCGTCGTCGCCGCGCGACTCGCGGGAGGAGCGTCCGATGCTTCGTGATGCCTCTCCCGGCGCCCTGCGCGCCATCGACGTCGGCCGCGAGGTGCGTCTCGCCGGGTGGGTCGCGCGGCGCCGCGACCACGGCCGGCTCATCTTCGTGGATCTCCGCGACCGCACCGGCGTCGTTCAGCTCGTGCTGGACCCGTCGCGCGCGGCCGCGGCGCACGCCCTTGCCGAGCACGTGCGTTCAGAGTACGTGCTCGCCGTGCGCGGCGAGGTGGTCGCCAGGTCGCCCGAGACTGTCAATCCGTCGCTGCCGAGCGGAGACGTCGAGGTGCGAGTCACCGACCTCGAGATCCTCAACGCCGCGCGCACGCCGCCGTTCGAGATCGAGACCACCGGCGACGTCGAGCTGGACGAAACCCTACGGCTCAAGTACCGCTATCTCGACCTGCGCCGCGGCTCCATGCTCGCCAATCTGGAGCTGCGCCACAAGGCCACGCAGGCGGCGCGCGCCTACCTCAACGACAACGGCTTCCTCGAGGTCGAGACGCCGGAGCTCACCCGGTCCTCACCGGAGGGGGCCCGCGACTTCCTCGTGCCGTCGCGACTCCAGCCCCACCACTTCTACGCGCTGCCCCAGTCGCCGCAGATGTTCAAGCAGATCCTGATGGTGGCCGGGCTGGACCGCTACTACCAGTTCGCCCGCTGCTTCCGCGACGAGGACCTGCGGGCGGACCGTCAGCCCGAGCACACGCAGATCGACGTTGAGATGTCCTTCCTCAGCGCCGGAGAGATCAGACTGCTCCTGGAGGGGCTCCTGCAGGCGATCTTCAGGGGAGCAGACGAGACGCTCGAGCTTCCCCTGCCCACACTCGGCTACGACGAGGCGATGGCTCTCTACGGCTCGGACAAGCCGGACCTGCGCTACGACCTCGAGATCTGCGACCTTACCGATCTCTTCGTCGCCAGCGAGTTCAGGGTGTTCCGTGAGGCGGTTGCCAGCGGCGGCGCGGTGCGCGCGATCCGCGCGCCGGGCGGCGCCGCCCTCTCTGGGCCCAGATCGACCGATTGACCGAGCTGGCGAAGGAGCACGGCGCCAAAGGGATGGCCTATGTCTACGTCGAGGACGACCTCGGTCTGCGCGGCCCGATCGTCAAGTTCCTCGGCGAGACCGAGCAGCGTGGACTCGTCGAACGTCTGGGCGCGGCGGCAGGCGACCTCGTCGTCTTCGGCGCCGATCCCGCCACCGCGGTCGCGCCCGTTCTGGGCGCCCTCCGTCTGGCCCTCATCGATCTGCTCGGCGTCGCGCCCGTCAGGCGTTGGGCACCGGCGTGGGTCGTCGAGTTTCCGCTGTTCGAGGTCGACGCCGAGACCGGCGGGCTGACCTACGGGCACAACCCGTTCAGCCTGCCGACCGCCGAGACGATGGGCTTCCTCGAGAGCGATCCGTTGCGCGTGCGCGGCGCCCAGTACGACCTTGTCCTGAACGGCGTCGAGCTGGGTTCCGGCTCGCTGCGCAACCACGACGCCGCCGTGCAGCGCACGATTCTGCGCGCTCTGGGCCTCGACGACGCGCGCATCGAGGAGTCGTTCGGCTGGTTCCTCGAGGCTCTCGAGTACGGTGCTCCGCCGCACGGCGGCATCGGCCTCGGCTTCGACCGCATCGTCGCCCTGCTGGCCGGCGCCGACTCGATCCGCGACGTCATCGCCTTCCCCAAGACCTCCTCCGGCGCCGAGCCGCTCACCGGCGCGCCGGGGACGGTGACGGCTGCCCAGCTCAAGGAGCTCCGCATCCGCCCGGCTTGACGCCCAAGACTCAAGGTTCACGCCGGAATGCCGAACTAGTGGGTGAGCCGATCCGCCTCTGTGGTGGAATCGGGAGTCGTTTGCTAGGATGGCACTGCTCGACCTTGTGCGTGACCTCGTTGCATTCTCGAGCCAACACGAACACATTGGGAGCCTGCGCGCCGGCCCATCCGAGGATGGTCTGGGAGGGCACCCACCTGCGAGAGCAGGTTCGAGAATAATGCGAGCACGGCAAGGTGGAGCCTTTCATGAGGGGGGCAACGTGGGGATCCTTCGTCGTAACTCTTCGTTCCTGACCGCTGTCGCCCTCATCTTGACGGCCGGCGCCCTCATCTTCGGTGGAGTCCTCGCCGTGCGGGTGGCGGCGGCGGGCAGCACGACGTCGGCCGGGGCCAGCGCCGCGCCCAAGTCGAACAACGCGGTCAGCAGCTACGGTCTCGGGAGCGAAGGCACGAACGCCTCTGCCTACGCGGCGAGCACCGCAGGCTACCAGCCGCTCACCCTTACCCCAACCGACGAGACGCCGAAGTTCATCAGCGAGCGCCTCGCTGAGGATCGCGGCATCGTCCTGCTCGTCTACTGCGAGGGCGCGTCGGACGACATGGAGATGCTCAGCTACTTCAACACGGTCAAGGCCCAGTACGCCGCCGACTCGTCCTTCTTCTCCTTCGACGCGGTGAGCTCCAGCGAGCTGGGCGACACGCTCGATCAGCTGCGCGTGAGCAATCCCCCTGTGCTCGCCATCATCGAGGGCAACGGCGAGGTCTCCGAGCTCTACACCGGCTGGATCGGCCTGAAGGTCATGGAGCAGCGCGTCGCCGACGCCGTGCGCGGTTCCTGAGCCTCAGAGGGGGCGCGGCGCCTCCGCCGCCGGCCCTGGCGGGATGGAGAGGGCGGTGCACCCGCCTGTGGACGACACGGCGGTGAGCGGACGAGCTGGCTCCGCTCGGCTCGAGGCCGTCGAGGCCGCATCGCCGCCCGCGCCGACTGCCGCAGCGTCGTCGCATCCCTGGCGCAGATCTCTTCTCCTGGCGTTGCTCGTCGTCGCCGCCGGGGTCGTTCTGGGCGCCGCCGGCTTCGCCGTCGAGCGGCGCGTCGCCTACTGGGAGCCGTCGGTCGCGGCGACGCCGACCGGCGGCTGGAGCATCGCAGGGAACGCCGGCTTGCGTCCGGTCGCGCCGGTCCTGGCCGACGGTCGACTCGTCTGGGGGCAGGGTCACAACACCTGTGTGCTCGATCTCGACTCGGGCGACCCCCACGTGGTTGGCGTCGCGCCGCGGGGCATATCGGCCTGGCCACCGGCCGCCGATGGACATCGCGTCGCCTGGCTGGAGACGCCGCATGACGCGGCGCCAGGGGGTTCGGCGCACCTCTGGGCCTACGATGCGGAAGGCGGCCGGCGACTGAGCTTCGCGGTCGCTTCCGGCGCGACGAGTGTCGCCGTCGACGGGGATCTCGTGGTTTGGCTCGACGAGGGCCGAGCGCCGCGCGTCTGCGCGCTCGACCTGTCCACGGACCGGCGATCCGAGCTTGCCGAAGGTCAAGGCATCGCGGGCCCGGTTCTGGCGAGTGACGGGCTGGTCGGGTGGCTCCGCCGGGGGGTGGAGGGCGGCGGCCCCTGGGCCGTGCTTCGTGACGTGGCGACAGGCGAGCTGGCCACAGTGAGGCTCGCCGCGGACGGGAGCGGCGCCGGCGTCGGCGACGTCCAGCTTCGCGGCCGAATCCTGTTGTGGACGGTCCGGTCGGTGGCCACGACGACCGTGATGGCCTACGACGTCCGAGCGGGCGTCTCGAGCGTCGTCGCCGGCGGTGATGTCGAGTCTCCGGCGACTGACGGCGAACTGGTCGTCTGGGCTGCCGGCGGCGAGTCGACAGGATCGTCCGTCGTTCGTGGACGGCGGCTGGGCGGCGCCGAGTTCCAGGTCCGCCGCCTCGCGGCTTGGCCGACGTCGCTTGCCGTCGGCGACGGCTGGCTGGCCTGGTCGCTCGACGGGGGCGCCTCGCCCTCGTTGCAGGCGGAGAGGATCGGGCGATGAGGCTGGTTCGTCGCTACGTCCCGCCGCCCCTGGGCGAACCTGGCCAGCGAGTGCTGCTCCTGCTGCTCGTCGCGCTCTGTGCGCTCAACATCGCCGACTTCACGCTCACCCGCTACGCGATGTGGCTGGGCTTCGCGACCGAGTCCAACGGGATCATGGACTTCTTCTTCCGACAGAGCGACGTGGCCGCGGCGGCCTTCAAGGTCGGCGTCGTGACCGGCGGGGCGGCCGCGCTGTGGCTGCTTCGCCGGCATAGCGCGTCGCTGGTGGCCGGCGTGCTTCTGGCGTTGCTCTTCGCCGCCGTCGTGACGTATCAGGGACTCTGGATCGTCTCTCTCTAGCCGGGCGGGGCGCCGTCGCCTCCTGAGCGGACGCCGTGTTGACGGGGCACAGCCGCATGCACCATAATCTCTACTGATTGAGTTGGAATTACCGTCCGACCGCCTCTGGAGTCGTCTTGCGCATCTCGTCACGCAGCGAATACGGGTTGCGGGCCATGGTGTTCCTCGCCCGGCGCGAGGACGACAAGCCGGTGCCGCTCACGGAGATCGTCGCTTGCGAGGGGATCCCCGGCCCGTTCCTCGAGCGCATCCTCGCCCGCCTGCGCGACGCCGGTCTGGTGACGACGACGCGGGGCGTGAGCGGGGGCTACCGGCTCGCCCGGGGCCCCGAGTCGATCGCCGTTGGCGATGTGGTGACGGCGCTCGAGGGCCCTCTGTCGGTGATCGGGTGCGTCCCCGACGACGGGGCCTGCGAGCGCTCCGACTCCTGCGCCTCGCGGACCGCCTGGCGGCGGCTGGACGCCGCCATCAGCGACGCCCTTGACGGCGTCACACTGCGAGACCTGACCAGCGACACTCAGCCGCGATGACGTGCGTCTACTTCGATCATGCCGCGACCACCCCGGTCGATCCCGGCGTCCTCGCGGCCATGCTGCCGTACTTCAGCGTGGACTTCGGCAATCCCTCAGAGCTCCACGCGTTTGGGCGGACGGCGCGACTGGCGGTCGAGAAGACCCGCCGCCAGGTGGCCGCCGCCATCGGCGCCAACGAGAACGAGATCGTGTTCACGGCCGGCGGCACGGAGGCCGACAATCTGGCGCTCCTCGGGTACCTCCAGCGTCTCGCGCCGGGCCACGTGATCGTCAGCGCCATTGAGCACCCGGCGGTGCTGGAGACGGCCCGCGCTCTGGGCCGCGCCGGCTGGGAGGTCGACGCCGTGCCGGTCGACGGATCCGGCGCTATCGACCTGAGCGCCTACGAGAGCGCCTTCCGGCCGACGACCAGGATGGCGTCCGTGATGTACGCCAACAACGTCGTCGGGACGGTGCAACCGGTCAGAGAGCTGGCCCGCATAGCGCACGAGAAGGGAGCCGTCTTCCACACGGACGCCGTCCAGGTCGTCGGGGCGCTGCCCATCGACGTCGCCGACCTCGGCGTCGACCTGCTGAGCCTGTCGGCTCACAAGTTCTTCGGCCCAAAAGGCGTCGGAGCGCTCTACGTCAGACGCGGTGTCCGGATCACGCCTCTCACGCACGGCGGCGGGCAGGAGCGCAGGCTGCGCTCGGGCACCGAGAACGTCGCCGGCATCGTTGGTCTCGGTGCGGCCATCGAGCTCGCCGTCTCGCGCCTTCCCACGACCCGCCCGCGCCTG
This sequence comes from uncultured Thermoleophilia bacterium, assembly GCA_963705085.1. Taxonomy (GTDB): domain Bacteria; phylum Actinomycetota; class Thermoleophilia; order UBA2241; family UBA2241; genus CAIXSE01. The sequence goes on along the minus strand of CAVPIV010000004.1, from coordinate 559,279 downwards.
GAGGCGCTGCGTGATCGGCTCGTCGCGGGGGTTCTCGCGGCCGTCCCCGCCTCCCGCTACCTCGGCGACCCGACGCGGCGCCTGCCCGGCAACGCGGCATTCACGGTTCGGTACGTCGAGGGCGAGTCGATGCTGCTGCTCCTCGACGCCCAGGGGTTCATGGTGTCCAGCGGCTCGGCTTGCGCGGCGGGGTCGTCCGAGCCGTCACACGTGATCACGGCGCTCGGCCTCCCGGCCGAGGAGGCTCACGGCAGTATCAGACTGAGCCTCGGTCACGACAACACGGAGGAAGAGGTCGACGCGTTCCTCTCGACGTTTCCGGCGATCGTGGCCAGGCTCCGCGAGATGAGCCCTCTCCGCAAAGGGGGCGCATGACGTACTCCGGTCTTGTGATGGACCACTTCCTGAATCCCCGCAACGTGGGCGAGATCGAAGGCGCCGACGGCGTCGGCCAGATCGGCAATCCCGCCTGCGGCGACGTGATCCGGATGAGCATCCGCGTCTCCGGCGATCGGGTAGCCGACGCGAAGTTCAGGACGTTCGGCTGCCCCGCTGCCGTGGCCGCCTCGAGCATGGTGACGGAGCTGGTCAAGGACAGGACGCTGCGCGAAGCCGGCCGAGTCTCAAACACGGCCGTCGCAGAGGCGCTGGGCGGGCTGCCGCCTGCCAAGATGCACTGCTCCAACTTCGCCGCCGACGCGCTGCATCTGGCCATCCGGGACTACCTGGAGAACAACGGCCGCGCCGCCGAGGTCGGGGAGGTCCTCGGCAACGGCCCAAAAGCAGGCGCGTCCTCGTCGCCCTGAGCGGCGGGGTCGACAGCGCCGTCGCGGCGCTGCGGCTGGTCGAGCAGGGGCGGACCGTGGCGGCTGCGATGGTCCGCCTGTGGCCGGGCGTCGACGAGCGCAGCTGCTGCTCGCCAGGCGCGCTGCAACGGGCCCGGCAGGTGGCCGCTGCTCTTGGCCTGCCGTTCCGCGTGCTCGATCGCGAGCGCGGCTTCGACCGGGAGGTCGTCGAGCCCTTCGTGCGGGGCTATCTCGCCGGTGAGACCCCGAATCCTTGCGTTGTCTGCAACCCGCGGCGGCTGGCGGATCTCGTGGCGCTCGCCGACGAGCTCGGGTTGGCGCGCGTCGCCACAGGGCACTACGCGCGTCTCGTGTGGACGGACGGCGAGCCGTACCTGGCCAGGGCCGCCGACCGAGCCAAGGACCAGACCTACATGCTCTGGGCCGTGCCCACCGGCGTGCTGGCACGGCTGGAGTTTCCGCTGGGCGACCTGACGAAAGACCAGGTGAGGGCGGCCGCCGTCGCGGCGGACCTGCCGGTGGCGACGCAGGCCGAGAGCCAGGAGGTCTGTTTCGCCGCGGACGGCTACCGTCGCTTTCTCGAGGCGCGCGGCGTGCAGCCGTGGCGCGGGCGAATCGTCGACGAGAACGGTCACGCGCTTGGCGAGCACGAGGGACAGTGGCGCTACACGATCGGCCAGCGACGAGGGCTGGGCGTCTCGGCGAGGGACCCGCTGTTCGTAGTAGAGCGCCGCGCGGCCAGCAACGAGATCGTGGTCGGCCCGCGGTCGGCGCTCGACGTCGGTCGCGTCGCCGTCAGCGACGTCGTGGACCGTGAGCTGGGCGACGGGTCCGGGCTCGTCGTCCAGCTGCGGTACCGATCTGCGCCCGTGGCGGTCGCCGGGCTCGAGTGGCTCTCGCGCGACACGGCGGTGGTGCATCTGCAGGAGACGTTCAACAGTCCCGCCGTCGGCCAGTCGGCGGTCTTCTACCGCGAGGACGTGGTGGTCGGCGGCGGCGTCGTCGCGCGGTCCGGCGTGGGGGACCGTGTATGATAGTGGGCGGCAGCCCAGGAGGCTGACTCGTTTCGGAAGGAGAGGTGCATGGAGCTCACATTCGCGCCGGTCGTGGCAGTGACGTCTTCTGACGTCCTGCGCTACGCCGCCGCTTTCTTCTTCGTGCTCGTGGCGATCGGCATCGCCTACGCGTGCTTCAAGGTCGCCAAGGCGCTCGACCGCGTCGACGTGGTGATGGCGGACGTCGACCGCGAGGCGGTCCCGCTCATGCAGAAGGCCGGCGTGACGCTGGACAACGTCAATGCCAACCTCACGAACGTCGACGACATCACCAGGGACGTGGCCGGCATCACGGACAAGATCGACTCGATGGCCAACGCCATCGAGGGAGCGGTCACCGTGCCGGCGCGCAAGGCGGCGGCCTTCAGCGCCGGGGTGCAAACCGCCGTCTCGAGCTTCGTGCGCCGCGAGAAGGCCGCCGCCGAGCCGCAGACGGCGGGCGAGGCCGAGCCGCGGGTCGGCGCCGAGCCCCCGGCCGCCGAGCAGCCCGCCAGCGGCGAGGAGGACACCTTCTCCTGGAGGACATCGCCGGTGGGAGCGGCCGCTGAGCCGGCCGTGACCGACGTGTGGACCGAGTGGACGCCTCCGGCCAAGCCCGCCCAGGGAGCCGGCGGCGCCGCGACGACCTTTGGCGACTGAGCTGTGGGCCTCTCCACGAAGCTCGCCGCCGGCGGCGTGGTCGCCGGTGCGGCGCTCGCCTACTACGTCATGAAACGCCACGAGGAGTCAGGCGAGTCGTATCTGCAGATCCTCGCCCAACTGCCCACTGCCGCCCGGCAGACGTTGACGGGCGTCAGGCGCCGGGCCAGGCTCGCCTTGGAGGACGGCAAGGCGGCGGCCCGAGCCCGGGAGAACGGGCTGGTGCGCGAGCTCGTTGCGGCCGGGTCCACGGGGGAGGCCGGTCCCCTCTCGTCTCCCGGCCCCTGAGGCTGGTTCCCATGGCCGAGCGAATCCGCCTCGACGTGGCCGCCACGCCGGGCGCCTTCTCCACGGTGCGGAGAGTGCTCGGTGGCCTTGGCGCGCGCCTCGGCTACTCCCTCGACGACCTCGACGACCTCTACCTGGGCACAGAGGAACTCGTGCGGTCTGCACTTCGCCGCGAGCCCTTGGAGCGCATCTGCCTGGAGGCGCTCGTCGGCGCCGATCATCTCGAGCTGACACTCGGCCCCTTCACATCGTCCCTTCTGCGGGCCGACGTAGCCGCCGACGTCGCGGCCTGTGACGCCATCGACCTCTGCAGGCTGCTGGGCCGGACGATGGACGAGGTCCGTCTGATTGACGACCCGTCCGGCGCGTTCGCCGTCGTGCTCGTCCGCCGTCATCGGGGCGCGTCGGAATGAGCGGTCACGACGAAGCACGGGGGCAGGATCGGGGCGATCTCGACCACGACCCGGACGTCGTCGGCATCGACGACCTGGCGGCCGACGGTGGCGACAACGGCGCCGGACACGCGGGCCGCGGCGCGGACCCCGAGGGCCGCGGCCGCGACGATTCGGAGAAGCTCGATCAGTACCTGCTGCGCCGCTACCACCTGCACGGCGACCTCAAGGCCCGAGAGCGGCTGATCACCATGTACATGCCGCTCGTGCGCTCGCTGGCGCGGCGCTACGCCTCGCGCGGCGAGCACTTCGACGACCTCGTTCAGGTCGGGGCCATCGGTCTCATCAAGGCGATCGACCGGTTCGACCTCAGCCGGGGTGTCGAACTCACGACCTACGCCACGCCCAACATCGTCGGTGAGATCAAGCGCTACTTCCGTGACAAAGGCTGGTCGGTGCGCGTACCGCGCGGCCTGCAGGAACTCAACATCCGGGTCAACAAGGTGATCGACGAGCTCACCCCTCGGCTGCAGCGCTCCCCCACCATCGAGGAGATCGCCGCGTCCGCCAACGCTACGCCCGAAGAGGTGCTGGAAGCTCTCGAGTCCAGCCAGGCGTACAACTCGATCTCCCTGCAGGCGTCGCCCAACAGTGATCAGAGCGACGACGAGGTGAGCCTCGTCGACTACCTGGGCGGGGACGAGGACGCCTACGACACCATGGAGGATCGCACCATGCTGGCGCCGGGGTTCGCCAAGCTCGACGCCCGCGAACGGTATATCCTCCACCTTCGCTTCTTCGAGGGCCTGACGCAGAGCCAGATCGCGTCTCGGGTTGGGATCTCGCAGATGCACGTCTCGCGCCTCATCCGGCGCTCGCTCGAGAAACTGCGCGAGGAGATCGGGGAGCTCGACGCCCCGCCGATCAAGGGCTCGCGGGGCGCTGAGGTTCCGTGAATCAACTCCCGACAACGTGAGGGTCACCCGTGAAGGCTGCCGACATCCGCGACCAGTTCCGAGAGTTCTTCGCCGCTCGCGGCCATGAGGCCGCTGAGCCCGCGAGCCTCGTGCCGGCGGGCGACACGAGCGTGCTGTTCACCACTGCCGGCATGCAGCAATTCAAGCCGTACTACCTCGGCGTCGAGACGCCGCCGGCGACCAGGCTGACGACGTGCCAGCGCTGCTTCCGCACCTCGGACATCGAGAACGTGGGCAAGACCGGCCGCCACCTCACGTTCTTTGAGATGCTCGGCAACTTCTCGTTCGGGGACTACTTCAAGACCGAGGTCATCCGCTGGGGGCTCGAGTTCTCGGACGAGATGGGCATCGATCGCGACCGGGTGTGGGTCTCGGTCTACGGCGGCGACAGCGAGGTGCCGGCCGACGAAGAGGCCGTCGCGCTGTGGCAGGCCAACGGCATCCCGGCCGAGCGCATCGTCCGGCTCGGCCGCGGCGACAACTTCTGGGGGCCGGCTGGACCCACAGGTCCCTGCGGCCCCTGCTCCGAGCTCTACTTCGACCTGGGCCCGGACCACGGCTGCGGCAGCGCCGCCTGCGCTCCGGGCTGCGATTGCGACCGCTTCATGGAGTACTGGAACCTCGTCTTCGTCCAGTACGAGATGGACGCCGCCGGCGTGCTCACGGCGTTGCCCGCGCCCAGCATCGACACGGGCATGGGGCTCGAACGCATCGCCACCGTCGCTCAGGGCGTGCGCGACGTTTACGAGACGGATCTCTTCGCCGGGCTCGTGGCCGCCGGCTCGCGGCTCGCCGGCGTCGCGCCCGGCGACTCGCTCGTCGCCACCCGCGCGTTGCGCGTCATGGCCGAGCACGCCCGCGCGGCCGCCTTCCTGATCATGGACGGCATCCTGCCCGGCAACGACGGCCGCGACTACGTCCTGCGCCGGGTGATCCGCCGCGCCGTCCAGCAGGGCGTCGCGATCGGCCTGGAGAAGCCCTTCCTGGCGACGCTCGCCGACCAGGTCGTGGACGAGATGGGCGCCGCCTACCCGCAGCTGGCCTCCACGCGGGCCGACATCGGGCGCGTCATCACGGAAGAGGAGACGCGCTTCCGGCGCACGCTCGACCAAGGCATGGGCATCCTCGAAGAGGCTCTGCGACGGGCGCGCAGCGCCGGTTCGGATCTCCCGGCGGAGGTCGCCTTCGAGCTGCACGACACGTATGGCTTCCCCTTCGACCTCACGCGGGAGATCGCCGCCGAGTCGGACATGAGCGTGGACGAGGAGCGGTTCGAGCGCCTCATGGAGGAGCAGCGGCAGCGTGCGCGGGCGGCGCAGAAGACGGCCGCCGTCGCCGTCGGCGACGAGCTCAACGACTTCCAGCGGCGCCACGCGGGACTGCCGGTCACGTTCGTCGGCTACGAGCGCCTCGAGGCCTTCACCGTGATCAGGGCTTGTCAGGAGCTGAGCGACGGCCGCCTCGCGGTCAAGCTCGACGAGTCGCCGTTCTACGCCGAGGGAGGGGGCCAGGTGGCCGACGTCGGCTGGATCCACACGGAGTCGGGCAAGCTCGAGGTCGACGAGGTCATCCGCTTTGAGAACGACCAGGTGATCGCGGCCCGCGAGGTCGAAGGCAAGGTGGCGGCAGGCGAACGGGCCAAGGCGATGGTCAACGCCGTGCGGCGGCACCAGACAGCCTGCAACCACACGGCGACGCACCTCCTGCACAACGCTCTGCGCATCGTCCTCGGCGATAACGTGCGTCAGGCCGGATCGATGGTGCGCCCCGAGAGGCTGCGCTTTGACTTCGCCGTGCGCCGGGCGCCGAGCCAGGACGAGCTGCGGCAGGTCGAGGAGCTCGTCAATCGGCGCATCGTCGAGAACCACCCGGTCCGTCCGTTCGTGACGACCAAGGAATACGCGGCGGAGATCGGTGCGCTGGCCTTCTTCGAGGACAAGTACGGCGAGTTCGTGCGGGTGCTCGAGATCGACGACTTCAGCCGTGAGCTGTGCGGCGGCACCCACGTGTCGTCGACCTCGCAGATCGGCACGTTCAAGATCACAAGCAGCCAGTCGGTCGGCGCCAACGCCCGGCGGATCGAGGCCGTCACCTCGGCCAAGGCGATCGAGCACTACCGCCGTCTGGAGCAGGCGTGGGAGACGGTGGCCGCCGGGCTGGGGGTCAAGCCGGAGCGGCTGCCCGCCGCGATCGAGAAGCTCAAGGCCGAGCTCGCCGAGACCCAGATGAGGCTCAAGGCGGCGGAGGGCGGAGGGGAGCGGGTCAGGCTCGAGGAGCTCCTCGCGGGCCGGGTGACGCTCGGCGACGTCTCGCTGATCGCCGGCAGCCCCGAGGTCGACGAGAGCGCCGAGCTGCTCGAGCTCGCCGATCGGGTTCACGCCCGTCACCCAGAGGCGATTGTCCTGCTGGCGTCGTCTGTAGACGGCAAAGCGGCGCTGGTTGTGTCCGCCGGCGACGCGGCCGTGGGCCGCGGCGTGCATGCCGGCGAAATCCTCAAGGCGATGCTGCCGGCGGTCGACGGCAAGGGCGGGGGCAAGCCCACCCTGGCCCGCGGCGGCGGCGCCGACGTCGCCGGTATCCCCGCCGCCCTGGACGCCGGCGCGGCCCGGGTTCGGGGTCTGCTGGGACTGTAGCTTGCGGATCGTCGCGCTCGATCACGGCGCGGTACGAACCGGGGTGGCCGTCTCAGACGCCACCGGGACCCTGGCCCGGCCGCTGACCGTGCTTCAGCGGGTCGACAGCGAGTCGGGCTTCGCCGCGCTCGTCGAGCTGCTCGCCGCCGAGGACCCGGGTCGCATCGTGGTAGGGTTGCCCGTGTCGCTGGACGGCCGGGAACACGGGCAGGCCCGCCGGGCGCGAGCGTTCGCCGGCCGACTCGCGGCGGCGGTCGAGACGCCTGTGGAGCTCTTCGACGAGCGCTTCACGAGCAAGCTGGCGGACCAGCGCGGCGGCCGCGCCGCGCGTGACGCCCGAGCCGCCGCCACACTGCTCGAGGACTACTTGAGGACGAAGGGTGAGCACACGCTCTGACGATCCGGGGGGGCCGAAAGGGCCGCCGTTCCCGGAGGGCGAATGGTTTCGCTACGAGCCGCCGAGCACGCAGTCGGGGCGCGGCGACGATCCGGAGTTCCTGCGTGGCGCCCGCCGGCGGCCTGCCCGTTCCCGCCGCCGTGCGAGGGTTTTCGGCTACCTGCTGGTCGCTGTCTTCGCCCTGCTTCTCGGCCTGGCGACGGGCTACGTGCGGGGCTACTTCGCGGCCGGCGCCGTCGGTGACGAGGTCACCGTCGTCGTCGCCGACGGGGACAGTCTGAGCACCATCGCCGGGAAGCTGGAGAAGGCGGGGATCATCGAGCACGCCGGCGCGTTCCTGGTGCGCGTTCAGACGGACGGCTATTCCGGAGAGCTCAAGCCCGGTACCTACGTCCTGCGCGAGAACGAGCCGTACGACGAGCTCGTGAGGGCCCTTGTCGAGGGGCAGGCGCCCCCGGCGGTCAAGGTCACGATCCCGGAGGGCTCGACCCTGGAGCAGTCTGCCAGAATCGTCGGTCAGGAGGTCGCGGGCGTCTCCGCCGCCGACTACGAGCAGATCGCCCGCGAGGACCCGCCGCCCGTGCGGCTCCAGGGGTACAAAGCCGGGACGACGCTCGAGGGCCTGCTCTTCCCGGCGACCTACGAAGTCCTGCTGAGCATCGAGGCGCGGCCCTTCATCGAGAGGCAGCTCGACGCCTTCGACAAGGCGATCGCCAAGGTCGACATGAAGCGAGCGCGCAAGGCCAACCTGACCTCATACGACGTGATCATCATCGCCTCGATGATCGAGCGCGAGGCGCAGGTGTCGGAGGAACGCGCCATCGTCGCCGCCGTCATCTGGAACCGTCTGCGCGCCGACATGCCGCTGCAGATCGACGCCACCATCCAGTACGCGCTGGGCGAGACCAAGCCGGTCCTGACGTACGACGACCTGAAGATCGACTCGCCCTACAATACGTACACCCACAAGGGCCTGCCGCCGACCCCGATTGCGAACCCTGGTTTGGCATCGTTGCGGGCCGCGGCGAATCCCGCGGCGGTAGACTACCTCTACTACGTGGCGCGCGCCGACGGGACGGGGCGGCACTACTTCTCCCGCACCTACGAGGAGTTCCTCGCCAACCAGGCCAAGGCCGCGCGCAACAGCCAGTAGCCGCCTCCCGAGCGCTCGCCGAGCGGTGTCTCCGGGGGGAGGCGCCGGTCACCCGGCCGTTTCTCCAACGAGCGCAGAGGGGGCACAGACGTGGCAAGCATCGCGGGAGCAACTACTTCCATCTCAGGCAGCACCGGGGTCGTCGGCATCATGGGTGATCCGGTCTCCCACTCGCTCTCACCGGCGATGCACAACGCCGCCTTCGCGGCTCTGGGGCTGGACATGGTGTATGTCCCGCTGCCGGTGGCGGTCGCCGCGGTGGGCGCCGCGCTCGAGGGCCTGGCGGCTCTCGGCTTTCGCGGCGCCAACGTCACCGTGCCGCACAAGGGCGCCGTCCTCCCGTACCTCACCCGGCTGGACGACGACGCCCTGCTCGCGCAGGCCGTCAACACGATCGTCGTCGACGGCCGGCAGTTGCTCGGCTACAACACCGACATCGAGGGGGCGCGGGAGGCCCTCGTCGCCGTGTGCGGCGACTCGTTGCGTGGCGGCTCGGCCCTCATCCTCGGCGCCGGGGGTGCCGCTCGCGCCGTCGCGCTGGCGCTGACGCGCCTCGGCATGCGCCTCACGGTCGTCAATCGCACGAGCGCCGGCGCCGAGCGGCTCGCGCAGGTCGTCGACACGGTCGCGCCGGCGTCGCCGTGTCGATGGCTCCCCATCGAAGTCCTCACGGCGACCGAGGTCGCCGGCCACGACCTCATCGTCAACGCGACGACGCTCGGCATGGCCGGCGCGGGTAAAGTCCCCGCCCCGTTGGTCGATACAGTGTCCGCAGGACAAATCGTGTTCGACGTTGTGTACGGCAGCACCGAGACCGATCTCCTGACGCAGGCGCGCAAGCGAGGGGCCACCACCGTCGACGGGCTGGCGATGCTCGTCGCCCAGGCGGCCGCCGCCTTCGAACTGTGGACCGGCCAGAGCGCGCCGCGCGACGCGATGCGCCAGGCCCTCGAGCGTCGCAAGGAGTAGAAAGAGGAATGTGGAGATCCCAGACTTCGAGACGGACGGCACCGTGAGCATCGTCCAGTCTGAGGCCGTCTTCGCAAACACAGAGATCAGCCTCGTGCCTTCTGAGGTCCCCGCCGTGGACAGCGACGCGTCTGACGCGGTGCAGGAGGAGGTGCGGGGGGTCACAACCGAGGACGCCCTCGAAGGCTTCATCCGCACTCAGCGCGCCTCCAAGCTCCGCCTCGGCGACATCCTCAAGGAGATGGGGCTGGCGACTGAAGAGCAGATCGTCGCCGCGCTCGCCCGCCAGAAGGAGACCCGCCAACGCATCGGTCAGATCCTCATCGACAGCGGCGCGGTCAGCGAACTGGATCTCACCAGGGCTTTGGCGGCCAAGTTCGGCGTACGCTTCCTCGATCTCAGCGAGACTCCCCTGGATCCCGCCGCCGGAGGTACGATCGGCGAGAAGCTGGCGCGCCGGTACGGGGCGGCGCCGATCCGCTACGTCGACGACAACACCCTGCTGGTCGCCATGGTCGATCCGCAGAACCTCCTCGCGCTCCAGGATCTCGAGATCATCACGGGCTACTCGATCCAGGCGGCCATCGCCAGCGAAGAGGACGTGTACGGCGCCATCGCCACGATCTACCGCGACCGGCCCGAGGTCGGGCTCGAGGACAAAGAGGCCGGCCTGGACGACGGCCTGGACCTCGCGGATATCCGCGAGGCCACCGACGAGGCGCCGATCGTGCGGCTCGTCAACTCCGTCATCGCCCAAGCGGTGGACGACAACGCCAGCGACATCCACTTCGAGCCGCAGGTCAAGGACCTGGCGGTGCGCTTCCGCGTCGACGGCGTGCTGCTGCAGGTCATGTCGATCCCGCGGCGCATGCTGAGCGGCGTCATCAGCCGCCTCAAGATCATGGCCGACCTCGACATCGCCGAGCGTCGTGTGCCCCAGGACGGGCGCATCGGTCTCATGGTCGGCGGCAAGGCGATCGACATGCGCGTCGCGACGCTTCCGACGGTCTACGGCGAGAAGGTCGTCATGCGCCTCCTCGACAAGTCCAACGTGCTGCTCGATCTCGAGGATCTCGGCTTCTCGGAGAGGGCGCTCAAGCGCTTCCGCACGTCCTTCGGCAAGCCGTACGGCGCCATCCTCGTCACGGGCCCCACCGGCTCGGGCAAGTCGACGACGTTGTATGCAGCGCTCAATATCCTCAACTCCACGGAGAAGAACATCATCACCGTGGAAGATCCGGTCGAATACCGCCTGGGCGGCATCAATCAAGTGCAGGTCAACACACGCACGGGCATGACCTTCGCCGCCGCCTTGCGCTCAATCCTGCGCTGCGACCCCGACATCGTGATGATCGGCGAGATCCGCGACCGCGAAACCGCCCAGATCGCCGTGGAGTCGGCCCTCACCGGCCACCTCGTGCTGAGTACGTTGCACACCAACGACGCTCCGGGAGCCCTGTCCCGGCTCACCGAGATGGGGATCGAGCCGTTCCTCACCGCGTCGGCCGTCGACTGCGTGCTCGCCCAGCGTCTTGCCAGGCGCCTCTGCTCCATCTGCAAAGAGCCCTACACGGCGACCCGCGAGATGCTGCGCAAGAACGACTTCCCGGCCGAACTGTGGGAACGCGACGACGTCGTCCTGCACCGCGCCAAGGGCTGCTCGCGCTGCAAGAACACCGGCTACAAGGGTCGCCTCGGCCTGTACGAGGTCATGTTCGTCAGCGACGCCGTGCGCCGGCTCACGGTTGAGCGCAAAAGCGCCGATGAAATATCGCGAGTCGCCAGAGCCGAGGGCATGAAGTGCCTCCGCGACGACGGCATAGACAAAGTCCTCCTGGGCCTCACCTCCTTCGAGGAGATCGCCCGAGTGATCGTCTGACAACGGCTACAAGGAAGTGACAATGGACCTGGTGGACGTCCTTCTCGAGGTACTTGAACGTGACGCCAGCGACCTCCACCTGACGGTCGGGTCGCCCCCAATCATTCGGATCAACGGCCAGCTCGAACGCCTCGATTACCCGAGGCTCAGCGCCAACGACACGCGGGAGCTCATCTACAGCATCCTCTCGCAGGACCAGCGCCAGCGCCTCGAGAACGAGTGGGAGATCGACTTCTCCTACTCCGTGCCTGGCAGGGCACGGTTCCGTGTCAACGCGTTCTTCCAGCGCAACAGCCTGGGGGCGGCATTCCGCCTCATCCCGGTCAACATCAAGAGGCTCGAGGAGCTTGGCCTGCCGCAGACCCTGCACGATCTCACCCGCAAGCCGCGCGGCTTCGTGGTGATCACCGGCCCAACGGGTTCGGGCAAGTCCACGACCCTGGCGGCGATGATCGACGAGATCAACGAGACCCGCGAAGAGCACATCATGACGATCGAGGACCCCATCGAGTTCCTCCATCGCCACAAGAAGTGCATGGTCAACCAGCGCGAGGTGGGCGCGGATACGAAGGGCTTCAACCGCGCCCTCAAGAGCGTCCTGCGTCAGGACCCGGACATCATCCTGGTCGGCGAGATGCGCGACACGGAGACCATGGCGACGGCCCTGACGGCCGCCGAGACAGGTCATCTCGTCTTCGCGACCCTGCACACCCAGGACGCCCCCCAGACGATCGACCGCATCATCGACGTATTCCCGCCGCATCAGCAGGAGCAGATCCGCGTCCAGCTCTCGACGACCCTCATGGGCGTCTGCACGCAGCAGCTCCTGCCGACCCGCGACGGACGCGGACGGATCGTCGCCTGTGAGCTGCTCATCCCGACGCCGGCCGTGCGCAACCTCATCCGCGAAGGCAAGACGCATCAGATCTACTCCGTCATGCAGACGGGTTCGGCGTTCGGCATGCAGACCATGGATGCGGCGCTCGCCGACCTCGTGCGCCGTGGCGTTATCACCCGTGAGCTGGCTATGCGTCGCTCCAGCGACGCCGCCGGCGTCGACCGGCTCATCGGTCAGCCGGTGGCCATGAGCGTGTAGGGAGGACCATGAGCACGTTCTCGTACAAGGCGCTCGACACCCGGGGCCTCGCCGCGGTCGGGCAGATCGACGGCGACAGCAAGGCGGCGGTCGCGGCCACCTTGCGCAACCGTGGCCTCACGGTCATCGACCTCAACGAGGTCAAGCGCGGCCTCGGCCAGATCCAGATCGGCGGCCGCATCAGATCCAAGGACCTCACCGTCTTCTCGCGACAGTTCGCGACGATGGTCAACTCGGGACTCTCGATGCTGCGCTGCCTCTACGTCCTCGAGGAGCAGACAGAGAACAAGAAGCTGGCCAAGGTCGTCGGCGCCGTGCGCGCCGACGTCGAGGCCGGCATCTCGCTCTCGGACTCCCTCGAGAAGCACCCGAAGGTCTTCAGCCGTCTCTACGTCAGCATGATCCGCGCCGGCGAGATAGGCGGTATCCTCGATATCGTCCTCAATCGGCTCGCGACCCAGCTCGAGAAGGAAGATAGCATCCGCCGGGCCGTCAAGTCGGCGATGGTCTACCCAGTGGTCATCGGCGTCTTCGCCATCCTTGTTCTCATCGGCATGGTCATGTTCCTCATCCCGGTCTTCGCCGGCATGTACAAGGAGCTCGGCGACGCCGAACTCCCGCTGCTCACCCGCATCATGGTGTCCTTCTCGGACATTCTGCGAAGCTGGTGGGGTCTGATCATCCTGGGTGTCGTTGTCCTGCTCATCTGGACGTTCTTCCGGCTCAAGCGTACCGAGAAGGGCGCCATGGTCTGGGATCGCTTCAAGCTGCGCGTCCCGATGGGTGTAGGCCAGATCGTGCGGAAGCTCGCCATCGCCCGCTTTTCGCGCACCCTGGGCACGCTCATCTCGTCCGGCGTGCCCATCCTGCAAGCCATCGAGATCACCGGCCAGGCGGCCGGCAACGCCGTGATCGAGAAGGGCATGAAGGACGTCCAGCAGAGCGTCAAGGAGGGCGAGCCCATCACGACGCCGCTCGAGAAGCTCTCCGTCTTTCCAGCCATGGTCACGCAGATGATCGCCGTCGGCGAGGAGACGGGCTCGCTCGATGCGATGCTGGGCAAGATCGCCGACTTCTACGAGGACGAGGTCAACGCCAGCATCAAGTCGCTGACGTCGGTCATTGAGCCGATCATGATGCTCTTCGTCGGCGGCATCGTCGGCGTCGTCGTCATCTCGATGTACCTGCCGATCTTCAACATGATGAACATCGTCAAGTAGGCGGTGTGAGGGCTGCCTCTGATGGAAAACGAGCGGCTGCTGGCCGGCTATGCCACGAGCGCCTCTCCCGCCGTTCTCGACGAACTCGTGCGGCGCAACCAGAACCTGCTCCATCACATCCTGAAGCGCTTCACGTACGCCGATGAACCCTACGAGGATCTCCTCCAGGTCGCGAACCTCGGACTGATCAAGGCGGCCCAGCGGTACGACGCCGCCCGCGGCGTGCGTTTCTCCACGTACGCGACGGCGATCATCGACGGCGAGCTGCGCCACCACCTTCGCGACTCGCTCCTCCTGCGCCAGCCGCGGTGGGTCAAGAAGGTCTACGCGGATATCCAGGCGAGGTCGGCCGAGCTGATGCACAAGCTCGGCCGGCCCGCCACGGTCGCCGAGCTGGCCGACGCCCTCAACATCGACGAGGACGGCATCCTCGAGGTCATGAACCTGTACGCCCGCATCGACCTCCACAGCCAGAACGAGCCCTACAGCGGCGACGACATGGACGCCGTCGCCGATCGCCAGGCAATGCGCTCGCGGCGCCAGGAGTCGTTCGCTCTGCCGATCGAGGATCGCATCGTGCTCTACGACGCGCTGGACAAGCTCTCCGGCTTCCAGCGCCGCATCGTCTACCTGCTCTTCTTCAAACAGCTCACGCAGTCGGAGGTCGCCGAGGAGCTCGGCCTGAGCCAGAAGAAGGTCTCGCGCGAGTCCATCAAGGCCCTCACACGCCTGCGCCAGGTGCTCGGCTACCGCGTGTTCTAGACAGATGTTCTAGTCCGAGGATCCCGCGGGGGGGCAGAGTAGAACCAGATCGTGCGGTCGCCTAAAGTGCCAACGCCAGACTGCCGACAACAGGTCCACACCGTCGAGGAACCGGCAAGGAGGCTCTATAGGGGCAACGGCGATAAGGGCAAACCATCTGCGAAGGTGGGACGCAAAGCTACAGGACTCACAGAGTCGGCTGAGCTGCCGCTACAGGAAGGTTCATCACAGCCTGTGAAGCCGGTCGCGTCCCGCGAGCTTCACAGGCTTTTTCTGTGGGCGTCGCGCAGGAAGCGCAAGTAGTCGACAGGACACCGCCGTGGGGCAGGGGTCTAACCAGAGAGGAGAAGGCACAATGAAGCGGTTCACCAAGCAGGAGGGTTTCACCCTCATCGAGCTCCTGATCGTGATCATCATCATCGGCATCCTGGCCGCGATCGCGATCCCGATGTTCCTCAACCAGCGCGACAAGGCGAAGAACGCCGCCGTCAAGGAAGGCGTGCACAGCATCCAGATCGGCGTCCAGAGCTACGCGGTCGACAACAACGACGACTACCCGGCTACGGTCGCCGACTCCGGTGATCTCGTCGACGCCAACGGCAACCCGTACATCGACAACTGGCCGAACAACCCGTGGACCAACGTCCTCATGGCTGACAGCGGTGAGAAGGGCGACTACACCTACGAAGACCTCGACGACACGTTCCGCCTCACCGGGCACCTGTCCGACGACGGCTCCTTTGTGGTCGGCGCTCCCGCGGACTGAGGCGCGCAGCAGCAGCAAGGCGGGCGGCCCCTCACGGGGCCGCCCGATCTCTCTCTCAACTTCCCCGGCTCACTCTGTATCCCGACCAGCGCAAGGGGTGATGGCAATGCAGCTCGCACGACGGCGGTCCCGGCAGGGCGGCTTCACCCTCATCGAGCTCCTGATCGTGATCATCATCATCGGCATCCTCGCCGCCATCGCCCTGCCCATGTACCTGCAGCAGCGCGAACGGGCCAAGGACGCCTCGACCAAGGGCGGCACGCACATCGTCGAGGTCGGGGTCGCCGCCTACGCCGTGGATCACAGCGACACCTACCCCGCCGACGATGAGGTTAGCGTCTCGGGGCTGGCCGATGGGAGCGGCGAGCCGTACATCGACCAGTGGCCCCGGAACCCGTGGACCAACGAGCCGATGGCGAACGTCGGCGAGGCCAACCAGGGCGACTTCACCTACGTTCAGGCTGGTGCCCCTGTCGGCACGGACTTCACCCTCGTCGGGCACCTCAGCGAAGGCGGCACCTTCGTCATTCGCTGACCCGCCGGCTGCCCGCTCGGGCGGCCGCGGCGGACCTGGGCAGGACTCCGCCCAGTCCAGCGAGAATTCCCCGTCATGAACTCAGCTCCCGGGCCCCTGCTCGCCGTCCACGACCTCCGCAAGACCGTTCACGTCGGCTTCCGCCGGCGACCCGTCGAGATCCTCAGGGGCGTCGACCTCGCCGTACAGGCCAACGACGTCTTCGGGCTGCTCGGACCAAACGGCGCGGGGAAGACCACGACGGTCAAGACGATCCTGGGGCTGATGAGGCCGAGCGGAGGCTCGATCCGGCTCGGCCTTCCCGGGCTCTCCCAGATCGGGTACCTCCCGGAGAACCCCTACTTCTACGACTACCTGTCGGGCCGGGAGTTCCTCAGCTTCTGCGGCCAGCTCTTCGGCCTCGACGCCGCCGAGCGCCGCGAGAGGGTCGCCGCCCTCCTGCGGGACGTTGGTCTGGAGGAGGCCGCCGACAAGCACCTGCGCAAGTACTCCAAGGGGATGCTGCAGCGCGTCGGCATCGCCCAGGCGCTGATCAACGACCCGCAGCTGGTGCTGCTGGACGAGCCCATGACCGGACTCGACCCGGTGGGCAGGGTCGAGGTCAAGCTGATCATCCAACGGCTCCACGAGCGGGGCAAGACGGTGCTCTTCAACTCGCACATCCTCTCGGACGTGCACGAGCTGTGCACCGGCATCGCCATCATGCGCGGCGGCCGGGTGGCGTGGCAGGGAACCGTCCCGGAGGCGCTTGCCGAGGCGCCCACCCTCGAGGACTTCTTCATGAAGGTCATGGCCGCGTGACCCAGCTCTTCGCCATCGCGCTCAACACGTTCAAGGAGACGATCCGCGACCGTGTTCTGGGCATCATCGTCGTGTTCGCGCTCATCATGATCGCCGGCGGCCTCTGGCTGGGCAGTATCAGCCTGGGCGAGCAGGGCCGCATGATGAAGGACTTCGGCCTGGTCGCCGTCACGGTCTTCGGCCTCATCGTCGCCGTCTTCGTGGCTGCGGGGATGGTGCACAAGGAGGTCGAGAAGCGCACGGTGTACGTCCTCTTCTCGAAGCCGGTCAGCCGGGCAGCGTTCATCAGCGGCAAGTTCGTCGGCCTCTGCGCGACAATGGCGGTCGTCATGGCCGGCATGGCCGCCTTCCTCTTCGCGCTGGTCTGGATCGTCGACGGCGAGCCGGCGGGCATGCTCTTGCTCGCCGTCCTCATGATCTACGTTCAACTCCTGGCGATCATCGCCGTCACCATCTTCTTCTCGACGCTCGGCTCCGCCATCCTGGCCAGCGTGCTCGGCATCTGCGTCTTCGTCGCCGGCCAGCTCAGCCAGAACGTGCTCGAGCTGACGCGCCTCGGCCAGAACGCGGTGACCGAGACGCTCTCGTGGGTCGTCTTCATCGCCATCCCCAACTTCTCGGCCGTCGACGTGAAGGCGGGCGTGGTCGGGGAGGAGACCCTGGCCTGGGGGCAGATCGGCCTGTGGGTCGCCTACCTCGCGGCGTACATCGTCGTGGCCCTGGCTCTGGCAACCGTGATCTTCCGTCGCAAGGAGTTCTGAGGGCTTGTCCAGGCGCGTGCTGCTCGTGCTCGTGGCGCTGCTCTGTGTCGCCGCCGTGGCGGCCTACCAGGCGACGCGCCCGCAGACCGCGCCGGCCGATCCCGCCGCCTTCGTACCGAATCCCGGCGTCTACCTGGACTTCTCACCGAGCTTCCGCACGTCGATCGCGGACGCCTACTACCTGAGCATGGTGCAGTACTTCGGGGAGCACGTGGACGGCGACGGGCGTCTGGACGCGCTGCCGCAGATGGTCGAGCTGGTGACGACGTTGAGTCCCCGCTTCGCCCGCGCCTACCTGTTCGGCGCTTTCGCCCTCGTCGACGCCGGGCGCCCGGAGCTCGGCTACGAGGTCCTGAAGCGCGGCTTCGCCGCCAACCCAGATGACTACCGCTTTCCGGCATACCTCGGGTACTTCGCCTATCGCTATGGCGAGGGGGACGAGAAGGACGCCGTCGCCGCGGAGTGGTACCGGCGGGCGGCGGCGATCCCCGGACGTCCCGACTACATCCCGCGTCTTGCCGCGACGCTCCTGGGGAAGGGGGGCGACGTCGAGAAGAGCGTCGCCATGTGGGGCCAGGTGTACCTGGCCGGCGACAAGTACTCGCGCCAGCGGGCGATCGACGGCCTCGACGAGATCCTGCCCCGCGAGCGTGACGCTCGCATGAGGGCGCTGGCGCCGCTCGTCCAGACGATGCCCGAGGACGAGCTCAACACCCTGGTCGCCGCTCTCTTCGAGGGAGTCCAGTGAGGCGCCGCAGGTCGGGGCGCCAGGCATGACGGCGATGCTCGTCGTGATCGCCGTCGTCTACGGTCTGATTATCGGCAGCTTCCTCAACGCCTGGGCCTGGCGGATCGCCCATAATGAGAAGATCACGTCGGGCCGCTCGGCCTGCCCGAACTGCGGCCACCAGATTCGCGCCTACGACAACATCCCGGTGGTGAGCTGGCTCGTGCTCAGGGGCCGCTGCCGCGACTGCAGGGCTCCGATCAGCTGGCGCTACCCGGTTGGCGAAGCGCTCACCGCGCTCGTGTTCGGCGCGGTCGCCGCGGTTGACGGCCTGACCTGGCTCCTGGTCCCTCACCTCATCTTCGTCGCCACCATGATCCTCGTCAGTCAGGTGGACCTGGAGATGAGGATCATCCCCGACGTCGTCATCCTGCCTGCCGCGCTCATCGGCCTGCCGCTGATGATCGCCTTCGGCGATGGCCCATGGTGGGAGTGGCCGGCGGCCGGCGTCGCCGCGGCTGCAGTTCTCTTTCTTATCAGCGAGGTCTACTACCGGCTGCGCCACGTCGAGGGGATGGGTCTGGGCGACGTCAAGATGGCGCTCTGCATGGGCGTCTACCTGGGGGTGGCTGTCGTACCCGCGCTGTTCATCGGCTTCGTCAGCGGAGCCGTGGTGGGTGTGGCCGTCCTCGGGTTGCGCAAGGCCGACGGCAAGACCGCCATCCCCTTCGGTCCGTTCCTCGCTGGCGGCGCGATCATCGCGCTGCTCGTCGGTCAGGCGATCGTCGACGCCTACCTCGGTCTCGCCTTCCCCGATCGCTGAGGGCCCCTGAGGGCGACGAAAGGGTCCGAGCCCGGTGGACTGCGGCGCGTCCCACCGCAGGGCGGACAATCATCCAACGTGATCCGGGTGACCTGGTCCGTCATCCTCGTCGCTCGCGATTCGCGGCAATAGCCTCACAGCCGTCCCCCTGGCCGGGCGAGGCGCCTCCTCCCAGCCTCGCCCGGCCCGCCCTGGAGGTACGGCATGATCAGAGAACGAGGTGTCACCCTCATCGAGGTCGTGGTGATGCTCGCCGTTGTCTCTACGCTGGCGGGCATCGCTGTCCCCAGCGTGGCGGCGTTGCGATCCGCGCTGCTCGACGACGCCGCGGCGCGCACACTCGCTCTGGTACTGCGCGCCGCCCAGGCGCGCGCCCAGGCTCGAGCGACGCTCGTACGGGTCACGGTCGAGTCCGACGGGACGTACGCGGTCGCGGAATCGGCGAGCGCCACGGAACCCGAGGCCCGCGAGCGGCGTGTGCTCGCCGGTCGCCTCGGCGTCGCCGTGACCAGCAACTACCCCGGAGGCGCCGTTCGGTTCGGTCCCCGCGGCCGGCCGTACGCTCTGGGGTCCGCAAGCCCGCGTGCCGGCACCTTCCTGGTGGGCGACAGCCACCGCGTCGTCCTGCAACTCGGCGGGTGTGTGCGATGTCTGTGAGGCGCGTTCACGCGGGGTTCTCCCTGGTCGAGGCGATCGTCGCCGCAGCCGTGCTGTTCCTTGTCTGCGCAGCGGCCGCCGGCGCCTTGCTCTCCGTCCTGCGCGCAGAGGACGTGCTCACCGATCAGGCGCTGGTCGAACGGGTAGTCGAATCGGAGCGCACCCGACTCGCAGCGCTGCCCTTCTGCGTCACGGCTCCGCCGCCCACGACCGGCGTTCCATGGCGGGACGATCCGCCCTCGCTGCTCGGCAGTGTGTTCCCCCACGGCCTTTCGCACCTCAACAGCCCGGAGAGCCTCTTCCAGGACGAGGCGGGGGTCGCGGTCTTCGTAACGCACGCCGCCGTCGGCGGCGTCGACGTGGAGTCCCGCGCGATGTTCGTGCGGCGATGGGGCTCAACATGGATACCTCTGTCGCCGGCGGCCGTCGCCGGCTGGGCGATCTGGCAGACGCCGGCGCCGCCGGCCACGACCGTCGACGTGCTCGTCACCGCTCGCGTCCGGGGCCGGGTCTCCTGGCGGCGACTGCGAGCGAGTGCACTTCCAGCGGCCCTCGGGCGCGCGCCGCGCGGCAAGGAGGTGAGCGGTGCGTCGTGACCCAGCACGATGGGCAGCCAGACGGCACGGCCCACGTGGCGCTTACCGTCGCGGCGTCACGCTCATCGAGCTCCTCGTCGCCATCTCGGTATCGGCGATAGTCCTCGCAGCGGCTTGGCCCTGGCTCTGGAACGGCATCTCGACGGCGCGCGCGACGGAGGCGAGAGCCGAGGCCGCGACGGCGGCCGCCTACGTTGTCCGCGCCATCTCGAGCGATGTGGCTCTGGCGACCGATCTCCTGCCGCTGCCCGCCGGCATCCCCGCGACCCGTGCCGTGCGCCTCGAGCATCGGCATCCGGGCCAAGGCGCCGAGGAGATCCTCATCGTCTGGGACCCAGCGCGTCAGGTGCTCTGGCGCAAGAGCGCTGGGAGCTACCTTGCCGATCGGGTCGCGCTGTTCTCGATCGAGTACCTCGACGCGCAAGGTGCGCCGCAAGGGCCGGAGACGGGCTCCTCGGGAGACTGGCTGGGTTCCGTCCGCCGTCTGCGCGTGCGGGTCACCGTGACGTCCCGCGGCCAGCGGTCGTCAGCCGAGTGCGACGCGCCGGTAGGCCCGCTGTGAGGGGGCGCAACCACGAGAGGGGGTATGTGCTGCTCGTCGCCGTGCTCCTCTCGGCTCTCGCGGCGGTGGTCCTGGCGGGGTGCATCGCGGCCGCCGGCGCGCGCCAGAGCGTCGCCGCGGCCGATCAGACCTCGGCCGCAGCCACTGACAGGCTGCGCCTTGCGCTTCACGACGCCTGCGAAGAGTTGCGCTGGTCGCCGTGGTCGGCGACCAGCGCGATCAGCGAGGCGTCGCCCGACTCCTGGACGTGGTCGGCGGAGTGGCGCCGGCAAGCCGGAGGTCCGTATGATTGGGCGACTGTCACCCTCAACCTTACATCGAGGGTGAGCACGGCCAGGAGGGACCTCGTGGCTGCCGTCGAGCTCCGCCCCGAGTCCTTCGTGGGCGGAGTGGTGGTCGGCGGCGAGATCATGCTCGAGGCTGAGACTCTGGTCGCCGGAAGCGGCGTGTACGGCGGCGCGTCGCTGCGCGGCAGGGAGTGGCTGACCTTCGAGCCGCCGGCGGCCGGCGGCGTCGCGCTCGACACCGTCCATCCGGACGTATGGCCACTCGCCGCGGTCCACACTGGCGGCGAGATCTGGGCGCAGGGCCGCGAGATCCACTCGTCCGGCGGCGGCCTCGCCACACCGTGGGCGTTGGACGGCGACGTTCACACGGAATCCAGGGATATGGAGGCACTCACGAAGGGGCCTGACCCCTTGCTGGTCCGGGCCATGGAGGAGCACGGCGGCCCCACAGGTCTTCAGGGCGGCGTCGTGGACCTCGGGCTGCTCCCGGCCGTCAGGCCCCTGGACGCCGGTGGATCGGCCGCCGACGCCGGCTACGTCGTCGTCCTGCGCGGGGAGCAAGGCCGACGCATCGCGATCGTGGGGCAACGTCCGCAGGGGGCGTGTCCGGTGACGCTCGTGGTCGACGGTGATGCCGTGGTGGGACTTCAGGGCGCCGTGGAGACCGTGAGCTCAGGTGCGCTCGTCGTCACCGGCCATCTGCTCGTGCAGGGCCCGCTGCGCCACACCGGCCACGTGTACGCCGGGGTTCTGGAGATTGCGGCGCCCACCCGATTCGAGACGCCGATCGCCTGGCGGTCGGAGCTGCCGCCGGGACTGGCGGCTCCGATCGTCGTCGCGGTCTCGGAAGGGGGGGCCTGACGCACCGCTCGGGGTCTCGCGGGGCGGTCGACATGCGGACGCGCGGTGGCCCTCGCCTCGCCGCGATCAGACATGTGTGCGTCGCGAGAGGACGCCGCTGTCGCGAGAACGGACGCAGCGGCTAAAGAACACCGCTCAGACTGCCGACAATGCCGCCGGAGCGGCCGTGCGAAGGAAGGGACAGGAATGGGGAAGAACGGACCCCGCATCGGAATCGATTTCGAACAGATGTCGATTGCCGGAGCACAGGTGAACGGCTCGCGGCAGGGCCGCTCGTTGACACACGCTGCGGTGC
Organism: uncultured Thermoleophilia bacterium; assembly: GCA_963705085.1. GTDB lineage: Bacteria > Actinomycetota > Thermoleophilia > UBA2241 > UBA2241 > CAIXSE01. The sequence goes on along the minus strand of CAVPIV010000004.1, from coordinate 537,342 downwards.
GGGCGCTGCCTCCCGGGCTGATGTTCGAAGGCGAAGTTGTCGACGTCGACGGCCTGGCCGGCGAGCTCAAGTCGTTCTGGAAGGACAGTGGCTTCAGCGGCAAGCGTTTCTCGCTCGGCGTGGCCAACCAGAAAGTCGTGGTGCGCACCCTGGAGTTCCCCCTCATGGACGAGAAGGAGCTTCGGGCGGCCATCGAGTTCCAGGCCCAGGAGGCGATCCCGATCCCGCTGGCGGACGCGATCCTGGACTTCGACGTCCTTCCGAACGACGGGAACGGCGGCGACGGGAGCCATCAGAGGGTCCTGATCGTCGCGGCCCAGCGGGACATGGTCAAGCAGTTCGTCGAGGCCGCCCGCAAGGCCGGCCTCACCGTCGACGGGATCGACGTCCAGGCGTTCGCGCTCATGCGCGCCTTGGCGCCGCCCGTCGCGTTCGTCGATCGAGGAGCCGCCGGCAACGGCGAGGCGGCCGCTCTCATCAACATCAGTTCAGGCACGACCAACCTCCTCGTCGCGGGGAACGAGAGCCCGCAGTTCACAAGGGTGGTGAACATCGGCTGCGAAGCGCTGGTGACGGCCCTCATGAACAACCGCGGCATCACCCACGACGAGGCGGACATGCTGCGCCTGAACGTTGGCCTCAGCGGATCCGAGCCGCCCTTCGCCGACCTTGAGGACGCAACCATCGACGAGATCCACGAGGTTCTCGACGGCGCCTGCGAGTCGTTCGCCGACGAGGTGCGCAGATCGATCGACTACTACCACTCACAAGGAAGCATGGGGCAAGTCACGCAGATCCTGCTGAGCGGGGAAGGCGCGCTGACGAGGAACATGTGCGACTACCTCGCGCAGGCCCTCCACATTCCCGTCGCGCTTGGTAATCCCCTGCAGCATCTCAGCGAGAACAAGTCGGACGTGACCCAGGCGGACCTCGAGGCGATCTCTCCGCGTCTTGCCGTCGCTCTGGGTCTGGCCATGGACAACGAGGAGTAGGTGGCTATGAAGCGCTTCAACCTTCTGCCTCCCGAGCAACGCGTCAAGGCGTCGCGGGATCGTGGCCGCCTCTACGCTGTCCTTGGCCTGGCCGTCCTTGCGCTCGCTCTCGGCGCTATCTACTTCCAGCAGAGCAGCGTCCTTGGCAACAAGGAGGCCGAGCTGGATGAGGTCAATGCCCAGCTGGCGGTCGTGCAGCAGCAGGTCGCGGCGCTCCTTCCGTACGCCGAGATCAACAAGCTGCGCACCTCCATGACCGAGACGGCCGCGGGGATCTACGTGGCGCGTATCCCGTGGTCCAGCATTATCGAAGAGGTGAGTCTCGTCATCCCGGAGAACGTCCGCCTCCAGACCGATGTCCTGCGTGGTCCCGGTGGAGTTGCTGCCGGGTCCCAAGCAGGCCGGCAGCAGCGACCAGGCGAGCGTCGACGTCACGTTCACCGGTGTGACCTATACGCACAAGGACGTCGCCGAGTTCATGACGCGCCTGGGACTCATTCCCCAGCTCACGAACATCCAGCTTGCCAACTCCACGGGCGCCACCGAAACAAGCGGCAGCTCCACCACGACGACAGTGACGTTCACGGTCACAGCGTCGTTGCGCGGGTACGTCAAGGCGCCGCCGACCACAACCCTCCAGACCACAGGAGCCGCGCAATGAAACGTCTACGCGGCAAGGAGATCTACATCATCACCGCCCTCGTCGCGGTGGTCATCACCGCGGCCTGGTACTTCTTCCTCCTGAGCCCCACGCGGGATGCGATCGCCCAAACGACTACCGACGTGGAGACTGCTCAGACTCAGCTCAACGCTGCCGAGCAGCAGGTGGCCCGCCTGGAGTCCTACAAGAAGTCGGCCCCTCAGTCGCGGGCCGAGATCGTCCGCCTGGGGAAGATGCTCCCCGAGAGCGAAGGCATACCGTCGCTGATCGTCGAGCTGACCAAGACGGCATCGTCGGCGGGAGTCGGCCTCACGTCCATCTCGCGCGGCGAGTCGCAGCCGGGGACGCCCTTCGGCATCCAGACCGTCAACCTGCAGATCGGTGGGCAGTTCTACGACGTCGAGGACTTTCTCCACAGGCTCGAGGACTACGTCGCCCTCAGGAACGAGAGTTTCCGTGTGACGGGACGCCTCCTTCAGGTGGCCAACGTCACGCTCGCCGGCGGCACGAGCACATCGTCAGGGACAACAGCGCCGCTCACGGTGACGATCGTGCTCAACGCCTACCTCTGGGGAGGCAGCACGTCCGGCAGTGGGTCCAGTAGCTCCGCTGCCGCTGGAGGTGCGACGTGATGAAGAACAAGCGCAGGCTGATCTACCTGGCGGCGGCCCTCGTCCTGGGCGGGGCGGTGGCAGTGGGCGTCGTGTTCTTCACCGGCGACGACCCGGCCCCCACGGCCCAGGAGAGCCTGATCGCGCCTTCCTCGGCAACCGCCGCCGGCGACTCCGCCACCGTGTCCTCGGACGCGCTGGCCATTGACCCGGCCAAGAAGGAGCCGATGCTGGACAAGTTCAAGAGCAAGGACCCGTTCGTTCCTCTGGGCACCGCCAACAGCAACTCCAGTAGCGACTCCGGCAACAACGGCAGTCAGACGACCCTGACGGCCAAGATCACGCTGAACGGCACGTCCTACACCGTCGAGACGGGCGACAAGGTGCCGCCGTCGGACGCGGTCTTCACAGTGGCCAGCATCTCGTCGAACAGCGTCACGTTCGACCTAGTGTCCGGCACCTTCGAGAACGGCGACAGCTCCATCGCCGTGAACGTGGGGGAGAGCGTGAAGGTCGTCATGGAGGGCGGGGATCCGTCGTACACGTTGAAGGTCGTGAGCGTGAGCAGCTCGGGCGGCGGCGACAGCGGCAGCGACCACTCGATCAGCGTGCTCAGCATTACAGAGAGCAATGGGACCGCCATGGTCACCCTGGAGGTCGACGGCAAGACGTACAGCGACCTGGAGGTGGGGGATACGGTGAGCACCCCCTGGGGCGAGATCAAGATCGTGGCGATCAACGTCGGCGCCCAGACCGTGACGATCATGCACGGCGATCAGACGCTGACGCTCAACGCAGGGCAGGTCGTCGTCAAGTAGCCGATCACGAAGTGACGGAGGAGAACGGGGCGGCCGGTGGCCGCCCCGTTTCGTTGTCCGCCCGTACCGCCGCGTCCCCCTGGGCGGGGCGCTGCGCGTGGTTGCCGCCTTTTCAGCGGCACGCACGCCCGGTAAGGTACGGTCATGACGAGGCTTCGCTATCTCACGGCAGGCGAATCACACGGCGCCCAGCTCACCGCCGTGCTCGAGGGCTGCCCGGCAGGCCTCGATCTGGAGGTGGCGGCGATCGACCGCGACCTGGGCCGGAGGCAGCACGGCTACGGGCGCGGCGGACGTATGGCCATCGAGCGCGACCGTGCCGAGATCCTCGCCGGCGTTCGCTACGGGCGCACGACGGGCGCGCCGATCGCCTTGGCCATAGCGAATCGCGATGCCGGCAACTGGGGCTCGACGCTGGCGATCGCCCGACCGGCGGACGAGGCGACGCGGGCCGACGCGATAGTGCTGCCCCGGCCGGGGCATGCCGACCTCGGCGGCGCGCTCCTCTACGACCTCGACGACATCCGCGACGTCATCGAGCGCGCCAGCGCCCGCGAGACGGCCGCGAAAGTGGCGTGCGGCGCGATCGCCAGGGCACTGCTGGGCGCCATCGGCTGCCGTGTGGTGAGCCACGTTGTGACGATCGGCGGGGAGCATAGCGACGCGCCGCTGCCTCTCGACGATCTCGATCGGGTGGACGCCGACCCCGTGCGCTGCGCCGACCCGGCCGCCAGCGCGAGGATGCGCGCCGCGATCGACGCGGCCGCGGCGACCGGCGACACGCTCGGCGGCGTTGTGGAGGTCCGTGCGATCGGGTACCCGCCGGGAGTGGGTACCTACGTGCAGGGCGATCGCCGTCTGCAGGCGACGCTGGGCGCCGCGGTCCTCTCGATCCCCGCCATCAAGGGCGTTGAGTTTGGCCTCGGGTTCGCGGCCGCCGCGCTGCCGGGCAGCGCCGTGCATGACGCCCTCGGGCACGACCCCGAGCGAGGCTACACGCGTTCGGGCAACAACGCGGGCGGCATCGAGGGCGGGATCTCGACCGGGGAACCTATCGTCCTGCGCGCCGCGATGAAGCCCATCGCGACCTTGCGAAGGGCCCTCCCCAGCGTCGAGCTCGGCACGCATCGCGCCGTCGACTCCCGCTTCGAGCGCTCCGACGTCTGTGCCGTGCCGGCCGCGGGGGTCGTCGCCGAGGCCGTCGTCGCCCTCGCCCTGGCCGACGCCGCTCTCGAGCGGTTCGGCGGGGTCACGGTGACCGATCTGCGGGAGAGCGTCGCAGCGTTCCGGGAGCGCTGCCGGCGGCGGTGAACGCCGCCGGTGAACACGCGGGGACCCGGCACGTGGGCGCGATCGCTCTCATCGGATTCATGGGCGCCGGCAAGAGTCAGGTCGGCCGGCTCGTGGCGGCGCGTCTGGGTCTGCCGTTCGTCGACAGCGACGTGCTGATCGAGTGCCGGCATGGCGCCATCCCCGAGATCTTCGCCGGACACGGCGAGGAGGCATTCCGTCGCCTTGAGCGCGATGTTGTCTGCACCGCGCTGGCGGCGTCGGCGACGCGGCCCTGCGTCATCGCGCTGGGTGGTGGCGCGGTGCTCAGCGGGGACGTGCGCGAGGCGCTGGCAGGCCTGTCGCACGTCGTCTGGCTGACGGCGCCTCCCGACGTCCTCTGGCGACGCGTCCAGGAGGAGGGCCCGGCCGGCCGGCCCCTTGCCCGAGACGCGTCACGGTTCCGCCGTCTCCTCGATGAGCGCTCGGCGCTGTACGCCTCCGTGGCCACTGCCCAGGTGGCGAACGACGGCCTGTCGTCGCTGGACGACGTCGCCGCCGCGGTGGCGCGCGTCGCCGGGGAGCCCCCTGCGACGCGGCGTGAGGCCGCGCATGCGGGCGGGCGCGACCTTGGAGAGCCCGCGTCGTGAAGCGTCTGCGGGCTACACCGGGGTCGCGCGCCTACGATGTCCTGGTCGGACGAGGCTGCTTGACAGGGCTCGGAGCCGCACTTCGGGCGCGCGTGCCCGGCGGTCAGGTTGTCGTGTGTTGCGACGCGAACGTCGCCCCGCTGTACCTCGCCGCCGCCCACGAGTCCCTGCGGGAGGTGGGCTACGCGGTCTCGGAGATCGTCATTCCTGCCGGAGAGACACAGAAGACCCTGGCCCGTACCGAGGAGCTGTACGGCGTGCTGTACGACCGTGGGATCCGCCGCAGCGACACGCTCGTCGCCCTGGGCGGCGGCGTGATCGGCGACCTGACCGGGTTCGTCGCGGCGACGTACCAGCGCGGGGTGCGCTTCGTGCAGGTGCCCACGACCCTGCTCGCTCAGGTCGATGCCTCCATCGGCGGCAAGGTAGGCGTGGACTTCCGCGCCGGCAAGAACTACGTCGGCTCCTTCTACCAGCCGTACCTGGTGTATGCCGACCTGCAGACGCTGAGCTCGCTCCCGGCGCGCGAACTGCGGAGCGGCGCGGCCGAGGTCGCCAAGTACGCGCTTCTTGCCGGAGGATCACTCCTTGCCCGCGGCGCGCGGCTCGCGAGTGCCCCCCTGACGGCGGATCGCTTGAGCCAGTCCCTGGTTGCCGCCTGCATCCAGATGAAGATCGACGTCGTGGCGCAGGACGAGCGAGAGGAATCGGGGGCACGGGCGGTGCTCAATCTCGGGCACACGATCGGCCACGCCATTGAGGCGGCGACCGGGTTCACCCGGTTCTCCCACGGCGAAGCGGTCGGTCTCGGGCTCAGGGCGGCCATCTGGCTGTCGGAACGCCTCTGTGGCCTGGCCGGCGATGACGCCGCCCGCGGGCAGGCCCTGCTCGACGGCTTCGGTCTGCCCGAGCGTCTGACTGGCGTCGCAGCCCAGGCGGTTTGCGAGCTCACCCGGCGCGACAAGAAGGCGGGGAGGGATGGCGTCGGCTACGTGCTCCTGGCTGCGCCGGGTGATCCGAGGATCGGCGTCCCGGTCCCGGCCGACCTCGAACGCGAGGCGGTGACATGGCTGACGAGCCGGTGACGACGCTCTGGCTGCTGCACGGCGTCAATCTCGACATGCTCGGGCGGCGCGATCCCGAGCACTACGGCAGTCTGACGCTGGCCGATCTCGAGGCGGCCGTCGTCGCGCACGCCGCCGCTCGCGGCTTCGCGGTGCGCTGCTACCAGACGAACCACGAGGGCGACCTCGTTGAGCGCCTGCACGAGATCGCCATCGCCGGCGCTGCGGCCGTGATCATCAATCCCGGGGCATGGACCCACTACAGCTATGCGATCCGTGATGCGCTCGAGCTCGTCGCCGCGCCCGTCGCCGAGGTGCACCTGTCGGCGGTCGACGCCCGTGAGCCCTGGCGCCGGGCATCGGTCATCGAAGAACTTGCGGCCGTGAGGATCACCGGGAAGGGGCTGGCAGGCTACCTGGAGGCGGTGGAGCGTCTGGCGGCGATCGTCGATCACCGAGATTCGTCATGACGGCGGCGCCTGGAGCAGCGACGGGCGGCGCCGCGCCCGCCATGGGCGATCGGCTCGCTCGCTGCCGCGCGCTGCTGGCGGAGGCCACGCTCGACGCAGTCCTGGTCACCGACCAGCACGATGTGCGCTATCTCTCCGGGTTTCGCGGCACCGACACGTCCCTGGTGATAGGTCGCGAGACGGCGCTCATCTGCGCGGACTCCCGGAACTGGGCGCAGGTCCGCGAGGAGGCGAGCGGCTTCGATCTCGTCAAGGTCGTCGGCGGCGATCTGATCGCGGACTCCTGCGCGGCGCTCGCCGAGCGGTTGGGCTCCTCCGCCGCCGTGGGATTCCAGGGCGCGGACCTCAGCCACGCCGCCTACCTGCGGCTGCGGCGCCGCCATCACGGCCGGTTGCGCGACCTGCGCGACCGCGTCAGCAGCTTGCGTCTCGTCAAGGACCCGTATGAGATCGCCTGCCTGCGGCGCGCAGCCGGCGTGACCGACGAGGCCCTGCGGCGCGTCGTCGCCCAAGGCCTGATCGGCCGGTCGGAGGCCGACGTCGCCTGGGCCCTGTGCGTGGAGTACCAGCGGCTGGGCGCCGAGGACGAGGCCTTTGCGGCCATCGTCGCTGCCGGCGACCATGCCGCTCACGCCCACGCGCTACCAGGCGATCGCGTGATCACCGCCGGAGAGCTCGTCCTCATCGACACCGGCGCCAAGGTAGACGGGTACTGCAGTGACATCACGCGGACGTTCGCCGCCGGGGAACCGCCGGCGGCGCTACGCCGGCTCTACGAGATCGTCCTGGAGGCGCAACTCGCGGGTGTGGGCGCCGTCCGCGACGGCGCCCACGGCCGCGTCGACGTCGATGCCGCCTGCCGGCTCGTCATCGCGGGTGCCGGCCACGGCGACGACTTCGGCCACGGCACCGGGCACGGCGTCGGACTCGAGGTCCACGAGGGGCCTGGGCTCGGTCGCGTCAGGGGCGACGTCCTGCGCGCCGGCATGGTCTGCACCGTGGAGCCCGGCATCTACCTCGATGGTCTCGCCGGCGTGCGCATCGAGGATACGGTGCTCGTCACCGCGACGGGGTGTGAGCGCCTGACGGCGTTTCCCAAGGACCTTCTGGTAGTCGGCTGAGCTTGCTACACCGGCGCCCGGCCTTGCTGTATCATGGCCGACGAGCCTCGGCTCGACTCCGTTCACATCACCCCCGAGTAGGTCCTGTATGGCAGAAGTAGTCTCCACCAACCAGTTCAAGAGCGGCATGGCGATCGAGATCGACGGTCAGCCGTTCTCGATCGTCGAGTTCCAGCATGTCAAGCCAGGCAAGGGCGGCGCCTTCGTCCGCACCAAGGTGCGCAACATCGCCACGGGCGCGGTGCTTGACAAGACCTTCCGCGCCGGCGAGAAGTTCGAGCGCATGCATACCCAGTCGCGCAAGATGGCGTATCTCTACTCCACCGAGGACGAGGTCGTCCTGATGGACAACGAGACGTACGAGCAGGTGTCGGTGAGCCCGTCCATGGCGAAGGACGCGCTGGAATGGGTCGTCGAGAACATGGAGGTGGAACTCCTCTACCTCAACGGGCAGCCGTTCGAGGTCGCGCCGCCGAACTTCGTAGAGCTGACGATCGCCGAGTCAGACCCCGGCGTCCGCGGCGATACGGCCCAGGGAGCCACCAAGCCGGCCACGCTGGAGACGGGCGCCGTCATCCAGGTACCGCTCTTCGTCGAACAGGGTCAGCGCGTGAAAGTCGACACGCGCACCAGAGAGTATCTGAGCCGCGCCTAGCGGCGCGCCGGGACAGGAGGACGCCATGCGCGCCCGCAGAGTAGAGATCACCGACACCACGCTGCGCGACGGCCATCAGTCGCTGTGGGCGACGCGCATGCGCACCAGCGAGATGATCCCTATCCTCGAGCAGATCGACGATATCGGCTATCACTCGCTCGAATGCTGGGGCGGCGCGACGTTCGACGCCTCGCTGCGCTACCTCGACGAGGACCCCTGGGAGCGCCTGCGTCTCATCAAGCGCCACGTGGTGCGGACGCCCCTGCAGATGCTCCTCCGGGGGCAGAACGTGGTCGGCTACCGGCACTACGGCGACGACATCGTCCGCCGGTTCGTCTACAAGGCGGCCGAGAACGGCATGGACATCTTCCGCGTCTTCGACGCCCTCAACGATATCCGCAACTTCGAGACGGCGGCGGCCGCCATCAAGGAGACCGGCAAGCACTTCCAGGGCGCCGTCGTCTACACCATCTCGCCGGTGCACTCCCTCGATCACTACATGGATGTCGCCCACCGTCTCGTGGACATGGGCGCCGACTCGATCTGCATCAAGGACATGGCGGCGCTGCTCTCGCCCTACTACGCGGAGCAGCTCATCGGCCGGCTCAAGGCCGAGATCGAGGTGCCGATCCAGCTTCACTGCCACTACATCGGCGGCCTTGCGCCCATGACCTATCTCAAGGCCGTGGAGGCCGGAGTCGACGTCATCGACACCGCCACGGTGCCTCTCGCCTTCGGCAACTCGCAACCCGCCACGGAGATGGTGGTGACGGCGCTCATCGGCACGCCGTACGACACCGAGCTCGACCTCGAGAAGCTCTTCGAGATCGCCAAGTACTTCGAGGGCGTGCGGCAGGACACCGGCCACGACCGCGGGGTGACCTCGCTGACCCACATGCAGGTGTACTCGCACCAGGTGCCCGGCGGCATGATCAGCAATCTCGAGAGTCAGCTCAAGGAGCAGAACGCGCTCGACCGGATGCCCGAGGTGCTCGAGGAGATCCCCATCGTACGCGCGGAGGTCGGCTTTCCGCCGCTGGTCACGCCGATGTCGCAGATCGTGGGCACGCAAGCGGTCCTCAACGTCCTCTCAGGCCGACGCTGGCACATCGTCCCCGACGAGATGAAGGCGTATCTCCGCGGCATGTACGGCGCCGCTCCGGGGCCCGTCTCCAAGGATGTGGTCCAGCTCGTACTGGGCGACGAGCGGCCCATCACGGTCCGTCCGGCGGATCTCGTGCGGGAGGCGCTCGACGACTACCGCGACGACATCGGCGAGCTGGCGCGCACCGAAGAAGACCTGCTGAGCTACGCGCTCTTCCCGCAGACGGCGCGCGCCTACCTCGAGCGGCACCGGGTCGGACCAGAGGCCGATGTCTTCGGCCTGCACGAGAAGTACCTCACGACGCAAATGGGGGCGGCGGTCATCGACGCCGCCGCAGACCGCGTCCGCGAGATCCTGACGATGGTCGACCAGAGCGACGTGGACGAGGTCGTCATCGAGGAGGGCGACCTCAAGGTGACGGTGCGCAAGGCGGGCGCGGCTCCCGCCGTGGCTCCCGCGCCCGCCCCGGTCGCGCAGAACGGCCCCGCCGCAGCGCCCGACGCCAGCACGAACGGTTACCATGTCGTCCGCTCCAAGTGGGTGGCCACGTTCTACCGGGCTCCGTCGCCGCAGGCGCCGATGTTCGTGGAGATCGGCGACACCGTGCAGGCCGGCCAGACGCTCTGCATCCTCGAGATGATGAAGATGATGAACGAACTCACCGCCGACATCGACGGCATCGTGCGGGAGATCCTGGTCGAGAACGGCCAGACGGTCGAGTACGGGCAGCCGCTGTTCGCCATCGAGCCGCTCTGATCAGGACGGAACCCCGCTGAGCGTCACACGGCCCAGCAGGAAGCAGGCACGGCGTGACGCGCTGTTCCTGCTCTACCAGCGCGAGGTGACCTCACTCTCGATGAAGGAGCTCGTCGAGGGCCAGCGGCTGCGTGAGGGCTACTCCCCGGACGACTTCACGATCCAGGCGGTGCAGGGCGTCATCGCGCGGCAGGGCGAACTCGACGCCGAGCTGGGCCGGCACTCGAGTGGATGGCCTCTGAACCGAATCGCCCCGCTCGAGCGCAGCATCTTGCGCCTCGCGCTTTGGGAGATGACGAGCGGGGCGACGCCTGCGGCCGTGGCCATCGACGAAGCCGTGCGACTGGCCAAACGGTACTCGACCGACGAGGCCGGAACGTTCGTCAACGGCGTCCTCGGAGCGGCGCAACGCGAGACCGAGGCCCCCGGTGAATGATGCCGCCCGTCAGCGGGCAGCGGGAGCCGGCGCCGACGATGCCGTGGCGCAGGCCGCCGCGCTGCTGCGAGAGCTGGAGGAGCTGGAGCCTCGCCTGGCCGCGGCGGGCAGCGGCGACGTCGAGCTGACGCTGCTCGAGCGCGCGACCGAGCTCGTCGAGGAGACCTGCCGGCTCCTCGAACGGCTCGGGCGCATCACCGGTTGAGGACGGAACCGGCATGAACGTCGCAGCCGTGCGGGACTACTACCCCGCAGACTTGCTGGAGCTCGTCGAGGAGTACCTCGCAGCCTTCGATTTCACTGCGGATGCGCGGGCGGGCCACCTCGTCCAGGCGATGCGCTACTCGTTGCTGGCCGGCGGCAAACGGATTCGCCCGGTGCTCACGCTGGCGACCGTGCGCAGCCTCGGAGCCGATCCCCGCGCCGCGCTACCGACGGCCGCGGCCCTCGAGTTCATCCACACCTACTCGCTGATCCACGACGACCTGCCGGCGATCGACGACGACACGCTGCGCCGGGGACGGCCAACGTGTCACGTGGCTTTTGGCGAAGACATCGCCATCCTGGCCGGCGATGGCCTCTTCGCCGAGGCGTTCGGCCTCCTGCTCGGCCAGGAGGGAGCGCCCGACGTCGTGCTGGCCGTGGCTGCCGAGATCGCCCGGGCGACGGGCGTCCAGGGGATGGTCGGCGGCCAGTTCATGGACGTGGCCGGCCTGGCGGCCGGCGATGACGACCTGCGCGTGCTGCACGCGCTCAAGACCGGGCGGCTGATCGAGGCGGCGGTCGTCTGCGGAGCACTGCTCGGCGGCGCGAACGATCCGGCGCCCTACCGGGCCTTCGCCGCCGAGATTGGCCTGACCTTCCAGATCGTCGACGACATCCTCGACGAGGCCGGCGACGAAGAAGAGCTCGGCAAGAGCGTCGGCAAGGACCGGCAGCAGCAGAAGGTCACCTATGTCTCCCGCTTCGGCCTCGAGGGCGCCGAGCAGCTGGCCAGCGCCTCCCACGACCGGGCTGCGCGGCTCCTGGCAGCGCTGCCCGGCGACACCTCCGACCTGGAGGCGGTGGCCGCCTACATACGCAACCGGCGGCATTGAGACACCTGCCGGGGCGCCGACGCCGCGCCCCCGGTGCTATACTCCTGCGATGCCCTACCTGTCCCGGATCTCCGGCCCGGCCGATCTCCGCCAGTTCTCGGAACGTGAGCTCACTCTCCTCGCCGACGAGATCCGCGACGAGATCCTCACCTGCGTCAGCGAGGTCGGCGGGCATCTCGCCGCCAGTCTCGGCACCGTCGAGCTCACCGTGGCCCTTCACAGCATGCTTGAGAGCCCGCGCGACAGCATCGTCTGGGACGTCGGGCACCAGTGCTACGCGCACAAGCTGCTGACAGGCCGCCGCGACCGGTTCCGCACTATCCGGCAATACCAGGGCCTCTCCGGCTTCCCCTGTCGCGCGGAGTCTGTCCACGACATCGCCGGCACGGGGCATGCCTCCACCTCGCTGAGCTACGGTCTCGGACTGGTGGAGTCCGCCAGGCTGGCCGGCGAGCACGGGCGCACCGTCGTCTGCGTCCTGGGCGACGGCGCCCTCACGGGGGGCGTCGCCTTCGAGGCCCTCAACCAGGCGGGCCACCTGCGCACGCCCCTGGTCGTCGTCCTCAACGACAATCAGATGTCGATCCAGCCGAATGTCGGGGCGCTTCAGCTCTACCTCAATCGTATCCGCCTCGACCCGACCATCTCGCGGCTGCGCGAAGAACTCGAGCGCAGCGTCGCGCGCATCCCGGCGATCGGCGCCCAGGCCTACCGCCTGGGCAAGGACATCAAGGAGTCCGTGAAGGCGCTGCTCGTCCCGGGGATGATCTTCGAGGAGCTTGGCTTCGCCTACATCGGCGTCGTCGACGGACACGACATGCACGCCTTGCGTACCAGTATCGGGCAGGCCATCGAGACCCGACGGCCGGTCGTCATCCACGTCAAGACCATCAAGGGCAAGGGCTACGAGCCGGCCGAAGCGCACCCGGACGACTACCACGGCACGGCGCCGTTCCATCTCGGCAACGGCGAGCGCAAGAAGTCGTCTGTCGGCACCACATACACGGAAGCCTTCGGCCAGGCGCTGGTGCGCCTGGCCGAACAGGACGAACGCATCGTGGCCATCACGGCCGCGATGACCCAGGGCACGGGACTAGGCGCCCTTCCAGGGACCGCTTCCCGAGCCGCTTCTACGACGTCGGGATCGCGGAGGAGCACGCCGCCGTTTTTGCTGCAGGCCTGGCCATCGGCGGACCTTCAGGCCGGTCGTCGCCATCTACTCGACCTTCCTGCAGCGAGCCTTCGACATGCTGGTGCAGGACATTGGGCTCCAGCGCCTGCCGGTGGTCTTCGCGCTCGACCGCGCCGGCCTGGTCGGCGACGACGGGCCAACCCATCACGGCGCCTTCGATCTCACCTACCTTCGGGCAATCCCGAACTTCACCGTCATGGCGCCCGCGACCCAGGAGGACCTGCAGCGGATGCTCGCCACGGCTCTGATCGTGGATGGTCCTGTTGCTCTGCGGTACCCTCGCGGCCTGGAAGGGCCGTCGGTCTTGCTTCCGGAGCTCGTGCCTCTGCCCCTGGGCAAGGGCTCGGTCCTGCATGAGGGGCAGGAGATCGCCCTGATCGGAGTGGGCACAGGGGTGGGCATCGCACTGGAGGCCGCCCAGCTGCTGCGCGACGAGGGCAAGCGACCCACGGTCGTCGACGCCCGCTTCGTCAAGCCCCTGGATACGGCGCTGCTCGATCGCCTGGCGGCCGAGCACCAGCGCCTCATCACGATCGAGGAGAACGTCCTCGCCGGCGGCTTCGGCAGCGCCGTCCTCGAGCATCTGGCCGGAACGGGCGCGATCGTCCAGCGGTTCGGTCTTCCCGATGCCTTCGTGGCCCACGGCGACCGCCGGACGCTGCTGCGCGACATTGGGTTGACGCCACAGGCGGTCGCCGCCGCGGCGCTGACTCGACGCTTCCCGCTCAACCCCGACGGCGTGGTGGCCGCGGTGCGCGAGCGGCTCGACGTGCTGCTCGTGGCGCGTGGTCTCTTCGCGTCGCGTGCCCAGGCCCAGGCGGCCGTGCTCGCCGGCGAGGTGAGCGTCGACGGGCGCCTCGTCGACAAGCCGGGCACCGGTATCGATGCCGGCGCCCGATGTGGTTGTCGCCGCGCGACGCCGCTACGTCTCGCGCGGCGGCGACAAGCTCGACCACGCCCTCGCCGAGCTTGCCGTGGACGTGCGCGACGAGGACGTGTGCGACCTCGGCAGCTCGACAGGGGGGTTCGTCGACCGCCTGCTGCAGGGCGGCGTCGCCAGGATCGTCGCAGTCGACGTGGGCTACGGACAGCTCGACTGGCGACTGCGGGAGGACGACCGCGTCACCGTTCTCGACCGCACCAACGCGCGCCATCTCACGGCCGATTGTCTGCCCTTCCGTCCCTCCTTCGTCACCGCCGACCTCTCCTTCGTCTCTCTGACGGTGGTTCTGGGGCCCGTGCTAGAATGCCTGCGCCGCGGGTACCGCGGCCTCGTGCTCGTCAAGCCGCAGTTCGAGGCCGGACGTGATCGCGTGGGCAAGGGCGGCGTCGTCCGCGACCCCGCCGTTCACCGCGACGTGCTGGTGCGGGTGTGTGCGTGGCTCGTCGAGCACGGCGCCCGCGTCCTCGGCATCTGCGACTCCGGTCATCCCGGACCTAAGGGGAACGTGGAGTACTTCGTCTACTTCTGCGACGCCTCGGCGCCTCTGGCGCACGCTCCGCTCGACGCGGAGAGCGCGGTGGCGCGCGCCGTGGAGGCGGTCCATGCCTAGACCGCTCAGCCGTATCGTCGTGCGCACGCACCTCTTCAACGAGGCCGCCCAGACCGCGCTCTCGCAGCTGGCCGCTATCGGCCGTTCCCTTCGTCTCGAGCTGCTCATGCCCGCCTCTGAAGCCGTCAAGCACCTCGACCCCGGGAGCCTAGGGTTCACGGTGGTCGACGAGGAGGCCGCTCGCGAGGCGGACCTCTGCATGGTCTTCGGCGGCGACGGCACCGTGCTGAGGGCTCTCGGCCGCCTCCTTGGCAGCGACGTCCCCACGCTCGGGGTCAACTTCGGCAACGTGGGCTTTCTGGCCGCGCTGGCGCGCGACGACTGGGCGGCGCAGCTGGAGTCGATTGTCGGCGGCGAGTACCGCGTAGTCGAACTGCTCACCGTCGACGTGCGCGTCGACGGCCGCACGCACAGTGCCGTCAACGACGTGATCCTGACCCGCGTTGCGCCGCGCCACGTCCTCCAGCTCCAGTACGAGGTGGCCGGCGTGACGGTGGGCGACATGTCCTGCGACGGACTTATCGTGGCCGCACCTGCGGGGTCCACCGCCTACAACCTCTCCTGTGGCGGTCCCATCGTCGAGTGGAACGCCGACGTCGTCCTCCTCAACTTCATCGCTCCGCACTCGCTCGCCTTCCGTCCGGTGGTTCTCCATCCCAGCCGGGCGATCATCGCCCGCAACGTCTCGCCGTCGCAGGAGGCGGAGGTCGTGGTCGACGGCGAGTCCGTCGGACGGCTCGTCCGCGGCGGCGAGGTCACCATCCAGGCGGGCGCGGCGCGCGCCCGCCTGCTGGTTACCGCCGAGGGCTCGTTCTTCCAGAACGTCGAGCAGAAGCTCTTCGACCGGCGCAATGCTGGCTGAGCTGGCGATCGACAACCTCGTGCTCATCGCCGAGGCACGGCTCGAGTTCTGTCCGGGCCTCAACGTCATCACCGGGGAGACGGGCGCAGGCAAGACGCTGCTGGCGCAGGCGATCGGCCTGCTCATGGGACAGAAGGGCGGGGAGGAGCTCATCCGGCCTGGCGCCGACCGTGCCCTCGTCCAGGCGCTCTTCGAGACTGATGAGGGCAGCCTGGCGGTGGCCCGCGAGCTGCCGCGCGGCGGCAGGTCGCGGGCGCGCCTCGATGGGCTGATGAGCTCCGCCGCCGCCGTCGAGGACGCGCTGCAGCAGCGGCTGGCCTTCTACGGTCAGCTCGAGCACACGCGTCTGGTGCAGCTCGAGCAGCAGCTTCGTCTGCTGGACGGCGCGGCGCCAGAGACGCTTGGCCCGCTGCTCGGCGAGTACACGGCGGCATACGAGGGGGCCCGCGCCCGCGAGCGAACCCTGGCCGCACTCAGAGCCACGCGTGGCGAGCGCGAACGAGAGCTCGACATGCTGCGCTTCCAGGTCGACGAGATACGCCAGGCCCGTCTCGAGCCGGGTGAGGATCTCCACCTGGCGCGCGAGCGGGAGCGGCTTCGCCACGCCGGCAAGCTGGTGGAGCGGGCCAGCGGCGCCCTCGCCCTCCTCGCCGGCGAGCAGGAGGGCGCCGCGCTCGACGCTCTCCGCGTGGCGCAGCGCCTTGTCGACGAGGCCGCCGCGCTGGACGAGACGCTTGCCCCGGCGGCAGAGCGTCTCGTCGCGCTCAACGTGGAGCTGGACGACGTGGCAGCGCACCTGCGCGCCTATCTCGACGATCTCGACGTGGATCCGGCCCAGCGTGACGCCATCGAGCTGCGCCACGACAAAGTCAGGTCGCTTCTTCGCAAGTACGGCGATTCCGCGGATGCAGTGATCGCCTACGGTGAGGCGGCGCAGCGACGACTGCTGGAGATCGAGGACACGGCCGCCGGCGAGGACGAAGCGGAGGCCGCGCTGCGCGCCGCGGAGGAGCGCGCCCTGACGGCGGCGGCCAGCCTCAGCGCCGAGCGACGGCTTCTGGCCCCCCTGATCGCGGCGCGCATCGAGGAGGAGCTGCACCGTCTCGCGATGCCACACGCGCGCTTCGCCATCGCGCTCAGCAGCCGCGGCGAGGGGTGGGCGGCCCTCGGTCCGGCGGGCGCCGACGAGGCCGAGTTCGTGTTCGGCGCCAATCCGGGTGTGCCGGCCCGGCCGTTGCGCGAGACCGCGTCGGGCGGCGAGATCTCGCGCGCGATGCTCGCCATCCGCGGCATCGTCACACTGGGCGACGACGTCGAGACTCTCATCTTCGACGAGGTCGACCAGGGGATCGGAGGGATAACGGCGAGCGCACTGGGCGAGCGCCTGGCGCGCCTGGCCGAACGGCGCCAGGTCCTGTGCATCACCCACCTGCCGCAGGTCGCCGCCTTCGGCGATCGCCACTTCGCGCTCGTCAAACAGAGCGATCCGCAGGCCGGCACGACCCGCACCACCGTGCGGCGAGTCGCCGGAGAGGAGCGCCTCGCCGAGCTCTGCCGGATGCTCGGCGCCGCTGCCGACGACCGCGCCGCGCGAGAGCACGCGGCGGCGCTGCTCACCAAGGCCGGCCGCTCGGCCTGACCCACCCGAGGCCACCGCCCGCTCTCGCCGATCACGCTGGCCCGTCGGGTCGATTGCTGCCCGCGTCCTTGCGACCCTTCGGACCGATGGTATACTTGCGCTCGTGATCCGTGGGCTCGCCGGTCGAAGAGGGGCGCCGGCCCGTGCACAACGAGCGGGCGCGACTCCGGTCCCACAAAACCCTTCGCTGCTCGGACGTAGCGTCGCCGTGGTCGCCGCGCGCCCGAAAGATCAATGCCGCGGGTGCCTGCCGGCGAACGGCCGCTCCAGGGCCGCGCGAGGACCAGAACGAGCTGGGGCAGGGGGAACATGACGAAGCACATCTTCGTCACGGGAGGCGTGGTCTCGGGACTGGGAAAGGGCATCACGGCCGCGTCCATCGGGGTGCTCCTCAAGGCGCGCGGCCTCAAGGTCGCCAGCCAGAAGTTCGATCCCTACATCAACGTCGATCCCGGCACGATGAGCCCGTTTCAGCACGGCGAGGTCTTTGTGACCGAGGACGGCGCCGAGTCTGACCTCGATCTCGGCCACTACGAACGCTTCCTGGACGAATACGTCCAGCGCGACTCGAACGTCACCACCGGCGGCATCTACAACGCCGTCATCACCAAGGAGCGCCGGGGCGACTATCTCGGCGGGACCGTGCAGGTGATTCCCCACATCACCAACGAGATCAAGAGCAGGGTGCACCGGCTGGCGGAGAGCACCGGCGCCGACGTCCTGATCACCGAGGTGGGAGGAACGGTCGGCGACATCGAGAGCCTGCCGTTCCTCGAGGCGATCAGGCAGTTTCGCAAGGACATCGGGCGCGACAACGTGCTCTACGTCCACGTCACGCTGGTGCCGGTCATGGGCGTGGTCGGCGAACTCAAGACCAAGCCCACGCAGCACTCTGTCGCCGAGTTGCGCGAGATCGGTATCCAGCCGGACGTGATCGTGGCGCGTTCCGAGGAACCGCTGTCCCAAGGCATCCGCGAGAAGATCGCGCTCTTCTGCGACGTCGATCCGGAGGCGGTGGTCTCGGCCCGCGACGCCGACGACATCTACCGCATCCCGCTCCTGATGCACGAGGAGCGTCTCGACGACCTCGTCGTCAAGCGCTTGCAGCTCGAGACGGCGCCCCCCGATCTCAGGGAGTGGCGCGCCCTGGTCGACCGCATCGACTCCTGCCGCTTGCCGGTCACCATCGCCCTGGTCGGCAAGTACGTGCAGCTCCACGAAGCCTACCTGTCAGTCTGGGAGGCCCTGCGGCACTCCGCGATCCACCACGGCCGCAAGCTCGACCTGCAGTGGATCGACTCCGAAGACCTCACCCCGGCATTGGCCGCCGAACGGCTTGCCGGGGCCGACGGCATCATCGTGCCGGGCGGCTTCGGCCAGCGGGGTATCGAGGGCAAGATCGAGGCCGTCCGGTTCTGCCGCGAGCGCGGCATTCCGTTTCTCGGTGTCTGTCTCGGCATGCAGTGCGCCGTGGCCGAGTACGCCCGCAGCGTCTGCGCCATGACCGGCGCCAACTCCACGGAGTTCGATCCGGCGACCGAGTTCCCGGTCATCGACCTGCTCCCCGAGCAGAAGGGCATCGCCGACTTGGGCGGCACGATGCGCCTCGGCGCGTCACTGGTCAAGCTCATGCCGGGAACGCGAGCCCACACGGCCTACGGCCGGGACGAGGTCTGGGAGCGGCACCGGCATCGCTACGAGGTCAACAACGAGCTGCGCCCCCGCCTCGAGGCGGCCGGGCTGGTGATCAGCGGCACGACACCAGACGGGCGACTCGTGGAGATCTGCGAGCTCGCCGATCACCCGTGGTTCGTCGCCTCACAGTTCCACCCGGAGTTCAAGTCGAGGCCAACGCGGCCCGCGCCACTCTTCCGTGACTTCGTCGGGGCGGCGGTCCGCCTGCGCATCCGGCGCGAGGACGAGCTGGAGGGGACGTGCATCGCGCCGGCGTAGACGACCTCCGCGATCTCTTCATCCACCTGGCGGGGATACGGTCGCCCTCGGGCGAGGAGAGGGAGGTCGCCGACTTCGTCAAGTCCTACGTCGGCGACCTGGGGTTGACCTGCGTCGAGGACACGACGGCCGCCGGTCCCCACGCCTCCGGCAATCTGACGATCAGGGTGCCCGGTCGTGGCGAGGGCACGCCGATTGCCTTCAGCGCTCACCTCGACACGGTGCCCATCGAGCGCCCGCCCGTCATCGTCTGTGAGAACGGCGTGGTGCGCACCGATGGGCAGACCATTCTCGGCGCCGACGACAAGGCCGCCGTGGCGGCGCTCCTGATGCTGCTCCGCGACCTGGTGGTCGCCCCCCCGGCGGCCGGCGTGGAGGTGCTCCTGACGGCGCGCGAGGAGGTCGGCCTCCTCGGCGCGATGGACTACGACCTCGACACGCTGCGCGCCCGAACAGTGTTCGTCTTCGACAGCTCCGTCCCGCCGGGGAGCGTGATCCTTGCGGCGCCGACCCATAGGCTCGTCACGGCTGAGTTCCGCGGTGTGGCCGCCCACGCTGGCATGTCACCTGAGGACGGCCGCAGCGCGGTTCTGGCCGCAGCCCGGGCCATCGTCGCCATGGAGCAGGGCCGCATCGACGAGGAGACGACGGCCAACGTCGGCGTGATCGCCGGCGGCACGGCGACCAACATCGTCCCGGACCGCTGTCTGATCCGGGCCGAGGCGCGCAGCCGCGACGACGCGAAGGCCGCCGCCCTGGTCGAGCGCATGGTCGAGGCGATCACACTGGCGGCGACGGAGACGGGGATCGATGTCGACCTCGACGTGCGGGAGCACTACCGCGGATACCGCCATGCTCCTCGATCGCTGGTGATGAGACTCGCGGCGGCGGCCGCGGCCGCCGCCGGTCTGCCGTTCGCCGCGGTCGTCAGCAACGGTGGGTCCGACGCCAACGTCTTCAACGCCCGCGGCCTGCCGGCGCTGACGCTCGGCGTGGGCTACGAACGCGTCCACTCGCCTCAAGAGCACATCCAACTCGAGCGCCTTGCCCAGGTCTGCGATTTCGCTCATGCCCTCGTGGTCGCCGCCGGCGCCGCACGTGACTGAGCCGGCGCCGTCGTGGTCCGTCACACCGCTCGAACGGGGGCTCCACCGAAAGCGCTGGACCCGATCGCCGGCGAGTTCCTCGACTACCTCCGTTACGAGCGCGGCCTGAGCGCCAACACCATCGCGGCCTACGAGCGCGACCTCAGGCGCTACGGGGACTTCCTCACTCGCGCCGGACGCGGTCCGGCGGAGGCCGGCGAGGACGACGTCCGCGCCTACTTCGCCGCCGAAGGCGGCGACGGCGCGGCCGCCAGCGTCGCGCGGCGGACCGCCTGCCTGCGCTCCTTCTACGCGTACCTCGTGCGTGACGGCCGGCGCGACGACGATCCCGCCGCCCGCCTGCGCACCCCGAAGAAGCCGAAGGACCTGCCCCGCGTCCTGACCGTCGAGGAGATTGAGGCGATCCTGGCCGCGATCATGCCCGGCGACCCCCGCGGCCAGCGCGACCTGGCCATGATCGAGCTTCTCTACGGCAGCGGGCTCCGCGTCAGCGAACTCGTTCACCTCCGCGAGGGGGACCTCGACCTCGAGGGCGGGCTCGTGCGCTGCGTGGGCAAGGGCAACAAGGAGCGCGCCGTGCCGATGGGCGCGGCCTCCGTGGTCGCCGTCGACGCGCTACCTCCGTGACGGCCGCCGCATCCTCCTGCGTGGCCGGCGCGTCCCCGAGGTCTTCCTGAACGCCCGGGGGCGACCCCTGACGAGGCAGGGAGTCGCCTACGTCCTGGCTTCGGTGCTCGAGCGCGTCGAGGGGTCGGGCAGGGCGAGCGCACACACGTTCCGCCACTCCTTCGCCACGCACCTCCTCGAGGGCGGCGCGGACCTGCGCAGCGTTCAGGAGATGCTCGGCCACGCCAGCATCGCCACGACCCAGGTGTACACGCACGTCACCATCGAGCACCTGCGCGAGGTCTTCCTCGAGACCCACCCGCGGGCCAGGCGCCGGCGGGACAGCGGGGGAGAGGCAGAACAGTGACCCGGGTCTTCGTCTGCGTGCTGGACGGCTGCGGAGCCGGGGAACTCCCCGACGCGGCGGCCTACGGCGACGAAGGGTCGGCGACGCTGCGTCACGTGCTTGAGCGGACCGGAGCCCGCGTGCCGCACCTGGCGCGGCTCGGCCTCGGAGAGATCCTCGGACTGCCGCTGGGCGAGCCGCGCCAGGACGCGACCTACGGGCGGCTGCTCAACCGCAGCGCGGGCAAGGACACGACCACCGGCCACTGGGCCATGATGGGCGTGATCCTCGAGCGTCCGTTCCCGACCTACCCGCACGGCTTTCCGACGGAGATCATCAAGCCGTTCGAGGCGGCGATCGGCCGGCCCGTCCTGGCCAACCGGCCGGCCTCCGGCACCGCCATCATCAACGAGCTCGGCGATCTCCACGTCGCCACAGGCAGGCCGATCGTCTACACATCGGCCGACTCCGTCTTCCAGATCGCCTGTCACGAAGACGTCGTACCCGTCGCGGAGCTGTATCGCTGGTGCGCGATCGCCCGCGAGATCCTGACGGGCCCGCACGCCGTCGGGCGGGTCATCGCCCGCCCTTTCAGCGGCGTGCCGGGCCGCTACGCGCGCACGCCGCGGCGACGGGACTTCTCGCTGGCGCCGACAGGGACCACCTATCTCGATCTCCTCAAGGAGCGAGGGGTACCAGTTGTTGGCGTCGGCAAGATCGGCGAGATCTTCAGCCAGCGCGGCGTCGACGTCGACGACCACACCACCGACAACACAGCTGGTATCGCCGCCTGCATCCGGCACCTGGGCGAGATGGAGAGCGGCCTCCTGTTCGCCAACCTTGTCGACTTCGATCAGCTCTGGGGGCATCGCAACGACGTGCAGGGCTTCGCCGCCGGACTGGTGGCCGTGGATGCGGTCGTCCCGGCGTGGGAGGCGCTGCTGCGCCCGCGCGACGTCATGCTGTTCTGCGCCGATCACGGCGTCGACCCCACGACGCCGAGCACAGACCACTCGCGGGAGTACTCGCCGCTCATGGCGCTCGGCCTCACGCCGGGACGGTTCGACGGCTCGCTCGAGGACGTCGGGGCGACGGCGTTCGCCCACCTGACGGGCGCCAGGGCGCCGCTGCCGGGGCGCGCGATCGGATGACAGTCGGCGCTGAGCGGCAGGTGGACGGCGGGGCAAGAGAAGGCCCCGTGACGGCCGAGGCGACGCTCGCCAGGGTGGCGGCGTGGGCGCCCGACGTGGTCGTCATAGTCGGATCGGGCATGGCGGCGCTCGCCGCTCGCCTGACCGTCGACGAGGAGATCGACTACGGGGAGATCGGGTGGCCGGCCACGGCCGTCCCCGGACACGACAACCGGCTGCGCCTGGCGAGGGGCCGGGCCGCAGGGGGGCGCGAGCTCAGGCTCGCGCTGGCCTGCGGCCGGCCGCACCGCTACGAGGGGTGGGCGGACGACGACCTCGAACGCGCCGTGCGCGATCTGGCGACCCGCGGCGTTACGCGGCTCGTCGCAACCAACGCCTGCGGCGGGCTGGGGCCGGCCGCCGCAGGCGCAGTCGTCGTCTGCCGGGAGGTCGTGGACCTGCAGGGCCCGCCGGTCGGCGCCGACCCGCCCCGCCTGCCGGTCTGCACGCCCGCGGAGGCGGCTCGCGTCGCGGACCGCCTCTGCGTTGTGGACGCTCAGACAGGGGACGCAGCCGCCTCCCGAACCGGGGTCTACGTCGCCGTGTCCGGACCGCAGTACGAGACGTCGGCCGAGGCGAGCTGGCTCGCGCGATACGGCGAGGCCGTGGGCATGTCGGCGGCGCCGGAGCTGCGCGCCGCCCTGGCGACGGGGATGACGTGCCTCGTTCTTGCGCTCGTCGTGAACAGATCGGGCGAGACCGTCTCCCACGACGACGTCCTCGCCACGGCTGCCGCGCTCAGTGACCGCCTGGCCGGGAGCCTGATTCCGCTGGTGCTGACACGCTGGCCGGAGCTGGCCTGAACGCTCTGAGGAGGTGCGCATGGATTTCGTCAACGACGTCATCGCCCGCAAGCGCGACGGCGAGGAGCTCGACGCCGATCAGATCCGGACCTTCGTCCATGGGGCGGCGAACGGCAGCGTGCCCGCCTACCAGGCGAGCGCCCTCCTCATGGCGATCGTTCTGCGGGGCCTGAGCGACCGCGAGACGGTCGACGTCGCCCGCGCGATCGTCGAGAGCGGCAAGACCCTCGACCTGAGCGCGCTTCGCCGTCCGGTCGTCGACAAGCACTCGAGCGGCGGCGTCGGCGACAAGGTGACGCTCGTCCTGGCCCCGCTCGTGGCCGCCTGCGGCGCCGTCTTCGGCAAGATGTCGGGTCGCGGGCTGGGGCACACCGGTGGCACGCTCGACAAGCTTGAGTCGATCCCCGGCTTCCGGGTGCAGCTTCCGCAGGGGGAGTTCGTACGCCAGCTCGATCGCATCGGTGTCGCCGTCGTCGGCCAGAGCGAGCGCGTGGCTCCTGCGGACAAGGTCCTCTACGCACTCCGGGACGTGACCGCCACCGTGCCCAGCGACGGCCTGATAGCAGCCAGCATCATGGCCAAGAAGGTCGCGTCGGGCACCTCGGCGCTGGTGCTCGACCTCAAGGTGGGCCGCGGGGCCTTCATGGCCGCACTCCCGCAGGCTCGCAACCTCGGCCGCCTCTGCCGTTTGATCGCCGTCGCGTACGACCTGCCGACGAAGTGTCTGTACACGCCGATGGACGCGCCACTCGGCTACGCCGTCGGCAACCGGCTCGAGGTCGAGGAGGCCTGGCGAGTGCTCTGCAACGAGGGGCCGGGCGATGTCCGCGAAACCGTCCTCGCCCTGGCGGCGACGCTCCTGCCGTTGGCTGATCTCGGCCTCGACGAGCCTTCGGCTCGCAGACGCGCCGAGGCCGCCCTCGCCGACGGGCGGGCGGCCGAGCACTTCGAACGCTGGTGCTACGTTCAAGGCGGCCGCTGGAAGCCCGGCGAGTTCCACCGCCTCGCCGGGCACGAGGTCCGGGCGGATCGCGCGGGCGTCGTCGTCGAGATCGACGCCCTCGCCGTGGGACGGGCGGCGCAGGTGTCCGGGGCCGGACGCAGAACCATCGACGACGCGATCGATCCTGCCGCCGGCGTCGTCCTCTCGTGCCGCGTCGGCGACCAGGTTGAAGATGGCCAGCTCCTCGCCACCGTCTTCGCCCGTGATGCCGCCCGGCGCGCCGGCGCCAGCCAGATTCTGGGAGGCGCTTTCCGGGTCGGCGACACCCGGCCGTCCGAGCGGCCCGTGGTCCTGGCGCGCGAGGAGTGAGGCCGCCATGATGTTCCGCAACCGCGGCGAAGCGGGAACCGTCCTTGCCGGACTGCTGAAGCCGTACGCCGCCCGTCCCGGCGTCGTCGTGCTCGGCCTGCCGCGAGGCGGCGTCGTCGTCGCGGCCGAGGTCGCCGCCGCCCTGCAGGTGACGCTGGACGTCATCGTCGTGCGCAAGCTCGGCGTACCCGGTCGCGAAGAACTCGCCATGGGCGCCATCGGCCCGGATGGTGTGCGCGTGCTCAACGACGACGTCGTGCGCTCGCTTCGGATTCCAGCCGGGGCTGTCGAGAACGTCGCCCGGCGTGAGCAGCTGGAACTCGAACGCCGGGAGGCGCTATACCGCGGTGACAGGCGCGCCGTCGACCTGGCCGGGAAGACCGTCGTGCTGGTCGACGACGGTCTCGCTACGGGGGCGAGCATGCGCGCCGCCGTGCTCGCCGCCAGGGCGCGGCGGCCGGCCGCGGTGGTCGTCGCCGTGCCCGTAGCATCCCGGCAAGCGCGCGACGCGCTCTCCCACGTCGCCGACGATGTCGTGTGCGCCACTGTTCCCGAGCCCTTCCTGGGCGTTGGCGCCTCATACGACGACTTCCGCCAGACGAGCGACGCAGAGGTCACGCGCCTTGTGCGGGAGACCGGCCCCGCGGCAGCGGCACCCCCGTGATTCCGAGACGCCCCCAAGAGTCCGGCGGCGCCATTCCCTCGTGCCGGCCGTGCGCTCCACAAGGAAGCGTCGCGACGCAACTGTTCGGCCTGTAGACGGCAGATGGCACCCGCTGTCAACGACGACCGCCGACTGGGGCCGGGTTATGATGCCTGCGTGACCCGTTCTCGCCGTACGAAGCATCACACCGCCCATGCCTCCTGCCACCGGCCGGCGCCGGAGGCCGCCCGCTGAGAGTGATCGGCGGGACATGGCGCGGACGACCGCTGCTGGCGCCGGTTGGCCGAGGCACGCGTCCCACGTCCGACAAAGTGCGCGAGGCCGTCTTCGACGTCCTCGCGGCGCTGCCGCAGGCCCGCATCCGTGACGCCGTCTCACCGGACGCCGGCGTCCTCGCCGGACACGCCGTCCTCGATCTGTTTGCCGGCAGCGGCGCGCTCGGCGTTGAGGCCCTCTCGCGCGGCGCACAGACGTGCACCTTCGTCGAGCGGGATCGCGCCGCACTGCGGGCGCTGCACGCCAACCTCGAGCGCGTCGGCCTCGGCCGGGTCGGCACCGACGGCCGCTCGCCCTCGCAGTCCCCGTCCGAGCGGCCGTGGGTCCGGGTCTTGAGAACGGAGGCGTGGCGCGCACTGCAGGCTGACGCCCTTCAGGGAGCGCGCTATACTCTCCTGTTTGTGGACCCCCCGTACGGGGAGTACGCGGGGATAGAGCCCGCCCTGGTGGGATACCTGGGGCCAGTACTCGCGCCGGGCGCCGTGCTCGTCATCGAGACGGATGCGCGCACGCAGCCGTCGCTGCCCTGGAGCGTGCTACGGCAGAAGCGCTACGGCGACACGCAGGTGACCTTCCTGGTCGCCGACGACCTGCAGAACGCGGAAGGAGCGGACGACGATGACGCAGAGGCGCGCTGAGCCTCGGGAGTGCGGCTGATGCCGCGCAATGTGACCGCCATCTGCCCGGGCACGTTCGACCCGGTCACCGTCGGGCATCTCGACATCATCCTGCGGGGAGCCGCGAGGTTCGGGAGAGTTGTCGTCGGGCTCATCGAGTTCCCGCAACGCAAGTCGCCGCTCTTCTCTCCGGCGGAGCGCGAGGCGTTCCTGCGCGAAGCGCTCGCGGGGCACGACACGATCATCATCGACACCTTCAACGAGTTGGTGGTCGACTTCGCCCGCAAGTGGGACGCCCAGGTCATCCTCAAGGGCCTGCGCGCCATCTCCGACTTCGAGTACGAGTTCTCAATGGCGCAGCTCAATAGGAGGTTGGCGCCCGACATCGAAACCGTCTTCATGATGGCTTCGCCCGAGCACAGCTACCTCAGCTCGAGCGGCGTCAAGGAGATAGCAGCCTTCGGAGGTTCCGTGGTTGACCTCGTGCCGCCCGCCGTGGCACGCCGTCTCGCGGAGTTGTTCCCGACGCGCGCGTAGACTACAAGGGGGATACTGATCACCATGGACGTTCTCGTTCTCATCGACAAGCTCGACGACCTCATCCACAACGCTCGTTCCGTGCCGCTCACCGACAACGTGATGTTCGACCGCGAGGAGATCTTCGACATCCTCGACCAGATGCGATCGACCATCCCCGAGGAGATCAAGCAGGCACGCTGGATTGTGAAGGAGCGGCAAGAGATGCTGGCCGAGGCCAAACAGGAGGCCGAGCGCATCGTCTCCGAGGCCCAGGAGCGCGCCGACCGCCTCGCGTCGGACACCGAGGTCGTGCGGCTCGCCGAGCGCAACGCCCAGCAGATCATGGAAGACGCCCGCGAACGTGAGCGCGCCACGCGCCTCGGCGCCGAGGACTACGCCGACGAGGTGCTCGGCAACCTCGAGATGAACCTCGAGAAGTTCATCGCCGCCGTGCGGCGCGGCCGCCAGCGGTTGCAGGGTCACGGCTCGGACGACCTCCAGCCCTGACGCCATCACCAGGCAGGTCCCGGCCCAGGCCATGAAGCGCTTCGACCTTCGCTCGCTGCGGTTCGACGAGTCCGGCGAGGCGTGGCGCAGGCTGCCGGTCGAGGTCGCGCCGTTCGTGTTCGGCGGCCTCGACTACGAGGTCACCGGCGGCGCAGTCGATGTCCTGCTGACCGCTGGGCGAGTCGGCGACAACATCACGCTCGTCGCCGAGCTCGAGACGGAGGTTCTGGGTCCGTGCCAGCGCTGCCTGGGGGACGCGGCGGTCGCCGTCGCGACGCGAGCCGTCGAGTACGTGCGTCACGGCGACTCCGAGGTCGAGGACGATCAGAGCGGCGAGCCCGGCTACGTCGTGGCGAACGTGGTCGACCTTCAGCGCTGGATCCGCGACCTGGTCGCGGAGGCGCTCCCGGAGAAGCTGCTCTGCGGCGACCAGTGTCACGGGCTGTGCCCGGCCTGCGGCGCCGACCTCAACGCCGATCCCGACCATCAGCACGAGACAGCGTAGACGCCCTTCGTGTGGTACAGTTCCGTGTCTGTTTCATCCTAGGAGACCACTCATGCCCGTACCCAAGAGAAAGACATCGCAGTCCAAGCGGGACAGTCGCCGCGCTCAGCAGAAGCTCACCGTCGACACCGCGAGCGTCTGTCCGCAGTGCAAGAGCCCCAAGCTGCCGCACCGCGCCTGCCCCAAGTGCGGCACCTACAAGGGCCGCGAGGTCATAGTTCTCGACACTGACTGAGCCGTCGGGGTCTCGTGCCCAGGTCGCTCTACATCGCCTGCACCCAAGCCGGCGGCGGCAAGACCGCCTTCGCCGCCGGGTTGTGCCGGGCTCTGCGTGAACGCGGCCTGCGCGTCGGCTACTTCAAGCCGGTCGGCACGGCCTCGGCGCGTGAGGACGGGCCGGTGGCGGCGGACAAGGACGCGGCGTTCGTCGCGGCGCTGCTCGGCCTCGACGACGCGATCGTCGACATCTGCCCGGTTGTCCTTGACGAGGACGCCCTCCACGACGTCTTCGGAGACCCGGGAGCTGATCCGCTCGACCGCATCGCGGCGGCCTACGAGCGCGTCGGACGCAACAAGGACGTCGTCGTCTGCGAGGGCCTGGGCGAGATCTGGCAGGGACGGTTCCTGCGCGCCAGCGGCGCCGATATCGTCGCCCGGCTCGATCTCGCGACGCTCCTCATCGCCAAGTTCGCCGGGGCGCGTCTGCTTGACGACATCCTCTACGTCAAGGAAGCCCTCAAGCAGCGTCTGCTCGGCGTTCTGTTCAACATGGTGCCGGAGTCCCGGCTCGAGCTCGTCCGCGACCGGTACCAGCCCCTGCTGGCGGAGGCCGGCGTGACGAGCTATGGCATCATGGCCGCTCACCCGCGACTGGCGGCTGTATCCGTCGGCCAGGTGGTCAGGGCGCTGGACGGCACCTACCTCTGCGGCGAGTCGCTGGCCGGCGAGCCAGTGGAGACGTACATGATCGGCGCGATGAACCCGGCACACGCTCTTCGGTACTTCCAGGCGACCCCCAACAAGGCGGTGGTCGTCGGCGGCGACCGCACCAAGATCATCCTCAGCGCCATCGAGACGCCCACCGTGGTCGTCGTGCTCACCGGCAGCTACGTTCCGGACGCATCCGTGCTGGCCCGGGCCCAGGAGCGCGGCGTCGCGCTCGTTTCAGTAGCGGGCGACACCGTCAGCACTGCCGACGGTTTCCGACACCTGTTCGGGGGGATGCGCGTGCGCGAACCCGCCAAAGTCGACTTGATGGCGGAGATCGTGACCGAGTCCCTCGACCTCGATCGTCTGCTCGCCGATCTCGAAGCTTGAGGACGACGCCGGTCGTGCAGTACGTCACTCCTCACGACGTTACTGCGGCGTGGAGTGCCCGGGCGGGCGAGCGCCCGGTTCGCGTCGCCGTCGACGCGGCCGGCGGCGAACATGCGCCGGGTGAGGTGATCAAAGGAGCCCTGAGGGTCGCCGACGAGCAGGTGCACGTCTTCCTCGTCGGCGACGAGTCGGCCATACGTGCGCTCCTGCCGTCCGCCCACTCGCACATCTCCGTCGTGCACGCCCCCGACGCCATCAGCTACGACGAAGAACCCGCCCACGCCGCCCGGGACAAGACGCAGTCGAGCATTGTCATGGGACTGCGTCTGGTTCGCGAGGGTGGCGCCGACGCCTTCGTCTCGGCGGGCAATACGGGCGCCGTCGTGGCCGCCAGCGTCTTGCACGTACGTCGCATCAAGGGCGTGCTGCGTCCGGCGATCTGCACGATCCTGCCAGGCATCCCCGCGCCCATCGCGCTGCTCGACGCCGGCGCCAACGCAGAGTGCCGACCCGAGCATCTGGTGCAGTTCGCCGTCATGGGGCAGGCGTTCGCCCAGGAGGTGATGGGCCTCGCCGATCCCAGGGTGGGCCTTCTCTCGATCGGAGAGGAGGCCACCAAGGGCACGCCCCAGATCATCGACGCGCATCGTCTCCTCGCCGCCGACCCTCGCGTGCGCTTCTACGGCAACGTCGAGGGCCGCGACATCATGAACCACGTCGTCGATGTGGTCGTGACCGACGGCTTCACCGGCAACGTGGCGCTCAAGACCATTGAGGGCACGGGACGGGCGATCCTCAAGGGGCTGCGCGCCACCATCGACACGTCGGTCAAGACCAGGATCGGCGGCCTTCTGCTCAAGAAGGACCTCTACCGCATGAAGGCCGCTCTGGACCCCGAAGAGTACGGCGGCGCCCTGCTCCTCGGCATGAACGCTCCGGTCGTCATCGCCCACGGGAACTCGCGCGCGACCGCCATCGCCAATGCCATCCGCCAAGGGCGCAGAGGCGTCGTCAGCGCGCTTCAGCCGACCATCGCTCGCCAGCTGGGCGAGGAGCTTTCTCGCCCCGAGAGCTTCGTGTAGACTCCGGCGAAACTCACCTGGAGGTTCATCGATGACGCGCGAAGAGGTATTCGAGCAGGTCAAGACGATCCTTGTTGGCACGCTCAGCGTCGACGCAGACAAGGTGACCATGACGGCCCGGTTTCAGGAGGATCTCGAGACCGATTCCCTCGACCTCGTCGAGCTCGTCATGACCATGGAAGAGAAGTTCAACGTCAAGATCAGCGACGAAGAGGCCGCCGAGATCAAGACGGTCGGCGACGCCGTGGACTACGTCATGCAGAGGGTCGACGCCTAGCAAGGCGCTCCTGTGGCGGGCGGCGAGGGGAGGCTTCCCATCCTTGTGGGAGGCGCCGCCTCGCCGTCGTCACGAGGCCTCCGGTGACGCACAAACTGCTAGGGCTGGCGGAACGGCTCGACTCAGCCGTCCTGCAGCAAGTCTTCACCCATTCATCCTGGGCGGCGGCGCGCGTCGAGTCCTACGAACGGCTCGAGTTCCTGGGCGACAGCGTCCTCAGCCTTTGCATCACGACCGAGCTCTATCGCCGCTTTCCCGACTCCGCCGAGGGTAGCCTGGCGCGGGTGCGCGCATACATCGTGAGCCGGGCGACGTGCGCCCGGGTCGCCACCAAGCTCGGCCTGGGCAAGCGCCTGCGTGAGTACGCGGGGCCCGGCCGGGAGAACGACGAGGCCGCACAGCTGGAGACCAACCAGAACGTCCTCGCCGACCTCACCGAGGCGCTCATCGGGGCGGTCTACCTGGCGTTCGGCTTCGAGACCGTTCGGCCGGCAGTGGTGGAGGTCTTCAACGAGCACATCCGGTTCGCCGTGAACAGCTACATCGACTACAAGACCGAGCTCCAGGAGCACCTTGCGAGAGATGGCCGCACCGTCAAGTACGGCATGGTAGCCTCGATCGGACCGGCCCACGACCGCCAATTCGAGATCGACGCACTGGTCGACGAGGAGACTCTGGGCCGCGGTTTGGGCACCAGCAAGAAGCGGGCTGAGCAGGAGGCGGCCCGTGCCGCCCTGGGTGAGCTGCGCGCCCGTGAACGCCGTAGGGGGCATGCCCAGCGCGCCCGGGCCGAGCGTCAGCCCACACCGGAGGCAGGCTGACCGTGTACCTCAAGGAACTGCGCCTCAAGGGCTTCAAGTCGTTCGCTCGGCAGACCTCGCTCCACTTCGAACCGGGCGTGAGCGTCATCATCGGCCCAAACGGCAGCGGCAAGAGCAACCTGGCCGACGCCGTCGTGTGGGCGCTCGGGGAGCAGAGTCCCACCAGCCTTCGCGGCTCGTCGATGCAGGACGTGATCTTCGCCGGTAGCGATGGGCGTCGGGCTCTCGCCAGCGCGGAGGTCGAGCTCACCCTCGACAACAGCGACGGATCGCTGCCGCTCCCAACCGCCGAGGTGAGTGTCATGCGACGCGTGACCCGTGACGGCGCCTCCCTGTACTCCATCAACCACTCCGCCTGCCGGCTCACGGACGTCGTCGAGCTGCTCGCCCCCCTGGGCTTGGGCAGAGAGCTTCACTCGATCATCGGCCAGGGCAAGGTCGAGGCCTTTCTCGCCGGCAAGCCCGAGGATCGGAGGGCGCAGATCGAGGAGGCGGCGGGCCTCGGCGCCTACAAGCGGCGGCGCGAACGGGGGGAGCTCAAGCTGCGCGAGGTGCGCCGCAACCTCGAGCGGGCCGCCCTGCTCGAGCGGGAGGTCGACGCGCAGCTCGCGCCGCTTCGCCGCCAGGCCACTGCCGCCCAGCAGCTCGCCGCCATCGAGGCCGAACTCGGCGAGATCCACGGGCGGCTCCTGACCGGCGCCATCGCCGCTCTTGACGACGAGTTGAGCGGCCACCGGGACGAGCTCTCGCGGTTCGAGGACGTCCGTCTTCGCGTGGAAGAGGGCCTGACAGCCGTCGCCGGGGCGAGGGCCGGGGAGGAGGAGGCCTTCGCCCGACGCCTGGCGGAGCGCGAGCGCCGCTCCCAGCGGCTGCTGCGCGCCCGCATGATCGACACACGCCTGGAGAGCAGCCAGCGCCTCACGGAACAGCGGCTTCGACTGGCCACCGAGATGGAACGCGCCGCGCAGGCCGAGAGCCAGCGGCTGGTGCAGGAGCTCGCCGGGTCGTCCGAGGAACCGGAGGGCCAGGAGTGGCCGGCGGTCGAGCAGCGACTTCAAGCCGAGCTCGGGGAGGCCGCGCAGGCCTACGCCGAGGTCTCGGGCCGGGTGGACGCGGCGCGTGAGGTACAGGCCGCTCGGCGGACTGCACTCGGCCGCCTCACCCTGGAACGGGAGAGCTCCCTCGCCGCTGCGGCCCGTCTCGAGCGGCGCCTCGAGACACTCGCCGAAGAAGAGGCGCACCTGCAGACCCAGCATCAGCGCCTCGCCGCCGACGCGGATGAGACAGACGGCGCAGAAGCGGCGGCGCTGGCGAAGCACGCCGCCGCCGCGGATGCCCTGCACGTGGCCGCAGCCGCGGCGGAGACAACCGCTCACGAGGTCGCCGCAGCTGCAGGCTCTGCGGAGGAGGCCGAGGCCCGGCATCGGGCCGCCGTCTTCGAGGCGCGCGCCACGGAGGACGAGATCGACCACCTCCGCGCCGCGCTGCACGATCTGCAGGACGTCGACGACGACGTCCTCGGAGTGGCGCGCGACTACCCCGGCACCGCCTCTCTGGCCGAGGCGCTCAGCTGCACTCCCGGCTACGAGCGCGCCCTGGCCGCAGCCCTGTCGCAGGCGACAGGCGCCCTCGCCGTCCCCAGCGAGGTCGACCAGTGGTCACTGCTCGACGCTCTGAGGAGGGCCGGCGTCGGCCTCGTGCGGCTGGTCGTCGCCACGATCGGCCTGTCGCGCCCCCCGGTGTTCCCCGGCTCGGTGTCCCTGCTCAGCAAGGTTGAGGTCGGCGAGCGCAAGGAGCTCGAGAGCGCCCTTGCGGACGTGGTCCTCGTCGACGACCTGCGCATCGTCCCGGATGACTTCCCCGGCCTCGCCGTCACCCGCGAAGGCGCCTACTATCGCCCGCTGGCAGGCCAGCTCGGTCTCGCCGGCGGCGTGCCTGCAGCGTTCTTGCTCGAGCGGCGAGCCGCGCTGGCCCGGCTGAACGGGCGGCTGGACGACCTGCGCCGCCGGGTCGCGGTGGAGCTGGACGCCCTCAGCATGGCCCGGCGGCGCCGCGAAGAGGCCGCCGCGGCGAACGCGGTCGCGTCGGGAGAGGAGCGCGACAAGCGTCGCACCGCCGACGACGCGGAGCGCTCGCTCACGACGGTGCGCGCGAGGCGCCGCGACCTGGCGACCGCCATTGAGCGCGCCCAGCGCGCCCAGGAGTCCGCGGCGGCAGAGCGTGCCGAGACGGCGGCCGCCGCAGAGGCGGCCGCCGCGACGGCGGCCGAGATGCTCTTCCAGATCGAGCGCCTCCGTCCGGAGCAGGAGGCCGCCGACGGCGAGCTGCGCGCCGCGGAGGATGCCCACGCCGAAGCTCAGGCGCTGCTCACCCGCCGCAGGGTGGAGCTGGAGGAGCGTCGTGGCGCAGAGCAACGGGCGGTGGCCCGGCGCGCAGCCGCGCGCGAGCGCGCCGCGGCAGGCCGAGCCCGCCTCGAGGAGCTCGACCAGCGACTCGCCGAGCTCCCGCAGGCGCGCCAGACCTGCGAGTCGCTGCTGTCGCGCATCACCGTCGTCCGCGCGCAGGCGGCGAGGGTCGTGACGGAGCTAGAGCCTCACCTTCAGGCGGACGCCGCCCTCGACCGCGGCGAGCTTGGCTCTCTCGCCGCCCGCGAGGCGGCGCTGCGTCAGGAGCTCGAGGAGGCAGGCGAGCGGCGCATGGCCGTGCAGGTCGCCGTGACGCGCCTCGAAGACCGCCGGTTCGAGCTCACAGCAACTCTGGAGGAGGTCAGCGAGCGCCTCGAGCGCGCCGGGTTCGCGGCGCCGTTCGACGAAGCTGAGGAGCAGGCCCTGCGTGAGCAGCTGGAACGCTCATCCCGGCGTCGCGAGCGCATCGGTCCTGTGAATCCTCTGGCGGCGGCCGAGTGCAGCGAGCTCGACGAGCGCGCCGCCTTTCTGCGAGAGCAGCGTCGCGACCTCGAACGATCCGTCATCGACCTCGAACAGCTCATCAAGGAGCTCACGGCCAGGGTCGATGCGGAGTTCGCCGAGACCTTCGCGGCTGTCCGCGAGCAGTTCGTGCACATGGTCTCGGTGCTGTTCCCGGGCGGGCGCGGTTCGCTGGAGCTGGTCGACCCGGACGACGAAGACGGCGTTCCCGGCGTGAGCGTGCAGGTGAAGCCTGCCAAGAAGCTCGGCCAGCGGCTCCAGCTTCTCTCCGGAGGCGAGCGGGCGCTGGTCGCGATAGCCTTCCTCATGGCGCTCGTCCTGGCGAGGCCCAGTCCGCTGTACATCCTCGACGAGATCGAGGCAGCACTCGACGACGTCAATATCGGTCGTCTCGTCCAGCTCCTGCGTGACTACCGTTCACGTACGCAGTTCATCGTGATCACGCACCAGAAGCGCACGATGGACGCTGCGGACCTGCTCTACGGCGTGACGATGGGGCCCGACGGCGCGTCGCAGGTCGTCAGCGCCCGCATGGCCGAAGCGGCGATCGAACGCGAGACGCGCTCGCGGGCGGCGGGCCGACAGCCGGCGTCGTCCGCCGACCCGGGGTAAAGGAGCGGCACGTGGAATGGCATGAGGTCTTCAAGGGTGTGACGGCCGACGAGGTGCCCGAGGAGGTCCTCGCCGAAGAGACCGAGGAACGAGCAGGTTTGTTCGCGCGCCTGCGCAAGAACCTCGGGAAGGCGCGCGCCGCGGTCGTCGAACAGCTCAGGGCGACCGTCTATCACGGCGTCGACCAGGAGCTCTACGAGCAGATCGAGGAGACGCTGATCGCCGCCGACGTCGGCATGGCGGGCGCCCGCCGGATCATGGCGGAGCTCGAGGACCGTTGTATGGACAAGCAGATCAGCGACCGCGAGCGCTGCATGGACGAGCTTGCTGACGTGATCGCCGGCATCCTCCGGCCGGAGGATGCGGAGCGGCAGATGATCAACGTCGACGCGCAGCCGGCGGTCGTCTTCATGGTCGGCGTCAACGGCTCGGGCAAGACCACGACGATCGGCAAGATGGCGTGGCGCCTCAAGGAGCTCGGCCGGACGCCGCTCATGGTGGCGGGCGACACCTTTCGCGCGGCCGCCGTGCAGCAGCTCACTGAATGGGCGGAGCGCGTCGGCTGTGACATTGTCAAGCAGGACCAGGGCGGCGACCCGGCCGCCGTCGTGTACGACGGTCTGGCGGCGGCGCGCTCGCGCGGCGTCGACGTCGTGCTCGTCGACACCGCCGGGCGCCTCCACACGCAGGTCAACCTCATGCGCGAGCTGGAGAAGGTCCATCGGGTCATCAAGGGCCAGGTTCCGGGGGCCCCACACGAAGCCCTACTCGTCATCGACGCCACGACCGGCCAGAACGGACTCCGCCAGGCGCAGGAGTTCCAGCAGGCGGTCGACGTCAGCGGCGTCGTCCTCACCAAGCTCGACGGCACCGCCAAGGGTGGCATCGTGGTCGCCATCCACCAGACGCTGGGGATTCCGATCAAGCTCATCGGGGTCGGGGAGCGCCTGGAGGACCTGCGTCCCTTCGAACCGGACGTCTTCGCTCGGGCCATCTTCGGCGGCAGCGGCGAGGGGGAGGTGGAGGACTGAGCCTGCCCACGACGACCGATCGTCTGATCATTCGTCCCTACTCAGCTGGCGACCTTGCTGCGGTCACGGGGATCGTCACGCAGCCGGAGGTCTTCTGGTGGCTGCCGCAGCCGCTCGACGCGGAGGGGGCGCGGCGCTGGCTCGAGAGTGAGATGGCAGAGGTCGCTGAGCGCGGCGCCGGCACGTACGCGGTGGTACTCGCGGCGGAGCAGCGAGTGATCGGCGGCGTCGCCCTCAAGCCGCGCACCCTCGACACCGGCGTCGAAGTCGAGCTCGGCTACCACCTCGGCCGCGCCTGGTGGGGAAGAGGCTATGCGACCGAGGCCGCGCTGGCGATGATGGACGAGGCGCGGCGGCGCGGCCTCACTCGTGTAGCCGCGTTCATCCACCCCGACAATGTGCGCTCGCGCGCTGTGGCCTTGCGCCTGGGTATGCACGTCGAGCGACGGTTTCAGTGGGCCGGGCTGCCGCACGATCTCTGGGCCGTGAGCCTCTGACGCTCGACGTTGACCAAGCCCGTCCAGCACGACCGGGCCGGATGCTGCGTGGCGCGTGCTAGCATAGGGACCATCCGCGAACCGACCCGGGACCCGACCATGTTCGACGCACTCACCGACCGACTGCAGGGTGTTCTTCAATCGCTGAGGGGCCACGGCAAGCTCAGCGCCGAGGATATCGATGCCGCCATGCGCGAGATCCGCCTTGCGCTGCTCGAGGCCGACGTCAACTTCAAGGTCGTCAAGGACTTCGTGGCGCACGTGAGGGAGCGAGCCCTCGGCGCCGAGGTGACGGAGAGCCTCACGCCCGCACAGCAGGTCGTGAAGATCGTCAATGAGGAACTCGTCGCCCTGATGGGCAGCGCCGACTCCAAGCTCGTCTTCAGCGGTCACGCCCCAACGATCATCCTGATGGCCGGCCTGCAGGGCTCCGGCAAGACCACCGCCTGCGGCAAGCTGGCGCAGCTCCTCAAGAAGGAGGGCAAGCGCCCCGTCCTCATCGCCGCCGACGTCTACAGGCCGGCGGCGATCGACCAGCTCACGACGCTCGCCGAGCGCGTCGGGGTCCCCGTCTACGCGCCCGGAGCCGACGTCGACCCGGTCGACATCGCTCGCGACGGCGTCGCCTATGCCCGTCTCCACGGCGACGTGGCGATCGTCGACACAGCAGGGCGGCTGCACATCGACGAGGAGCTCATGGCAGAGCTGGTGCGGATCCGCGATGCCGTCAGGCCGCACAACGTGCTGCTCGTCGTCGACGCCATGACCGGTCAGGATGCCGTCAATGCCGCCGAGGAGTTCCGTCAGCGTGTCGACCTCGATGGCGTGGTCCTCACCAAGCTCGACGGTGACGCCCGCGGCGGCGCGGCGCTCAGCGTGCGGGCCGTCACCGGCAAGCCGATCAAGTTCGTCAGCACAGGCGAGAAGCTCGGGGACTTCGACGTCTTCCACCCCGACCGCATGGCCAGCCGGATCCTCGGCATGGGCGATGTCCTGTCGCTCATCGAGAGGGCCGAGCTGGCGCTGGACGAGAAGCAGGCGGCGGCCATGGAGGCGCGCCTGCGGCGCGCCGAGTTCACCTTCGAGGATTTCCTGGAACAGCTCAAGCAGGTGCGCAAGATGGGGTCGCTGTCGAGCATCATCGGTCTTCTCCCGGGCATCCCCGGCATCAAGGAGCTCAAGAACGCCCAGGTCGACGATCGGCAGCTCGACCGCATCGAGGCCATGATCTTCTCGATGACCCTTCAGGAGCGTCGCCACCCGGACATCATCGACGGCAGCCGGCGACGGCGCATCGCCCGGGGCAGTGGGACTAGCGTCCAGGACATCAACATGCTGCTCAAGCAGTACCAGGAGATGCGCAAGATGATGAAGGCCCTCTCGAGCGGCCGGATGAAGGGGTTTCGCCTGCCCGGCATGAGCAGGTAGAATACCGAGTCTCGCGCCTTCCTCGGCGCGACGCAGGCATGCACCGCTGCCGCCGTCAGGGTCGCAGCGACGTTCTCACACCCTAAGGAGGGTAAGCAAGTTGGCAGCGCGAATGAGATTGAGTCGGGTAGGCAGCACCAAGAACCCCATTTACCGCATCGTGGTCGTCGATTCCCGCGCGCGTCGCGACGGTCGTGCCATCGACATCGTCGGCCAGTACAACCCGCGCACCGAGCCGTCGGTCATCGAGATTGACGAAACCAAGGCCAAGAAGTGGCTGGCTGACGGCGTGCAGCCGAGTCGCACGGTCCAGAACCTGCTGGCCATCAAGGGCATCAGCAAGTAGAGAGCTCAACCCGCAGGTCCGACCAAGGGAGTAGTGGAATGGTGAAAGACCTGCTCGAGTACCTGGCCAAGTCGCTCGTCGACAACCCCGACGACGTCCGCGTCACCGTTACGGAGACGGAGACGACCATCGTGCTCGAACTCTCCGTCGCCAAGGACGACGTCGGCAAGGTGATCGGCAAACAGGGACGCATCGCGCGCGCCCTTCGCACCATCGTCAAGGCCTCCGCGGTGCGCGACGGCAAACGCGTCATCGTGGAGATCGTCGATTAGCGCCGATCTGTGGACGTGCGGCACGCTGGGCAGAGCCCACGGCTTGCACGGCGAGCTCTATCTCAACCCCGCTCCCGGCGGATCGGAGTACCTCGGTCTGGGCGACCGGTTCTACCTCAGCGCCCCGGACGAGGAAGGGGAGCTCACGCCGTGCGCCGTGACGCGCGTCGGCGGAACAGATGTGCGTCCGCTCCTCCTGCTCGACCTCGCAACCAGCAGGGAGCAGGCCATCGCGCTGCAGGGTCGAGAGCTGCTCGCGAGCGGCGACGCGCTCGACGCTGTTCCCCACTACCGGCTCGGCGACCTCATCGGCATGTCTGTGGAGACCGCCGCCGGCCGTCCGCTCGGGACGATCGAGGATGTCGTCCAGACACCAGCCCATGAGCTGCTCGAGATCCGCTCTCCGAACGGCCTCACCCTGCTCGTGCCCCTGGTCGACGAGCTGGTCACGATCGACTCGGCCGCCGCGATGGCCCGCGTCGTCGATGGCCTGCTGGACGAGGACGCCGGCGCCTGACCGTGCAGTACGACGTCTTCACGCTGTTCCCGCCGGCGTTCGACTGGTACCTGTCCCAGGTTCACATCCTCAGCGCCGAGGGTCTCGGGCATCGCTTTCGCCTCGTCAACTACCGTGACCACACGCCGCTCAGCCACCTTCAGGTCGACGATGCGCCGTACGGAGGCGGCGCCGGGATGGTCATGCGCATCGACGTCGTCTGCGCGGCGCTGGAGGCGGCCTTCTGCGTACCCGCCGAGCGGGTCCGCGAGACGAGGCGCGTCGTCGAGCTGACGCCCAAGGGTACTCAGCTCACCGACGCGCTCGCGAGCGAGCTCGCCGGCCACGACCTTGTCCTACTCTGCGGCCGCTACGAAGGCATAGACGAACGCGTCGCCAACCTGGTCAGCGACCGCGTCTCGATCGGACCGTACGTCCTGTGCGGCGGCGAGATCGCCGCCATGGCGCTGCTCGACGCCGTCGTGCGCAAACTCCCCGGCGTCATCAGCAACCCTGAGAGCATCCTCAGCGAGTCGCACTCGCCGGAGCTGGCCGGCGGGGGAGAGTACCCGCACTACACCCGGCCGGCGGAGTACCGGGGCTGGTCGGTACCGGAGGTTCTCCTCAGCGGCCACCACGGCGCGGTCGCGGCCTGGCGCACGGCCCAGGTGCGGCAGCTCAAGCCCGCCGATCAGGCGGAGGCGTAGAGCCTGCCGGAAGCGCCGGGCGATGCTGCCCGGGCTTTGCGCCGCCTCCGCTGTCCTGCTACACTAGCCGCCGATTTGCGCTCAGAACGCCAAGTTGCGCTCGGAAAGAGGGTCCGTGAACATCATTGAGAACATCGAACGTCAGCAGCTGCGCGACAACATCCCGCAGTTCAAGGCCGGCGATACCGTTAAGGTGCACTTCAAGGTCGTCGAGGGCAGTCGCCATCGCATCCAGGTCTTTCAGGGCATCGTCATCAAGCGTCAAGGTGAGAGCGTCCGCGAGACCTTCACGGTTCGCAAGCAGTCGTTCGGTGTGGGCGTCGAGCGCACCTTCCCCGTCCATTCGCCGAAGATCGACAAGATCGAAGTGGTGTCGATCGGCGACGTGCGTCGCGCCAAGCTCTACTACCTCCGCCAGAAGGTCGGCAAGCAGGCGCGCGTTCGCGAGAAGCAGCGCTAGCCGGCGCGCCCCCGCCGGACGGTCGCCGCGACAGCCTAGCGACGGCCTCCCATGTTCCCATGATTCCACACGCGCGAACGGCCTCCGCAAGAGGCCGTTCGCGCGTTCCCGGCGCGATTCCGGCGCCCGCCGCACGCCAGGACCTCTGATACACTGCTGCGGCGATGCCGCAGGAGAACGGGGAGAGCCGCACTACGGACACCAACGCTACGCTCAGGGAGGACCACGCGTCGTCACGGAGACGCACCGTCGTCGAGTACGCCGTCCTGGCTCTCGTCGCCATCGCTGTTGCGCTGCTCGTTCAGGCGTTCCTCGTCAAGCCGTACCGCATTCCCTCCCCCTCGATGGAGGACACGCTGCTCGTCGGCGACCGTGTGCTGGTCGACCGGCTCACGTGGCGCTTCTCTGAGCCGGAGCGCGGCGATATCGTCGTCTTTCATCCCCCGTCCGGAGGCAACGTCCTGATCAAGAGAGTCGTCGGCATGCCCGGGGACGAGTTGTCACTCGAGGGCGGCCGGCTCTACGTCAACGGCGAGCCGCGCGACGAGCTCTATGTCCGCCAGGAAGGCGGCGCTCCGGAACCCACGGAGCCGTTCGCCAATGGCTTGGCTTGGGGCCTGACTGCGCCCTATGTCGTGCCCGAGGGGAGCTACTTCATGATGGGCGACAACCGCACCAACAGCGCAGACAGTCGTGACTTTGGCCCGGTAGCCCGCAATCAGCTCGTCGGCCAGGCCTTCGCCCGCTACTGGCCGCCGGCGCGCATCGGCGGCGTCGACTAGCGGCGTGGCCCCGCAGCCGCCGTCAGCCCCGGCCGGCTCGCCGTACCCGGAAGACCGCGCCGGGCGGCCGGCGCGAGCCCCCACGCGATCGCCCAACGTCCTCTTCGCTTTCGACCGCCGGCTCTGCCGCCGCGGCGCGGTGGCCGGCGCCGACGAGGCGGGCCGCGGCTCCCTCGCCGGCCCGCTCGTGGCGGCCGCCGTCTGCCTGGACTACGCTCGTCTCAGCCGGGACGACCTCGAGGCGCTCGCCGGCCTCGACGACTCAAAGCGGCTCGGCAGGCCCGAACGCTCCCTCCTCTACCGCGAGATCCTCCGTCGTGCCCGACAGGTGACCGTGGTCTGCTGCTCACCGCGCACCATCGACAGAGACGGGCTGCACCGCTGCAATCTGAGGTCCCTCGCCGTCGCCCTCGGGGCGATAACACCGGCGGCCGACGTCGCCCTCGTCGATGGGTTCGCGCTCCCGGAAGAAGCACCGCCGCACCAGGCCGTCGTCGGCGGCGACGGCCGCTCCGCGGCGATCGCCGCCGCCTCCATCGTGGCGAAGGTCACGCGCGACAGGTTGATGAACCGCCTCCACGAGTGCTACCCGGAGTACGGCTTTGACCGCCACGTGGGCTACGCGACGCCGCACCATCACGCGGCGATCGCCGCCCACGGCGTCTGCGAGCTCCACAGGCTCTCCTTCGCGAGCGTCGCGTACCGCCAGCTCGAGCTCGATGTCGGCCGCGAGGGTCCGCCGGGCTGAGGCGTGCCTCGAGCCGGACGGTGGCAATCCCCAACGTCACCCCGCCGTCCCGATCGGCACCGTTCTCGCCAACCCGTGCCTCGGCTACGGTGGGGCGGTGAACGCACGCCAGACACTGGGACGAGAGGCCGAGCAGGCCGCTGCCGACTTCCTCAGCCGCGCCGGGTGGCGTCTGCTCGGCCGCAACGTCCGCATCGGACGCGGCGAGCTCGATCTCATCGCCCGCCGCGGCCGGGTGCTGGCCTTCATCGAGGTCAAGGCACGGCGCACCGCGACCTGCGGCGCTCCGGAAGACGCCGTCGATGCGCGCAAGCGCCGTCAGGTGGCCCGTCTCGCGGAGCTATGGCTGGCGAATCGTCCGTGGGCCCTCACCGGCGTCGACGACGTGCGCTTCGACATCATCGCCGTCGACATCGCCGGCGCCAGCCCGCAGGTACGCCACCTGCCCGCGGCCTTCTCGCCGGGCCTCTGACAAGCGAGGGTCCGCGTGCATGCTCACATCGCCAGCGAGACGCTCACCGGGCTGCAGGGGCACCCCGTCGACGTTGAAGCCGACGTCGTGACCGCCGCTCCGGCCTTCACGATCGTCGGCCTGCCGGACGCCGCGGTTCAAGAGAGCCGCGAGCGGGTGCGCGCAGCGATCGTCAACTCGTCGTTCGAGTTCCCGTCCCGTCGCATCACCGTCAACCTGGCGCCCGCGGACCTCCGCAAGGAGGGACCATCGTTCGATCTGCCCATCGCGCTGGCCTTCCTGTTCGCGACCGGGCAGGCCGTGTGCCACGACGACGGCCGCGGCCCGCTCGCTGCCCTCGGCGAACTGGGTCTCGACGGCGCGGTGCGTCCGGTCGCCGGCGCCCTCGCTCTGGCCGAGAGCCTGCGCCGGCGGGGTGTGCGCGGCCTCCTGCTCCCGGCCGCCAACGCAGCCGAGGCGGCCCTCGTGCCCGGCCTCGAGGTCTACCCGGTCGGCTCTCTGTCCGAGGCCGTCCGCCAGCTGGCGACGGGAGGCTCGGACTGCGCGCCGCCGGTCGACGTGAGCAGCCTGCTGGCCGCGGCGCCGGCGTGTGGCGTGGATTTTGCCGACGTCAACGCTCAGGACCAGGTCAAGCGGGCGCTCGAGGTCGCTGTGGCCGGGGCCCACAACGTGCTCATGAGCGGGCCACCCGGCGCGGGGAAGACAATGCTCGCCCGGCGCTTGCCGACGATCATGCCCGACCTCACCCTGAACGAAGCGATTGAGATCACGCGCATCCATAGCGTCGCCGGACTGCTTCCCGAGGGGCTGCCCCTGGTCACGCGGCGTCCACTGCGCAGCCCGCACCACAGTATCTCCTCGCCGGGCCTCATTGGCGGAGGCGGGATGCCGCGCCCGGGGGAGGTGAGTCTGGCCCACCTCGGCGTCCTGTTCCTCGATGAGTTCCCCGAGTTTCGCCTCTCGGCGCTCGAGGGGTTGCGCCAGCCGCTCGAGGACGGCGAGGTCACGATCAGTCGCAGGCTCACCTCGGTGACCTTTCCGGCGCGCATCATGCTCGTGGCGGCGATGAACCCCTGCCCGTGCGGCTACCGGGGTGATCGGGAGCGCGAGTGCACCTGTCCCGCTCACAGGGTGCGGCAGTACGCCGCCCGGCTCAGCGGTCCACTGCTCGATCGCATCGACCTCCATCTTGAGGTGGCACGCGTGCCGCTTCGGCAACGGGACGGCGCTCGGATGGGGGAGAGTTCGGCGGCGATTCGGGCGCGAGTCACGCGGGCCCGCGAGCGGCAGCTTCTCAGGCTCGCGGGTACCCGGGCATACGCCAACGCCCACATGGATGCGCGCCACTTGCGGCGGTTGTGTTCGCTGGAGAGCGACGCGCGGGCGCTGCTCGATCGCGCCTACGATCGTCTGCGGCTGAGCGCGCGCGCCTGCGACCGCGTCGTCAAGGTCGCCCAGACGATCGCCGACCTCGAGGGCGCAGAGTCCATCGCCGCTGGCCACGTCGCCGAGAGCCTCTCGTACCGCGCCCGAGGTGAACGTGGCGGGTGACGGAGTCGCGCCGGGCGGCGTCGCCGACGTGACCGGCGGCGATGGCGCGGACGGATATCCTTCCCTCGAGCGCCGGGCGCTCTGCATCTGGCTGGGTGGCCTCGCGTCTCACCGCGAGGGGCTGGT
This sequence comes from uncultured Thermoleophilia bacterium, assembly GCA_963705085.1. GTDB lineage: Bacteria > Actinomycetota > Thermoleophilia > UBA2241 > UBA2241 > CAIXSE01. The sequence goes on along the minus strand of CAVPIV010000004.1, from coordinate 494,035 downwards.
CGGGAGGCTCGTCAAGAGGTACGGGACGATCCGGGAGATCCTCGCTCGCTCGCCAGACGAGCTTGCCGGCGCTGTGGGGGCCCTGTGCAGGCGCAAGGACGGCACGGCGGCGGCCAGCGACAACTCGGACCCTGGCAACCGGCAACGGGGTACCGTGTCGGCCGCCACGTTCCAGGACGCGTCCGACGAGGCGGCCGGCGCCTTCCGATCGATCCTCCGGCAATCGCCAGCAGCCTATCTGAGATCCCTGCAGGGCCACGGCCCCGGCCACGACATCGTGGCTTGGTGCGACGCTCTCTACCCGCCGGCACTGCGTCATCTGGTCGATCCGCCCTTCTGCCTCTTCGTGCGTCACGACTGCCCGCCTGACGCCCTCCGAGAGCGGCTCGAAGCGCTCACCGCGCGACCCATCGTCGCGGTGGTCGGCGCGCGCACCCCGTCCGTGTACGGGGAGGAGATGGCCGCCCTCCTCGGCCGCGACCTGACCCGCCGGGGCGTCCTCGTCGTCAGCGGCCTGGCCATGGGCATCGACGCCCTGGCCCAGCGCGCGGCCGTGGACGCCGCCCGCGAGGCGCAGCACCCGGCGACAGTCGCCGTCCTGGGGTGTGGCGCCGACGTGGTCTACCCCAAGGTCAACGCCGCGCTTCAGGCGGACATCACGACCCGTGGACTGATCCTCTCGGAGTTCGCCTGGGGCGTCCCTGCGCGAGCCTGGCGTTTTCCCGCGCGCAACCGCGTCATCGCGGCGCTCGCTCAGGCGGTGGTCATCGTCGAGGGGACGAACCGCAGCGGCGCCCGCATCACGGCCGATTTCGCTCTCGACCTGGGCCGCGAAGTGCTGGCGGTCCCGGGAGAAGCGGGGAAGAGGTTGTCGGCGGCTCCGCACTCACTCCTGCGGCAGGGGGCCTGCCTCTGTGAGTCGGCCGACGACGTCCTCGCTGCCATCGCTCCTCTCGGCTCCGACGCTGCGGAGGTCGCCGACTACTCCCTCGGACGCGATGCTCCCACCTTTCCTGGCAGCGACCGACACGCCGCTGCAACGATCCTACGCATGCTCGCCGCGGGCCCCCTGAGCGCCGATGACATAGCGCTGCGCTGCATGATCCCGGCTGGCGCCGTCAGCGCCGCCCTGAGCGAACTCGAGGTTGACGGCTACGTGCGCGTAGTGGCCGGCGGAGCCTACCGGCTTCGCGCGCGCTGACGGGAGCCGGAGTTCCGACCCCGGGCTCGGCACATCAAACTGCTCCGCCGTCGCGCCCGAGGACATGGTCGTCCCGCAGCCGCCGGCAGGAGAGGCGGTGTCGCGCGTTGAACCTAGGGCCGTGACAGGGAGCCCACAGTGACCGTCCCGCCCCCCGGTTCAAGCGACCGGCGCGCCGGCGCCGACCCACACGGCTACTGCGCCGGCTATCTGCGCGACCTCGAGGTCCGCGGTGCCGGCGCCGCCACGCGCCGCTCCTACGGCGCCGATCTCGCGCAACTCCTCGACTGGCTGACCGAGCGCGGCGCGACCGTGGAGCAGCTCGATCGCCGGTCGGTGCGAGCCTACGCCTCGGAGCTGGGGCGGCGCGGCTACGCGCCGGCGACGCTGGCCCGCAAGCTGTCGACACTTCGCGGCCTGCTACGGTATCTCACCGACGCGGGAGTGCTGCCGGCCGATCCGTCGCGACTGCTGCCCGGCCCGCGGCGAGCCCGGCGGCTGCCGCGCGTCCTCACCGCCGCCGAGGTGGAGGCGATGCTCGAAGCGGCGGGCGGTGGCGATCCGCTGACGCTGCGCGACCGCCTCGTCCTCGAGCTCCTGTACGGCTGCGGCTTGCGCAGCCAGGAAGCGATCGACCTCACGCTTGAGGACTCCCGGGCGGCCCAGCAGCAGGTGCGCGTGCGCGGCAAAGGAGGGAGAACCCGCATCGTCCCCGTCGGAGGACAGGCGACGGCGGCGCTGGAGCGCTATCTCGCTCGCGGCCGCGGAGCGCTTCTCGCCGGCGCCCAGTCGCCGCCGGCGGGTCGCAGCGGCGCCGCTTCACTGTTGCTCTCCCACAACGGCCGCCGTCTCTCGACTTCGGACATTCGCCGGCTCGTTGTAAAGTATAGTCGGCTGGCGGGAGTCGCAGACGCGTCCCCGCACATGCTGCGGCACGCCTACGCGACGCACATGCTGGAACGAGGGGCAGACTTGCGAGTGATCCAGGAGTTGCTCGGCCACGCGTCCGTCTCGACGACGCAGGTCTACACACACGTCGGGGGCGCGCACCTGCGGCGCATGTACGACCTTCACCACCCGAGGGCATGATGGCCTCGTCATCGAGACTGGACGAGGACAAGGTCCGCGAGCTCTGGGAACGATACAAGAACCACGACGACCAGGCTGCCCGCGACCGGCTCATCCTCTCGTATGCACCTCTCGTCAAGTACGTGGCGGGCCGCATGAGCAACGGGCTGCCCGCCCACATCGAAGAGGCCGACCTCATCAGCTATGGGCTACTTGGCCTCATCAGCGCGCTCAAGCGGTTTGACCCGTCGCGCCAGATCAAGTTCGAGACGTACGCCATCTCCCGCATCAAGGGCGCCATCATCGACGAGCTTCGCTCGCTCGACTGGGTGCCGCGCTCGGTTCGCAGCAAGGCGCGCGACATCGAGAACGTCTGCGCGGTCCTCGAGAACCGCCTCCACCGCGCACCGACCGACGAGGAGATCGCGGCCGAGCTGCACATCACCGTCGCCGAGTTCCGCCACTCGCTCACGCAGATCTCGACCACGTCGATCGTCGCGCTCGACGAGCTGTGGCCCGTGTCGGGCTCAGATGGCGACCAGACGGCGCTCATCGACACGATCGAGGACCCCAAGAGCGACGATCCGTCGCGCATGCTCGACCTCAGCGAGATCCGCATGCGACTGGCGGCGGCCATCGACGCCCTCCCCAAGCGGGAGAAGACGGTGATCGCCCTCTACTACTACGAGAACCTCACGTTGCGCGAGATCGGCGAGGTGCTCGGCGTGACGGAGTCACGCATCTCACAGCTCCACACCAAGGCGATACTCCGGCTCAAGGGCCGGCTCCGCGACGAGATCGAGCCCGCCGCGATCATGTGACGGGTGCGCTGCGCGGACGCTCGCTGCGCACGAGGCGATCTGGTAGCATTACCAGCCGTTGTGTCCATGTCGGCCCGGCGGATCCCGATCCGTGGCGGTGTCGGACGCGGCCGCTCAGCGCGGCCCCATCCGATCCACTGGTTGCCCGCCGGCATCAACCCACGGCGCTCGCCGCCGACGCGCCCGCGTCAGGCCGCAGCGCCAGCTAACCGTTTGAGAGGGAGGCAAGGTGCCTGCACCACAGCACACCGTGAGCATGAAGGACCTGCTCACGAGCGGCGTCCACTTCGGCCACCAGACCCGCCGCTGGAACCCCAAGATGAAGCAGTACATCTTCGGTGAGCGCGGCGGCATCTACATCATCGACCTGCAGAAGACCTCCGTGCTCATCGACGAGGCGTACGCCTTCCTCAAGAGGACGTCCGAGCGCGGCGGCATGGTCCTGTTCGTCGGTACCAAGAAGCAGTGCCAGGAGCAGATCAAGCAGGAAGCCGAGCGCGTCGGCATGCCGTACGTCTCCAATCGCTGGCTCGGCGGGCTGCTGACCAACTTCTCGACACTGAGCAAGCGCATCAAGCGCATGCACGAGCTCAACAGACTCGAGCAGGACGGTTCGCTCGACCTGCTGCCCACCCGCGAAGCGATGCAGCTGCGGGCCGATCTGCGCAAGCTCGAGCAGAACTTGGGCGGCGTCGGCAGTATGGAGCGTCTGCCCGCCGCCATCTTCGTGATCGATCCGCGCAAGGAGGCGATCGTCGTCAAGGAGGCGCGCAAGCTCAAGATCCCGATCGTCGCCACAGTCGACACCAACTGCGACCCCGACGAGATCGACTACATCATTCCCGCCAACGACGACGCCATCCGCAGCTGCGCCCTGATCGTCCGCGTCATGGCGGATGCCGTCGCCCAAGGCCGTCAACTCCTCACCGAGGCCGAGATCAAGGCCGCCGGCGAACGCAAGGCCGCCGAAGAAGCCGCCATCGCCGAAGCTGTTGCGGCGGCTGCGGCGGCTGCGGCCGAAGAAGCGGCCGCCCCCGCCGAGAAGGACGCGGCCACGCCGGCCGCCGGCAAGCCTGCCCGCAAGGCCGACGACAGCAAGCGCGCGACCCGGCCGGCCGCCAAGAAGGAGGCGGCCAAGCCGCGCGCCGAGGCTGCCGCGCCGGCCCCGGCCGCCGAGGCCGACGCCCCGGCCGCCGAGGCTGTCGCACCGCCCGACGCGGCCCCAGCCGCGCGGGAGACTGTCCAGGCCTCCGAGACGCCCGCCGACGCCGCTGCCGAGACCGAGCAGGCGCAAGCGCAACCCGAGTAGAGAACCGCCGACCCTGAGAGAGGATCGCGCTTTGGCTGAGATCACCGCCGCACTAGTGAAGGACCTCCGCGAGACCAGCGGAGCCGGAATGATGGATTGCAAGAAGGCCTTGGCCGCCACCGGCGGCGACAAGGAGAAGGCCCTCGACGAACTGCGCAAGCAGGGCCTCGCCAGCGCCCAGAAGCGAAGCTCACGAGCCACGAAGGACGGCGCCATCGACTCCTACGTGCACGCCGGCGGCAAGATCGGCGTCCTCGTCGAGGTCGGGGTCGAGACCGACTTCGTGGCGCGCAGCGAGCCGTTCAAGGCGTTCACCCACGATCTGGCCATGCACGTCGCAGCCTCAGCGCCGCATTGGGTCACCCGCGACCAGGTGCCCTCCGAGGTCATCGAGCGCGAGAAGGCCATCTACGCCGAGCAGGTCAAGGGCAAGCCGGAGAACGTGCTCGAGAAGATCGTGAGCGGCAAGCTCGAGAAGTTCTTCGCCGAGACTTGCCTCATGGAGCAGCCGTTCGTCAAGGACCCGGACCGCTCGGTGGAGCAGCTGCGCACGGATCTCGTCGGCGTCATCGGCGAGAACGTCGAGGTCCGCCGCTTCGCGCGTTTCCAGCTCGGCGAGACCACAGACCAGAGCTAGCGGAGATGGAAGGCGATCACGCCCGCAGCGCCTTCCATCGCGTCCTTCTCAAGCTGAGCGGCCAGGCGCTGGGCAGCAGCACGAAGACGATCGATCCGGCGACGACGAGAGAGATCGCCCGCTACATCGGCGTCGCTCGCAGCCTGGACGTCCAGATCGCTGTCGTGGTCGGCGGCGGCAACATCTTCCGCGGCATGTCGGCACACGTCGCCGGCATGGATCGGGCGACGGGCGACTACATCGGCATGATCGCCACCGTGCAGAACGCCCTCGCCCTCCAGGATGCCCTGGAGGACGAGGGCGTCGACACCCGCGTGATGAGCGCCTTCGAGATCCGCGACGTCTGCGAGCCGTACATCCGGCGCCGCGCCATCAGACACCTGGAGAAAGGCCGTGTCGTGATCTGCGCGGCGGGGACCGGCAATCCCTACTTCAGCACCGATTCCGCGGCTGCGCTGCGCGCCCTTGAATTGGAGGCGGAGACGATCCTCATGGCCAAACGCGAGTACGACGGCGTGTACTCGGCCGACCCTGCCACCGACGCGGGCGCCGAGTTCATCCCCCAGCTCACTCATCTCGAGGCCATCGAGCGGGGGCTCAAGGTGATGGATACGACGGCGCTGAGTCTCTGCATGGACAACGCCATGCCGATCTGCGTGTTCAAGATGACAGGCGACAATATCGTGCGCGTGCTGTCGGGCGAGCGCGTCGGCACCCTGGTCCACACGCCCGCCGACAGCTGAGCGAGAGGAGAAGCAGTGGAAAAGGAGCTGCTGGACGACGCAAGGCACCGCATGGCAAGAGCGGTCGACGCCGTGAAGGCGGAGTTCACCACAGTACGCAGCGGACGCGCCAGCGTCGGGCTGCTCGACCGGATCCATGTGGACTACTACGGCACGTCGACGCCTCTCAAGCAGATGGCCAACGTCGCTGCGCCGGAGGCGCGCCTCCTGACCGTGCAGCCGTACGACAAGACGACGATGAAGAGCATCGAAAAGGCCATCATGGAGTCCGACCTGGGGCTCAACCCCAGCAACGACGGCACGCTCATCAGGCTGCCGATACCGACGCTGACCGAGGAGCGGCGGCGCGACCTGGTCAAGCTCGTCCACAGGCTGGCCGAGGACGGCCGCATCGCCGTGCGCAACATTCGCCGCGACTGCATGAAGGATCTCAAAGAGCTCGTCCATGACGGCGAGGTCGGGGAAGACGCCGAGAAGCGCGCCGAACAGGATCTCCAGAAGCTCACCGACGAGCACGTCCACAGGATCGACGAGCTCGTCAAGCACAAAGAGGCCGAGATCCTCGAGGTCTGAACCTCCATCGCAAACGGATCCACGAGGGCGGAGGCACACCTGTGACAGGGTGGCGAACGCGACTCGCCCAGTGGCGCGCGCGCAGTGTGGACCAAGAGCCCGTGCCGGCCGCCGGCGGCGCCGAGTGCCGCTACCTGGCCATCATCATGGACGGCAACGGGCGTTGGGCGCAGCGTCGCCACCTCCCCGTAGCCGCCGGACACCGGGCGGGAGCGCGAGCCTTGCGCCGCGTTCTGGAGCACGCCATGGGACGTGGCGTGCGCGAAGTGACGGTCTTCACGTTCTCGACCGAGAACTGGACGCGGCCCGCGAGCGAGGTAGAAGCCCTGATGCAGCTCTTCGCCGAGATGATCGACACGCAGATCCCGGACCTGCACGAGCGCGGCGCCCGGGTGCGCTTCGTAGGACGCCGGGAGGGCGTGCCGGAGGAGCTGGCACGCCGGATAGCCGGCGCCGAGGCGCTCACCGCGGCCAATACGGCGATCACCGTCTTCATCGCTTTCAACTACGGCGGCCGGCAGGAGCTGCTCGACGCCGCCGCGGCGCTGGCGGCGTCGGGCGAGCCACCGACGCTCGAGAGCTTCAGGCGTCACCTCTACGCGCCGGAGATGCACGATCCGGAGCTCCTCATCCGTACGTCAGGTGAGCTGCGCATCAGCAACTTCCTGCTCTGGCAATGCGCCTACGCCGAGTTCTTCTTCAGTGACGCGCTCTGGCCGGACTTCGACGAAGTGGCGCTGGACGCGGCGCTCGACGACTACCAGCGCCGGCAGCGCCGTTTCGGCGGACGGACGAGGCAGGAGGGGACGTGATCACCCGGATCATCACGGGCACGATCCTGGCCCTCCTGGCGATCGTCATCATCGTCAATGGCGGCCTCGTGTACTTCTTCGTGATGCTCGCCTTGGCCCTCGTCGGCCTCAACGAGTACCTGCAGCTCATGAAGCGCTACCGCCCTCTGCCGTTGGCGGGGTTCCTGGCCGTCGCGGTCATGATGTACATGGCATGGTTCCAGACGCCGCTCGGCCTCCTCGGAGCCATCGTCCTTGGCCTCGGCCTCGTCGGGGTCTCGGGCCTCCTGATCGGACCCAGGCCCGGCGTGACCGTCCGCATGGCGACAACCATGCTCGGCATTCTGTACCTTGGCCTGGGCTTCAGCCACCTGCTGTTGCTCCGTGATCTCGACGGCGGCCGAGATATCGTGCTGACAGTCATCTTCGGGACCTGGGCCGGCGATACCGTTGCCTACTTCACCGGCAAGTACTTCGGGTCGACGCCGATGGTCCCAACACTCTCACCCAAGAAGACCTGGGAGGGCTTTGCAGGGGGCGTCGTCGGCACTATCCTCCTCGTCGTCTTCATCGGCCTCTACACCGATCTCAGCGCCTTCGATTCGCTGCTGCTCGGAGCGGTCATCGCAGTTGTCGGGCCGGCAGGCGATCTGTTCGAGAGCCTCCTCAAGCGGGACGTACAGATCAAGGATTCGGGCAGAGGTCTTCCCGGACATGGCGGCGTGCTCGACCGCTTCGACGCCCTGCTGTGGACTGCCATGGCCTCCTACTACTTGTTGACCGTCGGACTCGGCTTCTGATCGCGGACGCCGCCTCGTGGAAGAGGGTCCCGGCAGCAAGTGGCATGGCGGCGTGACGGCCGCGAGAGCCGCCGCCGCGGCGGTGGCCGTCTCCGCCGCTCTCGCGGCCGTGGCCCTCGCCTGGTACCGTCTGTGGCAGGGCATCGACCTTGACGACGAGAGCGGCTGGCTGGTGGTCCCATGGCGCTGGGCCCTGGGGGACAGGCCGTTTGTCGACGAGGAGAACCTCGCCCAGATCCCGAGCTTCCTCGTCTATCCGTTCGTCAAGGCATTCGCCATCGTTGGCGACTACGACGTAACAGGCCTGGTGCTCTACGGTCGGCACCTGTACCTGCTGATGGCCATCGGCGTGGCCGCCGCCGCGTTCCTCGTCCTTCGCCGGCTCGTCCGTTGGGAGTTGGCCCTCCTCATCGCTGCCCTCTGTGTCGCGTTCCTCTCGCGCGACACCCCTCAGGTGAGCTCCACCACCCTGGCCGCCGGCCTGCTGACACTGGGCGCCGTCCTCGGGCTGCGCGCCGTGATGGAGCCGCCCGCGCGACGCTGGGCGGCGGCCTCCGGCGCCGCGTACGGGCTCTCGGTGGTCGCGTACCCGACGTTGCTCTTCGTCATCCCGTTCGTGGGCGTCTTCCTGGCGTTCGCGCTCGGGCGAAGAACCGTCGCCATGATCGCGGAGGGGGCGTTCAACAGTCCGCCCGACCCATTGGGCCCGCCGACAGGGAGCGTGGCCTGGCGCGTGCTCAGCGCCTGGGCCTTGGGCTGCGCAGTCGTGCTCGTTCCGGTCGGCCTCATCATCGGCAGTTTCGGCGTCGACAACCTCGTGCGCTGCTGGCGATACACGCTGACGATCGGCCGGGACCTCGGTCAGCTTGGCGGCGCCGCCAAGGCCTACCAGGTCGCCGCCGGTTTCTGGAGCTTCATCTGGTCACGGCCATACCTCGTCGGGGCCGCCGTCGTGGTCTACCTCGTCTTCCGCTGGCGGCCCCGGCTAGGCCGCGCTCTGCTTGCCGGGCTGCCGATCGCCCTCTGGCTCGCGGGACAGCGACCCGGGCTCGGCACGGCGGGCTTTGTGCTCGTCTACGCGGCGCTCGCCCCCTACTTCTACCTGTTCACCCCCGCGTCCAGACGAGGTGATGGTGCGAGGGTGCTCATCTGGGTGTGGGCGCCCACGCTCCTCGTCGGCGTCATGGCCGCCTACACGAGCTCGCTCGGCTACGTGCACGCGTCCATGGGCGTGTTCCCGGGAGTCCTGGCCAGCGCCCTGTTCGTGGCCTGGGCGCTCGAGGAAGTGAAGCCAGCCGGCTCACGCGTGCCGGTTCTCGCACTCGCGGTGCTCGTCGCCATCCTGGGTGTGACGGTGAGCTTCCAGTTCCGCCAGCAGGCACGACTGGCGCCGCAGGCGACGGTCCGCTTCACCGAGGGTCCCTGGTGGGGGATCAGTGTCCCCGAGGCTGAGCACGCCTTCGTCACGGGTCTTGCGACCGATCTGGCGGCCCGTGCGCGCGACGGCGACAAGCTCCTCGTGTTCTACGGCGGCTCCGGCGTCTACCTGTTCTGGGACGGCGACATCGCCGCCAACTCGTACTGGATCAGGCCGGGGGAGGAAGGGCAGATGGGAACGCTGCCCGCCCCCACCGTCGCGTACTACCACCGCGAGCACGAGGTGCCGACGCTGGCCATCCACTTCGTGACGACCGCCGGTCTCTCAGCGGAGGAGCTGCGGGCGGGGTGCGGAGGTCTTGAGTACCCGCCGGTCCTGGTGCGGCCGGAGTACGCGATCCACCGCAAGCCCCCGCTCGAGACCGTAGACGACGTCTTGGCGCGGCTCTCACGGTAGCGGGCACGGCCGGTGGCCGTGTACCCTTGCGGCCATGATCGCTGAACCCCGGCAGGCAGATTCGCCCGAGCGGCACGTCCTCGTGCTGGGTTCCACGGGCTCCATTGGCCGGCAGGCCCTTGAGGTGCTCGGCCGCCTGCCTGACGCGCACGTCGTCGGCTTGTCCGCCGACACGAGCGCCGACCTGCTCCTGGAACAGGCGTCCGCACTCGGCGTGCTCGACGTGTGTCTGCGGCATTCCGGCGTCGCTGCCGAGCTGGCTGCACGCCGGCCCTCACTAGCCGTGTACTCCGGAGACACGGGCGTGCGTGAACTCATCGGCCATGCCGCCGACGCGGCGGCGGCGGCCGGCGTTCCCCTGACCGTGCTCAACGGCATTGTGGGCGCCGCCGGCCTGCGGGCCACCATCGCCACGCTGCAGTGTGGCGCCACGCTCGCCCTCGCCAACAAGGAGAGCATGGTCGCCGGCGGTCCGTTCGTCCTCGACGTCGCCCGGCGTAGCGGATCGCGGATCATCCCCGTGGACAGCGAGCACAGCGCCATTCACCAGTGCCTGTCATCGGGCGGTGCTGCTGCTGCGGCGGAGGAGGTGGAGGAGATCCTTCTCACGGGATCAGGCGGTCCCTTCCGCGGCCGCAAGACGCCCGACCTCGCCGATGTGACGCCGAGCCAGGCACTCGCCCATCCCACCTGGGCCATGGGTCCCAAGATCAGCGTCGACTCCGCCACGCTCATGAACAAGGGCCTCGAGGTCATCGAAGCGCACCGGCTCTTCGCTGTGCCCTACGAGCGCATCACGGTGCTGCTCAATCCTCAGAGCATCGTCCACAGCATGGTGCGCTTCGTCGATGGCGCAGTGCTCGCCCACCTCGGCGTCCCCGACATGCGAACCCCGATCGCCTATGCGCTGGCCTATCCGGTCCGTCCCGCCCTGGCGATGGTGCGTCGCCTCGACCTTTTCGCGGAGCAGCTCACCTTCGAACGGCCGGACGTTGAGACCTTCCGCTGCCTGGCCCTGGCCCGGCAGGCTGGCCAGATGGCGGCCGCAGCCGAGAGCCGACCTCACCGGGAGGTTCTGGGTGACGAGGAGAGTATGGTTGCGCCGTCCGGGCCGGTGGTCTCCGTCGCGGCGCCGATCGTCCTCAACGCCGCCAACGAGGTCGCCGTCGCCAGCTTCCTCCACGGCGCCGTGAGGTTCTCCGCCATCCCGGAGATCGTCGAGCGCTGCCTCATCTGGCTGGGTGACGAGCCTGTCAGGAGCCTCGATGACGTCTACGCCTGCGACGCCGAGGCCCGTCGCTTCGCACACGAGGCCGCCGGTCATCCCGCCTGACGGCCGGCATCGGCGTCTTCCGGCCCGGCGCCCACGCTCCGAGCCGGGCCCGTGGTATCCTGATTCCATGGCCGATGCCGACCACGACACCGTCGCTCAGGGTCCGCCCGCCGAGCAGTCCCACGATCCCCGGCCGTCACGCGCCCTGAGCCCCTGGTCGCTCCTGCTGGCCGGGGCGGTGCTGGTGACGCTCTTCCTGGGGCAGTGGATGCTGCTCGTGGGTGTCCTCGGTCTGGCGTTCCTCATCACCGTTCACGAGTTCGGCCACTTCATCGCCGCCAAGGCCTTCGGCATGCGCGTGGAGAAGTTCTACATCGGCTTTCCGCCGGCCGCGTTGCGGCACACCTGGGGCGAGACCGAGTACGGCATCGGCATCATCCCCTTGGGCGGCTTCTGCAAGATCAGCGGCATGACGCCGGAGGAGGAGGTGCCTCCAGGCACCGGCGATCGCGTCTACTACCGCAAGCCAATCTGGCAGCGAAACCTGGCGATCTTCGCCGGCCCGCTGATGAACTTCGTCACGGCGGCTGTGATCCTCATCCTCTTCGTCGGCATCCAGGGCGTCCAGACGGCGACGCTGGGCATCGATGAGGTCGTCGCCGGGGGCCCGGCGGCGCAGGCCGGACTCGTGGCGGGCGACGTCATCGTCGGCGCCGACGGGCAGCGGTTCGCGACGTGGGACGAGGCATCGGCCTACTTCCGCGCCAACCCCGGCAAGACGATCGCGCTGACCTACGCCCGCGACGGCGACGGCGGCGCGGGTGAACACACCACCCGGGTGAGCCTCGTCGAGAACCCAGATCTTCCCGGCAGCGGCTACATGGGAGTCCGGGCGGCGCTCGAAACGAGGCATCCAGGCCCGCTCGAAGCGGTATGGCTCGGCCTTGTGGGCTTCAAGGGAGTCGTCACCGGCACGTTCACGGGGTTCTGGTGGCTCTTCAGCGGACGGATCAGCGCCACGGGACCGGACGGCGCGGTCGGGCCCGTCGGGATCATCAGTATGAGTCGCCAGGCGGTCCAGCAGGACTGGTACCCGATCCTCCTCGCCTTCCTGAGCTTCAACCTCGGCGTGATCAACCTGCTGCCCATTCTGCCGTTCGACGGCGGCCACATCGCCTTCAACCTGCTCGAGCGCGTCCGTGGCAAACGCCTCGACACCAAGGTGTTCGAACGCGTCGTCGCCTTCGGCACCGTCCTGCTCGTCGCGCTCTTCATCTTCCTGACGTTCAACGACGTGAAGCGCATCCTTGGCGGGTAGAGCGCGTTCCTTCCCAAGAAGCGGTGAGCATCCGGGGCCGGTGCTCGTCACCGGAGGCGCCGGCTTCATCGGGTCCACACTCGTGCGGACCCTCCTTGCTGGCGGCCAGAGCGCGCGCGTTCTGGACGACTTCAGCACCGGCAAGCCCGAGAACCTCGCGGGCGCGGAGGCCTTGGCCGCTGCCCACGGCGCCCACTTCCAGCTCGTGGAGTGCGACGTGCGCGACGACGCGCGCGTCCGCGACGCCGTCGAAGGGTGCTCCGCGATCGCGCACCTGGCGGCCGTCGCCTCGGTGAGCCGCTCGGTTGAGGATCCCGCGGAAGCGAACAGCATCACGCACGGAGGCACGGTGAACGTCGTGCGCCGGGCAGTCGAGGCGCACGTGCCCCGCGTCGTGCTCGCCTCGAGCTGCGCCGTCTACGGCGACCCCGCGAGCCTCCCAGTTGCCGAGAGCGCGCCGGCTCAGCCCCTGAGCCCCTACGCGACAGCGAAGCTGGCCTCCGAGGAGGTCTGCGCCGCTGCAGCCGACGCCGGGCAGCTCACCGCCGTCTGCCTGCGGTTCTTCAACGTGTACGGACCCCGCCAGGATCCCGGCTCCGAGTACTCCGGCGTCATCAGCCGCTTCCTCAGCGCGGCAGCAAGCGGCGCGAGCGTGACGATCTACGGCGACGGCCGGCAGACACGCGACTTCGTGTACGTCGAGGACGTCGCGGACGCCCTGGCGCGAGCCCTTGTCAGACCCTCGAGCGGCTGCACCACCGCCAATGTGGGGTCGGGCGCGCAAACCAGCCTGCTCGACATCCTCGAGAGGCTCGAGATCCTGTGCACAGCGCGCCTGGAGCGTCGCCACGCGCCGCGACGCGCCGGCGACATCCGCCACTCCTGCGCCGACACGGGGCGGGCCGCATGGGTCCTCGGCTGGCAGGCGACGACGGCATTCGCTGACGGGCTCAGCCGGACGTTCGAGTGGTACTGCGCGCACGACGTGAGCGAGGGAGGGCGTGCCTAGCCGCCGCACGATCAACGTCGGACCTGTGAGCGTCGGCGGAGGCGCCCTCGTCGCCGTGCAGTCCATGACGTGCACGAGGACGGGAGACGCCCGGGCAACCCTGGCCCAGATCGATGCCCTCGCGGCCGCCGGGTGCGAGATCGCCCGCGTCGCGTTGCCTCACGCGAACGACGTCCCGGCGTTCGTCACCATCGTCGCGGAGTCGCCGCTGCCGGTCGTCGCCGACATCCACTACGACTGGCGCCTTGCCATGGCGGCCATCACAGCGGGAGCGGCCGGCATACGCATCAATCCCGGGACCATGGCGGAGAAGCACGTGCGCGAGATCGTCCACGCGGCGGCGACGACGGCGGAGAAGCCGGTCGCGATCCGCATCGGCGTCAACGCAGGCTCCCTGCCTCGCGACCTGCGCACCGGGGAGGAAGCCGCGCCCGCCGAGATCCTCGTTGAGGCGGCCATGAGATGGGCGGAGCAGTTCGAGACGTGGGGTTTCGCGGCCTACAAGCTGAGTGTCAAGAGCTCGAGCGTTCCTACCACCATCGCCGCCTACCGTCTGCTGGCAGCCCGAACCGACGCTCCGCTGCACGTCGGCGTCACCGAAGCCGGCACGCTATGGAGCGGCACCATCAAGAGCGCCGTGGGCATCGGCGCGCTCCTCGCCGACGGGATCGGCGACACGATCCGCGTCAGTCTGACGGGCGACCCGGTCCAGGAAGTGCGCGTCGCATGGAGGATTCTGGCCGCGCTGAACCTCCGACACCGTGGCCCCGAGGTGATCAGCTGTCCGACCTGTGGCCGCACGGAGATCGACATCGTGAGCCTAGCGGAGGAAGTCGAACGGCGCCTGAGCGACGAGCCCGCCCTGGCCGCCCGCGTGATCACGGTTGCGGTGATGGGGTGCCGGGTCAACGGGCCCGAAGAAGCACGGCACGCCGACTACGGCATCGCCGCGGGGGCGGGAGGCGGGATCCTCTTCGACCACGGAGAGCGCGTCGCAGCGCTGCCCGCGAACCAGCTCATCGACGCGCTGCTCGATCTGATCGCCGGTCGCCGCGATCGACCCGATGACGCTCCGTCGCAAGAGCGAGACGGGGCGCCCTGCGGGCGCCCCGTCGGCGACGCGGATGGGGAAGAGCCGGCTAGCGGCGCCGGCGCAGGACGAGGCCGCCGCCGATGAGGCCGGCCCCGCCGGCCAGCAGCAGGAGCAGCGGGGCGCCGGTGAAGGCCAGCTCGCCGGTCTGCGCCCCCGGCGCCTGGAGGCCGCCCAGGTAGTCCTCGAGCTCGCCGCCGGACTGCGAGTAGTGCTTGCCGACCGGGTCGTTGTGAATGTAGTTGAGGGCGGCCCGGATCTCGGCCGCCGTCCAGGTACCGTCGATGTGGCCGTCGGCCGCGTCCTGGATGATCGCGTCGATGGTCGCCTGCGAGACTCCCGCCTGGGCGACCACGGCGAACGCCAGGACGAGGACGACCGTGAGGGCCACAACCGCCAGAAGCTTCGTCTTCATCAGTCCCCCCTCCTCGTGAAGCCGCCGGCGCACACCGGCCGCTCGTGCATGCTCGATCCTCAAACCATTTGGTAGATCGTACCCGTTGGGCAATCGCTCTAGTCGCTGCAGACACATTCGTGCCTTCGCCGACGCAGAAGGCGTCTTCAGATTCGGCAACGCACCGGCGGCACCTGCCTGGCGCCCCCCGGCCTGATAGACTCGCCGCGACCATGACCGAGATCGCGGGCAGCTCTCTCCAGTCGCGCATCTACCTGGCCGGACACACCGGCCTGGTCGGCAGCGCTATCCTCAGAGCCCTCGGCGCGGCCGGATACACCAACGTCGTCACCAGGGAGCTGGACGAGCTCGATCTCACCGACCAGCGCGCCACGCAGGCCTTCTTTGCCGAGCAGCGCCCAGAGGTTGTCGTCATCGCCGCCGCCAAGGTCGGCGGCATCATGGCGAACTGGGAACAGCCGTGGGAGTTCATCTACCAGAACCTGCTCATCGAGGCGAACGTCATCGGCGCTGCTTTCGCCGCCGGCGTTCGGCGACTCATCTTCCTTGGGAGTTCGTGCATCTACCCGCGGGAGGCGCCCCAGCCACTGCGCGAGGCGTATCTCCTCACAGGTCCGCTGGAGGAGACCAACCGGGCCTACGCCGTCGCCAAGATCGCGGGCATCGAGATGTGCCGCAGCCTCAACCGCGAATACGGCACCGACTACCTGTCGCTGATGCCGACCAACCTGTACGGACCGGGCGACAACTTCGACCTCAAGACGAGCCACGTGCTGCCGGCGCTCATCCGCAAGTTCCACGAGGGCAAGGTCGCCGGCCAGGAGCCCGTGCGACTGTGGGGCACCGGCGCGGCGCTGCGCGAGTTCCTCTACGTGGACGACGTCGGCCGGGCCGTCGTGTTCTGCCTGCAGCACGTCGACGCCGCTTCCGTGCCAGACGGCATGGTCAACGTCGGCTGCGGCGAGGACCTCACGATCCGCGACCTCGCGGCCCTCGTCCAGCGTACGGTGGGCCACGAAGGCCCCGTAGAGTGGGATGCCACGCGACCCGACGGCACCCCGCGCAAGCTCATGGATGTCAGCCGCCTTCGAGCTCTCGGCTGGCGACCGTCCGTGAGCCTCGAAGACGGACTGCGCGCCACCTACGACTGGTACCTGGCGCATCGCGCCCAGACACCTCCGGGGAGGGATACATGACCAGGACAGCGCTGATCACGGGCATCACCGGTCAGGACGGAGCCTACCTGGCTGAATACCTTCTGGGGAGGGACTACGTCGTCCACGGGATCAAGCGGCGCTCCAGTCTGTTCAACACCGATCGCGTCGATCACCTCTACCAGGATCCTCACGTGCCCGACGGGCGATTCAGGATGCACTACGGCGACATGACCGACGCCACGAACCTCATCCGCATCGTCCAGGAGACGCGGCCAGACGAGATCTACAATCTCGCCGCGCAGAGCCACGTCCAGGTCAGCTTCGAGACCCCGGAGTACACCGCCAACGCCGACGCCCTCGGCACCTTGCGCCTGCTCGAAGCCATCCGCATCCTCAAACTCGAGGATCACGTGCGCTTCTACCAGGCATCGACCAGCGAGATGTTCGGCCTCGTCCAGGAGACCCCCCAGCGGGAGACCACACCGTTCTACCCACGCAGTCCGTACGGCGCCGCCAAGGTCTACGGGTACTGGATCACGGTGAACTACCGCGAGGCCTACGGCATGCACGCCAGCAACGGCATCCTCTTCAACCACGAAAGCCCGATTCGCGGCGAGACGTTCGTGACCCGCAAGATCACGCGGGCGGTGGCCCGCATCGCCCTGGGTCTCGACACCGAGCTGTGGTTGGGCAACCTGGACTCCCTGCGCGACTGGGGGCATGCGCGCGACTACGTACGCGCCATGCATCTCATGCTCCAGCAAAGCGAGCCGGACGACTACGTCATCGCCACCGGCGAGCAGCACAGCGTTCGCGAGTTCGTACAGAAGGCCTTCGCCGAGATCGGCGTGGAGATCGCCTTCGAGGGTCGCGCGGTCCACCAGGTCGGGCTCGTGCACTCCATCGACGCCGACCTCCTGGAGCGGGCGCGCAGCGGCTACGGACCGGCGGCGGGGGAGGGACCAATCCAGCCGCGCCTGCCGATCGTGCGCATCGACCCGCGCTACTACCGCCCGACAGAGGTCGCCAGTCTGCTGGGCGACCCGACCAAGGCGCGCGAGAAGCTCGGCTGGCAGCCGACCATCGGCTTCGACCAGCTCGTGCGGGACATGGTCGTCGCCGACCTCGACGAGGCCCGCCGCGACGCGCACAGCCTGCACCGCGGCTTCGCCGTCAAGGCGCACCGCGAGTGACTCGCCGCGGCGTCGCCTGAACCGGCGGCTTCCGGCCTGCGCCGAGCAGCAGCCGGCCGGAGAGCTGAACGGGCGGCGTTCAAAGCACACGCCTGCAGGCCGCAGAGCGGCTTGGTAGCATTACCTCTCGATCAGCCACTCACCATCGTGAGGTCACATGCGCGCCAGTCAGCTGCTGCTGCCCACCGTGAAAGAGGACCCGGCCGGCGCCGAAGCCGTCAGCCACAGACTGATGGTGCGCGCCGGCCTCGTGCGGCAGCTCGCGGCCGGCATCTATGTGCACCTGCCGGCCGGATGGCGCGTGCTCCAACGAATCGCCGCCATCATCCGCGATGAGATGAACGCGATTGGCTGCCAGGAGCTGCTCATGCCGGTGCTCAATCCGGCTGAGATCTGGCAGCAGTCCGGGCGCTGGGACACGATCGGTGACGAGCTCTTCCGCCTCAAGGACCGCAAGGGCACCGACATGGCCCTGGCAATGACGCACGAAGAGGTCGTCACCTGGATGGCGGCCCATGAGGTGCACAGCTACCGGCAGCTTCCCCAGCTCTGGTACCACATCCAGACCAAGGAACGCGACGAAGCCAGGCCCAAGAGCGGCGTACTGCGCACCCGGGAGTTCATCATGAAGGACTCCTACAGCCTCGACGCCAGCCTCGAAGGCCTGCAGACGAGCTATGCCAAACACATCGGCGCCTACGACCGCATCTTCGCCCGCTGCGGGGTCGACTGCATGATGGTCGAGGGCGATTCCGGCATGATGGGCGGCTCCGTCAGCCACGAGTACATGGCCTACGCCGAGGCCGGCGAAGACGAGATCGTCTTCTGCCCTGCGTGCGGCTACGCGGCCAACGCCGAGATGGCGCTTGCCGGACCCGACCGCGAGGGCCCGGCCTCCGAGCACTCCGGGGTACCGCTGGACCTCACGACGGACAAGCTCCTGCCCACGCCGGAGGCGAAGACCATCGAGCAGGTGGCGGCCTTCCTCGGCTTGCCGCCGCGCGCCTTCATCAAGGCCCTTGTGGTGATGGTGGAGGGCGGCGCGCGGCCGGCGCGGCCGGCGGGCCCTGCGATGGTGCTGCTGCGCGGGGACCACGAGCTCAGCGAGCTCAAGCTGCGCAAGCTGCTCGGCGCGCAGTTCCGCATGGCCACCGCCGACGAGGTGGCGGCCGCCCAGGGGATCGAGCCAGGCTACGTCGGCCCCGTGCCGACGTCGTTGCCGGTCTTCGCCGACACGACGCTCCGCCGGGGTTGCTACGTCGCCGGCGCCAACAGGCCGGAACACCATCGGGCCGGCATCAGCCTGGCCATGGTGCCACAAGCCGAGTTCGGCGACCTGCACACGGCTCGCGCCTCCGACCCGTGCCATGTCTGCGGTGCCGACCTGGCGGGCGCAAGGGTGATCGAAGTCGGCAACATCTTCCAGCTGGGCACCAAGTACTCGGTGCCGATGGGCGCCATGTTCCTGGACGAGGACGGCACCGAGCAGCCGATCGTCATGGGCAGCTACGGCATCGGGCTGGCGCGCATCGCGGCGGCGGCGATCGAACAGCACCACGACGAGCACGGCATCATCTGGCCCCCGGCGATTGCACCGTTCGACGTCCACATCGTCCAGGTGCGGGCCTCGGACGAGGTTCAGCGTTCTCTGGCGGAAGAGATTTACGGACGACTGACCGCCGACGGGTTCCAGATCCTCTTCGACGACCGCGAGCTCAGCGCCGGTGTCAAGTTCAAGGACGCCGATCTGCTCGGCTGCCCGCTCCAGGTCGTCGTGGGCAAGAGGGCTTCTGAGGGCATCGTGGAACTCAAGCGGCGCGCCTCGGGAGAGCGCCGCGACGTGCCGAGGGAGGGCCTGAGCGCGCTTCTCGCCGACGATCTCCGCGCCGCGGGAGCCTCCGCCAGCCTCATTTCGTAGCCTGTTCTGACGACATGGCGGCCGAACCGCTCAAGTATGGGGCCGCTTCGGGCGATACCTCTCGCTGAGATGAGTGCGAGGTACACGACACCAATCGCCAAGAATAGATTCTCGCAAGAGCGCTTCCCTGAGGCGCTCAAGAGCCTGATGGACGAACGACGCCTGAGCTACCGCCAGCTCGCCTACAAGACCAAGCTCTCGGCCGGCTACCTCAACCACCTCACCAAGGCGACGCGCCCAGTCCCAGCCGACCCGGTCGTCGCCGTGATCGCGGAAGCCCTGTGCGTGGAGCCGGACTTCTTCATCGAGTTCCGTCTCCGCCAGCTCGTCACTGTGCTCGACGGTGCTCCTCTCCTCACGGACAAGCTGTACGGGATCCTGCTGCGTAGCCAGCCCGTACCGGACGATATCGCCGATACCCTCTCCCACCCGCGCGGCAACGGGAATGGGAACGGCAGCGCCCAGGCCGAGCAGTCGCACACCGCGGTCGTCGGCTTCTAGCGGCTTCTGGCAGCGCCGACCCGAGTCTCTCTCGTGACGCAGGCGCGGTCCCTCGCTATGATGGACCGGGTTTGACCCTGACCACCATCCGCTTCCGCTCGGCAAGGGACGCCTCAGGGCCTCACGTGTTGCGCAGCATCGGCATCCGCCGCGAGGACAAGGACCGCTGGGAGTCCCGCGTCCCCCTGCTGCCGGCAGACATCCGGCGACTGTTGCGGACGACACCGGCCCGCTTCGTCGTCCAGCCTTCGCCGCAGCGAGCGTTCCCGGACCGCGAGTACGCCGAGGCCGGAGCCCAGGTCGGCGAGGATCTCAGCGCCTGCGACATCATCCTGGCCGTCAAGGAGATCCCGCTCCGCCTCTTGCTGCCGAAGCGAACGTACGTCTTTTTCTCTCACACCATCAAAGGCCAAGCCCACAACATGGCGATGCTGCGCCGGCTGATGGAGCTCGAGTGCCAGCTGATCGACTACGAACGGATCCGTGACGAGACCGGGGCTCGGCTCATCTACTTCTCACGGTTCGCCGGGCTCGCGGGCGCCATCGACACGTTCTGGGCGTTGGGGCGGCGACTTCAGTGGGAGGGGCTGACGCCCAACCCCTTCGGCCGCCTCCGCCAGACGCACGAGTACGGCACGCTCGACGCGGCCCTCGACGCCGTCCAGAAGACCGGCCGCGAGATCGCCGCTCACGGCCTTCCGCCGGAGCTCTGCCCCTTCGTCGTCGGGGTGAGTGGCTACGGGAACGTCTCCAAGGGGGCTCAGGAGATCCTGGCGGCCCTGGGGACGACCGTCGTCGAGCCCTCTCGCCTTGAGGGTCTCTTCGCCGCTCCGGCGGCCACCGACGTCGCATACTCAGTCGTGTTCACCGAACGCGAGATGGTGGAGCGGCGAACTGCGCACGTGCCTTTCGATCTGGCCGAGTACTTCGCGCAGCCGGACCTGTACGAGGGTGTGTTCGACCGCTGGCTGCCTCGTCTGGGGGTCTTGATCAACTGCATCTACTGGGACGCTCCGTACCCGCGCCTGGTGACCAGAGCCGCCGTCCGAGAGCTCTTCCGGGACGGCGCGCCCCGCTTGCGCGTCATCGGCGACGTGAGCTGCGACATCGAAGGCGCCATCGAGTTCACCCTCAAGGAGACGTCCCTGGACGCGCCCGTCTACGTCTACCAGCCAGAGGACGGCGCCGTCCGCGACGGCGTCGAGGGCCGCGGCCCCGTGGTCCTGGCCGTGGCCAATCTGCCCTGCGAGCTCCCCCGGGAGGCATCGGCCGCCTTCAGCGCGGCACTCACACCGTTCATCTCCGCCCTTGTAGCCACCGACTTCGCTGCTCCCTACGAGAAGCTCGCACTCCCGCCGGAGCTGGCTCGCGCGCAGATTCTCCACCACGGCGAGCTGACTCCGGCCTACCAGTACCTGCAGGGGCTCGTGTAGGGCCGCCACCCTGCGCCCGGCGGGCGCCCGGCGGCCCACTCGACCCGCGGTACAAGGGGCGTGCCCCTCGCCGCCGCGCCGCCGGCCGCCCCGTGCGGCACTCTTCGCCCGCTCACTGGGAGGCCGGTTTGATGCGCCGCAGATTGGGAAAGGACTGGATGAGCGAGCCAAAGGCGCGGAGGGGAGGATCGCTATGTCACCGGACGAGGACATCGCCCGGTATCTACACGGCCTGTTGCTGCCGGCCTCGAAGAACGAGATCGTGCACCATGCCAAGAAACACGGAGCCCCCAAGGAGCTCTGGAAGACGATGGACAAGAAGCTCCCATGGGTGACGTACCAGCATCTGGACGACATCCTGGCTGCGCTCGGTGAGGAGGGCCGCAAAGTCGCCTGACGCCGTGCGGCTCGATCGGAGCGCCGAATCAGACGGGCATGCGCCACGGCAAAGCAGAGAGATGACGTAGAACGCGCGAGCCGGTCTGAACTGAGGAACTGAGCGGCGACGAAGATTTCGACGGCGCTCACCGGTCTGGCTCGGTGGGCGTTTCCGTGAGGGGCGCCGCGCGGCGATGGCGGGGAAGAGGGAAGCGCGGTAGGGGTCGCCGGCGAGAAGACAACCAATGGTCGGCGTGAGAGGATTTGAACCTCCGACCCCTAGTCCCCCAGACTAGTGCGCTAACCAGACTGCGCCACACGCCGACCGTATGCCGCATTCTAGCACAGGCCCCGCCGCGGACGAGGTCCGGAACCCCCGTTGCGCCTGTGCGAGGATAGGGCTGGAAGCCCGCGCTTTCTCGCGGATGAACGAGCAGCGGAGGTGACGCCGTGAAGGCAGTCGTCATGGCCGGCGGCGAGGGAACCAGGTTGCGCCCCCTCACGAGCAACCAGCCCAAGCCCATGGTATCCCTCTGCGGCAAGCCGTGCATGGAGTACATCCTTGAACTCCTGGCCACGCACGGCGTCACGGAGACGGTGGCGACCCTCATGTTCATGCCCAAAGTCATTCGCGACTACTTCGGCGACGGCTCGCCCCTCGGCATGGAGATCGACTATTCGGTGGAGATGACGCCGGCCGGGACCGCCGGCAGCGTGAAGCTCGCCGCCGACCGCCTCGGGGACGACACGTTCCTCGTCATCAGCGGCGACGCCCTCACCGACTTCGACCTCGGCGAGATCGTCGGCTTCCACAAGCGGCGCGGGGCGCTGGTGACCATCGCCTTGAAACGCGTCGCGAACCCCCTCGAGTTCGGCGTTGTCGTCGCCGGTGACGACGGCCGCATCGAACGGTTCCTCGAGAAGCCCACGTGGGGCCAGGTCTTCAGCGACACGGTCAACACCGGCATCTACGTCCTCGAGCCTGAGGTCCTCGACTTCATCCCTGCGGATGAGCCGTGCGACTTCAGCCGCGATCTCTTCCCGAGGCTGTTCGACCGGGGAGCGCCGCTCTTTGGGTATGTCGCGGACGGATACTGGCAGGATATCGGCAGCCTCCCGCAGTACCTGGCGGCCAACTGCGACCTGCTGGACGGCGCGGTGCGGGCGACGATCCCGGGCCTGGAGCTGCGGAATCGCGTCTTCCTGGGGGACGGAGTCAACCTCGATTCGCTCCGCAACATGACGGGCCCGGCCTACGTGGGCAACTACACCCGCATCGACGCCACGGCCAGGATCGGAGCGTATTCCGTCCTCGGCAGCAACGTCGTCGTGAAGGGTCACGCCGAGACGCGCCGCAGCGTGATCGGATCCAACACCTACGTCGGCACCGCCGCCGCCATCCTCGGCGCCGTCGTGGGCAAGCGCTGTGACATCAAGGCGGGCGCACGTTGCAGCGAAGGGGTTGCCATCGGCGACGGCTGCACCATCGGCGAGCAGGCGCACCTGGCTCAGGACGTGAGGATCTACCCCTTCAAGACGGTGGACGCCGGCGCCCAGATCAACTCCAGCATCATCTGGGAGTCACGCGGGAGCTCGCTGCTCTTCGGCAAGAAGGGCGTGAGCGGCCTCATCAACGTCGATATCACGGCGGAGCTCGCGCTGAACTTGGCTATGGCCTACGGGACTATGCTGCCGAAGGGCGCGAGCGTCACGACCAGCCGTGACGCGCATCCTGCGTCGCGCGTGATCAAGCGCGCCCTGATCTCCGGACTCAACAGCACCGGTGTCGTCGTCCGCGACCTTCGCGTCGCGAGCAGCGCGGTCAACCGGTTCGAGGTCAAGCGCGGCGAGAGCCAGGGCGGCATGCACGTGCGCATGGCGAGCTGGGATCCGGAGAGCATCCAGATTCAGGTGTTCGAGCCACCGGGAGTGGACCTCAGCGAGCGGCGCCAGAAGGACGTCGAGAAGTACTACGGGCGTCAGGACTTCCGCCGCGCCTTCTACAGGGAGTTCGGCGAGATCCAGTTCCCAGACCGAGCCGTCGAGACCTACGTGCGAGGGCTCCGTAGCTCCTGGGATCTGGAGCGCATCAGGGACCGTGCCTACCGGCTCGTGGTCGACTGCTCCTACTCACCCGCCGCGCTGATCCTGCCTCAAGTGCTCGGCGAGACGGGCGCGGAGCTGCTGACGCTCCGGGCCTTCAGCGATCCGCAGCACACAAGTCCGGGAACGGACGAGCTGGACGCCAACATCAGAGAGGTGCAGCGGCTGGTCCAGACGATGGAGGCGGACTTCGGGGTCGTGTTCGATCCGGGCGCGGAGACTCTCCTGGTCA
Organism: uncultured Thermoleophilia bacterium; assembly: GCA_963705085.1. GTDB lineage: Bacteria > Actinomycetota > Thermoleophilia > UBA2241 > UBA2241 > CAIXSE01. Next base: position 470,238 of record CAVPIV010000004.1, on the reverse strand, counting down.
TTGACGACAGCGGCGCCGAGATCCCTTCCGAGAAGGCCCTTCTCCTCTTCGTAAGGCTGGTGGCAGAACGGGCGCTGCCGGGAGCGAAGCTCGTCCTGCCACTGACGGTTACCAGTCGTGCAGAGGCGGTCGCCGGGGAGTACGAGGTCGAGATCGTGCGTACCAAGGTCTCCTCGCCGGCGCTGGCGCGTGCCTCGCTGGGCGAAGACGTCGTGTTCGCGGGCGCCCTGGGCGGCGGCTACATCTTTCCGCAGTTCCTGCCGGCCTTCGACGCCGTGATGAGCATGGGGAAGCTCCTCGAGCTGCTGGCTCACCGTACTGAACCGCTCAGCGAGTACCTCGAGGAGATCCCCGAAAGCGCCTTGATTCACCGGACGGTGGCCTGCCAATGGAGGCTCAAGGGGACGGTCATGCGTGCCGCGACCGAGGCCTTGCAGCGCGAAGTCAGGCGCGAGGGGGGAGAGGTCAGCCTCGTGGACGGTGTCCGCATCACGCGCGAAGGCGCCTGGCTACACCTATTGCCTGACGCGGATGAGCCGATATTCCATGTGTATGCGGAGGGTACGGACCGAGGCCAGTCGGAGCGTCTTGCCGAAGCGCTGGCAGACTCAGTACGGTCCGTGATCCGCGACCACAGCGAGGAGAGCACGCCACACCGCCCGTGAACGCCTGGTATCGCCGACACTACGGCGCGACGATCGCCATCCTGGTCGTCTGCGCCGCACTTGTGGCCGTGACCGCCCTGCAGGTCACCATGCGGGACCGCATCGCCGGCGGCGTGACCGTCGCCGGCATAGATGTCGGCGGTCTCGACGCAGCCGCTGCCGTCGAGACTCTGCACCAGGACCTCTGGCCCCGCATCGCCGAGGCGCGATTCCAGACGGGAGCGAACGAGGCTGTCACCGTGTCTCTCGACAGCCTCGGGATAAGCCTCGACGCCGTCGCGACGGCCGATGCCGCCCTTGCGCGCGGCAAGCTCGCGCTGCCGTTCGGTCTGCGGATCTGGGTACCGGGCCGCGGGGGGGAGGTGGCCCCTCTCCTCTCGGTCGACGGCGCCAAGCTCGAGCTGGGACTGGAGCTCCTTCGCGAGCAGGTGGACCGGCCGGCTCATGATGCGCGCCTCACCATGCGCGAGGGGTGGGGCATCGTCGTCATCCCGAGCCGTGAAGGCCGCACCGTCGACGCGACGGAGCTCGCCAGGGTGGTCGCCGCCCGAGTCGTAGCCGGCGCCCGGTACGACGGCCCGGTTCCGACCAGGGCGGCGGCTCCGGCGGTCGACACCGCCACGGCCAAGTTGCGCGCCGGCTTGGCGACGACCTACTTCTCGAGGCCGATCACCCTTCGCCACGGCTCACGCAGCGTCGTGCTTTCGCCGTCCATGATCGCCGCCATGGTCAGTGTGAACACCGGCGCGGACGCCGCCGCCTACCCGCTCACCTTCCGCAACGACCGAGCCCGGGCCACCCTCCACAGGCTGTTCGCCTGGGCGGAGCGGCCGCCGAAGGACGCGGGGATCGTGGTTCACGCCGAAGGCGACGTGACCATCACGGAGAGCGAGGACGGTGAAGTCCTCGACATGCAGTACCTGCTCGAGGATCTCGATGCCGCCGCCGTCAGCGGCGACCCGCGCTCGGTCGTCGTCTCGACGTCGTCTGTGCTGCCCGAACTCTCTGCCGACGACGTGCGTGAGAACGGTCTCGCGTCTCTCGGCTCCCAGTTCACGACGTACTTCGATCCACGCAACACGGCGCGCGCCGGCAACATCGCGCTCGCCGCCAAGCTCGTCGACGGCAGCGTAGTCAGTCCCGGTGAGGTCTTCTCGCTCAACGCCGCCATGGGCCCACGAACGGCGAATCGGGGGTTCGACTACGCGCCGGTCATCGCCGCCGACGGCGTTCTGCGCCAGGGCGTCGGCGGCGGCATCTGCCAGTACGCGACTACACTTTTCAACGCCGTCCTGCTCGCCGGGCTCCCTGTGGTCGACAGACGGGCACACTCACTCTACATCGACCACTACCCGGTAGGTCGCGACGCCACGGTGGCGTGGGGCAGCATCGACTTCCGCTTCCGCAACGACACGACGAAGAAGCTCGTCATCCGCAGTTGGGTGCAGGGTGGCGCTCTCACAGTGGCCGTCGTGGGGAAGACCGGTCGCGACGTGAATCTCGAGACGGGTGCCTTTTACGATATTCGTAGACCGGCCCACGACGCGGCTGACCCGCGTGTGATCTACGACGCCGACCTGGGACCGGGCGTCGTCCGCTGGGAGAAGGGAGTGGACGGACGCAGCGTCAAAGTGGAGCGCACGGTGCGCGGCACCGACGGACAGGTGCTGTTCCGCGACAGTTTTGTCTCGCACTACCAGCCACTGGACTGGGTGAAACGAGTGGGCACCAGCTGAAATCGCGGGATGATCAAGTAGCGGAGCGCGCCGAGCTCAGCCTGTCTTGGCAATGACCTGCTTGCAGACGGCCTTGAGCGTCTCGAACACCCCTTGACCGGTGATCGCGCTCGCCTCGGTAACGGGTGACCCAGTGTGGTTGAGCAGTTCGTTGAGATCCTCGACCGAGAAGACTTCGGTGAGGTCACGCTTGTTCATCTGGATGACAAAGCCGAGCTTGCTGAGATCGTCGCCCTGGCTCATCAGGTTGTCCCAGAGATTGAGATAGCTTTCGACGTTCTCGTCGAGACGCGTGATCTGGGAGTCGGCCACGAAGATGATGCCGTCGATGCCCTGCAACACGAGCTTGCGGCTGGCGTTGTAGTAGCTCTGCCCGGGCACCGTGTAGAGATGGAACCGGGTCTGCATACCCTTGACGCTCCCGAGCGTCAGGGGGAGGAAGTCGAAGTAGAGGGTGCGCTCTTCTTCCGTGGCGATACTCACGAGCTTGCCGCGCGCATCCGGATTGATCTTGCGGTGGATGTACTGAAGGTTGGTTGTCTTGCCGCACAAGCCGCACCCGTAGTACACGATCTTGTAGTTGATCTCACGGGCAGCGAAGTTGATCAGGGGCATAAGCGAAGCCTCACATGTCTCTGAAGAGGTCGTCCATAGCGGTCGAGGCAGCACTCTCGAAGTCGGCGTCCATCTCGGGAACGATGTTGTCGTCAGGTCCCTCGAAGATCTGTCGCAACACCTCGATGGCGCGCTGCGAGTAGAGGCGCACCTTGCCGACCTGAGTCTCGCGACCGAAGGTGATGATGAGGAGGATCTGGTCGGTGACCTGCGAGACGTGCAGGTTGAGGCCCTTGCCCTCGTGGAAGAGCAGCGTGAACTCGTTCTCGTCGAGCATCCTGGCGAGCTGCTGCGTCGCGGCGAAGGAACTCGCCGCCAGCGACGCGAGAGAGAGGGTCTCCGGGTGGTACTCGTCCGACGCCGTGGTGATAGGCTGCCCGGAAGTGCTGATGAGAGCGAGGAAGGTGGAGCCGGAGACGTCCTTGAGCCTCTGCAGCAGGTCGTCGCAACGATCGAGCTGGCGATCGCTGATGACGAGTCCCTTGCGCCTTGTCACGCACGCCTCCACGTCGCGGGCCTTCGGCCGTCGCTGCCGGCCGATGGCCAGCCGGACGGCCAGCGAAGTATACACCAGCCATGTGCGACACCTGGGTGAATCCAAGTCGCGGCGTTGCCAGGAGAGGAGTCACGACATGGGCCTGAAGGGCAGTCTCGCGGAGCTTCAGCTGGCCGATCTCGTCGAGCTCATGTCGCTGGGCAGGAAGACGGGCCTGCTCACACTCTATGACGGTTGCGGCGCCCTCGCAGGGGAATTGGCCTTCAGCGAAGGGCTCCTCGTCGCCGCGGCCTGCGGACGGCTCGCGGACGAGAAGGCCTTCTACGCGCTGCTGGACCTCAACGAGGGCTCCTTCTTCGTGGACTCCGACGTGGTGCCCGCCGGCGGTCGGGGTCTGCCCGCGCAGTCGCTGCTGATGGAGGGCGCGCGCCGCCTCGACGAGGTCCACCGGCTCCGTCTGCGGCTGCCTCCCGGCGCGCGCCTCAGCCTGGCCCGGCCAGGCGCAGCCCAGGATGCCGTCGAGGCTCAGATCGTGGCCTTTCTCAGCGTGTCGACCAGCCGTGTCGGCGACCTTGTCGCCCGTATCATCGCCTCAGGACGGGCCGATGAGTACGAGTGCCTCCTGACCATCGACAGGCTGCAGACCCGCGGGCTGATCGCGTTCTCCACACCGCCTACCCTCGCCTCAAGCTGAACTTGAACCTTGAGGTGACCTCCGGTACGATCATTCAGTTCACCCCCGCAGCATCAGGAGGCGCGCCATGGACGACATCGTCGATCTCGTCTCGCGGTCCGACGACGAGCTCCGCGCGCTGATCGCCGAGCTCGAGATCGAGGAACGCGAGATCTCTCGCAAGCGCCGGATCCTGCAGGGAAAGCTGGACATTCTGCACGCGGAGCTCGTCATGCGCCTCCAGCGCAAGCACAGTGAAGGGGAACCCGTCATCTCGGCCAACGACCTCGAGAACCTCTCCCGCATTCTGGCGGGGCAGAAGCTCCCGCCGGCGACGCCGAGCGACGACGACGGCGACGCCGAGGACCCAGAGGAGAACTGACGTTGTTCTGCCCCGAATGCGGCAGCCGGAACTCGGAGGGTGCTGACTTCTGCGTCCGCTGCGGAGCGAGCCTGATCGCCGATCATCCCGAGATCACGCTCAGCTTCGAGGCGGCGGGGGAGGGGTGCGAGGTGCTGTCGCCGGCTGTCGTCGCCGGCAGCGAGGCGTGTCTCGTCATCCGCTGCGGCGGCGGCCGCGCGGGTGAGACCTACACCCTGCGCGACGAGCGCATCACCATCGGTCGGCACCCAGATGCGGGCATCTTCCTCGACGACGTCACCGTCTCGCGCCGCCACGCGGTCGTGACACGAGAGGGCGAGGAGTTCGTCATCATCGACGAGGGCAGTCTCAACGGCACCTTCGTCAATCGTCGCCGCGACGAGCGCACCGTCCTCCGCGACGGCGATGAGATCCAGATCGGCAAGTACAAGCTCACCTTCCTCGTGCCGTGACTCGGCCGAGACTCTCGACCGCGCCGTCGTGAGCGACGACACCCTCCTCTTCGACGTCGGCGGCGAGAAGCTGCTCACCATCGGGACGCTTGTCGACGCCCTCCGCCGCGAGTTCCCGGACATCAGCGTGAGCAAGCTCCGCTACCTCGAGGAACAGGGCCTCGTCACCCCGCGCCGGACCAAGTCCGGGTACCGCCTCTACTCCCATGAGGACTTCAACAGGCTGGTGCGTGTTCTCGCGCTGCAGCGTGACGAGTACCTGCCGCTCAAGGTCATTCGCCGGGAACTGGAGCGCAACCCGGCGACGCCGTTGCCCGCCACGCGCCAGGGGCTGCACAAGACCACGCTGCTGGCCGGGGAGGAACGCGAGTACACGAGCGAGGAGATCCAGCAGCTCACGGGTGCCGATGGGGCCTTGCTGGCTGAGCTCGAGGAGTATGAGCTGGTGCGCGCCAAGCAGGCCGGCGGCGTGCGACGCTACGCCGAGACCGACGTCGGCGTCGTCGGCGCCGCCGTTCAGCTCGCCCAGATGGGCCTGCGGCCCAAGAACCTGCGCCTGCTCAAGAGCGCCGTCGACCGTGAGATCGGCCTGATCGAGCAGGTGCTCCTGCCGGCGCTCAGGTCGAGTCGTCCGGAGCGTCGTCGTGAGGGCCTCGACCAGATCGACGACATCGTTCGGGCGACGTCCCAGCTCCGCCAGCTCCTGCTCGCGCGCGAGCTCCGCCGGCTCACAGAGACCCGCGGTGAGTGACGGCGTGCCCCGAGGAGGACCCCATGACTGACTCATCCATAGACCTCGCGTCGCTGGTGCGGGCGATCCCCGATTTCCCCAAGGAAGGCATCCTCTTCCGTGACATCATGCCGCTCCTCCAGGATCCGGTGGCGCTTCGCGAGGCGGTCGACCGCATCATCGAGTACGGGGTCGGCAGGCACATCGACATGGTCCTCGGGGCCGAGGCGCGCGGGTTTATCCTCGGACCTGCCGTCGCCTACGGCCTCGGCGCCGGGTTCGTCTGCGCCCGCAAACCCGGCAAGCTGCCGTTCACCACGATCGCCGCGGAGTACGACCTCGAGTACGGCACCGACCGGCTCGAGGTCCACTCGGACTCAATCACACCCGGCCAGAACGTCCTCATCCACGACGACCTTCTCGCCACGGGCGGCACCGCCAAGGCCAAGATCGAGCTCGTCGAGAAGCTGGGCGGCAGGGTGGTGGGCTGCGCCTTCGTCGTCGAGCTCGAGGCCCTCAAGGGCCGCGCCCGCATCGGCGACTACGACGTCTTCAGCCTGATCAAGTACTGACGCCCGACGCACCGGCTCGTTCCAACCTTGCCGGCAGCAGTCCTGTCACGACGCCCGCCGCCGGCCGTCTGCGCCCGCCGCGCTGTCTGACGAGGGGGGAGGGTGCCCCTGATCGGCAGAAGCCCCAGCCCTCGAGCGTCCCGCAGAACCGCCAATGGCTGCGCGAGCTCCAGCTTTACATAACAGAGATTATCGTGCATTACGACTGACGCTCCCTCCGTCGATGCACGCGCCTCGATGCGCAGCCGCACTGGCAGCTCCCGGCGACCGGGTGTCTACGCGGCCGTGTGACCCGAGCTCGACTACCAGCGCCGGCCGATGTACTGCGGCCATTTCGGAAACTCGCGTGTGCAGTCGCAGAGGAATTCGTTGATCGGCGGGCGCACGTCCGCGTTGCGCAGTTCCACCTCGTCCAGAAACGCGACGGCGAGAATCGCGGCGTCCTGCGGGACCGGCGGCACCTCTCTGGCCGCCGACACCTCGAACATCATGTGCACGACGTGCTTCGGGTACGACGGATCCGGCGAGATCGACTCGACGATCGCCAGCAGCCGGTCAACGCTCACCCGCAGCCCGAGTTCCTCGAGGAACTCGCGACGCAGCGCCTCCACCAGCGTCTCGCCGAATCCCACGCCGCCGCCCGGCAGCAGCCAGTACTCCTCTCCGCGCCGGGCTTGCTTGACCATGAGGAGACGCCGGTCCTCGACCAGCAGACCGGAGACCCTGAGTGTCGGCTTGTCGCCAGACGCGAACGTATGTTCGTGTTCCGTGTTGGGGCTCATCAGAGTCCCTCCTGTGAGAACCCGGTCTTGCCACTCGACCCGAACCCCTGGCCTCCGCGGCGGGTGGCGCCCAGCTCGCCGGCGACGATGAGCGCCACGTCCGTCAGGGGCAGGAAGAGCAGCTGAGCGATGCGGTCGCCGACGCGCACGACGAACGGCTCGTCGCGGTCAGTATTCAGGAGGATGATGGCGACCTCGCCCCGGTAGCCGGGGTCTATCAGGCCCGGGGCGTTGACGATCGTGATGCCGTGCCGCGCGGCAAGTCCGGATCGCGGCAGGGTGAGCGCCGCCAGAGCGGGCGGCAACCCGAGCGCGATCCCGGTGCCCACCACGGCACGCGTCTGTGGCGCGAGCACCACCTCTTCCGCGGCGGACAGGTCGAAGGCCGCGTCGTTCTCGTACGCGCGCCGCGGCAGGCGAGCCTCCGGCCTCAGAAGCTGAATGGAGACGACGACCCCCGACGGCGCTTCGATCTGGCCCTGGGCGTCAGTCTCCACGGCCGCCGTGCTCACCATCGTCGCCAGACTCGAGCGCCTGATCGTCCGCGCCGTCAAACGGGCGCCCGTCAGCGGCTGCAGGCGCCTCTCCCCCGGGCTCCGGCGCGGGGCGCCCCGGGGCTCCCTTGGACGACGACTCGCCGCCAGCGGCGGCCGCCGGCGCCAGGCTATAGCGCGCGTAGCGGCCCGCTTCGGAGATGGGCAGGCGAGCGTCGAAGACGACGCCGTCCGGGGTGTGCTCCTCGCGGACGTCGCTCGCCACGCCCCTCAGGCGATGCATCTCTCCGGCCGCCGCGTACGGGAACAGCAGCCGAACCGAAACGAGGACGCGATCGAAGAACCGCGCCAGACGCTCCTGGAGCGCGTCCAGGCCCTCACCGCGCGCCGCGGCGATGAACACCGCCTCCGGGTACAGCGCCCGCAGGCGCGCGAGGCGCCCGTCGTCCAGCCGATCGATCTTGTTGAAGACGACGACCCGCGGCGCGCGTGAGCCCAGCATGTCGAGGACCTCGGAGACCGTCTGCTCGCGGGCGGCGATCTCCGGCGGCTCGAGCGACGCGTCAGCGACAACCAGCACCAGGTCCGCGAGCGTCGTCTCCTCGAGCGTGGAGGCGAACGCGTCGACGAGGCTGTGGGGGAGCTTGCGGATGAACCCCACCGTATCGGTGATCACGTAGTCGCGATCGCGGTAGCGATACGAACGCGAGGTCGGGTCGAGCGTCTCGAAGAGGCGGTCGCGCGCCGAGACGTTGGCGTTCGTCAGCGCGTTGAGGAGCGTCGACTTGCCGGCGTTGGTGTAGCCGGCCAGCGCGATCAACGGCACCGTTGTCTGCACACGGCGGGCGCGCTGCGTTCGCCGCGCCCTGGCCATCTGCGCGATGCGCCGGCGCAGCATCTGGATGCGTCTGCGCACCACGCGGCGGTCGACCTCCAGCTTGGTCTCGCCGGGCCCGCGCATGTCCACGCCGGCGCCCAGACGCGAGAGGATGAGGCCCTTGCCCCGCATGCGAGTGAGCTCGTACTGGAGCTGCGCGAGGTGCACCTGCAGGGTTCCCTCCAGGGAGTGCGCGTGCTTGCTGAAGACGGTGAGGATGAGCTCGGTGCGGTCGAGGACATCCGCGTCCACCGCGTCCAGGACGGCCGCTACCTGGGCCGGCGTGAGGTCGTCCTCGCACACGGCGACGGACGCCCCCGTTGCCTTGACAGCCTCCTTGAGCTCCTCGAGCTTGCCCTTGCCGAGGTACGACTGGGCGTGCGGCTTGTCCTTGCGCTGGATCACGTCACCGACCCACTCCATGTCCGCCGAACGGAGCAGCTCCTTGATCTCGCTGAGGGGTTCCTCTTGGCCGGGCGTGCCGGCGCCGGAGGGCACGACGGCGAAGACGACGGCGCGCGGACGCGACAGCGTCGCGCCGGTCTCGACGAGCCGCGACCCGGAGGTCACGACGCCGGCCTCTCGCCGCCGCGAGCCACTACAGCCGTACGCGCTCCTCGATACGCCGGACCGCCTCCTGGAGGCGATCGTCCGGCACGGTGAGAGAGAGCCGGACGTAGCCCTCGCCGGCGGCGCCGTAGGCGGCGCCCGGCGTCACGACGACGTCCGCTTGCTCGAGCAGGTGCTCGGTGAAGCTGGCCGAGGTGTAGCCCTCGGGTACCGCGACCCAGAGGTAGATCGTGCCCTTTGGCGCCGTGACGGCCATCCCCAGGCTGGAAAGAGCGTGGACCAGGACGTCGCGGCGCCGACGGTAGATCTCGCACGTTTCTCGGACGCACTCCTGTGAGGAGGTCAGCGCCGTCGCGGCGGCACGTTGGACCGCCCCGAACATGCCGGAGTCGATGTTGGTCTTGAGCCGCCAGAAGGCATCGAGGACGTCCTTGTTGCCGACGATCGCCCCCGCCCGCCAGCCGGTCATGTTGTAGCTCTTGGAGAGGCTGAGCATCTCGACGCCGACGTCCTTGGCTCCCGGCGCCTCCAGGAAGCTCGGCGCGGTGTAGCCGTCGTAGGTGATGTCGCCATAGGCGTTGTCGTGCACGACGATGAGCTGATGGTCGGCGGCGAAGGCGACAAGCCGCGCGAAGAAGTCGTCCTCGACGACCGCACCCGTTGGGTTGTTCGGGTAGCAGACGTAGATCATCCGCGCCCTGGCGAGCACGTCGGCCGGGACCGCGTCGAGATCCGGCTGGAAGCCGAGCTCGGGGACGAGCGGCAGGGCGACGGAGACGGCGCCGGCGAGCATGGGGCCCGTCGTGTACACGGGGTACCCTGGGTCCGGCGCGAGCGCGACGTCGCCCGGATCGAGCAGAGCGACGCAGATGTGGGCGATGCCCTCCTTGGCGCCCAGCAGCGGGACGATCTCGGTGGCCACATCCAGCTCCACCCCGAACCGCTCCTCGTAGTACTCGGCCACAGCCTCGCGGAAGACGAGCTCGCCGTGGTTGCTCGGGTATTGATGCGTGGCCGGATCGTGGGCCGCCGTCGTCAACGCTTCGACGATGTGCGGCGGCGTCGGCAGGTCAGGGTCGCCGATGCCGAGACTGATGACGTCGGCGCCGGCCGCCCGCCGCTCGACGATGCGACGCTCGATGGCGGCGAAGAGGTAGGGCGGCAGATCCTGGACGCGCTGTGAGAACCTCATACCCGGCTCATTCGAGGTGCGCGAGGAACTCGGACGACAGGTCGCCGTGGTAGATCTCCTCGGCTGGGCCCGTCATGAACACCCGCCAGTCCGGCCGCACCTCAACCGCGAGCTTGCCGCCGGGCAGCTCTACCGTGACCGGAGAGACGCACTGCCCGGTACGGACCAGCGCCACGGCGGTGGCGGTCGCGCCGGTGCCGCAGGCCCTCGTCTCCCCCACGCCCCGTTCCCAGACGCGGACCTTGGCCTCGTGGTTGCTCACGACCTTGACGAACTCCACGTTCGTCCTCCGAGGAAAGTAGGAGTGAACCTCGATGACAGGTCCGACCTCGTGCAAAGGCACCAGCTCGAGAGGCCAGGGAGACTGGATGACGGCGTGAGGATTGCCGACGTCCACGAACGTGAACACGAAGCTCCGACCCGCCGCACTCAGCGACGCTTCAATGGCCTCGCCCTCGATACCGGCGAGCTTCTCGCCGCCGAACCGGGCGATGCCCATGTCGACGGTCACCGTGTATCCTTCGCCGAGCTTCGGCGTGATCGGCCCGGCGCCCGTGTCGAGCACGACGGTGTCGCCGGTGATGCTCCCCTCCATCTTGAGCTTGCGGGCGACCATGCGGACGCCGTTGCCGCACATCTCGGCGTCGCTGCCGTCCGGGTTGAAGATCCTGAGGCCGAAGCGGTTCTCCGCGGTCTTCGGCCCAATGACGAGGATGCCGTCGCTGCCGATGCCGAGGTTGCGGTCGCAGAGCAATCTCACGCGTTCGCGAGTGAGCTCGAAGGGCAGCTCCTCCTCGTGGAAGATGATGTAGTTGTTCCCCAGCCCCTGCCACTTGGAGAACTGGACTCTGCCGAGACCCTGCCACTTCTGCTGCACGCGTTACGCCCCCTCTTGTGCGCCGTCGGCCCTTGCGCTGAGCGAGCATCTTACCACGGGTGCTCTCGCACGAGGGCGAGGATGGCATCGGCAGCCGCCTCGGGATCGTCCGATGTCGTGACGCGAGCCGCTTCGGGCAGCTTGCGCATCCACGTGAGCTGGCGGCGCACGAGGGCGCGCGTCCGGACCTTCATCGCAGCGCCGGCCTCTGCGGGCGAGAGCGTCCCGTCCAGACAGGCGACGAGCTCCTTGACGCCGATCGCCTGCAACACCGTGCGGCTCAGTGGGCCCGTCCGGCGCACAGCCGCGACCTCGTCGGCCGCGCCGGCCGCCAGCATGGCATCGACGCGCGCGTCGATGCGCCGATGTAGCGCCTCGCGATTGTCGCCAGGATCGAGCGCCGCGAGACGGTGCGGGTAGCGCTCGGGCGCCCGCCAGAGGCGGTCGCCGGCAGTGTTCGTCAGCGGCCGGCCGCCGGCCAGCACGGCCTCCAGAGCGCGCAGCACACGGCGCGGATTCGCCGTGTCGATACGCGCCCACGTCGCCTGGTCGCGGCGGCGCAGCTCGTCCGAGATCGCCGCGGGATCCGCCGCCCAGCGCTCCTCCAACTCCCGGCGCAGCGCAGGGTCGGAGGGGCCGGCGAAGTCGAGATTGCCAAGAGCCGCCCGGAGGTACAGACCGGAACCGCCTTCGACGATGATGGGCCGTCCGGCCTCGCGCAGCCTGTCCATGACGGCGTGCGCCTCCCTGGCATACTCCGCCACGGTGTAGTCCGCCTGGGGCGACACGAAGCCGACGAGGTGGTGGCGAGCCTTGGCCCGCTGGGCGGCGTCCGGCTGGTTCGTGACGATCGCCAGCCCGGCGTAGACCTGCATCGAGTCGGCCACGACGACGTCCGCGCCGAGCCGCTCCGCGAGGGCGACCGCCACGTCCGTCTTGCCGAGCGCGGTCGCGCCAAAGAGGGCGACCACGGAGGGCTCAGTCATCGACCTCGCCGTCGCTCGCAGCGAACCCCGAGCCGGCCATGGCGACCAGCACGGCGTCGGCCGACTCTCCCTCGCGGCAGCGCGTAACGCGGAACCGCTCGTACAGGCACGGCTCACCGGGGGAGATCCCGGCCTTCTGCTGCGCAATCCTCACCTGGAGATCGACCGTGTCCACGCCCTTGAGGTCGGGCAGAAGCACGCCGCGCCGCCAGCCGCTGCGCACGATCACGCCGTAGTACATCGGGTCCAGCTCTGAGTACGAGCACTCCTCGCTGGGACTGAGGATGTCGACGCTGACCTCGAGAGAGTCGAGCTCGTCGTCACGCACAGGATCGAACCGCGGGTCGCTGGACGACGCGGCACGAGCGTTGCGGGCGATCTCCCGTCCCAGGTCGGGCTCGGTCGGCCCCAGCGTACCCACGCAGCCGCGCAACTCGCCGCGCTTCTTCAGCGTCACAAAGCAAGCTGCTGGCAGCCGGTACAGCGCGTGGTCGGGGGCGGAGGGAACCCGCTGCCGCCTGACGAGGTGATACACACTGACGCGGGCGTAGTCGGCAGGTCCCGGGGCGACGCGATCGCTCTCGTCGTCGACACTCACGCCGACACCCCCGCGCGACCTGGGTCAGGCGAACCGAACGCCGCGACCATGTAGCCAACCCCGAACGGCCCCTCGTAGCTGAGGACCTGAGGGTTGATCGTGGCGTCGTCGCCGAGAAAGCCGCCCAGCGTAATGAAGCTGCGCAGGCCGCACTCGGCGGCGCCCTCGAGCAGCGATTGATCGATCCCGCTCAGTCCCACGAAGTCGCCGCCACTGAGCAGCCGCACGACCTCGGCGTCGAAGAGCGCTCCGCGGGGGTCATACGGTGCCGGCGCCGTGCGGCTGAGGGCGTGCGAGAGATCGCCCGACGCCACGAACAGGGTGTCGCGCCCCAGCTCCTCGGCACAGCGGCGGACGAGCTGCCCCAGCAGACGGTGACCCTCATAGGAGCTCACGATGGAGAGTGAGACGATCTGGCGCACGCGCATGAAGCTCAGGGGGACGAGAACGCCCCAGTCGAGCGTGTCGTCGTTTTCCGGGATGAGGCGCAGGTGGCGGTAGTCGCCGGCGAGGGCCAGCAGCAGCTCGGCGAAGGGCTGGTCGTTGTCGTAGATGAACGCCGTCTGCGGGCAGCGAAAGCGGCCAAAGTCGCCGCTCAAGCGGCGGGCGGTCTTGACGACATGGGTGTCGCTGTAGCCGCCCGTGTGCGGCGAGATGACGACCGCCGTCTGCGGCTCTCCCACCAGCTCGCCGAGCCGACGCATGGCCTGCACGGTCGCGTCGACTCTCGCCAATGAGGACCCGCCGACCTCGGGGATGAGCAAGGGGGGATGAGGACAGATGCATCCTTGCACGGCGGGCACCTCCTGTGCGTTTGGTCAGAGCCTCCCGCGGAGCGTCGTCGAGGTCGCCGCGGTAACCTCCACCGTCACTATAGCACCGGGCTCCGCGTCGCCCACCGCGTTGACCGTGACGTTCTGGCGAGAGCGGCCGCGCAGGCGCAGCCCATCGCGGCTGGCGCCCTCGACGAGGATCTCAACCGGCCGTCCGATCATGCGGGTGTGGCTCTCCAGGGCGAGCTCCTGGGTCACGGCCACCAGACGCTGGACGCGCTGGCTCCTGACCTCCGACGGCACCTGGTTGGGAAGCTCGGCCGCCGCAGTGCCGACGCGGGGCGAGAACAGGAAGGTGAAGGCGCCGTCGAACCGGGCCTCCCGGACGAGCTCCAGCGTCGCGGAGAAGTCATCCTCCGTCTCGCCGGGGAAGCCGGCGATCAGGTCGGTGGTGATGCTGACATCCGGGATGGCGGCGCGCAGGGCGGCCACCCGTTCGAGGTACTCCTCGCTGCCGTACCCACGATGCATGGCGGCGAGGATCCGGTCGGAGCCGGCCTGCGCCGGCAAGTGGACGTGCTCGCACAGGGTCGGCAGCTCGGCCAGCGCCTGGACCAGATCGTCGGAGAGGTCCTTGGGATGCGACGTCATGAACCGGATGCGAGCGAGGCCCGGGATCGCGTCGAGCGTGCGGAGCAGGGCCGCGAAGTCCGGTGCGTCCCGTCGGCCGACGCGCCGCAGATCCATGCCGTAGGCATTGACGTTCTGGCCGAGCAGGGTCACTTCTCGCACCCCGTCCGCGACGAGCTCCTCGACTTCGGTCAGGATGGCCGCCGCCTCCCGGCTGCGCTCTGGCCCCCTGACGTGCGGCACGATGCAGTAGGAGCAGAAGTTGGTGCAGCCCGACATGATCTGGACCCACGCCTGGAAGGGACGCTCGCGCCGTGTCGGCAGGTCGCCGCTGAAATGAGGGCCGTCGGCGAAGTAGCCGGGCGGGCTCGCAGCCGGCCGGAGATCGCCGCTCATGGAGTCGAGCAGCTCCGGCAGACGGTGGAGATTCTGCGGGCCAAGAGCGCCGTCCACGTGGGGAAACCGGCGAAACAGCGCGTCCTGCTCAGCCTGCGGCAGGCAGCCTGTGACGATCACGACGCGCTGGGGGTCCCGGCGCTTGATCCTGGCCGCGTCGCCCAGATGACCGGCCAGGCGGTCGTCGGCGCTCTGCCGGACGGTACAGGTGTTGTACACGAGGACGTCCGCGCCATCGGGGTCGGCCACCGGCACAAGGCCATCGGCCTCGAGCAGCGCGCGGATGCGCTCCGCGTCGTGCGCGTTCATCTGGCAGCCGAACGAACGGAGGTAGTACGTGCGCATGAGCACGGCGTGCCGCGCCGCTCGCCTATTTCGCGATGTCGACGGCGCGGCTCTCGCGGATGACTGTGACCCTGATCTGGCCGGGATAGTCGAGCTGGTCCTCGATGTCTCTGGCGATCTCGCGCGCCAGCAGCACCGTGGTATCGTCGTCGACTTCGGTGGGCCTGACCATCACGCGCACTTCACGGCCAGCCTGCATGGCGTAGCACTTCTCCACGCCCTTCTTGCTCTCGGCGATGCGCTCGAGCGACTCCAGTCTCTTGACGTAGTTCTCGAGCGACTCGCGACGCGCCCCTGGGCGCGCCGCGGAGATCGCGTCTGCAGCCTGCACGAGAACGGCCTCGATCGTCTGCGGCTCGACGTCGCGGTGATGCGCGAGGATCGCGTGCTGGACGCTCTCCGACTCGCGATAGCGCTTGGCGAGCTGCTGAGAGATGACGGCGTGGGAGCCGTCGACCTCGTGGTCGACGGCCTTGCCGACGTCGTGCAGGAGCCCGGCCCGCTTGGCGATCTTGACGTTGGCGCCGAGCTCGGCAGCCATGATACCTGCCAAGTGGGCCACTTCCATGGAGTGGTTTAGGACATTCTGGCCATAGCTCGTCCGGTACTTGAGGCGTCCGAGGATCTTGACGAGCTCGGGCGCCAGCCCGTGCACGTTCGTGTCGAAGCAGGCCTGCTCGCCTGCCTCCTCCATGGCAGCCTCGACCTCGGCCTTGGCCTGCTCGTGCATCTCCTCGATGCGTGCGGGGTGAATGCGGCCATCGGCGATGAGCTTCGTCAGCGTGAGCCGTGCCGTCTCGCGCCGGACCCCGTCGAACCCGGAGAGCACGACGGCCTCCGGTGTGTCGTCGATGATGAAGTCGATACCGGTGGTGTTCTCGAGCGTGCGGATGTTGCGGCCTTCGCGTCCGATGATCCGACCTTTCATGTCGTCGGACGGGAGATGGACCACCGACACGGTGGTCTCGGCGACGTGGTTGGCCGCGGTGCGCTGGATGCTGAGCGAGAGGATGTTGCGGGCGCGCCGGTCGGCCTCACGACGCGCCTCGTCCTCGACGACGCGAACGAGCTTGGCCATGTCGTGGCGCGCCTCTTCCTCGGTCTGCGTCAGGATGAGTTCGCGGGCCTGGGCGCTGCTGAGCCCTGAGATGCTCTCGAGGCGCGCCACGGCCTCCTCGTTCGCGGCCCTCGCCTCCCCGGCGAGCAGGGCGCTGGACGCCTCACGATCCCGCAGCGACTGCTCGCGCCGGTCCTGGTCGACGGCCCTGGCGTCCAGCTGCTCGTCGCGCTGCAGGAGCCGCTGCTCCACCTTGCTGATCTCCTCACGCCGGTCGCGGAGCTCCACCTCGGCCTCATTGCGGACCCTGTGGACCTCCTCCTTGGCCTCGAGCCGAGCCTCCTTGATGAGCGCCTCGGCGTCGCGACGCGCGTCGCGCAGGAGGACCTCCGCTTCGCGCTCTGCCGAGGCGAGCTTGCCCCCGGCGAGGAAGCGCCGGATGACGTAGCCAACCGCCACCCCTACGAGCACTGCGGCAACAATCAGAAGCACATATTCAAGTGTCATGATCAATCCCTTCGCGGCACGAAAAAGGCCGGGCACGCGCCCGGCCAGTGTCATGCTCGCTCAGAACGAAGCTACAGGGTACTCGTGTTCGGCTGTTGGGCGTTCAGGGGTCAGACCGACGGTGGACCTACAAGACCTCCCGATCTGTCCACTGTCGTTCCCCTGTTCGAGTTGGCAGTCGAGTGACGCACGGAGCGTTGGAGCATCGCCAGAGCGAGTTGGAATACTGAGCACACGCGCAGGTCGCGTGGCCCGATACTAGGGGATGACGAGGGAACAAGTCAATTCACTCGACCCTCGCCAGGCGGGTCTCGTGGCGTGACGAGCTGCGCCGGGCGAAAGGCCCCGGCAGAGGCCTACGCACGGTCGTCCGAGTCGTCCGAGCACCAGGCCCGCACTGCCGCGTAGGCCACGGCGGCGGCGAAGCCCTTGCGCAACAAGGTCTGGTAGGCGCGCCGCCGGGCCGGGTCCAGGGGCGGCTGTGGCGCGCCTCTTCGCCGCAGGAGCTCCAAGGCCCTCGCGACCTCCTGGGCCTCGCCGCCGGGGTCATCGGTGGCCAGCGCGGCCTCGATCACCTCTCTATCGACCCCCAGCTCGAGCAGACCTCTACGCAGGCGTACCGTGCCCCAGGCGTTCAGCGCGCGCTTGTCCGCGACGTAGCGGCGCGCGAAGTCGGCATCGTCCAGCAGGCCGGCGGCTGTGAGCTCGTCGACCGCGGCGGCGACCGCCGCCTCGTCGTGCCCTCTGGCCCGCAGCCGAGAGCTCACGTCGGCATGGCTGCGGGCCCGTTGCTCGAGGAGGCGGTAGCCGTCGGCACGGGCGCGGTCCGCCGCGGCAGCGGCGCGCAAGCGCGCCAGATCCTCCTCGTTCAGCTCGAGGCCCACGACGAGATGCCAGCGCGCCGCGAGCGTCTCGCTGACCTTGCCGAGAGCCTCGCCGTCGACGTGCACCACCACGCGCCCGCCCGGCGCAACGACCAGCCTCGTGACGACACTCATCGGTCGCCGAAGCAGCCTAGAGCACCTCGCCGGTGACCGCGTCGACGCCCTCGGGCACGGCCGGCGCCGACCCGGACGGCGGCGAGGCCGGCAGCCCGGCCCGCCGGCGGATCTCGGCCTCGATCGCCGCGGCCATGTCGGGGTTCTCCTTGAGGAAGGCACGAGCATTGGCCCTCCCCTGGCCGAGGCGGTCGTCGTTGTAGCTGAAGAACGCTCCGCTCTTGGCAACGACGTCGTACTGCACGCCGAGGTCGAGGAGCGTGCCCTCTCGGGAGATGCCCTGCCCGTACATGATGTCGAACTCAGCAGTCTTGAACGGCGGCGCGACCTTGTTCTTGGCGACCTTGACGCGCACCCTGTTGCCGACCGCCTCGGTGCCGTCCTTGAGGGTCTCGATACGGCGGATGTCGAGCCGGACGGTCGCGTAGAACTTGAGGGCCTTGCCGCCCGTGGTCGTCTCTGGATTCCCGAACATGACGCCGATCTTCTCGCGCAGCTGGTTGGTGAAACAACAGATGGTGCCCGAGCGGTTGAGCGTCCCGGCCAACTTGCGCAGGGCCTGGCTCATGAGGCGCGCCTGGAGGCCGACGAAGCTGTCGCCCATCTCGCCTTCGATCTCGGCCTTGGGCGTGAGCGCTGCCACCGAGTCGATCGCGACGATGTCGAGGGCGCCGCTGCGCACCAGCATCTCCGCGATCTCCAGCGCCTGCTCGCCGTAGTCCGGCTGCGACACCAGCAGGTTGTCCACGTCGACGCCGATGGCCTTGGCGTAGACGGGATCCATGGCGTGCTCGGCGTCGATGAAAGCGGCCTGGCCACCGAGCCGCTGGGCCTCGGCGATGAGGTGGTAGACCAGAGTCGTCTTGCCGGCAGACTCCGGGCCGTAGATCTCGACGATGCGTCCGCGAGGGATGCCTCCCACTCCCAGGGCAATGTCGAGCGCCAGCGAGCCGGTAGGCACACATTGCAGCTCGTTGCTGACCGGGTGGTCGCCGAGACGCATGACGCTGCCCTTGCCGAACTGACGTTCGATCTGGGTGACGGCTGCCTCAAGGGCCTTGTCTTTATCCACTGTGGCGCTCCTCTCTCGCGCAGGAGGCGGGGAAAACGGCTAGAGGAGTGTGCACGGCGCCGGTGCTCTCCAGAGAGCTACTATACAAGGCCATGCGGACGACACAAAACCCCGGGATGGTGACGTTTTGCAGGGGAAAAGGTGGACCGGGGCGACGGTAGCGAGCAACCGTGACGTGAGGCAGCCACGGCCGTGCCTCTGGGGCGTAGAGACCTGTCCCTGCCAGGGCGGCGCTCACCCGACCCTGCAGCGAACGCAGAGCCCCGCCGGGATCGGCCAGCGCCAACGCCACGACGTGGCGCGAGCCCTTCTTGGGCAGGAAGACCGGCCCCTCGATCCCGGCGTCGCACGGCGCCCAGGCGACGCCGCTCAGCGTCTTGCCGAGACGCGGGACCTCTTGAGGATCGACATCCCCAAGAAACGCGAGCGTGAGATGCAGGGCGTGGTTCGGGCGAAGCTCCGGCCGGCCGCCCAGCGAGCGCCGCTGCCAGACCGAGATAGCGTCCAGCGCAGCATCCGGGAGATCGCAGGCGACGAACAGCCGCAGCGCCCTCTGGTCGCCGCTCCCTCTCATTCCGCGGGAGCTCCCCGGCCGATGCACTCGTACAGAAGGTGCAGGCCCCTCGTGGCGCTGTGGACACGCACGGCGGCGCGATCGCCCGAGAATCGTTCCTTGACCACGCGGGTGCCGCCTGGGCCGCTGCAGGCCAGGTAGACCAGCCCTACGGGCTTCTCGGGAGTTCCGCCCTCCGGTCCGGCGATCCCCGTCACGCTCAAGCCGTAGGTCGCCCGGCACGCCGCCCGCGCGCCCTCAGCCATGGCCACGGCCACCTCCGCCGAGACCGCGCCGTGGCGCTCGAGCTCGGCGGCGGACACCCCGAGAAGGTCCTCCTTGACGGAGTTCGCGTAGCTGATCACCCCGCCGCGGAAGTACGCCGAGCTCCCCGGTCGCCCGGTGATGCGCCCGCCCAGCGAGCCGCCGGTGCACGACTCGGCGACAGCCAGCGTCTCCCCGCGCGCGACCAGCGCATCTGCAACCATGTCGTCGACCGTCCGTCCGTCCGTGCTGAAGACGGTCACCGTCCGGCGCAGGGCCGCGATCACGGCGGCGGCCTGCGCCGCCGCAGCCGTAGCGGGCGGGTGACGCAGTTTGACGGTCACCTCTCCCCCGCCGACCGTGATGCCGGTCTCGAGCAGGTCACGGGGCACCGTCTCCAGCGCCGCCGCGACCGGCGGCTCGCCGCTGCCGACGATGCGCACGAGTCGGGCGATCACCGGCGGGAAGAACCCCTCGTTCGTCAGCTCCCCCGCGACGTGCTGCCACATCGTCCGGAACTCGGAGGGGACCCCCGGGAAGGCGAAGATGCGTGTGTCCCGGGCGTGGGCCCTGATGCCGGGCGCGACGCCGGCCGGGGGCAGGGGCTCCGCCCCCCGCGGCAGGAGCGCCTGGCGGCGCGCCTGGGGCAGAAGGTCAGCGACCGTCGTGCCGCGCCGCTCCGCGACGCCCCGCAAGCTGTCCCCGAGCATGGCCAGCGCGACGGCGTCCTCCTCCAGCCGGACGCCGAGCGCGTCGGCCAGGCACGCGGCCGTGAGGTCGTCGTGCGTGGTACCAAGGCCGCCGCCGACGATCAGGAGGTCGGGTCCGGCGGCCAGCGACCAGCGCAGGGCGGCGCTCAGGCGTTCGGCGTCGTCGGCGACCGTCACGACGCTCGTGACGCTGACTCCCCGAGCGCTCAGGTCGGCGCTCACGTAGGCGCCGTTCTCGTCGCGCACGCGTCCGTCGAGGAGCTCGCTGCCGCTCAGCACGACCGCCGCGACACGCCGCTCGGCGCTCACTGTGGCGCGCCCCCGGGCGTACCGCCCGACGAGCCTCCCGGCATGCGGATGAGCCCCCGGGCGTTGCGGAAGTAGTTGATGCCGCTCGCCAGGGTCACGACCACGACGAGGATGGCGACGATCCACTCGACCACCGGCTCGAGGCTGACGGGGATGTGGAGCAGGCGGGCGATGTCTTCGGTCGGCAGGAGGACGTAGAGCACGTAGCCGATCTGCAGCACGGTCTTCAGCTTGCCGTAGCGGTCGGCCGGGATTGACACGCCCTGCGACAGGCCGACGCTGCGCAGGACGCTCACCGCGACCTCGCGGCCGATGATCACCATCGCAACCCAGGCGGGAACGCGATCCTGGGCCACGAGAGCGACGAGCGCGGCGGCGATGAGCAGCTTGTCGGCCAGGGGATCGAGGAACTGGCCGAGGGTGGTGACGGACTGCCGTTTGCGGGCGATGTAGCCGTCGAGCTTGTCGCTGGCCGCCGCCACGATGAAGACGAAGGCGGCGCCGATGTCGGCGTAGGGTTCCGGGATGCCCGAGAGCAGCACGACAAGGAACACGGGGATGAGCAGAATCCGCGCAATCGTGATCGCGTTGGCGAGATTCATCTGGCTGCTCACGCTCATGGCTTGCGGCTCCGGACGACGGCTTCCACATCATAGCCAGCCGCGCCGACGCCCGTGCACTGCACGACGTCGCCGCGGCGTGTCGGGGCGCCGCTGAGATGAACACGGCCGTCGATGTCCGGCGCCTGCAGCGCGCAGCGGCCGACGGCGACACCGTCGGCTCGGCTCGCGCCGCGCT
The DNA here is from genome assembly GCA_963705085.1 of uncultured Thermoleophilia bacterium. Taxonomy (GTDB): domain Bacteria; phylum Actinomycetota; class Thermoleophilia; order UBA2241; family UBA2241; genus CAIXSE01. The sequence continues at coordinate 449,129 of CAVPIV010000004.1, read as the reverse complement.
CCACGAGGACGTCCAGGGAGCGACCCTCGAGTCCGAGCCAGTAGTGCGCCGCGACCTCGTCGATGACCGTCCCCAGCCTGGCGGCGCGCTCCAGCACGAGATCGGGATGGATCTGGCCGGGCAGGGTCGCGGCCGTCGTGCTCTCCTGGGCGTCGAACGGGAAGACGCCCGCCGCCGCGAGCCCGGCCTCGGCGACGAACGCGAGGAGCTCGTCGAACTCCTCCTCCGTCTCGCCAGGAAAGCCAGCGATGAACGTCGAGCGGATCGCCGCCCCCGGAAGCACGCGGCGGACGCGCTCGAGCAGCCGCAGGAAGCTCGCACCGTCGCCGGCGCGCCTCATGCGGCGCAGGACCGCCCCCGAAGCGTGCTGCAGCGGCACGTCGACATAGGGCACCGCGTGCCGCGCCAGCGCCTCCAGCAGGGCGTCGTCGATGCCCTCCGGCTGCAGGTACAGCAGGCGCAGCCACTGGGGGGCGGGCGTGAGGCCCGCGAGCTCCCCCAGGAGGCGCTCCAGCCCGCCCCATGCCGGCTGCCGCCACCGCGAGGTGTCCTGCCCGACGAGCACCAGCTCGCGAGCCCCGGCTCGAAGAGCGTCCTCGGCGGCGGCGAGGATCACGCTCGCCGGCGCCGTCTCGTACTCCCCCTTGATCAGCGGGATCGCGCAGAAGGCGCAGGCGCGATCGCAACCGTCAGAGATCTTGATGAAGGCATGGACCGGGCGCGGACGGCGATACCGGACGGCGCGCCGCTCCACGAGGGCGGCCGCCTCGAGCTCGTCGAGAGCCCGCAAGAGCGGAGTGGTGTCGAGGCCGCACCACAGGTCGACCTCCCCGATACCGGCGGCGAGCTCGTCGCGATGGCGCTCCACGAGACACCCGACCGCGGCCACGGCCGCCCCGCGCGCATGCGCGAAATCGGCGGCCTCGAGGATCGCGGCGATGGACTCCTCCTTGGCCGCGTCGATGAAGCCACACGTATTGACGATCACGAGAGCGGCGTGTTCCGGCGGGACCTCCTCGTACCCGGCCGAGCGCAGGCGTCGCGACAGCGCGTCGGAGTCAGCCTCGTTCTTGGGGCAACCGAGGGTCTGGATGAAGAAGCCGGCGGCCGTGAGCGCCTCAGCGATAGTTCACGAACTGCAGGGGGATCCCCCAGTCCTGCTCACGCAGCGCCGAGATGACGGCCTGGAGCTCGTCCTTGCTGGTCGAGAAGATCCGCAGGGTGTCCCCCTGGACCTGGACCTTCACCTTCTTGAAGTCCTGCCGCAGGAACTTGGTGATGGCCCTGGCCTTTTCGTCGGCGATGCCCTGGGAGACGACCACCTTCTGGCGCACCGTCCCGCCCAAGGCGTCCTCGATCTTGCCGTACTGCAGCGCCTTGAGCGGGACCTTGCGGCGGACCAGCTTCTCCTCCAGAAGATCGACGACCTGCTTGAGCTTGTACTGGTCGTCCGAGACAAGCGTCAGCGACTCGCTCTCCAGCGTGATCGAGCTGACGCTCTTCTTGAAGTCGTAACGAGTGGCGATCTCCTTCTGCGCCATGTTGACCGCGTTGCGCACCTCATCGATGTCGGCGCGCGAGACTACGTCGAACGATACTTCCTTGGCCATCTACTCCTGTTGCTCGAGCTTGCCGTTCTCGATCAGGTAGTCGATCGGACCTGGATCGGTGATCGTCTTGATGCGCCGGCCCTCCACACGCAGACGCACGTTCGCGGGGCTGCCCAGGCGCAGCCACAGAACATCGGCCACGAAGACCCGCGTCTTGCCCTCCTTGATGGTGCCGCTGAACAGTGTCTTCCCCGTCGAGCTCTCCTCGCGCACCTCGGCCCACGCGTCGGCGACGGCGCTGATGCGCAGCTCACCGGGAACCGCGGTGGGAGCCGTGCGCGACGGCGTCGGCGACGGCTCCGCGCTCGCGGAGGGGCTGGCGATGCCGAGCGGCCCGGGCTGCGTCGCGGGCGTCCCCTGACCCCCGTCGTCGTTCAGACCGAGGACGTAGATGACGCCGAGCACGAGCAGACAGACCATGGCTACGACCAGGACGGTGTTCCGCCCTCGATGGCTGCGCGGCGGGCCGATGATCGAGGAGCCGCCGAACGGCTCCGGCGGCTCGCTGCTCCGCAGGCCGCGCGAGCGGTACTCTCCGACAATGACGTCCGGGTCCAGCCCCAATAGGCGGAGTACGTCCGCAGAAAGCCCATGACGTACGTCGAACCGGGCATCCCGTCGAACTCCTCGTTCTCCATGGCCTGGACGTACTTGACACGGATCTTTGTGTCCTCCTCGACCTGCTGGAGGGTGAGCTTGCGGCGCACGCGCGCCTCACGCAGCGTGTTGCCGATCTCAAACACAGTGAATGAACATCCCAGTCGCCTCGGCTGGTGGTTAGTGCGCCGGACTGTAGAGTCTAGTCAGGGGCGTGGGCGATGACAAATCATGCGTCGGGCGCGCCGATCAGTCCGCGGCGGCCTCTGCGGGGCTCTCTGAGACCCCGGCGACCGCAGAGGACGCATCACCGCGCAGTCGCGCCAGGGTCCCCGGCAGGTCGTCCTCGCCGATGAGCACGGCCCGCGCCTTGCTGCCGTCGTAGCCGGAGATGATGCCCATCTCCTCCATGATGTCGATCAGGCGGCCGGCGCGCGCATAGCCGACCCGCAAGCGCCGCTGGAGCAGCGCCACGGAGGCGGCGCCCGTGAGGACGACGGTCTTGATGGCCTCTCCCAGGAGCTCGTCGCCGTCGGCGGCCGACGGCGACTGGTCGCCAGCCGGGCCGGCTGGGCTCTCGAGGAGGTCCTCGCGAAAGTCCGGCTTGGCCTGGCGCTTCCAGTGGTCGGTGATGAGCTTCATCTCGTGGGCGGTGATGAGCGCCCCCTGGACGCGCAGCAGGCGATTGCTGCCCATGGGGCTGAAGAGCATGTCGCCCATGCCGAGGAGGCTCTCCGCGCCCCCTTGGTCGAGGATGATACGAGAGTCCGTCTGGGAGCTGACGGCGAAGGCGATGCGCGATGGAATGTTGGTCTTGATCATGCCCGTGACCACATCGACAGAGGGCCGCTGGGTGGCCACGACCAGGTGAATGCCGCAGCTGCGGCCCAGCTGGCCGAGCCTGATGATCGACTCCTCGACCTCAGACGGCGCGACCATCATCAGGTCGGCGAGCTCGTCGATGATGACCATGATGTAGGGCATCAGGTCCTCGCCGCCGCGCGCCAGTTTCTTGTTCAGCGCGCGCACGTCCTGACAGCCGTTCCGCGAGAGCACGTCGTAGCGCCGTTCCATCTCGCGGCAGATGTTGTCCAGCACGTAGGTTGCCTGCTTCATGTTGGTAACCACCGGCGCCAGGAGGTGCGGGATGCCGTCGAAGTTGGAGAGCTCGACCTTTTTGGGGTCGATCATGATCATGCGCACCTGATCCGGCGTGGCGCGCAGCATGATCGAGCTGATCAGCGCGTTGAGGCAGCCGCTCTTACCCGAGCCGGTTGTTCCGGCAACCAGGAGGTGCACCATCTTGACGAGATCGGCGAACACGGCTTTGCCGGTGACATCCTTGCCGAGCCAGAACGACATCGGCGAGGCCTGCGGCGGGAACGGGCCGTGGATGTCGCCCAGCGAGACGTAGTTCGCCTGCACGTTCGGCACTTCGACGCCAACCGCCGTCTTGCCCGGGATGGGAGCCTGTACGCGCACGTCCGTGGCCGCGAGGGCGTAGGCGATGTCGTCCTTGAGGCCAGCGACCTTGCTGACCTTGATGCCGGGAGCGAGCTGCAGCTCGTAGCGCGTGACGCGCGGACCGGAGACGGTGCCGATGACGTGCGACTGGACGCCGAAGTGCCCGAGCGTCTCGACGAGGCGCTGTGACACCGCAGTGATCGTCTCCGGAGCCTCCCCCTGCCCTTCGCCGAGACGCTGCAGCAGCGCGGGCTCGGCGAGGATCCACTCGCGCCGCTCGACGCCGCGAAACGCCAGCGCCGCCTCTTCCCGCCTGGGCCGTCGACGGCGGCCTCGGCCAGCGAGAGCTGAACCGCGGAGACTTCGCCGTCCTCCCCCAGACGCCTCCATCGTCTCAGCCGGCGCCGGCCGCTCGGGCGACGGAGCGCTCTGCCCGAAGATGTCCGGCGCCTCGTGCTCCCCGTCGATGAGCCGCGGCGGCGCGTAGCCGTAGCTCGGCGGAGGCGTGTAGTCCGCGACCGGCAGGAGCGCCGTGCGGGAGTAGTCAGAGGCGCCCAGCGTTGCCGCCTCGTCCGGCTCGGGGCCTCGGCCGCGCGGCGCGGTCGCTTCGCGCCGGCGTACACCCAGCGACTCGGCCTGATCCCGGGCCACGCGCCCGGCGACCGCCACGCCCTGCCGCGACCGCGAAGCCCACTGACGCAACGACGACCCCGTCACCAGCAGGATGCCCGCCAGCAGAAGCGCCAGCACGAGGATCTCCACGCCGATGCGGCCGATGGTCTCGCTCAGACCTGCCCACAGGAGTTCCCCGGCGAACCCGCCGTGCGCGCTCATGTAGGCGTCCTGGAAGAGCTCGGCCGGCCGGCCGCCGACGAAAAGGCCGAACGCGGCGGCGGCCGCGGCCAGCATGAAGGCGACGCTGATCGAGGCCAGGCCCCACGTCATGCCGCGGGGAGGCCGGCGCTCGGCCGGCGTCAGCAGCAGGTAGGCGGCGAGACAGAGCAGGATCGGCAGCGCGAACGCGTACAGCCCGACGACCCAGCGGGCCGCGTCTCCCGACCAGCGCCCCACGGAGCCTCCGTCCCACCCGAGGTAGAGGACGAACGCCAGAAAGACCGCCGCCGCCACGATCGTGATCGCCGCCAGCTCGCGGCGGTGCCGCACCGACGAGCGCTGCCGCGTAGCCGCCGAACGAGCCGCGGCAGACGCGCCGCGGGCCGGCTTGCGAGCGTGCTTGGTCCGCGCTGTCGCCATGTGATCCCTGTTCAACGCGGCACCGCGAAACCCTCGCTCACCGCGGCGACGGAGTGACGCGGCCGTCAGACTTCGACGACGACCGGCAGGATGAGCGGGCGGCGCCGTGTCCGCGAGTAGACGAGCTCCGCCAGGCGCTCCTTGATGTCGTCCTGAATGAGGCGACGACCCGTCGCGTGCACCCCGGCGAGCTTCTCCATGAGCTCGTCGAGGGCTTGCCCGCACTCGTCGAGCATGTCCTTCTGCCGCTCGTCGTTGTGCAGGAAGCCCCTGGCGACGAGCTCCGGCGGGACCACGGTCTTGCCGTTCTGGGCGTCCACGGTGACCACCGCGATCAGGATGCCGTCGCCGGCGAGCTGCTGCCGGTCACGCAGGACGATGCCGGCTTCGTCACCGAGTTCGAACCCATCGATGAACACCATGCCGGAGGGCACCTGGCCGACCACGTCGGCGCCGTCCGCGTCGATCTCCAGCACGTCGCCGTTCTCGAGGATGAAGATGTCCTCCTCATCGAGGCCGCACTGACGGGCGAGTGCGGCGTGCAGGTGCTGGTGCCGGTACTCGCCGTGCACCGGGAGGAGGTACTGCGGCCGCACGAGGTTGAGCATCATGCGCAGATCCTCGCGGGCGGCGTGGCCACTCACGTGGACGCCGCTCGCCTCACCGTAGACCACCGTCGCCCCGATCTTCAACAGGCGGTTCACGGTGGCCATGACGCTGACCTCGTTGCCGGGGATCGCCTTGGCCGAATGACGACCGTGTCGCCCTCGTGCAGCCCCACCTGCGGGTGATCGTCGAAGGCCATGCGCCGAAGCGCCGACAGCGGCTCGCCCTGGCTCCCGGTGGAGAGGATGAGGATCTCCTCGGGGCGGTAGTCGTCGATCTCGGCGAGCTTGATCATCGCGCCGTCCGGCACATCGAGGTAGCCCAGGTTGCGGGCGATGTTGACGTTCTTCTGCATCGAGCGCCCGGAGACGGCGAACTTGCGACCGTGGAGGTGCCCGATCGTGATCGCCTGTTGCACGCGATGGATGTGCGAGGCGAAGCTGGAGACGATGACCCGGCCCTCCGCCTCGGCGAAGATCTGATGAAACGCCTGGCCGACACTCGCCTCCGAGCCGGTCGAGCCGGCTGTCTCCACGTTTGTCGAGTCACCGAGAAGAGCCAGGACGCCGTCGTCGACCGAGCTGGGCGAAGCGATTGACGTCGGTGACGCGACCGTCGATCGGCGTATGGTCGAAGCGATAGTCACCGGTGAAGACGATCGACCCGAGGCTGGTGCCCAGCACCACGGCGAGAGCGTCCGGGACGCTGTGGGCGACGGCGATGAAGGAGACCTCGAACGGGCCCAGGTCCACCCGCGAGGCGTCGTTCACCTCATTGAGCTCGACCGCCTTGAGAAGCCCGTGCTCATCCAGCTTCGACTTGATGAGGGCCAGCGTGAAGCGGCTGGCGTACACCGGCCTGTTGAGCTGCTTGAGCACGAAGGGCAGGCCGCCAAAGTGGTCCTCGTGGCCGTGAGTGATGACGAAGCCCCAGGACGTCGTCCTGCCGCTCCAGCAGCCAGCGGATGTCGGGGATCATGAGATCGATCCCCAGCATGTCGTCGCGCGGGAACTCGACGCCGCAGTCGACGACGACAATCTTGCCGCGATGCTCGATCGCGGTCATGTTCTTGCCGATCTCGCCGAGTCCGCCGAGCGGAACGATCCTCAGACGCTGCCGCCTTGGCCATGCGACAGCCCTTCAGGCGAGAAGCGAGAGACGGCGTAGCTCGGCCCGCTATCGTCTCGGTCTCGGCGCCGGTGGCCGGCACGAGCGGCAGGCGCAGGCTGCCGACCTCGTGCCCGAGCAGGTTCATCGCCATCTTGACCGGGATAGGGCTGGCGGTGATGAACAGCGTCTTGAACAGCGGCTGCAGGTGCTCGTCGATGGTCGCCGCGCCGGCCTCGTCGCCGGCGCGCACGAGCCGCGCCATCTCCGCCATCTGCGGCCCCACGAGGTGACTGGCGACACAGATGCCGCCCCACCCGTCCATGCGGAGAACGTCGAGCAGCATGTCGTCGTTGCCCGCGTAGATGCCAATGTTGCAGAGCTCGCGCAGCCGTCGCGTCTCGGCGAGGTCCGGGTTGGCCTGCTTGACCGCGATGATGTTGTCGACCTCCGCGAGCGTCGCAAGCGCCTCGGGCGACAGGTTCACGACGCACCTGCCCGGGATGTTGTACACGACGACCGGCAGGCTCGTGCCGCGGCCACGGTACGGAAATGCTCAATGAGCCCGCGCTCCGGCGGCTTGTTGTAGTACGGCGTGACGACGAGCGCCGCATGGGCTCCCTCGCGCTCGGCGCGCTGGGTGAGCCTGACGCTGTGGGCGGTGTCGTTGGAGCCAGTGCCGACGACGACGGTACAGTGGTCGCCGACGGCCTCCAGGACCGTGGCCGTCATCGAGATCTTCTCGTCGTCGGTGAGCGTCGGCGACTCCCCTGTGGTGCCGGCGACGACGAGGCCGTCAGAGCCGTGCTCGACCAGGAACCGCGCCAGATCGCCCTAGCCGCTGATGATCCACCTTCAGCTCGGCGGTGAACGGAGTAACCATGGCGGTGAGAATAGTGCCCAGACTGTCGGTCATGACGCGTCTTCCTCCGGGACGGATCGCCGGGGTCATTGTCATCCGGTTTAGTGTAGGAGCTTCTCCAGCCCGATAACAGTCCCCTTGATGCCGCTCACCCGGCGCATCGCCAGCAGTACGCCGCTCATGAAGGAGCGGCGAGAGAGCGAGTCATGCCGCAGCGTGAGTACCTCGTCGTCGCCGCCGAACAGGACTTCCTGATGGGCGACGAGGCCCGGCAGTCGTACGCTGTGGATGTGCACCTGGTCGGCGACGAGACCGCGGGCCGGGGACGCCTGCCCCTCGGACGACGGCGCGTCACCCGCGCCCAGGCCCATCATGCGGGCCGTGCGCAGGCTCGTCCCCGACGGCGCGTCGATCTTGGCGGCGCCGTGCATCTCGATGATCTCCGCCTGGGAGTAGTAGCGAGCGGCCTGCCGGGCGAACTCCATGAGCAGGACGGCGCCCAGGGCGAAGTTGGGGACGACGAGCAGCCCGGTGTCGTGCGCCGCCGCGATCGCGCCCAGTTCGGCCACCTGGTCGTCGCCGAGGCCGGTCGTGCCGACCACGGTGGCCACGCCGGCCGCGAGCAGGGCGGCGGTGTTGTCGAAGACGGCGGCCGGGACGCTGAACTCAAGCGCCGCCGCGGGCGTCGCCGCCGCCAGGGCCTCGCGCACGCCGGGGTACCAGGGCGCGTCCCCCACGCTCGTCCCCTGCCGCGGATCGACGAGCGCGACGACCCGCAGGTCGTCCTCCGCGGCGATCGTCGCCGCGCTCAGACTCCCCATCTTGCCGGCTGCGCCGCTCACCAGGACGCCGATCATCGATCCTCCCACACAAACTCCTCCGACACGGCCCGGAACGGCCCCTCCCGCGGCCCGATGCACACTGTCGACCACTTCTCAGGGTCGTAGTAGCGGCGCACCGCCGCCATGACGTCCTCCCTGGTGACTGCATCGACGCGCGCCAGCACCTCGTCGACCGAGAGGACCGGCACCTCCATCGTGACCGCCCGGCCCAGAGCGTGCATACGACTCGACGGGCTCTCGCTGCTCAGCACGAGCTGCCCCTTGAGGTGATTCTTCGCCCGCCGGACACTGTCGGCGTCGATGTCGTTCAACAGCTCGCAGAGGACGTGGAGGATGACGTCCATAGCCTCGCCCAGCGCCTCCTCGCGCGAGCCGAAGTAGATGGCCGTCAGCCCGGCGTCCGAGTACTGCGACGAGTAGGAGTAGACGGAGTAGGCAAGCCCGCGTTTCTCGCGCACCTCCTGGAAGAGGCGGGAGCTCCACGACGCGCCGAGGATCTGGTCGACGACGAACACCGCGAAGCGGTCGTCGTCATTGCGGCGCGGCCCCGGCCCGCCGAGGCACACGTGGTACTGCTCGGTCTCCTTGTGCACGAACTTGGCGACGTGGCGGAAGCCCGGGGCGCTGAGGGTGGGCCTGGGGACGACGGCGCCGGGCTCCGGGCGGAAGTGCTTCGTGGCCAGGTCGCAGAGGTGGTCGTGGTCGATTCTGCCGCAGGCGACGATCACGACGCCAGGGTTGACGTAGTGTGTGTCGTGGTAGGTGCGCACCGCGTCGTGATCGAGCCGCCCGAGGGTCTCGCTGCGACCGATGATCGGTCGTCCGAGGGGGTGGTCTCCGAACACGACCTCGGCGAGATCGTCGTGGATGAGTTCCGGCGGCGAGTCCTCGTACATCGCCACCTCCTCGAGGACGACCTCGCGCTCCTGGTCGAGATCGGCGAACGACGGCCGGGCGACCATCTCCGCCATCACCGTGAACGCCGTGTCCAGATCCGTGTCCTGGAAGCGGGCGTTGACGAGGGTGTTCTCTTTGGAGGTGGAGGCGTTGGGCTCGCCACCCATGTCGTCGAAGATATGGGCGATGTCCAGAGGGCTGTAGCGCTCCGAGCCCTTGAAGAGGAGGTGCTCGATGAAGTGCGAGACGCCGGCCTGCTCGGGCGGCTCTGACCGCGAGCCCGCGGCGATCCAGATGCCGAGGGCCACCGAGCGCACGGAATCCATGCGCTCGGTGACCACTCGCAGGCCGTTCTCCAGCGTCGAGAGGCGGTGACCCTCGGCGGCGTTCATGCGTCGTCCCGCGTCAGTCGGCGTCGGGCGCCTTGAGCAACGACAGCCCGATGCGGTTGCGGGCCTTGTCGATCTCGACGACTTCGACGGTCACGGTGTCGCCGCGCTTGACAACATCCTCGACCGACTTGACCCGTTCGCCCTTCTTGCCGAGGCGCGAGATGTGCAGGAGCCCGTCGGTACCCTTCTTGAGCTCGACGAAGGCGCCGAAGTCGGTTGTCTTGACGACGCGTCCGGTGAACACATCGCCGACCTCGACCTCCTTGGTCATCGACTGGATGCGACTGATCACGCCCTCCGCCGCCTCCTGGTCCGGGGCGCAAATGAAGATGGTCCCGTCTTCCTGGATGTCGATGTCGGCGCCGAACTCGTCGGTCATGCCGCGGATGGTCTCGCCGCCCTTGCCGATCACGAGGCCGATCTGGTCGGGATTGATCTGGATGGTGAAGATGCGCGGCGCCCACTGCGACAACTCGCTGCGCGGCTCCGGCAGGGTCTCAAGCATGCGCTCGAGGATGAACAGCCGGGCGACGCGGGCCTGCTCGAGCGCCTGGGTGAGGATCTCGAAGGTCACGCCGCTGATCTTGATGTCCATCTGCAGGGCCGTGATACCCGTCGCGGTACCGGCCACCTTGAAGTCCATGTCGCCCAGGTGGTCCTCCACGCCGGCGATGTCGGTGAGGATGACGTAGTCGTCGCCCTCCTTGATGAGACCCATGGCGATGCCGGCGACGGGAGCCGAAATCTGCACGCCGGCGTCCATCAGCGACAGGGTGGAGCCGCACACGCTGGCCATCGACGACGAGCCGTTGCTCTCCAGGATCTCGGAGACGATGCGTGTCGTGTACGGGAAGTCGGTCTCGCTCGGCAGCACCGGCAGGAGCGCCCGCTCGGCGAGAGCGCCGTGGCCGATATCACGGCGCTTGGGACCGCGCATGAACCCCGTCTCCCCCACCGAGTACGGCGGGAAGTTGTAGTGATGGAGGTACCGCTTCTTGTCCTCGATGCCGAGACCGTCGATGCGCTGGAACTCGCCTGTGCCGCCCAGGGTGAGCAGGCTCAGGGCCTGCGTCTGGCCGCGCGTGAAGAGGGCGCTGCCGTGCGTGCGCGGGATCAGGCCGACTTCGCAGGAGATCGGCCTGATCTCGTCCGTGCCGCGACCGTCGGGGCGGACCTTCTTCACCGCGATACGGTCGCGGATCAGGTCCTTCTCGAGCTTGGCGAGGGCGCGGCGCACCTGGGCCGCCCGCTCCGGCGACGAGCTGTCGTCCAGCAGGGCTTCGAGCGCCACTCGCTTGACCTCGGCCGTCGCGTCCTGGCGCTCGTGCTTGTCGGCGAGCTGCGTGGCGGCGTCGAGATCGGCGACGTACCTGGTGCGCACTTCCTCGAGGATAGCCTCGTCGATCGTCCACTCAGGCACGTCCCACTTGGGCTTGCCGCACTGGCGCCGCAGCTCAAGCTGCGCATCGATGAGCTTCTTGATCTCCTCGTGCGCCAGTCGGAGCGCCTCGACGATCACCGCCTCAGGGACCTCTTTCGCGCCGGCCTCGACCATCACGATCGCGTCTTTGGTACCCGTAACGACCAGGTCGAACTCGGAGTCCTCGTCGACCTGGAGCAGCGTCGGGTTGATGACGAACTCGTCCTCGATGCGCCCGATGCGCACGGAGCCAACCGGCCCGTCGAACGGGATCTCGCTGATCGTCAGGGCCGCGGAGGCGCCGATGGTCGCCAGGATGTCGTGCGCGTTCTCGAGGTCGACCGAGAGGGTGGTGGCGACGACGTGGACCTCGTTCATGAGGCCCTTCTTGAACAGCGGCCTGATGGGACGGTCGATCTGTCGCGCCGCGAGGATAGCCTTCTCGCTGGGTCGGGACTCGCGCTTGATGAAGCCGCCGGGGATCTTCCCGGCGGCGTAGTGCCGTTCTTCGACGTCGACCGTGAGCGGGAAGAAGTCCTGGCCCTCGCGGGCCTCCTCGCGGCCAACCGCCGTCACGAGCACCACGGTGTCGCCGCAGCGCACCAGCACGGCGCCGTTGGCCTGCTTCGCCAGACGCCCGGTCTCGAGCGTAATGGTCTTGCCGCCGATCTCAACTTCGACTGTGTTCATCTCTTCCTTCGTCTCTGGCCCGGCGCCCCATTGCGCACAGGCACGACTGCCGTCCTTGCCCCAGGGCAGAAGCGGCGCAGGCGGCAGAGGGCCGCCTGCCGGTGTCACTTGCGGAGCTCGAGCTCCTTGATGAGCGAACGATAGCGCTCGAGGTCGCGCGCCTGGAGGTAGTTGAGCAGGCGACGACGGTGGCCGACCATCTTGAGCAGGCCGCGACGGCTGTGGTGGTCCTTCTTGTGCGTCTTGAGATGCTCGGTGAGGGTCGTGATGCGCGCCGTGAGGAGTGCGATCTGGACCTCGGGAGAACCGGTGTCGCCCTCGTGCTGGGCGTGCTTCGCGATGATTGACTCTTTGTATTCTCTGGTGACTGCCATGGGAATCACCTCCCTTACAGGAGTATCCGGAAACCCAGTAGCGGGAAGGCGGCCCGCAACCGAGTAGTCGGTCGCCGGCTAGGGTAGCACAGCGGGCAGCATCGGAGAAGCCGAGCCACGGCGCCGCGGCTCAGGGGGGCCCGGCCAGAAGGCCGACAGCGGCGAAGCTCTCGTCGGCCAACGAGGCGGCGACGGCGATGTCGCGGCGCATCTCGGCCACCAGGTCCGCGACGCTGTGGAAGCGCCGCTCGTCGCGGATCTTGTGGAGAAACTCGAGGCGAAGCTCGCGACCGTAGAGGTCGCCGCTGAAGCCGAGGAGGTAGGCCTCCGCGGTGACCGGCGGCGCCGTCTCCTGCGCGGCCTGGAAGGTCGGGTTGAGCCCGATGTTCACGGCCGCCCGGTACCAGACGCCGCCGACCCACGCCCGGGCAACGTACACGCCCCGGCCGGGACGCATGGTCTGCGGCGTGATGACGAGGTTCGCCGTCGGCACTCCGAGGGACCTGCCCCTGCCCTCCCCGTGGCCGACGTGACCCGACACCGAGGGAGGCCGTCCGAGGATCTCGCGGACCTCCTCGATCTCGCCGGCCCGCAACAGGCTACGGATGCGCGTGGAGCTGACGGCTTCGCCGCGCTCGGTCGCGAGGCGCAGAACGACGGTCTCGTAGCCGCGGGATCGGCCACAGGCGCCCAGCGAGGCGGCATCGCCGCGACCGCCGGCGCCGAAGTTGAAGTTCTCGCCGACGACGACGACGCGGGCCTGCAAGGCCCCGGCGAGCAGGTCGGCGCAGAAGGTCTCCGCGCTCATTGCCGCCAGCTTCAAATCGAAGGGGAGCAGGACGAGCTCGTCCGGCTTCAGCTCGGCGATGAGCCGGATGCGCTCCTCCAGCGACGTCAGCAGCTGAGGAACGCGCGCGGGATCGATCACCGACAGCGGGTGACGGTCGAACGTGACGACGGCGCTCGTGAGATCGCGCTCGCAGGCAATCTCGATGGCGCGCTCGATCGTGGAACGGTGCCCCGCGTGGACGCCGTCGAACGTGCCGATGGCGAGCGCCCGTTGGCGATCCGCCAGGTCGCCCAGTGCAGTGATGATCTCCATCAGAGCTTGGCGAGCAGCTTGAGGGCGTGGCCCTCCTCTGCCGGTCCGTAGATGGCGATGAGCTCGCCGCGGTAGGTGACGCGCACGGGTTCCTGCGGCCCTCCGGGCAGGCGGGCGCCGTTGCGAACCGCGGTGACCTGCGCCGCCGAGAGCGAGACGGCCGGCATGAACTGCAGGGCGGCGGTCGGCGAGAGAAGACCGGGGATGCGCTCGTCGCCAGGCTGCCGATCATCGACGGCCTCCTCGAACTCGGCCAGCGGAACGGCGTCCTCGAGCCGCAGCTCACCGATGGCGGTGCGTGCGAGCTGCTCCAGGTAGCCACCGGCCCCGACGGCCTCGCCGAAGTCGATGGCGAGTTGCCGCACGTACGTCCCCTTGGAACAGGCGATGCGGCAGCCCATGGTCTGCGCCGCGTCGTCGAACGACAGCACCTCGATGGCGGAGATCTCCACTTCCTTGACGGGCGTCTCCACGATCTCGCCGCGATGGGCTTTCTTGTAGAGACGCTCCCCGTCGACCTTGACGGCGGAGGTCATGGGCACACGCTGCAGCACCGCGCCCGTGAACTGCGGCAGAACTGCCTCGACGGCTGCCCGCGTCGTCGTCGCCCCCGTCGCGGTGACCTCGCCGGTGAGATCGCCCGTGTCTGACCGCGCGCCGAACGTCACCGTGCAGACGTACTCCTTGGGAAGGTCCACGAAGAACCGCGCGAGCTTCGTCGCACGGCCGACCAGCACGACCAGCAGCCCGGTGGCGAAGGGGTCGAGCGTGCCGGCGTGCCCCACCTTCCTGACGGCCGGGCGCAGCTTGCGGCGCACACGGGCGACGACGTCGTGGGACGTGAGGCCCACCGGCTTGTCGATCAGCAGGACGCCGTCGACAGGCGCCTTGCGAGTTCGGAACTCAGCCACGCCGTCACCTCCTCGAGACTGTCGTCAGTGGCGAACCCCGCGGCGAGCCGGTGTCCGCCGCCGCCCTTGAGCGCCGCCACGGCACTCACGTCGAGGGCGTCGGAGCGCAGGCTCACCCGCACGCGAGCGCCGCGGGTCTGCTCCCTCACCAGCGCCGCCGCCTCCACCCCGGCGACGGCGCGGAGGCTCTCGACAATGCCTTCGGTCTCGTCTTCGTCTGCCCCGGTGGCGATGAAGTCGGCGCGACGCACCGTGGCGATCATCGCGCGGCCGTCGGCGAGCGTGCGCGCGTCCGCCACCGCGCGCGCCCACAGTCGCAGGGCCGCCGAGGACCGCTGTTCGTAGAGCAACTCGTAGACCGCGGTGATGTCGACACCCAGACCCCTCAGCCACGCGGCGCTTCCGAACGTGTTCACGCCCGCGCTCGGGTGGCGGAAGTGACCCGAGTCGAAGGAGATGCCGGCGAAGAGAGCCGCGGCGGCGGGCGGCGCGGGAACGAGCCTCAGGTCCCGGGCGAGCTCGCAGACCATTTCGCAGGTGCTGCTCGCCCCCGGGCGCACGAGGTTGAGATCGCCGAAGACGGTATTGTCGGCGTGGTGATCGACGTTGACGAGGAAGCCACGCCACCCATCCAGGGACAGGGCCACCCGGTCCCTGGTGCTGCAATCGAGCACGTAGAGCGACACACCTGACGGCGGCGTCCCTCGGACGACCGCGACACCTGGCGCGAGCCGATCCGCGAGCGGCAGCGTGACGCCCGGCGCGACGTGCAGCGCCGCCTCGACGCCCAGCTGCGCGAACAGCTCGCACATGCCGGCGGCCGCGCCGATCGCGTCGGTGTCGGGGTTCTCGTGGATGGCCAGGGCGACGCTCCGCTCGCCGCGCATGCGCCGGCAGACCGCGGCGAGATCGGCCGGCGTCGCCCTCATACGCGCTCCCCCTCGCCGTCGTCCGGCGCGCCACCGGCTGGCGCCACGTCCTCGCCGGACTCCTCCTCGGGCACGTCGACCCCCGGCATGGGGATCTCGCGGGGCTCGCTGCCGAGCACCTCCTCCTCGCGTTTGAGCAGCGTGGAGATGTGCAGCGCATTGTCGAGCGTCTCGTCGTAGACGAACTGCAGCTGGGGCGTGCGCTTCATGCGCAGGGAGTCGCCGAGACGCGCCTGAAGAAAGCCCCTTGAGTTGCCCAGGGCCTGCATTGTAGCGTCCCGTTCGGCCGCGCTGCCGAGCACGCTCACAAAGACCTTGGCGTGGCGCAGGTCAGGGGTGGCCTCGACCCCCGTCACCGTCACAAAACCCACCCGCGGATCCTTGAGGCCCTCGGCGGCGATGACGGTAGAAAGGGTCTCCCTGATCGCCTCGTTGGCCCTCAGACGTCGAAGTCCCACAACGCATCCACCGGATCGACTGACTTGAGGAGCACGCGCGACACCTCGAACTCCTGACCGTGCAGGTAGCGGTCGACCTCGTCGAGCCGCTGCCCGACCTGCGACAGCGAGGAGGCCCCAAGGACGACGAGCACCCGGGCGCGTTGCCAGACATCCTGGAGCCCGACCTCGCTGAAGGAGACCCGATACCGACCCTGCAGGGCGTCACGCAGTGACGCCAGCGGGGCCCGTTTGTCCTTCAGCGAGCGACTGGCCGGGAAGTGGAGCTCGGCAAGCAGCACGCCGATGCCGGGATCAGACGTCACGCGCGACTTCTCTCGTCTCGTAGGCCTCGAGGACGTCGCCTTCCTTCACGTCGTTGAAGTTGTCCACGAGGATGCCGCACTCGAAGCCCTCCTGGACTTCTTTGACATCCTCCTTGAAGCGGTGCAACGAGCCAAGCTTGCCGTCATGGACGACGACGTCGTCCCGCAGCACGCGGATCTGGGCGCCGCGCGGAATGGACCCGTGAATCACCATGCATCCGGCGATCGTGCCGATCTTCGAGGCCTTGAAGACGGCGCGCACCTCCGCCTGGCCGAGCACGACCTCGGTGAACGTGGGCTTGAGCATGCCGACGAGGGCCGCCGTGATGTCCTCGGTGACCTTGTAAATCACACGGTAGGTGCGCACGTCGACGCCCTCGCTCTCGGCGAGCGCCGTCGCCGCTGGGCTCGGCCGCACGTTGAAGCCGATGACGATCGCCGATGAGGCACTGGCCAGCATGACGTCGTTCTCGTTGATGCCGCCCGCACCCGAATGGATGATGCGGACCTTGACCTCGGGGTGCTGGATCTTGAGCAGCGCGTCGCTCAGAGCCTCGATGCTCCCCTGGACGTCGGCCTTGACGACGAGGTTGAGGTCCAGGACCTTGCCGGCGGCGATACGAGCGAAGATGTCGTCGAGCGTCAGGGCGTGTTGCTTGGCGAGCGCCTCCGACTTCAGCCTGTTGGCGCGGCGCTGGGCCAGTGAACGAGCCATGCGCTCGTCCTTGACCACCCGGCAGAACTCGCCGGCCACGGGCAGGTCGTCGAAGCCGACGATCTCGACCGGGGTCGAGGGCATGCCGCTCTTGACCGGCTCGCCTCTGAAGTCGCGCATGGCGCGCACGCGGCCGCTGGCCTCGCCGGCGACGATCGCGTCACCGACGTGAATGGTGCCGCGATTGATGAGCATGGTCGCGGCGACACCGCGGCCGGGGTCGACCCGCGACTCGAGGATGAAGCCGCTGGCGGGGGCGTCGGGGTTGGCCCTGAAGTCAGCGACCTCGGAGACGAGCAGCAGCATGTCGAGGAAGTTCTCGAGGCCGATCCGCTTCTTGGCCGACACCTCAACGAACACCGTGTCGCCGCCCCAATCCTCGGGGATGATCCCCTGGTCGGCGAGCTGCTGCTTGATGCGATCGATGTTGGCGCCGGGCTTGTCGATCTTGTTGATCACGATCACGATCGGGACCTGCGCCGCCTTGGCGTGGGCAATGGCCTCCACGGTCTGGGGCATGACGCCGTCGTCGGCCGCCACTACGATGGCGGCGATGTCGGTGATCTTGGCGCCGCGGGCGCGCATGGCCGTGAAGGCGGCGTGACCGGGCGTGTCGATGAACGTGATGAGCTGACCGTTGTGCTTCACCTGGTAGGCGCCGATGTGCTGGGTGATGCCTCCGGCCTCGCCGACGGCGACCGCCGTGTGGCGGATCGCGTCGAGCAGGCTCGTCTTGCCGTGGTCGACGTGACCCATGACGGTGATGACTGCCGGACGCGGGCGCAGGTCCGCGGGATCGTCGACAGCCTCAGCTTCAAGCGCCGCCTCCTCGTCGGCGGCACGCGTGATCTCGATCTCGCGGCTGAAGTCCGTCGCCAGCACCTCAATCGCCTCGTCGCTCAGCGTCTGAGCGATCGTGACCATCTCCCCGTAGCCCATGAGCGCCTTGATGATCTCGGGCGCCGAGACGCCGAGCAGCTGCGAGATATCCTTGACGGTGGAGCCGGAGGGGATCTTCACGACGCCGGTCGGCGGCGCCGACGGGGCGGCGTGCTCGTCGCGCCCGGGCCCGCGGCCGCGGCCACGCCGCCGGTCGCGGCCGCCCTGCGGGCCGCCGGCGCGGCGGGACGCGCCGGCGTCGATGATCACCCGGCGACGCTTGGCCCCGGGACCGCTCGGCCGGCGCCGCACGCTGCCGCCGGAAGCGGCGATCGCCTTGTCGAGTGTCTCGTCAGCGACGTCGATCTCGCCGTCGATGACTTCAATGCCCGCCTTCTTGAGGTGGGCGAGAACATCGTCGACGCTGGTCTTCCGCTGGGTCGCGATATCGGAGACTTTACGCTTGTTCGCCATTCACCTCACCGCCTTTCCTCTTGAACCGCCGCACGCTCGCCGTGGTGCGGGGCATCGTAGCTGCACCGCACAGATGCGGACCGCGTCAGGGCGCGTAGCAGCGCGGGGTCGAGGGTCACCGGCCGGCGGAACGCGCGCGCGAAGGCACGCCGCTTCTCCGCCGTCTCGAGACACCTCGGATCTGGACACAGATATGCGCTTCTGCCCGGCGAACCCGGGCGGGCGGGCGTCACAAGCCCACCCTCGACCTTCAATCGCACCAGCTCGGCTTGGCCGCGCCTGGACCGGCAGCCTATGCAGGTTCGTTCGGGCGCCGCCACCGGGCTCACCCCTCACATGCCCCCACGGCGGCGTCTCCCTCCCCGGCCCCCGCCTCATCGGCGGCGGCGTCGGAGGGCGCCGGAGGTTCGGTGCAGTCCACATGGATGCTGCAGTAGCGCGTGCCAGGCTCCGCCTGGTTGGGACAGCGCTTGCCGGTCCGCATGACCGCCATGCATTGCCCGTCGACGCCCTCGTCTTCGGCGAACTCGAGGGCGTTCTCGGCGTCGGCCATCTGCTGCTGGCTCTTGATGTCGATGCGCCAGCCGGTCAGCTTGCTCGCCAGCCTTGCGTTCTGCCCCTCTTTGCCGATCGCCAGCGAGAGCTGGTCGTCGGGCACGATAATCGTCGCCGAGCGCTCCTCGTCGTCGACGATGACCTCGCGCGACGCGCGCCGGCGAGAGCGCCTTGGCCACGAAGCGCGCCGGATCCTCGTGATACGGGATGATGTCGATGCGCTCGCCGCGGAGCTCGCTGACGACCATGCGCACGCGCGACCCCCGCGGCCCAACACACGCGCCGACCGGATCGACGCCTTCGGCGTGCGAGACCACTGCGATCTTGCAGCGGCCGGGCGTCGGCTTGCCGTCGCGGCCGCGATAGCCCGTCTCGCGCGCCACGTACTTGATCTCGATCAGGCCGTCGGCGATCTCGGGCACCTCGAGCTCGAACAGCTTGCGCACGAACTCCTCGCTGCGCCGTGAGAGCTTGACCTGCGGGCCCTTGGCCGACTCCTCCACGCGAATGATGACGGCCTTGATGCGAGCGCCGTGGTCGTAGTGCTCAGTCTCTATCTGCTCCGAGCGCGACAACTCGGCCTCGACGCGCCCCAGCTCGACGAGGATGTTGTGCCGCGGGTCACTCTGCTGCACGATGCCCGTGACGAGCTCGCCCACGCGGCCGGCGTACTCCTCGTACATGAGGTCGCGCTCCGCCTCACGGATGCGCTGGAGGATGACCTGCTTGGCGGTCTGCGCGGCGATGCGCCCGAAGTTCTCGGGCGTGACTTCGACGCGCTCGACCTCGCTCATGTCGACGCCCGACAGGTCCAGCCCGATCTCCTCACCCTCTTCGTCGTGCACCCTCAGGGCGTCGATGTCGATGTGATCCGGGAAGATGAGCTCGTAGACGCGCATGTCGCCCGTCTCCGTATCGATCTCGACCTTGGCGTGCTCGACCGCGTTGGCCGTCTTCTTGTAGGCGGAGAGCAGCGCGTCTTCGAGGGCCTCCACGAGGGCTTCGAAGGCGATGCCCTTCTCTTTCTCAATCTGTCGCAGAGCCTCGATGATCTCTCTACTCACGATGACCCCCGTCCTTCGCGAAGTCATACACCACATGGGCCTTGGCCAGCGCCGCCAGCGGCAGCTTCACGAGCTCGCCGCCGGACTCCACGCATATTGAGTCCGGCTCCGCGGCGACCAGCACGCCGCGGAATGTACGGCGGCCATCTTGCGGGGTCGTCAGCCTGACGACCACTGCTTCTCCGACCGCCGCGGCGAAGTGCGCCGGTTTCCGCAGCCGCCGGTCCAGGCCCGGCGAGGAGACCTCAAGAGCGTAGCGTCCGCGAAGATCGTCGAGCGCCCGGCTGACCGCCGTGCACAGGTCGAGATCGACTCCCCCCGGCCGGTCGATGAAGACGGTCAAAGTGGCCGCCGGCGAGCCCCGCAGCTCGAGGTCTACGACCTCGACCTCCGGGAACGGCGCGGCGAGCGCGGCTGCGATGCTTGTCTCCAGCTCGTCCCTGCTCTCCTTCATGATCGACCCCTAACAAGACAAAAGTCGGTTACCACCGACTTTCGCGCAAGAGTCCACCTCATGGCCTCGTGGTTGTGTTGTCCAGCCGACGAAGTATAGCACCGCGCCGGTTGACCGGACAAGTTCGGCAGGCTATCTCCTGATAACCACCGGGCTCCCGGCCGGAACCAGCTTGTTGACGGCAAGCACGTCCTTGTTGTGCATCCGCACGCAGCCGTGGCTCACAGCCTTCCCGATCAGGTAGTCCTCATTCGTCCCGTGTATGGCGACGGGTCCGCCCAGCGGCCAGTTCGGGAGCCTGGGCTGGAAGGCGCTGATACCTATCGCCAATACGCCGTAGACACCTCCGGGCGACGCCGGCGTCAGCTTCTGGTTGACGAAGTAGTAGCCCGTCGGCGTCTCCAGTCCGGGGCGCCCCACCGCCACCGGGAACGACGCCATCTTCTCTCCTCGGCGGTAGACCGTGAGCCGGCGCTCGGACAAGTCGATCACGATCTTGGACGACGTGGTGAAGAAGCCGAGATCGCCCTCGCGGACCCACCCCCTGCTCCCGTTCGGGCCGGATCGCCAGCCAGACCCTGTACCAGGTCTCCGACCCGACCGTGCGCACGGTGTCGACGAGAACGAGGGTCGGGTAGCCGTTGGCCGTGAGCGTCCCCAGCCTGACCTTGACAGGAGCGTCCTCGTCCGGCCTGGCGTAAGCGATGATCGGCCGAACGACCTTCCCGACCGTCCAACGCTCGTAGGCGGGCTCGGCGGGCTCGGCGGCGTCCCCCGGCGACGGCGTCGCCACCGAAGCCAGCGCCTGACGCGGCTCGCCGCCGGCGGCGCGGGCCTGCACGATGCCGTAGCCGGCGAACGCCATCGCACCCACGACGGCGAGCGCGGCGAACAGCATGACAGGTGTGCGGACCGATGGCTTCACGACCTCAAGGATAGGCCAGCCCGCGACGACTGTACATACGGCGGCAGGCCACGAGGGATGTCGTACACTTAGAGACACACCGTCGCCAAAGAAAGGAGCTTCGGGTGACCACAGTCATCATCGTCATAGTGGTGCTGCTCGTCGCGCTCGGCGTCATCTTCGCGGTCATCTACAACGGGCTCGTCACGAGGCGCAACCGCGTCGACAACTCCTGGAGTCAGATCGACGTGCAGCTCAAGCGCCGGTACGATCTCATCCCCAACCTCGTCGAAGCGGTCAAGGACTACATGGCCTACGAGCAGGAGACGCTCAGCCGCGTCACTGAGGCTCGCAGCGCCGCGATGGGGGCCGGCGCCAAGGGGCCCCAAGCCCAGGCGCAGGCCGAGAACATGCTGACCGAGAGCCTGAAGTCGCTGTTCGCGGTCGTCGAGAACTACCCCGACCTCAAGGCGAACCAGAACGTCATGAGTCTCCAGGAGGAGCTCACGGCGACGGAGAACAAGATCGCCTTCGCGCGGCAGTTCTACAACGACAGCGTCCTGTCCTACAACAACAAGATCCAGACCGTCCCGAGCAACTTCGTTGCCGGCATGTTCAACTTCCTGCCGCGCCAGTACTTCGAGGCTCCCGACACGGAGCGGGCGGTCCCGAAGGTCGATCTCCGCTAGAGCCGCGCCGGCGGGCGCCGCCATGTATGAACAGATCAGCAAGAACCGCCGGGCTTCCTGGCTTCTGATGGGGCTCGTGGTCGCCCTCCTGGCGACCCTCGGGTACGTCATCGGCTACGCCTTCTGGGGCGGCACCTCCGGCGGCCTCGGGCTCCTCGGGGTGTTCGGCGTTGTCGCCATCGCCTGGAGCCTCATCGGCTACTACTCGGGCGACAAGATGGTCCTCGCCGTCAGCCGCGCACATCAGGTGACGCACGACGACGAGCCGCAGCTCTTCAACGTCGTCGAGGAGATGGCCATCGCCGGCGGGCTCCCCCAGACACCCGCGGTGTTCGTCATGGAGGACGACGCGCCGAACGCCTTCGCCACGGGCCGCGATCCCCAGCACGCCTCGATCGCAGTCACCCGCGGGCTCATGCGCCTGCTGAACCGCGAGGAGCTGCAGGGCGTCGTCGCCCACGAGATGTCGCACATCCGCAACTACGACATCCGTTTCGCGACCCTGGTCGGGATCCTCGTCGGCCTCATAGCCCTCATCTCCGACTTCTTCCTGCGATGGGGCTTCTTCGGCGGCTTCGGACGGCGCCGGGGCGGCGGCGACTCCGGTGGAAGCGGAGTCATCATGCTGGCCCTTGCCCTCATCCTCGCCATCCTTGCGCCGCTGGCCGCCTACATGGTGCAGTTCGCGATCTCACGGCGGCGCGAGTACCTGGCCGACGCCACGGCAGTCCAGCTGACGCGCAATCCGCTGGGCCTGGCGAAGGCGCTGGACAAGATCGCCGCCGACCCGCACGCCCTGCGCGGCGCCAACCGCGCGACGGCTCATCTCTTCATCGCCAACCCGCTGAAGAAGACCAAGGAGTCGGCCGGGGCGTTCGACACCCATCCCCCGATCCGCCAGCGCATCGGCGTCCTGCTGGGCATGGCGCACGTCGGTCCCGAGGCGCTCTCCGCCCCGGAGTGGTGGCGGCCCGACCCAGTGCCGCCGGGCTGACCGGCGCGCCGCCACCCGCGTAGCCGGCCGCGGGCGGCCGAACCCGTGTCGGAGCGATGCGCCGCCGGAACCCGCGCCACCAGCCGCGGGCCGGACGAGTCCTAGCGCACCTCGTCCAGCGTCTCGAGCGCCTCGCGGTACAGCGCGAACTCAGGCCGGAGGGCGCGCGCCAGACGCAGATGAGCGCGCGCCTCGTCACCACGCCGCAGCTCGAGCAGGCAGCGCCCGAGGCAGTACTGGGCGTAGTCGTTGTCGGGGGCGCTCGCCAGAATGGCGGCGAACTGCTCGGCCGCCAACTGGTGGCGGCCGAGCGCGAAGAGCGCCTGGGCGAGTCCCTCCCGAATGGAGGTCTTGCCGGGCTCGAGGCGCAGCGCC
Organism: uncultured Thermoleophilia bacterium; assembly: GCA_963705085.1. Lineage (GTDB taxonomy): Bacteria > Actinomycetota > Thermoleophilia > UBA2241 > UBA2241 > CAIXSE01. The sequence goes on along the minus strand of CAVPIV010000004.1, from coordinate 426,206 downwards.
CTGGCGAGCAGCATGGCGGCCTGGGCAGGGTGCCGCGCGTGGAGGAACTCCACCCCCTGGCGGAAGAGCGTGTACGCCTCGCTCTCCTCCTCGAAGGCGGGCTCCCGCGGCTCACCGACCACCGGGGACTCCCTACAGACCGATCTGAGCGGACGCGTTCTGCATGGCCTCGAGGCCAATCGCCATGAACTCGTCCAGCTCGAGCCCAAGGGCCGAACAGCGGGCGATGGACTCGCGATCGACGCCCCGGGCGAAGGCGCCCTCGCGGTAGCGCTTGCGCAGCGAGCTGAGCTTGACGCCCGCGATGTCCTTGTCCGGCCGCACGAGCACCGCGGCCGTGACGAGGCCGCTGAGCTGGTCGGCCGAGAGCAGGGCGATGTCGAACGGCGTCTCGGCCGGCACCCCCGTCTGCGGGTTGTGCGCAGCCACGGCGTGCACCGCGGCGTCGGCCGCGCCAAGGGCGCGCAGCGCCTCGGCGGCTTCAGCGCCGTGCCGGGTGAAGTCGTCGGTCGTCTCCTCCGAATCGAGGTCGTGCGCGAGGCCGGCCAGACCCCAGAGGTCAGGATCCTCGCCGAGACGCACCGCCAGTCCGCGCATGATGGCCTCGGTGGCCAGCATGTGGCGGCGCAGGTGCTCGTTGCCGACGCGCGCCTCCATAAGGGCGATGACCTCAGGCCGCAGGTCGGCGCTCATCGGTCCGCAAGCCCTGCTTCGATCTCGTCGACGATGACGGCCGCGCAGACCGCCTTGCTCGTCCGTGGCACGTGAACCTCCCTCGACGGGCCGATGATCGTGATCTCGTTGTCGTCGGCGCCGATGCCGACGCCCTCCGCGAGGATGTCGTTGAACACCAGCAGGTCGACGCCCTTGTCAAGCCGCTTCTGGCGAGCCCGCTCGAGCCGTTGACCTGCCTCGGCGGCGAAGCCGACGCGGAAGAGGCCCGCGCCGTTCGTCTCGGCGAGGACATCGACTGTGCGCACCAGGTCGAGCGTCAGCGTCTCCCGCGCGCCGCGCTCGAGCTTGCCGGGTTCGTCCGTCCGCGGCCGGAAGTCGGCGACGGCCGCCGCCATGACGAGGACGTCGGCGGCGGCGCACTGCTCGCGTACGGCGCCCGCCAGGTCGGCGGCGCTCTCCACGACCACGACCTCGTAGGGCTCGGCGACGCACGGCTGAGTGCTGATGAGCACGACGTCAGCGCCGCGGAGGTACGCCTCCGCCGCCAGGGCGCGACCCATCTTCCCGCTCGAGCGGTTGCCGATGAAGCGCACCGCGTCGATCGCCTCGCGCGTCCCGCCGGCGGTGACGATGACCCTCCTGCCGGCCAGCGGCCCCGTGGCCTGGCGGGCCAGCGCCCGACGCACGGCCAGCCGCAGGGCGACGGGCTCCGCCATGCGGCCCGTGCCGGTCTCGCCGCACGCGAGCTCGCCCGCCTCCGCCGCCACCACCTCCACCCCGCGCTCGGCCAAAACCCGCAGGTTCTCGACCGTCGCGGGGTGCTCGTGCATCGCCCAGTTCATGGCCGGGGCGACGATCAACGGCCCCCGGTAGGCGAGGGCGATGGCGCAGAGCAGGTTGTCGGCGATGCCGGCCGCGAGCTTGGCGAGCGTGTTGGCCGTCGCTGGAGCGACGATCATGACGCGCGCCTGCCTCGCGGCCTCGATGTGCGCCACCCACCCGCCACTCGCCTGCCACGCCTCGGTCTCGTCGAGGACCGGAGCCTGCGAGACGGCGGCGAAGGTCAGCGGCGTCACGAAGCGCTCGGCGGCGGGCGTCATCACGACGCGCGGCCGCAGCCCGTCCTTGACGAGGGCGCGAACAAGCTCGACGGTCTTGTATGCGGCGATCCCTCCGGTGACACCCACCAGCACCGCGTGTTCGGCGGATGCGTCAGGCGCGGGCGCGTTCATCGGAGCGTCAGTCCGGCGTGTGGTACTCGATCTTGCCGTCCACGATCTCCTCGAAGGCGATGGTCAGGAGGTTCGTGCTGCCCGTGTTGATGAGCGGCGGGGTGAGCTCCTCGAGACCCATCAGGTTCTCACCCAAGTTGTGATAGTAGCTGTTGATCTGACGAGCGCGCTTGGCGGCGATCATCACCAGCGCGTAGCGCGATCCGCCCGCGAACGGCAGCAGCTCGTCGATGCGCGGCTTGTCCACTAGGTACCCCTTCTCCGTCCTTCGATGATGGCGACGACCTCAGCCGCCGCCCGTCCTGCATCGTCGTTGACGACGATGTGGTCGAACTCATGTGCCGCCGCCACCTCGGTCTCGGCGATGTGCAGCCGATGGGCGATGGCGGCGTCGCACTCAGTACCCCTGCCGCGCAGGCGGTCGTGCAGCTCGGCCATGCTCGGCGGCGCGATGAAGACGGCCACCGCATCCGGCACCGCCGCCCGTACCGCCCGAGCGCCCGCCAGTTCGATCTCGAGGATCACATCCTCGCCCACCGCCAACCTCTCCTCGACCTCGGAGCGCAGGGTCCCGTAGAGATTGCCACTGTAGTGTACCCACTCGAGGAACTCCCCGGCGCCCACGGCGCACTCGAACGCCGCGCGATCGACGAAGTGGTACTCGCGACCGTCCTGCTCGCCCGGACGCGGCGCGCGCGTCGTGGCCGACACGGCCCTCGCGATCCCGTCCAAGCGTTCGCACACAAGCGCGATGATGGTCCCCTTGCCGGCCCCGGACGGCCCCGAGAGGACGAAGACCGAGGCGATGGCGTCACCCGCCGAGGTAGTCGAGCAGCGCGGCGCGCTGGCGCTCCGAGAGCCCGGCGACTGTCTTGCTCGGGCTGATGCGGAACTGCTCCATGATGCGGGCCGACTTGACGCGGCCACGCTTGGGAGCTGCCATCAGGAGATCGATCACCTTGGCCGTCAGCATGTAGTCCGGCGGCGCCGCGAGTACGTCGCAGATGTCGACGGCGCCGCGCTTGAGGTCGACCTTGAGTGCAGCGCGACGGCTGCGAACCTCGTTGGCTCGCGCCAACGCGTCGAGCCGCTGGTCGAGCGACCGTTCAGGAGCCGAGTTGAAGTGCCGGGCCGTGGTGGACATTGCGCGAGAGTCTATACGATGGCGAAGCGCCAGTTCAACAGCGACACTTGCCGGAAAAGCGCTTCACTTGCGGGCGTTTTGCCCCGGCGAGCAAGCGCCGGCAGACCGCCCGCCGACGAGCGCGAGCCCTCGCGCGGCCGCAGGCGACGCGAGGCCGCGCGCGGCAAGTTCACCGCGCAGTTCGGCGACGATGCGGGCCGGCACGTCGAGGCCGCCGAAGTTGGCCACCCCCGTCGCCACAGCCGCCGCCCCGCAGGCGATGAACTCCAGGGCATCCTGGCCCGTCATGATGCCGCCCATGCCGACGATGGGCACACCGGGCAGCGCGGCGGCGACCTCGGCGACCATGCGCAAGGCGATGGGTTTGATGGCCGGGCCGCAAAGACCGCCGGTGCGGTTGCCGAGGAAGGGGCGCAGCGTCTGCCGGTCGAGCACCATCGCCTTGAACGTGTTGACCAGCGAGACGCCGTCGGCGCCGGCGGCGACGGCCGCCCGGGCGGGAAGCGTGACGTCCGCCACGTTCGGCGTGAGTTTGACCAAGAGGAAGCGCTTCGTCTCCCGCCGCACGCCGGCGGTGACGGCTGCGGTCGCAGCCGCATCGGCGCCGATCTGCAGCCCGGTCGCCACGTTGGGGCACGAGACATTGAGCTCGTAGCCCTCAATGCGCGGCGCGTCCTCGGGAGCCGCTCCTGCGAGATACTCCTCGATCAGCCGCACCACAGCGGCGTACTGCTCGGGCGTGTTGCCGCCGACGCTGACGATCACGGGCTGCCGCAGGCGCGCCCACTCGCCGAGGCCGGCGACGAAGGCCGCCGCGCCCGGGTTCTCCAGGCCGATGGCGTTGATCATCCCGCAGGCTGTCTCGGTGACCCGTGGCCCCGGGTTGCCGGCCCTGGCCTCCAGCGTGACCGTCTTGGGGACGTACGCGGCGAAGGGGAAGGCGGCCAGGTAGTCGCCTTCGTAGCGGCGCGCCGCCTCGAGCAGGTCGAACGTGCCCGACGCGTCGAGCACCGGGTGCTCGAGCTGAATGGGGCCGAGCGCGACGCGCAGATCGACGCCGGGCGCGCCGCTCATCCGAGCACCTCGTGCAGCCGGAACACGGGACCCTCACTGCAGACCCGCAACCGTCCACGGGCCGTTTCGACGACGCAACCGTGGCAGGCGCCCGTGCCGCAGGCCATGTGGGCCTCCAGCGAGGCGTAGCCGCGCAGCCCCTTCTCGAGGCTCCAGCGGCGTACTGCGGCGATCATGCCGGACGGGCCGCAGGCGTATATGACGGCCCGCGATCGCGGCGTGAGGGTCCCCAGGACATCCATCACCGTACCGCGTCGTCCGACGCTGCCGTCTTCGCTCGAGACGAGCAGCCGATTGATCGTGAACGCCTCGACCAGCCGTGCCGCGCGACGGTCGCGGAAGCCGAAGACGGCGGTGACGTCCACCCCGGCGGCGGCCAGTTCGTCGGCCAGGTACTGCAGCGGGGCACAACCGATACCGCCGCCGACGAGCAGAGCCTCGTCGACGCCGTCGAGCGGAAAGACGCTGCCGAGCGGCCCAGCAAGGTCGACGACGTCCCCAGGCTCAACGGCCGCGAGCCTCTCCGTGCCGGCCCCACGGGTCTCGATGAGCAGACCGACCCGCGCGCCGCGCACCGTGAACAGGGAGAGCGGTCGGCGCAAGACGAAGCCGCCGCCGGGCACGGTGACCATGACAAACTGCCCCGGCCCGGCCTTCGCGGCCAGCCGCGACGCCTGAAGCTCGAGGATGACGAACGCCCCGAGGTGGCGCACGGCGCTCACGCGGCAGTGAGAGGTCTCGGCCCACTGCTGCGGCGCGTGCCCCAGCGGACTGTCCACCGCCTCGCTCATGCTGCGCTCGAGTCGGCTGCCGGCGCTTCGACGTGACAGGCGCGTCGCGAAACGACCGGCGCGAACGGAAGGATCTCTGACAGAGTGCGCGGCATGAGAAGGCGCCGTCGTGACTCACGACAGCGCCGGCCCCCTTTCCGTCTCTCGGGACGCGGTTAAAGGTCCGCGCCACTGTACCAGCCTGATCCCGCGGCGGCAAGGCGCCCCCGACGACACGGCGCCGCGGCTCTCCCCTACGCTGGGACGGCCGCGGCGCCTCTTCCGGGCGTGTCACCGGCCGGCTAGGCCATCGACCGCATCAGGTCGCGGAACGCGCTCAGGCCCTCCTGGATGCGCTTGGCGGGGATGCCGGAGTAGGAGATGCGCAGGTGGTTGTCGGTTTCGCCGGGCAAGGGCGAACCGAAGTGCGGTCGCGTGCAGAACGATACGCCGGAGCGCTGGAGGACGAGGCGACGGAAGCTCTCGTGGTCGCGACAGCCGGCCAGGCGCACGGCGCCCGTCACGTTCGGGTAGAGATAGAAGGTCGTGTCCGGCGTCGCGCAGCGCACGCCGGGCGTGCTGTTGAGCAGTTCGCTGGCCACGTCTCTCCGGCGGCGCAGCCGCGTCAGGATCTCCTCGGTGCCGGCGGTCCCGCCCACGATCGCCTCGAGCGCCCCATACTGCGCGAAGTGGTTGGCGCAGGACTCCCAGTTCACGTTCAGCTCCACAATGATGTCGATCACTGGCTTGGGGCCGATGGCGGCGCCGAGGCGAAAGCCGGTCATCGCGTACTTCTTGCCGAACGTGTACAGCAGGACGCAGCGCTCCTGCATGCCAGGCTCGGACGCCAGCGAATGGCTCGCTCCCCCATAGCGGACGTCGAAGTAGGCCTCGTCGCACAGTACGAAGAGGTTGTGCCTGAGCGCGAGGTCCGCGAGGCGCTCGCGCTCCTCACTGGTGCACTCGGCGCCCGTCGGGTTGTGCATGTCGTTGAGGATCAGGAGTCGCGTCCTCGGCGTGATCCGCCGCTCCAGCCCGTCGAGATCGGGGTGGAAGCCCTCCTCGCTCTCGACGTACGTGTAGGGGATCGGGACGCCGCCGAAGAAGCCGATCAGGGAGCTGTAGATGGGAAACCCGGGGTTCGGATACAGCACCTCGTCGCCCGGGTTCATCAGCGCCAGCAGGAACTTGCCGATCACCGGCTTACCCGCCGGCTGGATGGCGACGTTCTCCGCCGTGTACTCGAGGGAACGTGCCCGACCGACGTCGGCCGCCAGAGCCTCGCGCAGCTCGGGAAGTCCGCCGTTGGGCGTGTACTTGGTCTTGCCGTCACGCAGCGCCCTGGCGCACGCCTCGACGATGTTGGCCGGCGTCGGGAAGTCCAGCTCACCCATGTGGAACGGGTAGACGGCCCTTCCCGTGGCGGCAAGCGCCGCGGCCTCCGCGGCGACCTCGAACACGGCTTCGCCGCTGAGCAGCTCGACGCGCTCGGCGGCCTTGAAGCCGGGTGCCACATCACGCATTCCCTTCACCTCGCTCTCGCCGGCGCCCCGCGGAGGAGCCGTCGGCGCGGGTTCTCAGGGTTCCTGCCCGGTCCACGCCGTGAACCGGGCATGCTCGCCCTCCAACATGTAGTAGCAGTGCTGGTCCTCGGGGAAGACGCCGCCGCGCACGTCGGCGACGTACTCGCTCAGCGCAGCGATCGAGACCCCGGCGAGGTCGGCGTACCTCTTCACGAACTTCGGGGTGAACGCCTGGAAGGTGCCGAGGACATCGTTGACAATCAGGATCTGGCCGTCGACGTCGGCGCCGGCGCCGATGCCGAGGACCGGTATGGGCAGCTCGGCCCGGATGAAGCCGGCCACCTCAGGCGGCACCGCCTCGAGGAGGAGGAGATGAACGCCCGCCTCGGCGAGCGCCCGGGCGTCCTCGACGACCATCTGCGCGGATTCCAGAGTGCGACCCTGAGCCTTGTGGCCGCCGAGCTGCCCCGAGCTCTGCGGCGTCAGGCCGATGTGCCCGCAGACGACGATGCCGGCGTCCAGGAGAGCCCTGACGCGGCTCACCACACGAACGCCGCCCTCAAGCTTGACCGCGTCGACGCCGCCCTCCTTGAGAAAGCGGACGCCGTTGCGCACCGCTTCGTCGTCGGAGACCTGGTAGCTGCCGAAGGGCATGTCGCCGACGACGAACGTCCCGGGAGCGCCGCGGCGAACGGCCTCGCAGTGGACCAGACACTGTTCCATGGTGACCGGCACGGTGCCGGGGTAGCCGTAGACGCACATGCCCAGCGAGTCTCCCACCAGGATCATGTCGACGCCGGCGGCCTCCTCGAAGGTCGCGGTCGGGTAGTCGTAGGCCGTGAGCCAGGCGATCTGGTTCCCGGCGCGCTTCAGCTCGCACAAGTCGAGGACGCTCTTCTTCGCCATGGTGTCCCTCCTCAGGTCTCGGAGCCTCTCCCGGGGTTCGTCTCGCCGCCGCCACCTCCTGCCGAGCGGCGTGAGCACCCTGGTTCCGACCGCTCGCGCAAGCCCTTGACACTCGATCCCCGCCACAGAGACGGCCCCCCGGGCTTGTTGTGGCCCGCCGTCATTGCGCGCCCATGGCGACGTCCTCAGCCGGGGCGAAGCCGCGCCGCAGCGTGTTCTCGGTGACCACCCGCGGCTCCAGGAACTGCACGATGTGGTGGGCGTCGGGCAGATACGCCGGCGAGAAACCGGTGTCCGTTACCACGCGCCTGACCCGGTCGCGGGCGGTGGCGCGTCCCGCCACGGCGACGACGCGGTCGACGGCGGCGCGGCCGCCGGAGACCGCCGCCACCGCCACGTCCGGATGACCAACGAGGGCGTCGCAGAGGTGTGGCCCGGCCGCCGGGATCACCATGACGGCGTCGGCAGGAAAGCCGGCGGCGGCCAGCAGTCCCGCGAGGTACCCGGCACCTTCGCCGGCCCGCCGGCCCGGCATGATGACGACCGGATTGCCGGCGACCAGGGCCGCACCCGCCATCAGGCAGATGCTGGTGAGCGGGCGCCCCGACGACCCCAGGACCAGCACCAGACCCCGGCCTTCGTAGAAGTACTGGTTCAGCTCGCCCGGCTGATGGCCCATACGGCGGACTCGGTGGACGTCGCCGATCAGGTGCGACAGCTCGTCGAGGATGACGGCCGCCTGTCGCACCTCCTGCGCCGACCAGAGCAGGGACTGTTCTCCCCTCCCGTCGCACTCCTCGAGAAGGCGGGCCTGGAGTTCACGACTGTTGCGCTCGACGAGCCGCGCGGCGCGGCCCGCCGCGGCAGCGCCCGCCGCGACCGGGAGCTCCCGCATGGCAGGGACCGTCGCCGCGGCGCGCGCCACGGCGGAACGCGCCGCTCGCCACGCGGTGTCCGGATCGCCGTTCGAGCTTGGCGTAGGACGACTCGGGGTCAGTTCGTCGCTGGTATCCGGGGGTGCGGCCGGAGCAGGCCGCATGAACTGCGGCAGGTAATCCGGCCCGCCGGCCTTGGATCCGACGCCGCTCATCTTGAATCCGCCGAACGCCTGGCGCTCGACCAGCGCTCCGGTGATGCCGCGGTTGATGTAGAGGTTGCCGACCCTGAACTCGCGGCGCGCGCGGGCGATCGTCGCCGGGCTCCGCGAAACGAGGCCTCCGGTGAGCGCGTACTGCGTCCCGTTGGCGATGGCGAGCGCCTCGTCCATATCGCGCGCCCTCATCACCGCCACGACCGGCCCGAAGATCTCTTCCTGGGCGATGAGGGCGTCCGGCGACACGTCGGCGAAGATGTGCGGACCGACGTAGTACCCGTCGCCAGGCCAGCCTCCGGGCGGCGGCCCGGCGGCAAGCACTTCCCTGCCCTCGCGCCGGCCCTGTTCGATGTACCGCTCGATGTTCTCCTTCGCGGCGGCGTTGATGACCGGACCCATGCGGCTGGCGGGATCCTCGGGCGGGCCAACGCGGACAGAGCGCGCCGCATCGGCGAACCGCTTCACGAACTCGTTGTAGGCGCCGGACACCACGATGATTCGGGACGCCGCCGAGCACTTCTGCCCCTGGTAGTGGAAGGCGCTGACGACGCTCTCCAGCACGGCGACGTCGAGATCCGCGTCTTCGTCGACGATGATCGCGTTCTTGCCCCCCATCTCGGCCACGACGCACTTCGGGCCGGAGCGCGCCGGATGGACGGCAGCCTCGCGAATGATGCGCAACCCGACGTCCTTGGAGCCCGTGAAGGCGATCATGTCGACCTCGGGGTGACGGACGAGCGCCTCGCCGACCGTTCCCCCGGGCGAGGGCAGGTAGTTGACCGTTCCTGGCGGAGCGCCGGCGGCGTGCAGGACACGGATGAGTTGGGCGGCGATCACAGGTGTCGGACCGGCCGGCTTGACGATGACGGTGTTGCCCGCGACCAGAGCCGCGCTCGTCATCCCTGTGAGGATGGCCAGCGGGAAGTTCCAGGGCGCCACGACGAGGGTCACACCGCGTGGTCGCAGGGCCCGCGAGCGGCCCCGCGGGTCCTCGTGACTGCCCGGCCCCGGCTCCTGCAGCCGGAGCGCCTCGCGGCCGTAGTACTCGAGGAAGTCGATTGCCTCGCCGACGTCGGCATCCGCCTCCCGCCAGGTCTTGCCGGCCTCGTAGACCTCAAGGGCGGCGAGCTCGAAGAGCTCGCCACGCATCAGCTCCGCGGCCCGGAACAGCACGCCGGCCCGCTCGCTCGCCGGCGCGTCGCACCAGGCCGGGAAGGCCGCGCGGCTCGCCGCCACGGCCCGCTCGGCTTCTTCCGTACCGGCGTAGCCGGTCGTGCCCACGATGCGCTCCGGCCGCGACGGGTCCACCGAGATGAGGGTCTCGGCGGTCTCGATCAGGCGTCCGTCGATCACGAGCGGCCAGTGCCGGCCGACGCCCGCCGGCGCCGCGCCCGAGCGCACGCGCTCCAGGGCGGTGGCGAACGCCGTCCGGTTCTCCTGCCGGGCGAAGTCGAGGCGCGGCTGGTTCCGGAACGGGCTTGGGTCGGCTGCGACGGTGGACGCCGATCCGGGCAGGCGCCGTGTCGCGCGACCGACGACAGACGACGGCTGCGGGGCGCGGATCAGGCGCTCGACGTCGAGTCCTTCCGCGAAGGTCAGCCGCAGAAAGGACTCGTTGGCGGTGTTCTCGAGCAGCCGCCGCACGAAGTAGGCCATGCCCGGGATGAGCTCACCCACGGGCGCGTACTCGCGTAGCCGGAGGCCGCGAGCGCGGATCGCCGCCTTGATCGGCTCGCCCATGCCGTGCAGCATCTGGATCTCGTAGGCATCGCTCGGCAGGCCGAGCGCTTCGGCCGTGGCGATGACGTTGGCCAGTGAGCGCACGTTGTGGCTGGCGAACGCGGGTCGTAGCTGCCCAGGGTGCTCGAGCATGGTACGGGTGATGCGCTCGTACGACACGTCCGTGTCCGGCTTGTGGATGAACACCGGCGACGGCCAGCCCTCCTGCTCCGCCTGCACGGTCTCGTAGTCCCAGTAGGCGCCCTTGACGAGGCGCACCGTGAGGACACGGCCCCGTTCCCGGGCCCAGTCGATCAATCCGGCGATGTCGGCCTCGGCGTCGCGGAGGTAGGCCTGCACCACGACGCCGGCCTGGTCGTAGCCGGCGAACTCGGCCTCGTCCAGGAGTTCCTTGAAGACAGCGTACGTGAGGTCGCGGTAGCGGAACTGCTCGAGATCCAGGTTGACGAAAGCACCCGTCGCCAGGGCCTTGCGGAAGACCGGTCGGAGGCGACCCTTGACCGCCTCGACCGAGCCGCGGAAGTCGAGCGCGTCGATCTGGGAGTGCAGCGAGGTGATCTTGATCGACACGTTGACCCGGGGCAGCGGGCCCCACGAGGCCTGATCGATCGCCGGGTCAGGCGGCCACGATGCGACCTCCTCGTGCAGGCCGTCGAGAAGGCGGAGGTATCGCTCCTGGTAGTCCCTCGCCTCCGCCTCGCCGACCGACGCCTCGCCGAGGACGTCGAGCGTGAACCCGACACCCTGTCGGCGGAGCCTGCGCAGCCGGCGCAGGGCGTCGTCCGCGTCGCGCCCGACGATGAACCGCTGCGCGAAGCTCAGCATCTGACGCCGGATCACCGCCGCCGCGACGGAAGACGCCAGACAATGCGAGGACGCCTCGAGGCCTGCCTGCAGCAGGCGCGGTATCGGCAGCCCAGGCTGCCCGAAGTACTCACGGAGGTGGCGGTCGATCTCGCCGGCCGTGCGCAGCGTCGGGAAGACGTCCACGAAGCGGAAGAGCTCGACCTTGAGCCGCTCGTCTGCTATCGCCAGCTCCATAAGCTCGCTCTGCCGGCGCTCGGCAGAGAGCAGCGACGGCTTGCCCTGCGAGATGGAGGCGAACAGATCGCGAGCGACGCCGTGAACGGCCGCCTCGAGCGCCTCCGCTCTCTCGGCCGACAGCGGCGTCGGCTCCCGCATCGCCTCCTCCTTAGACTCGGGATGTCCGCATGCCCTCACCCGCCCTAGCCGGGCGTCACGCCGTCCAGCTTGGCGGCGTCACGCCTTTCTCCCGGGCGTGGCTGCGCACGTACTCCTTGATGCGTGCCACGGCGTCCGGAGGGGCGCCGTAGGCGAACGGTTGCGCGAGGATCTCTTCGACGCGACTGTGGGCGCGAGCCAGCATCGTGTACTGCTCACCCGCGCGCCCGGTGTGGTTGAACGACCCGCCGTAGTAGTGCTCGCCGGCCTGGACGGCGCGTCGCGTGTGGGTGTCACCCAGGAACGAGCCGCCCTGCCCGACCTTCTCGATCACCTCACGGGCTAAAGTGCTCTCGTCGACGACGATCTCCGTCGTCAGGCGCTGCGCCATCTCCCAAATGTCGTGGTCGATGACGACCTGCTCGAAGCTGTGGTGGGCGGCGTTGTCGAGCGGGCCACCCATGGTGACGAAGTCGGCTTCGCTCTGCGCCAGGATGAGCAGAGCGAACGCCTTCTCGATGCCGGCCTGAACGTCCGGCCACTGCGAGTCGCTGTAGCCGCCCATGCGCGTGGTCGGCAGCCCGTAATACCTCGCCAGCGCGATCTCGCCGCTGCTCAGCAGGCACGTCTCGGCCGAGCCCATCGAGAGGTAGGCAGTACGCATGTTCATGAGCGAGCCCGTCGTGGCGTGCAGGACCTTGATCCCGGGCCATATGGTGTTCGCGAGCGTGCACAGGAAGAGCGCCTCGGCGTTGCCCAGCAGCAGGTTGCCCGCGAGGGTCGCCGGCGTGGCGACGCCGGCGACCGGCATCGGGCCGATGTCGACGGGCAGCCCCGCCCGACCACATGCTGGATGATGGCGCCCTCACGGTCGCCCAGCACCAGAGGCGTCGTCGTGTTGATCTCGACCCAGGTCCCCGGGTCGCGGTCCAGGCTGTCGGTGCCGACCGCCGCCATCGCCAGATCAAGCGAGGTGCGCGCGTCGTCGACGTTGCCCGGCGCGCACAGACTGAACAGCCCGGTGACCGCGTACACCAGGCCGAGACTGTCGGCGACATCGATCTCGGCCGGCACGTCGCTGCTCGGGTACTGGATGGCCACCGTGAACTCGGCCCCGGGCAGCCCCTTGGTGATGCGGCAAAGGTCGATCACGTCCTGACGGCGGGGCGGCCGGAGCTCGGCCGCCCCGTACTCGAGCACCTTCGGCATCTTGACGCGCACGCCGGCGTGCTGCCTGCCGTCTGAGACGGCGAACCGCCGGCCGCCGGGGTGCACGAGCTCGTAGCTCCGCGAGACCTGGCCCATGGCCTCCTCGACCATGGCGGCCGGCAGGCGCACGACGTCAGTCCGGCCGACCGGCCTGGCCCCAGCAGCCTCGAGGACGGCCCGGCAGCGCGCGTTCTCGACGCGCACCCCGACATCGGCGAGAATGCGCAGCGACTCGCCGTGGATCTGGTCGAGCGCCTCCCTGCCCAGCAGGCTGACCGTCTTGGTGGCCATGTCAGTCGCTCCAGTCGACGCGCTCCAGAGCGCGCCGCCAGGCGGCGAGCGCCGCCTCCAGGTCGGCCGCCTCCATGACGGTCGAGAGGTTCATGCTGCCGCGCGGCGCGATGTACAGGCCTTCCTCCAGGCACGCCCGGTGCAGAGCCCGCCACTTCGCCGAGTGGGCGTGCAGCAGCGACCCGGCATTGACGACGCACACCTCGGCTCCGATGTCGGTGACCGCCGCCGCCATGGCGGCGGCTACCCGGTCGCCGTTCGCGTTGATCCGGTCGATCGCCGCCTGGTCGAGCAGGTCGAGGCTCACACATCCGGCGGCCATGACCAGCGACGTGCCGTTGAACGTGCCGTGGTGCGGCACCGCGTTGGGCCGACGGGCGTCGAAAACCTCCATCACGCTCGCCTTGCCGCCGATGGCCCCCACCGGCAGCCCGCCGCCGATCGTCTTGCCGAGTGTGGTCAGATCGGGCTTGATGCCGTGCAGCGCCGACCATCCGCCAACATGCAGACGGCAGGTCACGACCTCGTCGAGCACGAGGAGCGCTCCGTACTGTTCGGCGATCCGCTGCGCAGCGCGGACGAACTCCGGATCGCCCGGCTGCAGTGTGTGCCCCAGGATCGGCTCCATGATGATCGCCGCCACCTTCTCACCGTGGCGCGCCATCAGTTCCTCGAGGTGGCCAATGTCGTTGTACCGTACGAAGTGCATCATGTTGACGACACTCTCGGGGATGCCTCGGGGCACGCGGTTCGACTGCACGATGCCGTCCTCGGCCGGCATCTCGACGGCCTCGAGCGCCACCTGTTCCCAGGTGCCGTGGAACCCGCCGGCCGGCATGACGAGCTCGTCTCTGCCGGTGTAGGCGCGGGCAGCTCGCAGCGCAACCATCACCGCTTCGGTGCCCGAGTTCGTGAACCGGACCTGATCGATGCAGGGCGTCCTGGCGCAGACCCGTTCCGCGAGCTCGACCAGTATGGGCGTGGGCGCCGGGAAGACGGTGCCTCTCGCGGCCGTTGCCGCGATCGCCTCAGTGATCAGCGGATGCGCGTGGCCGTGCACGAGCGGCGTGTAGTTGTTGAGCAGGTCGATGTACTCGTTGCCGTCCACGTCCCAGAGGCGACATCCCCGGCCGTAGTCGATGGCCACCGGATACGGCTCGTAGTGCGTGACCGACCGCGTGTTGCCTCCGGGCATGACCTTCAGCGAGCGCTCGAACAGCTGACCTGACTTCTCGTGGTGCATTGGGCTCCTCCCGCTCAGTAGCTGCTCGGTGTGGCGGACAGGCCGAGCATCTCGCGGGCCTGCATCGGCGTCGCGATCTCGCGGCCGAACTCACCGGCCAGGCGGACGACCTTCGCGACCGCCTCTCCGTTCCCCTCCAGCTTGCGCCCGCGGCGCTCGTAGAGGTTGTCCTCGAGGCCCACGCGGACGTGGCCGCCGAGGATGATGCCCATGCTGACCAGCGGCCACTGGAACTTGCCGATCGCCGCCAGGGTGAACAGCGAGTCCTTCGGGAGCTCCTGCAGCATGCCCAGTACGTTCCACGGCGTCGGGTAGATCGCCGTCTGGACGCCCATGACGAACTGGTAGGCGTACGGCGGCCGGACCAGCCCGCGCTCGGCCAAGCCCCGGCTCACCCAGTACTGCCCCGGTTGGTACACCTCGAGCTCGGGCTTGATGCCCTTCTCCAGCATCGTGCCCGCGAGCCGGTCGATGAACCCGTACGTGAAGGGCATGCACATGTCCACGACCATGGCTTCGCGAGGATGCGGCAGCGGCGGCTTGCGGGCCGCCAGCTCGAAGCGCTCCATGTCGGGGCCCAGGTTCAGCGTCGCCATCTCCGGGCCCGCGTCGAGGATGGCGAAGCGGCCTTCGTCCGTGGTCGTCGGCCCGCCGCCGGTGGTGATGTTGAGGATCAGCTCCGGGCACCTCTCTCGCACCCGGCCGAGGATATCGCGGTATACCTCGGGGTCGTCGGTACAATTCGTGAAGTTGGCCGGGTCGCGACCGTGGATGTGAACGATGGAGGCCCCCGCCTCGTAGGCGGCCTGGCACTCAAGCGCGATCTCCTCAGGAAGCTCCGGCAGCGCCGGATGGCTCTCCTTGCCCTGGATGCCCCCGTCGACGGCGCAGGTGATGATCATCGGCGGGAACCTGGCGGTGCGCTCCATCCATGCGTGCGGATCGCGGTAGTCCCACATGTAGTCCTGCATTCGATCAGCTCCCCGTGTCTGGACGCAGATCGCGGGGCCACGCGACCGTGACCCGCGTCACTCCCCCGTGTCGTGGCATATGCACGTTGTATACCAAGCGCATACTAGATGTGTGTCCAGTCTCCGTCAACGGAAGATGAAGCCGCCGGCGAGCGGGTCGCCAGCCTCGACGAAGAACGTGCTGGTGCCGGTAAAGTAGGCCTCGCCGGAGACCTCCGGCACCACCGCGGGGAAGTCCGCCACCCGCGATCGGCCGGCGACCGCCACCCCGAAGCAGGTGCCGAGGATGCTCTCGATCTGGATGGTGTGGCCGTCGGCCAGCAGCCCGGCTTGACTCAGGAGCGCCGCGCGGCCGCTGACGCCGGTCCCCGTCGGCGAGCGATCGACCTCCCCCTCAGCGAAGATGCAGACGTGCCGGCTGTGGTGGCGCGGGTCCGCGGGCGGGCCAGTGAAGATCACTCCGTAGAGGAAGCCGAGATCGGGCGCGACCGGGTCGTGGATCGAGGTCCTGGCCAGCACCTCCCGCTTGACCAGCCTGCCGACCTCGACAAGCCGGTTGTGCTGCGAGGGCTGCAGCGACAGCCCAAGGCTGGTCGCGTCGCAGAACGCGTAGTAGGCGCCGCCGAAGGCGATGTCGCAGACGGTCTCGCCGATGCCGGGTAGCCGCACGCCGATGCCCTTCTCATACACGAAGGAGGGCACATTGCGGAACGTGACGCCGCGCACGACGCCCGCCACGCGGGCGGCGTGCGCGACGACCAGCCCCGCCGGCGTGTCGATACGGATGACGGCCTCTCCGTCGCCGCCGGCGACCATGCCGGTCTCGAGCAGGACCTTCGTCAAGCCGATGATCCCGTGGCCGCACATCGTGCTGAACCCCTCGTTGTGGAGGAACAGCACGCCGCAGTCGCTGCCTTTCGTCACCGGCTCCGTGACGATCGCGCCGTACATGTCGGCGTGACCGCGGGGCTCCCACATCAGCCTCCGCCTGAGCGTGTCGAGGTGCTCGCGGGCGTAACGGCGCTTCTCCAGCATGGAGGCGCCGGGGATTGCCGGAACGCCGTCGACGATCACGCGCAGCGGCTCGCCGGCGGCGTGAACGTCGATGGTCCTCACGACGTCGGCGCCCGCGGGAGGCGCAAAGGCGACTCCGCTCACCACTCTCATCTCCTCTGGTCTGCCTCGCGAGGCCCTCATCAGGCGTAGTAGGACGGATCCCCGAACTGCAGCCCCATGCCGGAGAGTTCGGCCCTGGCCGTCCGGTAGCACGCCAAGGCCTCGGAGCCGGGCAACCGGCTGCCCATGTCGTAGCAATCCTGGTAGCGCCGGCCCAGGGGTGGGTCGGCGAGACGATCCTCGTACTTGGCGAGGAGCCTCAGGACGATCGCGTTGACGTCCTGTCGCGACATGCCGGCGACGGAGCGCCCCACCTCGGCGGCGAACAGGCTCGCCATCGGCGAGACGTGGTCGAGATGTGTCCCGCGCGCCGTCGGGCCAGACTCGACGTTGCCACCGGAGACAACGCTGCGCGCCGCCATCACGGCGGCTTCGTAGAGGCTCATCTCCGTCGCAGGGCCCGCCGCGTAGGTGCCCGTCTCAAGGCAGGGCACGTCGCTGTGGCGAGTGATCGCCTGGACGGCCAGCGACTGCAGCCACGTGGCCTCGCGCGACGTGCACGACTGTGTCTGGAAGTGCGAGGTGTAGGGATGCTGCACGCCGGCGCGGAGCACGAGCAGCGCGAAGAAGTGGTAGGCCACCATCGTGATGGCGCACGTCTCCGGACCACCGGCGTACCCACCGAGCACCGGACCCGTCTCCCCCAGAATCGTGCGGCCGCGGCCCTGCATGTAGGCGATCTTGCTCAGGTTGTCGAAGTCGATCTTGAGCTCGGCGATGTTCCCGATCTCCATCATGTCGTACTGATCGGCGGCGGCCGCGTTGCCGGCGATGTGGCCTTGCGATCGGACGCCGGTTGGGACGGTGTTCGCTATCCCGAGACCAGCGCGGTTCGCCCGCCGCGCGGCCTCCCTCGTCATCGTCACCGTCCGCACGCAGCCCTCGACCTCCAGCGGGCTCCCGGCGACGATCGTCATGCCGTCCACGCGGGTGAGCGCCGGAGAGGCGACCGCGTCGGTGTACGGCAGTTCACAGTAGGCCTGCGTCAGGCTCATGAACACGCTGTCGTCGGTCACGCCGGCGCCGCAGGCGCCGAGCGAGAAGAACGGGGCGATCGGACTCTCGGGCCGGCGCACCGGGATGACCCTGGCGTACTGCCCGCTCCCCAGGATCACCGGCCGCGGCGCGTGAGCGAGAGCCTGGTCGAGCTCGAACGCGTCGAAGGCGATGATGCGCTCGGTGTCGACGCAGTAGACCCCCGTGGTCAGAATCAGTTCTCGTCCGGCCTGCCACACCCGCTCCACAAGGTCGTCGTCGGACGGGATCGGCGTGGCAGGGTCGTACACGATGCCGTGCTTCTTGGCCAGAGCGCGCACGGTGCGGATGTATCGCTTGAGATCGAAGTCCTTCTCCGAGCAGATCTCGCCGGTCGTCGCGCGCCGGTAGATGTCGAGACTCGTCAGCATGATCAGCTCCCTCGCTCGCGTCGCGCGTAGCCTTCGGCCAGCGCTACGGCGTCGGCCGCCGTCTCGCCGTAGGCGTCGGCCCCGATCTCCGCCGCCCATGCGGACGTCGTCGAGGCCCCGCCGACCATCACGAAGAACTGATCCCTGCGGCCGGCGGCGAGGAGGTGCTCGATGACCTCCTTCTGCTTGGGCATGGTCGTCGTCATCAGGGCGCAGAGGGCGATGATGTCGGCGTTGGCGTCGACGCCCGCGGTGACGAAGCGCGACGCCGGCACGTCCACGCCCAGGTCGACGACCTCAAATCCGGCGGTGCGCAACATGGTGACGACGATGCGCTTGCCGAGAGCGTGGATGTCGCCCTTCACCGTGCCGATCACGACTCTGCCCTGCGGGGCGGCGACAGTCGCGCCGGCCATCAGCGGCTCGAGCACCGCGGCGCCCTCCTCCCAGGCCTCCGCGGCCAGCATCATCTCCGGCAGGAACGCCTCGCCGCGGCGGAACATCTCGCCGACCTCGCGGATCCCCGCAACAAGGCCGGACTGCAAGAGCACGTCGGGCTCAAGTCCGGCCTCCAGGCCCGCTCGCACGAGGTCGGGGACGTCATCGTAGTCGCCGCTCACGAAGGCTGCGACGATCTGGGCCAGCGTCGTGGCTGGGTCTGCGTCAGCCATCTTCTCCCTCCTTCTCTGATCTGTCGTGGCCAAAGCCCACGGCCGACGACGCCACCAGGCCCGCCTCCGCGCCGGGGCGAGCGCCGGGGGGCCGGCTGCACGCCAGCCCCTGACCTATGACTCGCAGCAGATTGCCGCCGAGCACTGCCCGCAGGCGCTCACCGGTGTAGCCGCGCCCCTCCAGCTGGGCGACGAGCCGTGGATAGTCCGCCGGCCCGCGCAGGCCCGGGACGGGGTCCCCGAAGGACGTGCCGGCGGGCATCAGGCTGGTCGCCTGCACGGCGGGCTCTGCTCCCGACTCGACGATCTGGGCCATGAAGTCCGCCCCGAGGCCGACGTGGTCGACGCCCATCACCTCGACCGCGTGGTCGAGGTGATCGAGGAAGCGGGCCACCGAGGGGGCCTCCAGGTCCACCGTCAGCGGGATGGCCATGACCCCGAGGACGCCGCCGGCCTCGGCCAGGGCAAGCAGCTGGGCGTCCGACAGGTTCCTCGACGTCCCGTACACGGCCCTGCAGCCGGCGTGGCTGACGACGACAGGGTGGCCTGCCGCGCGGTCGAGCACCTGGAAGAAGGTGCGCTCGGAGGCGTGCGCCAGGTCGAGGACCACGCCCAGTCCGACGGCGCGGTCGACGAGCGCCTTGCCCAGCTCGCTCAGGCCGCCGTCCCCCGGTTCGCCGAGCCCGTCGGCGAACGGGTTGCGCCGGTTCCACGTGAGGGCGAGCATGCGCACCCCGAGCAGCCAGAACACGTCGAGCATGGCCGGATCGAAGCCGAGCGGCTCGGCGCCCTCCATCGACAGCAGGAGCCCAGTGCGCCCAGAGGCCAGCGCGGCCTCGAGCTCTGCCGGATCGCGGACGAGCGTGAGGTCCGCCGGGTCGTCCGCCGCCGCCCGGTGACAGGCGGCGATCTGCCTCAGGGCCGTGCGCAGGCCCCACTCGGGCAGCTGCTCGACCTCCACGGAGACGGGGCATACCTGAAGAGCGACTCCTCCTTGACGTAGCTGCGCCAGCCAGCGGTCCCGGAAGGGGTGCGGCTCGACGTCGAAGTACGCTACCTCGACCAGCAAGTCGTTGTGGGCGTCCACGATCCCGAGCGTTCGAGGCCCGTCCCGTCGCTGACCCGCCGTGCGCCACTGTGCGTCTGTCACCCTTCCCCCTCCCCATCGCGGCCCGTTCGTGAGCCGCGTCCGCCGAGCCCTCAGTCCACGGAGCCGACTCTCAAGTACCGATCCAATGACACGCGCGTCAGTCCCTCGACGCCAAGGTCGGCCAGCGAGCGGCCGCCGCTCCACGAGTCGAACCCCGCAGCGGCATCCGCCAGCCTGATAACGGCCCGGATCGTGTCGACCGGGACGTCCAGCTGCCGACCGAGCTCCGCCCACGTGCGTAGGACGAAGGGGATCCCGCCGGTCAGCCAGGGCGCCCGCGGACCTGACGGCGCCCTCACCTCGGACAACGCGCGACTGCCGTGGACGGTCGCCCACAGATCGCCGCCAGGCCCCAGGTCCGCCGCCGCCAGCGCCTGCGCGATCGGCGTCTGCGCGTAGCCGAGAGCCGCCGAGAGCCGCCGCCGCTCGGCGTCCAGCGCCTCGACAACGGCGGCCACTCCCGGCGTCAGACCGTCGTCGTAGAGGAGGAACTCGCCGGCCGGGCGCTCGCAGCGGCCGGCGTTCATGACAACAGTCGCGGCGTGCAGGAGGACGCCGACCGCCCCCAAGCCGGCGGCCGCCGCATGCGGGTACGCCCAGGCGCCGCGCAGCACCTCCGCCAGACGGCCGAGGGCGCCCACCGTGCGCGCTGCCGGGAAGACACCGAGACCAAGCCGCGAGGGGGCCCCGTGGACGACGACCGAGTCGGCGCCCATCTTGCGGCAGACGAACGGCTCGAGATCCGTCTCGACGAAGGTCGCCAGGTTGCTGGGCTGCCGGCCACGCAGCAGCAGCCAGTGCGCCAGCGCCAGGGAGCCGAGGCCGCCCCGACACAGCACCAGCAGGTGCCGGGGTTCCACCAGCGGCAGCAGGAACTCGCCGAACATCGCTTGGGCGTGCGCAGGGACGGTCGCCAGGAGCACATTCCCGGCGGCGAGAGCGGCGAACGGTTCGTCGGTGACAAGGGACAGCGTCGCCACCTTCGTGCCGCCGCTCCCGTGCACTGTGATCTGGCGGCGCTCCCTGATCGGGGCGATCAGGGCCTCCCGCGCAGTCGTCTCGTACAGGACCACCCGCCGGCCGCCAAGGGCGAGGTCGGCGGCCAGGGCGAAGCCCAGCGCGTCGCCGCCGAGCACGACGATCGCGTCATCGCCGTCAGGCATCGCCGTACCCCCTCCCCGCCGCGCCACGCGGGCCAGCAGGCGAAACGGGCAGGCACGCCCGCTCTGCACGCCGCTCAGCCGGGCAGGACAAGGCTCTGGGGAGACTCGACTCGCGCGTGCACATCGGCGATGTCCGGGATGGAGGAGAGCAGTTCGACGGTGTACGGGTGACGGGGCCGGCGGAAGAGCTGATCCGTGGATCCCTCTTCGCAGAGCCGGCCGTCGCGCATCACGACCGCTCTGTCGGCGACGGTGCGGACGACGGCCAGATCGTGACTGACGAACAACACGGCGGTCCCCGTCCTGCTCGTCAGGTCGCGCAGCAGCTCGATGATGGTCGCGGCGACGGAGACGTCGAGCGCCGAGGTCACTTCGTCGCAGAGGAGCAGGGTGGGACGTGCGGCGAAGGCGCGGGCGATGGCGACCCGCTGCTGCTGCCCGCCGCTCAGCTCCGAGGGATAGCGAGGCAGGAATGCGCGCGACAGCTTCACGCTCTCCAGCAGTTCTTCGACGGCCTGCCCCACCTCACTGCGCGGCAGATCGTCGCGGAAGAGCGCAACGGCGCGAGCGATGATGCTGCCGATCGTGTGCCTCGGGTTGAGCGACGACGCCGGATCCTGGAAGACGATCTGGATCTGGCGTCTGACCGCCCGCGGACGCCTGACGGCCATGCGGGCCAGCGGCTGGCCGCGGAACAGAATCGTCCCCTCGACGTCGTCAAGGACGCCGGCGATCGCGCGCAGCAGGGTCGACTTGCCGCTGCCGCTGAGCCCGACGATGCCGAGCACTTCGGCATCCGACAGGCCGAAGGAGATATCCTCGACCACCCGCACTCGCCGCCGCTGCGTGCCGTAGAAGCACGAGACGCCGCGCACCTCGAGCAACTGCGGCGCCGGCCCGCTCCGTGCGTCGCCGTCGCCGTCGACCTGGCCGACCTGGCGCGGCGCCCGGAGCTGCCGGCCGGCCCGCAATTCCTCGGCATGGAGGCAGCGAGCCGTACGGCCCGGTTCGATCTCGCGATTGTCCGGATGCTCGGTGCGACAGCGATCGTCCGCGTACGGACAACGCGGCGCGAACGAGCAGCTGTGGTCGCTCACGCTAACCGGCGGCTCGCCCGGGATGCCCTCGATCGCCTGCCTGGCGCGGGCGCTCGGCGCGGCGCGCAGAAGGGCGTAGGTGTACGGATGAAGCGGAGCGCTCACGAGCGGCGCGACGCCGCCGCGCTCGACGATCTCTCCGCCGTACATGACCGCAATGTCGTTGGCGACGGTCGAGAGGAGGGCGAGATCGTGGCTGACGTACATGACCGCCACGCTGGTCTCCGCGATCAGAGTCCGGAGCAGCGCCGTGATCTGCGTCTGGGTTGTGACGTCGAGCCCCGTCGTCGGTTCGTCGAGGATCAGCGCCTCAGGGCGGCAAGCGAACGCCAGGGCGAGCGAGACCCGCTGCTGCTGGCCGCCGCTCAGCTGGTGCGGATAGCGCAGGAGCGCCTGCGCGGGTTTGGGGATCTTGACCGACTCGAGCAACTCGAGCTTGCGAGCCGCGGCCTCGGCGCCGCGGATGCCAACATGGCGGCTCAGCACTTCATCGAAGTGGCGGCCGACCGTCATGGACGGATTGAGCGACGCCGCGGCGTTCTGCGAGATGTACGCCACCCGACCGCCCCAGAGCTGCCGCAGGTCCTGCTGGGGCAATGCGAGCAGGTCCGTGTCGCCGAGAAGCGACCGGCCGGCGAGGATGACCCCACCCGGGTGCCGATAGCCGACGGCCGCCAGGGAGGCGGTGCTCTTGCCACAGCCGGACTCGCCCGCGAGTCCCAGCACCTGCCCGGGGAGCAGGCGCAGATCGACGCCGGCGGCCACGCGCAGCACACCGCCCCCCTCCTGACGGTAGCCCACGCTCAAGCCCTGGACGTCGAGGGCGGCGGCGTCCTCCGGGCAACGGATGGGCGCGCCACGAACAGACCGCACCGGCCCGGACTCGGACGGTGTCGACGGGCTCATATGACGGCCAGGCGGCTCAGCTCGTCGCCGGCGAGGGACTTGGCGACGGCGTCGGCGATGAGGTTGAACGAAACGGCGAGCGCCGTGATGCCAAGGGCCGGCAACAGCGTCCCCCATGGCGCGATGGTCAACAGCCCTCGGTTCTCGGCCACCATCAGACCCCAGTCCGCAGCTGGCGGCTGCACGCCGAGGCCCAGGAAGCTCAGCGTCGCCACGAAGAGGATGCCGTAGGTGAGGCGAAGCCCGAACTCGGCCAGCGCCGGGCCGGACACGTTGGGCACGATCTCCCGGTAGATGATGGCGAAGTCCCCCTCGCCGCGCGCCTGGGCGGAGAGCACATAGGGGTTGACTTTGACCGACTGGGCGGTGGCCCTGACCACGCGCCCGAGCGCCGGGGCGTAGACCACGGCTACCGTCGTTATCAGGACCGCGTTCGACGTGCCCGCCGCCCCGATGATGACCAGCACGACGAGGAGCGGCGGGATGGTGAGCATCACATCGAACGTCTTGGAGATCACAACATCCGGACGCCCTCCCCAATAGGCGGCAAAGAGGCCGAGGCTGCCGCCCAGCAGGAGGGCCAGCGTGACGGCCACCAGCGGGATGAGCAGAACGGTTTCGCCGCCCTTCAGGAAGCGCAGCAGCACATCACGACCCAGCGCGTCGGTCCCGAACCAGTGCGCCGCGGACGATCCAGAGCCGGGAGCCCCTGCCCCGTACGTCGTCTCGGGGGCGAAGAGTCCACCGATGATGATGAGGCCGAGCATGAACACCCCGAGACAGATGCCGATGCGACCCTCGGCGCTGCGCAGCACCGCCCGCCAGAGGCCGGTCCGCCGACGGACCGGTTCGGCGACGACGGTCGCCACCTGCGCCTGAGCGCTCACGTCAGCCGCGCCTCAGTCGCGGGTTCAAGACGAGCACGAGGAGATCGGCGGCCATGCCGATGCAGATGAACATGGCCCCGGTGAGCACCGCGACCGCCTGCACCATGATGAGATCGCCGCCGGCGATCGACTGCACGAGCAGGCTCCCCAGACCCGGGAAGCCGAAGACGTTCTCGACGATGATGACACCGCCGACCAGCCAGATCAGGTCGAGCGCCACCACGCTGATGATCGGCCCGGAGGCGTTGGGCATGAGGTGGCGCCAGGTAATGGTGCGCCGGGACAATCCGCGCAGGACCGCCGCCCTGGCGTACGGGGTGGTCATCGTCTCGCGGACCGACACCTGCGTGAGCCGTGAGATGTGAGGCAAGAGCGTGATGGCCAAGGTCGCCGTCGGCAGGATGAAGGCGGCGATCTTCTCGCTGGTCGTGCCGAACGCCAGGGCGGTGCTGTCGACTGGCACCCAAGCGAGAACCACCCCGAAGACGTAGATGAGCAGAATGCCGATGACGAACACCGGGAAGGCGGCCAGGGAGACATTGAAGATGGAGAGGCCCAGCTCCCGGGCCCGTCGTCCAGGCCGGGCCAGGTAGATGCCGAAGCCGATCGAGACCGGGAGCGCAACGACGATCGCGGCAAGGGCCAGGATCAGCGTGTAGGCCGCCCGCGGCAGGACGGTGTCGGCGACCGGGCGGTTGTTGAGCGCCGATGTGCCCCAGTCGCCGTGGAGCATCCCCCACAGCCACGCGCTGTACTGGACGTACAGCGGCTTGTCGAGCCCGTGAGCGCGATTGAACGCCGCCAGCTGCTCGGGCGTCGCCTGCCGTCCCATGACGCGCATGGCCACGTCGATCCCCAGGACGTGCGTCGAGGCGAACACGATGATGGAGATGAGCAGGAGTGTGAGGAGCATCGGCAGGATGCGCTCGCGCAGGAACCGGGCGACGCCGACCGCCGCCCCTCCCCAGGAGGAAGGGGCGGCGGACTCGAGTTCTTGCCCCAGCTCCGTCTCAGCCAGCAGCGGATCCGGGGCGTCGGTCACGCGGAGAATCCAGTCTCGCGGAAGTCGAGCATCGAGAAGGTCCAGGGCACGACCACGGTGCCGACCCTCGAGACCCAGAGGCGGTTGAGATACGCGGGGATGAGCTCGCCGCTCCCGCCGCCATCACCCTCGGATTGCCACAAGCAGGCTTCCGTCGTGATCGCATCTTGCTCCGGGCCGGGGGGCGCGGCCAGCGCCTTCTCGAGCAGAGCGTCCATCTGCGGGCTCTTCCACCGCGTCTCGTTCCAGGGCGCGTCGCTCTTGACCTGCAGGTTCATGGTCTCCACCGGATGACGCCGGTTCCAGTCGTCGACGCAGAAAGGATCCTTCATCCAGACCGTATCCCAGTACGTGTCTGCCGGCACCGCCTTGGCGGTGACCCGGAACGGCGAGCCCTTGAGCCCCTCGGCGACGGCCAGACCGAAGTTCGCGTGCAGGGGATCGCCGGGGTACTTGAGCTCGAGATCGATCCCGTCCGGGAACCCGGCCTCCTTCATGAGCGCCTCGGCGGCCGCACGATCCATCTTGGTGCGCGCGATGAGCGCGTCGTCCATGAACTTGTCGCCCATGGCCACGCACGAGTCCGGCGAGGCGAACGCCTCGCCGGCGTAGGCCACCTGCATCACCTTGTCGCGGTCGAGCGCGCGCTTCATCGCCTCGCGCACGCGGCCGTCGGTGAACGGCTTCACCGTGGTGAGCATCACGGCGCAGTACATGATGCCCTTCTCGTACTTGTCGATCTGCAGCTTCGCGTTGGCCTGCACGACGGGAAGCTGATCGAACGCGATCTGGGTGACGTCTGACTGCCCGCTGGCCACCGACTGCAGCTTGGTGGACGCCTCAGGGATACTGACCCCGCGCACGCCGTCGAGATACGGCCGGCCCGACATCCAGTAGCCCGCGTACTTCGCCACCTCGTAGCCGCGCCCCGGATCCCACGACTTGAGCATGAAGGGGCCGGTGCCGATCCCCGCCTCGAAGTCCTTGTCGTTCGCCTTCGTCAGGTAGCACTGCTGGTTGGACAGCGGCTGCAGGAGCAGCGAGTCCGGCCGTTTGAGCACGAGCTTCAGGGTGAGATCGTCGATGACCTGGACCCCGTCGGGATCGAAGCTGGAGGACAGCCGGTCGTACATGCCGGACCCGTTGTCGGGGTCCAGGATGCGCTGGATGGACCACTCGGCGTCCTTGGCGGTGAAGGGCGTGCCGTCGTGCCACGTCACGTTCGGACGCATATGGAACGTGTACTCAGTGAAGTCGGCGTTCGCCTCCCAGCTCTCGGCCAGGCGCGGCTGCGGCGTGAAACTGAAGTCGTAGGTGATCAGCCCTTCGCGCAGCATCCCCTCGAGCGCATCGACCCCGTCCGTTGTGTTGGTCAGCGGGTTCAGGCTGTCCTTCGGAAAGAGCTGGTCCGTGGCCAGCGTGAAGGTGCCGCCCGGCTTGACCCCGGCGGCGGCCGAGGCGGACGGCGAGGTGGTGGTCCCGCCTCCGTCGCCGCCGCAGGCGGCAGCCCCGAGAGAGCTGCCCAGGAGACCGGCGCCCAGGCCGGCGACTGCGCCCGTCCGCAGCAGTTCCCGCCGGGTCAGGCCTCGCTTGAGAATGCTTTCACCCTTGTCGCTACCCGCCTTCATCAAACTCCCCCTCGTGTCGCGTTCACCTGTTGAACACCCGCGGCGCCAGCGTTTGCGTGCCATCGTCCTGGGGAGCCATGGCGGCCAACGCAAGCCGCGGGGCGAAGAATCGGTCAGGAGCCGAACAGTGTGAGACCCGTGTCATAGCGCGGCCCTCATGCGGTCTCGGCCGTTGCGGATGTGGGCCGAGACGGCCGCCTCCACCTCGTCGGGGTCGCGCCGGCGCAGCGCCCCGACGATCCGCCGGTGGTCGGCGATCGCGCCGCTGGCATCGCCGGCCCGCGTGAACCCGAGGTAGATGTACCGGGCGAGCAAGCGCAGCAGCATCTCCTGGAACTCGAGCAGGAAGTGGTTGCCGGATGCCGCTCCGAAGGCAGTGTGGATCTGGAAGTCGAGCTCGACAACCTCGGGATGATCACCGCCGGCCGCCGCCTCCTCGGAGCGCTCGAGCAGGCGGTCGAGCCTGTCGAACTGCTCATCCGTCATGCGTTCGGCGGCGAGTCGGCCCGCCGCCCTGTCCACCCCTTCCAGCGCCTCGATGAGCTGGCCGAACTGGACGATTCCGAGGTCGGCGATCGACACGCCACGCCGCGGCACGGCCACGACCAGGTGTTCGTGGCTGAGGCGCTGGAGGGCCTCCCGCAGCGGCGTGCGCGAGCACGCCAGGACCTCGACGAGACTGGCCTCCGTGACGACGGCGCCGGGTGGCAGTTCCAACGTGAGGATCATGCGGCGGAGGTCCCTGAGCACACGATCGCTGGCCCGCTCGGCTTGTCCCGGCGGCGTGCGCCGCCCAACGGCTGAGGTCACGTGCACGTCCCTTCGTCCGTGGCCGGGGACCGCGCGAGAACCCTTGCGTCGAGGACGATGCACCCGTCGGGCGTGGCCACCACGGGGTTGAGATCTATCTCTGAGATCTCCGGGCGCGCCAGGATGACCTGACCGAGCCTGACACAGAGGGCGGCCACCGCGTCGCGGTCCACCGCGGCGGCCCCGCGGTGGGCGCCGAGCAGCTCCGCTCCCTTGAGCTCGTCGAGCATCTCAAGGGCATCGTCCGCGCGCAGCGGCGCCAGGCGGAAGGCCACGTCGGCCAGGGCCTCGGCGAACACGCCGCCGAGGCCGACCATCACCGTCGGACCGAAGATCGGGTCTCTCACGGCGCCGACGATGAGCTCCCGGCCGGGGGTGACCTGCCGAGCCACGAGTACGCCGTCGACGCGTGCCGACGGAGCGCGGCGAGCCACCTCGGCCACGAGACGGGAGAAGCCGTCGTGCACGGCAGCCTCGTCCGCCAGGCCCACGAGGACGCCCCCGACCTCCGTCTTGTGCACTACGTCTGGCGACACCACCTTGAGAACCACGGGGTAGCCCAAGCCTCCAGCGATCGCCACCGCCTCACCGGCGGTCGTGGCGACCCCGTGAGCCACGTAGGCGATGCCGGACGCACCGAGCAAGCGGGCGGCTTCCGGCTCCGGGAGCATGTGCACGACCTCATCGCGGGCGGCGCTCATGGGTGCGTCTCCGCCTTGCGCCGCCAGCGGGCGTACCGGCAGCTCGCGCCGATGGCGCGCATGGCGCGTTCCGGCGTGGGAAACACGGGAATCCCTGCCCGCTGCATCGTCCAGCGCTGTCGGCTCTCGACGGCCGCCCCGCCGAAGATCGCCGCACAGATGCGACCCCTTGACTGCGCTGCCAGCTCACAGGCCAGATCGTCCGCCCCCTCGATGGGGTCGCCGAACACCAGCAGGATCACGTCGGCGAGGTTCTCGGCGTTGGCCAGCCTCACTGCCTCGCGGAAACTCCCGAGAGAGACGCCGCCGAGATCCAGCGGGTTGGAGAACGAGCCCCATACCGGCAGGCCGAGACGTTTGAGCCCCGCGACGAAGTCGGCAGACGGCGCAGGCATCGCGAGCCCCCGGGCATCCGCCTCCTCGGCGGCGAGCACGCAGCTCCCCCCCGACGACGACATCATGAGGACCCGATTCCCCGCGGGCAGCGGCATGGTGGCCAGGATCTTGGCGGCGTCGTACAGCGCCTCCGTATCGTCGACACGCACGATCCCGTACTGACGACAGAAGCCGTCGAACACCCGATCCGATCCGGCCAGCGAGGCCGTATGCGACGCGACCGCGTCGCGACCCAAGCGGGTGCGCCCGCACTTGAGGACCACGATGGGCAGGTCCATGGCCACGTCACGCACGGCATCAACCAGCCGCGCCCCGTCGCTGACGCCCTCCAGGTAGAGCGCTACGGACCGCGTAGAGGGGTCCTCACCGAGGAATCGCAGCACGTCGGCCTCGCAGATGTCGGCCTGGTTGCCAAGGCTGACGGAGGCGCTCACCCCGAGACCCTCATCCTGGGCCCAATCGGTCAGCGCCGCGACGACCGTGCCGCTCTGACCCACGACCGCGACGGGTCCAGGCGTCGTCAGCACCGGCCAGAAGACGGCCGAAAGACGATTGCCGGCGTAGGCGACGCCCTGGGTGTTGGGACCGAGGAGCCTCATGCCGCGACTACGAGCGATGGCGAGGATCTCCTCCTCGAGATCCGGGCGCCCAGACTCGCGAAAGCCGCCGCTGAGCACGAAGGCGCCGGAGGCTCCCTTGTCTGCCGCTTCGTGCAGCGCCCCCGGGACGGCCTGCGCCGGGATCACGAGAATCGCGAGATCGATGGAGCCTGGGATGGCGCTGATGCTCGGATAGCACGGCAGCCCATCGATGCGGTCAGCCCGCGGGTTCACGGGGAACACTTCCCCATCGAACCCCCCGCTGATGATGGAGCGCAGGAGGAAAGCTCCGAACTTCGACGGGTCGGTCGACGCGCCGACGACCGCGACCCGGCGGGCGTTCAGCATGCGCCGAATGGTGCCGTCGCCCAGGCTCATCCTGCGGCTTCTCCTCCCTGCGGCTCACCGCCGGCAGTGCCGGCTTGTCCCACCCGTCTGACGGTCAACCCTGCGGACAACACTTCCGTTGCAGCGCTGAGTGCAAGCGGAGCGCTTGGCGGCACCAAGTATACGAAAGGTATGCGGACAGTACGCGGCCCGCCATCCGCCGTCAATGGGGTTGCCCTCGCCTCAGGGCCTCGGCAGGAGGTGCCCCGCGTCCCCTCCGCATGCCGGAAGCGGCCGCAACCTGCCAGAGCGCCGGAGCCGGCGCCCCCGAGGGGGCGCCGGCTCCGGAACAACGCGCGTTGCGATTGCCGCCCGAAGCGCTCTAGCCCAGATCCTCCCAGGCTACGCGGCCGGCGGCCAGCGTGAGCTTCACTCTGGCGGCGAGCTCCTTGCCGAGCCAGGCCGAGTTGAACGAGCGCGACTGGAGAGTCTCCTTGGTGACCGTCCAGCGAGCCTCGGGGTCGACCACGCAGAGGTTCGCGACTGCGCCTGCCTGAACGCTCGGCGGCGCCATGCCCGCGATCCTGGCCGGAGCGGCGCTCATGCGGTCGACCAGTGTCGCCAGGTCGATCTCGCCGGTCTCGACCAGCCCCGCGTAGAGGACGCTGAACGCGGTTTCGAGGCCGATGATCCCAAAGGGAGCCTCCTCGTAGGGCACGTCCTTGTCTTCGGCGACGTGCGGCGCGTGATCTGTGGCCACGCAGTCGATGACACCGCTCCTGAGCGCTGCGATGAGTGCCTGACGGTCGCTCTCCGAGCGCAGAGGCGGATTCATCTTGAAGTTGGGATCGAGCGCCTCGATCGCCTTGTCGGTCAGCGTCAGATGGTGCGGCGTGACCTCCGCCGTGACCTTGACGCCCTTCGCCTTGGCGCGGTCGATGGCGGCCACCGTCGCTGCCGCGCTGACGTGGTGGATGTGCACGCCGGCGTTCTCGTACTCGGCGATGTCGAGCGTCCGCGATACATCGAGGCTCTCGCAGAGCGACGGGATGCCGGTGAGGCCGAGGCGCGCCGAGACCGGCGATTCGTGCATCTGGCCGCCCTTCATCAGCGAGTCGTCCTGGGCGTGGATGGCCACGAAGCGGCCGCTCACCTTGACGTACTGCAGGGCGCGGAGCGTCAGGGCGGCGGTGGCCAGCGGCCGGCCGTCGTCGCTGAAGGCGACCGCGCCGGCGGCGCCGATCTCGCCCATCTCGGTGAGCTGCTCGCCCGCCAGGCCACGCGTCACGGCGGCGAAGAAGCCGAGCGGGACGACGGCCTCCTCCTTGGCTCTCTCGACGAGACCGCGGAAGATCATCGCGTCGTCGATCACGGGGTTCGTGTTCGCCATCGCGAACACCGTCACGTACCCTCCGGCGGCCGCCGCGCGCGTCCCGGTCGTGAGGTCCTCGGCGTCCTCGTGGCCCGGAGTGCGCAGGTGAGCATGGAGGTCGACGAAGCCGGGCAGCACGAGCTTGCCGGCCGCGTCGACGACGCTCACACGCTCGGGTGCGGCGATCTCTTCGGCCACCTCGACGATCCTCCCGTCGCGCACGAGGACATCGCGTACCGCGTCGAGCCTGGTCTCAGGGTCGACGACCCGCCCTCCCCTGATGAGGAGCTCGGCCGCGGGACCCTGCTTGCACCATGTCCGCTCCATCACAGCTCCTCCCCGGCAGCGCGGTCGCTGTACCCGTCGATGGTCCTGTACAAGACCGCCATGCGCACCGCGAGGCCGCTGAAGACCTGGTGGGCGATGAGGTTCTCGTCGTCGTCGGCGATGTCGGAGGCGATCTCCACGCCGCGGTTGATCGGCCCGGGATGCATGACCCGCTGACCAGGACGCAAGCGGGCCTGCGAGATGCCCCAGATGGCGCTGTACTCGCGCAGGGACGGCAGGTAGTTGGCGCCGGCCTTGATGCGCTCACGCTGGATGCGCAGGAGGTAGATGACGTCGGCGTCCTTGAGGTTGGTGAGGTCGTACTCGACCTTGACGCCCATCTCCTCGATACCGCGCGGCATGAGCGTGGGCGGCGCGACCAGCGTGACGTCCATGCCGAGCATCGTGAAGCCCATGATGTCGCTACGCGCCACCCGGCTGTGGAGGATGTCGCCGACGATGAACACCTTGAGGCCCTCGAGGTTTCGGCCGAGGTTCTGGCGCATGCTGAACAGGTCGAGCAGGCACTGCGTGGGGTGCTGGTGCTTGCCGTCGCCGGCGTTGATGACGCTCGCTGGAGTGTTCGCCGACAGCGTCTGGCAAGCGCCGGCCGAGTGATGCCGCATGACGATGATGTCGGGCGAGTAGGCGCTCAGCGTGATCGCCGTGTCCTTCAGGGTCTCGCCCTTCTCGACGGCCGAGCCGCTGGCCTTGAGGGCCAGAGTGTCGGCCGAGAGCCGCTTGGCGGCGAGATCGAAGCTCGACGACGTGCGGGTGGAGGCCTCCCAGAAGAGGTTGATGATGGTGCGGCCGCGCAGCGTCGGCACCTTCTTGATGTCGCGCTCGAGGATGGGCAGGAAGCTCTCGGCCGTGTCGAGCAGCAGGTCGACGTCCGCCCGGGAGAGATCTTCGATCGAGATCAGGTCACGCTTCGCCATGTCACTCTCCCTCCGGGCGCACGAGAACCACCTCATCGACGCCGTCCAGCTCGGTCACACGCACGTGGATGCGTTCGTTGCGCGCCGTCGGCAGGTTCTTACCGACGAAGTCGGGTCTGATCGGTAGCTCGCGGTGGCCGCGGTCGACCAGGACCGCGAGCTGGACGCGTGCCGGCCTTCCGTAGTCGAGCAGGGCGTCGACGGCGGCACGGATCGTGCGGCCGGTGAAGAGCACGTCGTCGATGAGGACGACGGTCGAGCCGTCGATGTCGAAGGGCAGGTCGGTGCCCTTGACGACGGGCTGCGGCGCCACGGGCACAAGGCCCCCGCCCCGGGAGGCGACATCGTCGCGGTAGAACGAGATGTCGATGTTGCCCGACGCGAACCGGCAGGCGCCCACATCGCAGAGCAGATCGTGGATGCGGGCGGCCAAGTGGGCGCCGCGGGTGTGGATCCCCACCACGGCGAGGTTCTCGACGCCGGGGTTCTTCTCGAGGATCTCGTGAGCGATGCGCGTGATCGTCCGCGACATCTGCTCGGCCGTCAGGATGACGACCTCGTTGGCTGGTCTGGGTTCAGGCATAAGAAAGGCGCCGCCGTGGCCCGATGCCTACGACAGCGCTGCACCCCCTTTCCGTCTCACCGGACGTGGTTAAAGGACAGTGAGAACCTAGCAGAACCGGGGCGCGGCGGCAAGCACCGCGCGGCATTGGCCGCCGGCCGGGCGAGTCGGTCCGGACCCGAGCGGGGCCCTTCAGACGACGGGCTGCGGCGGCAGGCCGAGGCCCTCGGCGAAGGCGGCCAGGTCGGGCGGCAGAGGGCTCGCGAACTCGAGCGGCCGCCCGTCGTCGGGATGGGCGAAACCCAGACGGGCAGCGTGCAGGAACTGGCGGCCGAGGCCCTCCGGCCGCGGCCGCCGACTGTACTGCGCGTCGCCGGCGACGGCGTGGCCAACGGCGGCGAAGTGCACCCGGATCTGGTGCGTCCGGCCAGTCTCGAGCCGGACGAGCACGAGCGTGTAGCCCGGCGCCCTGCCGATGACGCGGAAGTGCGTGACGGCCGGCCGCGGCGAGGTCGTGTGCAGCGACATGCGCTTGCGATCGCGGACGTGGCGGCCCATGGGCGCGTCGATCGTCCCCTCGGTCTCCGCCAAGTCGCCGTACAGCAGCGCCACGTACACGCGCTTGATCTCGCGCCGCTCCATGGCGGCCACGAGGCGCCGGTACGCCTCGTCGCCGCGCGCGACGATGAGCAGCCCCGACGTGTCCTTGTCCAGACGGTGGACGATCCCCGGGCGCAGCTCATGGCCGCCGCGCGCGCCGCGCTCGACGAGGCCCTGCGCCAGCGTGCCGTGCTCGTGGCCGGGGGCCGGGTGGACGACGACCCCGGCCGGCTTGTCGATCACCAGGAGCCAGTCGTCCTCGTAGACGACGGCATAGGGGACATCCTCGTGAGCGAGGGCCGAGGGGCCCTTCGCCGGCAGCCGCCAGTGCACCTCGTCACCGGCGCGCAGCTCGTGACGCTTGCGCACGGCGGTGCCGCCGACGCTGACCCGCCCCTCCTCGATCAGACGCTGAGCGGCCGCCCGCGACAGGCTGAGGTGGGCCGCCAGCACGACGTCCAGGCGGGCGCCGGCCTCGTCCGCGCCGGCGATGAAGCCCCCCTGCGGCTCCTCAGGCCCGGACGCCACGCAGCATCACGACGATCAGCCAGGCGGTCCCGGCGACGACGGCGACGTCGGCGACGTTGAACGACGGCCACCGCCAGATACCGATGAAGTCGAGCACCGTGCCGTCATAGCGCAGGCGATCGAGGAGATTGCCCAGGGCTCCACCGAGGACCACCCCGAGCGCCGGCCTGTAGGGCGGGGAACACAGAACCAGGGCGATCGCGACCCCAATGGCGACCGCCGCAACCAGGACCACCACCAGAGACCCGGCGTCCTGCAGCTGGCTGAACGAGATACCCGGGTTGTAGGCGGCCTGAAGGCGAAGGCCGGGGTAGGCGCGCGGCAGCCCGGCCCACTCCTGAAGGACGATCCACTTCGTGAACTGGTCCAGAGCCAGGACGACGCCGGCCAGACCCAGGGCCAGGGCCCAGCGGCCGCTACTTCGCGCCACGCGGCTTGCCCGGAGTGTCGAGCTCCACGATGTCGGCATGGCCCATTGGACAGAGTGACACCCTGACCTTGCCCGCGCGCCCAGTATCGCCCTGAATCACGTTCAGTGGGTAGGTCGCCTTGCAGACCCTGCAGTACACGAGCTTGGCCATGCCCATTACCTCCTCGTCTAGACTCCCAAGCGTCGGCGCGCCTCCCCTGGCGTCACGCCGCGCACCCTCAGCACCTTGCGCCGCGACGTGCTGCCCCTCAGCAGGCGCACGTCGCTGGGAGCCACGCCGAGCAGCCCGGCGACAAACGCGAGCAGCGCGACGTTGGCGCGTCCCTCATGCGGCGGCGCCGCCAGACGCACCCTCAGCCGCGTGTCCGCGACCCCGGTCACTTCGCTGCGCACGGCGCGCGGGGTCACCCAGAGGGCCAGATCCAAACCCCCAGGCGCCTCGCGCACCGGCCCGCCGTCACCACTTGAACTCGTTTTCGCTCACCTCACCATCCACGTCCGCGAGGAGGTCGTCGCGCTCGCCGAACAGAATCCGGCTGCTCTCGCCCGGCCCGGCCGGTGACTCGGAGACACCGGCCGGCTCCGGCACAGCCTCCTCGCCCGCCGCCGCAAGCGGCGTCGACGGCCGCTCGCGACCCGCTCCGGTGTCGACGCCAAGCGTGGCCGGCGATGCATCGGGTGCTGGCGACGCATCGATCGCGGTCGCGACCGGCAGCGTGACGGCGCTCCGCGCCGGCGACGCGGCCCGGGTCGCGTCCGGCGTCACCGCCGCGGAGCCGGGAACGGCCTCATCGCGCGCAATCGCCGCCCGAATGGCGTCGGCGTGACGGGCCAGGTTGGCCTGCGCATCCGAGACGCCCGCACTCGCCTCCGGCGGTGCGAGCGCCGTCTCCTCCGCCTGCTTGAGATAGCTCTGCAACATCTGCCGGAACTTGAAGCGGAACTCCTGTTCGAGGCTCCGCACCTTGGCCGTGGCCTGCTCGACCGCCTGGCGCTCGGTGTAGGACGCGTTCATGAGCTGGCGGGCCTTGAGCTCCGCCTCATGGAGGACAAGCTGCGCCGCCTTGGCCGCGTTCTGCTTGACCTCCTCGGCGCTCGCCTGAGCCGAGACCAGCGTCTTCTGGAGGGCGTCCTCGATACGCTTGTAGCCCGCAACCTTCTCGGTGAGCGCCTCGACCCGCTCGGTGAGGTCCATGTTCTCCTTGAAGAGGCGCTCAAACTCGTCGGCAACCTGGTCCAGGAACTCGTCGACCTCGGCGTCGGCATAACCGCGCAGGCCGCGCTTGAACTCCTTGTGGCGGATATCCAACGGCGTGATCTTCATCCGGTCTCCCCCTTCGCGCGCCCGGCCGACGGTGCGAAGCGTCGTCGTTGCCATGCCATTCTAGTGCGCCACTGTCAGGCGAGTTCCTTCGCCCTCGCCGTCGCCGCCTCGACGGCCTCCTTGACGGCGGCGGCGAGCTGGCCATCGCGCAGACGGGTGAGACCGGCGGCCGTCATGCCGCCGGGAGTCGCCGTCGCGATCATGACGGCCATTGGGTCGCCGACTGTGGCCACCACGGCGGCGGCCCCGTGGACCGCGGCCACGGCGAGCCGCCCGGCCGTCTCGTCGGCGAGACCGCCGTCGCGGCCGGCGTCCGCGAACGCCTCGACGACGGCGGCGAGGAAGCCCGGCATGCAGCCGGAGATCGCGGTCCCCACGTCGAAGAGCGGCTCCTCCAGCTCCACCGTGGCGCCGATCAGGTCCAGGGCGCGCCGGGCCGTCTCGGCGAGGGCGCCCAGCGTGCCAGGCACGAACAGGAAGACGCCGAGTCCGAGCTCGGCGGCGATGTTCGGCATGAGACGCCCGACGCGAGATCCCGCGGGCAGGGCGGCGATCAGGCGCTCAAGAGCAACGCCGGCTGCGACGGAGATGACCCCGCGTCCCCCGAGCAGCGGACCGATCTCGGCCAGGACGGCGGCCACGTCCGGTGGTCGCACGGCGACGACGACGAGGTCGCTGGCCGCCACAAGCTCGGCAGGCGAGAAACAGGCCGCGCCGCCGCAGGCAGTCGCGGCCGTCACGGCCCGCTCCGGGACGACGTCGAAGAAGCAGACCGCCGGGGCGTCGGGGGCGGACGTGGCCGCCCACCCTCGCGCCAGCGCGCCGGCGATATGGCCGGCGCCGATGAAGCCCACAGTCAGCACGACCGCCGTGCCTCAGAACTGATTGAAGAAGCCCTTCTCGATGAGCCGCGCGCGCTCTTCGGCGGAGACCTCGACATTTCTGGGCGTGAGCAGGAAGATCTTGTCGCCGATGCGCTGCATGCCGCCGTCGAACGCATAGGTCAAACCGCTGCAGAAGTCGATGAGCCGTTTTGCCAGGTCGGTGTCGGCGCTCTGCAGGTTGAGAATCACGGGAACGTCAACCTTGAACTTGTCGGCCACCTGCTGGGCGTCGTTGAAGCTGCGCGGGATAACCAGGTGGACCTCTACCCGCGACGGACGAGCCGGCTCAATGGCACGCACGACCGGCGAGGCGGACGCCGACGAGGACCGTTTGCGCGGCTCGTCGGCGAAGATCTCGTCGTAGTCGTTTCTGCCGCGGGCGCCGTCGAGCTTGCGAACGTTGGGCCGCTCCTTGTAGGAGCGCTCCAGCTCTTCCTGGGGCGCCAGCGTCTCCTCGTCCTCGTACTCTTCATCGTCGGCGATGCCGAAGTACACCGCGACCTTGTGCCACGTGTCACCCAGGCCCATCTTGTTCCTCCTCGCGGGTCAGAAGAGCACGCTGCCGACTCGCACGATGGTCGCACCCTCCGCAACGGCGATCTCATAGTCGGCGCTGGTGCCCATCGACAGCTCACCGAAAGTATACGTTCCCCTCCACGCCGCAGAAAGCCGTTCGGCGAGCTCGCGCGTGCGCGCAAAGTGGCGGCGCGTCTCGTCGGCGGCCAACCCGAGAGGAGGCATGCACATCAGCCCGGTGAAGCGCACCCGCGGGAAGGCGGCGGCGGCAGCCAGGAAGGCGTCGACATCCCGCGATGCGAGACCGCTCTTGCTGGGTTCGTCGGCGATGTTGACCTCGAGCAACACGTCCATGGGTTTCGTGGCCCGGGACTCGATCTCCTGCACGACACTCATGCTGCAGACCGAGTGGATGAGCTTCGCGATCGGCAGGATGAGCCGCGTCTTGCGGCTCTGTAGGTGGCCGATGAAGTGATACTCAAAAGCCTCGCCATAGCGCGCATGCTTGGCCACGAGATCCTGGGCCTTGTTCTCGCCGACAAGCCGGATGCCGGCGTCGCGCAGCACTCCCATGTCCTCGACGGCCACGTACTTCGTCGCCACCAGAACGGTGACCGCGGCGGGATCTCGCCCCGCCGCTCGAGCAGCCGTGGCGACGCGATCCTGGACCTCGGCGAACCGGGCGCGAACGCTCTCGGCCGTGCCTCTGAACTGCCTCACTTGATCCTCCCGGACGCCGCCGGACGAGTCACTCCGACCGCCACGCTATCGTCAGATGGCGGCCTGTCAACCCGTGGTCACGGCGATGCGAGTAGAAGCGCCGATCGGATGAAGTGCAGACGCCTGTGTTCGTGATGTCGCCGGCGGGCACCCCGGCTTCCGTCAGATCCGCGGTGGCGGCAGCCCAGAGATCCAGGTGCACGCCCTGCGCGATGCCGGGGTAGCGCGCCACGAAGCGCGCCCTGAGCGCTTCGTCCACGACGAAGCAGCAGGGCCCGATACTAGGTCCGACGACGGCGCCGAGCAGGCGGCCGCAGCGCGCCAGTTCCGCGGCCGCCAGTCCCACGATGCCGTCGAGCACGCCACGCCATCCGGCGTGCACCACCGCCAGGACGACGCCGTCGCCCGTCTCCGCGGCGATGACCACGGGCAGGCAGTCCGCCGTGGTGACACCGAGACCGAGACGCCGAACATCGGTCAGTAGCCCGTCGCAGTCCTCGATGCCCGCGGCTGGGTCGAGGGCGCCGCGTCCCGCATCGGCCTCTCCAACCCTGCGGAGCGTCGTGCCGTGCACCTGTCGCGGCACGACCAGGCGCTCGACCTCGAGACCGAGCGCCGCGCACAGGCGACGCCGGTTCACGAGGACGTCGTCGGGCCTGTCGCCGACGCTCAGCCCCAGGTTGAGGGAGTCCCAGGGAGGCGCGGAGACGCCGCCGGTGCGCGCCGGGAAGACGGCGGTCACACCCGCTCCTTCCCAGGCGAGCCAGCGCAGGCCGGAAGCCGCGCGCCACTCGAGCGTGAAGCTCTCGCTCATCATCAACCTCCCGGCAGGAGCGCGTACGACCAGTCGAGGACGGCGCCGATAGTGGCCTCGAACACCTCGGGCACCGCCACCAGGACCAGCACCAGACCGATGAGCACATACGTGCCGTAGCGATCGAGTCCGACCCAGCGCGCGTAGAGCCTGCGAGGCAAGAGGCCGCCCAGGACGCGCGATCCGTCGAGGGGCGGCAGCGGCACCAGGTTGAGCACGCAGAGCACCACGTTGAGCGCGAAGGCCAGCGCCAGAGCTTCGGCGACGAACAGGCTCCACGAGTACGTGAGCCAGACAAGGGCGGCGGCGATCACGGCCAGTGCGGCGTTGGCCGCCGGTCCCGACGCCCCCACGAGCATCATCGCCCGCTGCGGGTCGCGGAAGTTCGCCGTGGTCACCCCCACCGGCCTGGCCCACCCAAAGAAGAAGCTGCCGCCGGAGCCGAGGTAGGTGACGACGAGGGCGACCGTTCCCCACGCATCGAGGTGCACGAGAGGGTTGAGCGTCAGCCTGCCCTCGCGGCGCGGCGTCGAATCGCCGAGTCTGTCCGCCGAGTAGCCGTGCGCGAGCTCGTGGGCGACGAGGCTCAGGAGAAGGAGTGGCAGGGTGACGACGAAGCGCAGCAGGAGGTCGAGGTCGCTCACCGGTTCGCGACCATCCCGGCAGCCGCGGCGAGCTCTTCCTCGCGCGTCGTGACGACGCCGTTGAGCTTCAGGGCCAGGACGCTGTGCAGGACGTCGCCCATCTCCGGCGAGGCGCTGAATCCCATGGCCAGCAGATCCTCGCCATCGATCGCCAGGCGCACGTGCCGGGACTCGTCGAGAAAGCGCCCGAGGCGGCTCGCCGCGCCGCCGCTCTCGTCCAGGACCATCGCCGCCAGGACCGCCTCTGACGGCTCGCCGTGAGCCAGGTCGTAGAGCTCGGCCTCGCTCGGGCCGCGACCGACCCTGTCGACCAGTCGCCGGCCGACCACGACGGCCCGCTGGAGGACGTCGGCGTCGGCATGACGAAAGCGCATGCGCGCCGTCCAGGCGGCGATCTCCTCGGGACCCAGCTCGCCGAGCAGCCACTGCAGGCGCAGTCGCCAGCGCGGCACCTCCGCCTGCAGACCGTGCGCCTCGCGCAGGGCGTCCGCCGCGCGGATCGCCGTCCGCACCCGCGGGCCGGCCGCGAACCGGGCGTGGATGGACGGCGCCAGGCCGAGCTCCTCGAGGCGTTGCAGGGAGAAGTCGACGCGCTGCTCGTCGAGCAGGGCCACCAGCTCGTCGCGCAGCCGCGCCGAGGAGAGGTCGCCCACCAGATCCATGTCGCAGCAGGCCCGGGCAAGGTTCAGCGTGTGCTCGTCCATGCGCAGCCCGTAGCGGCTCTCGTAGCGGATGGCGCGCAGTATGCGCGTGGGGTCCTCGATGAAACTCAGGTTGTGCAGCACCACGATGCGCCGCCGCGCCAGATCGGCGACACCGCCGAAGTAGTCGAGCAGGTCGCCATACGAGCCGGTCTTGAGCGAGACGGCCAGCGCGTTGATCGTGAAGTCGCGCCGGGCGAGGTCGCTGCGGATGCCGGCGTGCTCGACCTTGGGCAGCGCCGCCGGGTAGGCGTAGGACTCCGTGCGCGTCGAGGCGACGTCGACGCGCTGCCGACCTCTCCCGTCGTCGTCGAACACGACGACGGCCGTGCCGAACTTGCGGTGCGCCCGTACGTGACCCTTGAGCCGCCGGGCGAGGTCGTCGGCGAAGGCGATGCCGTCGCCCTCCACGGCAAGGTCGACGTCGAAGTTCGGCTCGCCGAGGAGGAGGTCGCGCACGGCGCCGCCGACGAGGTAGACACCGCGGACGCCGGCGGCGACGGCCTGGATCTGCCGCAACAGGTCGTCGCGGCCGAGCTCCGCCAGGCGGCCGGCGAGATTGGCGGCGACCGGGATGGAGCCTCGATCTCCCCGCCGTCGCCGGGACCACCGGCCACGGACCGGCGCATGACCGCGCCGAGGACATCGTCCTTGCGCACTGTTGAGGCGCCGTAGCGAGTGACGACGAGGGCCCAGCCGACGTCGTCCTGGGCGATCTGCTCGGCGACCCGCTCAACCGGGGTTTCGGCGTCTACCACCACCAGGCGCGACGTCATGACGGCCTTGACGGGCGCGTGGCCGAGCCCATGAGCTGACGCTCGTTCGAGGTCGGTCAGCGTCACGCGCCCGACCAGCCGGTCGCCGTCGGCGACGACAACCCCGCCGAGTCCTTCGCGCCGACAGCGGATGGCGGCGTCGTCGACCGTCGTGATCACGTCGACGACCGGGAACCCCGGCGTGACGACGTCGCGGGCGCGACGGACGGGGGCGACGGCCGCCGGGACCGCCGCCGCGATGGCCGCGGTCGCGGCCTCCAGCGAGGTGTCCTTGATCACGGCCGAGGCGGCGGCACGGTGGCCGCCGCCGCCGACAGCCGCAAGAACGCGCGCTACGTCGACGCGGCCGCCACGGCTGCGACCCGTCACGAAGACGCGGTCCTCCATCTCGACGAGCAGGAAGCACGCGTCGCAGCCTGTGAGGTCCATGATGCGGTGGGCGACGACGCTCACGCCCTCGACGTATTCGTCCCGGCGAAGCGCCGCCACGAGCACGGTGGCCTCCGCGATGGGCAGTTCTTCGGCGGCGGCCAGAGCCGCGGCCAGGGTCAGGCGCTGCGCCGGGGTCAGCACGTTGGTCAGCCACTTCTCGATGAGCGCCGTGTCGGCGCCCTGATGCATGCACAGCGCAAGGGCCTGGGCGTCACGCGCCGTGGTCGTGGAGAAGGCGAGCGATCCGGTGTCTTCGTGAATGCCGAGAGCGAAGACGGTGGCCTCGAACGGCGTGACCGGGATGCCGCGCTCGGCGATGATGTGCACGAGCAGCGTCACCAGTGAGCCGTCGTGCGAGCTCACCAGCGCCTGACGCGGCACGCACGCCGGCAGCTCGGCTTCATGGGTATGGTGGTCGAAGGCCAGCACCTGGACCTGCGGCGAGGAGCACAGCTCGGCGAGGTCCCCGAGACGGTTGGGATGGACCGTGTCGACGAGGATGAGACGCCGCACGCTCTCGCGCTCGACGTCGGACGGATCGACAACCGGCACACGATCGGCGTACAGGGCCTGGAACTCCCTGACGTTGCGGTTCACGGCCCCGCCGAGACAGATGTGCGCCTCTGGATAGAGCTTGCGCACCGCGACCATCGCGGCGAAGGCGTCGAAGTCGGTGTTGGTGTGGGTTGCGATCAGCTCCGGGGTGCGCATCCCTGCAGTATACGAGAGGCGGGGAGCGGCGCCCGTTCAGGCCTTGAGCAGCCAGGCCAGCTCCCCGCCGAACGCCTCCTCAACGGCGGTCCTCAGCGGCGCGTGCGTCGGACTGGCGAGCTCGGGATCGCCGGCCAGGATCTCGGCGGCTAGTGCGCGAGCGCGGATCAGGGTCTCCCGGTCCCTCACGAGACTGGCGAGCCGCAGATCGGGCGCGCCTGCCTGGCGCGCACCCATGACCTGCCCCTCGCCGCGCAACTCGAGGTCGCGTTCGGCGAGAGCGAAGCCATCCGTGGAGTGGAGCAGCGCCTCGAGGCGCTGCCGCGACGGTCCGCTCTCCGCTTGCGAGAAGAGCAGACAGTAGGACTTCGCCGTCCCCCTCCCCACCCGCCCGCGGAGCTGGTGGAGCTGGGCCAGGCCAAAGCGCTCGGCGCCCTCGATGATCATGACGGTCGCACGGCTCACGTCGATGCCTACCTCCACGAGGCTGGTCGTGACGAGCACGTCGATGGCGCCGGCCTGGAAGGCGCTCATGACGGCGTCCCGCTCCGCAGACTTGAGCTGGCCGTGGACGACGGCGACGCGGGCGTCGCGAAACGGTCCGGACTGGAGCCGTTCGGCCTCGGCGACGGCGGTCGCCGCGTCAATGGCGTCGGTCTCCTCGATCGCCGGGCAGACCACGTACACCTGGCCACCCCCGGCGATCTGTTCACGGACGAAGGCGTAGCCCCGCTCCCGCTGGTCCTCGTCGACGAGCCTCGTCACGACCTCCTGACGCCCGGCGGGCGCGCCGGCGATCGTCGTCACGTCGAGATCGCCGCAGACGGTGAGCGCGAGCGTGCGGGGGATCGGGGTCGCCGTCATGTGCAGGACGTGCGGCGCGCGCCCGTGGCGCTCGGCGCGCCGCACCAGCGCGTCACGCTGCTCCACCCCGAAGCGGTGCTGCTCGTCGACGACCAGCACGCCCAGATCGGCGAAGGCGACGTCCTCCTGGAGCACGGCGTGGGTGCCGATCACAAGGCGGGCCGCGCCGGAGGCGATCCGGCCGAGCGCGGCCCGTCGCTCCCTCGCCGTCAGCGCCGCGGTCAGCACCTCCGCCGGCGCCAGCGGGCCGACGAGACGCGCCGCCGTGGCGGCGTGCTGCCGGGCCAGCGTCTCGGTCGGCGCGACGAAAGCGCCCTGATGCCCCGCCTCGGCCGCCCGGACGAGGCAGTAGAGGGCGACCACGGTCTTGCCGGAGCCGACGTCACCCTGCAACAGGCGCCGCATGGGGACTGACGCCGTCAGGTCCTCCTCGAGCTCGCTCACGGCGGCTTTCTGGTGCTCGGTGAGGGCGAACGGCAGGCCCTCGAGAAAGGCGGCCACCAGCTCTCCGGGCGGCGGCAGCGGCGCGGCGGCGACGCGCCGCTGCTGCTCCGCCTTGTGGAGCTGCAGGCCCAGCTGCATCAGCAGCAGCTCCTCGAGGACCAGCCGCTCATGCGCCACCGCGGCCGCCGTGAGGTCGCCGGGCAGGTGGACACAGAGCACCGCGTCGGCGCGGACGGGCAGGCCCTCGCGCAGCCGCAGTCCTGCCGGCAGAGGATCGGCCAGCCGGCGCATGACCGGGCGCACGGCCCGCAGCAGGTCGCGCAGCAGGCGGGCTGAGACCTGCTCGCTGGCGGGGTAGACCGGGACGACTCCCTCGGTGTGGACGCCCTCTCCCCCGCCCTCCTCCAGGATCTCGTGGCTGCGCACGACGAAGTTGGCGCGCCCGCCCTGGGGCCGGAACGTGCCGCGCAGACTCACCCAGACTCCCTCGTCCAGCACGTTGACAAGGTACCCCTGGTTGAACCAGACGGCTTCGACCATTCCCGACTCGTCGCGGACGACGGCGCGCACGAGGGCGAGGCCGCGGCGCGCCGTGCGTTCGCCGCGCACGCTCTCGACGCGGCCGCGTACCGTCGCCTCCTCCCCGACCTTGAGGTCGCGCATGAGCTTGCGCTCGCGGAAGTCGGCGTAGCGTCGTGGGTAGTGTGCGATGAGGTCGCCCACAGTCTCCAGCCCGAAGCCGGCGAGCCGGCGGGCGGTGAGCCTGCCGACGCCCTCGAGCTCGACGAGAGGTCGCTCGAGTAGAGCCGGGTCGTGGAAGAGTCGCGGGACCGGCGGCCGCCGCCGCTGGCGGCCGCCGCCGAAGCGTGGCGGAAGCGCCGGCGCCGTCACTCCGCGATCAGCGCGAAGCCGGCCGATCCGGGACCGAGGTGCGTGCCTACCACGGCACCCACTTTGCCGTGGAACAGGCACTGCGCGTTGGGACGCACCCGCGCGAAGAGATCACGGACCATCTGCGCCTCCTCCGAGTTGACCGCGTCGATGCTGGCGTAGAACACGTCGTCGTCGGGCCTGGTCGTCTCCTCGATGAAGCGCTCCATCGTCGCCAGCACCTTCTTCTGGCCGCGGACCTTGGCGTAAGCGGCCAGGGTCCCGTCGGCGTTCTGAATCAGCGGCTTGATGTCGAGGACGCCGCCGACGAGCGACGCCGCTCGTCCGATGCGCCCGCCCCGACGCAGGTACTCGAGCGTCGCAGCGTGGAACAGCAGGTGGGAGTTGGCGATCGTATGGTCGACGTAGCTCCGGATCTCCTCAAGGCTGCTGCCGCGCTCCAGGCGCGCCTGGATACGCTGGGCGCAC
This sequence comes from uncultured Thermoleophilia bacterium, assembly GCA_963705085.1. Lineage (GTDB taxonomy): Bacteria > Actinomycetota > Thermoleophilia > UBA2241 > UBA2241 > CAIXSE01. The sequence goes on along the minus strand of CAVPIV010000004.1, from coordinate 382,248 downwards.
ACCGCCAAGCCGCAGCTCACGGTCCGCATGTCGTACACCTCGACGCCGGCGAAGGCCTGCGCGGCCTGCTCAGCGGCCCGCACGGTGCCGCTCATCAGGCCCGAGAGATGCAGCGAGAAGACGTGCTCGTACGCGGCCGTGACCTCCTCGTAGGTCGTCGCGAACTCGGCCACAGTGGGCTGCGATGTAGTCGGCAGGATCGCCGTCGACGTCAGCTTGGCGAAGAACTCCTCGTGGCCCATGTCGACGCGGTCGCGGTACGTCTCGTCGCCGAAGTGCACGCGCAGCGGGACGAGGTAGACGCCTTCCTGGTCGAAGAAGCCGTCGGGGGCGTCGCAGGTGGAGTCGAGCACAATGGCGGTGTTCTGGAGTGTCAGTGCATCAGTCATTCGGCGCTCGCAAGGATCGGGTAGAGCGGCTGGCCGCCCTCATGGAAGTGGACTTCGGCGTCGGGCAGAGAGCTCGCGGCGACCTCCTCCAGCCGCTCGCGGCTCAAGCCGGAACCGTTGAGGGCCGTGAGGACGGTCACGTACTCGGCCCCGCGGGCGGCGAACTCCTCGAACACGCCGACCAGCGCCGTCTCGAGGTCGTCGGCGGCGGCCACCAGGCGGCCGTCGACCAGCCCCATCGCCTGGCCGCCGAGGACGGTCACGCCGTCCAGCTCGGAGTCGCGGACGGCCAGTGTAACCTCGGCTGAGTGCATCCCTTCGATGGCGTCCTCCATGGCTCGGGCATTGGCCACCGCGTCGGCTTCCGGGTCGTACGCCACCATCGCCGCCAGTCCGAGCGGCAGCGACGGCGAAGACACGACGGCCACGTGCCGGCTGCTCATCCCGGCGGCCTGCTCGGCCGTCAGGATGATGTTGGTGTTGTTCGGCAGCACCACGACTTCCTCAACGCCCAGCTCCTCGATGGCCTCGAGGAGCTGGGCGGCGCTCGGATTCATGCTCTGGCCGCCGTCGACGATCGCACGGCAGCCGAGCTGCCGGAAGATCTCCTTGTTGCCGTCCCCCACGACGACGGCGACGACGGCCGTGCCGGCTGGTTCCTGGGCGCGCCCCCGGAGCCGCTCGTCGCGCGCCTTGGTCTGGGCGTGCATGTCGTTGATCTCGACCGCGTTGATGGTCCCGTGGGTGACCGCGGTGCTCAACACCGCGCCCGGATCGTTGGTGTGCACGTGGATCTTGACCATGTGAGGGTCGCCGACCACGAGGCTGCTGTCGCCGACGGTCAGCAGGTAGCTCTCGAGAGCGGCCTTGTCGATGCCGCTGCCACTGATGAGCAGGCTCGTGCAGTAGCGGTACTGGGAGAGCTCCGAATGGCCGGGATGAGGCTCGGGCGCCGACCCGGCCGGCTGGCTGTGGAGGGCGACGCTGGTGGCGGTGAGCTTCACGCCGCCCTCGTGCAGCTCGGCCAGGCCGGAGGCGAGGCCGCGGAAGAGGACGAGGAGTCCGTACCCGCCGGCGTCGACCACGCCGGCCTTCTGCAGGACCGGCAGCTGCGCGGTCGTCTTCTCGACCGCGATCCTGCCGGCCTCCTCCACCGCCACGAGTAGCCCGTTGAGGCCGAAGGCGTCGGGCACCGCATCGGCGGCCGCCGCCATCTCGCGGATGACCGTGAGCATCGTACCCTCGACGGGCTCCTTGACGGCCCGGTAGGCGCAGGCGGACGCCTCCTGCAAGGCGCGTTTGAAGTCGGCGGTCGTGAGCTCGCGCGAGCGGCCCCACACGTCGCAGACGCCGCGGACGATCTGCGAGAGGATGACCCCGGAGTTGCCGCGGGCCCCCATCAGCGACCCCTTGGTGACGGCCGCCGCGACGTCGGGGATGCTCTCGGCCGGGCTCTGCTCCAACTCTTCGAGCACGGCGCGGACGGTCAACGCCAGATTGGTCCCCGTGTCGCCGTCCGGCACGGGGTACACGTTGAGATCGTTGATCACCGTGCGCTCGAGCTCGAGCGCGGCCAGCGCCGCCTCTATGGACGTGATCGCGGCGCGCCGGACGTTCAATCTTTGAGATCCTCAACGCGCACGCTGATCTCCCCCAGCGGCAGGCCGGCGACGTCGCCAAGCTGGTAGCGGACCATCTCCTGCAAGTTGGCCGTGACCTGGGAGAGATTGACCCCGCGCTCCATGACGACGTGCAAGCCGATGTTCACCCGCCCGTTCTCGACGTCGACCTCAACGCCCTCGTCAATGGAGCCGCGAAACGGCCGGGCGAGCCGGCGCATCGGTCGCGCCTGCATCGCCACCACGCCGTAGGTGACCTGTGCGGTCTTGCCGGCGAGCTTGGCGATCACGCGATGGGCGACGGTGACGGCGCTCCCCAAGTCCGGCGCCCCGAGCGGGATCCTGAGATCGGCGGCAGGCATGGCGACTCCTCGTCAGAACGGGTGCACGTCGAGGCCCTTGGACTCCTCGCCGACGGGGCCGGAGTCTCTCTGGTGTGGAGCGGCTCCCGCCGCGACGGCCTCAGGCTGCGCGTCGATGCAGGGCCGGCAGGCCATGCCGCGATGGTCGAAGACCTTGCGCGCGTACGGCGGCGCCTGAGGTGCTTCGAAGATCGACATGTCCTTGTGAAAGCGGGCCACCGCGCCTCGCCGGGACGGTACCTTGGGACCGGAGCACGGACGGAATCGTTTGCGTTGCCCGGCCGCGTGCAGCATACTAGCGCGAGCATTCGCCAAGCAAGCCGAGGAACGTCCATGTCCAAAGTCTGTCTCACCTGCGGCAAGGCGCCGGCAGTGGGGTGCAACGTGAGCCACTCCCACCGCCACACGAAGCGCCGTTTCGATCCCAACCTGCAGCGCGTGCGCGTCCTCGTGGACGGCCATCCGCAGCAGGCCTATGTGTGCGCCCGCTGCCTCAAGTCCGGCCGCGTCACCAAGGCGGTCTGAAGCCTCGCACTGATCGCCCAAGCTGTGACTCCCCGCCCTGCCGCGGGGACACCCCGAGCCTAGCCTCCGCCACACCGAGTGCGTGGCCAAGCTAGGCTCTTTGCGGTGTCCGCCCTCTCCGGCGGGCGGCCTTCCTCCGGTATGATCACCGAGGACCGACACGATGGCGGAGGAGCACGTTGGACAGCGACAAGGATGATCTGGTTTCGCAGCTCCGCGGCACCGCGAGCTGGCGAGCGCGCAAGGCGGAGGAGCATCCGGAGGACGAGCGTCACGCCCAGTCGGCCGCGGCGCTGAGCCGCGCCGCCGACGACGTCGCCGCCATGTCCTACGCCGACCCTCGCCTGATGCGGCTGGCGAGCACCCTGGCAATGGAGGACGAGGACGTGGTCGCGAGCTACACCGTCCGGGCGATCGAGCTCATCGCCAACCACGGGTACGACGACCCCGACGCGACCACCGACCAGCTCCTCGACGGCCTCCTGGAGGCCACGAGGAAGGCCATGCTCGGGACCCGCTAGGAACGGGGCCGTCCTGACAATCAATCGGAGGCGAGTCATGCGGAGAGCGTTGCTGGTCACCCTGACGTTGGCGATCGCGCTCGCCGCGGTCGGGTGCGGGTCGACGCCCTCGCCGGAGCCCACGGGCCCCCTGCCGGGCGTAGCGAGCCAGGGCAAGCTGGGCGACACCCTGAGTGTCGGTCCGCTCAAGATCACGCCCACCAAGGTGAACCAGTCCGGCGACCCCGACAGCCCGGCGTACTCCGGCACATCCAAGAACGGTCAGTTCGTCTCCGTACTCATGATGTGGGAGAACGTGAGCGACGAAACCATCAGCGACTTCCCCGTCGCCGGCATGCTCAACACGGAGGCGGTCACGTACAGGATCACGATGGTCGAGGGCCCCACGCCCTCGCTGGCGAACACCTGGACCGACCTCCCCGCCGGCAAGAAGGTCGAGGGATGGCTCACGTTCGACATCGCAGGTGAGCCCGCGAAGCTCGTCATCAGTTGGGAGGACGCTTCGCCCGGCGCCGCCAAGACGCTGGGAGAATGGCTGCTGAACTAGGACGGCGACGCCGGCGCCGATGAGGGCGCCGCGCGGCGCCGGCCGAGCCAGACCGGCGTGACCGGCATCCACGCGAGGAAGAGGACGCCGGCGAGAGCGTACGCCCCCCATGCGCCGACGAGGGGCACGACGACGACGGCCGCCGACCGCGCCCAGCACGCGCGACGTGTTGAAGGCCAGATCCATCACGGTGAAGACCCGGCCGCGGTAGCGGTCCGGGACCGCCGCCTGCGCCAGGGTGTCACCCGGCACTCGCACCCACGCGTACGACACGCCCATCAAGAGGGCGCTGAGCGAGAGCGAGGCGGCGTCAAATGCCACGAGCGCGGGCACGACGGAGAGCGCCGAGACGCCACAGGCGACGCCGATGAGCAGTGCGTTGGAGACGTGAGCGCCGACGAGCTTCACCGTGAGGTAGCCGAGGAAGACGCCGAGCCCACCCGCGCCCAGCAGCCACGAGAACGTCGCGAGTCCGCTGTCCAGCATCTCCTTCATCACCATGAGCGAGACGGTGACCATCAGGACCTGCAGGACCTGGACAACCGCGACGGTGAGGATAGGGGCCAGAGCCGCCGGCGTCCGGCGGATTCGATGCAAACCGTCCGCGAGATCGTGGCCTACGGCGGCCATCGCACCGCCGAGCGGTTGCGCGGGCGGACGCTCCGGCGGCAGACTGCTCGACAGCGTCGCGCTCGCCAGCGACGCGAGCCCCCAGACGGCGCAGGCCACGAGCAGCGGCGCCGTCACCCCGAGAGCGGCCGTCAGGCGGCTGCCGGTCACAATGCCGCCAAAGAGGGCCACAGACCCGGCCACGGCGGCAATCGTGTTGCCGTCGAAGAGCAACGTCGTGGCGGCCGCCCGAGCATCGCGCTCGCCGTCCGGGAGCAGTTCCTGCTCATCGGGGACGCCCAGGACCCGGGGCACGACGGCCGAGGCCGTCGCCTGAAACAGTCTGATCGCCGAGAACACGATCAGCATGCCGGCGTAGACGAGCGCGACCCCGGAGGTGGCCGTGAGCGTGAGCAGAGCCGCCGGAAGCCGGAGCAGCGAGAACGCGACAAGCAGGCGTCGGCGGCGCCAGCGATCGACGAACACGCCGGCGAACGGCTCCAGGAACGAGAACGGCAGCAGGGTGAGCGCAGTCGCCAGCGCGAAGCCCAGCATGGTGCTCTGCCGCTCCGGCAGAAAGACGACGGTATGCAGCGCCGTCGCCATGAAGAGGCCGTCCGCGGCCTGGCTGCTCACTCGAGCCAGCAGGAGCCTGCGGTAGTCGGGATGACTGAGGGCGGCGCCGGCTCTCGCCGCTCCGCGCCTGCCCACAACACCCACCCTCGTCACGCCGCAGCCTCCGATGCAGCCCGTCCGCCCTGCGCTTGTGCTACCCAGCCGACGCAGGCGCCAACCCCGCGACCTGCGCCGTGGCGCCGGTCGTGGACCCACTGCACCGGCAGCGCCCTCAAGGAGCCCGGCTCCGCCCGCGGGCGACGACGACCCCGACGGGGGCCGCCCGGGAGGCGGTCGGCCGGGCTCAGTCGTCACCGCCGGCCGGCGGGGCCGCGGGCGCCGCCAGGCGGATCACCCGCGGCGGCGCATGCAGCGCGGGCATGAGGAGGGCGCCGAGACAGCCGGCCAGCGCGACGGCGGCCGCCAGCAAATACGCGGGAACGAATGTGGCGTAGGTGTCGGCGAGCGCTCCGCCAACCAGAGGCCCCGCGGCCTGCCCGATGCCCAGGAACAGCGTGACGAAGCCGAGAGCCGCGGCGGCCAGCGACGGTCCGTAGGCGTCGCCGCAGGCGGCACCGACGATCCCCGGCACGCTCCACGCCGTGAAGCCGAACAGGACGGTCGAGGCGACGAGCCCCGGCGTGCTCGTCCACAGAGCGAAGACGGTGTAGGCAATGGCGTGGACCAGGCACACGATGGCCAGCGCGTACTTGCGGCCTATCACGTCCGAGACGTGTCCCCAGATGACGCCGCACAGCAGGCTCGCCCAGCCGAGAATCATGAACAGCGTGCCGGCAGATGCCGCGCTCATGCCGAGGTCGCCGGTTAGACGCTTGACGAAGAACGTCAGGTAGATGACGTACGAGAAGCCGAAGGCGAAGGCCACAAAGGCTGCCGACCAGGCGAACCTGGAACGGAGGACGCGTTCGACGCCGCCGCGCTCGGGCTCGCGATGACGCGTCGGCTGCGCCTGCCCCGCGGGGCGATCGCGCAGCAGCAGCGCCGCGACCACGGCGCAGACCAGTGCGACGGTCCCGAAGGCAAACCAGCAGATGCGCCAGCCGTCGTCGCCGAACGCTGCCAGCACCCGCGGCACGGTTGGTCCGACGAGCACCAGCCCCAGCGACGACCCCGAGACGACGACGCCGGACGCGAGTCCGCGCCGCCGGGCGGTGAACCAAACCGCCGTGAGGGCCACCGCCGGGACGTTGACCAGGCCCGCGCCGACGCCAGTCAGGGCGCGGGCGGCAGACGCCCAGCCGAAGCCGGTGGCGAGTCCCGTGGCCAGCATGGCCACACCGGCGACGACGAGGCCTGCCGGGACGATCCGGCGGGTGCCGACGCGCGTGGCGAGCACACCGGCGATGACCGCCACGGTGACGTAGGCCGCGAGGTTCCAGCTGGCGAGCGCCCCCGCCTGGGTGTTGGAGAGGCCGAGATCGGCCTGCATCGCCGGCAGGACCGCCGAGTACCCAAAGCGCCCGAGGCCCAGCGCCGCAAACACGGCGAGGGCCGCGGCGAGCAGGACGACCACGGGCCGATCCACGGGCCCGGTGCGCCCGGGATCCGGCGCCCCGGGCATCAGGGCAGCGTCTTCGCCAGACTCGCCATCTCCAGCGCCGTCGCGGCCGCCGACCATCCCTTGTTGCCGCCCTTCGTGCCAGCGCGCTCCACGGCCTGCTCGATCGTGTCCGTCGTCAAGACGCCGAAGATGACCGGGACGCCGCTGTCGAGGCCGACCTTGGCGATGCCCTTGGCGGCCTCGCCGGCGACGTAGTCGAAGTGCGGCGTGCCGCCGCGGATAACGGCGCCCAGGCAGATGACGGCGTCGTAGGCGCCGCTCGCCGCCAGGCGTCTGGCGACGAGCGGCATCTCGAAGGCGCCCGGCACCCAGGCGACGTCGATGTCGCCCTCGGCCACCTCGTGGCGCCGCAGACAGTCGAGGGCGCCCTCGTAGAGGCGCGACGAGATCAGCTCGTTGAAGCGCCCGACGACGAGGGCGAACTTCATCCCCTGGCCGTTGAGCATGCCTTCGTAGGTCGTCATGGCGCGGTTCCTTTCCTAGCCCTCGATGCCTTCGTCAGTGCCGAAGAGGTCCTCATGCTCGAGCAGGTGGCCCATCTTCTCGCGCTTGGTGCGCAGGTAGTCGCGATTGTCGTCGTGCGGCGTGATCTCGATGCGCTCGCGGCCGGTCACCTTGAGCCCGTACCCCTCGAGCGCCACGATCTTCTTCGGATTGTTGGTCATGATGCGGATCGTGGACAGGCCGAGGTCGGCGAGGATCTGGGCGCCGATGCCGTAGTCCCGCAGGTCAGGGTCGAAGCCGAGCTCGAGGTTCGCCTCGACGGTGTCCCATCCCTGCTCCTGCAGGGCGTAGGCCTTGAGCTTGTTGATGAGACCGATGCCGCGACCCTCCTGACGCATGTACAGCACGACACCGAGACCCTCGGCCTCGATGCGCCTGAGTGCCTCGGCGAGCTGTTCGCCGCAATCGCACCGCTGCGACCCGAAGACGTCGCCGGTGAGACACTCCGAGTGCACCCGCACGAGCACGTCGCGGCGGCCGGCGACGTCGCCCTTCAGGATCGCGACATGGTGGCCGCCATCGATGACCGACTCGTAGCCCACGGCCCTGAAGTCGCCGTACATCGTCGGCATCGCGACCGTCGCGGCCCGCCGCACGAGCTTCTCCGTCCGCCGGCGGTGCTTGATGAGATCGGCGACGGTGATCATCTTGAGGCCGTGTCTGGCGGCGTACGTCACGAGATCCGGCACGCGGGCCATGGTGCCGTCGTCGTTCATGATCTCGCAGATCACGGCCGCCGGGTTGAGGCCGGCGAGGCGGGCGAGATCGACGCCGGCCTCCGTCTGTCCGGCACGCTCCAGCACGCCGCCGGGCCGGGCCGTGAGCGGGAAGATGTGGCCCGGCTGCACGAGGTCGTGGGGCCGGGTCTCGGCCGCGATCGCCACCTGGATCGTGTGCGCCCTGTCGGCCGCCGAGATCCCGGTCGTGACCCCATCACGCGCCTCGATCGCGACGGTGAAGGCCGTCTGGTGGCGCGCCTGGTTGTTGCTCGTCATGGGCGGCAGGTTGAGGTGGGCGCAGCGCTGCGGCGTGAGCGCCAGGCAGATGAGGCCGCGACCTTCCTTCGCCATGAAGTTGATGTGGTCCGCCGTGGCGAACTGCGCCGCGAGCGTCAGGTCGCCCTCGTTCTCGCGGTCCTCGTCGTCGCAGACGATGATCATCCGGCCCTCGCGCAGGTCGGCGAGGGCCTCCTCGATCGTCGAGAAGGGCCGCGCCGGCGTCTCGCGATCTGTCTCCCGCAGCGCCGGCGACGTCGTCAAGGGCAGGTCAGCGTCCATCAGAACCCCGCTTCCGCAAGCTTCTCCCACGTGAGCCCGCCGTCCGGCTTGCGCCCGGCGACGAACGCGTAGACGTACTTGGCGATGATGTCGGCCTCGAGGTTGACCCGGACGCCGCGGGCGAGGCGCGCCAGAGTCGTCACCGAGGCGGTGTGAGGAATGAGCGAGACACGCAGCCGCGTGCCCTCGACGGCGACGATCGTCAGACTGACGCCGTCCACCGCGATCGAGCCTTGCGCCACGCTGACCCTGCTCACCGGCTCGGAGACCTCGAGCTCGACGACGAGAGCGTTGTCCTCGCGGCGCGTCCCGGCTACGGTGCCCACGCCGTCGACGTGGCCGCTGACAAGGTGACCGCCGAGGCGCGAGCGCAGCGTGAGGGCGCGCTCGAGGTTGAGACGGTCGCCCGGGCGCCGCTCGGCGAGCGTCGTGCGGCGCACCGTCTCGGGCATGACATCGGCGACGAAACCGTCGCTGCCGACCTGCGTGACCGTGAGACACACGCCGTCGGTGAGCATGCTGTCGCCGGCCACGGTGCCCTCCAGGACGACGCGCGCCGCAACCTCGAGGGTCGCGCTGCGCTCACCGACGTGCAGGCGGCGCAAGGAGCCGGTCTCCTCGACTATGCCCGTGAACATCCCTCAGTCTCCGAAGGTCGTGAGCGTGCCGCTGAGCAGGAGGTCGTCGCAGACCCGCCGCCACTCGACGTCCCGCAGGTGCCAAGCCTCGGCGACCGCGTCGACGGCGGGCGCCGCGAACAGGTCGGGCGCTCCGCGCCCGACGATGAGCGGCGCCACGAAGAGACGCAGCCGGTCGATCAGGCCGTCGGCCAGCAGGCTGCCGGCCAGACCCGGCCCTCCCTCGCACAGCAGGTCGAGCAGGCCTCGCCTGGCCAGGGCCTCCAGGCCCGAGCGCAGACCGCCGGGTCCTACCTCGATGAGCTCCGCCCCGCGGGTCTCGAGCAGGCGCTTGGTGCCCTCCTCGGCCGCCTCGGCGATGACGATGGTCGGGACGGTCCGCGCCGTCACGAGCACCTTCGCCGACGGCGGCAGAATGCCGCTGCGCGTGACGACGACGCGTACGGGGTCGCGGCCCTCGGCGAGACGGACCGTCAGTTCGGGATCATCACGACGCATCGTGCCGGCGCCGATGATCACCGCATCGCACGTCGCACGCCACCGGTGCACCAGCCGCCGGCTATCGAGACAGCTGATCCAGCGCGCGTCGCCGCGGGCTCCGGCAACCTTGCCGTCCAGGGTGATCGCAGCCTTGTAGGTCACCAGCGGGAGGCCGGTCTCGTGGTACTTGACGAACGCCGCGTTCTGGCGCCGGGCCCGCCCAACCCAAGGCTCGTCGAGGAGCTCGACGGCGACGCCCGCCTGGCGCAGCCGCGCCAGTCCGCGCCCGTCGACGAGCGGGTTGGGGTCGCGCATGGCGACCAGCGCCCGCACGACGCCGGCCGCGATGAGCGCGTCGGCGCAGGGCGGCGTCTGCCCATGGTGACCACAAGGCTCGAGCGTGCAGTAGAGGGTCGCACCCCGGGCCCTCTCCCCCGCCTCGGCCAAGGCCACGGCCTCGGCGTGCGGCTCGCCGGGCCCATGATGGCTGCCCCGGCCCACGACGTGACCGTCGTGGGCGAGCACGGCGCCCACGAGAGGGTTGGGATGCGTATGGCCGCGGCCCGCCTCGGCAAGATCGAACGCCTCGTCCATGTACTGTTCGTCGTCCATGCGCACCCTTCAACGATGCCCAGGGCGACCGACGGCGAGGCGTCGTTGCGTGCTTCTCCCATCCGGACTGTGACCGTCGGCCCAGGAGTTCCACCTGGTCAGCCTCGTACGAGGCTCGCGGGCTGTGACCGCCGGTGGGGACTTTCACCCCGCCCTGAAGCAGCTTGACTCTTGGGTGGGATTATACGGTGCCGGAGGCGGCCTGCGCCAGCGCGCGATAGCGGGCGCCCGCGTCGCCGACGCCGAACACGCTCGAACCGGCGACGAGGAGGTTGGCGCCGGCCTCCACGAGTTCGCCGGCGTTGGCCGCGGTCACGCCGCCGTCGACCTCGAGTGCAACGTTGTCCGGCAGCAGCGCTCGCGCCTCACGGAGCTTGTCCGTCGTGGCGGGGATGAACGTCTGCCCGGCGAAGCCGGGGTTCACCGACATGATGAGCACGAGGTCGCAGTAGTGGCGCGCCTCCACCAGGGTCGCGACGGGCGTGGCGGGGTTGAGCGACACGCCGGCGGCGACCCCGGCCTCGCGAATCTGGGTGAGCACCCGATGCAGATGGACGCAGGCTTCCTGGTGCACGGTGAGGACGTCCGCACCAGCCGCCGCGAAGTCGTCGATGTAGCGCTCCGGGTGCTCGATCATGAGGTGCACGTCGAGCAGTGCGCCCGCCCTGTGCACCAGCGACCGTAGGGCGGCCACGACGAGCGGCCCGATGGTGATGTTGGGGACGAAGTGTCCGTCCATGATGTCCACGTGGATGACTCGAGCCCCCGCGTCCAGGACCTCCTCGACGTCGCGCGAGAGGTAGAGGAAGTCGGCGGAGAGGATTGACGGGGCGATGCCGATGTTGCGCAGCTGAGTCAAGGTGCCTCCCGTCCGGTCCGCAGGGCGCGGGCCGCCTGCGGCGACCGCGCCGCCATTCTACCCCGTGCGGGACAGCTCCACGACGCGGACGACCTCAGGCGCCGGCGCGGCGCAGCCGGGCGATGTAGAACCCCGTCGTGCCGAACGCCGGCGGGAGCAGGAGGAGCGTTGCCGGCAGCTCCGGGTGCCCGAGATCGGGCCAGCGAGCGCCGAGGTCGTCCGCCTGCCACTCCTCGCCGTCGAGCAACGGGCGAACAACGTCCACGGTCTCGGCCCGGGGCAGAGTGCAGACCGCGTACGTCAGCGTGCCGCCGGGCCGTACGCAGCGCGCCGCCCGGGTGATGAGGGCGCGTTGAAGCTCGGCGAGGCGGCCGGTATCGGCGGCCCGCCGCCGCCAGCGCAGATCGGGCCGCGACGCAAGCGTGCCGAGACCACTGCAGGGCGCGTCGAGGAGTACGGCGTCGAAGGCGCCGTCGAAGGCGGCGGGCAACGCCAGCACGTCGGCCTCCAGGATCTCGACGCCGGAGACGCCGAGCCGCGCCAGATTGGCCTCCAGAGAGGCCAGGCGTGCGGCGTCCAGGTCGACCGCCGTGATCGTCGCCCCGGGCAGGGCGGCGACGAGCTGGCTGGTCTTCGTGCCCGGCGCCGCACAGAGATCGAGCACGCGCGGCGCGGCGGCCAAGCCCTCTGTCGCCACCAGAGCGGCGAGCTGCGAACCGCGCGACTGCGGCGTGACGAGGCCGGCGCGGAACGGCGCGGAGCGCTCGAGCGCGGGGCCGTCGTACACGAGGGCGTCCGGCAGACCGGGCACTGGGATCGTCGAGAAGCCGGCGGCCGTCAACGCGGCCGCCGCGTCCGTCGCGGACCCGCGCAGCGGATTCAGCCGCAGACATCGCTCGGGCGGCGCGTTGGCGGCCTCGAGGACTCGCGCCGTGACCGCGTCGCCGAGCTCGTCCCGCAGCAGCCGCACCAGCCAGCCCGGACTCGAGTGGCGCGCGCTCCATGAGCGCGCGCCGTCCCCGGCGGTCAGCTGCGCGAAACGGGCGGGGCCGTCTGCCGCCACCCGGCGCAGAACGGCGTTGGCGAAGCCCTGCGCGCGCGGCCCCTTGCCCGCCAGGAGCGTGACCGCGTCGTCGACGGCGGCGTGCGCCGGTACGCGGTCGAGGAAGAGGATCTGGAACGCGGCCAGGCGCAATCCGGCGAGCACGTCGGCGTCGGTGCTCGCCAAGGGCGCCCTGGTGAACGTGCCGAGAACATCGTCGAGTGAGCGCCGGCGCTTGATGGTTCCCGTGACCAGCTCGTTGGCGAGGCCCCTGTCGCGGGTGTCCAGTCCCTCGAGCTCGGGCAGCGACGCCAGGGAGTCGTCCAGACGGCCGTCGTCACGCAGGCGAACGAGCGCTCGCCAGGCGGCGGCGCGAGCCGGACTCACCGCGCCTGGGCTCACCACGAGGCGGCTCCCCCGCAGGGCGCGGCGCTCACGGACGCGCGAGAGCACGGCCGGCGCCGCGCAGGAACTCGGCCGCGGTCATGCGCGCGCGGCCCTCCTGCTGCAGCTCGAGCACGTCCACCCAGCCGTCGCCGGCGGCCAGCGCCAGGCCACCGCCGGCCGGCGGGGGCGACGGCCCCACGCCGACCGCCGCCCGCCAGAGCAGCGTCCGGCGTCCCAGCAGTTCGGTCACAGCGCCAATGTGCGGCGCCAGGGCGCGAATCTGGTTGACGATGGCGGCCGCCGGCCGCGACCAGTCGATCGTCCGGTCGGCCGGCCCGATCTTCTCCGCCCGTGTGGGCTCGCCGGCCTGCTCACGCCACACGACGGTGCCGTTCGCCATGGCCTCGAGTGTGGCGAGCACCCCCCCGACCGCGGCCGGCGCCAGCAGCTCGTATGCCCTGCCGGCATCGGCGTCGACAGGCACGGTCACCTGCCGCACGTCTCCGATCGGCCCTTCGTCGACGCCTGCCGTCATCTTGAGCGTGGTGACGCCCAGTTCCGTCTCGCCGGCCATCAGGGCGCGCTCGACGGGAGCGGCGCCGCGCCAATGAGGCACGAGCGAGGGATGCACGACGATCGTCGGAACGGCATCGAGGACGTTCTGCCGCAGGATCTGCCCGTAGGCGCAGACCACGAGCACCGCCGGCCGGTAGGCGAGGAGTTGCCCGACGGCCTCGGGGGCCGAGATCCTCTCGGGCTGCAGCACCGGCAGCCCGGCCAGCTCGGCCAGCTCCTTGATCGGCGGCGGCGCTGGAGCTCCGTGCCGCCCCCTGGGGCGGTCGGGATTGGTAACGACTGCGACCGGCGCCAGCCCCGCGGCCAGAAGGCCCACGAGCACCAGCTCGGCGAACGGGGCGGTGCCCGCGAAGGCGATGCGCATGTGCCTCAGAGGCCGCCGCCGACGGCGTGCAGCTCGCGCGAGCCCCTGCCTTCCGCGAGCTCGCGCAAGGCGGCGGCCCGGGCGGCGCGCGACGTGCGATCGACGATCAGGATGCCGTCCAGGTGATCGATCTCGTGCTGGATGACGCGCGCCTCCACGTCCTCGGCGATGAACTCGACCGGGTCGCCGTGCTCGTCGAGGCCGGTGACGCGGATACGCAGCGAACGGGCCACCGGCATGGTGAGGCCGGGGACGCTCAGACAGCCCTCGTCTGACTCCGCGGTCTCCTCCGAGAAGTCGCTGAGCACCGGGTTGACGAGCACGCGCGGGTCGTCGTCAACGTCATAGACCATCAGGCGCTGCAGGACACCCACCTGAGGGGCTGCGAGGCCGATACCGGGAGCGTCGTACATGATCGCCAGCATTCTCTTGGCGAGCTTGCGCAGACTCCGGTCGATGGTCGTCACCTCTGCCGCCCGCTCGCGCAGGACGGGATCGCCGATGACGCGGATCTCCTTCTGCGCCTCACGCTGCCGGCGCTCGAGCTCGGCCCGCTGCTTCTCGTTCCTCGTCGTCTCGCCCATGGTCCTATGGTACCTCAGATCCTCAGAGCCACTGCGGGTCCACGTCCGGCACGAGCCTGACGCCCCGCTCCGCAAACCTCGGGCGATTGCGATCGAGCCACGCCCTCAGTGTAGAGAGAGTTTCCCCTGGTTCCGTAGTCTTAACCACCAGACGGCACGAGGAGCGGCCGTGGCTGCGCCACACGGGTCCGGGACCGAGCACCTGCTCTCCGTGGCCCAGACGCGCCGTGAGCCGCTCGACCGTGAACTGGGCGGCGACCGTGGCTTTGCGCTCGTCGACCCCTGAGAGCTCGAGGGCGACGAGCGTCGTCGTCGGCGGATAGGCGAGCTCCCGGCGGCGGGCGAGCTCCTCCGAGTAGAAGCGCTCCTCCTCCCCGCGCGCCGCCAGCGCGATCGGCCGCGCTTCAGGGTTGAGGGTCTGGACGACGACCCGGCCGGGATGGACGCCGCGGCCGCTACGCCCGCCGACCTGGACGAGCAGCGCGAAGGTGCGCTCCTCGGCGCGAAAGTCGGGGAAGTGCAACGTGAGATCCGCGTTGACGACGCCCACCAGCGTCACGTCCGGGAAGTGGTGTCCCTTGGCGATCAGCTGCGTGCCGACGAGCACCTTGGCGCCGGGCGCGGCGAAGCGGTCGAGTATCGCGCGCAGGCGGCCGTGAGAAGCGGCGACGTCGGAGTCGAGGCGCAGCAGCTCCACGCCCGGGAGCAGCTTCTGCACCTCGCGCTCGACGCGCTCCGTGCCGTAGCCGTGGCGCTCGAGGTCGAGCCCGCCGCAGATCGGGCAGGCCTCAGGCGCGGGCTCGCTGTAGCCGCAGGTCCGACAGCGCAGGCCACGGCGCGAGAAGAGCGTGAGGGTCACGTCACAGCGCGGGCACTCCCAAACGTGGCCGCAGTGGTCGCAGAGCAGGTACGACGCGAAGCCGCGGCGGTTCTGCAGGAGGATCGCCTTGTGGCCGTCGTCGATGGCCGCCGCCAGCGCCTCCGCGAGCTGTGGCGAGAACACGCCGTGGTGATCACGCATGTCGACGATCTCGAGGGCCGGAGGGAGCGAGCCGTCGACCCGCTGTCTCAGGTCGGCGTGCAACCGCACCCGCGCGTGGCTCTCGACGCTGGGCGTCGCCGAGCCGAGGATGACGAAGGCGCCACTCGCCTCCGCCCGCCAGCGGGCCACCGTGCGGGCATCGTAGGCAGGCTCACTCTCCTGCTTGTACGAAACGTCGTGCTCTTCGTCAACAACGATCAGCCCGAGATCGCGCAGCGGGGCGAACACGGCGGACCGCGCCCCGACGACGATACGCACCTCGCCGCGGGCGATCGCCCGATACGCCACGAGACGATCGCCGGCTGAGAGCCCGGAGTGCAGGACGGCGACCGGAGCACCGGCGAAGCGCCGGCGGACGCGAGTCACGGTCTGGCCGGTGAGGCCGATCTCGGGGACGAGCATGAGGACCGACCGGCCGCCCTCGAGCGCTGTCTGGGCGGCCTGCAGGTAGATCTCCGTCTTGCCGCTGCCCGTCACGCCGTGCACGAGCACCTCCTCGCCGGGACGGGCCTCGCAGAGGATGGCGTGCAGGGCGGCGCGCTGCTCAGGCAACAGATCGGGGACGCCGCCCAGCGAGGCGCAGCCGGCCAAACGAGCCGCCTCGGCGGCGGCGGGCCCGGCGGGCGCTCGGGCCGGCGCCTCGATCGGGTGGACGGGAGCTGCAGCGACCTCGACCAGCGCGCCGGCCTCGACCAGGCGGCGCAACGCCGGCGGCGACACCCCGCAGGCGGCCCGCAGGTCGCGCTCGGCGAGCACCCCGGCCTCCTCGACGAGCTTCAGGGCGGCCCGCTGGCGCGGGCCGAGGCGTGGCGGCGTCTCGCCGCCGCGCCGCAAGGACCTGCCGGCCGGAGCCGTTCCGACGACGTGCACCCGGTAGGCGACACGCACCCAGCCCTTGCGCCGATACCGCTCAGCCAGACGCGTGAGACCGCCGGCGGGCAGCTTGAGGCCCTCGACGCCGTCGAGGGCCTCCTCCCCGGCCTGCCGCGCCGCCCGCCCCCCGGCCGTGAGCTCGTACTGACGCACGATCTTGAGGGCGCCGGCCGGCGGTGATACGAGCGCCAGCGCGTTGCCGAACGAGGTCAGGTAGTAGCGCTCGACGCGCCGGGCGAGCTCCAGCAGGTCCGCCGGGATCGCGGGGACGTCGAGAAGGTCGCGAACAGGCAGGACACGCCCTTCGTGCTCTGTCTGCGGGCGCAACTCCAAGACAACGCCGATGATCGTCTGGGCGCCGAGCGGCACCGCGACGAGGGCGCCTACTTCCAGGCGTCCCTCCAGCTCCGGGGGGACGCCGTAGTCGAAGGCGCCCGCGAAGGCACGTGTGCGCAGCAGCGGAAAGACGGCGGCGTAGCTCATGCTACGCCCGAACGCCCGCTCCGCCCGAGGGCCTCAGTCCGCGGCCGTCACGCCGGCGGCGAGACCGGCCGCGGCGCGCAGTGCCTCGACCTTGTCGGTGCGTTCCCAGGTGAAGTCGTGGTCTTTGCGGCCGAAATGGCCGTAGGCCGCCGTCTTCTGGTAGATGGGCCGGCGCAGGTCGAGGTCGCGCAGGATGGCCGCCGGACGCAGGTCGAAGACCTCGTTGACAGCCCGCTCGATCGTCGCAATCGGCGCAGTCTCCGTGCCTTGGCAGTCGACCATCACCGAGACAGGGTGAGCGACACCGATGGCGTAGGCCACCTGGAGCTGGCAGCGCTCGGCAAGGCCCGCAGCGACGACGTTCTTGGCCACATAGCGGGCCATGTAGGCGCCCGAGCGGTCGACCTTGCTCGGGTCCTTGCCCGAGAACGCGCCGCCGCCGTGCGGGGCGCTGCCGCCGTAGGTGTCGACGACGATCTTGCGGCCGGTGAGGCCGGTATCACCCATCGGGCCGCCGATCACGAACTTCCCTGTGGCGTTGATGACGGTGATGTCTTCCAGCCTGGTGGCGTCGTACAGCCCCTTGGGCAGGATGGGCTCCACCACGTGCTCGAGCAGATCAGGGTAGATGATGCTTTGAAGATCCGCCGTGTCGGCATGCTGCGCGGCGAGCACGACCTTGACGATCTCGACCGGCTTGCCGTCCTCGTAGCGCACGGTCACCTGGGACTTGCCGTCGGGCCGCAGGTACGGGACGACCTCGGCCCGCCGCACCTCGGCCAGGCGCCGCGCGAGCTTGTGCGCCAGCGAAATCGGCAGCGGCATGAGCTCGGGGGTCTCGTTGCAGGCGAACCCGAACATCATGCCCTGGTCGCCGGCGCCCTGCAGGTCGAGGATGTCGTCGTCGTTGGCGTCGCAGCGGACCTCGAGGGCCTGCGAAACGCCCTGGCTGATGTCGGGCGACTGTTCGTCGATGGCCACCATGACGCCGCACGTCTCGTAGTCGTAGCCGAAGTGGGCGCTCGTGTAGCCGACGTCCTTGACCGTGCGGCGCACGATCTTGGGGATGTCGACATACGTTTCGGTCGTGATCTCGCCCGCGACCAGGGCGAGGCCGGTGGTCACCAGCGTCTCGCACGCCACACGGCCATAGGGATCGTCCGCCAGGATGGCGTCGAGAATGGCGTCGGAGATCTGATCCGCCAGCTTGTCCGGGTGACCTTCGGCGACCGACTCGGACGTGAACAGGTAGCTCCTGGTGTCCACCGTACCTCCTGAGGGACTGCACACGCGGCGCTCTGGGGTGCCTGCGCAGCTCGGTTGTGGTCTCTTGCGGCCGGTGCCGACATCCGGAGCCCCGCGGGCAGCGACGGGGCGGCACGCAGCCCGCGCGAGTGTATCAGACGCCGCCGAGAGGCTTCAACGAAGCTCGCGCCGACGCGGCGGGGCGCGCCGTGCGGCGCCGCCGCACGAGCTACCTCGGCGGCAGCACCTCACAGAAGACGCTCGAGTGGTCCACCGTCGTGATCGCGGGCTCGAGCCCAAGGCGCCGGCAGACCGCCCGGAAGTCCTCAGCGCCGAACGTGCCGGAGCGGAAGCCGTCCCCGCAGACCACGGTGCCCGCGACGGTGCGGTCGTAGTCGATCGCGCCCACGAGACCGGCCGCCGCCTGGGCCTCGAACCACTCGAGCCGGTGCGGCCAGAAGGCGGGCGAGTAGGTCGACACCATCACGCGCCCGGCCGGGCGCGTCACGCGCAGCGCCTCACCCAGGAGACGTTCGGGATCGACGGCGAAGGCGCAAACGCCGTTCTGGACACAGACGACGACGTCGAAGGCGCCATCCGGGAAGGTCAGCGCCACCGCGTCCATCGCGAGGAACTCGCAGCACGAGCGGGGGCCGGCGAGGGCACGAGCCAGCGCGAGGCTCTCATCCGACGTGTCGATCCCGACGACACGTTTGGCGCGCTCCGCAAGCCGCAGGGCAACCCGCCCATAGCCACAGCCGAGCTCGAGGACGGCGTCGCCGGGGGTCAGCCGGCTCAGGACGAACTGGATCTCGGCCTCCAGATACTGTCTGACGCGGTCCGACGCAAGCTCGTAGCACTGCCGCAGGCGCTCGCCCGCGAGTCCCCGCGCGTAGTAGCCCTGCATCGCCGGCCGTCCCTCGTTCATCGGCCACCCCCATCTCGACCTGCGGCACGACGACCCCACGTGCCTCGTCCCTCCTACAGTAGCTCGCAAGAGCGGAGCGTGGAACGTTCCGCGTGATCGCGGCGCCCGGTCGTCGGCGACGCGAAGTGACAGGGCTGGACCAGGGCGGGTACCATGCAGGGAGTACCTGGCAGGCCGCTCGACTCCGGGACGAGCCGGCGCGGCAAGGGCGGACACCGGAGAAGACCATGAAGGTCCTGGGCATCTTCGCCAGCCCCCGCGCGGGAGGGAACAGCGAACTCCTCCTCGACGCGTTCCTGGAGGGGGCCGCCGACCTGGACGCCCAGGTCGAACGTGTCGCCCTGCGGAAGCTCAAGATCACACCGTGCCTCGAGATCCAGCGCTGCTTCAAGGACGGCACCTGCCCCATCAAGGACGACATGGCTCCACTGTACGACAGCCTCTTGTCGGCTGATGTGGTGGCCCTGTCGTCCCCCATCTTCTTCTACGGACTCTCGGCCCAGGCCAAGGCCCTGATCGATCGCACGCAGGCCCTCTGGGCCCGGCACAACATCCTCAAGCAGGACCTCTCGGGGCCCGGACGCCAGGGCGTCCTCCTGTGCACCGCCGCCAGCCACGGCAAGCTCCTCTTCGTCGGCGCTCGTCTGACCGCAGCGTACTTCTTCGACGCGATCAACGTGACGTATGCCGCCGAGCTGTTCGCGCAGGGCGTGGACGAGAAGGGCGCCATCCTGGCGTTGCCGGAGGTGCTGGCTACTGCCAGAGATCTGGGTCAGCGCCTGGCCCAGGGAGAGCACCCGGTCCCATCCGGCTCTCACCGCTGGCGGTGCCGGGGGTCGACAGAGGGGACCAGCCTCAAGCCGCTGGGTCACATCCGCTCTGAAGGCAACGGTCGCGGGCCTCTACTTCTGCCCGACACGGTCCCACCGGTGGTCGATGCACCAGCCTCCCGGTGACAGCCCATCCGCGCGATCCAGGGCCAGACGGCCGACGGTTCGGCGGCGATCTCTCGGTCACGGTGAGCTCACCGGCCAACACAACGCCACTGGCGTCTCCTGCGGCAGTGCCTCGCCGCGCAGACGCCGTGCCGGCGGGCGTCAACGGGTCTTCCGGCGTCGGAAGGAGCGATACGTGGCCGCCAGCGGAATCGCGAAGAGCGCCCCGATCACGACATTCAGCGCAGCATTCTGCCAGTACCCCGTCCACACAGAGAACGCGGTGTCGGCGATGAACCACGCGGTCACGGACACGGCGAGGGTGAACCAACTCTCCCGTGACCCTCTGCGGAACGGACCCAGCACGATGAACAGGAGAGCCGCGCCCCAGCCGAGCATCACCGCCCCGAGAACGCCGTGAGCCAGAGTGATGTACGGCGTTGCCGCCGCGCCAAGCTCCTCGATCCCGGTGGACGAGCCGAAGATGAGCAGACCGAAGACCCGGCGGCCGACGGCCGGGGCCAGCACGAGGACGAGCCCCAACGCTTCAACGCCGATCGTCACGACGATGAGCCAGGCCCACCAGAAACGGCCTCGTCTCTCCACGCGTCCCCCGCCTGACGTGCGCCGAGCTCACCCACGGTGGCCGTGCGCCTGCGTTCAGTCTACCGCCCGCCGGTCGGCCCGCCGAGCACCCGCTGTCAGGCCGTCGCCCGGCCCGGCGGCGCCCAGGCCGACACGCCGGGCCCAGCACATTGGCGCCGATCGTTGGGTGCTACTCCGCCTCGAAGGCGGCGGCCTGCAGGCGCCGGGTGAGCTCCCCCGCCGTGGTCGCCGAAGCTGCGGCGAGGTAGCCCTGCGTCAGGACGCCGGTCGCGAGGTAGCGCCGCCAGCCCTCGGCCGCCAGACGCAGGGCATCCTCTGACGGGTCGAACCGGGCGAGCGGCCTGGCCAGCGTCCAGAAGAAGTCCTGCCCGGCCAGAGTCACTCCCGAGCCGGGCAGCTCGGCCTCCTGGCCGTAGGGGCAGCCGAGCATCGACCCCGCCCGGCCCCGCATGGCGACCTGCTCGTCGGCGATCGTCGTCCTGGCCATGACGATGTTCTGCCACGGCCGAGTCGGGACGCCCGTTTGCACCGAGGACGGGTCGAAGGCGAGCCAGCGCCCGCCCTCACGGAACTCCACGATGCGGTGCATCTCCAGCGTCTGCGAGATCGGCGGAACGACCGCGACCGAACGGCAGGGGATGCCCCTGGCGCGCATCAGCGCGGCGGCCAGGTTGGCGTTGCCCGTACAGACGCCGTTCTCGCCGCTGGAGAGAATCTCGAGAGCGTCCAGCGAACGCGCCTGATCACGCTTGACCATTGCGCGAATGTGACGCTGGATCGCGGCCGCGTACTCGCTGGCGTCACCGCTCGCCGGCCACAGGAGCGCGGCGAGCGAGACGATCTCCTCGGCGTCGGCCTGGACGCAGGGCGTCGCCGCCAGATAGGACTCGACGGACGCGTCGGCCGATGCGGCCGCGTCCTCCGTCGAGGCGGTCTTCGCGGCGCCGTTCGCCGGCGCCAGCAGGACGACCGCCGACCACGACACGTGCACCTCCCGGTCGCCGCCCCTCAGGAGGACCGCGGCCACGACGTTGCCCTCCTCTCGCGTCCGCAGACGGTACTCGATCACCGCGTCGGATGGAGTCGCCCGGATGGAGTACCACAGCGGCGCCTGGCCGGCGCTCACCTGGGGAATCGGCAGCAGGACCTCACGGGGCTCGCTCGACGATACTCTCAGGTGGAGGCCGCCCGTCGCGGCGGCAAGGCCGCCGCCGGTCATGGGGCGGGCGGGCAGCAGGGCGATGCGCTCGTCGAGCGCTGCTCCCGGCCCGGCAGGTCCCTCCTGATGAACGACCACGCCGGCCAAGGTCGGGCCCGCGCCGGCCCGACCGGGCAGGCGCTCCCACAGGGCCCAGAACACGAAGCCGGCGACGGCGAGCAGAACGCAGGCGACGACCACGAACAGGCCGGCTCTGCGGCTCATGGCGCCGGGCTCCGAAGCGCGATTCCCGGGCCGGCTGGGGCGTAGGTCGTCATCGCCTCCCGCTCATCCGCCGTGGCGCCGGCGGCCCCAACGCGGGGGCGCCGACCTGTCGGATCTGGTATCGGCGGCTGCCGGCTCGCCTCAAGGCCGGCACTGTGGCGCCGCGCTGCCCCCTTGGCCGGCGACCTGCCCTCAGCTGCCTTCGAGAGCGCCGCGGTGGCCGACTACGGCAGCATGAGCTGCCAGGACACGCCGAAGCGGTCCTGCACCCACGCGTACTTCTTCGCGAACCCGTAGGCGGCGAGCGGCATCATGACGCCGCCCCCGTCCGTAAGCGCAGCGAACAGGCGGTCGATCTCGTCCTCGGAGTCACAGCTGACGAAGAGCGACATCGACGGCGTGAAGCCGAACGGCTGCTCCACGGCGCTGTCCATCGCCAGCAGGCTCTCGCCCTTCAGCCGGAACCGCGCATGGACGACCTGCCCCTCGGGCCCCGGGTAGTCAGGGCCGTAGCGCTGGAGGAACTCGATGCCCGAGTCGTCGAACAGCGCGGTGTAGAAGCTCATGGCCTCCTCGGCCTGCCCGGCGAACATGAGCATGGTGACGATCTTCGCGTTGTCAGGCACGGTGGTTCTCCTTCCGCGTCATCTCATCTCATGGGCTGTCTGATGACCGTCTTCCACCTCGCGGGATCCGTGCTGCGGATGTCGCTGAGGTAGATCTCGTGGTGCTTGCCGAACGGCCGGCGTCCCGACTCCTCGATGAAGCGGTGCACCCGCTCGATCGTCGGCCCCTCGACGGTGAACGGTCCGACGTGCAGCACCTGGGCCGCGAGGCCCTCGTCGTAGGTCTCACGGCGGACGCGGGCCAGCGCGGGCAGCTCCTTCTTGGCGGCCACCGCCGGCGTGATCCGCGCGACCAGATCCCGCGTGACGACGTCGGGCTGCATGATCATCATCGTCCAGCGCCACCGCGAGCGGTCGCCGGTCGTGAAGCTGGTCATGTCGTCCGACCACCACAGGCCCTCGAGCGGCATGACGCCGTAGTCGAGGCCCTGCGCGCCCTGCTTGACCGCGAACTTGATCGCGTAGGACAGGGCGTACAGGGCTGCGACGGCATCCGCGTACGCCCGCGAGGTGTTCGGGTCGCCCTCGCCGTCCACCATGACGAAGCTCATGGCGGGAACCTCAACCGCCACGACCTCTTTGGCGGACGGCGCGTACAGGTGGCGCAGTTCGTGCTTGAGGTCGCGCTTCTCCATGTCGCGCCGCGCCGTCGTCATCATCCCTGCCCTTCCCGGTTCACAGCCCGTGCCGGCCGCCCCCTCCCCGCCGTCCGGGCAGCTTCCTCCCGGACCCTGAACTCGACCATCCGCCGGATCAGATCCGCCGGGATCGGCTGGTCGAACGGGAACTGCACCGAGCCTTTGGCGTGCTTGTAGGCCACGAGCTCCGCCTCGAACGCGGCGATCCCTGACGCCCCCGGGTAGAAGCCCACGTGTCGCTCGTACCCGGCAAAGTGCACCAGATGCCGCCCGTTCAGGTTGAAGGTCGGGATCGCATAGCTCATCACCTCCGTCGCGTCCGGCGCGGTCGCCTTGATGAGCGCCCGTACTTCCTCAAGCACCTTCCGGGTCCTGGGAGGGAACTCCGCGATGTACTCGTCGGTGGATCCGGCGGTGGACCGATCGGCCATGCTGCGCCTCCATGGGTTGCGTTCCTCCTACTCTCCCCGGGAGGGCTCACTCCTGTTCCTCATCTCGTCCACCGTCGCCTCCGCCCCCCGCTGCTTCAAAGCCTCTCTCAGCGCCGCTCGCGCCAGCAGCCGGGTCGAATCCAGCACCGGCAGAGGGCAGTCGTCGGGGTCCACGAGCAGCGGGATCTCGGTACACCCCAGCACGACCCCGTCGCAGCCCTCGTCCTTCATCCCCTGGATCACGGTGTTGAGAGTACTGCCGCGATTGCTCGGTGAAGACCCCGTTGACGAGCTCCGAGAAGATGATCGCGTCGATCCGCTCGCGCTCGGCCTCCTCCGGGACGCGACAGACGATCCCATGCCGGCCGAGCACCTCGGGGTAGACCGGACCGGTCATCAGGTACGTCGTACCGGTGATGGCGAGGACGCCGAGCCCGCGCGACGTCGCTTCGTCGGCGACCGCCTCGGCGATGTGAAGCCAGGGTATTGGCGAGACCGCAGCGACCAGCTCGAAGGCCTCGTGGATCGTGTTGTCCGGGCAGACCGCGAACTCCGCTCCGGCGCCGGCCAGCTTGGCGGCCGAGGACAACATCAGCTCGGCCACCGCCCCCCAGTCACCGGAGCGGATGTGGACCATGTACTCGCCGAGGGGATGCGTATGCATGGTCACCTCTGGGTGCAGGTGCTCGCCCATGAACCGCGGGGCCTCGGCGCACAGCGTCCGGTAGCACAGCGCCGCGCCTTCGGCGCTGCAGGCGACGATCCCGACGTGCTTCGCCACGCCCTCCTCCTGACTGCCCTGAGCCGGCGCGAGTCTACCGCTTGGAGTACCGCGTCGCCCGCGGTGCGCTAGACGCCCGACCACCGCGGAGTGCTCAGACCTCGTCTGGCGGCGGCGCCACCGTCCCTTTCGGTTGACGCCAGTGGTGAGCGCGGATGTTCCGGGCGGCCAGGTCCGCGGTCTCCTCGATGCGGCGGCGCCGTGTCTCCGGGTTCCTTGTCTGCCCGATCCATTCGAGGATGCTCCGCCGGGACGACGGCGGGAACGCCTCGAAGTTGCGCGCCGCCGCCGGATCGGCCGCGAGCGCCTCACGCAGATCTGGCGGGACCTCGAGCGAGAGGGCGCTGTCGAGAGCCTCCCACGAGCCGTCGGCCTGCGCCGCCTCAACGACGCCCATGCCTCGCTCGGTCATCAGTCCCTCCTGCAGCAGCCGCGCGACGCGTTCCTTGTTCACGCGCGACCATCCGCTGCCCGGCCTGCGCGGCGCGACCCAGAGCTTGTAGCGCCGTTCATCCAGGCGGTTGGGTTTGCTGTCGATCCACCCGGCGGCCAGCGCCTCCTCCGCGGCGTCCTCGTAGGAGAGCGGCGCCGCGCCGCCCTTGTGGAGGACGAGCCAGACGCCGCGAGCGTCGTCTGCGTGCTCGCCGAGCCACGACCGCCACTGCGCACGCGACAAGGGCTCGACCGTCGGTTGCTCGCCGGTCGTCATGACCCTCCGCGTCCCATCTCCACGTGGCGCTTCAGCCCTGCGAGGTTGTCCTCGAGCGCCCGGGTCAGCACCGGAACGACAAGGAGGCGGGCGAGGGCCGCGCCGAGCGGCCCGAGCCTCGTGCGGTAGTGCATGACGACGGTCACGGCAGCGCCGTCGGCGACGGCCTCGACGGACCAGGTCTCTCGCATGGTCCTGACCACCCAGACCATCCCCCGGGGGATCTCGAAGGTGAGGCTCCTGCCGTCGACCCAGCCAGTGACGACCTCCTCGACGGTGATTCCGCCCGGCCCGGTCACGCACCTCCGGCACCCGACGCCGGTTCGCGCCCCTGTCGTGCATCGAGCCTGCCGCACAGCCGGCGCCCAGGCGGCCACGCCACCGAAGTCGGCGATGACCCCCCAGACGGCCTGGGGAGATGACGCGATGTGGACCCGGCGGAGCGTCCCAGGCATCTCGCTCCACCCCTCGCCTCCCCATCGCCGCGCGTGCCGGCTGCCCACGCCCGGCGAACCCGCCACGGCTCCATGGGATCGCGCGTTCACGCGTCCCGTCCTGCTCGCCTTCCGAGGACGAAGGCTCATCAGCCCGGCAACCTGTACAACCTGGGACACGAGGAGCGCGGCCCAGCCCAATCGCCGCCGGCCGCGTGTACGAACCACCTGAACCGCGAAGACGACGGCCGCGGCAGCGGCGACGAGCACCGACAGCGCGTGCGCGGCGGGGTGCGCGGCGAAGAAGCGCGCGGGTCCGCGCAGGACCGAGGTCATCCGTAGACCTGCCTGGGCGCAAGGTGCTCGGGGAACCTGTCCAGCAGGGCGCGGCGCGTGAGGAAGCAGAGGTGGCACTCGTCGACGTACGCCTCCTCGTGCCTCACACCGTACAGCCGCGCCAGGAACGCCGGCCCTCCCGCCAGCAGGGGACCACAGACGGGATGCGCTTCGGCGTCGTACTCGCGCGCGATCGCCGAGAGCGGCCGCTGCCAGACGTTGCCGATGCTCAACCCCTGACAGACGTGCACGTGCCCGAAATGGTCCACGTGCACGCGGGCCGGGTGTCTCAGCTCCTCGTACGGACAGCGGGTGAGCTCGTACCAGGGCCGTCGCGGCAGACCGGCCGTCAGCTTCTCGACCGCCCTGCCCTTGAACATGACGTCACCCGCGACACGGAGCGTCGCCTTGCCCGGCCCCGGATCAGGCACCGCCTCGACGAAAGGGCTCCTCGTGGTGATCGCCGAGCACGGGATGCCGAGAGCTCGCGCCGCCGCCACGGCCCGCTGCGCCTGGCCGTCCTCCCCGTCGCTGCCGTGCAGTGAATCGTCACTGATGCTCAGGGACGCCACGCCGAGCTCCGCCAGAGGCCGGAGCCAGACCTCGGCGTCCTCCGGGGAGACGCATCCATGGCCGTTGCTCACGATACCCACCGCGAAGCCCATCCGCCGGGCGAGTGCGACGCCCTCGAGCAGGGTTGGATAGAAGAGAAAGGGCTCCCCACCCTCGAAGTAGATCCACTCGACGCCGCCGAGACGCCGCGCCTGCTCGAGCACCGTGCGGATCTCGGGCAGCGTCATGGTGCCCACCGCCTGGGGACCCGAGTACAGGAAGCAGTGGTCGCACGCGAACGTGCACGAGTACGTGAGGAGGAGGTGGACGCCCGTGAGGGACGCCTCGGCGGGCATGCCTACCGCCCCGCCTGAGTGCGCAGCAGCCGGCACTGCTCGACGACGGCCGCGGGCGAGCAGAGGCGAAGGTTCTCCTCGATCAGCTGCAGCTGGAGCTCGACCCGGTCCGCCGCAACGCCCGCGGGGGCATAGGCGACGTAGAGCACGCGCGTACTTCGCGGCGAGATCGGCGACTCGTTGTCCTGCCCGTAGATGATCGAACAGGAGATCCCTCGCGCGTCACGCATGATCATGTCGCCCGGACGGAGATCCTTGACCGTGCCGTTCATCTGCACCATCTGGTCGCCGGCCCGCGAGACGTCCATCAGGATCGTCCCCTGCAGCCGATCGACGTCGTGCCCGGCCGTCAGCACGAGCGTCTCGATTTCGGCCGCGAAGTTGGCGTCGACCGCCGGCGACACGTTCGGCAGGCTCTTGCCCTTCAGGGCGATCGATTCGACCTGGAGCTGGACGTGATAGGTCTTGTTGAACCGCTTGTAGTAGGCATCGTAGGCCGCCATCACCGGCAGCGCCAGAAGATCGCGGCGGGTCAGGCCGCCGTAGCGCGCCCGCACGTCCGCCTCGATCTCCCGCTTGCGCGTGTCAAGTGCCGGGCACGGACGGTCGTTGGCGATGCCCGAGGCCTCAAGCAGACCGATGAAGGCCCCGGGATGCGCGGCACGCCAGTCGTCGGTCGCCGAGATCGTCAGCATCGTCACCTCGAGGTGCCTTCCCTCACGACCGGGCGGCCGCAGTGAAGACAGTCCTGCGCGTGCACCGAGACCAGAGCCCCGCAGCTCGCGCAGCGCCAGCGCTCGCGCTCCGTCCTGACGAACGCCTCGATTCCCATTCCAGGTTCTCCGCGCGCCCGCCAGCGTCCTCCCCGGAGATCCGTGTCCTTCATCCCGCCGGCGTGATGACGACGGAATCGGCCGATCTCACAGCTGGTCCGTGGAACACGGCCTCGACGTTGTTGCCGCCGGGGTCGAGGACGTAGGCGGCATAGTACCCCGGATGGTACGTGCGTTCGCCGGGGGCGCCGTTGTCGCGGCCGCCGGCGGCGAGAGCGGCCTCGTAGAAGGCCGCCACCTGCGCGGGATCGGCGGCCTGGAAGGCGATGTGGACTCTGGAGACGTTGCTCTCGTCCTGGTCGATCCAGAGCTCGTCGGCCGAGAAGTACCTCTCGCCCTCGCGGATCGCCTCCCCCTTGCCCAGCGCATTCAACGCTGCTGTGTAGAACCGTCTGCTCGCCTCCAGGTCACGAACCCGCAGGTGAACGTGGTCGATGAGTCGCCCGACGTGGTACTCCATGATGAGCCTCACCCCCAAGTAGGTCGACGGCCTCCCAGAGGCCTCTCCGTGCCTTCATACCCGCGGAAGGCACACCGCCTAGCGCAGGCGCGTGACCGTATCTCCCTCACCCGCGGCCCACGTCGGCGAGCAGCTGGTAGAGGAGACTCAGGACTCCCGCCGCGAGGAGGACGCCCCCCACGACCGTCAGCAACCGGATGGCGGCGACGGCGGAAGGAGCGGCGTAGGAGGCGGGGTGCGCGAGAACCTTGACGGAGCCCGTGTGCAGGCCGAAGGGCTCCACGTCGGCTCGCCAGCGCAGCCGCGCAACGGCGATCGCCGCCACCAGACAGGCGATACCGGCGAACAGGCTCGTCAGGAACACGACTTGGGCCATGTCGTCCTCAGGTTCGCGCGCTCGCGGCGTTCGGCCACCGGCGCTCGCCCGGCCTTTGCGGAATGAGCGTTCACCCCGGCCCGCCCGGACCCTCCTTCAGGACCGCTCCGCAGACCGCGCAGCAGCGCAGGAGGACCAGGTTGTTCTCGAAGGCGAGGTGGCGCCCGCAGCTCGGGCAGCGGGCGGAGAAGGTGTGCGCAAGGCCGACGACCGCGCCGGCGGCGAAGCCCAGGGTGACGGCCAGCCAGGCGGTCTCCGATGGGGAGAAGATGGCCAGCAGCCCCAGCGTGAGGACGAGAAGAGCCATGACGACAACGAACAGGATGAGGTTCCTCTTCTGCCAGCGCCGCAGCCCCGCGAGCTCGTCCCTCGTCAGACTGCGGGGCCGGGCCGCTCCCCATCGACGTCGTTTCCCCGGGCGCGAGAGGATGCCGTAGACCGACAGCGCGACCGCGGCGACTGCGGCAACAATGCCTATGGCGACGTTGATGGCCCAAGCCGGCATCGCTACTCCCCCCACCACCGGCGGCGCACCGTGTACCAGACCGCGGCCACGACGCCCAGAAGGACGAGAACTGCCGCGGTGGCAGGCGCAAGGCCCATCGCCTCGTAGAGGTACGTCCAGACGATGACCAGCCCGATGAGGGTGGTCGCCTTCCAGTCAAGCGGCTGGTAGAAGCCAAACGCCGCACGCGTCGTGTCGTCGCTCACAGTCTGCCTCGCTTCATCCCACGCGTCCGCCCCGCGGGCGCGATGCGTGAAGGGCGGCCCATCCTGCTTGACCCCTTCTCTCGGCAGATCGGCTGCCGTCGCTCCCGCGGCTCGGCCGGCGTCAGAAGTCGACGTGCGAGCCGTCGCAGTAGGGTGGGTTGCCGGTGAGCCCGCAGGTGCAGAGCAGTATCTCGGCCTCGCCGTCGGTCAGGAATCTCAGAGGGGTCATGCCGGTGCGGGCGTGGCGGCCGTCGCAGTACGGCGGGTTCCTGGTCTTGCCGCACCGGCAGAAGAAGTACGTGCCTCTCTCCAACGTCACGCGCTCCGGCTTGGGATGGTCTCCGGCGTTCTCGAACCGCATGTCGTCCTCCTCGAGTTCACGTCTGCCGCACGCTTCCGTCACGGCTTCAAGCCTCCGCGACCTGCCCTCTTCGCGTCGGCGTTGTCTCCGGCGACTCTCTCGCGCCGTTCCTCAGTCGGCAGTGTAGACCGCCGCTACCCCCCGTCACCAGCCGAGGAGCCTGCCCGCGCTCGTGGACATGCTGTCCTGGGGGCGAGGCACATCCGCGGTCCACCCGCGAGATAGGCCGAATCCGGCCAATGCCCGCCAGTCTTGCGCGACCAGGTTCGTGTGCGCGTAGCGCGCACCGGCGATCATTGGAGCGGTCCTCCGCGTCGCTTCCGGCCGGCCAGCGGCTTATCGGCTAGGCTCGATGAGCACCTTGAGGCAGTCGCCGGGGCAGGCGGCCGTCCGAAACGCCTCACCGATCTCCTCGAGCCCGAAGCGGTGGCTGATCATGTCGTCCACGCGCACGGCGCCGCGGCGCAGCAGCTCGAGAGCCTGCCAGTTGTCGAGCGGCGCCGCCCCGTAGCAGGTACGCAGGCTCACGTCGTTGCGCCAGAAGGGATTGAAGTCGACGGCGATCGTCTCGCCCGGCCTACCGACAGCGAAGAAGAGCACGGTCCCCCCGCGGTCGACGCTGCGCAGAGCCGCGTCGGCCGCACTGGCCGCCCCGGTGGCGATGATCACCTTGTCGGCGAGGCGGCCGTCGTACGCCAGGAACCGTCCGGGCACATCCTCGCCGGCGGGGACCGCGAGGTCGGCGCCGGCCGCCCGCGCCAGAGCAAGCCGATGCTCGTCGACGTCGGCGACGGCGACCGTACCGGCCCCCAGCGCCTTGGCCAGCTTCACGAACAGGATGCCGGCCAGACCGCCGCCGTAGACCAGCACGCTCTCGCCCGGCGTGAGGCCGATCGTCCGCAGGGCGCGTACGACGGTCCCGAGGGGCTCGACGAAGGTCCCCATCTCGTACGAGACCTCGTCGGGGAGCTTGAGGATCCCCGCGCGCACGCTCCTGCCCGTCACCCGGAGGAACTCGGAGAAGCCGCCGGGCGCGAAGTTGTTGATCTCCTGGAAGGTCCGGCAGGCGGTCTCGTGGCCGCGGAGGCAGGCGAGGCACTCGCCGCACGGGACGTGATGCGTGGCGAAGACCCTGTCGCCAACGGACAGCGCCGTGACGTCCTCCCCGACCTCCACGACGTCGCCGGCGACCTCGTGGCCCAGGACCAGCGGGGCACGCTTGATGCGGTACCACTCCATGAGGTCCGAGCCGCAGATGCCGCTGGCCCGGACCCGGATGAGCACGTCGCCGGGACCCACCTCGGGGAGCTCCTGCTCCTCGACGCGGACATCGGCGTTGCAGTAGTACATCCCCACCTTCATGCGCGCCTCCCGATGCTCAGGCGCTCGTGCTCTTGAGCTCCCGGTAGAGCTCGTAGGCCTCCGCGGCCGCCGCGCCCTCGTGGACGACGCTGCGCACGGCCTGGATCATCGCTACCGGCGAGTCTGACTGGAAGACGTTGCGGCCCATATCGACCCCGGCCGCGCCGCGGTCGATGGCGTCGCGCGCCATCTGGAGGGCGGCCAGTTCGTCGAGCTTCTTGCCGCCCGCGATGACGATGGGCACCGGACAGGCGGCCGTGACCGTCTCGAAGTCGTCGACGTAGTAGGTCTTGACGACGGCCGCCCCCAGCTCCGCCAGAATGCGCGTGGCGAGGCCGATGTAGCGCGCATCGCGGGTGAGCTCCTTGCCGACCGCCGTCACGCCCAGCACCGGGATGCCGTACCGGGTGCAGGCGTCGACCATGCTCGTCATGTTGATGACGGACTGCGTCTCGCAGGTTCCGCCGACGAAGACCTGCACCGCCACTGCGCTCACGTTGAGACGCAGGGCGTCCTCGACGTTCACGGCGATGCGTTCGTCGGAGAGGTCCTTGAGGATGGACGGGCCGCCGGAGGCTCGCAGGACCACGGCGTTGGGAGATTCAGGGTTGATGAGCGTCCGCAGGACGCCGCGGGTGCACATGAGCGCGTCGGCGTAGGGTGCCAGCGGACTGATGGTCACGTCGATGCGCTCGAGACCGGAGGTCGGCCCCTGGAAGTAGCCGTGGTCGAAGGCGAGCATCACGGTCTTCCCGCTGCGGGGGTCGAAGACGCGCGCGAGGCGGTTCTTCATCCCCCAGTCGTAGCTCCCCGACCCCTTGAGGAAGTACTCGCAGTTGCGCTGGGGAGTATCGAGGAAGTACTCCTTGGTCTTGCTGGAGGTGTCCTGCTCTGGCATCGGCGAAGCCTCTCTCGGGACGATCGACGCGGGTGCGTGCGGATGGTATCGGACGGGCGTGTCGCGGCCTCAGACTCTAGAGTCCGGTCCGGGAGTCGTCAAATCGGTCGCCGGCGGGGAGACGCCGTGATGGTCCTGCAGCGCGCGGCGACGGTGGCGACGGGCCGACGTGCTCGGTGTCGGCCTGGGGGAGCAACCTATCGGGCAGGTCGCAGCCGAAACACCGACCATGTCTCGTCGACGCCAACGAGACCGAGGGGGCGCAACGTCACATCCACAGGCAAGCCCAAGGACTCGACGACGCTCGCAACGCCATTCACGACCGCGATCGTGGTGCCCGGCTTGAGCCGAGCCTTCTGGGCGACCGTCTTGTCCGTCACGACCACGTGCGGTCGGCGTCCCGGCGTTCGGGCGAGCGACGCCGCCACCCCGTGGCGCGACAGGCTCGCCGCGCGGCGAGAAGGACGAGGAAGCGTCCGTTGTGATGGGCGTAGCGCCGCCACAACCGGCGCGGCTCGATGAGAAGGCGGAAGACCCACTCCAGGCCCATGACCTGCATCCAGCGGGGCGCGACCCTGAGCGTGCCGGCGAGCATGTCGAAGACGGCTCCGACCCCCACCGCCACGCACGGCAGCTCGTCGCGATGGGCGAGCATCCACCTCTCCTGTTTCGGGCAGCCCAGGCCGACGAGCAGGATCTGTACGCCGGCCTCGGTGATGGCCGCCATGGCCGCGGCGTGCTCGGCCGCCGTGAGCTCCCGATACGGCGGCGACCAGCAGTAGACGATCTCGAGCCCGGGGTGCTGCGCGAGCAGCCGCCGGCGGGCGAGCTCGGCCACGTGCGGCTGGCCGCCGTACAGGCCGACCTTGAGGTGGCGGCGGGCGGCGCGCGCGCATACTTCGGCCACCAGGCAGTACCCCCTGGTGTGGCAGGCGTCGCGGACGCCATCCAACCGGCACGCCCAGACCAGCGGACGACCGTCGCAAACGGCGAGGTCCGCGCTGTTGAGAACGGCGGCGAAGCCCGGATCGTCCCACGCCTCCATGACCATGTGGACGTTGGCCGCGCAGACGGCGCGCCCGACGCCGTCCTGCGCCCAGGAGGCCACTACGCTGGCGGCCTCATCGGCGCCGATCGGCAAGACGCTTGTCGTCAGAACGGTGACGTCGCGCACGATCAGCCTCGTCGCCGCCTGCCCGCGACAACGCTGCGGAGGATGTCCGCGTAGGGCGGGAGCGCGTTGTCCGGCGCAAACTCCAGCACCTTCGTGAGGTTCGCCGCTCCCATCCGGTGTCGCAGGGCTGCATCGCCCAGCAGTTCCGCCAATCGCTCGGCGAGCGCCTCGGCGTCGCGGGGCGGCGCGAACAGCGCGTGCTCGCCGGGGACGAGGTGGTCGGCACACCCGCGGATCGGGGTCGTCACGATCGGCAGCCCGTACCCCATCGCCTCCATGACGACCAGCGGGAAGCCCTCCCGGTAGGACGGCAGCACGAAGACGTCCGCGCTTCGATAGGCCCGATCGAGGTCGTCGCCAGTGACGTAGCCGAGGACCTCGACGACATCGCTGAGGCCCATCATGCGGACGCGCCGCAGCACGTCGGGCTCGGCCGGTCCCCTCCCCACGATCCTCAGTCGGCACGGGTGCGACCGCCTGACGACGCCGAACGCGTCCAGCAGCTCGAAGATGCCTTTCTCCCTGATGAGCCGACCGACGAAGAGCAGGGTCGGCTCCCGCGCGCCGTCACCGGCCTCAACCGCCGCACGGTCCCCGTTTGGCGACACGGCCGCCGGTGTGAACGGGTTCACGACGAGCTCGAAGCGACACGTGCGGCAGAAACGAGACCACGCCTCCTGCTCCTCCGTCGAGAGGACGAGCACGGCCGAAGCCCGCCTGGTCACCAAGCGCGACAGCGCCGTGAAGAGCGCCTCGCCCCGCTGGTCGAGCCTCGCGCACTCGCTGCCGTGGAAGTGCAGCACGAGCGGACGGCCCAGGGGTGCGGTCGTCAGCGTGAGAGGCGCGTCGCGCAGCAGCGCCGACCAGTTATGCGACGTGGCCGCGAGGATCACATCCGGCCTCCACGTGCGGATGGCGGCGTGGATGCGCCCCAGATCCGCCGCCCGTCCGAGCAGCTTCGCCGGCAGGCCCTCGCGCTCGGCACTGTGGGCGCTCCAGCCGCGCACCAGCACCTCGCAGCCATTGTCCCGCAGGCCGTCGACCATCAGGGGCGTCAGCTTGGGCAGCGGTCCGCCGATCGCAGGATAGGCAGTGAGGAAGAGAACGCGGAGCGGAGCGGCCTCCCGAGGCGCCGCGGCCGTCGAGGCGTGGCCGCCCTGTATGGGCTGGCGAGTACTCATGTTCACCGATCTGCGTCGCATACGATCCGTTCGACCACTATCGTCACAAACAACCGGGTTCTGCAGCGGTCATCCTCTGAGCCGGCCGGCACACCGGGGCGGCCGCCCGGAGGTCCGCACGGTGCGGGGCCGCGTCAGGGCGCAGCCTGAGGACGGATCGTCGCTTGCCGCCGCCCACTTCATCCGTGCAGCTTCTCGAGCGCCCACGCCATGTGGCGGCCGAGCGTCGTCATCGTCGCCATGCCCTCGGCGTCGCCTTCGACCTCGCCGACCTCGCGACCGACGGCGATGCTCCAGTAGCTCGACCCGACGATGAGCATCTCATTGATCAGGAACCAGTGGTTGATGCTGTCGAGCGCGTGGATGGCGCCGGCCCGTCGCACCGCGACCACGCCGGCGCCCACCTTGCGCGCGAGCGGATTGCCGGACTTGCGCGTCGAGTAGCCGGCACGCTCCATCAACGCCTGGGTGGTGGCCGAGCAGTTGGCGAAGTACGTCGGCGAGCCGATGAGGATGCCGTCCGCGGCGAGCATCTTGGCGATGCACTCATTCAGCCCGTCGTCCTTGACCCCGGAGCAGCGGTTGTCCTTGGTCTCGGCGCACTTCTGACAAGCCGTACATCCGGAGAACCGCCGGCCGGCGAGCTGGACCAGCTCGGTGTCGACGCCAGCGGCCTCCAGCTCGACCAGCACCCGACGCAGCATGCTGGCGGTGTTGCCGTCCTTGCGAGAGCTGCCGTTGAACGCGACCACCTTCATCGACTCGTCACCCCTTCGCCGACCGCCGCCGCCCCCTCGGTGGGGCACGCGCGCGGCGAGATCGGTTGTGTCAAGTTGCAGGCTCATCATCATACGCCGCCGGCCTGTCTCCGTGCGGGCGCGAGCTGGGCCGGCGCTCCGCGATCCTCGGCCACGAGTCGCTCGAGCCTATCCCCAGGTCAAGGCGACCAAGGCTCGGCCGCGCCCCGGGGCTGGAGCGCACCCGGTAGCGTGCCGATCAGAGGACACGGCGAGCGGCGAGAGGAAGCACAGGTGACGACGTCACTGGAGCAGCTCAGGCAGATGCGACGCGACGCGATCTGGAAGTGGCGCTGGCTCGGCCTCCGCAACAGCACGCCCGGCTTCAAGGGAGCCGTCGTCGTGCTCGGCGTCGCGGCCATCTCCATCACCGAGCGCATCCTGGCGCTGTAGCGGGAGGGACGGCCGGGGCATCCGGCCGGTGCCGCTCAGCGTGATGCCGTCACCGCCATCATGGTGGCGGCGACTTCCTTGCTTTTCGTCAGAGAGCGCAGCAGATCGGTCAGCGGGTAGACATCGATCTGAGAGAACGGGGCAAAAGGGTACTCGCTCATGATGTCGTCGAGCTCGTCGCATGACTCAACGTTCATGATCGCGCCGCCGCCCTGCGTACCGGCGAAGGCCCAAGCCTGCTCCATCTTGCCGTTCGCCCGGTACTTGGCGGCGAAGTTCGACATTGCCTCCATCAGGCCGATCACCGCTTCCACGGGCATGGGCGAGGTGTTCTTGGTGATCACGAGGAACCTCATTGCTGCCTCCCTGGTGCTTGGGTACGGGGTCGCCATATGCCCGCGGCATCGGGGGGCCAAACTGCCGCCCGAGCCTGGGAATGCTCGACGGCGCCGTCGGGTCTCACCTGCTCGCGTGTGGTGACGAACTGGCCGGACGGCGCATCGCGGACCGGGCACGGGACTCCCACGGACGAGGGCGCTACGTCTGGCACCGCGGGCAGACGTAGCACGCACCGCCGAGATACTGCATCTTCTCGATCTGGTTGCCGCAGCGAGGACACGGACGGCCCGCCGCGCGCGCATCCATGATCCGCCGGTAGCCGCCCGCGTTGCCGTACAAGTCGCGCTCGTCGGCACGGCCGCCGGCGGCGGTCACCTCCCGGACCGTCCCCATAATCTCGTCGTAGAGCACTCCCAGCTGCACCCCATCCAGCCCGGCGAGGTCGTGTCTGGGGTGCAGCCGCGCGCGGAACATGATGTCCTGGGCGATCGCGTTGCCGAGCCCGGGGATCAGCTGATCCTGAGTGAGCAGACCCTTGACGCTGCGCTTGCCGCCCGAACGCACCTCTTCGACGAGCGCGACGAAGTACTCCCGGGTGAAGGCCGGGTCCGAGGGCGTCGTCCGCATGTCCTTCACGTACGGCCAGTCCCGCTCCCTGCCCTGCTCGAACAGCCCGACGCCGCCCCACATCTGCGTCGTCGCGGAGAGGGCCGAGCCGTCTTCGAAGGCGAGGTAGAGGTGGTACTTCGCGGGGGGCGCGGCCGGTGCCCCGTGGTGGAGGATGCGTCCGCCCCACTCGCCGAGCAGCAGAACGTAGCCGGGCTCGAGCGGGACGAACAACCAGCGGCCCTCGGCGTGCGCGTGGCCGACCCGCAGACCGGCCACGATCGCCGCGAACTCGTCGTGTTCCCGGTTGTACCACACGAACTTGTGGGGCACATTGCCGAGAACGCCCTCGGCGATCGCCTTGCCCTCGATCGTGTCGGCCATCTCGGCCGCGATCGTCGTCAACTCCGGCAGCTCGAACATCTCGTCATCCCGGAAGTCAACGCGAACGCCAGGGCCACCAGGACGATCTGCAGTCGGCCCAGGCTGCCGGTGTCGGCTATCGCCCTCATCAACCCTCGCGGATCTCGACGCGGTGCGCACGTACGCCCCTCAGTGTAACCACTCCATCGCGGGCTGCACTACACATCGCGGGGTTCCATCATTCGATTCGCCCCCCTGTGCCGCTACGCCAGCTTCGCCGTGAGGAATTGAAGCACCCTCGCCTGGATGATCAGCTCCTGGTGAAAGCCTGCGTGACCGCCCTTCTCAAGCACGAGCGTCTGCTCCGGCGGAAGCTTGAGGATCGCCTGATTCCTGGCAAAGCACTCGAAGGCGATCGCCGTGTCGGTCACGCAATTCATGAGGAAGACACGCTGGTTGAGGTCGGGCCGGTCAGCCCTCATGCAGAATGCGGGAGACATGCTCCGATTGTCCTCATCGGACAGGGCTTCCGGCTTGACACCGCCGAGGTGCAGCGCCCGCAGCGTCAGCCACTCGCCCGGGCTTCTCGGCGTGCGACCGAAGTTCTCCTTGGGATCGTGCAAGCCGACGATCGAGACGACCGCCTTGAGCCGTTCGTCGGCGTAGGCCCTGGTCAGCGCGACCACGGCGCCGAACGAGATGCCGACGAATCCCATGCGGGCGGGATCGATGCCGGGCAGGTTCGCGCCGTAGTCGATCACCTTGGGGATGTCCTCGAGGATGCGCGGCGTCATGAGCTTCGGACCGGGCGACCGCCCGACTCCCCGGTAGTCGTACGCCAGCACGGCGTACGGACCCGCGAGGGCCAGCGGGATCGCCCACTGCTTCAGGAAGGGACTCTTGATCGCGAGTCTCCACCCGGGGTTCAGGAAGATCAGCGGCAAGGCGTCTGCCGGTTCGTTCTTCTCGTTCAGCGCGTACTTCGGCAAGTACAGACAGGCGTTCAGATCGATGTCGCCGACGGGAATCCGCAGTTCCCTGGCGAGAATCTGGGAGCGGTCCATCTTCGCGAAGTACCTGAGGGGATACGTCAGGACCCTCACACCCAGGACAGCCGCCACCCCCGCCAGGAAGACGACGGCTCTCCGGCACGAAACGCCGATCACGGTTCCCCCTCTCGTTGCGCGTCCACCCCCATGATACGGCGCGTTGGCGCGGTCCGCGCGAGGCGCTACTCCGTGTCGGAGCGTGCCTTTCCGGTTTCGGGCTGGGAACAACACAGGTTGAACCGATTCGCGGACGCCGGCGCCAAGGCGACGAAAGGACACGTACATGTCACGCAGGATGCGCCTGATCGCAACCGACGGCGCGGCCGTCGGGCAGACGGCCGCGGGAGGCGGCGAGGCGCTCGATGCCGAGCTGCTCGACGCCTACTCGCAGGCCGTCATCGCCGCCGCCGAGCGCGTCGGCCCGTCGGTGGTCAATATCGAGGTCGCGCAGAAGCCGTCTCGGCCGCCGACCCGCGGTCGGGGGCGAATGCCGGGACGGCCCGACGAGCCACGGGGCAGCGGCTCGGGATTCATCTTCACGCCCGATGGATTCATCCTCACCAACAGCCACGTCGTGCACGACGCCTCCTCGATCAGGGTCACCCTCGCCGACGGCAGGGACTCCTCGGCGCAGCTCGTCGGCGACGACCCACCCACGGACCTGGCCGTCATCCGGATCGAAGCGGCCGGCCTCTCCGCGGCCGAACTGGGCGACTCGCGCGCCCTGCGCGTGGGGCAACTTGTCGTGGCGATCGGCAATCCCTTCGGTTTTCAGGCCACGGTGACGGCCGGCGTAGTCAGCGCACTCGGGCGTTCCTTGCGTTCCCAGAACGGACGCCTCATCGACAACCTCATCCAGACCGACGCCGCCCTGAACCCCGGCAACTCCGGCGGCCCGCTCGTCACCTCTCGCGGGGAGGTCGTCGGCGTCAACTCCGCGATCATCCTGCCCGCGCAGGGCATCTGCTTCGCCATCGCCGTGAGCACCGCCGTCTTCGTCGCCAGTCGGCTGATCAGAGACGGCCGCATCGCGCGCGGCTACCTCGGCATCGCCGGGCAGACCGTGCCCGTCCACAGACGCCTCGTGCGCTTCTTCCACCTCCCCTCGGAGACCGCCGTCCTCGTGGCCGGGGTCGAGCCCGACAGCCCGGCGCGGCGCACGGGTCTCCGGGAGGGCGACCTCATCACGGCCTACAACGGCGTCGACCTGCCCGACATCGACGCGCTGCAGCGGATACTGACCGAGGGCGAGATCGGCGCCCGCGCGACACTCACCGTGATCCGGCGTACGCAGGAGCTGACGCTCGACATCGTACCGACGAGGGCGTCATAGCCGCGGCGATCCAGCACTACGTACGCTGGGAGTCAGAAGCGTGACGACACCTTCCTGACGTGCCACGTGTTCTGCCTCTCGTTGAGCGTCGCGCACAGAATCGTGGCGCCGTCGGTGCGGATGTTGACCAGGCCGTAGATCAGCCCGGACACGAGGAGCGTGTGGTCGAGAGTCCTGGTGACGGTCGTCGGCCTCAGGTCTCCAGCCTTCGTGACCTCCGCCTCGACGGTCACGGTGCTCAGCTTGCCCTCCTCGACGACCGTGTCGCCGGTCGGATCGGCGATCGTCACCTTGATCGGCTTGCCGAGGTTCAGGCTGCGGGCGAGCTCGGTCGAGTAGACGAGCGGCGTCACGATCTGGTCGCCGTCGACCTCCAGGTAGCCCGTCGTCGCGCTGGCGGCGACGATACCCGGGCGCGGATGGTCGTGACGTTCGCTGTCTCCCGACGAGATCACCGTCACCGCGGGGCGCATCGCACTCAGAAACTCGTAGGAGACATCGTCACTCCCGTGGTGGCACCCCTTGGCCACATCGCACTGGAACTCGATGCGATCGCCGGCGTAGTCATCCAGGAGGGCGCGCTGACTGCGCGTGTTGAGGTCGCCCGTCAGGAGCATGCGCACGCGCCCGTAATCGAGACGCAGGAGCAGGCTGTTGCCGTTCGCGTTCTCGCTGGTCGCCGCGCCGAAACTGGGGAGAGCCGGCCGGCCGTCGACCTCCGTTTCGAAGGGAGCCAGAACGCGGAGCGCCGCGCCGCCGTCGCGTCCGTCATAGCCGGGCACGTACGTGTCGACCTGGCTCAGCCGCTGAATCGGCGTCGCGGCGCCGTCCACCGTCCTGGCCTTCGTCACGGTCTCCATGAACTGAGCCCACTCCCCTTGCAGTCTGGGCTCGGCGTCCTTCGTCAGGGCGGCCAGCACCTCCGGCCGGCCCCCCATCAGTTGCGTCAGGTGTCTCTTGTCCGGGCTCGTCGGACCCAGCCACTTCCGCCCGCCGTGCGGGTTGACCCACCATGCAACGCCGGCGTGGTAGAAGGCGTCGACGCGAACCTCCTGAGCGTCCAGCTCCTCGTTCTCATCCGCCCCGAGCAGATCCCACAGGCCGCCGTAGTGATCCGCGTCGTTGTGCGAGGCCATCATCGCGTCGAGGTGGATCTGGTCCAGGCCGTAGTCCCTGGCGAACTTCCAGTCCACGAAGTCGGCGGCGTTCTTCCCGGTCGGCTGACTCGCCCGCTTGAACCCGCCGTCGATCATGACGTGGCGCCCGTCGGGCATGCGGATCAGGATCCCGTCGCCCTGGCCCACGTCGATGAAGTACACCTCGAGCAGCGACTCGTCGCCGAGGGCCGAGCTGCTGACGTAGCCGGTCTTGCCGCGGGCGCGCACCTTCGACATGGGGGCACCCGCCTCCAGGACCTTCACCTGGTCGCCCCAGAGCAGGTCGAGGAGCCTCCTGCCGCCGTTCGGATCGGCACAGAGCGGAGTCGTCTCTTCCGACACGTACTTGATCTCCATGGCTGCTGTCCTCCTTCGACGAAGAGCGGACGACTGCGATCCCCACCCTCGTCCTTACCGGGAACTGCCCGAACCGAACCTTGCACCCGGTCCGGGGGTTCGCCCCACACGCCGGCTCGCTCCCTACGGACGGGTACGGGAGGGGCTGCCAACGCCTCTCCGCCCCAGCTGACGCGCGGTGGTGCTATACAGAGAAGAAGCGGCGAAGGAGGTTCGCTATGGGCACGCTCGACGGCATCGGCCTCACCTTCGACGAGACGATGTCCGGCTACCTGGGCGTCGGCGAGGAGGAGCCCGCGGCGCGGCGCGGAGCGCGGCAGGCGGGAGCACACGCCCCTGCGCTTCGAGGTCCGCATCCACGTGGACGACCTCGCCCGCTTCAGCGACGATCCCCGGCACCGGGCCGGCCTCACCGGCACCGTGACCTTCGCCCCCCTGGGCGGCACCTTCCCGATCCGGGACGGCTCGTTCAACCTCTTCGCGGTCGAGTCCGCCACGGCGGTCCGGGTGATGACCTACGACTTCCGCTTCACCGCCAGCGACGGCGCCACCTACCACCTGCGCGGCCGCAAGGAGATCCGCGACGACCCCGGCTTCGACGTGGTCGGCGATCTCACCCGGCTGGCGACGGTGGTCGGCCGCGTTGGCCTCACCGGCGGCCGGCGAGCCGGGCGCGACCGGCGACGGCGAGACCCACTACGGCGCGGGCCTGCTGGAGTTCCCCGTCCGCGACCTCGGCGCCATGGTGGGGTCCTTCCAGGTGGAGAACGCGACCTCCTGGGAGCAACGCGTGGCCGCCGTCACCGCCTTCGCCTCACTGGCCTACGGCGAGGTGACCGCAGAGTACCTCCGGGGACCCCTGCCCATCTACAACACCCAGTACGAGAACCTGGTACTGCGCGGGAGCCTGGCCTGGGACGGCGCTGCCGCTCAGAACGGCCGCGGCGAGACGCCCTTCTTCCTGGTCTCGGGCACCCACGGCAAGGGCTTCCCCTGGGGCGACGAGGAGCTCTTCTCCGACGTGCTCCTGCTGGTCGGCGACGGCCGCGGCGGCTTCGAGCGCTACGCCGCGAGCGACGGCATCCTCGAAGGCCTCCAGCTCGACGTCGAGCGCGGCGTCTACCGCTACCGCGGGCCCCTCTTCCGGCTGACGGCGGGCGCCAGCGTCTCGGTCTCCCAGATGCGGGCCCCCTCTCCCCCGCTCGAGACCTGCGCCGCCGAGCTCGAGCTGGCTTTCGCCACCCGTTCCTTCGGGCTCGTCTCCTTCCCCTTCCCGGTGGTCGACAAGCTGGCGCGCAAGATGGCCACCTTCCTGGAGCGGAGCCTGCACGACCACCTGCCCGCCGAGCACCCCCTGGGCTACGCGGTCACGCCGCACCTCGTGAAGGTGACCGCCGGCCGCCTCACCCTGGGCGGAAGGAGCGGCGCCGTCCTGCCGCAGAAGACCGCCGGCGAGGCCGAACGGGGCAGCTTCCGCAACGTGCGCGAGCCGACCCTGCTCTACGGCTACCTCTGCGCCCCGCGACCGGAGCTGGGGAGCGCCCGCATCCAGGTCAGCACCCGCACCCTGCGCAACGAGCGCGAGCACTGGGCCAAGGACCAGCTCGACGCCTACCTGGGCACCGTCCTGCCGCGGGTGGCCTCGGCCGACGTGCACCTGGCTCCCCGGGGCCTCACCGTGCGGCCCCTGCCGCCGGCCGGCAAGCAGAAGGAGCAGGCCACGCCGCTTGCGAAGCTGGGCCCGCCGCTGCTCGAGGTGCGCAACGACCACCTCGCCACCGGCGTCTTCCTGCGGCGCATCGTCACCGTGCGGGACCTCGACGGCGTCGACTGCCCGGCCCTCGAGGAGGACATGAGCCTCCTGCGCCTCGAGGCGGTCAACTCAAGCAGGCAGGTGCGAGTGGCCGCCGTGCGCGACGACGACCAGCTGGCCGCCCTCGACCGGGTGCTGGCCAGCACCGGCTTCGACGAGCTCCTCGAGGCCGCGCTGGCCAAGGCGGCCGCCGAGCGGCAGGCCACGCGGGCCACCCTGGCCATCGCCATCAAGCCCAACTTCATGTTCGCCTACAACCGCCGCGACCGCACCACCTACACCGACCCGGAGCTCGTCCACCACCTTGTGCGCCACCTGCGCGCCCGCGGCTTCGAGCGCATCGCCGTGGTCGAGGCCCAGTCCACCTACGGCGAGTACTTCGAGCACCGCACGGTGCCCGAGGTGGGGCGCTACCTGGGCTACGACGAGAGCGCCGGCTACGAGCTCGTCGACCTCACCGCCGACTGCGACGAGAGTCGCGACTTCCCGCCGCCGCTCGGCCGCCACCCGGTGCCCCGCACCTGGGCCGGAGCCGACGTGCGCATCGCCTTCGCCAAGAACAAGACCCACGCCTACGCCTACTACACGCTCACCCTGAAGGACATCTACGGGGCCCTGCCCTTGGCCAACAAGTTCAAGGAGTACCACTGCGACCGGGGCATCGACGGCACCACCATCGAGTACCTCACCGCCTTCCCCGTGCACTACGGCCTGATCGACGGCTACCTGAGCGCCGACGGGCCCTTCGGCATCTTCGCCGACCCGGCCCCCAACCTCACCCACACGATCATCGGCGGGGCCGACCTGGTGGCGGTCGACTGGATCGGCGCCAGCAAGATGGGCATCGACCCGATGATCTCAAGCTACATGCGCCGGGCGGTGCGGCGTTTCGGCAAGCCGCGGATCGAGCTGGCGGAGGGCTCCGACGCAAGCCCCTACCGCCCCTGGCTGAACGTGCCCGTGGCCCTCGCCCTGTTCACCACCAAGGGCCTGGACGCCAACTACTACTTCGGCAACCTCTTCTACTCGAGCGGCGCCCAGATGGACGAGGCCGCCTTCCCCTACAAGGACCGCCGCCCGCACATGCTCGTCCTGCGCCGCCTGACGCTGCCGCTCCGCCGCGCCCTGTTCGTGCGCACCGGCGAACGGCCGAGCGTGCTCAACCGCCTCGCCAGCTGGCTGTTCTATCGGCTGGGGATGTGAGGGCGGGCGCAACGTCTGACGGCTGAGCGCGGACCCGCCGGCGGGCCGCGTCCGATCGCCAGGCAGGGGGTTCCTGGTCGCGACTCGCGACACGCGGGCGTCGCCTGGCTGGGCAACACTACCTTGCGCCTGCCGCCCGCGACTGCGGTTTGGTCCTCAAGGCCCCCGGGAACGGGTCGGACGGGGACTTCACAAGGTTGACGGGCTGAGTCAGCGAGGCTGCTGATGAAACGCCCGCACGCCTCTGCGGGATCGCCCCTGGCAGGCCGCCCTTCTCAGCCGGCGTCCTCGACGACGACCGAGACCGCAACCAGAGGGGCCGCTGGCGCCGGCCTCCCGCGTCATGCGGCTCAGGTTCGCTTCCGCAACGACGCCCACCCGACTTGCATGACGGGGCCGGCGTGCGTCCCGGCGGCCGTCCACGCGCCCGATCGCCGCGACTCTGCTCGAGCGGCTCACCCACCACGCTCACATCCTCATCTTCGAGGGTGAGCCCCTGTCGCTTGCGAAGACCGGCAAGCGACCCGGGGAATCCCAAACAACCCCAAGGGAGGTCGGCGTATCGATGATCCAGGTCACCCGGGGCTCGGTTGACGAGCACTGGGCACAGCAGGGCAGGACCTCGCCCGTGGCAGCAGGACCGGCACATCAACAGATGACACCGTGGGCCACAGGCGATCTGATGAGAGGAGAACCACAATGCCGAAGCTGAAACACAGCGATCTCGTGAGTGCGATGACCACGGCGAAGGCCCGATGGCGGGCGGCGGAGACCCCCGTATCGCTGCTGAGCGAGGCCCAGCAGAAGAGGCTCCTTGGAGCCGTGCCGAGCGCAGAGGTAACCGCGACAATGGCGGCGATGGCCGCCGCGCCGCCGCAGGCGGCGCCCGCGCCGGCGTTCGCGCCGGCCGTGGACTGGCGCAACAAGAACGGCAACCATGTCTCCGCCGTCAAGGACCAGGGCGGTTGCGGCTCGTGCGTGTCGTTCGGGTGCGTGGCGACGATCGAGTCAATGGCCCACATCGAACGCGGCACGTGGGTCGACCTCTCCGAGGCGGACTCGCACTTCTGCTCGAGCCATGGAGCGAACTGCAGCGGCTGGTGGCCCGACCAGTGCCTCGACCAGACCAAGTCGCGCGGCGTGTGCGACGAGGCGTGCTTCCCGTACGCCTCGGCCTTTCCGAACAACGACATCTGGGCCGGCCCGCCGGCGTGCAAGCTGTGCACCGACCGGGACGCACGCGCGGTCAAGATCACGAACCGGGTCCAGCTCCTGGACGCCACCGCGGCGAAGAACCACTTGAGCTCGGTCGGGCCCGTTGCCGGCTGCATGGACGTGTTCCAGGACTTCTTCAGCTACGGCGGCGGCGTCTATCACCACGTATCGGGCTCGCTGGCCGGCGGTCACTGCATGGTCGTCATCGGGTACTCAGAGGCCGAGCAGTGCTGGATCGTGAAGAACTCGTGGAACACGACGTGGGGCGTCGGCGGCTTCGGCAAGATCGCCTACGCCGACTTCAAGTTCAACAGTCAGTTCTACCCCATGTACGGCGCCACAGGAGTCAAGCTGCCGGCCACCGGCTTCCAGTCGCTCGGCGGCACGCTCACCTCGCGGATCGCCGTCGGCCGGAACAAGGACGGCCGCCTCGAAGCCTTCGCCCTCGGCACCGACA
The DNA here is from genome assembly GCA_963705085.1 of uncultured Thermoleophilia bacterium. Taxonomy (GTDB): domain Bacteria; phylum Actinomycetota; class Thermoleophilia; order UBA2241; family UBA2241; genus CAIXSE01. Next base: position 337,320 of record CAVPIV010000004.1, on the reverse strand, counting down.
ACGCGCTGTGGCACACGTGGCAGACCGCGCCAAACGGAGGCTGGTCGGGCTGGGGCTCCCTCGGCGGACTGCTGGCCGGCGACCCGTGTGTCGCGGCCAATGCCGACGGCCGTCTCGAAGTGTTCGCGCGGGGGGCGAACAACACCCTCATGCACATCTGGCAGACGGCCCCGAACAACGGCTGGTCGGCGTGGGCATCCCAGGGCGGCATCATCACCAGCAACCCGGGCTGCGGCCGCAACCTGGACGGCCGTCTCGAGGTCTTCGCGCGAGGCGCCGACGGCAATCTCTGGCACATCTGGCAGACGGCCCCGAACGGCGGCTGGTCGGGCTGGGCCTCCCTCGGCGCGGGCCTCCTCGGGGATCCCGTGGTCGCGAACAACAAGGACGGCCGTCTCGAGATCTTCTTCGTCGGCTGGGACAGCGCCTTGTGGCACGTCTGGCAGACGGCGCCGAACAACGGCTGGTCGGGCTGGGCCTCGCTGGGCGGCGTGCTCACCAGCGAACCCGCCGTGGCGAACAACCAGGACGGCCGCCTGGAGGTCTTCGCCCGCGGCACGGACAGTGCCCTGTGGCAGATCTGGCAGACGGCGCCGAACAACGGCTGGTCGGGCTGGGCCTCGCGCGGCGGCGTGCTCACGAGTGAGCCGAGCGTCACGAGGAACAAGGACGGCCGTCTGGAAGTGTTCGTGCGCGGCACAGACGGCGCCTGCTGGCACGTGTGGCAGACGGCGCCGAACAACGGCTGGTCGGGCTGGGCCTCGCGCGGCGGTCGCATGAGCGACGGTCCCGTCGTAGCCGCAAACGCCGACGGGCGCCTGGAGGTCTTTGCCCGCAACCTGGCGCTCGCGCTCATCCATACGTGGCAGACTGCTCCGAACAACGGCTGGAACTGAAAGCAACGGCGAATCGGTGTCCCCTCCGGCTCGCTGGCCGGAGGGGACACCCCGACCGGGGCCGAGCCTGTGGCAAGCCGCACTCGGCCCGAGGGCATGCAGACCACCGGATCTCGGAGACGGGAGAGGAGGACGATGTCACCCGAAGCAAGCAGCGACTGGGTCACCGGCGGCGTCGGCGAACCGGTGCGTATCAGCCTCGAGTCCACGCCGGGCACGGGAGCGATCTGGTACGCCCCTGCGGCCCCGCCCAACACGACGATCGAAAGCCTGGACGCGATACCCGCAGGCCAAGGGATGGGCGGCCCGGTACATCAGATCTTCCTGTTCAGAGCGGAAGCGCCCGGCACCTACGAGCTCTGCTTCCAGTTGAAGCGCGAATGGGAGACCGTCGTTCGCGCGGAACGGCAGTTGGTGATCCGGATCGCCGCCACGACGCCCTGAAGCGGTGAGCACAGAAGGAGGCTGGTCGCGGCCAAGTGCAGGTCTTCCGGCGTCCCGCCCAGCACCACGCTGACGGGCGGTGCGTCGCCTTGACAGGGTACAAGCGCGTGCCTAGTCTCAGGTAGACGACGCGGAACGCGAGGGCACGATGCCTGATGACGCGGTCCTGGTCCCCGGCGACGCCGCGGGGTCTCGTTCCGAGACCTCGGCTGGCGCGGCTCGGCCCGACTCGTACGACCTGTTCGTCTCCTACGCCCCCGCCGACCGCCCGTGGGTGGATGGCTATCTGCTCCCGGCGCTCAGCCTGCCGGCCGAGAAGGTCATCACGAAGGACGACTTCAGGCCGGGCATGCCGGTCGTGGAGGAGTTCGAACGGGCCGTGGCCAGCAGCCGTCACACCCTGCTGGTGCTCACCCCGGCCTACCTGGCAGACGAGTGGTCGCGCTTCGCCGACCAGCTGGCTTGCGCTGTGGCCGCGATGGGGGCGGGCGACCGCCTGGTCCCCCTGCTGCTGCAGCGCTGCCGACCGCCCCTGCACATCGACGCCCGGGTGGCACTCGATCTCACTGATAGCTCCCGGTGGGAGCCTGAGTGCGCCCGCCTCCGCGAGCTGCTCGACCGGCCAGCGCCGCCTGCGCAGAAGATCCCCTGCCCCTACCCCGGCATGGTCCCGTTCCGGCCGGAGGACGCCTCCTTCTTCTACGGTCGCGAGGACGAGATCGGCGAGCTCCTGCGGCGCCTGCGGCACCAGTCGCTCCTCTTCGTCATCGGGCCGTCCGGCTCGGGGAAGTCGTCCCTCGTCTTCGCCGGGCTCCTGCCCCGACTGGAGGAGAGCGGGCACTTCAGCCGGGGCTCCTGGCTGGTGCGCACGCTGCGACCGGGCGCCCGCGGCCGGGAAGCCCTGGCCGAGGCGCTGGCCACACCCCCCGAGAGTCCGGGTGCCGTGAGCGCTCGCGCCACCGGGCTGGGTGCCGTCGCCGGCGACGCGGTCAACGACAGGGTCACCCGCCTCCTGGCCGCGAACAGCCCCAGCGAGCGGCTGCTTCTCGTGATCGACCAGTTTGAGGAGATCTTCGCCCTCTCTGGACGCGAGGAGCAGCGCAGGTTCGTCGCCGCCCTCGAGGACCTGCGCCGGACGGAGCGCTGCACGCTGCTGATTCTGATGCGCGCCGACTTCTACCCTGACCTGATGCACTCAGACCTGTGGCCGGTAGACCCCAGTCAGCGTCTGGAGATCGCGCCGCTCGCCGGACCTGAGCTGCGCGAAGCCATCGACAGGCCGGCCGCCGCCCTCGGCGTCTACCTGGAGCCGGCCCTGCTCGAGCGCCTCGCCGCCGACGCCGCCGACGAACCCGGAGTGCTTCCACTCCTGCAGGAGACCATGCGACTCCTGTGGGCCGAGCGCCGCCGCCGCTACCTGCCGCTCTCGGCCTATGACAAGCTGGAACGGGACGGGCGAAGCGGGCTCGCGGTCGCGGTGGCGGCCAAGGCCGACGCCACCTTCGTCGAGCTCACCCAGACTCAACAGCAGATCGCCCGGCGCGTGTTCCTGGCGCTGGTGCAGTTCGGCCAGGGACGCAGTGACACGCGGCGGCGGCAGCCCCTGGAGGAGTTGCGCCTGTTGGCGACCGCCGAACGGGACGACTTTGACCGCACTCTGGATCATCTGACGCGCAATCGACTCCTTATCCTTAGCGGGGAGGAGTCCGGCCAGGGCCCCCTCGTGGACCTCTCCCACGAGGCGCTGATCACGGGCTGGCCACGACTGATTCGGTGGCTACAGGAAGACCGCGCCGGGCTTCTTGTCCACCGCCGGCTGACCGAGGCCGCCGCCGAGTGGCACGATCGCGGTCGCGACACAAGCTTCCTGGTCGGAGGTGTGGCGCTGGCCGAGGCTCTCGGGTACGCCCGTGGTCACCCCGCCGAGATCTCGACCGAGGAGCGCGACTTCCTCGCCGCCAGCAGCGCTCGTGAGGCCGCGCGAGAACGGACGGCGTACCTCGGTCAGGCGGCCGGCTGCGGCGTGGGAGCGGCTCTGGGCTTCAGCCTCGCCTTCGGCATCGGCTACGCTCAGAGCGAGCTCAGCCGCTGGTTCTTGATCACCATGCTGGTCATGTTCCCCGTCGGCGGGCTGGTCGGCTTCATCGTCGGCCTCCAGCTCTGGCTCTTCCGCCGCAATCCAGTTTGGCGGGTCGCGGCCGCGGCCATCGGGGGCGCACTGGCAGGCGGAGTCGCCTACAGCCTCTTTCTCTGGCTCGGCCTCCGGCCGGAAGACCTGACCGCCGCCCACGTGGTCGTGGGCGTGCTGCTGGGCATGGGGCTCGGGCTGGGAGCGAGCCTCGCCCGGAGCGTGGATGAGCGCCTGCTGACGACCGCGGCGGGCGGCCTGGCGGGCATGGTGCTCGCCTGGGCCACGGGGGGCGTCTCGTGGCACGTGGTCCAGGTGCTCGTGGCCGGCGTAGTACTCGGGGGACTGACAAGCCTGGGCCTCTGGGCGACGGCGGTACGCCAGCCTCGAGGGAGTACGCCGCCGGAGGGGGCCCGGCCATGAACGGCAGCCGCCGCACCGGAGGGAGTCGATCTCGCGGTGGCCCGTGCGCCGGGGCGGCCCGCTGGATCGTCGTGGTGATCGCCGCCATCGTCGCGATCGCCGCCGCGGCCGCCGCGTGGGTGATCTGGAGCGGAACAGGCTCAGCGAAAGCCGTGGAGCTCGAGGCCGAGGTTGCGCAGGTGACGTGTGGTGGCGCCGGGAGTCCCAAGGAACCACTGTCGCCCGGGAATGCAACCCGCCTTGCCACGGGAGACGCAATCGACGTTGATGCCCGCGGGCGGGCGCAGCTCCGCTTCGAGGACTACCTGCTGGTGCGCATCTTCCGCGACTCCGGTCTCGAGCTCGAGAGTTCAGTAGACCCCGATGCGCCCCCTCTCGCCGCCTACCACCTGGCGGCCGGCACCACGTTCAACACCATGACACCGGTAAGCGCCGCTGAGCGGCGACTCACGATCACGGCCGGCGAGGTCGTTATCACGGCGCTGGGAACCGAATTCCTCGTCCATCACGACGCGTCCAGCGGCGCCACCTGGGTGGTCGTGCGGGAGGGGGTTGTGAGCGTTGGCGCGAACGGGGGCGAGGTCGTCGTGCGGGAAGGACAGCAGACCTGGGTGATGGCAGGTCGCCCCCCGATCGACCCGCGTCCCGCGACACGCGACGAGACGGGGGACCGCTTCCCCCGGGTAGAGGAGCTCACCAACGGCGCCATGCACGACGGAGACGTGTTGCTGCCGTCTTCTGAACCGACACCCCAATTGCCAAGCACGGAACCGACCACCGAACCGACGCCGGCACTCCCCGACCTCGTCGTGTCGTCCTTCCAGGTCTATGGCGAGGCGGCGATCGACGAAGAGGGCAACACGGTGGTGCCGGTGCTCCTGGTCGTCGCCAATCAGGGGGGCTCCACGGCAGAAACCTTCAAAACCGCCATCCTGGTGGAGACGGGCGATGGAGCGCGGACGCCGGTGGGCTTTCTAGTGCCCGGCCAGGAGAGCACCTGGTTCCCGTTCGCCGGCCCGCTGCCTGCGGGAACACAGCTGGAGCTGCGGGGAAACGTGCTTGTGCCCGGGTCGGTCGACGTGGGGAGTGCGGCGCTAGTCGCGGAGGTCGACAGCCGCGTCGGCGACGAGTTCGTGCCCGACTACGGCCGCGTGCAAGAGAGCAACGAGGACAACAACCGGTCGGACACCCTGGAGATCCCGGTGGTGCTGTACTAGGGAGCGAGCCCCATGGCGACGATGGACAACGGCCACGCTCTGGTGGTCGGGATCGCCGACTACCAGTACATCAACAAGCTGCCCCCGGTGAAGGACGCCCAGGACGTCGCCGGGCTGCTGAGAGACCCCGGCCGGTGCGCGTATGCGCCGGAGAACGTCAGGCTGCTTCTGGACGGCGAGGCCACCCTGGCCGGGGTCCGAGAGGCGCTTGCCGGGATCGCCGCCCACACTGACGAGGAGTCCACCGTCTTCATATACTGGTCCGGTCACGGGGGCCGGGTCGCGACCGGGCCGTACGCCGACCAGTACCTGCTGCCGGTGGACACGGTCTACCGCTCCGACGAGTCTCTCGCCCAGACGGCCGTCTCCGGGGCGGAGTTCACAGCAGCGCTCCAGGCAATCGCGGCTCAGAAGGTCGTGGTCGTCTTCGACTGCTGCCATGCCGGCGGGATCGGCCGGCCCAGGGATGCGGCGACGCCCGCGCTGGACCCGGGACCGACGGAGGCCTTCTACGACGCCCTCAAGGCCGGCCGGGGCCGAGTCATCTTTGCGTCGTCGCGCAGCACAGAGTACTCGTACGTGCTGCCGCAGGCCGAGTACGGGCTCTTCACGCAGCACCTGCTGGACGGGCTGCGCGGCGGCGTTCCTAGTGACGACGGCTACATCCGGGTGTTCGAACTCTTCGAGTACGTCCAGCCTCGGGTGACGGCCGATCATCCGTCACAGCACCCGGTGTTCCGGGCCGACATCGAGGAGAACTTCCCCGTGGCCCTCTACCTCAGCGGCCGCAGGGGGCTCCTGCCTCGTGACGAGGACGGGTTCCGCTACGACGCCTACGTGAGCTACGCGGACGCTGAGCCGGATGCGGGCTGGGTGTGGGGGACACTCGTGCCGCGCCTGGAGGCCGCCGGGCTGCGGGTGGCAGTCTCCGGGGACGTCGAGCAACCCGGCGTCGCCCGGGTGGTGAACATCGAACGGGGCATCCGCCAGGCGAAGCGCACGGTGCTGGTCATGTCCGACCGCTACCTCGCCGACCACATGGCCGACTTCGAGAACGTGCTCGGGCAGACGATGGGGATCCAGGAGGGCACCTACCGCCTGCTGCCGGTCGCGCTCGAGCCCATCGACCCCAGCGCCGTGCCCGCGAGACTCAGCGCACTCACGACCCTGCAGCTCGGCCACCCCCAGCGCGGCGAGCGGGAGTTCACTCGCCTGATCGATGCCCTGAAGGGTCCTCTGCCGCGGCACTCGCCGCCGGCTGCGTGGTAGGAACAGCAAGGGAGGCAGAGACATGTCAGGCACAGCAGAGACGGTCACCATCACCCTACGGCTGCGCGCAACCGCGGAGGAGCTGCGCCGCGCGTGGCAGCCCGTGATCGTGCAGCTCGAGAGCGTTGAGTCAGGGGAAACCCTCCGCTACGCCGTGACGGACTACGAAGTATCGGCGGAACACGGCGGATGCTTCCTGAAGGTCGAAGACGTGCCGCTCGGAATCTACTCGCTCACGGTAATCGACTTCCACACGGGCGACGTCGTGCTCCGGCGGGACCGCGTCGCCGTCCCCGGCGAGGAGGTTCAGGCGACCCGACCGCCGGACCTCATGGCGGCGAGGGAGGCTGCCGGAGGGGCCATCGTCCCCAGGCAGATCAACACCTACGGCATGGACGTCACGGTCGACGCGCCCTATCGCCTCGAGAGGAGCGCCACCCTCCTCCCCGTGATCATCCTGTTCAAGGATGTCCGCCCAGGCGACGTGCGCGTGACCTCGATCAAGTTCTTCGGCTACTCCGCGCCGGACAAGGCGACGCCCCTGGCGAGCACAGCCATCCACGCGGTCTACGACCGCGACGGAAGCCGGGTGGAGTCTGGGGGCAAGCCGGCTCTCCTGCGACTCGACGGTGGAAAGCGGCACGAGACCATCCGGGAGGATCCCTGGTATCGGCGGGTGCTCTTGCCCCGCACGGCTCTGCGCGAGCTTGACGGCGGCTACCTGGGACACGATCGCATCCGCTACATCCAATGCCGGGTGGAGGTGAGCTACGAGCGAGGCCTCCTGCACAGGAGAGAGACAACAGGGTTCGTCCTGCGCACCCTCACCCCGGCCGCGGATCTCCCCCGCATCGACGGCTGGTACTACGGAGACACCCACTACCACTCGGAGTTCACCGACAACCCCTACGAATACGGGGGGCCGCTGGCGGCAACAGCCGAGGCCGCTCGGGCGGTCGGGCTGTCATGGGTCACGGTGACGGATCACTCCTACTGCCTGAACCATCCCAAGACCCCGCAGGAGAAGAAGCGCGGGAACCGCTGGCAGACCTACCAACGGGCCGTCCGGAAGATGAGCAGACTGTACCCGGACCTCCTCCTCGTGCCCGCCGAGGAGGTCACGGTGAGGAAGGGCGTCATGGGTCTCCACATGCTCTCCTACGGCAACCCCTACATAGAGGACACCCACCCAGCGGGCTTCGGATCGCTCACCCTTGAGGAGGCCCTCGGCCGACTCGATGCCTCGGACGAGAAACGGGAGAACGGATTCGTCTACGCTGCCCATCCGGCGTCCGAGTGGACCACGTGGACGGACGACGACTACCGCGAGGCCGAGGATCCGCGACACGGAGGCGTCTTCAGGGGGGTGCAGCTCTTCAACGAGAAGATCCTCTACAGCCAGAGCAGCACGTCGACTGTCGAGGGCGGCGTCCTCGACCCGTGCGCGATGCTGGGAGAGGAGGACCGGCGTCCGTGGTCGACACAGCTGCAGGATGGAGTGCGCGCGCACTGGGTGGAGAGGCTGCTCATCCCTTCGTTGCGGGAGTTCGCCGAGACCGGCGAGCTCCGCAAGTACTTCGCCATCGCCGGCTCCGACGCCCACATGGACTTCAACTACGCCCTGCGACCCCACCCCACCTTCTTCATGCACTCCGTGAGCGACAACGCGTTCGGCAAGGTGCGGACCCTGGCCCATCTGCGGGTTGCCCACGGCAGGGCCCTGACGGAGCGCAACTTGCTCGACGCGTTGGGGAACGGCCGGACGGCGCTCACCGACGGGCCGGTGGTGCTCTTCGCCCTGCGCCGCGGAAGCAACAACCGGGAGTATCTACTGGGCGACACCGTCACGCTCACAGCCGGTGAGGACCTAGTATTCGTGCTGGACTGGCTGAGCACGGAGGAGTTCGGTCCCCTCCACCGGATCAGCCTGTACTTGGGCACGACCAGCGGGGAAAGGGATATCAGCCACGAGGTTGGCCTGGGAGCTCTGGGTGACGGCGCCTATGGTCTCGCGGGCCACTGGGAGCACCTCTTCGCCGCTTGGACCGCAAGCCCCTGCTATCTGCGCCTCGAGGCAGGCTCCGGGTTCGATCCGACCAGGGGCGAGGAGCTCTTCGTTTGCCTGACCAACCCCGTGTGGATCGTGGCGGGGACGGGCTGATTGCACGCAACTAGGATTGAGGAGCGCTAAGAACCTGCGCGGAGCCCGCGACACGAGAACCGACCGGCGGGCGTTGCTCCCGGCACAGGTCATGGCCGACCGACAGAGCGCACCTGGGTCCCGCAAGGCTCTCGACGACTGCCCCGCCGTCATGACCCTGGCCGACTACCAGCTCGCGGGCGAGTTCCTTGCGTGTGCGCTCGGCAGTGGAGGCGAGCCGAAGACCCAGCAACAGTGCGCTCGCCGCCTCGGCCGTGAGCGTCAGCCTGGCCCCACCCGGAACAAGATCCCGCAACAGGGCGTGGAGCTGGTTGGAGAGCCTGACCGGTGGGCGGCGAGGTTGGCGCGGCGTTCCTCGAGCAGGGCGAACACGGTGGTTTCGTCCTCGGCGGCAACCAGCGAGGCGTCGCCCTGCGCGACGGCCACGCTCGCCGCCGCCGAAGCATCCAGCACGTCGTTCTTGCGTCGGCCGCCGCGGAAGAGTTCACGTACCCTGGCGGTCGCGGTGGTGCGGACGTCGACCACGGTCTCACCGCGAGCGATGAGCCATTGCGCCAGGTGTCGACCGAGGCCGTTCGCGTTCTCGACGGCCCACTGGCGTTCGGGGAAGGCCTTGCCCCAACGAAGCAGCTGCCGGTACCCCGCCAGGGTAGCGTCGACCCGAAGCGATGCCGCTGGGGCGTTCCTTGTCGGACTGACCGCTGTGGCGGTGTGGGAGCCCTTGTGCGGGTCTACTCCGATGATCACGACCGTTCCTCCTTCCTCTCTGAGCAGGAGACCACGGTCGACACGCCGACTTCGGGAGCCCGTCGGGGATCACGCCTCTGTTGAGTCAGACCGCAGCCGGTCACCGACCGGATGACACACCGCGGCAAAGCCAGCCCTCAGGCGGCAGGCGGTTCACGAGTCAACTCCGGCCGATGACCTACGGAACGCTACACACTCTCGCGTGCGCACCGCTGTCTGCATTGTCGTTCGATCCGATGACCAGGAAGCGGCCCTCCCGGTCGAGGTCGAGCCGGTCGATCACGGCGGTCTGCTGCTCCGCCTCGATGCGGAGCATCGAGGAGGGGCGATTTCCTACGGCGTGGCCCCCGTGCTCACGTGGGCACGCGGACGATCGGGAAATCCTTCCCGGACGTGGTCCGAAGCGGGGTCTGCCGGTTGCCGGTGAGTTCTTCCACCCTCGGCGCGATGTAGAGAATGAGCTCATCGATCGTGACACTCCCGTCGGGCCTGTAGTCGGCCTTCCCGGCCAGCCCCTCCAGTAGTGCCTCGGTGAACGCGCCGTTCTCCCAGGCCTCGTCTTCGATCGAATCCTGAGTGCCGGTCGAAGAGGTCAAGACCAACACGCCTGTGGCGCGGGCAAGCTCGTTGGCAAACCGGTCGACATTGACGTGCGCCTCGAAGTCGTCTGCGGCACCCTCCGCGGCGCCAGCAGCAACTGCTGCGCCGGCGTGACAACTATCGACGAAGAGGATCCTCTTCCCCGCCTCAACCTGACTAAGCACTTTCGTCAGCACCTCCTGAAGGACGCTCTTTCCCCAGAGATTCGATAGCTCGAAATCGTGGGGCAGGAAGTAGTAGCTGCCCTTCCGGTCCGTCAACCCGTGCCCGGAGAGGAAGACGATGACGACATCGGAACTTGTCGCTTGGTCGGCGAGCCACTGGAGGCCACGCAGGATCTCCTCGCAAGTCGCCTCCTCGTTGGGGAGCGTGCGCACCTCCACCTTCTCGTACAGGAGCCCCGCCTGCCGACGCATCGCCGCCGCGAAATCCTGGGCGTCGAGGTGGGCGTACTTGAGCGCCCCGCAACTCCTGTACACGCTCACCCCGACGGCCAACAGGTAGAGCGTCGGCTTGGGTTCGGGCGTTGCGCCGCTCCAGTGCAACTGGATCACGGCCGAGCGCGTCGCGAGGTCCCCGATGCGCAGCTCCAGCGCCAGGGTCACGTCCCGCGGCGGCAGCCAGAGCGTCACCTGGCACACCTCGGCCTCCTCGGTGCGCTGCACGGTGTGGGGGGTGACCGGCTCCGGCCGGCCGTCGACCAAGGCGCTTGTCTCCGCGGGCGCCAGGCCGGTGGGATGGCGCAAAAGGTAGCGCACCGTGACCATGTGCCTGTCGAAGACGGCGCCGTCCTTAGGTGTGAGCAGCTCGATCCTAGGTGGCGCGTTCTGGCGCAGCAGCAGGCGGGCGTCGGCGGGCTGCGTCTCCCGCCCCGCGGCCTCGTCTGCCTGGCGCAGGGCCTCGCTCACGTCGAGGGTGTCGAGGACGCGGCTGACGACGTCCGGGCGGTAGAAGCGCTGGCGGAACTGCCACACCGGGAAGAAATCCGCCGCCTCGTCGGGGCCGCGGTTCACCTGCCAGCCGATCAGCCCGTCGGCGCCGGCGGCGGCATCATAGTAGCCCTGGGGCGTCCAGGCGACCCAGCGCCGGCCGTCCCGGTGCACGAAGAGGGCCAGCAGTTCCTCGCCGTCCGTGAGCCGGTGCCAGCGGATGGTGCCATCGCCATAGGCTGCAAGCGCAAGCCGACCATCTGCGGGGATGTTCACTCCCCACGTCACGCCGGGGACCGACTGCCGCCAGAGCTCGGTTCTCTCGCGGTCGAAGAGCCGGAGCGACCAGTTGGCGCCGAGGAGGAAGCGTCCGCCGTCCGGGGCGATGGCGAGGCTGCGGGCTAACTCGTACGCGTCGAGGGGGAGGAGCTCGCCGTTCAGCCGCGGCTCGGCGGTGTGATTCCAGCCTTCCACTATGAGTCCCTCTGCGCCGGTCCGGGCGCGGGTGAGCGCCGTGTCGGCCGACGCCGAGGTCGTCACCTGTCGGCGGTCCAGGTCAAAGCGCACCGGCTCCGCGTTCCTTCGATCGAGACCGAAGCGGACCGAGCGGCCGTCGCGGGAGACGGTGAAGGCGTCCCCGAGCTTCCCGCGCAGGTCTGCGGTCTCGGGCCCCCGGTCGAGGCGCTGCTCGCCGCTGCCGTCGAAGCCGCCGAAGCGCGGGTCAGCAGCGGCGAAGAGCACCCCCGCCTCGCCCCAGGGCTTGAGGTCCAGCACTGAGTTCTCGGCGGCAGGGAACGCGGTGCGCGTGCCCCTCCCTCCCTCCTCCCAGCGCAGGATCGGCCAGTGATCGCAGCCGCTATCCCAGAGTGTCCCGCCGGCGTACAGGAACCGGCCGTCGGCAGACCAGGCCACGCCGCCGAGATTGCCGCTGTCGACGCCCTCAGTGTCGGGGCTGAAGAGGGGGGTGAGGTTGGCGCCGGAGAGGACGCTGACTGCGGTGGTATCGGCATAGCCCACCGCCAACCGCCGACCGTTGGGGGAGAAGGCGATAGCGAAGGGGTACCCGCCGCCCGGCGCCTGGGCCGTGCAGAGGAGGCGGAGGGCCTGGCCCTCCTTCGGCGGCACGTAGAGCCGCACGAGGCCGTCGAAGCAGGTCGTCGCCAGCCGCCCGTCCCGGTCGAATGCGCAGCCGTAGCTAGCGGCGCCGTACTCCCGGTCGGCGAGGATCTCCCCCCAGTCCCCTGTCGCCCAGACCCGCAGGCCCCCGCTGCGGAGCGAGGCAGCGAGATACTCCCCGCCGGGCGAGAAGGCGAGATGGCTGACCCGGTTCTCGAGCCCGCCGAGGCGGCGCAGCAGCTGCCCGCTCTCCCGGCCGAAGAGGTAGACCGCCTCCTCGGTCCCCGAAGCTGACGTCCACCCCCCCACCGCCACGGTGGCGCCGTCCGGGCTCAGGCCCACGGCGTAGACCTTCCCCTCGTCGCCCGGGCCAATCAGCGGCCGGAGCACTTGCAGAAGCCGGCCCTCGGGCAGGGTCCACACCCTGGCCGTCTTGTCGTTCGAGCCGGTGACCAGGAAGCGGCCCTCCCGGTCGAGGTCGAGCCGGTTGATCACGGCGGTGTGCTGCTCCGCCTCGATGCGGAGCATCGGGGAGGCGGGCAATTCCTGGGTCGTGGTCCCGGTTCTCCTGCGAACAGGCGGGCGAACCCTCATGACCCACCCCCGGCCGCTGCGGCAAAGGGCCGCCACCGCTCGGCCTCGAGCCTGCCGCGGATCTCGTCGCGCCGCTCCTGTCGTGCTCCGCGGAACTCCCGCCAGAGCTTCACTGCGGCGTCGGTCACCCCCGAGACGAGCTGGCCCACGCTCCCGGCCAGGGCCCCTAGGATCAGGGCCTCCAAGCCGGACTTGGTCCCTTCATCACGCGGCATGTGCGCGGCGACAAAGGCGAGGAGGACCTCTCGCCGTTCCACCGCAGCGGTCAGGGCCTGGCCAAAGGCCTCCGACTCGCTCGGCTTGCGGGTTTCGGCGATCTCAAGCTGGAGCTGCGCGATCAGGCCGTTGAACGCGGCCTGCGCCGCCGCATAGAGCTGCTCGCCCTCGACCAGCAGGGCGGCGTCGCCGCGGCCGAAGCGGGCGACCAAGGCCGCCGCGTTCTCGCCCAGCACCCGCTCCTCGGCCAGCACCCGGATGGTCTCACCCAACGTGGGCATCTCTCTCCCCTCCCCTCGTCATTCTGCCTCACTAGCCGCGCCGGGAACGCCCGACGCATTGATCGAGAACGGCTTCTGTGCGCGAAAGGCCTGGGTGACCGTGCCGACGCGGAAGAAGTTGGGGGTCTGCCGGCCGGCCAGGTACTGCTTGATGATCGCGTGGAAGCTGCCATAGTCGCCGACAAAGGCGCCATCCTTCCAGACGTGTTTGAGGGTCTGGGTGAAGAGACCGTTGGCGGACCCGTCCCAGGAGACCTCGTTGTCCTGACAGCCGGAGATGAGGATCACCCCAGCAGCGCAAGGGCCCTGCTCGGCTCCAGAGGCGGCCGCCTGCAGGGAGCGGTACATGGACTCGTCCCTCATGTAGGCGGCGAGCGTCTTGTCCGGCGGGGCGAGGCGGATGCGGTCGAAGCCGGCCAGGCTTTCCCCGCCGGGCACGAGGGCTTCGCTCGCGCTGCGGGCCGCCCCAGGCAGTTCGTCGAAGGAGATCCCGCTGCGGGCCATGATGTTCTTGGCCACCGAGCCGCTGTGGCAGCTATCCGAGAGCATGAAGATGCGCACGTCCGGGGCGAAGCGACTGAACAACCGGAAAAGCTCATCGTCGATCAGCATGCGGTCGTACAGGCACCAGGTCTCGTCGAGGCCGTCGTCCCCCTCGTCGCCATCGAGGTCGGGCACCTGGCCGCCGTGGCCCGAGTAGCTGAGCAAGAGGATGTCCCCTGGTTGAAGCCTATCGGCGAGGGCGAGCATCTCGGCAAGGAAGGCCCCGGCGGTGGCCCGCTGGGAGAGGAGCACCGTAGTCGATGCGTACCCTTGGCTGCTGGCGATCGTGGCCATGTCGTGAGCGTCGTTCTCGCAGCCGCCGAGGGGGCCGCTCCAGCCGTCGTAGTGGTTCGGGTCGACCGAGTTCAGTCCGAGGTGCAAGGAGTATCCGCTAGGCATGACTGTCCTCCCTCATGCGTCAATCAGTTGCGGGACTTGTTTCCCAATTCACGCTCGGAGACCGCGGGAACAGAGCGATAGGAATCCGAGCGAGTCCCTGAGGATCTATCGTGGGATTCGCCAGAACTCCACCGACTGCTGGACGAGTCGAGCTTCCCGACTCGTTTGCGAGCGGTAGCCAGGCGCAGGCACACGCGCTCGCCATCGAAGACGTCTTCGGTGGTCCTGGGCGCGTTGCCCGGCAAGTCGGAGAGGGCCTCTTCGCTTGCAAGGTATACCTCCTCGAACTCAAGCGGCTGGAATCGGGTGCTGTCGGGTCTGCCTTCGGAGGGCACCACGGGTGAGGAACATGTCGACGCCCGGAATCAGCAGTGCGGCAAGGCCGAGCAGGACTTCGGCTGCGGCGGTCTCTACGTGCAGCAGTTCGCGGACTGGCTCCGCCACGGCGAGCGCCCAGAACATGAATGCGATGGTCGCCAGCACGTAGAAGCTCTTGAGCGGCTTGTCTTCGGTCTTCTGCTCCGGAGCATTCAAGTACAGATACAGCGGCGTCGAGACAATGCCCACCGCAAGAACCAAGATCAACAGCCAGTTGCCCACTTGGTCGGCACCCGCCGCGAGGAGCACGAAGACCGCGGTGACCTCTGCAGGGACGTACTTAACGAGTCTCGCAGCGTACTTGTCTCGGGGTGTCTCCTGCACTTCGCGTGACAGAGCTGACAGCGGCCGGTTCACAACAGTCCGAATCATCGTTCCACCTCCCCTGGACCGGGGTCAGAACCCCGTGCTTCCAAGACAGCGGCGAATGGGAACCAAGGGGTCCACTTGGTCGGTCTGCGTGCCCTGGGCGAGTTCCGGTGCTGCAGAGCGCCTGGACCCTGGCCAGACCCTGGGCTTCCCAACTGTGGTGGACTGGAGGCCACGAGATACTCCCGAATCGTGATCGTACGTGGCTCGGTCTCCATCGGCGCCCCACCTGCCACTTCCGAGATCCCAGCGGATCTCGTTGTTGTCGCTTCTCGGGAGACGACCTCAATACCTTTGTAACCCCCATGGGAAGGCCGCACAACGAGTGACGCCGTTTGGCGTTGTCACGCGATGCGACGAGCTATCTGAACGTATTTGATGACATTCAGAACGCAGCTCGCCTCACCACGCTACGCAACGCGCCTGCGGCTGGCGCGAAGAGGAGCGAGGAACCACGTGGGAGCCGGGGGCTACCCAGTTCCGTGGACGGAACCCGGCTGGCCGCGCCTATTCCTCAGCGAAGTAGTCCGAGTCGATCCGCTTGACTTCGTAGGTCCGTGATGGCGACACGCCGACGTCGTGGTCGATCATGTACTTCGCCAGCGTCGGGCCGTCGATGAGCACGACCTTGCTGTCGATTCGTGAGGCGAAGTCGACCGCCTCGGCCGAGAACGCGGCGGTCGTCAGGAAGACCCCCTTGCGGGCGCGATAGCCCTGCAAGGCGCCGGCGAACTTCTGGATCTCCGGCCGCCCGACGGTGGTGTCCCAGCGTTTGGCCTGGATGTAGATGACGTCCAGACCGAGACGGTCCTCCTTGATGATGCCGTCGATACCGCCGTCGCCGCTGCGGCCGACGGCCTGGCCGGCGTCGCGCAGCGAGCCCCCGTAGCCCATGCGAACGAGGAGATCGACCACGAGCTGCTCGAAGAACGCCGCTGAGGCCGCCTTGACCTGCTCGAGAACCTCGAGCTCCAGGCCGCGACGAAGGAGCTGATACGCCCTGTCCAGGGCTTCTTCGGGCGTCGCCTCAGGCGCTCCAGGCTCCCCGCCCGGAGTTGGAACACCAACTGGCAACTGCTCGCGTCCCGCTCCCCGAAACGCGACGAACTCCGGGTAGCGCTCGAGGTACTTGACGTCGATGCGTTCCGGCGGGGTCTGGAGCACAGAGCGCCCACGCTCCGCGATGGTGAAGCACCCTCGGCGCGGAGACGAGATCAGGCCGGCCTTCTTCATGTACGTGCACGCCCAGCCAACGCGGTTGCGCATGACCGTCTGAGGACCGCTGGCCAGATGCTCAGTGCGCTCCTCGTCGGTAAGCCCGAACTCGTCGGCGAGTCGCTCGACCGCGTCGCTGGCGCGATGCTCTCCCCCGTCCCCGAGAAGACGGAGAAGCGGCAGCATCAGCGTCTGGTAGTCAGGAATCGCCATTCGACTCCCCCTCGTTCACAGTCGACGTGTCTAACGCTCAGCATAACCCTCCACCAAACCTGATGCGAAGCATGAGGCTTGGCGGCCGCAGTTGATGCGAATGTTAGGCATTCTTGCCGGTGGGGCATCTCAGGCTTTTGCCCACGTGGCTCATGGTGGCAAAACCATCCTGTTGTATCAACCAACGACAAACTCAGCGGAAACAATGATCTGCACGGGTTGCTTGAAGAAGTTGGGTGATGCGATCACACCAGCGACAACGTCCTTAGTCCACCAGAAGCGGTTATCGATATCATGGCTGTATTCAAGCGTGTGCCAGTTACCGTTCTTGTGTTGCACGGCGACCGATATGGCGCGAATAGCATAGCCGTCCGGGGTGTAGCGTTCCAGGCCGTGCGGTGCCGAGAAAGAACCGCTTTCGTTCGTCTCCGCCTTGACCAGGATGGTCTTCAGCGTCACTGGTCGCGGGCCTGGCAGTATCTTCACGTTATTCTGGCTGCCATCCCCGGCAATGTAGGTGCCGACAGCGTCATGACCGCGGACACGCACCCGCGCGCGGTCGGAAACCGTCTCCGGCGTCCAGTCGCAGTAGTTCCAACCAGGCGTGCAGGGCGCCGCCTGGCAAATGGCTTTCCACGTGCTGCCGCCGTCGCTCGAGACCGATACCTCGGCCGTCCTGATCTGGTCGCCCCAGACGTGCCAGCAGATGGTTGTGGCAACGTTGGTCAGCACTGTCTCGCCGCCATCAGGGGACCAAAGTACGAGATCCTGCCCGGCCACTGCACCGCCGGGAGTGATGGCCGTTAGGCCGGTGCCTTGCGTATAGAGCCACTCCTCTTGCTGCTGTTGCGCCGTGTTGCCCCAAGTGCTGTTGATTACCACACGCTTGCTGCCGTCAGATGTGATGCGATAGCCGAAGGCGCATGTGGCATGGTTCGGTACACCCCAGACGAACGGTCGCCCAGCGTCGATCTCCGCGGTAATGTCTGCCCACGCCCAGTCGTTAGCGGCGCTAGCGGAGACGTCGCGGGAGCTGAATGAATAACCGTAGGTCTTCTTGATGAAATCGGCGAAGCCACTGAAGCCTGCGCGCCATGTCGGCGGCGGCCCGCTGTTTGGATCAATCGCTTGGTCTATGTACTCGGGAACGTTGGTATAGTGAGCAGGCCCATTATTCAACTCGAGATGCTCGAACCAGTGGCCTACCAAGCGACCGTAGCCCAGAAGACCGCCAGTATTCTTGACGTAATTGTCGTAATAGCACACAGCCATCGTCCAGGCTGTCGGGACGCACCAGTACGTCCAGTCGACAACCGGCAGGCACTCCGCCAGCGGTATCAGTTTCAGCGTCGGCCCCAGTCGCGCACCACCCGGCTCGAAGGCAGCGAGCCTGGGTGAAGGCGGCTCTTCCAATGCAACATGTTCCTTGTCTTCTTCCCCAGCAGCAATGCCGGGCCGCAGAGTCGTCTCCGGCTCCAGCTGTTTCAGTGTGCGAATATCCAACAAGAGATGTCGACCCGCTCCGGAAATCTCGAAATACTCCTGGTCGAGTCCCAGCCAGTAGATTCGGGTGATGGATGCGTCAGCGGCACCGAGCACCGAGCGACCGATCATTTGTGCCTGCTCACCGCGTACAAACAGCGGGTGCAACGAATTCACGACACGCAACACGGGGTGCTTCATCCGCCGCACTGCGACGTAGATCGCACCGAACGATTCGGGCAGGTCCGGTTGACGATCGGATAGCAGCGCGTTGCCCGGAAATGTGCGTGTACCACGCGCATAGGGAAACACATAGGCGCGCATGTCACCTGCTGCGTCGGTTACCGGAAACGGCTCGCCGCGGGCGACCTCCTCGCCCCAGACTTCGAAGGCGTGGGCGTCAGCGACTGCCGCCAGCGTATCCAGGTCAACGGCGTCTTTTGGCGGCCTAGCATCATGAAGCGATTTGAATTGTCCCATCTTCTCTGCTCTCCTTTCTTAGCAACTAAGCCACGTGCAAATCAGGCCGCGACGCTACATCGCCCAACGTCGGGCGCATGACCTGCGCGGGCTGCAGCGCCAGTTGACTGTCGGACGGGGCTCCACGCCCTACGAAACGAGATACCCCCACACACTCACCGTCCGCTTGATCGGCGCCCGGTTGTAGACGAACACCTCGACGAACGGTCCCATCACGGGGAACCGGGCCGCGTAGCTGCTGACGTTGTGCGGGCTGCCGTGCCAGCTGCCCCTGCCCGACACCTCGATGAAGTTCGTGCTCTGCGGGCTGCTGACGTTCTGCTCGAGATTGACGTAGCGGCGGGCGCCCATGGCGCCGTTGGCGTCGAAGGCGAAGATCACGCCCAGATCCACGGGGGCTTCATCGACGGCGACCTGGGAGAAGCGCACGAACAGGTTGATGTGGCGGTAGCCGTCGATGCTCGTGTAGGGCGGCAGGCTGATGCCGACGCTGGGGGGCAGTTCCCGGTCGGTCATGAACTTAACGATCTTCGTGCAGGCCGGGTTGCAGGGCCCGATCCTTGTTTCTGCTGGGTCTGGCATGGGATCCTCCTTCAGGTGACGCACGCGCTGCGTGCAGGGACGTGGTGAAGCCGTGTGCGGCGTAGACCTCCCCGGCGTGACCGCCGCGTCGTCGCGACGCGATGCGAGCCGGAACCGCCCACGCAGGGTCCGGGGCGGCCGCCTGAGGCCGCCAAGGGGTGGTGCGGGGGCCGGCGTAGGCGCAGCATCAGTGCCTCTTTCAGCAGACGTCTACAGCATCGTTGTACGTCTGCCCGGAGGGCTGCACAACAGCCGGCGCCGTTTGGTGTTGTCTCGCGATGCGACAGGATCTCTGAGCGCAGCAGGTGCCCTCTCTGACCGGCTGGCCCCCGGTGACACCCGCACCGTGTCATACTGCGTGCCGAGGCAAGAGGGCCCTGACGCCGCGGTGCTCATCTGTCTATCCAGCGAGCCTGGAGAGACTCCAAGCCCTCTCCCCCCGTGCACTCCGGACCGGCGACTGGACGCATGTCCCATACCGGGAAGGCGCGCACGAGCCGAGACCCGGGGTAGGCCAAGAAAGCTGCATCGAGCCCGCGGCCCCGCAAACGGTGCCGTCGGACGCTACTCCAGGGAGGGGTCATGGCCGGCCGACAGACAGAACCTGGGTCCCGCAAGGATCTCGACGACTACCCCGCCGTCATGACCCTCGCCGACTACTGCGAGTACTACGGCATCTCCAAGGCCACGGCCCGTCGCTGGGTGGCGGAGGGCCGCGCCACCCGCGTCCCCGGCCACCGCCACATCAAGATCCTGCGCGAGTCGATCCGCAACTACGAGCGGCGTCTGCTCGAGGAGTCCTCCAAGTAGGGCTGACGGCCAGGCTGGGCGGTGGGGCTGCCGGGCCGCACGCAGAGGACGCCCCAGGGCTACGCGAACTTGACCGGCTTGTCGTAGATCCTGAACTCGAAGTGCTTTGGCTCGGGCGGAGATCCATACGCATCCGTGGAGTACCAGTAGCTGAGAGCGGCCCAGCGCCTGTCATCGGGCACGACGAAGGACTCCACGAGACTGGCCTCGCCGCGAGACGATCGCGCCGTCAGGGTGTGGCGGCCGGGTGACAGCCGGAGGACGTAGCGCTTCCAAGTGTGCTGGCTGCCGACGGCGAAGTCGCCGTCGATGACGTGCTCGCCGTCGATCTCGATCAGGATGTCCACAGGGTCGATCGCGAAGCTCTGATTGCTGACGGAGAGGACGAAGTTGCCGTCAGGATCCAGGAGATCGGGTCCGGACGGCTCAGGTGACGACGTCGCCGCCGGCGGAGGTGCGCTGGCGCGCGGCGATTGGGACGGACCCGAGGCGCAGGCGGTCACCCCGAGCAAGAGCGTGACCAGCGCGAGCGGAAGGATACGGTACCTCACGGCATCTCCCCAGGGCGTTCGCTACGCGAGACGCGCGAGGCAGGGACGGCGTTCGCAACAGCGGCAGCAGGCGCCTGCCTCGGGCGTCACCGGATGACATCGAGGACGACACCGATCCAGACCCCGACGGCAAGCCCGCCGGCGACCAGCGTGACGATCAGGAGTCTCAGCGCCGCCACTGCCCCACCAGGCGTCGGGCGCACGAGCTGCGCGGGCCGCGGACGGCAGATGCCGCAAGCCGTCTGGGCGTCCGCTCGTCGGCCTGTTCGACGAACCGCTCACAGAACGTCGGCCACGCGAGCGGGGAGATCGTCGCGCTCTGCAAGCGAGAGCGACTTGATCGAGGACCATACCTCGGCACAGCGGGCGTCCTCGGGCACCCCCATGACCTCTCGAATGGCCGCATCGACCCGCACTCGATTGGCCTTGTCGTACTCGAGGCCGAGCGAGTCGAACAGCCACCCGAGGTGTCGCTGATAGCAGGTCACGACGTCCCCTCCCCACCGGTCCGTTGTCAGGGGAGTGAGAACGGCGGTTCGGCAGCTATCTGCCTGAGGAGTGTCCGCGCCGTCTGCTCCTGCTCGGGATCACCGGTGACCGCCAGCCTGACGGCGCCCTCGGCCCCGCACACCCCACCGCTTGCGACGAGTCTCGCCGTCGCGCCCGTCAGCAGGCGCAGCGCCTCGATCTCCGTGAGAACCTCGCCCGGAGCAGGGACGAGCCGGGGTCCACGGGCTCCCGGCGCGTTGAGCAGTGCCGCGAGTTCGTCGAGGTCGCCTGTCACGCGCTTCTCCAGCCCGACCGGCACAATGAGCTGTACGCGCCGCCCGATGACGGCCTGCCAGGCGATCGCGATGGTGCCTCCCTTGGGATCGCCGACGAGGACGGCGGCACGGCCCCGGGACACGTCGACGGCGTTGGCTCCCTTGAGGACGACGTCCCCTTCCTTCAGGTCGTCGGCCACGTCGAAGATGGTCGTGCCCCGCCGCCACGCACCGTTGACGATGACGACATCACCGGGGAACTGGCTCTCGTCCGGCAGTCGCCCCGTTTCGGTTGTCGGACGACCGGGCGGGAGCGTGATGCCGCGAAAGAACCGGCTGCGGTCGAAGCCCGCCGACTGGCCGAGGCCCGTCAGGATCTCCTCGGCCACGTAGCCGTTCGTCGTGCCGGCGACGATGACGACGGTGCCGGATGCCAGCGCCGCCCGGACTGCCGGATGGTGTGCCGCCGCCCTGGCGATCAGCCGCTTGCCGGCCGCCGCCGTGATGATGTACTGGCGCATCGTCTCTCGTCCTCCTTTGCGTCGATGTGTGAAGGCGAAGACTCCGCCAGGCCGGACGATCTGCGCCACCTCCGCGAAGAGGCCGCTCGAGCTCCCCGTGCGAGTTGAGCACGGCGGCAGCGACGGCGTGGTCGCGGAAGCCGATCCGTACGGCCGAGGGAGGTCGCGCGGGTCACACCGCTCGAGTGCCGGGGAGGTCCGACGTGGCGTACATCGGCGCGGCGCCGGCGCGCTCAAGGAGCGGCCTCCCCACCGGGTTGTTCGAGCGTCGCGAGCAACTTGCGAGCGCGCTTCGCGACCGAGCGCCGGTCGTCGTGGCTCAGGGAGTCGAGGCGGGGACGCAGCCACTCCGCCAGGCCGCTGTCGTCGGCCGCCCACTCTGTGAGCGTCTCCATGGTCGTGCTGAGCACGATCCAGTCGGTGCACTCGCTGAGGTTCCGCTGCATCAAGATCTGCGCGGCGACGCGCTGTTCCGGGGTCATGAACCGGGCAAGAGCGGCGAAGAGCTGCGCGAGCGTCCACCGCGCGGACGCCTGGTCGATCGCTCCCACCTGCGCGATGAAGCGATCGATGTACGGCACCAGCAGTTCAGGTCGTTGCGCGGCTATCCGCTTCATGGCGTTGGAGGTGCGCAGGCGCACGACGGGGTCGTCGCTCGCGTAGCACCCGAACAGGTCGGCGAAGCGCTCGGGAGCGGCCAAGACCGCGTCGACCACTTCAACCGTGCGCCCCAGCGAGTTCGGGTGTCCCCCCGTGAGCACGCTCTCGAACGATTCCCCGGTCACGGTCCCCCACGCGGCAATGGCCTGCAGGAGCTCCTTCTCGCAGAGGTACTCGATCACCAGCGTCCGCCTCGTCGCCTGAACATGACGGAGGAGCAGCACCACCGCGTCCCTCTGCCGCGGAGTAGCCGCCAGCAGACGCCTGTTCGAAGTACCCTCGTAGGTCAGGTGAAAGAGCAGCTGTTCGAGATACCAGCCGTGGTCTTCGTCGGGGTCGTCGAGAGCGAGCCGCGCCAGCGCCGGGAAGTAGTACAGGAACGCCTCGTCCGTCGCGAAGCACAGGGGATCCCACCCCGGATTCCCGACATCCTCAACCGTCAGTGAGTCGAGATCACGAGAACGGAGCAGGTCGTCGTGCTCGGCGCACTCGCAGCAATGATCGCGATCGGTGAAGCGCACCGGGCGCTCGGCCGATGCGAACGCCTCGCGGACCTGCGTGAGAGTCTCGGCGTCAGTCATCTGTGTGTTCAATGCCCGGATGCTGAATTGCGCTCGCAACTCCCTCGATTGTCTCGGCCATCTGGGCCGCGATCGTCGTCAACTCCGGCGGCTCGAACACCTCGCCCCCCTCTCAGAACCGCCGCCGAAGGCGCTACCCGAATGTGCGGCGCTGGTGCTCCATGGCCATGTTGTACTTGAGTTCGGCAGCGCAGTACTCGCGCCGGATCCGGGCCTCCTCCTCAGGAGTACCCGCACGACCCCAGCGCTGCTGCGTCTCTCTGAGCTCCCGCAGGAGGCTGACGGTCTCCGGCGTCAGCCCGGCGTTGGCGAGCACACGGGCAGCCATCCGGAACTCCGGCGGCAGGTGAGCGAACCTGTCCGGCGGCAGCGGCTTGCCGCTGCCCTCGAGATCGTCGAAGGCGCCCTCGAGTTGCGCTTCCTGTATGCGCTGCTCGGCTATCCACGCCATCCAGTCCACGACGGCCCTCCGTGCCGGCATCAGGGAGCGATCGCACCCCACTGCGGACTGCTGAGTCCTGGGAGAGTGTACCTCCATGCGCCCGCCGTTCGGTCGAGACCGCGCACGCGGAGAGCGCGTCTCACGCCCGTCCGGCCCGGTGCACGAGGACAGGGGGCAGGAGTATCGCGGCGGGAACGCCGTACAGCAGGATCAGGGCGGGCAGGAGAACGAAGAACCTGGCGAACGGCCCGCGACCGTCCCAGGGGCGCAGCGTCGCCGTGCCGACGACGTCGATGCGCTGTTCCTCACCTAGCGGGAACACACGCTCGCGCACCCCGAGCACCTGGGCGCCCGTCCACGAGAAGGACGCCTCGGCGCCCCTCCAGATCACCCGTTCCCGGCCGCCACCTTCGCCTGCCGCTCCGACGGTGGCCAGCCAGGAACCCGCGCCCTGGACGTCGCGCTCCGCCTCGTAGACCCTGACCAGCCAGCGTCCGTCGGGAGAGTCGTAGGACTGGATGGGCCGCTGGCGCAGCACGAAGACGTCGGCGAACAGCGTGAGGGAGCCGTAGGCCGCGGCGGCAAGGGCCGAAAGGAAGACCAGGCCGACAAGGACGATCTGCAGCCGCCTCAGGCGGCCTCTCCCAGCCACTACCGCCATTTACTCCCTCGCGGCTCTTGGTGGGCAGCGCGTGACGTCACTTCATCATAGTCCCCGTCCACCTGTCCGGCCCGTTGGCGCCGGGGGCCGGGCCAGTCTCTCCCGCAGAAACGACTCCGTGCGCAGCCACGCCACTTCGGCGGCCTCGGGCGCGTAGGCCTCGTCGCGGTCCGACTCGAAGAACCAGTGACCCGTGCCCTTATACGTGTAGAAGCGGACCTCGCGTCCCGCCCGTGTGAGGCTCCTCTCGAGTCGTCTCCTGCCGGCAGCAGAGACCCATTCGTCGGTCTCTGCGAAGTGCCCGAGGAAGGCGGAGCGACTCCTCGAGTAGTCGCCGTCGCGCGCCGCGTAGAAGGTCACCGTGGCGGCGATCGGCAGATCGGGCCGCTGCGCGAGCCAGTAGGCCCAGTGACCTCCCATCGAGAAACCGACGACGCCGATGTCGCCCGTGACCTCGCGGCCGAGCTCGCCGATCATGCGGATGAGGTACTTGTACGCGGGCTCCTTGCGAGACGCCGTGGCCGCGGCTCGCAACTCCCTCGCCTCGGCGACGGTGGTGGCGACGCGTCCGTCGTAGAGGTCCGGAGCCAGAGCCGTGAACCCCCGCTCGGCGAAACGATCACAGAGTCCGCGGAAGAAGCCGTTCAGCCCCCACCAGGAGTGGAGGACCAGGACGCCCCCCGCGCACTCGTTGTCCGGCTTCGCAAGGTACATGAGGCTGCTCCGTGGTTGTGGCAAACGACCGGCACGTGGGCCGCGCCGCCCACACCTGGAGGATACAACCGAGTCGTCCAGGGTCGTGGGGACGATGCACGAGTGTGAGGCCCTGGAGAGACTGCTGCCGGTCGGTCAGCCGCCAGCGAGTCCGCCCGTACCGAGGCATGTCAGCTCAGCGAAAGACGGCGCGCAGGTAGTACCCCCAGAAGGCCGGGATCTCTCGGGCGACGAGCGTCGGGGTGCGACCGATGGGCCGCGAACCGCGCGCCGGCACGGTGAGCGCGTCGAAGCCGGCGCGCGCGTACGCGAGCTTGATGCGCGGCAGATGGTAGAACTGGCTGACGGCGAGCAGCGCAGGCCGCTCGCCGCCAGCGTTGACGGTCGTTGCGCCGACGAGGGCGGCGGTGTTGCGGACGGTGGCCTCGGTGCTCACGCCCTCACCGTCGACCATCACGTCGGCGGCAGGAACGCCCGCAGCAACGGCGAGGTCGCGCATGACGTGCGCCTCGTTGAGACCGCTCTTCCCCACCCCGCCGGAGACGAGGAGCTTCTTCACCAGGCCGGACTGGTAGAGCCCGACCGCCGTGTTCATCCGATCGCTCAGCGAGGTGGAGGGCCGGCCGTCTTCGTAGACCTGCGCGCCGAAGACGACGGCCACGGAGGCCTCGCGACGGTAGTCGGTCCCACCGAAGAAGAGCACCTGGGCGAGCGGAAACGCGGCGAGGCAAGCGACTGCTGAGGCCCCGACAACTGCCGCGGTGGACCAGCGCCGGCGCTGCGGCGCCGGCGCCCAGCCCGCGGCCCCGGCGACGAACATCATCACCGCGCAGAAGACGAGCGACAGCGGCAGCGGGACGGCGGGCTCGATCTGCCCGGCCCGCCAGGCCGCGTAGAAGTCGACGCCGTTGCGGACGGTCGCGGCGGCAAGCGCCAGGCAGACGATGACCGTCGTCCAGCGCCGCCAGGTCCGCATCTGGGGCGCCACGGCATAGGCGACAAGCGCGACGCCGGCCGCCGTGAGCGCCACGGCGTCAGCGTCGGACCCGACGTCTGGCAGGGCGACCCACCAGACGGTCGGGTCGAAGCCGCCGGCGCCGCCGGCGCGCGCCGCGCCGACGAGGCTGACAAGGGTGAACGCGCCGAAGAACAGGGCGCAGCCGCGGGCGGCGGCGCCGGCAGACCAGGCGTGCGGCGCGAGAGCGGCGGCGAAGGACGTGCCGCGCGACGAGAGGACGCCGGCGGCGCGGAAGAGGCGCGGCAACCGGGTGATGGCGCGGGCCGTGGGCACGGGCGCGGCCGAGCTCACAGCAGCTCCTCGCGCTCCTTCTTGGGAGTGCGGCCCATGAGGTCGGCGAGGCCTTCCTTCACGCTGCGCTCGCCCTTGAGCACGAGGTACACGTTCTCGGTCACGGGCATCTCGATGCCGAGGCGCCCGGCGAGGTCGTGCAGGGCGTGAGCGGTCGGGATACCCTCGACCACCTGGCCGATCTCGGCCTCCACCTCGGCCGGCGAGAGGCCGTTGGCCAGCAGCTCGCCTGCCCTGCGATTGCGGCTGTGGCGGGACGTGCA
Source organism: uncultured Thermoleophilia bacterium (assembly GCA_963705085.1). GTDB lineage: Bacteria > Actinomycetota > Thermoleophilia > UBA2241 > UBA2241 > CAIXSE01. The sequence continues at coordinate 311,362 of CAVPIV010000004.1, read as the reverse complement.
GGTGGCGATCAAGTCGCCGATGCCGGCGAGACCGAGGAAGGTCGCAAGGTGAGCGCCCTGGACCACGCCGAGGCGGGTCATCTCGGCCACGCTGCGCGTGATCAGGCTGGCGCGAGAGTTGTCGCCGAAGCCGAGGCCGTCCGACATGCCGACGGCGATGGCGATCGGGTTCTTGACGGCGCCGCAGTACTCGACGCCGACGATGTCGTCGTTGGTGTAGACGCGGAAGGTCTCGCCCGTGATGGCGTGCTGCAGCACGTGCGCCACTTCTTCGTCCGCACAGGCGATGACGGTCGCCGACGGCATGTCGCGACCCACTTCTTCGGCGTGGTTCGGGCCCGAGAGGGCCGCGACCACGCCCCCCGTCTCCTCGTGGATCACCTGGCTGGGGCGCTCCAGCGTGCCCAGCTCGTAGCCCTTGGCGAGCGAGAGCTGGAGTGAACCCGAGGCGCGCCGTGAGGCGACCCAGCGCGCCACTTGCCGGACGGCCTGGGTCGGCACCGCGTAGACGATGAGGTCCGCGGTGCTGATGTCGGCGTCCTCCATGGCGCTGAAGACAATCTCCCGGGGCAGGGTCACGCCGGGCAGGAAGTGCGGGTTCTCGTGCGTGGCGGTGAGCTGCGCGGCCTCCTCGCGCGTGAGCGTGAGCGCCTGCACGTCGTGCCCGCGCTTGACGAGCAGGCGCGAGAACGCGCTGCCCCAGCTTCCCGAACCGATGACGATGATCCTCATGCGGCTACCTTCCGAGCGGATGGCCGGACGCGGAATCTTGATGCATGAACGGTAGCGTGACCCGGTTCTCGGTGCCGCGCCGCAGCCGGCTGATGTTGCCGCGGTGCGCCCAGATCACGAGCAGCATGGCGAGCAGGGCCGCGATCTTGTACGGCGCCGGCTCCGAGAGCAGAACGGTGAGGATCGGCGTGAGCACCGCTGCCGTCAGCGAGGCGACGCTCACATAGCGCGTCGTCAGGAACACGGCGATCCACACCAGCACCAGGATGAGGAAGATCGCCGGCACGAGCGCCAGCACGATGCCGGCGCCGGTGGCGACGCCTTTGCCCCCGGACCCCTTGAGGTAGATCGAGTACACGTGCCCGACCTCGGGGGCGGCGGCGATGAAGATCGCGGGCCACGGCGCGAAGAGCCACATCGCGATCAGCGCCGGGACGAACCCCTTGAGCATGTCGAGGGCGAGGACGGCGATCCCGGCCTTCTTGCCCAGCACGCGGAAGACGTTGGTCGTGCCGACGTTGCCGGAGCCCTTCTTGCGCACGTCCACGCCGTAGAAGACCTTGCCGATGATGAGCCCGAAGGGGATCGCGCCGATGAGGTAGGCGGCCACGAGGAGCACGATGAACCCGAGGCTCTGGAGGACGATCACCGCTTGCCCTTGAAGTCGATGACGAGAGGCACACCCTGGAGGCCGAAGCGCTCACGTAACCGGTTTTCGATGAAGTAGCCATAGTCCCTTGTGAGCAGCGTACGGTCGTTCACCTCGATCGCGAAGCGCGGCGGCGACGTCGAGAACTGGGCGACGTAGTACATCTTGAGGCGCTTGCCGCGCTTCTGCGGCAAGGGCCGCTCGGCGGCGATGACCGCCAGGGCGCGGTTGAGCTCGGGCGTCGAGATGCGGGCGATGTAGTGGGCGTGCAGCCCGGCGATCGCGGCGAGGAGTTGGCGCACACCGCGGTGGGTCACCGCCGAGACGGGGATGACCGGCGGCCGCTGGCGCAGCTTGCGGCGGGCGATACCGGCGATCTCCTCGAGGTCGTCGGCCAATGCCGCCGCGCCGAGGTCCGTCTTGTTGACCGCGATGACCGTGGCGCAGTCGCGCCGGGTGGCCTCGGAGGCGATGGAGAGATCGAGCTCCCCGAAGCGCTTGGTGCCGTCGACGACGATCACGGCGACGTGGGCGCGGTCGAGGCTCTGCACGCTGCGCAGGTAGGCGTAGTACTCGACGCCGGTCACCTTGGCCGCCTTGCGCATGCCGGCCGTGTCGATGAAACGGAAGGTGCCCTCGCCGGTGGTCACCGCCGTGTCGATGGCGTCGCGGGTCGTGCCGGGGATCTCGCTGACGATCGTCCGCGGCTCGCCGACGATGGCGTTGAAGAGGCTCGACTTGCCGGCGTTCGGCCGGCCGACGATGGCGACGGGGATCTCGACCGGGCCGGCCTCAGCGCTCTCGTCGGGGCGCTCGGCTCCGGCCAGCTCGACGATGTGATCGAGCAGGTCGCCGGCGCCGATCCCGTGCAGGGCGGAGACGAGCACGGGCTCCCCCAGACCGAGCTCGTAGAGCTCCGGGGCCGCGGTGACGGTCGCCGGGTCGTCGAGCTTGTTCGCGACGAGGACGACGGGCACGCGGGCCCGGCGCAGCACCTCGGCGATCTCGAAGTCGTCGGCCAGGGGCCCGGCGCGACCGTCGACGACGAAGAGGACGACGTCGGCCGTCGCGACGGCCATCTCGACCTGCTCGCGGACGCGGTCGGCATACGGGGCGTCCTCGGTTGTGTCGTAGCCGCCCGTATCTATGAGGCGCAGCATGAGCCCGCCCCACTCGGCCTCGATCTCCTTGCGGTCGCGAGTGACGCCGGGGGTCTCGTGCACAACCGCCTGGCGGGAGCCGCTCAGCCGGTTGACGAGGGTGGACTTGCCGGCGTTGGGCGAGCCGACGACGACGATGACGGGGGCTTCTTTCATCGCCGCATTCTAGCAAACCCCTCCGCGAGGGAGTCCGCCACGACAAGGCGGCCGCCGCAGGTGACCGCCAGATCCTCCTCGGTCACGTCGTCGAGGGTCCGGCCGAGCGCGGCGGGGAGAAAGCCGCGCGGCGCCAGCAACCACTCGTCTGGCGCGAGCGGGGCGGCGGCGAGCGCCGCGAGCACCTCCGCGCCGCCCAGCAGTCCCGTGACCGTCACGTGTTCGCCGAACAGCCGGTTGACGACCGGAAACGGCCGCAGCGGCGCGCCGCAGCCTGCGGCACACAGCTCCGCGGCCCGGGCGACCACCGGCTCGGCCAGTGTGCCGCACAGCACCCGCACGGCGGTCGGCCCCTGGGGCCCCGCGCCGAGCTCCTCGGCCTCCTCGAGCAGCACCGCCGCCATCCCGATGCCGTTCTCGTACTGGTCGGGGGCGTCGCTCGCCGGCGGCAGCTCGCCGTGGAGCAGAGAGAACTCGTCGGCGGCGTGGACGAAGGCGGCGCCGCGTTCCTCCAGGTAGCGGGCCTGCCAGACACGCACCGACTCGAGCATTGCTCCGGCGTCGGCCGGCGTGACACGGCGAAGGTCGCCCTCGACGGCCAACGAGACCGGCACGATGCCGAGGTCGGCGACGGCCTCGAGCTCGGCCGTCCGCTCGACGGTCTCGGCCAGGAGCGCGCCGTCGTTCCAGCCCGGGCAGAGCACGACCTGGAGGTGCAGCTCCAGGCCGGCGGCGGCGAGCCGCTCGAGGCTCCGCCTCGAGGTCCTCGCCGCCCTCCCCATCAGCGCCACCCGGGCCTCGTCGTCCCAGGCGTGCAGCGAGACGTACAGGGGCTGCAGGCGCAGCTCCTCAATCCGCGCGAGGTCAGCCTCGCGCACGTTGGAGAGCGTCATGAAGTTGCCGTGCAGAAAGGAGAGACGGTAGTCGTCGTCCTTCACGTACAGCGCCTGGCGCAGCCCGGCGGGCACCTGGTCGACGAAGCAGAAGCGACAGCGGTTGCGACAGACGGCGGTCGGCGCGCCGAGCCCGCCGTAGCCCAGGGAGATGCCGTGCCACTCCCCGCGGCGGGGCTTGACGACAAGCTCGAGCGGATGCCCCTCCCGCAGAACGGTCAGGCGGAAGGCGCCGTCGGCGGCGGCCATCTCGAGGTCGAGCACGTCGACCGGCACCCCGCCGTTGAGCCGGGCGATACAGTCGCCGGCCCGGACTCCGCCCCTGGCGGCGGCGTCGGTGACCTCCTCGACCGGTAGCGGCGCGAGGCCTCTCCCCCGCGCCTCAGCCGCCACCGAACCCCCGCAGCCGGCGGATGGTCGCCTCGATCTCGACGTCGGGCGTGGAGGCGCCGGCGGTGACGCCGATCCTCCGCGCCCCCGCGAACCACTCGGCCTGCAGCTCGGCGGCGGACTCGACGTGGTGTGTCCGCGCCTGGATGGCGCGGCAGAGCTGCGCCAGCCGCGCCGTATTGGCGCTGTTGCGGCCCCCGACGACGACCACGACGTCGACGCGGGCGGCGAGCTCGCGGGCCGCGCTCTGACGCTTCTCGGTGGCGTCGCAGATCGTGTTGTGGACGAGCAGCTCGCGGGTGAGCGGTGCCAGCGCCGCGGCCACGCTCGCCAGGTTGGCCCTCGTCTGGGTGGTCTGGACGACGACGCCGACACGCCGCCCGCGGAGCGCCTCCTGCGGCAGCTCGTCGGCGTCCTCGACAACCACCGCGCCCGGCCCGGCGAACCCGGCGAGGCCGGCCACCTCCGGGTGGTCCCGCTCGCCCAGGATGACGACCACGTAGCCCGCCTCGCGCAGGGCCGCCGCCTTGCGCTGGGCGACGGCCACGAAGGGGCAGGTCGCGTCGATCAGTTCGAGCCCGCGCTCCTCGGCGGCGGCCAGCACGTCCGGAGCGACGCCGTGGGTGCGCACGATGAGCGTGCCACCGCGCGCCGCGGCGACCGTCTCGACGACCTCCACGCCCTGACGCCGGAGCTGGCCGACGACGCTCGGGTTGTGGATGATCGGTCCCAGGCTATCCACGGGCTTGCGCGCCCCCTCGAGGGCCGCCCCGGTGATGCCGAGTGCCCGTTCGACGCCGTAGCAGTAGCCGGCGCTGCCGGCGACCACGATCTCGACGCCGTCGGGCCGGATCACCGAGCGGGCACCGCGCTCGCCCTCCTCGCCCTCGAGCCGCCCGCTCTCATCGGCCCGGCCGCCGCCGTCATGCCGCCGGGGCGCCTCAGAGCCCGGCATAGAGCTCGGCCACGGCGGCCTGCATGCGCCGCGCCGCCTCGTGGTATGTCTTGCTGTTGCGCCCGTTCAGGTCGTCGAGGCACAGGGGCGGCCCCATGGCGGCCTTCAACTTGGGGTGTCCCAGCCGCCCGTTGCGGAAGAGCCGCTGGGTGCCGTCGACCGCCAGCGGCAGCACTGGGGCGCCGCTACGCAGAGCGATCATCGCGACGCCCGGCATGAACTCGTGCACGGCGTCGTCGCGCTGGCGATGGCCCTCGGGGAACATGAGCAGCACCTCTCCCTCCGCCAGCACCTCGAGCGCGGTCCTCAGCGCCTCGCGGTCGCCCGCCCCGCGGTCGACCGGAAAGGCGCCGAGCTCGACGATCAGCCGCCGCAGCACCGGGTTCTGGAAGAGCTCCTTCTTGGCCATGAACTTCATCATCCGGTCGCAGAAGGCTCCGCAGACAAAGGGATCGATGAGAGCCTTGTGGTTCATGATGACGATCGCCGGCCCGCGGACCGGCAGGTACTCCATGCCGCGGGGGCGCATCCCATAGACCCCGCAGAAGAGGGGCACGACGACCCAGCGGCAGAAGCTGTAGAAAGCGTTGTCGCCGCGGCCGCGCAGGGTGAGGCCCCACGGTCTCATGCCCGCGCCCGCCGCTTCATCGCCTCGCCCCCGCCTTCGCGTCGACGAGCTCCAGCACGGCGCCGACCACCTCCGCGAAGGTCATCTCCGAGGTGTCGATCTCGACCGCGTCCGACGCCCTGCGCAGGGGCGCGACCTCACGAGTAGAGTCGCGCTCGTCACGTTCGTGGAGGGCCGCCAGAACCTCGGCGAACCCGACGGCGTCGCCGCGGGCCCGCATCTCTGCCTCCCGGCGTCCGGCTCGTACCTCGGGATGGGCGGTCAGGTAGACCTTGACCTCGGCGTCGGGGAAGACGTTGGTGCCGATGTCGCGGCCCTCCATGACGACGCTGGCATCACGGGCGAGGGCCCGCTGCTGCTCGACCAGGTGCCGCCGCACGCCGGGCACGGCCGAGACCCTGGAGGCGGCCGCCCCGGCCTCGAGCGTGCGGATGGCGAGGCTCACGTCGCGGCCGTCGGCGAAGAGCCGGCCGTCGGCGTCGAAGCGCAGCTGGGCGCCGCGGGCGACGGCGACGACGGCGTCCGCGTCGTCGAGCGCCACGCCGGCCTCGGTCGCCAGCAGACCGACGGCGCGGTACATCGCGCCGGTATCGAGGTAGACGTAGCCGAGGGCCGCCGCGACGGCTCGCGCCACCGTGCTCTTGCCCGAGGCGACCGGTCCGTCGAGAGCCACAACGGTCATTCGGACGGGCCTCCCAGACTCACCTCATAGCCGAGGCCGCCGAGGATGTGGACGGCCCGCCTGGCGACGTCCTCACCGAGGACGTAGACGGTCAGCGAGCCGCCCAGCTCGGCGCTCTTGTGGTGCAGGCTCATGTCTTCGATGTTGATGTTGGCGTCGCCCAGCCCGACGGTGATCTCGCGCAGCACGCCGGTGCGGTCCTGGATCGGGATAACGAGGCGGTAGAGGTCGCCCGGCCGCAGGTCCTCGTGTGCCAGCATACGCTGCCGTTGGTCGGCCGCCCGCGTGATCGTGGCCTCGAGCCGGGCCGCGTCGTTGGCCGCCAGAGCCTCGAGGACCTCCTGCAGGCCCTCCTGGAACTGCGCCATGGTGGCCAGCAGCGCGGCGCGGTTGTCGAGGAAGATGTCGGTCCAGACCCGCCGGTTGCTGCCGGCGATGCGGGTCAGGTCGCGGAAGCTGGGGCCGGCCGAGAGCAGGGCGTCCCGCGACCCGGCGTGCTGCCCCGCCTGCGTCATGAGGACGTTGGCCAGTACGTGCGGCAAGTGACTCATGACCGCCATGAGGCGATCGTGCTCGTCGGGGTCGACCGCCACAGGCCGCGCCCCGATCCGGCCGATGAGCGTATAGAGCCGGCGATAGGCATCGGCGTCGACGTGCGCCCCGGGCGTGAGGAAGTACGTCGCACCGTCATAGAGCGTAACGCGGGCGTTGGCCACCCCCGCAGTCTCCGAGCCGCAGAGCGGGTGGCCGCCGATGCAGCGCTCCTGCTCGCGGGCTGTGAGCGAGCGCATGAGCGGACCCTTGGTGCTGCCGACATCGGTGACGACGGCGTGCGCCGGCGCGGCCGCCAGCGCCTGCTTGACGTGGCCGACGACCATGCGCACGGGCGTGCAGACGAAGACGAAATCGGCGCCGGCACACGCCTCGTCGAGGCTCTCGCAGGTGCGGGTGATGGCGCCGCGCTGGAGCGCCAGCTCGAGCGTGGCCCTCGTCTGGCTGTAGCCGCGCACCTCGGCGGCGCCGACCCGCTCTCGGGCGGCGAGCCCCAGCGAGCCGCCCATCAGTCCTACCCCGATCAGGGCTATGGTGCTGCCGGCGATCTCGTCCACGGCGTCAGTCGACGGTCTTGCCCATGAAGCGCGCGAGCTCGAGGACGCGCCCGGCGTACTCCCCGAAGGTCGCCGTCGGCAGCGACTGCGGCCCGTCGCACAAGGCGTGCTCCGGATTGGGGTGCGTCTCCACCAGGACGCCGTCGGCGCCGGCGGCCACGCCGGCCAGCGAGAGCGGCGCGACAAGGTCCAGCCGCCCGGCCGAATGGCTCGGGTCGACAACGATCGGCAGGTGACTGGCCAGCTTGACAACCGCCACGGCGCTCACGTCGAAGGTGTTGCGCGTCGCCGGCTCAAAGGTGCGGATGCCGCGCTCGCAGAGGATCACGTCGCGGTTGCCCTCCTTGACCATGTACTCAGCCGCCATGAGCGTCTCCTCGATGGTGGTCGAGGCGCCGCGCTTGAGCAGCACCGGCCGGCCGAGCTTGCCGAGCTCGGCCAGCAGGAGGAAGTTCTGGGTGTTGCGCGCCCCCACCTGGAGCACGTCGGCGTACTGGCAGACCAGGTCCAGGTCGCGTGGATCCATCACCTCGGTGACGATCGGCAGGCCCGTCTCGTCGCGGGCGTCGGCCAGCATCTTGAGGCCGTCCTCGCCCAGGCCCTGGAAGGCGTAGGGCGAGGTGCGCGGCTTGAAGGCGCCGCCCCGCATCATGTGGCCGCCCGCCGCCTTGACGGCGCGGGCGGCAGCCATCACCTGCTCCGGCGTCTCGACCGAGCAGGGCCCGGCGATCAGGGCGAAGTGGCCCCCGCCGATCTTGACGCCGCGCACGTCCACGACCGTGTCGCGCTGCTGGAACTCGCGGCTCACGAGCTTGTACGGCCTGAGGATGGCGACGACCCGGTCGACGCCGGGCAGCACCTCGAGCGGGAGCGCCGTGATCTCCTCACGGTCGCCGATGACGCCGATGACGGTGACACGCTCGCCCACCGAGATATGCGCGCTCGCCCCGACCTCTTCGACACGCTGGACAACGTGCGCGACTTGCTCCTGCGTCGCGCCCTCCAGCATGATGACCATCATGCTCAGCTCATCCTCCCTTCCACGTCCGCCTGGGCACCCACCACGAGCTGGTCGAGCTTGCCCAGGAAGAACTCATTCTCCATCTCCGTCCCGACTGTGACACGCGCCCACCCCGGGCAGCCCAGGGCGTTGCCGTCGCGCACGATCGCCCCCATCGACATGAGCACGCCGCAGACTCTCTCCTGAGGGTGACAGAGGTCGCGCGTGTCGACCAGCATGAAGTTGGTCTCGGTCGGCACGGTCGCCCGGCCGCGTTCGGCGAGCTGGGCGACGAGCGCCGAGCGCACTGCCGCGTTGTACTCGCGGCGCCACGCGACCTTGTCCTGGTGTTTGAGGGCTTCGACGGCGGCGATCTGCGCCAGGCGATTGACGTTGAAGGGCTGACGCACCTTGTCGACCGCCGCCTTGAGCTCCGGCGAGCCCAGGCCGTAGCCAGCGCGCAGGCCGCAGAGCCCGTAGATCTTGGAGAAGGTGCGCAGCACACAGACGTTCTCGTACGCCGCCTGGAGCGCGAGGGCGTGCTCGCGGTCGGCGGCTGTGACGAACTCGTTGTAGGCCTCGTCGACGACGACCAGCACGTCGCTGGGCACGGCCTCGACGAGGCGAGCGATGTCGGCCACCGGCACGTAGGTGCCCGTCGGGTTGTTGGGGTTGCAGACGATGACCATCTTGGTGCGCGGCGTGACGGCCGCGGCCATGGCCTCCAGGTCGTGGACGAAGTCGACGAGGGGCACCGCCACCGGGCGCGCCTCGTGCAACGTGCAGATGTCGTCGTACACGACGAAGGAGGGATCGGCGAACACGACCTCGTCGCCCTTCTCGAGCAGCGCGTCGCCCAGCAGCATGAGCAGCTCGCAGGAGCCGTTGCCGACCATCACCTGCGCCGGCTCGCGGTCGAAGTGCGCGGCCAGGGCGGCACGCAGATCGGTGCAGTCGCTGTCGGGGTAGCGATTGAGCTCGTCCAGCCCGTCCACGATCGCTTGTTTCACCTCGTCGAACGGCGGCAGGGGAAACTCGTTGGAGGCCAGCTTGACGACCTCGCTGATGCCGAACTCCCGCATCACGAGCTCGAGCGGCCGGCCGGCCACATAGGGGACCATCTTCTGCAGGGCTGGGACGAAACGCATGGCCTACTCCCGAAGGTCGAGTCGCAGTTGACGGGCCTCGTGCAGGTACACGTGCCGGGTGGCGTGGCCCTCGGGGGCGTACACGTGCAGGAGCACGCGGATACAACGGGAGAGCGCACCGTCGACGGGGATCTCCTGGCAGCAGAGGAGCGGCGTGCCGGAGAGACCCAGCCCGCGCGCCGCGACCGCCGGGAAGTCCGCGTGCAGGTCGGGCGTCGCCGTGAAGATGATGCTCACGATGTCGCCCGCGGCGATGCTGTTGCGCTCGAGGACGGTCCGCAGGAGCTCGGCCGTGCGTTCGCCGATGGCCGCGCTCGTGTCGGCGTCGACGCTGGTCGCGCCGCGAATGGCGCACAGCCGGCCGCGGTCCTCACTCACAACGCATCCTCCTGCCCGATGAAGAGGACCATCATACCTGCCCATCCCCACCAGAGGAGGCGCCGCCATCGCCTGCGGCCCGGGTCTCGTCTGCCTCCGCGTCCGCTGCCTCGCCCTCGCCCGTCTGCGCCGCCGGCGTCTCCTCCGCTGCCGGGATGGGTGTCTCCACGCTCGGGCCGGCCTCGCCAGCGGCTTCACGCTCAGCCTGAGGCTCAGCGTGCGTCAGCCCCATGACGACGGGGGCGACCTCGGTCTCGAGGAGCTCGCTCCCGGCGGAGAAGTAGATGGGCTCGCCCTCGACCTCACCGTCAACCGACTGCGCGACTTCCTCACCGGACCGGCGCAGCGCGTCGACCTCCTCCTCGGTGAGCTCGCGGCAGCTGCCGGGCTCGAGACCCTTGTCGGTGATCGGACCATAGCGGCGACGGTGCAGCTCCTCGACCGGCAGACCGACGGCCTCGAGCATCCGCCGTACCTGGCGCTTGCGGCCCTCGTGGATGGTCATCTCCACGAGGGCCGTCTTGGCGCTCTGCTTCTTGAGGTTGACCTCGGCCGGCGACGTCATTCCGTCGTCCAGCTCGACGCCCTGCCGGAGGGTGCCCAGCGCCCGGCGGCTGACCTTGCCGCGAACGCGGGCGACGTACGTCTTGGGCACGCCGTAGCGAGGGTGCATCAGATGGTTGGCGAGGGCGCCGTCGTTGGTCAGGATGATGATCCCCGTCGTGTCGACGTCGAGACGACCGACCGGGAACAGGACCCGGCCGTTGGGTATGAGGTCCACGATCACGCGTTCGGCGTGCGGGTCGCGGCGCGTGCTGGCCACGCCGCGCGGCTTGTTGACGAGCACGTACCGCAACTCGCGCCGCTCGACCGGCTCGCCGTTGACGGCGACCGTCTCGGCGCCGGTGAGCCGGTAGCGGGGAAAGTCCACCGGGGCACCGTCGACCGTCACGGCGCCGCTGCGCACGAGCTCGTCGCAGGCGCGCCGCGAGCCGAGCCCGGCGCGGGCCAGGAAGACGACCAGGCTGAGCTGAGGGCTCATGCCCGCCTGCTCTCGGCGTTGGCCAGCAGGCGGGCCCGGATGGCCTCGACTTCGGCCGCGGCCAGCGCGAACTCCTCCAGCGCCGGCAACTCGCTGAGGTCGCGCAGGCCGAACAACTTGAGGAAGCGCTCGCCGGTGCCGTAGAGCAACGGCGCGCCCGGCGTGTCGGCGCGGCCCGCCTGTTCCACCAGGCCGCGCTGCTCGAGCGAGGACAGGGCCCACTCCGACGAGACGCCGCGCACGTCGGCGACGTCGGCCCGCGTCACGGGCTGCAGGTAGGCGACCACGGCCAGCGTCTCCATGAGGGCCGGCGAAAGCTCGTCAGGACGCTCGGCGCCGGTGAGCCGTCGCACGTCGTCGGCGCAGTCGTCGGCGACGACGAACGTGAAGCCGCCGGCGATCTCGTGCACGACGAGGCCGTGGTGCATGCCGTCGAACTCGTCACGGAGCGTCACCAGGCTCCGCGCCACGTCCTCCTCGGGGCACGCACAGGCCTCCGCCATCTCGGCGAGGGAGAGGGGTCGCGAAGCTATGAAGAGGAGCGCCTCGAGGCGCCGGGTGAGTGCAAGCATGCAACGGAGGCGGTCGAGTGGAAGGGGCCAGCCCGATGCTACCGCAGAAGGGCGCACGGCGTCACCCTCCCCACGACGGCAGGCTACGCGGTCACCGCTTCGCGCACGGGTCTGACGTGGATGTCGCCCAGGTGGCGCGACTGCCGCAGGACAGCCTCGCCGCTCGAGTGCAGCTCCAGGAGCGCGAAGAAGGTCACGGCGCGCTCGATGCGATCCTCAGAGGCCACGGCGGCGAACGTGAAGCCGCCCTCGCCGCCGAGGATCAGGCGCAGGCGCCGCAGCTCGTGCACGAGAGACACGGCGAGATCGGCCAGGTGGCTCGTGTCCGGGCCCGGCGGCTCGCGCAGGAGCGGCGTGAGGGCCGCGACCAGCGTCTCGGACGGCAGCGCCGTCTCGGCCAGCGGCCGCCGGCGCAATGCCTGCGGCACCGGCACGTTGCGGTAGAGGCGCCCGGCGTGCCGGCGCCAGCGCTCCCGCAGAGCGCCGCCGGCGTTCTTGAACTGGGCGTAGCGGGCCAGCCGTTCGACCAGCCGCTCGGCCGCCTCGTCCGGGTCGAGCTCTTCGAGCTCGTCCTCGAGCGGCTCCTCGAGCAGCAACCGGGACTTCATCTCGAGCAGCGCCGCCACCAGGACGACGAACTGCGAGGTCGCGTCGAGATCGAACTCCCCGTCGTCCGCCAGCTTGAGAACGTACTCCGCGATGATGCGCGAGACGCGGACCTCCCAGATGTCGATCTCGTCCCGGAGGATGAGCGTGACGAGCAGGTCGAAGGGGCCGTCGAAGACGTCGAGGTCGAGCTCGAACGAGACGTCGCCGGCACGGAGACCCGTGGCGGCGAGCGCCATCAGAATGACCCCTTGACCGCGGCGATCCGCGCCACTCGCTCCACCCTGCGGATCAACCCTCAGGTTGGTGGACGAACGACGGGATGTCGAAGTCGTCGCCAGACGAGGGCGGCTTCGGTCGCGGCGCCTGTTCGGGAGCTCGCTGCGGGGCGCGCTCCGGGGTCCGCTGCGGAACGCGCTCGCGGCGCGGCTCCGGACGGCGCAGGCGTTCGTTGGACGGCGACTGGCCCGGTCGCGCCTCCTCGCCGAAGCCAGTGGCGACGACGGTGATCGCGATCTTGCCCCCCAGCCGCTCGTCGACGACGGCGCCGAAGATGATGTTGGCGTCGTCGGCCGCGGCCTGCGCGATCGCCTCGGCGGCGTCATTGACCTCGAAGAGCGTGAGGTCCTTGCCGCCGGTGATGTTGAGCAGCAGCCCGTGGGCGCCCTCGATGGACGTCTCGAGCAGTGGCGAGTGGATGGCCATGTCGGCGGCCACCTGGGCCCGGTTGTCGCCCTCGGCCTCGCCGATGCCGAGCAAGGCCGTACCTGCGTCCTTGACGATCGTACGCACGTCGGCGAAGTCCAGGTTGATGAGCCCGGGCACGGTGATGAGGTCGGTGATGCCCTGGACGCCCTGGCGCAGCACGTCGTCGGCGTGGCGGAAGGCCTCGACGACGCTGGTGGTGCGTTCGACCACGTCCAGCAGCCGGTCGTTGGGGATAGCGATGACGGTGTCGGCGACGCCGCGCAGCTCGCCGATGCCCGCATCGGCCTGACGCTGGCGGCGGTTGCCCTCGAACTTGAACGGCCTGGTGACGATGGCAATGGTGACCGCCCCCAGCTCGCGGGCGACGGCGGCGACCACGGGCGCCCCGCCAGTGCCGGTGCCGCCGCCCTCCCCGGCGGTCACGAAGACCAGATCGGCGCCCCGCAGGGCGGCCTTGATCTGGTCGCGCGAGACTTCCATGGCTTCATGGCCGACCTCGGGATCGGCGCCGCCGCCGAGGCCGTGAGTGATCTCCTGACCGATGTGGATCTTGACGTCGGCGTCGCAGACCTCGAGCTGCTGCACGTCGGTGTTGACGGCGATGAACTCAACGCCTTTGACCCCCGAGTCGACCATGCGGTTGACGGCGTTCGTACCGGCGCCCCCGATGCCGACCACCTTGATGGTCGTCACGTACGGGCGCCCCTTGACGACCGGATCCTGAAGCGGATCCATGGCCGGCGCGGAGGCGTCGGTGCGCCGGAACAGCTCGTTGAGCCCGTCTTTCATGCTAGGACGCTCTGCCATTCAGCACCTCCCGCGCGAGGGCCCGATACGCCTCCGCCCCTCTCCCCTTGGGCTGATACTTGAGCAGCGACGCGCCGATGACCGGCGCCTCCGCGAACTTGATCGTCTTCCTCACCACCGTCTTGAACACCAGCGGCCCGAAGTTCTCGCGCAGGACCTCCACCGACTCGCGGCTGTGGCTCGTGCGTGCATCGTACATCGTCGGCAGGATTCCCTTGATCTTGACCTCGGGGTTGAGGTTCTCGCGGATCATCTCGAGAGTGCGCTCGAGCTGCAACAACCCCCGCAACGAGAGGTACTCACACTGTACCGGCACGATGACGTCGTCGGCGGCCGTGAAGGCGTTGATGGTGAGCAGCCCCAGCGAGGGCGGCGTGTCGACCAGGACGTAGTCGTAGCGGTTCTTGACAGGCTCCAGGGCGCGCTGCAGGGCGCGCTCGCGGCCGATCATCGGCGAGAGCGCCATCTCGGCGCCGGCGAGATCGATCGTCGCCGCCGCTACGTCGTACTCGCGCTCGTAGATGACCTCGTCGATCGGCAGGCGATGGACGAGGACGTCGTACATGCTCTTCTCGAGGCTCTCGGTGTCGATCCCCTGGCTCATCGAGAGGTTGCCCTGGGGGTCCATGTCGACCGCCAGGACGCGCAGCCCGTGCTCGCGCAAGGCAGCGCCGAGATTGACCGTCGACGTCGTCTTGGCGACGCCGCCCTTCTGATTCGCCACGGCGATGACAATGGTCATAGCAGCACTACCCCGGTGTCGACACCACGTCAGAACGCAGTTCGCGTCACCGCCGTGATTCCCTGCATAGGACGAGCCCTGCAGGTCCTGCAGGGCTCGTCGGGACGGACTTCGCGTACGGCACGCCAGTGCGCGTCATGCCTTTGGCGCAGGCGGCGCCTCGGGCGGCGCTTCACCTTCCTCCTCGGCGGTTCCCTCGACTTCCTCGTACTCCTCGTCGACCTCGGCGTACTCCTCTTCGTCGATCGCCTCGGGTTCCTCCTCGGCCGTCTCTATCTCGTCCACCTCGGCGGTCTCGACGACTTCTTCGTCGTCGGCCTCGATGAACTCCTCGTCCTCTTCCTCGTCCTCAGAGATCGTGACGATGGAGGCGAGGGCGCGCTTCATGAAGCGAACCCGGGTGCGCTTGGCGACTTCGAGCTCGATCCAGTCGTCGCTGATGCGCGTGACGGTGCCGTACATGCCGCCGATCGTGACGACCTCGTCACCCTTCTTGAGCATGCGCGTCATCTCTTCGTGCTGTGTCTTCTGCCGCCGCTGCGGGCGAATGGCGAGGAAGTAGAAGATCCCGATGAAGACGAGGATCCAGATGATGATTGCGGCGGTACCGCTTGGCATTCAGTTACCCTCCTGATGAATGGCTCTCGACGACCTTCTCTGCGAAGGCAGCAAACCGCCCGGCACGGATGGCGTCGCCGGCCTCAGCCGCTAATCTTACCAGAACCCTGAGATTGTGCTGGCTGAGAAGCTGTGCGCCCAGGATCTCCTTCTGCAGGACCAGATGCCGCACGTAGGCGCGGCTGAACGTGCGGCAGGCGTAGCAGTCGCAGGCGTCGTCCAGCGGCCGCAGGTCGTGAGCGAACCGGGCGTTGCGCAGGTTGAGGCGGCCGGTGGACGAGAAGGCGGTGCCGGTGCGCGCCATGCGCGTCGGCAGCACGCAGTCGAAGATATCGACCCCGCGGGCGATCACCGCGAGCATGCTCAGCGGATCGCCGATGCCCATGAAGTAGCGCAGACGATCCGCCGGCAGCAACTCGTCCATCAAGCCCACGGTGGCAAGCATCTCCTCACCGCGCTCGCCGACGGACAGGCCACCGATGGCGTAGGCGTCGAAGCCGATGTCCATGATCTCGGCGGCCGAACGGCGGCGCAGCGCCTCGTCGACGCCGCCCTGGACGATGCCGATGAGGAGCTGGTCGAGGCGCCGGTGAGCCTGCTTGCAGGCCGCCGCCCAGCGCGTCGTGCGCGCCACCGCGGCCTCGAGCTCCAGCCGCGACATCGTGCCGGGCGCGCACTGGTCAAAGGCCATGATGATGTCGGCGCCCAGCTCCTCCTGGACACGGATCGCGAGCTCCGGCGTGAAGACGTGCCGAGAGCCGTCGTACACGGAGGCGAACTCGACGCCGTCGTCGCGCACCACCCGCGTCCCCGCAAGGCTGAAGACCTGGAAGCCGCCGGAGTCCGTGAGGATCGGTCCGTCCCAGCGCATGAAGCCGTGGAGACCGCCGTGCTCGGCGACGATCTCGACGCCGGGACGCAGATAGAGATGGTACGTGTTGGCCAGCACGATACGAGCCCCGAGCTCCGCCAGCTGGCGCGGCTCCACGGCCTTGACGGTCGCCTTGGTCCCGACCGGCATGAAGCACGGCGTCAGCGCGTCGCCGTGCGGCGTCTTGAGGCGTCCGGCCCGGGCGCGTCCGTCGCGGGCCTCGACGGCGAAGCCGAACCCCAGGGCGCCGATGGCCGCGCCCCGCGTCACAGCACCAGCATGGCGTCGCCGAAACTGTAGAAGCGGTAGCGCTCGCGCGTGGCGTGGCGGTAGAGGCGCCGCGTCTCCTCGACGCCGCACACCGCCATCACAAGGGCCAGCAGGCTCGTGCGCGGCAGGTGGAAGTTGGTGATCAGCCCCCCGACGAGGCGCACCTCGTAGCCCGGGCTGATGAACAGCGAGGTCTCGCCGCGGAGCGCGGCCGGCGCGGGGAGGGTCTGAGTCGGCTCGACGGGATCGCCGGCCGGCGACGGCGCGGCGAGGTGCTCGAGCGTACGCATCGAGGTCGTCCCCACGGCGATCACGCGCCGACCCTGGGCGCGCGCCGCCAGGAGGCGCGCCCACACCGCACCGTCGACCTCGTACGTCTCGCTGTGCAACCGGGTCGCGCTCAGCGACTCGGCCTGGAGCGGCTTGAAGGTGCCGAGCCCCACGTGGAGGGTCACGGTCTCGATCTGCACGCCGGCCGCGAGGAGCTCCTCGTCCAGAGCGCCCGTGAAGTGCAGGCCGGCCGTCGGCGCGGCGGCCGAGCCGACCACCCGGGCGTAGCTCGTCTGGTAGCGCTCGGCGTTCGCCAGCGGCGCGTGGATGTACGGCGGCAACGGTGTGACGCCGGCCGCCTCGAGCAACTCGAGCACCGGCCGCAGGTTGAGGCTCGTGACCAGCCAGCGGCCGTCGCCCAGGGGCTCGTCGCAGCGCAGCTCCCACGCTACGGCACCGGAGTCGCAGCGCAGCGCCTCGCCGCGCCGCGGCCGGCCGCGCAGCAGCGCCTCCCACCTCTCCCCCGCGCCGCCGGTCGCCGGGCGCAGGAAGAGGACTTCGATACGGCCTCCGCTGGCCCGGCGGAAGAAGCTCCGCGCCGGGAAGACGCGAGTGTCGTTGCGCACGAGGACGTCGCCCGCCCGCAGGAGGCCGGGCAGTTCGCGGAAGACGCGGTCCTCGACCGCGCCCGACGCCCGACGGTAGACGAGCAGGCGCGCCGCGTCACGAGGCTCGAGCGGGCGCTGCGCGACCAGCTCCGCCGGCAGCTCGTAGTCGAGGTCCCGGAGCTGCAGGGCAGGCGACGGCGCGGTCGCGACATCGCCCGCGGCGGCTTCCCCGTCATGGGCGACACCCCCTCGAGCAGCCGCACCCTCCCTCGCGGCCATCAAGGCGTGCTCGGTGCTCATCCTGCCCCTGCGGATCCCGCCCGCCGCTGCCGGCGTTGCTGCCACGCCTCCCACTTGCTGGCCACACAGCCGCAGTACGGCTGACGGTAGAGATCCAGCCGCCGGCTCTCGGCGTAGCTCTCGCGGAAGCCCGGCCGCAGGTCGAGATAGACGAACGCGGCGCCGTGCCGGCGGGCGGCGGCGTGGCCCGCGGCCAGGATCAGGTCGTGCCGCTGGTAGGGACTGACGCTGAGCGACGTCGAGAAGCGTGGGATGCCGAGGCGCGCGGCGGCCGCGCCGGCCTCGTCGAGACGCAAGGCCAGGCAGCTGCGACAGCGCTCGTCGGCCGTCATCTGCGGCAGCCTGGCCGCCCACGCGGCCCAGGCCTCGGGCTGGGACGGCTCCCCGGCCACGATGAGCTCGAGACCGGCCGCTCTGGCGTAGCGCCGCATGCTCTCGCGGCGGCGCTCCAGCTCGGCGGCCGGCTGGATGTTCGGGTTGCCGAACCAGGCCAGCGGCTCGACCCCCGTGCCCGCCAGGCGGGCACGGCGACGGTCGAGCACGGGCCGCAGCACGCGTGCAGAAGAAGGTCGCTCACGGCTCGAGTATAGCCGCCGAACGCAGGAGGCTCAGCCCTCCGAAAAGAGCGTCCCATCCTGGGCCGGCGGCCGCAGCCCGCAGTGGAGGAACCCCGAACGCGTGAGCACGCGGCCGCGAGGCGTGCGTTTGAGGAAGCCCTGCATGATCAGGTACGGCTCGTAGACGTCCATCAGCGTGTCAGCCTCCTCACCGAGCGCCACCGCCAGCGTGTCGAGGCCGACGGGCCCGCCATCGAACTTCTGCGCGATCGTGCAGAGGATGTCGCGGTCGAGCTTGTCGAGGCCCTCGGCGTCGACCTGGAAGAGGGAGAGCGCCGCCAGGCAGATCTCGTGGTCGATGGCGCCCTCGTGGCGGACCTCGGCGTAGTCGCGCACCCGGCGCAGCAAACGGTTGGCGACGCGCGGCGTGCCGCGCGAACGACCGGCGATCTCCAGGGCGGAAGCGGCATCAATACTCACCCGCAGGATGCCGGCCGAACGCTTCACGATGCGGGCCAGTTCCTCCACAGAGTAGTACTCAAGCCGCTGCCAGACGCCGAAGCGGTCGCGCAGCGGCGTCGTGAGCAGACCCGTGCGGGTCGTCGCGCCCACGAGGGTGAACGGCTGCACGGGCATGCGGATGCTGCGCGCCGCGGGGCCCTCGCCGATCATGATATCGATCTCGAAGTCCTCCATGGCCGGGTAGAGGACCTCCTCGACCGCGGCGTTGAGCCGGTGGATCTCGTCGACGAAGAGGACGTCGCCCTCCTGCAGATTCGTGAGCAGGCCGGCGACGTCGACCTTTCGGTCCAGCGCCGGCCCCGAGGTTGTGTGCATCCCGACACCGAGCTCGGTGGAGATGACCGCGGCCAGCGTGGTCTTGCCCAGACCGGGAGGCCCGGCCAGCAGCACGTGGTCGAGAGTCTCGCCGCGGTTCCTGGCGGCCTGCACGAAGATCTCGAGCTGCTCCTTGACGGCGGTCTGGCCGACGAAGTCGGCGAACCGCCGCGGCCGCAGCGAGACTTCGACGTCCAGCTCGTCGGGGCGCTCGCTGGGGTCGCCGAGGCGGTCCGACCGGGGAGTCACGCCTCGCCCTTCGCCTTGCGCGAGCGCGAAGCGCAGCAGTTCCTCGACGGGCGCTCCTTCGGGCGCGCCGCGAAGCGCCTCCTCGGCTTCGCGCAGGCTCAGCCCCAGGTTCTGCAGGGCCGAGCGCGCCTCGAGGTAGGAGCCGCCGGCCACGGGCGCGCCAGCGTCGCCGGCGACAGGCGGCGGCCCAACCTTGTCCTTGAGCTCGATCACAAGCCGTTGGGCGATGCGCTTGCCGATCCCGGGAATGCTCTCGAACTTCTTGATGTCGTCGCGAGCGACGGCGAGCTCCAGTTCGTCCACGGGGTAGCCCGAAAGCACGGCGAGAGCAACCTTGGGGCCAACGCCGCTGACCGCGATCAGCCAGAGGAAGAACGTGCGTTCCCGCTGACCGAGGAAGCCGAAGAGCTGCAGCGCGTCCTCGCGCACCTGGAGGTAGGTGACCAGCTTGACCTCGCGGCCGAGCTGCGCGGAGATCGCACCCAGCGTGCGGGCGGAGGCGAGCACCTCCACGCCCAGGCCGCCGACCTCGACGACCGCCCGCTCGCCGTCGACGTGGAGCAGACTGCCGCGGAGAGAGGCGATCACCGCGACGCCCTCGTTGCCGTGACTTCCGGCGGGAGCGTCGCGGCGCAGGCGTGCGAGTGGGTGATCGCCACCGCCAACGCGTCGGCCGCGTGGTCCGGCCGCGGGATGCTCGGCAGCCCGAGGATGACCTTCGTCATCTCCTGGACCTGGACCTTGCTGGCGCGGCCGTACCCGGTGACGGCGCGCTTGACCTCGAGCGGCGAGTACTCGCGCGGCGGGACGGCGAGCTCCGAGGCGGCCAGGTACAGCACGCCCTTGGCCTGGCCCACCGCCAGCGCGGTCCTGACGTTGACATTGACGAAGAGCTCCTCGAGGACGACGACGTCCGGGCGGAACCGCGCGATGAGCCCGCACGCCTCGTCGTAGATCTGGCGCAGCCGGATGTGCGTCTCGTGCCGGGCCGACGTAACGATGCACCCGTGACCAAGCGACCTGAGCCGGCTGCCGCGGCACTCGACGACCCCCCAGCCCGTGTTGGCGGTGCCGGGGTCGAAGCCGAGCACGATGAGCGGCTCTCCCTTCGTCCCTCTCTGGTGCTCCGGGCTGATCGGCACGGCAGGCGCCGGGCGCTAGCCGGCGAGGGCTTCGAGCACGTCGTCGGGGATGTCGAAGTTCGCGTAGACCTCCTGCACGTCGTCGCTGTCTTCGAGCGCGTCGACGATTCTCATGGTCTTGCGAGCGTCGTTCTCCTCGAGCTTGACGGTGGTCTTGGGAACCATGGTGAGCTCCGCCTGCTCGAATCCGATCCCGGAGGCGGCGAGCGCGTCGCGCACCGCGGCCAGGTCGGCAGGCTGGGTGAGGACCTCGAACTGGTCGCCGTCGCGGACGACGTCGTCGGCGCCGCCCTCAATGGCGGCGGTCATGACATCGTCCTCTTCGTGCTTGGTGGCGTCGATGATGATCGAGCCGCGACGCTCGAACACCCAGGCGACGGCGCCCGGCTGCGCCAGCTGGCCGCCGTGCTTGCTGAAGATGTTGCGCACCTCCGCGGCGGAGCGGTTCTTGTTGTCGGTGAGCACCTCGACGATGATCGCCACGCCAGCGGGGCCGTAGCCCTCGTAGACGATGCTCTCGAAACTGGCGCCATCGGCGCCACCCGCGCCGCGCTGGATGGCGCGCTCGATGTTGTCCTTGGGCATCGAGTAGCTCTTCGCCTTCTCGATGGCGTTGGCCAGCGACGTGTTCATCGCCGGGTCTGCGCCGCCCTCTCGCGCGGCGACGGTGATCGCTCGAGACAGCTTGGAGAACAGCTTGCCGCGCTTCGCGTCCGCCGCGCCCTTCTTGTGCTTGATGGTCGCCCACTTGGAGTGCCCGGACATGAGCCACCTCCTCCTCTCTCAGCGGTTGGCACACACGGCGGTGGCGGCGCGCGGCGGACCGGCGGCGCCGGCCGCACGACCCCCGACGCCCGCCGCGTCCCGGCCGCGGATCGTGTGCAGGAACAGCGCGTGAAGACGCGCGTCGTCTGTGAGCTCTGGATGGAACGCCGTCACCAGCACGCGTCCCTGTCGGGCGGCAACCGCATGGCCGTCCCGCGTCGCCAGGACCTCGACCTCCGGGCCGGCGCACTCGATCCACGGGGCACGGATGAAGACAGCATGCAGGAGCCCGCCGTCGAGCCCGGCGACGCGCAGGTCGGCCTCGAAGCTCCGCACCTGCCGCCCGAAGGCGTTGCGGCGCGCCACGATGTCGATGAGGCCGAGCGTGGGCGGCGCACCCTCAACGGTTGCGCGCGCCGCCAGGATGAGCCCGGCGCACGTCCCGTAGACGCCGCCGCCGACGGCGTGCAGGTCGCGGATAGGCTCGGCCAGGCCGGCGGCGGCGATGAGCTTGCTCATCGCCGTACTCTCGCCGCCGGGCAGCACCAGGCCGTCCAGTCCGGCAAGATCGGCCGGCTGCCGCACCTCCAGGGTGCGCGCTCCGAGCCGCTCCAGCACGACCCGATGCTCACGGAAGTCGCCCTGCAGAGCCAGGACGCCGACCGTGAGGCCCACGCCGGGACCCTCCGCGCTTCGCGAAGGGTCCGGCGAGAGGATCCAGTCGAGCCGGCGTCTGCCGTTGGTGAGGCTCACGGCGCCGCCGGCCTCACCAGCCGCGATGCTGGATCTTGGCTTCCGCAGGCATGCGCGCGGCATCGATGCCGGGCATCGCCTCGCCGAGACCGACCGAGATGTCGGCGAGAATCGTCGCGTCGCGGTAGTTGGTCGTCGCCTTGACGATGGCCGCGGCGCGGAGCTGTGGGTCGGCGCTCTTGAAGATGCCCGAACCCACGAACACGCCCTCGGCGCCGAGCTGCATCATCAGGGCGGCGTCGGCCGGCGTGGCGATCCCCCCGGCGCTGAAGTTCACCACCGGCAGGCGGCCGTGCTCGGCGACCCAGTGGACGAGGTCGTAGGGCGCCGGCAGCTGCTTGGCGGCCACGTACAGCTCGTCCTCGTCCATGGTCTGCAGGCGGCGGATCTCGCCCATGATCGCGCGCATGTGGCGCACGGCCTCGACCACGTCGCCGGTGCCGGCCTCGCCCTTGGTGCGGATCATGGCCGCGCCCTCGCCGATGCGCCGGAGAGCCTCGCCGAGATTGACGGCGCCGCAGACGAACGGCACGTTGAACTTCCACTTGTTGATGTGGTTGGCCTCGTCCGCCGGCGTGAGCACTTCGCTCTCATCGATGTAGTCGACCTCGAGGGCCTGCAGGATCTGCGCCTCCACGAAGTGGCCGATGCGCGCCTTCGCCATGACAGGTATGGAGACGCTGCCCTGGATCTCACGGATCTTCGTGGGATCGGCCATGCGTGCCACGCCGCCTTGGGCGCGGATGTCGCTGGGCACACGCTCGAGCGCCATCACCGCGCACGCGCCGGCGTCCTCGGCGATCTTCGCCTGCTCGACATTGGTGACGTCCATGATGACGCCGCCCTTGAGCATGTCCGCGAGACCGCTCTTCACGCGCATGGTACCGATGTCCGACACAAGGGCCTCCGTTGTCGTCTCCCGAGTCAATCCTACCGCCGGTTCAGCTCTTCTGAGCCTCTTCCTTGTCGAGCTTGGCCTGCTCGATGATCTTGGCAGTCAGGTGCGCCGGGACCTCCTCGTAGCGCAGCGTCTCCATGTGGTAGTCGCCGCGGCCGCCGGTCATCGAGGTGAGGTCCGGGGCGTAGCTGAGCATCTCGGACAGCGGGACCTCGGCCGCGACCACCGTGGCGTGGCCGCGCGGCGTCATGCCGAGCACGCGGCCGCGCCGCGAGTTGAGGTCGCCGATGATGTCGCCCACGTTCTCGTCCGGGACCGTGACCTCGACGTTCATGATGGGCTCGATGAGCGTGGGTTGGGCCTTCTGGGCCGCTGCCTTGAAGCCGATCGAGCCGGCGATCTTGAAGGCCATTTCGGACGAGTCGACCGGGTGGTGCGAGCCGTCGTAGAGGATGACCCGCACGTCGACCACAGGATATCCGGCGAGGAAGCCCTCGTTCATCGCCTCGTGCACGCCCTTCTCGACGGCCGGGATGAAGTTGCGCGGGATCACGCCGCCGACGATGTGGTCGACAAACTCGAAGCCCTCGCCGCGCGGCATGGGCTGGACCTCGATCCACGTATCGCCGAACTGGCCGCGGCCGCCGGTCTGCTTCTTGTGGCGGCCCTGAGCCTTCGCGCTCGTCTTGACGGTCTCGCGGTACGGCACCCGCGGCGGGTGCAGGTTGACCTCGACGCCGAAGCGACGCTTCATGCGCTCGCAGATGACCTCGACGTGCACCTGGCTCATGCCGGCGACGATCGTCTCGCCGGTCTGCGCGTCGCGGTGGACGTCCATCATCGGGTCTTCTTCGCTGAGGCGGCGCAGGGCCTGGATCACCTTGTCCTCGTCGCCCTTGGTCTTGGCCTCAACGGCGAAGCTCATGAGCGGCGAGGGGAACTCGATCGCCGGGAAGCCGACCGGCGCGCCGCCCTCGGCCACGAGGGCGGCGCCCGTCACCACCGTCTTGAGTTTCGCGACGGCGCCGATGTCGCCGGCGACAAGCGTCTCGACCGGCTTGGTCTCCTTGCCCTGATTCTTGAGGAGCTGCCCGACGCGCTCCTTGTGCGCATCCTTGCCGGCGACGATGTTGGCGTCGCTCTTCATCGTGCCCTGGAAGACGCGGAAGACGTTGATGCGGCCGCTGAACTGGTCGGCCATCGTCTTGAAGACGAAGGCGACCAGCGGCTTGGACGGGTCGCACTCGAGCTGGACCTCGGACTCGCTCGCGTCGAGTGCGACGGCCGCCGGAACGGCGGTCGGGGCGGGCGCGAGGGCGAGCAGGTCGAAAAGGCGATCGACGCCGACGAGGTCGGTGGCGACGCCGGCCGCCACGGGGAAGATCCTGGCCTGCGCCACGGCGGCCGTGAAGGCCGTCTGCAGCTCGGCGTCGCCAATCTCCTCCTCGGCGAAGAACTTCTCGAGCAGGTCGTCGTCGGTCTCGGCGATCGCCTCGACCAGCTTGGCGCGGGCGTCGGCGACGGCATCGGCCATGTCGCCGGGAATGTCGCCCTCAGTGACCTTGCCGCCGGCGTAGGTGTACGCCTTCATGGTGATGAGGTCGACAAGCCCCTTGAGCTGGTGCTCGCTGCCGATCGGCAGCTGAACGGCGACGACCTGCGGGCCGAAGGCCTCGCGCAGAGCGTGGACGGCGGCGGCGAAGTCGGCCCGTTCGCGGTCGAGCATGTTGCAGAACAGGATCCGGGCCCTGCCGAGCTCGGCCGCCCGGCCCCAGAGGCGCTCGGTCTGGACCTCGACGCCGAGCACCGTATTGACGACGACCAGGGCCGTCTCGACGACGCGCAGCGAGGCGATGGTGTCGGCCAGGAAGCTGGAGTCGCCGGGCGTGTCGATGAAGTTGAAGGCGACGCCGCCGCGCTCGATGTGGGCAAGGCCGGCGGACATGCTGAGTTGACGACGCTTCTCGTCGTCGTCGTAGTCGGAGACGGTCGTCCCGTCGACCACACGGCCCAGGCGATTGACCACGCCGGCCTTGTACAGCAGGCCCTCGAGCAGCGAGGTCTTGCCGGTACCGCGGTGGCCGACGAGAGCGATGTTCCTGATCTTGCCTGGGTCGTTCATCCGGGCTCTCCTCGTGTGTCGTCTCGCAGGCGCCCACGCGCGTGCGCGCGGGCGCCTTCCGCGTCCGTTCGGAAGGATGAATTCTAGCACAGGGCCTGAGCCTCACGCCGGGGCGCCCTCCCGGTGGTGAAGGCGTTCACGCGCGAGCGCGCCGCCGGCGAGCGTGAGCGCCTTGAAGCCGTACTTGGTGCGCACGCGGTCGACTGCCTCGCCGAGGGCCTCCTCCCGCCAGCCGTCGTCGAGTGTGAGCTGGAAAGCGTCGTGGGTGAGGTTGGCGACGCTGACGCCGATGAGCCGCACCCAACGGACACCGATGTCGAGCTCGTCGAGCAGTTCGACAGCCGTCTCGTAGATGGGACGGGTGGCCGCCGTCGACCGCGTGAGCGTTCGCCGGCGGCCGACCGTGTGAAAGGTGTTGAAGCGCACCTTGAGGGCGACCGTGCGGGCGGCCAAGCCGTTGCTCCGCAGCTCAGCGACGGCGTGCTCGGTGAGCGAGAGCAGCGTGGCGCGCAGCAGGTCGAGATCGTTGGTGTCGTCGGCGAAGGTGGTCTCGCGACCGACCGACTTGGGCAGCGGCCGCTTGCTGCGGACCGGCGAGAAGCCGCGCCCGAGGGCGAGCTGGCGCAGACCGTGGGCGCCGCTGCCGAACGCGGCGGCCAGCAACGGAAACGGCATGTCCTGCAACATGCCGACGGTGGTGAGGCCGAGCGCGGCGAGCCGCTCCTGGGTGACTGGGCCGATGCCGCAGATCGCGCCGACCGGCAGGTCGCGCAGACGGCCGTGGACGTCGGCGGCCGTGAGTTCACCGACGCCGGCCGGCTTGTTGAGACCGGCGGCCAGCTTGGCCAGGAGCTTGGTGGGCCCGATGCCGATGGAACAGGTGAGGCCGTGAGCGTCGTAGACCTGCTCCTGGATGCGCAGGGCGATCGCGCGCGGCGGACCGAACAGCCGCCGGCTCCCGGTGACGTCGAGGTAGGCCTCGTCGATGGAGGCGACCTCGACGAGATCGGTGTAGCTCCGCAGGATCTCGAGCACCGCCCGGTGCACCGCGACGTACGCCCGCATGTCGACGGGCAAGAACACCCCCTGCGGGCAGAGGCGCTCGGCCTGGAAGATCGGCATGGCGCTGTGCACGCCGAAGGCCCGCGCCTCGTACGAGCAGGCGGAGACGACGCCGCGGCGGCCGCGCTCCCCGCCGACGATGACCGGCCGGCCGCGCAGCTCGGGACGCCGCGCCTGCTCGACCGAGGCGAAGAAGGCGTCCATGTCGAGGTGCAGCAGTGCTCGCTCTGATACGAACATACGTTCGTATTCTAGCCCGGCGAGCGCCGCCGGTCAATCGTCTGCGGGGGCGCCGCGAACCACGAACCGGCGCCCGCCTGCGGCGGCGCCGGCCGTCACAGCCCTCAGACGGGGACGGCGACCTCAAGACGGGGCACGTCACCCCAGAGTGTCTCGAGCCGGTAGAAGTCGCGCGCCGCCGGCGTGAAGACGTGGACGACCACGTCGAGATAGTCGAGCAGGATCCACTCGCCCTCGCGCTCACCCTCCACGCGGGCGGGGCGGCGCTGTGGCTTGAGCTTGAGGAGGATCTCCTCGGCGATGGCCTTCGTTTGACGCGGATTGGCGCCCGTGACGATGACGAAGAAGTCCGTGTAGTTGACGGCGTCGCTCATGGCCAGCACGACGATGTCCTCACCCTTCTTGTCGGCGGCGCGCGCGGCGACGGCGGCGGCCAGCTCCCTGGCCCTGCTCAGTTCAACGTCGGATGCTACGGCTGGTCCTTTGGCTTGAGGTCTTTGGTGCGGAGGTCGTTGCCGACGATCACCACGACGGTGTTCGCGGGCACGTCGGCGCCGTTGAGGACGACGCCGCGGCCGAGTATAGCACGGACGTCCTCGGCGACCGCGAGCGCGCCGCTGCCGGCGAGGATCCTCGTCTGACGGTAGTTGAAGCGGTCGGCGTTGGTCGGCTCGGGCAGGTTCACGTCCAGCGCCGACAGGGCCGCGACAACAGCGGCCCCGATGCCCACCCTGCCGCTGCCGTTGCGGACGGCGACGGTGTACGCGGACTGGAAGCCCCCGCGCTTGCGCGTGATGTCGGCCATGATCCCCGCCGCGTCGGGCACAAAGGCGAACTGGCCCTCGGCGACACGCGAGGTCGAGGGCACCCGTGCGACCACGGCGTTGCCGGCGGTGAGGCCCGCGAGAGCGTCCTCCAGGTACCACCGATCGGCGGTCCCCGAAGCTGCCGTGACAACGCCCGCCGCGACCGGCGAGGGCGCCGACGAGCGTCGTGCCGCGGCAGCGAGCACGGCTCTCCAGAGGCCCTCCTGGATGGTCGTGCCGTCGTAGCCGCCGGATCCGGACGTCGCGAACAGGCCGGGAAGGTCGTCGTTCACGATCACCATCGAGTCGTCGTAGGTCTTCTGCGTTCCGTCGCGCACGACCGTCACCGGCCGTTCCAGCTCGACTTCGAGGACGTCGGCGCCCGCGAGCGCTCCGAGAGCGGTGACCGGCAGGGTGTAGGCGGCGTCGACCGATGTCCCGATGACGCGCTCGAGATCGCCGCGCAGGTCGCCGGTGGTCATGGAGTCGCCGGCGAACACGTACTCGCCGCCGGGGCCCTCGAGGAGGAGCTCGCGAGGGATGACGTAGAGCGCGTAGCGCGGCGCCGCCTCGTCCCGGACGACCAGCGCCGCGGCGACGGGGTCACCCGACCCCGGCGCCGTGAGGGTGAGCAGCGTGAGATGGCCGGGCGGCCTGGCGACCTCCTCGTCACCCAGGAATGTCGCCGCCGCCCACCAGCCGCCGACCACTGCCGCGAAGGCCACGAACGCGGCCAGCGCGTACAGCGCGATCGTCTGACGACGTTCCTTGGCGGTGCGCCGGCGGCTCCGCAGGCGCTCCGTCCGGGACACCTCGTCGACCGACTCCCGATCCGCGTGCTCCGCTGCCCCGCGTTCCAGCTCCTCTGCCTTGAAGCGGTCGAGCCGCTCCGCCACCACGTGGTCCAGATCGTCCGCCTGGAGGCTCTCTGCCTCCGCTGGGGCCGCGGCTGCCTGACGCCCGAGCTCCTCCGCGGCCTGGCGTTCCAGCTCATCGGCCCTGAGCCGGTCGAGCCGCTCCGCCATTTCTCGGGCGATTTCTCGGTCGAGGAGTTCCAGCGGCGAGTCTTCCGGCACGCCCGGCTCCTCGGCCGGGGTCGAAGGATCGTCGCGCTCCGGCCGCGGATGATCAGCCTCTGACATGGTACCCATTGTAAAGCTCGAGGGCCGCGGGTACGACAGCGTGTCCGCGACGGATCAGGGAGAGCAGCGTCTCCTGGGCGGCGGCGGCGACGGCGGCGTCGAGCGACACCGACACCAGCCGCCGGATGTCGGCGAGTCCTTCGAAGTCGCGCGCCGGCTCGCAGAGGTCGGCGAGGTAGACGCACTTCTCGAGCGCCGTCATGCCGGGCCGGCCGACGGTGTGGAGGGCGATCGCGGAGACGATCTCCTCGTCCAGGCCGATCACACGCAGTTCCGCAGCGGCCACCGGGGCGTGAAGCAGGCCCACTGGCCGCTGCGCCTCGACGGGACCCACGGCGACGCCGTAGTGCGCCGCGGCCGCCAGGATCTCGTCGGGCGTCGCGTCGCGCCAGAGGTCGTGCAGGAGACCGGCGACCTCGGCCGCCTCACACGAGGCCCCCCAGCGCTGCGCGTACGCCGCGGCCGTCGCCGCGACACGACGTGAATGCTCGGCCCTGCGCGGCGAGAGCCGCACCGCCATGAGCTTCTCTGCCGCGTCGCGGTCGATCACGGCGCGCGGTACAGTCCGCGTGCGTCGATATACGCCTCCACAGCCGGCGGCACCAGGTAGCGAAGCGGCAGACCGGCAGCAATTCGCGCCCGCAGCGCCGTGGACGAGACGCCGATGAGCGGCGCCTCCAGAACGGTGACGGCGTTCGGCCCCCAACGCGACGCGGCGGCCCCAACCGCGGCGGCGTCGTCGCCGGGCCGGATCGCCACTGCCAGCGTGCACAGCTCGAGGACGCCGCGCGGGTCATGCCACGTCTCGAACTGGAGCAGGGAGTCCGATCCCATCACGAACACCAGGTCGTGGTCAGAGTGACGGGCGGCGACGGCCGCCAGAGTGTCGCGGGTGAAGATGAGGCTCGCCGCCAGCTCGACGTCCGAGACGGCGAAACGCTCGTCGTCGGCGATCGCCAAGGCCGTCATCTCGAGCCGGGCGGCGGCCGGGGCGCCGGTGCCGAGGGCCTTGTGCGGCGGGGCCGCGGCCGGAGCGAACAGTACCCGCTCCAGGCCCAGTCGGGCGCAGGCCTCCGAGGCGATCACCAGATGGCCGACGTGAGGCGGATCGAAGCTCCCGCCGAGCACGCCGAGACGAGGACGCGCCTCGGGCAACGTGCTACCCCCGCACCTGCCCGTGGCCCCAGAGCACGTACTTGACGCAGGTGAGCTCCTCGAGGGCGATGGGCCCGCGGACGTGGAGCTTCTGCGTCGAGATGCCGAGCTCGGCACCAAGGCCAAACTGGCCGCCGTCGGTGAAGCGGGTCGATGCGTTGACGTACACGCAGGCGGCGTCGACCTCAGCGGTGAACCGGCCGGCGGCGGCCACGTCCTCCGTGACGATCGCTTCGGAGTGTCGCGTGCCGTAGCGCTCGATGTGCGCCAGCGCCTCGTCGATCGAGGAGACGACACGTACGGCGAGCTTGAGCGCCAGGAACTCGGTATCGTAGTCCGTCTCCGTGGCGCGCTTCAGCGTCTGGTCGCCGAGGACGTCGGCGGTCGCCTGGTCGACGAGCAGCTCGACGCCACGCCGCTTGAGATCCTCCGCGGCGCGCGGCAGGAACTCGGCGGCGACGGCTTCGTGCACGAGAAGCGTCTCGGCGGCGTTGCAGACGCCGGGCCGCTGGCACTTGGCGTTGACGATGATGCGGACGGCCATGTCGAGGTTGGCCTTGGCGTCGACGTAGACATGGCAGTTGCCACCGGCCGCATAGACGACCGGCACCTTGCTGTGCTCCAGCAGAAAGTCCTTGAGCTGCTCGCCGCCGCGCGGGATCACGAGATCGACGTAGCGGCGCTGTTCGAGGAGCTCTTCCAGCTCGCGGCGGTCCGGACTGAGGAAGGAGACCGCCTCACGCGGCAGTCCCGCCTCAATGACGGCGCCCTGCACCACCTCGGCCAGGATGCGGTTGGAGTGCTTGGCGGCGGTGCCGCCGCGAAGGATGGCGGCGTTGCCGGTCTTGAGGCAGAGGCAGGCGGCGTCGACCGTGACGTTGGGGCGGGCCTCGTAGACGACTGCGACGACGCCCAGCGGTACCCGGACCTTGCGCAGCTCCAGCCCGTTCTCGAGGCGCCAGCCGGCGACGATCTGGCCGACGGGATCGGTGGAAGCGGCGAGGGTGCGTACGCTCGTGGCCGCGTCGGCCAGACGATCCTCGTCGAGAAGGAGGCGATCGACCATGGCGTCCGGCAGCCGGGTCTCGCGGGCTTGCTTCACGTCGTCGCGGTTCTCGGCGAGGATCTCGGCGGAACGCCGCTCGATCGCCTCGGCCACGGCGATGAGCGCCTCGTCCTTGCGTGCCCGGGTCAGGGTTGCCAGCACGCGGGAGGCACCCTTCGCGGCGGCACAGACCTGCTCGACGTTCACACGACCTCCTCGCCGACAAGCACCAGGCAGTCCCGGTGCACGACTTCGTCGTCCAGGCTCGGGTTGAGCGCGTGCACCTCATCGCTGCGCAGACCGCGAACCCGGCGCACGTCGCGCGCGCTCATGGTCGCGAGCCCACGAGCCACCTCGCCCCCGGCGGCGTCGACAATGGCGACGGCGTCACCGGCGACGAACCCCCCATGAACCCCCGTGATGCCGACGGGCAGCAGGCTCCCCCTCGCCTGGACAGAGCCCCGACCGCGCCGGCGTCGATCTCAAGCTTACCACGCACGGGTTTTGCGTAGCGCAGCCACAGCTTGAAGGACGAGACGCCGGCAGGGTGGGCGGCCACCGCGGTCCCGACCGCGACGCCGGCGGCGACGGCGCCGACAACGCCTGGCCTGGCGCCGTTGGCGATGACCGTCCGCACGTCGGCCGAGGCCGCCATGAGCGCCGCCGCGACCTTGCCGCGCATGCCGCCGGCGCCGCGGCGTGTGGTCTGGCCGACGTCAAGGTCGACGAGGTCCTGGGGGTGCTCGACCCGCTCGACGAGACGGGCGGACGTGTCGGTGCGCGGATCGCTGGTGTAGAGGCCGTCCTGGTCGGTGAGCAGCAGGAGGGTGTCGGCCTTCAGCATGATGGCGACCAGCGCGGCGAGGACGTCGTTGTCGCCAAAGCGGATCTCGTCCGTCGCCGTCGTGTCGTTCTCGTTGACGATCGGCACGATGCCCCAGGACAGCAGGCGACGGAGCGTGTTGCGGGCATTGACGTAGCTCGAGCGGCGGGCGAAGTCCTCGCTGGTCAGCAAAACCTGCGCCGCCGTGAGCTCGTGGTCGCCGAACAGCCGCTCGTAGTGGGCGAAAAGGCGGCCCTGGCCGACGGCAGAGGCCGCCTGCAGAGCGGGGATCTCGCGCGGCCGCTCGGCGACGCCCAGCACCTGCTGCCCGCAGGCGATGGCCCCGCTCGAGACCAACACGATGCGGTCGTCGCTGTGAACGAGGTCGGCCACGTCGGCGACCAGCCCGGAGAGGAGGCGGCGACGAAGATGCAGCTGGTCGTCGGCCACGGTGCTCGAGCCGACCTTGACGACGATCGTCTTCACGCTCGCGATTGTAGCAAAGCGGCCGGGCGTCCGGCTCAGACCCGGCGCCGGAGCCCGCCGGCCGCGGCGTGTCTCAGGAGAACTCGAACTCCTCGTCGCCGAGCCTGATCGTGTCGCCGGGCTGGGCCCCGGCCCGGCGGAGCGCGTCGTCGAGGCCGGCGCGCGCAACGATCTGCTGCAGGTAGCGGACGGCCTCCTGGTTGTCGAGGTCGGCCTTGGCGAACAGGCGCTCGAGCTGGGCGCCGTGGACGCGGAAGGCGGCGCCCTCGCGCTCGATACTGAAGGACTCGAGGCGGTCCTCGGCGGGCCTGAGCACCGTCGCGGCCTCAGCCGCGGCCCTGGAGGCCGCCTGGGCCTCCTCCTGCGCCCGCACGCGCGCCGCCTGGGCCGCGAGCGCCTCCACGAGCGACTCGCTGCCCTCCCCGTTGGCGGCCGACACGAGCAGACCTGCCACCGGCCAGGCGAGGTCACCGAGGAAAGCCTCGGCCGCCGCCCTGCCATCCTCGTCGAGCAGGTCGGCTTTGTTCACCACGACGAGCGCCGGCCGGGCGACCAGCTCGGGCCGGAACGCCCCTATCTCGGCGCGAACCGTCGTCAGCGCCTCAGGCCACGACGCAGGCGCCTCACCGCCGTCCAGGACGTAGACGAGAACGGCGGTGCGCTCGATGTGCGCCAGGAAGCGATGCCCGAGGCCTGCGCCCTCGCTGGCGCCCTCGATGAGGCCGGGGATGTCGGCCAGGACGATGTCGCCCGAGTCGAGCCGGAGCACCCCGAGGTTGGGCTCGATGGTCGTGAACGGATAGGCGGCGATCTTGGGGTGCGCCCTGGTCAGCGCCGCCAGCAGCGATGACTTGCCGGCGTTCGGAAGCCCGACGAGGCCGACGTCGGCGAGGAGCTTGAGCGACAGCGTGAGCCAGCGCTCCTCGCCCTCAAGGCCCTTTTCGGCGAACCTGGGCGCCTGCCGGGTCGAACTCTTGAAGCACACATTCCCTCGACCGCCCTCACCACCCCGCGCCACAACCAGGCGCTGCCCATCCCGGACGAGGTCGCCGAGCACGTTCTCCTCGCTGTCGCGGACCTCGGTGCCGACGGGCACCTCGACGAGCAGTTCGGGGCCGTCTGCCCCGCGCCTGTTGGCGCCACGCCCGTGGCCTCCGGCGACGGCGCGGAAATGGTGCTTGTGGCGGAAGTGGCTGAGATCGTGGAGCTGACGCGTCGCGACCAGCACGACATCGCCGCCCGGCGCGCCGTCACCGCCGTCGGGGCCGCCCTTGGGGACGTACTTCTCCCGCCGGAAGCTCACCGACCCGTTGCCGCCGCGCCCTCCGCGCACGCTGATGCTGGCCCTGTCAAGCATGGCGCGAGGGCCGGCGGACGCCGGCCCGGATCAGGCCTCGGGGATGATGGAGATGAAGCGGCCGGCCGCCTTCTCGGTGAAGGCGATGCGGCCCGTGACCTTGGCGAAGATGGTGTGGTCGGTGCCCATGCCGGCGTTCTCGCCCGGACGGAACCGGGTGCCACGCTGGCGAACGACGATCGAACCGGCCGGGACGATCTGCCCGGCGAACGCCTTGACGCCGAGACGCTGCGCGGCGGAGTCGCGGCCGTTGCGGCTGGTGCCCGCGCCCTTCTTATGCGCCACCGTGCGCCTCCTTCTCGTCGGTGAGGGCGATGGAGTCGATCGTCAGCTTCGTGAGACGGCTGCGATGACCTTTGGTCTTCTTGAACGTCGACTTCGGCTTGTAGGTGAAGACCTTGATCTTCTTGCCGAGCACGTGCTGGTCGACCGTCGCGCTGACCGTGGCCGACGCGGCACCCTCGTACTCTCCGGTGCCCGTACGCACCGCCAGGGTGTCGTACGTCACGGTCTCGCCTTCTTCGGCGGCGACGCGGTCGACGACGATCCTGTCGCCGGTACTCACCTTGTACTGCTGGCCGCCGACACGGATAACCGCGTAGGCGATGTCGGACTCTGTCATGTCAACTCCCGTCAAGACAACGGCTGCGTATGATAGCGGACTGCGGCGAGGACCGTCAATTCACCCTTCCTTGACCACCGTCCCCTGGCCACCGGTGCGGGCCGTGGCCGTGATCCGGACCCTGCGGCGCTGGCCGAGGAACTGGCGGCCGCCCTCGACCACGACCATGTAGCCGTCGACGTACCCCACGGCGTCCCGCGGGCTGTAGCTCAGACTGAACTCGAGCTCGACCTCGACCTCCTGACCCTCGCGAACCGGCACGCGCTGCGCCTGGACGTGCTGCAGGGCGCCTTCGGCGAGGATCCGGAAGGTGTCGACCGGCAGGCCGGCGCTGCCCTCGAAGAAGATGCGCCGGCCGGTCTGCTTCTCAAGCCGTTTGAGACGGTCGCCGGCGAGGCGCTCCGCGACGCCGGCGTTGACCTCGATCAGCCAGGCATTGGCGGCGGAGCGGCGCGCCAGGTTGCGGATGCGACGCTCCGTGTCGAGGGCCATCGTCTCGTCGGAGAGGATGCGCGCCTTGCCGGAGCAGCAGGGGCACGAGCGGGTCAGGATGCCTCGTGCCCCGTCCGTCGTGTTCTGGCGAGTCATCTCGACCAGGCCGAGCGGCGACAGCTCCACGACGTAGGTCTTGGTGCGATCCATCTCCAGCTCGGCCTCGAGGGTCTCGAGCACCGTCTCGCGGTTCCGGGCGTGAGCCATGTCGATGAAGTCGATGATGATGATGCCGCCGATGTCGCGCAGCCGGAGCTGGCGCACCGCCTCACGGGCCGCCTCGAGGTTGGTCTTGGTGATCGTGTCTTCGAGCCCCTTGCCGCGGGTGAAGCGGCCGGTGTTCACATCGATCACGGTGAGCGCCTCGGCGTGGTCGATGACGAGGTTGCCGCCGCTGGGCAGCGGGACGCGCCGCTCCAGCGCACGCACGATCTGCTCCTCGACGCCATGCGCCTCGAAGAGCGGCTGCTCGCCCTTGTACAGCTCGATACGGGAGGTCAGCTCCGGAGCAACCTTGCCGAGGAACGACAGGAGCGCCTTGTGCCGCTTGGGATCGTCGACGATCAGCGCTTCGACCGTGTCGTTGAAGAGGTCGCGCGCGACCTCCAGGGAGACGTCTGCCTCCTTGTGCACGAGACCCGGGGCGCTCACCGTCTCGGCCTTCTTCTTGAGCCGCGTCCAGAGCCGCGAGAGGAACTGCAGGTCACGCTTGATGTCGTCGTGGCCGTGACCCTCCGCGATCGTCCGCACGATGATCCCGGCGTTCTTGACCTTGAGCTCCTTGCTGATATCGCGCAGGCGGTCGCGTTCGGACTGACGCAAGCGCCGGGAGATGCCGACGCCGGTGCCGCCGGGGACGTACACGACGTAGCGCCCCGCCAGCGAGATCTTGGTGCTCAGGCGAGCGCCCTTGCTGCCCATAGGGTCCTTGGTGACCTGCACCAGCACGTGCTCCCCGGGCTTGAGGGCGTCGGCGATGCGCCGCGCCCGCTTCTCCCCCTCAGGTGTCACGACGTCGTCCACGTAGAGAAAGCCGTTCTTCTCGAGCCCGAAGTCGACGAACGCGGCGTCGATGCCGTTGAGAACGCTCTCGACCCTGCCCTGGTAGATGTCGCCGAGATAGGACTTCTTCTCGGGACGTTCGATGTAGATCTCAGCCAGACGGCCGTCCTCGATGAGCGCCACCCGCAGCTCGCGGCCGTCGTCGGAGACGAGGATGATCTTGCGCTCGGGCTGCTCGGCCACGATCCCCAGACGACGCGGCGCCGGTCCTGCCACGGCGGCGGCGCCGATGCCACTGCCCTCGTCCTGGCGCACGATGGCCTTGGGCCGGCGCACATCCTGGCGTCGAGCCTTGGTCTCGGCGCCGGCGGCCTTGGCGGCCGGCTCGGCGGTCTTGCGCCGGCGGCGAGGGGCGGGTCGTGTGCCGGCCGCCTCCTCGGTGGTGGCCGGTTCGGCGGCGACCGGTTCGGC
The DNA here is from genome assembly GCA_963705085.1 of uncultured Thermoleophilia bacterium. Lineage (GTDB taxonomy): Bacteria > Actinomycetota > Thermoleophilia > UBA2241 > UBA2241 > CAIXSE01. The sequence goes on along the minus strand of CAVPIV010000004.1, from coordinate 276,042 downwards.
GGCGACCGGTTCGGCCGCGGGCGTCGCCGCGACGACGCCGGTCATAGTCTCGGCGGTGAGAGGTGCGGCGGCACCCTCAGCCGAGGGCCGGCCCGCCGGCTCGCCGGCGACCGCAGACGGCGGTGACGCAGCCGGCGCGGGCGAAGCGCCCTCCGCCGCCGTGCCGGCGACGGCCAAAGGCGTCGATGGGGGCGCCTCACTGCCGCGCTCCGTCGGAACCGGCGGTGCGCCGGTGCCCGGGGCCGGAGGCCCCGCTGCCGGGGCGGTCTGCGGCGCGAGCGCCCCGGCGGGGACGGACTCCGGCGCCGGCGTCGCCAGCTGCGACCGGGATGGATCAGCGGCGCGCTCGCGGGCGGCTCGAGCCCGGCGCCCGCCGCGTGTGCCGCGGCGGCGCTTCGCTGGCGCCGCGGCCGCGTGTTCGCCCGTGGCGGCCGCGGCGGAACCCTCGTCGGCGGGTGCGGCGGTCCGCGACTGGCCGGCGGCAGCGACGCCGCCGCCCGGGGTCGGCCCGACGGAGGGTGCCGGCAGGCCGGTTGTCACGGCGGCGGCGGGCTCGGCTGTGGCGCCGGATGCCCTGGGCCGCCGGGTCCGGCGGCGGGGAACCGACGCTTCCGCCGCGGACGACGACGCCGGCGGCTCGGCAGTCGAGACCGGAGCGGCGGCCGCGGCCGGCTGAGCGTCGCTCGCCGGGCCACTGTCGGAGCCGGCGGGCGGCGACTCGGCCGCTGCCGCGGCGGGCTTGTTACGCCGGCGGCCGCCGCGGTGCCCGCGACGGCGACGCTTTGGGGCGGCAGCCTCCGTGGTGTCCGCCGGCGCGCCGGGCCCTGCCGGCGCCGCCGGCGGCGATGCCGCAGGAACGCCGGCGACGGAAGTCGACGGTGCGACCTGCGCAGGTTCGGCAGGTGAGGCCGGCTGCGGCGCGGACGCCGGCGTTGCCGGCGCGCGGCGGCGGCGCGAGGGAGCCGGGCGGGCGGCCTCTGCGCCGGCTTGGACAGAGCCGACTGCGGGCTCCGCCGGCGTCTGCGCGGCATCCGCCGCGGCCGAGGCGCCGCCCCGCGCCCGCGGACGCGGGGCCTCGCCGGCCGGCGCGGTTCGCCGGCGCCGGGTGCGGGCCGGCGGTGCGGCCCCTTCAACGGCCGGCGCCGGCTCGCCCGCCGACGACGTCTGGGGAGCGGCCGCGACCGCCGCTGCCGCTACGGCACGACGTGGCGCGCCTTGCGCGTCGCCGCCCGGTACGGACTGCGCCGAGCCGGCGTCGCCGACTCCCTTCGGCGGGCGCGGCGTACCGCGCCGGCGCGGGGCCGGCGTCGACACGCTCGCAGCGGGCGGAGCGTCTACCGCCGCCTGGGTGTCGGCCCCGGTCGCCGCCGCCGGACGACGGCCGCCCGTTCGCGGCGTTCTCCGGCGCGGCGCGCCGGCGGAATCGGTGCCCTGGCCCGCGACTGAGTCGCCCTGCGGCTCGCTGGGCGCGGGTGAGGACGCAGCGACCGGCTCAGGACCGGTCGTCGCCTTCTTCGGCGTTGTCACACAGATCCACTCCTTCCGCCCCGGCGGCCTGCGCTCGGGGCATATCCTCCCAGGCGACGCGCACACGTTGGAGGCTGCGCATCACGGGGTCGACCTCCGCCCACTCGGCGATGAGATCGACGTACTCTTGCGGTCGCGCGGCCCCGGCTGCCCGATGACGGATCGCGAAGCCAAGCACGGCTCCCCCCGTCACCGCCCGCACACTGGTGTCGACGACGTACTCCTTCAGATCGAGCGTCCGCTTGCCCTTGGGCGAGACACGCTCGCGGATGACATGGTTGGTGCTGGCGTACCGTTCGACGGCCGCCACCAGCGCGCCTGCGTCACCGCAGACCTCACAAGTGTACTCCGCTCTTCGCGGCTGAGGCCGGGGATGCCGTTCGCCCGTGGACGCGATTGAGGTGGGCGCGAGACCGGGCGGGGCGGCGGCGGCCAGCTTCGCCAGCGCCGTCGCGTCCGGCCCCTCCCCGGCGACCTCGACCACGGCCAACTCCCGGAGACCCGCCGCGCCCACCGGCAGGGGCAGTGGCAACGAGACGCTCGCCTTGGGCCGCATCCCCTGCGAAAGCCCAACCGCTATACCGGCGCGCGCGAATGTGCGCCGCACCGCGCGGGTCCTGTCCAGGTGGGAGAGGTAGCGAGCAGGTCCGGAACAGGAGAAGGTGACCACCCACCACGTCATGCGAGCAGGTCCATCTGGATCTCGCCGCCGCAGACGCCGCACGCCGCGCACTCGCCGTCGCGACAGTCGGCGGTCAGCTCGCCATGCCCGCTGCGGGCCAACTCGTCCTGGAGGAACGCCGGCGCCAGCGCGGCGTCCACCGCGTCGTACCAGGCCGGCCGGCCGGGAGCCGGGAACGCAGGCTCGCCGAGCTCCACGCCGAGCGCCGCCGCGGCCGCTCGCCAGACGGCGGCGTCGAACTGTTCCGTCCAGCCGTCGAAGCGCGCTCCACGCCGCCATGCCTCCTCGACGAGCCGGTCGCTGCCGCGGCCGCCGCGCGCCAGCGTCGCCTCAACCAGCGAGGCCTCGACGTCGTGGAACGAGACGCGCACCCCACGCGGCAACGCGGCCCGCAGGAGCGCCTGACGGCGTCGCAGCGTCGCGGCCCCGGCGAAAGGTTCCCGTTCGAACGGCGTGTGCGGCTTCGGCACATAGGAGGACACGGAGAGGGACAGCCGACTCCGCCCGCGACCGATCTCCCGGGCGAGCCGCAGGGCGGTGTCGGCCATGCCGGCGATGCCGAGGACGTCGTCGTCCGTCTCGCCGGGCAGGCCGATCATGTAGTAGAGCTTGAGACCGGTGAAGCCGCCGCCGAACGTGGCCCGCACGGCGGCCTCGAACTGAGCGTCGTCCACGCCCTTGTTGATCACGTCGCGCAGGCGCTGGGTGCCGGCCTCGGGCGCCAGGGTCACCGAACCGCGCTGCTCGTCGGCGAAGCGCGCCAGGTTGTTGGCGGCAGTGTCGAGGCGCAGCGAAGGCAGGGAGACGCGCACTCCCGGACGCAGCCCGCGGATGCGCGTCAGCGCCGGCTCGATACCGGCGTAGTCGCACGAGCTCAGCGAGAGCAGCGACACCTCATCACAACCAGTCTCATCGAGCAGGCGATCGGCGGCCTCCACGATGAGATCGACAGGTCGCTCGCGCACCGGCCGGTACCACATGCCTGCCTGGCAGAAACGGCATCCGGCGGTGCAGCCGCGCATCACCTCGATGACGGCGCGATCGTGCACCGCTTCGAGCACGGGCACGACGGGCGTACGACGGGCGACGACAGCGCGAACCCCGCGAACACTTGGCGCTCCGCCGGCCGCGCACTCACGCCCGGCAGCCAGATGCCGGGCACCGCCGCCAGGGCGACGAGCCTCTCGCCCCGCGACGGCTGCGCCAGTGCGGCGACGATTGCGTCCAGCCGGTGTTCGACCTCGCCGATGAAGAAGGCATCGAAGAAGGACGCCAGCGGCCAAGGGTCGGCCACCGCCGGCCCTCCGCCCGAGGACGATCGGGTGCCCCTCGCCCCGCTCCGCGGCGTGCAGCGGCACGCCGGCCAGGTCGAGCATCTCGAGGACGTTCGTGAACGTCAACTCGTGAGGCAGCGTGAAGCCCCAGAGGTCGCAGGCAGCCACAGGACTCATCGTCTCAAGCGTCCACAGGGGCACGCCGGCCGAGCGCATCAGCCCGGCCATGTCCGGCCACGGGCAGTAGGCGCGCTCGGCCGCCGCCGGAGTGGCGTCGTTGACGTGCGTGTAGAGGATCTGCAGCGCCGGGTTCGAGATCCCGATCTCGTAGACGTCCGGATAGGACAGGACGAGGCGGGGACGAACCCCGGCTTTCAGCCGGAGATTGAACTCCCCGCCCGTGTAGCGCCCAGGGCGCCTGACACGGGCCAGGAGGGCTGCGATCTCAGTGTCCGGCCAGCCGTCGCTGTACGTAGTCTGGAAGCTTGGCTCGCACTCGATCGACCTGATGTTCTACCCTTCTCATGTGTGAGAGCTGGAGCGGCGCCCCGGCCTCGAAGTACGCAACGGCGGCCCTGCCCAGCGCCAGTGTGGCCGACATGCCCACAGCGCCCTTGATGACCCACCCGAACCCGGGCACGAAGGTGAGCGCCTGCCGCGCCAGCGCCCGGAAGGCGAAGCCGCTGCCCACCACCGACAGGATCTCGACGGCGCGATCGAAGCCGATCTCCTGGCCGTAGGCGGCGGCGATCTGAAGAACCATGCGGATCTGGTTGGCGGTCATCGCCGGCATGTCGGCGCCGGGGATGATGACGACCACGCCGATGACGCCGTTCTGCTTCGCGTTGGCGAGGATGACGTGGTCGCAGTACGCCCGGCGGACGGCCGGCAGATGAGCCGCGAGCGCACCGCCCTGATGATCGGCGGCGCGCACGACGCGGTTCTCCAGCGTCGGCCGCGGCTTGGCCCCGGGGCCGTAGGAGCGCGCCACCTCGTCGGTCGCGACATCGGCGGCGCGCAGCCAGTCGTCCTCCTCGTGGCCGCGGACCACGGCAACGACGCCCCGTCCGCCGGCCCGCGCGGCCCGGACGAACGGCGCCATCTCCCTGCCGCCCGTCCCGGCCGCCACGACGACGATGATGTCCCAGGGATCGAAGGTCCGCGGCGTCGGCTCCACGGCCGCGGGGCTGACCTCATCGACGAGGCGGGCCCCGCCCGCGAGCGTCTCCGTGCCCGCCGTCAGGTGGGCCACCACGCGCTCGCACTCCGGACCGGCCCCCAGGACGCACAGACGCGGCACGCCCTGCTGGCCGCCGCGCGCCTCGTTGAACGCCTTGAAGATCTTCGGGAAACTCACGCTACTGGGCAAGACGGCCCTCCCTACTGGGCGTGATGGTGGCCCGCAGGTGAATCGCCTGGAGCAGGCCGACGAGCATAAGGAACGCGATCATGTGCGTCCCGCCGTAGCTGACGAACGGCAACGGAATCCCCGTTACCGGCATGATACCAATCGTCATGCCGATGTTCACGAACACCTGGAAGAGGATGATCGTGCCGATACCGCCGGCCAGGATGCTCCCGTACATGTCACGGGACAAGGTGGCGATGCGAAGCGCCCGCCAGATGATGATCGCGTAAAGGATGAGGAGCACAGTGGCGCCGGCGAATCCGTTGCGCTCGCTGATGACGGCGAAGATGAAGTCGGTGTGGTGCTCCGGCAAGAAGTCGAGCGTCGTCTGCGTGGCGCCGCTGCCGCGCCCGGTCATGCCCCCCGCCCCGACCGCGATCATCGACTGGATGATGTTGTAGCCGGCGCCGCTCGGGTCGCGGCCGGCATCGATGAAGACCAGCAGCCGGTCCAGCTGGTACTCCTTGATGAGATGGATGCCCGCCAACGGCAGCACCTTGAGGGTGATGACGAAGGCGGCCGCGGCGGCGCCAGTCAACGCCGCGAAGTGCGTCCACGGCGCGCCCCAGAAGTAGAGCATCGCCAGGGCGAGCACGACCATCACGACCGCCGAACCGAAGTCCGGCTCCTGGTAGACAAGGAGCGCGGGGACGGCCACCAGCCCAAGGACGGCCAAGGTCACGCGCTTGGCCCCGAGCAGCTCCATACGATCGGCCAGAAAGGCGCCGAGCGCCAGCGTGATCAGCAACAGCGCGGCGGCCGAGGGCTGGAAGCGCGTAATCCCCAGATCGATCCACCGCTTGGCGCCGTTGACCTCCTGGCCGAGCGGGATGACGGCGACCAGGATCACGATCGCGATGCCGTAGAACAGCCACTGGAAGCGCCGGTAGATCTCGTAGTCCAGGACCGTGATCACGACCGCCGCGATGAGCCCGAGCACGACGGCGATGACCTGCTGGCGCAGGAAGTAGAGCGGCTCCCCGTCCAAGTCCGGGCGGGTGGCGTAGTACACCATCGTGACCCCGTAGCCGATGAGCACCAGGGTCGCGGCCAGGAGGACCCAGTCGATGTGCCGCAGGTAGTCTCGCCAGCCCATCGTCAGTCGCTCGCCGTCGAGCCGGTGACCTTGCCGCTCTTGACGTGGAACAGCGCGTCGTAGATGAGCCGGGTGGCGGGCGCGGCCACGGTGCCGCCGTGGCCGCCCTTCTCGATCATCATGACGGTCACATACCTGGGATTGTCGTAGGGCGCGTAGCTCACGTACCAGGCGTAGTTCACCATGCGGCCGTTGTCCCAGACCTCGGCCGTGCCGGTCTTGCCGGCGACCGCGACCGGGTAGCCGGCGAAGACGGGGGCGGACGTGCCGGCCGGCGCCGAGGCCGCCTCGCGCAGGCCGCGGCGCACGACATCGAGCGTCCCTTGGGTGATGTCGACCTTGCCGGCCGTGCCCGGGTCGAGGTTCTGCACGAGCCTGCCCTGAACCGTCGACCACCTTGAGCCCGAGGTGCGGCTTCACGATCGTCCCGCCGTTGGCGATCGCCGCGTATGAGACGGCGAGTCTGCAGCGGCGTCGCCTGAGGTTGCCCTGCCCGATCGCCAGGAAGAGCGAGTGGCCCGGCGTCCAGAGCTTGTCCACGTCACTCTCGTAGTGCTGCTGGCGCCACTCCGCTGTCGGCACAAGCCCCTTGACTTCGCCGGGGATGTCGATGCCCGTCGTCTCGCCGAAACCAAGCCGTCCCGCCCACGCGGCCAGCGGCGCATCCGCACGCGCGTAGAAGCGGTATGCCGACGTTGTAGAAGTACACGTCGCAGGACTGGGTCATGGCGCCGACCAGGTCGAGCGTGCCGTGCCCCGGCGACCAGCACTTGAACTTGGTCTTGTTCGTGTCGATCGGGACCAGGTAGTAGCCGGGGCAGTAGAACCCGGTGCCGGGGTCGATGATGCCCTCTTCGAGGGCGGCCACCGCGGTGACCGCCTTGAAGGTCGAGCCTACGGCCTTGGACGACTGGATCGCCCGGTTGAGCAGCGGGTAGTTCGCGTACTTGTTGGTCAGCTGCTTGTAGTCCTTGGTGCTGACGCCGCCGACCCAGACGCTGGGATCGTACGTCGGGTAGCTGGCCATCGAGATGACCTCGCCGTTGCGGGCGTCGAGCACCAGAGCCGCGCCGCCGTTGGCGCCGTAGCTGCCCGTGTCGTGAGCCAGGTCGATCGCGGAGCGCAGGGCCTCCTCCGTCGCCTCCTGAACGTCGGCGTCGATGGTGGTCACCAGCGAGTTGCCGGGCTGCGGCAGCCGCCCGCCCGGCGCCGCCGTCTTTGCTTTGGGCCTGCCCATCGCGTCGACCTCGACCTTGGCGACGCCGTCCTTGCCGCGGATCCAGCGGTCGTAGCTCCACTCGAGGCCGCCCTTGCCGATCAGGTCGCCGGCCGCGTACCCGCTTGAAGCGGCGCTCCTTGAGCTCTTCGGCGTCGATCTCGCCCACATTGCCGAGGACGTGGGCAGCCAGAGTGCCGTGCGGGTAGTCCCGCAGGTAGGTCTTGCGGATCTCAACACCGGGGAACGACTGCTTGTGTTCGAGCAGGTAGGAGACCGTCTTGCGATCGACGTCCTCCTTGACGACCACAAGGTCGATGCCGGCCGAGCCGCTCTGCCCCTCGAGCTCGGCGAAGGTCATCGCGGTGCGCGACTCGAGCTTCTTGCGGACGCGCCGCTCGGGCATCTTGAGGACGCCGGCGAGCTGCCGCGTCGTCGCCGCCAACTGCCCGGCCGGCACGTCCATGGGCCGGATGCCGACCGCCAGGCCGGCGCGGTTCTCGACGATGACCTCGCCGTCGCGGTCCTGGATTGACCCGCGCGGCGCCACACCTTGACCGAGCGCAAGCGGTTGTCGTTGGCCTGCGAGACGAACTCCTCGCCGCTCAGGATCTGCAGGTACCAGAGGCGGAAGAAGACGATCGCCGAAGAGGAGCACGGCGACGCCCGAGAGGATCATCACCCGCAGCGCTACGGACGGCGGGTGGATGATGGGCTGTCCCGGCGGCCCGTGCGGATGGGCCGATCGGGACGGCCGGCCGGGCTACCTGGCGCGAGCGACACGCAGATGCGCTCACCTCCGTGCAGCCAGAGCGCACGACCAGGTAGATCGGCCCGCCAGCAGCGTGTTGAGGATGCCAGACGGGACGAGGACGTGCACGAAGAAGAAGGCCGAAGGGCACCTGACGGTCGAGCAGGCTCTGGGCCAGGGCGTAGAGCATCGCAGCGACCAGGCGTCGCCACGAAGGCGCTGACCAGCGGAGCGAAGCCGGCGGAGAGGTCGACTGTCTCGGCGTAGCGTCCGACCAGGTAGCCGACGAGCACGAAGATGAAGGCGCCCAGGCCGGCGGCTCCATGAGCGCGACCGCCACCAGGCCGCCGATCAGAAAGCCGAAGACGGCGCCGATCTCGGCGCCGCGCAGCAGTGCGACGCAGACGACGATGATCAGTGCGAAGTCCGGATTGGCGCCCAGGATGCGGATGTTGGGCGCGATCGTCGTCTGCAGCAGCACGGCCGCGAGGCCAGCGTCACGACGAGCTTGATCACCTCCGTGCGCGACGGCCAGTGCCAGGCTTCCCTGTCGGCGTTGGTACGGGTGAACCTCACTGCACGACCACCTGGACGATGTTGAGCTTGCGGAAGTCGACGTACGGCTTGATCGAGATGTTCTGGTAGAGCTCGACCTCCTGTGAGCTTACGCTCTCGACGACGTCCGATGGGGATGCCGCGAACGAAGATCGAGCCCTTGCGCCCCGAGGTGACGACGTACTGGCCGCCTCGACTCGTTCGTTCTTGTCGACGTACTGCCAACGTCACGTCGCCCGTGACACTGCCAGTGACGATGCCCTGGGCCCCGCCCGGGAGGACGACGGAGTCGACGTAGCTCTCCTGGTCGGTGATGCAGCGTGACCTGGGCCGCGTCGGGCGACACGCTCGGACACGGCCCACCAACCCTGGCCATTGACGACCGCGTCGTAGACGCTCACGCCGTCGTCCGCTGCCGACGTTGATGGTGACGCGTCGAGTACCACGCCGTCGGCGAGCGCGCGATGACGCGGCCGTTGACGAACTCGACCGTCCTTGGGGTAGATCTCGTCGTCGCTGGAGCTGGACGAGCGCCGCGCAGCTCCTCGTTCTCGGCCTGCGTGGCGAGCTCGTGGCCGGCCTGCTGCCGCAGCCGCTCCACTTCCTCGCGCAGCTCCCGGTTCTCGCGACTTGGCATCGAACAGGCCGGCGACCCAGTTCCAGCCGTCGCGGAATGGCTTGATGACCCTGGCCGTGCCGTCCTGGAGCGGCGCGACGCACCCTGCAGCGCGCCGCCCTGGGCACGGTGCACCGGGCCGCCGGACGGCTCGCGGAAGTACAGCGTGAGCAGGGCGACCGACAACAGCAGCAAGGACGGCGACGACGAGCCGCCGCCTGAGTGCGCGTCTGCGGCCCACGAGCTCCTAGCGGCGCCCAGTAGCGGCCTCTCGGCCGGGAGTGACGCTTGCTCTTCTTGGCGATGGCATCGAACTCCTCGAGGTACTTGCCAGACCCACGGCGACGCAGGTGAGCGGCGACTCGGCGAGATGCACCGGCATCTGCGTCTCGTTGCGCAGACGCTCGGCGAGCCCCTGCAGCAACGATCCGCCGCCGGCCAGCATGATGCCGCGGTCCATGATGTCGCTGGCGAGCTCGGGAGGCGTCTTGTCGAGCGTCGCCTTGATGGCGTCGATGATCGCCTGCACCGGCTCTTCGAGCGCGGCGCGGACCTCTTCCGACGAGAGGACGATCGTCTTGGGCATGCCGGTGACGAGGTCGCGCCCGCGGATCTCGGCCTGCTCCTCCTGCGGCAGCGGGTAGGCCGAGCCGATCTCGAGCTTGATCTCCTCGAGCCGTCTGGCTGCCGATGAGCAGCTTGTACTCCTTCTTGACGTAGGCGATGATCGCCTCGTCGAGCTCGTCGCCGCCGACGCGGATGGACTGCGACTGACGACGATGCCGCCGAGCGAGATGACGGCCACCTCGCTGGTGCCGCCGCCGATGTCGACGATCATGCTGCCGGTAGGCTCGGCCACCGGCAGCCCGGCGCCGATCGCGGCGGCCATCGGCTCCTCGATCAGGCCCGCCCAGCGCGCGCCGGCCGAGTAGGTCGCCTCTTCGACGGCGCGCTTCTCGACCCCCGTCACGCCCGACGGCACGCAGATGACGACGCGCGGGTGAGCCCAGCGGTTCTGCGATGACCTTGCGGATGAAGTGGCGCAGCATCTGCTCGGTGACGTCGAAGTCGGCGATGACGCCGTCTTTGAGCGGCCGATGGCGCTGATCGTCGCCCGGCGTGCGGCCGAGCATGCGCTTGGCCTCCGTGCCGACGGCGTGAACCTCTCCAGTGCGATGGTCCATGGCGACGACCGAGGGTTCGGAGAGGACGATGCCGCGGCCACGGACGTAGATGAGGGTGTTGGCGGTACCCAGGTCGACCGCCATGTCGCGGGCGCCGAATCCGGTGACGAAGTCGAGGAAGCTGATGCACGGGCTCCTTTCTGCGGAGCTCAATCGATCATGCTATACGCTGTGCGGACCGGGACGCCAAGCCGGCCGCTCACGCAGCACGTTCGGCCGCCGAGGCCGTCCTCAGGCCCCTCGCGGCCGCCCTGGACAGCCACGCGAACGGCGGCACACCGAACGCGTCGAGCGCCCCACAGAAGCGCCGACCGGCAGCCCCACGACGTTCCAGTAGTCGCCGTCGACGCGCGTCACGAGGGCCGAGCCGATCCCCTGGATGGCGTACGCCCCCGGCCCGCTCGCGCCACTCCCCGCAGGCCACGTAACGGGCGACCGCGTGATGTCCAGCCTCCTGAATGTGACCTCCGTGACCGCGCTCGCCGTCTCCGCGCGCTCGCGCGGTAGAGGCAGCAGGCCGCTGTGCACCTGGTGCGGGCGCCCGGCCAGCAGGCGAGATAGCGTGTCGCCTCCTCCTCATTCTCGGGCTTGCCGAGTACGAGGCCGTCGATGACGACCACCGTGTCGACGCCCAGGACCGAGCACGCCCGCGGCGAGCTCGACGCGCGCCAGGACCTCCTCGCGCCTTGCCACGGGCGTTGCTCTCGACCGTGTGCCCTGGCCGGCCGTGGCGGAGATCCTCGTCGTGCCCGCTCACCACGACCCGGAACGGCATCGCGAGCTGCGTGAGCATCGCCCCGCGCTGCGGCGAGCGCGAGGCGAGGACGAGACGCATCTCAGACGAGTTCGTCCGCGGCGAAGAACAGGGCGATCTCACGGGCCGCGCTCTCGGGGCCGTCCGAGCCGTGGACGATGTTCTCCCTCCAGGTCGAGCGCGAGTCGCCGCGGATCGTGCCCGGCGCCGCCTCGAGGCGGATTCGGTCGGCGCCCATCATCGTGCGCGCCACCCGATCGCCTCGTGGCCCTCCGACGACCATGGCCACGACGGGGCCCGCGCGTGATGAACGCTAGCAGCGACGGGAAGAAGGCCTTGTCGACGTGCTCGGCGTAGTGACGCTCGGCGAGCGCCTCGTCGACGCGCATGAGCTTCATGCCGCAGAGCCGAAAGCCGCGCCGCTCGAACCGGGCGACGACCTCGCCGACCAGGCCGCGGGCCACGCCGTTGGGCTTGACCATGACGAACGTGCGTTCCACGAGTGATCCTCCTTGGGACCGAGAGACGGGCTCGACCGCCCGCGGACAGGTGCGGCGAGCGCCCGCAGCGGGGGTTGGTGCCTCACGACGCCGATCCTGTGTGGTGTAGGTCGAGTGGGTGCTGCCCGATGCTCTCGCAGTAGGGGCAGACGCGCCAGCTGGCTCGACCGGGCGGCGATGGCACGAGCGACCTCGACGCAGACGCTGCCCGCACGACGGGCAGACGAGGATAGTCGTCTCTGCACCGGCGTCGTGCAGTGGGGCAGCGCGACTCCTCACTCAAGCGTTGCTCCATCGATCTGCACGTCGAGCTCGCGCACGCGGCGGTCGGCGATGTACTCCGACGGGCGGGCGATCGCGTAGACGAACAGGCCGAGGGGGCCGAACACGAGTCCGGCGGCCACGCAGACGCCGATCACGATCGGTCCTCGATGCGCCGTCGCGCGTCCTTGAAGATCCAGTAGGCGCACGGCCAGCCAGACGGCGACGACCGGGAAGTACCCGAGGTAGACGAGGAACTGCCACAGCGGTGACGAAGAAGTCCGTGAACCACCTGGAACGGATTCGTGTCGGCACTGTCGTTCGCGGCGGCGATGATCGCGAGAGGCACCCTCTTCCTCCTCCTAGGGACGTCGTCGAGGCTGCGCGAGCCTCGTCCGGATATCGGCCGCTACTGACCGGGAGACGGGAGGTCCCCCGGCGCGCTCCCGACCGGCCGGCCTCAGCGGCCAGCGCGGCAATCATACCCGAGAAGATCGCCTTGTGGACAGGCGCGAGGAGGTACCAGTAGGCGAGGCCGGCCAAGCCCTTCGGGGCGAAGAAGGCCGTCTGCACAAGGAGCGTCCCCCGGGCGTCCGGCAGCGTCTCGAACTGGAGCCAGGCCTCGCCCGGCAGCTTCATCTCGGCCCGCAGGCGAAGCAGGCGGCCGGGGTCGACCGCCTCGACGCGCCAGAAATCGAGGGCGTCGCCGACCCTCAGCGTCGCCGCGGTGCGGCGCCCGCGCTGCAGCCCGACACCCCCGACGAGGCGATCGAGCAGCGCCGCGCACCCGCCACGTCCAGTCGGCGTAGCCGTAGCCGCCCCTCTGCCGCCGAGCCTCACGCAGACCGCGAAGACGGTCGCCGGCGCGGCCGGGACGAGCCGCTGCCGGCGCTCGACGAGCATCCCCTCCCGGCTGCTGAGCGTGGTCACCGGTCCCCGCTCGCTGGTACAGAGGCCGTCACACCAGGAGCTCTCCACCTCTCCGGTCCGCACGGCAGAGAGCGCGGCGCGCACGGCCGCCTGGTAGTCGACGGGGTGGATCTCCGGGAACAGCTCCCTGGCGGACATGTCGCGCACGATGGTCTCACTGCGCAACCCCTCAATCAGTGGCCGCGCCATGGTCGAGGGGATTGGGGTGACCAGGTGGACCCAGTATGAGGAGAGCGCCGGCGTGAGCACCGGCACGGGCTGAAGCCGACGGCGCAGCCCGCGGGCGCGGGCATAGCCGAGCATCATGGCGCCGTAGGTGAGCACGTCGGCCCCCCCTATCTCGACGACCCGGCCGGCACTGGCCGGCGTGTCGAGCGCCGCCGCGAGATAGCGCAGGAGATCGTCGATGCCGATGGGCTGGACGCGCGTGTAGACCCAGCGCGGGCAGATCATCACCGGTAGCCGCTCCGTGAGGTAGCGGATCATCTCGAAGGAGATGCTGCCAGAGCCGACGACGATGGCCGCGCGGAACTCGGTGACCGGGACGCCGGCGCTGCGCAGGGCCTCCCCTGTCTCCAGACGCGAGCGGAGGTGCTGAGAGAGGTCGCGGCGCGGGTCGCCGAGGCCGCCGAGGTAGATGATCCGCCGCACACCGGCCGCCGCTGCAGCGGCGGCGAACGATCGGGCGGCGGCCAGGTCGCGGGCGCCGTAGCCGGCGCCCCGCGCCATGCTGTGAACCAGGTAGTAGGCGACGTCGACCCCGCGCAGGGCCTCGTCTAGCCCTTCCGGACGCACTAGGTCGACGGCCGCGACCTCGACCAGCCCCAGCCAGTCCCGGCCCTGCAGGCGCCGTGGATCGCGGACGAGCACGCGCACGTGGCGTCCCGACGCCAGCAGGCGCGGCACCAGGCGACCGCCCACGTAGCCGGTCGCCCCCGTGACGAGGACGATGCCCGGCGACGCGGAGGGAGCGTTGCCGTTGCCTGAGTGATCCATCTCGGCCCCCTCGGGGCGCATCGTAGCCGCCGATCCGGCGGAGCGACTCAGATGAGACCCGGCACAGCGCCGGGGACCACGGCCAGCCGCATGCCGAGCAGGTAGCCGACGTAAAAAGCGATGAGGGCGACGGCGACCACGATGAGCAGCGCGACCAGGAATCGGACGGCCGGGTGCGCCTGGTTCTGTGCCATTCAGCCCTCCCGCGTTTCGCGCAAGTATACCGAAGGGGCAAGCGCGTCGCGCAGGTCCTCGAGCAGGTACAGGGAACCCGTCACCAGCACGAACCCCCCCGCGCCGGCGCGACCGCGAGCGCGGGCGATGGCGGCCTGTGGATTGGGGGTGACGGTCACGTCGATCTCGTCACGATCGGGTGCCGCCGCGACCGCGACGGCGACCGCGAGCTCGCTGGCGCGGAGGCTCCGCGGCTCGGACGCCTGAGCGCAGACGAAGCCGTCGAGCAGCGGCACGAGGGTCTCGAGCATCTCCTCGTAACCCTTGTCCCGCATGATCGCCAGGACGCCGATGCGCGGCCGCGGCGGCCGCAGGGCCGCTACGCTGCGCACCAGCGCGCGCATGCCGTCCGGGTTGTGCGCGCCGTCGGCGACCGTCAGAGGCCGTACACCGATCTGCTGAAAGCGGCCGGGGACCACGACGTTGCGCAGGGCCCGGCGGACGGCGGCCTCGTCGAGGCCGCCCAGCAGCAGGCGCGCGGCGGCGACGGCCAGACCGGCGTTTGTGACCTGGTAGAGGGCCGGCGCGTGCACGGCCAGGCAGGTCCAGCGCCCGTGCTCCGCCGGCATCGTCACGACGAAGTCGTCCGGCACACCCTCGACAGTGAAGTCGAGCCCGAGCAGATGCGGGCGCGCGCCGGTCGTGGCGCAGACCCGCAGCGCCTGCCGCTCGAGCCCATCCAGGGAGCCGAAGACGACGTCCCCGCCTTTGATGACAGCCGCCTTTTCGGCGAAGATCTTGTCCCGCGTGTCGCCCAGGACCTGCGTGTGCTCGAGCGCCACGTTGGTGAGCACGACCACGGGCGCCGTCACGACGTTCGTCGCGTCCAGGCGCCCGCCGAGACCCGCCTCGAGGGCTACGGCCTCCACTCCGCTCTCGGCCAGAGTCAGCAAGGCCGCGACGGTGAGCACCTCGAACTGGGTCGTCTCACCGAACGTGGCCGGCAGTCCCGGGACGAGCGAGCGGACGCGCTCCACGCAACGCCCGAGGAGCTCCGCGGCGACCGGCCGCCCGTCGACCAGGACCCGCTCGTGCCAGCCGAGGATGTGGGGCGACAGGTACGCGCCGGCGCGCAGCCCGTGCGCCCGCAGCAGCGCCTCGACGTAGCGCGTCGTCGACGACTTGCCGTTCGTGCCGACGACGTGGACGACGTGGTAGGCGTCCTGCGGGCGCCCCAGCCGCTCGAGCAGCGCGGACACGCGCTCGAGCCCCGGCCGCATGCCGAAGACGGCCAGCGCCTCGAGGTAGCTCACCCAGTCGGGCGCGCTCACGTCCGCCGCAGCCGCTCCAGCCTGGCGACGAGCTCGTCGCGCTCGGCGACACGCGCGGCGAGGTTGTCGCGCTCCTTCTTCACGACGGCATCGGGAGCGCGGCTCACGAAGCCCTCGTTGGCGAGCTTGGCCCCGCCGCGGACGACCTCCGCCTCAGCCTTGGCGAGCTGCTGCTCGAGCCGCACGATCTCCTCGGCCTGGTCGACGCCGATGGCCACCTCCAGCCGGCCGCCGGGCACGAGGACGACGGTCGCCCCGTCCACAGGCGGCCCGTCGAACGCCACGTCGGTGCGCGCCAGAGCGCGGAAGGCCTGCGTGTACGGCGCGTAGCGCCCGGCGGCGGCCTCGCCATCGCCGACGAAGACGGCGCTCAGCACCTGGCCGGGCATGACCTTGGCCTCGGCGCGGAACTGGCGCAGCGCATTGACGGCCGTCTGCAGCGCCGCCACCGCCGCCTCGTCCTCGGGGGAGAGCGAACCCTCGTCGTGCAGCGGGTGCTCCTCGTCGAGCAGCGGCGCCTCGCCGTACTGCGCCGCGACCTCCTCGGTGACGAACGGCAGGAACGGATGCAGGAGGCGCACGATCTGGCCGAGCAGCCAGCGGGCGTGTCCGGCGGCGGCCGCCTTGACGGCCTCGTCCTCGCCGTACAGACGCACCTTGACGAGCTCCAGGTACCAGTCGCAGAACTCGTTCCAGACGAAGTGATAGAGCGTGTCGACGGCAGCGGCGAAGTCGTAGCCGGCGACCGCCGCCTCGACCTCGGCCAGGCAGCGCTGGAAGCGGCTCGTGATCCAGCGATCGATCTGGTCGGCGTCGCTGCGCGCCGCCGCATGGCCCTCGCTCGCCAGGAGCACCAGCCGCGACGCGTTCCACAGCTTGTTGGCGAAGCCGCGGCCCATCGCGATCTTCTCCTCGCTGAAGCGCACGTCCTGCGTGCTGCTCATGAGCAGGAGGCCGAAGCGCGTCGCGTCGGCGCCGTACTTCTCGATCAGGTCCAGCGGGTCGATGCCGGTGCCGAGGCTCTTGCTCATGCGCCGGCCGTCGGCCGCCTGGATTACCGAGTGAATGTAGACGTCGCGGAAGGGCACGTCGCCGACGAACTCCATGCCCATCATGACCATGCGCGCGACCCAGAGAAAGACGATCTCTCGGGCCGTGCTCAGCATGCCGGTCGGGTAGAAGTACTCCAGGTCGGCCGTGTGCTCCGGCCAGCCCCAGGTCGCGAACGGCCAGAGGGCGGAGCTGAACCAGGTGTCGAGCACGTCGGTCTCGCGAGTGAGCCTCGACCCGGCGCAGTGGGCGCACATCTGCGGCTCGGTCTCGGCCACGAGCACCTCGCCGCAGTCGTCGCAGTACCACACCGGGAGCTGATGGCCCCACCAGAGCTGGCGGCTGATGCACCAGGGTCGCAGGTTCTCCATCCAGTCGAGATAGACGTTGCCCCACCGTTCCGGCGTGAACCTGATCCGGCCGTCGCGGACGGCGTCCATGGCCGGCACCTTGAGCTCGTCCATGCGCATGAACCACTGCTCGCTGATGAGCGGCTCGACCGGCGTGCCGCAGCGGTCACAGGTCGCGACGCTGTGCGGGTAGTCGTCGACCTTGACGAGCGACCCCTCCTTCTCGAGATCCGTGACGACGCGCTCCGCGGCCGTGTCCACGTCGAGGCCGGCGTACGGACCGCCGGCGGCGGTGATGCGGCCGTCCTGCCCGATCGCCTGAATCGAGTCGAGGCCGTGGTCGCGGCCGATCTCGAAGTCCGTGAGGTCGTGGGCAGGCGTGATCTTGAGGGCGCCGGACCCGAACGAGGGGTCGACGCGCTCGTCGGCGACGATCTCCAGCTCGCGCCCGAGCAACGGCAGGATGGCCGTCTTCCCGATGATCTCTCTGTAGCGCTCGTCCTCCGGATGCACGGCCACGGCGGTGTCGCCAAGCATCGTCTCCGGCCGCGCCGTCGCAATGGTGACACTGCCGTCGCCGACGATCGGGTAGCGGATGTAGGTCAGCGTCCCGGGCATCTCGCGGTAGGCGACCTCAAGGTCGCTGATGGCTGTGCCGCAGCGCGGACACCAGTTCACGAGGTAGCTGTCCCGATAGATGAGCCCGCGATGATAGAGGGCGACGAAGACCCGCAGGACGGCCCTGACGTAGCCGTCGTCGAACGTGAAGCGCTCGCGTTCGTAATCGCAGGCGCAGCCCAGCCTCTTGAGCTGGTGAATGATGGTGTGGCCGTATTGCTCGCGCCACATCCAGACCCGCTCGCTGAACTCATCCCGCCCGAGATCTTCCTTGCTGAGGCCCTGCTTGCGCAGCATCTTCTCGACCACGTTCTGGGTGGCGATGCCGGCGTGGTCGGTGCCGACCAGCCAGCATGCGTTCTCGCCGAGCATGCGGTGGTAGCGGATGAGCACGTCCTGGATCGTGCCGTTCAGCGCGTGGCCCATGTGCAGGCTGCCGGTGATGTTGGGCGGCGGGATGACGATCGAGTACGGCGCCCGGTCCGGGTCCGGCTCGGCGTGGAAGATCCGGGCATCGAGCCACCGCTCCGTCCAGCGCGCCTCCACGGCGGCCGGCTCGAAGCGCGTGGTCTCGCGGAGATGATCGCTGGCGTCTCGTGCTTCGGTCATGGTGCCTCGGTGCTCGATGGGACGTCGTGGGCGGCGCCGTGCCTTCGCTCGCGCCGCCGCCCGGAGAGTATAACCGCCGCTCGCGGGCGGCGCGCCTGCCACACGGCGCGTGAGGACGTGTGAGGAATGAAAGGTGGGATGGTACAGTACATTTGCATGTTCCGCCCCGGACCGGGAGGTCACAGTGGCACCACGTACGTACCGGATCACGCCGTGCGATGTTCCGCCCAGCGCGAGACCCGGCAGAACCAGCCTCTATCGCGAGATCGTTGACGACTTTCTCAAGAAAGGCATCAGATCCGGACGAGTCGAGGCTCCAGACCGCAAGACGTCCAACATCGCCGCAGGTCTGGCGAGCGCGGTCAAGAGCATGGGTGCGCCCCTGAAGGTACGCCGCCGGGGCGAGAACATCTACCTCGAGAGAATGGGCGAGTAAGTCGGTCTCGACCATACCCGACACCGCCGGCCGCGCCGGCGGCCTTCCACCCAGACCACCGCGAGCGGCGCGTGAGCGGCGCCCGGGCGCCGTTCCGCCCGGCCCGCCGCATCGCACCGCCCGCCACCGGCTCAGGACAACCGGCTCCGGGAGCCGCCGTCCCGGCGATTGTGTACTACGACGACCCCTCGACCCTGCCCGCCGGGCCCGGCGGTCGCGACTCTCCGGTCCCCGCGCCGTCCCGCCGCGACGCGTGCGCCGGCCGGGCCTCGAAGCCGGGCGCATCACCCTTCGTCAGGTGGCGGGAGCTCCCCACCGCTGGCTTCGATAGCGCAGATCTGGCAGAACTCCTCGCCGGCGCTCACGCCGGCGCCACAGCGCGAGCAGTGCGGCTCGAGCTCGCCGCTGGCGGCGTCCACCGCCGGTTCGAGTGGCGACGCCGGAGTCTGGTGCACGTGCCCGGTCCCGGACTCGTGCTCGTGCCGATGATCGTGGTCGGGGTCCATCGTCGCGACCTCCCTTGTGAGCATCCGCTGGGTAGCGTCCAGTGTACCCGGCCCGGGCCGACATCGAGCCTGCGTCCTGCCCGGGCGGCGCCGTGCCGCGCCACTCGCCCTCAGCAGGCGGCGGCGCGCCGCCGCGCGAAGACGTGGGGCAGCGCGTCCTCGAAGCTGTCCACGTAGACGAGCTCGAGTTTCGCCGCGATGTCGTCCGGAAGCTCGGCGACGGTGCCGCGATTGCCCGACGGCAGAAGGACCGTCCGGATGCCGCTGCGCGACGCGGCCAGCAGCTTCTCCTTGAGGCCGCCGACGCGCAGGACACGGCCCCCCAACGTGATCTCGCCGGTCATGGCGACCCTCGGCTTGACGGGGACGCGGCCGAGGGCCGACAGCATCGCCACGGCGAGGGCGAGCCCGGCGGACGGTCCGTCCTTGGGCACCGCCCCTTCGGGCACGTGCACACGCACGTCCTGGCTGGCCAGATCGAGGCCTCGCCGGGTGAGATAGGGCGAGCGGCGGATGAGCGTCTTGAGCGCCGGATCGCGCTCGGCGTGCGCGAGGACGTAGCCCCAGGCGGCCGATGCCGACTCCTGCATGACCTCGCCGAGCTGCCCCGTGAGCACCAGCTCGCCGCGACCGCGAGAGAGCGTCGCCTCGATGGTCAGCACCTCGCCGCCGTCCGAGGTGTAAGCCAGGCCCAGGCTCTCCCCCACTCTCGCCTGGCGACCGAGCTCGGTGTCGAGCCAGACGGCCTCGCCCAGGTAGCCGCGCAGCTCGCCCGTCTCGACCGTGACCGGAAGCGCGAGCCCGCTCTCGACGTGCTTGCGGGCGATCTTGCGGGCGATGCGGCGCAAGGCGCGCTCGAGGTCGCGCACGCCCGCCTCCCGGGTGTAGCCCCGCACGACGGCCGCCAGCACGCCGCGAGCGAACTTGATGTCGCCCCTTCGCAGGCCCGACTCGACCGCGGTCCGCGGCAACAGGTGCCGCCTGGCGATGGCCAGCTTCTCGTCCAGCGTGTAGCCGCTCAGGTAGATCACCTCGAGACGGTCGTACAGCGTGGCAGGGATGCCGTCGACGTCGTTGGCGGTGGCGATGAAGAAGACACGGCTGAGATCGTATTCGCACTCCAGGTAGTTGTCGCGGAAGCTCGCATTGTGGGCGGGGTCGAGCACCTCCATGAGCGCCGCCGCCGGATTGCCGCGCCAGTCGCTGTCCAGCTTGTCGATCTCGTCGAGCAGCATGACCGGGTTGTCGACGCCGGACTTGGCGAGACCTTCGACGATGCGGCCCGGCATGGCGCCGACGTACGTGCGGCGGTGGCCGCGAATCTCGGCCTCGTCGCGCACACCGCCCAGGGCGATGCGCGCGAACGGTCTGCCGAGCGCCTCGGCGATGCTCTGGGCGACACTGCTCTTGCCGGTGCCCGGCGGGCCGGACAGGCAGAGAATCGTGGCCGGCTGGTCGGCGCCGGCCGGGGCGCGGCGGCCGCCCGCCCTCGCCGCCTCGGACCGCATCCGGCAGACGGCGAGGTACTCGAGGATGCGGTCCTTGACGTCCTTGAGGCCGAAGTGAGTGCGCTCGAGGTGCGCAGCGACGGCGGCCACGTCCACCTCCGCCGGCGCCAGCGTGCCCCAGGGAAGGTCGAGGACCGTATCGAGGAAGCCACGGATCACCGCCACTTCCGGGCTCATCGCCGGCGCCTGCCGCAGCTTGCGCAGCTCGCGCTCGACGAGCGTGCTCGCCGCGGGCGAGAGCTGCTTCTGCCCGACCCGGCGGGCGTACTCGGCCGTCTCCTCGTCCGGCTCCTCGCCCGCCTCCTCGATCTCGTCCCGGATGACCCTCATCTTCTCGTGGAGGAAGAGCGCACGCTGCGCGCTCTCGATGCGCTGCTGCACCTTCGTCATGATCTCCTGCTCCATGCCGAGGACCGTCGTCTCTTCGGCCAGCGCCTCGAGCAGGGCGATGAGGCGCTCCTGGGTGGATTCCATGGCCAGGAGCGCCTGCTTCTCCTCGCTGGAGATCTGCAGGTGGGCGGCGACGATGTCGGCGACGTCCTCGGGGTCCTCAGCCTGGCTCACGACGTACTGCACCTCGTCGGCAACCTGCGGATTGAGTTGCACGTAGGTCGCGAACTCGTTGGCGACCCGCCGCGCCAGCGAGCGGCAGCGTACTCGCTCCCGATCTGGAGAGCGCAGCGGCGTGAAGGCGACCACGAATAACGGCGAGGTCGACTCGTAGCGATCGATGCGCACACGCTCCTGACCCTCGACGAGCGCCTTGACGCTGCCGTCGGGCAGCTTGAAGAGCTGCAGCACCATAGCTCGGGTCCCGACGGGCATGATGTCGGCCGCGACCGGGTCCTCGATCGCGGGCTGCCGCTGGGCGCTGAGGATGATCGGCGTCTTCTCGCTGAACGCGCGCTCGATCGCCATAACCGACTTCTCGCGCCCCACGAAGAGCGGCGCGACCATCTTGGGGAAGACGACGAGCTCCCGCGTGGGAAGGAGCGGCAGCGTGCCGGCTTCCTCCTCCGCCGCGGGCGCGGTGACCTCAGGCGGACTTGGCGTCACGTTGCGACGGCGCCTTCTCCGCCTCGGTGACGAGGGTGGGGGCGATGCCCTTCTCGATGCTCTCGCGCGTGATCACGCACTTGCGTACGTCGCGACGCGACGGGAGATCGAACATGACGTCCATCAGCGACTCTTCGATGATGGAGCGCAGGCCGCGGGCTCCGGTACCGCGCAGCAGCGCCTTGGCGGCGATCGCGTCAAGCGCCTCCTCCGCGAAGACCAGCTCGACCCCGTCGAGGGCGAAGAACTTCTGGTACTGCTTCGTGAGGGCGTTCCTGGGCTCGGTGAGGATGCGCACGAGGTCCGACTGATCGAGGCTGTGCACCGCCGTCACGACCGGCAGCCGGCCGATGAACTCGGGGATGAGGCCGAAGTCGAGCAGGTCCTCGGGCAGCGTGTGCGCGAAGATCGTGCCGGGGTCCTTGTCGGCCTTGCTCACCACCTCGGCCAGGAAGCCGACGCCCTGGCGGCCCATGCGGCGCTCGATGATCTTCTCGAGGCCCGAGAAGGCGCCGCCGCAGATGAACAGCACGTTGGTCGTGTCGATGGAGAGGAACTCCTGGTGAGGGTGCTTGCGCCCGCCCTGGGGCGGCACGCTCGCCAGGGTCCCCTCGAGGATCTTGAGCAGGGCCTGCTGGACGCCCTCGCCCGACACGTCGCGGGTGATCGACGGGTTCTCGGCCTTGCGCGCGATCTTGTCGATCTCGTCGATGTAGATGATGCCGCTCTCGGCGCGCTTGACGTCGAAGTCGGCGGCCTGGATGAGCTTGAGCAGGATGTTCTCGACGTCCTCACCGACGTAGCCGGCCTCGGTGAGCACCGTCGCGTCGGCGATGGCGAAGGGCACGTTGAGGATGCGGGCCAGGGTCTGCGCCAGCAGCGTCTTGCCGCAGCCCGTGGGCCCGAGCAGGAGGATGTTGCTCTTGGCGAGCTCGACGTCGGTCTCGCCGGCGGCGATAGCCTGGACCCGCTTGTAGTGGTTGTAGACGGCCACGGCCAGGCTGCGCTTGGCCTCGACCTGGCCGACGACGTAGTCGTCGAGGATCCCGTTGATGTCGCGCGGTTTGGGAAGCTCGTCGAGACTGAGGACGGCGGGGGCGGCGAGCTCCTCGTCGATGATCTCGTTGCAGAGATCGATGCACTCGTCGCAGATGTAGACGCCAGGGCCAGCGATGAGCTTCTTGACCTGCCGCTGTGACTTGCCGCAGAAGCTGCACAGCAGCTGATCGCTGTTCTCACTCGATCCGGCCAACTCCCGCTCCTTCTCGCTCAGACGACGGTGCGCCCGTCAACGATGGGCGATCACGTCGTCGATGATGCCGTACGTCTTCGCCTCGGCAGCCGACATGAAGTAGTCGCGCTCGGTGTCGTGGCGCACCTGATCGACCGGCTGGCCTGTGTGCTCGGCGATGATCTCGTCCAACCTACGACGCAGGTTCAGGACTTCCTTCGCGTGGATCTCGATGTCGGTGGCCTGACCCTCGTAGCCGCCGGCGACCTGGTGGATGAGGATGCGCGCGTTGGGCAGCGCGAACCGCTTGCCTTTGGCGCCGCCGGCGAGCAGCAGCGCGCCCATGCTCATGGCGCTGCCTACGCAGATCGTGCTGACATCTGGCTTGATGAACTGCATGGTGTCGTAGATGGCCAGGCCGGCATACACCGAGCCGCCCGGGGTGTTGATGTAGATGCTGATGTCTTTGTCGGGATCGTCAGACTCGAGATGGATGAGCTGCGCGACGATGAGGTTGGCGACATCGTCCGTCACGGTGGTGCCCAGGAAGACGACCCGCTCGTTGAGAAGACGGGAGAAGATGTCGAACGAGCGCTCGCCGCGGCTCGTCTGTTCGATCACGTACGGTACCAGTATGCTCACTGCTCAAACCCTTCTCTCAGGGACGGGGCGCGCCACCTATGGTGTTCCCCTGTTGCAACGCTCAGGCCACCGGCGCCGCGTCGGCGTCGGCCGCCTCCTCCGGAGCCGTCTCGGCGGCCACCTCGTCCGCGGCTACCTCGACGGCGGCCTCCACGGCCTCGGCCGCGGTGGCGTCCGCCTCGGCCGCTTCGGCCGCAGCCTCGTCGGCCGCGGTCCACTCCGTCGGCACGGCGTTCGCGGCCACAAAGTCGACCGTCTTGACCACAAGGAGTTCGTCGCGGAGCAGCTCTTGCCTGCCGGCCTTGCGGATGTCGGCGAGCAGCTTGAGGTGGTCGCCGCCCATGACCTCGGCGTCGTGCTTGACGGCAACGACGATCTCGTCGTCCGTGACCGCGAGCTTCTCGGCCTCGGCGATCGCGTCGAGCACGAGACGCCGCTTGATGACGCGCTCGGCGCCCGGCCGCATCCCGTCCTCGGCCTCTTCCCTGGTCTTCTCGATGACGCTCAGATACGTCTCCATGGAGATGCCGCGGCCACGAATGTCTTCTTCGAGGTCGTGGTACATGCGGTGCGCCTCACGGTCGATCATCGCTACGGGAACGCCGATCCTGGCATTGGCCACCGCCGCGTCAACGGCGGCCGACTTGAACTCGCGCTCGACGCCGTCGGCCGCAACGGCCTCCATGCGGGTGCGCAGATCGGCGCGCAGGGCGTCGAGCGTCTCGAATTCGCTGACATCGGCCGCGAAGGCGTCGTCCAGCGCCGGTACGACCTTCGCCTTGATCTCCTTGATCGAGACGGTGAAGGTCGCCTCTCTGCCCCTCAGGTCGGCAGTCTGGAAGTCGTCCGGGAAGGTGAGCTGGAACGCCTTCTCTTCGCCCCGGTTGAGTCCCATGAGCTCGTCTTCGAAGCCCGGCAGGAGCTGCGCGTTGCCGATCTGGAACATCTGGTCGGTGCCCTGCGCGTCGGGGATCGGCTTGCCGTCCAGCTCGCTCGAGACGTCCATGAGGACGAAGTCGCCCATCTGGACCGGCCGATCCTCGACCGGCTGCAGGGTCGCCAGGCGCTCCCGGAGGAGCCCAAGTTGGGCTTCGACCTGCTCGTCGGCAATCTCGACCTTGCGCTTGGGGACCTCGAGGCCCTTGTACTGGCCGAGCTCCGGCGTCGGCATGAGCTGCACGCGCACCGAGAAGGTGTAGTCGGCGTTCTGGTCGAGCGGCTCGGCCGACAGGTCCCCGGTGCCGACGACGTCCTCGTAGAGACCTGCGTCGCGCAGCGCATCGTCGCCCCACTTGGGGATGAAGTCCTCCAGCGTCTGCTCGCGGATGAGCTGCTCCCCGAAGTGCCCGACGACCATGGCCCGCGGCACGTGGCCCTTGCGGAAGCCCGGGATCTCGAGATCGTTGCGCAGGACGGAGACGGTGCGCTCGTATGCCTTGCTCACCGCGTCCGCGGGGATCTCGACGCTGAGTTCGACCTCGTTCTCGGCTACTGGTTCGACCTTCGTCTTCACTGTTGGTTCTCCGTCTGTCGCTGGGATGCGCCGACGCCCCAGGGCACTGTCGATCGCCGTCTGTCCGTGCGGGGGTACGCTGAAGCTCGTGGTGCGGGTGAGAGGACTTGAACCTCCACGAGCAGGAGCTCACCAGATCCTAAGTCTAGCGCGTCTACCAGTTCCGCCACACCCGCATGTCGTTGCGCTGACGGCCGGCGTACACGTCGGCCGATGAGTCATAGGGTTGGGGTGGAAGACGGGACTCGAACCCGCGGCCGCCAGGACCACAACCTGGAGCTCTACCAGCTGAGCTACTTCCACCACCGGACCGCGCCACCGCCGCCGGGCCGCACACGCCACGCCCGCGGCCTCGTGACCGGGCTCACAGGATACCACGCGCGCGAGAAGGCGTCACACGCCGGGCGCCGGCTCGAGGTAGGCGTTGCGCACGTCCTGCAGCAGGCGACCGTCCTGCACCTCGAGAATGCGATCCGTCTGCTGCGCGACGCTGCGATCGTGGGTGACGATGAGGAATGCCGTCCCCAGCTCGGCGTTGAGCCGGCGGAACAGCTCGTAGACGCCCTTCGTGTTGACCGTGTCGAGGTTGCCGGTGGGCTCGTCGGCCAGGACCAGGGCAGGCCGGTTCATGAGCGCCCGGGCGATGGCCACCCGCTGCTTCTGGCCGCCGGAGAGCTCGTTGGCGCTCTTGCTCTCAAGGCCCTCGAGGCCGAGCAGCGCAAGGATCTCCTCGGCCCGCGGCCGCAGCGTCGCGACGCTCGCCCCGGCGATGCGACCGGGCATGATCACGTTCTCCAGCACGCTGAACTCCGGCAGGAGGTAGTGGAACTGGAAGACGAAGCCGACAAGGTCGTTGCGCAGGGCGGCGCGCTGTGTGCGGCTCGCCGACCCGGCGTCGTGGCCGTTGAAGAGGACGCTGCCCGCGGTGGGCCGGTCCAGCAGGCCGATCAGGTTGAGCAACGTCGACTTGCCCGAGCCGGACTGCCCGATGATGGCGGCGAACTCGCCGGCGCCCAGCGCGAACGAAACGTCCTGCAGAGCGACCGTCTGGGCGACAGTCCCGTACGTCTTGCCCAGGCCCTCGACGCGCAGCAGCCCGTTAGCCACTCTGGATCACCTCGATCGGGTCGAGCTTGGAGGTCCGCCGCGACGGGATCAGCGACGAGAGCAGGGCGACGAGCACGCCGACGACGAAGGAGATGGCCGTGAAGCCCAGCTTGGGGCCGAAGGAGAAGGTGCTGGTCACCGACGAGAAGAGCACGATGATGCCGACGCCGACGAGGACGCCGGCGCCCGCCCCAATCACGCCGAGGAGAGCGGCCTGCCAGAGGAAGATGCGGCCGGCCTGGCGGTCCCGCATCCCCATCGCCTTGAGGATGCCGATCTGGCGGGTCTTCTGCACAGCAGAGATCGCCAGCGTCGAGGCGATGCCCAGCGCGACCGCGACGAGGACGAAGAACTGGATCGTGTAGCTCGAGCTGCTCTGTGCCTGCAGCGCGTCGAGCAGATCCTGGTTGTCGGCCTGCCACTCGGTGACGCCGAGCCCCGCGAGCGCCGGCTTGGCGCGCAGGCTGTCGGCGACGGTCACCGAGTCGAAGACGTTCTTGATCTGGGTCTGCACCGCCGAGTACTCGCCCTCCGCCTGCCCCAGGACCGTCCGCGCCAGACCGGCCGAGGCGAAGCCGAAGCTGCTGTTGGCGGCGGCGGAGCCGAGGTCGACGACGGCGCTCAGCGTCGCGTCGAAGGTGTCGCCGCCGGCCGTCACCAGCTTGAGCGCCGCTCCCGGCGCGAGCTTGTACTTGTCCGCGAGGTCGGTGCCGACGATCACCTCCTTGCCCGAGAGACTGGCGGTGCCGGCGGTGGTGCGGGCGCTGAGGTCGTAGATCGTGTCCAGATCGGCCAGCTCGCCGCCGGTGAGCTGCAGTGGGACGCTCTCATCTCCTATCTGCAGGATTGCCGAGAACGTGCGTACCGGGACCTGGGTCGTGATCTGCGACTCCCCGGCGATCGCGTCCTGAACGTCCTGGGAGTACGTCATCGACGCGCCCTGCTCCGCTGCCTGCACCGTGACCTGGGAGCGGCTGCCGACGGTCTGATCGACAAGGTTCTCCTGCAAGCCGATGATCAGCGACCCGAGGAAGACTTGGACGCCGATGCCGATGGCGATGCCGGCGGCGATGAGGATGGACTGCCCGAGGCTCTTGCGCAGGAAGCGGGCGGCGATGGTGAAGCTCAGCACGGCTCAGGCCTCATCCTCGGCCGGCGCGGCGTCGTCCTCCGGCGTCCGCGCCTCGTCCTCCGGCGGAGCCGGCGGCGGCGGCGGCGGCGTGAACTCGGCCAGCAGCGTATCGAGATCGCGAACCTCGTAGGAGGCCCAGCCCTCGGTGCCGCCGATGAAGGCGGACCCTCCGACCCACACGTGGACGTGATCGAGCTCGCGCTCGAGACGGTCCACGTAGCCGCGCAAGGCAAGACGGTGGAAGTGCGTGGCGGAACTCATGACGACGGCGTCGACACCCAGCTTGCGGGCGGCGTCGATCGTCTCGTCGATCGGGGCGTCGGCGCCGACGAAGTACGTGGTCCAGCCGGCCATCTCGAAGCGGTCGGCGATCATGCGCAGCCCCAGATCGTGGACCTCCTCCGGCGGCGAGACGAGGAGCGCGCTGCGCCCGGCCGGCGGCACCGCGAGCTTGGCCTTGAGCACGCCCGGATAGAGGATCTCGACGACGGTGCGCACCATGGCCGTAGCCATGTGCTCCTCCCAGATCGCGATCCGGCCGTGTTGCCAGCCCGAGCCCGTGTCGACCAGGAGCGGCGTGAGCACGTCGCGGTACAGCTCGGGGATCGTAAGGAGGCGAGCGGTGACGGCCTCGACGGCCGTGCGCACGAACGTCGGCTTGTCGTGCCGGGCAAGATGATGGTCGAGGGACGCACGGAGATCGCGAGCGGCCGCCGATGGCCCCTCCTCGGGCGCCGGTTCGTCGAGCAGGTCGTCGGCCCACAAGTCGCCGGGCGCGTGGCCGGGAGCGTTGGCTTCGGCGGCCGCCGCGGCCTCCGCCGCGCCGCCGAGCCCACCGAGGTCGTCGGCCTCAAGCGGCGCGCCGGGCCCCGCCTGCTCATCCGGCGCGGCGCCCCCGGCCGGACCCTGAGAAGCGGCCGCGCCCGCCTTGGCCTCGGCCGGGGCTGACTCGACGGCGCCCTCGCCTGGCTCGTCCGGAGTATGCTCAACGCCTTCGCGGCGTGGCTCGTCATCCATCGCTCGACAGCCTGTTCGTCGCCCGCCTTTGCCACCCGCCGGCGGCGGGTCGGCCTCCGCCGGCTCGCGCCCGGCACCCGCCGGTAGCATACAATACGAACGGCGAATCCCTCATGTCCTCTCGCCGTCGTGCCGAAGCTCCAGAGGTGCGAGTGCGATCTTGGAGACATCCCCTTTCGAGCACGACCGTGCGCGGCGTGGCCCTGACGCTCGCCGCCGTGGCCGCGCTCTGCTTGTCACCTTGGGCGCCGCCGCCGGCGGGCGCCCAGGAGCCGGCTTCGCTGAGCGCGCCTCCCGTGACCCTGCGAACCGTGACGATCCCTCAGGACGTAGCGGTGGTCCGCGGGCCGACGTCAGGCGCCGACGCGCCCCCTGCGGCGGGGCAGCGCCTGCAGGCCACGGGCGGCACATCCGCCGCCGTCACCCTTGACGCCGGCGCGACGTTCACGATGCTCGGCGTCCTGTGCGACGCGCCGCCTGCTCCCGGCGACGTCGTCCTGAGCCTGCGCACCAGTCTCGACGGGCGCGCCTGGAGCGCCTGGTACGAGGCGCCGCTCGAGAGGGCCGGCGAGGACGGCGCAGCCGGCGGCGCTCAACGGACCGGCGCGCTGGGCGCCGCTCCGGGAGCCTTCACCGAGGCCATCTGGACAGACGACGGGCGCTACGTCCAGCTCGCGGCCCGCTCAGTGGCCGGCAACGCCCCGCTCGCGCTGACCGGCGTACGCCTCGTCGCGATCGACACCGAAGGCGAACAGGCCGCCGCCGACCGCTTCACTGATGGGTCGGCCGCCGCCGCGCCGGCCGCCGCCAGCGGCGCCGGCCCGCGGTCGAGAGCGGCGGCAGCTGAGCCGTCCCTCGTCACCCGCGAGCAGTGGGGCGCCGACGAGTCGCTGCGCAGGGACGACCCCGCCTACGCGCCGGTCAAGATGGCGTTTGTCCACCACACCGCCGGCGGCAACACCTACTCTCGGGCGGACGCGCCCGGTATCGTGCGCGGGATCTACGCCTACCACGTGAAGGGCGTGCACTTCAACGACATCGGCTACAACTTCCTCATCGACCGCTTCGGCACGATCTACGTAGGCCGCTACGGCGGTCCGCGCCAGGGTGTCGTCGGCGCCCAGGTCTACGGCTTCAACACAGGCTCGACGGGCGTCTCTGTGATCGGGACATACACCGACGCCGCGCCGCCGACGACCGTCTTGACCGCCCTCGAGGAACTGCTCGCCTGGAAGCTCGAGCTGCACGGCCTCAATCCGCTGGGGACGGTCAAGATGACCTGCGGCGCCACGGAGAAGCACACCCAGGGCGAGACCGTCACCTTCCCAGTCATTGCCGGGCACCGCGACGCCAACTACACCGCGTGTCCGGGCGACGCCTTCTACGGCAAGCTCCCCACGATCCGCAAGGCCACCGGCCGCCGCTTCCCTCCGCCGGAGATCACCCAGCTCACGCTCAGCACGCCGGAGCTCAGCCCCAACGGTGATGGACGACTGGACAGACTCCAGGTGAGCTACACCATCTCGGAGACCGCGCGCTGGACCGTACAGATCGTGAACGCCAAGGGCCAGATCGTGCGCGCCTTCAACGGCGAAGGCGAGAAGGTCGGAGTGATATGGGACGGCAAGGACGCCGCGGGAGCACGAGCAGCCGACGGCGTCTACACCGTGAACGTCACGGCGACCTCGAAGTACGGCTCCGTCGCCACCCGCGCGGAGACGGTGACGATCGACACTGCGGCGCCGCGAGTCCAGACCTCCACCCTCTTGCGTACCGCGTTCAGTCCCAACGGCGACGGCTGGAAGGACACGACCAGGCTCACCTTCACCCCCGTCGAGGCCTGCTCGGTCAGGGTCCTTGTGCTCGACGCCGGGGGCGCCACGCGGCGCCTGCTCCACGACTGGACCGACGCGACCCACGCAGCGCGAACGGTCTCCTGGGGCGGCAAGCTCGAGAGGGACGGCCGGCTTGTCGATGCGGCCGACGGCGCTTACACCCTGCGCGTGGAGCTTCGCGACAACGCCGGCAACACGCGCGGCGTCGGCTTCAGAGCGATCGTCGACCGCACGGTGGGGCCCGCGACCGTCGCACCGGCGACGATCTCGCCGAACGGCGACGGCGTCCAGGACGCCGCCGGCCTGAGCTTCACGCTCACGCGGCGCGCCTCGGTCGTGCTCACGATCGCCAAGGACGGCGTGACGGTTCGCACCCTGCGGGCGGGCTCGCTCGCTCCCGGCGCCCAGACCGTCACGTGGGACGGCCGTACGGCGAGCGGCGCCCGCGCCGCCAACGGCGGGTATCGCGCCACGATCTCGGCGACGTCGGCCCTGGGGACCACCGACGTCGTCGCGGCGCTCGCCGCCGACCGTTACAAGCCGCGCCTCGCGGCGCCCGGCACGGCCACGCTGACCCTCGGCCAGTCGGCGAAGGTGGCGGTCACCGTGGACGATCCCCACAGCCCGGAGGTCGAGCGCTGGTGTACGGTGACCAGCGGCAAGGGCAAGCAGCTCGGGGTCATCGCTCTGGGCTGGGTGAAGACGAGCGAGCCGGCCACGGCCTCCTGGCGACCGACCGGACGGGGGACTCTCATCTTCACCTTCGGCGCCCGCGACCGGGGCGGCAACCGCGAGTACGCCCCGGTTCAGACGGTCGTGACGGTTCGCTAGAGCGAGGGCGGCGCGACGCCGGCAGGCGCCGCCCCCTGACGAACCATCAGAACCCCTCGAGCTCGAGCCGCCGTTCCTCGAGAGCCTCCTTGACCCGCTCACACTGCCCCGCGATGTCGCGATCCAGATAGGCGAGCAGGCTGTCCATGTCGGTGAGCCACTTGCCGTCGACACCGGCCAGCAGGCTGATGCCGAGTCGCTCCAGCTCGCCCGATGCGCACCTTGCCTCATAGGCCTGCAGGGTCACGTCGTCGCCGGTGATTCCCGCCCACAGGGCGGCAGCCTCCGTCATGTTGAGGTACATCACTTCGCGCGCCTCGGGCAACTCCTCCGCCATTGTCCTCCCCCTCATCCATCGTCGCGCTGGCTCCGGCAGACCGGTCCCGCGCGAGCGTCCGGGTCGTCAGCCTGTCGGCCGCCTAGTCTCCTCGGCTCGCGCGCCGCCTGTCAAAGGACGGCGGCGACGGGCCGCCGCGTGGACGTCGGCGCCCTTCCGAAAGACGCGCCAATCCGGCGGTGAGCCAAGCGCGCCGCCGTGTGCGGCGCAGCGCCGGCTGACCGCCGCCCGAGGTCCAGGCCGCGGCGCCTGAAACCCGACCCGCCGACGCGCATCGTCTGGCGGCCGTCGCGTGCCGCCCGGCCGCCGCCCACCGCCGCTCACCGCCGCACGTTGCCGCACACCGCAGATCTTTTGAGCAGACGCGCCGGCTGTGAGAAGGTTGGCGCCCCGAGAACGGCCGAGCGAGTGGAGGCATGGTGAAGATCCTGAGGATAGCCGGCTACGCCGTGGCGTTCGTGGTCATTCTGCTGGTCGTCTCGATCGCCCAGCGCTACCTGCTCGCGACTTTCGACCTTTCCTGGCCGGAGCTCCTTGAGCGCGCCGTCGCCGTGATCGTCACCTGGGCGGTCTTCTGGATGGCCATCTGGCGGCCCATGGGACGCAGGATGGAGCGGCAGCAGCAGACCGTGCAGAGCCGCCACGCCGGCGGCACGCAGGCCTGACGGGGCCCGCAGCGGCCGCTCGCCGGCCTTTCTGCCGCAGGCCGAAGCCAAAGGCCCGCCTTACGCGGCGGCCGCCTGCGCCTCATGGCCGCCGTCGCCGCACACGCCGCTTGATCGCGCACACGCCGCTTATCGCTCAAGGTCCGCTGGCACCGGGCCTGTGGTTTCTCGTCCTCGCGATACCCCTCGCCTCGCCCACACCCCCGGTGCTTCGCCTTGAGCTCCCTCGCATTGGCCGACCCTCCTGACGGCAGCGCCGCACCGGCGCGAGTGATCCACGAGCGAGGGGCGCGTCCGCGATCCACCCGGCCGCGCGGCATGGACAAATGTTCTCCCTCTCAAGACAGCCACTCCCTGCCGATGGTGACGACGCGACCACGCGCGCCGGTGTAGACGGCATCGCCGCCGCATCGGCGTCGAGAGCGACGTGCGGAGAGGAGCGAGACGCCATGACCCCCGAACAGGCGAAGAGACTCTACAGGGCGAAGTTCGAGATGGCCGAGGAGTCCGGCCGAGACGACCCGGACGAGGTGTACACCTACGAGAACCCCGACGGCACCATGATCCAGCTGCTCTACAGCAACGGCGTTGTCGTCACGGTTGAGTTCGCCTCCCGCGTTCACCCATCCTCGGCGGCCTGACGCTCGTCCGCCGGCGGCCGCCCGTGGCGGCAGCCCCCGCGGGCGGCTATCCTCGCAACGGACGCGTGTCGATCGGGGGTCCTCGTGAGAGTCACGCACGCCCAGCCGCTCGTGGCCGGCGACGGAGACGACCGGCTCGAGCCCAAGCCTCTGCTGACGGCGGTCGAAGCCGAGCTGGAGGCGTTCGTCCTCAACCGCGAAGCCGGCGAGATGTACACACTCGTCCCGCTCGAGGACGTCCCCGACACGGTCCTGAGCGAGACCGCCTTGCGACTGCGGGCCGCCGGGGAGCTCACCCTGTACACACACTGGCTCGGCATCATTCGGGGTCCAGCGTACGGCTGCCCGGACTACCTCGTCCGGGTCGAGTGAAGAGACGCGGGAGGCGCTTAAGTGCTGGTTGAACTCTGGTCGGTCGGCATGGTCGTCATCGGCATCAGCGCCGCCGTGCTCGTCGCCAGGTGGCTGTGGCGGAACCGCTCGCGGCGCTAGGGCCTGCAGCGCGGAGGAGTCAAGGGAGGGTGTCGCACCTTCGACGCCAGGGCCCCGGGCGGCGGTGGACGGCGCCGCCGGCGCTCTCGTCTCGATTGAATCGCGAGGACGCCGACGGGCCTCGGCGGCCGCTGTCTGTCGCGCCCCTGGGTACGGGGGCGCAGGCCGCCTCATGCACGGCCGGAAGCCGTTGCGTGTGGGAGGATGGATGTCAAAGCGGGCGCCTGGCGGCGCCGTAGCGATAGTACCACGGGACGACGGTCCT
This sequence comes from uncultured Thermoleophilia bacterium, assembly GCA_963705085.1. Taxonomy (GTDB): domain Bacteria; phylum Actinomycetota; class Thermoleophilia; order UBA2241; family UBA2241; genus CAIXSE01. The sequence continues at coordinate 242,946 of CAVPIV010000004.1, read as the reverse complement.
CTGCCATCCGGAGGGGTTCTGGCGCGCCCGGCAGGATTCGAACCTGCGACCTGAAGATTAGAAGTCTCCTGCTCTATCCGGCTGAGCTACGGGCGCACGCGAGGCCTACGGTGCGACGGCTGTGGCGGACGGTTGTGCGCCGGCCAGCGAAGGAAAGTGGAGCGGGAGACGGGCTTCGAACCCGCGACCCTCAGCTTGGAAGGCTGATGCTCTAGCCAACTGAGCTACTCCCGCTCGAGTAGTGCTGGTCGGGACGGGCGGATTCGAACCGCCGACCCCCTGCTCCCAAAGCAGGTGCGCTGCCAGGCTGCGCCACGTCCCGGCGCCCGCCAAGTATACCCTACGCAGCTACTACTCCCCGCGGTACGGCAGCATCAGCGTGTCGCCAGGCTGCAGGACGTGCCCGCTGGGCAGCCCGTTGGCGACGCGGATGCCGTACACGACGCGTCGCGGGTCGACGTCGCTGTCGTGGCGAAGGGCGATGTCCCACAGGGTGTCGCCAACCTGGACAACATAGCGCTCGCCCTGGTAGACGGCCGCGTCGCTGGTGGCGTGCGCGACACGCACCCCGGCCCAGACGGCGACGAAGACGAACAGCAGGAACACGGCAAACCGAAGCAGGCCGGCGAGGCGGCGCCGGCGCAGCTCGCGCCGCCCAGCCCGGCCGCCGGCTCGCCACCCTCCACCGCGGGCTTCCGGCGCGCGCATGGACCGGGTCTGCGCGGCAGGACGAGCGCCGGTCGCGGAGACGCGGCGGCCGTGCGCCAAGCCGCTCACGCCGGCACCTCGAGACGATGGCGAACCACGGCGCCGCTGAGCTCGCTGCCGCACTCCGGGCAGAGCACCTTGACCTCGCCTGTCCAGAAGTCGAAGGACGTGACACGGACGGGGCCGCCGCCACACCACAGGCACGACTGGCCGTGCCCGGCAAGGGCGCCGGCGAGCGTCTCGTCGACGACGTCGGCGAGCGATTGCAGAGGCAGCGCGGTCAGCGGCAGGACGTTCATAGCTTGCGGAGCACCCCCACGACTTTGCCGACCAGGCGGACCGCGTCGGCGTCGACGACGATCGGCTCGTACAGGCTGTTCTCGGGCTGCAGGCGGACCTTGGGCCCTTCACTGAAGAAACGCTTGGTGGTCGCCTCGTCGCCGACCATCGCCACCACGATCTCGCCGTTGGCGGCCTGCTCGGCCGGGTGCACGACGATGTAGTCCTCGTCGAAGATGCCGGCCTCGACCATGGAGTCGCCGTGGACGCGCAGGAGGAAGTCGCCGTCGTCGCGGCGCAGGAACGCCGGGACGTCGACCATATCCTCGATGTTCTCCTCGGCCAGGATGGGGGCGCCGGCGGCGACACGACCGACCAGCGGCAATGGCCGAACGGGCTTGTGCCCCTCGGCCAGGTCGAGGGCGCGCGGCTTGGTGGGGTCGCGTTTGATGAGACCTCGCCGCTCGAGGTTGGCGAGGTGCGCGTGCACCGTGGAGGGCGACGACAGCCCGAGGGCTGTGCAGATCTCGCGGACCGTCGGTGGGTAGCCGTCCCTGCGCACGCTCTCGCGGATGTACTCCAGAACCTGCTCTTGCCGCTGGGTGAGACCTTCCACCGTTCCTCCTGTTTCGTCGAACGTGTGTTCGTATGGAGCTTAGGGTGAACACACGTTCGTGTCAAGGGAGATGATAGGAGCGGCCGCGGACGGAAAAGCACGCACTCATCTGCGGGAGATCACGCCCACGCGAGAACAGAGGCGGTGGCGCGCCATCAGGCGCGCCGCCGCCCGCCCCGAGCTCAGAGCTTGGCGGCGCCGTCCACGCGCACGCCGTTCTGCACGACGACGCGGCCCGCGACGACGACGCTGTCGACGAGGCTGACGCCGAAGTGGTACGGCAGCTCACGGTGATTGACGGCGACCAGCACGCTGAAGTCGCACCTCTTCCCCACCGCCAGAGCCCCGACGTCGTCGCGGCGCAGAGCCACGGCGCCGCCGGCCGTGGCGGCGAACAGGGCTTCGTCCGGCGTCAGCTTCATCTGCTGGCAGGCGAGCGAGATCATGAGTTGCAGGTTCTCGCTGTAGCAGCTTCCGGGATTGAAGTCCGTCGCCAGAGCTATGGTGAGCCCGGCCTCGAGGAAGGCGCGCGCCGGGGCATACTGGACGCCCAGCGTGTAGCTGGTCCCCGGCAGGACCACAGGAGTGACCCCGGCAGCCTTCATGGCGGCGATGTCCTCCCAGGTGGCGTGGATGAGGTGCTCGGCCGAGGCGCAGCCGAGCTCAGCCGCCAGCCGGGAGCCGCCGCTGCGAGCCAGCTCGTCGGCGTGGATGCGCAGGCCGAGACCGGCGGCGCGGCCGGCGAGCAGGACGCGACGGGACTGGGCGACGGTGAAGGCGCCCTCGTCGCAGAACACGTCACACCACGTCGCCAGGGACGCGCAGGCGGGAATCATCTCGTCGCAGACCAGGTCGATGAAGGCGTCGTCGCGGTCCTTGAACTCCGGCGGCGTCAGGTGCGCGCCGAGAAAGGTGTACTCGCGGCGCAGGGGATGGTCGACCGCGGCCGCCCGCAGCTGCTTCGCCTCGTCGGCCGTCGTCAGGCCGTAGCCGCTCTTGACCTCGGCCGTCGTCGTGCCGTGACGCAGCATGCTGTCGTAGCGGGCCGCGGAGAGACGCGCGAGCTCCTCCTCCGTCGCCTCGCGCGTGGCCGTCACCGTGCGGTTGATACCGCCGCCGCGGGCGAGGATGTCGGCGTAGCTGACGCCGCCGAGCCGCTCGGCGTACTCGTCGGCCCGCGAGCCGGCGAAGGGGACGTGCGTGTGCGCGTCGACGAAGCCGGGCAGGACGCTGCAGCCCTCGGCGTCGAGCTCGAGACCGTCGGGCGCCAGGTCGACGGCCTGCGCCAGCCCGGCCTCGGGGCCGACCCAGACGATCGCGCCGTCCCTGGCCGCCAGAGCGCCGCGGGCGATGACGCCGAGTCCTGACGCCGGACTCTCCGTCATCGTCACCAGCTCGCTCGCACCACGCAAGACGAGGTCGGCGGCGACCTTGCCGCTCGCCGCCCGGTCGGTGCTCGCGCCTCGATCGTCGTCAGGCCGCACGCCCATCGGACCGCCTTTCACGTCGTCTCTGCATGCTGCGCCCGGACGATCGCGGCGAACTCGCCGGCGGCGACGGCCCGCGCCGCCGCTTCGATCTCGGGCGCGAGGTAGCGATCCCGTTCCAGCGCCGGGGCGAACCGCCGCACCGCGGCGCGCCCCGCGGCGGTGCCGGGACCCGGCTGGAGAGGGGCCAGCAAGTCGATCGCCTGAGCGGCGCAGAGAGCCTCGATGCCGAGCACGGTCTGGGCGTTGCGCAGGACGTCCTGCAGCTTCAGAGCCGCCGTCATGCCCAGGCTCACGTGGTCCTCCTGGTCGGCCGAGGTCGGGATCGAGTCGACGCTGGCCGGGTGGCAGAGCACCTTGTTTTCGGCGACCAGGGCCGCCGCGACGTACTGGCCGAGCATGTAGCCGCTGTTGAGGCCGCTGTCCCTGGTAAGGAAAGGCGGCAGCTCCGACAGGGTGCTGGTGAGCATGCGGAAGATGCGGCGCTCACTGATGGAGGCGATCTCCGCCAGGCTCATGGCCGCCAGATCGAGCGCCAGGGCGAGCGGCTCGCCGTGGAAGTTGCCGGCCGAGATGATCTCGCCGGTGTCCGGGAAGACGAGCGGGTTGTCGGTGACGGAGTCGACTTCGACGGAGATGACCTCACGCAGCCAGCGCGAGGCGTCGCGGCAGGCGCCGTGCACCTGGGGGATACAGCGGATCGAGTAGGCGTCCTGCACCTTGTCGCAGTTCAGGTGGCTGAGCATGATCGCGCTGCCCTCGATGGCGCGGCGCACGTTGCGCGCCGTGTGGAGCTGCCCGGGGATCGGGCGAAGTCGCTGGATCCGATCCTGGAACGGCCCGACCGAGCCGCGCAGGCCCTCGAGGCTCATGGCCCCGATGAGGTCGGCCGAGTCGAGCAGGGACTCGCCGTCGACGACGGCGAGACAGCCCACGGCCGCCATGAACTGGGTGCCGTTGAGCAGCGAGAGGCCCTCCTTGGCCTCGAGAATGACGGGCGCGAGCCCGGCGGCCCGCAGGGCGGGCCCGGACGGCTCGCGCCCTCCATCCACCCCGAGCAGCTCGCCCTCACCCATCATCGCCAGGACGAGATGGGCCGAGGGGGCCAGATCGCCGGAGGCGCCGAGCGACCCTCGCGAGGGCACCCAGGGCACCAGGTCGGCGTTCAGCATGGCGGTCAGCTGCTCGGCGACCTCCAGCCGCACTCCCGAGTAGCCCCGGGCCATGGTGTTGAGGCGAACGGTCATGGCGGCGCGCACCACCTCGCGGGAGAGCGGCGCCCCCACGCCGACGGCGTGGCTGCGCACGAGGTTCTCCTGCAGCTCGCACACCTTCTCGACCGGGATGTGGGTCGTGGCGAGCTGGCCGAAGCCCGTCGTCACGCCGTAGACGACCTCCCCGCGGGCGACAACGTCGACGATCACCGCCCGGGCGCGTGCGATGCGCCGGCGCGCAGCGTCGGCGAGGCCGATCTCGGCCCGCCCGCGGGCCACCGCGATGACGTCGTCGATCGTCAGGGGAGCGTCTCCGATGAGCACACGATCCAAGAGCATCTCCTTCGTTCCGGCGGGCGGAGAGCGGCGCGCACGCAGCGCACACTATACTGTCGCAGACACGCCCCCGCGTGAAGGAGCACTCGGCGAACGCGACGACGACACCCATCGCCAGCCCCGGGACCGGCGTCGCGGCCCCCCGCCGCTGGTCGCCGACAGGCCGGCGGCTCTGGATCGCCGCCGTCATCCTGATCCTCGCCGTCTCGGCCGGTCTGCGCCTCTGGCGCCTCGACTTCCCGGCCGAGTACGTCTTCGACGAGGTCTACTACGTCAAGGACGGCAGGATGATCGTCGACGGGCGCGTAGGCCCAACAAATCCGCTGTACCGCTGGATCCCCGGCGACTCGACCTCCTGGCCACACCCGGACATGGGCAAGTTCGCGATCGCCGCCGGCATCATCCTGTTCGGCGACCGTGCCATCGGCTGGCGCCTGCCGGCGGTCGTCGCCGGCATGGTCGTCCTCGTCTGCGTCTATCCCGTGGCCAGACGGCTCGGCCTGTCGCGGGCGTGGGCGCTCGTCGCCCTCCTCTTCGCCGCCGCCGACCCCCTGGGCATCACCCAGTCGCGGGTCGCGATGCTCGACATCTTCGTCGCCGCCTGGACGGTGCTCTGCATCTACCTCGCCCTGCGCTACGTTCAGGACGGGCACAAGCTGCTGTGGCTGGTCCTGTGCGGCCTTGCCGGGGGACTTGCCCTGGCCACGAAGTGGTCGGGCGTCCTCGCCCTGCTGGCGGCCGGGCTCATCGTGGCCGGCGGCTGGCTCGTGCGCCGGTCCGCCGCCCCTGAGCTCGAGCAGGTCCCGGGAACCGTCTCCCTCGCGGAGGCGGAGGCGCCCTCCGGCGTGGCGCCGGGAGGCGGCCACGAGCCGGTCGCCACGACCGGCGACAGATCCGCGCCGTCCGGGGACGCGACGGCCGCCGCCCCGCCGTCGCCGGACCGGCGCATCCCGCGTGCCCTCGTCGATGCCCTCCCCGCCCTCGGCGCCCTCGTCCTCGTGCCGGCGATCGTCTACATGGCCAGCTATGCGCAGTACTTCATCAGCGGTCACACCTTCGCCGACTGGTGGGAGTTGCAGCGCCAGATGTGGATGTACAGCATCGACCTCGACGCCGAGCACAGCTACGCGTCGATCGCGCCCTCGTGGATCATCGACTACCGCCCCGTCTGGTACTACTTCCGCGGGACGACCGAACACCGCGGCGTGGTGGCGATCGGCAATCCGTTCCTCTGGTGGGGGGCGACTCTCGCCCTTGTGGCGGCGCCCATCGTGGCGCTCCTGCGCCGAGGGACGCTGATGCTCGTGCCGGCGGCCATCGTCGCCGTCCTCTACCTGCCCTGGTTCGCAACGGCGCGCACGTCGTTCCTCTTCTACATGACGCCGGTGGCCCCGTTCCTGGCCGTGCTCGTGGCGGCCGGTCTGGCTCAGTTCGCGGGACTCGCCGACCCGACGCGGCGCCGCTGGTTGCTGCTGACCGGCGCCGCGCTTGCCACGGCGCTGCTGTGGAGCCCCGTCGGCCGCCTCGGCCAGTGGCTCTTCTGGACCCTCCCCCGTGAGCTGAGCCCGGCCCTCGGCTGGGTCGGCGTCGCTGTTGCATGCCTGCTGGGCGTGGGAGCGGTGATGGTGCTCGCGTCGCCGCGCCTGCGGCGGCACAGACCGCTCGTGGCGACGGCCGCCGCCGGACTCATCGTGGGGATCGTCGTCGCCTTCCTGCCGGTCGTCCTGGCGATCCCGATGACGCCGGAGGAGTTCTCCCGGATCTACTGGTTCCCGAGCTGGATCTGACGACAAGGGGGCGCGGCGGCATCAGCGTCTCGCCGTCGCCTCAGTCGATGATCGCCGCCATGATCGCCTTCTGGGCGTGCAGCCGGTTCTCGGCCTGGTCGAAGACGATCGAGTTGGGCGAGTAGAGCACCTCTTCGGTGATCTCCTCGCCCCAGTGGGCCGGCAGGCAGTGCATGACCTTGACCTGCGGCCCGGCGTGCCGGACGAGGTCCATGTTGACCTGGTAGTCGCGCAGGGCCTGCAGGCGCTGGTCGTGTTCGGCCTCCTTGCCCATGCTCGTGAAGGTGTCGGTGTAGATCACGTCGGCGCCCTTGACGGCGGCGCGCAGGTTGCTCGTCCACTCGATGCTGGCGCCGCTCTCCCGGGCGTCCTCCCGGGCGCGGGTGATCGCCCACTCGGCGGGCTTGTAGTCCGGCGGCGTGCAGGCGATGACGTTCATGCCCGTCTTGGCGCCGACCTCCATGAGCGAGGTGAGCACGTTGTTGCCGTCGCCCGTGTAGACGAGGGTGCGGCCCTGCAGGTCCCCGCAGTGCTCGCGCACGGTGAGGGCGTCGGCCATGCCCTGGCAGGGGTGATGGTCGTCGGTGAGGCCGTTGATGACCGGGATCTGGCCGTAGGCGGCCAGGTCCTCGACGTCCTGCTGGGCGAAGGTGCGGATCATGATGCAGTCGACGTAGCGGCTCATCACGTTGGCGGTGTCCTTGATCGTCTCGCCGACGCGCAGCTGGATGTCGTTGGCGTTGAGGAAGATGGGCTGCGCGCCGAGCTGCTGGACGCCGACCTCGAAGCTCATGCGGGTGCGCGTCGAGGTCTTCATGAAGACGAGGGCCACGGCGCGGCCAGGCAGCATGTGCACTGATTCGCGGTTCTTCTGGGCAGCCTTGAGGTCGCGGGCAAGACCCAGGAGGGCCATGATCTCGGCCGACGAGAAATCGTGGATCGTGAGGAAGCTGCGGCCGGTGAGGTCCAGCTCCGTGATGCGAGTATAGAAGCGCTCAGGCATGCGGCCCCCCTTGCTGGGCTGACGGGCAAGGACAACGATGCTATCAGATGAACCCGCGTTCGCTGAGGATGTCCGTCAGCGTCGGAGAGCCGATCTCCTGGAGGTCGTACCCGACCTGGACGGCGGGGATCTTGATGTCCACGATGCGCCGCAGATCGATCGGCGTGCCGATGACGACCAGGTCGGCGCCCGAGGCGTTGATCGTCTGGGCGAGGTCGGTGAGCTGCTGCTCGGAGTAGCCCATGGCCGGCAGCAGCACGCCGATGTTGGGGTACTTCGCGAAGGTCGCCGCGATCTCGCCGACGGCGAAGGGCCGTGGATCGATGAGCTCGGCGGCGCCGAGTTGGCGTGCGGCCACGGTGCCGGCGCCGTACTTCATGTTGCCGTGCGTCAGCGTGGGGCCGTCCTCGACGACGAGGACGCGGCGCCCGCGGATCGCCGCCGGGTCATCGACGGTGACCGGCGAGGCGCCCATGACGATCCTGGCGTTCGGGTTGACCGAGCGCACGTTGTCGATCTCGGCCTCGATGCCGGCGCGGTCGGCGGTGTCGATCTTGTTGAGCACGACGACGTCGGCGAGCCGCAGGTTGACCTCGCCGGGGTAGTAGCGCAGACCGTCGCCCGGGCGGTGCGGATCGGCGACGGTCACGTACAGGTCGGGCTTGACGAAGCTGAAGTCGTTGTTGCCGCCGTCCCAGAGGATGACGTCGGCCTCCTGCTCGGCCTGGCGGACGATCGCCTCGTAGTCGACGCCCGCGTAGATCACGTTGCCGGCGGCGACGTGCGGCTCGTACTCCTCCATCTCCTCGATCGTGCAGTTGTACCTCGCCAGGTCCGCGATCGTCGCGTAGCGCTGCACGCGCTGCGCGACCAGATCCCCGTACGGCATGGGGTGGCGGATGCTGACGACCTTCTTGCCGGCCCCGCGCAGCATGGTCTGGATCTTGCGCGTGGTCTGGCTCTTGCCGGCGCCGGTGCGCACGGCGCAGACGGCGATCACCGGTTTGCTGCTCTTGATCATCGTCTGCGCAGGACCGAGCAGACGAAAGTCGGGGCCGAGCGCGTTCACGTGGGCGGAGCGATGCATGACGTAGCTGTAGGGAACGTCGCTGTAGGCGAAGACGACCTCGTCGACGCCGTGCCGCGTCACGAGATCGGCCAGCTCGGTCTCGTCGTGGATCGGAATGCCGTTCGGGTAGAGACGGCCGGCCAGCTCCGCAGGGTACTTGCGGTCGTTGATGTACGGGATCTGCGTCGCGGTGAAGGCGACGACCTCATAGGCCTCGTTGTCGCGAAAGCACATGTTGAAGTTGTGGAAGTCGCGCCCGGCAGCTCCCATGATGAGCACCTTGGTCTTGCTGGCCATGACCGCTCCTCTGGTTGGCAGTCCTCCGGCCGGAGTCATTCCGGACGGGCTGAGATGGGCGCCGCCTGCGGCGTCGCGTACACCTTGTCCACGTACGACGAGGTGAAGAGCTGCAGGGTGGCGGCGTAGTTCGGGATGAAGGTCACCGTATCGCCCAGGGTGAGGCACGCGTTGAGGTCCTCGACGTCGAGGATCATGTGGTCGCTGGAGCCGCCGAGGACCTCGATGCGCGGGTCGACGGGGCGCAGGCCCTCCGGCGAGACGTCCTGGCGGCCGAGAGCGAGGATCGCGCGGCGTCGCTGCCCGCGATCCTCGAAGACCGAGGTGTTGCCGAAGGCGTCCTGACCCTGGGTGCCGATCGGCAGCGAGGGCTTGCGCTTGCACTCGATCACGGGGGCCGCGAGCGTGATGGCGTCCAGGAAGAGGCCCATCGCCGGCTGCCGGTGGATCGTCTCGACGCCCAGCAGGATGGTCTCGCCGACGCGCAGCGAGTTGATGGCGGGCGGCATGCGCCCCTCGAGGACCATCGCGATCGAGCTCGAGTTGCCGCCCGAGACGTACCGCAGCCGGCGGCCGATCTGACGCTCGGTCTGGGCCGCCAGGGCGGCGAGCTGCCCGAGGTTGCGATCGTCCGGGATGATCTCGCCATAGCACGTCAGGTTGACGCCGATGCCCATGAGCTCCACGTGCGTCAGGCGCTCGACCTCGTCGACGAACGCCGGCAGCTCGGCCGGCATCATCCCCTCGCGCAGATCGCCCAGGTCGACCATGGCCACGATGCCATGACGGCGCCGCTGCCGGGCTCCCGCCTCCTCGAGGGCGCGCACGATCGTGAGCTCGCTCTCCAGCGAAACATCGGTATAGCGCACGGCCTCGTCGGCGAGCGCCGGCACCGGCGCCCGCAACAGCCAGATCGGCGCCGTCAGGCCCCCGTCGCGAAGCCGTTTGATGTTCTCGAGCCGCGACTCGCCAAGGGCCACCGCCCCGCCCGCCAGCATCGCGTTGCCCACCTCCGGGCTGCCCGAGGTGGCCTTGACGACGCCGACGACTTCGATTCCGGGAAGCTGCTCGACGACCGTGCGGGTGTTGGCCTCGATCTTGCCGAGATCAACAGTGACTGTCGGGTTCGCGAGCATGAGCCTCCCTGCATAGGTCTTATGCAGCGCAGGATAGCATAGGACCTATGCAACAGGGTATAGCCGAGGAGGCTCGCCGGATCCGGCGAGCCTCCTCGGCCCGTTCCCGCCGCTTCGTTCTACCTGATGACCAGCGCCGCAGGCACCATCGCGGCTGCCGGATAGCCCGCCAGATCGATGGCCGACACCCGCCACGTGTAGACGCCCTTGCCGAGGGTCGCCGTCCAGATGTAGCCGGCGGTCGTATTCGTCCCCTTCGTCCCGACGGTGATCGTCCTGACGACCGAAGCCCCCTTCAGGATCTGGATCCTGACCGCGGCGGAGCCGCAGCTCGGCTGCGGGTCGTTCACCCGGAACCTGAGCGTGACCCTGGCGTACCGCCCTACTGAGGCCGGCGCCGCGACCGTACTCGTCGGCGCCTGGGTATCGTCGTCCGCGTACGCCTTGAGACACACGTTGCCCGTGGGATCGTAGCGGGTCAGGTCCAGCCACAGGCTTGCGTCGGTGTGCCGCATGTAGCTCTGCCGCGGCGAGGCCGTCGCCCCCGAGCTGAAGTCCGCAACATACCCCTCGTAGGCGATCGGGTAGTCGAGGCCGGGGGTCCTGAGCTTGACGGCCACCGCGAACTTGCCGCCGCGGACGACGCCTCGCGGCGAGGAGAGCCTGACGGTGTGGTAGCCGGCGGTGTTGATCGTGCCCGACGCCTTCTTCGTCAAGGTCCCCGGTGCGCCGCCGCCCGTCACACCGCCCGTGTACACGGAGTAGGTGGTGCCCGGCACGTGCGTGAAGAAGCCGACCGCCGTGACCGCCTGGCTGGCGGTCGCCGTGTAGACGTTCGCCCCCCAGGCCGTCTCATCGCCGTAGCCCAGCGTGTCGACCTGGCCCAGCGGGTCGTGGTAGTAGATCGTGTCGTGGTTGGTCGTCGGTTCGGCGTTGGGGTAGACGGCGTTGAAGACGTTGTCGCGGCCACAATGGGCGTCCCAGTAGGACACCCAGAAGTAGCCGCCGTCGCCCCACTCGGTCCCCCAGCTGTTGCGCACGAGCCAGGCGCCGTTGCCGGGAGGCATGAGACCGAAGCGCGTGGCGGAGAAGGTGTCGTCCCAACCGACGATGGTCACGGCGTGATCGATGCTCGCCAGGCCGAAGTAGTAATAGCTGTTCTCGCTCTCGTCGTAGGCGCTGTTCGTCCAGTACAGCGACGTCGCCACCGCACCGTAGGTCATGATCGCGGTCTTGATGGCCTTCGTGTCGGCGGCGATGTCGCCGCCGGGGATGTAGAGGACCTCCTGCACGTGCTTGTCGGGACTGAGTCCCGGCGGCGTGAAGCCGTCGCCGTAGGCGTCGTCCGTCTCGTCGACGGGGCCGCCCCAGCGCGCCAAGTAGGCGGTCGCCATGTAGTAGTTGCCGCCCTCGTTGTAGGGGTCGCCGCCGTCGTCGAAGCCCGACGTCAGCGTCATGTGATCCTCGGAGAAGTCGCGCGCCTCGGCGGGCAGGAGGCACGACTCGAGCGAGGCGAGCGAGGCGAACGTCCAGCAGGTGCCGAACGGGTTCTGGTCCCTGACGGGCGTCAGCTTGCCCAGAGACCGCAGGTCGTAGGCGACGGGCGGGACGACCGAGCGTACCCGTGCCGTGCCGGCCGTGCCCTTGAGGATCGAGGGATCCATCGGCTCAGGGATCATGCCCAGGTTGGGCTGAACGACGCCGTTCAGGCCCAGCGCCCGCTGCAGACGCTGTTGCGCCTGGTACTGCCGGAACGCCTCGCTCAGCGGCGCCGCCTGGATCGGCGGATCTGCCGCCGCGCTCGCCACCGCCAGGGGCGCGGCGACCAGACACGCGAGCAGCGCCGTCGCCAGCGCCAGCACGACGGCGCTCCTCCGGGAATACCTTTTCATCCGTCCTCCCTGCCTCAGGGTGAGAGTCGCCGTGCCGACGGCGCGCCGAGGTTGCCGTCCTGAATCCATTCTATCGTCGGCCGGTCGATCCTCTTGCATTACGCGCGGCTTGGACTGTGCACGAGCAAATGGGCGCCATGCGCCCTCCTCATCCGGCACAAAACCTCAGCGTCCTCTCAGCGAGGTCACAGGGAGCCCGCCTATCATGCTGGCCTGGAGCCGGAAGAGGCCCGCCTGCGCAGGTCGAGACTGCCGATCGTCCCGCCGCCGACAACCCACGACGGACACGAGGTATGCGATGAAGAAGGCGATGGTCAACTACTGGGTCGACATGATCACCGGCATCGCCTTTCTGTTCTGCGCCGTGACCGGGCTCTTCCGCCTCTTCCCAGAAACCACTGTGAGCGTGTCCGCCGCCGGCCAGCCCGTCATCCTCGGCATCAGCACTGCCGTCTGGCAGACGGTCCACGACTGGAGCGGCGCTGTCATGGCCGCGGGCGTGGGCCTTCACACGGCGCTGCACCTGCGGTGGCTCGTCTCGATGACCGGCAAAGTGGTCCGCGGCAAGCGCCGCCACGGCCAGAGCCGCCCAGCCCGGGCACGCGTGCCAGCCGTGAGCCCGGTTCCGGCCGCCGTCACGGCCGCGGCACCCGCGAGCGCCTCGGACTCCCTGGCTCGCCTCGCGGCGATGGGCGATGGGCGACGGGCGCGTCGCGAGGCGCGCGGCGTCGAGGCGAGCGCGCGCAACCTTGGGGGGCAGGCCGAGTCGCGGCGAGCCGCTCTCAAGCCGCCGCAGGCCGAGAGCGGCGCGCAGTCCGTGGCGGCCTGCGGACGGGCGGCCGAGCCGGACGCCTGCCGGCGCGTCGGAGACGCGTCCGAGTTCGGCCCTCCCTCCGAGGCCGGCCCTCCCCGCTTCTCGCGCAAGGGCTTCCTGGCGGCGGCCGGCGTCGTCGGGGCCGCCGCCTTCTTCGCCGGCTGCGGCCTGCTGAGCAGCGGCGATGGCGGCAGCACCACCTCCAACGGGTCCGCCGACGACGGCTCCTCGAGCGGCGACGCCGGTGGCCAGTCGTCGGGCGACGGGTCGTCGGCTGCCGCTCCTGTCGTCGTCGACGCGGACGCCTGCACGGGGTGCGGCAACTGCGTCCAGGTCTGCCCCTACGGAGTGTTCACGTTGAACGGCGGCAAGGCCGTCGTCCAGAACCCCGACGCCTGCCGCCTCTGCGGGCACTGCCTGCGCACCTGCGCTCCTGAGGCGATCACGCTCAACGGCTGACGACGCGGCGGCGCGCACGCGGCGTCCGGGGCGACGTCAGGCGTAGCGCCGCGCGAAACTGAGGCGCCGCAGGCCAGCCCGGAAGCCGAGCTCCTGGAGGCGCCCGGCGTAGGGCGACTCCGTGGCCGCCGCACCGTCGATGCGCTCGAGCGCGAGGCGCGGCACACGGCCCTCCGCGACCGCCCCCGCGAGCGCCGCGAACGCGGCGTCCAGCGTCTCGGCGGACTCCCCCGGGAAGACCGCCATGCTGTGCCCGCCGGACTCGAGGCCGAGCACAGGACGGCCGCCGACGAGCACCACGTAGGCCCCGGCGCGACGCGCCGGGGCGCGACCGCCCGCGTCCGGCCAGCGCAGCGCCGCGCCGTAGAGCTGTGCGGGATCGGCGGCCGCGAGGACCAGCGCAAGGCCCGGAGTGTCAGCCTCGGCGCGCAGCCGCTCGACCGCGCCCGGCAGCGCGAACTGGGCGCCGCCAAGGCCCTCCACGAAGTAGCCGCGGCGCGCCTTGCCGATCGTCTCGAGGGCGGAGAGCGCCGGATAGAGGGCGGCGAAGCCGCCCGCGGCGCGCTCCGCCCGCACGAGCTCGCGCGTGACGATGCCGTGCCGCTCGAGCAGCAGCTCGGCCCAGGCGCGACGCCGGCCCTCGGCCTCGGGCGCCGCGGCGCCGAACACGGCCGCCGTGAGAGACCAGCGCCCCTGCAGCGGCGGCGCCCCCCTCCCCCGGCGCTGGAAGCGTCCGGCGCCCGTTCCCCCGGGCGATCGCGCAACGGATCCACGATGTCCCCTCGGCGCCGCGGAGCTACGGCCGGGTGCCGCGGCGCGCAGCGGGGCGAAGGCGTCGTTGGTCGCCTCGGAGGCCCAGACCAGGTCCCAGAGAGCGTCCCGCAGCTCGTCGGGCGGCGCCTCCGGGTACTCCACGAGCAGATCAGCGAAGAAGCAGGCCCCGCGCCCCAGGCGCTCCCGCAGGAGCCCGTGCACCTCGCCCCGGGGAGCCTCACCGGTCGCGGGCGGGAGACCGAGGAGCGCCGCGTCCTCCCGGAAGTACAGCGCCACCCGGCCAGCCCGGTCTCCCGATGCGCCCACGCCGGCCCAAACCACCTCTCCGCTCGCGCAGAGCTCGTCGAGCCAGGCCGGCGAGTACGCCCCGACACGCGACGGCAGCACGTCGCGCTCCCAGACTCCGACCGGCAGGGGCAGACCCTGGAGCGGCACCAGGACGTCGCGAAGCCGGTCGACACCGGGACCAGCCTGAGCAGAGCCGGCCATTGCCGACCCTCTCACCGCCGGTCCGCCGACTCCCTGCCACGCCGGCGCGAAGCGCGCCAGTGCCTCGGAGGAGACCGGCTCGATCTCCCGGCGCAAGGCCGCCAGCGAGGCGCGTCGCAGGCGGCGCAGCACCTCCGGGTCGCACCACTCGCGCTCGGTGCCGAGCGGGCGCAGCTCGCCGCGGACAAGCTCCCCGGCCTGCTCCAGCAGCGTGAGGGCGGCGCTCGCGTCCACGCCCCACCGGCGCCGCACGTCGTCGCCCTCGAACGGACCGTGCGTGCGCGCGTAGCGCCTCAACACCGTCAGCAGCGCGTTCGGGACGCCGGCCAGGAAGGTCTGCGGCAGTTCGGCCGGCGGGATCGCGCCCAGCGCGTCGCGGTAGAGGCCGGCGTCCTCAGCGGCGATCCAGCGCTCCACGCCGGCGATTCTGACCGGCGCGGCTCGACGCTCGCCCTCCAGCTCGGCAAGCCACCCCCGCGCCGCGGCCGGCTCGCTCACGCGCTCGAGGGCCTCCTCCTCGGTCAGGTCGCCGAGCCGGCGGAGGACGTCGTGGAGGCCGTCGGCATCACGTGCCCTGCGGTGGTCCGCACGGCACTGCAGCTCGTCCTCGACCGCGGCCAGCGCGGCCGGAGCGATGAGGTCGCGCAGCTCCTCCTGACCGAGAAGCTCGCGCAGCAGGTCGCGGTCCAGGGCGAGGGCGAGGGCCCGGCGTTCGGCCCTCGGCGCGTCGCCCTCGTACATGTACGTGGCCACGTAGTCGAAGAGCAGCGAGGAGGCGAACGGCGAGGCCGCCGCCGTCTCGACCTCGACAACCCCGATCTCGCGCGTGCTCAGTCGACGCAGGACCTCCCGCAGCCCCGGCAGATCGAGCACGTCGCACAAGCACTCCCGGTAGGTTTCGAGCACGATCGGGAACTCCGGATACCGCCGCGCCACGGCGAGCAGCGCCTGGGCCTTGAGCCGTTGCTGCCAGAGCGGCGTGCGACGGCCAGGACGGGCCCTCGGGATGAGCAGGGCGCGGGCCGCGTTCTCGCGGAAGCGCGCGCCGAAGAGAGCGCTGCCGCCGAGCTCGCCGACGAGCAGGTCCTCGGCCTCGTCCGGTTCCAGAAGAACCAGGTCCCCGGCCGGGGGATCGTCGGCGTCGGGCAGGTGCAGGATGATGCCGTCGTCCGACCAGATCGCCTCGGCCTCCTGCCCCAGGCGGGCGCGCACCCGGGCGCTCAGCGCCAGGGCCCATGCGGCATGCACCTGGCCGCCGAAGGGCGTCAGCAGGCAGAGCCGCCAGTCGCCGACCTCGTCGCGAAAGCGCTCGACGACGACGGCGCGATCCGAAGGCACGACGCGCGTCGCCGCCTGCTGCTCGCGCAGGTAGGCGAGCAGGTTGCGGGCGGCGCGCTCGTCGAGGTCGTACTCGCGCCGGAGCACGTCTTCGTCCTGACCGACGGCCCAGCGGGCGAAGGCGCCGATCGCCTCGCCGAGCTCCATCGGCCGCCCGACGGACTCGCCGTGCCAGAACGGAACCGCGGCGGACGCGCCCGGGGCAGGCGAGACGACAACCCGGTCACGCGTGATCTCCTCGATCCGCCACGACGTGGCGCCGAGCAGGAAGGCCTGGCCGACCCGGGCCTCGTAGACCATCTCCTCGTCGAGCTCCCCCACCCGACGCCCGTCCGGCAGGTTGACCGAGAAGAGGCCGCGGTCGGGTATGGTGCCCGCGTTGGCCACGGCCAAGGCGAGGGCGCCGGGCCGGGCGCGGATCGTGTCGGCGACCCTGTCCCACACGATCCGCGCCCGCAGCTCCGCGAACTCGTGCGACGGGTAGCGCCCGTCGAGCATGTCGAGCACGTTGTCGAACTGGCGGCGCTGCAGCTCGGCGAACGTCCACGTGCGCCGCAACAGAGCGAAGACGTCGGCGGCCGGGAGTCCTTTGTCGCCGGCCGTTGCGGCCATGGCCACGACCTGTTGCGCGAGCACGTCGAGCGGGTTGCGCGGCACCACGGTCGTCTCGATCTGTCCCTCGCGCATGCGCCTCGCGACGACGGCGCACTCGAGCAGGTCGGCCCGGAACTTGGGGAAGATCCTCCCGCGCGAGACCTCGCCGACGCCGTGCCCGGCGCGGCCGATGCGCTGCAGCCCGCGCGCCACCGACTTGGGAGACTCGATCTGCACGACCAGGTCAATGGCGCCCATGTCGATGCCGAGCTCGAGCGACGACGTCGCCACGAGACACGGCAGCCGGCCCTCCTTGAGCTGCTCCTCGATCGCCTGGCGCTCCTCGCGGGCCAGCGAGCCGTGATGCGCCCGGGCGATCTCGCCCGCGGGCGAGGAGACCCGGTGCCCGGCGTCATCGCGCCCGGCGAGGTCGTTGAGCCGCAGGGCGATGCGCTCGGCGGCGCGGCGGTTGTTCACGAAGACGAGCGTCGAGCGATGCTCGCGCACGAGGCGCAGCAGTTCCGGGTAGACCGCCGGCCAGATCGAGCGCCGCGTCGCCTCCCCGCCCGGCAAGCTGGCGAGCTCGACCGGGACCTCGGGCTCCGCCATCGACTCAACGGGCACCTGGATGCGCAGGTCGAGCGGCTTGCGCACGCCGGCGTCGACGATGGCGCAGTCGCGGTGAGGCCCGACGAGGAAGCGCGCGACCTCGTCCAGCGGCCGCTGGGTCGCGGAGAGACCGATGCGTTGCACGTCGCGACCCGCCTGCTCGGCGAGTCGCTCCAGGCTCACGGCGAGATGCGCGCCGCGCTTCGTCTGGGCGACGGCGTGGATCTCGTCGACGATCACCCACTCCGCGCCGGCGAACAGCTCGCGAGCCTGGGAGGTGAGCATGAGGTAGAGGGACTCCGGGGTCGTGATGAGGATGTCGGGCGGCGTGCGCAGCATCGCCCGGCGCTCACGGGCGGGCGTGTCGCCGGTGCGGGTCGCCACCCGCAGATCGGCTCCAATGCCGCGCAGCGGCGCCCTCAGGTTTCTCTGAACGTCGTAGCCGAGCGCCTTGAGGGGCGACACGTACACGAGCCGGAGCCGGCCCCGCTCGCGGTCGCCGGCGGGGGGCTCGGCCACCAGGCGATCGAGCGCCCACAGGAACGCGGCGAGCGTCTTGCCCGAGCCGGTCGGCGCCGAGATGAGGGCGTGCCCGCCCGCGGCGATCGCCGGCCACGCCTGAACCTGCGCGGGCGTCGGGGCCCGGAACGCCGCCGTGAACCAGTCCCGGACCCGCGGCGCGAACGGCGCCAGCGCCGGATGCGGCTCCACCCTGCCGCGCTCGTCAGACACCGTGCTCACGATCGCCCGCCCGCCGGCGGCGCTCAGCGTACGGTGACGAGGCCACGGCCCTTGACGCTCTGCGGATTGCCGGCCGTGTCCCGTCCGTAAACCCGGTAGACGTAGGCGCCGCTGGCGGTTGGACGCCAGGTGAAGGAGTAGAACGTGCCACTCCGGCGGGACGCGGTGGGACCCAGCTTGAACGTCCGCGCGATCGCCCCCGACGGCCGCGTGACGACGACGCGCACGTCCCAGACCCTGGCGCTCAGCGTGTCGCTCAGCCTGTACGGAATGGCAATCGGCCGGCCCCGCCTGCCGCTCACGGAGCGGCCGGCCCCGACCGGCCCCTTCGTGTCGGTCGTGAGCGTGAAGCGCCGCACGGGCGCACTGTTCCCCACGCGATCGACGGCCGAGAAGACCAGTACGTGAAACGCGTTCGGCACCGCCGGAATCACGATGTCGGCCCTGCCCCCCTCGACGGCCTGGAGCGGGCCGCCGTCGAGGCCGTAGGTCACCAGGCCGACGCCGGATCCTCCCGGCTGGTCCACGGCCACGACCGTGAGGGTCGTGTCGCGGCGGTAGTGCCCGCCGCTCCTCGCTCCGACGACCCGCACGGTCGGCGCGGTGCCGTCGGCCGGCTCCACGGCGCCAAAGCGCGCCGTCATGACGGCGCCGTCGGCGCCGATCTCGTCGACCACGACGCCCGACGCCCGTCCGGCGTACGTGCGAGCGTCCGGGCGCGTCGTGTCCAGGAACGCCCGCGCCCCGGTCGATCCCGGGAAGGGATCGTCGGCCGAACCCACGCTGAACGGGAAGTCGAGATCCTGTGCCCCGCCCGCCTCCTCCAGGTCGACCAGCTTGTGCGTCTCGTCATCGTTGCGGTGGTCGACGCCGATCCGCGTTTCATCGACGTGCCAGACAAGCAGGCCGCCACCGGGCAGGCCGGCGTCCGTCCCGGTCTTCTGCCGATTCTCCACGAGGAAGTACTCCAGGCCGCCGGTCGCACCGGAGGGGTAGAGCTTGATCGCGCTCGCCGTGCGCGAGTCGCCAACCGGCGCCAGACCGCGTGCGGTCGGCGTCCCGCTGACCGTCTGCGGTTGCAGCCAGCCGAGCCGCGACGAGCACCAGGCGTCCAGGCGCGCCGGCGAGTCGCCGTTATCGCCGTTCCAGCTGCCGGCGCCCATCAGGCTCCACGCGCCGACCCCGGCACTGGAGAAGTCGCGATCGTACAGATCGGGCAGCCCGAGGACGTGACCGATCTCGTGCGCGAATACCCCGATCGTCATGTCGCCCGCGGTCCGCCAGTACTCGGGCTCCGTGGAGTAGTCCGAGACGAACACGCCGTCGACAGCAACGGGTTGCGACGTCTCCCACTGATGCGACCACAGGTCGGCGGCACTGCCCGTGTACTCCGCGCCGCGGCCGGCGTGGACGACGATGAGGTTCTCGACGAAGCCGTCGCCGTTGTTGTCGTAGGCGCTGAAGTCGACCCACGGATCGGCCGCCGCCACGGCGTCCTCAACCATCTTCTGGGCGTTGCCGGGGTACGAGCCTGTGCCGTTGTCGCCGCCCGCGACATACGAGGCCAGCGTGCCCGGCAGGCGTAGCCAGCCGCCGACCGACGACGGTGGATCGTCGGTCACCACGTCCAGCAGGCCGGGGCCCGTCGCACTGCCGTACGACACCTCCCGAAAGTAGCCGCGCAAACTCGACGGGCCGAGAACGTCGGCGAACAGGAGGCCGTCGAACCATGGTGCCGAGACGATGTGTGCGCGATCGGAGAAGTCGACGAGCAGCGCCAGCGTCTTGAGCTCGCCGGCGGCCGGCGCCACCTTCTTGGTGCGAAGACGCAGCACCCCGCGGGCGTCGCGCGCGGCCACGGTGGCCGGCCGCGCCGGCGCGTCGATGCCACGCGACCGCGCGTGCTCTTCATAGGCCGCGACGCGCGCGGCGAGGGCCTCATCGCGCGCCGCGCGCTCGAGCAGGGCCGGGCTGGGCGGAACGGCAGCGGCCACGCTCGGGATCACGCAGAGCGCGGCCGTCGCGAGGGCGACAACGAGCCCTCGCGCGACACCGCGCGTGACGGCACGCTTGTCCCCGCAGGAGCCCACTGGATCAAGCATAGTCGAGAACTGACGGGGGCCGAAGGTGGACGTTCAGTAGCAGAGACCCAGACTGGCGCGCAAGAGCGCGACCACCGCGCCGTCCGGGACGTGCCCGAGCAGCGCGCCGCAGCAGGCGAAGACGTAGTCGCGATCGAGCAGGCAGCGCGCGTCCTTCGGCGGCAGGAGCAGCTCGCCGCCGCCTCCTCCGAGCATGGCGGCGAGGATCCCCTCGCCGCCGGGGAGTCGCGTGAGCGCGCCCCCGGTGCCGATCACCAGCCGGCAGGCGGTGAGGTCGCGGCCCCGGACGACCGTCGTCCGGCCGGTGGGTGTATAGAACGAGACGAGCCGGCCGGCGTGACGCTGCATGGCAGTGACGGCGGCGTGACGTGCCAGCGCGAGCGCCGCCGCGATCTCCTCGTCGGTCACCGGCAGAGCCGGCGGCAACACCTTCGGCCGGCGGCCGGCGTCCAGCATGGCGGCGACATGCTCGGCGCTCACATAGGTACCGAGGTCGCCCTCGACGCTGCGTCTGGCGTGTGGCTGCGGCTCGATCTGCAGGGCGGCGTAATCCGGGCTGCCGTCGGTCACCGAGTGGACGTCGGTCGTGGCGCCGCCGACGTCGACGACGACGAGATCGCCCAAGTCTTGGGCGAGACGCTCGGCGGCAAGCAGCACGGCCCCGGGCGTCGGCAGGATGCTCCCGCCCACGGACTCGCGAATCCGCTCCATGCCGGGAGCGTGCGTGATGTGCTCCTCGAAGGCGTCGTGGATGACGGCCCGCGCCGGGACGACGTCGAGCTCGTCGACACCGGGGTACACATTGCTCGTGACCCGTACCCGAAAGCCGGCCGCCTCGAGACGCGCGCGCGCCTCGGCCGCGACCAGGGAGTTGCCGCCGTAGACGACGATCGGCCGGGTCGCCAGCTCCGCCAGACGGCCGGCGTTGTACAAGACCGTGTCGGAGTCGCCGCCCTCGACACCGCCGGCGAGCAGGATGAGGCTCGGCCGCACCTCGTCTATCCGTTGCAGGTCGGCGCCGCGCAACTTGCCGGCGGTCACGTACTTCACGACCGCGCCGGCGCCGAGCGCCGCCTCCCGCGCCGCCATCGCCGTCATTCGCTGGGTGAGGCCATGGACGGTCATGCGCAACCCGCCGGCGGCCGAGCTGGTCGCCAGCGTGAGCGCGGGAACGAGACGTCCGACGGCCGCCTCGAGCTGCGCCCGGGCGGCCGCCAGCCCGATCGTCACGTCGCCGTCGGCGACCGACGTCACGGCGACGCCCTGGCCGAGCAGCCGCGGCGGCGCCGCGGGATACTCGGCCAGCCCCTCGAACGCCGAAACGACGGTGATCGTCGATCCGATCTCGGCGACGAGGGCGTCGACGCTGCGGCTCACTGACGGCACGGCGGCTCCCTTCACTCGGCGGGAGCTTACCCCACTCCCCACCGCGCCGCAGGCCAGGCGCCGATCCGGGAGACAAGCGGGGGCCGGTGTGAGCCTGCGACGTTCGTCGCCCGCTCACACCGGCCCCCGAGCCTTCTACTTCACCGTCAGCGTCCCAGTCCCGAGCGCGCTCTGGGCGTTGCCCGCCAGATCGGTGGCGTAGATACGGATCTGGTACTTGCCCTTCGGCAGCGTGCAACGGAACGTCCACTGCCACCAGAAGCCCGCGTCCTGCCAGCCGTCGGAGGAGATGCTCTTCTTGACCGCACCCGAGCCCGTCTTGATCTTGGCCGTGAAGCGCACCGACGGACTGACGCTGTCGGCGACCGAGAACCTGACCCTGGCGACGCCGCCGCGGCTCACCGTCACCGACTTCGCCGTGCACTTCGGCCCGACCGCGTCGACCTTGACCTCGCAGCTCCGCGCTCCCTCGACGTTGCCGGCCCTGTCAACAGACCGATACCACACCGTGGACTCGCCACTGCGGGAGATCACGACCTCGGCGCCCCGCACCCAGTCGCCGTCGCCGACGGCGTACTCGGTGTAGGCGACGCCGCTGGCCGGCTCCCCTTGGTCGACCGCCACGAACGTCACCCGAACCGGCTGCCGGTGCCAGCCGTCGTCCCAACCGTGCGCCTCGGTCTCGGGCGCCTCCAGGTCGTCACCCGGCGTCGGCGTCGGGGTCGGCGTGGGCGTCGGGGTGGGCGTGGGCGTCGGCGTCGGCGTCGGGGTGGGCGTCGGCGTCGGGGTGGGCGTCGGGGTGGGCGTCGGCGTCGGGGTGGGCGTCGGCGTCGGGGTGGGGGTCGGTGTGGGCGTGGGCGTCGGTGTCGGGACGGTGCCCGCAACCGCACTGTAGGCCTTGAGGCAGACGTTGGCCGTGGCGTTCCACCCAGTGATGTCCGACCAGGAGGAGCCGTCCCGGCTGATGAAGCTCTGCCCCGGCGCCGATGTGGCCGACGAGCTGTAGCCCCCCACCACCGCTTCGTAGGCCACAGGGTAGTTGAGGCCAGGGGTGGTGAGGCGTACGGCGGCGACGAACGACGACGCGGCGCTCACGGCGAGCGGCGACGAAAGCTGAACGGTGTGGTAGCCCGGAGTCGAGAAGGACCCCGAGCCCTTTGCCTGAAGGGCGGCGAGTGAGCCGCCGGCATAGACAGTGTAGGTCGTGCCCGCGACGGGCGTGAAGAAGCCCACCGCGGTGATCGGCTCGGCATCGACGGCGGTGAAGACGTTGGCGGCCCAGGCGGTGGTGCTGTTGTAGCCTACCGTGCCCACCTCGCCCAGCGGATCATGGTAGTAGACGGTGCCGTAGTTGGATGCAGGAGCCAGACCGCAGTAGACAGCGTTGAACACGTTGTCCGTGGCGCAGTGGCGGTCGTGGTAGGAGACCCAGAAGTAGCCACCCTGTCCCCAGCCCGGACCCCAGCTGTTCTTGACCAGCCAGGCGCCGTCGCCGGCCGGAGACGTCGCGAAGCTCGCCGCGGGATAGGCGTCGTCCCAGCCCACTATGGTCACGGCGTGATTGGTGGAACCACTGCCACTGTAGTAGAAGCCCGCCGTCGAGCTCTTGTACGAGGAGCTCTCCCAGCGGATCGAGGTGGCGACGGCGCCGTACGTCATCAGGGCGTCCTTGATGGCGGCGGTATCGGAGGCGCCGCCGCCGGGCACGTAGAGCACCTCCTGCGCGTGCTTGCCGGCGGACAAGCCGGAAGGCGTAGACGAGTCGCCGTAGGCGTCCTGCGTCTCGTCGACCGGTCCGCCCCAACGGATGAGGTACGCCGTCGACATGGAGTAGTTACCGCCGTGATCATAGGGATCGCCGCCCGTGTCGAAGCCGGCGTTGAGGGCCAGGTTGTCCTCGGAGAAGTCGCGCAGCTCTCCCGGCAGAAGACAGGACTCCGCGGACGCGAAGGTCGCAAAGGTCCAGCAGGTCCCGTACGGGTTCTGGTTCTTGACGGGCGACACCCTGCCGCCGGTGCGCAGGTCGAAAGAGCTCGGGAAGGCCACGCGAACTCTGGCGGATATCCCGCCGGTCGAGGATGGCGGGTCCATCGGCGCCGGCGTGACGCCGGGACGGGCCCAAGGCGCGCGCTCGAGACCCATGACGCGCTCGAGTCCCCGCTGCTTCTGGTACTCGACGAACTCGGCGCTCAGCGGCGCTGCGACTGGCTGCATGCTCGCCGCCCGCGCCGTCGGCGCGGCGAGCGCGGAAGCGAGCAGGAGTGCGAGCAGGAGGCCGGCAGACCATAGGAAAAGACGAACAGATGGATGTGTGCCGGCACAGCTCCTCATGGCCCCTCCAGTCTCGGATCACCGCGCGGCGGAACGATCGCCACCCGCGATGGCTGTATCGGCCGTGGCTGCGGCCATCCGAAGGTACAGGCGTTGCCGATGCTGACACGTGGCCGAGGGTGCCGGACGCCCGGAGCTGCCCGGCGGCCCTGCATCACGGCGAGAAGGGATAGACTGGTCGCGAGTGTGTGCCGTGACGCGGCTCCCGGAGCGGCTGTGACCAGCAGAGCGCCTGCCCCACTTCTCTTGACGAAGCTGTACGTCCCTCCGTCCCGGCCCGACATCGTCGCCCGACCCCGCCTGATGGCGCGGCTCACCGAGGGCACACGCGGTCCGCTGACCCTCGTCTCCGCCCCCGCGGGCTTCGGCAAGACCACGCTGGTCGCCGAATGGGCCGCCGGATGTGGGCGACCGGTCGCCTGGCTGTCGCTGGACGAGAGGGACGACGACCCCTCGAGCTTCCTGGCCTACCTCGTCGCCGCGCTGCGGACGGTCGCGCCGGGTATCGGCAGCGGGGTGCTGGTTGCCCTCCAATCACCACAGCCTCCGCCACTCGAGTCGATCCTGACGACCATCGTCAATGAGCTCAGCGCCGTCTCCGACGAGGTCGTTCTCGTCCTGGACGACTACCACGTGCTCGACTCCAGGCCGGATGACGAGGCCCTCACGTTTCTGCTCGATCACCTGCCGCCGCGGACGCACCTGGTCATCGCCACCCGGGAGGATCCACGTCTGCCCCTGGCCCGGCTGCGCGCCCGAGGTCAATTGACCGAGCTGCGCGCCGTCGACCTGCGATTCACACCCGCCGAGGCCACCGAGTTCCTCAAACGGGCGACGGGCCTCGACCTCTCGGCAGACGCCATCGAGGCGCTGGAAGCCCGCACCGAAGGCTGGATCGCCGGTCTGCAGATGGCGGCCATCTCTCTCCAGGGACTCCCGGATGCCGCCGACTTCATCCGCTCCTTCACCGGGAGCCACCGCTTCGTGCTGGACTACCTGCTCGAGGAGGTCCTGCAGCGACAGCCCGACGAGGTCCAGGCGTTCTTGCTGCACACGTCCATCCTCGACCGCCTGTGCGGCCCGCTGTGTGACGCGCTCCTGCGCGCCCCTGCCGGCTCCGGCGATGGAACCCTGCAGGCCATCGAGCGCGCCAACCTGTTCATCGTCCCCCTCGACGACGAACGGCGCTGGTACCGCTACCACCATCTGTTCGACGACCTGCTGCGACAACGGCTGGGGCAGAGTCGCTCGGCAGAGGAGATCGCCGACCTGCACCTCCGGGCCAGTGAATGGTACGAAACCGATGGCCAGCTCCTCGAGGCTTTTCGGCACGCGACGCTCGCCAACGACGTCGAGCGCGCCGAGCGTCTCATCGACAGCGACGGCATGGACCTGCATCTCCGCAGGGTGTTGACGCCCATCCGCGACTGGCTGGCCTCCCTTCCACGAACGGTGCTCGAGGCACGGCCCCGGCTGCTGGTGCGCTCCGCCACACTGACCCTGATGGCCGCGCAAACGACGGGCGTCGAAGAGAAGCTGCAAGGGGCCGAGCGCGCGCTGCAGGGCGTCGAGCTCGACGAGGCGACCCGCGACCTGATCGGACAGATAGCCTGCGCCCGGGCCACGCTGGCGCTCACCCGCTACGACGTCGAGACGATGGCCGCGCAGGCACGTCGTGCGCAGGAGTACCTGCGCCCCGAGAATCTGCCGTTCCGTTTCACCGCCGCTTGGGCGGCGACCATGGCGCACGTTCTCAGGGGCGATCGTGCCGCCGCCGCTCTCATCTGCCGGGAATGCGTCGAGCTCGCCGAGAGATCCGGGCACGTGTTCTCGAGGATGCTGGCGGCGTGAGGTCCAGGGCAACCTGCAGGAGTTGGACAACCAGCTCCACCAGGCGGCCGAGAGCTACCGACGAGTGCTGGAGCTCGCCGGCGAGCACCCGCTGCCGAACGTCGAGGAAGTGCACCTCAGCCTGGCGCGGATCTGCTACGAGTGGGACGACCTCGACGGCGCCGAACAGCACGCGCAGCAGAGCCGGCGCCTGGCGGGCCTCTACGATCGCGGGATCGACCGGTCCATCGCCAGCGACATCTTCCTGGCACGGGTGACGCTGGCCCGAGGCGATGTGGAGAGCGCGGCGGCGATGCTGGCGGAGGCGCAACGATCCGCGCACGACAACGCCTTTGTGCTGCGCCTGCCGGAGATCGCCGCCGCCCAGGTTCTGACGCTGCTACGGCAGGGCCAGGTGACCGCTGCCGCCCGACTGGCCGGGCAGTACGACCTCCCGCTCAGCCAGGCTCGCGTGCTTATCGCCCAGGGCGACCCGGGCGCGGCGCTGGCGGTGCTGGGACCCTTGGGCCAGCGCCTGGAGGCCCAGGGCTGGGCGGACGAGCGGCTGAGGACGCTGATCCTGCAGGCCGTCGCCCAGCACGCGCTCGGGGAAGAGGGCGGGGCTGAAGAGGACGCAGCGGCACGCTCGTTGGGCGAAGCGCTGGCGCTGGCCGAGCCGGGCGGCTTCGTCCGTCTCTTCGTAGACGAGGGAGCGCCGATGGCGGACCTCCTGTCCGCGGCGGCCGCGCAGGGCATCAGACCGGACTACGTAGGCAGGCTCATGGCCGCCTTGAGCTGGATGCGCGCGGCGAAAGACCGGGATCCTCCGCTCCGGCATCCCCCGCTCCCCGTCCCTCCTCGCCGGCCGAACCGCTCAGCCCGCGCGAGCTCGAAGTCCTGCGGCTGATCGCCCAGGGCCTTTCGAATCAGGAGATCGGCAGACAGCTCTTCCTGGCCCTGGACACCGTCAAGGGCCACAACCGCCGCATCTTCGAGAAGCTGAACGTGCAGCGGCGCACCGAGGCCGTCGCCCGTGCCAGGGAACTGGGCTTGCTGTAGACGCCGGCTCCCACGCCCCGCCGGCCTCCCGGCCCTCCCCTCACCACCCAGAAACAACACTCAGAACAACACTCCGGCTCACACCGAAGTGTCTACCGGCGACGCGTCGGCGCGCCCAGACTGTCCGTACACCGAGCAGATGGCATGCACCGTCATCACCCGCGAGAACGGACACAGGCCGATGCCGAACAGACCTGATCCCGCAGCTGATCAAGAGCTACCGCTGATCTACGAGATCAGGATCAAGGGCCAGCTCGATCGCACCTGGGCAGATTGGTTCCCCGGACTCGACCGTCACGCCGGAAGAGAACGGCGACACCCTCCTGACCGGACCGGTCGTCGACCAGGCCGCGCTGCACGGACTCCTGAGGAGGGTGCGCGACCTCGGCGTTCCCCTGATCTCAGTCAATCCGGTCGGGCCCGGCACGACACCCTGACCAGAAGGAAGCGGAGGACGGGATGCTCGCAAACCCTACATATTCCCCCCACAGAAGGACCGCCGTGGTCGTGGGCCTGCTCTTCATCCTCTGCACGGCCACGAGCATCCTGAGCGCGGTCGTCACGGCGCGGCTGCTCGACGCCCCGAACTACCTCACCATTCTGGCCGCGCATGACGACCGGGTGGTCGCGGGAGCGCTCGTCGAGTTCGTGTGGGCCATCACCGCCGCGGGCATCGCCATTGGGCTGTATCCGGTCTTGCGGAAGCACAATCGGGGCGTGGCCCTCGGATCCGTGGCGGCCAGAACCGTCGAGGGCGCACTGGTCCTTGTCGGCATGATCGGCCTGCTGACGCTCCTCAGCGTGAGCCGGCAATCCGTCGCCGGGGCACCTGGCGACGCGTCGTCGTTCGAAGCCGTGGGTTCGAGTCTGCTGGCGGCCCGGGATTGGACCCACGGCTACGTCATGTCGTTGGCGTGGCTTGCCGGCGCGTTCATGTACTACTGCCTCCTGTACAAGGCAAGACTCGTTCCTCGCTGGCTGTCGGGCTGGGGTCTCGTTGGAGCCGCGCTGTGTCTCGGCGCGACGGTCTACTCCGGCTTCACCCAGCACCTCGGCCTCACGCCGGTCAACCTCGTCGCGAACTCCCTCATCTTCGTGCAGGAGATCGCCCTGGGGGTGTGGCTGATCGCCAAGGGGTTCAATCCGGCCACGCGGGCGTCCGGCCAAACCATCACGTCGGAGGGAGACGGCATGAAGTTGCTCGCCGCATCAGTGACCGGCCAGGCCGCCTAGCACGGTCTGCCGAGGCGGATCCGCAATCTGGCACCGTCGTTTCGCCCGATCGATCGGATCCCCCTCCATGCGACCGGCCCACCCGATCCGAACCAGGAGTGACGCATGGACACGACCAACAGCACCACGATCCCGAATCCCATCGGCCAGAGCAGGTCGACGGCGCCGGAATGCCAGGCTGCAGACAAACACCAGACCACAATGACGTCACATGGCACTGTCAAGAAGATCTGCGTGCTGACCGCAGGCGGAGGATTGGCATTCTGGGCAACCACCATCGCGTTTTCCCTGCTGCCCATCGCCGCGGAATTCAGGAGTCTGTTCTCGATCTCTTACGGCGAAGGCGTTCTCGTCGGACCGTTGGTGGGCGGCATCGCCCTCTCATTCATCATCAGCGGTGTCCTGCTTCGCTTCTTCACCAAGCTGCCAATGAGTGATCCGGTCCTGAAGTCGATGATGCTGAGCTGCGTCGCTTTTGGCGCCGCCATCGTCATGGTTCGGCTCGCAGCGATTGGCATAGAGCGTGATTCCGCGCGTGCCTTCTTCATCGGCACGGCTCTGAACGTCCCACGGTTCCTCGCTCTTGGCATAGCCATCGGCTATCTCCACAAGAGGCTGTACGGATCCGACGTGCTCCAGGCGTGACGCCGGGATTTGTCTGCACGTCTCAAACATCACGGAAGAGGGAGCACGTCATGAACGCGGAGGGAACCACCACCACGACCGGCAATCCGGGCATGAAGGCGCCGACAGCGGCGCAGAGCAAGGTGGCCAGGATCACGGGAGGCTGCTACCTCGGCTTCATCCTGGCGTCCGTGTTTGCGGACAGGCTGGGGCACGTTGGGCTCGGTGAAGCGCAGCAGGTCTACCAGTCGGTCGTCACAGACCCCGCGTCCTTCCGTCTGGCCTTGGTCGTCGGGCTGATCTCGGCGTTCCTCTTTCTTGTGACCGCCTGGGGTCTCTACATCCTTCTGCGACCGGTCGGCAAAGAGCTAGCGTTGCTCTTCCTGCTGCTCAACACCGTCGGCGTCGCCATTCAGTGCGCGAGCATGCTGCCGCTGCTCGCCGCGCTGCTGATGGCCGACGCGGGCAGCCACATGCAGGCCTTCTCAGCGGCCCAACTTGAGGGACTGGGGCTCCTGTCCGCCGGCGTGTACAAGGTGGGCTTCGTCACGGCGCAGCTGTTCTTCGGCACGTGGCTGTTCCCGCTCGGTTACCTGGTCTACAGGTCGGGAATCCTTCCCCGCACCCTGGGCGTCCTCCTCATCGCCGACGGCGTCGCCGTCCTCGTCTGGTTCTCACAAGCGCTGCTGCTCCCGGCCCACCCGGAGATCACCACTCCCGGGATCGCCGTGAGCCTTATGGCCGAAGTGGGGCTGGCACTGTGGCTCCTCATCAGGGGCGTGAGGGTCCCCGCCTCGGCACCACCCCGCCTGACGGACCCGAGCCTCGCGAACTAGCCGGCATCCCACGACGAAGGAGTATCCATGGAGTCGATGAAGGCCATCGTGTGTACCAGATACGGCCCGGCCGACGTGCTGAAGATCGTGGAGCGCCCACGGCCCGTGCCGGCCGATGACGAAGTCCTGATCAGGGTCTGCGCCACTTCCGTGACGAACAGCGACATCTT
Organism: uncultured Thermoleophilia bacterium; assembly: GCA_963705085.1. Classification (GTDB taxonomy): domain Bacteria; phylum Actinomycetota; class Thermoleophilia; order UBA2241; family UBA2241; genus CAIXSE01. The sequence goes on along the minus strand of CAVPIV010000004.1, from coordinate 213,733 downwards.
CATCCGAGGCTCCGACATCCCGCTGCGGTTCCTCATCCCGATGCGCCTGCTGATCGGCATCACGCGCCCGCGGAACGAGATCATCGGCGAGGTGCTCTCGGGAGAAGTCGTCCAGGCGGGCGCCGGGATCCGGCGCTTCAAGGTCGGCGACCGGGTCTTCGGTCTCACCGGCGTCTCGCTCGGCGCCTACGCGGACTTCACGTGCATGAAGGAAGACGACTCAAAGCGCGGCTGCCTCGCGCTCAAACCGGGCAACGTGAGCCATGAGGCAGCGACCGCGGCCGCGTACGGCGGCCTGCTGGCGCTGCAGTACCTCGACAGGGTCGGCGTCAGACCGAACCACAAGGTGCTCGTCTATGGAGCGTCCAGTACCTCAGGGACGTTCGCCGTGCAGTACGCGAAGCACCTCGGGGCGGAAGTGACCGGCGTGTGCGGCGCGAGAAACGTTCAGTTCGTGACCGCGCTGGGAGCAGACAGGACCCTGGACTACACCGACGAGCGTTCGCTGCTCGAGCTGGGACGGTACGACGTCGTGCTGGACGCGGTCGGCAAGCGCAGGACATCCGCGCTCAAGGAGGCGTGCAAGCGAGCGCTGACCGCCGGCGGCGCGTACGTGTCGATCGACGACGGCGCCCTCGTCCTGAGCTCCGCGCGCCTCGACAGGGTGAGAGAACTCGTCGAGGCGCGAGCGATCACGCCGATCACCGACAGGTGCTACCCCCTCGAGCAGATCATCGACGCTCACCGCTACGTCGAGCTCGGCCACAAGCGCGGCAACGTGGCGGTGACGGTGAACGCGGCCGACGCCTGAAGCCGACGTCTGAGCCTTTCGCCCGCAGCGAGGTCGCCGTCCGGCGGTGTGTCCGACCGGTCGGCGATCCCGCACCGCGGCGACGCCGGAGGGGCGACCTGCGTCCTCGCGGCAGGTCGGCCCCTTGTCGTCGAGCACGAGGACGACACCGTGCGGGAGAGCTGCGATCTCGTTGAGCAGGGCCGTCAGCATCGATTCGATCGACGGCGGCCGGGGAGACTGGAGCATGCCCAGCACTCCTTCTCCAACAGCCGACGCAGCCGTCCACAGGCGATTCGCCTGAGTGCGAAGAAACCAATCGGCGAGACCCGGCCGCTGGCCGGTCTCGCCGTCAGGCTGCCAGGACATGCTGGACAGCTCCACGGCTGGCGGCCGTCACAAGCGAGCAACACCCCCCGGGCTCGCGCAGTGAGCCGCAGGCCGAAGGACCTTACGCGGGCTTGACCACGCGGCACGGGCAGCGGCTGCACCGCCGCTCGCCCGCGCGCAACATGGTAGTGCGCCCGCCGTCCATCACCGCGCTGAGCCGCACGCCGGCGGCGCGCCGCCGACGCTCTGAGTACTCAACGTCGGCTGATGCAATGCCGATACATGATGGGGACGCGGTTTTCGCCATGGGTCGGGAGGCCTGCATTAGCAGCTGGAGCGAGAGTCACCTGGTGGATCCAGACGCCGTCGTCTAGGTAACGACAAAGCCAGCTGCAGGCGGAGCGGCAGAGTCAACCGCCAACGGTGCTCTGATCGCTCCTTCTTCCTTTCTTCCCCACGACATGGCGAGCCGCGTTGGCGTGCAGCGAACGCGCGGAAGAGGGGGTCTGGAGACGGTGCAAGGAAGCGCCACATTCTGCTGTTGATCGTGATCGTCAATCATGTTTCTTGACTCGGAGGTGTGTGCGTGAACACGTCTTCTCCCCCAATTGGAGCACGTGCTCTCAGACTCCTTCTCGCTCTGGCAGTTGCAGCCTGCCTTCTCAGCGTCTTCTGTGTCAGCGCCCTTGGCGCTCCCACCACGGGCCAGTTCTCCCCGGCGCCCAAGGACAGCCTGAAGGCTGTCGGCGAGAACCACTCCGTGATCGTCACCTGGAGAAGCGCCGCCCCGGCTGACAGCGTCCTGATGTACGTCCTCGAGTACAAAGAGGTACAGACGGACGTCGAGGACAGCTGGAAGAGGATAGAGATTCGTGATCGGTCCGTGACGACCTGGACGGTCGGCGGTCTGACCAACTACCACCGTTATGCCTTCCATCTCAGAGTGCAGTACACGAACCTGAAGTGGTCGCCTTACTCTGGGACGGTGTTCGCCACGCCGGCCGACGCCACGCTGAGCGACCTGCGCGTGAACACACGGACGGTGACGGGGTTTTCTCCCTACACACTCACCTATGACGTCGCATTCCCGCTCGGCACGGTCCAAACGCCCACGGTCACGGCCACCACGAACGACCCGACGGCGACGGCCGTGGTGACCAATGCGGGGAGCCTGCCCGGGTCGGCGACTGTCGTCGTGACGGCGAAGGCAACGAAGGACACGACCGTGCGACGGACGTACACGGTCAACTTCACGCTCGCCCCACCGGTCACCGTGAGCTTCGACAGCAATGGAGGCGAGCCCCTCGACCCGATCACACGGAACAGCGGCGAGGCGCTGGGCGAGCTGGCGGCGCCCAACAAAGCCGATTCGGCCTTCCTCGGCTGGTACACCGACGACGACACCTTCGAACACGCCGTCGCCGAGGACACGATCGTCACGTCGAACCTGACCCTGCACGCCCGCTGGGCGGCGCTCGCCGCGGCGCCGAGCACAGACGAGGACGTCTTCGCCAGCGCCGCGGACCGTGCGCCGGGCTTCGAAATCCAGGTCCGATCATCTGACAGCATGACCGCCGAAGCCGTCAAAGACGCGTTGCGGCTTGAGGTGCTCGACGACACGCCCTTCGACGGCCTTTCGGTCACGGGCGGCGACGGCGCCTTCACGGTCGCCGCCGTAGGAGGCTACGCGCGGGGGGCTTCCTACAAGCTGACGCTGCTGGACGACGCGCTCACGTTCGCCGGCGAGTCGGACAGCGTCCGCACCTACTGCTTCACGATCCACAAGGACGAGGTCATGGATCTCGTCCTCGACCCCGATGTAGTGATCCTCAAGTCGGACAAGGTCAGCGACATGACCGTCAACGGCGTCAAGACGAGCAGCCCGTCGATTCCGCTGATGACGGCCGGCGACACGCAGGGCGAAGGCGAGATCCCCGAGGCCACGGAGACGGGCACGTTCACGTATGAAGAGGCGGACCCGCTGGCGGTCGGCGACGTGCTGGCCATCTACAGCGGCACGCCGCCGGACGAGCGCGTCCCGACGGAGGACTACTCGGACGAAGACGTCGCCTACGTGGAGGTGACCGGCATCGACGGCGCCACCGTCACCTACCAGACCGCCGAGGCCGAGGACGTGCTGTTCATGCCGGACGTCCTGCCGGTTGAGCGGACCGCGGACCTCGACGGCAATGACGCGAACACGTCCATCACCGTCCCCATCAGCCTGCTGACGTTTACGGGGACGGAGTTCGCCGAGATGGGCCTCGACGCGGAGACCAAGGTCGAGGCCGGCGACTACCTTGCCTTCTACACCGGCACGCTCGGCTCCGACGCATCCCAGATCACCTTCGCCGTCATCACCTCGGTGGCGACGAGCGGCGCCGACTACATCATCGCTTATGACGCCGTCACCGAGGACCAGCTGGCGCAGGCCATGGAGCTCTACTCCTCGTACGAGACTGACTACCAGTCGGCTCTGGACGCCGAGGAAGTCGCCGCGATGGAGGCGGACATCGAGCAGCAGACCATCGACAGTGGCTTCGCCGACTCGGCCGCGGACTACCTGACAACGCTGGCGCTCAAGACCGACGGGTTCCGCAGCCAGCTGCGCGCGGCGGGCCTGCCTGAGGACGTGTCGCTCGACGACATCGCCGTCGAACCCAATCCGAAGGTCGAAGCGCGCATCTACACCGACCTCGAGCACTTCGCGGGGAAGAACGGTCTCGGCTGCGAGATCACGGTGACGTTCAGCGTCACCGTCGGCAAGAGCCTCATGAAGATCGATCTGAGCGGCACGTTCAAGGAGGAGATCCGCAGCTCGCTCTCCGCTTCCGGCCGGGCGATCTGGAAGTGGAAGTGGTTCATCCCTTACATCTCCGACTATCAGATCACCGGCAACTTCGACCTCTACAACTTCACTGGCATCTACATCACCGCCAACCTCACCACCCCCAGCAGCCCCGATCCGATCGACATCGCCAAAGAGATCAAGACGATGATCGAGAAGAAGAGCTTCCAGACCGACGAGGCCGAGGCGAAGGCGCAGAGCTTCTACGAGCGCTATGACCAGATGCTGGACAACACGCATGACTACGTGACGCTCTTCCAGAAGCGCCTCCACAGCGAGAAGGGCGCCGTCGACCCGATGCGCGTCATCGCGTTCCGCTTCAGCATCGATTTCGTGGTCAACGTCGACCTCAATCTCTCCCTCGGCGCCACCTTCGAGTACCAGAAGGCGACACGCTACGTGTTTGCTCTCAAGCTCAAAGGGATGACGGCGACCACCGACCAGATCGAGCTCGTCGACGAGAGGTACGAGGTCGAGTTCTGGGTCATGGGAACCTTGGGCGTGCGAGCGGGTCTCATCTTCCGCATTGAGTTCGGCCTGTTCACCGTCGACATGGCCAGTGTCGGCATCGACATCGAGACCGGCCCATACGTTCGATTGTGGGGCTACTTCTACTACCACTTGCTCCACGAGAACGCACAGACGACCTCGACAACATCTGGCTCTCTCTACACGGAGATCGGCATCTACCTGCACTTGCGATTCTACGCACAAGCATCCAAGGGAAAGTACGAATTCAACCCGACGCTGTACAACCACGAGTTCCCGCTGTGGGATACCGGGAACAGAATGAACATCTTCAACTTCTCCTATGTCCTCACCGATGCCACGGACGACATTCACTTGAAGGGAAACACGACGACCTACACGTTGCCCTCCACGGTCTTCAGCATGAAGCAGATGGACTTGACGAAGGGCGACATCAGCGTCGTGCCGTACACGTACGGCAGCGGCAGGTTCGACATCACGTTCAGCAACAGCAACTTCACGCAGTCGAACGGCGTCATCACCGTCCAGAAGCCGGTGGGCCAGGAGATCACCGAAGGGACCATGACGGTCAAGTGGCTTGGCGGGAATCTCGCGTTCACCTCCGTCGCCCCCTCCCGCACCTATCATGTCGTCTGGGACAACCTGGCGGACAGCTACATGATCAGCTTCAACAGCGTGAACGGGAGTCTGGTCAGTCCCATCGTCGGCGCGTACGCGAGCAGCGTTACGCTGCCCGCGCCGACCCGTGCCGGCTACAGCTTCGGCGGCTGGTACGAGAACGCCGAGTACACCGGCGCCGCCTACACGGCGACGAGCATGCCGGCGAGGAACGTCCAGCTGTACGCGAAGTGGACGGCCACCACGAACACCGCCTACACCGTCAGGCACTACAGGCAGTCGCTGACCGGCTCGTACGGCGATGATCCGCTCTTGCTGGAAACCCAGCCGGGCAGCGGCACGACCGACATGCAGGTCACGCCGGAGGTGAAGAGCTACACGGGCTTCACGGCGCCGCAGACGCGCACGATGTCGATCAAGGGCGACGGCAGCACCGTCGTGGACTACTACTACGCACGCACCAGTTACCAGCTCACCTTCTCGCCGCAGAACGGAGATCCGGCTATCGTCAAGACCGTTCTGTACGAAGGCGACATGGCGGCCCCCGCGGTCGTGAACACGGGCTGGGTCTTCGGCGGCTGGTACGACAACGAGGCGTGCGCTGGCGACCCCAACGCCGCGACCACCATGCCGGCCGCGAACGTACATCTCTATGCCAAGTGGACGGCGACGCCTGAGTACCGGGTCAAGCACTACCGGCAGACCGTAGACGGCTCCGCCTACGACCTTGGCGCCATCCAGACGTTCGCCGGCACGCCCGGAGCCAGCGTAACACCGGCCGTGAACAGCTACGCCGGCTTCACGAGTCCGGCGCCGCAGACCGTGACGATCGCGGGCGACGGCAGCACCCTCGTCGAGTACTACTACGCCCGCAACAGCTACAAGCTGACCTTCAAGCCGCAGAACGGAGACGAGGACGTCGTCAGCACCGTCGCGTACGGGGCGGCCATCGACGCTCCAGCCGTCACGTGGACCAACCACACCTTCGCCGGCTGGTACGACAGTGAGTCGTTCAGCGGGCAGCCCTACGCGGGGACGACGATGCCCGCCGCGGACCTGCAGCTCTATGCCAAGTGGACCGTGAACCCCCTCTACCGTGTCAGACACTACCGGCAAACGGTGGATGGCTCAGCCTACGACCTGATCGCCACGCAAACGCTGCGCGCCGCGCCCGGAGCCAGCGTCACGCCGGCCGTGAACACCTACGCCGGCTTCGCAAGCCCCGAACCGCAGACCGTGACAATCGCGGAGGACGGCAGCACCGTCGTCGAGTACCACTACGCCCGCAACAGCTACAAGCTCACCTTCAAACCGCAGAACGGAGACGCGGACATCGTCAGCATGGTTCCCCATGGGACAGCCATCGAGGGCGCGCGTGTCAGGTGGGCAGACCACGTCTTCACCGGCTGGTACAGCGATGAGGGTCTTACCAGTCCCTACACCTTCGGCACCATGGCGACGCAGCCCCTCACGCTCTATGCGGGGTGGGTGCCCAGCGCCTCTCTCCCACTCGTGATCACCACGACGCTTTCCAGCGGTGTCGACGCGACCGTGCCAGGCCCGTGGGTACACGCAACGATCACGATGACGTGGAACGCGCCGGCCGGCGTAGTGCCCACCGGCACGATTCGGGTGACCGGCTTCATGCCGGACGGTCACAGCTGGGTGGTCGCCGAGCGAGCCGTCACGGCGACCGCGACCTCGCCGTTCAGCTTTGTGACGACTGATCAGGGGCTGGGAAGAGGAGAGGCGTGGTACGGCGGAGTGCTCGGCCCAGGCTCGTACCAGTTCCGCGCCGAGTACATCCCGGATGCGAGCTCCACCTTCGTCGGAGCGGCCAGTGAATGGGAGCGCGTCACCACTCAGGGGTCGTGGACGGAGACGACCGACGTTCCGGCCGACATGCCCGGCAAAACCCTCCCGTCCTCACGCATCGCCGGTACTCTGGCCTCGGGGGACCTTGCCGATCTCTTCACCATCGTGCTGGATCCAGGCGACAGGATCATCATGGCGCTTAGCGGGGGCGCGAACATGTACTACGCCCAGCTCGAGCTGCGCCAGGCAGACGGCGCCTGGATCGACGAGACCGACTGGCCAGACCGGAATCGGCTCATCGACTACACCGTTCCGCTCGGTACAGCCCAGGCTACGTATTTGGTCAGAATGGAGCACCTGACCAGCTACTCCGTCCCGGCAACCTACGACTTCACCTGCCGGATCATCAAAGGCAACTAGGACCGGGAGCAAGATCGGCGCGACCACTCAGAGCAGGAACGTGCGCTAGACGGTCAACACGGTCGTTCTGGCGGACGAAACGCAATTCGGCGGCGGGCCTGGCGTGCGGATCTCACGCCAGGCCCGCCGTGGCTGCAGATGATCCGTGCGGCGGGAACAGGCTATGCGGCGCGACGACGGGCCGCCGCGCCGCTCCCGAGACTGCACGCCGCCCGGTCGTTGACAATGACGGGCAGCTCGCCCTTCCACTGCTGCCACGCCTGCGCGTCGCAGGCCAGGTCGCACATGAAGCGCGCCACATTGGCCCTGCTCGTGCTGTTTGGTCTGAACAGGCTGGTGACGAGGGTCCTATGGAGGGCGTACCCCGGCGTGATCTGGGCTACGTCGCCGTCGAGCAATGAGTCCGGCCGGACGGCGACCCACTCCATCTCGCCGCAGGCGGCGCCGACCTCGCGGCAGAGGAAGTCCGCGGCGCGCTGGTTGTCCTGGGCCGGCGGCACGAGCGCGCGCAGGAACCCCAGCGTGGCGCCCTCGAGCGGACCACGGCGAGGGTCGAGTCCGCCGGGGTGATTGACAGAGACGCTGCTCATCAGCACGAACTTCACCGGCCTCTCCGGGTGGAGCGCCTGCGCCGCCGCGTGCAGCCGCCGCGCTACCGGCGTCACCAGGTCGTACGGCGGCCCGAAAACGCCCTTCAGGTTGTTCGGGTGACCGAGGCACGAGACGACCGCGTCACAGCCGCGCAGGTGGCGCCGGAGCTCGTCGTCGCTCAGCGACAGGATGTCGGCCTCGATGACCTGCAGGTTCGCGTCGTCGGCACACCCGGACGGAAGCCGGTCTGCCGACCGCACGATCGCGCGCACGGTGGCGCCGCGACCCAGAAGCTGCTCTACGACGAGCCGTCCGGTGCGCCCAGTGCCGCCGAGGATCAGGACTGTTGGTTGCGCGGCCGGGCCGCGATCAGCTCGAGCGGTTGTCGTCTTCATGATTGCTCCTCCTCCGGGTACTGGAACACCTCGTCGAGTCCCACGCCGAATACGCGCGCGATCTTGAAGGCCATCTCGAGCGTCGGCGAGTAGCGGCCCTGCTCAATGGCGATGATGGTCTGCCGGGTGACGCCGACCCGATCCGCGAGTTCGGCCTGCGTCATCTCGCCGGCCGCGAACCTGAGCGCGCGGATGCTGTTTGCCACGTTCGTCGGCTTGACCATGGCTAGAAGCCCCTGCGATAGGCGACGAGCTTCACGGCCCCCGAGACGAGGGTGGCGACGACGAAGGACAGGTACAGCGCGTTGGCGATCCAGAAGTAGTCGTACTCGAGCATCGTGAGCGCCATCACCGCGAGCGCGCCCGCTGAGACGATGTAGAACCCGGCGACGTCGCCGCGCCGGCTGATGTCCTTGTCGCGCTCGTCCTTGCGGTCCATGTCGTCGGCGGAGCGGCCCGACAGCTCCATCGAGATGCCCGTCCCGATCCCCATCAGGATCGAGCCGACAATCGTCAGCAGTACCGAGACGCCGACGGCGATGAGCATCGGCTTCTGGTAGGCGACCTCCGCCGCGGGCACGTCCACCACCTGGCCGAGCATGAGCACGAAGTACACGCCCGCGACCAGCGCCGTGACCACCAGATTGACCCACGTGAGCTTCTCTTCGAACGGCATGGCGACCACCCCTTGGTGTCAGGTATGTTTGACATGCCAAGAGTAAAGCAAAGCCGACACGATGTCAAGAACCTTTTACTTAGCGACGAGACGGCGAGCGGAGGGAGTCAATCGGGGTCCTCTGCGCCTCGCGCCCCGCAAAGCCCCACCGAGCGCCGGCACGAGGTGTGTGGGCGGACTCCCAAGGGTTGCCTACGCGTGCGCGCCCGCGACGTCGCGGGCGCGCACGCGGCACAGACAGTCACGGCCGGTGCAGGACGACCGCCGATGCCCGTGGGTTGCCGCAGAAGCCGCCGGGTGCGCCGCGGCGCCTACTCCGCTACCAGATCGCGGGCCGGTACTCGCGCGTCGGCTCCGCGCCATGTCCATGCCGACCAGACAATGGCGATGCAGGCGAGCGTCTCCAGAGCCATGATGAAGATGTAGTGGGGAGCCTCGGACCTTCCGACGATGACGTAGACAATCGTCAGCGCGCCGGCGGCCACGTTCGCCCAGCGAGCCACACGCTGCGGCAGCACCTGGGTGAGCACCACCATCGCGATCGGGATCTCAGTCGCGATCGCGGCGGCGAGCAAGAACTCCGGAGTGATCGTGATCTGCTCGGCGTGTCCTTCCAGGATCTGCTGCAAGTACCCCGGGTACATGAAGCTGAGGATGTCCGCGTAGATCATGTTCAGCATCACGAAGACCCACATCCACGACAGGCGCGCCCTCGTCTCGGTGCCCATGGCAGCCATGCGTACTCCCTTCCTCTCCGTTACTAACGCTGTTAGTTTACGACTTGCCCAGCGTAGGCTAACACTGTTAGTATGTCAAGGAGCATCGTAGTTCAGTCCACAGCGAGGGCAGCGGCAAGGAGGCGCCACGAACGCTCCGGCAGGCAGAAGCGGCGCGCGCGACACACTCAATCGGCCACGCGTGGTGCGTGCGGCCATGGATCTCGCGGATGAGAGCGGCATCGAGTCGCTCACCATGCGCGAGCTCGCGCGAAGGCTCGGCGTCGAGGCCGCGTCACTCTACAACCATGTGGCCGGCAAGGACGACGTGCTGGTCGGCATGGCCGATCTCGTCGTAGCCGAGATCGACCTCCCCTCCGAGGGCGTCGACTGGAAGGAAGCGATGCGGCTCCGGGCGGTTTCTGCACGGGAGGTCTTCGCGCGGCATCCATGGGCCGCCGGGCTCATCGACTCCCGAGAGCGGAGCGGTCCCAGCGGCCTGTCCTACGCGGATCGAGTCCTCGGCACCCTGCTCCGGGCGGGCTTCTCCCCGGGAGTCGCCGCACACGCGTTCTTCGTGCTCGACAGCTACATCTACGGCTTCGAGCGCCAGCGGTCCATCCTCACGTTGGGTGACGATGCGGACAACTCCGCAGAGGCGCAAGACGTCCTCGACGCCATCCCTGAGGGGGCCTACCCGGCCCTGGCGCGCGTGGCGACGGCGTATGCGGCGGCGCCCTGGGACGACGCCGCCGCGTTCGGCTTCGGCCTCGGCCTGATCCTCGACGGCCTTCAGCGCCTGCTGAGTCCGTCCTCGATCGTCGCGAGGGACGGACTCGGGGGCTGACATGCGCCGCGGTCTCGGCGGATGTCAGCCGGCAGGCACACAGATCTTGCCTTCGCGCACTCGCGCGAACACCGCTTGGTCGATCGTGAAGCAACTACCTCGTGATACCCGCTGAGGCGACTTCCGGCCAGCGCCGGGCGGACGCCTGGCTCCCGGCGCCGGCAGCCAGTGCCGACCGATTGAACCCTTTGGCGATCAGCCATACCGCCAGGACGATCTCCGCCACCGCCAGGGGCGCCATCAGGATCCCGAAACCGTGGCCGAACATCTGCAGCAACGGTGCAGCCAGGTACAGGACGGCGCCGGCAAGACCCCAGACCGACAGCCATCGGGGGATGAGTCTCGACTGGTAGAAGAGGTAGTAGAACATCAGGGAGCCGAGGCTGAAGGCGATGGAGATGAGGTACGCGGCAGTCGGACCCGCGAGGAGCGCGCTGAGGGTCTGGAAGTGCGGAGCGCCGGCAGACGCCGCCTCCGCATGCTCCCGGCTGAGCTCGACGAGCAGCAGCCACGTGCCTGCAGACGCCATGTAGCCGACGGTCTCGAGCGCGCCCCTGAAGACGACACATCCAAGCGCCAGGACTTCGTTGTACTTCTTGAAGACCGGGAACATCACGACCGGGACCATCGCCAGCGCGAGGCCCATGACCAGCACGAGGAGCGCTCCCAGCACGAGTTGGTTCTGGCTTGCGGCGATCTTGGTAAGGGCATCCGGGCCATCCAGCAGACCTCCTGTCACGACGTAGCTCAGCACGCCTGCGATGTCTCCGATGATGAACAGCACACCCACGATGATCGCGGTTCTTCTGTACGAGAACATCTCAATCTCCTTTGTTCGTCGGTTGGTGCGCCGGGCCGGGGTCAAGGCGAGTGACGGAGACGAGCGGCACGCCGAGATCGCGCACCTTTTTCAGGAGCCCGTGGAGCGCGGCCTGGTCGACTACCGCGCCGGTCAGGAGCGTGTCGCCGTTGTCCTCCAGGGTGATCCGCATCCCCTCAAACCAGTTGGCCCACCCTGGTCCAAGATGGCCCTCGATCCTGATCTGGTAGCTGCCCACGTTGCCCTTCCACCGTCCGCCTGAGACGCCTGCGGCGCCTACTCGACAAGCATGGGGGCGAACGGAGGCGCCGTCATCGTCCGAACGGACTATTCGGTGGGACTAATCGGCGTAGGCCTATTGAGCGCCGCGCGGCACGTCAGGGCCCCGCGCGCGGCGGACTAATCGCAGACTCGCCGCGGGCCGCGGCTGGGTGCGGAAGCTCGAAGGGACGCGAGATCAGTGCTGGGGTAGGACTCCCAGTTCCCTCGCCTTGGCAACAGCCTGCGTCCGGCTGTGGGCATCAAGCTTGGTGTAGATGCTGCGGGTGTGGGCCTTGACCGTGAACGGCGAGAGATACAGCCGGGCGGCGATCTCCTGGTTTGTGAGCCCCTCAGCGACGAGCCGGAGCACTCCGAGCTCGCGTTCAGCTCATGAGCTCGACGCTGGCCGACGGGAAGGCCGCCAACAACCGCCTCGCGCTGTCCGGCGCCGTGGCGCGGGAGGCGGCGAGCTGCAGAAGGCGGGCCATCGGCGGACCCTCATCTACAAAGACCCGGACGTAGCCCTCCGCCTCGGCCAGGGGAAGGGCGCGCTCCAGCGGCGCAAGGGCCGCGGCTGTGTTGCCTTGCGCCTGGTGAGCGCGCGCCAGCAACGCCAGGATCTGGATCACGCTTCCTCCCCTGCCGCCTGCTTCCGCCGCGTGCAGGAGACGCTCGAGCAGTCGCACGGCGTCGTGAACCGCGCCGGCCGCCCGCTCGCTCTCATACCGGGCGATGAGCACCCTCGCAAGCGTGAGGTGTTCGAACTCGTGCAGGTAGCTGAGATCGTCGTCGACGGACAGGCCCCGTGCGTGCGCCCACTGCAGTGCTTCGGCCACCCTGCCCTGGGCAGCCCGAATCCGCGCCTTCCGAGCTAGAATGGGGCGCACGTCCGGCAAGGGCGTCCTGATGAACAGGCGCTGAGCCTCGTCCAGCAGGCTGAGAGCGCCCTCCAGGTCGCCCTCCGCCTCGTTGAGCCGAGCCTGGGCGACACACCAGCGCCACCTCCATACCGGCAACTCCCCTTGCTCGCCAATCTCCTTGCTTCTCAGCAGGTGTTCCGTCGCAGCAGCCAGGTCGCCCCGTTCAAGGTCCAGTTCACCCAGCCCTCGATATAGATCGGCCGTGTCCGGAGGCAGAGGCTCGCCCTGGTCCACCACGACCTGCAGCAGCCGCATGAGTGCGTCCGAAGCATCACGAAGACGACCCAGCGCCGGCCTGACCTCAGGCAGAACAGATGCGGCGCTGATCGCGTCGGGGATGTTGCCGGCGGCGAGCAGTCTCATGCTGTAGTCGACGAAAACCCGGTCGGCGGCTTCCAGGTCGCCGCTTGCCCAGTACGTCATCCCCATGAGCGCGGTCGCCTGTCCGCGCCTGAGACGCTCTCCTTCGGGCAAGAGCTCGAGTACCCGCTGAGCGTGCATCACGGTACCGGGCACATCACCGAGAGAATGGGCATAGTAGGCACGGGCCACAGCTATGGTCGCCAGCAGGGACCGAAGCTGTTCTTCGTCCACGACGACCGCCTGGGACGCTGACTGTCCGTCCGCCTCGTCGGGCGTCTTAAGCCAGCGCTCGGCGTCCGTCAGCCGGGCCTCGGCAGCCTCGATCTCACCTCTACCCAACAATGCGTAGGCATACGAAACGCTGAGCACAGGCCGGGCGCGGATCAGCTCGTCCGGCAGCGCCCCCGCCCAGTTGAGCCACGTGGCGGTCTGGGAGCCGCTCTCCTCCACCAGAGGCCACGCCAACTCGATCAGGTCTGCCGCCCACCCGAAGTCCATGGCGCACAAAGCGTGACGGATCGCGTCCGGTCGCGAACCGTTCTCCTCGTACCACTCGCTCGCCCTCCGGTGCAGAGCGGGCAGCTGATCAGGCTGCTCCTCGAGTAAGTACGCTTGCAGAACATCGGCGAAGAGGTGGTGATAGCGATACCACTGACGCCCATCATCGAGCGGAACAACGAACAGGTTGTCGCGCTCCAAGCGCTCGAGCATCCCTTTGCTGTGCTCTTGCCCGGTGACGGCATCGCACAGAGAGCCGCACAACTTGTCGAGCATGGCGGTCTGCAGCAGGAAGCTCCGCGTGCGTGCCGGCTGTCGCTCGAGCACCTCCTCGACCAGGTAGTCCAGCACGAAACGGTGGCTGCCGGTGAAGCCTTGAATGAAGCTGGCCGCGTCTGATCGCCCCCGAAGGGAGAGCGCCGCCACTTGCAGTCCGGCGATCCACCCTTCGGTGCGGGCCTCGAGGGCGATGATGTCGTTCGCCGAGAGGTCGAGGCTCATCACCCGGCTGAGGAACTCGGCGGCCTCGGCGGGGGTGAACCGCAGGTCGGCCGCACGCAACTCGGTCAGCTGGCCCCGAGCGCGCCACCTGGCCAGAGGCAGATGTGGATCCTCCCGCGTGGCGATGACCAGGTGCATCTGTGGCGGCAGATGCTCCAGCAGAAACGCCAGAGCCTGGTCCACCGGCTCTGAGTCGACGACATGGTAGTCGTCGAGGACGAGGACGACATCGTGCGAGAGCGTCGCGATCTCGTTGAGCAGAGCCGTCAGCAGCGCTTCGATCGGTGGCGGCTGGGGAGACTGGAGCATGTCCACCACCCCTTCCCCAACATCCGCCGCCACCGTCCGCAGAGCGGCGACGAGGGAGGCCAGGAAACGCGCCGGATCGCTGTCCCCTTCGTCGAGGGAAAGCCAGGCAGGACGGACCTCCGGTTGAACACGTCTTAGACCGGCGGCCCACTCGCTGATAATCGTGGTCTTCCCGAAGCCGGCCGGGGCAGAGACAAGAGTCAGCCGGCCCCGCACGCCCTCATCCAGCCGGTCGATCAGCCTCGGGCGAACCACCACGCTCGGCCGAGACGGCGGGATCGCGAGCTTGGTGGCGAGAATCGGCGTGGACATGGATCGATTGTAGTCCACACATGGTCCGCGGAATCCGGCCCCTTGCTCGGCTGCGCCCGATGCGGCGGGGACCGCCGGCGGACTTGGCTGGGCTGTGGCCTTTCGGCCAGGCTCAACTCAGGTCACGCCGGCGATCCCCGGGACCCCGACGACGCTGCAGGACGGCTGGCAGCTCGCCTTTCGGGTGGCGCCGACTACTGCGCTTGCTGGACCACCGTGCGCTGAGCCTGCGCGGATTCGAGGCTGGGTGCGGGCAGCGGCTCGCGCCGCTCCGTGGCGCGGAGCATGGTGATCCCAAGCCCAGCGAACCACGCGATCTGCAGCAGCCCGAAGGCGTAGGCCGCGTCCTTCAGCGGCGGAATCACCGAGAGGATGCCCACGAGACCGATCGCCACGCCCAGCCAGCTGAGCGGCCTGGAAAGCTGGGCCGCGCGGAGGCCGGCGATGCTGACGAGCAGGACCCAAAGACCGCCGAGGAGCTCGCCGCCGGAGCCGCCGAGTCCTTGCGCTACCGGCTCGATCGCCTGCCAGGTCGCTACCGCCTGGTCTGGGCTCGCCGGGTAGAGGGCGACCGCGGCGGCCATGCCGGCGTTGAAGACCATGCCGCTCGCGATCAGGACGAACGCCCACATCAGACCCACGGCAGTTGCCACCTGCATCATGACCGGCGCCGCGGGCTTCAGCCGCTCGTAGAGCGCAAGCGCGAGGACGGCGAGGGCAACGCCGAAGACCACATAGGTGACGAGGTACATGGCGTGGATGCTGCCCTGGTTGGCCGCGAGCAGCGCGACCTTCTCGGCGGGGTCCGTCACGCTGGGGTAGTTGACGACCACCAGGAAGAACGGCATCGCCAGCAGGTACGCGCAGGCCAGGTACAGCGCCGCCCAGCCCCCCATCTTCCGCAGACGCAGAGTGACATGATCGATCGTCTTCATCGCTCCTCCAATCCGCCCGGCGACGCGTGGCCCTTGCCGGCGCGCCGCAAACCCGATACACTCCACTTACGGTGTAAGTATCTACTTACGGCGTAAGTATGTCAAGCCCCAGATCGTGCTCGCGGCCGCCACCCGCGGAACCCGCGTCAACGGAGGAGGCCAGTGGACGGAGGATCAGCAGCGAAGCCCGGACGCGCTCCACTCACTCGAGAGCGGGTGCTGACCGCCGCGCTGGAGCTCGCCGACGAGCACGGCATCGACGCGCTCTCGATGCGCGAGCTCGGCCGCCGGCTCGGCGTCGAGGCGATGTCGCTCTACAACCACGTGAGCAACAAGGACGACGTGCTCGACGGCATGCTTGATCTCGTCGTCGCCGAGATCGACCTGCCCTTTGGCGAGGTCGACTGGCGAGAGGCGATGCGCAGAAGGGCGGTCTCGGCCCGCCAGGTCTTCGCCCGTCATCCCTGGGCGAGCGCCCTGATCGACTCGCGCGAGAGCAGCGGACCCGCCAGGCTCCTCTACTTCGAATGGGTGATCGGCACGCTGCGCCGGGCGGGCTTCTCCGTCGAACTTGCCCTGCGCGCGTTCTCGGCGCTCGACAGCTACGTCTACGGCTTCGGCCGCCAGCAGCTCAACATGGCCGGCGGCGGAGGCGATGCCCGGGAGATGGCCGAGGCCTTCCTCGCCGCGATCCCCGCCGATGAGTTCCCGTACCTCACCGAGGTCATCACCGACCACATGCTGACGGTCGGCTGGGACGAGAACGCCGACTTCGAGTTCGGTCTGGGGCTGATCCTCGACGGGCTGGAGCGGGCGCGCGAGACAACGTAGCGGCCATGACGGCCAGGACACGGGCCGAGAGCACGTCAGTCCGCGTGCCCCGCTTGCTCGAGAAGGGCCGCGCGCTCAAGCCGCAGAACACGCACGTCGTGCCGCGCTATGGAGTACACCGCTCGTCGTCGATCTGTGGGTACTCATGCACAAGCCGCGTGCGGAAACCGACTATCAGGCGCGCGTGGGAGATGCGCGCCGCGAGGCGGGGGTCGCGCCACGGCGGCCAAGCGCGGCGCGCGATTTCGTCGGCCGACGGCGCATGCTGAGAAATGTCCTCACACGAATCCTGAATCCTCAGGACGCCACGAGGCCCTGGACGCCCGAGGCGACGAGCATGATGCCGAGGAGCAGCAACACGGTGGCAGTGATCGCCTTGTTGTTCGCGATGAGCCACCGCTGCGCGGACGCGAGCCTCAGCTCGGCTCGCTCGGGCGACAGCAGCTGATAGAGCAGCGGCGCCATGACCGTGAGGCTGGCCACGGCGACGAACAGCACGAGTGCGACCGCCTGCGCCGGAACGCTGAGGGAGGCCTCGACGATCACGATGGCGCCGGCGATGTTCAGCGCCAGCGTCTTGGGGTTCACCGCGGCGAAGAGCGCGGCCGTCACGAACGACTTGCCCGGCGAGAAGCCGGCGAGCGAGCGCATCCACTTCGGCATCTCCTCGTCGTCTGCCTCGGCCTCGTCGGCCTCCTCATCGGCCTCGGCCGACGACGGCCGCCGACGCCACTGCCGGATCGCGAACGCGAGAAGGGCCAGGCCCAGAGCGAGCTTGGCGACGAGGCCGATCGTGGACGGCGAACCTGCCGCCTGGCCCGCGTCGCCGAGGAGGAGCACGCCGGCGCCCACGACGAGCAGCCCCGCCATCCACCCGAGGACGAACGACACCGCCCTCTTCCTCGACGACGAGAGCATCAGGATCACGGCGACCACCGCCGGCGGGTTGAGGGCGATCCCCACCGCCGCCGGCAGAAGCTCAGAGGCCGACAGGCCGGGCACGATGGCGATTTCGGTGATCAGCTCACGGCCTTCCGGATGAGCGCGGCGATCCTCTCCTCCGCAGCGGGCGTAAGCTCCTTCACCGCGAACGAGGTCGGCCACATGTCGCCCTCGTCCAGGTGCGCGACGTCGTTGAAGCCCCACGTCGCGTACCTCGCGCTGAACTTGCTCGCGCCCTGAAAGAAGCAGACGACCTTGCCGTCGAGCGCGTAGGCCGGCATCCCGTACCACGTCTTCGGCGACAGCACGGGCGCGCTGGCCTTGACGATCTCGTGCAGCCGCAGGGCCATCGGCCGGTCCGGCTCGGGCATCTCAGCGATCTTCGCCAGTACATCGCTTTCGCCGTCCGCCTTGGAGCGCGTGCCGCGGCGCGCTTCCGCCTTCAGCTCCTGTGCGCGCTCCTTCATCGCGGCTCGTTCTTCTGCCGAGAATCCGCCGGACCTCCCAGCGTCGTCCTCCGGGCTCATAGGACGCTCCTCCCGTCGATTCCTGTTGGTTGTGCCGACATGCTTCCCACGCGGATCAGTTCGACAACCCCAACGTGACGCGACCACCTGCGAGATGGATGTGCCAACCCAGCTATCATGTGAGCCGCCGGCGTGCTCGTGCGCTTGGGCGCCGGGCGTCCGCCTGCCTGTACCGCGACAGAGAGATGACACATGTTCAGAGCGATGAGACGCAAGGGGCAGCTGCTCTCCGCGGCGGAGACGATCGCCATGCTGCAGACCTGCACCTCGGGGGTCCTCGCGGTGCAGGGCGACGACGGCTACCCCTACGCCGTCCCCTTGAGCTTCGCCTACGACGACGGCAGGATCTTCTTTCACTGCGCGCAGACCGGCCACAAGCTCGACGGCATCGAGCGCAACGAGAAGGTCTCGTTCTGCGTCGTCGCCGCGGACGACGTCCAGCAGAGCACCTTCACGACGCACTTTCGCAGCGCCGTCGTCTTCGGCAGGGCGCGCGTCCTCACGGACGACGACGAGAAGCGGCACGGGCTCCGCTGCCTCGCCCGGAAGTACTCGCCGGACTACCTCGACGCCGCCGACAACGAGATCGAGGGCCAGCTGAAGCGAACGTGCGTGGTCGAGATCGCGGTCGAGCACATGACCGGCAAAGCGGCGAAAGAGCTGGTCAAGGGGCGAGCGTAGGCGGGCATCCGCTGTGTTCAGCCCGCGCCCAGCGCGCAATCCAACGCGGGCCACGTCGAACCTACTGCGAGCCTGCCCACAGGGCCGCGAGGAGCTCTGGTGGACTGAAGATGGGGGCATTGGAGCGCGCAAAGCCTTTGGCGTCGCGCGTGACGATCGCCGCCGCCCCAACTCCGTCGCGCGGCCTCCGTGATGACGGCGTCCTCGTAGTCAGGGAAGCCGACTCTCCCGACAGCTAGCGACTGGTTCAGGCGCGCTGTCAAGCGTCGTTTGAAACGCTTGGTTCGATGTCGTGTATGGCCTCATCCTGCGACTGCTGCTGCGATGGGCCTGATGATGAATGCCAGAGCAATGGACCTCCGCTAGCCGGTCAGGCGCTTCGAGATCTCCCGCAGCCGGATGGCCTGTTGTATGTGTAGCGGCAGGTCCGACAGCCAGTCGATGAACTCGAAGACGTAAAGCAGCAGCGAGAACACGAGCCCGTATTCGAGCACGCCGGCGCTGACCGCGCTGTACGGCGTGAACAGCAGCAGCGCCACTGCGCCGATCCAGAACACGGCGTAGTTCAGCGTTTCGAGATCGGAGAGGCGCACGTTCCACTGCATGAGGCGATGGAAGTGGTTCGTCAGCCGGTCCCTCCTCCTCGAGGCGATGGCGTCGACCGCCTCTTCGAACTGATTGTTGTAGCCCGCGTTCAGCCGGTAGTTGCGTCCGGCCGTGATCGTGTACACCAGGAATACCAGCAGGAACAGTGCGAGACAGCCAAGGAACACCGGCAGCGAGAGCCCCGCGGTGACAGCGAGGATGCCAACGACCGCCACCAGCGCGCCGATCAGCTCCGGCATTGTGTCTTCGAGGAAATCTACGAACTCGGTGAGGAGGTTCGTGTGGGCTGACGTCCGCGATACGCTGGCGCCCGCCGCCTGCTCCCGTTCTACGAGCTCCACGGCCACCTGCCGGTAAATGCCGGAATAGATGCGTGTATCGTAGTAGCGTCGGGCGCTGCCGATCAGCACGGAGGCGAGGCCCAGCATACCCAGGTGAATGAGCCCGTCATAGCGCCCGGCCAGCAGATCGTTGATGGCGAAGCCGATGAGCAGCGGATACAGCACCTCCAGCAATGACTCGACGACTACCAGCGTGAGCGTCAGCGAAATGCGCCACCTGAACCGCAAGAAGAGACTGCCGAGCGAGATTACTGTCATGTTCGACCCTCTGCGGCGTGGGTCTCCGCGCGGTCGAAGTTGTCCGCAGTCACAGGGATTCCGGAGTTTGTTTCAGCCACGGCGCGCCTCCAGGGACTCGCCTTTTCATCGTTTCCTGGCATTCTGCCCGACTCGAGGCAGACGACGCTAGACCAGCCCGTAGTACCCGGCTGCGTCCATCGACCTGAGAAAACACCCACCGGACGATTCCGCGCGAGCCGCCGGCAAGACACGCTCCGGCTTCGCGACAACGCACCAGGGCGGAGTTGCGTTGCGTGTGAACCATGCTGCTATATAATGTGAATCATGGTTCACGTGCTCGAGCCGGAAGAAGCTGCTCTTCTCCACGCGGAGATCGTCGCCCTCGAACGTCAGGGGCTCGTGTCGCGCACGTTCAGGCGATTGGATCCTGACCGCCAGCTCGGGGTAGTCGACGCGATCCTGCAGGAGGCCGCGAACGGCGGGCCGGCAGCGGTGCAGATCAAGACTGTCGCCCGGCGTGCCGGGGTCGCCGTCGGCTCGCTGTACCAGTACTTCCCCGACAGGGACGGCATGGTCAGGGTCGCCGCTTTGATATCGGGCCGCTTCCTGACGGCGTCATTCGATCAGTATCGCCCCATGCTGGCGGCCCTGCCCCTGCGCGATGCGCTCTCCGCCTACTTCGCGGGCGGCATCGAGTGGAGTCGCATGTTCACGGGGCTGCTGCGGTTCTTCGCCCATGCCGCCTATCACGGCGACGTCGGACTCGAGGCCGATCTCGTCACGCCGGTCGCGACCGCCATGCGGGAGACGGTCGGCGCAATCCTCACAGCCGCCCAGGCGCGCGGTGAGCTGCGCGACGACGTGGACCTCGAGTGGGCGATTCGCCTGACGAACGCGCTCGTTATCGTCGTCGGCGACGCCCAGCTCCTTCCCCGTCTGAACTCGTACTTCCAGGTGGTGCCGGACGAAGTACGAGGCGAGGCGGCGACTGCGGCGGCGATAGACTACCTCGCCGCCGCCCTGACACGCCGAGACGATCATGCCGGTTGACGCTCCGTCAGCGGCGCCTGGCCGGCCGGACGTGACCGGGACCGCGCCGGCCGTCGTCCTCAGAGCCCAAGCTCTGACCAAGCGCTTCGGTGAGGTGCTCGCGGTCGACGGCCTGTCCCTCGATGTCCACGAAGGCGAGGTCCTCGGCTTCCTGGGTCCCAACGGCGCCGGCAAGACGACGAGCATCAAGATGCTGTGCGGGCTGCTCCGGCCGGACTCCGGCACGGTGCTCGTCGGCGGCAAGCCCATCACCGGTGGCAACGCCGCTGTCCGCCGCCGCGTCGGCGTCTGCCCCCAGGAGGTCGTCCTCTGGGAGAAGCTCACCTGCCTCGAGCAGCTCGAGTTCATGGGTGAGATGTACGACCTCACGAAAGCAGAAGCGCGGCGTCGCGGCCGCCGGCTCCTGATCGACATGGGCCTCGAGACCAAGTCGGGAGCGCTGGCGACGGCGCTCTCTGGCGGCATGAAGAGAAGGCTCAATTTCGCCCTCGCCCTGGTCCACGATCCCGAGATCGTCGTGCTCGACGAGCCCGAGGCGGGTCTTGACCCGCAGAGCCGGATCATGGCTGCGCGACTACATCCGCTCGCTGGCCCGCAGCAAGACGATCATCCTCACGACGCACAACATGGACGAGGCTGACCGGGTAGCGGACCGGGTCGCCATCATCGACCACGGCAGACTGCTCGTGCTGGACACGCCGGACGCCCTCAAGAGCAGTGTCGGCGAGGGCGACGTCGTCGAGATCGAGCTCGGCGCCGAGCCGGGACTGGCTCGCGAGGCAGTCGCCTTTCTGGAGGACCGGGCGACGGTCGAGGACGTCTTCATCAGCCTCACCGGCAGGCGGCTCCGCTCATGAGGCTGATCCACGTCTTCGGGAAGAGCCTCCGCGAGCTGCGTCGCGACCTCCTCATGCTCGTTCTCACGCTCGTCTTCGCGCCGCTCTTCGTGTTCATCTACTGGCTCTAAGTCGGCCATGGCGAGACCGGTCTCAAGCGAGAGCCTGGCGGCGTCGATGGCCAGGCTTGCCGAGAGCTCCACCACACGACCTTGGAGCATGACGCCGACGGCCTCCAGCGCTGTGGCCTCGTCCTTGAGCTGGGAGCTGCGCTTGAAGACCTCGACCAGGGTGAGGCTGGGCACCGCGAGACGATCGGGATCCTCGATCGCCGGTGCGAAGTCGCCCGCATTGGGGCCGTCACCGAAGTACTCCAGCCAGGCTGAGGAATCGACGACGTTCACAGACGGTCGTGCTCCTCACGCCCACCGCTGATGTCGAGACCACGGAAGATGCCACGCAGATCGCAGGCGGGACGCACGGGCAGGAGCTCGATGTGGTCGCCGATCACGATGGCCTGCACCTTCTGGCCCGGGACCAGCCGCAGCCGCTCGCGGATCGACTTCGGGATGACCACCTGATACTTGGGCGAGACGGTCACAGTCTCCATGGGGAATCTCCTGGTATCACGTCGAGGCTATCGACGGGTTTCCCGCTTTGCAGGGGGGCATTCGCCCGTCAGTCACCCAGGCGCTTACCATGCTTCCTGGCGAGGTACGCGTAGAAGGTGACCCATCTGTTCGGTTCACCGCGCTTGCCGACCTTCCAGGGAGACTGCGTCGGTGACCATTCCAGCGGGTAGCGTCCCTGCGAATCCGCCTTGGACTCGAGAAGGTCCCATGCGCGCCGAAGGCGTTCGTCCTCCCCGCAGCCGAGCCTGCCGAGGCTGAGGAGGATCTCGAGCAGGCCCGCTCTCCAGTGAAACGGAAAGATGAGGGTGTGCACGTCGGTGTTGACGAACCGCTCGGGATCATCTCTCCGGTAGATCCCGTCTCGTTGCAGGAAGTAGTCCACGAGGCGCAGGCAGCTCTCGTGCTCGCGAAAGGCGCCGCCGAGCGCGGCGAAGGCCTCCAGAGCCTTCGCTGAACCACGGATGCAGCTCTTGGACCGGCGTGAGGGCCTCTCGTGCAGGTCGCACAGGTAGCCGTGGTCAGGACGGATGGACGCGAGCAGGAGGTCCACGGACCGGTTGAGCCGCGGATCGTCCCGATAGCCCAGCCGGAGGAAGGTGGTGATATTGAAGCCGAACAGGCACGAGAGGTGCCTGTACCAGTCCCCGTCCGGCTGCTGGAGATCGAGGTAGCGCTCGGCCGCCTTGCGCACCCGCTCGTCACTGCGATCCATGCCCAGTTCGGCGAGATAGGACAGGCAGAAGTGCGTCGTGGCGAAGCTGCCGTACTCGACGCCATCGCCAAGTACCTGTCCGGTTCGCGGGTTCTTCTGCAGCCAGTAGCCGTCAGGGTGCATGAGATCCAGGATGCGTCTGACGGACGGCGAGGAAGGGATCGCCCGCCGGCAGTCCGCCAGATCCGGATCGTCCGGCGGCATGTCCAGGAGCTCCGTGCCCACGCGGAAGCGCAGGGACGGGTCAGCCGGGTCGAGGAGCCACGAGAGGACGTCAGCGGGGATCATCTGCCGGTCAGAGCTCTCTCAGATCATCCGCGAGCATCTTGGACGGATCCTCCCACAGGTGCCTGCCGGCGTGCAGAACGGCGACACTCCTGCGAACGCGCTCGGCTCGGGTCGACGGGCGCTTCGCCTCGTCCAAGTAGAAGACGAACTCCTTCTGATGCGACGGCGGCAGCGCGTCGAACGTCGCGCGCGCGGCCGGGTCTGCGTGAATCGCCGAGACAAGATCGTCTGGAAGCTCCACGTCGAGGACCGGCTCGTCCAGCACCTCCGCCTCGAGGTCAACTTCCATCGGGCCCGAGATGCCGAGCCTCCTCCGCATCTGGCGATTCACCGTGATGGCGTGAGTCGAGTCCTTCCACGGGTTCGCGGTCGCGGCGAAGGGCTTTCCGTTCAGAGTCCCCCGTATCCACACGCGTCTCCGTGTCCCACCGATGAGGCTGTCGGGTACGTAGAGGACCAGCCACCCCTTGCGCGGAACTTCGAGTGTCGTGTGCAGCGAGAACCGGGTTCCCACCGAGTCAATCCGCCTTCAGGATCCGCTTTCGCGAGGTCGAAGAGCACGTGGGGGCGCTCCGCGGCCCTTTGAACCCCTTTCTAGACCGTTTGAGGGTCGTGTCAAGCGATGCCCGGAAGTCGCGTCGCCAGAGCCGGAGTCGGGCTTTGGGCTACTTGAGCTCGAAGACCACG
This sequence comes from uncultured Thermoleophilia bacterium, assembly GCA_963705085.1. Lineage (GTDB taxonomy): Bacteria > Actinomycetota > Thermoleophilia > UBA2241 > UBA2241 > CAIXSE01. The sequence continues at coordinate 189,906 of CAVPIV010000004.1, read as the reverse complement.
ACCACAGTCGCGGTGATGTCGAGCTGACCCGGCTCGATGGGCACGGCGCCTTGGCCGCCTCGGCGATGTCGGCTGACCTGTACATCGGGCCGACCATACCGACGTCGCTCGAGCTCAGGCTCAGCACCTCGCCGACGCTCTTGCCGGCGGCCTTGCGCCATCGCCTCGGCGCTCGTGCGGGCGTCCGCCACAGCCTCGTCGATGGCCTCGGCGCGGACGGGCGCCGGATCGGCGATCGTGAACGAGGGCCCGCTGATGGTGTTGGCGCCGGCGTCGTTGGCAGCCGAGATGACCTCGCCGAGCTTGGCGATGTCGCGCACCTTGACCTGCACGCTGAGCGACGCCTGGTAGCCGGTGATGACCTGCTTGCCGTTCTGGTCGGTCGTCTGCGGGTACACGCTGACGTCGCGCGTCTGGATGTCCTCGTCGGCGATGCCCTGCTTCTTGACGGCCGAGGTGATCTGCCCAGCGATCTTGGCGGCGTCGTCGAGCGCCGACTTGGCGTCGGCCGACATCGTGGTCACGCCGAAGGACATCTCGGCGGTGTCCGGCGCGGCCTGCGCGGTGCCGCTGCCGGAGGCGGTCACCGTGTTGGCGGGGGCGCCTTCCGAGGTGGCGCCGGAACTCGAGCAGCCGGCAAGCGCAATGAGCGCCAGCGAGAGAGCCGCGAGCAGTGCGGCAGTTGCGTACCTGTTCCCGAAAGCCATCGCGATCCCCCTTGAGAAGTGCGCGCGCCGGAGACGGCTGCGTCGCCGTGTCAGTACCTGTGAGGACGCACGTGTGAAGACATTAGTTCACGGGGATGCGCGCGACGTTTACCGCTGCCGCAGCATGCGGAACCGTGCCATCATGCGGCTCCGCTGGTTGATAGTGGCGATACTCGTTGCTGCCGTGCTCGCGTCGGCAAGCTGCGGCGGCGCCGCGGAACCGCCTGGGAAGGCGTCGTCCTCCCCACCCTCCCCCTCCTCTTCTGCACCCGTCGTCGCCCTCGAGCGCATCCCGGGCGCCTTCTCAGAGCCCCTGTACGTCACGGCGCCGCCCGGCGACACGTCCCGTCTCTTCGTCGTCGAGAAGGGCGGCCTGATTCGCGTCGTGAAGGACGACGTGCTCGCCGAGCCATTCCTCGACCTCTCGGATTCCGTGTCAAGTGGCTCCGAGCAGGGGCTGCTTTCGCTCGTCTTCGATCCGGACTTCCCGCGCTCGGGCAGGTTCTACGTCAACTTCACCGACGAGGAGGGGACGACGAAGGTGTCGGAGTTCTCAGTCCGCGATGACGACCCGGACCGTGCCGACGTGAGTAGCCGCGTCGATCTCCTCTCTGTGCCCCAGCCGTACCAGAATCACAACGGCGGACAGTTGCAGTTCGGCCCAGACGGCCTCCTGTACGTGGGCATGGGAGACGGTGGCGGCGCCGGCGACCCGGAGGGGCGAGCGCAGAACCCGGGCAGTCTGCTTGGGAAGATCCTGCGTCTCAATGTGGCCGGCGGAGCCGATCCGGAGATCTACGCCGTAGGAGTGCGGAACCCCTGGCGCTTCTCCTTCGACCGCAAGGAAGGGGGGCTGTGGATCGCCGACGTCGGCCAGAACGAGCGCGAAGAGGTGAACTACCTCCCGCCCGAAACGCCGCCGGGAGCGAACCTCGGCTGGCGCGGCTACGAGGGCTCCCAAGAGTACGACGCCGCCACAGCGCGGCGGCTCGACCGCGACGAGCTCGTGTGGCCCGTTGCCGAGTACGGGCACGATATGGGCGAATCGATCACGGGCGGGTACGTCTACCGCGGAACCGCCATCCCCGCCCTCCGGGGGCACTACCTCTACGCGGATTTCGTCAGCGGTCACGTCTGGGCGATGCGAGGGCCGGATGGCGAGCCACGACTGCTCGAGGGAGCAGACCGTCGGATCGAGCGCATCTCGTCCTTCGGAGAAGACGGCCGCGGTGAGCTCTACATGACGTCACTGGAAGGCGCCGTGTACCGGATCGTGGCTCCGTGAGCCGCCTCTTCCTCGGGGCCCGTCCGTTGAGATACCGCTCTAGGCGCCGATCGTGCCGACCTCGAGCGGCCCGGCGGGCTCGTAGGTGGCGATGATCACTCCCGTGGTCGAGATCTTCGCGTCCGTGAGTCGCAGGCTCCTGGGCTGGGTTCCTTCGGCGATCTGACGTCGTGCGCATAACCTGCGCGGAGCCTTGAAGGATGGATCGGCCTTTCGGCGCGTACGGTGTGCTCCTATGTCTCTGATGCGGCGAGGATGGACGCCGATCGCCAGCGCGAGGCGGTTCTGGCTCAGGCCGAGGGGCTTGAGTAACTCCTCGAGCAGCACCTCGCCGGGGTGGACGGGAGAGAGTCTAGCCATACGAAGCAGTTACGCCACTGGTCGTTCGCACGCGGGCTGCAACTGGCCCCCACGCTCGTTCGGCGGGCGTGTAGAGAAGCGCCTTTCGAAGACCCTCGCGGTCTCGGCATCGCCGAACATCGCTCATGATCACGCTTGATTGTCGGAACGCCAGCCACGGTAACGTCTAAGAGTGAAATACGCCGCCGTCAGAGCAACGATAATCGCAGCTATCCCAACCAACGTCACACCAGATAAATCTTTGACGTCCAAGATAATCACTTTACGGGCAACCGCAATCATTGCCACCTCAATCACAATCTCAACGTGTACTATATGTTGAGACAAATATGACCTTATTGTATCAAGTAACTCAATACCAATAAGAACCAGCAAGAAGAATCCGAATATATCAAGTAGTTCATCAATTTCAAGCAGTACAATTGGATCGGTTATAACGTCAATTACTATTAACCATCCCAATTCCAACGTCGCAAGAAGAACAACAATCATCATCATAAAAACGAGAGAACCGATCACAACGCGCTCAAACATTCTAAGTAAGTTCTGCATGGTTCACGCTCTCAAGAACAACCAGATCAAATGATGAATCCCATTCAGCCTGTGACAATAGCCGTCCAACGCTCGGCGCAGAACCTGCAAGCCTTGCTGCGAACATAACATCGTACGGATGAGCGCGCGCATCCGCTTCCGGGTCAGTCTACCCTTTGTGGCGCTCTGCTGATGCGCTTGCTGGGTCTCTCCACCGCTGCACCCATCATGGCACGGGGTGCCTTCGGCACCGGGCCTGAGGCGCAGCGCGCGCACGAGGAACGACGCCCCGTCGCGGCCCTCGGCGCCGCGACCGAAGCCGGAGTCTATCCCCCACGCCCTCGCCGGCCCGTTGGTCACCTGGGTGCCACCACTGTCAAGCAGGAGATCGTCGCGCACGCCCATCGCCGTACCCGGGTCGGCGGGCCTCTCCATCTCGGTGCGGTAGATCTCGTTGTGAGTGAGGATCGTGACGCTGAGCACCGCCCGGACGCGCTCCGGCGCCACCCGCCTGTTCGGCGCGGCCGTCGTGATGCCGCCAGGCGGCCAGGCGGGTATCTTGACGCCAAGCACCTCCGCTCACCGGACGAAGGAGGCACGACGATGCCTGAGGTGGTCGATTTCGTGAACGTGTCGACGGCGGGGCTGGAGTCTTCGCCCGTGGCAGCCGCGCTCGCCGGTCTGCGTGCCAACGAGGCGCGCTACTACATGAACAAGTACAAGCATCAGTTCACAGTCGTGCCGGCAGACGAGAGCCAGGACACGCTCGCCTACGTGAACCGCATCCTCAAAGAGGAGCGCGGCATCGAGTTCGCCGCCAGGCCCCTGGAGACGTCACAGTTCGAAGTGGACGGCATCAGGGCCGCCCACGTGTTTTACGAGGATGGCCTCGAGGTCAACTTCGTGTACGCGATCGACGATCCCAAGAAGCGCGCGGTCGGCTTCAAGCTCTCAGAAGGGATGGAGGTGCCCGCGGAGCTCGCGGGCAAGTTCAAGTTCGCCACGCAGAAGTCCAAGCTGGCGGGGACGATCCGGGGCTCGTTCTTCGTGATCAAGGGCGAGTACTAGGCTCCTAGGCGGCACTGAGTGGCTTGATCCTGTCGACCTCTGCCTTGATCGATCGCGCCGCGTCCCAGAGATCCACGGCGCGCTGCGCGTTCAGCCAGAACTCCGGCGAGTTGCCGAAGAGGCGCGACAACCGCAGGGCCATCTCCGGACTCACGGCACGCCGCTCGCGCAACAGCTCGTTCACTGTCTGGCGAGAGACGCCGAGCGCCTCGGCCAGCGTCGCGACGGTGAGCCCGTAGTCGACCAGGAAGTCCTCGCGCAACATCTCTCCTGGATGGGTCGGCCGGCGTCGCATCTCGCTCCTGTTGGCAATGCTCATGGTGCACCTCACCTCTAGTGATAGTCAGTGATCTCGACGTCATAGGCGTCACCGTCCTGGAAGCGGAAACAGATGCGCCACTGGTCGTTCACCGAGATCGCGTGTTGTCCCTCGCGCTCCCGCTCGAGCGCATGCAGCCGGTTCCCCGGCGGAACCTTGAGATCGTCGAGCCGACTCGCCAAGTCGATGTACTCGAGTTTGCGAGCGGCGCGGCGAGCAACGTCGGGCGGAAAGCGCTTGGCCCTACCCGTGAGGTAGAGCTCCTGCGTGCGCTTGTCCGCGAACGTCTTGATCACAGGCGGCAGTGTAACGTGTCACGTGACGCTTGGCAAGGGTGACGTCAGGCCTCGAACTGGACGGATCCGGGCCGCACCGCCGAGGTGATCTGCTCGGCGACCTCGGCGGCGTCGTTGAGGGCCGACCAGGCGTTAGACGGCATCGTCGAAGCCTACGTCGCTTCGCGCTCTCTCTTCAGCCCCACGCCCGTCAGGTAGACCTCGAGCATCTGGCGCGCGGCCTCGTCCATCTGCGGCCCGACGCCGGCCAGGCGCTCGCCGAGCAGCAGCCGCGACATCACGAACGTCGAGGTGAGGGCGAAGAACGCCTCGGCCATGACGCGCGGGTCGAGGTCCGTGCGCAGGTCGCCGGCCTCCTGCCGCGCGGCCAGGTAGTCGGCGAGCCCCTCGAGGTTGCCGGCAGGTCCGGCGCCCATGACCTCCATCACGTCGGGCTCCGACCGGGCGTCGAACGCGAGCCGCATGGCCGGCGCACCGAACTGCCGCGCCTGCCGGACCTCCATCGCCGCGAGCGACTCGAGGGTGCCGCGTGTGTCTTCGGGGGCTGAGATCTCGGCGACGGCGAACCCCGCCATGGTCGTGGCCCAATCCTCCACGAGCGCCTGCAGGAGCCCCTTCTTGTTGCCGAACTGCCTGAAGATCGTGACTTCGTTCACGCCGGCGCGCTCGGCGATCGCTCGCGTGGTTGTCGCCCGGTAGCCCCGCTCGCCCATGAGCTCGGCCGCGGCGTCCAGGATGGACTGCCTCGTCTCCCTCTCCACTGCCGACATCCGGTCCTCGCTTGCCTTGACTTGACGTTTGCAAGTACTTGCTTGCATACTAGATGCAGCAAGGGTCGGGCGTCAAGCCCCACCCGGGTGGATGGAGGGATGGTTCTCATGAGAGCGAGGAAGGCTATGACGATCATCGCCTGGACGGCGGGCGTGCTGGCGCTGGTCCTGTTCGTCGGCTGGCTCGGATTCCAGATCGAGCCCTCCCCCTTCCCAGACTACCCGGAGGCGCAGCCCGCCTCGATTGAGACGATCGCCCTGCCCGCGGATCTGCCTGCCCCGGTGGAGCGCTTCTACCGCACGGTGTACGGGGACCGGATACCCGTGGTCACCAGCGCCGTCCTCACCGGCCGCGCCCGCGTTCGCCCGGCGGGGCCGCTGGACCTGCCGGCCCGGTACCGCTTCACGCACGTGGCCGGGCAGGACTACCGTCACTACATCGAGGTGTGCTGGTTCGGCATCCCCGTCCTGCGTATCAACGAGCGCTACATCGACGGCGCGAGCCTGGCGGAGATCCCGATCGTCGGCACGGACTCGGGCCCCAAGATGGAGTGGTCGGCGAACCAGGGCATGTGGGCCGAGTCGTGGCAGTTCCCGGCGCTGTTCCTGACCGATCCGCGTGTGCGCTGGGAGCCGCTGGACGCCGAGACGGCCCTGCTGGTGGTGCCGTTCAAGGACACGGAGCAGGGCTTCGTTGTGCGCTTCGATCCCGCGAGCGGCCTGCCCACCTGGACGGAGACCATGCGCTACAAGGGCTCGGCGAGCGCCGAGAAGACGCTGTGGCTGACCCACGCCGACGAATGGGCTGAGCTCGGCGGAGTGCTCACCAACACGGTCGGCAGCGCGACGTGGATCGACGCTGGGCGCCCGTGGGCGACCTTCCGTCTCGAAGACCTGCGGCTCAACGTGGACGTGAGCGAGTACGTCCGCGGGCGCGGGATCTAGTCTAGAAGAAGATCGGCACGGCGCTACGTGCCGTCGGCGGCCTGACCCTCCCTCATCATCTCGAGCAGCATGTGCATCACCGACCAGGCGTATTGGCGGAACTGCTCGTCGTTGAGGCCCGAGTACGCCGTGCCAGGCCGCTGGTTCAAGAGCGCGTCGGCACCTGAACCGCCAGGCGTCTCAAACGCAGCTTCAAGATCCTGAAGTGCGCGCCGGGACCAAGGGCGTCTGGCGGCGGCGAGCGCCTTCAGCTCCTCTCGAACCCAGGGATGCCATCCGCGGAACGCATCCATGACAGAGAAGATGTAGTAGAGGTCCTTCTCCTTCTTCAGCGCGTCGGTCCGCGACGTGTGCGAAAGGGCTTTCTGTAGGACGAAGGCCGCCGGTGTCGGCACCCAGATGCGCCCATCGAGTTCCCCGGCGCTGAGGGCGTCGAGCGGCAAGGGCCAGGTGTGCTCGAGCAACAGGTCGACGTAGCGAAGCTCCTGCGCGGTCATGCCGCCTTGCACGGTGTGCACGCCCAGGTCCGCACCTTGCGCAGTCGTGATGAACTCGATCTCCACTTCGTCACCGGCATGCGTCGCCAGATAGACCGTGACCGGCGGAGTCCCTCGCGAGCGGAACTCGCAGGCGAAGTCCGCCTCGTCCAGCAGCTGGTCGATCGTCTTCTCTCGCTCGGGGACCTCTCGAGGCACGGCGAGGTCGAGGTCCCGCGTCTTGAGCGCGACCGCCTCATCCGATGGCGGTTGGTGCGCAGCGTAGAGGTACGGCACCCAGCCGCCGGCGACGACGATGTCATCGAGGTAGGGCTGCAGGACGCGCAGCCCCACGAGCAGTGTTGGATCGAGAGACATCTACTTGTGCTCAGCTGCCTCGAGCTTTGGCATCAGGCGGCGCTCGAGGATCTGCTCAGCCTGTTCGCGACCCCGCAAGGGATAGTCATAGAGGTCGAGGTAGAGCTGCAGGTCCGAAACGACCGGCAGACCAGCTGCCTCCTGTCTATCGAAGAACGCGGAGACGCGGTAGTAGGGCACGCTGATGCGCAGGTTGGCGCCTCGATCGACCTCGCGAGCCTCGAGCTGGCCCGCAAGTGCTACCGCGTCGTCGATGCTATGAACATAGACGTCGACGACATCGAAGTCGGCGTAGGGCGCGACCAAACTGGCCCCGGCCTGCAGGGAGAGAGCGTAGTCGACGCTGATTGAGGCCTGGCGGATCGCATCCATGACTGCCTGCGGACGAGCCGCCGGCAGAAAGTAGCCTCTTCTCTCGATCCAGTGCCTGCGATAGGCGCGAACCCAGTCCCGCAGGAGCTCCTGTCCGTTCCGCAGTGCGAGGCCTCCCTCGCGCCGGGCGACGTAGCCGCGCTCCTCGAGCTCCTGCACGATCTTGGAGACGTAGCCGGCGCTCAGGTCTGCCTGCTCGGCGATGCTGCGCACCCCTCTTCCTGGCCCCGGGGCAATCAGGGCGCGAAGCACAAGCGAAGCCTTGTCGGAGAAAGGATCTCGCGCTCGCCGCCGCTCTGAGAAAGGATTGGGGAAGCCGCGGCGGTCGACATGCACGGCGTCGGAGACGATCCAGGCATTGCCGGCAAGATCGAAGTACGGCACACCGCTCTCACGCAGGAGCTCCTGCCGAGAGGAGCTCAGGAACGGGCAAGCGAGGATCAAGAGCCGGCTGGGAGACTCGTCCTGGCGCCGGCGGATCAGCTCGGCAGCCTCTTTCAGCCTTGCCTCGCTGCCGACCTGCTTGAACTCGACAAGGAGACTGAGGCTCTGATCGCCGAGGCCTACCGACGCCTCACAGTCAGAACGCCAGCGGCCGGCCACCCCGCAGTGGCCGACGTCGACGGCGCCGCGAGGGAACAGCTGCTCCAGGGCCGCTTGAAGGCTCTCTCTGTTAAGTCCGACCTCTTGCACTGTTTCCTCCACGACTTATGTTTCCCACATGGGAAACACCTCGCGTATGGGAAACACCAGAAGCCACTGAAGCGCAAGTGCAGCGGTGAGCAAAGCCATCCAGCCACGCTCTGCCATCATCCCTTGTTCGTGGTCCTCGGATCTCGGTTATGGTGGTTTCTAGCCGTTTCGTTCCCGCCACGCCCGCACCATGAACGACGCCACATCGCGCCCCTTGGTGCCGCGGCCGAAGCCGGCGTCCATGCCCCACTCCCTGGCCAGCTCGTCGGTGACCTGGGTGCCGCCGCTGATGAGCAGGAGCTTGTCGCGCACGCCCTTCTCGACGGCCAGGTCGGCGAGCTTCTCCATGTTGATGCGGTGGATCTCGTTGTGGGTGATGATCGTGCTGATGAGGATCGCCTGGGCGGCGTGCTCGAGGGCAGCGTCCAGGACCTTCTCGACCGGGACCGAGGTGCCCAGGTAGACGTGCTCGATGCCCCAGGTCTCGATGCCGCCGTGCTTGATGTCGAGGACCTCGAAGAGGCCGACGGAGTGCTCGTCGTTGCCGACGGTCGCGGCCACGACCTTGAGGGGGTGCTCGGCGACGAAGGCGCGGAGCTCGTCGTCGCCGAGGGGCTCCTGCACCTCGGGGATGACGAGCGTCGCGGGGTCGACGAGCACATCCAGCCGGCCCTTGAGCTCGATGAGGGTGCCCTCGGCCGGGTGCATCACCTGCTTGTGGATCACTTCGCAGTTCTGCAGGTTCATCGCCCGGCCGAGCTCCAGCGCCGCGACCTCGGCGACGCGCACTGAGGCCGGCAGAAACATCGTCACGACGACGATGCCGTCGCCGGCCCACTGCACCTCGGGCGTGATCAGGTCGCGCTCGCGCAGGTCGGCCGTGCGCGCCAGGCGCACGTTGACGTTGTCCTCGGGGTCGAGCTCGTCGATAAACGGCACGAGCTCGGGGTTGCAGAGCGTGCAGCCGCCGATGAGGTCGCAGGGGTGGGCGAGCCCCTCCGGCAGGTGGTTCTCGCCGAAGTGGTGGCACACGGGCGCCAGGTAGTCGGCCGCCCGCTCGACGACGGTACCCGCCGCGACCCCGCCGTCGGCGCGGCGGGCGATGCCGTCGTCGCGCGTCTCGGGGTACTCGCCGGAGTCGACGAAGTAGGCGTGCTCGACGGCGGCGAAGTACCCGCCCTCGCGCTGCATCGCCTCGAGGAAGAGCACGGCGCGCTCCTTGAGCTCGCGCACGCGGTCGCGCAGCGCCGGCGCCTCGCGGTCGACCTTGACGATGTCGCGCAGCCCGTCCAGTCCCACCAGCGTCTGCTTGGCGGTGTCGACGGCGGCGACGTTGAAGTAGTGCCAGGGCACGTTGCGGCCCTCGTCGGGGGTGATCGTGCTCTGGATGTCGGCGCTGGTCAGACGGCTGATCAGGAGGTTCATCGTGTGCGCGACGGTCGCCTCGCGCGCCTCCGACTCCATGTAGCGGGTGTTCTGCTGGGCGCGCATCTTGTACTCGCCGAAGAAGTCGCGCAGGGCGATCGCGTAGGGCAGGTCGAGGCGCAGGCACGGGGCCGGCGACGCGTCCGGCGGCACCGTGCTCAGGCAGATGCTCTCCTTGGGCATCCCGACCGCCACCGAGAAGGCGGTGTTGATCGCGTGCTGCACGAGCAGCTCGGGCATGACCTTCCAGGCCATCCGCGCGGTGGCGTTGGCGTTGTGGGCGCCGTCGATCTGGGCGATCCCGGCGCTCGCCATGACGCGCTTGGCCACGGCCGCGTCGATGAAGCTGCGGTACATGTTGATGTTGCGGTAGAGGACGTTGTACTGCGGATCCTGGTGGGCGCCGTTCACGCCCTCCTCGGCGAACATCACGGCGATCTCGGGGCCGGCGACTCCACTCACGTAGGAGTGGAAGTTGATCGGCCGGCCCACCTCGTCCTCGATGAGGTCGAGGGCCTTGCGCGTGGCGCGCACTTGTTTGCGCGTGATGGGCACGCCGCCGACTCCCTCGGGCGTGCCCTCCAGCAGACCATCGATGTGGCTCTGCCCGGCAGTACGGATGACCATCATGTGATCGGCGCCGTGCCACGCGGCCATGCGCATACGGCGCACATCGTCCTCGAAGCGCCCCGAGGCGATCTCCGTGGTCACGACGCAGGCGGGCTGCGGATCGATGCCGCCGAACGAACGCGCGGCGGGCAGGGGCACGCCGCAGTCGAGCCCCTGCGAGGTCTCCTTGTAGGTGAATGAGCCGATCTGCTGATCGGGGACGGGCGTGCGCCACGTCCAGCCGCGACGGCGCGGACGGTAGCTGCTCGAGATCGGAGAGGATCGCGGCGAGGTCGAGCTTCTCGTCGGGGTCGAGGGACGGGAGGGCGGCGGGGTTGGAGGGGGACGCCGAGGACGAGGAGACGACGGCTGCCGACGGGGCGACTGGCGCGTCGGCGGGCGACTCAGGCGCAGCTTCGGCCGCCGGGGCGCCGCCCCACACCTCGGCCACCGTCTGCCAACCGTCGCCGGCGGCCAGGCGGCGGGCGGCCTCGGTCGCGGGGATACCCCACGTCGTCGCGCAGTGCAGCACGACGTGCCCGGCGCCGCGGCCGAGCAGGCCGCGGCGCTCCAGCACCGGCGACCACCGCGGCGCAGGTCGGCGAGTCGAGCCCATGCGCATCAGCACCGAGCGCTCGATGGAGGGCGAGGTGTGCGTGCGCCCCAGCTCGACGAGCGGCGCCACGATCTCGCCCGCGAGCTGCCAGAAGCGCGCCTCCAGCTCGCCGTCGCTCAGCCGCACAAGGTGCCCGTGCTCCTGCGTGCGAAGGTGTCCTCACGCGCCATCGTGCCGCCGTCGGCTCTCGCGGACCCCCACGATCGCCTCGACCGGCGCCGCGTCGGTGTTGGTGTCGGCCGCCAGGAAGTCGATGTCGTCGTCCGTCGGCACGTACCCGGCCGGCGCCGCCTTGAGCGCGTTGCGCACGTAGCTCTGCCGCAGGCGGCCGAGGTCCATGTCCCTGGCCCGGATCTGCTCCGGCCGCTGGGGGATGACGATGAGCTTGCCGGGCACATTGTCGGCCGGGTCGCCGGCGCGCACCTCGACGCCCATCTCGCGGGCGAAGTTGAGCTGCGCCCAGTGGTGCTTGCCGGCGCCGGTGTACTCCGTCTCCTGGACGACGACGGTCGCCTCGCGCGGCAGCTCGCGGGCCAGGCTGATCGCTCCTGCGATCGCCGTGTTGCCCGCCGGGCCGCGCTCGAGACCCTCCAGCTTGCTCATCGCCTCGGTGGCGTAGAACACCTCGCCCTGGCTCACGGTGAGGTAGCGGTCCATGTAGCGCAGCGAGCGGGCCGCGTTGCGCGGCACGTCGGCGCGGTCCGGCCAGGTGGCGAAGGGCACGCCGAAGCCGGTGTGCCCGGTCGTGAAGCTCTTGCGGTTGAAGTCGGTGTCGCTGGCCATGTGCAGGCCGCTCAGGTCGACCGAGACGCTGACGATCTCGGTCTCGGTCGCCCCGGCCCGCTTGAGGCCGCGGGCCGTGCCGGTCGTGTTGCCGCCGCCGGCGTGGGTGATCACGCAGTGCGTCGGCGGCGCCCCGGTGAGCGCCGTCATCTCCTCGGCGATCTCGACGCCGAGCGTCTCGATGCCCGAGACGCCGAACGGCGAGTAGAGCGAGGCGGCGAAGTAGCCCGTCTCGTCGAGCAGCTCGAGCATCATGGCGAAGAGCTCCGGGCCGACGCTGAACTGCACGACCTCGGCCCCGTACGCCTCGCAGACGCGACTCTTCTCGATGATCTCCGGCTGGCCGACGTGGCGGCTGTCGAAGGTCTCCTGGCAGATGATGCACTTGAGGGCGGCCCGCGCCGCCTGGCTGGCGACGGCGGCGCCGTAGTTGCCCGACGTCGCCGCGATCACGCCGGCGTAGCCCTTCTCGCGGGCCAGATGGATGCTGATGCTGGCCCGCCGGTCCTTGAACGCGCCGGCCAGGTTGGCGGCCTCGTCCTTGACGAAGATCCGCGCTCCCCTTCCGGGTTCGCTGATCGAGCGCACGAGGTCCGTGAGGTTCCTGAGCTCGAGCAGCGGCGTCTTCCCCACCCCGGCCCGAGTCTGGATGGCGGCGATCTCCGCCAGGCTGTAGCCATGGGCGGTCATCATCGCCTCGTAGTCGAAGGCGATGGGGCTGCGCTCGAACGCCCCGTAGTCCATGCCGAGGGCGCGCCGCATGATCTCGCCGCGGCGCGCCAGCAGCGACGCGACCCGGCCGCTCACGAGGCACCTCCGGCGCCCACGCCGGACCCGCCGGACGCCGCCCCCGCGCCCCTTGCCCGATACGCCGCGACCCTCTCCCGGAGGTCGCGGCCGACGCGCATCAGCTCGGGTACAGGGTCGCCGAAGGTGTGGTAGTAGCCGGGGTTGACCGCCGCGAGGGCTCCGACGACGAGCCGACCGCTCATCGTCTCGACGGTGACCTCCTCGCCCACGGCGGCAGCGCCCTGGGCGAAGCCCTTGACCCACATGACGAACGGGGTGGACGCCGTCTCCGGCGGCAGGCCGGCGGCCCGTTCGTCCGGCGCCAGGAGCACGCGCCGGACCTCGACCCAGTCGCCTGGCTCGCAGCGCGGCGTCTGACCGGTGCCCAGCGGGCCCGCCGAGCCTCCGGTGCTCGCCGCGCTCCCCGCGCCCGTTGCGCCCGACGACGACTCCGAGCTCACGCCCACGGCGTCACCTCTCTCGTTGCTCGTGCATAAGTCCTATGCGGCATCCAGTCAGCACAGTACAGCCGAGATTCCGCTGCCCTGTCAATGACGGAGCGGCGCGCGGTACTCCGTAGCCCCGGCGGCCCTGTAGCTGTCCTACGCTCTGTGAGGAGTCAGGGGCTGCATGCAAGCGTTGTGGTCAGCCCCGGAAACGCAGCACGCCCTCCTCGGTGACCAGCGTGTCCATGCGCAGGTCGTGGTCGCGCGTCGGCACCTCGTCGCACAGCTGACAGGCGAACGCGACGGCGATGCGGGGCACGTCCGGCCGGAGCAGCCGCAGGTACGCGTCGTAGAACCCGCCGCCGTAGCCCAGCCGCCCCCCTTCCCGGTCGAAGGCGCTGCCGGGGACGACCACGCAGTCGATCTCGGCGGGGTCGACCACGCTCAGCCGGCCGACCGGCTCGGAGATGCCCCACGTGCCCGGCTCGAGATCGCGGGTCGGGTCCGTGACGAGGCAGCACTCGAGGGCCCGCGGCCCGGCGACGCGCGGAAGCGCCAGGCGCTTGCCGCGACGGAGGCACCAGTCGAGCAGGGGCCCGGTGTCGACCTCCGTCCGGAACGAGGCGAAGCACATGACCGTGGTCGCCTCCTGGAGCTCGACCATCGTCGTGAGCTGGGCGACGATGGCGGCGGAGGCGCGGGCGCGTTCGTCCGGCGACAGGCAGTCGCGGCGCGCCAGACACGCCGCGCGCACGCTCTGCTTCTCGCCGGTGTTCGGCTTCACCTCGTCCACCGCTCAAGCTTGACGCACCCGCGGCATCGCTGTCGAGGGCGAGTGGCCGGCCGCACAGGGCGGGGCTGCCGCGCAAGGCGCCGGGCGGCTACGCCGTCGGCGCCCAGAACCGCGGCAGCGGCAGATCGATGACCGTCTTCATCCCGGCCGGCGCGTCCCTCATCAGCGGGATGTAGTTGCCGGTGCTGGCGTAGGTCCCCTTGCCGCCCGGGATCTCGGGCGTGTTGGCCATGTTCACGTTCGGGTCGCCGTAGATCCTGATGTAGTCGCCCGTGTCCTGGCCGGCGAGCTGGGGATGGATCTGCTGCGGGTGGATCAGGTGGATCTTGAGCTCGCCCTTGCTGTAGCCCTTGCCGACGTGGCGGCAGCCGGCGACGTCGCCGGGCGCGACGGTCACCCACTGGGTCGCGCGCTCGACCTCGGTGATGATCGGCTCGCGCGTCTCCTCGATGAGGTCGATCTCCCAGCCCAGCGCCCTGGCGATCAGCATGATCGACTCGGGGAAGCCGATGTGGCCGACGATCGTGCCGTCGGCCACGCCCTTCTCGAACTCGGCCACAGTGGTGCCCACGCCCTGGCCCTTCATGACCGTGGGCCCGAACGGCGAGAGGTCGTTGACCCGCGACGCCTCGATGCGATCGACCCGCAGGCAGACGGAGCTCCACATGACGATCAGCGCGTCGAGGACGAAGCCGGGGTTGATGCCCGTGCCGAGGATGGTGACGTCGTGCTCCTTCGCCAGCCGGTCGAACCGGTCGGCGCGTTCGGGGATCGCTGGCCCACGGGTAGGCGAGCTTCTCGGCGATGCAGATGACGTTGCAGCCGGCCTCGACGGCGGGCACGATCTGAGGCTCGATCTCGTAGAGGTTGCTCTGCGTGCTGATGCAGACGACATCGGGCTCTTGGGCGAGCACGGCCTCGAAGTCGGTCGTCATCCTGACGTCGCACGGGCGGCCGAGCAGCTCGCCCACCGTCTTGCCCTCCTTGGCGGGATTGGTGACGATCACGCCGCAGAGGTCGATGTCCTTGGGACGGTCGAGGATGTACCCCAGCAGGCCCTGGCCCATCATGCCCGTGCCCCACGCAGCCACCTTGATCATGCCGCCCTCCTTCTCGAGGCCGCTCGCCGGGCTCCGCTCGCCGCGCCGCCCGGGCGTCCGCCTGTGCATACGTCGTATGCAAGTATACCCGTCGAGCCACACACGACGGCCGCTTCTCCCGAAACCGCACGGCGCGCGGCCGCCGCCCGGGCCTCTTGGCGCGGCAGCTCAGGCCCGATCCGGGTCGGCGCCCGCCTCGCCCCGCAGCCACGCCCCGAGATCCATCTCGAGCGTCGTCCATTCCGCCACGTGCGGATCGCCGAACTCGTGCACCTTGGCGACGGTGCCGATCTGCCTGTAGCCGAAGTGCTTCTTGTACCACTCGATCGTGACCGGGCGGTCGGCGTTGGTGACGACCTTCGTCGCGCCCAGCGCAGCCATGGCGCGCAAGCGGGCGGTCTGGAGACGCAGGCCGAGGCCGTGGCGGCGACAGGCGGGATCCACGGCCATGAGCGTCGTCTTGCCCACCGTCTCGGACAGCATCGTGTAGCCGGCCATCCCCACCACCCGGCCGCCGGCGCGAGCCACGAAGCAGCATCGCCAGTCGAGCGCCGGCATCTCCCGCGACGGCACGTAGTGCATGTTGGCAGGCTCGAGCACGGCCAGCATGGCCTCCATGTCGTCGGCCCGCGCCTTCTCCACGACGATGTCGTCCGGAGGCGCGCAGCCGGGCACAAGGCCCAGCATGCGGCGCGCCTCCTCGGCGCTTGCCACCGGACGATCGGCCTCCTCGGCGACGCGTACGAGGCGGCGCACCAGTTCGTCGTTGCGCGCCAGCCGGCGGCGCGCGTAGTCGTAGTAGATGTTGTCCTCGACCCCCGTGCGCACATGGCCACCCATGGCGATGCTCATGATGTTGATCGGCACCTCGAAGAGGCCGAGCCCGGTGGCCGACCAGACGGCATGACCGGGAAGCCCGGCGACGGCGGCGCTCAGGTTCAGCGCCGTCGCCGCGGTCGTGTGCGGAGACCCCAGCAGGATGTTGAGGTAGTAGGGAGGCTGCGCCAGGCCCTTCTTGATCAGCAGCTTGACTGTGTTGATCATGCCGAGCTCGAGGATCTCGAACTCAGGTTTGATGCCGCGCTCCAGCATGCGCTCGGCGAGCGCGGCGATGATCTCCGGGCTGTTGACCGACGGACCGTCCGGGAAGTTGAGCGAGCCGGTCGTGAGGCTGGCCAGGTCCGGCCTGGCCTCTCCCTCGAGGTCGAGCACCGCCGCTCGGTGCTCGAACTCGCCGTACCGCCGTCCACTGGTCGTCGCGCAGACGATGAGCTGCGGCCGTTCCCCACGGATGCGGCTGATGATCTCCCCGAAGACGTCCGGGTCGTAGGTCGGCCGTCCTTCGCCGTCGCGAGCGTGGACGTGCACCACGGCGGCCCCGGCATCATGACAGCGCACGGCGTCGGCGGCGATCTCCTCGGGCGTCAGCGGCACGTACGGCGTCATCTGCCGGGTCGGCAAGACGCCGGTGAGCGCCGCGTTGATGATCAGCGGCGCGTACGGCTCCAGCGGGTTGGGGAAGCGCGCGTCGTCCCGGTTCTTCTCGTCGGCCGACATCGATCCGACTCAGGGACCGGGCTCGGCCGGCGGCGGCACCACGGAGCCGGCGACGACGTACGTGCCCAGCGACCCGTAGTCCGAGTAGCCGCCGAGCAGTGGATTGCCCTTGCCGACACCCTGGACGCACAGGTAGTAGGTCCCCCGCGTGGGGAGCTTCATGGAGAGACTCGCCGCGAGAGCGTCGGACCGGTTGCTCGTGGCCAGGACCCGGCCGTCGGCGGCGAGGACGTCGGCGCGGATGTCCAGGTTCGGGCCTCGCGACGCGGGCTTGACGCTGAACCTGGCGGGGCCGGCGCCGGCCGTGAAGGCCAGAACGTCCACGTCCGCGGCCGTCTCGACGACGCCGCGCGCCGACAGCGCCGCGCCGGCCGGCAGGAGTGTAGCGGCGAGCGCGGTGTCGCCGTGGTCATCCGTGCGCAGCGCCAGCCCGTGCCCCTGCATGACCTCGAGGTCGTCCTCGCGGTTGTTGGCGTGCGCGTACTCACCCCTGCTCCACTGGCTGAGCGTCTTGGCGTAGCCGGCCCCCATGATCGGCGCCCAGCCGCCCGCGACCTGGCCCCTGCCCGTGTAGTAGACGGGGCCGTTCGTGACCCCGTCGTGGCTGAGACCGAGGTTGTGACCGGCTTCGTGAGAGATGGCCTCGGCGATCGTCTTCTCGTTGTTGGCCAGCCTCTCCGGGAAGACGAGGGCCGGCTTGTAGAAGTCGCCCTCGTCGACGGCGTCGTAGACCCCTACGTAGGCGACGCCCCCGAGCCGGCCGAAGTAGGCAGAGATGGGACTCACCAGGACCCGCGTGCCGTACAGGTCGTCCGCCTCGCTCGAACGCGTGACGCGGTCGGCCGAAGGCGCTTCGGTCGTGACGTCCACCGCGAACGGCGCGTAGTCCTCGGCGACGCGCCGCCAGATGTTCTGGACGACGGCGCGTTCGGCGGCGCTGAACGTCCCGGCGCTGCCCTCGGTGTTCCACGCCGGGCAGGCAATGACGTCCACGCCGGTCAGCTCGTTCCACACACAGCCCCGGAGCGTGCCACCGTTGAAGTCGAGGTAGATCACACGGTCCGCGCCGGGCAAGCTGTGCAGGCGGAAGGTATCTCCCGCCGGCGCGAAGGCCCTGGCCGGCGGGAGAACCGGCCCCTGCGACACAGGCGGCGCCGGCTCGGCGCCGCAGGCGTAGAAGAGGCGGCCGGATCGATCGACCGCCAGACTGCCGTCCTCCAGCAGGAGACTCCTGAGCCGGTCGGGCGGGAGGTCGTAGACCCGGGCAACGCCCGAGAGACGCGCCCCGAGAGCCCTGACCGCCGCGTCACCACGCACCACGGACTTCAGGCAAAGCTGCGAGTCCTGGGAACCCCCGGACGCGGCGGCCGGGGGTGTCGCGCCCGCTCTCCCCGCCGCACCCAGCAGCGTCGCGAGGAGCAGGAGCGACAAGGCGACACTCAGCGAAAGACCGCGGTGCCTGCGCGTCAAGACCCTCCTTCTCGCGGCCGTGCCCGAACGCACACGTCGTCGGCCCGGACCGCGACGCTCCGCGGGACTCTACACGCCAGGCCGCCGACTGTCCACGCGCAAGAAAGCCCCGGCCGAACCGCCGGCGGGCGGGTGAAGCGCTCTGACTCGGCCCGGCGCAGGCCGGACTGCGCGCCTCACACCGTCCGGCCGGCCCTGCCGATCTCGCGAACGATATCGGTCGCGCTCACCAGCCCAACGGGGATGTTGACGCCGGCGACCACACCGGTCGACATGATCGGCCGCTTGGCGAGTTCGCCGGAGAGCTCGCCCTTGGCGAGCAGCACGAGGAGCGCGTGGATGTGTTTGCCCGCCATGCGCTCCATGGCCTCCGGGAGCGTGCGCCAGTGCTCTATCGCCTCGATGTCCTGGGTCATCACGTCGGCGGCGATCACGTCGTCGCGCTCCACGTCGCCGTACTCCTCGGTCCACGGCTTGAGGATGTCGAACGCGGAGACCACCCCGATCATCTGGCCTTCGTCGCTCATGACGATGACCCTGTGGACCTCCTTGTCGGAGATCACCCTCGCAGTCTCCCGCACCGTCAGCGTCATGGGCACCATCAGGACGCCGTGCGTCATGACGTCATAGACGGTTTCCTTGGCGACCTCGCTCTCGCCGCTGCCTTCCATCCCGGACTCGAACCGCTCCAGGCGCGAGTAGATCGACTCGGGCGTGTCTTTCACCGTCCTGCCGATCTCGCGCACGACGTCGCTGGTGCTGAGGATGCCGACGACGTGGCCGTCGATGCGCACCATCACCCGGTGGATGTGGTGCATCACCATGGTCTCGATAGCCTGCTGCACCGGATCGTTCGCATCGACCGAGATGAGTGGGGTGGTCATGAGGACCTTGGCGCGCGAGAAATGACCTCCCTGCGCGTAGCGGAGTCCCGAGCCGATGATGTCCGTGCTCGAGACGACGCCGACCACCTCCCGCGTGTGGTCGGCGACCGCCACGCACGACACGCGGTTGTCGCTCATGATGCGGCACATGTCGGAGACGCTCGTGTTCTCCGACACCGTGATCACACCGTAGTGCATGATGTCTCTGACCTGCCTGCCTAGCGTGGCCCTCATCGTGCGTCATCCTCCTGCGCCGCTGATTGGCCAAGTATAGAACGTGAGGGCCGCGATGACGCCACGTGCAAACGGCCCAACCGCAGCACGAGCGCGACGGGCCGCCTGCCGGTTGCCTCACCCTCCGCCGACAACCAGCCAGCTGTACATGGTGAGGACGGCGACGGCCCCGAGCGCTGCGACCGCGACCGCGAAGGGGATCGCGGACTTCACGGCGGCACCGCGCTCGCCTTCGAAGCTCACCTGCGCGATCCTCCCGACAGCGTACAGGCTGCCGAGCAACCCCAGACCGGCGACGAGCGCGATCATCAGCCAACCCCAGAGGTCCGGCCGGACGAGGGCGCCCGGCGCGGCGAGAGCCCCCGCCGCGATGGCGTCGGCCGTAGCGAATCCTCTGGGGTCCGCGATCGCATGTGGCACACCCAGCACGGCTTCGTTGAACGCCGTGACCAGCTTCGCCGCGTGAAGGCTGAGGATCAGCGGCACGAGCCCAAGGGCGTAGATCTGTACGTGCTCCAGCGGGCTGTGCTTCCTGACCAGAAGGAACGCGACAACCCCACAGACGGCCAGGATGATGAGCGGCAGCAGGACGAATACCCAGCCCGACTCCCAGATGAGGTACCCCTGCCCGAAGCCGCCGGAGGTGATGGTCGCAGGCAGGATGCGTTCGAACCCGGTCAGTTCCGCGATGCGCGTGGGAACTGCCAGGAGCCAGCCGTCGACGACCGCCCATCCCTCGCCGACCTCCCCCATCACGACCCCGAGAAGGACGAGGACGGCGAACGTGCCTGAGAGAGTGCGCTTGGGTGACTGCCACAGGCCACGCAGGTACGGCCGCGGCGAGAACCGGATGTTGTCGTGCGGGCAGTGCTTGACGCAGCGCATGCAGAGCAGGCACGACTCCTGCTGCTCGTCGTCCATGGTGCCCATGTAGAGCTTGTTCTGGCAGTTCTTGATGCACCCCTTGTCCTTGCAGCGCTTGCACTGCTCGAGGTCGGCCGAGCGCAGCTCCGTCGGCGACACCCGCGTGTAGTTGCCCATGACGCCGACGAGAGGGCAGAAGTACTTGCAGAACGCGTTCTTCTCGAACACGAGGCCGATACCCGCGGCGTACACCATGAGCCCTGCCAGAAAGATGGCGGTGAATGACGGAACGTGGTCAAGCCCGTAGCTCACGACGATGCTGTGGACGACGAAGATCCCGACGATGCTGGCCACGGGGATCGTGGTGCCGTAGCGCTTCAGGATGCGCGGCACTTTGACCTTGAGGCCGAACCTGTCGAACCACCCTGCGATCGTGCGCAGGTGGCACATGGTGCACCACAGACGGGCCGCGAAGAACGCGGTGATGACGATGAACGGCCACCAGACGTTCCAGACCAGGACCGAGGTGAGGTTCGTCGTTTCGACCGAGGCATCGGTGATGCCGAGGCCGACGACGATGAGCACGAACATGATCACCAGGTTGGCGATCTGGGCACCAAACAGGATGGACGGCAGACGCCGGCGCGACGCGCCGAGGGGGGCCAGCAGGTCGACACGCGCCGCCCGTGCCAGGGGCGAGCGCACGTCCCTCGTAGGGATCCGTGGGGCGCTCACTGGGGAGTCGGCGCCCGTGGCGGGTGACGGGCTCGCGGCTCGCGACATCGCCCGCCGGGTGATCGGAACCCGCTCCGCGTTGAGTGGCTCGAGCACGACGACCTCGGGGGACTTCTCGGACGACGTGTCGCCGGCGTCCTCCGCCACGGCTGTCTCCAGCAGAGCCTCAGCGCTGCCGTTCACGACTGCCTCGGCCATGGCCAACCCCCTTCGTCCCTGCCGGCTGCCCGCCGGCTTCGGCGCGCCAAACTTGACAATCAGGATAGCATTACTCCGCCTCAAGGCAGACTGGTTCTCGGTCAGCGGCGGAGCCCACCCGGCGGGCGGTGGACAGGCGCCGCCGGACGGCCCGCAGGCGGCTCTTCGAGAGCCCCGGCTGGTCCCGCATACGTGCCGGTGCGACGCAGCGAACAGCCAGGCGGGGTCCCTTTCGATCGGTCGGTGGTGCGAGCGCAACGGCGAGCAACCTTGACAGGTTGGCCCCCGCCGCCTAGAAACAACTTCTCAATGTCTCGCTCAATTGCACATTTCGCGGTGGCCGCCGCGGTGGACGACGCCGTCGGGCGACTCCACGACGAGCATGTCGACCTGCTGGCGCAGCTCGTGCGCGTGCCCAGCCTCGCCGGCGGCGAGCGGCCGGCGCAGGAGCTCGTCGCCGAGCGCCTCGAGCCGCTCGGCTTCGTCAGCCGCTGGGTCGAGCTCACCGACGACGTGGCCGAGACCCCGGGCGCCGGACGTCCCATCGCGCCCGTCACAGGGCGCGCCGCCCTCGTCGCCGAGCGAGCCGGCGCCTCCCCAAGGTCGCTTATCCTCAACGGTCACATCGACGTCGTGCCGCCCGGCGACGAGAGCCTGTGGGCGAGCCCCCCGTTCAGCCCCGTCGTCGCCGACGGCTGGCTGCGCGGCCGCGGCGCCGGCGACATGAAGGGCGGGCTCGTGATGGCCCTCCTGGCGCTGCGGGCGCTCCACGAATGCCACCCGGACGCCCTTGCCGGGTCCCTCACCGTCGTCGTGGTCCCCGAGGAGGAGAGCAGCGGCAACGGCACGCTGGCGACGATCCTGGCGGGCGTGCGCGCCGATGTCGCTGTGTTCCCCGAGCCCACCGACCTCGCGGTGCTGGTGAGCGGGGTGGGCGTCCTGTGGTGCGATCTGGTAGTGCACGGCGCAGGGGCGCACGCCGGCTCGGGCACCAAGGTCGTCAACCCTGTCGACAAGGCCGTTGCGCTCGCGGCCCGGCTCCAGGGCCTGGAGACGACGTTCGCCGGGCTCAGCCCGCACGCGCTCGCCCGCGGTCAGCGCTTCGCGGTCAACGTCGGAGTCATCGCGGCGGGCGACTGGCCGTCCGCGGTCCCGGCGTCGGCGAGAGTCCGCCTGCGCATCGGGTTTCCCGAGGAGCTCACCGCGACGGACGCGGAGGCGCTGGTCCGAGCGACGGTCGCCGAGGCGGCCCGCGACGACGAATGGCTTCTGCTCAACCCGCCCGAGCTCGCGTTTCGAGGCCTGCGCGCTGAGCCGCACCGCCTCGATCCCGGCCACGCCCTGGTGCGGGCGGTTCAGGCGGCGCATCGAGAGACGCACGGCCGTGAAGCCTCGACCGTCGACGGGTCGGCCACGTCCGACGCCCGTTTCTACCTCAACCAGGCCGGGACCCCGGCAGTGTGCTACGGCCCGCGCACTCGCAACATCCACGGCATCGACGAGGCGGTGGAGCTGGCGAGCATCGCGGACGGCGCGCGCACCCTCACCCGCCTCATCCCGGCCCTTCTCGCCGGCCCTCCGGAGGTCCTCAGATGAACGCCCCCTTCGACATCGAGTTGCCGGCGCTGCCGCCCGACATCTCGGGAGCCTCGGCGCTGACCCCGATCCGCCTGCCCAATGCCGCCGAGCAGGTGGCCGAGCGGCTGGTCACGGCGATCTCGCTGGGAGAGTTCGTCACCGACCAGCGCCTGCCGCCGGTGCCAGAGCTCGCCGGACTGCTCGGCGTGAACCAGACGAGCATCCGTGAGGCGCTGCAGCGGCTGGCCGCCACCGGCTACGTGCGCATCGTGCGCGGGCGCCGCGGCGGCGCCTTCGTCGCGAACGCGTGGGGACCCGATTCGGCGGAGATCGTCCGCCGGGTCCTCGTCCCCAACTGGGAGTCGTTCGAGCACATCTTCGACCTGCGACGTCTCGCGGAGCCCCTGATCGCGCACACGGCTGCCCTGCGGCACACCGAGGAAGAGGCCCAGGAGATCGTCGCGGCCAACGTGGCCTACGTGAACGCCGGCGACGATCGCGAGGCTTCGCGCGCCGCTGACCAGGCGCTGCACACCGTCATCGCGACCGCCACGCACAACCCATACCTGGTCGGGCTCTCGCTCCAGCTTCGCGCCCGGGTCAGCCTCGGGTTCCAGGCCGAGCCCTACTCGCGCGCGATCCGCGAGGCCGCCATCGGGCAGCACGCCCTGCTGGTGGCCGCCGTCCTCGAGCGCGACACCCAAGCGGCAGCCGAGCGGGCCTACGAGCACTTCGCCCTCACCGAGGACGCCTTGCGGGCCCTCTACCGCCGCGTCCTCGCCGCGCGCGACGAACAACTGGAGGCCTACGCGTGAGCGGACGCGCCCGCTACCTCCTCAGCCGCGTCCTCATCACGCTCCTCACGCTGCTGGTGATGAGCGTGTTCGTCTTCGCCCTTATCCGCCTCGTCCCAGGCGACCCGGTGCGGACCATGCTGGGCTTCCGCGCCACACCGGAGAACATCGCCACCGTGCGCCACGCCCTGGGCCTCGACCGGCCGCTGCCCCAGCAGTACGTCGCCTGGCTCGGCGGCGTGCTCCGTGGCGACCTCGGCCAGGACTTCGTCTCGAAGGCGAGCGTCACGGGCCTCATCGGCCAGCGCCTGCCCGTCACCCTCGAGCTGACGCTGCTGGCGATGGGTCTCGCCGTCATCTTTGGCGTGGCCCTCGGCATCGTCTCGACCGTCGGGCCGCAGTGGAGCCGCTTCGCCACCGAAAGCTTCGTCGTCGGCGGGATCAGCGTCCCCGACTTCTGGCTCGGCACGCTGCTGATCCTGCTCTTCGCCGCCACCTGGCAGCTCCTGCCTCCGTCCGGCTACGTCCCGTTCAGCGAGAGCCCGAGCGAGAATCTCCGCCACATGATCCTGCCGGTGCTGACGCTGGCCATCGGCGAGACGGCCTACGTGACGCGCACGACGCGCGGCGCCCTGGCGGAGACCCTGAACGAGCCGTTCATCACGTTCCTGCGCGCCAAGGGCGTGCCCTCGCGCACGATCGTGGCCAGGCACGCCCTGCGCAACGCCGCCCTCCCGGTGGTCACCGCCGTCGGCATCCAGTTCGGCGTCCTGCTCGGCGGCGCGATCGTCATCGAGCAGATCTTCGGGCTGCCGGGGGTCGGCAAGCTCATCGTCACGGCCATCAGCCAGCGCAACTACACCGTCGTGCAGGGCGGCGTCCTCGTGATCGCCGCCCTGTTCATCATCGTCAACCTCGTCACCGACCTCCTCTACGGGCTGCTCGACCCGCGCGTCGAGCAGGGCGGGCGGTGACGTGGTGAGACGGGTCCTGACGGCGCCGTGGCGGGGCCTGGAGCGGTTCCTCGGCTCGCGCCGCGCCGCCGCCGGGCTGACGATCATCGTCGTGTTGCTGCTCGTCGGCCTCTGCGCGCCGCTGATCGCGCCCCACTCGCCGGAGGCCATCGAGTTCGACCGCATTCTGGCGCCGCCGGACCGCTCTCACCCCTTCGGCTCCGACGCCCTGGGGCGCGACGTCTTCAGCAGAGTCCTCTACGCCTATCGCACGTCGCTCAGCGTCGCCATCGGCTCCGTGCTGCTGGCGCTCGTCATCGGCGTCCCGCTCGGGCTGCTCGCCGGGTACTTCCGCAGGTGGACCGAGACCGTCATCATGCGCCCGCTCGACATGCTCCTCGCCCTGCCGGCGTTGCTCCTGGCCGTGGCGCTCATCGCCGTGACGGGACCGGGCAGCTTCGTCGTCCTGGCAGCGATCGGTCTCATCTACCTGCCGATCATCGCCCGCATGATGCGCAGCTCGGTGCTCACTGTGGGCACAGAGCAGTACATCGAGGGCGCCCGGGCGCGCGGCGTCTCGCATACCGCCGTGATGGGGCGCCACGCGGCGCCCAACTCGCTCGGCCCAGTGATCGTGCAGGCCTCGATCCTCATGGGCTTCGCCATCCAGATCGAGGCCGCCCTCGCCTTCCTCGGGCTCGGCGTGCAGCCGCCGACGCCGTCGCTGGGGCTCATGCTGCTCGACGGCTACCAGGTCATGCGCGAGGCCTGGTGGGCGGACGTCTTCCCCGGCCTCGCCATCGTCCTCGCCGTGCTCGGCTTCATGCTCCTCGGCGACGGCCTTCGGGCCCGACTCGACCCCCGAGGGGTGACCCGATGAGCGTGCTGTCCGTCGAGGCGCTCAGCGTCGACTTCCGCAGCGGCGACGCGGTCGTTTCGGCCCTGCGCAACGTGAGCCTCGAGGTCGGCGACGGCGAGATCCTCGGCCTCGCCGGCGAGAGCGGCTGCGGCAAGTCGACCCTTGCCTACGCGATCATGGGGCTCCTACCCTCGAGCGCCGCCGTCTCCGGCAGCGCCCGCTTCGAGGAGCAGGACCTGCTCCGCCTCGACGACGCGAGCTTGACCCGCCTCCGCGGCCGGCGCATCGGCATGGTCTTCCAGGATCCGACCGCCGCCCTCGACCCCTGCTTCTCTATTGGGGATCAGGTGGCGGAGAGCATCCGCGTTCACGGGGAGGCCAGCGCCGCGGCCGCCAGGGCGCGCGCCGTGGCGCTCCTCGACGAGGTCGGGATCCCGGCCCCCAAGGAACGCTACGGTGACCCGCCGCACCGCCTGTCGGGCGGCCAGCGACAGCGTGTCGTAGTGGCCGCCGCGCTGGCCAACGACCCCGCGCTGTTGCTCGCCGACGAGCCCACCACCGCCCTGGATGTCACCGTGCAGGCCCAGGTGCTCGCGCTGCTGCTGCAGCTCCGCGAGCGGCACGGCACCGCAATCATCCTGATCACCCACGACCTCGGCGTGGTGGCCGAGACCTGCGACCGCGTCGCCGTCCTCTACGCCGGGCAGCTCACAGAGGTGGCCGCGGTCGAGGCGCTCTTCACGAAGCCGCGGCATCCGTACACCCGGGCCCTGCTCGACGCCCTGCCGGGCGTCCACCGCGAGCGCGGCAGCCTGCGCGTGCTGGAGGGATCGGTCCCCGACCTCGCCAGTCCGCCGCCGGGGTGCCGCTTCAACCCGCGCTGCCCTCTGGCCATGGCGGTCTGCAGCCGCAAGGAGCCGCCGCTCACCTGCCTCCCCGGCGGCCACCAGGTATGGTGCTGGCACGTCCACGCGGAGGTCGCCGACGCCAACGGCGACGCGGGCTCCCCGCCCGCCGACATGGAAACCGGCCGCAAGCCGGACGCCTCCGCGGAGAGCTCGCCGTGAGCGCCATCCTCGAGGCTCGCGACGTGCGCAAGGAGTTCATGGTGGGCGGCGGCGCCCTCAGCCGCCGCCGCAAGCTCGTCGCGGTCGACGACGTCGATCTGACGCTCGGTGCGGGCGAGACCCTCGCCCTCGTCGGCGAGTCTGGCTCGGGCAAGACGACGCTCGGGCGCCTGCTGCTCGGGATGACGCCGGTGACGTCCGGGACGATCGTCTTCGAATCGCGCCCGCTCACCGCCCAGCGCGGCGCGGCGCTGCGTGCCTTCCGGCGCCGCGTGCAGCCCATCTTCCAGGACCCGTACAGCTCGCTCGACCCGCGCTGGCCGGTGCGGCGCACGATCCGCGAGCCCCTCGACGCCCACGGCGTGGGCTCGCCGCAGGAGCGCGACGCGGCCGTCCTGGGCCTCATGGAGAGCGTCGGCCTCTCGCCGCGCCTTGCCGAGTCACGCCCGCACGAGCTCTCCGGCGGCCAGCGCCAGCGGGTGGCCATCGCGGCGGCCCTGGCCCTCGGACCCGAGGTCATCGTCGCCGACGAACCGACCTCGGCCCTCGACGTCCTCGTCCAGGCCCAGATCCTCAACCTGCTCGGCCGCCTGCAGCGCGAACGCGGCGTGGCCTTCCTCCTCATCACGCACAACATCGGCGTCGTCGAGCACCTTGCCGACCGCGTGGCCGTCATGTACCTCGGCCGGATCGTCGAAGAAGGGCCGGTCGCGGACGTCCTGGGCTCGCCCCTGCATCCCTACACGGTGACCCTCATGGACGCCGTGCCACGCCCGGACCTGACCTGTCGCCGAGAGGCCGCGCCGCGCGGCGACGTCCCCAGTCCGCTGGCGCCGCCGCCCGGCTGCCACTTCTCACCGCGCTGCCCCTTGGTCATCGACATCTGCCGCGAGACGGCGCCGGCCCTTACCGCTACCGGGCCGTGCCGCTTCGCCGCCTGTCACGTCGTCGCACCTGCATCGCCCAGCAGCCACAAGGAGGTCGTCACATGCCAACCGCCCACGTGAACGGAGTCACGCTCAACTACAAGCTGGAGGGCGACGGGCCGGAGACCATCGTCCTCATCAACGGCCTCGCGGACGATCTGGAGAGCTGGAGCTTCCAGATGGACGACTTCTTCGGCGCCGGCTACCGCGTTCTGCGCTTCGACAACCGCGGCGTCGGCCTCTCCGACAAGCCGGCGGGTCCCTACACGACGAAGCTGTTCGCCCAGGACGCCAAGGCTCTCGTCGACCATCTCGGCCTCACCGACTTCCACCTGCTCGGCGTCTCCATGGGCGGCATGATCTCCCAGGAGTACGCCCTGGCGTACGGCGAGGACCTCCGCTCTCTCGTCCTCGCTTGCACCTACGCCGCGCCGGGCCCGTTCTGCAGCCGCATGTTCTCGATGTGGGAGGACATGGCCCCACAGCTCGGCGTGCCCTTCGTCATGCGCGACGTCACCCTGTGGGCGTTCACGGTGCCGTTCTTCGAGGAGCGCCCCGACGACGCCAAGGAGTTCGAGGACGCGATGGCGGCCCTGCAGCAGCCCGTCGACGCGTACCTCGCGCAGCTCTCCAGCATCCAGACGCACGACACGACCGATCGTCTGCACCAGATCGCCGTGCCGACGCTCGTCCTCGCCGGCGAGCAGGATATCCTCATCCCGGTGCAGCTCTCGGAGAGACTGCGCGACGGGATCGCCGGGGCGGAGTGGGCGACCGTGCGCGGCGGCCACGCCAGTCTGTGGGAGCACCCCGAGCCCTTCAACCGCGCCGCCCTCGACTTCTTCGACCGCCATCGCCGCTGACCCGGCCAGACCAGGAGACACCATGGAGAACGACGGACCTCTCGCACGACCTCCCGCCGAGCGCGGTGACGCGCTGGCCAGGGCCTTCCTCAACGGCCACCTGACGCGCCGGCAGTTCCTCGGCCGGGCGGCGGTCCTGGGCGCCGGCGCCGCGGCGGCCAGCGGCCTGCTCGGCTCGGTCCTCGCGGCCTGCGGCGGCTCGGAGCCGGCCCCCTCCCCGTCCGCCTCGGCCTCGGCGGTCACCGGCGGCGTGCTCAAGGCGGCCCTCACCGGCGAGCCGGACAGCCTCGACCCGCAGGTGTCGCAGATCTACACGGGCGCCCAGGTCTACGACAACATCTTCAGCAAGCTGATCGACCTCGACGAGAACCAGGAGTTCTACGGCGTGCTGGCGACGAAATGGGAGCAGACCGACGAGCTCACCTGGGTGTTCGACCTCGTCGACAACGCCACGTTCCAGAACGGCGAGCCCTTCACTGCCAGCGACGTCGTCTACACGTTCGAGCGCATCATCGAGCCGGCGACGGCGAGCGGCTACGCCCCCCTGTTCTCGGCGATCGAGAGCGTCGAGGCGGCGAGCCCCACGCAGGTCGTCTTCCACATGACGACCTCGTTCGCCCCCTTCCTCACCAACCTCGCCAACAACGGCCAGATCGTCAACAAGAAGGCGATAGAGAAGAGCGGCTCGGAGCGCAAGCCCGTGGGCACCGGCCCCTTCAAGATCGGCGAATGGGTCCAGGGCTCGCACGTGACCCTCGACCGCTATGACGGCTACTTCAAGGAAGGCCTGCCGTACCTCGACGGCATCGACTTCCGCTTCCTGCTCGTCGACCAGGGCCGCATCGACGCCCTGCGCTCCGGGGAGCTCGACTGGGTCGACGCGGTGCCGCTGCAACAGCTCTCGAGCCTCAAGACCGACCCCGATATCACCCTCGTACAGTCGACGTTGGCAGGCATCCCCGACTTCCTGGCGATGAACACCAGGAAGGCGCCGTTCGACAACGTCGCCGTGCGTCAGGCCGTCGCCCTGGGGATAGACCGCGCCCAGATCCGCGCCGCCGCCTACTTCGGCGCCGGCGAGGACGGGCTCCTGGAGGTGCCGACCGGTTCCGTCTGGTACAACGCCGCCGACAACCCGTATCCGGCGCGGGACGTTGAGGCGGCCAAGGCCAAGCTGGCCGAAGCCGGCTTCGCCGACGGCCTTACGATCAAGTACATGGGGCTGCCGCAGTACCCCGAGCTCCTGAAGACCGGGCAGGTCGTGCGCGACCAGCTCAAGGAGATCGGCATCACCATGGATATCGAGCAGGTCGAGGTGTCGGTCTGGTTCGACCGCTTCGTCAAGGGCGACTACCAGATCACGAGCGCCTACCAGGAGCGGACGATCGACCCGGACAACTTCTACAGCCTCGTCCTCCTCAGCGGCGGGCCGATCAACACGACCTTCTACTCCAACAAGGAGGTCGACGATCTCATCCGCCAGGCCGCGGAGGAGACCGACCAGGAGAAGCGCAAGGCGCTCTACAGTCAGGTGCGCCTGAAGGCCCTGGGAGACGCGCCTCTCGTCTTCGTGCACTTCGAGACGATCAACTACGCCATGCGCAAGGCGATCACGGGCTCGACCATCAACCCGACCCTCGAGCTGCGCATGGAGACGGTCTCCAAGTCGGGCTGAGCCGCCGACTCGCCAGTCCACGATTGACAGGGAGTGCATTGGAGGGGGCGGGGCCCGCCGGCCCCGCCCCCGGTCGCCCCGACCCACGCTCAACCTTCCCTCACGCAGGCCCGGGCCCAAAGCGGCGCAACTGTCTCTCGCGGTGCGGTTCGGGGTATCTAGAACGAGATGTGGCTGACCCTGCACGGGCCAGTGATCGGCAGGGTCTGGCCCCGCCCTAGAGCCCAAGGCGAAGGAGGCCGGCATGGGCAGTCTGTGGCACCGCGGCAGTAGCGCACCTCTTGTGTCCGCTCTTCTCGTCTCCCTCGCGGCACTCTGTCTCGCGGCGCTGGTCGTCAGCGACGCACGTGCCGCATCACGCGCCCCGCTGTGGATCAGGGAGTGGACACCGCCGAGGTCCGACGCGGTCACGACGGTCCGTCTCGCGCGCTCCGCCACCGGGGACCTGTACGTGGCCGGCCAGCTGTTCCGACGCGACGACCGCCAGTTTGATGTGGTGGTAGCCCGCTTCACGACCGATGGCGCGCGCACATGGGTACGGACCCTCGGAGGACCATCGAGCGAGCAGGTCAGGAGCCTCGCTGCCGACGACGACGGCAACGTGGCGGTCGTCGGTCTGGTCGCGACGGGGAGCGCCTGGAGCGACACGGACTGGTTCGTCGCCGTCTGGAATCGGGCCGGCAAGCTGAAGTGGCAGCACCAGGTCGACGGCAGCGCTCACGGGTATGACTCGGCGTGGGACGTCGTCGCCGGGTCGGACGGCAGTTTCTACGTCGTCGGCCAGAGGAACCGGGTCGGGCACTCGGACGATGGGGTGCTCGTCAGATACTCTCCTCGCGGCAAGGCTCTCTGGACGCGCTACGTCGATGGAGCCTTCCACGGCTCTGATGGGCTGTACGCCGTGGCGCACGACGCCAAGGGCAACATCTATGCGACAGGCTACGAGTACGACGCCGGCATCCTGACGCGCTACAGGCGCGACGGCACCAGGGACTGGTTGTACACGTGGGACGAAGACCCGAGCTCGTCCTATGACTCCGGCAGGGACCTCGCTGTGCGTGGCTCGGTCCTCGCCGTAGCGGGCGTGAGCGCCGCCCAGTCCGCCTCCGGCGCTCTCGTGGATCGAGCCGTCACGCTGCGGTACGCGACCTCAGGGGCGCGGCGATGGAGCCGACTCCGTGCCAACGACACGCCCTCACTGCCAACGTCGTGGAGCCTCGTCGACGTCGACGGCGCTGGACGCGTCGCCGTTGCCGGCCTGGCCGGGACCGACCCCCTGGATTCCGCCTCGTCCGCGTGGATCACGACCGTCTACTCGGCCGGCGGCGACCCGGGAGCCCTGCACACGCTGCAGGGCGACGCCGTATCCAACAACTATCCGGCCGGTCTCGCCTCGGCCGCGGACGGCTCGGTGTATGAGACGGGTAGCACCGGATCGCTCATCGCCACCCAAAGCCTCTTCGTCGTCGCCGTGGGACAGGACGGGGCGGAGCGCTGGACCAGTCGGCCCATTGACCCGGCTCTGATGCCTAGCGAAGGCGGCGGCATCGTCGCCACGCCGAACGCCGTCTACGTTGCTGGACGCGCAGGCGCCGGCATGGTCTTGCTGAGGTACAGGCCATAGAAGACCCAAATGCGTGAGGTGGCGGGGCGACCACACCCGCCCCGCCCCCGGTTCCTTTGGGTGGTTCCCGCAGTCGTCGTTCCAAATACCGCCGTCGTGGCAGGCGGACGTTCATCCCCGCCAGCATCGTTGCCGGCATCGAGCGCGGGACGCCGCATGACGGCCGCTCGCTCCCCGAGGTATCCTGAGGGCAGCCCTGCCGCCGGCACGAGGAGGTACAACGGCGATGAGAGGCATGACGCGCTCCGAGTTCCTCAAGCTGGCGGCGCTCGGAGGAGCCGGAGCGACGCTGCTGGGCGCCTGCGGCTCCGACTCCGGAGACGCCGGCCTGGCCACTCCCCGCGCCTCCGCCGGCGACGGCTCTCCGTCGCCCTCACCCAGAGCGAGTCGCGAACCCGCGCGCTCGGCCGTTCTCGCCGTCGCCAGAAGCGAGAACGCGGCGGACAACACCGCGCGGGCCGTCGCCGCACTCGGCGGCATGCGCGCCTTCGTCAAGCGCAACGACGTGGTCGTCATCAAACCGAACATCTGCACCGCGAGCGCGCCGGAGTACGCGGCCACCACGAATCCCCACGTCGTGGCGACGCTCGTCCGCCTGGCGCGTGATGCCGGAGCTCGCGAGGTCATCGTGCTCGACAGCCCGTTCACGACCGATCCCGCCACCGCCTACGCGGCCAGCGGCATCGGCGACGCGGCGACGGCTGCCGGAGGCAGAATGGACATGATGCGCAAGTCCGGCTTCCGCAGCTACCAGATGCCGGGCAACGTGCTGGGCACGCAGGGCCTCTACAAGGCCGTCGTCGACGCCGACGTGGTGATCAGCGTGCCCATCGCCAAGCAGCATGGGTCAACCGGGCTCTCGCTTGCCGGCAAGAACCTGATGGGAGTCGCCCTGGACCGTCCGCGCATGCACGGACTGGGCCTCAGTCGCTGCATCGCGGAGCTGGCCGCAGCCCTGCGCCCGGATCTGGCCGTCGTCGACGCGACGCGCATCCTCGTGCGCAACGGCCCCACCGGTGGAAGCCTCGACGACGTCGTCGTGAAGAACACGGTGATCGCGTCGGCCGACTGGGTCGCCGCCGACGCCTACGCCACGAGGCTCTTCGATCTGACGCCGGCCGCCGTCCCGTACATCCGGGCGGCGGCGGACATGGGCCTCGGCACGGCCGATCCGCAGGCGATCAGGATCAGGAGGGTCTGAGACGGCGAGCGTGAGCGAGCCCGCCGCCGACAAGCGACGCTCGCCGCGCCAGACGTGGCGGCGCGTCCGCTGGGCGAGACGCGCCGTCCAAGCCGGCGCGTTCCTCCTCTTCGTCGTCCTGCTGTTCGCCACCCAGCTGCGCGTCGACCCACCCGGCTTGGCCGATCTCTTCTTCCGGTTCGATCCTCTGACCTCGTTCGGCGCCATGCTCGCCGCGCGGACGTGGATCCCGCACCTGAGTCTGGCCCTCGTGACGCTCGCCTTCACCCTGCTGCTCGGGCGGGTCTGGTGCGGATGGATCTGCCCGCTCGGGACGCTCCTCGGCTGGCTGCGCTTCCCCTCGGGACGCCGCCTGGCGGCGCGCGTCCCTCCAACGCTCCGCGGCGTCAAGTACCTGCTCCTCGGCATGATCGCCGTCATGGCGGCCTTCGGCGGCCTGGCACTGTTGGTGCTCGATCCGATCACGCTGCTGACACGCTCGGCCGCCACCTCGCTGCTGCCGGCCCTCGACTGGCTCCTCCTGACGTTCGAGAGGGCCGTGCAGGGTTGGGGGCAGGGGGACGCCGCGGTGTCGTGGCTGCGGGACACTCTCGACGGCGCCATACTGCCGCCCTCCCAGCCGCACTACGAGCAGGCGATCGCCCTGGTGCTCCTCTTGCTGGCGGTCGTGCTCCTCAACCTGCTCGCCGATCGCTTCTGGTGCCGCTATCTCTGCCCTCTGGGAGCCCTGCTCGGGCTCGTCGCCAGGGTGCAGGTCCTGCGGCCCGTCGTCGGTGACGGCTGCACCGCGTGCGGCGCGTGCACGCGCTCCTGCCGGCTCGGGGCGATCGAGGAGGTCTCCGCCGAGCGGGAACCGGCCCCGCGCGGCCGCGCGGGTCAGGCCGGCGCCAGCGCGGACGGCCGGCCTGCCGGCGCTGAGCGCAGCGCCGACCGCCGCACCGCCGGCGCCGGCGCCCGCGTCCTCACGTCGGAGTGCACGATGTGCCTCGACTGCCTCGCCGCCTGCCCGGCGCCGGACGCGATGCGGGTCGGCAGCGTCAGGGCGACGACCCGCGGGACGAGCTACGATCCGGGCCGGCGAGAGTTCGTCACAGCCTCCGCCCTGGGCGTGGGCGCCATTCTCGGCCTCGGCGGCGCCCTCCTGCTCGGCGACGCCGCCGCGTCGGCGGCCACTCGGCCGCGCCTGATTCGCCCCCCCGGCGCGCAAGACGAGGCCGCCTTCCTCGCACGCTGCCTGCGGTGCGGCGAGTGCATCCTCGTCTGCCCGACCGCGGGACTCCAGCCGGCGCTCGGTCAGGGAGGACTCGAGGCCGTCTGGACGCCGGTCCTCACGCCGCGCCTGGGACACTGCGACTACGCCTGTGCGGCCTGCGGCGGGGTCTGTCCGTCGGCGGCCATCCCTGAACTCGACCTCGCCACGAAACGCGCGCAGGTGCTCGGCGTGGCGGAGATCGACGAGGCGCGCTGTCTGCCCTGGGCGCTGGGGACTCCCTGTTCGGTATGCGAGGAGATGTGCCCGGTGCCCGAGAAGGCCATCGTGCTCAGCGAGCCTCGCCTGATCACGCACCCCGACGGGACGCAGGACTACGTCTCGCGGCCCGCCGTCGTCAGACGGCGCTGTATCGGCTGCGGCATCTGTGAGAACAAGTGCCCCGTCGAGGGGGCCGCCGCGATCGTCGTCAGGCGTCGGGAGGGCTCGGGCGGACGCCGGCTCCGGCGCGGACAAACCGCGGCGAGCGAGTAGATCCCGCGAGCGGGCTCTCATGCAGCATGAGACTGACCGTCCCCCGGCTGTTGTCAGCTCCGACAACACCGCCGACGGACGGCCGCACCGCCTCCGCCCTTGCGCTATGCCGCCTCGGGTTCCCCGTAGGCGACGTCCTCGACCCTCTCCACAAGTACCCACTCAGGCGTGCCGACGATGCCGGCTCGCCCCATGGCCTCGGACAGTGGGCGACTGCGCGAGAACTCCTCGGACCGCGCTTGCGACACGAACTCGAGGACGATGGTCAGGTCGTTGGGCGAGCGGGCGGCGCGGTAGATGGTGTGGCGCAGGCAGCCGTAGCCGGAGCGCAGGCCCATGTGCTCGTCGAAGACGGGCTTCCACGCCTCGTAGTCGCGCACCGTGAGTCGCAGGATCTGGATCATCGGTCACCTCTCTCGTCCGGAGGGGCGGGCACGTGCTCTCTTCGCCGAGTCACGGGCCCGCGGCCATGCCGTGGTATCCCTCGTGACTGCGCTGAGCAAACGACGCCGGCGCCGCGACACCGAGCCGAAAGCGCCACGCCCGCGGTCGTGAGTGGTGTCGCGGACCGTCCGGGCGCGCGTGCGGCCAGAGTGCCCGGCCGTTTGGGGGTATATGCCGAGAGGCGCCCGACAAGGCGGGCCGCCGCTTCTCCACGTACCTTCACTGGAGGGTGGAAGATGATGGCAGAGCGTGGCTTCCCCAACGCGGGGCGGGGAGCAGCACCGTGAGCACAGGGACTTCAAACGCCGAACCGACGGTGAAGGTGCGCGTGCGGCGCGGCGGGCGAGGGCGAGCCATCCTGTTCCGCGCCGTGGTCCTGCTCGCCGCCCTTGTCGGCCTCTACTACCTCTGGCCGCAGCTCATCCAGTTCTTCGACGCGATCCCCAGCCTGGGCAGCATCAGGTGGTTCTGGTTCGCAATCATGCTGCTCCTCGAGACCGCCAGCTTCGCCTGCTACTGGGGACTGATGCGCATCACCATCGGCGAGTGCCGCTGGGCCGCCGTTGCTCTGGCGCAGCTCGCCAGCACCGCCTTCAGCCGCGTAGTGCCGGGTGGCGCGGCCTCCGGCGGGGCGGCCAACTATCAGATGTTCACGGCCGCGGGCGCGCCCAGGGGGCGGGTCGCCACGGGCGTCACGGCCGCCTCACTGCTCTCCACGGCCGTGCTCTTCGCCCTGCCCCTGCTGGCGTTGCCGGCCATCCTGGCCGGGGCTCCAGTCGATCGGAGCCTCCTCCACGGGCTGGAGTTCGGGCTCGTGGTCGCGGTGCTGATCGTAGCCGGCGGAGCGGTGGCCCTCTTCACGGACCGCCCCGTCCGCTGGGCCGGACGCGTCGTTCAACGCGCCCTCAACCGGCGGCGGAAGACGGGCAAGCGACGGGACGACTTGCCCGCACGCCTCATCGAAGAGCGCGACATGATCAGGGACGCGCTCGGCGACAAGTGGTGGCAGGCACTGCTGTTCTCGGCCGGCAACTGGCTCTTCGACTTCGCGGCGTTGCTGGCGGCGCTGGCGGCCGTGGGGCGCAGCCGCGTCCCTCGCTCGTGCTCCTCGGCTACGTGGTTGCCGCTTTGCTCGCGGTGATCCCGCTCACGCCCGGTGGTCTCGGTTTCGTCGAGGTCGGCCTCGTGGCCATGCTCGGCCTTGCCGGGGTCGGCGGAGCCGAGGCCACGACGGCCGTGCTGGCCTACCGGCTCGTCTCCTTCTGGCTGCCGATCCCCGCCGGCCTGATCAGCTGGGTGGTGTTCCGGCACAAGTACGGGGCAAACGGCGCCTGACCGTCAGGCAAGCCGACGCGCGTCAGCCCACAGGCGGTGCCTCACGTCGCGTCAGAACGAGGCCGGCGACGACACCACGCGCGAAGCTGCGCACCTCACGTGGCTGCAGGCCGGCTTCTTCGACGACGGCGAGGAGATCGGCCAGCGTGCCCAGAGCACGCACCGTCGTCGTGAGCTCGCGATAGAGCTCACCGCGCCCGGCGAGGACGGTCGCGACGCGCGGCGCGACCTCGAAGAAGTAGGCGCGCGCAGCGGGCGACACCAGCCCCCCGGCCGGGACGACGGCCTCAAGCACGACCAGCGCAGCTCCAGGCGCGAGCGCGGTCGCGAGGTTGCGCAGCAGGACGGCCGGGTGCGCGACGTACCGCAAGCCGAACGCCAGCGTCACCGCGGCGAAAGGCGCGCCGGGCAGCGCCGCCGCTGCCTCGCTCGCAAGATCGGCGCAAACGATCTCGAGCGTCAAGCCGTGGGCTCGCAGACGCCGGCGGGCGACACCGAGCATCCCGGTGCTCACGTCCGCCAACGTCACCTGTGCGCCGCGCCGCGCCAGCTCGAGAGCGATGAGGCCAGTGCCCCCGCACGCGTCGAGCACGTGCGGTGCCACCGGCCCCGCCACGTCTCGGGCACGCGCCACAGCCCGGCCGGCCGCCGCTCTCCGCCAGCAGCCGTCCTGGCCGAAGGTGATCACCGAGTTGACGGCGTCGTAGCGCGCCGCGTTGCGATCGAAGAGAGCGGCGACCTCCTCTGAGCGACCGGCCATCTCAGGGCGACCCGGTGACCAGCAGGCCGAGCAACGCGGAGAGGAGCACCGCCGGCGGATAGAGACTGGCGCGATTGAAGTACCAGCCGGCGCGCTCGCTGGTTGGCTCGCGCCAGAGCCTTACAGCCGGGTACGCCATGAGCCCTATTCCGGCGGCGAGGCTCAGCCCCAGAGACAGGGAGCCGAGCCCGAGCAGAAGCACGGCGCTCAGCGCCGCCAGCGACGTGATGAGGTTCGCACGCGCCGCCGCCGGCGGTCCAAATGTCGTCGCCACCGTGCGCAGCCGGACGGCGGTGTCGGGTGCGAGATCGGCGAGGTCGTTGGCCAGGTTGCGGCCGCCGATCTCCCACAGCGCCAGGAAGGCGAAGACACCGAGGGCGGGCCGTGCCAGCGGGGCGACCGCCACCCAGCCGGCCAAGCCGCCGACACCCACCATGACGCCCGAGACGATCGTCTTCGCCCAGGTCACCGCGCGCAAGGCGCAGTAGACCCCCTCGAGGATGGCGGCGCCGAGAAAGAAGACGAGGCAGAGCGGGTTGAGCAGCGCCGCCCCAAGCGCCGCGACGACGCTGAGGCTGACGACCCAGAGCAGCGCCACGCGCAGTGACACCTGCCCCGCCGCCAGCGGATGGCGAACGAACGCGGCGTCGAGGTCGTAGGCGGCGCTCATCGCCTTGCCGGCCCGGAGGGCCGCGGCATCCGCGTGACGGTCGAGGACGTCGTTGAGCGAGAAGACGGCCAGGAACCCTGCCGCGGCGGCGACGAGACCGATCACGGTCGTGCGCAAGCCCGGGAGGCCGCCGGCCGCGAGGACGGCGGCGAGCCCGGGCTGCGCGATCGACAACAGCGCCTGGCGCCCCCGCGAGAGATCGAAGAGGGCTGCCGTCGCGGAGACCGATCGCCCGGATGCGGGCGAGACCGCGCTCATCTGGCGTCCGGCGCCGCAGCCACAGCCTTCACAGGCTCGCCGGAGAAGCCGAATCGTGGCCAGGCACCGGCTTGCCCGTGCCACCGCCCACGCCGATCAGGCGCCCGAACGCTTGCTTGTTCGTTTCCCGGGACATCTCGCGCCGCCCTCTTCCAGCACGCCCTCCGGATAGCGAGGGGATTCCCAGTGCGGCAGCAGACCACGCATGACGTTGCGACCAACCGCCGGCGGCCGGCTCAGCTGCGCCGCGCATCACTTCGGGACGAGCTTTCTGCGCGCGGCCCAGCGTCGCCCGTCTGGGCGGCGGCCGCCGCCCGTCGGCCGCCGCCCAGCATCTTGTAGACCTCGAACCACACTACGCCGACGAAACCCGCGGCGACGACGATGAGCGCGTCGGTCCAGTGGATGGGACCGAAGTGGAAGGCGTCGCGCAGGGCCGGCACCGTGAGCAGCACGACGAGGAGCGCGACCGCCGAGCCGAGGATCCAGTACAGCGTGCGGTTCCGCCGCTCCACGAACGCACGCGCCAGATGCTCAGCCGCCACGAGCGATTCACGAGGATGAGCGCGAGGTTGCCGACGCACGAGCGTCGCGAAGGTGAGCGACCGGACCACGTCGTCGGGGCGGTCCGTGCACGATGGCCCACAGGTACACGGCGAAGACCGCCGCGAGCACCGACACGCCCTGGAGCGAAGGCGATCGTC
Source organism: uncultured Thermoleophilia bacterium (assembly GCA_963705085.1). Taxonomy (GTDB): domain Bacteria; phylum Actinomycetota; class Thermoleophilia; order UBA2241; family UBA2241; genus CAIXSE01. Next base: position 151,748 of record CAVPIV010000004.1, on the reverse strand, counting down.
AGCACGCGCCGCCCGAACATCGGCTCGCCGAGGCCGCGCGGCGGGTGTTCCATGATCTTCGGATCGACCTGCTCGGCCTCGAAGACGACCGAGCAGGCCGGGTCGATGATGAGCTCGAGGAAGGCGATCTGGACCGGCAGCAGCACCAGCGGCCAGTCGGCCACGAACACCGGGATGAGCGACATGCCGGCGATCGGCACGTGGACGGCGATGATGTAGGACATCGCCTTGCGCAGGTTGTCGAAGATGCCGCGGCCCTGGCGCACGCCGCCGACGATCGAGGTGAAGTCGTCGTCGGTGATGACGAGCGCGGCCGACTCGCGGGCCACGTCCGTGCCGCGCGCGCCCATGGCGATGCCGATGTCGGCGGCGCGCAGCGCCGGGGCGTCGTTCACGCCGTCGCCGGTCATGCCGACGACCTCGCCGTTGGCCTTGAGCGCGCGGATGAGCTGGAGCTTCTGCTCGGGCACCATGCGGGCGAAGACGCTGACCGAGCCGATCCGGTGGGCGAGCTCCTCGTCGGTCATCGCGTCGAGCTCGGGGCCGGTGATGCAGCCCTCGGCGTGGTCCAGGCCGATCTCCCGGGCGATCGCCAGCGCGGTGCCCGGATAGTCCCCGGTGATCATCACCGTGCGCACGCCGGCCCGCGCGCACTCGGCGACCGCCGTCGGCCACGCCGGGCCGGACGGGATCGTGCAGCCCGGCGAGCCCGAGGTACTCGAAGTCGAAGTCGTGCTGCTCGGGCGGCAGGCCCTCGGCTCAGGCTGAAGTGCGCCCGGGCGACGCCGAGGACCCGCTGGCCGCTCGCCGTCGCCGCTTCGACCTGGGCGCGTGAGCGTCGCCAGCCGCTCGGCGTCGAAGTGGCACAGGTCGGCGATCGCCTCCGGCGCGCCCTTGGCGGCGATCACGTACTCGGTCGCCGCCGGGGGAGCGCCACACGTGCGAGAGCGCCAGCAGCCGTCTCCGACAGCGGGTACTCGCGCACGAGGTCCCAGTCGGCGTGCAGGTGCTCGGTGTCGGCGAGATAGCGCTCGCCGAGCGCCTTGAAGGCCGTGTCCATCGGGTCGAAGGGGTCGATCGGCGAGGCCAGCACGGCGAACTCGGCGATCTCGTGGAACCGCTCGGGCAGCGGGGTCTCGCCGACCTCGTACGTCTGCGCCGTCGACGATGAGCTCGCGCACGGTCATCCGGTTCATCGTCAAGGTGCCGGTCTTGTCGACGCAGAGGACCGTGGCCGAGCCGAGCGTCTCGATCACCGGCGTGCGCCGGGTCAGCACGTGCTTCTCGCGACAGCCGCCAGGCGCCCAGGGCGAGGAACACGGTGAGGACGACCGGGAACTCCTCGGGCAGCATCGCCATGGCGGTGCCGATGCCGGCCAGCAGCCCCTCGAGCCAGTCGCCGCGGGTCAGGCCGTAGACGACCACGACGATGGCGGCCGCGGCCACAGCCGAGCAGCGCGATGACGCGCACGAGCCGGTCGATCTCGCGCTGCAGCGGCGTGCGCTCGGGCTCGATCGTACGCAGCGCCGTGCCGATCCGGCCGAGCTCGGTGCCGACGCCGGTCTCCTTCACCAGGGCGATGCCCTGACCCTTGACGACGAGCGTCCCCGAGAACACCCAGGGGTGGCGTCGCCGCCCGGACGGCCCATCGGCTTGTGGAGCGCCGCCGTGTCGCACTCGGCCTTGCGCACCGGCACGGACTCACCGGTCAGGGTCGACTCGTCGACGGAGAAGTTCACGCACTCGAGGAGCACAGCGTCGGCCGGGACGCGGTCGCCCTCGGCCAGCAGGAGGATGTCGCCGCGAACCACGTCACGGCCGGCGATGCGCAGCCGCTGGCCGTCACGGACGACGAGTGCTCGCGGCGACGAGAGGTCGCGCAGGGCGGCGAGCGCGTTCTCGGTCTTGTGCTCCTGGTAGATCTCGATGCCGATGACGACGCACAACGAACGACATGAGGATGGCGCCGTCGAGCGGTTCGGCGAGCAGGAAGTTGACCGTGCCGGCGCCGAGGAGCAGCAGGAGCATCGGCTCCTTGAGCACGTCCAGCGCCTGCTGCAGAAGATTCCGCTTCCTGGCGGTGGGCAGCTCGTTGAGGCCGTCCGCGGCCAGCCGGGCGGCCGCCTCGGCGGACGTCAGGCCGCGGACGTCGTTGTCACCGACGTCTGTCACGAACGGATTCTCCTCTCCCGCCGGCGGAGAGCCGCCGGGCACGAAGGCCAATCCTATGATCTTAAGGCTTCGGCCGACGGTCCGCCGCCGCACCGTTGGGCGCTCACGGCGCCGACGCCATCCGGCCCTCGAAATGACAGAGCCGGGCGGCCCGCAGGGCCGCCCGGCTCGTGAAGGTCGCGCTGATGGTCGAACGACTAGCGGACGCGCACCTGTGTCGCCTGCTGCTTGCCGTTGTTGCCAGTAGCCTCCGTGAAGGTGACGGCCTGACCCTCGTCGAGGCTCTTGAAGCCCTCGCTCTGGATCTCGGAGAAGTGAACGAAGAGATCTCCGCCCTCCTCACGCTCGATGAAGCCGAAGCCCTTGCCGGAGTTGAACCACTTGACCTTGCCTTCTGCCATGCAAAACACATCCTCTCGCCCCTGAGGGGCAAAACAAAACGACATGACGACCGCGCCAGAGTGCGGTGTGTCACGTCGCAATCAGACGAGCCCAAGTGGCTCGCGCGAGAACAGCATACCACGTCTCGCCCGGAGTCGCCTGTGGCGGCCAGGGTCGCACGGACGGCGGCTCGCGGCTGCGGGCACCGTCGTCATCATGGCTCTCGGGCTGTGCGCCTTCGGCTGGCGCATCGTCGGGCACACCGACAACGCACTCAAGAACGTGGCGGACTACGCCGCCGCGAGCATCCCGGCGACGCCGTCGTCGTCACCGAGGAGTCCATAGGCACGATCATCCCGCAGCCGTACGTCAAGATGTACCGGGCCGCCGAGTTCGCCGGCGTGCCGAGCTACGTCATCACCTACGAGAGCCACACGCAGCGCGTAACGGCGTATCCGTCCCTCCAGACGGTGCGCCTCACGGTTCCCACGAAGGCCGCTCCGGGCCGCGTCTTCGACGTCGATGTGCGGGAGGTGACGGTTCTGCCTGTCTGCTTCCTGTTCTTCAACGTCAGGTTCCAGGTGTGCACGCTGAACGCCACCGACACCTCGCTCCAGCGGGGGACGGCGGTGAAGCTGAGCGGCGTCGTTCCCGTGGCCGGCAACATGAGCGAGAAGCCCGGCAAGGGGACGCCGAAGTACGTGTGGATCTACAAGCGCACGACCGCCGCCTCGCCGCCGACGGACTGGCACGCGACGGAGCAGGGCTGGAAACTGGTTGAGCGCGTGCGCACGGATCGCGACGGGCGCTACCACAGCGCCTGGCTCACGCCAAGCAGGACGACGTGGTACGTGGCGCGCTATGCCGGCGATGCCGACTACTTCAGGGCCTACACCTCGGTGCGCACGGTGCGCGTGCACTGACCGGCGCAGAGGGAGAGGTGCTGAGGCTGGAGAGTAGACGCGAGGCATGAATCACGGGCACGAGGCCCGCCGCCCTCAGGGGCGGCGGGCCTCGTGCAAGTCGAGCAGCCGGGCGTTCGGTGCCAGCGCGTCGAGCAGGCTCGATGCTCTTCCTGAGCAGAGGCGAGCGGTGCGGTCCTCCGGACCGCCCGCTCGCCTCTGCTCCAGTCTGTGTCGCCGGGTGTCATAACCCGTCGTCGCTTCACAGACCCAGGACGTCCGGCGTGACGTCCTCCAGGACGGCGCTCATGCCGGCGAGCCGCGCGTTGAGCTCGGCGACCTCCGCGTCTCGCAGAGCCTTGAGCTGGGTGATCACGCCGAGCTCGGCCCAGCTGCCGTTCTGTACGGCGTAGTACTGGTCGATCACGTCGAGCAGTGGCGCAAGGTGCGCCTGCTCGCCCCACGACAGGCGGTAGTACCCGGGCGTGACGCGCCGCAGGTGGCTCCGGGTGACCTCGTCATCGAAGGTGTCCACGGCGAACGTCCCCTGTATCTCGCGGAGCGCCGCCGCCGCGACGTCCGGCTTCGGCACCGGCTGGTCGAGGGCCGAGATGGCCGTGTTCAAGTGCTGCACATCCGCCAGCACCTCCTCGTGCGGATACACTGTGTCGCCCAGGACCGTCAGAGCTGTGAACCCGTCGCCGATCTCTTTCTCGATTCCCAGCAGCGCGACGTTCACGGCCGCGATGTCGCTCGCGGGGATTGAGCTCGTGCGCGCGGCGAAGTGGTTCGCCGCCGTGCGGAAGTCGTTGACGGCGGCCTGCAGGCGCGCGATTGCGGCTGGGTCGGCGCCGGCGCTCCGAAGCTCGCCGGGCAAGACCACGGACCCGAGCTCGTCACCACGAGCTTTGAGGTCGTAGGGCAGGAGCTGCGTGTCCAGCCCCACCTGCAGCCGGTAGACGAACTTGGCGATCTGCCCCACGTAGGCCCAGTCGATCGGGTAGTGGACGGCGTCGTCGTAGTTCGTGTGGTACGGGGCGATGGTGCCCGGCGGGGCCATCAGATCGATGGCCGGCACGCCCGCCGCGGCGAACGTCCACGCGTCGACGTCATTGGGCATGGGCGTCATCACGAAGGAGCCGTAGGGCAGCAGTGAGCTCAGTGCCTTGCCTCTCGCCTCCAGCCACGGCGACAGCTCAACGCTCGTGATCGCGACCAGCGGCGTGCCGGCGCTGCCGACCATGTCGAGGTTGACCATCGCGCGCACGCGACCCGCCCAGCCCGGGTGTGCTCGCGTGTTGGCCCACCAGGCGCCGATCGCCCAGTCCCAGCGGGCGTTGGTGTAGCCGAACTCCTCACCGGTCGTGAAGAGGAAGACCACCTTGTGGTGCGGTCGGTAGCCGCTCTGCGCCATGGCCCGCGCGATGGCGAGTTCCGTGGCGACGCCCGAGGTGTCGTCGAACCCGCCCGTGAAGTGGGCGTCGTGGTGGGAGCAGTAGAGCACGAAGGTCCCGTCGTTCACCGTGCCGGGGAGCTCGGCGACGACGTTGTAGCCGACGCCGCCGTTCTCGGCGAGCGTGACCTTCTGCTTGAGCAGCAGCGTGGCCGTCAGCGGCGTGCCGGCCGCGGCGGCGGTCTCCAGCCGGGCCTTCAGCCAGTCGCCGTCAGGACCGGCGATGTAGGTCATCGGCGGGAGATTGAAGTCGTACATCGCGTCCATGGATCCGAGCGCATCGGGCGCGGCCGAGAACCAGTCGCCGGATACCGGCGCGTGGGTCATGATGATCCCGGTGGCGCCGTGCAAGCGGGCCTGAGCCCCAATGCAGTAGAGCCACCAGTAGTAGTCCAGGGTGAAGTCGACGAGTACGAGCCTGCCGGCCACGCTGGGCGCGGCGTCGAAGTCGGCCGCCGATCCGGCGCCGACGTAGACAACCTCGCCCCTGAGGCCGCGTGACGGCGTCGGCGGCACCCCGGCGAACGCCGAGGCGACGATCGTGCGGCCGCCCACGGTGACGCTTGCGGACGTGAACTCGAAAACGTCGACGGGCACTGGCTCGAGCCGCACGTTGCTCAAGCCCATCGCTCTGAGCTTCCCGGCGATGTAGCCGGCCGCCTGGTTGTCGGCCGAGCTGCCGGCCCAGCGGAAGCCGAGTGCGGGGTTGGTGCCGAGTCCGCAGAGATACTCCTCCGTGGCCCGGGGATAGCCCTGCGCGACCAGCTGGTCGACGGCCTGGTCGAACGTGGTCGCCAGGGCCGCACTGGGCAACAGGAGGAGCACCAGGCAGAGTGAGAAGACAAGCAGGATCATGCGTTTCATGTCGACCTCCTTGAGCGGTGGCACCGCGCCGCCATGACGACGCCTCCTCCGAGCGCATCACGAGAGCGGCGACCACTCTGAGCTGTAGTAGATTGTCTGGCGGACGATCTTGCCGTCGCGCACCTCGAACACGGTGGCACCTGGTATGCCGGTGTAGAAGCCTGTCGAGTTGTCGCCGGAGAACACCCAGCGAGCCGCTGCCCAACCCTGGCCCAAGATCACGGACTTGATCTCCATGGTCATGTGGGGCACAGCGGCGGCCTTGGTGAGCCAGGCGACGGCCTCCTCCGCGCCGCCCGCCGGCCCGGTACTGGTCGTGTCCTGGAAGACCACGTCCGGCGCGTACAACGCGGCCGCCGCGGTAGGGTCTCCGGCGGCCAGCGCCGCGTAGTACGCGGTCACCGCGGCCTCAGCGGCCGCCGCGTCATCCGCCGGCCCGGGCTTCGTGGCCACCGGCTTCGGCCGCGCGACATGGCTCCCGGCGGCGGCGTTGCCGTACACCTCCATGTGGGTGATCTTGCCGTCTGTGACGGTGAGGACCTCGAGACACGGCATGATGGCGCCTGCGCCGGCGTTGACCACGATCTGCTCGACCGCCGCCGCGCCGGCGGTCGCCAGCACACTCCCCTTCGACCAGTCAAGCACCGTCGGAGAATCGGTCATGTAGTCGATCGCCTCCGGGCCCGCGAAGTGCTCATCGGCGACCCAGATGTCGATGGTCCCATCGGCGGCGAACAGGCGTGGCAGCGACGGCGCCTCGGCATACGTCCGGGCGGCGTACTTGCCGGCGACCGCCATGGCTTGCGCGGCCGAGGCAGTCCCGGGCGGCCACGGCTCGAACGCCGTGGACGGCGACGGGGTCGGCGTCGGAGTCGCCGACGGCGTGCTCGAGGTCGTGGTGCTCGTGCCGCCGCAGGCGCAGAGGCCGATGAGGCCGAGCGCGCCGAGGCCCAGGACAAGCAGGTAGAGGACCGCGATCGAGCCTGGGCGCGCGCTCCGCCCCACGGCGGCCGTCGAGGTCATTGCACGTGGTTTCATGACGACGCCTCCTTCCCTTCCGTTCCGACGGAGGGTCGACGCGGTCGACGCGGGCCCTCCACCGCTTTTGACACGCGGAGGGTCCTACGCTTTCGGCCGTCGCCGTTTGCCCCCGGTTTCAGGGGCGCGCGGGCTCCAGGGAGGCGGCGATCGCCAGGAGCTCATCGGTGGTTGCACTGCCGGCGACGGTGAGCAACACGCCGTCTCTCACGGCCCAGAGGTGCGGGACGGTCGTCCCCGGGGCCGCGACGACCCGCGCGGTGATGCCGGCGAAGGCACCGCCACGGATCGTCACCGTCCGGGCAACCTCGCGCGCCCACTGCTGGTCCAGCTCGAAGGGGTCAAAGAAGGCAGCGAAGTACGCATCCGCGACTCTCCGCGTGGTCACCGTCAGGGTGTCGAATCCGCGCCCGTACTTGATCGCGACGATGTTGCGCCCCTCGTGCAGACGGTTCGCAGTCACGCCGTCCTTCGCGACCGCCGCTTGCGCCAGGCTGAAGCCGCGCGGCACGCTCGCCGTCGCCGGTACCAGTGCCGTGTACCCCGGCAGCTTCGCGATCGCGGCGACCGACGCCAGGCGAAAGTCGCCCCGGATGCGTGTTGCCGACGCCCCCCCAGGCGCCTTGAGCCCGAATGCATCATCGGGCAGCGGCGCGTCCGCGCGGAGGCTTCCGTACCGGACCTCTGCCAGCATCTGCCCGTCACGGATCTCCCGGAAGCAGACGGGGAGGGCGGTCGCCTGGTCGATTGTGATCTCGTAGATGGGCCACTCGGGGCTGATCCGCGGCTGGGAGGGGATCGAGACCAGAGAGCACGTGATGATCCAAGCCGGACGGCCCTCGAAGACGGCCGTCCTGACCCGGGTCGCGCCTGACGCATCCAGGGCCCGCGCGGTCGCGCTGAAGTCGGCCAGAACGATGGGGTCTGCCCAGCGGTCTGGGGGACCCAGTGCGTAGCCCGCGCGCTCGATCAGGCCCCGGTCGGGGGAGTATGTGCTGAGCACGCCGCGGCGGGCGTCGAAGGCGACTTCGGCCGACGGGTACGTGCTCACCACCCCGCGGAGGGCGTCGAAGACGACTTCAGCCGACGGATGGGAGCCGCCCATCGACCAGCCGACCGGAGGCGGCCCCCGGCGCGAGAGCCGGAAGCTGCCGTCCGCCCGCATCAGCACGTCGTAGCGATCGACCTCATACTGGGCCGGAGTCGCCCACAGGGCGTTCGTCCGGATCGTGAGCGTGACTTCGGCGGCGAGCGTGCGGACGGAGGAACGCGCGAGCATCGCCTTCTGCAGGACTCCTCTGGCGCTGACCGGCTCGGGCCCGCCGCCTCTCGGCGACCCGACGAGAACGGCGGCGACGACGAGGGCAGCGGCGGCCACAGCCGTGAGTCCAAGCGCCAGCCGGCGATGCCGGGCGAACACGGCAAAGGCGCGGCGGCGAGCACGCGACGGTTCCGTCGTCGCCGCCGCGAGCTCTGCCGCGGGTTCCGCGGCAGCTGCCGCGACGGCGGCGCGGACCCGCTCGCGGGCGTCCGCGCCAGGAGGCGGCGGCTGCAACCGATGGAGCGCCTCGCGGAGCCGCGTGTCCCGGTCGTCGCTCATCGCATCTCCTCATCCACTCGCGGCTCTTCGAGGCACCTGGCCAGGGCGGCCCGCGCCGCCGACAGCCGCGAGGCGATCGTCCCGGGCGGTACGCCGAGGACCCTCGCCGCGGTCTGGTGGTCCAGCCCTTCCTCCAGGACCAGGAAGACCACGGCCCGCTGGGCGGCCGTCAGCGAGGCCAGGGCGGCCGCCAGCTCGATATGCAGGAGGACGGACTCCGCCGGATCCGCGCTCGCGTCGTCCGGCAGGAGGTCGATGTCGGGCAGTGGCACCACGCGGCCGCGACCGCGCTGGTAGTTCAGGCAGGTGTGGTAGGTGATCTGGAACAGCCAGGTCCCGACGGCGCACTCCCCACGGAAACGAGGCAACCCGACGAAGGCCTTGACGGCCACATCCTGTAGTGCGTCGTCGAGGAGGTCGGGGTTGCCGAGGATGCGAAACGCGAGGCCGCGCAGACGCGTGACGTAGACGTCGTAGATCGCCATGAATGCGTCGGGATCCCCGGCGCGGGCGGCGTCCACGACGGACGATGCCACCGTCCGTCGTTCATCGTTCCCGCCTACGGTCACCACATCGGGACTCGATCTGTTGATGGTCGCGGCTCGCGCTCCCACGGACCACCTCAGCATACTCGCCACCGGGCAGGGGCCTGCGTTGAGTCTCGCGCCCCCTTCGTGCTTTGGACACGGCAGAGCGCTCATTTCTTCAGCGTTGGTTCCTCGACGTCGCCGCCGAGCGCGATCGCGACTGCCGCAGGTGCCCAAACGACGCGTCGATCAAGGTCGACAACCTCGCAGATCGCGCTCCGGCGCTCCGGCGAACGCCTGGAGCGCGGCCCCCTCCTACGGCGCGAAACGCAGCGCCACGCCGTCGAACGTGTCGCCGGCGCCCGCGCCGGCGGCGACGTACACGCTCTTGCCCGGCACGACGGTGATGGCGGCCGGCCACGTCTCCTCATACGTGGTGCCCCCGTCGAAGGCGCCGACCCAGCGCTGAGCGCCCGTCGCCGTGGCAACCGACCCGACCGCGCACTGCAGGTCGGCCGGCGCGCCGTAGCGCCTGGCCGCGAAGTAGAGGCGAGTGCCGGCAACGGCGACACCCTCGATCTCCTGGTCGTAGCCGGACGGATCGCCGAACCAGCCCGTCCAGCGATACGAGCCGCCCGTCGTGTAGCTCAGCAGGTAGCCGTCCTCGCTGCCGTCCGCGCCGATCGCCCACCCCGCGGCGTAGACGTTGCCGGCAGGGTCCGCCGCGAGCGCCAGCGGGGACTCGGTCTGGCCGCCTCCCTCGTCCCTGACCCTGGCCCAGGCGAGAGCGCCGGCGGACGTGTACTTGAGCACGACGGCGTCGCGATCGCTGGGGGCTCCGGCGCCGTCGGTATGGCCCGTGACCGCAACGGCACCGCACGGGCAGGCCGACCACGTCGAGCCCGTAGTCGGCGTCGGATCCCTCGCCCGCCTCGGCGTTGTTCCAGGTCTTCGCCCAGACCTGGATGCCGGCGGCGGTGTACATGACGGTCGCAATGTCGCGCGCCTCGGCGCCGCTGTGGGTGGTCCCCGTGACGCACAGCCTGCCGCTGGGACCCGCCGCCATCGCCGCGATTGCATAGCCCCCGCCACTCGGCGCCCACGAGCGACTCCACAGCAGCTTGCCGGCGGGGGAGTACTTGAGCAGCTGGGCCTCTCTCGTGATCCAGCCATCGGGCGTGTCTTCGTACGCGCCCGTCCCGACTGCTACGTTGCCACTAGTGTCGACGGCGATCACCGGCCAGGCCGCCTCGAATCCCTGAGAGGCTGCCCAGGTACGCGCCCACAGCTTCTTGCCGCCCGTCGTGAGACAGAGGACGGCCAGCCCCTGGCGTCCCTCCGCATCCACCGTCGCGAAGGCCGCGAAGACGCGTCCCGTCCTACCGTCGACGGCCGCGACCATCGACTCGCCGTCGTCGGCGTGCGCCGCGCCGTCCCAGGTGTACGTCCACACGCGGCTGCCCGACGGCGACAGCCGGGTCACGAGCGCATCCAGGCCGTTGCCGGCGGTCGTCACCGTGCCGCCGAAGTAGCCGTTGCCGGCTGCGTCGGCGGCGACGGCGGCCAAGGACTCGTAGCCGGCCTCACTGCCCCCGATCACCTTCTCCCAGATCAGCGCGCCGGGCACGGCCGCCCCCGCGACCGGCGACAACGCCGCCGACGCCAGGAGGAGCGCCAGGCACGCCACGAGAAAGCCGAGCGACCGAACGGCGTTGTCTGCTCGCTCACGAAGGCCGATGCCCACAGGCCATCCTCGTTCTCCCACCGCCACCGCGGCGTCTGGACATGCTGGACTGCATCCACCTCAAGCGTACTCCACTGTGGCAGGGACGTCGACGATGCAGGCAACGGAAATCCCGGCGAACTCGATCGGCACGAGCGCGCGACACGGCCTCGGCCCTCCCGCAAACACTTCCTGGCGCCGATGCCTGGGGGTAGCCTACGAAGCGACGGCGGAGTTGGACCCCGCACCGACTCCGCCACTTCACGAGGAGGGGACAATGAACGGCTTCACCTGCCAGTCTGTCCTGCGACACTCCCGATGGGGCCTGCGCGTCGCCGTCACTGCCGGAGTCCTGCTGCTGTTCTCTCTGGCCGCCGGCGCCCCCGCCTGGGGCGCCGGCACCGACGGCCCGGACCGGATCATCTTCGATCCCGCTGCCGAGCCGTCCTGGATCCAGGAGTACCACGGGACGGGAGCCTCGGCCGACGTCGCCGTGGACGTCGTCATGGGTGCCGGCGGCGTCACCTACGTCGCCGGCGCGACGGGCTTTCTCACCATGGCTTGCGACGGCACTCTCATGAAGTACGTCCACGGCACGCCGGCCTGGGCCGGCCCCAAGGTGTACAACGGCCCCAACGACGGCGTCGATGTCTTCACGGCGATCGCCATGGGACCGGGCGACGCGGTCTACACTGCCGGCGCTCGTGCCGGGTCGAACGGCATGGATGACATCGTCGTCGTCAAGTGGTCGGCGGCCGGCGCACGGCAATGGGTCAGAAGCTACGACAGCCCCAGTCACGGCTCGGATAGGGCCTCAGCGATCGTCGTCGACTCGGCCGGCAACGTGACCGTCGCCGGAGAGACATACCGGCTCACAAGCCAGGACTGGGTAGTCGTCAGTTGGAGCCCTTCCGGCAGTCAGCGGTGGTCCTCGCGTCTTTCCGCCGGCTCCGGTGAGTACCTGAGCGCGATGGACCTCGTCGTCGCGGAGGACCGCAACGTGTACGCCACCGGTCTGTCCTCCACGGCCGCGGGCGTCGCTGCCCTGACGGTGAGGTACTCGTCCTCCGGTGAGCGAAAGTGGCGGAAGACTTACACCGGCCCGGCCGGCCTCGGCGCCTTGTCGCTGGCGGCCGCAGTTCGGCCGGAGGGCGGCGTGTACGTCTGCGGAGCGACAGAGTCGGCCGCCACCGCCAGCGACGGACTGGTGATGAGCTACACCAAGGCCGGCACGCGCGACGTCTTCGCCCTCGACACGGGCCCGGGCGGCGCCACCGAGCAGCGGTTCAACGACCTCGACGTAGCCTCCACCGGCCAGGTCGTCGCGGTGGGGTACACCGAGACGGCCGGCAATGAGGACGCCCGGCTCGTGACCTACACGCTCGACGGCACGATCGCCGGGCAGATCACCTTCCCCGGCGCCTGGGACGACGAGTTCACCGACGTCGCCGCCGACGCCTACGGCGGGTACTACATGACCGGGAGCTACCACACGGCGGTCAACAAGACCGCCATCGCGACGGCCCGCGGCTCGGTCATCGTCGGCGGCGGCGGCTTCACGAGCCTCTGGGCGCCGCCGCTTGTCTCCGAGGTGAACAAACCGGCAGCCATCGCCGTGCGCGGCACGACCGCCTGCGTGGTCGGGCAGTACAGCACGGACGCGGCCCAGGGCGTGGACCAGCTCGCGCTCTGGTATCAGTACTGACGCTGAAAGGAGCGGCCATGCAATCGCGCACCAGTTCCGCCTCGTCTCGAGGGTCACGGTGGCGCCTGCGGGCGGCCGTCGCTGCCGGAGTCCTGCTGCTGTTCTCTCTGGCCGCCGGTCCCGCCTGGGGCGCCGGCGACGACGGCCCGGACCGCATTATCTTCGACCCGACGGCGACGCCGTCCTGGATCCAGGAGCTGCACGGACCGGGCTCGTCGTTCGATCTCGCCGAGGATGTCGTCATGGCCGCGGGCGGCGTCACCTACGTGGCCGGGGTCGTCGATCGCGACGGCTCGAGCGACGGCACCCTCATGAAGTACGTCAACGGCGCTCCCGCGTGGACGACGCCCAGGGTCTACAACGGGCCCAACGGCGGTCCGGACCGCTTCGTGGCCGTCGCCTTGGGACCCGACAACGCGGTCTACACGGCCGGGGTTCGCACGGCCGCGAACGGCCTGTACGACATCGTCCTCGTGAAGTGGTCGGCGGCCGGCGCGAGGCTGTGGGTCAGAAGCTACGACAGCCCCACCCACAGCATGGACATGGCCTCGGCGATGGCCGTCGACTCCGCCGGGAACGTAACCGTTGCGGGGGTAGCGTTCGACGGCATGAGCCAGGACTGGCTGGTCGTCAACTGGAGCCCCTCCGGCAGTCAGCGGTGGTCCTCGCGCCTGGACGCCGGCCCCGGGCAGGTGAAGGCGCCGCTCGGCCTCGTCGCCACCAGCGACCGCAACGTGTATGCCACCGGCGGCCTTCTCTCCGCCGGCACCACGGCCGCCCTGACGGTCAGGTACTCGTCCTCCGGTGAGCGCAAGTGGACGAAGACGTACCTGGGCCCGACTGGCATGAACGCCATGACACGGTCCGTCGTCGCCCGCCCAGGCGGCGGCGTGTTCGTCGGCGGAGCGACGATGTCCGCCGCCACCGCCAGCGACGGACTGGTGATGAGCTACACCAAGGCCGGTTCGCGCGACGTCTTCGCTCTCGACACGGGCCCGGGCGGCGCCACCGACCAGGTCTTCAACGACCTCGACGTCACCTCCACCGGCCAGGTCGTCGCCGTTGGATCGAGCGAGACCGGCGCCAACGAGGACGCCCGGCTCGTGACCTACACGCTCGACGGCACGATCGCCGGGCAGATCACCTTCCCCGGCGCCTGGGACGACGAGTTCGAGGCGGTAGCCGCCGACGCCTACGGCGGCTACTACATGACCGGGAGCTACCACACGGCCGTCAACAAGACCGCCATCGCGACGGCCCGCGGCTCGGTCATCGTCGGCGGCGGCGGCTTCACGAGCCTCTGGGCGCCGCCGCTTGTCTCCGAGGTGAACGAACCGACCGCCATCGCCGTGCGCGGCACGACCGCCTGCGTCGTCGGCCAGTACAGCACCGATGCCGCCCAGGGCGTGGACCAGTTCGCCCTCTGGTACACGTACTGATGATGAAGGGGGCGGGCGCCGGCCGGCGCCCGCCCCCTTCCATCCTCATAGGCAAGCTACGACCACGGCACTCGTGTCTGGGGGCGTGGAGATGGAGAGGATCTCCCGCGGCGCCCGCAGGCTCAGGCAGCCGACGACCGTCCCGCCCGTCGGGTGCGTCACCCGGAGGGCGTCAGCGTCGTCGTGCGTCCTGGCCCTTCTTCGGCCTCGCTTCTCGCCGAGTGCGCAGAGAGGCGGTCCTCCCTTCACTCGCCTTTCGCCGGGCGCGCCCTCGCGCCTCGCGCCGTCGCGGCGCCCTCAGGCCGCCGCCGGATCATCCTGATAGACGCCCCAGAGGTTGCCCTCGGTGTCGGTGAAGTACGCGTTCCAGCCGACGCCGGGGATGGCCGACTTGGGCATGGCGACCGCGCCGCCCGCCGCCGCGACCTTCTCCAGGGCGGCGTCGACATCGTCCACGTTGATCGTGTTCACTACTGCCGGGGCCATCTGCGGGCGCGGCCCATGCCACCGTCAATGCCAGGGGACTCCGCTTCGCCAAGGCCCCCCGTCGAGACCATCCAGTAGTCGAAGGGGCCCGCCACCTCTCGAGGCGCCACCCGAAGACGGCCTCGAAGAAGGCCTTGGCGCGGGCGGGATCGTCCGCGGAGAACTCGAAGTGCACGACGCGACCCATGACCGCCTCCTCTGTCGACAGACAGGGGAGGCGTTCCCCAAAGACGATCAGCGGTAACGCTGTGGCGTCAGCTCCGGCTCAATGGTGATCGACGCGCGGCCTGATCTCGCGGCGACGCATCTCCTCGACAACGGCGACCAGCTCGGTCACGGCCGCCTCGAGCAGCACCCGCCCCTTCTCGGCGGTAGCGCACGTCGGATCGCCCATGGTGCCGGTGCGCGAGAGGGTCGACCAGTACTCCATCATCGAGCCGGGGCCGTCCACCCAGTCGTAGTAGAAGTAGTCGGACGGCGGCGCACTGTAGTCCTGTTCGGCCTTGTCCATCTGCACCAGGGATGGATCGAGATGCAGGTAGATCGACGTCTCCAGTTCGCAGGCGTGGGCCATCCCGCCCGGAAAGTCGCTCTCGCGCACAGCGGCGATCGTCTCCCGGGCCGCCGCCGTCTGAAGGTACATGTAGTCGCAGGCGATCGTCTGCGGATGCTCGACGATCGTCAGCCTGGCGGCCATGTTGACGAGCGGCGCATTGGACCCATGGCCGTTCGCCAGGATGAAGCGCCGGAACCCGTGAACGACCAGGCTTCGCGTGATGTCCAGAAGGTATTCGACAAAGGTGTTCCAGCGGATGGTCACCGGCCCGGGAAGTCAGCGTGGTGCGGCGAGTAGCCGTGGGTTACGGCAGGCAGCAGGACGACCGAGCCGGGGGTGCGCTCGCAGGCCCCCTTGCAGATGGCGTCGATGATCCTCACGTCGGTGTCGATCGGCAGGTGCAGGCCGTGGTCCTCCAGCGTCCCGATGGGGATCACGACCACCCGATCCTCGCCGGCGGCTCTCCCTACCTCAGGCCACGTCATCTCACTGTAGGTGTACTGGCGCGCGTTGGTCATCGGGGGCTCCTGGGGTAGGCAATCATGATTGGCGACTGTACTACAGGCGCGGAGGGACGGAACGGGGACCTCGGCGCGAGGCGGCACAACGATCCGGCGACCATTGCCGCCCCCCGCCCGCGCCACTAGAATCGTTGTGTCACCCTTCGGTGACCATTGGGCCTGTTCGCCAGGGAAAGGGGGCCCTTCCCGCCAAGCGCCGTCGCGAACGCGAGTTCGCCTCAGGGACCAGGTTCCGCGGCCGGCGCGACCGATCGCCGGCCAAGCAGCGACGAAGGAGGACTGGCTCGTGAACGGACAAGATGATGATCCTCTCGGGAGTCTCGCCGGGAAGCGGCTGACCCGTCGCCAGGCCCTCAAGGGCGTCCTGGTGGTCGGCGCGGGCGCCGCCCTCGCCCCGGCAATCGCCGCCTGCGGCGGCGGCACCAGCACCAGCCCCTCCGCCAGCGCGAGCGCGGCGGCGCCGAAGAAGGGCGGCAGCCTGCGCATCGGCACGGTCGGCGGCGACGCCAAGGAGAACGCCGACGGCCAGGCCGGCGGCACGACGGTCCCGTCCATTGCGCTGATCTACCAGCTCTACGACGCGCTGATGGGCTGGACAACGGACTACAGGCTCGAGAACAGGCTCGCCGAGGAGGTCACGCCGAACAGCGACGCCAGCAAGTGGACCGTGAGGATCAAGCAGGGGGTCGAGTTCCACAACGGCAAGACCGTCACGGCGGACGACGTGGTCTACAGCTACCTGCGGATCATCAACCCGAAGGACCCGAAGACCGGGGCCTCCAGCCTCTCCCTGCTCAAGCCCAGCGGCATCCGCAAGGTCGACGATCTCACCGTCGAATTCACTCTGACTGAGCCAAACGCCGTCTTCTCGGAGGCGCTCGGTTATTACATCAACTGCATCCTTCCGGTGGACTTCGACGCGAACAAGCCGATCGGCACCGGCCCCTTCAAGCTCACCGACTTCCGCCCCGGCGAGCAGTTCGCCTTCGCCCCGAACCCGAACTACTACGGCCAGGTGCCGTGGGTGGATGACCTCACCATCCTCGAGTTCAAGGACGCGACGGCCCGGGTGAACGCTCTGCTCGGCGGCACGGTCGACGCGATCTCGGACCTGCCCAGCGCCCAGGTCTCGGTGATCGGGGGCAACGCCGCCCTCCGCGTGTTGAACGCGGAGACCGGCGCTTGGCAGCCGATCACCATGCGCATCGACAAGAAGCCGTTCGACGACGTTCGCGTGCGTCAGGCCTTCAAGCTGATCCCCGATCGCCAGGCGATGATCGATCAGGCCTACGCCGGTTTCGGGAGCCTCGGGAACGACATGTATGCGCCGTTTGACCCTGGCTACCCGAAGGACATCCCGCAGACGGTCCAAGACCATGAGAAGGCCAAGTCGCTGCTGAAGGACTCTGGATATGAGAATCTCACTGTCACACTGACCACCTCCGACGCCATCAGCGGCGTGGCCGTTTCCGCGGCGCAGGTGTTCGCCGAACAGGCGAAGGGCGCCGGCGTCACCGTCAAGATCGACAAGCTCGACCCGACCGCCTTCTGGGAGGCCCCCGGGTACACCAACTACGTGTTCGCCCAGGACTTCTGGTACACACACAACTACCTCTCCCAGACGACCACGGCCTCACTGCCGGGCGCCCCGTACAACGATACCCACTGGCAGAACGACGAGTGGCTGAAGATCGTCAAGGAGGCGTTCCGCACGGGCGACGAGACGAAGCGCAACGAGCTCATCGCTCAGGCCGCGACGATCCAGTTCGAGCAGGACGGCCTGCTCATCTGGTCGTTCAACAACCAGGTGGACGCGTACTCTGCCAAACTCGAAGGCGTGCAAGCCGACAAGGGGGGCGTGCCGCTCGGGTGCTGGCGGATGAACGAGATGTACTTCGCCTGATCCGGCCTCAGCGGCGGATGCACGCCGGCAGGCGCCCCGCCGGGGCGCCTGCCGGCCACCGTCGCCGCCGTGGTACAACTCGCTCATGGCCTCCTTGTTCCGGAGAGCGCTGCTCGCCGTGCTCGCGCCGCTCGTCCTGCTGGCGACGCCGCTGCTCGGCGGCTGCGGCGGGAGCGACGAGCCGGCGGCGACCAGCGAGACCTTCGCCCTCGAACAGCCCCGTGTGGAGGGCGGCGCGATTGCCGGTGAGGAAGCATCGGGCGTTTGGTCGTACCTCGGCATCCCCTACGCCGCGCCGCCCGTCGGTGACCTGCGCTGGCGGCCGCCGCAACCGGTGGCGGCCTGGGATGGGGTCCGCGAGTGCGCCGCGTACGGACCCTCGTGCCCGCAGGAGGCCGCCGCCATCGGACCGCTGGGCGTCGGCCGCACGAGCGAAGACTGCCTGTACCTGAACGTCTGGACGCCGGCCGGCTCGCCCGGCGAGCGACTGCCGGTGATGGTCTGGATCCACGGCGGCTCCTTCGTCTCCGGGTCCGGCTCATGCCCCTGTATTCCGGCGAGACGCTGGCTCGCGAGCACCGCGTCGTCGTGGTCACCATCAACTACCGCCTCGGCCCGCTCGGCTTCTTTGCGCACCCGGCCCTCAGCGCCGAGTCGGCCGAAGGCGTGTCCGGCAACTACGGGCTGCTCGACCAGCTCGCGGCGTTGCGCTGGGTCCAGGCCAACATCGCCGCCTTCGGCGGCGACCCGCGGCGCGTGACCGCCTTCGGCGAGTCGGCCGGGGCGATCAGCATCCTCGACCTGATGGCGAGCCCACTGGCCGACGGGCTCTTCCAGCGGGCGATCGTCCAGAGCGGCATCCTCTGGGAGGAAGGCCTGGGCTCGCAGACCGGGGACACGCTGGAGGACGCGGAGCGGGACGGCGCGGCCTACGCGGTCCGCCTCGGCGTCGCGCGCGGCACCGACGGCGCCGCGGCGCTGGCGGACCTGCGGGCCGCGCCGGTCGCCGACCTGCTGGCGGAGACCCGGCGCGGCGTCGACCTTCTAAGGACGGCCTCGCCTTCAAGCCGGTCGTGGACGGCTACCTGCTGCCGCGAGCGCGACGAGCGTCTTCGCCTCCGGCGAGCAGCTCGACGTCCCGCTCCTGATCGGCTCCAACGCCGACGAGGGCGAGCTCTTCCTCAGCGGCATGCGACCGCTCACGCCGGCGCAGTATCGCGTGTATCTCGAGGCGACCTTCGGCGACTACGCCAACGAGGTCCTGGACCTGTACCCGGCGGCGACCAAGGCGCAGGTCCGGCACCAGCTCAGCCGCATCCTGACCGAGATGGGCTTCGCCGCCTCGGCCCGTTTCGCCGCCGCCTCGGTCGCCGATGCGAGCTCCTCCCCGGCCTACCTCTACCAGTTCACCCGCGCCCCGCTGGCCGCCGAACGGCGGCTCGGGATGCCGGAGGGCGCCTTCCACGGCCTCGAGATCCCGTACGTCTTCGGCCGGGTCGGCCTCTTCGGCGCGCAAGCGCCGGTCGACGTGCGCCTCTCGGACGACATCATGGCGATGTGGACCCGCTTCGCCGCCACCGGCGACCCCAACGCGCCGGGCGAGCAGCTCTGGCCGGCCTACGACCGGGCGACCGACCGCCACCTCGAGCTGGGCGTCACGACCGCGGCCGGAACCGGGCTCTCCACAGAGGCCTGCGACCTGGCGGACCAGATCCGGCTCGGCGACTGACATCGTCGCGGCCGCCTGCCGGCGGCGGACGCTCGCGAAACCCGGGCCCGCTCACCCCCGTCTCGCCTGCACACGACCGTCCGACGTGCCCGCCCGGGAGGCTGTCACGCGCTGATAGTATGGGGCACCAGCGCCACGAGGCGAACGCGACGTGAGGAGCAGTGCCATGGTACCGGCGGACGACGACGTGATGGGCCCCCCGACCCCGACCAAGGTTTTCGACCTCATGGCCGCGGGCGTGGTCCCGGAGAGGGCCCACGGCAAGAACATCACGGCGCTCGTGGACCTGACCGACACCGGCGAACGGTACCTCCTTACGCTCAAGGACTCCGCCCTCACCTACTCGGCGGTGAAGGACGACGCGGATGCGGAGGGCGTCGACCTGACCCTCGAAGTCCCCGCCGCGATACTGCTCCCCGCGCTCGCGGACGCGCGCACGATGGCCAGGGTGATCGCCGTCGACCGGGCGTGGATCAAGGGCGACTCGCGCAAGCTCTCGGAGATGCTGAACGTCATCGACCGCGACAGCGACTTCTACGCCTTCGCCGACCTCTGAGCCCCGCGTCTGAGAAGCCGTTCACAGCCCCCCCGGCGGCAGCACGAGCACGGCGCGAAGGTCGTTGACATTCGTGCGGGTAGGGCCGGTGACCAGGAGGGCGGCCGCGGCCGCGAAGACGGCGTAGGCGTCGTTCGCGGCCTGCGCGGCCGCCGGCTCGATGCCGGCCGCCGCCGCCCTGCGAAGCGTGTCCGGAAACAGGAAGGCGCCGGCGTTGTCCTCGGTGCCGTCGACGCCGTCGGTGTCGGCGGCCATCGCGCAGATGCCGGGCGCCCCGTCGAGCGCCAGCGCGAGACCGAGCAGGTACTCGGTGTTGCGGCCGCCGCGGCCGGCGCCGGCGACCGTCACGGTGGTCTCGCCGCCGGAGAGCAGCACGCAGGGCGGTGAGGCCGGGCCGCGACCCGCGGCGCAGCCGAGAGCCAGCACCGCGTGCGCGCCTCCGAGTCCGCGCGCCTCACCCTCCAGGTCGTGGCCCAGCACAACCGGTTCGACACCCGCGGCCCGCGCCGCCTTCGCGGCGGCGTCGACGGCGTCGCGGGCCGTCGCCAGTACCACGACCTCGTCTCTCGCGAACGCCGCATCGCCCGGCTTGGGCGTCTCACGAGCGGCGACGGGACCGGCGGGAGCGCCGGCGGGCACGGCCGCTTCGCCGGCGCCCGCCTCCAGATAGCGCAGCACCGGCGCGGGCCCGGCGATGCCGTAGCGCTCGAGAACGGCGAGGGCATCGGTGAACGTCGTCGGATCAGGCACGGTCGGGCCTGAAGCGATGACCGCCGGATCGTCGCCGGGCACGTCGGAGATCAAATAGGTGACGACGCGAGCGGGATGGGCGGCCGCCGCCAGGCGGCCGCCCTTGATGACCGACAGGTGTTTGCGGACGCAGTTGATCTCGGCGATGCCCGCGCCGCTGCGCAACAGGGCACGGTTGACGGCGCGCACGTCCTCCAGCGTCAACTCCGGCGGCAGCGCCTCGAGCAGGGCCGAGCCGCCGCCGGAGAGCAGGCAGATCACGAGATCGTTCGCCGTGAGCCCGTGGACAAGCTCGAGGATGCCCTCGGCCGCCTCCTGCGCGGACGCGTCCGGTAGCGGGTGCGAGGCCTCCGTCACCGCGATCCGCTCGCAGGGCTCGCCGTGCCCGTAGCGGGTTACGACCAGTCCCTCAAGGGGACCCGGCCAAGCCAGTTCGACGGCCCGCGCCATGCGCGCCGCCGCCTTGCCGGCTCCTGTCACAACGGTGCGTCCGAGAGGCGGCGGCGGCAGGCGCCCAGGCAGGAGCCGCATGGGGTCTGCCGCCCCCACGGCAGCGTCGAACAGGGTTCTCAGGAACGCTCGCGCGTCGGGGGCGCCGCCCGCCATGACGCCGCCGGCTCCCTCAGTGCGGCCGGCCGGGTCCCGAGGCGACATGCCGCTCAGGACCGTTCGCCGGCGTCGTGAGACCGCGTCCTGCGAACAGACGACACCATCTGCACTCGCAGCGACGGCGTCGCCCGAGGGCCCGAGCGCTCAGCAGGCGCGAGCCGGACACCGCAACGCGGTCTCGGCTTCGCACGGCCCGTCCATGTCATGCCAGTAGGGCACCCACCGGGACGGGGAGAACCGGCAGCGCTCGAGGCCGTCGCCGGCGACGCCGGCGCACTCCGGCGGCCCCACCTGTCCGTCACGACGCCATGCGTTGTACTCGTGGCAGGTGGCGCACACCTGCAGGTGTTCGAGCTCGTCATCCTCGGCCTCGATCACGCTCTCGAGGTACTGCGCCTGCGCCTCGGCGATCACGGCCTCGCCGTTGTGCGGGCAGTCCTCGCAGCGCCGCCTGATTGCTGGATACGTCATGTTGCCACCCCCATAGGACCAGACAAAGCCCTTGCCTTTCTCCGTCCTGTCCACTGTCTTCATCGACGCGTCGGCGCATCACTTGAGCCCTGCGCGAAGACGGCCCACGCGCCTGCCGAGAGCCGAGGCTCACCTCCGCCCACAACCTCCGACGAGCGGGTTGCAATCAGAGGCCCCCGCGCTCGGCGACCCGTGCGGCGGCCTCGCGCAAGGCCTCCCAGATGATGTCGAGGTCGCGCTCCGTGGTGCGCCAGTTGCTGAAGGCGGCCCGCAGGCCCGGCCTCCCCCGCAGCACGGTCGGCGTGACGAGGGTGCGGCCGTCGTCACGGCCCGCGGCGGCGAACCGACTCGTCGTCTCCGCCGTGCTCTGCTCCCCGCGCAGGGCGAAGCACACGATGTTCAGACGAACGGGCGCGAGGAGCTCGAACTCGCCCGAGTCTTCGATGCGGGCGCCGAGCCCGCGCGCCAGCCGGCAGCCCCGCTCGACGATCTCGCGGTGGCCGTCGGCGCCGCAGGCGGTGAGCGTGAACCAGGCCGGCAGGGCGCGCCAGCGATGCGAGCTCTCCGGCGCGAGACGGATCGGCGACGGATTGTCCTCCGGCTGACCAAAGTAGGCGGCGGCGCTCGAGAAGACGTCGACCTGGAGCCGGCGATGACGCGTGAAGGTGACGGCGGAGTCGCAGGGCACGTTGAGCCACTTGTGGAGGTCGACGCAGACCGAGTCGGCGCACTGCCAGCCCTCGAGAAGCGGCCGAAACTCGGGCGACAGACTGGCGAGCCCGTCGAAGGCGCCGTCCACGTGGAGCCAGAAGCCGTACTGCCGCTTGAGCTCGGCGAGACCGGCGAAGTCGTCGAAGTCGCCGGTATCGACGGTCCCGGCGCTGGCGATGACAACGCTCGGACAGGGCGCTGCCGAGACGAGGTCCTCGAGGGCCGCCAGATCCATGGCCTCCCGGCCGGGGAGGCAGGCCACCCGGCGCCAGCCGCGGCGACCGACGCCGAGCATCGAGAGCGCCTTGACCGAGCTCACGTGTGGCGTGCCGGCGAAGCTCGGGAGCGACAGCAGCGCCGCCGCTCCTTCGTCGGAGACGCGCACGCCATGGGCTCGCCCCACCCACTCCCGGGCGAGGGCGAGCCCGACGAAGTTGGACATGGTGGCGCCGCTCAGGAAGGCCCCGGCGAACCCCTCCGGCAGGCCGAGCAGCGTGCGCAGCATCCCGATCGTCTCACGCTCGAGCTGGAGGGCGGCGGCGTTGTCCAGCTCCGAGATGACGTTGGCGTCAAACACGGAGCACAGCCAGTCGCCCAGGATCGAGGCCGGCGTGCTCCCGCCGATGACGTAGCCCAGGTAGCGCGGGCCGGCGCTCCTCGCGACGGCCGGCCCGACCCCGCTCTGGAACAGCCGCAGAGCCGCCTCCGCGCCGATGCCCGTCGCCGTCAACTCGGAGTGCGGCAGCACGCTCGGGGGCCGCGCGACCGGGGCGGCGTCGAGCTCGCCGAGCTCCTCGGCCGCGTAGGCGCTCGCCGCCGCCAGCAGGTCGGGCAGGCGATCGCGGTCACGCAGGAGACCCCCATCCATGAAAGCGCGCTCCAGACTCCCCTGGCCGGTGCCGGCCGCGGTGCTCGTTGCGTCAACGACAGCGCACCGCATGACCCTGCTGTCCGCCGTGCCTACGGCAGCCAGACGAACCCGTGGTTCTCGCCGGTCGTGCCGCCAATCAGGTGGTCGAGGAGGGCCGTCGCGCCGTCCTGCGTCACCGTGGCCGGCGGCGTGAAGTCGATCTGGTACCGCTGACCCTGCGACACGCGCAGCTCCTTGTAGTAGCC
Source organism: uncultured Thermoleophilia bacterium (assembly GCA_963705085.1). GTDB lineage: Bacteria > Actinomycetota > Thermoleophilia > UBA2241 > UBA2241 > CAIXSE01. Next base: position 128,535 of record CAVPIV010000004.1, on the reverse strand, counting down.
GCGGGCGGTCTGGCCGCCCGGCTCCTTCGTCTCATTGTCGCCCAGGCTGAACCAGCCGCCGGCCAGGGTTCCGTCGCTCCAGTCGGGCTGCGGGTAGCCTGTGTAGGGGTCGCTTGCCTCCAGATGGCCGTTGACGTAGAGCCTCATGCCGGCGCTGCCGAACTGGGCGGCGATGTGGATCCATTGGCCTGGCTGCGGCTCGGTGGCGCCACGGATGAAGTGCCACGTACCGTTCAGTGGGCCGCCGCCGTCGTACTCGTTGATGCCGTAGGTGATCGTGCCACGGCCGTCGACGAGGATCTTCATGATGGGCGCGTTGCCACCAGTTTGGTCAGGCCAGTTGAAGTACGCCATGCTGACCATGGCAAGTACGCCGGACCGTTCGATCTCGCTGTCGACGGTCGTCTTGAACCAGAACTCGTACGTGCCGTGCTGGAGCAACGCGTTGCCGGCGTCCAGAACCCCGACGCCCTCCGGATAGCGGATGAACGCGTTCACGTCGGTCGCCTGTGCGATGGCGCCGGCAACCACAGGTGTCAGCAGGATGTCGTGGCCGATGCGATTGTCGCCGTCCCCGATGGTGACCGATCGGCTGTTACTGAGGTACCCGGTCTTCCTGGCGACAACCGTATACGAGCCCGCAGGGACGTCGCGGAACTCATAGAGGCCATCCACCGCGCTCGTCGTGCTGGCGAAGAGCGTTCCCGTCGGGTTCTCCAACCCTTGCCGCAGTTCGACGGTCGCCCCGGCGATACGCGCGTCGTAGACGGCCGCGTCCTTGATCCTGCCCGACACGGCGCCGCCCGACTGGCGTGGCACGAGAGCGATGTCCTGCCCTTCTGTCATCTCGTTCGCGACGACGGTCGTGTCGCGCTGGCCCGACTGGTAGCCGGCCTTCGTGGCTACGAGCGTGTACTGCCCCGCCGGCGGCCCGGTGAACGAGTACGTGCCGTCGGCGGCCGTCGCCGTCGTACCCCACACCGAGCCCGACGGGTTTGACGCCCCCTGACGGAGCTTCACCGTCGCGCCGGCGAGCGGCGCTCCCGTGTCGGCCGCCGTGACCTTGCCGCCGACCCCTTGGGTGCCGTACGGCGTCCGCGCCCAATCGATCGGGTACTTGTACAGCCGCCAGGCCGGGAAGTTCGACTTGAGCTCGACGAGGCGCAGGTCGAGGGTCACGCCGATCTCAAAGTCGACGGCGGCGAAGAGTTCCCACCAGGGTGTCCGGTTGGTGCCCGCCTCGAGGCAGGGACCGGCCTCGATGCTGGCGTACGGCCCTGCGACCGAGTAGAGGAGGAACTCGAGGCTGGCGCCGGCGTAGGCCCGGAGCTCTATGTCGCCGAAGAGCGTGGGCTTTCGCCATGCCCGGGTGGTCTCGGTAGTCGCAGTAGGTGTGTGGAACCTGCCGCCGGAGTAGCTCAGGTTGACGGTTGCCACGCAGGTCTCGGTGAGGCCGGCGGTCACGCCGGCCGCCACCTCACCCTCGGCCCCGACATAGACCTGGAAGGTCGGGGTCACCCAGATCGGCACGGCGGGCGGGACGACGACCATCATGGTGCCCAGCGGCGCCTCGATGATCTCCTGCTCGATCTCCTTGGAGAGGGCCGCCTTGACCGTGACGTCGAGAGCGGAGGTGGCGTTCATCACCTGTGTATAGGAGATGCTGGTCGGGACTCCGTAGGAGGTCGAGTAGCTGAAGTAGGCGAGCGGATCGAGCGAGATGGAACCCTTGAGGGAGACCTCCCCGCCGACCCCGTCGCCGGCCTTCAGGGTGGTCTCGATGGCGATCGTGATCAGCGGGTCGCCGGCCCTGGAGGTGAGCCGAGCGCCGGGCAGGGTGACGTCCGCCTGGGAGAGGTCGCCGGCGGTGACGTGCTTGACGAAGGCCACCTCGCCGTTCTCGACGACGTCATCGAGGGCGGCCTGGGTGGTCGTGACCGTGACGTCGCCGCCGGCCTCGCTGATGCTCTCGACCCGGCGGAAGATGCCCTCGGGGTGAGCCGTGTCGGGGGCGCTGATGAGGACGTCGCCGGGGGCGAGCTGCCCGAGCTGGGCGGTCTCGTCGCTGAAGGTGAGGGTGCCGTCGGCGGCGACGGCGGCAAGGGCGGCGAGGGTCGAGGCGTCGAGGACCTCGGCCTGGTCAGAGATCACGAGGCCGGGACTGGGGGCGCAGGCCAGGCGCAGCCTGGCGAGCGGCCAGGCGCCGCTCCACCAGGTGCCCGGCGCGAAACGGGCGCCGTCGGAGACGGCGACGACAAGACGCGACGAGGCGGAGCCGGAGGCGGCCGCGATGATTGCGTCGGCGCGGCCGTCCCCGTTGAGGTCGCCGACGGCCAGACGGGCGCCAGCTCCCGGCAGGGTCGCGCCCTGGTACCAGGCGAGCGGCGCGGCGAAGGCGGTCGTCGAGGAGAGGAAGACGTCGAGACGGCCGTCGCCGCCGGCGCGCCGCAGGCAGAGCGCGTCGAAGTCGCCGTCGCTGTCGACGTCGCCGGCGGCCAGCTGGGCGCCGGCGGCCGGGTAGACGCCCCGCCAGAAGCTCCGCTTGGTGAACTTCGTTCCGGAACGAGCGAAGACGGTGAGCTCGCTCGTCGCGCCGCTGCTCGTCAGCGTGAGGGCGTCATCCTTGCCGTCAGCGGTGACGTCGCCGGCGGCCAGCTGGGTCGACGCGAAGGAGACCCCGAGCGAGCCCGTCCAGCCGGTCGACATCCTGAAGGCGCTGCCGGTCGAGACGAAGCTGTAGAGGGCGAGGCCGGCCCGGCCGCGGTCGTAGAGGGCGAGGACGTCGTCGCGGCCGTCGCCGTCCGTGTCGGCGACGGCCAGCTTGGCCTTGGCCCAGACGAAGGCGCCCTTCTTCGAGGTCCAGAAGGTCTTCGGCGTGGCCGCGTCGCCGCTGTTGAGGTAAACGACGAAGCGCGAGCGTCCCCGGCCCAAGTCCATGAGGGCGACGCCGTCGGCCAGGCCGTCGGCGTTGACGTCGGCCGCCAGCCACTTGGCCTTGCCGACGTCGAGCTTGCCGGTCTTGCTGCGCCAGAGCTGCCGAGCCGTGAAGCGGCCGTTCTCGGCGACCATGGCGACGACGGCCCCCGTCTTCTTGCCGAGGTCGCGCAGGACCAGGGTGTCGTAGCGGCCGGAGGCGTTGTCGGTGGGGAGCGTGAGGGGCGGGCCGGCCGCCCCCGCGGCGCGCGGCGACAGCGCCAGCACGACGGCGGTGAGCAGGAACAGCACGAGGATGAGCAGGAGCGAGCGGCGCCGCTGCCCGGTGACCATGACCCCCATCACAGCACCCCCAAGGCGTGGGCGGCGGCGCACCCAGACCGAGCGCGACCCGGCGCCCTTGTGACGACGCCTTCCGCGGGCGCCGTCCCCACGCCCCTCAATCTACCACCGCCCGAGGGCGCCGGGAACAGCCTGGGCGATCCCTCCGGCACACCCGCGAGCGTGGCAGCCGCCAGCCGGCGGGGCCACTGCGGTCTCGCCGGCGCAGGCCCCGCCCCAGGGATGTTGACTTGAAGAAACTCGATAGGTAATCTCCGTCAATCAGGAAGCCGAATGTAACGAATAAGCGCGGCGCAACTATCTGCGAGTCGCACGATCACCAGGGACCCAGGGAGGATTCATGGACACGCGCACTGCACCGGAGGAGCTCCACGAGCTGGTCAACGGATTGAACTTCAAGGAGAAGGTGGAGCGTTCGCTCGACCTCATCGCCGAAGCCCGCGACGAGTTCGGCGACGGAGTCGTGGTCGCCAACAGCCTCGGCAAGGACTCGCTCGTCGTCTGGGATCTGGCCAAGCGTGTCGACCCGACGATCCGCGGCTTCGTCGTGACCACCCGCTTCAAGCCGGCCGCGACCAAACAGTTCATGCGCGATCTCGTGGACCGCTACCCGGAGACGCGCGTCTTTGAGAACGACGTCGAGATCCCGGACGCCCTCTACCTGAGTGATCCCGACCGGTGTTGTGACCTCCTCAAGGTCCAACCCGTGCGCTGGGCCATCGAGGAGATGGACGTCTCCTGTTGGGTCACCGGCCTCCGTTGCACCGAGGGCCGCACGCGCACCGACTACCTCGAAGTCGAGGAGCGTGACGAGGGGCTGCTCAAGCTCAACCCCATCCTCCTGTGGCACGAGCGCGAAGTCTGGCAGTACCTCGCCCTGAACCAGGTGCCGGTGAATCCGCTCTACGCCGAAGGCTACCGCTCGCTCGGCTGCGCCCCGTGCACCCGCATCACGACCGGCATCAACGAGCGCGACGGCCGTTGGGTCGGCACGAGCAAGTGCGGCGGAGAGTGCGGAATCCACACGCGTCCGCTGAAGGCGGCCGCCGTCTGACGATCCGGCGGGCGCGGCGGAGAGTGCCGCCAGCCGCGTTGGTGACCGGGATGCCGCGAGGGGAGCGAGATTGATCGAGCCACTGAACGCGCCGGCACTCGGCGCGCAGGACCTCGCCGCAGGTGTCGAGCTGCCGGCCGCGGCCGGTCTGTCCGGCCGCATGCGGTGGCGCTGGCTCCTCGGCCTCGTCGCATGGACGGCCGCCGCGGTGGCGGTGAACCTCACGCCGCTGGGCCGGGAGCAGCTGAACCCCTACCTCAGCGTCACCGGGCTCCTGGTCGGCTGTCTGGTCGGCCTCACCGGCATGGGCGGCGGCGCGCTCCTCACGCCCATCCTCATCTTCTTCTTCGGCTTCCAGCCGTCGCTGGCCATCGGCACCGACATCGCCTACGCCGCCATCACGAAGGTCTTCGGCTCGTGGCGCCACCTCCGGCAGGGATCGGTCGACAAGCCGTTGGCGCTGTGGCTCGCTGCAGGTAGCGTGCCGGCCGGCATTCTCGGCGCCATGGCGGTGGATCTGATCGGCGCCAGTTACGGCGCCACGCTCGACGGCGTGCTCTACCGCGCCATCGGCGGAGCGCTCGTGCTCGTGGCCGTCCTGGTGCTCGTCAAGACCCTGCTCAGGACCGACAGGGTCTACCCCGTGGCCAACATCACCATGTCGGCCGCGCGCAAGGTGGCGACCGTGGGCATCGGCGCGTCGACCGGCTTCCTGATCGGCTTCACGTCGGTGGGCAGCGGGACGATCATCGCGCTGTGTCTCATCCTTCTCTACCCGCTCGCCACGCGGCGCGTCGTGGGCACCGACATCTACCACGCGACCATCCTGCTCGGCGCCACAGCCCTCGCACAGCTGCGTTTGGGCAATGTGGACCTCTGGATGGTCGCGTCCCTGCTCATCGGCTCGGTGCCCGGGGTCATCATCGGATCTCACCTGTCGGCGCACACGCCGACGCGCCTGCTGCGCATCGCGCTCGCTGCCGTCCTCCTTCTGTCGGGTGTTGCCCTGCTCGGCAAGGCGTAGCGGCAGCCCTGCCTGGCGCGCTCGTGCCCGGCGATTGAGGATGTGGACGGGAGCGCCGCTCCTCTCCGGAGGCGCGCAGCGCGATACGATGGCTAAGGCCGATTCCAGGGCCGACGTCAACGAGATCGTCTGAGCCGATCCGTCCCGGCTCATGGAGGTGCATCGAATGGTGCAGCAGAGAGTGTCCCAAGCCGATGCCAACGCTGCCGATCCGCGGACGGCGGGCGCCTCGTGAACGCGGGTCCGCAGAAGCCAGAGGCGACGCCAGAAGCCGCCGATTCGCGGTTGCTCTACCTGCACGTCATCGTGGTGTCGCTCATCGGCGGCTTCGCCATGCTCGCCTGGTTCGTCGCCTACGAAGGGCTGAACCAGCTCCTCTGGGACAACAGCTTCGTCGCCGGGAACGCCTGGGTCTTCCCCTTCGTCTGCCTCCCCTTCTCCCTGCTCGTGGGCCTGCTGGTCAAGTACGGAAAGGCGCCCAGCAACCTCGACGGCTCGTTCGTCGACAGCCTCACCGGCGACGTCACTCGCCTGACGTGGAGGGATCTGCCCGCCACCGTCGCCCAGTCGCTCGCCTCGCTCTTCTCCGGCGCCGTGCTCGGCCCCGAGGGCGCCATCGGCGCCATCGCGAGCAAGCTCGCGGCGATGTACTGCGACCTCGTCAAGGTCCCCGTCGACCGGCGGCCCAAGCTCGTCTTCGCCACGGTGTCGTCAGGCTACAACGGGCTCCTCCAGAACCCGGTCTTCACCGCCGTCCTCGGCACCGAGGTCGGCGCGAAGAAGGGCACCGGCCTGTCGACGCTCCCCGCCAACCTCATCGGCGGCGCCGTCGGCTACGCCGTGTTCCTCCTCCTGGACGGCGCGGGCCTTGCCGGCCTCCTCGGCCTGCCTCCGGTCCCGAGCTACGACCTGCTCGACGGGGTACTCATGGTCCCGCTCGCGCTCATCGGCCTCGCCCTCGCCCTGCTGACGGCGCTCTTCATGAAGACCGCCGCAACGTTCTTCGCCCGCTTCAGGGAGCGCATCGTCCTGCGCGCGCTGATCGCCGGCGCGATCTTCAGTGTCGTGGGCGTCGTGGCGCCGGTCGTCATGTTCTCGGGCGAGACGCAGGTGCGGACCTTGATCGCCGACGCCTCCGGCTATGGCATCGCGCTCCTCCTCGTCATGGCCGTCGTCAAGCTGGCCCTGCTGGCCGTGGGCTTCAAGAGCGGGTTCCTCGGCGGACCGACCTTTCCGCTCATCTTCGCCTCGACAAGCGTTGCGCTGGCCCTGAACCTTGCGTTCCCCGACGTGCCGCTGACGATCCTGATCGCCGGGGTGATGACCGGCGCGGTCTACGCGCTGTTCCGGACCCCGCTGATGGTGATTCTCCTGACGGGGTTCATGCTCGAGGCCGACGCGACGCTCTTCGCCCTGGTCGCTGTCGCGACGGCCACGGTGATGATCGCGATGCCACCGCTTCAACGCCGGGTCGCGGCCCGCCAGGCGGCGCGAACGGCCGCGGCAGAAGCCGGGGCCCAGAGCACGGAGGCCGAGGCGCCGCAGGATCGGTGAGCCAGACGCAGGCGGGGGGCGCAGCCCCCTCGCGGCCTCAGCCGCCGCGGCGCCGCCGCGCCTGGAGCAGCGCCTCGCGAGGGTAGAACGTCCCCCGCCACGAGACGCCGCCGCGAGCTCGCGCCAGCCATGCGCTGCGCAGGACGGCGGCGGCTGTGAGCAGCCAGCCGACCGGCCACAGCAGGGCCGGCCACACCATCCCCGTATTGCGGCGCAGAGCGGCGACCGTGCTCGCGGTGGCGAGAAGCGCCGTCGCGACCCCCAGCCAGCCGAGCCACTGCCTCTCCGAGACGAAGCCCACGGCCGTCGCGACCAGCGGCGCGTACTCCACGCAGCCGAACAGGACGAAGCCCGCGGCGACGGCGACGAACGGCGTGCCGGCGAGCGTCGCGCCGTTCTTCTCGACGCCCCGGAAGAAGCCAGCCAGGTCGTCGTAGATGCTGACGCCGGCCGCGCGGCGGCCGTTGACGAAGTCGCAGCGGCCGCCCGCCCTTTTGACCATCGCCGCGAGCCCCACGTCGTCGGCGGTCTCCAGGCGCAAGCGCTCGAAGCCGGGGGTACGGTCGAAGGCGGCGCGGCGCGCGAGCGTGAAGCCCCCGCTGCCCATCGCCCTCCTGCTGCTGGAGTCCCTGACCGCCCTGGGGCTGAGCGCCGTCGCCGTCGCCCGCAGGAGAATCGCCCAGGCAACGTTGACCGCGGCGCTCCTGCTGCGAAACGCCGGCGCCATCGCGAGCAGGTCGAGTCCGCGCAGCTCGCAAAGGGCCACCGCGCGCGAGATCGTGCCCGGCGCCACCACGACGTCGGCGTCCGAGAGCAGCAGCCACTCTCCCGTCGCCGCGCTCACGCCCCTGTCGAGGGCGTGCACCTTGCCGAGCCAGCCGGGCGGCAGCTCGTCGACGCGGACGAACCTGACGCGAGGGTCACGCGCGGCAGCCTCCGCGACGATGCGCGGCGTGGCGTCCGCGGAGCGGTCGTCGACGACGATGATCTCGAGGTCGGGGTACCCGCCGGCGAGGCGCGAGGCCAGCGACGCGGCGATGCCGGCGGCCTCGTCGCGCGCCGGCACGACCGCGCTGACGCGCGGCCACCGGGCCGGCGGCGGCGGATCGAGGCTATCCAGATCCTCGAGCTCGGCAAGGTGCTTGAAGACAAGAGCCGCCTCCGGCACCCGGACGAGGCAGAACGCGGCGATGACGACAGCGATCGCGAGCATGAGGCAGTCTCGCACACCCGGCGGCGAGCTGCCTCAGGCTACGCCTGCGGCTCCTGCTCCCCGACCGGCCCGGCGGCGGTCACGAAGTACTGACCGTCAGTGTTGAAGCTGATCGGCCCTTCGTTGCGAAACATGTCGGCCAGCGCCATGAACTCCTCGGCGGACGGGGCGAACTGGTGGACGACATTCTCCCCGTCCAGCTTGTAGTAGAAGGAGCACTGCCGCTTCGGGATGCTGTAGCCGAGGTGATAGTCGACGACCTTGAGCCACGCCATGACGTCCTCCCGCGCCGCGGTCTTCCGGACTCGCGGTCGAACGCTACCCGGCCCCGTGATCGGGAAACCCCGTCGACGGCAGAGGGCCCGCGCCGACGGCGTCGACGCGGGCCTTCTGCCGGCACTACGATGTCGGGCGACCCTCAGGCCGGCGGTCCCTCCATCAGCGTGACGGTCGCCGAGTGCTCCTCGCCGGCCTGGTCGATCCAGACCACCTGCACCTCGTCGCCAGGTGCGCACTCGCTGAGCATCCTGCTCAAGCTGTCTGCGGAGTCCACGCTCTTGCCGTCGATCGACGTGATCGTGTCACCGCTCTGCAGCCCGGCCTTCTCAGCCGGGGTGTCGGGAAGCACCCCTGCCACGAAGGCACCGCCGGCGCCGTCCCCGTACCCGGAGCCATACCCGGGGATCACGTCGCCGGAGGCCGACGAGACCCGCACGCCGAGGAAAGCGGTGGCGCCCACGTGCACGGTGCCCGAGGACTGCCCGTCCTCGATCTGCCGGGCGATGGCCATCGCCTGATCGACGGGGACCGCGTACCCGGTGCCGCCCGCCTCATCGAACGAGTAGCCTGAGGAGGCGGCGGTGATGACACCGACAACCTCGCCGTCGGCATTCACCACGGGGCCTCCTGACTGACCCGACCGGACGTCGGCGCTGACCTGGATGAGCCCGCTCAGCTGTTCCGACCCGCTCGAGCCGGTGGCGACGATCTGCTGGTCGAGCGCCGCCACGGAGCCGCCGCTCGCGGTCGGCTGGCCACCATCCCCGCCGGCGTTGCCGAGGACCACGATCTTGTCGCCCACGGTCACGGAGGCGGAGTCACCGATCGCAACCGTCTCCAGCCCGGAGGCGTCCTCGAGCTGCAGAAGGGCGATGTCGTGAGAGGTGTCGTAGCCCAGCACCGTGGCGGAGTAGGTCTTCCTGTCCACTGTCGTGACGCTGATCTCTCCGACTCCGTCGATGACGTGGTTGTTGGTGAGCACGAGGCCCGACGACGTCAGGACCATGCCCGTGCCGGCGCCCTGTCCACCGCCGTACGCCAGGGTCACGTTGACGTTGACGACCCCGGGAGAGACCTTGGCGGCGATCGCAGCGACCTCGGACGCCGAAGGACCTTGCGCCGTCGTCGAGTCCGATCCCGAAGACCCGTTGGAGCCCGAACCGCCGTAGGGCTGCCCGTACTCTGAACCGCTGCCGTCGGGCGCGTCGCCGTCGAAGGGCAGCTGACCGCCCGACTGAGGCTCCTGCGCATACTCCTGGACGGTGCTCTGCTCACCCGGCGCCCAGATGGCGTGACCGACGGCGACCCCGCCCAGCGCCGCGCCGATGACCAGGACGGCGGTGACAACGATGGTTTGCCAGCGCCGTCGAACGCCCGCGAGAAAGCCCCCGCGCCCCGGCGAGGGGCTTCCCTGCGGATCGGGCGGCGGCATCACGACCGTGGGATCGTCGCGCACGGGCTCCAGCGGACGGGTTACGGGAGTATCGGGTTCGTCGTTCATGGCTCCAGCCTCATGTCGCCTTTGCACCGAGCACTGACGTGCTGATTGTCTCCATGTATAGCCGGCAGTGCTGAGAGGAGGCTGTGATGGACCTGTGCGCCGGCTCCGGCTCTGCCGCCACCCAGCCCGGTACAATCCTGCCAAGGCGCGCCGAATCCGTCGTTGCGCACCGCACGTCAATGAGGATACGCCCCCTTGATCTCTCCCCACATATGGGACGAGTTCGTGCACCGGGAGCGGTGCGTCGGCGCACGCCGGCTCGACTACCCCGACTGGCACCGCGGACGGCCGCGCTACTACGTGTGGGCGATCAGCGCCGAGGCCGCGACGGTGGAGGCGCGCCTCCGGCGGTACCGCGCGGCCCTGGACGGGTACCTCATCACGCCATACCCGCGCCAAGCGCACATCACGATGGCGGTCTGCGGCTTCCTCGGCGCCGTCACCTTGCGCAACGACGACGTCACGCCGGCGACGGTCGAGCGGCAGGCGCAGCGGCTGACGGCGCTGTCGCTGCCGCCGTTCGCGGTGGAGGTCGGCGGCGCCAACAGCTTCGCCTCGGCCGCCTTCCTCGAAGTCGCCGATCCCGGGTGCGCGCTCGCCCGGATCCGCCAGGCGCTCGCTCCGTCCGGCGAAGAGTCCCGCACGACGCCGTACGTGCCCCACATCACGATCGGCATCTACAACGACGACCACGGCATCGACCAGCTGGTGCGGGCGATGGAGGCGCGCCACGAGGATCCGCTCGAGCTCACCATCGACGCCGTCGGCTTCTACTCCTACGACGCCAGGTCGATCGGATCGCCGTTGCGGCTGGAGCAGAGAATCGACCTGAAGGCGAGCGGCTGAGACCACGCCCTCGCCGCATCGAGTCGGGCTCTTCCCGGCAGAAGGACATCAGCACCAACCTGCACGCGGAGGACGAGCTCGGGCTCACCGCCCCTTGCCGTCCCTCGCGAGCCGCGGCCGGGTCTGACCGCGGCGACGCGCCGCCGAACCTTCGTGCCGATCACTCGCTCCCCGGCACGCCCTTACCGCAATTGGCGCAGAACCGCGCGCCGGGATCGAGGGCGGAGCCGCACGCCGAGCAGAAGGAACGCGACGCCGGCGCCGGGCGCGGCTCGGGCACGACCGCGCCGACCGGCGGCGATGAAGCCGTACCGCCCCCCGGCGTCGCGCCCGCCTGCCCGGCCGCCGGGGGCACGGCGCCGGCGTCCGCAACCGCCGGCGGCGCCGAGCCCGAAGGCTGGACGACATCCGGTTCCGGGACGGGGGCAGGGGCCACTGCCGCGACAGGGCTCCCGCCCGGGGGCCGGCGCCCGCGACCTCTCGCGTAGATGAACGCCGCGACGCCCCCCGCCAGCGCGACGACGGCGACGACGATCGCCGCCAGCCAGCCGGTAGAGAGGCCATAGCCCGTCGCAGAGGCGCCCGGCTCCTCGCCGCCCTCCCCACTCCCTCCGCCGCCGGCGCTCGAGGTGGCGCCCGGCGTTGGCGTCGCCGCGGGAGTCGGCGTCCCCGTCGTGGCCCCTGTCCCGGCGACCGCCTCGTCGGTGCGCCAGATCTGGACGCCGCGCTTGAGATCGTTGTCGACCATCAAGATGTGACCCACGTACTCGATGGGCCCGCCGCCCTCGCCGTACCAGCTGGGGACCGGCTGCCGAAACACCAGCCGCCAGTCCTTCCCGTTCGCCGATCGCCACAGCTGATCGCCGCGGTGGTAGTCGAAGGCCGCCATGTAGGCGTCGCCGCCGATGTCGACCAGGGCCGTCACCATGAACGTCGTGTCGGCGCCGAACCCATCCTCGCCCACCTGCGACCACGTCTTGCCGTCAGACGAACGCCACACCTGGAAGCCCTGGGGAGGGCGGCGTTCCGCGGGCTTGGTCGGCCACAGCAGACGCGGGTCGTACGTACTCGCGCAGAGGTAGAGGTCGCCCTTGAACGCCGCCAGGAAGCCCAGAGCGTTCTGCTCGCCGCCGGCGCCGAAGCCGTCGCTGACCACCTTCTCCCAGGTGGCGCCGTCGCTCGTGCGGCAAACGTCGAGGCCCGTGATGTCGTCGACCGTGCCGGCGACGATGCGCACGGTGTAGAGCTTGTCCTGGAAGGTGATCGAGGGATAGATGACGACGTGGGCGCCGCGCGCGATGCCCTTCGCGGGCGCGCGCTCCCACACCAGTCCGTCCGCTGTGCGCCAGATCTCCCCTCCCTTCTCGGCATTGACGACACCCACGTACAACTCATCCCGGAAGACGGCCTCAGGCGCCACCGGCTCGCCCGCCGGCTGGATCGCGTTGTTGGAGCGATCGCCCATGCCGCCGGTGACCACCGTCCTGAAGGCGACGCCGTCGTCCGACACCCAGATCTCGGCGCCGTCATCGGAGTTCGTCACGCCCACGATGAGGCGGTCGTTGAACACGAACGGGCTTCCGCCGGAGTCGTGGTCGCCGCCCAGCGCGCCCGTGTCGAGCTGCTCGAACTTCAGGCCGTCGGAGGAGACCCAGATCTCGAGACCGGTCTCGGTATTCGTCGAGACGGCGTAGAGCCTGTCCTTGAACGTCACGAGCGTGAACGACACGTTGCGCACGTCGCCGAGGCCCGGCTTCCCGACGCGCTCCCAGGTCGTGCCGTCGGCGGTGCGCCAGATCTCGCCGCCGACCTTGCCGCTGCCCGAGTACATCTCACTCGCAGGACTGGCGATCGTGCTCAGGTAGAGATGGTCCTTGAAACGCGCGTAGGACGGCGCGTACGTGTTGTTCGGATCGGTCAGGCCACGATTGACGACGCGCGTCCAGCCCTCCGTCTTGCCGGCCGCGCCGGCTTCGCCGGCGACGGCGCCGGCAACCGCGAGGAGACAGACGAGTGCAAGCGCCACTGTGATCGCCAGCCCGCCGAGAACCCTCACGCGAGGACAGTCGTGTGCGCGAGCATCGACGGACCCTGACATGGCCTGCCCCCCAATCGCCGCGTGCCGTACGGTCATCCTAGGACAACCCAGGGCCGTATGCGAGAGCCGGCAGGACCGGGTCATCGCCCACAGGGATGAGACGGACGCAGCCGGCCTGGCTCGCGGAGCCGCGCATCTGCGGGACCCGTCGCGACGCTGTACCATGCCCGTCAAGGCGGTACTGCGCCGCCGACGACCGATGACGGAGGGCAAGGCGTGAAGAGAAGGGTCTGGGACCGGGCGCAGGTCAAGCCGCCACGGCTGCCGATCCTCGACTGGCTGCCGCGCTACAAGCGGCGCTGGCTGCGATCCGACCTCGTCGCGGCGGCCGCCGTGTGGGCGATACTCGTACCGGAAGGGATGGCCTACGCCTCGCTCGCCGGTATGCCGCCCGAGACCGGCCTCTTCGCGGCCCTGCTGCCGCTCCTCGCCTACGCAGCTCTGGGCACCTGCCGACAGATCACCGTCGGCCCCAGCTCCGCGATCGCCGCCTACTCGGCGGCCGCCGTCGCCCCACTGGCGGCCGGCGACCCTCAGCGCTTCATCGCCCTGTCGGCGCTGCTCGCCCTGCTCGTCGGCGGCCTCCTGCTGATCGCGGGCATCGCCCGGGCGGGCTTCGTCGCCGACTTCTTCGCCCATCCCGTGCTCACCGGGTTCGTCGCCGGGCTGGCCCTCGTCATCAGCGTGGGCCAGCTCTACAAGCTCCTCGGCGTGGAGGGCGGCGGCACGACCTTCTTCGGCAAGCTCGACGTCCTGGTTCGGCAGCTCGACGACACGAGTCTGATCACCCTGGTCATCGGGCTGGCCGCCCTCATCCTGATCTTCGCGCTGCGGGCAGTTGCGCCCAAGGTGCCGGCCGCGCTCGTCGCCGTCGTGCTGGGGATCGTTGCCGTCTCCGCCCTCGACCTCACCGACTACGGCGTCGCAATCGTGGGCGCGATCCCCGACGGGCTGCCCTCCCCCGTCTTCCCGACCTTCAGCATCAGCGACATGACCGACCTGCTGCCCGACGCCGCGGCGCTGGCCCTGATCGCCTTCGCCGAGTCGGTCGCCGGGGCACGAGCCTTCGCGGCCAGGTACGGCTACGAGGTTGACGCCGACCAGGAACTCATCGCCCTCGGCGCCGCCAACATCGGCGCCGGCGTCCTTCAGGGCTTCGCCGTCGACGCCAGCCTTTCACGCTCAGCGGGAGCGGACGCGGCCGGCGTCAAGACGCAGCTCTCCAACGTCATCCTCTTCCTCCTGCTGATCGTGACGATGCTGGCGCTGATGCCCCTCTTCTACAACCTCCCCGAGGCCGTTCTCGGGGCCATCGTGATCGCCGCCGTCTCGCACTTCATCGACGTCAAGGCGCTGCGCCACCTGTGGCAGGCCGACCGCAGCGACTCCCTTCTGGCGCTGATCTGCTTCTCGGGCGTGCTCGCCTTCGGCATCCTCATCGGCCTCCTGATCGCCATCGTCGTCTCTCTGCTCGCCCTGGTCCTGCGGGCGTACCGGCCCACGGGCGCAGTGCTGGGCCGCGCCCCCGGCGAGCACGCCGACGAGAGCCTGCGCTACCGCGGCGTAGAGGATCACCCCGAGTACGAGACCTTCCCCGGGCTGGTGATCCTGCGCGTCGACGGCGAGCTCTTCTTCGCCAATGCACGCTGGTTCCGCCAGACCGTGCGCGGGCTCGTGCGCGACGCGAAGCCGCCCGTGCGCGAGGTGCTCGTCCACGCCGGCGCCGTCCCCTACCTCGACACGACGGCGGCGGCGATGCTGGAGGAGCTGATCGCGGAGCTCCGCGAGAGCGGCGTGGAGCTCTCCTTCGCCCGCGCTACGACATCCCTCTACCAGGACCTCGAGCGCAACGGGATCGTCGAGCTGGTGGGCGGCGACCACTTCCACGAGACGGTCGCCGCCGGCGTCGCCGACTTCCTCGCGAGAGACCGCAGCGCGCCCGCGCAGCCCTGACGGCAGCTCAGGCCCCGGGGGCACGCGAGCCGGCGCCGACGTGAGCGCCCGCACAGGCTGCGATACACTCCGCCCTACACCCTGAGGAGACATGCCCGTGGGCTACCACGACGTACTCGCGACGGGCCGCGTGCCCGACGCGCTGGTCCGGCGAATGATGCGCCGGCGACTGAGCGAGAGCCTCGAGCGACTCGAGGCCGCCGCCGGCGGCGATCCCGCGGCGGCGCTGCGCCGCTACGCCGCCGACCTCGCCGCCGGCCCGTTCGCGATCCACCAGGACGCCGCCAACCGCCAGCACTACGAGCTGCCCACGGGCTTCTTCCAGGCGTTTCTCGGACCGCGCCTCAAGTACAGCTGTTGTTTCTGGCCGCCGGGAGTCGACACCCTGGCGGCGGCCGAGGACGCGATGCTGGCGCTCACCTGCGAGCGGGCCGGCCTCGAGGACGGCATGGAGGTGCTCGACCTCGGCTGCGGCTGGGGGTCGCTCTCGCTGTTCATCGCCGAACGCTATCCCGCTGCCGGGTGACGGCGATGTCGAACTCGCGCACGCAGGCCGAGCACATCGCCGCGGCCTGCGCCGGCGCCGGCGCCACGGCGGTGACCACGGTCACCGCCGACATCGCCACCTTCGATCCGGGCCGCCGGTTCGACCGCATCGTCTCCGTGGAGATGTTCGAGCACGTCCGCAACTACCGTGCCCTCTTCGCCCGCCTGCGCGCCTGGCTGAAGCCGGAGGGGCGCGTCTTCGTCCATGTCTTCAGCCACGCGCGCTTCGCCTACGCCTTCTCCGACGACCCGCAGGACTGGATGGGCTCGCGCTTCTTCAGCGGCGGCCAGATGCCGGCCCACGATCTGTTCCTCCACTTCGACGAGGACCTCGTCCCCGTCGATCGCTGGTGGCTGAGCGGCGACCACTATGCCCGCACCCTGGAGAGCTGGCTGCGGCGCTACGACGAGCACGCCGAGACGATCCGTCCCCTCCTCGCCCGGACCTACGGCGACGACGCGGCGATGGACTGGTGGGTGGACTGGCGGCTCTTCCTGCTCGCCTGCGCCGAGACCTGGGCCTTCCAAGACGGGCAGGAGTACGGCGTGTCCCACTACCTGCTGGCGCCCCGGCAGGAGCCGGAGTGACTCATGACTGACGAACCGCGCCGCGTGGTCGTGACCGGGATCGGCGTCGTCTGCCCACTGGGCAACGACGCCGAGACGGTCTGGAGCCGGCTCGTTGCGGGCGAGAGCGGGATCGGCCCCATCACCCTCTTCGATGCCGCCCGTCTCTCGTCGCGCATCGCCGGCGAGGTGAAGGACTTCAACCCTGAGGAGTTCATCGACCGGCGGGCCGCCCGTCGCATGGACCGCTACTCCCACTTCGCCGTCGCCGCGGCGCGTCAAGCGGTGGACGACGCCGACCTCGACGTCGCCGCCGAGGCCGAGGAGATCGGCGGCGTCGTGGCCAGCGGCGGCGGCGGGCTCACGACGTTCGAACAGCAGTCACGGGCGCTGCTCGAGGGGGGACCGAAGCGCCTGAGCCCGTTCTTCGGCACGATGATGATCCCCAACATGGGCGCCGCCCAGGTCTCGCTCGAGTTGGGGCTCAAGGGCCCACTCGGCGCCGTCTGCACGGCCTGCTCCGCCGGAGCCAACGCTCTCGGCGACGCCTTCGAGCTCATCCGCCGCGGCGCCGCCGTGGCGATGCTGGCCGGCGGCGCCGAGGCGCCGCTCTGCGAGACGGGCGTAGGGGCCTTCGACGCCATGCGCGCGCTGAGCACGCGCAACGAAGCGCCGCGAGAGGCGTCGCGCCCCTTCGACGCCGCCCGCGACGGGTTCGTGATCGCCGAGGGCGCCGGCATGCTCGTGCTCGAGGAACTCGAGCACGCGCGCGCCCGCGGCGCCCACATCCACGCCGAGATCGTCGGCTACGGCATGAGCTCGGAGGCCTTTCACGTGGCCCTCCCCGACGAGACCGGGGCCTCCCAAGCGCGCGCCATGCGGGCGGCGCTGCGCGAGGCCGGCTTGTCGCCCGACGACATCGACTACGTGAATGCGCACGGCACCGCGACGCCGGCCGGCGATGTCGCCGAGACGCGCGCCCTCAGGATCGCCCTGGGCGCGCGGGCGACCCAGGTGCCCGTCTCGTCGACGAAGTCGATGACCGGGCACCTCCTCGGCGCCGCCGGGGCGATCGAGGCGGCCTTCTGCATCCGCGCCATCACCGCCGGCGTCGTCCCGCCGACCATCAACCTCACCGATCCTGACCCGGAGTGCGACCTCGACTACGTGCCCAACGTCGCTCGCGCCGTGCCCCTGCGCACGACCATGTCCAATTCGTTCGGCTTCGGCGGCCACGACGTCTCGCTCGTGTTCCGCCGCTTCGACGCCTGACCGACGATCGACGATCCGGCGGCACGGGGTCGGCCCCTTGCGCCGGCCCGTGCGATCCGCGGCCGCGAGCGCAGCGAATCCCTCGCCGCAGGCGGACTCATGAGCACCGCCCGCCCTGCCGATAGCCGCCGCGAGGGATGGCTCCTGCGCCAGGTGGCGGCGACGACGGGGTGACTGTGCGTACTGCGGAGAGGACAGAGGGCGTTCCGTCCGGCTCGTGGGCAAGATACAGGACGCTCCTGGAGCGTCCCTGGCTGCTCACGGTGAGCCTGGCCACCGCGCTCTGCGTGGCGTACCTCATCGGGGTCTTCGCGAAGTGGGGAGAGACGGCCGACAGGTCGCTGTACGCAAACCTCGGGATGATTCCGATAGGGCTCGCGGCAACCATCCTGGCGCTGAGCGCCTCCCGAACGCAGGTAAGCCGCAGATCCCAGCTGGCATGGGGCTTCCTGGGGGCCGGACTCGCGTGCTTCTGGGTCGGCGATGTCCTGTTCTTCTTCTACCAGAACGTTCTGGGCACCTCGCCCTTCCCGTCGCCCGCCGACGCAGGGTACCTCGCCTACTACCCACTGGTCTTCGTCGGCCTGCTGTGCTTCCCCCGACTGCCGGCGAGCCGTCCACGCCGGGCGATCGCCTACCTGGGATCGATCGCCGTCGTGACGGCCGGGTCGGCTGCCATTCTCTCGCTCTTCCTCCTCCCGACGCTCTTCGCAGCGAGCCGTGACGACCTCCTCGCCTCGTCCCTGTCGATCGGCTATCCGCTCGGCGACGTACTGCTCCTGGCCGGCATCGCGTGGGCGTTCTTGCGGCGAATCTCGGAGAACCGCTGGACGGTCGCCCTGCTCACGGCCGGCCTCGTGGTGGGCCTCGTCGCCGACGTGCTCTACGGCGCCCAGGGCATCCAGGGCGCGCTCGACTCCGGCGGGGCATCCGACGCCGCCTACATGCTGTCGTGGGCGTTCTTCGCCTGGGCGGGCTACGCGGAGGCGGTACACGCGACGGACGTCGCCGTCGATGGCCGCCGGATAGTCTGGGCCGATGAACGGTGACGCACGTCGCCCGGCCAAAGGGCGAGACACCCGTTCCTCACGCACGCCGGAGCACGGTTTCAGCGCTCTCGAACTGCTGGTGGTCGTCGTCATCGTCTGCGTACTGGCCGCCATCGGCGTCCCGACGCTGCACGCGAAAGCGAAGACCACAGTGCTCGACGCGAACATGCGGATCCTGGCCGAGACGGTGGAGGAGCAGGTGCTGCTCGGCTACTCGACCGAGTACCAACCTTCCGGCGAGGGAGACCCCAGCCTCTGCCTGAGCGCGCGCCTCGAGGAGATCCTGGGCAGCGCGAGCGAGGCCGGCTTCGTGAACCCGGTGGTCGGCGCGGACGAAGGACGCGCCATCGTCAACAGCAGTTCCGTCCCCGCCGACCCTGGGTCAGTTCCGCCCGCCGTCCTGATAACGAACGCGGCCCTGTGTCGGTACGACTCCTTCGGTTCCCTGGCCGAGGCCGGTCGCCTCGCGCTGGCCGGCGCGCTGATCGTCGCCTTCAACCCTGAGACCCGAACCCTGGACGTCTTCTACGTCGACGAGAGCGGCAAGGAGTCCGCTACGGCGGTCAGCATTCCCATGGGGTAGCGACGCCGGCCCGCCGCTACCCCGCCAAGCCCTCTGGGCGTCACCCTTGATGCGCTGCCACGTGAGTAAGTGGCGAACACACGCCTGCTGAAGCGGTTGGACTAGCCGGCGACCCTCCGCAACACCTCGCGCACCCAGTGCGGCAGTTGCAGGGGTCGCCCCGTGCCGCGCTCGACCACGGCGATGCGCGTCCAGCCGGCCGCCAGCAGCAGCCCGTCGCGGCTCGCCTCGTAGTCGAAGGCGAAGGAGGCTGGGCCGACCCTATCGAGGAGTACGGCCACGTCGAGGAGATCGTCGAGGCCCGCCGGCCGCACGATCTTGACGTGAGCCTCAACGACCGGCATGGCCACGCCGCGGCGTGCGAGCTCCGCAACCGGGACACCGAGGCGACGCAGCGCCTCGACGCGGGCGACCTCGAAGTAGGCGAGGTAGGCGGCGTGATGGACTGTCCCGGAGGCGTCCGTCTCCGCGTAGCGCACCCGCACTGGCGTCGGGAAGCGCAGGCGCGGCAGCGTTGGCGGGCTCATGCAGTTGAGTCTAGCAGGCGCCTCGGCGTGCCGCGATGGCGCTTGGTGCTTCAGTCCACCAACCTGCCGGCCCGTCGGCGTCACGCTGTCTCAGCCGGCAGGTACTGGCTCCGGGTGCGCTTCCCACCGGTCGTCGGCGGCATCCCGGCCGAACGTCCCGATGAAGACCTCCACGAGCTCGGGGTCGAACTGGGTGCCGGCGCAGGCGCGCAGCTCGACGACCGCCTCGTCCGCGGTGAGGCCCTTGTGGTACGGCCGATCGCTGGTCATCGCCGAGGAAGCGTCGGCCAAGCCGATGATGCGGGCCAGCAGGGGAATGGCTTCGCCGCTCAATCCGTGTGGGTAGCCTCCCCCGTCCCGGCGCTCGTGGTGTGAGACAACGGCCGCGCGTATCTCCTCGAGGTCGGGGATCTCCTGGATGATGCGCCCTCCCAGGAGGGGGTGCTGCTTGACGACCTCGTACTCCTCGCAGGTCAGCCGCCCGGGTTTGCGGAGGATGATGCCGGGGACGCCGATCTTGCCCACGTCGTGAAGGAGGCCGGCGACACGCACGATCCGCTGACTCTCCCCGGAGAGGCCGAGTGCCGCCGCGAGGCTCAGAGCGTGCTCAGTGACGTCCTGCGAGTGACGGTAGGTGGAGTTGTCCTCATTGTCGACGGCGGTCACCAGAGACTCGAGGATGCCGAACGCGCCGCCGACGCAGACGGGCTCCGGGCCGCCGCCTCTGTGAGTGATCGCGTCGCCGCCGCGTCGCCTGGACCGGTAGAGATTCGCGTCGGCACGAACGAGGAGCTCGTTCACCTCCGCGCCATCCTCGGGGAAGCAGGCGACGCCGATACTCACGTGGACGGGGATCCGTTGACCGTCTCCCGTGACGTAGGGCCGCTCCGAGATCGCCAGGCGCACCTTCTCGGCCACGACGGCCGCACGGTCAGCGCCCGTCGCGGGCAGGACGATCATGAACTCGTCGCCGCCGTGCCGGGCGACCAGGTCGGTCTCCAGGGAGGCCAGGACCGTTCTGAGGACCAGGGCGAGACTCCACAACATGACCGGGTAGATCTGCCCGTGTCCAAGATCGACCAGCGGGTTGACGACGTCACCCATGCTGACCAGCAGCGCCCCCATGGACGCCCATGCCGACGCCCGCGCGCGGTGAGGTTCGGCCATCTTCAACTGCGCGCCGAGCGGGCGCAACCTGGTCTCGACCGATCTTCGATGCCGGCGCCAGATACCGTTCGTCGACGCCGCGTGTGGCAGAAGCGGACGCATATCGCCGGGGACGTCGCCGCGGATCTCGCACGGACGCCGGAGCGCGGCGCCGGAACGGTTGTTCACGAGCGCGCCGCGGAGGTCTAGACTGGGACACGACTGGGACACGCTCCGCGGAAGGAGCTGGGTCGACGAGGGAGACTGAGCGGTGGGACTGCTTGACGGCAAGACGGCCCTGATCGCCGGCGTTGCCAACGGGAGCTCCATCGCCTGGGGCATAGCTGAGGCGCTCCACGCGGAGGGAGCGCGGCTCGGGTTCTCCTACGCCACCCCCAACCTGGAGCGCCGGGTTCGGCCGCTGGCCGAGAGCGTCGGCGCCGAGCTGGTGGAGGAATGCGACGTCACCGACGACGCGGCCATCGATCGCCTCTTCGCGACGGTCGAGCGGACCTTCGGCTCGCTCGACGTCCTCGTGCACGCCATCGCCTTCGCCGAGCACGAGGACCTCGCCGGGCGCTTCGTGACCACCAGCCGCAGGGGCTTTGCGCACGCCCTCGACGTCAGCGCCTACTCGCTTGTCGCCCTCGCTCGCCGCGCCGCCCCGCTCATGCCGCCCGGCGGCGCGATCCTCACCCTGACCGCGCACGGCGGCGTCGCGGTGCTACCCGGCTACAACGTCATGGGCGTTGCCAAAGCCGCCCTCGACGCCTGCGTGCGCTACCTCGCCCACGACCTCGGCGCTGACGGCATCCGCGTCAACGCCCTCTCGCCCGGAGCCATGAAGACGCGGGCGGCGAGCGGCCTGCCGGGCTTTCGCGAGATCTACAGGTCCATCGAGAAGGTCACGCCGTTGGGGACTATGGCCACCCAGGTTGACGTGGGCCGGACCGCGGTCTGGCTGTGCTCCGACTGGGCCCGTGCGGTGACCGGCGAGATCGTCTACGTGGACGGGGGCTACCACATCCTCGGCTCGACGCTGGTGCCAAGCGAGACCGGTGAGGTATGATCACCAACCCTCACGATCGGTCTCAGTGTCAGCTTGAACGTTAGGGTGAGCCTGAGGTTGCTCCGAGCTGCTGTCTGATCTCGCGCTTGAGTACCTTGCCCACGGCGTTGCGCGGCAGGCTCTCGACTTGGACGAGCTTCCTGGGCAGCTTGTAGGCGGCGATGTCCTTCTCCTTGAGGAAGTCGACGAGGTCGCCGAGCTTGACCTCCTCGCCTTCCTTGGGCACGACGACGGCCGCGACAACCTCCTCGCCGAGCCTGCCACCCTCCGGGACCCCGACGACCGCAACGTCCCCGATCTTGGGGTGGTCGGCGAGGAGGTACTCGATCTCCTCCGGCGCGACCTTCATGCCGCCGCGGATGATCAGATCCTTGAGGCGCCCTACGAAGCGGTAGCGGTCGCCTCCCTGGCCGGCGATGGCGAACAGGTCGCCGGTCAGGAAGTACCCGTCACTGTCGAACGACTGCTCGGTCAGCTCCGGCCGGTTCCAGTACCCAGAGAAGACCGTCGCGCCGCGGATAGCGAGCTCGCCCGGGACGTCCGGCTCGGTGACGACCTCGCGCGTGATCGGATCGAGGAGCTTCGTCTCTATCATCGCGGCCACCCGGTTCGACCAGGTGTACCCGGGCACGCCGAAGCGCGGGAAGAACAGCGCCCGCTCGGCCGGGTCCGGGATGTCGACCGGGTCACTGAGCAGCGCGGTCCCCTCGTTGGCGCCGAAGAGGTTGAGAATCGGGACGCCGTGCTCCGTCTGCCACTGCGTGACCATCCACGGCGAGAGCGGCGCCGAGCCGGAGCCGATGTACCGGAGGTGGCTGAGGTCGGCGCTTTCGAGGAGCCCCGGCCGGAGCAGCAGGACGTTCAGCAGGACAGGGGGCGCGACCGTGTAGGTGATCTGTTCGCCGCCGATCTGGCCGAGGAAGACGGGCAGGTCGAACGGCTGGTGCAGCACCAGCTTGCCGCGTGTCAGCAGCCACGGCACCAGCATGCCGCCGATGGCCGACATGTTGACGAGTGGGAACGGATTGAGCAGGGTGTCGCCCTTCTCCAGATTGGCGCCGTCGACCGTGGCGTACGCGATCGCGATCCAGAGGTTGTGGCTCCGCGGCACCCCCTTGGGCTCGGCGACCGTCCCGGAGGTCCAGCAGACGGTGTACACGTCGTTGGCCGAGGACGGATTCGCTCTGACGTAGGCGTCGACGACGCCCGTCGGCGTGTCGGTCTCGAGGATGGCGGTCAATGACGCGACGCCGTCCGGCAGGTCGTCGCCAAGCGCGATGACATGCCGGACCGAGGGGCACTCCGGGCGCAGGCCCTGCACCATGGCGCAGTAGTCGTGGCCGCCGACGGTTCCCGCCGTGACGGCGACCTTGGGCTCGACCAGGCCCATGACGTGGCGCAACTCGTGCGTGCGGAACTGCATCGGCACCGGGCTCAGAACAGCCCCGATGCGGGCGCAGGCCAGGTAGACGACCACCAGCTCGACGACGTTCGGAAGCTGGACCATGACGACGTCGTCCTTGCCGGCGCCCGCTTGCAGCAGCGCCTTGGCCAGCCGGTCGGTTGCCGTCTTGAGCTCGCCGTAGGTCAGGCGTTGCGGCTCACCCGGCGCCAGGCCGCCGCGATTGGGCGGGTCGACGACCGCCACGGCGCCCGGTGTTGCGTTGGCATTCGCGAGAAACAGGTCGGCGACGGTCTGACCCCCCCACCACCCGCGCTCGGTGTACTCGTCGATCTGCTGCTTCGGGCTCAGGATCATTCGCTGCCTTCCAATCAGAGAGGGTAACGAGACGGTCATCGTCCGCGCAAAGGGACCGAATTAGACCCCATATCACCATGTTCGTCAATTGTCATGCCGCGGAGAGACGCATCATCGGCAAGGACGCCGAAGACGCGGAAGTCGGCCAATGACGACGTGGCAAAGAGGGAGCCCCCCGCTACGGCACGAGCAGCGCGGCGCGGCCGTACTCGGCCACCAGGGCGGCCTGCTCCTGGGGCAGGACCAGCGTGCCGCCCCCCAGGTCACGCAGGGCCGCCCGCAGGTCCGCGGCGCCGCTGATCCTCATCACCGGCGGCAGGGCTTCGCCCGCCGCCGCACCTGACTCGAGCAGACGGTGAGCGGCCTGCTCCAGCAGGTCGACATCCCGCGCCGCGTCGCCGCCGTTCCACACCGCGACGCGCAGCCGCTCTGGCGTCCCGGCGCGCCAGCCGCAGCGCCAGCGCGAGCGCGCGTTCGGCGGCGGGCGTGCCCGTGTAGAGGACGGTCAGCGGGTACTCGAGTCCCACGCCCTCGCTCGAGATCAGCAGCGGCCGACTCACCCGGCCGGCCAGGGACCGCGCCGTTGAACCCATCCCCTTGCGGCGCACGCGGCCGGTGCGGCCCATGCTCATCACCGCCGCGCCTTCCGCCGCCACCAGCAGTTCGTCGACCACCGCGCCGCGTAGCACGCGGAAGCTCCAGGGCACGGGCGTCTGGGCCGTGACCAGCTGCATCGTCTCGCGGATGGTCGTGGCCTGAACGCGCAGCTGGCGCTCCATCCCCGCGGCGTCGATCCGACTGATCCGCGCGGTGCGCGAGCCGATCTCGCGACAGGACTGGAGCTCGCACAGGTAGAGCAGTGTCGACATCCTCGACGAACAGCCCCTCAACCTCGGCGTCCAGGAGCGCGGCCAGCTGGACGGCGGCCCTGAGCGCCGCCGCGCTCTGCGGCGAGGCGTCGAGCGCGACGACGATCCGCTCGGCCCGGGCAGGCTCGATCTCGTCGCTCATGCCGAGGTGCCCTCCCCCCCTGCGCTCGCGGCCTTGCGCCGCCGCCGACCCCCCGGCTTGGCCTCTCCGGCCTCCTCGACGGCGCGGCTCTTCTCCGCCATCTCCGCCAGCCGGTCGGCGACCAAGCGATTGACGGTTCCCTCCGGGTAGCGGCCGTCGGCATCGCGCTCGCCCGCCGGCACGCCGGTGAGCATCTCGATCCCCTCGTCGATCGTGGCGATCGGGTAGACGGCGAACCGCCCGGCGGCGACCGCGTCGACCACGTCCCGGCGAAGCATGAGGTGCTTCACGTTGGCCGCGGGGATCAGCACGCCCTGCTCACCGGTCAGTCCACGCGCCGCGCAGAGATCGAAGAAGCCTTCGATCTTCTCGTTGACGCCACCGATGGCCTGGACCTCGCCGGACTGGTTGACCGACCCGGTCACGGCCAGCGACTGCTTGATCGGCACCCTGGCGATGGCCGAGAGCAGCCCGTAGAGCTCTGTGGACGAGGCGCTGTCGCCGTCCACGCCGCTGTATGACTGCTCGAAGACAAGGCTCGCCCCGAGCGAGAGCGGCTGTTCCTGGGCGTAGCGAGCGCGTAGGAAGCCGGAGAGGATCAGCACGCCCTTCGAGTGCAGCGGCCCGCTCAGCTCGACCTCGCGCTCGATGTCGACGACGTCGCCCTTGCCGAGGTGGACGCTGGCGGTGATGCGGCTCGGCCGGCCGAAGCTGTAGGTGCCCATGCCGAGCACCGACAGCCCGTTGATCTGGCCGACCTTGGCGCCGGCGGTGTCGATCAGGATGGTCCCGCGCAGCGTCTCGTCCTGCATGAGCGTGCGGACGCGATCGGAGCGATAGATCTGGGCGTCGATCGCCTCCTGCACGTCGGCGGCGGCGACGACGGCCGCGCCATCGCGCCTGGCCCAGTGGTCGGACTCCTCGAGCAGATCCATGACGGCCCGCATGCGGGCCGTCACCCGCTCGGCGTCGCCCACCACGCGGGCGGCGTGCTCGATGACGCGGCAGACGGCGGAGCGATCGAACGGCAGCAGCTTCTGCTGGCGGACCATGGTCGCGATGAGCTGCGCGTACTGCCGGGTCGTGTCGTCGTCGCGAACGAACTCGTCGTCGAAGTCGGCCGCGATCTTGAAGAGCTCGTTGAAATCCGGGTCGGCCTCGGCCAGGAGGTAGTAGAGCCGGCGGTCGCCCATCAGGATCACCTTGGTGTCGAGCGGGATGGGCTCCGGCTCCAGAGAAACGGTGCTGGTCATGCTGAGCATCTGCACCGGCGACTCAATGCGGATCTGGTGGAACTCGAGGGCGCGCTTGAGGCCCTCCCAGGCGTACGGGCTGGAGAGCACCTTGAGCGCGTCGATGATCAGGTAGCCGCCGTTGGCGCGGTGCAGCACGCCGGGCTTGATCAGGGTGAAGTCGGTGAACAGAGCGCCCATGACGGCCCTCTGCTCCACACGCCCGACGAGGTTGAGGTACGACGGGTTGCTCTCGTAGATGACGGGCGCGCCGGTGGCATCACTGGAGTCGACCAGGACGTTGACCTGGTAGCGGCGCAGCGCCGGGGTCTGCTTGAGGCTATCGAGGGCGGGCTGGCTGGCGGCCGCCCCCTCGACCGGCTTCTGCTCGGCGACCTCAAGGAAGTCCTCGAGGTGGTCGCCGATGCTGTTGCGCACCGCCTCGAGGTACGCCGCGACGTCCTGCAACTCCCGGTACTTGGCCAGCACGTCGTCGAGCAGGTCGTTGACGACCAGGCCCGTGACGTCGTTGTTCAGCTCACGCAGGCGGGTGCGGTACTCGCGCTGCCAGCGCGGCACCTGCATCAGCGCCTTCTGCAGTTCCTCCTCCAGAGACTCAATCTCCGTCTGGATGCGCTTGCGCTCCTCCTCGGGCAGCTTCTGGAACTCGTCTGGAGGCAGGATGGCGGCGTCCTTCATCGGGGCGAAGGCGAAGCCGGCGGGCGTTCTGACCATGGCCATCTCACGCCCGCGGGCCCGCTCCTGCAGCTCGCTGAGACTCGCCTCCTCGCGCTCCTGGAACTCCTCCTCCAGCGCCCGGCGACGGGTCGTGTACTCCTCGCTCTCGAAGGTCGACGACAGGCCGGTGCGCAGATCCTCGACGAGCCGTTCCATGTCGTGCTTGAGCTGCCTGCCCCTGCCGCGCGGCAGGCGCAGGGCCCGCGGCATCGAGGACTCCTCGAAGTTGCTGACGTAGCACCAGTCGTCCGGCGGCGCCTCCTCGGCGGCGCGCCGCTCGACGAAGCGCTGGATGACGGTGTACTTGCCCGTACCGCTCGGACC
Organism: uncultured Thermoleophilia bacterium; assembly: GCA_963705085.1. Taxonomy (GTDB): domain Bacteria; phylum Actinomycetota; class Thermoleophilia; order UBA2241; family UBA2241; genus CAIXSE01. The sequence goes on along the minus strand of CAVPIV010000004.1, from coordinate 101,914 downwards.
GAGGGCGAAGATGTTGTAGCCCTCCCGATCGATGCTGACGCCCAGCTCGATGGCGGCGATGGGACGCTCCTGGCCGACGAACTCGATGCCGTCCTCCAGGTCGTCGGTCGTGGTGAACTCCACATGGTCCAGCGTGCAGCGCGCGGAGAGCGCGTCGGGCGACAAAGGTTGGACGGAAGCCACGCTAGGACTCCTTTCCTGGGCGATGCCGGGAGCAGGAACAGGCCGGCTGCTCGTACTGGTGTGGTCATACCACGGCCGACTCGTCGGAGAAACCCGTTCCGCGAAGCCCGGGCGAGGCGGCGACGGACCAGAGCCGCCGCCGACAACCCGCGCACGCCGCGCGCCACGGCACCCTTGCGGCTAACTCGGCGGCGTCCAGGGTATGTCAACGATGCGCAGCACACGATCAACACAGGAGGGCGCTATGGGCGTAGTCGACAACATCAAGAAGGCCGGCGGCACTGTCACTAAGGAGGCGAGCAAGTTCACGCAGGTCCAGCTCCAGCAGCGCAAGCTGCGGTCGCTGCAGGGTGACGCGGCCCGGGCCGAGCAGGAGATGGGCGGGTTGGTCTACGACCTGGTCGAGCACGGCGAGCTCACGCACCCGGCCCTCGACGCGACTCAGGCGCGGATCAAGGTGGCCCGCGATCTGGTCGCCGAGAAGGAGAACGAGATCGCGAAGCTCAAGGCGGAGATCAGCGAAGACGTCGGGAGCACCCGCGAGGCCTACGTCGAGCGGCTGAAGACGCAGCTCGGCGAGTGGAGCGCCGACATCGAGAAGCTCAAGGCGCGGGCCGGCAAGATCTCGGCCGACGCCAAGGCTGAGTACGAGGAGCAGCTCGCCAACCTCAGGCAGCAGCGCGACGCCATGGCGGCCAGGATCAGCGACCTGCAGGAGACCAGCGACGAAGCCTGGGACGACGTCAAGCAGGGCGTGCAGGCCGCTTGGGACCGCGCCAAGGAGAGCTTCCAGAAGGCGATGGCGCGCTTCGGGCGCGACAGCGACGTCACGCCGTAGACACAACCGGCACCGCGGCCCAGCGGACGGCGGTTCTTCTGCCTACGTCTTGCACCACACGCTGACGGCCCGGCGGGACGTGGTCCCGCCGGGCCGTCAGCACGTCACGTGCACAACGGCGTGAACGTCCTTCGCTTTGACCTCCCCGAGCAGGTGAAGCGCCTCCACAGTCGGAAGGGCGACGATCTCGATCCCCCGCCGCCCCCCCTCCGCGTAGACCTCCGGCATGACCGGCAGCCTGCCCGACTCCCCGGTGCCGACGATCAGCCGCTTCCCACCCCACGGGATTGGCTCCTCAGCCGACAGCGGCGTGTGCCCGTACCGGTCGCGATAGGCTTTCGACGCCTTCTTGCGCCTCTTGCCGACCCTGCCGCCATCGATGACGAGGTCTTCCGTGTAGCGCTTGCCCTCGACTTCGATCTCGCCGAACCTGATCCAGCGTGCGTCCATGATCCCCACTCCTTCGCGCCGTGACGCGTCGACCCGTCGTCCGCGTCCTGTCCTCCGCCCGCGGTGCCTCAACGAGAGGAGTTCCCGGGTAGCCCGCCCCAGAACCGTCGAGCGGGCCGGCGCAGCGCGGACGCCCGAACGGTTCGTGCCGGTCCCTGCCGGGGAACCACGTCTTGGACAGCGACATCCCACGAGGGAGCAGCGCAGTGGAACACGTTGACGTAGCCGTGATCGGCGCCGGCCAGGCCGGGCTGGCCGTGAGTCACGAGCTGACCGTGGCAGGCCGAGAACACGTCGTGCTGGAGCGACGCCGCGTCGGCGAAGGATGGAGCCGTCTCTGGGACAGCTTCTGTCTCGTGACGCCGAACTGGACCGTCCGACTGCCCGGCTTCCCCTACGATGGCGACGACCCGGACGGGTTCATGCCGCGCGACGAGATCGTAGGCTACCTCCAGCGCTACGCGGCCAGCTTCAACGCGCCCGTTCGAGAGAACGTCGCGGTCGAGTCCGTTGGGAGAACGGCGGCCGGCGCGTTCGTCCTGAACACGAGCGCCGGCCCCATGAGCGCCGGGACGCTGGTGATGGCGACAGGAGCCTTCCAGCGACCCCATCGGATCAGCGGCGCGACGACGCTGCCTCCCGATCTGCCTCAGGTCGACGCGGTGGACTACCGCAACCCCGCTGCGCTCCCGGCCGGCAAGATCCTCATCATCGGCAGCGGCCAATCCGGCGCGCAGATCGCCGAAGAGCTGCGGGCGACGGGGCGCGAGGTGTACCTCTCGTGCGGCCGGGCGGCCTGGGTCCCCCGGCGAATGGCCGGCCACGACATCGCGTGGTGGCTGATGGAGGCCGGCTTCTTCGGGCAGTCGCTCGCCTCGCTGCCGTCCCCGGCCGCGCGACTCCTTTCGAACCCATTGACGAGCGGCCACGACGGCGGCCACGACCTCCACCTGCGAACGTTGCGGGCCATGGGCGTGACCCTGACCGGACGCTTCCTCGGTGCGAGCGGCTCCGAGGCGCATTTCGCGCCCGACCTCGGCGAGACTGTGGCCTGGGGCGACGCCCGCCACCGCGAGCTCATGGACGCCTGCCGCAGGGTCGCCGTGGAACGCGGCCTGGAGCGGCCTGAGATCCCCGAGGCCGAGGCCTTCGATCCCCGAGCGCCCGAACGCCTCGACCTCTCGGGGTTCGGCGCCGTCATCTTCGCCGGCGGCTTCCGGCCAGACTACAGTTCCTGCCTGCCGTGGCCGGAGGCGCTGGATGAGCTCGGCTTTCCGCTGCAGCGAGACGGCGCAAGCACGGTCATACCCGGGCTCTTCTACCTCGGGACGCCGTTCCTGCGGACGCGCGGCTCGTCTCTCCTCTCGGGCGTCGGAGAGGACGCCAGAGTCGTCGCCGGCCAGATCGCCGAGCGCCGCCCGCACCAGGCCGACTGACCGGAGACCCCGTCGACGGGTTGGCCAGACGGCCGGTCACGGCCTCCAGCGGCGGGCCATGCCGTAGCGCCACAGGCTGTACTCGAGCGTCGCGAGGCTCACGCCGAGCAGGGCCGCGGCCTCTCGATAGACGCCGAGAGCGTCGTTGAAGCCGTAGGTCCTCACCCTGGCGCCGTCCAGGATCCGCCAGAACCAGCGGTCGACAGCGGCCGCGTCCTCGGCGCCGGCGAGGAAGCGCAGGTACTGGAACGTAGCCTGGCCGACGCCCTCGATCGCCGTCAGCCGGACCTTCGCGCCGGCACTGTCCAGCCAGGCGAGGAGGTCGTTCTCGCGCTCGACCTCTGAATCGATGAGGAGCTGGGTCAGGGACCGCAGCCTGCGTACCTTCTGCTCGTCGCTCCAGCCCAGAAGCGCGAGCGGTTCGGCGCTCTCCAGCAGAACGTCGAAGGCGCTGGTCGTCCTCGCCGTCGGGTACCGCCGCCTCAGACGATGCTCCTCCGGAACGCTCAGGCGCTCGTACCTGAGGCCCCCCTGCAGCACGGCGTCGGCCAGGGTCGCGCCCATGTGGCCGTAGGGCACGTCGCAGACGACGAGCTCGAGGTGGGGCCGCGACATGATGGAGTCGGCGAGCTCGCCGGCCCGGCGCGCGTCCTCCCGGTCGCGCATCGCGCGCTTCGCGCGATCCTTGCGCGCGGAAGCGGCGTTCCCCCAACGTGCGTCCTTCTTGATGTCGGCGAAGACGGAGCGCTGGCGGGAGCCCGATGACCGCTCCCGCCCGGCGGCGCTGCCGGCGCCGGTCGCGTCCGCGAAAGCGGCGTGGACGACCTCGCCGTCAGAGATGACCGCCGAGCCCAGCACGCCCTCACCCTCGTAGCGCACGTGCCGGCCGAGCCCAACGCCGGGGAAGGGCTCGCCGCGCAGCCCGGCGACGCGATCCAGGAACTCCTCGGCCAGCTCGACGTCGCCCGGCTCACCGCCGGTCACCAGGGCCTCGAAGGCGTAGCTTCTCAGCAGCTTGTCGTGCAGCTCGGCGTACTGCGGCGCCTGCGACACGACGTCGAGGCCGACGACGCGCGGGCCGTGCAGCACGAGCACGCCGTTCTGCCCGTCGACCGACGGGAACGCGGCGAGCAGGCGGTCGAGATCGCGCCTCCGGCCCTCGTAGGCGTCTCGCATGGCGCCCGTGGGGGACCACGTCCCTTGCCTGCGGTGCAGGTCGTCGACCTCGTCCCAGACGCGACTCTGATCGACGTGCGCTCCAGCGCCCGCACGCAGCGACTCGTTCACGCTGTCCCGCACTGCCCAGCGCACCCCACGCTCCGCCATGACGCCGCTGTCGGCGAAGGTTCGCGAGGCGTAGGCCCAGCGCGCCTTCTCCGTGCAGGCCACGGGCACGACGAGATCGCTCAGCCGCTCGACGAGGACGGACGCGATGGGCACCCGGTTCTGTCTCGCCCCGAGCACCTCCTCGCCGTCGACCCAGAGGACCGGCGCCTCTCCCCTGTTCGCGACCCGCACCTTCGGGATCGAGCCCGCCCAGGTCACCTCCGCGATCTCAACCGAGCCCTCGCGCAGCCCCTGACCCAGCGTGATGTACCGCGGCGCGAAGCTCACGGCGCCGGCGGAGCCGTCCTGCTCGTCGACGAAGATGGGGTACACGACCAGCGGACCAGCCTCCTGACGCTCCCCCAGCCGAAACGCCGTGACCAGCCGCGCGCCGCCGGCCGCGCTCGTCTCGTCCTGCCTGTCCGGCAACCCGGAGCCGCTATCGCTGACGAAATCGCCGGTGCTCATCGTTCCTCCCGCACGCGCCCAAGACCTCCGAATACCAGTATGGACTCATCCGGCGACCTTTGCCTGCCGACCGTTGGCGATGGGCGACCGAGTGCGATACTTGTCTGCGAGCCGTGTTCGCGTCGGACGCACGGCACGGTCGCCCAATCGACGGCAGGAGGCAGGCAATGGAGGCACCTCAGCAGATCACCCCGCAGACACTGGCCGACTACCTGGAGGTGCTGACCAAGGCTGTCTTCCAGGCCGGCATCTCATGGCGGGTCATCGAGGCCAAGTGGGACGGGTTCCGCGAAGCCTTCGCCGGTTTTGACCCCGAGACGGTGGCAGGGTTCGGCGACGAGGACATCGAGCGCCTGGCGGCGGATACGCGCATCGTCCGCAACCGGCGCAAGATCGAGGCGACCGTGCAGAATGCGCAGGCCATGCTCGAGCTCGAGCGGGAGCACGGAGGCTTCGGCCGCTATCTGCGCTCGCAGCCGGATTACGAGGCCCTGGTCGCCGACCTGCGCGGCAGCTTCCGCTTCCTCGGCGATACCAGCGCCTACTTCTTCCTCTACGTGGTCGGCGAGCCGGTGCCGCCGCACGAGGAGTGGATGGCGGCTCATCCGCCGCGGGCGGCGCGTCCGGGACGTGCGGCGCAGCCAGACCAGCAGACGAAGGGTTGAGCGGACGGGGCCGAGACAGGGTCGACGCAAACGGCCTGCCGTGAAGAACCCGGGCGCATCCGGCGCCGAAGCGCCATGAGCGCCGACGGCGGCCGGCCCGCCTCGCGCCGCACGCTGCTGGCACTCGCGCTGGGACACGCCTGCGCGGACCTCTGCTCGAGCGCCCTGTTCGCGCTCCTGCCGTTCCTCGTCGTCGCCCGGCACTACAGCTACGCCGCGGCCGGCGTCTTCACGCTCACGGCGACCGTCGCCAACGCCGCCTCTCAGCCGCTCGTCGGCGCCCACGGCGACCGCGGCGAGGCGCACTGGCTGCTCCCCGGCGGACTCTTTCTCGCCGGCCTCGGTATCGCCGCCGTCGGCTACGCGGCCACCTACCCTGTGACGCTGCTCGCGGTCGCCCTGTGCGGAGCCGGCGTGGGCGCCTACCATCCCGAGGGCGCCCGCTGGGCGCGCCACGCGTCGAGCAGCCGGGTGACCGCCGACATGAGCATCTTCTCGGTCGGCGGCGGCGTCGGCTACGCTCTCGGCCCTCTCGTCGTGGCGGCCGTGATCGCCCCTCTCGGACTGCACGGGACGCCGATCATCGCCCTCATCCCGGTCGCCGTGGCGGTTGTCGTCGGCGTGGCCGTGCGGCGCTTCCGCGCCAGGCCGGTGGATGAGCACCCGCCGCACCGGCAGGCGCAGGCTCTCGGCTCTGAATGGCGTCCCTTCGCCGGTCTCGTCGTGCTCTACGCCCTGGCGAGCGGTGTGGCCTTCGGCGTGATGACGTACGTGCCCCTGTTCCTGGTCCAGGCGCGGGGGACGAGCCCCGCGGCCAGCAACGTGATGAGCAGCATCCTGCTCGCCGCCGCGGCGGCCGGCACGCTGCTCGGCGGTATGACCGCCGTGCGGCTCGGGCGTCGTGTCGTGCTGGTCGCGCCGCAACTCGCACTCATCCCGGCGATCGCCCTCCTGCCCAGCGTGAGCTACGGCGCCATGATCCCGCTGATGGTCGTCATCGGGATCGGCATCAACGCGAACGTGAGCGTCGCGCTCGTCACGGCGCAGGAGTACCTGCCGGCGCGCATGGGCCTCGCCACCGGCCTGACCGTGGGCGTGTGCGGCGGCCTCGGCGGCGTCATCGTCGCCGCGCTCGGCGTGCTCGGCGACGCGGCGGGACCGGCCGCCGTGCTCTACGCGATCGCCGCGTTGCCCGCCGGCGTGGCCCTGCTCTCGGCCCGGCTGCCGTGCCCGGCCGCAGCACCGCCGGGGACCTTGTGGAAGCTGCGCGTCGACGCGGGGCGCTGAGGACAGCCGATCGCGGGATGCAACGCATGCCGAGCGGCCGTCCGGGCTAGCCCCGCCGGCCCGGAGCCGTCAGTCCAGGGACCCCCGCAGCCGCTGCACCTCGCGGTACGCCTGGAGCTTGGCGAGCGTCTTGGCCTCGATCTGGCGAATGCGCTCGCGAGTGACGCCGAACTTCTGGCCGACCTGCTCGAGCGTGTGCGGATGCCCGTCGTCCAGCCCGTAGCGGAGCTCGATGATCCTGCGCTCGCGCTTGGTGAGCAGTCCGAGCACGCGCCCCAGCGACTCTCGCTGCATGGTGCCCCCGACCTCTTCGACCGGAGAGGTTGCGTCCTTGTCCTCGATGAAATCGCTCAGCACCGTGTCGCCCTCGTCGCCGATCGGCGTGTGCAGGCTCGCCGGCTGCTGGTTGATCTTGAGCATCTCCCGCACCTTGTCGGCCGTGGTCTCCATCTCGGCGGCGATCTCCGCCGGCGAGGGATCGTGGCCGATCTCCTGCATCAGCTGACGCTGTACACGAATCACCTTGTTGATCTGATCCACCATGTGCACGGGGACGCGGATGGTCCTCGCCTGATCGGCCAGGGCCCGCGTGATCGCCTGCCGGATCCACCAGGTGGCGTAGGTACTGAACTTGAAGCCCTTGCGGTAGTCGAACTTCTCGACGGCGCGCATCAGTCCGAGGTTGCCCTCCTGGATCAAGTCGAGGAGCGACATGCCCCTGCCCGTGTGGCGCCTGGCGATCGAGACGACGAGACGCAGGTTGGCCGTGATGAGTTGCTGCCTGGCCTCCAGGTCCCTGCGCTCGATGCGGCGCGCCAGCGAGACCTCCTCGACCGCCGTAAGCAGCGGCACCTTGCCCATCTCGCTGAAGTAGACGCGCACGGGATCGCTCGACGGCGACTTGACGGAGAGGTCGAGCTTGGGGACCTCCTCCTCCTCGACCTTGACCTCGACGTGCTCGTCGCCGGCAGCGGCTTCGCCCTCGACGATATCGATGCCCAGCTCGACGATCATGGTGTGGATCTCCTCGAGCAGTTCCGCCGTGAGCTCGATGTCCTGCAGGGCGTCGGCAACATGGTCGCTGGCCAGGTAGCCCTGCTCCAGGCCCTCATCCAGCAGGACGAGCACTTCTTCCGCCGCAAGCGCTGTGAGGTCGGCAGACGCGACCACGCCGTGATCTGCGAAGGATTCACTCACTCGACGTCGCCTGCCTTTCGGTGCGTGTCTCGACCAGCGGCCTGCTCAGTGGGGCGCTGCGGGCGACTCCCGCACACGCTGGAGCCTTGAAGCGTGTCGAGAGGCGCGAGAACGTCGTCGGACAGGATGGCGGTTGGTAGCGAACAAAACGGAACCGCTGCATTGTTCAGAATAGCACCAATACGGAAACGTGCCGGCAGCACGGCGCTTCGTACGGTGATCGACACGGTGGACACGAGTGGCCCCGGCAGGAAGGCCGTCACGTCTTCTCCGTGCGCGCCTACGACCGAGAGGGACGCCTCCAGGAGACGACGGAGAACCCGTCGTTGCCCGCCGGCGCGACCGGCGTCGACACGGAGACGGTCGGCATCCTGCCCAGCTGACGGCGAGAGAACCGGAAGGTGGGGTGCGGGCCGCCGATGATCACGCGAAGGCCGGCGGCCCGCGCAGATCGGCGCCTCACGCCGCCTCAGCCAGCTTCTTCAGCTTGGCCTCCATCTTCGTGACGGTGGCTGCGGACCCCCGCTCCGCGACCAGGCCGACCAGCTTGCCCAGCACGCCGTAGGGCAGCTCGATCTCCTCCTCGAAGGTGCAACGGCTGCCGACGGGGCAGGGCTCCAGCGAGTACTCCTGGACGTAGCGCGGGTAGCTGGCGCCCGAGACCATGCGCAGACCGAGCCTCTCGTTCTCACGCCACTGGGTTACCTCGAACTGCATCTTACTGAGCCGTCCGCCGGCCTGCTCCTCGATGTAGAGGGGTGTGCCGACGCCGCCGTGCTGCGCCCCCGTGTACTCGAACCGCCGGAACGTCGTGCACCACTGCAGGACCTTCTCGGGCTCCACGAAGTACGGCCACACCTTCTCAGGCGGTGCGGCGATCTCGATGCTCTTCCTGACTCTCATCCACCTCACCCTCTCGCACTCTGCTTGCCCGGTGTCGCGTCTCACCGTCTCATGCCATTCCCCGATGGCGACGCGGGCAAGCCGTTCGCCTACTCCACGTTCACCTTCGGCAGGATCCTCTGCAGGAACCCGGGCAGCCACCAGTTCGCCTTGCCGCCGGCGAGCTTCATGATCGCCGGCACCATCAGCAGGCGGATCAAGGTCGCGTCCAGCACGACCGCCACCGCCAGGGCGAAGCCGAACTCGTTGAGCTCGAGCACGTCGATCCGCACGCTGAGTCGAGGCCTCCGCCTCTGAGACGCATGACACGATCCGCGATTGGGCCTAAGCTAGTGGGGTGTGTTCGTCGGGCCAGCGCCCACGTCCATCGGAGGGGACCATGGCTGCACAGTCCAACTCACGCCGCACGTCGCTCCGTCGCGCCGGGGCGCTCGTCCTCGTCGCCGTCGCCGTGGCGCTGCTCTTCGGCGCCGTGGCAGTCCAGCCCGCAGCCGCCAAGCTGACGCACACGGAACGCACCCTGCGGATCGCCGTGAACAAGCCGGGCACGGTCGTCAGCGGCGACACGGTCACCATGCGCTGCCGGGCAAAGGACCAGAAGGGCAAGGCCATCAAGGGGGTCAGCGTCACCTTCAAGTGGTACCTCCCCGAGGGAACCCGCAGCCAGGTCCGCACCACGAACGCGGACGGCCTCGCCAAGGCCAGCCGCGTCACGACCTGCGGGTCCGCGAGCGACTTCGACGCCAAGGTCGTGGTCACCGCCCGCTGGCACGGGCAGGTCAAGAAGGTGACCCGCTACTTCACGATCCTCGGCGGCACCTGAGGGTGAGCAGCGGCGCCGTGAGCGCCGCCGGCCGATCACCAGAGTCCACCGCAGACCGAGGCGCGGGGCAGGAGTATAGTCGCGCCGAATCAGCACGCCCGCACACGGGCAGGAGGAGATGAGATGGCGACCAAGGCGGACTTCACCCCCGACGAGTGGCAGGTCCTGGAGTGGGCGGTCACCGACACGATGGCCTATGTCTCCATGGCCGACCCCGGCCTCTGGGACGCGTTCAAGGAAGCCAAGGGCGCGGCCAAGTACATGGCCGAGGTCAAGACGACGGGCGAGAGCGCCTTCATTCGCGAACTGGCGGGCGAGATGAAGGCCAAGCGCGACAAGGACGTCTCCCGCAACCCTGCCGACGTCGCCGGTGAGGTACTCGAGCGCGTCGGCGAGGCCGTCCAGATCGTCTCCCGCAAGGCGCCCGACGACCTGGAGGCCTTCAGGGCCCTGATCACGGGCGTCGCGAAGGCGACCGCCGAGGCGGCACACGGTACCGGAGCCAACGAGGCGGCGGCGATCGCGAAGCTCGAGGCGGCGCTCGGCTAGTCGCGCCATACCGGAAGGCGTGGGCGGAGCCCACGGGATCACGGCGGCCCGGACAGTGGGGGAGCCATGACGCGCGGCGGCGAGCCCGGGACTACGCACGAGATCGCCCGCGACGTGCACTGGCTGCCGCTGCGCGGCGCGAACGTCTACCTCGTGCGGTCAGCCGGCGCCTGGACGCTGGTGGACGCCGGCTTCCCGGGCGCCGAGCGAACCATCGCCGCGGCCGTCGAGCGGCTGTGCGGCGGCGACCCGCCGGCGTCCATCGTGCTCACGCACGGCCACCCCGATCACGCAGGCGCCGCCCTCGCCCTGGCGACGCTGTGGAACGCGCCCGTCCTCGTGCCGAGAGCCGAGCTGCCCTTCGTCGACGGCACCGCGCTGTACCCCGAGCCGTTCGTCCTGTGGCTGCAGCGGGTCCTGCCGCGGCGGACGATGGACGCCCTCACACTGCGCAGCGCCCTCGGCGTCGTGCCGCGACCCTTTGATCCCGGGGACAGCCTGCCGGGGCTGCCGGACTGGACGTGCGTCCCAACGCCCGGGCACACGCCGGGCCACACGGCCTTCTTCCGGCCCGGCGACAGGACCCTGATCGCCGGCGACGCCGTCCTGGCGATCGCTTGGTGGAGCCGGCTCAGCGGCGGCGGGCGGCCCGTGCTCTGCGACCTGGCCCGACGCCGGCCGCGGCTCTCGGGCCCGCCGAGCGGCTTCACCTGCGACTGGCCCGACGCCGCCGCGTCGATCGCCGCCCTGGCCGAGCTCGACCCGTGGCTCCTCGCCACGGGGCACGGCCGGCCGCTCGCCGGCCCGCGCACGGCGCCGTCGCTGCGCGCCTTCGCCGCCCGAGTCGCGGCGCGTCCCGCCGCAGCGCGCGCCGACTAGCCTCGCGCCGACTAGCGTCGGTCGGCGGCGCGCCCTGACGGCGCAAGGTCGCGCCCGGCGGCGGGCGCGACGGCCGCGTTGAGTCTGCGTATGATGGTCGTAGGACCAGATCCGGAGAGCGACGGTGACCGCGACAGAGACCGCTCCTGAGAAGGCCGAGACGGGACGCCGGCGCTCCGTCTCCGGCTTCGTGCCGATCGTAGCCTGGCTGCCCAAGTACCAGAAGGCTTGGCTGCGCACGGACTTCATCGCCGGCCTGACGATCGTCGCGCTGCTCATCCCCGAGGGCATGGCGTACGCGCAGCTGGCCGGCGTGCCTCCTGAGGCCGCCTTCTACGCCGCTCCGATCGGCCTGCTGCTCTACGCCGTCTTCGGCTCGTCGCGTCAGCTCGTGGTCGCCGTCTCGTCTGCCGTCGCCACGATGTCGTTCGCCACCGTCAGCCTGCTCGCCGAGCCCAACACATCCGAGTTCATCGTCCTGACCGCGGCCCTCGCCGTCCTCGCCGGCCTGGTCTCGATCCTGGCCGGACTGCTCAGGCTGGGCCGCGTGGCGCAGTTCTTCAGCGATTCGGTGATGGTGGGCTTCATCACCGGCCTCGCGGTCATCATCATCGTCAAGCAGCTGCCCAAGATCTTCGGCGTCGAGGGCGGCGAGGGGAACGTGTGGCAGCGGCTCTGGGACTTCGTCGTCCTCATCCCCGAAACCCACCTCCCCACCCTCGCCGTGGGCCTCGTCTGCCTCGTCCTGCTGGTCGTGCTCGAGCGGCTGCTGCCCAGAATCCCGGCGGCGCTCATCGCCCTGATCGCCGGCATCGGCCTCTCGCTGGCCTTCGGCCTCGAGGCGCGCGGCGTCGAGGTCGTCGGCGAGCTGCCCGAGGGGCTCGCGGCGCCGGGCTGGCCGGCGATCAGCCTGCAGGACTGGCTGTCGCTGCTGCCCGGCGCCCTCGGCATCGCCCTGGTCTGCTTCGCCGAGGCGATCGGCCCGGCCCGCGCCTTTGCCGCCGGGCACCGCTACGAGATCGACCCGAACCAGGAGCTCATCGGGGTCGGCGCGTCCAACACCGGCGCCGGCCTCTTCCACGGCTTTCCGATCGGCGCGAGCCTGTCCAAGTCGGCGGCCAACGACCAGGCGGGCGCACACGCCGAGATGTCCGGCGTCATCGCCGCCCTCGTCACCGCCCTGGTCGCGCTCTTCTTCACGCAGCTCTTCTACCCGCTGCCCGAGGCAACGCTCGGGGCGATCGTCGTCGTGGCCGTCTCCCACATGGTGAAGTGGAAGGAGATGCGGCACCTGTACCGCGTGCGTCGCGTCGACTTCGCGCTGGCCCTCGTGGCGCTCCTGGCCCTCATGACAATCGAGATCTTGCAGGCGCTGCTGCTCGCCGTGATCATCTCGGTCTTCGCCCTGGTCTGGCACGCCAGCAAGCCCAAGGTCGCGGTGCTGGGTCGCGCGCCGGGGAGCCTCGACTTCAGCGACATGCGACGGCACCCCGACAACATCACCATTCCCGGCCTGCTGATGGTGCGCCCGGAGAACGGACTGTTCTTCGCCAACGCCTCGGGCATCAAGGAGGCGATCGTCCACGAGGTCAACGCCAGCGTCGTCCCGGTCAAGGCCGTCCTCGTCGATCTCGGCGCCCCGAGCGACCTCGACGCACCGAGCGCCGACATGCTCATCGAGCTCCACAAGGAGCTCCGCCAGCGCGACGTGCGCCTGATCCTCACCCGCATGATCGCCCCGGTGCGCGACGTCCTGAAGCGCGCCGACGCGAGCGGAGAGATCGACGAGGTCGACGTCAGCCACTCTCCCGTCGAGGCATTCCTGGACTTCTTCGTTCGCGAGGCCGGCGGGGCGCACGGCAACGCCGCGGTCCACGCCGACCTGCTCGAGGCGCGCGACCTCCTGACGGCCCGCATGTCCGAGCTCCCCGCCGAGCGGCGCGCGACGCTGGAGGCGATCGTCGTCATGATCGACGAGGAGATCCAGCGTCTGGAGACGGGCGCGCCGGCGCAGGGATGAGCCCGGGCCGGCGACGGCAGAGCGCCGGCTCTCCCGCGCTTGACCTTGCCCTCCGCCCCCGCCCGCGGCCGCACAAGGTCAGGCCGCTCCTGAGGCCGGCGTCAGCGAATCCCTGATGGCGAGGCGCCGGCGTCCTGCTACTGTCCACCGTGAGGATCGCCTCGGTCCGGCCCGCCAGCACGCGCGCGCAAGCGCATGCAGAGCGGGAACGGGCGTCGCCCGAAGGAGGGTCGCTATGGGTCTCTTCGACGACGGCGTCAAGACTCTCGAGCAGAACAAGGACGTTCAGGGCCTTGTGAAGCGCCTCGTGACGGCCGAAGGTCGCCGCGGAGGGCCAAGGTGCCTCAGGGTCGTCGACGCGCTCGAGCGGATGGGAGCCGACGCCGTGCCGGCGCTGGCGTCGGCCCTCGACGAAGGGCATCCCGGAGTGCCGGCCGCCCTCGCCAGGATCGGCTCGCCGGCCCTGCCCGCCCTCGCCAGACGGCTCCGATCGGGCAACGTGGACGTCCAGATCGGCGCCGCCCTCGCCGCCCTCATGATCAAGGTCCACGGTGACGAGATTGACGGCGACAGCGGCATCGTCCGCGAGCTCGAACGGCGCCGCGACACGAGTCACTACCTGCAGGTGGTCGCCTTCTCGATCGCGGCCCTGCGTCCCTCGGAGGCGATGAGACTGTCGGGGTACTACAAGCAGGCGGCGCCCCGGCGGAAGCTCATGGAGTACCACCGCAATCGGCAGGAGTCCTGGCAGTGGGCTGACGCAGCCGCCTATCTCACCTTCCCCCTGGCGCTGCACCTGCGTCACGACGTGGCGGACAACGTCATGGTCGCCATGCGCGAGTGCGACAAGGCGGCGCGCGCGGCGGTGGGATCGAGCTGACCTCGCGCCGGGCGGCGCCGTCGGCCGCCCTCCAGAGGATGCGTGCGACCTGTGCTAGCCTCCCGGCGACAACGAAGCGCCGACCAGGGGGTGAGACGATGACCAATGACGAACGCGACGAGACGCCCGGCGGCAGAAGCTGCGCCACCTGCGTGTACGGTTGGGGGGTCCAGAGCACGAGCGGCCTGCTCATCCGGATGGAGTGCCGGCGGTATCCGCCCCAAGCCGGCACCAAGGAGTCCTCGTTCTGGTACCCGGTGTCGCCCACCGGGTGGTGTGGCGAATGGTGCGAGTACCCCGGCTAGCGGGCGTGCGGCGTCCCTGACGCCGGTAGCTGATCGCCCCCGCGTCGGAAGCCTGTGCGTTCCGACGCCGTCCACTCCCCCCTGGACAACGAAGAACAGCGGCCGAGTTCACCGTGTGGACTGCAGTCGTAGCGCCCGGCGCCGTCCTCGCCCTCGTCGTCGGCTCCTCCAAGTACGACTTCGCCCTCAGCATGAGCCCTCACCTGCTGCCGGCCTTCCTGCTCATCTCCCTCACGGCGGTGGCCGTCGGCATGACGATCGCCCACCTGTCACCGTCGCCCGTGCTCACGGTGCTGGTGAGCAACGTCGTCATCTTCGGGCTGCTTCTCTTCTCGCCGGTCAGCTTCCCCGTCGAGCGCCTGCCAGGGCTCCTGGCCACGATCCACGCCATGCTGCCGGTCGGCTCCATGGCCGACCTGGTGCGGGGAACGGTCACGGACGGTCTCCTTGATGACCTGCTGACGCCGTCGCGGTCGTCGCTGTGCGATGCGTGGCCAGCGTCGCCGTTCTGTTGAAGGTGTTCACACGGCGGGCGTGAGGACGCGCGCGCAGAGTCAGACCGTCAGCAGGATGACCCCCGCCAGCACCACCAGAGCCGCGACGAGCTGCGCCCGAGTCAGACGCTCGCCCGCGAAGAGCCGGGCGTAGACCGCGATCACCACGGGCGAGAGAGTCGCCAGCACCGAGACCAAGCTCAGGTAGCCAATGGTCGTCGCGAGCGTGAAGAGCAGGTTGGCGACAACACCGAGGACGCCCACGGCGGCCAGCGTCGGCACTGCCTGGAGGGGCACGTCGAGCCTCGGCCGGCGGGCGACGAGGTACGAGTAGACGGCCGTTGTGGAACCGAGCCGCCCGGCGAAGACCGTCCAGGAGACGTCCTGGTCGGCGGTCGCGCTGAGGCCGACCATCATCGCCCCAAAGCCGACGGCGGCGAGCGCGGCGAAGACGACGCTGCGCACACCGACCCGGCCATTGCTACCCGCCTCGGCGCGCGAGCAGAGCACGATGCCGCCGAGGGCAAGCGCCATGCCAGCGTACTGCACCGGGCTCGCGCGCTCGCCGCCGGCCAGGCCAACCACGACGGGGACCACTGCGCACGCCGAGACGATCGGTGCGACGACGCTCATCGTGCCCTGCGCGAGTGCTACGTAGTACACGACGATGGCGCACCCGCCCGCGATGCCCCCGAGGAACGGGGCCAGGAAGGTGCCGAGACCGCCGGGCGAGCTCCAGCTCAGAATGACGAACAGCCCCGCCACGAAGAGGGCCGTGGGCTGGCTGACGGCGGTGACCGACCAGACCGACCGACGCCGGGACTCGACGCCGGCGAGGAAGTCAGAGGTGCCGTAGGCCAGACTCGCAGCCAGAGCGACAAGTGCGGCGGGCATGAACTCCAATTCCTCCTCTGCGGCGGCACCCCGCTGCGGCGGCAAGTCCCGATCCTGTGCGACAGTCTATGCGGAGGGGTCAGCGGCCGCTTGCGACACGATCTGATCATGGCAGGCAGGAGCGGAATACCCCGGGCGGCACGCCCGCTCAACCGCCGCCAACGCTGCGTGCTCGCCTGCCCTTCGGACGCTCAGACCCCGCGGCCGGCCGATAGCCGGGGCCGCCGGACGTCGGACCTTGGGCCTGTGCCGCGCGGCCCGGCTCCTGGTCGATGTTCTCTGCAGAGCGTTCCGCCAGACGGCCGGTAACGTACTCGTGCAGCGCGCTGGCGATGAGCGTCTGGTAGGGGACGCCCTCCTCGAGCGCCTTCGCCTGGATGTCGCGCAGGTCGCCCCAAGACAGGCAGAGGCCGAGCCGGCAACCGACGCAGCGCGGCCCCGGTGATAGGCTCTCGAACGTGGATCCCTCGCCCCAGCCCGTCGTCGACGGCCGCCGCGACATGCTCGTGCTCGTCGCCATCCTCGGCGGCGTGTTCTCGCTGGGGGCCCTCGCCACCGATCTCTTCCAGCCCGGCCTGCCGGCGGTGGCCGCGGATCTGCACGTCGGCACGCGCTCGGCCCAGCTCACCGTCACGGCCGTGCTCGCCGGCCTGGCGCTCGGGCAGCTCGCGGCGGGTCCGCTCAGCGACAGCCTGGGGCGGCGGCGACCGCTGCTCGCAGGCCTGGCCCTCTACGTGGCGGCGTCGCTGCTGTGCGCCGTGACGCCCTCGGCTGGCCTCCTCATCGTGGCCCGGTTACTGCAGGGCGCCGCCGCGGCGGCGGGCATCGCCCTGGCCAACGCCGTCGTCACCGACTACTTCCGCGGCCGCGCCGCCGCCCGCGTCCTCTCCCGGCTCGTGCTCGTCAGCTTCATCGTGCCCGTAGCGGCGCCGCTGGCCGGCAGCCTGGTGCTCGGCGTCGCCTCGTGGCGAGGGTTGTTCGTGGTCATGGCGGCGGTGGGCATCGGCTTGATCGCCGCCGTCGCCTTTGGCCTGCGCGAGAGCCTGCCACAGGGGCGGCGTGCGGCGAGAAGCGCTCGGGGGATGCTCGCCGGCATGGCCGACCTGCGCCACGACGGCGGCTTCGTCGGCCTGACGCTGTCCGCGGCGCTCATGTACGGCGCCTTCTTCGCCTACCTCACCGGTGCCTCGTTCGTCGTTCAGCAGCAGTACGGCGCCTCTCCCCTGCAGTTCAGCGTGCTCTTCAGCGTCAATGCGCTGGGCATGATGGCCGCCTCGCAGCTCAACCACGCGCTGCTGGCGCGCGTCGCGCCGCGCGTGCTGCTCAGTGCGGGACTCATCGGCTGCCTCGTCGCGGGAGTCGGCGCGCTCGCCGCGACGCTCAACCCCGGGCTCGGCCTCGCCGCCCTGGCGGTGCCGCTCTTCGTGCTCGTCTTCTGCGTCGGGTTCGCGACCCCCGACGTGACGGCGCTCGCCCTGTCGCGGCACCCCGAAGCCGCCGGCTCCGCCGCGGCCGGCTTCGGCACCGTACGTCTGGGCATCGCGTCGGCCACGACGCCCCTCGTCGGACTCGGCGGCGCGGTCGCCGCCGTGCCGATGGCGGCCGTCATGGCCGCGACCGGCGCCGGCGCCCTCCTCGTGTTCGCCACCGTCTGGCGGCGGGTCGGTGGCGCCGAGCCCACGCCGGGCGCGCCGCTCACGCCGGGGGAGGCGGCCGACGACGTCGCCGTGGGCTGAGCGCCGGGGATCCGCGGCGTCAGCGGGCGTCAGCGGTGCGGAAAAGCCCGGTGACTGCCGATCGTGTAGCTGACGATGTGGGCGGTATGTCCGATGCGCCACGGGATCGTGATCCAGCAGGCGTACTCCAGCCTGCTGCCGGCTGCGGCCAGTCGAAAGCGCGCACATGCAGCACGAACGTGACTCACGGAGACACTCGGCTCGCCAATGCACGAAGGGGCCGGACTCGGCCGCCGGCGCCCCAGGCCAATCTCGAGGTCTCCGAGTTCGGCCGGGACGTGCACCCCAACACGCGCGTCTACTTCGACCTGCCGCTCGGCACGGGCGGCGGGTCGCCCGCGTGAGCCGCGGCGGGCGGCGGCTGCAAGCGCCGCCGCCCGCTCGTCATCGCGCCGCGGGCGCACACGGCCGCCCTCAAGCCGGGCGCGATGGCGCGGCGGGCCCGCGTCTCGCCGGGCCGGCCCGTCAGTTACGCGTCAGCCGGCCGCACCCGCCTTGCCGCGTGCCTCGCGGCGGCGGCCGGCGCCGTCACCGACGCCGTTTCCGCCGTTCTTGTCCTCCTTGCCGTTCCCGCCGTTGGCGAGGTACGCGATCATGTCGTCGGCGATCAGCGGGATGACGTCCGGGAGCATGTGCGGCATCAGGTTGTCCATGACCTTGGGCAGCATCTGGGGCATCTGCTCCGCCATGTAGTCCGGCATCGGCACCCTGTCCTTGATGCGCTCGATCATCGTCGGCATGACCTTGGGCAGCATCTGTGGCAGCAGCTTCGGGAAGAGCGCCGGGAACATCGGCTTCATCGCCTCCATCGCCCCGGGCATCTTCGCCATGCCCCTCATCATGCCGCCCATGTTGGCCGGCATCGCATCGATGAGCTCCGGCCACATCGTCTTCATGACGTCGGCGAAGCCCTGCGGCGTCATCAGCTTGATCATCGCGTCGAAGACGGCCCACTGCGCCTTGACCTCGGGGTTCGGGTCGGGCAGCTCGAAGCCCAGCGCCTCGGCGCTGAAGCGGGCGAGGTCGACGACCTCGATGTCGCTGCCGTTCCTCTCGCCCGCGACGCGCAGCTGGAACTCACAGCACGGGCACGCCGCCAGGATCTTCGTCGCTCCGACCTCCCGCGCCTCCTCGTGCTTGTCGTTGCCGATGCGCGCGGCAGCCTCCGGGTCGCTGATCAGGGTGAGCACGCTGCCGCAGCAGTGCGCCTCCTCGCGGTTGTACGGGAGCTCGACGAAGTCGGCGTTGGGGTTGGCCTTGATGAGGGCGCGCGGCTCCTCGTAGATCTTGCTGACGCGGCCCATGTGGCAGCTGTCGTGCCAGGCCACCTTCTGCTTCGGCGCACCGGGCGCCGGCTCGGGGAACGCGAACTCCCCGGCCTCGATCTTCTCGCTCAGTACCTCGCTGTAGTGCCTGGCGGTGATGTCGAAGTCGATGCCGAGCTTCTCGCACCAGTCAGGGTACACGTGGCGCCACATCATGTTGCAGGCGGGGCAGCTGGTGACGACCGTGTCGCCGCCGGCCGCCTTGACGTTGGCGATGTTGGCCTTCATCACGTCGGCGAACTGCTCCCACTTGCCGGCGACCAGCATCGGCGTCGCGCAGCAGAGCTCCTTGGAGCCCAGGTAGGTGAAGTCGACGCCGGCGGCGTCGAGCAGCCGCACGCTGGCCTCGCCGATGTCCTGCTCGACGAAGCTCGCCGTGCAGCCGGCGAAGTACACGGTGCTCGCCTGGTGACCGGGGCCGTGCTTCTCGCGCAGGTCCTCGGGGAACCAGGCGTCGCGGTTCTCGCGGTAGCCGGCCCAGATGTCGCCCTGGCCGGCCAAGGCCGCGCTCATCATCTCGAACGGCGGCAGGGTCATGTGGCCCTGCTCCTGGATCAGCTGCCCGCGCAGCTTCATCCAGCTGGGCTCGATGGGCAGGGCCGCCGAACAACGGTTGTTGCAGAGCTCGCAGGTCGTGCAGACGACGAACGTGCGCACCTGCTCCTCGGTCATCTTCTCGCGGCCGGCCATGTACTCCCGCAGCCAGTACCACTTGCCCCGCGGGCTCTGGCTCTCCCAGCCGCGGCCGTAGAACTGGTCGCACTGGTCGACGCAGTAACCGCACTGCGAGCAGGCGTACGCGTACCAGGCGACATCGCCGGGAATGCCCTTGACGGGATCGCCCGGCCGCTCACCGACGTTGCTCGTGACGCGGTTGCCGAGAGCGCGGATCTGGTTCTCCATCTTGCCGGCGAAGGCCATCATCGCGCCGGTGACGCCGTTCTCGGTGACCTTGAGCGGGTTGAGGATGCCCCGGGGATCGATCTCGGCCTTGAAGGCGCGGATGCGCGCCGCGACGTCCGCGCCCATCACCTCGTCCACCTTGCCGCCGAAGTACAGGCCGGTGCTGTAGGCGCGGCCGCCGTGCCGCTCGGCGACCTTCATGACGCTGAGCGCAAGTCCGAACACCAGGTTGTAGTTGAACTTGCGCTCGTCGGCGGGAATGAAGCCGAGGATCACGGCCTCGGGCTTGCCGTCCCGGCCGCGGCCGACGATCACGCCCTCTTTGACGATCGGATGGTCGATGACCTGCTCGATCTCGGTCATCGCGGTGCCGAGCTCGGCGAGCGGGACGATGACCTCACTCGGCACGAGCGATGGGCCAAGCCGCTTGACGACCATGAACCTGAAGCGGTGATCCCACTCCTGCCGCGCGACCTCGTCGCTCAGACGAGTCGCCTCGTAGGCGCTGAGGATCTTGTCCACGCCGCCCTCGACCGCGGCGGCGTCGGCGGCGCGGTAGGCGAGCGTAAGGATATGCGCCTCGGGCAGCTCGACGTGGTGCTCCACGGCATGACCCATGTGCATCTGCACCGGCGCGTCGTTCTTCAGGGTCGCCATCCGCGGATTGATGAAGCTCATGGACCAGACGGGGAGCTCCGCGTCGTGAATCTCGCTGATGATGCGCTGCAGGCACGCGCTCTTGTGGCAGCCGATGCTGAGCACGCTGAGGTCCTCGAGGGGCATCACCCTGAGCGTCACCTCGGTGACGAAGCCCGTGATGCCCTCCGCGCCGGCGATCAGGGCAAGCTCGTCGCCGGCGAAGGTGCGGCATCCGCCGCCCGGCAGAAGCGCGGTGGCGGCGACGACGTTGTCGGCGAAGTAGTCGTAGGCGTAGCTGCCGAAGCCGGCGCCGCCCTGAGCGAGCCAGCCCCCGACCGTCGAGCTCGGGTAGCTCGACGGGTAGAGGCGCAGGGTCAGTCCGTGCGCAGCGAGAGCGCGATCGAGCTGCTCCCAGCTGATGCCGGGCTGGACGGTGACGGTCTGCCCGGCCTCGTCCACGCCGACGACCGCCTTCATGAAGGAGAAGTCGACGACCACGCCGTTCCTGACGGGGATGACGCCGCCGTAGCCGCTCGTCGCCTTGCCGCGCGGCGTCAGCGCGACACCCCGGTCGTTGGCCCAGCGCATGAGCCGCGCAAGCTGCTCCGCCGTGCGCGGCTGCACCACCGCGTTCGGCACCGTGTTGCCGATCACCGGCTTCACCATACTTGGCATGGCGGCGATGTCGTGACCGTAGAGCTTCCGCTCCGTCTTGTCGAAGGTCACGCGCTCGCCGAAGAGCTCCTGGAGGAAGGACTTGTCTTGGGTCGTCAGCGCTGCCACGGGGTTCCTTTCGGTAATGACGACGGATGCTTCGCGGGCATCAGTCGAGTCCGCGGGTGAGGGCGGCCTGCTGGCTGAGGCCGCCCATGAGCACGGCGCGCATCGTGTCGAGCGCGCCGATGACACGATCGTCGGCGAGGGAGTAGCGGACGTTCGCGCCCTCGCGCTGCGCCACAACGAGTCGGCGCTCGCGGAGCACCTTGAGATGCCGCGACACCGTCGGCTGCGGCACAGCGAGGGACTCGGTGAGCTCGGTGACCGTCTTGGGCCCCTCGTGCAGCGCGTAGAGAATCAGGATGCGCTTCGGGTCCGCCAAGGCCTGGCAGATGCCGGCGTGCAGCAGATTGACTTCGTGCTCGAGTTGTTCGTCCACCAACCCCCCCTGCGACACAGTATTCGCACCGATTCGCGTATTCGGCTATGCGCATGTCTGATGACGGTGTACATCCGCCGAGCGCTCGTGTCAAACCGCACAAACCGCGTCGCGGCCGTGGAGGCGGGAGACCGTCCCCCCAGACCCGGGACGCTGCCAAATGGTCGTGAGTCTGGAAGGCTAACCGGGCCGGCAACGCACGGCGAAACTCACGATGTCCCAGGTCGGCTCTCCTTCCCCGATTGTTCGAGCCGCCCTTCATTCAGGAGCCGGAACTGGCCGACACGGCCGCCGCCACTGAGGGTGCGGCTCCGAAACCCTCGCCGGCGCTGCTCTTGACAGGCGACCCTACCCGCCCTACCTTTGAACTGTTGTTCAGTCTTCTGAGCAAGTGTTCAATTTCACAAGCGGGGTCTCGCCTTGCCGCCGCACTCACCCACTGGCACACAGCCTCTCAGCCGACCACCTCACCGCCGTGTGGCGATTGAGGAGCTCCGTCGCGGCGAGCTGATCGACGCCACAATCGAGGTGATTGCGCAGCACGGGTTCGCCGGGACCACGGTCCGCGATATCGCCGAGAAGGCGGGCTGCTCGCCTGCCAGCGTCATCTACTACTTCCCACGCAAGGATGACCTTCTGGCGGTCGCGTTCGGGGAATCGGATCGCCGGTTTCGCACCAGCATTCGCGAGGAGATCGCCGCGCTCGGCGGCGCGGCGCGGCTGGAGCACATCGTCGACAGATGCTTCCCTCAGGATCGCGGCGACGAGGCCGTCTGGAGCGTCGAGATCGACGTCTGGGCGTTCGCCGTCCATGTCCGGCACTCGCAGTTCCGTGACATCTTCGAAGAGGCGAGTTCCGAGTGGCTCGACATGCTCGTATTCGCCGTTCAAGACGGCGTCGCCGAAGGCGAGCTGGCCGTCGACGACATCCGCGAATGGGCACTCAAGCTGGCAGCTCTGATCGACGGCCTCGCCGTCCACACGCGTGTCACCAAACACCTCGACCACGCTACGGCGCGCAAGGTCTTGCTCGCCGAGATTGCTGCTGCTCGTTCACCAGGGGGAGACGGCGAGAGGGAGAATGGCGATGGACGTCACTAGCAGGAAGATGAGTAGGGCTCAGTTTCTGCGCTACGGCGCGGCCGCGGGAATCGGGGTCACCGTGTTGCCCGGCCTACTGGCAGCGTGCGGCGGCTCTGAAAGCGAGGGGACCGCTTCACCCTCGGCCTCAGCCAGCGCCGTCGCGGCTGCCCTCCAGAGCGGCTCCACGGTGAAACTGCTGGCCTGGCAAGGCTACGACGAGAAGGGCGCGCTCGACCTCCTCAAGAACAACTACGGCGTCTCGGTGAGCACCACCTACATCGCCGGAGATCAGGAGGTCTTCACCAAACTGGGCGCGCAGAAGGGCATCGGCGCCTGGGACGTGCTCACGTACAACTCGGGCCTCGTCCCCGGGCTCTACGAGGCCGGCATCCTCGAGCCCATCTCGCCCGCATCGGTCCCTAACTCCGCGGACATCTACCCTGAGTTCATCACGCTGGGGTTTATCCAGACGGGGCAGGGCGACACGGTGACGGGCTTGCCCTTCTCCTGGGGCTATCAAGGGTTCGTGAGAAGCGACAGGATCCCTCAGCTCGCCTCGTGGGACGACCTCTTCGATTCCGCCTACAAGAAGAAGATCGTGACTGTCAACGATCCCACCACGGCCGTGGCCACCGCCTGCCTGGCCAACGGCTTCACCGAGTACGACAAGCTGACCCAGGATCAGCTCAATCAGGCCATGGACTGGTGGTACAGGCTGAAGCCGAGCCTGCGGACGATCCTCGGCGACTACGGCGTCGCCAAGGACCTCCTCGTGCGCGGCGAGATCGACGGAACGGTGCCCGGCTGGCAGGCGATCGTCGCCTGGGCCGCCGCCGACGGCAAGACCCTCTACCATGACTTCCCCAAAGAAGGGGTCTACGGCTTCCTCGACCTCCTCTGCGTCATCAAGGGCACGAAGAACCTCGAGAACTCTCTCGGCTTCGTGGACTTCATGCTCTCTCCCGATGCGCAGGCGAGTCTGGGCACGGCCATGTCGCAGGGCATCACGAACGAGAAAGCGGTGCCCATGCTGCCCCAGTCCCTGCAGGACGCCTACCAGTACGACAACCTCTCGGAGAACTTCCAGACGTCGCCGATCCGCAGGCTGCCGCCGTTCAGAGGGCAAGACGGCTACGTCGGCTTCGTGGATTGGGCCAAGGCTTGGGAGCGGTTCACGGCCGCGTAAGCGCTTGGGCGAGAGCGCGGTGATGAGTGAGGTGACAGGCAAGCCGATCGCCGGCGGCGAGCACGCTGCGCCGCTCGCCGCCGCAAGCCCCCGACCGGTGGTACACCTGCAGGGGGTCTCCAAGCGATTCGCCGGCGTGCTCGCCGCCGAGAACGTCACGCTCGACATCCTCGAAGGCCACTTCACCACCCTGCTCGGGCCTTCGGGATGCGGCAAGACGACGCTGCTGCGCATCCTCGCCGGCTTCGAGGAGCCCACGGAGGGGCGCGTCGAGATCGACGGCCAGGACATGCGGGGCATCCCGCCGGAGCGGCGCCCCGTCAACATGGTGTTCCAGCGGTATGCGCTGTTCCCCAACCGCAACGTGCTCGAGAACGTCCTCTTCGGCCTCGAGTCGGCCCGGGTGCCACGCACGGAGGCCCAGCAGCGGGCTCGCGAAGCACTCGCGACGTGCAACATCGAGAACCTCGAGACGCGGCGCATCAACGAGCTCTCGGGCGGGCAGGCGCAGCGCGTCGCCGTGGCACGCGCGCTTGTGAACCGTCCGAAGCTCCTGCTCCTCGACGAGCCGCTCGCCGCATTGGATCTCAAACTCCGCCGGCACATGCAGTTCGAGCTCCGGCGCCTGCAGCAGGAGTTGCGGACCACATTCCTCTACGTGACGCACGATCAGGGCGAGGCGCTGGCGATGTCGGATTCCGTCGTGCTCATGAACGGGGGGCGCGTCATCCAGCACAGTCCGCCGCGCGAGCTCTACGACTCGCCTCGATCCGTCTTCGCCGCAACGTTCATCGGCGAGGCCAATGTGCTGGCGTGCAAGGTGACCGAGGTTGACGCAGGCCGGGCAGTGGTCGACGTGGAGGGGCTGCGCCTGCCTGCGTCCGCGCCGGCTGACATAGAGGCGGGCGCCGACGCGCACCTCTACGTACGCCCGGAGAGGGTGCGGCCGGTCGCAGCCGGCGTCCGGTCCACCCTCCGGGCTCGCGTCGCTCACGCGGCCTTCGAGGGCGACATGGTCCGCTACTGGCTGACCGTTCCGGGCACCGGCATCGAGCTTGTGTCGGAGGTTCCCGTGCGCCGGGCCGACGTCCTCCACGCCGTCGGCTCGGAGCTCGACGTGGTCTGGGATGTGGAGGATGCTCATGTCCTCCCTGAGTAGACGCCGGAGAGAACAGCTCACCGTCGGCCTCGAGCTGGCGCCGCTCGGCGCGCTCCTCCTCCTGGCCTTCTTCCTGCCGCTGCTGCTGCTCCTGGCCTACTCGTTCTGGACGCAGACGGGCTTCGAGGTGGTGCGCGACTTCACGCTGGCCAGCTACCAGACCGCCCTCTCCGACCCCTTCTACCTCAAGCTGCTCGTGCGCTCTCTCATCATCGGGGCGGCCGTCGCCTTCCTCTCGGTCGCCCTCGCCTATCCGTTCGCCTACGCGGCCACGTTCCGGTTCCCGCGGATGCGCAGCGCGCTCCTCTTCGCCGCCCTCCTGTCGATGTTCACGTCGTACCTGGTACGCGTCTACGCCTTCCAGACGATCCTGGGCGAGACCGGCGTCATCAACGGATTCCTTCAGGGCATCGGTCTGATTCACCATCCGCTCTCGTTCCTGCTCTTCAACTCATTCGCGGTGGTCATCACGCTCACCAACGTGTTCGTGCCCTACGTGCTGCTGCCGATTTGGGCGTCGATGCAGTCCATCGAGCCCAACCAGCTCGAGGCCGCGCGAGACCTCGGAGCGAGGCCGTTCGCGGCCTTCTGGCGCGTCGTCTTCCCTCTCACCAAGAACGGAGCGCGCGCCGGCTTCCTCTTTGCCTTCGTCCTGGCCGCCGGCGACTACGTCACCCCCACCCTCGTCGGCGGCCCGAGCGGGACGATGATCGGACGAGAGATCTCCGTGTCCTTCGGCCTCATGAACGACTACCCGCTCGGTTCCGCGCTCGCGTTCCTGCTGCTGCTGTCCTTCGCGATTGTGGCGTGGCTGGTGCCCGCGCTCATCGCCCGGGTGCCGCGACCGGCGAGCGTGCGCAAGGTACTGTCGGCGCCTCTACACGCGACCGACCACATCCATCTGCCGGGCGGGCGCTACTGGGCGCAGGGCTACGTCGTCCTGATGATCCTGTTCCTCTTCGTGCCGCTGGTCATCATCATCCTGCTCTCGTTCAACACGAGTTCCGTCCCCTCGTTCCCGATGCGTGGCCTGACGCTCGAGTGGTACTCACGCGTCTTCTCCAACGATTCCTTCCGAACGGCGCTGGTGAACAGCCTGAAGGTCGCCGGCATGACCGCTCTTGTCGGCGCGATCCTGGGCACGCTGGCGGCCCTCGCCTTCGCGCGACACAGGTTCAGAGTGCGAGGGGCGCTCATGTTGCTCCTCTTCGCGCCCCTCGCGATGCCCGGGCTCATCACCGGCGTGGCCATGCTCACGGTCTACGTCGCCGCCGGAGCTCAACTCTCAATCTGGACGATCACCGTCGGCCACCTGGTGTACGCCACGCCGTTCGTGGTGCTGGCCATCGTCGCCGGGCTCGCCGACCTCGACCCGAGCCTCGAGGAGTCGGGGCGAGACCTGGGGCGAACGCCGTTCGGTGTCTTCCGCAAGGTCACGCTGCCGCTCGTGTTCCCGGTGATCATCGGAGCGGCGCTCGTGGCCGCCGCTCTGTCGCTCGACGAGTTCATCATCACGAACTTCGTCTCCGGCAGCACGGTGACCTTGCCTCTCTACATCTGGTCTAAACTGCGGATCGGCGTCACCCCAGACACGAACGCGGTCGGAACGCTCATCCTGGTCGGGCTCACGGTGCTCTCCCTCGCGGCCTGGTACCTCACCCGCCTGACCTCGACCTTCATCACCCGAAGAGGAGGATCCCAGTGAAACGTCTGCGCGTCGGCGTCGTAGGTCTCGGCGCAATCGCTCAGATCCAGCATCTGCCGAACCTGGAGCAGCTCCCCGGCAACTTCGAGCTGGCGCACGTGTGCGACCTCTCACCGCGGCTCGTCGAGGAGATCGGAGACCGCTACGGCGTCGGTGCGAGGAACGTGGACTGGCGAGACCTGTGCAGCGACACGAGCCTGGACGCCGTCATCCTCCTCAACTCGGGCTCCCACGGACCGCAAGCGCGGCTCGCGCTGGAGAACGGCATCCACGTCCTGGCCGAGAAGCCCCTCTGCTTCACGGTGCGCGAAGCTGACGAGCTGGAGGACCTGGCGGCGGCGTCGGGCCGCGTGCTGCAGGTCGGCTACATGAAGTCGCACGAGGCGGTGATGGCGCAGGCACGGGCCGAGGTCGAGCGTCTCGGCGACCTGCGCTACGTGCGTCATGCCGTATTTCACCCGTCGGAGGTGCAGCAGCAGGAACACATCCGCGTACTCCGCTACAAGGACGCCGATCCGGCGGCGCTGGAGAAGGCCTCGCGCGAGAACGCGGAGCTGGTGCACGAGGCCCTCGGAGACGCGCCGCCCGGCCTGCAGTGGCTCTACAGCGAGCTCGGGCTGGGCTCGATTGTGCACTACCTCGCCGTCTTCCGCTCGCTCTTCGGCCGCCTGCCCGCGGAGATTCTGGCGGCGCACGCCTGGCCCTTCGATGCGCAGAATCCGCCGCTGGGCTGGGGCCCGGACGACCAGCTGCCAACCCTCTCGGTCTTCGCCTCGTTCGGCGGTGAGTGCCGGCTCGACCTGACCTGGTCCTGGCTGCAGCGCTACCCGCAGTACACCGAGTCGATCGAGGTCTTCTCTCCCGACGGGGCCCTGCACATGCAGCTGCCGGCGCCGTACCTCCACCACCGAACGGCGGCCTGGACGCTGGAGAGGCTGGACGAGGCAGGGCGCCCCGTGCTGGTTGGCGCCGGCGGCGCCTTCGACGGCGCCTTCGCCCGCGAGCTGCGCGACTTCCACGCGGCCGTCACCGAGGGCGCGCCCGTCGTCTCGTCGGCCGCCGATGCCCGCGACGACATCCGCTGGTGCCGGCAGCTCGTCGCGCGCGTCGCCGAGAGCCTCGACCTGCACCTGGAGCCGGTGGGATGAGGCGGCCGAGCGGCAGAGAGCGCAGCCCCGCGCACCGCCTGCACTACCCTGCGGGGACTCTGGGGGACGGCGAGGATTCGGTCGTGGCCACGCCGGAGCAGGTCGGCCTGCGCTACGCCGGGCTCCGCGTGCTTCGGCTGCAGCCCGGCGCCTCCCGCGTGCTCCTGACGGCCGGCGACGAGCTGGCGGTCGTACCCCTGAGCGGGAGCTGCACGGTCGCAACCGACGGCTTCACGGTCACTCTCGAGGGCCGCGCCGACGTCTTCGCGCGGGTGACTGACTTCGCCTACATCCCGCGGGACAGCGAAGTGCGCCTCTCGGCAGAGGGCTGCTGCGAGATCGCCCTGCCGTCGGCACATGCCCGTCGACGGCTCGAGCCGGCCTACGGCGACGCTCGCGCCGTCCCGATCGAGATCCTCGGCGCCGGCACTGCCACGCGGCAGAAGAGCAACTTCCTCTCCCCGGAGTCCTTCCCAGCCGACCGTCTCTGCGCCTGCGAGGTGCTCACCCCGGACGGCAACTGGTCGTCCTACCCGTCACACAAGCACGATGACGCTGCCACCGGTGAGTCCGTGCTCGAGGAGATCTACTACTATCGGCTCGCCGGAGGCGAGGCGGCCTGGGGCTGCCACCGCACCTACGACCCGCAAGAGGGCTGGGACGTGACCGTGGTGGTGCACTCGGACGATGTCTTCCTCGTGCCGCGCGGCTTCCACGGGCCGTGCATGGCCGCGCCCGGCTACCCAATGTGGTACCTGAACGTGCTCGCGGGGCCGCAGGCGGGGCGCTCCTTCGTCGTGACCGACGACCCCGAGCAGCATTGGATCCGTGCCACGTGGTTGGAGCAGGCCAGGGATCCCCGAGTACCCATGGCGACGGCGGAGGGCCCACAGTGACGCGTCGTTTGACGACAGCACAAGCCATCGTCGCGTTCCTAGCGGCGCAGGAGGTCGAACGTGACGGTCGGCGGACGCCGTTCTTCGCCGGATGCATCGGCATCTTCGGACACGGCAACCTGGCCGGCATCGGTCAGGCGCTGCAGGAGCGGCCCTCCTTCCGCTACCTGCAGGCCCGCAACGAGCAGGCCGCCGTGCATGTCGCCTCCGGGCTGGCCAAGCAGAGCAGGCGGATGCGCACCCTCGCCTGCACCTCGTCCATTGGCCCCGGTGCGACAAACATGGTGACCGGGGCGGCCGTGGCGACCGTGAACCATCTGCCCGTGCTGCTCCTCCCCGGCGATGTGTTCGCGACGCGTGGCCCCGACCCCGTTCTCCAACAGCTCCAGGTCGGCCACGCCGGAGACATGAGCGTCAACGACTGCCTGCGGCCAGTGTCGCGCTACTTCGATCGCATAACACGTCCGGAGCAGACACCGAGCGCCCTGCTCCAGGCGATGCGCGTCCTCACGGATCCGGCCGAGACCGGCGCGGTCACGCTCGCCCTCCCGCAGGATGTGCAGGCCGAGGCCGCGGAGTTCCCCGATGAGCTGTTCGAGCCGCGCGTCTGGCACGTCCCGCGGCCCCTGCCCGACGCCGCCGCCCTCGAGCGCGCCGCCGCGTTGATTCACAGCGCGCGGCGGCCGCTCATCGTCGCCGGCGGCGGCGTCCTCTACTCGGATGCGACCGCGGCCCTGAGCGCCCTGAGCGCGGTGACGGGCGTGCCCGTCGCCGAGACCCAGGCCGGCAGGAGCTCGATGCACTGCGACGATCCCCTCGCCCTGGGCAGCGTCGGCGTGACCGGGACTCTCGCCGCCAACGAGATGGCGCGCCAGGCGGACCTCGTGATCGGCGTCGGGACGCGCTACTCGGACTTCACGAGCGCGTCCCACACGGCCTTCGCGGACCCGGACGTCCGCTTCGTGAACGTCAATGTCGCGGCTTTCGATGCCGCCCGCTTCGCCGGCTGTGCTCTGGCCGGCGACGCGCGCGCAACGCTCGACGCGCTGCGCGCGCTCCTCACGGGCTACCGCGCGCCCGGGGAATGGTCCGCGCTGGCGGCCTCGCTGCACAACGCCTGGGACGAAGAAGTACGCCGCGTCTGCACCCAGCCGGAGGGGGAGGCGCCGACCCAGGCGGCCGTCATCGCGGCGGTGAACGAGGCAGCCGGCGAGGACGGCATCGTCGTCAATGCGGCCGGCAGCCTGCCGGGCGATCTGCACAAGCTGTGGCGCAGCCGCCGCCCCGGCTCGTACCACATGGAGTACGGCTACTCGTGCATGGGCTACGAAGTGGCCGGAGCCATCGGGGCCAGGATGGCCGAGCCCGAGCGGCCGGTGTTCGTCATGATCGGCGACGGCTCCTGGCTGATGATGCCGGGCGAGCTCGTGACCGCCGTTCAGGAGCGGATGCACATCGTCTGCGTCCTGATCGACAATCACGGCTTCGCCTCGATCGGGGGGCTGTCGGAGTCGATCGGCAGCGCCCGCTTCGGGACCGAGTACCGCTATCGCGGCGCTGATGGGCGTCTCTCCGGGCCCTGGCTGCCTCTCGACTTCGAGGCAAGCGCGGCGGGCATGGGCGCCGCCGCCCGCCGCGCGGCAACGCTGCCGGAGCTCCGCGCAGCGCTGGCGGCGGCGCAGCACGAGGACGGCCCGGTCGTGATCGTCGTGGAGACCAGCCGGGCACACGTGGTCCCCAGCTATGCCTCATGGTGGGACGTCGCCGTCGCGGAAGTCAGCACGATGCCCGCCGTCGTGGCGGCGCGACGCGCCTACGACGAGGCCCGCCGCCGCGAACGACCTTTCGTGGCTGCAACCGGGAGCGGTCGGCCATCGGCGACTCAGCACTCCACCACAGGCTCGACCGGAAAGGACACGACGACATGAGCCTCAAGATCTCGTCCGCACCCTGCTCCTTCGGCGTCTTCGAGACCAACATCGAGGAGGGTGTTCACCCCGAGCCGGTGCAGCTGCTCACCCTTATGCGGGACTGCGGATACGAGGGCACCGAGCTGGGACCTCCCGGCTACCTCGGTTCTGGCGCGATCGTCGCCGCCAGGCTGGCCGAAGCGCGGCTCCAGCTTGCCGGCTCGTTCCTCATGTTCCGCTTCTCGCGCGAGGACGAGTTCCCGGACGACCTGAGGACAATGGACGCCGCTCTCGCGGAGCTGCAGATCGCCGCCGGCGACAACCCCCTCCCCATCGTCCTGCTCTCCGACGCCTTCGGAGCCGAGCCAGACCGCATGCAGTTCGCGGGCGCCATCGAGGACCACCCGGAGACGTGGCTGAACACCACGCGCAGCCGTCTGCTGGTGGCCAACCTGCAGCGAACGGCCGAGCGTTGTCGCGAGCTCGGGTTCCAGTGCTCGCT
Source organism: uncultured Thermoleophilia bacterium (assembly GCA_963705085.1). Lineage (GTDB taxonomy): Bacteria > Actinomycetota > Thermoleophilia > UBA2241 > UBA2241 > CAIXSE01. The sequence goes on along the minus strand of CAVPIV010000004.1, from coordinate 70,969 downwards.
CCACCACCACGCCGGCACCTACATCGAGACGGAGCGCGAGATCGCCGCGGTCGTCGAGGCGGTCGATCCCGCTCTGCTCGGCCTTTGCTTCGACACCGGTCACATCGCGTTTGCGGGGTCCGAACCGCTGGACCTTCTGAAGACGTACGGCGACCTCGTCAACCACGTACACCTCAAGGACGTGAACCGGACTCTGCTCCGTGACGTCCAGCAGGGCGGAGACGGTCTCGACGGCGCCTGGGACGCCGGCGTCTTCTGCGGGCTCGGCGACGGTGACGCCCAAGTTGAGCAGTGCCTCGCCGAGCTCGAGACTCGGGGGTACGACGGCTGGCTGGTGGTCGAACAGGACAGGCCGCTCAGTGCGACCTGGTCGCTGCGGGACGCGACGGCGGCGCAGCGCGCCAACCGGCAGTGGCTGGCGGATCGCGGGCTCTGAAGACGCGGAGGTCGCCGCATGCGCCCCGACACCAACGTTCGCGCCGATCCCGCTGAGCTGCGCGAGCTCGCGCGTCAGGCGCGCTGCCACGTCGTGCGCGCCGTCGCCCACGCCGGGGCCGGGCACCTCGGCGGTCCTCTGTCGGCAATGGACATCCTCACGGCGCTCTACTTCAGTGTCCTCAACGTGAGGCCCGAGGAGCCGCTCTGGCCCGATCGAGACCGCTTCGTGCTGTCCAAGGGGCACTGCGCCGTCGCCCTCTACGCGATGCTCGCCATGCGCGGCTACTTCGACATCGCCGAGCTCGCCACATTCGACGCGATCGACTCGCGGCTCCAGGGCCATCCCGACATGGCCCTCCTGCCCGGCGTCGACATGTCCTCCGGATCGCTGGGGCTGGGGTTCTCGGCCGCGGTGGGCATCGCGCTCGGCGCGAGAGCGCTCAAGGCGCCATTCACCACCTACGCCCTCCTGGGCGACGGCGAGTGCAACGAGGGGATCGTCTGGGAGGGCGCGCACGTCGCCGGCAGGTACGAGCTCGACAATCTCGTCGCGATCATCGACTGCAACGGGCTGCAGCAGTACGGGTGGCGCGACGAGCACGGCGCGGGGCGACTGCCGCCCTACCGCGACGACCAGCTCGCTGAGCGCTGGTCAGCCTTCGGCTGGCGCGTGCTGCCGATCGACGGTCACGACATGGAGCAGATCGTCGCGGCGCTCGAGGCGGCACGGCCGCCGGGCGACCGGCCCACCGCCGTCGTGGCCGCGACGGTCAAGGGCAAAGGCGTGTCGTTCATGGAGGACGACTACCGCTGGCACGCCAAGGTACCCGACCAAGGCGAGCTGGCGCGAGCGCTCGCGGAGCTCGGCGACGACGCCTCATCGACGGAGGGTCCATGACGTCAACGACGGGCAATCTGGGCAAGCCGCTGCGCACCGTCTTCGGCGAGACGCTTGTCGAGCTCGCCGCCGCAGACCCGCGCATCGTCGTCCTCGACGGCGACCTCGGCAACTCGACTCGAGCGGACATCTTCGAAGAGTCCCACCCTGACCGCTTCTTCCAGATGGGCATCGCCGAGCAGAACATGCTCGGGATCGCCGCCGGGATGGCGTCGGTGGGGTTCGTGCCGTTCATCAGCACCTTCGCGCCCTTCGCCGTCGCCCGCGCCCTCGACTCGATCCGGGTTCTGATCGCCCAGCCCGGACTCAACGTCAAGATCGTCGGTTCGTACAGCGGTCTCCTCGCCGGGAAGACGGGCAAGACGCACCTGATCTTCAACGACCTGGCGATCATGCGAACGCTGGCGAACATGGTCGTCATCGCTCCCGCCGACGAAGCGGAGACTCGCCAGGCGATTCGGGCCATCGCGCGGTATGAGGGCCCTGTGTACCTGCGTGTGACGCGCGAGGCGTCGTCCCGCGTCTTCGACGACGCCTCCCCGTTCACCATCGGCCGCGCCGTCGTCGTGCGCGAAGGCCGGGACGTCACGCTCGTGTCGACCGGCGTACAGACGAGCCGGGTCGTCAAGGCTGCCGCGATCCTCGACGCCCAGGGCATCTCAGCTCACGTGCTGCACCTGCCGACATTGAAGCCGCTCGATGAAGAGGCGATCGTGGAGGCCGCCGCCCGGACAGGCAGGGTGATCACGGTCGAAGAGCACTCTGATCTGGGCGGCCTTGGCGGCTGCGTCGCCGAGACGCTGAGCGCTCGGCACCCCCTGCCGGTGGCGCGCATCGGGCTCGCGGAAACGTGGGGCGAATCAGGACCGGACGACCTCTTGCTGGACAAGTACGGCCTATCGGCGGACAAGGTCGCGGCCACGGTCAGCGCCCTCATGAGGGGATGGGCGGAGAGCTAGCGTATGCCGCTGAGCCGCCGCCGCGGCCATTGGCCTCGACCCACGCCTCCATCTCGGCCATGAGTTCCCGCACGGACAAGCGCTGGATGTCGTCGGGAGAAGCCCATCCGACGTGCAGCCGGACGCGTTGACCGACGCGGCCCTGGAACCGGGCGTCATGCCTGTGTTCCAGGGCCGCGCACGCCGCGCGCAGGTTGCCGCCGTCCGCGGCGCAGGACGGCGCGCCGGACTCAGCCACCTGCAGCGGACTCCTTCCCATACCTGAAGCGCGCCATCGTGGCCTTGGTCTGGCTCGGCTGCGGAACGGACGGCTTCCGGCCGGCGTCCGGAGTCGGCGAGGACGAGCCCACCTGGCACAGCGGCATGTAGGTCTCCTCCGTCGCCGCGGCGACCAGCTGGAGACCCTGGGCGTCCTCGCCCTCGATGTCGATGAAGGCGACGTAGTGCGGCGCCAGGACGTCCTGGGCCTTCCGTCTCCCCAGGCCGAGATAGCCGAAGACCATGCCTCTCGGCCGCGCCAGCTCCACGAACCGCGCGTTCGCGCGGCCCATGAGCCTGCCGAGCCGGGCCACGATCTGCGCCGCCGCTATCTCCGGCGGGAGTGTCCGAGGCCATTCGATCGCTCCACCAACAGACGGACGCAGCACGAAGGAGACGCCGTCCACTGCCCCGCCGCCGGCGAGCTTCAGCGCCACCGACGCCGGCCCCAGCACCGGCAGCGACGACACCGTCTGCCGGTACGTGCCGACGATCCTGCACAGAACCGGCTCGACGGCCCGCTCACGATCCGCCGCGGCAGCCTTGATCTGCCACAGCCGCTCGAACTCCAACGACTCTCCCGGGCCCGCCCACTCGGCGATGCCCAGCTTGTCGGCCGCCTCCTGAACGATCGCGGTCAAGGACTCACGCGGTGGGGTCTTCTCGAAGAGGCGCTCCATCGGCGCCATGCCGAGGGAGACCTCCATTGCTCCAGACGCGTGGTACAGGACGGCGCGTGCACCCATCGGCAGGCGCACCAGCGTGCGCCGCTCCTGCCGGACCCAGTCGCCGCGGTCAAGGGAGACGTCGCACCTCTTCCCGATCGTCTCGAGCAGCCGCTTCATCCGGCGGTTCATCTCCTCGAGCGTGTACTGCCGCACCGCGAAGACCTCCGCCTGGGAGGGCACGTCACCCACGCTGCTCGCGAGCTCGGCAATCAGTTCTTTCTCCTCCATGGCTCAGCCCTCCGCCCAGCGCCACAGGAGGCAGGCCTGCTGCGACGGCGGCAAGTCCGCGAGCACGCTGCCGTGGCCCCAGAGATGGTCGCGGTTCAGGTAGCTGAGATCCCAGCGGATGGCGCCGCCGTTCCAGGTCGCGGCGTCACCGACACACACCGTGATGGGATGGTTGTCCACCCACCAGTCGGATACGCCGTCGATCCAGGACTCGCTGACGGGGTCCCCGTCCGTGAGGTTGTCTCCCACGTCCTCCCCGCACTCATCGGTCGTGATTCCGTCGTACATGTTGTCCCAGGCGCCGCAGTAGATGTGCAGGCCGGCGAAGATGCTCCACAACGCCGTCACCTGGTTTCGGTCCACGGTCTTGCAGGAGTACGCCATGATCCACTCGGCGTTCCAGTTCTCGCCGAGTTGCCACTGGTCGGACCAGGTCCGCCACTGCGTGTGGGCCGCGTCGTACAGCATCCGAGCGCGGCCGTCGGCCTCGTGGTTCCCGTGAGTCTCGATCCAGAACAGGTCGACGTTGTCGACCCAGTTGCGGTCGTCGCCGCCCTGGTCGCTGTCGCGGATGTCGGTCTCCCAGCAGTCCGCGTTGCCCCAGTAGAAGCGACGGGTATGCCCGGCGGCACGTAGCTCTCCGTCCAGGCCGTTGCAGCGATTGAAGGTGTACGTCAGGTCGCCGGCGGTGCTGACGCCGGCGGCGCGCGCATGATTGAAGTAGCGAATCCCCTCGATTCCGAACGTAGCCATATGCGGCCTCCCTCCTTGCGTGTGGGTGATGGCGAGTCATCGAGGGGAGGCGAGCGTTCCGTCGGACTCGGAGGCTGCGCGAACAGGGTCCTCGGCGTGAAGAGGCTCGCGCCCCGCTGGCCCGACGTCGCGGGGCGCGACGCCACGCTCCCGAGCTGAGGGTTCCTGAGGAGGCGGGATGGTTCACTTGGGGCGCACGCTGCGTCGGCCATGGAACAGCCTCACAAACCGCAGCCCGCAATCCTGGTGAAGTCCCTTAGCCGCCAGTTCCCCGTGGAAGTCGGCAGCGAAACCTCGTGGGCCGGTCGCGACTACGTTTCCCGGCCGCGCCCGGCTTCCACGCAGTTCCACACCTCTCGCCGCACCTTCGCCGCCACGATCTCGGCAGCGGCTTCAACTTCCAACCCAAGCCGCCGCCGGGTATCGAACCTCGCACCCTCGATCCCGTAGACGACCACGTGACGCGGGAGTCGTCCCAGCGCCCGGGCCAGCTCGACTGTCTCGGCCAGACCGATGTGGTGGGTCGAGGCTCTGAAGAGATGCGTCGGCAGGGCGCTCTCGCTCACGTCCAGTCGACGCACGGCGCCCGGCTGCGCCCCCGACACCAGGGCATCGACGAGCCAGACCGCATCGGCGCCCTCCCAGCAGTCCATCAACCCCGTCGGCTCGCCCTCGTGCTCGATGATCTCGACGTGCGCCGGGAGCTCTCCCCGCAACCGTCGCGCGACGCGCAGGCCGACCCCGTCATCGCCCCGGTAGTCGTTCCCGAAGCCGACCACCTTCAGGATCTTCTCAGCTCCAGCTTCAGGAAGTGGGTCGCGCACGAGATGCATGGGTCGTAGTTGCGGATCGACTGCTCGAGACGATGAGAGAGCGCGTCGTCGGGCAGCTCGAGGCCCTGGTCCACCACTCCCCGGAGATCCTCCTCGAGGACGCGCTGATTCTGTGACGTCGGCGGCACGATGCTCGCGTCGAGGATGGTGCCTTGTTCGTCAACCTCGTAGCGATGGTAGAGGATGCCGCGCGGGGCCTCCGTGCAGCCGTGACCGACGCCGGCCCGCGGCCGCACCTCGACGGCCGGGAGGTCCGGCTCCTCGTACTCCTCGAGAAGCCGGAGCGCCTCATCGGCCGCGTACACCATCTCGACGCAGCGCACGACAATGCTGCGAAACGGGTTGCGCTCCGTGGGTTCGAGACCCGCCTCCTCGGCCGCGTCACGCGCGAGCGGCGACAGAGCGTCCGCGTTGAGCGCATAGCGGGCCAGTGGCCCGACGAGATACGAGCCTCGTTCCCGCAGGCGCGAATGGAGAGCGTTCGACCACGGCACCTGCTCCTCGACAAAGTGCTCGCCGAAGGCGGCCACGGCAGTGTCGAGACCCCGATTGGACACGATGCGGCCGCGCTCGATCGGATACTCGCCCGGCTGGCGGAGCGCGACGAGCTCGTAGTCGCGCTCGTAGGCGGGGAAGTCGAGGTTGGCGGTGAAGCGCACCGCTTCCAGCGCCCTCTCGCGAGCCCGTTCGAGCTTCTCGCGCAGCGGCGCCAGCTCACGGCGGGTCGGTACGCGATAGAAGCCGCCGACCCTCACGTTGATGGGGTGCACCTCGCGGCCGCCGACGAGCGTCAGCAGCTCGTTCCCGGCCTTCTTCAGCTCCAGCCCGCGGCGCACCACGTCACCGTGGTCGCGGGCCATCTCGATGGCGCTGTCATAGCCGAGGAAGTCGGGCGCGTGGAGGAGGAAGACATGCAGGGCGTGACTCTCGATCCACTCGCCGCAGTAGAGCAGGCGGCGCAGTCGGCGAAGCTGCTCGCCGACCTCGACGCCGCAGAGCTCCTCCATGGCCTGCACCGAGCTCATCTGGTAGGCGACGGGGCAGATGCCGCAGATGCGGGAGGTGATGTCGGGCACTTCGCCGAACGCCCGCCCGCGCAGGAATGCCTCGAAGAGCCGCGGCGGTTCGAAGATCTGGAACTCGACGCCGGTGACGACGCCGTCGCGCACTCTGACCGTCATGCCCGCTTCACCCTCGACGCGGGCCAGGTAGTCGGTGCGGATGGTCTTCCCCGTCGGCTTCCTCATCGGCCGCTCGCCTCCCGGAAATCGTCCGCATCGGCGTAGAACGTGGCGTACACGCGCGCGATGTCCCGGCTGTCCATGCCCAGCACGTGCAGCTGACGCGTGAGCGAACCGGTGTTGGGCGTTTCCATCGGGCCAAAGCACCCATAGCAGCCGCGATCGTAGGAGGGACAGATCGCGCCGCAGCCGCCACACGTGACCGGACCGAGACAGGGCGTTCCGTGGGCCACCATCACACAGACGGTCCCGCGTCGCTTGCATTCCACGCAAACGCTCGTCCGAGGAACATTGGGCCGTCGCCCGCGCAGGAGAGCGCCGATCACTTCGAGGAGCTGGCGTTTGTTGATTGGGCAGCCGCCGACTTCGAGATCGACCTTGACGTGCGCCGAGATGGGCGTCGAGCGCTTAAGCGTCGTGATGAACTCCGGCGAGGCGTAGACGGCGGCGACGTAGTCCTCGACGTCACTGGTGTTGCGCAGCGCCTGGATGCCCCCGGCCGCGGCGCAGGCGCCGATGGCGATGAGCGTCCGGGAGACGTCGCGAACTTTGAGGACACGTTCGGCGTCGTTCGGCGTCGTCACCGAGCCCTCGACCAGCGAGAGGTCGTACGGTCCGCCGACGGTCTTGCTGCTTGCCTCGAGGAAGTACGCGATGTCGACCTCGCCGGCCAGAGCCAGCAGCTCGTCCTCGCAGTCGAGCAGCGAGAGCTGGCAGCCGTCGCAGGAGGCGAACTTCCACACGGCCAGCTTGGGCTTGCGGTCGGCCTTCACAGCTCCCGCACCCCCAGAAGCGGGGCGAGCACGTCGTAGCGATAGATGGGGCCGTCGCGACAGATGAGTGTCGGTCCGTACTGACAGTGGCCGCAGTGCGCCACGCCACAGCGCATGTTGCGCTCCATCGAGACGTGGATACGCTCGGGACGTACGCCGCGTTCGAGAAGCGCCTGCGCCGTGAACTGCATCATGATGCCCGGACCGCATATCAGCGCCACGGCCGACGCCGGGTTGAAGACCGCGCGCGGGATCAATCTGGTCACCACGCCGACGCTGCCGCGCCAGTCACTCGCGGCGGAATCGACCGTGACGTCAACCTCAACGTCGAGGCGACCGCGCCAGCGCTCCAGCTCGTGGCGGTAGAGAAGCTCTTCGGGTGAGCGGCCGCCGTAGAGCAGCACCACGGCGCCGTACCGGTCGCGGTGCGCCAGAACGTGGTACAGCACCGGCCGCAGCGGCGCCAGGCCGATGCCGCCGGCGACGATCACCAGATCGGCCCCGACCGCCTCGTCGAGCGGCCAGGCGGTCCCGAAGGGGCCGCGGACACCGAGCACGTCACCGGGTCGGGCGGCACAGATGGCCTCGGTGACTGCCCCCACGACGCGCACCGTGTGGACGAGCAGACCGTGTCGCGCCGGGTCTCCGGACGCCGAGATGGGAACTTCGCCTATCCCGAACGCGTAGAGCATGGCGAACTGGCCCGGTGCCGGCGCCAGCCCCTCGCCGGCGAGGGCCTCGAGCTCCAGTGTCCAGACGTAGGCCGTCTCGCGGCGGCGGCCGACGACCCGGAAGGGCTCGGGGACCATGGGGCCCGGCGAGGCGACCCGTTCAGTCGCCGCGGCCATAGACATCCAGGAGGCGCAGCCTCGTCCAGTGCAGCCGCTCGATCAGGATCTCGGCGAAGCGCGACATCACCTCGTAGCCGAAGGCGGGATCGTCGAGGCACTTGCCGCGCAGGCAGGCGCCGTCGAAGGCGGTGGCGCGCACCGCGCTCATGGCGCGGGCGTCGAAGTGCCAGCGATACGGGGGAAACAGCCAGGACCAGCCGAGCACCTCTCCTTCCTCGACCGTCTCGATCAGATAGGACCCGCGAATTGGGTGGTGCAGCTCGACCGCGACGCGGCCGTGACGGATGACGTAGAAGGTGTCCGCCGGCTCGCCTTCGCGGAACAGGACCTGGCCCTCCGAGAACTGCACATTCGAGCCACAGCCGGCAATGAGGTTCAGATGGGCCGGTGTCATGCCGTCGAATCGCGGCGACTCGCGCAGCAGCGCACTAATGGTTCGCATGTACCTCTCCCTCGGTTGCGCGGATGGCGGCAAGCTCCTCCGTCACATCGATACCGACAGGGCACCAGGTGATGCAGCGGCCGCAGCCGACGCATCCGGACGTGCCGAACTGATCGTGCCAGGTCCCGAACTTGTGGGTCAGCCACTGGCGGTAGCGCGAGCGGACGGAGGGCCGGATACTGCCGCCGTGGACGTAGGAGTACTCGACGGAGTAGCAGGAGTCCCAGGTACACCAGCGTTCGGCCGTCTCGCCGGTGAGGTCCGTCTCATCGTCGATCGTCGTGCAGAAGCAGGTGGGGCAGACCAGCGTGCAGTTCCCGCACGCGAGGCAGCGACTCGCGACCTCGTCCCAACGGCGGTGCTCGAGATTGCGCGCCAGCAGGTCCCGGAGGCCCGTCGTCTCAAGCGTTCGCCCCATGCGGGCCTCGGCAGCAGCCAACGTTCGCTCGGCGGCCCGGCGATCGGCCGGCGTGGCGGGCCGCCGCGGCAAGAGCTCCAGTACCTCGGCGCCACGCTCGCTGCCGGGCTCAACGAGAAGACGGTGGTCATCCTCCAGGATCTCGGTCACGGCGAGATCGTGGCCGCCACTCACCCTGGGGCCGGTGTCCATCGACCCGCAGAAGCAGGTAGCGGCCGGATCGGAGCAGTTGACTGCGACGACGAAGACGTCGCGGCGCCGCCCGGCATAGTCGCTCGCGGCGTGGTTTCCCTCGAGGAGGACCCGATCCAGCACGCCGATCGCGTGCAGCTCGCATGAGCGCGCGCCGATGAAGGCCAGCGGCATCGCGTCGGTCGCTTCCTCGGTGATCTCGAAGCCGCCATCGAGCCGGCGCGCCTGCCAGAGACGCGAGCGTGCGGGCCGCAGGAACCGCGCCCACGAGTGCGGCCCGAGCGCGTAGCCGAAGAGGGCCCCGTCCTCACGCCGCCGCAGACGATACGTGCCGCCCTCCTGGGCGTCGGTCCACCCGATCGGCAGGTCGGCCACCGAGGCGAGATCCTGGGTCACGATCGCCCCGTCCCTGACGGTGGGTCCGAGCACACGGAACCCCCGCGCCCGCAGCGCCGCGACCAAAGCATCGATCGCTCCGGGATCGATAACGCTGGGTTCCAGGACAGCCAGGAGGCGCTCCTTGCTCGTGCCGGGCACCGTCGACGCCTTCCTACCATACAACACTGCCGTGCGGCTGTGCCCGTTTGGGCCGGCCAGTGCGGACCAACGCATTCCGGCGGCCGACTGGCGTCGACTGTTGACGGGCTACGCTCCGCTGAGAGCGTCGCCCTGGGTGTCTTCGCAAGAGACTTCGGAGAACAGGACCCAACCGCATCGTCGTTCAGGACGGCGTCCACGACGCCTTCGCCGAGATGTTCGCCGAGGCCGCGGAGCAGCTCAGAGTCGGCAACGGGCTCGACCCTGCGTCACGCAGGTCAGCTGATCGACGAGGCCGCAGTCGTGAAGGTCGAGGGTCACATCGCCGACGCGGTGAGCAAGGGCGCACGCGTCGTTCGAGGCGGTCGACGGCACGCGCTCGGAGGAACGTTCTTTGAGCCGACCGTCCTCGCGGCTACTTCCTCAGGCTGGTCTTCTCGACGATCGCGGTACCATGCGAACGTCACAGTCGCGGCCCCGTGACTCCGCGCGTTGCCTCGCAAGGCTACGCATAGGGCATCCGCCGTCCTCGGCGACGGTTTGCACCTTGAAGCCTTGGGGAAGCGGACCAGAAGGGTACTTCGCTCGGCCGGCGGGCTGCGTTGGTGTTTGCCATGGCCATCGCGTCGCGCTCCAGTGCCCACAGCCCCACTCTCCCCTCCCCCTTCTTCCGCGACGCCCCACACGCGCGTCCGTCGGGTTCCCGGCGGCCTTCTCCTCGTTGCCTCAGGGCCACTTTCTGCGCCATCGCCCAAGCTTCTCGCACGTCGACAACCGACAACGTTCGTTCGAAAGGAGACCCCCGATGTACCCACTGAACAAAGGACCAGAGATCCCCGAACTGGGCGAGATCGTCGGCACCGGGTGGCTGCCGCCGTTTCCCGACCTGCGGGACTACACCGCGCAACTCCCCGAGATCGCGGACATGGCCCTGACGTTGGGGCTGACCAAGGTCGAGAAGGGATTGATGGCGGCCCCTGCCCTGCCGGCAAGCGTTGATCTCAGAGCATGGTGTTCGGCGATCGAGGACCAGAGGAGCCTGGGGTCCTGCACGGCCAACGCCGCCGTCGGCGTGGTCGAGTACTTCGAACGCCGTGCGTTCGGCCGCCACATCGAGGGGTCTCGCCTCTTCGTGTACAAGGCGACGCGCAACCTGATGCAGGTGACCGGCGACACCGGGGCCTGGCTGCGAAACACCATGGGGGCCCTCGTGCACTGTGGGGTGCCCGACGAGAAGTACTGGCCCTACACAGACGCCGTGCCCGCCTTCGACAAGGAGCCGACGAGCTTCGTCTACGCGGTGGCCGACAACTTCGAGGCGCTCAAGTACTTCTGCCACGATCCGCTCGGCGCCAACGTGCCGGGGGCGACGGTCCTGGCGAGCGTCAGGAACTACGTCGCCGCCGGGATCCCCGCGATGTTCGGCTTCTGGGGCTTTCCGTCGTTCAACTCGGCAGACGTGAAGGGCGGGATCCCCTACCCGTGCCCCGGCGAGACGGCGCAGTGGGGTCACGCCATCGTCGCGGTCGGCTACGACGACGCGAAGAAGATCAAGAATACGGCCTGCAACAAGACGACCACGGGCGCCCTGCTCATCCGCAACTCCTGGGGCACGGCCTGGGGAGACCGGGGCTACGGCTGGCTGCCGTACGACTACGTGGTGAACAAGCTGGCGATGGACTTCTGGTCCCTGCTGAGCATGGAGTGGGTCGACAGCAAGCAGTTCGGCATCTGAGCGAAGGAGTTCCCGGCCGGGATGCACCCGAGGGAGAGGGCTTCCGGCCGGGACTAGCCCCGGCGGCGAACGGCCCCCGTGGGCAGCCGCACCGCACCGTGGTGCGGCTGCCCCGCCGCCGGCGCCGGCGCGCTCCCTGAGAAGCCGGCAAGTCAACGCCGACGCGCAAACGATCTCAGAACCGGACGCAAGGGAGGGTCCTGAACCCGCAGACTCGCCGCCGACGCCACGAGTACGCTGCCGCCGCCTCCTCTCGTGCGCGAAGCCGGGATCTACTACATCGTCGTCTCCGCGCTGAGCGCCGTCGCTCTGGTGGCGATAGTGGGAACCCTCTACCTGGCCGCAACGGGCACCGATGCGCAGCTTCCGGAGACCATCACGGCATTGGGCGCGGCGGCGATCGGCGCGCTGGCCGGCCTGCTCGCGCCATCGCCCGCAGGCAAATGAGCGCCGCGCATCGTGGGAGGACCGGCCGCGGCTGGGCGCTACCTGGCCGGGGAGCCCGCAGCCTGGCCGGCGGTGCGCGCGACTCACCTGCGCGGCGCGTCCCCGCCCCGCGACCGATCCGCAATGCCCTGCGCCTCCAGCTCGCGGGCAGGCACCTTCACCAGGAACAGCGCGCCGCCGGCGACGAACAGTGCGGCCGAGACGATGAAGAGAGTCATGAAGCCGGTGCGGTCGATCTCCGTGAGCACGAGGCCGAAGCCCAGCGACGCCACGGCGCCGGCCATCCCCGCGGACAGGTTGCTGTAGGCCATGTACTTCCCGGCCTCGTCGTGAGGCGCGAGATCGGCCGCCAGAGCAGGGATCACTCCGACGATGGGCCCCGTGGCAATGGAGCGCAGAGCGGCAAGGACGAGGAACACCGCGAAGTCGGTCACGAACGCCATCACCAGGGTGAGGGCGCCGGAGACGAACATGGAGGCGAGGACCAGCCGGCGCCGGCCGATACGGTCTGAGAGCAGACCGGCGCCGACCGCCGCGACCGCCGTACACGCTAGGCTGACGCCTCCCATCAGGCGGAGCGCGTAGTCTGGGTTGACGTCCGGGAAGCACGCCTGGAAGAAGTAGCGAGCGAAGAACTGCAGGCTGTTGAGGGCCGTGTTGGCGAGGAACGCGCTGGCCACCAGCCAGAAGAACACCACGACGAACCGCTGGACGCGGAACATCTCGCGGAACAGGGTCCAGAGGCTGGCGCGACGTGCGGCTGCCGCCGGCCTGTCGTCGTTCCGGATGACGAGGGCGCTGACGATGCCGCTGACGGCCAGGCTCACCGCCAGCACCCACAGGGCCGCGTCCGTGCGCCTCTCTCGTTGAGCAGCGTGACGAGGCCCACACCGAGCGCGGCGCCGAGCAGCGCGTAGAAGCCGGCGATGCCCGAGCCGAGGCCTCGCTGCCGCTCGGGCAGCACGTCCACCAGAAGCGGCCACCAGGCGCCGTTGCCGACGTTGGTGAAGCACTGCATGCCGAGGAAGCTGATCACAATCACGGCAAGGCTCGGGCTGTCGAAGACCGCGGCGAGGGCGATGAACGGCAGCGTCGCCACCGAGCCGATCAGGAGAGACGGGGTGCGCCGGCCCCACGGGCTCGTGGAGCGGTCGCTGGCGATACCGGCCAGCAGCGTCACGAGGACGCCGAGGAGCATGCCGAAGAAGCCGACGAGCCCGGTGATGAGCCCGCGCCTCTCCATCGCCGTCTGTTCAACGAGGGTGGGCAACAGAACATTGCTGTAGGAGATCCAGACGAAGTTGGCGCCGAGCATGAGCAGCGCCATGCCCAGCAGGTAGCCCGCGGACCTGCGCGGAGCCTCGCGAGGAGTTGTCACGCCCATGCGCTCGTGTGTGCCGCCCTCAGTCTGCGACAGGAGACTACAGGATCGGTCCCCGGCGCGGACCAGGCGCTGGTGTTGGCGATGACAGTACGGACGGCTAAGGTAAACATCTGACTACATTGCGTCGGTGCATGCTAGAATGCGAGAACTCGAGCAGTGATCCGAGGCGGCGGCGGCGAACACGGCGAGAGGCTTCATCGCCACGGCCAGGAGACCGCCGGAGAGCGTCGAGCGGAGAAGGAGATCGGCATGACCCCCCAGACCGGCCGGAGCAGGCGACAGCGTCGCTCACGCGAGGAAGTCAGCCGGGCCCTCATCGACGCCGCGGCGGCGCTCTTCGCGGAACGCTCCTCAGGACACGTCACTGTACGCGACATCGCCGCCAGGGCCGATGTGAATCCAGCCCTCGTCCACCGCTACTTCGGCACGAAGCGGAACCTCATGCACGCCGCGATCGAGGCGGCGCAACGCAGGCTCGTCGCGAGCGTCGAGGAGATGCCCAACGTGATCGATGGCGCCTTTGCCGTCTTCCACGCCGTCCTCACCGAGAAGGAACTCATAGCCAGCTTCGCCCGGGCGACGCTCGACGGCGTGCTCGACGACCTGCCTCGCGGCAATCCCGGCATGGCAGAGCTTACCAAGCGCTTCGCCGCCGAACTCGAGCGCCGCGGAGCCTCCGGCAGGCACGATCCCCGCATCCTGGTCGCCTGCCTCAGCTCGGCGGCGATGGGCTACGCCCTGTTCGGCGAGATGATCCGGCGGGGAGCGGACCTCGACCGCGAGCCCGAGGAACAGGTCGAGGCAGCGATGGTCGCCGCGCTCCAGGATCTCTCTCGCGCGGCGCTCGGCGACATCACTCCGCGGAGAGGCCGATCCGACGGCGACTCATTGTAGTCGACTGGCTACTTGCGGTACGCTGCACTAGGCAGCACCGCACAGGAGGATGGGAGCCCGGAAGCCAGGAGGGCATGTGCTCGCGGGGACGAGCCGTGTGCAGCGCCTCAAGACGTTCCAGACGCATCCGCCGCGCCCTCCGCACGTTGGTGAAGGGCTCGGTCGCAGTGTGAGGCCCTGATGCCGGCCACCCTGCCCACCGAACCGCGGAGCCTCCGGGCGCGCCTCCTCCTGGTGACCGTCCGGCTGCCGGGCAACCAGCAGGCCGATCTCGGCGGCGACCTGCTCGCCGCGCTCACGGTCTGGGCGCTGCTCGTGCCGGAGGCGCTGGCCTACGCGAGCATCGCCGCCATCCCGCCGCAGTACGGGCTGTACTGCGCGCTGGCCGCGCTCCTCGCGTACGCGATCTTCGACGGCTCCCGGCACTTGATCGTGGGCCCAACCTCCACCGTGGCGATCGTCTCGGCGTCGGTGGTGGCGCCGCTCTCGGCCGGCGGCGACGAGCGGTACCTCGCCCTCACCATCACCCTGGTGCTTGTGACCGGCGCGATCCTCGTCGCCGCGGTTGGGACCCTGGCGACCTACGTCCTCGGGCACAGCGACGACGAGCTGACCAAAGACGGTCGCACGACACAGAAGGAGGCGCCGTGAACGTCGATGATCCTGCGAGCCTGCCGAGCTGGAACGACGGACCGGCCAAGGCCGCAATCCTCGAGTTCGTAGAATCAGTCCAGACGCCGGGGCATTCCTTCGTCCCCCCCGCCGAACGCATCGCCACCTTCGACAACGACGGCACGCTCTGGTGCGAGATGCCGCTCTACGTCCAGGCCGACTTCATGTTCCGCCGCTTTAGAGGAGATGGTCCGGCGAGAAGCCGGAGCTGGCCGAGGAGCAGCCCTACAAGGCGGTGGTCGAAGGCGACATGGCGTGGCTCCTGGACATCTACGCCATGTGCCGGAGCTGGTCAAGGGCTTGACCGAGGCCTTCGAGGGCATCACGACCGAGGCTTTCGAGAGGCCGTGAACGAGTTCTTCGCCTCCGCCACCCACCCACCCTCGGCGTGCCTACACCCAGGACGGTCTACCAGCCCATGCTCGAGCTGATCAGCCTGCTGGAGGCCAACGACTTCCAGGTCTACATCTGCTCGGGAGGCGGCCGGGACTTCGTCCGCGCCGTCTGCGAGCAGGTCTACGGACCTGCCGCGCGACCGCGTCATCGGGTCCGCCACCACGCTCGAGTACCGCGACGGCGACCTGTATCGAACCGCCGGCGTTGAGCAGCCCATCGACGACGGACCCGGCAAACCCGTGCACATCTGGGCCCGCACAGGCAGCAAGCCGCTGCTCGCCGGCGGCAACTCGGACGGCGACGTCGCCATGCTCGAGACCGCCCGTTTCGGGCTGCTGGTGCACCACGACGACGCCGATCGCGAGTTCGCCTACGACGAAGGCGCCGAGAAGGCGCTTGCCGCGGCCGAGGCCCGCGGCTGGACCGTGGTCAGCATGAAGGAGGACTTCAGGGACGGTGTTCTGATCGAATGGCCGCAGCTGCCATCGAAAGGGCCGATCAGCGCGGTGCTCGGGCCATGGCGACAGTGACCATCGCGCGCGCAACAACTGAAGGGGTGATGCGGGATGGGCTGAACCGTTCAAGGGCATCATCAACGTCGACGTCCGCGATTCGGTACCGGACTGGACGCCGTTCGAGCCGCCGAAGGCGCCGGACGGTGCCCCCAACGTCGTCTACATCGTGCTGGACGACGTGGGCTTCTCGGCGATGTCCTGCTACGGCGGGCCGATCGAGACGCCGAACATCGACAGGATCGCGGCCGACGGCGTGCGCTACACGCAGTGGCACACCACGGCGCTCTGCTCGCCGACGCGCTCGTGCCTGCTGACCGGCCGCAACCACACCCGCAACAGCATGGCCTGCATCACCGAGGGCGCAGATGGCTTCCCGAGCATGAGCGGCACCATCCCGCCCGAGAACGGCATGCTCTCCGAGATCCTCGGCGAGCTGGGCTGGAACACCTACATGGTCGGCAAGTGGCACCTGTGCCCCACGGTCGAGATGAACCTCGCCGCGCCGAGGCGCAACTGGCCGAGCGGCCGCGGCTTCGAACGCTGGTACGGGTTCCTGGGCGCCGAGACCAACCAGTGGTATCCGGACCTGGTCTACGACAACCACCCGGTGGACCAGCCGAAGCTGCCGGAGGACGGCTACCACCTCACCGAGGACATCACCGACAAGGCGCTCGAGTTCATCCGTGACGCCAAGGTGATCGCGCCGGACAAGCCGTTCTTCCTCTACTACGCGCCCGGGCGCCTGCCACGCGCCGCACCACGCGCCCAAGGAGTGGATCGAGAAGTTCAAGGGCCGCTTCGACGCGGGCTACGAGGCGATGCGCGTGGAGACGCTGGCCCGGCAGAAGCAGATGGGCCTGGTCCCGCCCGACACCGAGCTGCCGCCGGTCAACCCGATCGGCACACCGGCGACCCGCACAGGGGCCCGAAGGGCCAGCCCTTCCCGCAGTTCGACGAGACCAAGCCGTGGGACACGCTGTCCGATGGCGAGAAGCGGCTCTTCTCGCGGATGGCCGAGGTCTACGCCGGCTTCCTCGCCCACGCCGACCACCACATCGGGAGGCTCCTCGACTACCTGGAGGAGTACGGGCTGCGCGAGAACACGATCGTCATCGTGGTCTCCGACAACGGCGCCAGCGGCGAGGGAGGACCCAGCGGGTCGGTGAACGAGTGCCTGCTCTTCAACGGCATACCCGACGATCTCGAGACCAACCTCGCGATGCTCGACGAGCTCGGCGGCGCCAAGACCTACGGCCACTACCCCAACGGCTGGGCGATGGCCTTCAACACGCCGTTCAAGATGTGGAAGCGCTACGAGTTCAACGGCGGCACGGCCGACCCGTGCATCATCTCGTGGCCGGCGGGCACGAAGGCAAGGGGCGAGATCAGAGACCAGTACCACCATGCCATCGACATCGTCCCGACGATCCTCGACTGCCTCGGCGTCGAGGCGCCGGAGACGATCAAGGGGCACGTGCAGAGCGACTTCGACGGCGTCAGCATGCGCTACAGCTTCGATGACGCCGCGGCCGAGGGACGCGCAAGACCCAGTTCTACTCGATGCTCGGCTCGCGCGAGCATCTGGCACGAGGGCTGGAAGGCCGTCACCACCCACCCGACGCTCGCCGGCTGGGGCGAGTTCAACGCGGACGAATGGGAGCTCTACCACACCGACGTCGACCGCGCCGAGCTGCACGACCTCGCCGCCGAGATGCCCGACAAGGTACGCGAACTCGTCAACCTCTGGTTCGCCGAGGCCGGCAGGAACGGCGCGTTCCCGCTCGAGGATCGCGTGATGCTGGAGCTCGTGCTCATTCCGAGCGGCCCCAGCTCGCGGGACCCCGCGAAAGCTACATCTACTTCCCGGATGGCGCCGAGGTCCCCGAGAAGCAGTCGGTGAACATCCGCAACCGCTCCTACTCCCTCGGCGCGCTGGTCGACATCCCGGCCCCGGGCGCCGAGGGCGTCCTGTTCGCCCACGGCGCACGCTTCGGTGGGCACTCCCTGTACATCAAGGACAACAGGCTGCACTACGTCTACAGCTTCGTGGGGCTGACGGAACAGAAGATCGATGCGACCGAGGACGTCCCGATCGGCGAGAACCTGATCCTCGCGGCCTCCTTCGACAAGGACGGCGAGGATCCGCCGGGCGTCGCCACCGGCATCCTCTCCCTCTACTACGGGGACAAGAAGGTCGGCGAGGGCCGGATCAAGACCCAGCCCGGCGAGTTCTCGATCGCCGGCGAAGGGCTCTGCGTCGGGCGCGACAGCGGCGCGCCCGTCACCGACGACTACCCGGGCGAGGCGCCCTACCGCTTCAAGGGAGGCGTCATCAGGCAGGTGCGAGTCAACGTGAGCGGCGAGCCCTATCTCAACCTCGAGCGCGAGGCGCATGGCGATGCTCATGCGCGAGTGAACCCTCACCCTGGGCGCAGCTTGCCGCCACGCGACGGAACGATCCGAGGAGGAGGAACCCAATGGCCACCCATACACAACCGGCCCGCGCGGCGGACAGGCCCGAGGACTACGGGCACCTCAGACTCGAGAGACGCCACATCCAGCGGTGGGAGGACGGCTTGCGCATCGACACCGGCGCGCCCAACCTGGAATGGTGGTACTGCGACGCCGATCTCGACGACGGAACCGGGCTTGCCGTCCTCTTCTGCGACGAAGGACGGAACCCGGCCTCAACCATCCTCTAGGGCCGCAGCTCGAGATCGACCTCACCTCTGCCCGACGGTACGAGGCTGGTCCGCTCGTACTACCCTGAAGCCCGAGGAGTTCAGCGCCTCCAAAGACGGCTGCGACGTCCGTATCGGGCTCCTTATCGCTTCACCGGCGACTTGCACGAGTACCGCATCACCGCGGCGGCCGACGAGCTCTTCGGTCGATATCCGGCTCGAAGGGATCACGCAGCTCATGGCGTCCGGAGAGCGGCCTCCTGCTCTTCGGGCCCAACGACGAGCACTTCTTCGGCTGGACGCCGTTCGTGCCGTTCGGCAAGGCTGACTGGCCACCTACAAGATCGGTGACGAAGTCCATGAGGCCACTGGCCGGGGCTATCACGACCACAACTGGACGAACACGAATCTCGGGCACCTCATCGACCACTGGTGGTGGGCGAGAGGCGAGGTCGGCCCGTACACGTTCCTCGCGGCGCACATCGTGGCTACGGAGAAGTACGGCTATACACCGTTCCACTGGTACATGCTGGCGCGCGACGGCAAGGTGATCGCGGACGACGGCTCCAAGATGACCTTCACGATGCACGGAGCCGAGATCAACGAGAAGACCGGGAAGCCCGAGCCGGACGCCATCTCTTTCGACTATCAGGACGGAGACACGCGATACGAGCTGACTCTCACGCGCCAGAAGACGCTCGTGGCCTACACCTGGATCGATTTCGCCAAGGGGCTGGCAGAAGGAGATGCTCAAGCTCATCCGCTACCCCGGCGGCTACATGCGCTTCGCGGCGGCCACGAGCCTGAAGTGCTACCAAGACCGGCGAGCTCGTCGAGCAGTACGAGAACACGGGAGCCTTCGAGCAGATCTTCTACAAGCGCGAGATCCACGAGGAGTCGCTGGAGCACGACCTGGACCGCTAGCGGCGAGGCGATCGTCGGCAACGGGAGGGCGTCAAGCCAATCGAGCGAAAGGCGAAACGATGGATCGTCACGACGAACCGGCCCGTCTGGCCGTCGACTCCGAGGACTACGCGCGCTTCGGACTCAAGAAGGGTCGCATCGAGCCATGGGAGGACGGCCTGCGTCTCGACACGGGCGCGCCCAACATCGAGTGGTGGTACTTCGACTCCCCTCGAGCCGCTCATCGAGATCGACCTGGACCTTCCGGACGGAAGGAGGATGTCGAAGTACGGCAGGTTCAAGGCCGATGAGTTCGCCGCCTCCAAGGACGGCTGCGACGTGCGCATCGGCGACTACCATTTCACCGGCGACCTGCACGAGTACCACATCACCGGAAAGGCCGAGGATCTCTCGGCCGAGGTTCGGCTCGAGTCCGTCACGGAGCCCTGGCGCCCCGAGACGGGGCACCTCGTCTTCGGCGCCGACGGCGACACCATCTTCGCCTGGGCGGCGTTCGTGCCGATGGGCAAGGTGACGGCGACGTACCGCATCGGTACGGAGGTCCACGAGACCACCGGCATGGGCTACCACGACCACAACTGGATGAACCTGGGGATGGCACACCTAATCGACCACTGGTACTGGGGACGCGGGCAGGTGGTCCGTACTCGTACGTCACCGCCTTCATCACGGCGGCCAAGAAGCACGGCTACGCCGAGTTCCCCTACTACATGCTGGCGCGTGACGGCACGGTCGTCGCCGACGACGGCGCCAAGGTGACGTTCTCAAAGAGCGGCAGTGAGATCGACCACCACACCGGCAAGCCGGTCCCGGACACCCTGTGCTTCGAGTATCGCGACGGGGACGACCGCTACGTCCTGACGTACGCTCGCGAGCACACCCTCGTCAGTCAGACCCTCATCGACTTCGCGAGCGGGGTACAGAAGCTCGTGGCCGAGATCATCAGGTACCCGGGCGGCTACCTGCGCTTCTCCGGCCCCGTGACCCTGGACCGCTACAAGGGCGAGGAGTTGCTCGAGCACTACAGCGAGCTGGGGTCCTTCGAGGAGTGCTACTGGCAGCACGGGATCCACGGCGAGAAGTAGGGGACCGACGAGGGGCGGCCGGCCTGAGGGCGGCCGCCCTCGTCTACCCCAAACCGAGCGAGCGTCGCAGCGCCTCGTCGACGAGCGTCATCATTCGGGGCGAGCGTTCCGAGGCGCTCCTCGAGCATCGCCGAGCAACGTCGCGATGCCATGCGCCGGCGCATGGGGGCGAATAGTCGCCCTCCGGCGCCGGCACTCAAGCGGGACGTGCTCACCAGGGTGGGGCGAGCGCCGCGACAAGCGCGGCAGGGCAAGCGCCGTGAGCGTGCGGCGCAGGCCCCCTCAACCCGGCCATTTGCCTGTCGGGGCTACCGAGGCAAGAGGCAGGCCAAGCCGCGAACCGCGCGACGCCGCGGCTCACGCCTCCCGTCCTGACGCCGAGGCCCAACCGGTGCGACGGCCCTGCGACGTCGCGAGGCCGGCGCGCTCGGACCGAGTCTCGCGCGGCCGATTCTGCTCGTCGACGAAGACGACCCGCGGCCGCCGGTTCCGCGCCTCGGCCTCCTCGAGCCGGACGAAGCCGGCCGTGACGACAAGGTCGCCGCGGTGCACGAGGTGGGCCGCGGCGCCGTTCACACAGACGACGCCCGAGCCGCGCGCGCGGCGTCGAGTCCCGCCTCAGCGACGTGCAGGGAGATGCTAGGACGCTCCCGCGGGTTGTCGCTCCCTCTTCTTCCGCTTTCCTTGTCGCTGTAGACGATCGTCCTATTGCTGCTCCGCTCGCCGGCCCGATAGCGAAGGTGAAACACCACCCAGTGCAGCGATCAGACGAGGGCAGGCGAGGCAATCATGGTGCGTGAACGGACATACAGTCTCGGTGAGGTTATCGCCAGAGGGTTCGAGGCCCGCTGCACGACCGCCAACGGCATCCTCTACTTCTGGCACGGCAACTACGGCATCCGGATCGACCCGCGCAAAGGACAGGCCACGCTGCTGACCGACCCGATCGCTGCGCCCACCTCACACTGGACGGCGACACGATTGGGGACGTCCGAGCTGGCAGCCGCGTCGAGCCGGACTCAGCCGGGATCAGACGCGGCGGCTTGAGGCGCGAAGGTGACGACGAGCGCGGCGGCCTGAGGCGCGAAGGTGCAGACGTCCGGGCGACGGCTTGGCGCGCGAATGCGCGCGGCGGCGCGCTCCCGGCGGCTCGCTTCAGTCTGGCGCTCCCGGACTCGCGCCGGCGCTCGCAGACTCCGCCCGAAGCTCCAGACTTGCGTGCGCCGCTTGCGGCCCTACACCCCGGTCTCGGCCGGCAGCCGTCCTGACTTCACCGCCGCCGCGAAGGCCTCGTAGTCGCGCTCGTTCTGGTCGGCGTAGGCGGCCGCGAAGTCCGCGACGGCGCGGTCGAAGGTGTCGCTCTTGCCGAGGTACGCGGCGGTCGCGAGGCGCTCGCCGGAGCGCGCGTGAGCGCGGGCGAGCGTGCCCCGCAAAGCCGCGCGTACACGTCGCGCCGCCGGCACCCGCAGCTTCGTCGGGTCGACGCCGCCCTTCCAGTCGCGGAGCTGGCGCACGTAGAAGTCCCGTTCGCGGCCGTCGATGCCGGTGACGCGCACCCAGCCGAGGAAGATGTCGCTGGCGGCCTGCATCAGCCGCTGACCGACCACGACCCGCTGCCCGTGGTGCTCGTAGCGGCTGCGACCGACGAAGCGCTCCAGCACCGAGACCTGCGCCTCCTTGGCCTGCAGGAACAGCGGATCGCTCGTTGTCGCGCCCGAGCGAACAGCACGATCCAGGCGCGCGTGCCGACGCTGCCCACGCCGACGACCTTGAGCGCGATATCCATGTAGCGGAAGCGCTCCAGCAGGTGACGGCGATCTCGCCAAGGAAGTGCGGTACGCCGCAACCAGCTGCGGCATCCAGGCCTCGATATCGCTTCGCCCCGCCCGGCCGCGAGATCGTGGAGCGGCACGATCAACGGAGGATCGGCGTGATGCACAGCCGCCGTCAACCTCACGCGCCAGCTTGCCGAAGGCTCGCTGGTGTCCGCGCGCCCGCGCCTTGGCGACCGCCTGCTGCGCCGAGCGCGCCTCTTCCCGGGAGAGGCGTCTGGCGCGCCGTCGTCCCAGGATGACGGCGAGCAGCTCGTCCGCGGTCATGTGCTCGTACCAGACGTCGAGGTTGCCCATCGCCCGCGAGCGCCGGCATCGCCTCCCGATAGGCGCGGACCGAGGTCAGCACGACCTCGCGGCGATCGGCGGCGCTGAACCCCAGCTCGCGCCCCGCGATCTCGAAGCTCGCCGCCAGACGCTTGACGTCCCACTCCCACGGGCCCGGCAGCGTCTCGTCGAAGTCGTTGATGTCGAAGACGAGCCGACGCTCAGGCGAGGCGAACAGGCCGAAGTTGGAGAGGTGAGCGTCGCCGCAGAGCTGCGTCATCAGGCCGGAGTCGCGGCGTGGCGGCGAGGTCGGCGGCCATGATGAGCGCGCCGCCACGGTAGAAAGCGAAGGGCGAGGCGAGCATGCGCCCGTAGCGGATCGGGACGAGATCGGGGAGCCGCGTCCGCGCCTGCTCCTCCAGCAGCGCGATCGGGTCCGGACGATCGGGCGCGGGCCGCCAGAAGCCGTGGGCCGAGCGTGGCATCGCACGGCGGGCGGCGCGTCCTTTGGCGAGGCGCTCCTCGGACGTGAGGACGTACACGTCGACGCCGGGCACCTCGGCGATGGCGTCGCCGGCCGCCTCCTCCCCCTCGCCGAGGATGAGGCCGGACCGCGCGGCCCCCGTTTCGCCGCCCATCACCACCGGCGCCGCCACCGCATCATCATCCCCCACGTGACCCTCACGCTCACCCACAACGTCGTACTTCGGCCCGGCACCCTCATCAGTCGCGCTCATCGTCGCCTCCTCGCCATCCCCCGCGATCGGTACGCGTCGAATCTAACCCGTCGAGGCGCCCGATGAGAAGGGCGCGAAGCTCCCGTGATGCGGCCGCACCAGACGATGAGGCAAGGCGCTCGGCTGCCTGCCCACACACCACCACGGGCCCAGCGGCTCAAGGCGGCCTGAGAGGGGCAGCCATACGCGCTCCCGATGTGCCGACGTGTTTTCTACGGACGCGCGAGGTCGAAGCGATCGAGGTTCATCACCTTGTTCCACGCCGCGACGAAGTCGCGTACGAACTTCTCCTCGGAGTCCTCACAGGCGTAGACCTCCGCGAGGGCCCGGAGCTGCGAGTTCGAGCCGAAGATGAGGTCAACGCGGGTGCCCGTCCACTTGAGCTCACCCGTCGCGCGGTCACGACCCTCGAACGCCTCTTCGTCTTTCGAGGCGGCTTTCCAGGTCGTGCTCATGTCGAGCAGGTTCGCGAAGAAGTCGTTGGTGAGCGTCTCCGGTCGCTTGGTGAAGACGCCGTGCCGGGACTGTCCGACGTTGGCGTTCAGGACGCGCAGGCCCCCGATCAGGACTGTCATCTCGGGCGCGGTCAGCGTCAGCAGCTGCGCGCGATCGACCAGCAGTTCCTCTGCCGATACGGCGTACTTGCTCTTCTGGTAATTGCGGAATCCGTCCGCAGCGGGTTCGAGCACGGCGAACGACACGACGTCAGTCTGTTCCTGCGACGCATCGGTGCGACCGGGGGTGCAGGGAACGGTCACGTCGTGACCGGCCATCCTCGCCGCTTGCTCAACACCTGCGCAGCCACCCAGCACGATCAAGTCGGCAAGCGAGACCTTCTTCCCGCCGGACTGCGCGCTGTTGAACGCCTCCTGGATCCCCTCCAGGGTCTGCAGCACAGCCCGCAGCTGGAGTGGCTGGTTGACCTCCCAGTCCTTCTGCGGCGCAAGACGGATGCGCGCCCCGTTGGCGCCGCCGCGCTTGTCGGAGCCGCGGAACGTCGACGCCGACGCCCAGGCGGTCGAGACCAGCTGGGAGATCGACAGGCCCGAAGCAAGGACCTGGCCCTTGAGGTCCGCGATGTCCGTGGCGTCGATCAGCTCGTGATCGATCGCGGGCACCGGGTCTTGCCAGATGAGCTCCTCTTCAGGGACTTCGGGGCCGAGATAGCGCGAGCGCGGGCCCATGTCGCGGTGGGTCAGCTTGAACCACGCGCGGGCGAAAGCATCGGCGAACTCCTCAGGGTTCTCGTGGAACCGCTTCGCAATCGGTGCGTAGATCGGATCCATCCGCAGCGAGAGGTCCGCCGTCGTCATGATCGTCGTCACCCGCTTCGACGGATCGTGAGCGGCCGGCGCCAGATCCTCTTCATCCGGATTGACCGGGACCCACTGCCAGGCTCCGGCGGGGCTCTTCACGAGATTCCAGTCGTGGCCGAACAGCATGTCGAAGTAGCCCATGTCCCACTGGGTCGGCTTCGGCGTCCACGCGCCTTCGATGCCGCTGGTGATCGTGTCGTCCCCCTTGCCGCTGCCGAAGCTGCTCCTCCAGCCGAGGCCTTGCTCTTCCATGGGGGCGCCTTCCGGCTCGGGACCGACGAGGGTGGCATCGCCGGCGCCGTGGCACTTGCCGAAGGTGTGCCCGCCCGCGACGAGGGCGACGGTCTCCTCGTCGTTCATGGCCATGCGCCCGAACGTCTCGCGAACGTCGCGGCCCGACGCGACCGCGTTCGGTTCGCCGTTCGGCCCTTGCGGGTTCACGTAGATCAGGCCCATCTGCACGGCGGCGAGCGGGTTCTCGAGGTCACGGTCACCCGAGTAGCGCTTGTCGCCGAGCCAGGTGTCCTCGCTGCCCCAGTAGGTATCCTCTTCCGGCTCCCAGACGTCCTCGCGCCCGCCGCCGAAGCCGAAGGTCTTGAATCCCATCGACTCGAGGGCGACGTTGCCCGCAAGAATCATGAGGTCGGCCCAGGAGATCTTCCCGCCGTACTTCTGCTTGATCGGCCAGAGCAGGCGGCGCGCCTTGTCGAGGTTCGCGTTGTCGGGCCAGCTGTTGAGCGGCGCCAGGCGCTGGGAGCCCGACCCTGCCCCGCCGCGGCCGTCGCCCATGCGGTAGGTGCCGGCGCTGTGCCACGCCATCCGGATGAAGAGCCCCCCGTAGTGACCGTAGTCGGCCGGCCACCAGTCCTGCGACTCGGTCATCAGGTCGTAGAGGTCCTGCTTCACCGCCGCCAGGTCGAGGCTCCTGAACTCCTCCGCGTAGTTGAAGCCCTCGCCCATCGGATCGCACAGGGGAGAGTTCTGGTGGAGGATTCTCAGGTTCAGCTGGTTCGGCCACCAGTCGCGGTTTGAGGTGCCTCGGCCGGCCGGGTGTGCGTGCTCGCCGCCCGTCGCCGGACCCTTGCTGTCTTCACTCATGACGGTTGCTCCCTTCGTCGTTCGAACCGGCTGTCACTGCGAGCTGACCTTCGCGGCTCTGCGCCTCTCGGCGCTCGCAGGCCGCGCACACCCCCCGCAGCTGGACCTCAACGGTTTCCACCTTCCCGAGCCCTTCGGCCCCAGCGGGAACCCGGATGGCGTCGAGGCTGGGGTCGGCGATGTCGCGCGCGACGCCACATCGCGTACACACGAAGTGATGATGGTGCGTCAGGTTGGCGTCGTACCTCGCCGGCCCCGGCGTGAGCATGGTGCGGGTCACGTACCCGAGCTCGACCAGCGTGGCAATGGTGCGGTACACGGTATCCAGCGAGATCGTAGGGACCCGAGTACGCACCCTCCGGAAGATGCTCTCGACGTCCGGGTGCTCATCCGTGGCCGCGATCTCGCGCACGACCTCGAGCCGCTGATGGGTCAGCCTCATCCCCCGTCCGCGGAGGCCGTCCTTCATCAATCCGATGCGGCGTTCTGCTTCGTCGTTCGCGACAGGCATGTCGGGTCCTTCTTGCGGCACCCTTCTTATAAAGGAGCGGCTCCTACTTGGCAAGACGCGCCACCGTTGCGTCGCCGCGGCGCCTGGAGAACCGCCGCGCTCGCTCGTGACGCAGCGGCTGCACTCGTTCGGGGCGGCGGACGACCCCGTCGGCCAGCGGATGCCGAGCCGGGCTAGAGCAGCCGCGAGAAGAGCCGCACAACGGAGTTGCGGAATCGCTTCGCTGCGCTCATCCCCAGCACGTCGGCGGCGGTGACGAGTACGCAGTCGCCGAGGTCGAGCTCGTACTGCTCGGCGTACCTGGTGGTGGCGGCCTCGTCGTAGATGACGGCCGCCACCTCGTCATGCAGGATGATGCTGCGGATGTCCCAGTTGCAGGTGCCGATGATGCAGACCTGGTCGTCCACGATCACGGTCTTCGCGTGCATGAAGCCCGCCGCGTACATGTACACGCGCACGCCGGCATCGACGAGCTGCCCGAAGTACGCCTGCGCTGCGTAGAAGGGGATCCTCTTGTCGGGCACGCCGGCCATCATGAAGCGCACGTCGACGCCGGCGCGAGCCGCCACGCACATGGCCGTGATGAGCGGCTCGTCGGGCACGAAGTAGGGCGACTGTATCCAGACCCGCTCCCGCGCCGCGACGAGCGCGATGATGAAGGCGTCGCGGATCGCCTTGTTCCGGGTGGCGACGCTGGAGTGAATCATCTGCACGGGGATGCCCTCTCCCGGCGCGTGGGCGCGCGGCTCCGGCACGTACCCCGTGGCCAGATCCTCCGTGCGGTCGTTCAGGAGCCAGCGCGTCGCAAAGAGGCTGATGAACGGGGCGACGATCGGGCCGGTCATGCGCAGGTGCGTGTCCCGCCACACCTCGAACCGCTTGCCGCCGTCGATGTACTCCTGGCCAAGGTTCATGCCGCCGGTGTAGACGACCTTGCCGTCGATCAGAGCGATCTTCATGTGGTTGCGGTAGTTGATCCGCGTGAGGCTCCTGTAGCAGGGGACGACGTCGGCGCCGGCAGCGGCCAGGGCGCGCAGCTCCGCCTTGGAGTAGAGGATGCAGGTGAGCCAGTCGTACATGATGCGAACCTGCACCCCCGCCTCGAGGCGATCGCGGATGATCTCGGTCACCTTGGCCGTGAGCTCGTCCTTCTTCCAGATGAGGTACATCAGGTGGATGTAGGTCTCCGCCCGCGCCATGTCTTCGAGCAGCGCGGGGAACTTCTGCGCGCCGGCGGAGTAGACCTCGAGCGTGTCGGCGGGCAGCGGCGGCAGGTGCGTTCCGCTCTCACCGGCGGATTCGATCTTGCCGGCCACCGTGCCGTCGAGCTGGTCGACGGCGGCCGAAGTGAACGCCGCGTTGGCCTCGAGCACCGGCTCGAGGGACCTCTCGACAAGCTGCTCGAGCGTATGGCGCAGACGCCGCCGGCTTCGCGTGTCCCGCCGGAAGTTGCGGCCGATGAAGAAGTAGAGGAGGAGGCCGACGACCGGCAGCAGCATGATGACGAACAGCCAGGCAAGCAGTGTGCTGGGATCGCGATCGTCCGTGATCAGGGCAACGACGACACCCACGAGCGCGACGACGATGAGGGCGTAGACGATGCCGGAGATGATCGTGCCCGGCTCGACGCCGAGGTGGAGCCACGGCGGGGACGCCAATGCCGAAGCCAAGGTGCCCATGAACGCCTCCTGGACGCGTGACGGCCGCCGGTGACGCCGCAGCCTGACTGCCTTCATTCACGAGAGCGCTGGGGCTGGAGTGCGCCCAGCGATGCGTCGGCGCACGAGCCGCCGCGACCGCCGGCCATCATAGCAGGCGCGAGGGCCGGACGGGGGAGACGGCGGGGGGAAGCTCGTCGTGGGGGCGCATGCGCCTCTCGCCTTCATTTTCTTTAGTGCACTACTTGATTTTCTTTCTTCGCTATGCCACTCTGTGTTCATCAAATCAAGGATTGGAGGCACCGGATGACAAACGACTGGCACGAGCTCACCGATCTCACCGGCGATCGCCGCTTCCTGGTGACTGAGGTCCGCCTGGATACCGGCATCTCGATTCATGGGGAGTTCGAGCTGCCGCCGCTCGCCCGCCTGCGCTACGAGGATCAGGTCTTCGCGACCGCCTTCGTCCGCAGCCACGGCTCCATCAAGGACATGGAGAAGGCGTTCGGCATCAGCTACCCCACCGTCAAGAACCGCCTCAACCGGATCGCCACGCAGCTGCCTCTGGTCCAGGTTGAGTCCACTCCCGCCGCCGACGACCCCCTCGATCTCCTGGACCGCGGCGAGATCTCTGTCGACGAGGCGGCCGCGAGGCTCCGCCGATGAGCCTCCCGCCCATGGTCCTCGACGTGTCGATCGCCCCCCGGGGCGGACGGCGGCGGCGCCTGTGGCTGCCGCTCTTCCTGCTCTGGCCGCTCGTCCTGGCGCTCGCGCTCCTCGGGCGGCGCTCCTCGCACCACCACTGCACCGGCCTGCTGCTCCGCTCGCTCGTGGCGCTCTCCGAGACGCGCGGAACAGCCGTCAGCTTCAGCACCGCGACTTCGGCCGTCGACGTGACGGTCGCCTGAAAGGAAGTGTCTACGATGAGTGACGACCGCGCCCGCATCCTGAACCTGCTCGCCGCCGGCAAGATCACCGCCGAGGAGGCGGAGCGCCTGCTCGACGCGCTGGGCGCGCCCAAAGGCGCCGACAGCGCACCCGGCGGGTCGGCGATCAAGGGCGACCCCGAACCCCTGATCGCCGCGCTGCCGAAGTACCTCTACGTCAAGGTCACCGCGCTGAACGGCGACAACGTCGACGTCAAGATCCCCATCGCCCTCGTCCGCTCGGGCCTCAAGCTCACCTCGCTGATCCCGCCCCAGGCGATGGATCAGATCAACGCCTCGATGTCCCAGCACGGCATGTCCGTGGACTTCACGAACCTCAAGCCCGAGGACATCGACGAACTCATCACCACGCTGCGCGACATGGAGATCAACGTAGACGGCAAGAACGGCGACAAGGTGCGCATCTACTGCGCTTGAGCGGCGGCCGGGTGCGCCGCGGCGCGTTGCAGCCGGCTTTCGGGCGACGGAGAATAGCCGCCCGTACCCACCCAGCCGAAGGCAGCGCGCACCATGTCGACAGTCCCGGACGACCTCATCGCGGCTCGGCAGCGTATCGCCGCCGCCTACGATCCTGATCTTCTGGAAGACGCCGGTCGTCGGCTGGCCGATCTGCTGGCCGCCAACCTCGCGCGAGCCGAGCGGTCGGACGGCGCCGTGTTGCCCTGGGCCGAGCCGGCTGCGGCGATCCGCGAGGCGAGGGCGCTCCTGCGCGGCCGTGAGGGCGCCGGCGGCGCGGCGAGTCTCGGCGCCGCCGACGGCCGGCGACGGCGGCCGCCGTCTCAGACCAGTTCGCCGGCCTCGTCAGGATCATGCTCGAGCGCGGGCTCAACCTCCACGACCCGCGCTACATCGGGCATCAGGTGCCGGCGCCGGTGCCGCTCGCCGGTCTGTTCGACGCCGTCGGGTCGGTCACCAACCAGGTGATGGCCATCTACGAGGTGGGCCCGTGGGCCACGGCCGTGGAACTGGCCATGGTCCGGGAACTGGGCGAAGCCATCGGCTGGGCTCCCGACACCTTCGCAGGCAGCGTCACGCACGGCGGGTCCCTCGCCAACCTGACGGGGCTGCTCACGGCCCGGAACGTGGCCCTGGGTGAGGCATGGGATCGCGGACTGGCCGGCGACGGACCCCCGCCCGTCCTCGTCGCCCATGCCGAGGCCCACTACAGCGTCGCTCGCGCCGCCGGGATCCTCGGCCTGGGCAGCCGGCAGACGGTGCGCGTCGGGCTGGACGAGCGCGGCCGGATGGATCCCCGGCAGCTGGACGACGAGCTTGCTCGTCTCCGGGCCGGGAACCGACCCATCGTGGCCGTCGTGGCCTGCGCGTGCGCCACGCCCACCGGGGCCTTCGATCCGCTGGAGGACATCGCCGCGGTCTGCCGGCAGCACGGCGTCTGGCTGCATGTCGACGCCGCCCACGGCGGCTCGGCCTTGTTGAGCGACGCGGCACAGGCACCTCCTGGCCGGCCTGGACCAGGCGGACAGCATCGTCTGGGACGCCCACAAGATGCTCTTCATGCCCAGCCTCTGCGCCTTCATCCTCTACCGCGAGAAGCGCCGGATCTTCGACGCCTTCCGTCAGGACGCGCCCTACCTCTTCGACCCGGCGGCCCCCGGCCTGGCCGACTACGACAGCGGCGTCAGGACGGTGGAGTGCACCAAGCGGGCGGCGGCCTTCGGGCTCTGGGGTGTGTGGTCGCTGTTCGGGCGGCAGCTCTTCGCCGACATGGTCGACGTGACCTTCGCCCTGGGCCGCACCTTCCACGAGAAGCTCTCGGCGGCCGACGACTTCGTCCCGCTCCACGACCCGCAGTGCAACATCGTCGTCTTCCGGCACGTCCCGGCCGAGCTGCGGGACGCCCCGCGGGAGCGCGTCGGCGACTTCCAGCTCGAGCTGCGCCGCCGCCTGATCGAGTCGGGCGAGTTCTACATCGTCCCGGCCAAGCACGACGGCGTCGGCGCCCTCCGCGTCGCGATCATGAACCCGCTCACCACGGCCGAGCACCTGGACCAGCTGATGGACGCCCTCCGGCGCCGTGGGCGGGAGCTGCTGCAGGAAAGGGCGTGAGGCGCGGCAGGCGATGTTGCCACCCAGTCGCGGACGCGTCAGCACATGCCTTCCGACTCCAGACCTCGTTGACCTACTCGACGGGCGTGCCGCGGCGACGTTCCTCCGCGATCTCCGCGCCGGTACGACCCGTCTTCGCGGCGCCGCGCATCATGTGCATGACGTGGGCGGTGTCGAGCTTGTGCCCCTGGCGCCTGAGCTGGTACATCCGCCTGGCCTCAGGGAGCTGCCCCGCGACGTAGATGACGGTCACGAAGATCGCAAAGAAGAACTCCGGGCTGCCGAATCCGTTGCGCCACCAGAACCACGGGATGGTAAGCGCGACGCCCGCGACGAACGCGAGGACCGGCCAGAGCCTGCCGAGCAGCATCCCGCCCAGGTGGGTCACGACCGCGCCGACCGGGCTGATGGCCAGCAGCATGCCGAGGATCGACGAGTTGCCTCCGCCGCCGCTGAATCGGTACCAGACCGGCCACAGGTGCCCCACGAGGACCGCGCCGCCGCACACGAGCGCAAAGGACTCGTCCGGGTACAGGAGCCTGAGCACGAGGACGGGGACGAACGCCTTGGCCATGTCGAGGAAGGTCACGAGCATGCCCCAGCGGGGGCCGAACGCGATCATGACGTTGGTGGCGCCGATGGCATGCGCGACGAGCTCCGCCTCGCCGTCCGTGGTCGGCGTGCGGATGAGCGGGGGCGGCTCTCCGGGGGCGCGCACGGCGAAGACGATGCGCGCGAACTGGATGCTGCCGATCAGGTAGCCACCCACCGCGATCGCCGCGACGGCGCCGGCGTTCACGGCACGACCTCTCTCTCCGCGGCCGCGATCAGACCATCGTGCATGTCGATGCGCCTGCGACACAGCGCGGCGACGCCCGGATCGTGGGTGACCAGCATGAGGGTCATGCCGCGCTCGCGGTTGAGGCGTCCCAGTTCGGTCATGATCTCGGCAGACGTCGCGCTGTCCAGGTTGCCGGTGGGCTCATCGGCCATGAGCAGGCAAGGGTCGTTCATCAGCGCCCGCGCGATGGCGACGCGCTGCTGCTCGCCGCCGGAGAGCTCCGAGGGCCGGTGTCTGGCCCGGTCGGCGAGACCCAGCAGCGCGAGCAGGTCCGTCGCCCGTCGCGCCGCCTCCCGTCTCGACATGCCACAGTACTGACCGGCGAGCGCGGTGTTCTCGAGCGCCGTCAGCCCGGGCAGCAGGTTGAATCCCTGGAACACGAAGCCGATGCGCCGGCTCCTGAGCGCGGTGAGCCGCCGGTCGCTGAGCGTGTCGATGCGCGTGCCCTCGACCCAGACGGCCCCGGCGTCGGGGGTGTCCAGTCCGCCGGCGATGTGCATGAGCGTCGACTTCCCCGAGCCTGACGGGCCCATGATCGCCACCATGTCCCCCGCCTCCACGCTCAGATCCACGCTGCGCAACGCATTCACGTAGTTGTCGGCGCCGAGGCGGTAGCGCCGGGTGACCCCTTCCAGCCGCAGTGCGAGCTCCATGCCGCCTCCTACTCGTACCTGAGGGCCTGGACGGGATCGAGCCGCGCGGCGTGCCAGGCGGGCCACAGCCCGGCCAGTATGCCGAGGACCAGCGAGAACACGACGGAGCCGATCGCCAGGCGCGGGGTGAGCAGGAACAGCTGCGTGGCCCCCATGACCCCGGAGCGGTTCGTCGCCTCCACGATCAGGAAGCCGAGCCCGAGGCCGATGAGCCCGCCGATCAGACCGATGACCGCCGCCTCGGCCACGAACTGGCGCAGGATGGCCGCGCGGTTCGCGCCGATCGCCTTGCGGATGCCGATCTCACGGGTCCGCTCCGAGACCGAGATCGTCATCGTGTTGATGATGGACAGCCCGCCCACCACGAGGGCGATGAGCCCGACGGTGTAGATGAGGTAGTTGAAGATCTGCAGCGGCTCCTGCACGAACTCCTTGAATCCGGCGGGTCCCTGGACGTTGTAGCTGTCGCCGAGCTCCTTGGACACGGTCTTCACGAGATCGTCGGGGTCGACGCCGTCCTCGGCGAACAGCACGATGCTCGTGGCCAGCGCGTCCCTGTCGAGGCCTTTGGCGACGGCGTCGGGCAGCGTCTTCAGGAACAGCTCTCTGCGCGTCCGGAAGGGTCATGACCACGGTGGAGTCCGGCGCGGTGAGGGTGCGCTCGTAGATGCCCACGACCTCGAACTCCCGTCCTCGTATCTTGACCGTCCCCCCGACCTCGGCGCCGAGCTGCGACACGAGGTCCGCGCCCACCGTGACCTTCCCCCGGTCGTCTGCGGTGAGCTCGCGTCCTTCCGCCAGCGTGAGCTCGAACGACTCGACGCCCACGTCGCGGAAGTCGGTCGCCTCGACCATCGGCGGCGTGCCCATGCTGATCGTCTGCACGTCGTCCTCGAGCAGGAAGTTCAGCGTCACCGAGCCTCGCTTGACGCCCTTCGCCGCCTCCGCGTCCTCGAGCACCTCTGAGGAGATCGGCGACATGCCGAAGCCCGCGAAGGTGGAGCCGTCCGTGACGATGACCTTGTCCGAGTAGTACTCGACGCCGCCGTCGACCAGCAGCTGGAGCTTCTCCGCGACCGAGCCGGTGACCACGAGCGCCAGCACGCCGATCGTGATGCCGAAGATCGTCAGGAAGGCCCGGGCCTTCCTCCTGAAGACGTTACGCAGAGTCTGCATCCAGGCTCCGTGCGTCGGTGAACCACGAGGCGGCCTCCAGGACCGACACCGTGCCGTGAAGCCCGTCGACCGTCACGAGCACGCCGTCGTCGAGCGTGAGCGCGCCGCGGACGGAGACCACCGCGGGCACGCCGAGCTCGCGGGCGAGGATGGCGCTGTGCGAGAGCATTCCGCCCGATTCGGCGACGATGGCGCCGGCGCGCGTGAACAGCGCGTTCCAGCTCGCGTCCGAGAAGGGCACGACCACGACGGAGCCCTGCTCCACGCGCTCGATGTCGTCAAGCCCTCGGCAGACGACCACGCGACCGGTGTAGCGGCCCCGCGACGAGGCGATGCCGCGAAGGGTGCGGCGCCGGGGCAGTTCGATGAGGTCGGCCGTGTCCCCGACCACGACTTCCGGCGGCTCTCCTCTGGAGGCGATCTCGACCTCGGCGCGGCGGCTGCGAACGATCGTGCGGGCCTCCGAGGGCGTCAGGCTGGCGTCGACGACGCGGCGCAGTTCGTCGAGCGTGAAGTAGAAGACGTCGTCGCGCACCTCCAGCGCCCCGGTCTCGATGAGGCGGTCGGCGAGCGCGAGAACGATCGGGCGATACTGCCCGTAGGTATGGGTGTAGAGCGAGCTCGTCTCGTCGCGCAGGGTGTGGTACCGCGAGGCCCTACGCCACGCCCGACGCAGGCGACGCTGCGACGGCTCCTGGTCAGCTGCAGCGGACCGCTCCGAGGGAGCGTCGAGGCGGGCAGCGACCATGGCGAGAACGACCTCCGGCTGCTCCGACCAGGGCGGGCTCGCCAGGTTCACGCCGCTCTCCGCAAGATGGCCGAAGCGGCGCATGAAGTCGTCGAAACCGCGCACGAAGGCGCTGACCGCCGCGCCGTCGGCGGCCGCTGCGCCGGGCGCATCGGCCGCCCCCCGCAGCCGCCCCATCTCTCGGGCGCGCAGCTGCGTCTGCTGCTCGCGCGGCAGCGCACGGGCCAGGTCCGCGAGCTCGTCGAGCGCTCGCCCTACGTTGTGGACGGAGCCGGCATCGCCGCGCAGATCCAGCGGCTCGTCGGGCCCGAGCAGTCCGGCGCGTTGCATGCGGCCGCGAAGGCGCATCGTGTACATCCGCATGATCATCAGCGTGACCGTGTGGTAGTAGGTCGCCGACTGCATGATCGGTTCGAGCGCATCCATGCGCCGCAGCAGCGCGGACGCATCGAGTGTCGCGAGGTCGACGGCCTCCGCGAACGCGCACGAGTTGCGCCATGCGGCCGGCAGCTCGCGCTCGAGCGTTCGTTCGTAGCGGCTGAAGTGGGCGAGCGCATGCAGCGTGTGGGGAAGCCGTCGCAACGCTCGCGGTCTGGGACGCGGCATCCGGGGCATGGCGCCCTTCTCCATGCCCGCCAGCAGCTCGAGTGAGTCCTCGGGGAGGCCGAACTCGGCGAACAGCCGCGAGAGCGCTCCCACATTGATGTAGAAGCGGTAGTGGATGAGCGTTCCCGCGTCTTTCGGAGCGATGTCGATGGGACCGAGCAGGTCCTCCAGGAACCGGATGAACACCTGGCTCATCAGCGGGCCGTTCACCGACCACACCAGAGGCAGGATGATGCCGGGCAGCATGTCCCGCGCCATCCGACTGCTGTAGATGTCGGGATGCCCGCCCGTGGTCATCGGCCGTGCCTGCAGCCACCACAGCGTTCCGTCCCATGCCCACTCCGCGTCGATCGGCGACCTGAACGCGGCCGCGATGCGCTCGACGCCCTCGACGATCGCGTTCGCCACCCCCTCGGGCAAAGCCGGCTCGTCGGGAACGACGATCCACTCGCCGCGCTTGCGCACCCAGCGCTCGGGCCTGTCGCGTCCGGCCAGCAGGTCCTGCGCGGTACCTCGAGTGGCCTCGATCACGCACTCCTTGATGCCGGTGAGCGGGTTCCGGCTGAAGACGACGCCCGCGACTTCGGCGTGCACCATGCGCTGCACGAGCACGGAGTCGCTGCCGTGCTCCCGGACGCGCAGCGCGGCGCTCGCCACTTCCCCGGCTGGGACGTCGAGGATGGTGAGGAACTCCCCGGCGTGCGAGCGCCTCGCGCCGTCCTCGCTGCTCGCCGATGATCGCACTGCGTAGGTAGAAGCCCCATCGATCGCCGAGTCGAACATCGCGGCGAGTCGCTGCAGGTCGACGGGGTCAAGGGAGGAGGTCGGCACCACCCACGCCTGCGGAACCCTGAAACCGAGGGAGTTGAGGCGCGCCAGCGACCGGGCCTTGGCCCCAACGTCGCGCCGATGCCGCGCGCGACTCAGCCCCACCAGATCGGACACCGGATCCCCCCTCCCGCGCGTGCGATCGTCCGTCGCGACGCCTCGACGATACCACGCACCTCGGCACCGCGCCGACGTTCAGGCAGCGTTGGTATCGGCGAACGCTCCTGGACTCTCCATGCCTCGCACGGCGGCGCCGCGACACATCCCGAGACGCCAGAGCGTCCCCGAGGCACAGCGCCGTCCGAGAACGGCGGCGGCGGCGCGCGCCCTGCCGCGGAAGCAGGGGGTATCCTCGAGGAGTCGTCCTCACTGGAGCGTTTCATGATGTGGCTTCGTTCCAAACCGCGCCGCGCGATCGCGCTCGTGATCGCCGCCGTGTTGCTCGCTACGCTGGCGATCGTGCCGACCTGGTGCGCCGTCAGCGGCCTGTGGTGGTGAAGCGTGGCGCGGGCGGCTGAGAGAGGCAGAGCAGGACGCGGCCTCACCGGTCTGGCCGCGGGCGCCCTGGCCGGCGCGGCCCTCCTCGGCATCCTCGCGCTCGGCGCCCTCGTCGGACTGCCCAATGTGGCGTTCGTCCTGTTCGACTGGTTGGTCCGCGTCCTGCCCGGCGGCCTCGTCGTCTGGGGCCTCGAGACGACGCTGCGTCTCCTCGAGGCCCTCGGCTTCGACATCAAGGACACGACCGCCGCGGTCGAGGCGGCGCTGGCGCAGCTGTGCCTCTTCGTCCCTGCCGCGCTCGCGGGCCTGCTCTTCTTCGTCGTGGTCGACCCGCGGCACGCCGCCCGCGCGCCGGGGATCGGTCGCATCGTCGGCTTCGTCGTGGGCGTCGCGCTCGCCTTCCTCGTGCTGTGGGAGAGCTCCGTGCCCACCGTCGGCGTCGTGGCGGGCGCCTTCTGGGTCGTCGCCGTCTTCTTCGTCTGGGGGTGGGCGCTGGGCCGCCTGTTCCTCGCCGCCTACCCCGTGGCGAAGTCGCGGCGGCCGAGCCGGCCCCGCCGGTCACACCTGCGCAGCCGGAGGCGGCCGAGCCGGCCCCGCCCGTCACACCCGCGCAGCCGGCGCCGGCCGAGCCGGCCTCCCCCGCCCCGCCTCCGGACCAGCAGCGCCGAGGCGCAGCGGCTCGACCGCCGCCACTTCGTCATCCGGATGGGTGGTCTGGCGGCGACGCTCGTCGTCCTCGGGGCCGAAGTGGCCCAGATCCTGCGTGTCGAGGGCGGATCGGCGGTCCCCGAGATCGTCACCGCGCCGATCCCGTTCCCGAACGCCGGCTCTCCCGTGGAGCCCGTCCCCGGGACGCGCCCCGAGTACACCGCGGTCGCCGACCACTTCACCGTCGACATCGATCTCACGCCGCCGACCATCGACGTCGCCTCGTGGCGCCTGCGCATCAGTGGTCTCGTCGCGCAGCCACTCGAGCTCACCTACGAGCAGCTCACCGGCGACTACCCCTCGCGCGACCAGTTCGTCACGCTGGCGTGCGTCTCGAACCCGGTCGGGGGGCCGCTCATCGGCACCACCCTCTGGAGCGGCCCCTCGCTGCGCGACGTTCTCGCCGCGGCGCAGCCCCTGCCGGAGGCGCGCTACGTCCACATCCTCTCGGACGACGGCTTCGACGAGGTCGTCGACCTGGCCGTCGTCCGGTCAGATCCGCGCATCATCCTGGCGCACTCCTGGAACGGCGAACCGCTGACCGCGGAGCACGGCTTCCCACTGCGCGTCTCCATCCCGGACGTCTACGGCGATGAAGCAGCCCAAGTGGATCACGGAGATCGTGCTCGTGCCGAACCTCATCGCCGGCTACTGGGTCGCGCGGGGTTGGGATGAGAAGGCTCAGGTGCGGACCACGTCGGTGGTCGACACGGTGGACACGGGTGGTCTGGTCGCCCGGGGCGGGCAGACGTACGTGCCCATCGGCGGCATCGCCGAGGCCGGCGCCCGCGGGATCTCGAAGGTCGAAGTCCAGACGGACGGCGGGCCGTGGGAGGCGGCCGAACTGCGTCAGCCGCTCTCGCCGCTCACCTGGGTGATCTGGCGCTACGAGTGGCCCTGGCGGGAAGGCCGCCATGTCTTCGCCGTGCGCGCCTACGACGGCCAGGGCCGCCTACAGGAGACCGCGCCGAACCCGCCAAACCCCGCCGGCGCGACGGGCGTGGACACCGAGACGGCTACCGTCCTGCCCGGGTGACGGCGCACACGCTCTCGCAGCGACGGGCGCCCGACCGAGGAGCGCGAGGCGCCCGCGCTGTGACGCTGCCCCGCGCCCTCCCGACCGAATGGGCGGACAGGCGCCGGCAGTCGGTCGGCGTCAGTCGTCTGCCGCGTCAGTGGTGCGGCAGCGCCCGGCGACCGTGACCGCTGGACACGTAGGCGACGATGTGGGCGATCAGTCCGACGCCCCACGGGACCGTGACCCAGTACGCGTAGTCCAGCCCGTCACCCGTCGCAATGTCCTGCAGCCACAGGAATGCGTTGACGATCGCGAACACGACGATGTGCATGATCAGCGCCTGGAACTCGCTCATGGGCTTGCGGGCCCCCGGATGGCGGAGATCCCGTATCGCTACCACCGCGGCGACGACGAGCAGGACGAGCCCGACGACCACCATCCCATAGCCCCACCAGGATGCGATGTCGCCCACGCGCCACGACAGATCGCCGCCCACGCCGACGTACTGGTCCTCAGCCCCGTACAGGATGAACACGCCGAGCAGCGCGACGCAGGCGCCGACAATCCCCAGGACCCATTCGCTCACTCTGGACATGGCTCCTCCCCTCCCCCGACATCCCATCCTCTGTTTCCTTGCCGCCTCTCCCACTTCGGAAACCGTTGTGGGGGCGGCTACTCCATCACCTTCGTCGCAGCGGCGAGGTCCAGCCGGAACACGCGGCGGAGCGACGGCACCTCGGAGAGGAGCAGGATCGCGAGCACGGAGAGCACGATCCAGACGTAGCTCGTAGGACGGATGTAGACGGGCATGGTGTACGCCTCGGTCGACATCCCTCTGAAGATGGCCCCGGCGGCCACCCTTCCCAGCCACAGACCGAGCGGCAGACTGACGACGGCGAGCAACAGGTTCTCGGCCGGATCATGGCCATGACGTGCCTGCGGTCCTCGCCGATCGTGTGCATCGTCGCGATCTCGCGCGTGCGCTCGATCACGTTGGTCGTGAACGTGTAGCTGCTGAGCCCACGGCCGCGTCGCGGGCCCCGGCGAGGAACCGCAGGTACTTGAGCATCCGGTGGTCCACGCCTGGGATCGCCGTGAGACGGGCCTCCGCGCCCAGGCCGTCCAGCCAGACGAGGAGGTCTCGCTCGGTCTCGACCTGGTCGCGAGCCAGGAGCCGCGTCAGCGACTCCAGCGTCGCGACCTTTCGATCCGCACGCTTCGCCAGTCTTCCCGACAGCCCGTGTCCTCCTATCGAGGAAGGAGTGGAGGTTCTGGATGGAAGGCGAGGCGGATCGGTTGTTACCCGCTGAGGCGGGGGCGTTCCTCCTCGAGTTCGCACGTCGGACCCTCCCTGTCCTTGGGCACTGCCTCGAGCTCGTCGAGGAGGAAGGCGAACCGTTGACGGGGGTGCGGTACTTGCCGACACCCGGTCACACACCGGGCCGCCTCGCCGTGGAGCTGTCGTCACATGGGGAGCGGCTCCTCTTCATCGGGGAGTTCGGCAAGGCGGAGGTGGCGCAGCGAGCAGAGCCCGTCCGCGTCGCCGTGGAAGACGTCGATGCTCCGAATCAGACCGCGCGGGAGAGCCGGCTGGCGATCCCGTCAATCGCTTGGCGCAGCCGACCTTCGCCCCACTCCGAATCGATCAACGCCGCCTGCTCTCTCTCATCTGCGTTCAAGGGATCCTGCGTCGCGAGCTGG
This sequence comes from uncultured Thermoleophilia bacterium, assembly GCA_963705085.1. GTDB lineage: Bacteria > Actinomycetota > Thermoleophilia > UBA2241 > UBA2241 > CAIXSE01. The sequence goes on along the minus strand of CAVPIV010000004.1, from coordinate 31,477 downwards.
CTGTCGAGCACTGCCACTCCCGCTTCCGAGGCGTCATCTATCGTCGCCATGCGCCCTGCCAGCCGCTTCCGAAGCGTCGCTTCGCGTGCGCAACACGTAACGACGAGGAACGGCACACCGCGTTCGCGCGCAAGCGAGCGAAACCGCTCCCGCTCGGCGCGCTTGAGGAAGGCCGCGTCCACGACGACGCAGTACCCCGACTCCACAACGAGGCGGGCAACCTGCTCAAGCCTGTCGTAGGTGAGGCGCGTCGCTTCGGGCGCATAGATCCCACCGTAGAGTCCCGCCTGCGTGCGCGCCACCGCCGCGAGACCGTGGAGACGCTTCCGCTCGATGTCCGAGCGCACACGAATGGCACCGACGCGCTCCAACACCGCCTGCGCGACGGTGGACTTGCCCGAACCCGAGAGTCCGTGCATCAGGACGATCGCCGGTCGCCTGGAAGCAGCCAGCCAACCCGCCAGGTCCAGATAGTCGCCGTACTCGCGGCGCGCCCTGCCCTGGGCCGCCGCGCCCGCCTGAGGCTGGCGGATGCGGATGCAGGCGATCTTCGCCCGCACCATGGCGCGATAGACGAGGTAGTAGCGCAGTACACCCACGCCAGCGTAGTCCCCGGTCGCCTCGAAGTAGGCGTTGAGGAAGCGCCAGGCGCTCGCGTCGAGCTTGTGTTCGAACAGGTCCATGACGAGGAAGGCGACCTCGTTCATGACGTCGATCCAGCGCAGCTCCGGACTGAACTCGATGCAGTCGAAGAGCGTCGGCCGGCCGTCGAGGAACACGATGTTCCCCAAGTGAAGGTCGCCGTGGCACTCGCGCACGAAGCCGTCCTGCTCGCGCATCGCCAGCACAGCACGCAACCGCGAGCTCTCGCGTCGGGTCCAGTCCTGCAGCGCAGCCAAGCCTCGCCCTCTCGCCCGTGTCAGAGACGAGTTCGCCGAGCTGCTCGAAGTTCTGGAGGGCTGGTGCCGCGACGCGCTCGGGGGAGCCGTAGTCGCTTTCGTCCGGCGCCGGTGGAAGCGTCGCATGGAACGCCGCGACAATCCGGGCGATGGCATCGACCTCCGCGTTACCCAGCTCGCCGCGTCGCGCGACGCTGTCGGCCAGCGCGTCCTGTGAAAAGCGCCGCATCGCGACCGCATACTCGATCGCCGGTCCCGCCCCGCCAACACGGATTCCATCGGGACCGTCGACGATCGGAACCACGCCGAGGTAGAGCCCCGGAGCGGTGCGTCGGTTGAGGCGCACCTCCTCCTCGCAGAAGAGGCGACGCTTCTCGAGCGTGCTGAAGTCGAGGAAGCCGAGGTCCAGCGGCTTCCTGATCTTGAAGGCGCGCTCGCCGACGAGGAACACCCACGAGATGTGCGTCTCTATCAGTTCGACCGGTCCGGTCGCCTCCGGATAGCTGCAGGACTCACCCAGGGCGGCGAGCAGACGGTCTGATTCGGTCGCAGGAGACACGGCAAGGAATCCATCTTCAGGAACTGTTGGGCAGTGCTGTCTGCATTGTGGCGGTCACCGCCGCTTCGGGAGCCTCGGGATGATGAACGTCACGACCCGCTGGTACTGAAGATAGGCCTCGCCGAACCGCTCGGCCGACTCGCCCTCCCCGAAGCGCTTCAGGTAGACGAGCAGAGAGCAGGCTGGGCCGAGGACAGAGACCGTGCCAGCGATCGTCCCCACGCAGACCCCGATACCCAGGGCGGGCGCGATCGCCTCAGCGGTGCCGCGGAAGCCGTTCGTGTAGCCCAAAGAAGGGCCACGGCGATGATCGCGGTGAAGTGGCTCGCCGACGCCGTTGTCAGGACTCGATAACCTCGATACTCTCGCTCGGCACCCAGCCGTCGATGCCGTGGGCGTTGCGGCAATGGGTCCACCCACCCGCCTCTTCGAGTACGTCCACGATCTCGTCCTTGACGATCGTGAGGTCGGTAGCGTCGTAGTCGCGGATCGCAACCGCCTCGTGCTCGCCCGTCATCTCGAGGTAGGTGTCGGGCACCCAGCCGGCGTGTCCGCTCTGATCGGTGACCCAGATGTAGGTCGTCCACTGGCGATCGCGGTGGCCGACACCCAGGATGTCGCCGACCGCGAACTTGACCGGCGCCTGTGGGCTGCTGACGTGCGATTCGATGACCCGCGCACGCTGCGCGGACTGGTTCGGGTGGCTAGGAAGCCCCCTGCTCTGGAGCTCCAATCTCGTGGTCATATGTCCTCCAATTCAAGGACGAATCAAATCCGCCAACGAATGCCGTTGGGGACGCGCTCGTTCTCACGACGACCGGGCATTCCCCGGTTCGTCTCTCCTCAGCAGCATTGAAGCACAGATCGCGACTGTGTGGGCAGAGTATAATGACAGGATAACGACAGGGTCGAACCACGCATCATTGAGTGGTGGGCGATTCCCTCCACTGCGGGCGGAGAAGGGAGATGGCGTGGTGGGCGATCAGCCAGATCTGGCTTTCAGCGACCTGCGCCTGCGGGCGTTCGTCGATGCCGTATTCGACGCCTACTACGACTGGCACTTCCTGAGCGGCCGCATGGAGATGTCCGCCCAGATGGATGCGCTGCTGAGGCTGATGCCCGGCGAACTACCCAGAACCTTCGACGGCTGGCTGGGACGCCTGCATCCCGAGGACAGCGAAGGGGTTCTCCTGAACAACCAGCGTGCTGCGCTCAAGGGCGGGGTCTACGAGGGCGAGTACCGCATGCGTCGCGGCGATGGCACCTACATCTGGGTCCGCGATCGAGGCGTCACTCTCAAGGACGAGGACGGACACTCCGTGCGCATGGTCGGAGCCATCCGCGAGATCACCAGCGAGCGAGAGGCCGATCGGGCCCAGCGCGAAGCGGCAGACCTCTATCACACCCTGTTCGCAGAGGCGGTGAACCCCGCCTACCACATCGCCGAAGATGGTCGCTTCCTGGATGCCAACCGCGCCGGGCTCAAGTTCCAGGCGACCCACAGGTCGAGGTTGCTTGGCCAGAACGTGGCGGCGGTGTGGGGGGGCGACGCAGCCAGCGGTCGTTCGGGCGGTACTCGCGGACGGCGCGTCAGTTGGGACCCTCGATCTGGAGCTGCGTATCGGCGACTCGCTCAAGGCCATGACCGTAACCCTCCTCGCCTGCTCCTTCCGGGGACAGCGTACGTGCTTCGCTCTCGGCACCGATATCACGGAGTACAAGACCCTGCAGCGAGCGCTGCAGGCCTCCGAGGAGTCGCTTCGTGGCCAAGCGGCGGCGTTGGAGGACGTCAACACGGCGCTGCGCGTCATCCTTGATCAACGCAACCACGATCGCGCCGAGCTCGAGCGTACCATCGTCGCCAACGCGGAGACGATGATCGTACCCCTCCTGGAGCGGCTGCGGAGGCGGCTGGCCGCCGCTCCTGAGGCGATCTATGTGGACGCGGCGATCCAGAACCTGCGAGAGCTCGTCCGTCCCTTCGCCCAGCCACCGGACGCCCTGGCCGGCCCCGAGGTGCAGCTCACTCTCAGAGAACGCGAGATCGCCAACCTGATCAGGGCGGGCAGGAGTTCGGGCGAGATAGCCGCGGCGTTGTGCATCTCACCGACGACAGTCGCCTTCCACAGAAGGAACCTGCGGCGCAAGCTGCGGCTCGAGCCACGCGGCCCCTCGCTGGCTACACGCCTCGCGCGACTTCCCTAGATGGTTGATTTGGACGGCTACCAGATCAGGCCAGAGGAGGGCGCCCTCCGCACCCGCTTCAGAACTGCCTCGAGGACTTTGCTCACCGCCTTCGGCGCTGGGTCTGAGGCGTGACGCCAACCCTGCCATCACTAGAGGGAGACCGATTCCGACGGGGCAGGTCAGGATCGGGCGCCCCGTCCAGGCGGTCCATAGGATAGGGAAGCGCTGCATCTGAAGGGATGCGTTCGACGTAGCGTTCGCGGAACCGCGGCGACTGCATGCGGCAGGCGTTGCTGTGGCGGCAGAACGCCGGGTGTTCGGAGGTACGCCACCAGAGGTCAGCCACGGGGGTGTCGCGCACGTTGCCCACTCCTCCCCGCCGACCTCACCGCGGCGGCGTCTTCCACCATCGGGCGTCCTCCACCATCATCCCTCGCGCACACCGTACCGCCAGAGGCTGTACTGCAATGTCGAAGGGCTCACGCCCAGGACCCTCGCCGCCTGGGCGTACAGGCCCAGAGCGTCGTCGAGGTCGCGCCGGGAGAGCGCGCTAGAGGTAGCTCAGCGCGACCGCAAGAGCCTCTCCGACCGGAGAGCCGACAGCGATTCAGGTTCCCCCAGGGGGCGGACCGCTCACGTACGAGATGAACAGAACGAGGCTGACGCCGGCGTACAGGGCTCCGGAGATGGTCATGAAGTCCAGTCGCGCCGTACCCCGCAGCACCCGCGTCAGAATCCAGCCGGCAAGCGCCAGGGCAACGACGTCGGCCAGCAGGATCAGGTAGCGCGCCGTCGGATCGGCGATGAACAGCGGGTGTGTCAACAGGCCGAGGAGCCCGACGATCATCACGGCCGTGCCGACGCGTGCCGCCGGGCCGCGTGCGGGCGAGCCTCCCGCCTCAGGGGTCGCCTTCGTCCTCAGGGATCCGCTTGTCGCCATCCTGGGTCTCTCTCGTCCTGTGGTCGCCCGGCCAGGCGCGCCCGTCTACTGAGGGCGGAACGGTCACGCGGCGCTGGCACCGGCCCAACGGCTCGACAGCCATCGACTACGAACAGATGATACTCCTTCAGCATCGCACCGGGTCCTGGTCGTGGACCTACGGCGAGGAGCGAGTAGTAGTCTTCATCGAAGGGGCAATTGACGAGAACGTTGTCCTCGAAGGACACCGCCGCGGCCTCGCCTACACCTTGTCTCGGGAAGGCGTGGGATCGTCGGCGTAGCTCCGCTTCTCGCGAATGGTCCCGTCTCTGCCGTGGATGTACAGCTCGGCCTTCTCGCGCCTGGCGAGCTGACGGGCGTAGACGATCGCCGGCTCGACGCCGTCGACGCCGAGGGCTCGGTGACGGGGTAGGTGCTTGATGCCCGGGATTCTCGGCAAGATCAGACGGCCACGTCGATCTCGCGGATCTCCTCGCCACACAGCTGCTCCTCGACGACGGCGAGATACTCGCGGATCGCATCCTTGATGTTCTCGACTGCCTCAGCGTCGGTGGCGCCCTGAGACCAGCACCCAGGCAGACCCGGCACTGAGACCGAGTAGCCTTCGTCCGACTGGTGAACGGCGATTCGATACCGCATAGAGCCTGCTTGCAGGGCATCAGCATGGCGCTCGGCTCGGCCGCTCGACCGGCCTCGCCCTCCGGCCCAGGCGCGATGAAGCGGGGCGTCGCGGACGGCTTGGTGTTCATGGGACGAACACCACGCGTCGTCTTCCGAACGACGTGGCGTCTGCGCCATCCTGCAGCGTAGCTGGGGTGGCCGCTGCCGCACAATGATGTGAGCTTAGCCCTGCGGCACGGCGCGGGCCGCGACACCAGCGCAGTACAAAGGCACGAAGACAAGTCGCTGCTCCGGGAGGGTGGCGTAGGCGCCGGCGGAGACGACGACGCCGGGGGCCGCCGCAGGATACCGTTCAAGCAGCATCCTCATGCTGCGCAGGCGCCCCGCTGGGCCAGCCTTCACCTCGATCGGCATCACGCGGCCGCCGGCGTCGATGAGGTAGTCGACCTCGGCCGTGCTGCCGCGTTCCTCCCGGGCCCAGTAGTAGAGCTCGCCGCCGGTGGCCGCGAGCAGCTCCTGACCCACGAACTGCTCGGCAAGCGCGCCGTGATAGACCTGCAGCAGATCCGCGCGGGCATACTCGACGTCGGCGCGGAGCCCGCTCAGGCGCTGCATGAGGCCCACGTCGACCATGATCGCCTTGAAGCGCTTCTCAGATGCGCCGGCCGCCAGCGGCAAACCGGACGGACTCGCAGCTCGCACGGGCCGCACGACCTGCGCGCGGGACAGCAGGTCGAACGCGCGTCTGATCGCGCGGTTGTCGAAGCCCTCGACGAGGTGCGCGTATTTGATCTGGCCGCCGACGCCGCGAGCGACACCTGTGAGCACGCCGTCCAGGCAATCCTTGTCGGCGCGTCCGGCGTACTTGGCGAAGTCCTCACGGTAGGCGAGGGTGAGCTCATCCTGGACGGCAAAGGCCTCCTGCATGCTGGCGGTCGCCGCGAAGGCCGCCACCGCCTCGGGCATGCCTCCCACGAAGAGGTACTGACGCACCCGCTCCAGCAGGTGATCGTGCACGACTGCAGAGCGCGGCGAGGGCACCTGGGCGACGACTTCGGCACCGACGTCGTCGCCCAGCCCCTCAAGGAACTCAGCGAAGGTCATGGGGTGCACGGTCAGAAACTGCACCCGCCCCACTGGGAAAGAGAGCTCGCCGACGGCGAACTCGAGCAGTGAGCCGGCCGCGACGACGTGGAGCTCGGGCAGCTCTTCGTAGAAGTAGCGCAGAGCGACGAGCGCTCGGGGGCAGGCTTGAATCTCGTCGAGGAAGAGCACGTCCTGCCCGACGGAGATCCGCCTCCCGAGCAGGATCTCCAGCTCGCCCAGGATACGGCGCGGATCCAGATCGCCGCCGAAGAGGCGGTGCAGGTCGCGGCGGCGCTCGAGATCGACGACGTGCACGGCCGCGAAGCGTGCAGCGCCGAAGTCGTTGATCGCCCAAGTCTTGCCGACCTGGCGCGCGCCACGCACGATCAGCGGCTTGCGGCGCGGGGAGTCGCTCCACTTGCGGAGCTCATCTGTGACGAGTCGTCGCATCAAGGCGACTCTGAGCCCGAAGTGTCAAAAAGTCAAGGTTATTGTTAGCACTACCTGCAGATAAATCAAGGTGTTGATCGCGACCGCCGATGGGCGGACGGCCGCCGGACGCGCCAACTGCTGGGCACGCCGCCACGCACAAGGATGACATTCGTGCGCAACGTGAGCGCTCTGCCCTACTCCTTGGCCGCCTCCGTGTGCACCCAGATCCGCTCCTTCGGCGCCAGCGCCGCGACCAGCCGATCCAGATCCTCCGGCCAGGCGTGGCCGCCGCTGTGGACGAAGTGCGGCGTGACGCCGGCCCGCGCGACCCAAGCGCGCAGGCCCGCGTTGCGCTCCCAGTAGCCTCGCCAGAGCGACCAGACGAGGACGAGGCGCCCGGGGCCGACCCGGTCGAACAGCTTGGTCACGCCGGTGCTGCCGCGCGCGCAGAGGAGAAAGCGGCCGGGGGTGGCGGCGAGCTCCGCAATGCCGGGCCGTGATCGTGCGTGATGGGATGAGCAATAGCAAGGCGTCTCGCCGGCAGGATCGCGACAAGCGTCACACGCAGCGTCCTCATCTGCTGCCCATCTCTCCGTCCCCGGAACGCATGTGGATCAGGACTCCCAAGCAGAGCAGCGAAGGTGGGGTCTGACCCTGGAGCGGAACTCAGGCGCACGCTGAGGAGCATCCTGACACAAGGCCACCGAACAGGACGGCGCTCATCCACCCGGCGTCAACCTTGTTCGCTGTTGACTTCGATGACGTTCCGGAGTTAGGCTGCGAGAGTATTGTAAGGAAACTTTCCTATCAATATCGGCGGGACTCCACTTCATGGATCAGACGCGAGCGTTTGCTCCCGGTCAGCCGCGACTCCTTCGCGCCATGAACGAACGGCAGGCGCTCGAGTACGTCCGGCGGCTGGGCCCTGTGTCGCGCGCCGACATCGCGCGCGCAAGCGGTCTCTCCAAGCCGACCGTCTCGCTCGCTCTCGCGAACCTGGAGGCGGCCGGTCTCGTTCAGAGCGTCGGCCGTTCGGTCGGCAGCAAAGGCCCCCGAGCGCGCCTCTTCGAACTGAATCCCAGTTCGGGGTGGGTGGTCGGCATCGACGTGGGTCGTCGCTGGGTACGAGCTGCTGCCGCCAACATCCAGGGCCAGATCGTCGCGCGTCACGATGAGCGATCCAAGGCGACGAGCTCCCGCGCTCTTGTCACGCAGATCGGCGCACTCGCGCACCAAGTAGCCTCCGACGCCGGCGTCGGTTGGGCGCAGGTGACGCATGCAACGATCGGGAGCCCCGGAGTGTTCGACCCCTCACACAGACTGCTCGAGCACGCCCCCAACCTCCCCGGCTGGGACAGGCAAGGGCTGGTCGAGGCTATCCGCGATCAGCTGGGGACGAGCGTCTCCTTCGAGAACGACGTCAACCTGGCCGCCCTGGCCGAGAGCGCTCACGGCCTCGGCCAGGACGTTCCCTGCTTCGCATACCTCTGGATCGGCACCGGCGTCGGACTGGGCGTTGTCATCGACGGAAGGGTCTATCGCGGATCCGGCGGGGCCGCAGGCGAGATCAGCTACCTCCCCTTCGGTCGGAGTGACGACGCGCCAGGCTCCCGAGAACAGGGATGGCTCGAGAGCAAGGTGGGAGCCCGCGCGGTCGTCGACCGAGCCCTCAGAGCGGGCATGAGGGCAGCGACGCCGAAGTCCGTCTTCGCGGCGGCCCGAAAGGGCGACCCACGCGCGATCGGAGTGGTCGCCGAAGAGGCAAGGTGCATCGCCCTGGCGCTGGCGATGGTGCTGCCCGTCCTCGACCCGGGCCTCGTGATCCTTGGCGGCGGCATCGGCGCCAACGGCGACCTTCTCCTCGATCCGATCGCGCGCGAGCTGGAGGCCCTCAGTCCCTTCAAGCCGAGACTCGCGATCTCAGACCTGGGCGACGAAGCCGTGCTCGCGGGCGCCGTCGCCACCGCACTCGAAGCTGCCCAGGACGCCATCTTCACGCGGGCCGAGGGCGAGGTCGTGCTGTGACGCCGCGCCCCGCATCCCAGCGCGCCTCAGAAACCCCTACTACTCCCCGGGAGTTGTCATGACTGATGCACCGAGACTGGTCAGGAGACTGGACGCAACAGCTCTCATCGAGGGCGACGAGTTCGTCCGCAAGTACTTCCACACCAAGCGGCTGGTGTTCGCGGTCTCCGTGCTGCAACCCGGCCAGAGATCGGCGTTGGACCCGGGCCACGAGGACGCCGACGAGGTGTGCTACGTCGTCGAGGGCAGTCTCGCGGTCATCTTCCCCGACGCCGATGTCGTCTATGAGCTCGAGCAAGGCGACGCGATCCTGATCCCGGCGTCCGCACCGCACGAGGCGCTCGGTCTGGGCACCGCGCCCGTGGTCATGGTCTGGAGCACTGCTCCCGGCCTGGGGAGAGATGACCTGAGCCTCGGCGGAGGGAAGGAATGAGCTGGGACCGCTCCCTCGCCGCGATCGAGGTCGGCGGCACCTTCACCGACGCGGTCCTGCTCTCGCTCGAAACCGGCGATATCCGCACGGCCAAGGTACCCTCCACCCCGGAGGATCCCTCGCGCGGCGTCCTCGACGCCCTGCGGGAGCTCGTCGGCAGTGAATGGGCGAGCGTGGAGGAGTTCGTCCACGGCTCGACCATCGCCACCAACACCGTGCTGGAGCGAACGGGCGCGAAGGTCGGCATGGTGACGACGCGCGGCTTTCGCGACATCCTGGAGTTACAGCGGGGCGACAAGGACGACATCTACAACCTCCTCTACGTGAAGCCGCTACCGCTCGTTCCACGCTCGGACTGCTTCGAGGTGACCGAACGGCTCAATCCAGACGGGTCCGTACGCATACCGCTGGATCTAGGCGGGCTTCGCGAGCTGGGCGATCGCCTTGCCGCCAGGGACTATCAGGGTCTCGCGGTCTGCACGATCCACTCCTACGCCAACCCGCTTCACGAAGAACAGATCCGGGAGACGTTGCAGGAATGGCTCCCAGACACGCCGATCCTGATCTCGGCGAAGGTCGCGCCGGAGTTCCGAGAGTACGAGCGGGCTAACACCACCGTGATGAGCGCGTACGTGGCGCCGCGAATGGCCCAGTACCTCGGCCAGCTCGAGTCTTCGCTGGCTGCCGGCGGCTTCTCCGGCAACTTCTTCATGATGCAGTCCAACGGCGGCGTGATACCGCCTGAGACGGTGCGCGACCTGGCCATCAACACCTTCCTGTCGGGACCGGCCGCCGGCGTCATCGGCGCGTCGCACCTGGCGGCGAGCCAGGCCGACGAGCCCGGGCTGGTGACCTTCGACATGGGCGGCACCAGCACCGACGTCTCGCTCGTCAACGGCGGCATGGCGGCGATGGTCCCCCAGCTCGAGATCGCCGGCCTCCCTGTTCGCATGCCCACGATCGACATCACGACGGTGGGGCCGGCGGCGGAAGCATCGCCTGGATCGACAGAGGCGGGGTGCTCCACGTGGGGCCCCAGAGCGCGGGGGCAGACCCGGGACCTGCCTGCTACGGCCGGGACGGCACTCAAGCGACCGTCACCGACGCCAACGTCGTCCTCGGGATCATTCGCGCGTCCCAGCGGATCGGCACCCGTATCGTGGTTGACGGCGACGCCGCGGAAGCCGCCGTCGCCCGCGTGGCCGACGCGCTCGGGCTCGGGATCCTCGATACCGCGGAGGCGATCATCAAGATCGCCGACGCTCACATGATCGACGCCATCCGACTGGTCACCACAGAGCGTGGCCTCGATCCTCGCGATCATGCCCTGGTGGCGTTCGGCGGCGCCGGTCCACTGCACGCGGCGCGTCTGGCGTCAGCGCTCGGCATGGCACGGGTCATCGTTCCGCTGAACGCCGGCCTGGTCTCCGCGTTCGGCCTGGTGGTGGCGCCTCTCAAGCGCCAGATGACCGTGACGGCGGTACGTCCGCTGGACGGGTTGTCAGAGGACGAGATCCGCCGGCAGCTCGGCGCGCTGGAGGGCAGCCTCCTGACCGAGTTCGTCGAGCGATATCACCTCGACCCCGCGGACCTGAAGATCACCTGGGAGCTGGACCTGCGCTACGCGGGGCAAGGCTTCGAGCTCACCCTGAGAGTGAACAAGGACGAGGCGAACCCGGCCGCCATCATGCAGAAGTTCCACAGCGCGCATGAACAACGGTACGGACACGCACGTCCTCAGGACCCGGTCGACGCCGTGACATGGCGCGTGACTGCGGAGATGCGTCGCAAGGACGTCGACGTTCCTCTCGCCAAGGTGCCCTCGACGGCCGCAACTGGCGGAGAGAGCCGTGTCTACTGGGACAGGCACTGGTCAGACGCCGATTTCGTGAGGCGGGAGAGCATGACGGCGGGCGCTCACCGCGACGGCCCGCTCGTCGTCGAGGAGTCGACCTCCGCGACCTTCGTGCCTCCGGACTGGCGGGCGAGCATCCATCCCTCCGGCAACCTGATCCTGGAAGAGGCCTGAGCCATGAGCATCAGGACAAGTGATCCCGCCACGTTCACCATCATGACCCATGCCTTCGCCGCCATCGCCCGCGAGATGAGCGCGGACCTGCTGAGGACCGCCTACTCCACTGTCATTCGCGAGGCAGCCGACGCCTCCACGGCCGTCTTCGACAGGCGCGGCCGCACCATCGCCCAGGCCGTGAACATCCCGCTGCACCTCAACTCGATGGAGCCTGCCTTCACGGCCTGCGCCGAGAAGCTTGGGCAGAACGACCTCACACCGGACACGGTGTGGGTCCTGAACGACCCCTATCACGGTGGCCAGCACCTCTCGGACATCTTCTTCTTCTCCCCCATCTTCGCCGGCGACGAGCTGATCGGCTTCTCGGGCAGCGTCGGCCACTACGTCGACCTCGGTCACACGCCAGGCTTCAACAGCCGCGCGCGCGACATCTTCGAAGAACGCATGCGCTTCGATCGCCTGCAGTTCTCGATAGAGCGCGACTGGAACGGCGGCCTGCTGGAGCAGCTCATCGAGATGAACGTCCGCATGCCCCAGCGCACCTTGGGCGACCTCAACTCGCAGCTGGTCGCCAACCGCACCGGCGCCCTGCGCGTGGCGGACCTCCATCGCCGCTACGGAACGGAGGTCGTGGAGCAGGTCATCGAGGAGTACCTCGACTACGCCGAGGCCGAGATGCGGCGGGAGATTGAGCAGACTCCCGACGGCCGCTACGAGGCCGTGACCTGGCTCGACGACGACGGCGTCAACCAGGGCCGGATTCCCATCCCGGTGCAGCTGGACATCGCGGGCTCGGACATCATCGTCAGCTTCGACGGGTGCGCGCCCGAGACCAACGCCGCCATCAACTGCCCCCTCGCCTCCACCTACTCCGCCGTCCGCGGCGCGGTGCGCTGTGTCTTCACCACACCGAGCATGCCGGTCAACGACGGCTGCTACCGGCCCATCATGATCAACGATCCACCCATCGGCACCATCCTGAACCCGTCTCCGTTCCATCCCGTCGAAGGGCGCAACATGCCTGTCATTCGCGTCTTCACCGCGGTGACGTCGGCGCTGGCGGAGGCGCTGCCGCAGCGCGTGCCGGCGCCCGGCTACGACACTCGCACCGCGATCGATCTCCACTACTCGTACCCGGACGGGAGCTACCTCGCGGTCTCGGATCTCTACGGCGGCGGCTACGGGGCCGGCCTGCAGATCGACGGCGCCGATCAGACGGACGATCCACTGGGCAACTGCACGAACACGCCGGTGGAAGCTCTGGAGGTGGAGCAGGACTACTTCCTCATCACCGACTACGAGCTCATCCCGGATTCCGGCGGAGCTGGGCGGCGCCGAGGGGGACTCGGCGCCCGGCGCACCTACGAGATCCTCAGAGACGACGTGTTCATGACGATCTACTCGGACCATTTCGTCGAACCGGCTCCCGGCCTCTTCGGCGGCTCTCCCGGCGCCGTCGCCTCATGCACCCTGCGGCGCGACGGCGTGGAGTCGCCGCTGGGGTCCAAGGGCTCCCTCTACCTGCAGGCGGGAGACACGGTCACGATGCGCATCGGCGGCGGCGGGGGTTACGGACCGCCGACCGAGCGCGAGCGCGACCTGGTCGAGCAGGACCTGCGCGAGGGCAAGATCAGCGAGACGGCGGCCCGCGACGCGTACCAGTTCGAGCGAGATCCGGCAGATGGTTGAGCACGTGGACGCTGGAACCGCGACTGGGCCCCCGGCGAAGATCTCGGTGCGGGGACTGACGAAACAGTTCGGCGAGGGAACGAACGCCGTCACGCCGTTCGAGAACCTCACATTCGACGTCCTCGACGGCGAGTTCGTCTGCATCGTGGGGCCGTCGGGCGTCGGCAAGACCACGCTGCTTCACGTCATCGCCGGACTCGAACAGGCGACCTCCGGCGAGGTGCTCGTCTCGGGGGCGCCGGTCCGCGGCCCAGGTCCCGACCGCGCGGTCGTCTTCCAGGAGGATGCCGTCTTCCCCTGGTACACCGTCGAGCAGAACCTCGCCTACGGCCCGAACGCGCGAGGGTGGCCCAAGGAGAAGACGCAGCACGAAGTGGAGCACTACCTGAAGGTCGTCGGTCTCGAGAGGTTCCGTACCTTCTACCCTCGGCAGCTCTCCGGCGGCATGAAGAAGCGCGTCGACCTCGCGCGCAACTTCGTCAACGATCCCGACATCGTCCTGATGGACGAGCCGTTCGGGGGTCTGGACGTCATGACGAAGCAGGTTCTCCAGGAAGAGACGCTGACGATCTGGGAGAACAACCACAAGACCATTCTCTTCGTCACCCACGATCTCGAGGAGGCGATCTTCCTCGCCGACCGCGTCCTCATCCTGGTCACCTCGACCGACCTCTACCAGTACGGCAACGTGCTGCCGCGGCCCCGCAGTCCCGAGATGCGGACGAGCGAGAAGGCCCAGGAGTATCGCCGCGAGCTCAGCGAGGTCATCAGAGGGAAGAAGGCGCCGTAATGGCCGACGAGAACCCGCTGCACAGCAGCGCATCCGTCGCCGCGGTGGCGCCACCCAAATCCCAGTGGTGGCCCGTCCGGCGATCCGTGCGCTGGATCGTGATCGGCCTCCTCCTCCTGGCCTGGGTTCTGGCCACGGAGGTCAGGCACGTCGACCCGCTCTTCCTGCCGGGGCCTTCGGCCCTCCTCGAGCGGACCATCGCGCTCAGCCCGCAGCTGCCCGGCGCCATCGCCTACTCGGTCACGATCATTCTGGCGGGGTTCCTCATCGGGTGTGCGGGCGGTGTGATCATCGGCTTGGGAATGGCCTACAGCACCCTCATGCGCGACGGCCTGCAGGGGATCATCAATGCCCTGCGACCCGTTCCGATCTTCGCCCTGATCCCACTGTTCCTGCTCTGGCTCGGCATCGGGCGTCAGTCCCAGATCGCGCTGGTCGCCTTCGGCTGTTTCGTGATCCTCGTCGTGAGCACCTCGGAAGCCATCTACAACGTCCCTCTCATCTTCGTCCGGGCGAGTCAGACACTGGGGGCGAGTCGCAGCTACACGTACAGGACCGTCATCGTGCCGGCCATCATCCCGGGTCTGATCGGGGCCATCCGCGTCGCCGCGGCCGCGTCCTTCGGCCTGGACGTCGCGGCGGAGTTCCTGGGCGCTCAGAACGGGTTGGGATACCTGATGATCTCGAGCCAGCTCTACCTGAGGACCGACGGCATCATCGTGATGATCATCATCTACGGGATCCTCTCATTCCTGCTGGATTTCATCCTGCGCAAGACGACCGCGCGGTACACGAGCTGGACCGAACGCGGGAAGTCGTGATCGCCGAAAGGAGGGCGTGGAGCCTGGCCATCTCCGGTACCTAACGTCGTTCGAAAGGAGCATGTTCATGCGTCTGGCAAAAGGACTACTACGATCACTGGCGCTCTTGGGGGTGGTAGCCGTCATCGTCCTCGGCCTCGTGGCCTGTGGCGATGAGGGCACAACGTCCACGACCACCAGTCCGACCGCCTCGACAGCTCCCACAAAGCTCGTCGTCGGCGTGTTGCCGTTCCTCGACTACCAGCCCTGGTACGTCGCCTCCGCCCTCGGCCTCGACAAGGAACAGGGGTTCGAGCTCGAGTTCAAGACCTTCCCGCTCGAGCCCAACGAGATCCTCGCCCTGGCGCGCGGAGACGTCGACATCGCCCAAGGCGCGATCGGATCTCTGATCCCGCAGATACCGCAGCGTGAGGATCTGCGCGTCTTCCTCAGCGAAGCTCAGTTCAAGGGGTTCGCCTTCGTCGGCCGCAAGGGCGACATCAAGACCTTCGACGAGTTCGTGGCCGGCGGCATGAGCGACGCCGACGCGCAGAAGGCTACCGTAGAGCAGTTCAAGGGCAAGGAGATCGTCACCATCAAGTCGTCATTCGGGGCCACCATCGACGCGACACTCGAGCAGGCCGGGCTGAAGCCGTCCGACGTCAAGATCATCAACTTCCAGGATTCGCCGTCAGCCGCGGTCGCCTACATTCGCGGTACGGGCGACGTCTTCATGGGCGGGCTGCCCGAGACCGTCAAGCTCCTCAAGCACTCGGACGACAAGTACGTGACCGTGATCGGCGCCCAGGACATGGGCCCTGCCGGTCTCTGGTACAGCAACGCCTACGTGCCTCAGGCGTTCGTCGACGCGAACCGCGACCAGTTGGTGAAGCTCTCCGCGGTCTGGTACCGCACGATGCGCTATCTCGCGGAGCAACCCGACACGACCTATCCGATCATGGTCGACAAGCTCAACGCCCAGGGCGCGAGCGGGCTGACTGTGGCCGACGTCGAGGAATTGATCCCCGACTTCACCTTCTTCCCCACCGTCGACGAAGCGCAGACGCTGACCTACGATCCCGCGTCGACCGGCTACTGGAAGACGATGACGGACTTCCTCATCGCCCAGAACGAGAAGTCCGGGACGATCCCCGAGGGATCCGTCGACGCCAACACCTTCATCATCCAGGAGCAGATCTTCAACGAGCTGAAGGCTAATACGGCGCTCATGGACTGGATCAACGCGCCGCTCCAGTAGTCAAGTCATCCCCAATTGAATCGTGCGGGCCCGGCCATGGAGCCGGGCCCGCGAGGAGTTCGCTTGAACCGACCGTTCTTCGGTCTCCAATTGTTCCCGTTCGACGTGCGCGACGAGGGCATCGGCCGGGTCATCGACCTCGCCGTCGGCGCGGCGCACGCCAGCACCCTGGTGCCGGCCGTCTCGTATATCGAGGAACGGCAGCCGCAGCCGGCGGGCTCACTGCCGCACAACCCCGTACACGCCTCCTACACGACGCGCCCGGGCTTCTACTTCGAGCCGGACTGGGACCTCTACCTTGACGGACTCAAGCCAGCGCGCTCTCCGGAAGAAGCCGGAGAGCGCGAGCTCCTCGAGCTGCAGGGCGTCTGCGAGCAGGAAGGCATCGGCTTCGTACCTTGGCTGCAGCTGCTGTCGGGCGGCTTCTCGTGGACGGGGGAATCTCCCTGGGTCGTCAGTGCGAACGGAAACGACGTGCCGGGCTGGCTGTGTCCGCGCAAGGACGTCGTGCGACGGTACGTCGCGGCCGCGGCCCGTGACGTCGCGCAGCGCTTCAAGTCTCATGCCCTCTTCGTCGATCGCATCCGCTACCCCGAATGGGGAGCGCATGGGGTTCGCGACGCCTGCGTCTGTTTCTGCCCGGAATGCCGGCAGGCGGCTCGGGGCGAGGGCTTGGATCTGGACGGCCTGCGCGCACCACTGGCGGAGGCCGTGGAGAAACTGCTGCGTGCGGGCGAGCAGGGTTTGCCGCACGGTTTGCCGGACAGCCTGGCGACGGCGCTGCCTTTGCTGGCCGGGCATCGTGAGTGGCTGCACTGGCTGCGCTTCCGGGCCGAGGCGGTGACCGGCTGCGTGAAGGCGGTCGCCGGGGCGATCCCTCCGGACTGCGAACTGTGGTTGGACGTGTGGCCTCCGACGTACGGCGGGCTGCTCGGTCAGGACCTGCCGGGCCTCGCTCGTCATTCCGCGTTCGTGAAGTCGTTCGCCTACCATCGTCTCGCCGGCGGCGCCGATGTGGCCGGCTACATCCGCGCAATCGGGCGATCGCCAGATAATTGCCAGGCGCTGTACCAGGCGTATCTGCGCGTCTTCGGTCTGCCCGGTCCCGAACGCTTCGAGCGCTTCCAGGTGGAAGGTCTGGACGTGTCGTTCGTCACCGAGGAGACCGCCCGCACCGTCCGCCTGTGTGCGCCAGCGCGGGCCTGCGCGGGCGTGCAGGTCTTTCAGGTAGGCGCCCAGGGCGTGCGCGAGGCACTCGATGCCGCCCGAGCCGCGCAGCCCGCCGGCTACATGCTCTATGCCTACGGATGGGCATCGGAAGACGAGCTCCGGGCCGCCGGAGAGTGGCGGGAGCGTCGGGAGCCATGAGCAGTCCTCTTCTTCTCGCGGGAGATGTTGGGGCGACCACGATCGACCTCGGCGTGTTCTCACCCGAGGCCGGGCTGCATCGCCCTCTGGCCGTGGCCACGTTTGCCAGCAGTGCTCACGGCAGCTTGGAGGACGTGACCCGAAGCTTCCTGGAACAGACCGGACTCACGGTGTCGCACGCCTGCATTGGAGTTGCCGGTCCCGTGATCGAGGGCAGGGCCAGGATCACCAATCTGCCGTGGTCGCTCGACGAGGCCCAGCTCGCCGAAGCCCTGCGGCTCGACTCGGCCAGCCTCATCAACGACCTCGTCGCCACGGCCGAGGCGGTGCCGCTGCTGAACGCGGAGGATGTCGTCTCCCTGAACGCGGGCGAAGCAGTGCCGCAAGGCCCGCTCGCCGTGGTGGCGCCGGGCACGGGCCTGGGCGAAGCATTCCTGACCTGGGAGCGAGGCGCCTACCGCGTTCACCCCTCGGAGGGTGGCCACGCCGATTTTGCGCCGGCAGACGCAAGGCAGGCGGAGCTGCTTCGCTTTCTGTGGACCCGGCTCGACCATGTGAGCTACGAGCGCGTCTGTTCCGGTCTTGGCCTTCTCAACCTGCACGCGTTCCTCAAGACGAGCGGCTTCCCGACGGAGGAGAGCACACACGCGCAGGCGCTGGCGGATGCCCCGGATCCGGCCCGCGCGATCGTCCAGGCAGCGCTGGCCACAGATGACCGCTGCCCCCTCTGCGCAGAAACGATCTCACTGCACTCCGAGATCCTCGCCGCCGAAGCCGCCAATCTGGCGCTGAAGGTGGTGGCGACAGGCGGTGTGTACCTGGCCGGGGGCCTTCCGGCGCGCCTACTCCCGGCCCTCCAGAGACCGGCCTTCATGACCGCCTTCAAGCGGAAGGGCCGCTCCTCCGGATTGGTCGGCCGCATGCCGGTCAACGTCCTCTTGAACCCGAAGGCGGCTCTGATCGGAGCAGCGCACAGAGGTCTCACACGGGCTGCGGAAGTCAAGAGCGTCGCGAGGTAGTGGGTCTCCCGGTGACAGCCCCCGACACACGCCCACGGCCCGGCGACGTTCTCCGGCAGGAGATCGGGCAACAGAGCGCGGTCGTGGCCGGGATTCTCCGGGCCGCAACGCAGCGCGATCTCGCCGGCGTGCTCGACAGGCCGAACGTGCTGCTCACCGGCAGAGGAAGTTCGGGCGCGGCCGCGCTCTACGGCGCGGCCGCGCTCACACTCTTCGGCAAGCGCCTGGCACACGACGTGTCGCCCAGTCTGCTTGGCTTCTACCGCCCAGAGCTCGACCTGCGCGAGACAGTCCTTCTGGCCATCTCGCAATCCGGCTCGAGCCGGGAGGTGCTCGAGGCTGCCAGTTGGGCCCGCGCGCGGGGCGCCAAGGTCGTGGCCCTCACGAACTGCGCGGACTCACCGCTGACGGCAGGACTGCCACCGGAGCAGGTCCTCCTCATGGGGGCCGGCCCGGAGCACGCCGTCCCGGCCACCAAGACCTTCACTGCGTCGCTTGCCTGGCTCCTGGCGCTCGCGATGGCGCCTCGGCTGGAGTCGCTTCTCAGGCTCCCGGAGCGCATGCGCAAGAGGGTCAAGCGAGACTACACAACCGACATTGACTCGCTTGCAGACGTGAACGCCTTCTACTTCGTCGGCGAAGGCGTGGCGGCGAGCGTGGCCCGCGAGGGCGCCCTCAAGTTCCGCGAGACGCTGGGTGTGGCAGCGATCGCCCTCGAGACGAGCGATCTTCTGCACGGAAGCATCGCCGCGCTGGACGATCACAGCGTGGTGATCGGCTTGGCGGCCGACCCGGTCGGAGCATCAGTGCTAGCGCAGGCGCGAGGCGCGTGGGAGGCGCGAGGGGCACGCTGCCTCTGCTTCTCCGCGGGAGACGACCCCGACGACGAAGCGGCTTTGGGGGACGCTCTCCACGCCTCTTTCCCACTCCTTGCCGTCCTGCCTCTGCAGTTGATCTCCCTTGGGCTGGCCATCAAGGCGGGCCGCGATGCCGACCGGCCCGCCGGTCTCGTGAAAGTGACGGAGACGGCTGTGCCGCGCAGGCGCCTCGGGAAGTAGCACGATTCCCGTCAAGCCACTGCCAGCGGCGGACGGGCATTCGCCTCCGTATGCACCCAGATCCTCTCCTTCGGCGCCAGCGCCGCGACCAGCCGCTCCAGATCCTCCGGCCAGGCGTGGCCGCCGCTGTGCACGAAGTGCGGCGTGACGCCGGCGCGCGTGGCCCAAGCGCGCAGGCCCTCGCTGCGCTCCCAGTAGCCGCGCCAGAGCGACCAGACGAGGACGAGGCGCTCGGGGCCGACCCGGTCGAACAGCTTGGTCACGCCGGTGCTGCCGCGCGCGCAGAACAGGAAGCGGCCGGGTGTGGCGGCGAGCTCCTCGGTCGTCACCCGGCCCTGGGCGCTCATCTCGCGGGCCAGGTCCATGAGGCCCGCGTCCTTCATCCGCTGGACCTGATGGTGCACGAACTTGACCCGCACCCCCTCCCAGCTCACCTGCGGGATGCTCGGCGAGAGCGGCACGAGCTGCCGCAGGACGTACGCCTGGTAGGCATCGACGACGAGCTGACGGCCGCTACGCCGGGCCGCCCGGAAGCAGGAGACGAGGCGGTCGAGGTTCTGCCCCGAGGCGACCACGGCGACGAGCCTCTCCGGTTTCGCCCGCGCGAGCGAAAGGCCCTCCTCCACGGCTGGCCGTCGCCAAAACGCCCACACTCACGGCGCCGCCCACAGGTAGGTGTCCAGGGACTTGACGGTGACCGTGCGCCCCGCCCGCAGGCACTCCTCGTACAGCCGCCAGAACCGCACGCAGAACGCGTAGTACTCCTCGTCCGCGCCGCTGGCGGCATCGAAGAGGCGCAGCGTACTGTCCCACCGCACGAGCCGGCTCAGCCCAGCGACCGCGTAGCTGTCGTAGATCGGCACCGCGGGGTTGTGGAAGTGGAGATACTTGGCGGCGAACGAGCGCGGCGTCTTGCCGTCGGTCGCGACGCCGCGCAGAAGCGTGCAGAAACGGCCGTGCAGGTCTACGATGTCGCGCATCGCGGCCGCGGTCAGCGGCTCGCGCAGCTCCCTCACGTCAGCAACGATCGCATCGACCTCGGCGCGATGCTCGTGCACGAAGTCGGCGATGACAGTGATGGCCTGCTTGGCCTCCGGCGGCGTGACGCGGCGCTCCAGACCGGCCGAGTAGGCGCGGCCGACCAAGGCGATCTTGGCGGTGAGGCCCCGGCGGTCCGAGTGGTCCGGGTAGCGCCGGCAGATGTCGTAGAGCACCTCGTCGACGGCGCCCCAGTCGCGATCGAAGTCCTCAGAGGCTCGGTCCAGCTCGGCCTGAGTGGGCGCGACGATCCTGGAAGACGCCACGCTGGTCATCCCCTGAAGACAGCTTGCGCGTGCCAGTCGAGTAGCTCGGGATTGGGCCGCTCGGCAGGCGCCTGCGGCAGGATGATGGAGTGGCCGGAGAAGCGCTCGTACTCGCGGCCGTTGTGGAAGTCGTCGGCGAGATCGTGGCTCACGTGGAATCGGTAGTCTGGCGTCACCGTGACGTACCCGGCGTCGTAGAGGCGGTGGATGTCGGCGCGCAGGAGCAGGCCGTTGGGAAGCGCATGCTCGCCGCCCTCCGCGTACGGGCGCACGTGCGCGGCCTCGAGCGCCGGCAGCGAGTGCTCGCCCGACACGGCGCAGGCGCCGTAGGCATTCGTGACGGCGATCCGAAAGGCGCCTTGACCGAGACGCGGCGTGACGGTCTGGGCAGCGCCGAAGCGGCGGAGCTCGGCTGCGAGCGGCTCCGCCTCCGGCCACGTCTTCGTCGCACGCTCCAGGCACTCGGCGAAAACGCGCTGCCCGTCGCCGTGGGCTACATCGATCGTCTTGCCACCCTGAATGCGCGGATGCCAGTCGGCGTGATCGACGACCCAGTCGTCACGTGGAAAGAACGTCGGCTGCGAGATGATGATGCAGCCGACCTCGTAGTCGCATGCGTGGGCGAGCAGCGCGCTTCCCGTGCGGCGGCGAATCCCCTCGATGCGCGCCGCCATCTCGCCGAAGGTGTCCGTGCCGTTCTTGTCGCCGAAGCACTCCCAGGCGAGCCACGCGGGCACGCGCTCGTAGCGCGCCAAGAAGCCGAAGCCGGCGATGGCCCTGTGAGGCGCGCCGAGACGGAGGAAGAACGGCGCGCCCGGCGGAATCGCCTTGAAGCCGTGCGGCGAGGGCTGCCAGAAGTTGACCTCGTCCGGCGACTCAGCGCGGTGCAGGAAGTGCGAGAACCAGCCGAAGTCGGTGTTGGCGATGAAGCCGGCAGAGCCAATGGAGGAGTATCCGTTCAACCGCTTACGAGCCCTGCCAACCTGATGGCACTGCACTTCACCTGAGCCACAGGCGTCAGGCCCCGCTCCGACCCAGCGATTCGAGCCTACCTGACCACCTGATGTAGAACAGGAAGTACGGATCAACGATATCGAGCACATTGCTGTCGTCCCACTCGAGCACGCGCTGACCTGGGTACATGTCAATCGCCATTCTGGCCATCTGCGCACACGCCTGATAGACACTCGCAGACTGCGGAGTGTCACCAAAGCAGCATCGCTGGATGCGTCGCGACAGTTCGTTGTAGGGCAGGCTGAGAAGGGGTGGGTCGGCGGCCATTGCGAGGAGGACCGCCCGGTACACATCTCCTTTCGTCCCGTCCGAAAAAGCCAACTCCTTACGTTCAGTTCCGCGCGTCTTCGGCCCGTTGTGCATGTTTCGAACAAGCGAGCTGAAATCCGTTCTGGTCGAAGTCTCCTCGAGGGTCCTCCGCGCCTTCGTCTTGTCCAAGACCAGAGTCGAGGCCTCTGGCAGCCTCTCCCGAAGATCGAGTTCAAAGCACGCCTGTAGACATAGCGCCTGCATCAGCTGAGGCGAGCCCGATGCTTCTCCAGCGAACTTGCTGACCGCATCCTGGTTCAGGGACGCGTTGAGGAGGGGGAATCCCATCTCGGCGATTGCAGCGAGGTCCTTCGTCTTCCAGTACGTAAGATCAACGGAACGCACTCTGCCTCGAAGCTCGGGATTGCTTCGAACGACATCATCTGACCGATGGGGAACGGACGCGGTGCAGATCTTCACACGAAGCCGAGCCGCCTCCTTGATCTGCTTGGCAACATCGCTCTGAATACTCCGTTCCATGTAGTGGAAATCGTCAATGAGGAGGACAAGGCCGCTGTCGGCAATCTCCTCAATGACCTGCGCCATGCCTCTGCGACCCTGGGTGACGGACGTGGTCTTGGTCCCCGTGACGGAACCAGTGGTGCTCGCGCTCACGCCGCCCTTCGCGACGAACGGCACACCAGCTTCGCCGGACGCACCAACTGAGATCGCTCCAGTCGCGCCACGGCTCCTCGCTGCGACCTGTGTCTGTGGAACATCCATCCAGTCCAGCACACGATCCCAGATCTCATCAGATGCTCGCACGCCAGCACCGGTGATCGTGATGAGATCGTCCCGGCCCACCACTCTCTCAACCAGGACGGTCTTGCCGGACTTCGAAGGCCCCGAGATCGATACTATCTCGCCCGGCGTCGCGAGGGCATCGCGGGGTCTCCGCTCGAGCCTCTCGTCATCGCGTGCGACGTACGTCAGCGCTGGGAAATCGCTCGGCGTAAACACGTCCACTGCGCGCAAGTCGTTCACGATGTACCTCCCACGGTGCCGTACACCCTCAGCACCTCATCCCCATAGTGATTGATCACCTTGACGGCGATCTTGCCGGTTAACGGCGGGCCGAACAGCGGCTGACGGTGCTGTAGAGGGTTGACCAGGCGGCCTCGTCGATCTCGGCGCGGGAGGGCGCGCTGGAGCTTCTTGTAGGGCTCGTCGGCGCCGGTGAAGTAGGCGTGACGGACGAAGAAGCTCTCCTCGTTGTAGTCGGTGTCGATGAACCAGCAGGCGATCTCGTCGGTCGTATTGGAGCGGATCTCGCCGGTGGTGGGGTCGTAGACGTCGAGGCCACGGAGCTCTGCGCGGGATGCTTGACTCCGAAAGGACCACGCTACCCTCACCTCTTGGCTCAGATTCCTTCTGTGAGCAGTCGAGGGCAGCGTGGTCAGCGAGAAACGCTCTGCAACCATCATGCTCACGGAGTATTCGGAAGATCGGCCACTCTTCCAGCCATGCCAGCTCGATGTCTCCGCGCGATACCGCCATCGGCAAGGCCGCAACGAGTCCGTCCAAGTCATCGAGGAGAGCCATGAGGCAGTAGCGAAAGACGGGCTCCTTTGCGTCGAAGTCCACGCCCTTGAGGCACTGTTCGAGCTCAGCCGCACGATTCTGCCATTTCAGGGACTGCCAGTAGTTGACTTGGCCGATGAGGCGTTCCCTCTCGGGAAGGGCCGAATCCTTGGCGAGAAAGTAGCTGAGGCCCTCCGAGACGCCCCATCGCTCACGAGTCATGTGCTCGAAGCTCAGGTTCGCGAGCATCCCCGCGCGAGCATGATCGTCAGGCACCTGCTTCTTCCAGTTCTCCATGCCGATCAGCGTGAAGCAGAGATCGCACAGGTCGATTGAAGACATGACGTAGTCCCGGCCTACGGGAATGGGCTGACCCAGCGTTAGGCCAGCCGTGAACCTGCCGCTGACCCGAGACAGATAGGTGGAATTCACAACCCCGCCATGATGGACGGTCAGGTTGCGGCGCTGAAAGAGCTCCACCAGCGCGTCCATGTGCACGTCGAGATAACCCATGCTGAGACCAAGATGACTGCGAAAGTGCTTCACCCAGTCCTCGAGGCTTGCTCGAAGGATCTCCTCAACTCTCTGGTCGACGATGAAGCGCCTTGCCTCTTCGACGGAACCGAGGGCATCGAGCTCCTTGAGGCTCAGGCACCGATCGGCCTCCAGACCTCCCGGATGGAGGCTGTAGTGCTCGTGAAGCACTTGGGATACGAACCATTCCAGGTAGCCGACCAGGCTCACGAGAGCACTGCGGTAGAGGAGGTCCACGTGCTGTCGCGACCTCATCAGATCCTGTACTGCAGCAAGAAGCGGCGCGGAGTTCCCACGGACATTCAGGATAAGCGAGGATGGCTTGTCGTCGTCTCTGACCACTTCGACACTGATCTCACTCCCATGGGCTTGCGACGTGGCCTCTGGAGACGCAGGCTCAGGGAAGTTGTCCGGGTCGGCTTCATGCAGAGCGAACACCAAGGGGGCGAGGTGTCCAGCACGCTCTGCCATGACGGTCTCCCAACGACCATCCAGAACTGGCTGAATCAGCTCTACGAAGTCGCGCAGAGCTGCGAGATTCTCGGCGAGCTGCGCGATGGCAGTGGCGTGCAGCTCCGTCTTCTCGACGGGAGTCAACGCAGGGGGCGTTACGGCTCCGGAACACGTTCACGGCGCTCTTCATCCATTGGTGCCTCCCAGCGCCACAGCGATCCTCCCGACCTCATACACCCTCAACACCTCATCCCCATAGTGGTTGATCACCTTGACGGCGATCTTGCCGGTTGACGGCGGGTCGAACGGGCGGCTGACGGTGCTGTAGAGGGTTGACCAGGCGGCCTCGTCGATCTCGGCTTTGAGGGCGCGCTGGAGTTTCTTGTAGGGCTCGTCGGCGCCGGTGAAGTAGGCGTGGCGGACGAAGAAGCTCTCCTCGTTGTAGTCGGTGTCGATGAACCAGCAGGCGATCTCGTCGGTCGAGTTGGAGCGGATCTCGCCGGTGGTGGGGTCGTAGACGTCGAGGCCGCGGAGCTCCACCTGCAGCTTGCCGTCGGGGAGGGTGCGCAGCTCGAGGTCGGGCTCGCCGAAGACCATGAAGAGGTTGCCGGCGCCGGTGCTCTTGAGGAGCTTCTGGTCGGCGGTGTCCATGGCGAGGTCGGGGTTCATGCGCGTGATGAGAATGGTGAGGTTGGGCCACTGCCGGGCCTCTTCGTTGACGTACGGGTCGAAGGCGAAGGCGCAGACGACGAGCATCGGGAAGCCCTCGCCCTTGCGCGGCGCTCTGACACCGTGATGCTCAATGCAGCGTCACAGCTTCCTCGCAAAGATCGTCACCACTACTCCAACCCCATCGCCCGAATCGCCGCGTTCGTCGGATCCGTGTAGAAGCTCACCTGGAGCTTGTTGAGCAGCTCGTCGGGCACGTCGGCCAGGTCGCGCTTGTTCTCGCTGGGCACCAGGGCGTACTTGGCGCCGCTCTCGAGCGCCAGCTGCAGCCGCTCGGTCAGGTTGGCGACCTTCACGCAGCATGCCCTGGACGCTCATCTCGCCGAGCACGACGAGCTGCTCGCGCAGCGGCTTCTCGATCAGCGCCGAGACGAGCGCGATGTAGAAGGCCGCCGCTGTCTCGGCGCCCTCCTTGGCCTGGCTCAGGTTGACCGCCTGGATGCTGTAGTCGTAGGACTTGATGTCCCTGGTGATGCCGAGGTCCTTCACGTGCGCCTTGAGGTAGGCGTCGGCGGTCTTGATCGCTTCCTTCATCGTCTGCGACAGGTTGCCGAGCGGGATGATGCGGCCGGACCCGCTCGTCATCTGCACCTCGAGCCGGAAGAGCGCCAGCTTGCCTGTCGCGACGTCCTTGCCGATCGTGTAGATCGAGCCGGGCGCCATCGGGCCCGGGCTCGATGATCTGCCCGCCGCCCATCTCCGGCACCGGCACCAACTGCTCCTTGCCGGTCTCCAGGTCGCGGTATGAGAAGTTGACGTCCCAGTACTCGACGCCGGCGATCTTGCGCAGCTGCTCCTTGACGCGCCGCCGCATCTCCATGCCGAAGCGCATGTACTCCTCGACCTCTTCCTTGGTCACCTGGCCGTCGGGATGCAGCAGCTTGATCAGCCCGCTCACCGTCTTGCGCGTCGCCTTCTGGTCGCGGCCGCTGAGGTGCGGGCCGAACTTGAAGTAGCGCTCGGGCACGTCGGTGTAGCTCTCCTTGCGCAGCACGCGCACGACCTCGGCGAGGTAGTCGCTGACCAGGCCGAAGTGGTCGGTGTAGTACTCGTCGCGGGTCTTCCCCAGCTCCCAGCCCGGCAGGTAGAAGTGCAGGCGGTCGTAGAAGGCCGCGTCCATCTCCTTGGGCATGGGATAGAAGAGGTTGGAGGTGCGCAGGATCGTCTCGATGTCGCCGTCGATGTTGCCGACGAAGACGATGGAGCCCTCGGCGGTGATCATGTCGGAGCCGCGCGAGAAGTTCCCGTCCTCCATGTAGCCCTTCATGATGTTGATGCCGTTCTTGTCGGGGAAGCGGATGCCGGCGGCCTCGTCGAAGGCGACGGTGTCCCACAGGCAGACGAGGCCGCGCTGGCCGCTCGCCAGGTTCACGAACATCTGCGCCACGGTGGTCTGGCCGCCGGACACGAGGTGGCAGTACGGGCTCACCTGCTGGTAGACGAAGCTCTTGCCGGTGCCGCGCGGGCCGAGCTCGATGAGATTGAAGTTCTTCTCGATCAGCGGGATCAGCCGCGCCAGGTAGAGCATCTTGCGACGCAGCGTGAAGTACTCGTGCGTCGGCTCCAGGCCGAGGCTGCGCATGAGGAAGTCGATCCATTCGTCGCGCGTGAACGCCGCCCTGGCCTCGCGGAGCTTGTCGACCCCGAGGCCCGACACCTGGATCGGCCTGATCTCGTCGATGACGAACGGCCGCACCTGGCCCTTGAAGACGAGCGACTCGTCGTAGCGCAGCTTCACCTCGGCCCAGAGGCCGCCCTGCAGCAGCCGTTCGTGCTTGCGGATCTCGGCTGTCGTCGATGTTGACGAAGTCGAGGTTGATGTTGGCGAGCTCGGCCCAGTACTTGTCCTGGGTCTCGACCAGGCGCACCTTGACCTTGTCGATGATCTCGTAGGTGGTGCGCTCCTTGATCTTCGCCTTGACCGTCTCGCGCTCGTCCGGCTTGACGTACTTGTCGCGCAGGATGCCGCGCACGAAGTCGAGGCCTTCTTCGATGACCTGGGGGTCGGTGCTGGCGCAGTACTTGCCGAGCAGGAACTCGATGACGAACATCGGCACGCTGTAGGCGCTGCGCACGCGGCGCAGCAGGTCCTTGCGGACGGTCAGCCCCGGGAAGGCCTCGGCCGCCTTCTCGTCGATGACGTCGAGCACGATCCCTTCAGATTCGTCCATCAACTCACCTTTCTAGCCCAGGTCTCGCGCAGCGCGCACGAACAGCCCTGTCGCGTACGATTCGCCGGTATCGACGTCGATCACCTGCAGGGGGATCTCGCTCCCCTGCGGGATCGCCGGCTCGCGGTTCGAGGAACAGCGTGACCGACACCGGCTCGGTCGCGTCGGCATCGAATGTCACGATCTTCTCGCTCGAGCGCGGCGCATCGAGCTCGCCGAGGAACACGCGGACGCTCGTGCCCTGCACCGTGTCGAGCAGGCTCTGTGCGTCAGGCCTCTCGGGCCTCAGCTCGACCTTCACGGTCATCGTCACGACCTCGACCGTCGGCAGTAGCGCCTGCGACCCTCATGCGCAGCACCTGCCCCGTGGCCGCCTTGATGACGATGTGCGGGATCACGACCTCCTGCAGCGTGGCGCCACCGTGGAAGAACTCGCTGCCGGGCTTGGCGAAGCTGCGGATGCCGGGCGGCACGGCGACCGACCACCGCGGGTCGAGCGCGAACGGCACGGTCGCCGTGGGCACCGAAGCGCCCTTCGCGAGGATGCCCCAGCGCGTCCCGCTGTCGGCGAAGGCGCCCTTGTCGACCTCCATCTTCTGCACGGCTTCGCTGGAGTTCAGGAGCACGAAGCCATGGTCGGTCACGACGTGGATCTCGGAGTACCCCCAGGACTGCAGCCTGCGGATCGCCCGCCGCGTCGACTCCAGCGCAAGGTCGAAGTGGTGGATGACCTTGCCGCCCATGCCGTGACCGGCCGTGTCGATGCCGCGGTCGAAGAGCACGAGAAGCTGCGGCAAGCCTGACGGCTGCTCGATGAAGTCGAGCACGTCGGAGACCTGGTCCCTGGGCTTGCCGTCCGGTCCGGCCGGCAAGCTGCCGGCGCCGGCCGCCGCGATCAGCTTCTTGCGGTACTGCGAGTAGCAGAGGTCACCTGCGGCGGCAGCCGAGACAAGCTTGTGGCCGCCGTCGACCTCGGAGCTCTGCGTCGCACCCGGGCACCAGAGCGCGACATGCCGACCCAGGTCTCCGACGGCAGGTCGGCGATCACAGGGTCCACCTCGGCGTCCTCGAGCTCCTCGGCCAGCCTCTTCCCCAGCCCGTACCGCAGAGCATCGACGATCAGGACGGCCTTCTTCTCGCCGGCCGAGGGCGGTGAGTACAGCGCGGCGACCAGGTCGCGCGCACTCTGGCATCCCTCGGGCGGCCACACGCCTCCGTCACGGAACGACGTCGTAGAAAGCCTGGCCGGTGCACTGCAGGTACTTGAAGTAGAAGCGGTCGCCGATGCGCGCCACGACCTCCATGTCGTCCAGCTGGTTGGCGGCGGCCAGGAGGCGCCAGTGAGCGATGTCGATCCTGTGCCAGTGACCCGCATACGAGTCCACGAGGCTCTTGGGCTCATGCCTGGACACGGCCTCGTTGCAGGCCTGAACCGACGCATCGGCCAGGTCGGCGAGATCGGCCGCGAGACTCCCAGCCGGGCACGTCGTGCCTTGCCGCTCGCCCAGAATCCCTTGGACTCCTCGACCAGCGTGGTCTTGTGCTCCTGTAGGTACCAGCTGCTGACCGGCGTCGTCGGGACCGGCGTCCTGCAGCCCGGCGAGGAAGGCCGCCCAGCGGTCGCGCACGAGCGCCCTCAGCGCCTGGGGGCGACCATCGCGGCCGCGAGCCCATGTCACCAGGTCGATCGAGGGCTCGACCGCGAGCGCCCACTCGCGGTACTTGGGCAGGTACTCGGCGTCGCGCATCCAGCGCCGCAAGAACTTCAGTTGGCGCTCGCGGCGCTCCACCGGCGGCAGCTTCGAGAGAAACGGGAAGTCGTCGGGCTTGCCCGTCGTCTCGAAGACCTCGAGCACGATCAAGCCCGTGACGAAAGCCTCCGACCAGCCCTTCGGGTCCTCCTCGATACCTTGCGCGTCGGCAATCTCGGCCGCCAGCTGCGAGAGAAGTCGCCGATGATGCCCTCGGCGCGCATGACGGCGAGCTCGCCCTCGGGATCGGCGAGGAAGCGACAGCAGCCGGTCCTCGACGCTGCCGACGATGCCCTCCTGCACGACGGCCAGTGACGAGCGTGCGCGACTGCCAGAACGTCTGGTCGCGCCCGGCGTGCTTCTTCACGTAGCGCGCCAGCGGCGAGTCGGCGCCGCCCTTCCACAGAGGGACCTGCTCGCTCTGCTTCGTCGGCAGCGGAACGCCGTGCTTCTTGAGGAAGCCGAACAGCGTCGGCGGCTTGCCATCGATGCGCCATTCGAGGCCGCAATACTGGTACTCGAGCAGCATCTCAAGCTGCAGGCCGTCGGCCGAACCGCCGACGAGAGCGTCGCGCGAGTACGGGAGCCAGAGCACGACCTGCTTGTCGGCTGCCGGCCCAGCCTCCGCCGCCCACTTCACCCACAGCGGACCGTGCCCTCCTGGAGTCGAGCGCCAGAAGCACGAGTCCGGCGTCGGAAGCAGCCTGCTCCGCTTCGGGCAGCAGGCCGCGGAACTCCGCCTTCGCGTCGAACCACAGCAGCACCCGCGCCTCGGGATCGTGCGCGAAGAGCGTCGCGGAACTCGCCGATGAGCCAGTCGAGGATCACCCTCTCCCCTCCGGCGCCAGCAGGCTGTCGAGGTCCTTCTTGTTGAGCACGTCGGCGGCCAGCAGGCCGAGACGCTGCACGCGGCGCGATGTTGACGCGCACGCCGTCGTTGATGTCAGGGTCCCAGCCCTGCGGCTGCTCCTCGGGCGTCTTCCAGGGGCACCAGATGCGGGCCTCACGCTCACGGCCCTCCTGCAGCTGGGCGAGCTTGGCGTCGAAGGCCTCGAGGTCGGCGAGTCGCTCCTCGAGCGCGTCGATGCGCGCCACGTTGGCGCGGTCGTCGTAGCCCTTTGCCGTGGCGCGCTGCGAGCTCTGCCGCTTGAGCTCCTGACGCAGGTTGCCGAGATAGCGGGCGCGCAGCAGCGCCAGGCGGTCGCGGTTGAAGGCGTGGTAGTAGACGATGACGCTGCACCGTGCCCTTGGGGCTCTTCAGGTGCCAGGCGATGGGACGCCGCTTGAACTGGCTCACGTGACGCTTGAAGAAATCGCGCTCGAACCAGCGCTCCGAGGTCAGCGGCTTCTGCTTGCCCCACTCGATGCCCGGCTTCCAGCCAGCGTATGGGCCAGCTCGAGCTCGACCTCGTGGCCCTTGTCGGAACCGAACTCGGCGTCGAGGAACCGGCGGAAGCGCTCGGCGAGCGTCTCCTCCCCCATGCCGGCGGTGAGCGCGATGATGCCGTCGGCGTCGACCCACGCAGGGTCGAGGAACGGCTTGCCCTCCTCTGCCTCGTACTGGTCCTGCATCGGCCAGCGGTGGCCGAGCATGCGCAGCAGCTTCACCGAGAGCCAGTCCTCGGTCTCGCGCTTGGTCTCCGGCGGGCAGACGAGCCCCTCCTGCTCGCGCAGCTCCTTGAGCAGCCAGTATACGGAGATGGGATGGATCTCGAGCGACTGGAGACCGAGTCCAGCCAACAGGAGGCGGGCAGCGATCGCTGGGCGGAGAACCCATCGTCCCCATTCTCACCTGCATCTTCAGACGCCATGGCCAGCGGGGTGCTGCCCGAAATGCAGTAGGCCTTCAGATCGGCCCTGGTGGCGTCCAAATTAGCTGCGGTCTTGTCCCGCGGAGACAGATTTCCAGGGTGCCTAGGGCAGACTGAGGCACGCTCAGCCCCCCCAGGATGCGCGGCGGCGCTCCGTAGCCAGCCACCGGGGCAAGCAGCCCTGCGGGCCGACCGACAGCGCTCTCGACTTCAGTCCGGGAGACGTAACTCCCGAACGCGCCGTACGCCAGATCGTCATTGGCGCCCTCACATAGCAGCAGGAGCAGTTGCAGCTCTGGAGAGATCGTGACGCACCGGCTCGGCACCTGTTCCGGCCACAGCTCGGATTCGAAGACTCCGACTCTCGAAGTCGGCGTCAGGCTCGTCAAAGCCCGCATTGTCTCGCGAAGACAGGCGCCGAGCTGCGCGCGGCGCTCATCGGCAGGAGGCGGGGGATTAGGCCGAGATAGCTCCCGCGAACATGGTGCCCGGGACAGACGCGCCTGAGGAGATACGTGGAAACCCTCGAATTGAGTGACCCGAGCAGGTCGTCTGCTTCCAGACTCACCTCTCGTTTCACGAAGATGCCCGGGCCCGCATTGCCAAGAACAGAGTCCGCGGGCAACGTTCTGGCGCCGAAGTCGCCATATGCGGCATCAGAGTATGTCAGTCCGTTGTCACCGT
>CAVPIV010000003.1:0-428538 GCA_963705085.1 uncultured Thermoleophilia bacterium | reverse complement strand
AGCGAACGGGAACAGCGAGAGCCAGAACAGCAGGTGGATGTTGGCCCACAGCATGCCGCCGGTGACCCGGCTCGGTCACAGACAGCATGTGATGGTGGTTGTTCCAGTCGATGGCGAGGTACACGAAGCTCAGGACGTAGCCGGGGAAGACGAAGCGCAAGGCCACAGGTCATCCAACGGGTCGCCGCGAGGCACCCCGAGCCCCAACACATCACGGTCATGATCATGGCGATGACGGCGTCACTGAACGCCTCAAGGCGGTTCTTCGTCATACTGACGCTCCCGCGGGATGCTGCCCCTCGCCAGGCAGGAAGACACGGGGCCACGCCGCTCCTTCTTCCCGGAGCGGCGGTTCCGCAACCTCCGGCGGGAGCGCGGGCGGCGTGCTACTTGGCTTCGATGGCGTCGACGGCGGCGTGGTCCGGGAAGATGCCGACCGCGTCACCTCTGCCGACGGACCTCGCGGTTGAGGCGCTCCTGGGGGTTGTTCGACCAGATCTGCCGCCAGTGCTCGACAGTGAAGGCGGCGAAGGCGGTCACGTCGGGGGCCGCCTCCTCGAGCAGCCGCACCACCTCCGGAAAGCGCCCGGCGAGCTGCTCGATGACGCGCTTGAGCTGCGCTTGGGCACCTCCTCCGCGGAGGGCTGGGCGAAGATGGTGCGCACCCATGGTCGCGACGAACGGCTGCGCGCTCTTCGGCACGCGGCAGAGCAGGTTGCGCATGAAGTGCGTGCGGCACCTCTGCCACGCGGCTCCCGGGCAGGAGCCGCGTCGATCACCTTCGTGAGGCCCTTGTGGTCGTCGCTGACGACGAGCTGCACGCCGGCGAGGCCGCCGGCGGTGAGGCACGCCCAGGAAGGCGCTCCAAGCGACCTCGTCCTCACCGTGTGAAGAGGTCGAGGCCGAGGATTTCGCGGTGGCCGTCGGCGTTCACCGCCGTAGCGATGACGCAGGCGGTTCGCACGATGCGGCCCTCCTCGCGCACGCTATGGCGAGGGCGTCGAGCCACCAGTTCGGCAGTTCATGAGCTGGTTCATAGGCAGGAACCCGCACACCCAGCGGCGAAGAGGCTCGGCGGGACTGGAGGGGAAGCTGAACGAACCTCGGCCCTCGGCCGCGCGGCCGCGGAACGACTCTAGCACGCCAGCGAACGAGCAGCAGCAGGCGCCTTGAGCGCCTTCTAGAACGGACCGGGTGCAGCTCCAGCGTCGGGGAGTGATGGGAGCCCACCAGCTGCGATCGCCGGCCTCGGTCGCAGCGCGCGACCACACCACCCCGCCCGCCCGGAGACCTGGCGGCGACCTCACACCCACGCGACGGTGTTGCTGCGTCAGGGCATCCACCCCGAGGTCGGGCAGGAGCGCCTCGGTCACGCCACCGTCTCGATCACCCCGGACACGTGCTCGCACGTCATGCCCGCGATGCAGGAGGAGGCCGCGGAGACCTCGACGCGGGGATGCGGGCGGCGCCAGCAGGATAAGGACCCGAGTCGCAGCAGACGCATGAGACGCAGCCGGCGGGAAGGCCGCCCGCCGGCGTCCGGGAGTCGCGCCCACCGCCTGTGCTACGCCTCAGAGTCTCAGCGATCCGCGCGCCACCCAGCACCGCCCCTTGCCACGACCGAGCCGATGACGATGCCGGCGCCGGCGCCGAGCGCGATGCCGAGCGCGATCTGGCCGAAAATGACGCCGAACGTGAGCCCGACCCCGGCGCCGATGGCGATCCATACGCCCAGCGCCTCCCCTTTCTTCTTCGCGTCGCCTCCCCGCTGTCTCTCTCACGCTCTCCGCCATGACGTCCTCCTTCGGTGCGTGTCAATGTCGACCTGGTTGTAGACGACGCCGCCGAGGAACGAGCCCCAGAGAGCCACGAGCAGCCAGAACGAGTGTCGCCGGCGTTGCCCTGGCTCGCGAACTGCCAGGCCCAGTTGCCTGCACGGCGACGGCCATGACGCAGAACGAGAAGCGCATCGCGTTGCCGACGATGAACGTCTGGCGCTCGTCCTGGGTCTCGTCGATGCGCTGCCGCGCAATGCCATCCATGCGGCCGCGAGTCCGCTGACGACGAGCAGGACGATGCCGCCGCCGATGAGTCGTCCGGCGTACGGGCCGTCAGACCACAGGCCGATGACGAGATACGGCAGCGCGAGCACCACCGCGATCAGGATGGTCCTGCGTGCAGTGCGCATGTCAGTCTCCCTCCGTGAAACAGAACAGCTCCTCGATGGTCACGCCCAGCATCCGCGACAGCTTCCAGGCGAGCTCGAGCGAGGGGTTGTAGCGGCCGCGCTCGATGGAGATGATCGTCTGGCGGCTGACCCCGGTGCTCAGGCGAGATCCTCCTGGCGCAGACCCGCCGCCACGCGCAGATCCTTGACCCGATTGACCATCCCGCCTCCTCCGCATCCATCTTGTAAAGCTGGCTTGACATAACTGTAGCAACGAAAGGCCGACTGTGTCAAGCCAGCTTTACATCACGGACATGGCCGCCCATCCCCGTGTGATGCCCGGCAGGCAGGAGGCGGCGGCACTCATCGCGGGGCTGGTGCTCGCAGCGAGAGTCGGCTGCGGCAAGGCTCATTGCATCCGAGCTGATGAGATGGTCCGGTTCCAGCGATAGCGACGGCATGCTTCATCAAGACCCGGCGGAACATCCGCGTTTGGGCCAGCCGCGTGGGCGGTGCCTGCCTAAGAGTATGGACCCTACAGCCGGCAGCCGATCTTACTCCAATCCGCCCCCACGAGCATCGGCGAATGCGTAGGGCGGTGCAGACTGGTCCCGGAGGCCCTCGTAGGCGTCTTTCTGGACAGCGACCACTGCGCCCCGCCCCGTCACGTGACGCGCGATCGTCGCGGCCAGGCGCGTGCGCTCGGCGGTGGCAAGCAAGCGCATCGCCGGCCGTCCGAACAACATCAAGAGGCCGCTGACACCTGACCACCGGGGCGTACTCGCCGGGCTGGGGAACGTGAAGAAGACGTCGATCCCCACAAGGAACGGCGACTCGTACCTGCCGGCCAGAAGATCTGCTCGGCGTCGGGCGTTTCGCGCTTCTACGTCTTCTTCCGGCGTAGCCGAGCGTCGTGAAAGGACAGCCAGTCCGCCGCCGCCAGCGCTCTCCAGAAGCGGTGTTCGGTCCGCTGGCCCTTCTCGAACGCGAGAGCACATGCCGGCGCGGACCGAGTGGGACGCCGGGTTGCCCAGGATAAGAAGGAGCGGAGTCCTGCCGTCTTGTTCGCGCGGCAGGAAGCTCTCCGTGAGATAGACGATCGAGTCAGCCTCACGTGTGAAACAGGCTTTGTGATCGGGGTTGGTTCCTGGAGCCTCTGTCCCCCGAGCTTCGAATCTCGACCGCATTTCTGTCGGATACAGCAGCCCCAGCCGAGCCGAGAAGGCATCTCCGACGATTCACGTCGCCGTCGAACCAACTGCAGAAGCATGGGCGCCTCCCTTGTTGCTCCACCATACTGACGCAGCGTGCCTCTCGGGCCTACGATGGATCGCCGAGCTCCGTCACGAGGTCCCGTGGTGAATGAGATATCCCGGGCGCAGAGCGGTCGAGTCAATGGAGTCACGATGAGGCTTGAGCTGAAGCGCGTCCGTCCCAACCGGCGCGGGCACAGGCCGGGCCGACGCCATCAGGACTCGCAGACGATGCAGACGCAGCTCAGTATCGCCGCCCCAGTCGTCTCAGAGCGAGGGCGCCAAGCCTTCTGTCGATTGGATCCGACGGTTGCGGGCCTCGATGAACGCGATTGCGCGTGGCGATACTCCCGGGACGCCATCAGCTTGGTCTGCGGTATGGGCGAGGCGGCGAAGTCGTCAAACGGCGCGGAGAAGATCGCGGCGTCGCAATCGACCGTGACCGCGTCCTGAAGAATGAAGAAGTCGATGAAGCCCCGGAAGTCCCCGAACAATCCGAAGAAGTCCGCGTACCGCGTAAGGCAGCGGGTACGCCAACCTCAATACGAGACTCCTGAGATGAGCGACGCTCAGGACCCTCCCGTTTGGTCGGTCCCGGCCAGTCCCCCGACGAGGCACCCGGATCCGGCTGCAGCACGGTCTACCCGCCACGGAAGGTATCTCCGTCGCACTCGAAGGGTCTCAAGGCTGTGTCCGAGCCCTTCCGGGGTAGTGAGAGCGCCGGGAAGAAGCTTCCCGTCGCGCGCGTCCACCGGCCTCGCAATCCCACACAGGGGTGCCACGTGCCGGGAGTCGGGTACACCGAAGCCCAGATCGTCGACATCCTGGCGCAGGCAGCCAAGGGCGAGATGACGGCGATCGAGGTCTGCCGGATCAACGGCATCTCGGAGCAGACGTTCTACCGCTGGAAGCGCCGCTACGGCGACATGCAGGTCTCCGAGGTCCGGCGCCTGCGCGAGCTCGAGGCCGAGAACGCGCGCCTCAAACGCCTGCTCACCGAGCGCGACCTGGAGATCGACGCGATCAAGGACGTGCTCCGGGAATAATGAGCGGTCCGGGGCGGGCTGGACTGGAGCGGCGCAGCGCGCCTGGCGCCGCGGCAACGCCTTGAGGTAGGCGATCACTGCGCCCGGGCCGGCTGGCAGATCAACGCTCTACGCCGCTTCCGCCAGCTCCTTCAGCCTGGCCTCCATCTTATCCACGGTGGCTGCGGACGATCTCCTCCGCCCACCCCGACCCAGCAGCCTGCCGAACACCCCATAGGGCAACTCGATCTCCTCCTTGAACGTGCCAGCGGCTGCCTGCCGGGCATCTCTCGAGCGAGTACTCCTGGACGCGGCGCGGGTAGCTGGCGCCCGAGACCATCCGGAGGCCCGAGCTTCTCGTTCTCCGTCCACTCCGTGACCTCGAACCGCATCTTACTGAGACGTCCGCCGACCTGCTCTTCGATGTAGAAGCGGCGTGCCGACGCCGTCCGTCGCGCTCGGTGTACTCGAACCGTCCGAACGTCGCGCACCACTGTAAGACCTTCTCGGGCTCGACGAAGAAGGGCCAGACCTTCTCCGGCGGTGCGGCGATCTCGATGCTCTTCTCGGTCTCCCATCCCGACCATCCTCTCCGTCACCGCGTTAAGGTCTTCGCGCTGGCGGTGGCCGGCAGGGTCATCGCGCCAGAAGGACCAGGATGAGTGCGACGACGGTCTTCTTCATGGTCCCCCCGAGGGTCTGCCGTAGCAATGGCGAGAAGAGCCCGCGCCTTGTTCTTCAGACGCAGCGTACGCCGTACTCCTTTACTCCGTGAGCCACCGTTGGATGTGCCGGGCTGTGGTCCACGACGACCTTGAAGCCGGAGTCGAGCTGGCCCTGGCCGCCCAACGCGCCTACCGGCGTCTGGTCGCCGATCGCCAGGCCGGCGGCGCGGCGAAGAGGGGCGCGGGCGCCGCACCGGGCGCGCATCGAGGAAGGTCCACGCAGAACCAGCCAGCGCGGCAGCAGACGCATAGGCCCCGGCGTCTGCACTTCGGCTCGCGGTCGCCCGCACCCGATGCAACGTTCGCACAGGAGGCTGGAGCTGTCGAGAGCACTCGACTCTCATCTGTCGGCGTTCGTTAGCCAGGTGTTTTCACGAGGCCACTTGGGGGCTTCTCGCCAACTCCGAGAGCTCGGATAACCCCAGCACTTGAGCGTGAAGGAGGTGGTGGACCGCAGGGGAGTCGAACCCCGACCTCCGCCGTGCCAGGACGACTCTGCCGTGAATCGTGACCACGCTCAGTGTCACCCGGTGATGACGGCGTCCCGACCCCTTTCACCGCGTCGGCAGGCCGTCCGCGGGCGCCGGGCGGCACGAAGCGAGCGTCCGCACCCGGAGGGGCGATCCCGGGCCTTGACAGCGGACCCAGAGGAGCATACAGTGTGAACTGCGGTTCACGGAAGTGAGGCTTGTTTTCTGAGGTGAACTGAGATCATGACAGGCACGCCCGGACAGACGAGAGCGACGGTACAGGGAGACGCGCCGGGAGATACTCCGCGCGGCGCGCCGGGTCGTCGCCAGGAGCGGCGCGCGCGACTGCTCCGTGCGCGACATCGCCGAGGTGGTCGGCTTCTCCGCGGGCGGCCCTGTACCGGGACTCCCCGGGCGGCAAGGACGAGATCCTGGTCGCCCTGGCCCGCGAGAACCTGGCCTTTCTGGGCCGCCATCTGCGTCGCGTACCCGCCGACCTCCCGCCGGAGGAACGGATCATCGAACTCGGGCTCGTCTACCTCGAGTTCGCCCGCGAACACGGCGAGAACCTCGGGATCCTGTTCGAGAGCCTCGCCGCCGTGGAGGCCGAGGACCGGGACCCGGCCGCGAGCCCGCTCGGCGGCGACGAGATCTTCGCGATCGTCGACCAGGCGTTCCGCGACGCCGTCGACGCCGCCGTGC
Source organism: uncultured Thermoleophilia bacterium (assembly GCA_963705085.1). Classification (GTDB taxonomy): domain Bacteria; phylum Actinomycetota; class Thermoleophilia; order UBA2241; family UBA2241; genus CAIXSE01. The sequence goes on along the minus strand of CAVPIV010000003.1, from coordinate 422,196 downwards.
TGGTCGCCCGCGAGCCGTCCGACGTCGTGTTGATGTGGCACGGCGCGTGGTCGCTCCTGCACGGCATGTCCGTGGTCGAGCAACTGCACCCCCATCACGAGGAGATGTACAGGTCCCGGGCCCGGGACCTGCTCCAGGCCTTCATCAACGGGCTCAAAACCGACTGGACACGGGAGGTCGTCTGAGTACCTGACGGGAGATGTCGGCCGACCCGTCAGTCCGCGCAGACGGGCAACGTCCGAGGTTCACCTCAAGGCGCGGCTCCGACCAAGACCGCGACAGATGAGGTGCACGATGAGACGCAGGCCGATCACCCAAGGACTGGCGCTCGCGAGCGCGCCGCCCCTGGCTCACGGTGGCCCTCTGGGCGGTCGCGCTGGTCGTGGCGGTCTCACTCGTGAGCCAGTACAGCGGCGCCCTCGAGGTGTCGGACGACTTCGTGACAGACCGGAGTCGAAGCAGGCAGAGGCGCTCATCGCCGAGCGCCTTCCGGCGCGGGCAACGACATCGAGATCGTCGTCGTCCGATCCGCGCGCCTGACCGTCGACGACCCCGTGTTCCGCGCCTTCGTCGGCGAGCTCGCCGGCCGTCTCGGCGCCCTGGCGCCCGCACACGTCGCCGAGGTCCGCTCCTACCTCGACGCGAAGGCGCCGAAGGAGGCCGCGCTCCTGGTGTCGCGGGACCGGCACACGACGATCCTGCCCGTGCGCTTGTCGGTTGCGCTCAGCGCCGCCGAGCCGCACCTCGACCTCCTCGTCCCGGTCGTCGAGGAGGCCGCGCGGCAGGCCGGGTTCACCGTGGCGCTCACGGGCAGCGCCGCCTGGGAGCGGGAGGCCACCGCCGTCCGCCTCGGACCTCGTCCGCGGCGAGCGCATCGGCCTGCCGATCGCCCTGGTGATCCTGGTGATCGTGTTCGGGGCCCTCGTCGCGGCCGGGCTTCCCCTGCTGCTCGCCGCCCTGGCGATCGTCGTCGCGCTGGCGCTCACGGCACTGACCGGCCAGGCGTTCACCATGTCTGTGTTCGCGGTCAACGTGATCACCATGATGGGCCTGGCCGTCGGCATCGACTACTCGCTATTCATCGTCTCGCGCTTCGCGAGGAGCTCCAGGGCGGGGGTGACTTGGTCGAGGCCGTCGGCCGCGCCGCGGCCACCGCGAGCCGCGCCGTGCTCTTCAGCGAGCTGACCGTCGTGCTCGCGCTCGCCGGCATGCTCCTCGTCCCGTTCTCGATTTCACGAGCCTGGCGATCGGCTCCATCCTGGTCGTGGTCGCGGCGGTGCCGCCGCGCTCCGCTCCTCCCGGCCGCGCTGGCGCTGCTCGGGCGTCGCGTGGACGCGCTGCGCCTGCCGCGGTGGCTGCGCCGCTCGAGTGGCCGCAGCGCCCGGGCCCGCTTCTGGGAGAGGACGGCCCGCCTCGTCATGGCCCACCGCGTGCGCGCGCTCCCGCCGAGCGGGGGCGTCCTCGTGCTCCTAGCCGCTCCCGCCGTCATGATGGACAACCGGGTGATCGGCGTCGCCGGCACCCCGGACCGGCTCGGGACACACCGCGGCTACGACATCCTGGCCAGGGACTTCTCCGCCGGGCTCACCTCGCCCATCCACGTCGCCATCGACGGCCGCCTCCCACGCGCCGGTCGCGGGGGCTGTGGAACGGCTCCGGCAGGCAGTGGCGGCCGACGGCCGCTTCGCCGTCACCGGCCTCGATGCCGCGCCGGGAGAGGACTTCGCTCTGCTTCAGCTCGCCACCGACGACGAGGCTTCGAGCGACGGCGCGAGCGCCGCGGTGCACGATCTGCGGCAACGCCTGATCCCGCGGGCGTTCCACGGCGTTCCGGCCCAGGTCCTGGTCGGTGGCGGGCCCGCACTCTTCGCCGACATGATCGTGATCGTGGACCGCTTCACGCCTATCGTGCTGGCCTTTGTCCTCAGCCTCAGCTTCGTGCTTCTGCTGCTCGCGTTCCGCTCGATCGTCATCGCCCTCAAGGCCGTGCTCATGAACCTGCTCTTGGTCGGAGCGGCGTCCGGTTTCCTCGTGCTCGTCTTCCAGAAGGGCTGGGGAGCGGGCCTGCTCGGGTTCCAGCAGGTCGACCAGATCGAGTCGTTCGTGCCGCTGCTGCTCTTCTGCATCCTGTTCGGGCTCTCGATCGACTACCACGTGTTCCTGCTCAGCCGCATCCGCGAGCGCTACGAGGCCTCGGCGACACGGGGGAGGCGGTGGCGTTCGGGCTGTTGTCCACCGCCGGCATCATCACGGGCGCGGCGCTGATCATGGTCGCCGTGTTCGCCGGGCTCGCCAGCGGCGAGATGGTGATGTTCCAGCAGATCGGCTTCGGGCTGGCCGTGGCCATCGCCCTGGACGCCACGCTGGTGCGCACCGTCGTCGCCGGCCACGATGGCTCTGCTCGGCGACTGGAACTGGTACCTGCCCCGGTGGCTCGAGTGGCTGCCGCACGTGACGCTCGACGAAAAGTGGGGTGCCGCGGCGGCCGCCGGCGCAACGGACACAGCTTCGCGAGGTGCTTATATTTTTTTTTCGCGAGATGCCGCAGCGCCGGGCCCCTCGCACGGGACGCCTCTCGGCGGCGCGGCCGCTCAACGCGCGCGGCAGGCCGGTCAGCGCCGCGGGGCACTGACCGGCTGCCGGGCGGCCCCGCCGGGCGCCCCCGGCGGGGCCGCCGCCCTCAGGCGCCCGCGGGAGCGGAGGGCCTCCGTCGCCCGGCGACGACGCAGCTACCGGAGCCACTGTCGCAGAGGCACCGGAGCCGCGTCCCTGGGTGTGTCACGCAGCCGCCGGAGCCACAGTGGAAAGGATGTACCGGAGCCACACACCGTTCGTTAGCCGGATGTTTGCACGAGGCCGTTCCGGCGTTTCTTGAGCGAGTCGGTCCGCGCGCGCAAAACACCTGCATCTGAGCGTAATAGAGGCTGGTGGACCGCAGGGGAGTCGAACCCCTGACCTCCGCCGTGCAAACGCGCTCAACTAAGGTGTTAGCAGGTAGCGCGAAGTACCGCTGAGTGCCGTCCCTGAGCGTGAGAGCCGTCGCTGGCGGCAGCGACGCGCCAGAGCACACACGAACACGTTACCTGCAGCCTCTGCGGCACGGCCGTCTACAGTCGCGAGAAGCAAGACGGGAAGAGGTGGACAGCGAAGTAGGCCCCCCGCAGACAACGCGGAGGTAGCTGCGTGCAGGCAGGGCGGCTGCCCGGATACATTTGCAGCGGTCACGGAAGGTACCTCCGTGACACTCAGAGATGGTCGTGGCTATTCTCGACCTTCAGAGACGACGAGAACGCCGCGAAAAGGCTTTCCGAGGTGCGGCTCCATCGACCTCGCAGTGTCATCCAGTGCGCCGCGTGCCGGGGAGTCGTTCGGCGTTCCAGCGCGTCCCAGCGCGAGCGTCTGCGGCGCAGGTGTCGCCCGCCCCGCCCCGGGGCACCACTCTCCCATGACAACGGTCATCTTGATCCTCCTCGCCGCGCTGATCGCAGCGCTGATCGCGGCGGCGCTCCTCGTGCCGCTGCTACTGCGGCGCCGGCGCGAACGTCGCCGCCGCGCCGTCCTGCGCGCCCTCGAGCACAGTCGCGGCTCGCGCGTCATCACGATGATCCATCGCCAGGAGACCCTGAGTCTGCTCGGCATCCCGTTCCGCCGCTTCATCGACATCGAAGACTCGGAGCAGATCCTGCGCGCCATCCGCATGACGCCGCCCGTCATGCCCATCGACCTCATCCTGCACACGCCCGGCGGGCTCATCCTGGCCTCGGACCAGATCGCCTATGCGCTGAAGCGGCATCCGGGGCGCGTGACGGTGATCGTGCCGCACTACGCCATGTCTGGCGGCACGCTGGTGGCTCTCGCCGCGGACGAGATCCTCATGGACCCCGACGCCGTGCTCGGCCCGGTCGACCCCCAGCTCGGCAGTCCGCTCCGCGGCGCCTGGCCCGCCGCCTCGATCCTCGCCGCCCTGCAGCAGCCGAACCCTAACCGCGACGACGAGACGCTGATCCTCGGCGACATCTCACGCAAGGCGATCGCGCAGGTCCGAGACACCGTCGTCGAGCTTGTCCGCGACAGGATGCCCGACGCGGCCGAGGCGCTGGCGACGGCGCTCAGCGAGGGCCGCTGGACCCACGACTACCCGATCCGCCTGGAGCAGGCCCGGGAACTCGGCCTGCCCGTGAGCGACGCCGTCCCGGACGGCGTCTACGGCCTGATGGACAAGTACTCGCGGCGCGCGCAGCGCCGCCCGTCGGTGGAGTTCATCCCGACGCCGTACCGCGAGCCCGGCGAGAGCCAACGCCTACGATAGCGACGCCACGGCAGGGAGATACGCCGGGCTGTTTCGACCTTCAGAACTGGCGAGAACCCTGGCTCCCGAGCGCTCCGGTCCCCGGAAGTCACGAAGACCGGCCCGCGGGCCGGTCTCCCAGTGGCTCCCCGCCGGACTGCGGTGGCCGCAGTGGTACGTCCGCCGGATCACAGCCTCCCGTGTGCAGGGCTGCACTTGCCAGGAGTCTTGTCTTCCGTTGGGTTACCCGCCGAGCGCGAGAGTAGTCCCGTTTGGTCCGGCCAACCCCACCCCGCCCCAACCAGGCGTATCGGATTCGGGCAGCCTGCGCCCTTTCCCCCAGCTCAGGACCGGCGTAGTGTGACCTGACAGACCTCGAGAGGCGCTGCGGGGAGGAGAGGGGACTCATGAGGTACGTTCACATCCGTCGCTACGTCCGGGCCGTCACCCTCGAAGATGTTGAGCGGTGGAGTGCCAGAAGCGGTAGGTGGCAGCGATGAGCGGCGACGTCTATGAACGCCTCGCGGCCGCGCTCGACGGCCTGGCCAACGGCTTCCCGCGTACGGAGTCGAACGTCGAGCTGCGCATCCTGCGTCACGTCTTCACGCCCGACGAGGCCGAGGTGGCAACGGCATTGACCGGACGGCCGGCCGCGGCCGCCGAAGTCGCCGAGCGGGCCGCTCTCGAGCCCGCACACGTCACGGCGACGCTCGAAAGTCTCGCCGAGCGAAGGGTGATCTGGACGGGCCGAGTCGACGATGCGTCCGGCTATCGCCTGGCGCCGTTCGTCGTCGGCTTCTACGAGGAGCACCTCCTGCAGACGCGCGACGCGGAGTTCGCGCGCCTCGTTGAGGAGTACCTCTGCGGCGAGGGCGCCGCGGGGATCATGAGCGCCCAGCCGGCCATCCATCGCGTCCTCCCCGCCCGCGGCGCGACCGAGATGGAGTGGGTGCTGCCCTACGACGACGTGCGCGCCCTCCTTGCGAAGGCGTGCTCGTTCCGCGTCGGGACGTGCGTCTGCCGCCTGCAGCAGGACGAGCTCGGCGCGAAGCGCTGCGACTTTCCCCTCGAGGCGTGCCTCTGGTTCTCCTCTGCGGAGAGCGGCGGCAAGCGAGCGGGATCTCGCACGAGGAGGCCCTCACCGTGCTTGACGAAGCGGAGCGTGTCGGTCTCGTGCACACGGTGAGCAACGTCGCCTGGGGCATAGGCTACGTCTGCAACTGCTGCGGCTGCTGCTGCGGGCTGCTGCGCGGCATCAACGAGTGGGGCATCGAACACGCCGTGGCGCAGGCGAACTACTTTGCCGAGATCGACCCCCTCGCGTGCACGGCGTGCGGCACCTGCGAAGAGCGCTGCCAGGTCGACGCCATCGCCGTCAGAGACGACGGTGTACGCGTCGTGCGTCGCGAGTCGTGCATCGGCTGCGGCCTCTGCGTGACGGGCTGTCCCGCTGAGGCCGCCCGCTTGAGACGCAAGCCCGAAGACGAGATCGTGACACCGCCCGCGACCCGCGGCGCGTGGGAGCGCGTGCGGTTGAGGGCGCGCGGCCTCAGCGGAACCTGACACGGAGCGTCAGGCTCCAGCAGCTGCGGACGAGTCCTGCTTCTGAGCGAGAAGAAGTTGGTGGACCGCAGGGGCGCCGGACCCCTGACCTCCGCCGTGCAAGAACGTCAACCAGTGTGCACGTCTGGCGCGTTCGAACTATGCAAGAGCGCCACGATGCGGGCTGGCGAAGTGCCTTCTGGCGGTGTCGAGTGCGGGGAAGTGATGCGGCGCGACGGCCCTCCGCCCCCAAGGACCTCGGGCGCGATCACACTCCGAGCGTCAGTCGAGGAAGCTGCGCAGGGACTGCGCGGCCCGGTACGCCTTGAGCTTGGCCAGCGTCTTGGCCTCGATCTGGCGGATGCGCTCGCGGGTGAGACCGAACTTCTGGCCCACCTCCTCGAGCGTCTTGGGGTGGCCGTCGGCCAGTCCGTAGCGCAGCTCGATGATCCGGCGCTCGCGCTGGGTGAGCAGGTCGAGGACGCGCGTGAGGTCCTCGCGCTGGATGGTCTCCCCCACCTCTTCGGCGGGCGACGTCGCGTCCTTGTCTTCGATGAAGTCGCCAAGCACCGTGTCGCCCTCGTCGCCGACCGGCGTGTGGAGGCTGGTCGGCTCCTGGTTGATCTTGAGGATCTCGCGCACCTTGTCCGGCGTGACCTCGAGCTCGGCGGCGATCTCCTCCGGCGTCGGCTCGCGACCCATGCTCTGGAGGAGTTGACGCTGCACCCGGGTCAGCTTGGTGGTCTGCTCCACCATGTGCGCCGGGAGGCGAATGGTGCGGGCCTGGTTGGCGAGGGCGCGCGTGATCGCCTGACGGATCCACCAGGTCGCATAGGTCGAGAACTTGAAACCGCGCTTGTAGTCGAACTTCTCGACGGCGCGGATCAGCCCCAGGTTGCCCTCCTGGATCAAGTCGAGGAGCGACAGCCCCCGGCCGTTGTAGCGCCGGGCGATCGACACGACGAGCCGCAGGTTGGCCTCGATCAGCTGGCGCTTGGCCGCCATGTCCTCGCACTCGATGCGCCGCGCCAGCGAGACCTCCTCAACCGCGCTGAGCAGCCGCACCTTGCCCATCTCGCTGAAGTACACGCGCACGGGGTCGCTGGACGGCGACTGGACGGAGAGGTCGAGCTTGGGGGTGACCTCCTCCTCGAGCTTCGCCTCGACGCCCTCCTCAACAGCCGAGACCTCGGCCTCGATGACGTCGATGCCCAGGTCGGCGAAGACGGTGTGGATCTCCTCGAGGTGCTCGGGAGAGAGCTCAACGTCCTGCAGGGCGTCGGCGATCCGGTCGCTCGTCAGGTAGCCCTGCTCGCGGCCCTCGTCGAGCAGGCCGCAGACTTCTGCCGCGGCGATCACCGTGGGGTCGGCGGATGGAGTAGGGGTGCGATCTGCGAAGGGTTCACTCACGCGATGTCGCCTGCCTCTCGATGCGTGCTACGACCAGCGGCCGGCTCAGTGGGGCGTTGCAGGCGAGTCGTTAGACACGCAGCGGTCTTGCAGAGTGCCGAGAAACGCGAGCCCGTCGCCGGACTGGGGGGCGGTTGGTTGCGAACGGAGGGTGAACTTGTCCTTATTATACCACCAACCGGCGACGGCGGGAGGTGATACCGGGTGCAACGCCACGTCTGACGACGAGGCGCGCTCGCGTCGGGCGCCGTGCCCTGGGCGCGCCGCATGCCTCTGATGGCCTCACGCACGATAGCCGAGCGCGAGGGCGACTCGAGGCCAGCCGCCGTGTGGGCCGCGCTGATAGCTGGACCACACTGGTCTGCGCAGCGGCATGACAGTAGCTAGGCCGGCCAGGACCGCCGCCGTCGCTGATGGTGGCCGGTAACCCAGCTCGGCCCACAGGACGGTCAGGTGCAGAGTCTCGAACTGAAGGTCCTGCCAGACGTGGTCGCACTGATCGTGGCTGGACTCATGTGGTTCGCCTCCGCTGTGACGCCGGTGTTCGCCGTCCCGGGTTTCCTCCGCGCGTTGGCTGCTGCAGCCCTTGCCGCCGCCGGCGTCGGCCTCATCGTTCGCGCCGCGTCCTGTTCGCTCACGCGCACACGACCTGGAGGCCGACCACGCCGGCATGCACCTCGCACGTGGTCACCGGCGGGGTCTATCGCTACACCCCCCATCAGAGACTCGCTCCGCCCGCGGCCCACCGGGCAACATCCTGGGCAGGAGGAGAGGGGGCTGAAGCGATCTCGTGCAGATGCCCCGGAACGCCCCGCAGGGTGACTCCACTTGGGCTCTTCGCAGACCGCCGCACTGAGAGCGCCACGACCAGGGCCGCGCCCCAGTGTCTGACGCGGTCTCTCGTGCCGCGCCATTGCGGCTTGGCGCGGTTCTCGGGCTAGACCTCCGGTCTGCCTTCCGCCGTGGGCTCGTCGACCAACTGGATGTCCAGCCCACCGCAGACGGGGCACTCGGGAACGTCCTCGTCTTCGATATCGGGCATGGACTCCGTCTTCGGGAACTCGTGACCACAGTCCTCGCAACGGAAGTACGGCGCGTCCATCGCTGTCCTCCTCTCTGCGTGCCTTCACCCTCAGTCTGCCACCGCGCCCGTCTGCGTAACAATGCGTAGGCTCGGCCGTGGGCGAGGCCATCGCCGTGTAGACCGCCATCTCCGCGGCCTCGGAAGTCATCTCGAAAGGCGCTTCGGAATGGGCAGGGCTATGCCAACCTTCAGTGACCACGAGAGCGCGAAGATCCAGCTCGACGATGAGGAGGTCAAGCAGGAGCGCGGGCTGGGGAAGGCGGCGACAGCATGCTGGTGACGGTCGTGCTTGCTCCGCGTTTCCCGGATGTCCCCATGGCCCGACCCCTCCCCGTGGCTCTTGGGCTCCCGAGCGGTGACTACGAGGCGGGTCCCTCTCCCTGCGTGCGCCTCCGAGGAGTCTCGTATGAAGATTATCTGGCCGCGTGCGCCATGAGATCGAGCGTTTGCACAACTTGACGCACACAACTTCACGGACACGCTGATCCGTCCTGGACGGCCGTCGACCATCTGCTACTAGGCTGGCCCGACCGGCCCTAGCCCATGCAAGACCGTCCACGGCCAGCTCTGGGCCATTCGTTCTCGTCACGTACCCCGGCGAAGCCCAAGGCTGGCGTGCCTGGCCACCCACACGCGAACAGGGCATTCGCGACGGATACGTCTCCGCGGTCGAGGGAGGTATCTCCGTGACACTCTGAGATGGTCAGGGCTATGCTGACCTTCAGAACTGCGAGAACGCGAAACTGGCCCTCCGGCTGCGCGCGGCCAGGTGAGCGTCTCGGCCACGCCGCCGTCTCGATCACGCTCGACACCTACTCGCACACCATCCCAGTCTCGCCGCGGCTGCAGACGGCTGCGTCACTGGCTGAGATGGCAAGTTCCGAGATCTGCCCGATGCTCGAGACGGCCAGCAGGGCGATGTCATCGGGAACCGGTCCCCCGTTGGCCGCCTCGGTCTCGCGCAGCAGGCGATCCACCGCCTCGTCAGAGAGACTGCCGGGCTCCAGTGCGCAGAGCTGAGCCAGGAGGGCTTGCTCGCCGTAGCGCCGGGGACCGTCGGGAGCCGCGCGAGTCTCAATGAGGCCGTCGGTGTAGGCGACGAGGGACCAGGGTCGAGCCAGACGCACCTCGGTCAGAGGTGACTCCAGGCGGGGCGCAATGCCCAGTGGCAGGATCCCCTGCCCATCGAGCAGCCGGCCACCGTCAGCGTCGAGCAGCACCATGGGAGGGTGGCCGAGCGACACGTACTCGAGACGTCCGCTCTGCGGGTCGAGCCAGACCAGAAGGGCCGTGACGAACATGGGGTCAACACTTCCTTGCTCGATGACGATCCGGTTCATCGTGGCAACTATGGTTGCGGCCTCGGCAGCGGCGAGGACAAGAGCTCGCCAGGTGGCACGCAGCGTCGCGCCAAGGGCGGCCGCTTCCGGCCCGTGGCCGGCGACATCGCCGATGACGAAGGCAAGCGTGCCGTCGTCGAGCCCGGCGACGTCGAGGAAGTCGCCGCCCAGGTGCAGGCGCTGCTCGCTCGGCAGGTAGCGGGTGAGGACGTTGAGGTTGGGGTAGGTGAACGGCAGGCGCGGCAGAAGGCCCGCCTCGAGGGCCTCGTAGAGCCTCGCCTGTTCCTGTTCGGCGTCGCGCTGGCGCGTGCTCGCCCGCATGCTGTCGGCGAGGTAGCCGGCGACCAGGGCCGCCAGTGCCCAGATGAGTGCGCCTGCGAGGGTGCCGAAGGGCGCGCCGACCGTACCCAGGTCGGCGATGATCGCGTAGAAGATGAGACCGGCCGTCGCCGCCACGAGGACGCCGATCAGCGGTCCGGCGACGATCGCGGCGAGAATCACGATCAGGGCGACGCCGGAGCCCGGGATACCCAGGACGGTGCGCGACGCGGTCTCGAAACTGAGGGGCACAAGAAAGAGAGCAAGGGCGACCGTGGAGGCGACATAGACCCGAAACCCTGAATGCCGGCGGCGCAGCGAGAAGTGGGCGCGATAGCGGGCGGGGATGACGCTGTGATCGGGGGCTGTCATTCGTCTCTTGCGCCTTCTACTGCGCTCGATGCGGGCGGCGTCGGAGGCTCACTGGCCGGTCAGACTCCCTGCACAGTAGCAGCGCCCCCGACCCTCGTCTACTCCGATGCAGTCCCGGCGCGCCCACGCGGAACACCCGAGATCGGTCCGGGGTGAGACGGACCGTCAGCGTCGTGAGAGCCCGCCGCCTCCTGTAGCGTTCGGCCAAGGTTGTCGCTGAGGCCGCGGCGGCGACTCCTCCTTCTCGCACAAGCGGGCATGTTCAATGACGTCGGCAGCCTGTTGGGCGCAGAGGTCGAGGAGACGCACGTCACGCGTCGAGGAAGGCCGTGGCGCACCGTAGTGGAGGCAGAGCACGCCGAGGACTTCTCCCCTGCGGGTGAGCAGTGGGGTCGAATGGGCGCTCCGCAGCCCGGTGTCGATGGCGACGTCACGACAGGGAGCGAATCCACCCACGAGAAGATCCTCGCAGATCACGCGCTGTCCACTCGCCATCACAGTCGCGCAGAGTGTGCCGTCGCCGGCCCGCACTTCATGTGGTCGGCTGAGTGGGCGCGGCGGGAAGCGACGGTTCGCAGCAGTCTCAAGCGTCGCGTCGGAGGCATCGCGCAGCTGGATGTTGCCCGCGTCTGCGCCGGTGATCTCCATTGTCGTAGTCAGCACCTCGTCGAGCGCCTCCTGAAGGTCCGGGCACGTGAGCAGGCGAAGGACCAGCTCGTGCAGCCGGGACAGCGCCGCGAGTTCAGCCGCCAGCTGCGCTTCGCTCGCTGCCAGCGCCTCCTCGGCATGCTTGCGCTCGGTGATGTCGTTGCCGATCGCGAGGATCTCCACAACCTCGCCGTGGCTGTCGCAGACAGCCCGGTTGGTCCACGCCAGCCACAGGCGCCGGCCATCGCGACAGACGTTCTCGTTCACGTTCTGCACGTAGCGCTCCGGATGAGCGACGATGTCGGCGGCCAGTGCGGTCAAGTCGGCGCCGGTTGTCTCCCGCAGGGGCACAAGGATGTTCACATGCTGGCCAAGCGCCTCCGCCGCCGTCCAGCCGAAGAGCCGCTGGGCGTACTCGTTGAAGTAGCTGAGGGTGCCGTCACGGGACCAGCGGATGATGGCGCTGTTCGCGGACTCGACCAGTTCGCGGTAGCGGGCCTCGCTCCCGCGCAGGGCTTCGAGGAGCTCATCGCGCTCGAGCTCCTTGCGCTTGCGCTCAGTGATCTCGCGCAGGTAGCCACTGACGCCGGAGGCGGACGGATAGACGCGGAGCTCGAGCCAGCGCCCGACAGTCGGCGAGACGTACTCGAGCATGGCCGGCGTACCGAACTCCATGGCGTCGCGGACCGCCTCACCCGCTGCGGTACCACCCGTCGCGGGGAAGGCCTCCCACATGGTGCGCCCCAGCAGCTCCTCGCGGGTGCGCCCGTAGATGCGCTCGAAGGCCTCGTTGAGCGACTGGTAGCGATACTCCCAATCGAGTGAGAAGAACCCCTCGTCGATCTCCTCAAGCACCTCACGCTGCCGGGCGTCGCTGTGCGCCTGCGACGCTGGCCGCGCATCGAGCGACGAGCCCTCCGTGCTCGCCAGCACGGCGCGCTTGACCGCCCGGACCGCAAGACCGCCGTCTCGCCGCAGGTCGAGTTCGTCCATCAGGTGAGCAATGAGGAAGAGGCCGCGGCCGCAGGGCCTCTCCAGATCAGGGCGCCTCCCGGGATCGAAGCTCGCGACGTCAAAGCCCCTGCCGTGATCGCGGACCTCAGTCGTGAGGTCACCCGCCTCGAAGCGGAGCACCACCTCGAGATCTTCCCCAGACCCGCTGTGCACGACCGCGTTGGTCATCGCCTCCTGGATGGCCAGAACGACGTCATCGATCACAGCCGGCTCCAGCGAATGAGCATGCAGGTAGTCGCGAATGCGATGCCTGGCACGTAGAAGGCGCGCGGGGTCCAAGGGGAGATGGAAGTGAAGTCGCGGGGGAACGGCGAGCCGCGAGGTTCGCTGAGCAGATGATGGGCTCTCAGGACCGCAGTTCAAAGCTCCTCTAGCAGACGTGCCGGTTGCGATGCGATCAGCACAACTCCACGTTGAACCGGCATCGGCGCAGACTCCGACACCTTGAAACTGGCTACTGCCCGCCGTTGCCGGGGGTCAAACGCCAAGCTGCAACTAGTTGCGTTCGCCCGATTCAGTGCTTTCGCTGGGAGTCGGCCCTCTTCCTGCCCGAAACGCCGCCTTGCCGCCTCGGACACACGCGCACATGCCCCTAACGCCGTTCTCGGTTTTGGGATGCCCCCCGATCTCGGTGCCAGCGCCGGTGTTAGTGTCTCCTCGTTGAGAGGAGACCACAGTGAAGCAGACGAGGTTCACCGAGGCCCAGATCGTCGACATCCTCGCCCAGGCCGCCACGGGTAAGATGACCACGGTCGAGGTCTGCCGCATCAACGGCGTCTCGGAGCAGACCTTCTACCGCTGGAAGCGCCGCTACGGCGAGATGACGACCTCGGAGGTCCGGCACCTGCGCGAACTGGAGGCCGAGAACGCGCGCCTCAAGCGCCTGCTCGCCGAGCGCGACCTGGAGATCGACACGATCCGCGACGTGCTCCGGGGAAAATGAGCGGCGCACCGGAGAAGCGGCACACGGTGCGCGTGCTCAGCGCCGCAGGGATCTCGACCAGACGGGCGTGCAGCCTCGTGGGCACCTCGCGCTCTCATCTCGCCTATGAAGCCAGACGTAACCAGGAGTCCCGTATGGACCTCTTGTACACCTGTGGGTCCGCGTGTAGTCTGGAGGGAGTTCGTGCTCACGCCGGCTCCGGCGGTACGGGCAAGCGTCTGACAGGGGGAACGCATGAAGCGCATCGCAGTGCTCATACCCATCGTTGTCGTCGCTGTACTGCTGGCGAAGCGGCTGGGACCGCGAGCCAGCCAGTTCGACTTCGCGTCGCGGCTCGCGGCGATGCCGGACAGCTCTCCGCCGAAGTGGATTTACAACAACGTCACGGCGATCCGAGCGAACACCGACCGGATCCTCGATCTGCTCCAGCAGCAGGCAGCCGCCGAGCCGGAGCATCCCGCCCCAGCCGTGCCGGGGGGTTGAGGGTGGCGGATGCAGCGGCGCCCACGGGAGAACACCACCCGGCGCCGTCGTGTTCGGTCGGCGCGGACGGCTGATTCAACGCTTCGACCCGGCCGGGGCCTCGACTTCCGCCACCTCCGGATGCGGCACATGGCAGCGGAGGCTCCAAGCTCCGGTGACCGTTGCAGGTTGACCAGAGCATTGCCAGCGGTGGCTACATGACGGCGGGTTGGCCAGACCGTCTGACAATCCGCCTGACACTCTGGCGGGGGTAGAACCCAACGTGCGCCCGAAGGGGCGCGGGTGTCCGCGTGGGACGGACGATGGGACACTCCAGGGCGATTCGGGGAGGCGTACGCTCGAGAGGCGACGGGGCTCCGTTACCCTAGACAGCCTCAGAGTCCCCGCCTGTCAGGTCGGCCAAGTGCGTTGTCCACAAGCCGTCTCCCGCATCGAGGTGACCGTGCCGCTCACGAGAGCCGAGTTCGACCGAGGCGTCGAGTACTGGTCCGGAGTCGGGTGGCCGCGCGACCTCCATCTCTCCTTCGACGAGGAGATGGATGCCGCTAGCCCTCACGGCATCTTCGATGATGCGTGGTGGACGACCTTCGTGCGGTCCTTCACGCCTGGCGGGCGACCCGTCCGCGCAGCGGTGACTATCTGACCGAGCGAGCGCGGACGCGGTTCGCAAGCCTTTCGCACGCCTGGACCAACGCCGTTCGGCCGCACCTCGGGTCCGACATCAGTAGCGTGCAGTGGGGCGATCTGGCGGCCTTCCCTTCGGTTGTCGCGCAGATCAAGAACATGGAGCCGCCGACATTCACAGCGAAGTTCTGCCGCTTCCTGGCCCCGAGTTTGTTTCCCGTCGTCGACGGTGCAGCGATGGGGAGTCCGTTTCCGACGTATGAGGCCTGCTTCAGGGCCTATCAGCGGGAGTGGCGCCTGACGGATGAGCGCATCAGGCAAGAGCTGTCGCTACGGATGCAGGAGCTCATCGGTGAGCCGATCACCGAGGCCTTCCCGATCAAGAACAAGGTCGTCGAACTCTGCCTGATTGGACGCAACCACAGCTGAGGCCAATCGGCCCGGCGGCACCATGAATCATCGGGCGCAGTCCGCCGGCAGCTCGCCAGCCGAACGCCCGGCGGACTCGGGAGGTCCAGGGGCGTGGAGTACCTAGCGTACGGTTCGAACATGCTGTCGGTGCGGCTTCGAACCCGTCGAGTTGGTGATAGGGGACACGCCGGGCGAGGTGCACGTGGAGTGCGTGGATGTATACGCCACGCCCGGGCAGTCAACTCCGTTCACGCACCGCCTGCACTTTGCGGGCGAGCACCGGCGGGGGGCGGCTGACTGGGCCGTGCGCGTCGACGCCGAACCTGGCGCGACGAACTGAGGGGAAGCCAAGAAAGGCAGCACGCGCAGCCGCTCATGCGGTGGCTGATACGCGTCGAGAAAGGGTGACCTGATCTCAGGTGCCATTGGCTGTCGCACGCGCGATCTAGGGCAGAAGAAGTCCAGCCAAGCTCGAGGCAAGCCAATCTTGGTAGCGGCGGCGACTCCACCCCCGGATGCGGATGAGGAGCTGGTGGAGCTCGGGACTCGTGAGTGCCCAGACTGTGTCGACGGCGTCGTCGCCCTGAAGCCGGAGCGGCCCGTTCGCGGCGAGGGCGTCCACGAGCGTCCGGAGGTTCTTCAGTCGGTCGGCATGAAGCGTGGTGAGAAGCTGCGCAAGCTCGGGGTTGGATCGTGAGGCGCCGGTGACGACCGCAACGAGCGGCGCGGCCCGCTCGAGGCGGAGCACTACGTCGGCGGCGAAGAGCCGGAGCTGCTCGTGCTGGTCGGTCACCGCCGCCAGCGCCTTCGGGACCCGCTGCTCAGGTACAGGCGCGTGATCCGGGCCGCGGACCGCAAGGCGCACGAGTTCACCGAGCAGGGCGCGCTTGTTGCCGAAGCGGGCGTAGACGGTCTCGGCCGATACGTGAGCTTCCTCGGCGATCGCCGCGATGCTCGTGCCCTGGTAGCCGCGCTCCTCGAAGAGGGTCGCGGCCGCATAGAGCACCAGCGCTCGCGTCTGCTCTGCCTGACCGCGCCGGAGCTCGGAGCGATACCGGCGACGTGCATGTTCGCTTCTCGACATATTGGGCATACTAACACAGTATCCAGTAAAGTCAAACAGTATTCAAATGGAGGACACCATGTCATCTAGCCCAGAAGTGCTCGCCCGCCGTTTGATCGAGGAAGGCTTCAACGAGGGCGACCTGAACGTCGTCGACGATCTCACCTCTCCCAGCATGGTCGAACACCAGAACTTCGGACCCGACCACGCTCCCGGAGCGGAGGGCCTCAAAGCGATCATCTCCTCGCTACGGCGCGCCTTCTCCGACTTCCATCTCACCATCGACGACATCACCGTCAACGGCGACACCGTCTGGCTGCGCATGACCGGCACCGGCACCAATGACGGTTTCTTCATGGGTCATCCACCGACTGGCCACCCGATGCGTATCGACGTCTTCGACGCTCTCCGCTTCGAGGACGACCGTCTAGTCGAACACTGGGGGATCCCGGACCGTCTCGGTGCGCTCTTCCAGCTCAGACTGGCGGCCCCGCCGACAGGCGCCCCTACTCCTGCCGCCGCACACGCCTAGGTTCGTGCCAAGGCCCGTGCCCTGGTACGGGGGCGACCATCCCGCCTTGCTGGGACAAGCGCTCAAGGCGGCGGATGGTCGCCCCCGTTCACATGAGGCCCTCTCGAACAGATCCATGCTGCTGCAGCAGATCAGCAGGCCTTCAGCGCGTCGAGGTGAAGACTCCCGGCAGGAGGCCCGGGACACGCTCCCGGGATCGACAGCTCTTCGTAGTACGCGGAAGCGACTACACGAGCGTCCGGGACCCTCGGGAGCCGGCGGCCAAGGGGATGTCGTGGAGGCCCCGCTGCCCTCACGGGTGGCGGGTCTCTGTGCGAGGCGACTGGCCCGGGCCCGGCCACCGCGCAAGTCCACACCTCTTTCGCGGCCAAGTGCCCAAGAACTCTGACACCCTACGCGTGGCCCACTTGAAGGCACCCGACTTGTCCAGTCTCACCCGGGTTGAGCGGAGTCCAACTACTGCTTGACGGTCAGGTCCAGGCCGCTGTACCACTTCTTCGACATGGCGGTCAGCGAGCCGTCCTTGTGCATCTGCTTCACGGTGTAGTTCAAGAGCGCCCGCCAGTCGCTCTCGCCCTTCTTCAGGGCGAAGGCAATATCCTCGTAGTAGAGGGGCTTGCCCGAGAACTCCAGCGCCTTGCCCTCGAGGATGGCTATCTGGCCGGTGACGGGGTTCGTCATCCAGAAGTCGATGGTGCCGTTGAGGAGGTCCGGCAGCGCAGCAAGGTCGCTGTCGTAGGTCTCCACGATCGCTTGGGTATTCTTGTTCAGGTAATCGCTGTACGTGGTGCCGGCGCCGACCCCGACCGTCTTGCCGGCCAGGTCGGCGGGACCGGTGATCTGAGTGCCGCCCGACTTCACGAATACTTGGCCCTCATCGAAGTAGTATGGGCCGGTGAAGGCAACCAGCTTCTTGCGCTCGGGCGATACACTCATCGAACCGATGGAGACGTCGTACCGACCGTGGCGCAGGCCGGAGATGACGTTCGCCCACGCCGGGTGCTTCCACACGACGGTCAGGCCGAGGATCCGAGCGACCTTCTTGGCCACGTCGACATCGAAGCCGACGAGCTTGTGGGTCTTCGGGTCGACATAGCTCTGGGGAGGGTAGTTGAGGTCGTTCGCGACGCGGATCTTCCCGCTTTGCACGACGGTCTTGGCGAGCCCGCGTGGAGCGTGGCCAAGGATGTCTTTGGCGATCGTCATGGGTGACGGGCCTGCCAGTGCTGAGCCGGCGAACAGCCCAGACCCCAGCACGGCCATCATCGCCACGACGACGCAAACGATCATGCGCCTTCTCATTGAGAAACCCCCCTAACAAACCTATCCTCGTGCTACCTTCGTGCCTTGAAACTCATGCTTGAAACACGACCTCCCCTCCATCAGACGCGTGGCATCCGACAATGCCAAGAGCTAGCACAGCGAACCATGCGGGGACCTGGTCTGGTACGTCCGGCGGATCACAGTCTCCCGTCTCGAGCGTCGCTCATCTCAGGAGTCTCGCATGAGGTTGGCGTACCCGCTGGACGGCACAGTAGTCCCGTTTGGTCCCGACGCGTCCCGGCCTGTCCCCCGACGACGCGCGGATCTGGCTGCAGCACGGTCTCCGCGGCCACGGAGGTTTCTCCGTCGCACTCGACGAGGCACAAAGCAAGTCGCCCTTCGGGAGTAGCGAGAGCGCGTGAAGAAGGCCCTCCGGCCATGCGAGACTATGGGCCCCGCAGTGCCGACTAGTGATGCCACGTGCCGCCGAGTGCTGCCAGCTAACGACCCGTTCGTTAGCCGGATGTTTGCCGAAGACCATTTCGAGGGCTCCTGAGCGGCTCCGAGAGCGCAGAAGATCCCTGCATCTGAGAGTAGAGAGGCTGGTGGACCGCAGGGCAGTCGAACCCCTGACCTCCGCCGTGCCCGCGCGTCGCCTGTGCTGCTGCTTCGTGTCAGCCAGGTGTCCGGCGTTGCCGGGTGGCGAGGGCAAGACCGCAGTTGGGCAACACCCGTTCCGCGAGTCGGCTCGATCCCCTGGCTAGACGGCACCCCCACCGTGCTTCGTGCCAACCGCGCAGAGGAACTCCGCACGTGGGTCGGGACCGGGGAGGATCTCGACATCGCCGAACCCGGCCGCCTCGAGCAGACGGCCGATCTCGTTCGGCTCGTAGAGCGTGAAGCCGTGCCGCGTGACCGGCAGCTTCTGCATGACGGCTCGGGGACTGAAACCGACAGCCAGACTGCCGTCCGCGCGCAGCACGCGCCTGAGCTCGCGCAGGGGAACGGCCGGATCACGCCAGAAGTAGATCGTGTTGACCGTGCAGGCCCTGGTGAAGCTCTCGGCGGCGCAGGGCAGGCGCTCCGCCCTCGCACACAGCAGGTCGACGCGCCCTGATCGAACCAGCGAGGCGAAGCGCTTCGCGCAGAGCTCGACCATGTCACCTGAGAAGTCGATCCCTGTGACGGAGCCCTCGACGACAACCGATGCGAGGCGACCGATGAGGTCGCCGGCGCCGAACCCCACCTCGATCACCCGATCGTCGGGTTCGAGGTCCAGCGACGCCAGCGTCAGCTGGTTGACCCCGACGTTGGCTCTGTTCAGGAGCCTCGAAGTAACGTGCCGGCCGACGAGGCCCGAGGGCCTCCTCAGCTGGCCCGCCATGTACTCCATCACTCCCATGGACGACTCCTGGGGTCACACCTCGTCAGGCGGCGGGCGCATCGAACGTGGTGAAGCTGGCGTTGGGCTCTTCCAGCAGCAACCCGGCGTAGCCTTTCTTGGCCTGCCCCCGCGCGCCGTACGCGCCCGCGCACCGGACGCGTCCCCCTTTGACCGGCAGTGGGCAACGTGGACCCACACCTTGACGGCGAGTGTTCAGGATACCCGGCTCATCGACGGCATGCCGCGACCTGCGAACTCGAGCATCCTCCGACTCTCGTACTTGGGGCTGAACTCGACCATCTCGCAGTCCTCTTCCATCACCGGCAGGTGACCCGGCTCCAGGTAGTAGGCCTCCCCTGCCGCGATCACCTCCTCGTGATCGGCGTACTTCACCCGCATTTTGCCCTTGAGCAAGTAGCCCCAATGCGGACACTCGCACCCAAAGGGCAACCCCTCGAAGAGCGGCGTGCTGTCGAACCCTGCCGGAAAAGCCCAAAAACCCCCGTCCATGTCCCCCCATTCGACTTGGCGGCCGTATGAAGAGCCGGCCTGAAACACCACGGGGACACCTTCCAAGTTGCTGTGCATGGCCCCTGCTCCTTTCATGCGACGTCCGCTCTTGGGTGTCCATCCGAATGGTGGCTGCCCGCTGGTGAGTACGCTGGCTCAACCCATAGTTGACCTCGGAATCGACGGGCGGAGTGGACACAGTAGCCACCGCGTAGACGGTGCCGGCCCACTTCCCTATCAGTCAACCGCCCATCTTGTGCGCGTCAGGTTGAGGCGCTTATTGGATCCTCTGGTCCGGACCAGCGAACGGCCACTGAAACCACGTGATAGATCACATCCGGGCTAGAGCAACCAATAAGGATCTGTCTTGCCGATCTCCTGCAACCTCTTCATGACCTCTCCAACCCCAAAGTAGCTCGAAATGTAGTCAGGTTCCAATCGCTTTCGGAAGTGATCAATAGCAGTCAACTTGACAAGATCAGAGAGGGAAATGATTCCGCCCTCGTTTTCCGCCTCAAAACCAGCCCAGTTCCGCAGATGTTCTTCCGACCGGAAGAAGTGCATGGTACTTCAGGTGAAGGTGACATTCTCTGCCCATTGGCGAAGGGGAACAGACACATGCCCAATCAGTCCCTCGGGATCACTGTTCAGAACTTCCCCGTCCTTGAAATCCACGCGGATCGGTTGGCCACAATCGAGACAGGGCGCTTCAAGATGGACGGTTTTACCTGGAAAGAGCCAGCAGACTGCTGGCGATTCGAAAGCTCATTGGGCAAACCACTTCTGTTGACCATCAATGGTGATACGATACTGATTCGGTAAACTGTGAAAAGGTGCCATGGAGACAATGAGATCCGTCCCAGGATATAGCCAGCCCCCTAGACCTATACCTATCAATGCATGAAGCGCCTGCCGCCCTTCCTCCATGGATACACCTAAGTCAGCTGCTATCTCAGTGAAGTGGGGAGCCTGACCGGTCTCCACCATGCGCCTCATAATGATGTGAAAGGTCCTGTCCGCCAAACTAGGCTCGTTCATGGGTTGCTCCTTTCAATGACAAGGTCGAAGGGTCCCACTGGCAAGCTTGACAAAGGGGCTGGAGGATCGGGGTCCCTGCTTCGTTCGCGATGCGCGTATGAGGGCCCCAAGTGCGATCTCCCGCCGTGAGGCGTGATGCATCTAACGTTGTTCGGCGTGCGCGGCGCCGCGCCTTCGCCCGCCGTTGCTCTTCGATTCTAGCTCTCGGGGGCGCGCCGTCCGGCTTGACGCCGTTGTTTGCCGGGAGAGGCTCCCCACCAAGGAATCTGGGTGTTCCAAGATGGGCGCAGCGAGACGATCGGATTGCGTTCGAGATTCCCCGGATTCCGCGATTCATGGATCCGCAGCCTGAGTTCATCGCCGGCTGTGCTGTGACGGTAGACCCTGTTGTTGATCTTGCAGTTGGTGCAATACGGCGGGGTGCGACGCCCGGACAGGCCAGGTCACCTGTAACACGTTCTCGACCGCGAGGCGAACACCCCGCCGGCTTAGACCGCGCAGGGCCGTCAGGCGTCGGGACCCACGGCCTCCGGGCCCCCCGCCTCGTCGACCCCGCCACGGCCGCTGACCACGAGCAGGTAGGCACTCACGAGGAAGACCCAGGCGGGGAAGATCAGGATTGCCCACGCCTGAACGCCCACGACGAACAGGAGCACCAGGGCGACGACGTAGGTCGGCAAAGCCAGCCATTTGGGCATGAGCCCGTGCCGCAGCCACGCCGTCGCCTGGCAGATGAGGAATACCGCCGCCATGCGCAGCGCGTACACGCCGAACAACTGCGAGAACGCGAGCGTGATAAACATGTAGGTTTCGCTGCCGGCGAAGGAGGCCGAATTCGAGTAGGCGGTCAGGATCGCCGCGCCGAGGGCGGCGGCGACGAAGACCATCCCGAGGAACAGCAGCCCGCTGCCGAGGACGAGCGTCGAGATGAAGCGGTCCTCGTAGCGCCCGAGGCGCTGCCGGGACACGGCGATGAACCAGAGGAAGAAGATCCCCGCGAAGGGGAGGAGGGCGAGGGCGATCTCAACCTGCCGCCGGCTCTCGGCCAGCCACGCCCCAGTGGTGTCCGAAGCACTCCCAACGCTGCTGCGGACGAGGACCGCGCAGAGGCCGAACAGGACCGCGAAGCACATCCCGGCGATGCAGCCGACGGTCAGTGTGCCCGCGTGGTGCTCCGCCCTGCGCGTGAACCTCCAGCCGTGAGCCTCGCCTGGACGTTCCACGGTTCACTCCTCTCTGTCGACGCGGGTCGAGAGCGTCCGGCGCAGCGCCTGCGAGGTGAGCACATTGCCCCACCCGCTCGCCCATGAAGGCGAACACCAGCCCTCCATCCTCGGACTGTCCCCGTACGGGCCAATCGCTAGATGTGACGCTATCACCTGAGGGGTGACGGAGGGGATTGGGCTCTCGGGCGGACCCAATCCAGTCGGATACTAGGCGTAACGCGGCGTAGTCCCGCGTGCGCGAAAGTGCTGCGTCCTCCGAGGTTTCGCGCGCCCACCCTGCTGGGCTGTGCCCGGCCGTATCACGCCGGATGAGGCGTCTCGTCGGCATCGCGTCGGCTGGGAGGTACGAAGGCCGGTCGGCCTACGGCCCAGGTCGATCCGCCACCGGCGGAGCGCTGTCGCGCACCCTCGGCGACCGCGTGAGCGTAGCCTGCCGACCAACGGAGGCGCATTTCGACTCGCACCGCCGTGGGAAGAATGGTGACCGGCGGCCTTCGGAGGGGTCATGATATTCGCCATGTCCGTGCACGGCAGCGCGCTGAGGGCTGAGCACGTCACCTCCCGTCGCCTGGCATCCGATGGCTCGAGTCGCTCGACCTGCTCAAGATCAAGACCAAGCAGCACGCCTGCGCGAATAGATCGGCGCCGGGCTCACACTGGCTGCGGAAACTCGGGCCTGTGAGCGCCAGGTCACGAAAGTCGCCCTGAGCAGCAGAGGACTGATTGCCCCGGCTGAAATCGAACCTGCGATGCAGGAGAAGGAGGAGGACCATGCACCCCGCTCACGACCACGCCGAACCGGCCCGCCTGGCTATCCGCCCCGAGGACTACGCGCGCTTCAAGATAGCCAAGGGTGATATCCAGCAGCGAGAGGATGGCCTGCGTCTCGATCCCGCCCCGCCGAGCGAGGAGTGGTGGTACTTCGACTCGCTGCTGGACGACGGCGCCAAACTGGCCATCATCTTCTGCACCAAGGACGGCTCCAGCTCCAAGCAGCCCCTGGAGCCGCTCATCGAGATCGACCTGGACCTGCCCGACGGGCGCAGACTGATGAAGTACGGCAAGTTCAAGGCCGACGAGTTCGAGGCCGCCGCGGACGGCTGCGACACGCGCATCGGGGAGTACCGTTTCGTCGGCGACCTGCACGAGTATCACATCACGGCCGCGGCCGAAGACGTCTCGGCCGAGGTCCGCCTCGAGGCGACCACGGAGCCGTGGCGCCCGGAGACGGGGCACCTCGTCTTCGGCGCTGAGGGGGAGGAGTTCCTCGCCTGGCTGGTGGCGGTACCCATGGGCAAGGTGACGGCGACCTACCGGATCGGCTCCGAGGTCCACGAGAGCACGGGCATGGGGTATCACGACCACAACTGGGTCAACCGGGCCTACTGCGACATGGCGCACCTGATCGACCACTGGTATTGGGGACGAGGGCGCGTGGGTCCCTACTCGTTCGTCGCGGCCTACATCACGGCCGCGAAGAAGTACGGCTTCACCACGATCCCCTGGTACATGCTCGCCCGCGACGGCAAGGTGATCGCGGACGATGGCACCAAGGTGACCTTCGCCAAGAGCGAGAGCGAGACTGACGAGCACACCGGCAAGCCCGTCCCCGATACCCTGCGCTTCGAGTACCGCGACGGGGACACGCGCTACGTCCTGTCCTTCACGCGTGAGCGCACGCTCGTCAGTCAGACACTCATCGACTTCACGTCAGGGGTGAAGAAGCTGGTCGCCGAGATGATCAGGTATCCGGGCGGATACCTTCGCTTCTCAGGCCCTGTCAGGCTGGACCGCTATCAGGGGGACGAGGTCGTCGAGCACTACGAGGAGCCCGGGTCCTTCGAAGAGACCTACTTCGCGCACCATCTCCACGGCGGACAGTAGGCGCGTATTTCAGACCACTGCCGCTGGCTCATTGTCCGAAAGAGGGCAGTTGCCCTGCGCGAGAGTTGTGAACCGGTAGTGTCCGTCAGCGCCATCGTCGAATCACGAGCCCGCAACACGGTGACGCCGGTAGGCACAGCGAGGCCGCCGCGCCGACCGTAGTGCCGGGGAGTCCCTCCGCGTGACACCCCGTTCGTTAGCCGTGTGTTTGCACGAGGCCATTTCGAGGGCTTCGTCGCGGCTCTCACGGCACGCAAAACCCCTGCATCTGAGCGTAGAAGAGGCTGGTGGACCGCAGGGGAGTCGAACCCCTGACCTCCGCCGTGCAAAGGCGGCGCTCTCCCAACTGAGCTAGCGGCCCACGAGGGGACTCAGTATACCGCGCGCGGTGGTGAACCAATGAATGGGGGCCGGTCAAAGCTACCGGTGCGCGAGCCCGACTCCGTCAGTAGCATGCAATCTGGTGCATGACGGCTGGGCGTCACGGCCCAGGCAACACGCCCCGGACACGTGCTCAGAGCTGTTCACCAGAGCGGACAACGACCGTGCGAAGGAGTCAGGGGGTATGCTCTCGGTAGGCGGCACGACAGGCGGCTCGTCTGGAGTCCGTGTTCTTCCGGTCGCGGAGCGGGAAGGTGATGCGATGCGCACGCAGAGGTTCCTGCTGTGGCTCGTCGTGGGCGTCTGCCTCGTCTCCGCGCTGCCCCTGGCCTTGGCCGCACCCGCCGCCGCGCTCTCCTTCGCCCCGCCCGTACACTACGGGCTGGGGGGGAGGCCCGCCGACCTGGCGACCGCAGATCTCAACGGGGACGGCCTGCCGGATATCGTCGCGAGCGCAGGCCGCGGAGTAGACATCCTCCTCGGCCGCGGGCTGGGTCGCTTCGCGCCGGCGACCCGTATCCCCCTGGAGCACCGGCCCGGGGCCATCGTCCTGACGGACTTCGATCGCGACGGCACGGTGGACGTCGTCACGGCGAGCGGCGACGGCACCGTCAGCGTCCTGCTGGGTGACGGCAGCGGCGCCTTCGTGCTCAAGGGCACCTTCCCGACGGGAGCGACCCCGAGCGACGTCGCGGTCGGGGATCTCACCGGCGACGGTGTCCCCGATGTGGCAACGGCGGACGGCGACGGCCTGAGCATCCTCGCAGGCGACGGCGCGGGCGGTCTCCTCTCCCCACTGCACCTGGCCGTCGGAGAAGGTTGCCGGCGCATCGTCGCCGGCGATCTCGATCTCGACGGCACACTCGACCTCGCGTTCACGAGGAACTCATGGGAGGAGTACTCCGGTTTCGGAGTGCTGCTCGGGGACGGCGCGGGAGGCTTCTCCCCTCTCGCCTCGTACGGCACGGTCCTCGAGCCCGGCGATCTAGCGCTGTGCGACCTGAACGGCGACCGCCGGCCGGACCTCGTCACCGCCGGCCATCTGGAGGGCGACGCTGACGTCAACGCGTTCCTCGGCGACGGCATGGGCATCCTCGTCCCTACCTGCAGGACGATGTTCAGCCGCAACTTGAGCGCCTCGGGACTCGCCGTCGGCGAACTGAACCAGGACGGTCGCGCCGACGTGGTCACGACTGGCTATAGGCCGGGCTACATGACCGGCTCCAACGGGCACTGGGTGACCGTGCCGCCGGGGCCGCCGCGCATCTACATCATGCTCAGCCATATGCTACGACGGCGTGTTCCTGGAACCGACGTCGTTCCTCGCGGGCCGACTCCCCGGGGAGGTGATCGTGGCCGACCTCAATGGCGACCGTAGGCCGGACCTGGCGACGACGGACGTGGAGACCAGGAGCCTGAGTGTGTGGATGAACGGGCGTCTTGCCCGGCTGACCGGCGTGTCGCCCGCGCAGGGCCGCGTCGGCGACGTCGTCACGCTGACGGGAAGGCGCTTCGGCCAGGAGGCGTCGTCCAGTTCGGCGGCAAGACCGTGACCGACTACCTCAGCTGGGACTCCTTCAAGATCAAGGTGAGGGTCCCCAGCGGCACAGCCAAAGGGCAAGTCAAGGTGACGGTGGCGACGGTCGTCGGGCAGAGCGCACCCCGGTGCTTCACCCGTCTCTAGGCGGCCTTCTCAACTGAGCTAGCGGACCACGAGGGGGTTCAGTACACCGCGCGAACTCAGGGAGACCCGCCGGACCCATCAAGGCACGGGTATCTGGGTTGCGGATTGGCTGCGGACCGTCGTAGAGACTGTGAAGATCCAGGAGTCGTCAGCCCCGTCTAAGTCATGTCCCGTGCGGTTCGTCTTGGCCATCGGAGCCGAGGGTTGCCTGGCTCCCATCCCAGATGCGACTCAAACTGGCCTGTAACTTCTTCTCGAAGCGAGAGATGACATCCCTGTTGCCATCAACCAGCGCCTGCTCACTTTCAATCTGGTCGACGATCACAAGTTGATCCGCACGGGCCCGTCTGAGCCTGTCGAGCAAGGGGGCATCTGGTTTGCGGAATGGCTGCCGACGGGGCAGATCGAATCAGGGCCAGGTCATGGACCGGCCTGGGAGAACCGTGCCAGGTACGGCTTGGGGTTGGACGCCCCGGTCCGCAGGGTCTCGCCCGCCCACAGGCCGCCGCCGCTCACCGCGAGGGCGTCGATGCGCCCGATGGCCCACGACGTCCGCCACGGCGTGACGACGCCGCTGCCGGCGCTCACTGCGGCCAGGTGAACCCGACGGCAGCCTCCCATCGAGGTGAACCACCCACCCGCGTAGAGCGTTTGGTCGAGGACGGCGAGGGAGCGCACATCCGCCTCAGACCCGCCGGCGCGTGGATTCCAGGGCAGCGTCGTCCCTCGGTCGACGTCCACAACGCCGAGCCGGCTGCGAGCCTTGCCGCCGAGTCGGGCGAACGAGCCGCCGACGTAGAGCCTCGATCCGGACAGGGCGAGCGCCCAGACGACCTTGTCGGCCCCGGGGTTCCAGGCGGTCGCCAA
This sequence comes from uncultured Thermoleophilia bacterium, assembly GCA_963705085.1. Classification (GTDB taxonomy): domain Bacteria; phylum Actinomycetota; class Thermoleophilia; order UBA2241; family UBA2241; genus CAIXSE01. Next base: position 395,887 of record CAVPIV010000003.1, on the reverse strand, counting down.
GCCGCTTGCCGCGTCGATCGCCGCGATGTTGTTGCGCCGCTCGCCGCCCAGCGCCGTGAACGCGCCGCCGGCGTAGACGCAGGTCGACGACACGGCCAGGGCGCGGACGCCGCGTTCCGAGCGAGCCGCTGTGCTGACCGCCCCCGGGTTCCACGACGTCGCCGCCCCGTCGGCGCCGAGTGCCGCGAGGAAGTCGCGCCGGCTGCCACCGATCCTCGTGAAGAGGCCGCCGGCATAGACCGTGGACCCAGAGACGGCGAGCGCATTCACCGCGTCATCGGCTCGAGGGTTCCACGGAAGCGGCTGGCCGCTGACCGCGTCCAATGCGGCGATGTAGTCGCGCCGCTGCCCGGCCACATGGCGGAAGGTCCCGCCCGCGTAGACGGTTTGGCCGGAGACGGCGAGCGCGCGCACGCCCCGGCCGGCCGAGGGATTCCAGTCGGCAAGGCTCCCGTCCGAACCGATGGCCGCGAGGTTGCTCCGCCTGCTGCCGCAGATGAACGCAAAGCTGCCCCCTACGTAGATCCTCGAGTCCGATCGGGCGACGACGTAGACATACCCGTCCCCGGCGTACGTGGAATCGTATGGGGGACGGTGCAGCCAGGTCGACATGGGGTCGCCGACATCCCACGCCGTGGCCAGGCCGGTGGTCGCGTCCAGCGCGGCGGCGCCGTTCCGGGCCTGCCCCCCGATCGAGTCGAAGGAGCCGGCCACGTACACGCGTCCGCCCGAGGACGACGAGGGACTCGATACGGGCCAGTGCGCTCGGATCCCAGGGAGTGACGAGCCCGGTGCTCGCGTCGACGGCGGCGAGACTGCCCCGCGCCTGACCGCCGATCGAGGTGAAGGAGCCACCGACGTAGACCGTGGAATCGGACACCGCCATGGTCTCCACCGTGCCGAACTGCGTTCGGCCGGATTCCCCGAACGGATCCCAGTCGAGCGTGGCCCCGCTGCGGACGTCCGTCGCCATGAGGAGTGGATGGGCATTTGTGGTCGAGGAGGCCCCCCCGACGTAGAGCCTCGAGCCGGACACGGCGAGCGTGCGCACGTCGGAGCCCGCCGCGAGCGCTGCGTCCCACGGAAGCAGGCGCCCCGTACCCACATCAAAGGCGGCGAGGGCCCGGCGAGATCGGCCGCCGATGGAGGCGTTGAAGGAGCCGCCGACGAAGAGGGTCCTGCCGGAGAGGGCGAGGCAGCTGACCCTTCCCCCGTTCAGGTGCGCATTCCACCTCTTCACTCCCCCGGTGGCCGCGTCGAGCGCCACCAGGTGGTAGCGGGCGCGGCCGTCGACCGAGGTGAAGTGCCCGCCGACGAAGAGGGTGTTGCCGGAGAGAGCGAGGCAGCTCACGTCGTACACGCGCGGGCGGAAACCGGCATCTATCGATCCGTCCGCGCGCAGGTGCGCAAGAACACGCCACTGCCCGCCTATGTAGAACGACCCGGCGAAGTAGAAGCCGCCGTGACCGTCGGAGATGACGGTCGAGACGCCCCCGCCGGAGTCGGGTGTGACCTGCGCGAAGCGCGTGTACCTGCGCGCGGTGACCGGGTCGACGACCACTCCCGCGCCCGTCTCGGGACCGATGTAGGTGAAGGACCCGCCGATGTAGGTGGTGCCGTCGGGGCCGATGGCGATCGCTCTGACCGGCCCGTTGATGTAGGGCATGCCTTCGTCCGGCGTCTCGTTGAGCGTGCCCGACGCACTCGCGGCCGGGGCCATGAGCAGTACCGTGCCCAGTACGCAGACGACGAACAGGGCCGTCAGATGCCGCGCCGACAGGTTCACGGGATACCTCCGATCGCGCCGTCGTTTCACGCTGGACTGCCGAACGTCGGCTGCCGGCGGCGATCGCCGTCAGGCCCGCCGCCGGCGCAGCAGCCACCCCAGCCCGAGCAGCAGGATGACGGCGCCGATCACGGCGCCGATGATGCCGCCGAGGTCGAACATGTCCGAGTCGCCGATCCCCAGGAAACCGGTGAACAGCCACCAGCCGACCCAGGCGCCCACGAGCCCGACCACCAGCGTGAACAGCCAGCTCAACGGGCCGCTCATGCTCTCGAAGATGTCGCCGCGAATGAGGTACCGGGCCAGCGCGCCAGCCAGAAGTCCGAGGATGAGAGCACCGATCATGGGTACGCCTTCCATCCGAGTGATTCTTGCCATCGCAACAATGGCATGCGGCGCTGAATCAGGTCTACCCACCGGGTCACACGGTCACACCGTCCTCTTGTGCCCGCGTGGACAAGCCACCGGCTCTCGGGTAGCGTGAATGTTCACCATGCACATCTCCGCCTACTTCTTCCTCATCGCGTTCGTCGTCTACTTGATGGTCCTGATCGTGCTGATGATCGGCGACGAACGCGAGCCGTCGCTCACCCTCGCCTGGCTGCTCGTCCTCATCTTCTTGCCGTTCCTGGGCGTGCTGCTCTACATACTCATGGGCCGGGACTGGCGAGTGGTCGCCAAGCGCAAAGGGTGGACGCAGGCGCTCCACGCCCAGCGAGTCGAGGGAATGGCGCCTCTGTACGAGCGCAACCGGCCCGCCGCAGAACGCTTCCGGCGCGAGTGGCGCGGAACGACCGCCGACAAGGTGCAGCGCGCCATCAGCGCCAAGGAGGTCGCCCAGGTCCTCCCGGCCAGCTCCATCGAGCTGTTCGTGACCGGCGCCGACAAGTTCGCCAGCCTCAAGAGGGACCTTCGCAATGCCCGCCGGTTCATCCACTTGCAGTACTTCATCTGGGAGCAGGACGAGCTCACGGCCGAGATCACGGCCATCCTCCATGAGCGCCTGAAGGCCGGCGTCGAGGTCCGCATCACCTACGACTGGATCGGCTCCATCAGATTCGGCAAGCGCGAGCTGAAGCGGCTCGCCGGCGCCGGAGCCCACGTCCACGCCGACCTGGCCGACGTCCTGCGCGCCAACTACCGCAACCACCGCAAGATCGCCGTCATCGACGGCGAGGTGGGCTACACCGGCGGCATGAACATGGGCCAGGAGTACATCGACGGCGGCCCGCGGTTCGCCACGTGGCGCGACAGCCACGTGCGCATCACCGGGCAGGCCGTCGCCGACCTCCAGAAGCTGTTCGCCTCACGCTGGTACGAGTACAGCCGCCTGCCCGAGAGTGTGTTCGACGCGCGGTACATGCCGGCCCCCGACGCCTGCTGCATCGAAGAGGGGATCCTCGTCGAGATCGCCTCACAAGGCGTCGAGGACTACTGGGACATGGCGCGCCGCGCCCACCTCGTGGCCATCGCCCAGGCCGAGCGCGCCGTCTTCATCCAGTCGCCCTACTTCGTTCCCGACTACAGCATCTACGACGAGCTCATCAACGCCGCCCTCTCCGGTATCGAGGTGCGCCTGATGATGACTGGAGTGGCCGACAGACGGATGCCGTTCTGGGCGGCGCACACCTACTTCCGCAGGCTCATCGAGGCCGGCGCCCACGTTCACCTCTACACGGCCGGCTTCTTCCACCCCAAGACGATCGTCGTCGACGGGAACCTCGCCGCGGTCGGCACGATGAACATGGACAACCGCAGCCTCAAACTGCACAAGGAGCTCATGCTCTGGGTCTTCGACAAGATGTTCGCGCAGCAGGTCCGGGACTCGTTCCTCGTCGATCTCGAGCACTGCCGGGAGATCACGCTCGACGACATCCGGGGGATGGGCCGCCTGCGGCGCTTCCGCAATCAGGCGGCCCGGCTCCTCTCGGAAGTACTCTAAGGGAGAGCGGCCAGCCCGGAGTGCTGCGCGGCTCCCGTCACCCCTTCGCGGGCGCTCCGGGAACCTTGCGGCGGCCGTCGATGAGATGCCGCACCGCCAGGACCGGATGCGTCTTGAGCATGCGCGGTCCGCTGTAGCGCATGACCACGCGCACGCGCTCCCGCATCTCCGGCCGATAGCAGTGCGTCGGGCACTTCACGCAGGTCGGCTTCTCGGCGCCGTAGCGGCACACCTCGAGGCGGCGACGGGCGTAGGCGCGGAGCGCGGCGCACTCTGGGCAGAGCCCGGCGGCGTCGCGCTCCGCCTCTCCATGATGATCGCGGCAGTACATGGCGATCATCACGGCGATCGTCCTGTCTTCGCGCTCGAGGTGTGGCGGTAGCCCCTCAGTGCTCATCGTGCCTGCAACGGTACCCGATGACCGCCGGTCGCCGCACGCCGGCAGGGCGGTACCGCAGGCCGCCGCCCTACAGGTTGACGAGGCTCTGCGGCGCCGACTGCTCGAGGGCCGCGCGAGCCGCGAAGTTGAGCTCGCGCTCGTGCTCGCGGCCCACGGCGAAGACGCGGTAGAGGTGCGCCTTGGCCGGTACGAACTCGAGGATGCCGCTGAGCAGCTGCTCCTCGATCTGCTGGCTCACGGGATCGTAGACGGCGATGCGCTTCGGGCCCATGAGGGGATTGAGCGGCCGGGGATCCTGCGAAGCGATATCAACCACGAACTCGATGTCCTTGAGCCCGGCCGGCAGCCGCTGGACGATCGCGGCGCGGAACTCCTCCTTCGTCAGGTCCCGCGCCGCCGGCAGCGGCTGCTGCCGCTCGACGTGGTGTTCGTACACCATGCTGTACTTGACGTGACGGTGGATGATCGCCTGCCACTGCTCGGCCAGCCCGCGGCGGGCGCCGGCCAGCGGCTCGTCGAGCCAGTCTTCGACAGTGCTGAACAGGGACCACTCGCTGAGCCGCCGGTAGGCAGCCGGATTCTCCAGCGGGCTCTCCGGCAGCACGAGCTCCAGCGTGGGCCGGAAGATCTCGCGCAGGTGCAGGTCGATCGCGTGCCCGACGCGGTGGAAGTAGACGTTCTCGTACATGTAGAAGCGGGCGTTGAGGAAGGCGCGCAGCGTGCTCAGGGCGCGCTTGTGGAACGTCAGGCCCTCGTCCGTGCAGAAGGTGTAGTAGATGAGACGGTTGACGTCGACCGGGCCGATGGACACCCCGCACATGTAGGCGTCGCGCCGCACGTAGTCCATGTTGTCGACCGTCACGGCGCCGGAGAGAGCGCGGTGCAGGAGGCGCACCCAGCGCGGGATCGGGCTGGCGGCGTCGCCGCCGCGCGCGTCGGCCCGCATGCCGTCCGCCCGCACCCCGTCCTCCTCGGCACGGACGAGGAAGGCCACGTGCCACGGATCGACCGCCTCCCCCGGCGCGAACGGCCCCGACGGGCTGCGGCCGAGCTCGCGGATGAGATCGCCGAGCTCGTTGACGATGAGGTACTGCGAGACCTGCTCGTGGTCGAGGCCGAAGACGGGCTGGAGGTACTCCTCGTCGCAGAAGTGGCTGAAGGGTCCGTGGCCGAGGTCGTGCAGGAGGCCGGCCAGGCGCAACGTCTCCTCCATCAGCGGCAGTGACGGTGTGTCCGGCTCGACCTCGGCCAGGGTCTCGTACACCTGCCGGGCCAGCAGGCCAGCCAGGTGCATGGTGCCGATGCTGTGAGCGAAGCGGCTGTGCTCGGCAGCGGGGAAGACCCACCACGAGCTCTGCAATTGGTGAATGCGCTTGAGACGCTGCACCCAGGGGTTGTCGATGACGTCCGCTTCGGCGATCTCGCCGGCCCGCGACAGCGTGATCCGCAAATAGCCGTAGAGCGGGTCGGCGATGAGATGGATGTCGTCGTAGGGGAGTCTCACGTGCCGAACCCTACCGCGCGCCCCTGACGGCGACAACAAGGACGGCCATGTGCCGGACGGTGTCCGGTCGGGTACGCTTGAGGACATGATTGATCTTCATACACATACTACCTACTCGGACGGCTCGCTCACGCCGACGCAGCTCGTCGCCATGGCCGCCGACCTCGGCCTCTCGGCCGTCGCGGTCACCGACCACGACACCGTTGACGGGCTGCCGGAGGCGCTGGCCGCAGGCGAGCGCCTCGGTTTTCGGGTCGTGCCCGGCGTGGAGATCAACCTCGAGCACGACCGCGTGACGATGGACATGCTCGGCTACTTCTTCGGCGGCGCGCCGAGCGACGCGCTCCAGGGGCAGCTCCTGGAGCTGCGCCGCTATCGCAACGAGCGCAACGCCCGCATCCTCGGGCGCCTCGCCGAGCTCGGCATGCCGCTCGCCCCGGCCGAGCTGGCGGCAGCCGCGGGCGACGGCGCCGTGGGCCGCCCGCACATCGGCGTCGCCATGGTCCGCCGCGGCTACGTCGGCTCGGTCAGCGAGGCTTTCCGCCTCTACCTGGGCCGTGGCGCGCCGGCTTGGGTCGACAGACGGCGGCTCTCGCTGCACGCCGCCGTCGATCTGCTGCGCGCCTCCGGCGCGGTGCCGGTGCTGGCCCATCCGGGCATCATCAGAGCCGATCGCGCCGGCCTCGAGCACATCGTCCGTGACGCGGTCGAGGCCGGCATCGGCGGGCTCGAGTGCTACCACCCCGCCCACGGCGAGGAGACCGTGAGCACCTGCCTGCGCCTCGCGGCTCACCACGACCTGGCCGTCTCCGGCGGCTCCGACTACCACGGGGCTGTCAAACCGCACGTCCGCCTCGGTGTCGGCCCCGGCGGCATGTCCTTCCCCGACGAGCTGCTCGCCGGCCTCGCGGCGCGCGCCGCGACCTGGGCGTCGGCCTGAATCGGAGGCCGGCGACGACTTGAGCGCTTGACCCGGCGGACCCGCTTGGCAGCAATCCCCCGGGGGGTATAATCGCGCCATGGATCAGCCAAACCTGAATCCGAGCGAGCCGGTTGTCGAGCGGCCGGTCGAGACGCCGGACGAGCAAGAGGGTGAGCACTTCGGCCAGGACGACGCGTCCCGTCTGATCAACCGCCTCCGCCGCGTCGAGGGTCAGTCCCGCGGCCTGCAGCGGATGATCGAGGAGGGCCGGCCGTGCGAGGAGATCTTCACCCAGCTCTCCGCGACCAAGGCGGCCCTCGACCGCGTGGGCATTCTCCTCATCTCGCTCAAGATGCGTGAGTGCCTCATGGGCGACGTCCAGGGGCTGGCCACGCAGGAGGCTGTCGAGAAGGCGCTCGACGCCTTCCTCAAGTACTCTCGCTGCATCCGCGAGGGCTAGCGATGGCCGAGAAGTTCGACCCCAAGAACGCCTGCAAACTCGAGAACCCCGACCGGCTGATCGAGATGCCCCCGGCGCGGCTCGTGGAACTGCTGGAGCTCAGCGGCGCCGAGACCGTCGTCGACTTCGGCGCCGGCACCGGCATGTACGCCCTGCCCATCGCCGACGCGCTGCCGCAGGGCGAGCTCGTGGCGGTCGACGAGCAGCCGGTGCTCCTCGAGCGCTTGCGGGAGAAGGTCGCCGCGCACCCGCCGGCCGGACACGTGCGGATCGTCGTGAACGAGGGCGGCCGCGTGCCGCTGCCGGACGGCGCCGCTGACCGCCTCCTCATGATCAACGTGCTGCACCACATCCATGACGATCCGGCCGCCCTGGCCGAGGTGCTGCGACTCGTCGCCCCGGGCGGGCTCCTGCTCACCGCCGAGTTCGCCCGCATGGAGCGCCCCGTCGGCCCGCCCAACGACCACGTGCTGGCGCTCGAGGATCTCCGAGAGGCCGTCACTCGTCTCGGACTGCGCGAGCGCTCCGTGTACGGCCCCGGGGAGGTCGGCCGCTACCACAACGTGATCGTCGCCGAGAAGCCGCCCTCGTGAGCGACGCGCCGTGGGCCGCAGGCCCAGGCGCCCCCGCGCTCGTCGGCCATGTCAGCGCGGCGCACGGCCCGAGCCTCGCGACCAGCCTGGACCGTCTCGTCGAGCCGTTTGGCGGCTGGGAGACGGTGGCCTCGCCCGGCGAACGTATCGCGGTCAAAGTGAACCTGCTGCGCGGCGGCGCGCCAGAGACGGCCGTGTGCACCCACCCCGAGACGCTGCGCACCGTCCTGCGGGCGCTCAAAGGACAGGGAGCGCTGCCCTTCGTCGCCGACAGTCCCGGCGGCATGAACGGACCGGCCAAAGTCGCCCGCGCCTTCAAGATCAGCGGCATGAGCGACGTCTGCGTGGAGGAGCAGGTGCCCATCGTCGACGTCGAGGATGATCGCGTCTCTCTCCCGGCGCCGGACGGACGGCTGTTCCGCAGCTTCCCGCTCGGGCGGGCCTTCGCCGAGGCCGACGCGATCGTCCAGGTCGGCGTGCTCAAGACGCACCAGCTCATGCGCCTCACCGGCGGCGTCAAGCTCACCTATGGCTGCATCCCGGGGCTGGCAAAGGCGCAGCTCCACGTCCGCGCCCCGCGGCGCGAGGACTTCGCCGACATGCTCCTGGACCTGCACCTGGCCGTGCGGCCGCGCATCACCATCATCGACGGCATCATCGCGATGGAGGGGCAGGGGCCCGGCAGTGGAACGCCGCGGGCCCTCAACTCACTGTTCGCGGCGGTTGACTGCAACGCCCTCGACGCCGCCCTGGCCGACCGCACGAACCACGCGCGACGTTCGGTCTACACGCTGGCGGCCGCCGAACGTCGTCGCCTCATCGACCTCGACCGACCCTACCGCCTGGCCGGCGACCCCATCCACAAGGACGCCGGCTTCAGGCAGGCCCGCCGCGACCTGCAGGAGTTCGTCCCGCTGGGGCTGCGGCGCACCGCCCGCCGCCTGGTCACGGCCCGCCCGAGCCTGGTCGATCCGGCGGCCTGCATCGAGTGCGGGGAGTGCGCCGCGATCTGCGGCGCCAAGGCGATCACGCTCACCCCCAAGCCGGTGTTCGACGACACCCTCTGCGTGCGCTGCTACGCCTGCACGGAGGTCTGCCCCACGGCTGCCCTGGACGCGATCACGCCGCCGCTGGCGCGGCTCCTGGAGGGCCGGCGCTGAGAGATCGGCGGCCGGCCGCCTCAGTTCTGCGCCTGCACGCGGAACACGACGATCTCCGGCCGGCAGAAGGCCCGCAAGGGCAGGAGGCTCGTTCCCACGCCCCGCGTCACGTGGATCGGCCGGCCGCCGATGTCGTGCAGGCCGTCGACGATCGGCGCCCGCGGAGAGGCGAAGGGGAAGCTGCCCCCCGGCAGCGGCAGACGGATCTGCCCGCCGTGCGTGTCGCCGGCGAACGCCATGTGAAAGTCGCCCGGCGCCGCCCGCAGGGCGACGTCGGCGTGATGGGTCAGCAGGAGCCGAAGCACGCTGGGCCGGGCGTCGAGCACCGCGAGCACCGCCGGCAGGTCGTCGTAGCCGGCAGAGCTGTCGTCGACGCCGCACACCTGGACGGCGGCGGCGCCGCGCTCCACCGTGACCGCCTCGTTCGAGAGCAGGCGGACCCCGCAGCCGGTCACGAGCGCCGGATCGAGGACCGTCACGAACGGCGCCTTGCTGACGCCGTGATCGTGGTTGCCGAGCACGCCGTAGACGCCGAGCGGCGCCCGCAGCCGCCGCAGCTGGCGCTGGAGCCCGGCCTCGCCGAACGGGCCGCCGGCGAAGTCGCCCGTGATGAGAACAAGGTCCGGGCGTGCCGCCAGCGTCAGGTCGACAGCCTTGCGCAGCGCCAGCAGGTTGAGACTCGGCGCGAAGCCGGCGTGCAGGTCGGAGAAGTGGACGATCGTGAGGCCGTCGAGGTCCGCCGCGCCGGCCGGCGCCGGCAGGCGCCGGTCCACACGGCGGACCCACTGCGCCTCGTGGAGCAGGTAGGCGACACCCAGAGCGGCGGCGACGCCGAGCGCCGCCGCCACCCGGTGTTTGCGGTGAAACTCGCTCAGATGACTTCGGGCCGATCGTCGGGGGTATCGCCGGCCCAGGCCTCCGCCGAGCTCTTCTCGCCGGCGTCCATCTGGCGACGCAGGCGATCCCGCGTCTCTTCGATCTTGCGGCGCAGCGCCTCCGACTGGTCGGCGGCCTGGCCCATGCCCGCCTCGAGGGCGCCCCTGATGCGGTCCACCTGACCGCCGGCGCCGTCCGTGCCGCCGAACAGCTGCTGCCGCGTCTCCTTACCGCTCCGCGGGGCCAGCAGGATCGCCACGATGGCGCCGGCGATCGCGCCCAGCAGGAACCCTCCGCGGCGCCTGCCGCCCGTCTTCTCCGACCTGCTCACCGTGCCACCTCCACGTGTCAAGTTGCCGCTCCACGCGCCGCGCCGTCATCGCCGGCGGCGCGCCTACAACAGCCGATTGCCGTTCATCATCATGCCGAACGAGCAGCCGAGGAACTCGGCCGCCCTGCGGCACATCACCATCCGGTCCAGGAAGATCTCGAAGTAGTGCATGGGCTGCGTAATCCGGGTGTCGATGTCGAGGTCGAGCGTGATCGTCCTGGCCGCGCCGTCGACCTTGAGGAAGGAGCGTGTCGTCGCCAGGTTGACGCGGTCGTGCATGTCCGCGGTCTCCGGATCCGGGCGCCGCACGCGCGAACGATGCACCTCCGACTTGTCGCCGAGGATCACGGCCGCCGCCAGCGCGCTCACCGCCTCACCGTACTCCTCCTCGTGGTTGCCTATGGCGCACATCACCTCGACGTATTCCTCGGCCGGCATGCCCAGACGCTGAAGGATGTGCCGCGCCGTGAGCGCCGCGGCGATGCCGTGATCGAGACGGCTGACGCCGTTGCCGATGTCGTGCAGGTAACCGGCGATTGAGGCCAGCTCGGCATCGCGCTGGGCGTGGCCGAGGCGCAGCAGCAGGCTGGAGGCGGTCGTGGCGACGAGGGCCGCGTGCCGAGCCCCGTGCTCGGTGAACCCAAGCACGCCCAAGCTCTTGTCGGCCCGAGCGATGAAGGCCTGGACCTCCGCATCGTGACGCACGTCGTTGAGCGTGACGGCCACTACCGCACCTCGAAGCCGCGAAGCCGCTCGTCCGGCGCGGCGTCGATCACCTCGACACGGTGAACCCGCGCGGCGGGCGGGCCCACGCTGCACCAGTCGAGCATCGCGTCGACGACGGCCGGATCGCCCTGCAGGCGCAGGGCGACGGAGCCGTCGGCGACGTTCTTCACCCAGCCCCGAAGGCCGAGGCGCGCCCCTTCGGCCCGCGCCGTGGCCCTGTAGAACACACCCTGCACGCGACCGTACACGCGCGCCTCCACGGCCTTCATGGCGGCCACCTCCCCGGGCCTCGTCCCTTCTGCCCCGGCGAACACGCCCCACTCCCGCGCGACCGGCCCCTCGAGTACGCTTTGACGCTCCGCATCGCTCACCAGAGGGACGAACCGGCAGGCCACGCTGGTGCGGCGCACGAACTCGTCGCCGCGACGCTCGCAGACGATCAGCGTCTGCTCGAGGTGGGGCCGACCGATGGGGATGACCATGCGGCCGCCCTCGGCGAGCTGCTCCAGCAGGGCCGGCGGCGCCTTCTCGACCGCCGCCGCCACGATGATGCCGTCGAACGGCGCGGCCTCCGGCCAGCCCTTGGTCCCGTCGCCGATCGCGATGTGCAGATTGTCGTAGTGGAGGCGAGTCAGCACGGCCCGGGCGCGTTCGGCGAGGGGCGCCAGGCGCTCGAGAGCGAAGACCTCGCCCGCAAGCTCGGCCAGCACAGCCGTCTGGTAGCCGCTGCCGGCGCCGATCTCGAGGACGCGGCTGCGGACGTTGACCTGGAGCAACTCCGTCATCAGCGCCACCATGTACGGCTGGGAGATCGTCTGGCCGTAGCCGATGGAAAGAGGCGTGTCGACGTACGCCCTGTCCTCCAGTCCCTCGGGCACGAAGAGGTGGCGAGGCACGGAGCGCATGGCGTCGAGGACGTCCCCGTCACGGATGCCGCGCGCGGCGATCTGCTCCCCCACCATGCGCGCCCGCCGCGTCACCTGATCGCTCACCACGCCCGTCATCCTTCGTCGAACTCGTCGTCCGCGGGGAGGCTGCGTCCCATTCCGCCTCTGCGCTGCATCCTACGGTACTTCGCGCGGCGCCGGTACCGACCGCGCCAGTACATGGCGGAGGTGAAGCCGATCGCCAAGTAGCCGAACGGCGCGATGACCAGCGTCAGGATGGAGGTCGCGAACGTCGCCAGGTCCTCCAGCATGCTCACGATCACCAGAACCGCGTCGCTGGAGACGGTCTTGGGCCGGACGAGCTGCTTGGTGTAGAGCGCGAACCACGCCACGGACGCCCCCACGGCGAACCCGATCGCGACGCCCGCCCAGCCATAGGGAATCGTCGCGGCGCCGCCAATGCCGCCCATCACGACCCGGTACGGCATCGAGAGGCGACCCTGGACGCGGTCGAAGCTGGGGATCTTGTCGATGCCGCACTCGATGATGGCCAGCACCACGAAGGCCACGATCGCCGCCCAGCTGCCCAGGAAGGAGAACGTGGGATTGAGCGTGGTGCCGGCATGGAGGTGGTCCATCATGCCGATCACGGCGATGGTGAGCGACGGGCGGATGCCGGCGGAGGTGCCAAGACCGACTGTGCGCCCGAGGGCGAACAGGAGCTCGATCACCAGACCTCCTCCGCTTCGTTACTGCTGCCGGCGCGTTCAGCGACGCCGTTGGTACCGCGCTCGTCCCTCCTCGTAGAGGTCCCCGCCGTAGCAGTCGTTGACGACTACGGCCGGGAACCCGGCAACCTCGAGCCGAGCGACAGCCTCGGCCCCCAGTTCCGGATAGGCGATGACCTCGTGACTGACGATATGGGTGCTGAGCAGCGCGCCTGCTCCGCCGATGGCCGCCAGATAGACGGCCGTGTACTCGCGCATCGAGTCCTTCACGGCCTGGCTGCGCGACCCTTTGCCGATCATGCCCTTGAGCCCGTGGCGCAGCAGGAGCGGCGTGTACGCATCCATACGGCCGCTGGTCGTCGGCCCGGCGGCGCCGATGACGTGGCCGGGCGGCGCCGGACTTGGCCCCATGTAGTAGACAACGGCGCCGCGCAGGTCGAACGGCAGCGGCTCGCCCTTCTCGATGAGAGCGGCGAGCCGCTTGTGAGCGGCGTCGCGCGCCTGGTAGAGCACGCCGCTGAGACGCACATGGTCGCCCGCCCGCAGCTCCCTCACCACGTCGTCGGTCAGCGGCGTCGCGACCTCCTTCACCGCCATGCCGGCCGCCCCCTCACAGCACCATGGTCTTGTGCCGCTGGGCGTGACACTGGACGTTGACGGCAACCGGCAAGCTGGCGATGTGGCACGGCATCTCCTCGATGAAGACCGCCAGCGAGGTCGTCCTGCCGCCCAGGCCCTGAGGACCGAGGCCGAGATCGTTGACGGCCGCCAGCAGTTCGTCCTCCAGCGCGGCGAGCCTCTCGTCGGGGTGCCGGGAGCCTATCTCCCGCAGCAGCGCCTTCTTGGCCAGCAGGGTCACCATCTCGATCGTGCCCCCGATGCCGACCCCGACGATGGTCGGCGGGCACGGATTGGAGCCTGCCCTGCCGACCGTCTCGACGACGGCCTTGGCCACGCCCTCCCAGCCCTGCGAGGGCTTCAGCATGGTCAGGCTGCTCATGTTCTCGGCGCCGCCGCCCTTGGTCATCAGGGTGAGGCGCACCCGATCGCCCGGCACGATGCTGGTGTGGAGAATGGCGGGCGTGTTGTCTCCCGTGTTGCGGCGGGCGTGAGCCGGCTCCGACACGATCGACTTGCGCAGGTAGCCGTCGCGGTAGCCGCGGCGCACGCCTTCGTTCACCGCGGCGGCGAAGTCGCCGCCGACCAGGTGCACGTCCTGGCCCACCTCAGCGAAGACGACGGCGAAGCCGGTGTCCTGGCAGATGGGCAGCCGCTGCCCGGCGGCGATGTCGGCGTTCTCCAATAGCTGCCCGAGGACCTCGCGACCGACATCGCTCTCCTCGGCGGCTCTGGCCGCCGTCAGCGCCGCCCGGACGTCGTCGGGCAGGTCGCAGTTGGCCGCGACGCACAGTGCCGCCACCGCTTCGGTGATCAGGCCGACGTCGAGCTCTCGCACCGTCGTCATGGCCTCACGCGCGGGGCCCGCTCTCCGCCGCCGTCTGGTCGCCCGCCCAGCTCTCAGTCCTTCTTGCGTTCGCCGAGCCGCCTGATCGCCTCCGCGACCTTGTCGACCGCGACCTGGGCCGCATCCGCGGCTTTCTGCGCCGCCGGGCCGACCGCATCGACCGCCCGGTCGGCGAGGTCTCCGGCGTAGTCGCCGGCCCGCCGGCCGGCGGCCCTCATCGCGTCCTTGCTGGGCAGGGGCGGCGCGCTGCCCTCCGGCATGGGGATGTAGCCGAAGGCCATCGCATCCTGCACGAGGCCGCGGGCACGGGCGATGATCGCCGTCGCCTCCTTGACCTCCTGCTCGAACGTGAGGTCGGTGCGCTGCGCGATGCCCTGCTCGATGGCCTTCATCGCCACGGCCGCGGCCTCGCGCGGGAAGACCTCCCAGTCGTCCATCGTCGGCATGATGTAGTCGGCGCTCAGGCCTTTGTCCTCGGCAACCTTGGCCAGCTCGAGGGCCGCGGCGATGCACATCTCGTCGGTGATCGTCCGGGCGCGCGCGTCGAGCGTGCCGCGGAAGATGCCGGGGAAGCCGACGGAGTTGTTGACCTGGTTCGGGAAGTCCGAGCGGCCGGTGGCCACCACGGCGGCGCCGGCCTCTTTGGCGTCCCACGGCCACATCTCCGGGATCGGATTGGCGCAGACGAAGACGATGGGGTCCGGCGCCATGGCCCGGATCCACTCCTTCTGGATCGTATCCGGGCCCTGCTTGCTCAGGGCGATGCAGACGTCGGCGCCCTTGAGCGCATCGGCGATGCCGCCCGTCCGGCCCTCGGCGTTGGTGATCTGGCAGTACTTCCACTTGTCGGCCCACTCGTGCCTGACGGCCTCGACGTCGGTACGATGCCGGTGGAGGATGCCCTTGCTGTCGACGACCACGCACTTCGCGGGGTCTGCGCCATGAGAGAAGATCAACCGACTGATCGCCACATTGGCCGCGCCGGCGCCGATGAAGGCGATCTTCACGTCGCCGATGTCGCGGCCCACGACCTTGAGAGCGTTGATCAGCCCGGCCAGCGTCACGCAAGCCGTCCCTTGCTGGTCGTCGTGCCACACCGGGATCTCGCACTCCTCACGCAGCGTGTCGAGGATGCGGAAGCACTTGGGCTGGGCGATGTCTTCGAGGTTCACGCCGCCCAGCCCGGGCTGCACGAGCTTCACGAACTCGATGAACTTGTCCGGATCCTTGGTGTCGACCATGAGCGGAAAGCCGTCCACCCCGCCGAGGTACTTGTAGAGAAGGCTCTTGCCCTCCATGACCGGCAGGCCGGCTTTGGGGCCGATGTCGCCCATCCCCAGGACACGCGTGCCGTCGCTGATCACGGCCACCGTGTTCCACTTGTTGGTGTGCTCGTAGACCTTCTCGGGGTCGTCCTTGATGTCGAGGCAAGGCTTGCTGACGCCCGGCGTGTACCAGATGCCGAAGTCGTTGAAGTCGCGGATGCAGCACTTGAGCGTGGTCTCGATCTTGCCGCGATAGAAGGGGTGGAGCCTCATCGCGTCTTCCATGGGCTGGTACGCCCTGGCCTTGAGATCCTCAACCGTCGGCTGCTGCGTCTGGTCTCCGCTCGTCTCGTCGGACATTGGCCCTCCTCTGGGCCGGCGACGGCCCACCCGCTGCGTCTCCGCTCATGCTACCAGCACGCCCCCACGACGGCACCGCGGCGCCGATGGCGAGGGCCCGAGCAGCGATCCGCCGCGACCGCCGGTCAGCCGGGCTCGCCCGGCCGTAGGCCGCCGGCCGCGCGGCGCACCGTCTCGGCGATCCGGCGCGACCTCGTCTCGGGCCGCTTGGCATCTAGCACCCAGGACACGTACTGGCGGCGGTGACTTGGGGCCCATCTGCGCCAGCGCTCCGCTGCCGCAGGCGACGACGCCAGCGCCTCTTCGAGGTCCGGCGGCGTCTCGTCCAGCCGCCGGTCGCTGCCCGCGTCCCAGGTGCCGCGCTCCTTGGCGGCCCGCACGACCGCCATACCGGCCTCCGTCATCAGGCCCGCGGCGATCAGCTTCTCGACGCGGGCCTTGTTGGAATCCGCCCAGACGCTGTCCGGCTTTCTGCGGGAGAAACGAAGCTTGTGCGTGCGCTCGTCGATGCGACGCCCCTGACTGTCGATCCACCCGAAGCACAGCGCTTCCTCGACTGCATCATCGTAGGTGACGCCCGACTCCGCGACGCCCTTCTTCTTCAGCACCAACCAGACTGCTCCTGAGGTGGCGTGATGCTCCTGCAGCCACGCGCGCCACGTCTGCCGATCCGACGCGAAGAAGGTGCCTTCGGATTCGTTCATAGCCGCCTCGGAGTGGCGCCGGCGATCAGCGGCGGAACGCCGCCAGGTCGGCGCCCAGACCGAGCTCCGCGTACCGCCGCGAGAGCTCCGCGTACATGTCGCGCAGCGACACGCGCACCGCCAGATCCTCGTCGGTGACCTCGCGCAGCACCTTGGCCGGCGAGCCGACGATCAGACTGCGCGCCGGGAAGCGCTTGCCCTGCGTGACCAGCGCCCCGGCGCCGACGACGCACTCGTCGCCGATCTCGCAGCCATTCAGGAGGATGCTGCCCATCCCGACGAGACAGCGCGCCCCGACGCCGGCGCCGTGCAGGATGACGCCGTGCCCGATCACGGTGTCGGATCCGACGACCAGCGGGTGACCGTGATCGGTGTGGCCCACGCAGTTGTCTTGCACACTGGTGTGCGCGCCGATGACGATGCCCTCCAGGTCGCCGCGCAGGACGGCGCCCGGCCACAGGCTGGCGCCGTCCCCCAGGACGACGTCGCCGATGACCGACGCATCCGGGTGGACGAAGGCATCGCGGCCGAAAACGGGAATCCTGTCGCCAAACGCCGTGATGGACATGGCCCGAGTATAGCGGAGGTCCAATGAAGTTCGTGCACGTCGCGACCCGCACCAAGGATCTGGATCAGGCCATCGCCTTCTATGCGGCTCTCGGCATGCGCGTGAGCCGCACCAAGGAGCTGACGAAGGGCAAGGCGACCCTCGCGTTCGTCGAGCCTCCGCAGGGCAACTTCGCGATCGAGCTCGTGTACAACTGGGGCAGAGACGACGCCTACGAGGGTGGTGAGCGCTTCGGGCACTTCGCCTTCGAGGTGGACCGCATCGACGCCGTGCTGCCGGCGGTGACGGCGGCCGGCGGCAGCGTCCTGCGCGAGCCGTACCTGCTCGAGGAAACCGGACCGAGAATCGCCTTCGTCGCCGACCCGGACGGCAACGCCGTGGAGCTGATCGAGCGCTGACGAGCCGGACGGGCCGCCTGAGCCGTCAGGCGTACCGCGACATCCCCTGCCGGCTCCAGCCCATCCGCCCCCGGGAGAAGGCGCGGGGAGCCGTCAGGAGCGCGAGCACGCCGAGCAGGATGTAGGAGCTGATGTTGAGGTTGCCCGCGGTGCCGGTCGTCGCCGCGGCCAGAAAGTAGATGCTGCCGCACCCCGCGAGGAGTGCGACCAGGCCCCACGCCCCGCGGTGAGCGCCCGGGCTGAACTCCAGGGCCAGCGCCGCGAAGAACAGCGCCGGGGGAAACAGGAGGCTCGGCAGTGCCGCGAGATCGCCGGCGCCGAACCCGCCGATGTCGACCGAAGGCGAGCGGGCGGCGACGACGCTCTCGTACACCATCCAGGCGATGCTGGCGACGAGGAACAGGATCACGCTCAGGCGAACGATGAATTGGCGATCGTGCCGCGTCATCGACGGCAGCCGGCGATTCCAGGCACGCGATCTGCGCCAGGCCCAGCCGATGATCCAGATGGCGGCGATCACGAAGAGCGGAGCGATCACCCATGGTCGCGCGGTCAGCCACGGCATCCCGGAGAAGGGCGGCCACGTCTCCTCACGCAGCACGTACGTGGTCTCCGCGGCCAGTGGACGGATCTGCACGACGCGGCCATCATCCAGCAGCACATCCACTCTGAGGCTCGTGAGGTCCTCGACACGCAGGCGGTGCTCTACCGGATCGTAGGGAGGAGCCGGCGCGCCGCTGCTGCCGGTGTGCAGCAGCGGCCAGACGGCGGACACGGAGCGCGCGTCGGGCGCCGGCCACGTGTAGATCACCGTCGCGCCGACTGGGCCGTCGCCGCCTCCCCAGGCCGTGGTCTCCGTCTGGTAGTCGGCGCCGGCAAGCACCGCCGCGACACGCGGATCGGCCTGCGCGAGCTCCGCGGCCCGGCTCGAAGCGTCGAGCGCCTGAGCGGCGGCCCTGTCGGGCGCGACGACCTGCGTCGCCGCCAGGGCCACAGACGAGGACGAGCGCGAAGGAGGCGGCCGTTGTCCTGCGCCGGCGGCCGTCGAAGCCAGTGCGGCCGACGGGTCCCGCGGGGGCGCAGCCCCCGGCCCTCCCGCCCGCTCGACAGGCCCCCGGGGTGATGACGGTCTCCCTGCTGTGATCGTGCCGGGCGACACGACGACGCATGCGTGCCCTCCATGTGGCCGGTGGCCGGCACGGGGAAGCATACCAGCCGCGACGGGTTTGCCGTTCCGCCCCGGTGTGCTAGCCTTGTGAGCCGCTGCAGGTGCAGGCTCGTTCGCGACCCGGCGGCAGCTCGGTTTGCGTGGCGCATTCGTCTAGGGGCCTAGGACGCCGCCCTCTCACGGCGGTAGCACGGGTTCAAATCCCGTATGCGCTACCACCCCCCGCTCACCGTGCATCCTCACGCAGCTCGACCCCAGGCCTCGTCCCGCCTCCCAGAACGCTCCCGCGCGTGCGTGTGATAACATCCGCCACACCCCGGGCGCCCGCCCCGGGGCGTGTACCCGTCGCGACGGAAGGATGACTGCGTGAGTGCGCGTCCTGATCTCCGGCGAGGCGCCCCCCGCGCCGCGCGCTCGAGTTGCGGACGCCCAGACTCGCGCAGCCGCCCCTTTCCCCCGAAGGCTGGCCACCCGCGGCGCGTGTGAGGAGGCGGTCCACCCGTGAACGTGCAGCAGCTGAGCGTCTTCATCGAGAACAAGGCGGGGCGCCTGACCGAGGTCAGCGAAGCGCTCGGGGCGGCAGGCGTCAACATCCGGGGCTTCTCCGTCTCGGACACCGCCGGCTTCGGCATCGTGCGCGTCGTGGTGGACGATCCCTCGCGCGGGCGCGACGCCCTGGCTCAGGCCGGCTTCACCGTCAAGACGTCCGAAGTCATCTGCATCTGCCTGCCCGACGAGCTTGGCGGGCTCGCCGCCGTCCTCAGGCGAGTCTCGGACGCCGGCGTGAACATCGAGTACGTGTACTCCCTGATCTCGACCTACGTGGTCATCAATGTCGCCGACATCGACCGGGCTGTCTCCCTTCTCAGGGACCAGCAGGTCGCGCTCGTCACTCAAGAACAGATTGCGCGCATCTGAGCCGGTCGGGATGCGCGCGCAACCAGGACGGAGGTAGGCACGATGCGTGGACGTAGACTGAGACTCGCGATGGCGGTGCTCGCGGCGGCCATGGCCGTAGCGCTAGCGATCACGATTGCCGCTTGCGGGGGGAGCTCGTCATCTACGAGCACCCCGAGCAGCAGTGCGTCGGCGGCCGGCGGCGAGATGATCAAGATCGGGGCCGTCGTTTCCCTCACCGGGACGTACGCGGGCCTCGGCCAGCCTGAGAAGAACGCCCTCGAGATGGAAGTCGCGCGGATCAACGAGGCCGGCGGCGTCAACGGCAAGCAGATCGAGGTCATCTACGAAGACGACGCCACCGACGAGGCCAAGGCGGTCGCCGCGACCAGCAAGCTGATCGAGCAGGACGGCGTGATCGCCATCATTGGCGCCACCGGCACCGGTCAGACGATGGCAATGCGCGGCGACGTGCAGCGCGCCGCCATCCCGCAGGTCTCGATGGCCGGCGGCACCGTGGTCACCAGCCCGGTCGACCCGCTCGTGTTCGCCACCCCCTGGTCCAACCTGATCGTGGTGCCCTTCACCCTCGACTACGTGAAGAGCCAGGACATCACCAAGATCGGCGTCATCAGCGACAGCGGCGGCTTCGGCAAGGACGGCGTGGCGGTCCTCACGGCCGAGGCTCCCAAGGCCGGCATCAAGATCGTGGCCAACGAGACGTTCAACCCCGGCGACACCGACATGACGGCGCAGCTCACCAAGATCAAAGGCACCGATGCGCAGGCCGTGGTGATGTGGACCGCCGGCAAGGAAGCCGCCATCATCGCCAAGAACATGCAGGACCTGGCGATGGACATTCCTCTCTACGGCAGCCACGGCATCGCCCGTCAGGAGTTCATCGACGGCGCCGGGAGCGCCGCCGAGGGCGTCAAGTTCGCGGCTGGCAAGATCCTCCTCCCCGAGACCTACGGCATGGGGACCGAGGAGTACACGGTGGCGACCGAGTTCGTGGATCGCTACCAGGCGGCCTACGGCGCGGCGCCGAGCACGTTCGCTGGCCACGCCTACGACGCGCTCTACCTGATCACCGAGGCGGCCGGGCGCGTCCAGGGCGATCTCACCCCGGCCGCACTCCGCGACGAGATTGAGAAGACCGCCGGGTTCATCGGCATCGGGGGCACGTTCAACATGTCCGCGACCGACCACAACGGTCTCAGCCAGAAGGACCTGGTGATGTACGAGATCAAGAACGGCAAGTGGCAGACAGCGCAGTAACGCATTCAGCGGCCCTCCGAGCCCGCACGGCTCGGAGGGCCGCACACTGTTCCAAGGGGGGAGTGACCTGATGTTCGCACTACGCAGAGTGGCGCTGTTCGCCGCGGTCGTTGCTCTGGTGCTTGCCGCGGCGGCATGCGGGTCGTCGTCCGACACCGGCAGCAGCTCCAGCACAAGTCCCACAGCCGATTCCTACAAGATCGGAGCCGTTCTCTCGCTCACGGGCACGTACGCGGCCCTGGGCGCCGCCGAGAAGCAGGCCATCGAACTCGAGGTCAAGCGCATCAACGACGCTGGGGGCGTCAACGGGCGCCAGCTCGAGGTTCTGATTGAGGACGACGCCACCGACGAGGCCAAGGCCGTCGCCGCGACGACGAAGCTGATCGAGCAGGAGGGCGTGATCGCTCTCCTCGGCGCGAGCGGCACCGGCCAGACGATGGCGATGCGCGGCGACGTCGACCGCGCCGGCATCCCGCAGATCTCGATGGCCGGCGGCACGGTTGTCACCGGTGAGTTCGACCCGCTGGTGTTCCAGACGCCGTGGTCGAACACGCTCGTCGTTCCCTTCGTCCTGACCGCGATCAAGAGCGACGGGCTCACCAGGATCGCCGTCGTCAGCGATACGGGCGGCTACGGCAAGGACGGTCTTGCGGTGATCAAGGCGGAGGCGCCGAAGCTCGGCCTCGACATCGTCGCGGACCAGACCTTCAACCCGGGCGACACGGACATGACGGCGCAGCTCACCAAGATCAAGGGCACGGACGCCGAGGCTATCCTGCTCTGGACCGCCGGCAAGGAAGCCGCGATCGTGGTCAAGAACACCGCGGACCTCGGCCTCGAACAGCCGCTGTACGGCGGGTCGGGCCAGGCCCGCAGTGAGTTCGCGGCGGGCGCGGGCGAGGCGGCCGAAGGCTTCGTCTTCGGCACCGGCAAGAGCCTTATACCGAGCAACTGGGGCGAGGGCACGGAGCAGTTCACGGTCGTGTCCGACTTCGCCGACCGCTACGAGCAGGCGTACGGCCAGGCGCCGGACATCTTCGCCGGCCACGCCTTCGACGCCGTGACGATCCTCGCCGACGCGCTCGAACGGGCCGGAGACAACCCATCCGCCGAGCAACTGCGCGACGCTATCGAGCAGACCGCCGACCTCACCGGGTTCGGCGGCTCCTTCACGTTCTCGGCGACCGACCACAACGGTCTCACCGCCGACGACCTGGCGCTGTACAAGATCCAGGGGGGCGAGTGGGTGACCGTCAAGTGACGGTCGGCAGGACCAACAGCGCCGGCCCGGCCTTGCACGTCTGAGGCCGGAGAGATGGACGCG
Organism: uncultured Thermoleophilia bacterium; assembly: GCA_963705085.1. Classification (GTDB taxonomy): domain Bacteria; phylum Actinomycetota; class Thermoleophilia; order UBA2241; family UBA2241; genus CAIXSE01. The sequence goes on along the minus strand of CAVPIV010000003.1, from coordinate 374,145 downwards.
CTGCTGCAATTCCTCATCGCGGGTCTGAAGAACGGCTCGATCTACGCGCTCGTGGCGCTCGGCTTCACGATCGTGTACGCAGCAACCGGCGCGATCAACTTCGCGCAGGGCGAGTTCTTCATGCTCGGAGGCATGCTCGGCGTGTTCTTCGCGAACCTTGGCTTGCCGCTGCCTCTGGCGGCGGTGGCGGCGATCGCCGCCACCGCCGCCATCGGGGCGGTCTTCGAGCTTCTCGCCGTGCGACCCATCGCCGGCGGCGATCCCTTGCGCGTCATCATGGTGACGATCGGGGGCGCCGTCGTGCTGCGACAGCTTGCGCTCCACCTCTTCGGACCGGACGAGCAGCCTCTGGCGCCGTTCACCGAGGGCGCATCCATCAAGCTGCTCGGCGCCGCCATCGAGCGGCAGACGGTGTGGATCTGGCTCCTCACGGCGGCCGCCGTCGTCGTCCTGGCGTTGCTCTATCGCAGGACGACCTTCGGCAGGGCCATGCGGGCCACGTCGATCCGCCCCGACGCCGCCCGTCTCGTCGGCATCGACGCCCAGATGATGGTCACCGCCTCGTTCGCCCTGGCCGCCGCCCTCGGCGCGCTCGGCGGCCTGGCGGTCGCCCCTCTCACCCAGACCGCCTTCAACGTCGGCGCCGGGACCGCCGTCAAGGGCTTCGCGGCGGCGATCCTCGGCGGGCTGGGCAACCCCGTCGCCGCCGTCGCCGGCGGGCTCATCCTCGGACTCCTCGAGGCCCTCGCGGCCGGCTATCTCAATCCTGTGTACAAGGACGCGGTGGCGCTGGTCGTCTTGCTCGTCGTCCTCTTCGTGCGCCCGCAGGGGCTCTTCGGGGGGTCAGGGAGGGTCAAGGTCTGATGGCCGGCCGAACCATCAGGATGCTGGCGCCCTTGGTGGCGGCCATACTCGTCCTGGCCGTGCCGCTGGTCGTGAGCGACCGCTTCCTGCTCAAGATCTTCACCTTCGCCGGCATCAACGCGCTGGTCGTCACCGGCCTGGCGCTCCTCTTCGGCTATGCGGGTCAGGTGTCTCTGGGGCACGCAGCCTTCGTCGGCGTCGGGGCATATACGTGCGCCTATTGCACCAAGGAGCTCGGTTGGCCGTGGCTGGCCGCCTTCGCCCTGGCCGGCGTCCTGGCGGCCTTGGGGGGGCTCGTGCTGGCGCTGCCCAGCCTTCGCCTCAAGGGCCACTACCTGGCCATGGCGACCCTCAGCTTCGGGCTTCTCATGTCGCTGGGCTTCGTCGAGGCTGAGTTCATCACCGGCGGCGTCGACGGCTTCGGCGGGATCCCGTTCCCCGCCCTCGGCCCCTTCGAGGTCCGTACGGCGCCCACCCTCTACTGGCTCGTCTGGATCACGGTGGGCATGGCGCTGGTGATCGCGTACAACATCACGTCGCTGCGCCCCGGCCGAGCCATGAGAGCGCTGCACGGCAGCGCCCTCGGCGCCCAGGCCTGCGGCGTCGACATCGTCGGCGTCAAGGTCCGCACGTTCGTGCTGAGCGCCCTGCTCGCCGGGCTCGCCGGGGCCCTCTACGCGAGCGTCGTCGGCTTCGTGTCCCCGAGCGTCTTCACACTGACGGCCTCAATCGCCTTTCTGGCGATGACGGTGCTGGGCGGCACCGGCTCGCTCGCCGGGCCTCTCGCCGCGGCGGCGCTGCTCACACTGGTGCAGTACCTCGATGCGCTCATCCCCGGCATCCCCCGGACGACGGCACAGACCCTCCAGTCCTACCAGGAGGACATCTACGGCCTCGCCATCGTGCTGGTGGTCGTGCTCGCGCCGGGGGGGATCGCCAGCCTCTGGCGACGGCGCGGCGGAAAGGGTGTGGCGTGACCCTTCTCCAGGTGCGCAGCCTCACCAAGCGTTTCGGCGGCCTGACGGCCGTCGACGACGTGAGCTTCGACGTCCACGAAGGGACCATCAAGGCGCTGATCGGCCCCAACGGCGCCGGCAAGTCCACGCTCTTCAACTCGCTGACCGGCTTCGACAGACCGGACCACGGCTCAGTCCTTTTCGACGGCGCCGAGCTGGTCGGGCGCCGGCCCCGCGACACGGTGCGCGCGGGAGTGGCGCGCACCTTCCAGAACACCCAGCTCTTTGAAGAGATGACGGCGGCCGAGAACGTCATGGTCGGCCGCCAAGCCCACCAGGGGCGCGGCTTCACGACGGCCATGCTGCGCCTCCCCATGGCTCGCTCCGAGGATCGGGAGGCGCGCGACGAGGCCGGCCGCCTGCTGCGCCTCATCGGCATCGAGGAGTGGTCCGACACCCCGGCCGCCGATCTCCCGGCCGGCATCCGCCGGCTCGTCGAGATCGCCCGGGCGCTCGCCACCAGGCCCCGCCTGCTGCTGCTTGACGAGCCGGCGGCGGGGCTCAACGCCCCCGAGACCCACGAGCTGGTCCAGACGCTGTTCCGCGTCAGAGACACCGGCATCACCGTGGTCATCGTCGAGCATGACATGGGCCTGGTCATGGACGTGTCGGACGAGATCGTGGTCCTCGATCGCGGGCGCAAGATAGCCGAAGGACCGCCGCGCATGATCCAGAAGGACCCGGCCGTGATCGCCGCGTATCTCGGAGAAGAGGCCGACGACCTTGGCTGAGTCGTCCCCTATGCTCCTCATGGAGGACGTGCACGCCGGCTACGGGCGGGTCGAGGTGCTGCACGGCATCGGCCTGGCCGTCGGCGAGGGCGAGCTCGTGACTGTGATCGGCGCCAACGGCGCCGGCAAGTCGACGCTGCTCAAGGCCATCGTGGGGCTCGTCACTTCGCGCCGCGGCAAGATCACGTACCACGGGACGACCGTCGCTCACCCGCGACCGGAGCGCATGGTACGTCATGGCCTCGCCCTCGTTCCCGAAGGCCGCCTGCTCTTCGGCTCCATGACGGTCCGCGAGAACCTCGAGCTCGGCGCATATGGCACAGGGCGCGACCGGCGCGCGGCGATCGTTGAGGGGCTGGCGCGCGTCCACCACCTGTTCCCGGTGCTTGAGGAGCGCTCGGCGCAACCGGCCGAGACGCTCTCCGGCGGCGAGCAGCAGATGCTGGCCGTCGGCCGCGCCCTCATGTCGCGGCCCCGCCTCCTGCTGCTGGACGAGCCGTCGCTCGGTTTGGCGCCGAAAGTCATCGCCGAGATCTTCTCAGTCCTGGAGGAGTTGCGCGCCCAGGGCGTCACCATCCTGCTGGTCGAGCAGGACGCCCGCCTGGCGCTCAAGCACGCGGATCGCGGCTACGTCATGCGAACGGGCCGCGTCGTTCTCGAAGGCTCGGCCGGCGACCTGCTCGCCGACGAGTCCGTGCGCACCATCTACCTTGGCGCATGGCGCGGTGAAGGAGAGGAATCATGATCTGGAACCCGGAGTACGAGACCATGGACCGGACGGCGCTGCACGAACTGCAGTTGCGGCGTCTGCAAATGACCACCTCGTGGGCGTACGAGCGGGTCTCGTACTACAGGGACCGCATGGACGAACGCGGCGTCCGGCCGCGAGACATCCGCTCCCTCGACGACGTCCGCCGCCTTCCGTTCACGGACAAGTCGGCGCTGCGCGACACGTATCCGTTCGGCATGTTCGCTCTGCCGCTGGAAGAGGTGGTCCGCATCCACTCCTCGTCGGGCACCACCGGCAAGCCGATCGTGGTCGGCTACTCCCGGGGCGACATCAACACCTGGACGGAGTGCACGGCCCGGGTCGCCGCCGCGGCCGGCGTCCACCGCGGCGACTTCGTGCAGATGGCGTTTCAGTACGGCATGTTCACGGGCGGCTGGGGTATGCACTACGGCATCGAGCGCATCGGCGCGACGATCATCCCGGCCGGGGCCGGCCAGACCGAGCGTCACCTCCTCATGATGGAGGACTTCGGCACGACGGCCCTGGTGTCGACGCCGTCCTACGCCCTGTACCTGGCGGAGCAGGGCGAGGCGCTCGGCGTCGACTTCTCGAAGCTGAAGCTCAGACTGGGTCTCTTTGGCGGCGAGCCGTGCTCTGACAAGATGAAGCAGGAGATCGAGTCCCGGCTCGTCATCCGCGCCACCGACAACTACGGCTTGTCCGAGGTGATGGGCCCCGGCGTCGCCGGCGAGTGCGAGTGCTCCTGCGGTCTGCACCTCAACGAGGACCACCTGCTGGTCGAGGTCGTGGACCCGGCCACCGGGGAGGCGCTCGAGTACGGACGGCAGGGTGAGCTGGTGATCACCACCCTCACCAAGGAGGCCTTCCCCGTTCTGCGCTACCGCACCCGCGACCTGACGGTCCTGGATCCCTCCCGCTGCGAGTGCGGGCGCACGCTGGTACGGATGAGCAAGGTGCGGCAGCGCACCGACGACATGCTCATCATTCGCGGCGTCAACGTGTTCCCGAGCCAGATCGAGGACGTGCTCTTCCGGATCGAGGGCGTGCGCCCCCACTACCTCATCGTCGTCGATCGCAAGAAGAACCTCGACGATCTCGAGGTTCGGCTCGAGGTCGAGGAGAACGTCTTCTCGGACAGCATGGCGGCGATGGTGGAGTTCCAGCAGGGCGTCGCCAACAAGCTCCAGTCCGTCCTCGGACTCCGGGCTCGCATCACCCTCGTCGAACCCGGCGCGATCGAGCGGACCCCAGGCAAGACGAAGCGCGTGCTGGACCTGCGCAACGAGAACGCCCGGTAGCGAGCTCCGGCGCCGCCGGGCGGCCCGCACCTGCTAGAGGATCGCCTCGATCGTCTCGATGCCCGTGGCCCGGCCCGCCTGGCCATCGACAAGCACGGCGTTGAGACGAACGGCGCCGTCTGCCACCTCGAACTGCGCGGGCAGCTCCGTGAGGAAGCGCTGAATGATGATGTCGGTGCGGACGCCGATGACGGACTCGAGCGCGCCGGTCATGCCGACGTCGGTGATGTAGGCGGTGCCTCCGGGGAGGACGCGGGCATCGGAGGTCTGCACGTGCGTGTGCGTCCCGATGAGCGCCGTGACGCGCCCGTCGAGGTAGTGCCCCATGGCAACCTTCTCGCTTGTCGCCTCGGCGTGCAGGTCGACGACGACCGTCTCCGCCATCCCGATCGCTTCTCGACGAGGCGGTCGACGAGGCGGAACGGCGACATGCCGCTGCCCATGAAGAGCCCGCCGGCGAGATTGACCACGGCGACCTCGCTGCCGTCCGCGGCCGGACGGACGGTCAGGCCCCGGCCCGGGAGCTCGGCGGGGTAGTTGGCCGGCCGCACGATGCGATCGTCGACGTTCAGGAAGCGGTAGACCTCTCGCTGGCGACAGACGTGGTTGCCGGTCGTGATCACGTCGATGCCGGCGGCCAGCAGCTTGAGGGCGAGCTTCGAGGTGATGCCGGCGCCGTTGGCGATGTTCTCGCCGTTGGCGATCACGAAGTCGACGGCGCGCTCCGTCGCGGAAGCCCGGGAGCCAGCGCAGGACCGCGTCCCGCCCGGGCTGCCCGAACACGTCGCCGACGAACAGGATCCTCATGAGAGTAGTGTACCTATCGCCGGCGGCACGGTGACGCCTCACCGCCGCAGCCGGCGTCACCCGCCGGCCGTCAGCCGCGAGGATCAGCCGGACAGCGACCTCGGTGGCGTTGAGCAGCGGTTCCGGGAAGAGGCCGAAGGCGAGCACGCCCGCCGCCGCCAGGCCGACGGCGGCGAAGCGCCGCGCTCGACCGGCCCGGGACTCAGCGGGCGCGTCCGCGCTCGGCACGCCCGACGGCCCGTCGCGAAGGGGCGCCGCGAGCTCGTCCGCCGGCCCGCCCGCCTGCTGATCCTGCGCCTCGCGGAAGTACATGTACCAGACGACGCGCAGGTAGTAGAAGGCCGACACGGCGCTCATGATCACGGCAACGATGGCCAGCCAGGTGTAGCCGGCCTCACGACCGCCGTGAAGAGGTAGAACTTGCCCCAGAACCCGACCATCGGCGGGATGCCCGTCAGCGACAGCATGAACAGCGGCCATGACAGATCGCCGGCCCACGGCATCGAGCCGCCCGAGGCCGGCTGATCTCGTCCAGGGTGTAGTCGAACGGGCGTCGGTTGCGGATCCAGATCAGGATGCCGAACGCCCCGAGGTTCATGAAGGCGTAGGCCGCCAGGTAGAAGAGGACGGCCGACGACGCCGAGCGCGCCGTCGCCGCGACCCGCGACGATGAGGCCCAGCAGCAGGTAGCCGGCGTGGGCGATGCTGGAGTAGGCAAGCATCCGCTTGAGATTGCGCTGCGGCAGAGCGAGAACGTTCCCGACGATCATCGTGAGCACCGCAAGGACGATCATGGCGTTGCCCCACGTCGCCCACTCCGTCGCCGACGGCCACCGTGAACAGCCGCGCGAATCCGGCGAAGGCCGCCGCCTTGATGCCCACCGACATGAATGTCGTGACCGGCGTAGGGGCACCCTCGTAGACGTCGGGCGCCCAGCCGTGGAAGGGCACCGTCGACACTTTGAAGCCGAAGCCGGTCACCGTGAGGACGAGGGCGACGACGAGCAACCCGTCGTCCCGACCGGGGTGAGCGCCGTCGCGAGCCTCTCGGCGATGGCCCCGTAGTTGGTCTGGCCGGTCGCCCCGTACAGGAGCGCCAGACCGAAAGCGAGGATCGCCGAGGAGAACGCGCCGTTGACGAAGTACTTGAGCGACGCCTCCCCGGAGCGCTCATCCCGCCACAGGTAGCCGGCCAGGACGTACGTGGGCAGCGACATCAGCTCGAACGAGATGAAGAACATGATGATGTCGGTGCTCGCGACCATGCCGACCATGCCGGTCACGACCAGCAGCAGCAGGCCGTAGAACTCGCCGCGCGCCGCCCGGCGCCGGGCCAGATAGGAGTCCGAGAGCATGATCGTCAACACGCCGATCGCGGCGAACAGGACGACCCCGAAGAGCGCGTACTCGTCGAGCGCGACCATGCCGGCGAAGCCGACCTCGGGCGACTGCCCGCCCGCGACGCCGTCGGCCATCGCCAGCCACTGCCCCACAGCGACCGCCGCGGCGCCAAGCAGGCCGGCGCCGGCCAGCCAGGCGAGCGCGGCCTTGCGTTCCACGAACAGGTCGACGGCGAAGACCGCCGCCGCCGCGAGCGCCAGGACGACGCACGGGCAGAATGATCGTCGACCGAGTTGTTGGCGTACATCAGAAGATCGCCTTGGCGGAGACAGGAGCTGCGCCAGCCCGTCGGAGCGAGCGGCGTCGAGCGACGGCATCGACCTGATCGAGGATCTCGCGCACCGGCACGTGCAGGAAGTCGAGGAACGTGTTCGGGTAGACCCCGGGCCAGACCGCGAAGCACGACCAGGGGCAGCAGCGAGACGATCTCGCGAGCGCCGAGTCCTGCAGGCCGATGGAGGGCGTGACGAAGTCAACGTCGCCACGGTCGTTGAACATCACCCGCTGGTACATCCAGAGCAGATAGGCAGCCGCCAGAATGACGCCCAGCGCGGCGATCGCCGTCAGCCATGATGAGTACTGGAACAGCCCGAGCAGGCTGAGGAACTCCCCGACGAACCCGCTCAGGCCGGGCAGGCCGAGCGAGCCCAGGGCGAAGAACAGCAGGAACCCCGCCGGTGACCGGCAACGGCGTGGCCAGCATGGCCATCTCGGCGAGCTGCCGGGTATGCGTGCGCTCGTACAGGAAGCCCGACCATGAGGAACAGGGCGCCGGTGAGGACGCCGTGGCTGAACATCACGAGGATGGCGCCCTCCATGCCCACCGCGTTGCCGGCGATCACGATGGAGGCGAAGATGCCGGCCGTCACGAAGCCCATGTGGCTGACGCTCGAGTAGGCCACCAGCTTCTTGAGGTCCTTCTGGCGAGCGAGACCAGGGCGCCGTAGACGATCGCGATCACCGAGAGGATGACGATGAACGGCGCGAAGTCACCGCGGCGTCGGGGAAGAAGGGCAGGCAGAAGCGCAGCATGCCGTACCCGCCCATCTTCAGGAGCACGCCCGCCAGGATCACCGAGCCTGCCATCGGCGCCTCCACGTGGGCGTCCGGCAGCCAGGTGTGGACCGGGAACATGGGCACCTTGATGGCGAACGCCAGGAAGAAGGCGAGGAAGGCCCAGAACTGCAGCGGTAGGAATAGGCCTGCGCGCTCAGCTCCCGGATGTCGAACGTGAGGACCCCGCGAGCGTCGTTGCACTGTAGTACACGACGACGACGATGGCGACCAGCATCAGCAGGCTGCCGACCAGGGTGAAGAGGAAGAACTTGATCGCCGCGTAGACACGCCGGGGCCGCCCCAGATGCCGATGAGGAAGTACATCGGCACCAGCATGCCTCCCAGAACACGTAGAACAGGAAGAGATCGGTGGCGCAGAACACGCCGACCATGCCCGCCTGCAGCAGCAGGAGTGAGACGAAGAACCCCATCTCGCGCTGCTTGGCGTAGTGCCAGCTGGCCACGACCACGATCACGCCGAGCAGCGCCGTGAGAAAGATGAGGAGGGCGCTGATGCCGTCGACGCCGAAGCCGTAGCGGATGTTGAGCGACGGGATCCAGGCGACGTCCTCGACGAACTGCAGGCCGGGGGCGACGGTGTCGAAGGCCAGCAGCATCACCACGGCAAGCACGAGCGCCGCCAGGGTCACGACCAGCGAGATGGCCTTGTACACGACGGGCCGACCGTTCCCGGCCAGCAGGATCACGAGCACGCCGAGCAGCGGCAGGTAGGTGATGACGGACAGGATGGGGAAGCCGATCTGATCCTGCCAGCCCATCAGGCCACCCACACCCAGGCGAAGACGACGACCAGGATCACCATGCCGACGAGCATGGACAGGGCGTAGTTCTGCACGCGGCCGGTCTGCAGCGGGCGCAACCGCTCGCCGGCCAGTTCCCAGACCCGGGCGACGCCGTTGACGGCGCCGTCGATGACCTTGACGTCGAAGAACGTCCAGAGCCACCGCGCCGCGGCGACGGTGCTGCGGATCGGCACGACCTTCGTAGAGCTCGTCCATGTACAGCTTGTTGAGGGAGGCCCGGTACACGCCCGGGAGCCGCCTGGCCAGCCTGTCGGGGACTGCAACGTCCCGGACGTAGAGACGGTAGGCGACGGCGATCCCCACCAGCACGACGGCGAGAGAGAGCGCCATCAGCAGGCCGCCGGTACCAAGCCAACGGAACTCCTCGTGCTCCAGTTCGAAGAAGACCGGCTCGAGGAAGGCGTGGAGCCAGCCCCCTTCAGGCGGCCAGCCGACCAGAAGACCAAGCAGCGCCGCCGGTACCGCGAGCAGCACGAGGGGCACGGTCATCACGGCGCGGGACTCGTGGATGTGAGCCTTGGTCACGCTGCCGGCGCGGCACTCGCCCCAGAAGGTCATGAACATGAGGCGGAACATGTAGATCGCCGTGAGGAAGGCCGTCACGATGCCCACGGTCCAAACCACGATCGACTGATGGAAGGCGCCGGCGAGAATCTCGTCTTTGGCCCAGAACCCCGCGAAGGGGAAGACGCCGACCATGGCCAGCGCCCCGATCAGCATCGTCCAGAAGGTGATCGGCAGCTTCCGTCGCAGGCCGCCCATGAGCCGCATGTCCTGCTCCCCGGACATCCCGTGGATGACCGACCCCGAGCAGAGGAAGAGCAGCCCCTTGAAGAAGCCGTGAGCGAACAGGTAGAAGATGCCGGCCACCCAGGCGCCGGCGCCCAGGGCCATGAACATGAAGCCGAGCGACGAGATCGTCGAGTAGGCGATGACCCTCTTGATGTCGGTCTGGGTGAGGGCGATGAAGGCGGCGTAGATCGCCGTGAACGTGCCGATGACCATGACCACGCCCAGCGCCGCCTCGCTGTGCAGGAACAGCGGATAGGAGCGCGCCACCATGTACACGCCGGCGTTCACCATCGTCGCCGCATGGATGAGCGCGCTGACCGGCGTAGGACCCTCCATGGCGTCCGGCAGCCAGACGTGCAGCGGGAACTGCGCGCTCTTGCCCACGGCGCCGACGAAGAGGAGCAGGCAGATCCAGGTCAGCGTCGTGGCGCCGATGTCGCCCGCGTCGGCACGCTCGAAGACGCCCGCGAACTGCAGCGTGCCGGTCGTCACGAAGATGAGGAACATGCCGAGCGTGAAGCCGAAGTCGCCGACACGGTTGACAAGGAAGGCTTTCTTGCCCGCCTGGCTGGCGCTCTTCTTGCGGTACCAGAAGGCGATCAGCAGGTACGAGCAGAGGCCGACGCCCTCCCAGCCGAGGAACATCAGCAGGTAGTTGTCGGCCAGGATCAGCATGAACATGGCGAACATGAAGAGATTGAGGTAGGCGAAGAACCGGTAGTAGCCCGGGTCCTCCTTCATGTAGCCGATCGAGTAGTAGTGCACGAGCATGCCGATCGGTCCGACGACGAGCAGCATGATCCCCGTCAGGCTGTCGACCTGGAAACCCCACTGAGCGTCGAAGGTCCCAGCCGTGATCCACGTGAAGGGCTGGTAGATGAACACCTCGCCCTCGTGGCCGAGCGCCCAGACGAACGCGGCCACCGAGAGCGCCGCCGAGACTGTGACGAACGCGGTCGGCACCAGGTGCGCCTGCAGCCTGAGTCGCTTGCCGACGAGCAGCGTGATGATGAACCCGGCCAACGGCAGCAACGGTATGAGCGCGACGATCCAGGTCATGGCTTGCCTCTGCGCCTTCGCCCGCTAGCCCTTGAGCTCGTCGTACCGGTCGGCCTGGATGGTGCGCCGATGCCGATAGTTCGCGACGATGATGGCCATGCCAACCGTCACCTCGGCGGCCGCCAGCGCGATGATGAACAGCGCGAACACGGCGCCGCCGCCGGGGACGCCCGTGCGGAACGAGGAGATCGCCACCAGCGCGATGTTCACCGCGCTCAGCATGATCTCCAGGCTCATCACGACGACGATCACGTTGCGCCGGGCGAGCACGCCGTAGGCGCCGATGAAGAAGAGCGCCACGGCCAGGGCCAGCCACCAGGTGAGAGCGCTCATCGCCGTTCCTCCTGCTTGCGGGCCAGGACGATGGCGCCGATCATCGCCGCCAGCAGCACGAGCGAGATGACCTCGAAGGGCAGCACGTAGCGGTTGAAGAGGAGGGCGGAGAGCTCCCTCACACCCGGGCTGAGCGTCTCCGTCGCCGCCGTGCCGGTATCGTCGGTCACGATCGCCGCCACGACCGCCACGGCGCCGACGGCGGCCAGCACCGCGGCAGCGACTGCCTGCCGGTTGAAGAACAGCCGATAGCCGCCCTCCTGCACCTCGGTGAGCATGATCGCGAAGATGATCACGATGGAGATCGCGCCTACGTACACCAGCAACTGCATGACGGCCACGAGCTCGGCGTTGAGCAGCGCGTACGCGAAGGCGATCCCAAGGAAGCAGAGGACCATCGACACGGCCGAGTACATGACCTTCTTCGCGGCGACGACGCCGAGGGCGCAGATCAGCACCCAGGCGGCGACGATGACGAAGAGCCACGGATGGAAGTCGCCGCCGGGCATCAGCACTCACCCTCCTCGCCGTCAAGGCGCACGGGATCGTCCTTGATGGGCTCCCATACCCAGCCACGGCCGAGCTCCGCGTCGAGGACGTGCGGCACCAGATCGGTCACCGTCTCGCGCAGCAGGTCGACAGGGCGCGGCTCCCGTACGTACAGCGACTCGGCGGCGAGCGCGCCGCGACTGAAGTCCGCGAGCTCGAAGAAGCTCCTCTGTTCGAGCGCGTCGTACGGGCAGACCTCGACGCACTCGCCGCAGAACATGCAGCGGCTGAAGTCGAGCCCGTACCGCTCCAGCTTCCGCGGATTGGTGACGATCGCGCCCGTTGGGCACGTCTCGGCGCACTTGCCGCACGACACGCAACCGACCATCTGCAGCGGCAGGTTGTCGGCGGTGCTGACGATGGCGTCGTACCCCCGCCCCATGTTGTCGTAGCAGCTCGCCCCGACCTCGCTGCGGCACACGCGTACGCAGCGCCCGCAGTTGATGCAGCGATTGGGCTCGCGCATGATGAAGTCGTGGCGAAAGTCGGCGGGGTAGTTGTGAGCCTCTCCGCCGTGGAAGCGGTTGTGGAAGACCTCGTACTCAATGCTGTACCGCTGCAGGTCGCAGGCGCCGTTCGCTGGGCAGTAGCAGTCGAGGCACCGTCCCGCGCCCTCGGCGGCGGCGTCCTCGCCGAAGCCGAGCTCGATCTGCCGGAAGTCGCCGCGGCGTTCGCCCGGCGTCAGCATCGGCATCTCGGCCGGCGGCAGCGGACCGGTCACGTCGGTCGTCATGTCGATGAACACCGGCGGGATCTCGGCCATGCGCGCAATACGCGGGTCGACGTCGCCCCTGACGGCCAGCGCCTCGACGAAGGGCGCCGACTTGAGGAGCGCGAGCTGCTCCGTCACGGCCGCCATATCGGCGCCTCGCAAGAAGGCGTCCATGCTCCAGGCGGCCTTCTTGCCCTGGGCCACCGCCTGGACCACCGTCTGCGCTCCGAGCACGACGTCGCCGCCGGCGAAGACCCGCGGATCGGCGGTCTGATAGGTCCAGTCGTCAACCTTGATCGTGCGCCACCTGGTGCGGGTGACACCCTGCTCCTCGCTCGTCCCGTCCAGCCGCGGATACTGGCCGATCGCCGCGATGATCTGATCGCACTCGACGATGAACTCGGAGCCATCCAGCGGGACAGGGCGGCGCCGGCCCGATGCGTCCGGCTCACCGAGCTCCATGCGCTGCATCTCGATCCCCGTCACCTTGTTGGCCTCGTCCGTCACGACCCGGACGGGAGCGCACAGGAGCTCGAGCCTGACGCCTTCTTCCTCGGCCTCGTCGACTTCGCTGTGGTGCGCCGGCATCTCCTTGCGTGACCGCCGGTAGAGACAGGTGACCTCCTCGGCCCCCTTGCGCACCGAGGTCCGGCAGGCGTCCATGGCGGTGAAGCCGCCACCGATGACCGTCACCCGCCGGCCCACGTGCACATCGCCGTGGAGCTCGAGCTCGCCGAGGAAGTCGACCGCGTTGACGACCCCGTCGGCGTCCTCGCCCGGGATCCCCATGTCGTTGCTGTTGAACGCCCCGAGGGCGAGGAAGACGGCGTCGTACTCCGCGAGCAGATCTTCGAGCTGGAGGTCGACCCCCAGCCTCGTGTTCGCCTGCAGCCCGACTCCCAGGCGCCAGAGTACGTTGATCTCCTTCTCCAGCACTTCGCGCGGCAGCCGGTAGCTCGGAATCCCGTAGCGCAGCATCCCACCCGGCTTGGGCATGGCTTCGAAGATCTTGACCGCATGGCCCTCGAGCCGCGCGTAGAAGGCGGCGGCGAGCCCGGCGGGTCCGCCGCCGACGATCGCGATCTTCTTGCCGGTGTCGGCCTTCGGCTCGACCGGCAGCAGCAATTCGCCCTCCTGCTCCTCGTCGAGGCACTGGTCGGCCATGAAGCGATGCAGCTGGCAGATCGTTATCGACTGGTCGACGAGCTGGCGCCGGCATGGTCCTTCGCAGGGTCGCGGGCAGACCCGACCGAGAATGGCGGGGAAGGGCAGATCCTCTCGCAGCTTTCGTACGCCGTTCTTGTAGTCGCGGTGCGCGATGAAGTCGAGGAACTGGGGGATCTTGATGTGCGTCGGGCAGGCATCGCGACACGGCGGGGTGCAGAAGGAGTTGTGGTCGCTCAGCAGCAACTCAAGGTAGAAGTGCCGCATGGCGCGCAGCTTCTGCGTGTTGGTGCGCACCACCATACCGTCCGCGACGGCCGTCGTGCAGCTGGTCATCACCTTGCGCGCGCCCTCGATCTCGACGACGCACATACGGCAGGCGCCGGTGGCCGGCAGGCGCGGCTCGAGGCACAGCGTCGGGATGTGGATGCCGGCCCGCCGCGCGGCCACCAGGACTGTCTCGCCGCGATCGCAGGCGATCTCCTGGCCGTCGATCTCGACGATCACCTGGCCAGGCTGCGGCGGCGGCCGCCGCACGTCTCGGGCAGGCGTGGCCAGCGTCCTCACACCCCTCCGCCGACCACGGGCGCGGGCTCGTCGACCCCGGAGAGCACACGGACGGCGTTGAACTTGCAGACCAGACGACACGTGTCGCACCTGATGCAGGCCCTCTGGTCGATGACGTGGACCTGCTTGCGTTCGCCGCCGATGCAAGCGACCGGGCACTTCTTCGCGCAGAGCGTGCAGCCCGTGCAGGCGTCCGGGTCGATGGTGTAGCGGATGAGCGCCTTGCAGGTCCCGGCCGGGCAGCGCTTCTCGTGGATGTGCGCCTCGTACTCCCGGCGGAAGTACTTGATCGTGGTGAGGACGGGGTTGGGCGCGGTGCCCCCCAAGGCGCACAGGCTGCCTTCCGACACGTGGGCGCCCATCTCCCCGAGGAGCTCGACGTCGCCGTCCCGACCCTCTCCGGAGACGATGCGGTCGAGGACGTCGAGCATGCGCTTGGTGCCCAGCCGGCACGGGATGCACTTGCCGCAGGATTCGCTCTGCGTGAAGCGCAAGAAGAAGCGCGCCATGTCGACCATGCAGGTCTGATCGTCCACGGCGACGATGCCGCCCGAGCCGACCATGGCGCCCGTCGCGGCCAGGCTCTCGTAGTCGACGGGCGTGTCCAGCATGCTCGCCGGGACGCACCCGCCCGACGGGCCTCCGAGCTGCACGGCCTTGAATTGACGGCCGTCCCGGATGCCCCCGCCGACGTCGTAGATGACGTGCCGCAGGGTCACGCCCATGGGGATCTCGGCGAGCCCGCCGTTGACGAGCTTGCCGGCCAGGCTGAACGCCTTGGTGCCGTGGCACCCCGCCACGCCGAGCTCGGCGTAGGCGTCCGCTCCATGCATGACGATCCACGGGATGTTGGCGAACGTCTCGACGTTGTTGATGTTCGTCGGCTTGCCCCAGAGGCCGCTCACGGCAGGATACGGCGGCCTCGTGCGAGGCATGCCGCGGCGGCCCTCGATGGAGGCGATGAGCGCCGTCTCTTCGCCGCAGACGAAGGCGCCGGCGCCGAGTTTGAGCTTGAGGTGGAAGGCCCAGCCGCTGCCCATCACGTCATCTCCGAGATAGCCCGCCGCCTCGGCGTCGGCGATCGCCTTGGTGAGGCGGCGAACGGCGAGCGGATACTCGGCGCGCACATAGATGTAGCCCTGGTGCGCGCCGATAGCGTAGCTGCCGATGATCATGCCCTCGATCACCGCGTGCGGATCGCCGTCCATGATGGAGGCGTCCATGAACGCCCCGGGGTCGCCTTCGTCGCCGTTGCAGATGATGTACTTGACGTCGCCGCGCGACTTCTTGGCCAGCTCCCACTTGACGCCCGTCGAGAACCCAGCGCCGCCGCGACCGCGAACGCCTGACTCGGTCACCTGCCCGACGACCCATTCCGGCGTCTTCTCCGTCAGGACCATCCGGGCCGCCTCGTATCCGCCGCGGGCGACGTACTCGTCGATGCTCTCCGGATTGACCCGGCCGACGTTGCGCAGCGCAATACGCGTCTGCTGCTTGTAGAACTCGATGTCGTGCCAGTCGCGCACCCGCTCACCGGTGCGCGGATCCTTGTAGAGGAACCTCTCGACGGGAACGCCGCTCTCGAGGTGCTGCAACACGACGACGCTCACATCCTCGGGCCGCAAGTGCCCGTAGAGCGTGTCGTCGCCAAGCACCACGACCGGGCTCATCGTGCAGAGGCCGTGGCACCCCACGATCGAGACCTCGACACGATCGCTCAGACCAGCGGCCTCGACCTTGCGCACGAAGGCGTCGAAGACGGCGGCCGAGCCCGCGAACGTGCAGGCGGTCCCGGCGCAGACCGAGACGCGGTAGCCGCCCTCGGTCGCGGCGACGCGCACCGCGCGACCTTCGGCCTGCGGTGCTGACTCGTCCGCCGGCGGCGTCTGGTCGACCGGCTCCGGGGCGTCGGGGATGTGGTTGTCCACGTCCATGCTCACCCCTCGCCGGCCCCGACCTCGCGCATGATCTCCCGGATGACCTGTCGCGTCTTGTCGGGCGTGAGGCCGCCGAAGGTGCGCTCGCCCACGCGCATGACCGGCGCCTGCGAACACGCCCCCATGCAGGCGACCGACGACAACGTGAACTTCATGTCGGCCGTCGTCTTGCCTTCCGACACTCCGAGCTCCTCCTGGAGCGCCTCGCTGATCTTGGTCGAGCCCGCGACGTGACAGGCGGTCCCGTGGCACACCTCGATGATGTAGTCGCCGGTCGGCGAGAGACGGAATTGGTTGTAGAAGCTCGCGACGCCGTAGATCTGCGCGAGAGAGACGCCCGTCTGCAGCGCGATCTCCTCCAGAGCCCGGCGCGGCAGGTACCTGTAGGTGTCCTGGGTGTTCTGCAGGATGCCGATGAGGCCTGTGCCGTGCTCGCGGTAGTCGTCGATCACGGGGCGCAACGGCTCGAGGTCGACGCCGGGCTGGGCGCCGAGACGCGCTCGCGTGAGGCGGGCGAGGTTGGGGGCCGGCAGGTCGTACGTGCTCGAGTGTTCCACACGGATCACCTGCACCGGGCAGTTGGTCTCGCAGAGCGTGCACGAGCGGCAGCGCGCGTCGCCGCTCAGCGGGTCGACGACGACGCGGAACAGGCCGCGGCTGCGCTCCGGCAGCTTCTCCCGCTCCTCCGGATACTGCACGGTGAGCTTCCTGGTCGGCAGGTGGCGAATCGTCGTCCGCATGGCCTTGAACATCCCGAGCATCAGGCATGCACCACCGGCAGGCGGGCGCGCTGCCTGCGCAGGCGCCACTTGAGAATGGGATCGAAGAGCGCCACGAAGGCGAGGAGGGCGACCCAGCTGTAGATTGCCAGCCCCCACTTCCACTGCGGCACCCAGAGGATCACGGCGCCGACCGCGAGGATGTTGACAAGGCCGAGAGGGATGAGGATCTTCCAGGCGAAGGACATGAGCTGGTCAACCTGCAGGCGAGGCAGCGACAGCCTGATCCAGACGAGCAGGAAGACGAGCGCGTAGGTCTTCGCCAGGAAGTAGATCAGCGGCAGCCACGACACGCCCCAGAAGCTGATGGCGTCCTCGAACGGCCCGTGCCAGCCTCCCAGAAACAAGGTGACTGTCACCATGGACATGATGGTGAGGCCGGCGTACTCGTTCAGGTAGAACATGCCGAAGCGCATGCCCGAGTACTCCGTCCCGTAGCCGGACACCAGCTCCGACTCCGACTCCGGCAGGTCAAAGGGGCCGCGGTTCAGCTCCGCGATCGAAGCGATGTAGAAGATGACAAACGTGAACGGAGCGTAGAAGACGAGCCACTGGTACCCGGCCTGCGCAGCCACGACGTCCGTCAGCCGCAGCGACCCGACGGTCATGGCCACCACCAGGAGGCCCAGGATCATCGGGATCTCATAGCTGATCATCTGGGCGGCGCCGCGAAGCGCGCCGACCAGCGAGTACTTGTTGTTCGACGACCACCCGCCCAGCAGGATGGCCAGCGTCGTGAAGCCAGTGATGGCTACCAGGAAGATCACGCCGACGTCGAGCTCGGTGGCGACCAGGCCCTTCGTGTACGGCACGACGACCTGGATGGCGACGGCGCCGATCATCACCATGATCGGCGCCAGGGTGAAGAGGTACGGGTCGGCAAGCCGCGGCCGGAAGTCCTCCTTGCCCAGCATCTTGAAGGAGTCGGCGACGCTCTGCAGGACGCCCTGAGGGCCGGTTCGATTCGGCCCCAGGCGATCCTGCATGAAGCCCAGGACCCGGCGCTCGAAGACGATGTTGACGAGCGCGGAGACCATCACCACCGTGTAGGCGATGAACACGAAGAGCACGGCGCGAAGGACGGCGAGGACGGCATCGCTCACCGGTCGATGCCTCCCAGAACGAGATCCATACTGCCCGAGATGGCCACCGCATCCGCGATCTTGTTGCCGCGCAGGAGCTTGGGAAAGATCTGCAGATGCATGAAGCAGGGGTCGCGGAACTTGAGGCGATAAGGGTAGCGCGTCCCGTCGCTCACGATGTACGTGCCGTACTCGCCGCGCGGGTTCTCCTGCGCCGCGTAGCACTCGCCGGGCGGCGGCGCGATCGCGTACGGTGCCCGCAGCGAGCCAATCTGGACCGGCCCCTTGGGCAGCATGTCCAGCGCCTGTTCGACAATCCTGACCGACTGGCGCATCTCGTCCATCTTCACCTGGTAGCGATCGTAGACATCGCCGTGCCGTCCGAGGGGCACGTCGAACTCGAGCTCGGGATAGACCGAGTAGGGCCGCGTGCGGCGAAGGTCGAGAGCCACTCCGGAGGCGCGCGCGTTCGGTCCGGTGATCGCGTAGTCGACCACGTCCTGCTGGGTGATCACGCCCTTGCCGATGCAGCGCTGCAGGAAGATCGCGTTGTCGCCGACGAGCGCCTCGTGCTCGTCGATGAGCTTCGGCATGCGGCGCATCACGTCGCGGCATCTTTCGATCCAGCCGTCCGGCAGATCGTCGCGAACCCCGCCGAAGCGGAAGTAGTTGAACATCATGCGACCGCCGCTCACCTCCTCGAGGAGGTCGAGGATGAGCTCCCGGTCGCGGAACATATAGAAGACCATGGCCGTCCCGAGCGGCGCCAGGTCGGCGGTGAACGTGCCGACCGCGACCAGATGGCTGGCGATGCGGTTGAGCTCGGCCATGATGACGCGGATGAACTCCGCCCGCCGCGGCGGCCTGATGCTGGCCAGCTTCTCGACCGTCAGCACGTACCCCCACTCGCAGTTCATGCCGGCCAGGTATTCGGTGCGGTCGATGACCGGGATGTACTGAAAGTACGTGCGCTTCTCGGCCAGCTTCTCCTTGCAGCGATGCAGGTACCCGACGACCGGGATCACGTCCTTGACGAGCTCACCGTCCAGCGTCACCACGAGGCGCAGCACCCCGTGGGTCGACGGATGCTGGGGACCCATGTTGACGATGACCTCGTTGAAGGTGAGCCCCTCGAGATTCGAGCCGGCGCCGTGCGCGTTCGCCTCCTCGATGCGTCGCTGGGCGAGCTTCACCGCCTCGTCGGGAACTGCTGTCGCGAACTCGTCAGACATGGGGGTGGTTCTCGACGAGGTCAATGTAGTCCTTGCGCAGCGGATGCCCGATGAAGTCGTCCTTGAGCAGGATGCGACGCAGATCCGGGTGGCCGGCGAAGCGGATGCCGAACATGTCCCACGCCTCGCGCTCGAGCCACTCGGCCGCGGGCCAGACGCCGCAGACCGTCTCGATCTCGGCGGGATCCGGGAGGGAGACGTGCAGCTGCAGGTAGGAATTGGTCTTCCAGCTGTAGAGGTGGTAGACGGCCTCCAGATTGGTCAGCCGATCGACGCCCGCCATCCAGTTGAGCGTCTCGTAGGCCAGGTCCTCGTCGGCCCTGAGGCGCGGCGCGAGGTCCTTGAGGGTCGCCGCGCCGCAGCGAGCCACCACCGTCTCCGGCTCCTGGACCCGGACGTCCTCGATCTCGCCCGCGAACGTCAGTGACAGCCGCTCGGCGATCTCCTCGATCTCCATGGGATTGGAGCCTATCTCAAGCGCCACGGCGTCAGCCCTCCCCGGCGCCGGCCACCGGAGCCTGGGGCACGAACGAGTACCGCTGGATCTTCTTCTGCAGCTCGAGCAGACCCTGGAACAGAGCCTCGGGGCGAGGCGGGCAGCCGGGCACGTAGACGTCGACCGGCACGATCTTGTCCACCCCGTTCACCACGTTGTAGCCGTCGTAGAACGGGCCGCCGCTGTTGGCGCACGCTCCCATGCTCATCACCCACTTGGGCTCTGACATCTGCTCGTAGAGCCGGACGAGCACCGGCGCCATCTTCTCGTTGACGGTGCCCGCCACGATCATCAGGTCGCACTGCCGCGGAGTGGGCCGGAAGACCTCCATGCCGAAGCGCGCGATGTCGAAGCGGCAGAACCCCGAGCTCAGCATCTCGATCGCGCAGCATGCGAGGCCATACTGGAACGGAAATACCGAGTTCGACCGCGCCCAGCTGAAGATGAAGTCGGTCGTCGTGGTGATGATGTTGGGCTGCTCGAAGCGCTCGAGCTTGGGGTACCGGATCCTCGCGTGACCGACGGCCCCGTCGGTTACGCCCATTCCAGTGCCCCCTTGCGCCAGGCGTACAGCAGGCCGAAGCCGAGGACCGCGACGAAGATCACCATCTCGACGAAGCCGGCCGACCCGAGGTCCCGAAAGACGATCGCCCATGGGAACAGGAAGACAGCCTCGACATCGAACACCAGGAAGAGGAGGCCGAACACGAAGTAGCGGACGGCGAACGGCGACCACGGACGGCCGACGGCGGGAATGCCGCACTCGTATGGGGCGAGCTTCTCGGCGGTGAGATGGTCCGGAGTGACCAGTTTGGCGACGAGAAGGATGAGCGCCACGAGAGCACCACCGGCGGCGATGAAGAGCCAGATGTACACCCAGTTGGTGAGGTACGTCTCAGTCATCAGGACCTGTCCCGACAGAAGGCAAAGGACCCGCTCCCCGGGAGAGGACCGGAGGCGAGTCACTGGGACGCGACTATACCAAACGCGGTTTCGGGCACGCAACTAGCCCGCGCCCGGCGACGCGTCCCAGAGCAGGCGTGGAATGCAGGGGTTTTGCCTCCGGGACGCCCGACGCGGAGGGGCTGCCGCCGCCCTCCGTGCCCGGCCCCAGCGCGTCGCGTTGACCGGCTTCGCAGCCCCGCCTAAGATGGGTTGACCCGAACCCGGCGCAAGGAACGCTTCGTGAACATCGGCCCCATGGAGATCGCGATCGTGCTGATCCTTGCTCTGCTCGTGTTCGGCCCCAAGCGGCTGCCGCAGGCGGGGCGAAGCCTCGGCCAGGCCATGCGTGAGCTCCGGAAGGCCACGGCCTCGGCGCGTTCTGACCTCGGCATCGACGAGGTGGCGGCCGACGTGAGGGACCTGAAGTCCAGCCTCGGCGTCGACGAGGCCACTGCCGGTGTCAAGGATCTCAAGTCGAGCATGACGATCGATCTGAAGAGCACGGACAAGCCCGCGCAGGCCGCCGCTGCCGCAGCCGCGGCTGCCCCAGCCGTGATCGACCTGGCCCCGGCAACCGGGGCCGCCACCGTGCCGGAGCCGGCTCAGGAGAGCCCGGCCTGGCCTGCCGGCATCGCCCCATACCCGGACGCCGGCGCCGCCGGCGAACCGGCCGGGCCGCCGCGGCGCAGGTTCAGCAGGCCGGCGCCCGAGGAGGTCGAGACCGACCTGTCGGCATCGGCCGATGAGGTCGCAGAGGCCGCACAGCCGGCTGCGGAGCCGCCGCCTGGGCCGCCGCGGCGCAGGTTCAGCAGGCCGGCGCCCGAGGAGGTCGAGACCGACCTGTCGGCATCGGCCGATGAGGTCGCAGAGGCCGCACAGCCGGCGGCGGAGCCGCCGCCCGGGCCGCCGCGGCGCAGGTTCAGCAGG
Source organism: uncultured Thermoleophilia bacterium (assembly GCA_963705085.1). Lineage (GTDB taxonomy): Bacteria > Actinomycetota > Thermoleophilia > UBA2241 > UBA2241 > CAIXSE01. Next base: position 352,823 of record CAVPIV010000003.1, on the reverse strand, counting down.
CCGGCGCCCGAGGCCTCCTCGGCGGACGACGACGCCTGAGCCATGCCGATTTCGCCCGACGACAAGTTCACCGTCCTCGAGCATCTCGACGAGCTGCGCCGGCGCATCTTCTGGTCGATCGTCGTCGTCGGCGTCGGCATCGTTCTGGCCGGTATCTTCAACGACTACGTCTTCGACGTGCTTCTCTATCCCCTCAAGCAGGTCCCGAATCTCGACGCCGACTCGTATCAGATCATCACGCTGAGCCCGGTCGAACCGTTCATGGTGAGTCTCAAGGTCTGGGTGGTCGCAAGCCTCATCGTCGCCTCACCGTTCCTGATCTGGCAACTCTGGGCGTTCGTCGGGCCCGCGTTCACGAGCACCGAGAAGCGCTACTTCTACCCCGTGGTCATCGCGACGACGGCCCTGTTCCTCGTCGGCGTGTCCTTCGGGTACCTCTTCGTCCTGCCCAAGGGCCTCTCGTTCCTGCTGACCTTCGGGGGGTCGACGTTCAACGTGCAGAACCGGGCCACCGAGTACTTCACGTTCGTCGCGCTGTTCATCCTCGCGTTCGGGCTCATCTTTGAAGTGCCCGTGGTTCTTGTGCTGCTCGCCAAGGTTGGCGTGATCGACGACAAGTTCCTGCGCAAGCACCGCCGCTACGCGATCGTGATCATGGCTCTCGCCGCCGCGCTCCTCACCCCTGGCCAGGACGCCTTCTCCATGGTGGCGATGCTCATTCCGTTGCTGGTTCTGTACGAGGTATCGATCCCAATCGCCCGCTACGTACAACCCAAACCGGTGAAGCCGGTGAGCGCCAAGGACGCGGACGACGTAGCCGCGGGAACGACCTGACGCCTAACCCCAGGCCGCCGAGGGCAGGCGGTGCTCTGGTGAACCCCTCTGGGCTCGCGCGCGTCTCCACCACCGCGAGCGTTCGCGGCAGGGTCTCGCCGCAGCATCGAGTACAATGAGGAAGCATGCCTGATCAGGAGCGACACGCCGAAACCCCAGAAGAGCTTCGCCGTCGCCAGCGCCGCCGCGCGAATGCACGGCCGCGAAGGCGCAAGCGCGCATGGCTCAGGCTCACGGTGCTGGCGGCGCTGCTTCTCGTCATCGCCGCCATAGGCCTGGGCGCCGGCGCCATCTTCGCCTTCTCTCGCAACCTCCCCTCGCTCAGCGAGCTACAGCGCCGGACCAACGCGGTCAACACCACGATCTACGACGTCGACGGGAAGAAGATCGCCGAGCTGCACGGCGCCGAGAATCGCGTCCTCGTGAAGAGTCCGCAGATCTCAGAGGTGATGAAGCAGGCCACCGTTGCCGTCGAGGACGAACGTTTCTACACGCACCACGGCGTCGACTTCCCGGGCGTTGCCCGCGCCATGGTCCAGAACCTCCGCGCCGGCACGATCGTTCAGGGCGGCTCGACCATCACGGAGCAGTACGTCAAGAACGCCTACGTGGGCAACGAGCGGACGTACACCCGCAAGCTGCGCGAAGCGGTGCTGGCTTGGGAGATCGAGAACAAGTGGTCGAAGGACAAGATCCTCACCGAGTACCTGAACACCATCTACTACGGAGCCGGAGCGTACGGGGTTCAAGCCGGGGCGCGCACCTACTTCCACAAGAACGCCTCCCAGCTCGAGCTCGAGGAGGCCGCCCTGCTCGCGGCGGTGCCCAAGTCCCCCAACCGCTACTCGCCGACCACCGACCCCAAAGCCGCCAAGGCGCGCCGCAACATGGTCCTCGAGTTGATGGCCAAGCAGGGCTACATCACGACGGAACAGGCGGAGTCGGCCAAGAAGCGCAAACTCGGCGTCTACAAGCACCCGCCGTCGGAGAACGACAGCTTGGCCGACTACTTCATCGACTACGTGAAGGGCGTACTGGTCAAGCGCTACGGCAGCCGGCAGGTGTTCGAAGGCGGCCTCAGGGTCTACACCAGCATCGACATGGACTGGCAGCGCAAAGCCATCGATCTCGTTCGAAGCACAACTAACTCGCTGTACTTCGGCTTCAAACCGTCGATGGCGTTCGTAGCCGTCGAGCCCAAGACGGGCTACATCCGCACCATGGTCGGCGGTCTCGACTACAAGAAGCAGAAGTACAACCTGGCCTCGCAGGCCAAGCGGCAGCCGGGCTCTTCAATGAAGACGTACGTCCTCACCGCGGCCGTCCTCCAGGGCATGAATCCTTACACGACTACCTACATCTCGAACAGCCCAATCGTCATCCCGATGGGCTGGGGCACGCCTTGGGTGGTCAACGGTGACGGACCGGGGGGGCCGGAGACCGTATCGCAAGCCACCACCATCTCCGACAACGTCGTCTACGCGCAGCTCTCAGTGGATGTTGGCCCGTCGAATACGGCCGCCGTGGCGCACAAGATGGGCGTTCAGAGCGAGCTGCAGGAGGTTCCCTCGATCGCTCTCGGTTCGTCGGAGGTGACACCGCTCGAGCACGCGGTAGGGTACGCAACGCTGGCCAGCGGCGGCATCTACCACAAGCCGCAAGCCATCGTGAAGGTCGTCCTCCAGAACGGCAAGCTCGACTGGAAGCCGAAGACCAAAGGCAAGCGGGTCATTCCCGCCGGGGTGGCGTCGGTCGTCACCGACGTGCTCCAGGGCCCGCCCGGCCCGGGTGGAACGGCCTCTGTCGTCGGGGCCTACTACCCGTACACCAGGGCCGGCAAGACCGGCACCTCCGAGGACAACGCGGACGCGTGGTATGTCGGCTACACGCCTGAGCTGTCGGCTGCGGTCTGGATGGGCGACATGGACGCGCGAACCTCGATGGGTTCCTCGACCTTCGGCGGAACGTACTGCGCGCCGGTGTGGGCGAAGTTCTTCGCCGCCGCCCTCGAGGGCCAGTCGCACGCGGCGTTTGCCAGCGTCCCGTGGACGTTCACCCCGTGGGACGGCGCCTACTCCAAGATGTCGCCGTCGGCGTCGCCGTCGCCGTCAGGCAGCGGCTCACCGTCGCCCACCCCGACCCACACGATCAAGCCGAGCCCCACGCCGACGCCGACGCCGACCACGCCAGAGCCGACGCCGACCACGCCACCGCCGACGCCCACGCCGACGCTGTCAGCCGGTCAGGGAGGCGCCGGCGGACAGATCGGCGCGGACTCCCGCGTAGGGGATGGCTCAACAGGACTGGCTGGGGCGTTGGTCGCCTGGCTCTCGCGCCTCCTGGGCGTCTAGCGGACGAGACCGGCGCCGGCAGCGCCGCCCGTCCCTACCCAGAACCTTCTCATCTGTAGGGGCGGCGCCGGGCCTGGCCCGGCGCCGCCCCAGGAAACCAGATTCCGCGGGTCGCTAGAGCGCCTTGCGCCTGTCGACGACGCGCACGGCCTTGCCCTCGGAGCGCTGGATCGCCCGCGGCTCCTTGAGCTTGACCGCCACCTGGATGTTCAGCACGTTGAAGAGCCTGGACTGCACCTTGCGCTGGAAGCGCTCGAGGTCGCCCATGGTCTCGGCGAAGATGCCTTCCCCGACCTCGACCCACACCTCGATGACGTCCAGATACCCCTCGCGATCGACCACGATCTGGTAGTGCGGCTCGATCTCGGGGATGCTCATCAGGACTTCCTCGATCTGGCTCGGGAAGACGTTCACGCCCCTGATGATGAGCATGTCGTCGCTGCGACCGATCGGCTTGGTCATGCGCAGGGACGTGCGACCGCACGGGCAGGGCGTCGCGTCGAGGCTGCTGAGGTCTCTCGTGCGGTAGCGGATGAGCGGCTGCGCCTGCCGCGACAGCGTCGTGAAGACCAGTTCGCCCACCTCGCCGTAGGGGAGTGGCTGCAGGGTGTCGGGATCGATGATCTCGGCGAGGTAGTGATCCTCGTTGACGTGCATGCCGGCCTTGCAGAGACACTCGAAGGCGACGCCCGGTCCGCCCATCTCGGAGAGACCGTAGATGTCGAGGGCGTCGATCCCGAGCGCCGCCTCGATCTGGACGCGCAGCTCGTTCGTCCACGGCTCCGCGCCGTGGAAGCCGACGCGAATCGGCAGATCCTCAGGCCGCAGCCCGCGGTCGCGGGCGGCGTCGCCAAGGAACATCGCATACGAGGGCGTGCAGCTCAGGGCAGTCGCGCCGAAGTCGCGCATGATCTTGAGCTGACGTTCGGTATTGCCGCCGGAAATCGGCACCACCGTGCAGCCCAGGCGTTCGGCGCCGAAGTGGAGGCCGAGGCCGCCGGTGAACAGGCCGTAGCCATAGGCGTTCTGGAGCAGATCGCCGGGCTTGATCCCGCCCGCAGCCAGCGTACGGGCGATCAGATCGCCCCAGATGTCGATATCCGAGCGGGTGTAGCCGACCGTCGTCGGATTCCCTGTGGTCCCCGAGGAGGCATGCACGCGCACGATCTCGGAACGGGGCCGCGCGAACATCCCGAACGGGTAGTGGTCGCGGAGGTCCGTCTTGGTCGTGAACGGCAGTCGGGCGACATCGGCATGCGTCCTCACATCGCTCGGGACGATGCCGACCTCCTCAAAGCCCTTGCGGTAGAACGGCACGTTGGCGCGTGCGTTCTCGAGCACGGCCTGCAGGCGCTGCATCTGCAGCTCAAGCAGCGCCTCTCGCGGCATGGTCTCGGCCGCGGGCTCCCACATCAGACCTCCGACCTTGTCGGGCAGGAGGTGGCCGTCGTAGCCGCTCACAGAGCACGCACCTCCTCGTCGCTCAGCAGCGTCACCTTGTCGCGCAACAGGTCGATGGCGCGCTCGATGTCATGCACGGCAAAGCAGATGTTCTGGAACGAGATGCTGTAGAGGTAGTCGATGGAGACGCCGGCTTCGGCCAACTGGTCCAGGACCTTGGCCAGACCCCCCGGCCGGTCCGGGACACTGACGCAGAGAACCGGCGCGAAGTGCGTGGTGAATCCGGCGGCGTGCAGCAGTTCCCGCGCCCGCTCCGGTTCAGTGACGATGAGACGCAAGATTCCGTACTCGGCGGCCTCGGTTGTCGAGAAGCCGCGGATGTTGATCCCCGCCTTCCCCAGGATGTCGGCGACCTCGGCGAGTCGGCCGCTCCTGTTCTCCAGAAACACGGTGAGTTGTCTGACCTTCACGGCTTGACCTCCTCGCTGCCAACAGCACGCCCCAGGGCGAACGCCCGCTGGTTGACTTCCAGAATCCTGGCAGGAACGGCGGCGGACAGCCCGCGCAGCCAGGAGGCTTCGCTGAACGGGAGAACGTTGCTTGCCGCGCCGAGCAGAACCACGTTGGCGGCGCGGTCGGCGCCCGCCTGCCGCGCCAGCTCGGTGGCCTCGACGGCGATGAGGCGAACGCCGCGGGCCGTCGCGGCCTCGGTCAGGTCGTCCGGATACGCGGCCTCGCGACGCAGAACGCTCCCGGGAGCGATTCGTGTCGTCACCGCACAGACGAGCGTCCCGTTCGGCTCGAGCAGGTCGAGTCCCCTGCGGCCCTCCAGGAGCTCGATGCCGATCACCACGTCGGCGTGGCGCGACACGGGCGACCACACGTGGTCGCCAAACCGCACCGAGCTGAGGACGCTGCCGCCGCGCTGCGACATTCCCTTGACCTCGCTCGCTTTGACGTCGAAACCCTCGGCGGCGGCCGTCTCGGCGAGCACGGCGGCCGCGAGAAGAATGCCCTGCCCTCCGACGCCGACCAGGGAGACGGTCGTCACATCGCTCACTGGTCGCCTCCTTCGTCGCCGTCAGCGCCGACGAAACTGAGAGCGCCACGACGGCACACCTCGACACAGAGGGCGCAGCCGGTGCAAGCGTCCGAGATCGTGATGGCCTGCTCGCCGGGAACCAGGGCCGGGCATCCCAGTTTGAGACAAAGGCCGCAGAGGTTGCAGCGTTCGTCGTCGACGGCGATCGAACCTCGCTTGTCGCGGACGGTGAGCGCACAGGGGGCCAACGCCACGACCACGCCGAGGCCGGGCGCATCGATCTCGTCCCGGATGGCGGCGTTGAGCGCCTTGAAGTCGTTCGCGTCGACCGTCGAGCAACGCACGCCGATGCCCTCGCACAGCCGCTGGATGTCGATGGCGGGGCCAACGGCGCCCGTCGCCTGGAGGCCGGTGCCGGGGTGTCCCTGGTGACCGGTCATGGCCGTGGTGCGGTTGTCGAGCACCATCACCAGGCCCTCCGCCTCGTTGTAGAGCGCGTCGATCAGCGGCGTGATGCCGGAGTGGAAGAACGTGGAATCGCCGATGACCCCCACGGCGCCCTTGCGGCCGAGCATCTTGTTGAACCCGGCCATCATCCCGATGCTGGCGCCCATGCAGAGGCACGTGTCGAGGGCCACGAGCGGCGGCAGGGCCCCGAGCGTGTAGCAGCCGATGTCACCCATGGCGGCCAGCTTGTGGCGTCTGAGGGCGTCGTAGACGGCGCGATGGGAGCAGCCCGGACAGAGCACCGGGGGGCGAACCGGGAGCTCGGTCGCCGGCGGCGCGGGAGAGAGCTTCGCGGCCGGAGGCATCTGGGGACGGCGGCGGCGCGGCGGGCGGCGCTCGAGGAACGGCTCCAGTGCCCTGAACACCGTCTCCTGATCGAGCTCGCCGTCGGCCGGAAGCGCCTGCTTGCCAATGACCGGCAGGTTCAGCGCGCGGACCTGGTCCTCGATGAACGGGTCGAGCTCCTCCACGACAGCGACGCGCGAAACCTGCCGGTACAGCCTCGCGACCTTCTCGTAGGGCAGCGGATTCGACATGCCGAGCTTGAGGAACCACGCCTGCGGGAAGGCCTCGCGGCTGTACGCATAGGCGATGCCGGAGGAGATGATGCCGAGATCAGCGGCGCCCGCCTCGAGCACGTTGAGCGGTGACTGCTCGGCACGCTGCCGCAACCTGCCCAGCCGCTCCAGCACGACGCGGTTGCGGGCCCGGGCGTAGGCCGGGACCATCACGTACTTGCCGCAGTCACGCGAGTACTCACGCGGCTCCACCTCGATCGGTACGCGGGGCACAACACGTCCGCGCCCGTGCGACAACCGCGTCGACGTGCGCAGGAGCACCGGGGTGTCGAACTCCTCGGAGAGCGCGAAGGCCTCGCCCAGGAAGTCGTATGCCTCCTGGCTGGTCGAGGGCTCGAGCATCGGCACCTTGGCGAACCTGGCGTAGGTGCGGTTGTCCTGCTCGTTCTGCGACGAGTGCATGCCGGGATCGTCGGCGCTGACGATGACGAGGCCCGCGTTGACGCCGGTGAGCGACAGGGTCATGAACGGGTCGGCGGCGACGTTGAGACCGACGTGCTTCATGGTGACGAGGCTCCGCACGCCGGCCAGGGAGGCCCCGACCGCCGTCTCGAGAGCGACCTTCTCGTTGATGCACCACTGCGCGTGAATGCCGTCGAGCTTGGCCGCGACCTCGATGATCTCGGTGGACGGCGTGCCCGGGTAACCGCAGGCGAATCCAGCCCCCGCGCGTACGGCGCCGTGCGCGATGGCCTCGTTACCGGAGTAGAAAAGGGTCCTTTCCACGGGGTCCCATTATAGCGACCGGGGCTCGGGCGGCCACCTCGCCGACGGCGCCGTCACAGCAGGAGCGCGATGCAGGAGATCATGGCCGCTGGCAGAAACCCGTTCGCATGCACCATGCCCTGCCAGAACCTATCACCCTCGCGGCGGCGTCCGCTTGAGAGAATCACCGCGCAGACCGCCGGACCCGGCTCTGTTGCGCAGCCGCTTCCGGACACTCCTCTTCCTTCTCCTCGCCTTGGCCGCCTGTGCGATCGGGCGTCCGGCGGCGGCGGCGCCCGCCGTGATCGGTCTGGCGGTCGCGCTCCTCTCAATCGGGGTGGCCCGCTTCCGGGGCCATCGCCTGGCCCACACGTTTGTCGTCCTCGACTGGCTCCTCCTCGGCTGTGCCCTGGCCCTAGCGGGCGGCGTCCACAGCTGGCTGCTCGTGGCTGTGCCCCTGCTCGCCGCCGGACATCTCGGCGTCTCGCCGCGGCACGAGTGGCCGTATCTGCTCACTCCGGCACTCGTGCTGCTCGTCGTGCTGGCCATCGCCGATCCGAGCCTGGGCGGCAACAGGCTCGCAGGCGCCGCGATCGTTGTGCTCCTCGTCGGCGGGGGCGTGGTCACGGCGCACCGCCTGACCCTCCAGCGCAGCCGCCGCATGCGTCCGGCGAGCATCGACGCCGCCACGGGCTTCTACGCGGCGCACAGGTTGCCGGAGATCGCCCGGGTACGCATGGAGCTCGCTGCCGCCGACGGTGCGCCGCTCAGCATCGTCTACCTTCGTCTCCAGCACTATGACGACAGCCGCTCACTCCTCGGCGCTCGCAAGAGCGAGGCGCTGGTCAAGGGCGTGGCGAGGCGCCTGCAGCACGGACTCTCCGGCGCCGACCTGGCGTTCCGTCTGCCTCCCGATGCCTTCGTGCTCGTCCTGCCGGGACGATCGATCGCCGAGGCGCGCGACCTCGCCTCCGCGGCGGCGCGTGACGTCGCAGACAGCCTCATCGCCGGGCGCCGGCAGACCCTGGCGATCGGCGCCGCATCTTTCCCGGCGGTCCGCTCGTGTCGGGAACTCCTCGCCATAGCCCGCGATGAAGCGCGGCGCGCGGGGCTCGAGGCGCCCGCCGCCCCACAGGCCGCCGAGCTGGCCACAGCCCTGTGATTCCGCGGCCCTCGCGGGCCGCGTCTTGCCACCTCTCGGCAGCCTCGCTACTCTTCGGGGTGTGGAGATTGACATCGCCAGAGAGCCGCTCCCCCACGGAGTCATGGTCCGCGTGCAGGTGACGCTCTCGGGGCGCGAGGCCGGCAGCCTGTTTCTGAACGGGGACTCCCTGATCCACTTGCCGCTGGAGGGCGCCCTCCCGGACGCCGAGAGCACGCCGATCCCTCGCGTCGGCATCTATCTGAGCGAGCTCGCCGCGAGCCGCGAGGGCATCACCCGCGCGTTCGCCGACGATGCGGCGGCGGAACAGTACGCCGCCACAGTGCGCAGGCAACTCGAGACCGCCTTGGAGGCATCATCGTGACCAACCAGGCTGACACCCTCGTAGGCAGACTCGCCCCGTACCGTAGGGTGCCCGGGATGATCGCCGCCCTGCTCATCTCGCGAGATGGCTTCGTCGTCGCGGCGGATGCCGACCCGGGGTTCGACGTCGACGCGTTCGCGGCCCAGGCGGGCGGGATGATCGACGGCGTCGCCCACCTGGCCGGCGAACTGGGAGAGCACGCCGCCAAGTACATCTCCGTCGAGTTCGAAGAACTGACGATGGTCCTGGCGCCCTTCGGCGGCGAACTGCTGCTCGCCCTGGTAGGCCGACCGGGCGCGCTGGTCTGCCAGTATAGGCTCGGCAAGACCGTCGACTGACCACTCCGGCCCAGCCGCTCCGCGGTGCGACCGGCACCTCGACAGAAGGGATTGGTGATGGAAGACGCAGCCGAGCAGCTGGACAGGCTCGCGCAGAGCGTCGGCGAGTGCGTGCAGTGTGAGGAGATCGTGGCACGCCGCCTGCGCGCCGTCCCCGGTGGCGGCCACCCGCACTGCGCTGTCATGGTCGTCTCGCTGCAGCCGGACCCTCGCGACGAGGCAGAGGGCAGGGCGGCGGGCTCCACGCTCGTCGAACACCTCTCCGAGTACATGCCCGCACTGGCCGGAGCCGGGGACAAGCTCTACGTCACCTCGCTCCTGAAGTGCGTCGCCCGCGACGCCGCCTCGTTCCGCCAGCCGGAGACGGCCGAGCTCGACAACTGCTTCCCTTACCTTTCGAGAGAGCTCTCGATCACGACCCCCCACTACATCCTCACCGTCGGAGAGCAGGCGACACGGTACGTCCTGCGCAGGCTCTTCAACGACCAGTCGCATCACGAAGGGGATTCGCTGGAGCTGCGTGTGTTCGACAACCCCGCCTTCAGAATCGTGCCGGTCGCCGAGCCTCAGGAACTCAGCGCTCGCGACGCGAAGCAGCGCAAGGACTACGCCGACAGGCTCAAGTCGCTTGCCCAGATCATGGGCCTGTAGAGCGGCGAGCCCTACGGTACGACGACGAGCAGCGCCCGAGGAAGGATGCGACAGGTGAGGGGCAGCTGGCCGGCGATCTCGCCGTCCGTCTGCACCAGGACTTCCTTGCCTTCGTCGACACAGGTGACGTAGGCCTCCTCGGTCCGGAAGTACTCCACTTTGGGGTGCTTGACGTGCGCGTTGAGCAGCGCCGCCGTCCAGTAGGTCACGGTGCTGACGAACGACTTGTCCTTGAGGACGCACACATCGAGCAGGCCGTCGCGCATGTCGGCGAGAGGCGTGATGCCGAAGCCGCCGGCATAGTTCGACGAGTTCCCGAACACCGCGAAGTATCCCTCGACCGTGCGGTCCGCCGTAGCAACCCGGATACGCGGATCGTCCGCGGCCAGGTAGTGCGTGATCCCCTGGACGGCGAAGGCCGCCTCCTTGAGCGCGCGCTTCAGCCCAGGGTGCAGTGAAGCGACGACGGCGGCGTCCATCCCCACGCCGGCCATGAGGCCGAAGTAGCGCTCGTTGGCCATTCCCAGGTCGATGGATGTGATGTTGCCGGCGTCCAGCAAGCGAACCGCGTCCGGCGGGTCGAGCGGAATACCAAGCTCCATGGCGAGAACGTTGACGGTGCCCGTCGGAATGATGGCGAGCGGGACCTGACCGCCGGCCAAGCCGTTCAGGGTCTCGTTGACGGTGCCGTCGCCGCCGATGGCGCAGACCACGTCGAACCCCAACGCAGCCGCCTCGCGGGCCAGATCGGTGGCGTGGCCGGGGGCCTCCGTCTCGCGCTCCTCGACATCGTACCCCAGCCCGCGAAGGGCGTCGAAGATGAGCGGAAGGTCACGGCGGTAGCCGCCGCCGGAGGCGAAGGGGTTGTGGATCGCCATCAGGTGGCGGCCGATGTTCATCGCGGCAACTCCTCGACCTCGTCGGCGGACAACCTCAGCGCGCCGGCGTAGCCACATGCGCGTGCGACTTCGAGGGCGCGGTCGAAGTCGGCGCCCACGTCGCGCGGGCGGTGCGCATCCGAGCCGAAGGTGAGCGGAATGCCGAGAGCGGCCGCCTCCGCGAGCAGTGCGGGAGCCGGGTACGCTTCGCCCACCGGCTTGCGCCAGCCGGCCGTATTGAGCTCGATGGCCGACCCGGCCGCCTTGATCGCGCCGAGCGTCGCGGACGCTGCGGCGGCCACGGCGGTCGCATCCACCGGCCGGTGTCCATGCTTCTTGGCCAGGTCCAGGTGCCCGATGATGCGGAAGAGCCCGGTCGCCGCCGCCTTGGCCACAAGCTCATAGCTCGCAAGGTAGACGGCGTCGATACCGTAGAGCCGGACGTGCTCGCGGTTGCGCGAGTGATCGTACGCGAAGCCGTCACCGATGAAGTGGACCGACCCTATCGCGTAGTCGAACGGATACTCGGCGAGGAGCGCGGCGTCCTGCTCGACCGACTGCTCGAAGAAGTCCATCTCCCCGCCCAGGAGGATTCGCATCTCCGACGCGTACTCCCTGGCAAGGTCAAGGATCATGCTGACGTACCCGTCCACCTCGTCGCGGCGCATCGCATAGCCGGGTTGCTGGTACATCGAGAGCGGCAGATGGTCCGAGAAACCGATCTCGGTCAGGCCGACCGCGATCGCCCGCTCGACGTACTCGCGCGGCTCACCGTCGGCGTGGCCGCAGAGCGGTGTGTGGATATGGTAGTCGGCGATCATGGGGGCAGAGGACTCCATCGGAGCTTCTAGCTTAACATCTCAGGCGCGCCGCCGGCCGCGGCCGGCGGCGGGTCGCCCAGAGAAGATGAACGCCAGCGCCATCCCCGTCACGAACCCGCCGACGTGCGCAAAGAAGGCCACGCCGGCGGTTCGATCCCCGTACGCGAGGATCCCCTCCACAGCTTGCGCCGCGAACCAGACGCCCAAGAGGATCCAGGCCGGCACGCTGAAGACGGGGTACACGACGAGGAGGGGGATGACCGTGAGCACCTGCGCCCGCGGGTACAGCACGAGATAGGCGCCGAGCACTCCGGCGATCGCGCCGCTGGCGCCGATGATCGGCACGCCGCTCTGTGGGTCGACGAGCACCTGCGCCGTCGTCGCCACCATGCCGCAGATGACGTAGAAGCCGATGAACCGCGGCCGGCTCATCACGTCCTCGACATTGTTCCCGAAGATCCACAGGTACAGCATGTTGAACGCGAGATGCAGCCAGCCGCCGTGGACGAAGAGGGATGTGACGAGCGTGGTCCACCACGGAATGACCGTCGAGGGCGGCAGGTCCATGCGGTCCACCAGTTCGACGGGGCGAGCCCCGGCCGCGTAGTACCACCCCTCCACGGTCAGTCCCCAGCGCGGCAACAGGAGCTGGAAGGAGAAGACCGCCATGTTCGTCACAATGATCGCGAAGGTGACGACCGGGACCCGCCGCGTGGGGATGCCGTCGTGGAGCGGGATCACCGCACGGCGGGAAGGCGGGGGCGACCCGGACGGCTCCCCTATCACGCGATATGACGACGACGCGCACCTCCTGGCGGCGACTGCGCGAGCTCGCGAGTCTCACAAGTCTAGTCACTGGGCTCGGCGGCAGCCTCATCGTCCCGACGGCGCCGACGGCCCGGCGCCACGTGCGAATCGCCCGATCGCTCCGTCCTCCGCTTGCCGGAGGCGCGATGCTCCGGTAACCTTACTATTCGGTACCCGAATGATGTCCGCGGCGACAACCAGGCACACGAGCGATCCGGGCACGGCGACGGCCGGAGCGGCACGCCCGGCGAGCGCCGGCAACATCTCGCCTCCCCACGACATCGTCATGGAACTCACGACGCTGCTCCCCGATCTGGCCGTGACGCTCTGCGAGGCGGCGCCGCACGGCTGCCGCGGGTTCGCGACGGCCGACTCGCTCACCAGCCGGCAGATGCGAGCCGTCATCTACCTCGCCCACCGGCCCGGCACGACCATGGGCGAGCTGGCCGACGGTCTCGGCATAGGCCGCGCCGCCGCGACAGAACTCGTCGCGCGACTCGAGGAGAAGGACATCCTGCGCCGCCGGCACAGCGACAACGACCGCCGCCTGGTCCTGGTCAGTCTGTCTGGCCGCGCCGAAGGCTACGCCGACGCCGTCCTGGTCGCCTGGCGCGATCGTCTGGCAGCCGTTCTGGCCCAGTTCCCGGACCTCCACCCGGAGTTGCTGGCCGCCTTTCTGCGCGCCTTCATGCAGCAGTGGAAGCGCCCCACGTGACCGCCCTCGAACGCGGCGCGCGCCACGGCGCTCGCGAGCGCAGCCCCTGGGCCGTCCTCGCGGTGCTTTGCGTGGGACTGTTCATGATTCTGCTCGATGGGACCATCGTGAACATCGCCATCCCCGACATCATGGGGGCCTACGACACGGGGCTCAGCAGCGTCGAATGGGTGATGAATGGCTACGTGCTGGCCTTTGCCGTAATGCTCGTGACGTTTGGCCGCTTCGGCGACCTCTACGGACGCCGCCTCGTGTTCGTGGGGGGCATGGCGGTCTTCACCGCGGCGTCGCTGGCGTGCGGCCTGGCGCCGGGCATCTCCTGGCTCATCGCCTTCCGGATCGTGCAAGGAATGGGCGGCGCCGCCATGATGCCGTCCACGCTCAGCATCATCGCCTCGGTGTTTCCCCCCGGAAGGCGCGGCGCCGCCATGGGCGTCTGGGGCGGCGTCTCCGGCCTGGCCACGGCCATCGGGCCCAGCCTCGGGGGCCTCATCGTGGACAGCGCCAGCTGGCGCTGGATCTTCCTGATCAACCTCCCGATCGGCGTGATCGGCGTGCTCCTCGCTCTCCGCGTCGTGCCCGAGAGCAAGAACCCCGAGGGCGTGCAGACGCTCGACCTCGGCGGCGTCGGCCTCTTCTCGGCAGCGCTGTTCTGTCTCACCTTCGCGCTCATCGAAGGCCAGAACCTCGGCTGGACGTCCACCGCCATCCTGGGCCTGTTCGCCACGGCCCTGGCTCTGTTCCTGTTCTTCGCCTACCACGAACGGCGCGTCCGCCAGCCGCTGATCGACTTCTCCCTCTTCCGCAAGATCGACTTTCTTGCCGGCAACCTCACCGGACTGCTCCTGAGCGCCGCGATGATGGGCGTCTTCTTCACGATCCCGATCTTCCTGCAGACGGTGCTCGGCTTCAGCGCCCTGCGGGCGGGGCTCGTGATGAGCCCGATGTCGGTGGTCATCATCTTCGCCGCCCCTCTGGCGGGATTCCTCTCCGACCGGGTGGGAAGCAAGTGGATCGTCGCCGTCGGCATGTTCCTCCTCGCCTTCGGCATCGCCTGGATGGCGGGGCTCACGCCCTGGCACGACGAGCTCACGCCCGACACCACCGCGATGGATCTGCTGTTCCCCTTCCTGGTGGCCGGCGTCGGCATAGGGTTCGCCGTCGCGCCGGTCACTTCCGCCGTCATGGCCACGGCGCCGCCAGACCGCACGGGCAACGCCTCGGGCGTTCTCTCGACGATGCGTCAGGTGGGCAGCCTCATGGGCATCGCGATTCTCGGCGCTGTGCTCCAGAACCAGATCGTCACCAACGTCCGTACCGGCATCGAAGCCCTGAAGGGCGTCCCTGACGACGTACGCCGGAAGATCCTGGACGGCCTCGGCGACGGCGGCATGGGCATGGGAATGCCCAAGGGAGTCGAGGGGATGCCGTCTGTGGCCTTGCAGGCCATGCAGACTCTGTTCAAGAGCTGGTTCACTGAGGCCATCAACACCACGTTCGTGGTCGGCGCGGCCTTCGCGGTGGTGGGCGGCCTCTGTGCCCTGATGCTTCGCGGGCAAGCCCGACAGCGCATGCAGACGAACAAGCAGGCCGCGGGCGGCGAGCCCGCCAGAAGGACGATGCACAGCAGCGACGGCGTCGCCGGCGCTGACAACACTTGATGGCGTTTCCGGAGCCTCTCAAGGAGAACACCCCGCAGACGACGAATCGTTTGAGCGCTACAGTGATGGTGGGGGCAGCAAGGGAGGTGGCGCATGGCTGACGGTACCCAGAGTGGCCGGCCCAAGGTGATCGTGGTGCCGCGATCGCTGGAGGGCATCTTCTACGACCGTCTCGCGCGCCGGTTCGCGCAGCGCAACGATCTGCGCGTCATCGTCGATCGCCGCGACGGCGATCGCAGGCAGAACCGGCACCCCGCTGCGCCGGGTAGTGACGCGGACAGGCGCACAGGGCAGCGCCGACGAGAGCGCACCATCTGGAGCCTTGCCGAGCTGCCGCCATACCAGCCGTGAACACGGCCGGTTCGGCCGTCCGCTGAAGACGGCCTGCGGGGAGCGCGCCCTGGCGGACTCCGCTCCCTGGACCTAGATCCAGCCGTTCTCGCGACTGACGATCACTGCCTGGGCGCGATCCACGACGTTGATCTTGTGGTACACGTTGTGAAGGTGATTGCGCACCGTGCTCTGTGAGAGATCGAGGGCACAGGCGACCTGCTTGTAGGTCTTTCCGAAGGCCAGCAACTTCACGACTTCCAGCTCGCGATCCGTCAGCGGGTTCGGCGCGCCGTCCCGCGGTGGGGCCAGCTCGCCGAGATGCACCTTGACACGGGCCAGCAGCTCCTTGATGTGGAACGGCTTCGTGACGTAGTCGGCCGCGCCCTTCTCGAAGCCGAGCAGCTTGTCGTCGATCTCGCGACGCGCCGTGAGAAAGACGACGGGCGAGCGCAGGTCGACCGGTTTGGCACGAAGACGCTCGTACACCGTGAAGCCGTCCATCTCCGGCATCATGATGTCAAGGAGCACCAGATCAGGCAGGTAGAGGGCGGCCGTGCGGATCGCTTCTTTGCCGCCCGCGGCTGTGCGTACGTCGTAGCCCGATCCCTCGAGCGCCTCGCCGACGAGCTGCCGGATATCGGCCTCGTCGTCGACGACCAGGATGCGCCGCTTCGTCATTTGTTCACACTCCCAAGCCTGCCCTCAACGAGGGCGATCAGCCGCGGACGTCTGCGCTCCCGACCGGCCACCGCGGCGACCGAACGCGCCGGACCTCCAAGGGGAGGTTTCGCCACCAGCCACACACATCCCACGTCCATCGCCGCCGGAAGCGTCCGGCGGCGCCCTACTGCAACAGCCGGTCGCCGAAGGCGATCAGCAGTGCGACGACGACCCCGGCAACCGCAACCGCCAGTGCAACGTCCACGTACCTCCGCTGACGCACCGCTCTCACCGTCAGGGCCGCGAAGCCGTAGACAGCCGCTGCCAGCCCCACGACACCCGCCAGGAGGATCACCCAGCCCACGGACCCTCCCGAGAGACGGCCCCCGTCGATCCCCGTCGTGCAGTGTCAGGACCAACATCGACACATTTGGCCAGGAACTCCAGCGGATGAACGGCTCGTCTCCCCGCGAGATCGCGGATCTGCGTGCGGCACGACGTGCCGGTGGCGAGAACGGCAGCCCTGGGCGGCGATGATCGGACGGCCGGCAGGAGGACCCGTTCGGCCATCGCCACGCTGAGGTCATAGTGCTCCTCCTCGTAGCCGAAAACCCCCGACATGCCGCAGCAGCCGGCGTCGAGAACGTCCAGCCGCAACCCGCGAACCGCGCGCAGCGCTCTCAAAGTCTCCTCGGCGAACCCGAGCGCCTTCTCGTGACAGTGGCTGTGGAGCGCCGCGTGCCCTCCACACCGGAAGCTCAGGCGGCCAGCCTCGGCGAGATCGGCGACGAGAGCCAGAGCCGGGCGCGCGGCCGCTGCCACCACAGTGACGCGTTCGTCATCCGGCAACAGCCGAGCCCAGTCGTCGCGCATCATCGAGAGGCAGCTCGGTTCGATGACCAGAACGTCCGCTCCCGCCCGCGCCCACGAGCTCAGCGGATCAAGGACCCGAAGCGCCTGGGCGCGGGCCCTATCGACGTGTCCCGCCGACAACGCCGGCCGGCCGCAGCAGCCGGCATCCAACAGGGTCAGGCCGACGCCGGCTCTCTCGAGCAGTGTCGCGAGGCACTCGCCCAGCTCAGGTTCCTGGTACTGCACAAAGCAGTCGACGAAGAGCACGGCGCGCCCGACGCCAGAAGGCGGCGCGCCCTTCGTGCTCGCCATCCTCCGGGTAAGCGGCCGCCGCGTGAAGGTCGGCAGCGGTCGCTCGTGGGCCACCCCGAGACTATCGGCGACGCGGCGAGCGACGCGGGTCTTCGCCAGCGCATTGAAGACGGGAGCCGCCGCCGATGCCGCCGATGCCGACGCACGCAGTCCGGCCACCCCCCGGGCGAGAAGGGGTGTGCCCTGTCGGGCTCGCACCTCGGCCAGCCACTCTGTCTTGAGCGCCGCCATGTCCACACCCGCGGGACACTCCGTCTTGCAGGCCTTACAGGCCACGCAGCTCCCGAGCACCTCGCGGAACTCCTCGCCGCCGACGGCGTGGAGAGGTATGGCTCCGCTCAGAATCGCTTGTAGCGCGTTTGCTCGGGCGCGGGTGGTGCGCGCCTCGTCGCGGTCCACTGCCGCCGGCGGGCACATCGTGCCGACCAGCTTCTTGCAGAGACCGGCGCCGAAGCACTTCTCGATCGCCGCGTCGAAGCCGCCTTCGGCTCGATAGGCGAGCCGCGGTGTCCACGAGCTCTCGGCTCGGTAGTCCGCGCCAAAGCGCAGTCCTTCAGTGACTGGTCTCCCGTCCACGACGGTACCCGGCCCCAGGAGCCTGCGGGGGTCGAAGGCGTCCTTGACGGCGACCATGGCCTCGTAGAGCTGGGCTCCGAGCACGCCCGGCAGCAGGCAGCTGCGCGAGCGGCCGCACCCGTGTTCGCCGGAGATCACGCCGCCGGACTCCACGACGAGATCGGCCACTTCGCGCGCCAGGGACTCCAGGTGCGCGACCCCGGCAGCCGACTTGAGATCGAGGAGCGGTCGCACGTGGAGGCACCCCGCGGACGCGTGACCGGAGAACGAGGCCCTCACCCCGTGCGCGGCCATGAGCTGCTGAAGGCCCTTGACGAACGAGATGAGCTGTTCGGGAGGAACCGCCGTGTCCTCGATGAACGCCGCCGGCCGCTCGGCCCCGGGCGCCCCCATCAGCAGCGGCAGCACGGCGCGGCGCAGGGCGCCGGCGTCGGCGAGCGCTCCGGGAGAGTCCAGCCACGCCGTCCTGGCGGCGCCCAGTTCCGGCATAACGGTGCGCAGCCGGCCGAGCCCGTCGAGCGCCTCCTCCTCGTCTCCCTGGTACTCGACAATGAGCATCGCCTGCTCCTCTCCGGCGAGCAGGGGCGCCATCGACGCGAACGCACGCAGCGCGGGGACGTGGCGCAGCAGCTCGATGTCGACCAGCTCGACGGCGGATGGACCGGTCGCCAAGATAGGCAGGTTCGCACGGAGCGCCGCCTCCAGATCGGCGAAGACCAGAGCCGCGCCAAGGCGACAGGCAGGCAACCGGTCAAGAGAGACTTCCAGCTCCGTGAACACGGCGAGCGTTCCCTCGGATCCCGCCAGCAGCCTGCCAAGATTCGGCTCGGGCCGCAGGAGCTCCCGCAGGTTGTACCCGGACGTGCAGCGGCCCACGTCCGGGTAGGCCGCGTCGATGGCCTCCGCGTAGCGATCGCGGACCGAGCCGAGGGCCTTTGCCAAAGCGCGGGCCCTCGTGCTGCTCCTTGCGCCGGACCCGATGCCGGAGGACAGATCGCCACCGCGCGCCGGACCGAAGACGAACGCTTCTCCGCCCGGCAGCACGGCGGCGAGGCGGCGCACCTTGTCTTTCGATTCCCCGTAGACGATCGATCGCGAGCCCGAGGAGTTGTTGCCCACCATGCCGCCCAGCGTCGCCTGGTCCACCGTCGAGGTGTCCGGGCCAAACTCGAGGCCAAACGGCTGTGCCGCCCGATTCAGTGACGCCTGAATGACGCCGGGCTCGACGCGCGCGACGGCGGCATCCGGATCGAGGGCGATGATGCGATCGAGCCTGAAGCAGTCGACCATGAGGCCGGGTCCGATCGCCTGGCCGGCGAGGCTGGTGCCGGCGCCGCGAACGACCAGGGGGAGGCCGTACTCGGCGGCCACCCAGGCGGCGGCAAGGAGATCATCGGTCGACCCGGCAACCAGCACGACATCGGGCACGACCCGGTAGCCGGAGGCGTCGGTCGAGTACATCCATCGCGCGAGCGGCGTCGTGGACACCCGCCCGTCGGTCACCCGTCGCAGAGCCTCGGCCGCGGCGCGCGCCTGCGGGCCGATCTCTGCGATGCGGTGCCGAGCGTCCATCCGGCTTAGGATACCGCCTCGCCGGGCGCCGGGCGCGTCTCTCAGATGCCGCCGGGGCTGAAAGCCGGGAGCCAGCGGCTAAGACGCTCCAGAACGCCCGCCATGAGGAGAACACCGAAGACGACGAGCAGGGCGCCGGCGCCCACTTGAACCGCCCGGTAGTGGCGCTTGATCACCGACAGGTTGGCGGCCATCCAGTCGAAGCCGAGGGCGGCCAGCACGAACGGGATCCCCAGGCCGACGGAGTAGACCAGAAGCAGCAGCGCCCCCGAGACGACACTCTGGCTGGACGCGGCCATGGTGAGGATTGCTCCCAGGACGTAGCCCACGCACGGCGTCCACGCCACGGCGAGGGCGGCGCCGGTGAGGAAGGCGCCACCGACACCCGCCCGGCGAGGACCGAACCTCGCAGTCGCCTTGGGCGCGCGAATGACGCCGGCGACGACGAGGCCGCTGAGGACGATGAAGGCGCCGGCGGCAAGGCGCAGCTCATCCCGATACCTGATCAGGAGCTGCCCGATGCCGCCGGCGCCGGCCCCCATCAGGACGAAGACGAGGGAGAAGCCGGCCACGAAGAGCAGCGCCGCGGTCAGTAGACGGCGGCGCTGCTGACCGAGCTCGTCCACGCCCACCCCGGAGATGAACGAGAGGTACACGGGCAGGAGCGGCAGCACGCAGGGCGAGATGAACGACAGGAGCCCCGCGAGCAGGGCCAGCGCCACCGCGGTAAGGCTCAGCGACGTGATCTCAGCGGCGATGATCATCTATCGGCCCCGCTCTCGACGAAGGCGGCGACGGACGTCGCCCGAGCGGCGACGACGCCCCTCACTGCGCCTTGGCCAGACCATCCTCAAACTGCTCGCGGCCGGCCGCGCCGACGATCCTGTCCGCCTCTTGGCCCGTGCTCGTCAGGAAGACCGTAGTGGGGACTCCCTGGATGCCCCAGGCCGACGCGAGGCTGTTGTCGTCGACGACGACCGGGTAGCCCAGCCCATACTCGGTCATGAAGGCGACCGCGTCGTCCCGCTGGTCGCTGACGGCGATGCCGACGAAGTGCACGCCGGGGTGCGCAGCTGCGAACTCGGAGAGCGCAGGAGCCTCCGAGTTGCACGGCCCGCACCACGATCCGAAGAAGTTGATGACGAGCGGCTGGCCAGCGTAGTCGGCGACGTCGAACCCGGCGGGCTCGAGCACCTCCACGTTGGCGGGAGAGGATGCCGGCGACGGATCGCCGCCGCAGGCCCCCGCTCCCGCAAGCAGCGCCAGCAGAACGACGAGGACAAGACCGGCGGCGTGGAGCCTCTTCCTGTACATGATGATCCTTCCCGACCTGGCCGAGCGCGACTCGGCCCGCGGATGTTGCCCGTCTTGCACCCCCGTTGCTTTCGACGGGGTTGCCGCTATAATACCCATGAGGGTATTGATACGCCAATCGTGGGGGTTCTGTGGTTTCCTACTACATGGTGTGCAGGGACTGCAAGCACAGGTTCGTGCTGACCTGCGAATGCCTCCTCCAGGATGAGGACAGGGTGTGCCCAAGCTGCAGCTCGCCGAACGTCAGGCAGCGGCTCTCCGGGGTACTCCGCAACCTGGATGTGGCGTCGCACGGCGGAGAGAAGCTGCGACCCAAGAAGTGCGCCTGAGCGTAGCCAGGCGGCGCGGTCGCGCCGCAGGGGAGTGAGCGGGTGTAGTACGCTAGGGGTCTGAGCTTCGGTCGTCTGATCTCAAGGGGTAAGGAAATGCCGTCATACGATCTGGTCTGCAAGAGCTGCGGTCACAAGTTCGAGATCACCCTGCACCGCTTCATCAGGGACGAAGACAAGGTATGCCCGAACTGCGCGTCCACCGACGTCGAGCAGAAGCTGGCGGCCTTCGAGTGGAGGGGCACGCGGTGGAAGCCCACCAAGGGTCGTGTGCTGCCGGCGCGAACGGTCGCCAAGACGCGACCCGCGGACCCGAAGAAGAAGTGATCGCGCGCTGACCGAGCGCACAGAAGAGCACGCAACCAGGAGGCCAGTTGTCCACCTATGACCTGATCTGTACCAAGTGCAGCCACGCCTACGAGGTCCTGCGCCAGGGCAACCTGCGCGACAAGGACAAGGTCTGTCCCGAGTGTGGCTCGGGCGAGACGCGGCAGACGTTCACGAGCTTCCTGCGCAACTTCGGCTCGGGCGCGAGCAGCTCGAGCTGCGGACCGCGCATCGGCGGCTTCGGCTGAGGCTGAGAGCCGCGGCGCGGTCGCGCCGCTCAGTGCACGCGGGGGCGGCCGGAATCGGCCGACCTTCCAGCTTTCCGAAAGCGCCTGGGGACTTCGTCCGCAGGCGCTTTCTGCATCTCACGGGGATTCCGGCCAGCGGCGGGATCAGCCGGCGACGAGCCCGTCACAGGCCAGCGTCAATCAGCGGTGCCGGGCACGAGCGACCTGAGCGTCACGGTGCCAAGCACGCCCATCAGCTGTTCCTGGGCGCGCATCCAGGCCCTGTGCACCTGGCACTCGTCGCTCCGCGGGCAATCGTCGGGGTAGAGGACGCATGGATTCAGCGCGATGGGACCGTCTACCGCCTCGACGATGTCCCGCATGCTGATCGTGGAGGCGGGGCGCGCCAAAGCAAAGCCGCCGTGCGCGCCCCGTTGCGACACGGCCAGGCCAGCGTGCGCCAGACTCTGGAGGATCTTTGCGAGGAAGGTCTCAGGTATGTCCTGTGCCCTGCAGATGTCGCGCAGCGAAGCGACGTGCCCCTCGGGGTGACAGGCGAGATAGGTCATTGCGCGCAGCGCGTATTCGCCGCCACGCGTTAGTTGAAGTCCCACAGAGCTTCCCTCCGAAAGACCGGACAGAAACGGTCCTTTTCCACTCTAACCGTGAGGCGCGCCCGCAGTCAACTCGACCGCCGTCCGGAGCTGCTCCCGCCGCCTGGTCCGATTCTCCGCCGGACGCAGGGTGCGTCAACCGCCGATGCGACGCCACGCCTGAGCGAGAGCCGCGGCCGGCGAGACGTCGAACACGGCTGTGTACGTGCCTGCCTGCACGGCCTCCAGCCGCATGAAGCGATCGCGGCCCGCCACCAAGCGGCCGTCGCCGTACAGTCGCCAGTACGGGCTCCAGGTCACCTTGATGAGGTAGGAGCCGGGCTCGTCGACGGTGACCCTGAGCGTGCGGTGGCCGAGCGAGGTAACCCTCGCCGTCCCGCCGTCCAGTCCCTCCGCGAGCCCTTCCGGGCGTGTCACCCGGTAGACCGTCCATGCGCCCGCCTTCTCGACCGCCTGGAACTCGGGTGAAGAGACGAGCAAGCGGGCCTCACGCTCGCTCCACAGATCAAGGGGGGCGTCGGCCAGGAAGACGTACTCCACTCCCATACGACGCAGCCACTCCGCGTACCCCGCCGCGTCGTAGGAGGAGTAGAAGAGGCCGTTGTGGATGGCGTCTGCCTGCCGGTACCAGCCGCGTGTGATGGCGTACCCTGCACGGGGGAAGTAGTAGGCCTCCCAATGGCGACGGAGAGCGACGACGTGGATTCTGTGGTCTGCATCACCGCGCGCTCTGGCAACGGTCAAGGCCGGCGCGAAGAAGCTGGCCTGTGTTTGGGGCAGATCGTCATTGCTGAAGTAGTGGTCCAGCGGCGTGCCGAACTGAATCAGTGCAAAGAGCACGATCGGGATTATGGCAAGCTCAGCGTAGCGGAAGGGCCTCTGCAGCCGGGAGTGCCGCAGGAGAACCATCAGCGGAACGCCGAAGACCATGAAGAAGCGGCCGACGTTGTTGCCGAGCGGACTGTGCGGTGTGATGAATGAGGCGACGCACAGCGCGGCGTACAAGAGGAACAGGATGATGAAGGGTCCGCGTGTGTGAATTGCATTGACGCCGGCAAGAGCGACCCCAGCGAGGGCGAACCCGAAATACACGAGCATCTGGCTGGTCTCGTTGAGGTATGCGCTGGGCTCGGGGAACGCCCAGCCGAGGAGGAGACGCAGGACGACGGCCGGCGCGAGTGATGCGAAGAACCAGAGGTACCGCTTGCGGCACCCTGGCCGAGTCACGATGTCCGCCAGCATGAGCACACCGGTGACGACGAAGCCCATGGGATTGACGAAGATGCCGATGGCGACAGGCAGCGCGCCCCACACAGGCCGGCCCGAGGCAAGCAGGGCAAGCCCAGCCAGTGAGAGAGCGAGCGCGAGGACGAAAGGATCCTGGCCGTGAGCCAGGTAGATGCCCATCACGACCGCGAACGACCACGCGGGCCAGACATCGTCGATGCCCCACATGCGTTGCTGGTAGACGTAGTAGAGCGGCGGGATTGCCCCGGCGGCGATCACCACGACGATGCCGGCCGGGATGTACTGTACGAGCCAGTAGTAGATGAAGCCGTACGTGACGCTGCCATAGCTGCCGCCGTACCACAGGTTGTCCCAGAAGACGGATGCTCCATCGCTGATCAGCGAGGCTTTGTAGAGATGGGCCGCGGCGTCCCAACCCGGCACGCCGCCGTACCGCATGAGCAGCGCAATCATCGCGTACGTGACGGTCGCTACTCCCCAGAGAGCCAGCAGGCCGCGCACTGACCGCATCCGCCCACGGACGTCGTCCAGCGTCAGGCCTGTGTGCGCAGCCTTCCCCACGGCCCGGGAGCCGCCGGCCAGATCTGGTTCTCGTGCCTGAGTCACACTCTGGACGGCCCGGCCGCGCGGTCGCGCGTCTGGAACCGGGTCGGAGGAATCCACGGAGTAGTCACGACTGCGTCCCTCCCTTCGGGACCGGACATACGGCTCGCGCCGGCATCCGGGACCCCACAGACGCACTTGAAGTCACAGGATAGAATACCCTACCTTCAACCATCGACAGGCGCGCGCATGGATCTGCGAGGACAGCTGCACGACGTTCTGTACGCCCGAGTGCTCTCATGCTTGGCCGTGATCACGGCCGTCCTCTGGGTGCATACCGAGGAGCACGGCCTCAGCGTCCCGGAACTGGTCGCCGCCGGCGTTGTCCTCGTCCTTGCGACCGTTCCCTTCATCCTCCTCGAACACAGGGTGCGAGCCCAGCTTCTCGCCGGTGCTCTGATCCTGGTCGACATCGCCCTGGTGACCGGCGCGATCGCTTTGAGCGGCTGGGTTCTCAGTGCCCTCCCCGTGTTCTACATCTGGCCCATCATCGTCGCCGGCGTCTTCCTTCCGGTCTGGGGTCCATATGCCACGGCAGCCGTCGCCGGCGCAGGGTATGTCGCCGTCTGGCGGCTGCAGGCGTCAGCCTGGCTGACGCCCCCCTCGGGTCTCGCACAGTTGGAGGTGTCGCGTGACTGGGCAGTCCTGATCGTCGCGCTCCACGTGGCCGCCTTCCTCATCGTCGCGCTGCTCTCCGGCCGACTCGCCTCAGCCCTGGTGCGCAGCAGCAGTCACCTCACCCAGGCAAAGGCGGAGGCGGAGGCCCAGCTGCGCCGTGTGCAGCTGGCCAACGAGCAGCTCTCTATCCTGAGCGAGAGCACCAGCGGCTTCCTCCGCCATCAGGACGCCGGCTCGCTGCTGACGGAGACGCTGACCAGAATCGCCACCGTCACCGGGGTTACGACAGGCTTCGCCCTCGTGCTCAACCCACGAAGTGGAGAATGGGACGAACGCGCCAGCAAGGGCAACGTCGATCCCGCCCTGATCCGAAAGCTGAAGGACCTGGAAGTGTGGAGCCTTGCCAAGGATGGCGTGCGCCACGTCGACGCGGTGACGGACGACCAGGCGCGTCGACTCCTCAAGGCGATCGAGG
The DNA here is from genome assembly GCA_963705085.1 of uncultured Thermoleophilia bacterium. GTDB lineage: Bacteria > Actinomycetota > Thermoleophilia > UBA2241 > UBA2241 > CAIXSE01. The sequence continues at coordinate 327,948 of CAVPIV010000003.1, read as the reverse complement.
GCAGCGGATGGCGCGGCTTCCTCGTGACGCCACTCGAGGCCAAGCACGAGCTGCGCGCTATCATCTGCATGCTGCACACCCGAGGGGAGCAGGTGGACGCCACGGCCCTGCCGACCGTGCAGGCCCTGAGCAGCCTCGCCGCACTCGTCCTGCAGACCATCCAGTACAACGAGGAGCTCGAGCGCAAGAACGAGGTGCTCACGCATCTGGATGAGCTCAAGAGCGACTTCATGGCGACCATGAGCCACGAGCTGCGGACGCCCCTCACGTCTGTCATCGGCTACAGCGACATGCTCCTGAGCGGCATGACTGGGGAGCTCAACGAGAAGCAGACCGCCTTCGTCGAGAGCATCCTCCGCAACGGGGAGACGCTGCTCGGTCTCATCAACGACGTGCTCGACCTGACGAAGATCGAGTCCGGCCGCCTCGAGCTGAACAGGGAGCCGATCGATCTGCGAGCGGCCCTGCTCGGCGTTCTCCCGATCGTCAAGCCGCGCGCCCAGGAGAAGCGCATTCGCATCTCGACCTTCCTGCCCACAGACCTGCCACTCCTCTACGCCGACCCCGCGAAGCTCAACCAGGTCCTGCTCAACCTCCTGACCAACGGCATCAAGTACACCCACGACAACGGCAACGTCAGCGTCGAGGCGAGGCCGGCCGACGACTTCGTGGAGATCTGGGTTAACGACACCGGTATAGGGATCGCGAAGGAAGACCAGGACAAGGTCTTCCAGCGCTTCACGCAGATCGACTCGTCGGCCACCCGCATCCAGGGAGGAACAGGCCTTGGCCTCGCCATCGTGCGCGAGCTCGTGGAGCTCCACGGCGGGTCCATCCGGCTGCAGAGCAAACTCGGGAAGGGCTCCAGCTTCGTCTTCACCGTGCCGATAGCTACAAAGCCGGCGGATCCACTGGCGGCGGGCAAGATCAGCTGAGGAGGTGCGCGGATGCCGAAGGCCATCCTGGTCGCCGATGACGACCCGGACATCCTGGGGATCGTCTCGATGTCTCTTGAGACGCAGGGGTACACGGTCTACAAGGCGACCAACGGTCGCGAGGCCGTGGACAGCGCCAGACAGCATCATCCGGACCTCGTCCTCATGGACATGATGATGCCGATCCTCAGCGGCTACGAAGCCGTGTCGGAGCTCAAGGCCGACACGGACACGAGCAGCATCCCAGTCGTCGGCCTCTCCGCCAAAGCGATGACGACGGACATGGAGCGGGCATCGACGGTGGGCATCGACGGGTACATCACCAAGCCGTTTCGCATTGCCCAAGTCCTGACCGTCGTTCGCGAGTACCTCGCCTCCTGAGCGACCGCGCCCGGCAAGGCGCGGCAGGAATCCGGCGCGGCCTCACGTACTCCTCACCATGGCGCAGTGCCGAATCCCCCCTGCTCGCATGGTGTGCATCGCCGACGTGGACACGAGGCTGCGCTGCAGCACGTACTGCGCCGTCTGTGTCTGCTACGTCCGCGACCGCCGGATGGGCGAGCGTCGCCGCACCCCCAGACAGACACCTGATCGCCGCGTCTTCAACCGTCTCTGAATCACCCTGACGCTCCTCATGGGTCGGCAGTCTCGTGCCGATACTCCATGAAGCCGCAGGGCCCCAGGAGAAGGCGGACGCAACGGCACATCCCGATCGGCAGAAGCGGGGCGAACATCCCCGCGTCAATCGTGGCACCAGCGTGGAGATCTGGGCGGCCGCTGGGGTCGCCGTCGTCCTCGGGGTCGCCTGCCTCGTCGCGACTCTCTGGACGGGTGGGCCAGCATGGCTGCTGCCGGCAGCGCTCGTCGTCGCCTACGCCGTCATCGTGGCCCTGTATCACGTCGCGGTCTTTCGTCCGATCACCGCCCTCATCGCACGCGCCCGCGAGCGCTTGGGCGTGAACTATGAACGCAGCGATCCCCGCTACAGAAGCGAGCCGCACGAGCTGTCGCACCTCGTCGGCCTGCTCATCGCGGTGTTCAAGGCCTCGGAGGACAAGGAGTGGGTGTCTCAGAGCATTCTCCAGGACCTGAAGAGGGCCCAGGCCCTCAACCGTCAGCTCATGGACGTAGGCCAGCTCGGCAAGGAGATGAACGCGGCGCTGCCGTACCGGGAGACGGTCGAGCGCGTCCTCACGTCGGCGCGGGCCTTTCTCAGGGCGGATTTCGTCGCGCTCCTGCTGCTCGACGAGGATGCCCGCGCGTTCTCCCTGGAAGGGGCGCAAGGGACCCTCGCCCCCGGTCTGTCGGCGGAATGCTGCGCCTCGACCCCTGATTGCCCGGTGCGACAGGCGATAGTCTCGGAGAGCCTTGTGCGGATCGCCGGCCACACGTGCTCGCTCTTCCCGCAGACCATGACCGATCAGGTGGTCATCCCGGTCCCCGCCGAGAACATCGGCCACATGGCGCTCCTGACCACCGCCACGAGCGGCGACTACGTCAAGCTCCTCACCGACGACATCCTGACGGCGCTGCAGAACCACGTGCAGAGCGCCCTCGCAAACGCGCACAAGTACGACGCCATCCGCAGGCAAGTCGTCACCGATCATCTCACGCACCTATACAACCGGCGCTTCTTCGCCAACCGCGCCCGTGAGGAGATCGAGAGGACGCTGAGGCACAAGTCGCCGCTGAGCGTCCTCATGGTCGACATCGACAACTTCAAGCTCTTCAACGATGTGCACGGGCATGCAACGGGCGATCGCGTCCTCCAGACGGTCGCCCGAGCCATGCAGGCCGCGCTGCGAACCAGTGACGTCTGCGCGCGCTACGGCGGAGAGGAGTTCGCCATGCTGCTGCCCAACACGGCGGGTGAGAACGCCTACTACGTGGCCGAGCGCGTGCGCAAGACTCTCCAGAACACCCGCTACACCGGCCTCGGCCTGCCCGCCGACGTGAACATCACGATCAGCGTGGGCGTCGCCACGTGTCCGCGGGATGCGACCTCGCTCGACGAGCTCCTCCGGCTCGCCGACGAAGCTCTGTACCAGGCCAAACGCGAGGGCCGCGACAGGGTGGTCCTCTACGGCTCGGGCCAGAGAGAGTACGCGCACCTGACGCCCTAGGCTCTCCCGAGGAGCACGCCGACCCCCATCACGGCAAGCACGGCCGCGGTGACGAGGACGTACCTCCGATCGCGCTCGAGCGCGAAGACCGCGAGGGCGCCCGCGACGCGCAGAACCGGCGTGGCCAGCAGGACAAGCAGGCCGAGGGAGAGGTACGCGGCGGGATCCCCCCGGCGTGCGGCCCCCAGCAGATCCTGGACGCCCACAACGTCGTGGGGCAGTCCTTCACCCTGGAGGACGGCGAGCACGAGACCGATCGCCATCAGGGCTACGCAGAGCCCGACGGCGATGACCAGGAGCCGCTCGACGGAGAGCTCCAGGCGCGCCACCAAGGTGGGCGACGCTCCTCCGGGCGGCCCATCCGCTCCCGGCGGCGTCACAGCGGCACGCCCGCGGCTTTGGCGATCATCAGCACGGCGAAGATGGCAAGCACCGCCTGGAAGACCACGCTGAGGGCCCGGGCCGGCAGCCGCACGGCCAGCCGCGGCCCGAAACGCGCGCCGATCAGGATCCCCAGAGCCGCCGGCACGGCGTAGGCGGGATCGACGAAACCTCGACCCCAGAAGAGCGCCGCACCCGTCGCGGCGGTGACCCCGATCATGAGGTTGCTCGTCGCGATCGTGGCCTTGAGGGGAACGCCCATCAGCAGGTTCATGATGGGCACTTTGAAGGCCCCGCCGCCGACGCCGAGCAGGCCGGCGACATTGCCGGCGCCGATACTGAGCACGAATCCGAGCCGGGTGCGGCGCACCCCGTAGCTCACCTCCCGCCCCAGCGCGGGGTCGAAGTAGGCCGCCTCAAGGACGCCGGTGCGCTCCGGCTCGGCATCCCCGCGACCACGGTTCATCTGCCAGACGACGTACAGGAGGACGACCGCGAAGGCGATCTGCAGGACGCGGCCGTCGACGAGTACGGCGGTCACGCTCCCGAGCACCGCGCCGACGGCGCTGGCGATCTCCAGAAAGAAACCGAGCCGCAGGTTCGTCATGCCCCGACGGGCATACGAGAGCTGAGCCATCGCCGAGGTTGCCACGACGCAGACGATGCTCGTGGCGATAGCGTCCTTGACGGGCAGACCGAAGCCGAGGCTCAGCACAGGCACCATGATGACCCCGCCCCCCACGCCGAGCATGCTCCCAAACAGGCCCGCAACGACGGCCAGGAGCACGATCCCGGCGAAGGCCGTCACGAGGCGCCGCCCGCCACAACCACGTCGCTCACTCGTTCTCGGCGTCCGGAGGGCGACGCAACCGCTTGACGGCTCCGCGCGACTTCTTGCCCGAGAGACGTCGGGTGACCGCCTCCGCCGACGGCCTCGTCGCCCTCCGCGGCGGCGGAGGCGGTTCCTCGAACTTCCTCAGTTTGATGCGCAACCGGCGCAGCGCGTCCATCTTGTTGAGGTACTGGCTGCGCTGGGCGCGGCACGTGACGCTGAGACCCGTGGCACGATGCCGGAGCCGCACGGCGCTGTCGGTCACATTCTGATGTTGCCCTCCCGGGCCGCCGGCACGAAAGGTCTCCACATCGCACTCCGCGAGGAGCTCGGCGTCGCTGCGTGGTATGTCGCGGTACTCGCCCATGACGTGGCGCGCCGGGCTCCTTGCACGGGCCCCGGCGCCGGGCAAGCGTACCACTTCGCCTGGCGACCCCCGGGGCGCCAGCCTCTCGCACAACGGCGGGTGTCTGAGCAGTCTCTGGAGACGCCATCGGACTCGCCGACCGCTCCCGCCTCATGACCAGGCTGCACGGGCCTCACGTCCCGTCCTCGGCCGACGATATCGACCAGTCCTGCCGCACCGTCTCGAGAATGTGAGCGGCGACGAGATCGGCGCCGGCGCGCGTCAAGTGGATACCGTCGGCGCCCCGGACGAGCGTCAGATCACCGTCTTCGCCCCTGAGGTACTCCGCGTACCGACCCTTCGAGTCAACTAGAAGATCCCAGGTCTTGACGAAGTGGACGCCTGGGTGAAGCGGCGCCTCAGCCTCGTACAGCTCATTGATCATCGCCATCCGCTCGCTGAAGTAGTCCTCGCGCATGATCGGATTGCCGATCCAGTACACCCGTCGGCTGTTGCGCGTGAGAATCTCCATGGCCTCGCCGACACGATCTTGATAGGCGCGACGCCACGAGGGAGAGCCGAGGCGCACCACTCTCCCCTTGTACTTGAAGTCCTGCGCGTCGTTCGCGCCGAAGATGACGACGATCGCGTCAGGGTCCACGTCGACGAGCTGGTCGATCATGTACTGTGGCCAATCGAAGAAGTCGGGACGGCTGAGTCCGCTGGAGACCTTGTAGTCGAGCTTCGCCTTGATGACGTCCGCCTCCTCGCTGAGATTCTTGATCGATGGCCCCGTCGCCTGCGCCATCGAGTCGCCGATGATGAGGAGCCGCAGAGGCTTCTCCGCCGTCACCGGCCGCGGCCACTTCGGCTTGAGTTCGGGGGTCACATCGGTCAGCTTGTGGTGCCGTTGCTCGCCCCGGCCGAGCATGGTGTCGAGAGCGGCGGCCGGCTTGTCGAACCTGACGGCCTCGCTGAAGACGACCATCGGCTTGAGCAGCGCGAGCTGGATGCTCCGGCCGGTGCCCAACGGCCTCCCCTCGATGTCCTTCTGGATGGCGCCGACGTCCAGCAGGCCGGCGACGAAGAAGCCCAGGAGCATGGCGAGCAGCGTCGCGCCCGCCGAGGCGCGCCCCCGAGGGCGGCGACGGGGCCGCCCGGACCGGTCCCCCGGGCGCCCCCCCGTGCCCCATGCGACCGGGGACGCCCGGCGTACGCCCGAGGGCCGGCGACGCTCGTGTCCGGCTCGCCGGACGCCGACCACGCCTCACCGCCGCCGGCATGACCGGCGCCCTGCCGCGAAGCCCCCGCCGGGCCGTCGGCCGCGCTCCAGGTGTCCCAGTCGGCCTTCACCGTCAGAACTTGAAGTAGAGGAACTCGGCGGCGCCTTGCGGACCGAGCGTGTCGATAAGGAAGAGAGCCACGGCCAACACCGCCGCCTGTCCTGCCCAGCCGATCCGGGCCATGCCGACCTCCAGACGCTCGACGACGGCGCGGGGAACGTACTGGATGGCGATGCCCAGAGCGACCAGCCCCACGATGGGCCACGTGACCGCCGAGCCGAGACTGCCGAGTCCCGCGACAAGCCGCCACAACACGGCGAAGGCGCCCGAGATCGAGTCGGCCCTGAAGAACACCCACGCGAAGCTGACGAACGCGAAGACGCCGAGCCGCTGGAGCGCGTGCGCTCCCGCGGTCTGCCCTCTGTCGGCCAGGCCGCGCGCTCGGCGTGCGTCCGCGCGCGCCCGCTCCACGGCCAGGCCGACGCCGTGGATGCCACCCCAGAAGACGAAGGTCCATCCGGCGCCGTGCCAGAGGCCGGCCAGCAGAAAGGTGATCAGGATGTTCACGTAGGTCCGGGCGCGGCCCTTGCGACTGCCGCCGAGAGGTATGTAGAGGTAGTCACGCAGCCAGCTGGAGAGTGTGATGTGCCAGCGGCGCCAGAAGTCCTGGATGGTCCGCGCCGTGTAGGGAGCGTTGAAGTTGTCCGGCAGCTGGAAGCCGAGCAGCAGCGACACGCCGATGGCGATGTCGCTGTAGGCGCTGAAGTCGCAGTAGATCTGCACCGAGTAGGCGAGGATGCCCCACAGGGTCTCCCAGGACGAGTAGGACTGCGGCGAGGCGAACACACCGTTGACGATATGTGTCGCCAGGTAGTCGGCGATCAGGATCTTCTTGGCGAGACCGCCGAGGATCAGCGAGAAGGCACGCGCCGCGTCGACGGAGCGGGGGTCTCGCGGCAGGCGCAGCTGGGGGAGAAAGTCGACGGCCCGTGAGATTGGTCCCGCCAGCAGATAGGGAAAGAACGCCACGTAGACGGCGAAGTCCAGGGGCGGCGAAGGATCGAGCCGGCCGCGATAGATGTCGATCACGTAGGTGAGCATCCGGAAGACCAAGAAGGAGATGCCCACGGGCAGGACGATCTGAAGGAGCGGCAGCGGCGCCCCCAGGCCGATCGTACTGAGGACCCGGTCGAAGCTCGCGGCAAAGAAGTCGAAGTACTTGAAGGCACCCAGCGCCGCGAGATTCACGACCACGGCGAGCGCCAGCCAGCGGCGCGCCGCGCCCGGTCGCGTTCTCGCCCTCGCGATCTGGACACCCAAGGCTTGATCGACGACCGTCGCACCGATGAGCAGCAGAACGAACCGCCAGTCCCACCAGCCATAGAAGACGTAGCCGGCCGCCACCATGAAGAGCTTCCAGAGGCGGAAGCGCGGCATCAGCAGCCAGCTCGCCGCGTACACGACGAGGAAGAAGACGGCGAATGTGATCGTTGGGAAGAGCACGCGGCCGACCTCGCTCAAAGACCTTGGGCGCGTCTGACGGGCCCGATCCGATGAACGGATGCTACATCAGCTGGTCCCGGGCGGCAGCTTCTGTCTCAGTGCGGCTTGCCGCCCGGGACTGGGGTCGGGTGTTCGTCCCCGTGATGGCTCTGCTCAGGCTGCGTGTGGCGCAGACGAAGCTGCGGCAGGTGCAGGTGAGGCTTGCCGCCAATGAGATCCCAGACGAAGTGCTTGCGTTGCCGCCAGCGACGATAGAACGTCTCGTCGCGACGCTGGGCCTCTCTCGAGCTTCACGGGGCTGCGACCGTAGCGGAGGTAGGCCCAAGGGGAGTTCGGCTTGGCGAGCCGCAGCGCTCCGACGACGGCGATCGGCAGAATGAAGATACCTACGGTCCCCATGAAGAGCTTGCCCTTGAGGTAGCTGATGATGACGAACACCGAAGCCGCGAGGAGCAGCACGACCCCGACCGATCGTGAGAGGCCAACGAGTCGCTCGACCTCGTCGATGCTCCTCGGGAGCAGCCCGGTGAGGAGCAGGATGATGAACGTCACGCCGAGCACGACGGCGTCAATCGACGCACGCCCCTCGCCGGTCCAGTAGACGTCCTCGAGGTGCAGGATCAGAGCGAACTCGTCCAGCGTCAGGGCCGCCCCCGAACCGAAGCCGAACGCCAGCATCTCGATCCACGGGCTCTCTGGCGTGAAGGCAAAGCCGAGGATGCCGAAGATGATCATGCCCACGAGGCCGGGCACGGCGTGGTGGATGTGCACGCCGCCTGCGGTGACGATGCTCCCCGGGCGAAACCTCGAGAACACCCCCGCCCGGGCCAGCCGGGTGCTCAGACGCGTGAGCCCGAAGGTGAGGATGAACCCAACCAGGAGGAAGAACAGCGGTCGTTGCGCGTCGCTGACTAGCTCCAGGCAGTATGGCGAGGTGGTCCAGCATCACAACCCATTATGGGGGACGGCCGCCCAGACAGCCATCCGCCGCTGAGACTGGGCGACGCTTCCTCCGTGGAGTACAGTGAGCCGCATCATGGACGATGCCGACAGCAGACCGCCAGACACGATCACCGGCGGGCAGGATGAAGACGCTGGCAAGGCCGAACGACCCCGCTTCGCCGACAGCTACGGCCTCGTCCTGGTGTTCCTCGTCGCCTTCTACTTCGTCACTGCCGCCGCCGGCGACCTCCAGTACGGCAGAATGCTGGCGCTCGTCCTCCTCGCCGTCACGACCTGGCTGGCCCTGCGCGCCTCCCAGGTCGAGCGCCACGTGCCGCGCTACGCGCTTCTGCTCATCGGCCTGGCGGCGCTTGCCGGCGTCGTCTTCGGTTTCTCGGGCAACGAGGACCTGGCGAAGCTGGCCACCGTCACCCTCAACGTGGTGCTGATCGTGGTCGCCCCCGTGGCGATCGTCAGGCGACTGGTCACGCACCGCGTCGTGAACGTCGAGACGTTCTTCGGCGCCGTCTGTGTCTACCTCATGATCGCGATGTTCTACGCCAGCACCTACACGCTGCTGGCGCTCGTGACCGGCGAGCCGTTCTTCGCCCAGAATCCCCCGAATGTCTCGTCCACCGACTACCTGTACTTCAGCCTGACGACGATCACGACGACCGGATACGGCGACCTGACCGCCCAGGGCCAGGTGGGACGACTCACGGCGATGAGCGAGGCCGTACTGGGCCAGCTCTACCTGATCACGGTCGTGGCGATGGTCGTGCAGAACTTCGGCCAAGAGAGGCGGTTCCGCGGTCGGCGGAACGATCGGCGCGAACGCTAGGCCCTGGGGCAGCAGGCGTCAGCCGGGATGCTCCCGGCCGGCAATACTGCCGTCGCGCGTAGTCGCCGGGAGGCGCCGGGCAAGCTCCAGCGCTTGACCGGGCTCGAGCATCACGGTGCGGATCTCCGGCTCGAGCGCCGCGGCCTCGCGCATGAAGTCGAGCGGCGCCTGACGATGGATGTCCGGCCGCATTCGCATCAGGGCGGTGCCCGGAAGGTGGTACGTGCCCCAGTGGATCGGGATGACGATCTCCGGGCGCAGCAACTCCATCGCGCGAACCGCATGGCGTGGGCTCAGGTGCTTGACCTCGGGCAGACGGGGGCCGAGCCCGGCGATGGGGAGCAAAGCGACGTCGAGCCGCGGCCAGAGGTCCGCCATACCCGGAAAGAGGCCCGTGTCTCCGGCGAAGTAGACGTCGTGGGTGCCGCTGATCACGTAGCCCACGCTCGGCGGACCCTGCCCCAAGGGGTGACGCCCACCGGGGTGCCGCGCCTCGGTTGCGGTGATCTCGATCGCCGCCAGACGCAGGCTCTCGCCTGCGGCCAGCTCGTGGACGTCCTCGAAGCCTCGCCAGCGCAGAGAGCGCGCGCTGCCACGCGGCCCGATGATCAGCACTCCCTTGTCCAGCAGACGCAGCGAAGGCGGATCGTAGTGATCGAGGTGAAGGTGGGAGATGAGGACCGCGTCGAGTCCGGACAGCGGGCCGAGGTGGGGTCTGGGGCCCCGCCGCAAGAGCGGACCAACCTGCTGACGCAGCACGGGGTCTGTGAGCAATCTCAGGCCGTCCAGCTCCACCAGGACGGTGGCGTGGCCGAGAAAGGTAATGCGATCCGGACTGCCATTGTTGGCCCAGTGGCCCCGGCCTCCCGACCCGTTGTCGCTCGGCATGATCTCCTTTCGGCAGTCGATGATCACATGCGAAGGTGGACGTGGGATGCAGTCAGAGTACCACACGCGGCCGTCCGTGCGAGGGCGGATGGAACGCTGAGACCCGAAGGGCCCGAAGCAGATCCCGAAGGGAAGGCTCACACCGACTTCGCGCAGTCGTATGCGAATCAGACGGAGAGCGACTACGAATATCTTCAGAGGCTATCACGCTCGGCAAGTTGCCGGTACAGCGGAGGTTTGAGGCGTCGCGTTCGTCCTCGGAGCCGCCAGGGTAGATTGTCACTGTAAGAGATCAACAAAGTCTGAAAAGAGGACGCAGTGGCCATCATCCGCCGGCAGGCCGACGTCGACCTCCCTCGCTCCGATGTCGAGGCTGCCTGGACGTACTTCGCGCACTGGATCGTGATGGGCAAAGCCAAGATGGCTTGCGACGAACTGGTTTGCGTCGACGCGGTACGGAGCGGGCTTATTCGCTTCGAAGAGGCCGGCCGGAGGCGGACGAGCGTGATCTTTGAGCTTGACGCCCCTGACGATACAAGCCTGCCTGTGGAGGAAATCGAACGACTGGTCGCCAAGGACCTCTCGGCGTTCAAGGAGTACGTCGAGCATGATCACCTCCAGAAGAGGAACGGGCACAAGGCGGGGAGCGGGCAGGACGTACGGGACAGCTCTCTCGATCCGGGCCAGAGCGCGATGTTCTGGCATCGGTGAGCGAGACGCCGTTCGGAGGCCTGCGAAGCCGGGCAGACCCCCGCGACCACCCCCGAGCCCGAAGCCGAGGCGGCGAGCAGCTGGTTAGCCGGCCGCCATCCCAGACCGACGGGCCGGCTGCCGTCGCAGCCGCCACGCAAACCCGGCCAGGCGGCCTTCGTCGATCGGGTCGCCGTCGTTGTACACGAAGAGGATCGGCAAGCCGGTCTCACGCCGGAGCTGCGCTTCGGCTATCAGCGCCGGCCCGCAGCCGCGCGGCGCGACGGCCACGACCCCGTCGATCGGCTGAGTGCGCCAGGTGAACAAGGCCCCGCCCACCGTCGGGATCGTCTCCCCGAAGGGGAATCCGCTCGTCAGGCGGCGGCTCTCCAGATCCACGCTGCGGACATCGTTCCAGAAGACCCAGGGGTGCTCCCTGCGCACTGCCGCAACGAGACGGTCGGCGATCACGCCCATCGCCAGCAGCGTCGCCTGCTTCTTGAGCACCGTGCGGCGGGCGACGCCGTCCTGAATGCTGCGCAGGGCCAGCAGCTCGAAGAACTCGCCGTACGGCTCGAAGACCACGCGCAGCCCCTGCGCGGCCAGCTTGTGCTGCAGATCGTCGTTGCCCCACTCGTCGACCCTCAGGAAGAGGTCGCCGCACAGGTACACCTCCCGCAGCTCGGCCAGGCGCGCCGCGTCCAGCTCCTGAGCGCGGAAGTCGGCGGCGGCCTCAGCGAGCAGGTCCTGAACCGCCGGCAGCACGCGCAAAGCGGCCGCCATCTGGGCGGCCTGCCCTCCCCGGTCGCGAGGCCGCTCGAGCAGCGCTTCGAGACGGCCCGAGTGCGTCTGGAACAGCCGGTCTGCCTCGCCGCGCTCACGTTCCGCCGCGAGGTTGTAGAAGCGCATCATGTTGAGAAGGTCGACGGCCACGAGGGCAGCCCACGCCACGGGCATCATGCGGGGGTTGCTCGTCACGATGCTGGAGTCGGCAACGTCAACCTGACCGCCCAGACCGAGCCGCTCCACCGCGAGCTGCTCCGTGAGCGGAAACAGGTTGGCCCGGCAGGCCTGGAAGCCGTTGCCGGCGCTGAGCAGGAGCGCCCGCCCCTCGCCCAGCCGGCCGGCCTCGTCCGCGATGAAACGCTCGAACGCGCCCCAGATGAGCTGGTACGGCAGGCACTCCTTGCCGGAACACTCGCCGCCGGCGGCGCGCAAGGCGGCCGCGTCAGGCTCGCCCACGTAGCTGGCGTGGAGCCCCGCCCCCCGCATCGCCGCCGCCAGGTACCGGCCCAGGCCGCCGCCGACGTGCCCGAAGTAGTAGCGGTCGTACCCGTCGGGGTCCAAGCTATGTGGCAGAGGCCTGTCGTAGCGCTCGAGACGCTCGTCGATCGCCGGCGGAACGTGGCTCCCGGCCCGCCACGAGTGCACGCTGTGCAGGAACGCCTGGACTCGGGTGACGTACCCGGCCTTGCCGCCGTGCCCGTCGCTCTCGAGCACCGCGTGCGGCCACTCGCCGACAGCGTCGGTGAAGAGATGCTCGATCATGGAGTTCGGCCCACAGCCGAAGGCGCCGAGAAGCAGCGGGTACACGTTCCCCTCCTTCAGACCCGCCGCAACCGCTCGCAACGTCGCTCCCGCGCTGGCCCAGTGCACCCGCGCCACGCCGGCGACATCGCCCGGCACAGGGAAGCAGTCGAGCGGAACCGCCAGGCCGCCGTTGGCCGCCACGAGCTCGTGAATCCCCGCGTCCAGCACGACGTCGTGGATCACGTGGGTCTCGCCGGCAATGAGCACCACCGGGTAGTCGTGCTCCCGCGCCCAAGTCAGCGCCTTCTCCCCGATCGCGCGCAAACCGGCCTCATAGCGCCGCTGGGCAGCAAGCGCCGCCTCGTAGGCGGAGCGAAAGGCGGCCGGCGCGCGCGCCGGGGCGTCAACACGCCGGTCCGGCCCGGCGGCGAGCGCGGCCGCGGCATGAGCGAGCGCCCGCCTGACCCGGGGCGCGTCGAACCCGACACCCTCGCGGTCGAAGAGGACAGGCCGGAAGACCCTCGTCGTGGACGCCTCCGCGGCCAGGGCGCCCGCCACCATGTCAGGAGCTCCCTGTGCCATCGGGCACGTGTACGTCACGGCGCCGGCGTTCGACAGCGGCAGATGCACGAACACGGGGGCCACCAGCACGTCGACGTCAGCCCGAGCCAGACCGTGGAGCAGCTTGACCGGGGCGCACGCCCCCGGCGCCGTGCACCGTCGATCGCCTTCGGCCAGGGTTGAGGAGTCCGGACGCAGCACCTCGACCGGGTAACCCAGCGCCCGAAACAGGGTGACGAAGAACGGCAGCGTGTCGATGAGGTAGTGCGCGTACGGCAGGCCGAGCCGCGGACGCGCCCGGCCGGCGGCGGCCGACGACGCCTCCCGTAGAAGCCCCTCAAGGAGCTCCTCGCGCTCCTGGTACGGCGCCGGCGCAGTCTTGGGCAGCTTGGCCCCGACCGCCCCTGGGTGGTCGTACTTCGGACACTGTCCGCCACTGACGACCTTCGCGCTATCGCCTCCGATCTCGATCTCGGCCAGCTCCAGCCGGCAGAGGTTCCGGCAGTCCCGGTCCTTGCACTGGAAGACCCGCCGTCCGGCGACCCGCGCGGCGAGCACTCGGTCGAGATCGGCCGGCGGCGCGTCCGCAAGCCGCGGGACGGCGGCCAGCGTGAGTAGTGCGATACCCACCGCCCCCATGGCTCCGGGATCGGCCGGCACGTAGACCTCTCTCTCCAACACAGCCGCCAGGGTTCGCGCCAGGCCCGGATCGGACGCCGGCTTGCCCTGGAAGAAGACTCGCTTCTGCAGCCGTCGCTGACCCATGACCCGGCTGCGGTAGTTGCGGACGACCGAGTGCTGCAGGCCGGCGAAGATGTCCGCGCGCGAGTAGCCGTTGTTGAGCGCCTCCGCCGCGACGTCGGCGACGAAGACGGTGCACGTCTGACCAAGATCGGGCGGAGCCTGGCTTTGCGCCGCCAGCTTGCCGAACTCGACGATGTCGGGGACGCCGTGGGCGATGGCTTGTTCCTCCAGGAAGGATCCGGTCCCCGCGCTGCAGACCCGATTCATGTCCGCGTCGACGACGCGACCCCCGCTGACGTTGATGAACTTGGCGTCCTGCCCGCCGATCTCGACGATCGACAGGCTCTCGCCGCCGTCAGGATCGAGTCGCGCGGCGGCGGTCGCGTGAGCCACGATCTCGTTCTGGATCACGAGCCGCGCCTCGAGCTCCGGGCAGGCGGCGCGGAACACGGCGGCCGCCGCGTCCCGCCCGGAGCCGGTGATGCCCACGCCGACGACGCGTGCCACGTCCATCTCGCGCACCTCGGCGACGAGCGCCTGGGCCGCCTCCACCGGATTGCCCTCGGTTCGCCGGTAGATGCTGGCCAGCACCGCTCCGGTCGCCGCGTCTAGGACAGCCGCTTTCGACCCCGTAGACCCTAGATCCAGGCCGAGAACCGCAGCCCCACCGGCCGTCGTCCGCCGTGAGCCGTCCCGTTCCGCCAGCCTCACCACGGAGCCAGGCCCTGCCCACGCCGGCTGAAGGCGCCCGATACGCGCACGCGAGTGCCTGACGAGTGTCTCCGGATCCGCCGGGAACGATCGTCGCGCCGCGCGGTGGACGGCGTGGCGCAGTGCGCCGAGCGCCTCGAACACGCCGGCCTGCGGCGCCACGACCCCCTCTCCGCCGTTGAGCGCGACGACACCGGCGGCGACCGGCCCGATGAGGGCGCCGTGCCCGATGAGCACCAGCGGCCCCTCGACCCTGCTCTTGTCGTAGAGGCTGTAGACGTTGCGCGCCACGCCCGCGAACAGACCACGGAAGATGCGCCCGTGCGTCTCCCCCTGGTTCGCGAAGTGAGTGAGCTCGCTCTTGGCGAAGACGGCGCAGCGGCTCGTCACTGTGACCCCATCCTCGGCGGCCGCGGCCAGCTCCACCGCCTCGGCCAGTGTACGGCCGAGACGCGAGCAGAGACCCTCCACGGTCTCCCCGGTGCCGGCCGAGCAGCGCTCGTTCGCTTCGTAGGCTATCCGTCCGCGGGCGTCCCGGGTGAGCACGGAGTAGCCACCGCCGCCGATCCTCACGACGTTGACGGGTCCTTCGGGGCAGAGCCAGGCGGCGGCCTCCTCCTGGGCGATCTCCTCAGGCACGCCGCCGAGCGCCGGAGAGCCCAGCCTGTCGCCGTGAATGCCCGTCGCCGCCACGGCGACCAGCCGTTGATGGTCAAGCTTCCGGTAGAGGTCCAGGAACGGCCCCAGCGGATCGCCGTGGTGGCGCTCCGCTCGCGTCTCGAGCAGGCGGAGCGTCCCGCCTGTGGTGATCTCGCCCAGGGCCACACAGGTGGTGACCTTCCCCAGGTCCACACCCAGCGCGAGCAGGGCGTCGGGCGACGGCGCGTGCAAACAGGGGTGAGTGAGTGCCGCCGAGAGCGTGTTCACGCCTTTGCTTATACCAGAGCCGGCGACGGACGACCACGCGCCGAGCGCCGGCGCCTCAGCGGCGTCGTTCCACTCCCCCATGTGGATGCTGAGAGGTCCGGCGGTCGGGCACCATCGTGGCTTCGCTGCCGTCGGTGCTCACGAGCCAGCCTGAGCCGCCCATGCGGGCGTCCGCCAGCGACTTGGCGAGCATGGTCACCAGGTCGTCGTCGGGCTCGTCCAGCCAAGCTTCCCCTGGGTCGTGCAGCACGTCGCCGTCCTCGAGCAGGAGATAGCGACGGCCGGTCCGGCGATCCTGGATGAGATACCCCTGAGTCTGCGGCGGAGCCGGACTCTCCGAGTCCCCGAAGGCGACGGCCGCGTTCGGGAGACGCCCGGCCACCCGCATGGACTGCGCATAGCGAGCGACCACTTCGCGCAGCTTCGCGCGCGGGTCCTTGGGACGATAACTGTACTCCACGATGCCACCTCCAGCCGCGTCCTGAGGTTGACAGTGTACAACGCGAGCGCCGTGGGGAGGCGCCGTCCCGCACAGCCGTCAGCAGCGGTGGCAACGCCCGCAAGCGGCGGTCATCGGTCCGGTACGCGGCCACAGACAGTGGCCGGGACGGCAGGCCGAGGGGGCGACCGCCAACAGCGCGCCTCGCGTTTCGATGGCGAAGCGCTAGTATAGGAAGCGCCGTGACCGCCGATCCGAGAGAACTCGACCCCGAGAGCCAACGCGAGCTCGACGACGCCTGGGAACACCTGGACGAGGGCGATCTCGAGACCGCGTGGCGCGCCCTTGCGAGCCTGCGGGAGTCGGCGTCCGATGTCCCAGACGTGCTCGAGCTGGAGGCCGAGCTGGCGCTGGCCGAGGACGACCCGGAAGCCGCGCTCGACGCCTACAGCCGCTGGAGCGCGGCCGATCCCGACGACCCGGAGCCCTGGATCGCTTCGGCCGAGGTCTACCTGGAGTACTACGACGAGCCAGGCGATGCCGCTCGGCTCCTGCGTGAGCTCCTCGCCGGCCCCCCGCTGGACACACTAGACGAGGCCGACGCCCGTCACCTTCTCGGCCTCGCCTGTGAAGACAAGAACGACCGCCGCGGCATGATCAAGGAGTGGCTCGCGGTGCTGCGCCTCGACGCCGCCAACGACGGCCCCGAGCCCCTTCTCCCGCGGGAACAGTTCGAGCAGATCGCCGCTGACGCCCTCGACGAGCTGCCGAAGGAGATCCTCGCCCACCTCCGCAACGTGCCCATCTTCGTCGAAGACAGGCCTTCGGAGGCCCTGGTTCTCGAGGGTCTCGACCCGCGCACTCTCGGCCTGTTCCACGGCATCGCCATGCCCGACCAGTCAACCCTGGGGCCGGGGCCGGAGACAGGCCTCATCCACCTGTTCCAACGCAACCTCGAGCGCGATGCCGAGGACGAGGAGGACCTTGCGGAGCAGATCCGCATCACCGTCCTCCACGAGACGGCGCACTACTTCGGGGCGGATGAGGACGATATCCGTCGCTTCGGCCTGAACTAGACGAGTCCGCCGGCGAGCACGCCGGCCGGGACTTGGCTCAGTCCAACTGAATCCAGATCGTCTTGAGCTCCGTGTACTGCTGCTGCGCCCACATCGACTTGTCGCGCCCGAAGAAGCCAGACTCCTTGAATCCACCGAACGGTGTCGTGATGTCGCCCTCGGAGAAGCAGTTCACGGAGACGGTGCCCGCCCGGAGTTGACGAGCGCAGCGGTGCGCCTTGCTCACGTCCGCGGTGTACAGAGAGGCGGCAAGGCCGTAGCGGGTGTCGTTGGCGATGGCGATCGCCTCGTCGTCGCTCTCGACGGGGATCACCGTCAGCACCGGGCCGAAGATCTCGTCGGCGGCGATGCTCATCTGGTTGGTCGCCTCATCGAAGATCGTCGCGGCGACGAAGTTGCCGCCCGTCTCCTCGAACATCCGCCCGCCGCCGAGGACGACCCGGGCGCCCTGCGCCTTGCCGGCTTCGATGTAGCCCAGCACCTTCTGCAGATGGTCGGGCTCGACCATCGGACCGAGCTTGGTCGCCGGATCGAGCGGGTCGCCCATGGTCCACGTCGCGACGATCGCCTTGATCCGGGCCAGCACCTCGTCCTTGATGCTGCGATGGATGATGAGGCGCGAGCCGCAGCTGCAGTTCTCCCCCATGTTCCAGAAGGCGGCCGAGACGGCGTTCTCGGCGACGGCGTCCAGATCGGGAGCGTCGGCGAGCACGACCTGCGGGCTCTTGCCGCCCAGCTCCAGGATGACCCGCTTGAGGTTGGAGTCGGCCGCGTAGCGCAGCACCTCGCGGCCGACCTCGGTCGACCCCGTGAAGGCGAGCATGTCGACGTCCATGTGCAGGCCGAGCGCCTTGCCGGCCGTCGGCCCGTACCCCGGCACGGCGTTGAACACGCCTGCGGGGATACCCGCCTGGCACGCCAGCTCCGCCATCCGTAGCGCGCTCATCGACGTCAGCTCCGCGGGCTTGAGAACGATGCTGTTGCCGGCCGCCAGCGCCGGACCGATCTTCCAGGCGGCCATCTGCGCCGGGAAGTTCCACGGCGTGATCAGACCGACAACGCCGAGCGGCTCGCGCACGATGAGCGCGACGGCCTCCAGTCCGGTCGGAGCCACACGCTCGTAAAGCTTGTCGGTGAGCTCGGCGTGCCAGCGGATGCAATCGATCGTGTCAGGGATATCGAGCGTGGCCGTCTCGGCGATCGGCTTGCCGGCCTCGAGGCAGTCGAGCAAGGCGAGCTCGAGGGCGTGCTCCTCGAGCAGCGCCGCGAAGTCGAGGAGCACGCCCTTGCGCTCGCCCGGCTTCAGCCCCGACCACACGCCGGCCTCGAAGGAGACGCGCGCGGCCTTCACCGCTAGATCGACATCGTCCGCGTCGCAGGCCGCGATGTCGGCGATCGTCGCGCCGTTGGCCGGATTGTACGTAGGCAGCGTGGCTCCGCTCGCGGCGGGCCGGAAGGCGCCGTCGATGAAGGCCTGCGTGCGGAACACCAGCTTGCTCACCGCGTCCTGCACCGCGGCACGATCGAGCGTGAACTCCATGGGATGCCCCTCCGGTCGACTGGTCACTGTCCGAATCTTAGCCGGACCCCGCTCGCCCTGTCGCCCCGGACGTAGCTCCCCGCGCCTACGCCCATGTCGCGGTCGAGGGGCCCGTCGAGCCATGTGCGCGCACCGCCGAGGATGTGCAACACCCGAGACGCGCACCTTGGCCACTCGCCGACGTGACCGCGCGCGCCCTCACGACACGCCGATTCGACGGCCGGTTGAGCGGGTAGGACGACTTCAGAGGAGGTGCGTCAAGAACCATGCCGGGGGCTTCTACGATCGTCATCAGATCATGAGCGCCGAGCGACGCGCATGGACCGTGCACGACGGCCGCGAGCACTACTTCGACGGCACGTTCTTCTGGGTGACCGAGACCGGCCGAACCCTGGCCATCAGGCCTGAAGAGGCTCCGCAGACCGGCTGGCGCCACAGGTCGCACTGCGCATGCTCGTTGTGTTGCCGCACCGGGATGAGCGGCGAGGCGGCGGAGCCGGACGACCCGCTCGCGGCTACGCCTGGGACGGAGCCTCGTCCTCGTCCGGAATGGCGCCGCGCATGATCGAGCAGTTCTCCGCGGCGGCGCACCACTTGGCGCAGCCGTTGTCGAAGCGCGGGTTCTCGACCACGATGCCACAGCTTGGGCACTTGCGCCGCTGGTCGTCCTTGAAGTACTCGATACTTCCCCCGCAGTTGGGGCAGCGCACATCGAAGATATCGTCCGGTGTCCAGTTGATCCGGTCCTGGCCGGGGCACCTGCCGATACTCATGTCGGCCTCCTTGCCTCAATCCGCGTGAGCCTCGACACCGGCATTCCCGTGACGGCGGCGGCTAAACGCCTCGTCACGCCGGAACGACATGACCGGCGAGGGCGGAAGGGTAGTGTAGCATCCGCGTCATGAGTCCAGCACCAAGCCGCATCCGGCGCCCCGAGCCGGCAGACCTCGACGCCGTTGTCGACCTCCTCAACGCTTGCGACGTCGTCGAAACGGGTGCTCCGGACACGACGTCGCGAGACCTCGAGAACGACTGGATGCTGGACGGCTTCGACCTCGCCGCGGACGCGTGGCTGGCGGTTGACGCTGAAGGCCGTGTCGTCGGCTACGCCTACACGGGCGACCAGTTGCGCACCGGCGAGCTCGAGGCCGACTTCTGGGCGCACCCGAATCATGCGGAGCCGAGCCTGGCTGGGCGACTGCTGACGTTGGCAGAGCGCCGGGCGGGGGAGCTGGCCCGGACACGCGCCTACGGTCCTCAGGCCAGCCTCGGGGTCTTCGCCATTACCGTCAACCGCGCCAAGAGCGAGCTGCTGCGACGGCGCGGTTTCGTGCTGACGCGAACCGTCTATCGAATGGCGGCCGATCTGCCTCCGGTCCCAGCCGTCACCGCTCCGCCGGCGGGCATCGCAATCAGGCCGTTTCGACCCGTGGAGGACATCCACGTCATGCACGCCACCATGAAGGAGGCGTTCACGGAGCAGTTCTGGCACAGTGACGAGCCATTCGAGGCGTGGAAGGCCAGGCTCGTGGACCACGGCGACTTCGATCCTGGCCTCTGGTTGCTGGCATGGGACGGACAAGAGGCCGTCGGCGGCCTGATCGCCTATGACCACGGCGACATCGGCTGGATCAAAGGGCTCGGCGTGCGGCAGGCTTGGCGACGGCGCGGCATCGGCACGGCGCTGCTCTCGCAGGCCTTCGCCGAGCTGGTCCGGCGCGGCCAGCGCCGGGTGGAACTCGGAGTCGACGCGGACGGCGCGACCCGGCCGCTCGTGGTCTACGAAGGCGCCGGGATGCACGTGACCTTCGCCTACGAGTCGTGGACGAAGCCGATTGCCGCACCAGGCGTATCCTCGAGCTGAGCCATGCCCACGTCCTCCGACAAGCACACCGCTCGCGAGATCCTTCCAGCCCGGTCCGGGCTGGACGTCACCGTCACGATCCCCGGCTCCAAGAGCGTCACCAACCGCGCCCTGCTGCTGGCGGCGCTCGCGCAAGGGGAGTCTGTTCTGACCGGAGCCCTCGCCGCGGACGATACACTCGCCTTCGCCGATGGGCTGCGGAGTCTCGGCTTCAAAGTGGATCAGGGGCCCACACACTGGCGAGTCCTGGGCTGCGGCGGGCGCATCCCTCTGGAGAGCGCCGATGTGTACTGTGCGGAAGCGGGGACGGCTGCGCGCTTCCTGTTGGCGGCCTGCGCGGCCGGCCACGGGCGGTACCGGGTCGACGCCGCGCCGCAACTGCGGCGCCGGCCTCTCGCCCTCCTCCTCGAGTCGCTGCGCGCCCAAGGCGCCCGCACCGAACCGGCCGACGCCGACCGCCTGCCCCTGACATTGGTGGCGCAGGGACTTGCCGGCGGCGACCTCCGCCTGCCGGGCGACGTCTCGAGCCAGTTCGTCTCGGCGCTGCTCATGGCGGCGCCGTTGGCCCGGACCGTGCTGACAATCGCAGTCGACGGGCTGGTGAGCCGACCCTACGTCGACATGACGCTGGCGATGATGGCGCGCTTCGGCGTCCCGGCCGAGCGCGACGACCATCGCTGCTTCCGCGTCTCGCCGTCGGTCTACGAGGGTCGGGCGTACGCCATCGAGCCCGACGCGTCCACGGCCTCGTACTTCTTCGCCGCCGCGGCCGCCAGCGGCGGCCGGGTCAAGGTTCTCGGACTGCACAGGCAGGAGAGCCTGCAAGGCGACACGCGTTTCGTCGACGTCCTCGCCGCCATGGGCTGTGACGTCAGTGAGGAGCCCGACGGGATCGTCGTGGCCGGCCCGGCAGCGCTGGCCGGCCTCACGATCGACATGAGCGATATCTCCGACACCTTCATGACGCTGGCCGCGATCGCGCCGCTGGCGAGCTCACCCGTCACCATCACGGGCATCGCCAACGCCCGCCTCAAGGAATCTGACCGAATCGCCGCCATGGAGATGAACCTGCGGCGCCTCGGCGTGGCCACCGAGTCGGGCCCGGACTTCCTGCGCATTCACCCCGGGCGTCCTCGGGGAGGGCATGTCGACCCTGTGGGCGACCACCGCATCGCGATGTCCTTCGCTGTGCTGGGGCTGAGCGTGCCCGGCATCGTGATCGACGATTGCCTCTGCGTGAGCAAGACGTGCCCGGCCTTCTTCGAGATGTGGGCCGCACTGGAGCAGGACACTGACGCTGTAGACCGGAACAGGGATTGACATGGATGAGACCGCCCCCGAGCAGGAACAGACGACAACGCCGAAGACGAATGGGGCGGAAGGAGCCCCTGCGCCGCAGCCGCGACTCGTCATGTCCCGGCCGGAGGGACGCGGGCCCGGAAACGCCTGGTGGATCATTCTCGTTCTGCTTGTGCTCGCCGCGTTGGCCGCTACCGCCGTCTGGTACTTCGCGTTTCGCGGAGACGACGAGGCCGCCCCGAAGCCCGCACCATCGCCCACGCCCTCGGAGGTGGCGTGGGAGGGGGCCTGGGGGCGCACCGACGGCGCCGGTGGCGGGCTCATGGTCGAGGGCAGCTCCGGCTCCTACCGCGTGACCGCCTACAACGCGGCACTGCAGCCCGGTGAGACCGTGGACGCCGTCCCCGGCGACGACGGCCGCGAGCTGCGCTTCACGCTGCCGGCGCAGTTCTCGCTCGGCGAACTCGGCGGCCCGCTCGAGGCCGTGCTCCGCGCCGGTCAGGATCCGGACTCGGCGACCCTCAGCGTCACCGGCGCCGGCGGCGCGACGGCCTCGGCGCCGCTCGCGCGCGTGCCGGCTCTGCAGCCGGCGAGCCCCGCGCCGTCTCCACTCCTGCCGTCCAGCCCCGCCTCGAGCGCGAGTCCCAGTCCGAGCGACAGCGGGCAGTCCCTTGCTCTGCAGATGATCGACGCGATCGAGCGAATTCAAGCGGGCATTGAAGCGTGGTCGCGGGCGAACAACGGTACCTACCCCTTGCCCGCCGACGTGCGCGCCGGCGCCTCCGTCGCCCCATACGTCGACCCTTGGCCAATGAACCCGTACGCGCCCGGCCTGCTCATGGCGCCCGGCACGGAGCCGGGCGACTTCACGTATCGGTATCTCGACGGCGGCCTCGGCTACGAGCTGACAGGCTACCTCGACCACGGCGCCTTCGTCGTGCCCTGACCAGGGAGACCGGAATGCGAGCCATTCGCGTGCACGAGTTCGGTGAGCCCGAGGTGATGCTTCTCGAGGAGTTGCCGGAGCCTCAGCCAGTAGACGACGAGGTGCTCGTGCGGATCCAGGCCGTCGGCGTGAACCCAGTCGAGACCTACATCCGCTCGGGCGCCTACAGAGAGTTGCCGGCATTGCCCTACACGCCTGGGTCGGATGCCGCCGGCGTCGACGTCGCGAGCGGCGCCCGCGTCTACGTTCGGGCTCACTGAGCGGAACGTACGCCGAGTACGCCCTCTGCCGGCCAAGCGACGTTCACCCCCTGCCG
This sequence comes from uncultured Thermoleophilia bacterium, assembly GCA_963705085.1. Lineage (GTDB taxonomy): Bacteria > Actinomycetota > Thermoleophilia > UBA2241 > UBA2241 > CAIXSE01. The sequence goes on along the minus strand of CAVPIV010000003.1, from coordinate 305,231 downwards.
GACGACATCTCCTTCGCCCAAGGCGCCGCGCTGGCAACTCCCTACGCCACCGCGTTTCGCGCCCTCTTCCAGTTCGCCAACGCCCAGCCCGGCGAGACTGTGCTCGTCCACGGCGCCAGCGGCGGCGTCGGCATCGCCGTCGTGCAGTTCGCGCTCGCCGGGGGTCTGCGCGTGGCCGGCACGGCCGGCAGCGATGCGGGACTGGAGCTCATCGCAGCACAGGGCGCGGTCCACGCCGCCGACCATCGGGACCCGGATCATCTGGCTCGCGCCCGGGAGATGACCGGGGACCGCGGGTTCGACCTCATCGTCGAGATGAGAGCCGATCTGAACCTCGGCCGCGACCTCGCGACGCTCGCTCCCCGCGGCCGCGTCGTCGTCGTGGGCAGCCGCGGCGCCGTCGAGATCACTCCCCGGGATCTCATGAATGTGGACGGCGCAATCCTCGCGATGCTGCTGACCAACGCCGGCGAGGCGGAGCTTGCGGAGGCCCACAGGGCCATCGCCGTCGGCCTGCGGACCGGATCGCTGCGGCCCGTGGTCGGACGCGAGCTGCCGCTCGCGGAGGCCCCACGGGCCCACCGGCTCCTGCGCGAGCGGCCGGCTCTCGGCAAGCTCGTGCTGGTCGTCTAGGACGTCGCCGCCGTCCCACGCCCGGCGGCGCCCTGCTCGGGAAGCCGCTCTACGGCGGCCAGCCAGGCCTTGCGCGGTCTGCCGTCGAGCCGCGTCGCCATCCCGGTCGCCCGAATCCACAACACTCGGTACGCGGGCGTGCGGAAGACCGTCCGGATCTCGTCGCGTGTCACGCGGCGCGGTCCGCCTTCGCGCCGCTCGCGCTCACTGAAACACAGCATGAAGTAGCGCCCGCCCGGCTCGAGGACCGACGCGAGCGACAGTGCGAAACGCAGACGCTCCGCGTCGTCGAAGGTGTGAAACAGCCCGGAGTCGACGACCGTTCGAAACCGCCGCCCCAGGCCTTCCAGTTCGAGGGCGTCGTGGACGAGGAAGGCGGCCGAGAGCCCACGCTGCTGCGCCTTGCGAGCCGCGCTGAGGATGGCCGCCGGTACGGCGTCCACGCCCGCGACCTCGAAGCCCCGGGAGGCGAGAAACAGGGCGTTCTCGCCCGTGCCACATCCCACGTCGAGCACGGGGCCCTGTAGCTCGCCGGCGTCGGCCAGCTCGACGATCGCCGGCTGGGCGCGACCGATGTCCCACGGCGGTTGCCCCTCGTACGCCTGATGGAAGCGATCAGCAACCATTGCGCCTGCCCCCGTCCGCGTCGACACCGTCGGAGCGCGGCGACCGCGCCCCGACCTACGGTCTGGTGTATTCCCCGTCCGAGAGGTGACCGACCAGCGAGTAGCTGCGCCCGCCCAGGACCTCGTAGGTGTAGTCGCCCACGTCGCTGCCGGGCTTCATCGGCTCGTTCGTCCACGGATTGACGGGCCACGGACTGACGTAGGCGCCAATCGTCGCCTGGTCCACCACCGGCGGCGCCGCGTCGGCAGTGGCGATGTAGGCCGCGATCCCCGTGTCTATGGCCAGGAGGCTGGCCTTCATCGCCTCGTCCTTGGCCATGTCGATGTTGGATGTCGGGGAAGCGATATCCGTTGCGCCACAGCCGATCGCCACGGCCGCCAGGGCGGCCACGATCAGCGCAACGAGCACCGCACTGACGTTCCGTCTCATGGGAGTCCTCCCGTCGTTCGACGTCAGCTCCCCTATCGTCGCGTGAGGTGCGCTTCTGTAGCGACGCGCTGAGACGTCACGCGCGGATTCCTCCGCCCCGAACGAGGAAACTCTGTACCGGTTCGCGACGCGGCCTTATACTGCTTGGATAGTCATGGTCCGGGGCGCGGGCGCAGGGCCAATGGCAAGAGAGGGGTGATCCACGTCCGGGCTTTGCCGCGCAGCCGTGGGGTCACTTCCCTTGACGACCTTGCGGTCGGCACGGCGAGACTGCGGCCGCGTTGTCGTCTGCCGGACCCTCGGGCCGGTCTTGCGGAACGGCTGAGCGGAAGGGAGGGGATGCATGAAGCCGGTCGGAAAGCTGGCAACTGACGGCTCGTCGCATCCCGGAGTCGGCGCCGAGTCGCAGGTCGGCATGCCCCCTGGGATCAGATCACGTGGTCTCCGCCTCGCGCACTCCCCCCGAGTGAGCGTCGTCATTCCGGCGTTGAATGAGGCGAAGAACCTCGAGCATGTGCTCACCGCTCTGCCCGAGGGCATCTTCGAGGTCGTCGTGGTTGACGGAGGATCCACCGATGGGACGCTGGAGGTTGCCCGGCGGCTGCGCAGCGACGTGCGTGCAATCCGGCAGACGAGACGGGGCAAGGGCAATGCGCTCGCCTGCGGCTTTGCGGCGTGTTCCGGCGACGTGATCGTGATGCTGGATGCCGACGGTTCCGCCGATCCGGCGGAGATCCCCCGTTTCGTCGATGCCTTGGTCGCCGGCGCGGACTATGCCAAGGGCAGTCGCTTCATCAGAGGCGGAGGCAGCGCGGATATCACTCGCTTTCGCCGCGCGGGAATCGCTTTCTCATGCTGTTGGTCAACGCCCTGTCTGGAACGAAGTACAGCGACCTGTGCTACGGCTACAACGCGTTCTGGGCAGGCAACTGCCTTCCCGTCCTCGACCTCGACTGGCGATCACGCGCTCCGGCGGAAGGTGACGGGCGCCTGTGGGGCGACGGTTTCGAGATCGAGACGCTGATCAACATCCGCGTCGCCGCGGCCGGACTCACGGTCGTCGAAGTCCCCAGCTATGAGCACCGCCGGCTTCATGGCGCCAGCAACCTGCACGCCGTGAGTGACGGTCTGCGCGTGCTCCGCACCATCGTCAGGGAGATCGAGCGGACAGCACCGAGCGCTCACTCCCGAGAAGCTAGGCCTGGGCCAAAGCGCCCGTGGTGCAGACGTGACGCCACCGCGGCGTTTGTCAGTCGCACCGGCGCCGGCGCCCGAGGCGCAGTTCGTCGAGCGGCGCAGCGCCGAGCGGCGCATGGAGAACCGATTCGCAAGCTACGAGCGCCGCTCCGGCGTCGACCGGCGGGGCCAGCCGCGCGCCCTGGCCGTGTGATCCTCGCTGCCGGCGCTCGCGGGCAGGCGATGCTGAAGCGTTTGTGGTCGGCGAGTTCCATGCCGCAGTCCCAAGTGAGGCTCTACTTCTACACCACCTGGAGGGTCGGCGGCTTGTTCTTCATGATCGCACCGGCCGTCGCCGGCGCGCTGTTCGCCGAGGGCTCACACGCTCCCGCCGACGTCTACCGGAAGGCGCGCCAAGCGGCGGGCATCATTGCCCTACTGCTTGTACCCACGGCGTTGGGCATGATTCTGTTCGGCAACCTTGTCCTGTCGGCTTTTGGCCACGCATACGCTCTTGAGGGCTATTCGCTGCTGGTCGTGCTCGCAATCTCGGCCTTTCCGGATGGAGTGACGAGTATCTACGTGAGTATCCTTCGCGTTCGCAACCTTCTTGCGGTCGCAGCGTGGTTGTACGGTTTCATCGCCGTCAGCGTCCTGTCGATGACGTGGATGCTGTTGCCGGCCATGGGCATAGCGGCAGTCGACGTGAGTTGGCTGGTCACGCGGAGCGCTGGCGCCCTGTTGGCCTGGTGGAACAACCGACGGTTCACCACTCATGTGCTGGCTCCCTTGGCAAGCTTCGATGACTGAAGGCAGTCGGGAGCGCCAAGACCGAAGAGTCTGCGTCGTCGGCTCCGGATGGCACTTCCTCAGCGGAATCAGCTACTACACCTGCCGGCTCGCCAACGCACTGGCAGAACAGCACTTGGTGTCGGTCATCCTGATGAGGAGGCTGATTCCCAGACGCCTCTATCCCGGTTCCCGCAGGGTCGGAACCAGGCTCGCTGCGCTGGACTACGACGCGAAGACCGAATGCTTCGACGGCGTCGACTACTACTGGATTCCCAGTATGTTCGGCGCCCTGAGGTTCCTCGCGCGCCAGAAGCCCGACGTCGTGGTTTTCGAGTGGTGGACCGGCGCTGTCCTGCACTCCTACCTTGTGTTGGCCTCCGCCGCTCGGCTTCTCGGCAGCCGCGTCATTATCGAGTTCCATGAGGCTGTTGACAGCGGCGAGGCCAGGTTGCCCTTTGTGGCGCTGTACGTTCGGGTGCTCGGCCGACCCTTGCTCGCGCTCGCGTCAGGTTTCGCCGTTCACTCGGAGTTTGACCGGGCCAATCTCGGCAGACGCCTCGCCCTCAACGGTAGGCCGATCGCGGTCGTTCCGCACGGTCCGAATGACCACCTGGTCCCCGGAGAGCGGCGATCGAAAGACGGCGCTGATGGCTCTTCCACTTGTTGTTCTTTGGGCACCATTCGGCCCTACAAGGGGCTTGAGAACCTGCTGCGAGCCTTCGATGCGTTGACACCTGAGGAGGCTCGACGCTACTCGCTCACGGTCGTCGGGGAGACTTGGGAGGGTTGGACTTTGCCCTCGCAACTCATCGATTGCTCTCATCACCGCGACCGCATCACGTTCGTCAACCGCTACATACCCGACGACGAGCTGGCGCGCTACCTGTCCGAGGCGGACGCAGTCGTTCTCCCTTACCTGCGATCCTCGGCGAGCGGTCCTCTCCACATGGCGATGAGCTTTGGACTCCCGGTAGCGGTGAGCGCAGTTGGGGGATTGAAGGAAGCCGCTGCAGGCTATGAGGGCGCCACATTCGTGCAACCGGGCAATGTCGACGACCTGCGGCGGGCGCTTCTGGCGCTGCCGGCGATGACGGGGCGCACGTACTCTGATCCCCACAGTTGGGCGCGAAGTGCTGCGCTTCTCGCCGAGCTGTTTCAGTGAGGAGCGAGCCGGTGACGTGTTTTCGCAGGCGAGACGGCGGAGACGGTCATATGGCTGAGGAGGTGTCGAGGTGAGCAATCGAGTAGTCGTCACCGGTGGCTGCGGCTTCGCTGGCGTCCCGCCGCTCCGGCGGCTGGTGGAGCGTAGTGATGATGTGCTCGTCTCGATGATATGTCTCGGCGTGTGCGACCGTCCGGACCGGGGTCTGGCCGGGCAGGTGCAAGTCGTGGAAGCCGGTATTCGCAACGGCGAGAAGCTCAACGAGGCGCTGAGAGCCCACTGACCGGATGTGCTGGTCCATTATCGCAGCCATACACTTCATCCACGAGTGCGACGCCGACCCGGAGAGATGTCCGTCTGTGAATGCAGCCGGCACACGGAGCGTGCTCAGCGCAGCCGCGTCCGCGGACTGCGAGCTGGCGTTGGTGCACGCGTCCACTGCGGCCGTCTATCATCGCCCGATGACGAACCCCACGACGAGACGACGAGCCGCGTGGCGCCGACGGACGTTCACGGCTGCCTGTGCTCACGTTGTCGGAGCGGGCCACGCGAACACCCGTCGAGCCCTAAAGTAACCTCCTTCAGGACCGACTCCATGCTGTGCGTACCGCCCCACTGGTACCGGATCCGCAACGGGAACTCAAGCGAATCGCTCCGGTGCGACTCGAGCCGGAGTTGCCGACGCCGCTTGCTCGTTCCGTGAGACACGGGAGTCAAGGTGTCCAGGAAGAGTCGCACAGCCGTCACAATCCTCATCGCAGCCCTGATCGCGCTCAGTGTCTGCGCGGCGCCGAGACGCCCTGGCCAACTCGTCGTCTCCCTCGCTCCGCTTCACGATCGTCAAGCGGACCTCGCACTACGACGTTGTCAAGCGTGCCCAGTATCGCGTTGCGGTGAAGCGCGCTGCTCACACGGTGACCGTGCATGGCATCGGGCGGTGCAGGGTCGTCATGCGCACCCACCGTTACGTCTATCTCCGACCCGTCACAGGGCGCGCTGCGGCAAGGCTGACGCTCACGTCGCCCAACAGCGGCGCCTTCGTCGCAGGCTCATCAACCGCGATCACATGGAGGATGTCGTCGGCCGTCTCAACCGGCTACTTCCGGGTCTCGCTGCAAAGCGCGCCGGACGGCACCTCGGCTAGTCTGACTGCCGCGAGCATCCCGGCGAATCGCAAGACCACAAGCTACAGTGTGCCGTGGGACGTGACTCAGCCCGCCGGCGCCTACCGGCTCTGGGTCTACTACTATGGCTCCGGCGGCTCGTCCCTCGCGTCCGACGTCTCGGACGGCACCGTGAACATCACGGCTGCTCCCACGCCGACGCCCACGCCGACGCCGACGCCCACGCCGACGCCCACGCCTACGCCGACGCCGACGCCAACGCCCACGCCGACGCCAACGCCGACGCCGCAACCGCCGCCAACCTCTGGGGAACCGATGCCGACCACTCCTATCCCCGGCTGGTCGCAGACGTTCGTCCGACGACTTCAACGGCACGGCCCTCGACACCAATCGCTGGTTCACCTACAATGGCGAGCCGGGCGGCGACCCTGGCACACTCTTCGCCCCGCTCCCACGTCGCGGCCACCGGCGGTTGTCTTGTCATCAGCGACTACCTCGACCCGGCTCGGCAAGTGGACCACGGGCGGCATCCAGCACAGGGCGGGCCAGACTACGGCAAGTACCTCGTGCGCTTCCGCTTCGATGCTGGCCCCGGTCTCTCGCACGCCCTCATCCTCTGGCCCGCCGACAACACTGGCCGCCGGAGATCGACTTCTCAGAGGACAATGCCCGCGACCAGCAGGCCACACCGCCACCTGCACTACGGCGCGGACAACACCTGTGTGTGGAGAAGCATCGCCGTCGACTTGAGGCAGTGGCACACATTCGGTGTCGAGTGGACACCTGGCAAACTCGTCTACACGCTCGACGGAAGCATTTGGGCGACGGTCAGCGACGTGAACGTGCCAGCCGTGCCGATGCGGCTCTGCATCCAGAGTCAGGCGTGGCCCCCAGGCAATAGCGGCGGCTGGCAAGGCGTCATCGGGCCGGCGACGCCGCCTGTTGGGAAGCTCTACGTCGACTGGGCAGTCGCATACGCACCGACGTCAACACCATCGTCCGTGGCACGCGAGAGGTAGGGACTACGGGCGCGGACTTTGGGCGCCGCGCACCGATGACAGAGCAGGAGAGCCCGCGACGCTGTGATGAAGGATGTCTCGACGGGGATGGGCGGCAGGAGTCTGAGGCCACTGTGGGTGCGGCGTCGGCTTTCTCTTCGTTGAGGCGGCGTGAGTAGGGCGCTGCGCTGCCCCGGACGGACGGCTCGAAGTGGAGGCGCTTCGCCTCTACCTGCACGGAATCGTGGCACCGTTCGCCGTCCGCCTGGGGCAGCGGGACCGACTGACCTGCCGCTCACCCGGCGTGAGTTCGAGGTCGCCGCCATGGTGCCCTTCGGCAGAGCCAGCGACAAGTCTAACGCAGCGGTGCATACCTCGCGTTCAGCCGTCTCGTTCCATCGCGCGAACGCGCGCGCGAGCTCGCCACCCACAGCGGCAGGCGGTTCACGAGTCACTCGGGCCGATGACCTACTGAACGCGAACTCTCGCTCGTTGCGTAGCGCTACGCATATGCAAGTCGGCGGTTCTCGACTCGGGTCTCCACCATCGTCGCGGGCATATGCCGCCGGCCGGGGTGTGACATACTCGCACGGGCGTAGCCTTGGGCTCGTGCCGACCACCTGTCACATCTCCAGTGAGGCTCCACGATGCGCATCCTCGTGACCGGCGGCGCCGGCTACATCGGCTCAGTGACGGCGCACCATCTGTGCGCTCGGGGGCACGAGGTCGTCGTCCTCGATTCCCTCGTGCACGGCTTCGCCGCGGCGCTCCCCGCGCAGGCGGCGCTCGTGCAAGCCGACGTCGGTGACCGCGAAGGACTCGACCGGGCGCTGCCCGGCTGTGCTGCGGTCGTCCACTGCGCCGGCTTCATCGAGCCCGCCGAGAGCGTCGTCGCCCCCGAGCTCTACTTCCGCAACAACGTTGCCGCGCCTCTTGCCCTCCTTGAGGCGTGCCTCCGGCACGGGTGTCCTCGCATCGTCTTCTCGTCCTCCTGTGCCGTCTACGGGGATCCGCAGGAGGTGCCGGTGTCCGAGGCTGCGCCCACCAGGCCGCTGTCGCCCTATGGCCGGTCGAAGCTCATGTTCGAGGAGATGCTCGCTGCCTTTCGCGTGGCGCACGGTCTGCGCAGCGTCTCGCTCCGCTACTTCAACGCGGCCGGCGCTTGGCCGGACGGCACGGTGGGGGAGGCGCACGCGCCGGAGATCCACCTCATTCCGCAGGTCCTCGGTGCCATCGCTCAGAGTGTTCCGCTGACCGTGCACGGGACCGACTATGCCACGCCCGATGGCACCTGCGTGCGTGACTACGTCCACGTGCTCGACTTGGCCCGGGCGCATGCGGCGGCGATCGACCTGCTCCTGGCCGGCGGCGAGAGCGCGACACTGAATCTCGGCACGGGCAGGGGCTACAGCGTGCGCGAGGTCATCGCCGCCTGCGAGCAGGTGACCGGCGTCGCCGCCCTCGTTGAGGAGGGGCCGCGGCGGCAGGGCGATCCGCCACTGCTGGTGGCCGCGGCCGATCGGGCGGAAAGCGTTCTCGGCTGGCGACCGGAGCGCAGCGACCTGCCGACGATCGTGGGCGACGCCTGGCGCTGGCATAGGGGCCATCCGGACGGCTATCGGTCGTAGGCGGCCGAGGGCCAAGTCGAGCGAACGTGTCACGGCCACGCTGCCCGTCAGAAGGCGTTGGACGGCCCGCAACTCCACGAGGGGCGCGCCGCCTGACCTGCGGCCGGCTCGCACATGAGCTGGGGCGCAGCCACTCACCTCAGATCGTGCCTCGCCCCTGCCAGGGGCCGTTCTGACTCGCCGTTACAGGTATCCCTCGGTGTGGATGGACTGCGGGGGATCGGTGATGGTCACGGTGATCAGATAGGCTCCGCGGCGCCCGGTGGGACCCAGGTTGACGACCGTGACGGCCCCCGTGTCTTCCTTGAGGCTGATCGACCCGCGCTGGACGACAGACGAGCCGTGCGGGCCCGCCAGCGTGACGACGTACTGATAGACGCGCTGGCGCCCTTCGTGGTTGAAGACCGTGAAGCTGAGTTGGCTCGGTTCGCGTACGCTCAGCGTGGCCGAAAGCGGCGCTGGATCGGTGAAGTACAGCGCGGTGTAGTGAGTCCCCTGGGCGGCTGGCGATGTGGCCAGCCGGTCGGCGATCTGACCGAAGTAGAGGAGGCCCAGCTGCCACGGCCGCGGCGCAAGCCAGTGCGACGATTGCCCACGCCCAGCGGCGACGGGTCCGAGTCGCCCTTCCCGTGGTCTGACGCCGCCGAGACTCCGCCGCGGGCGGTTGGGCCGAAACCTCCCGACGGCTTCGCTGGGCGGCCTCGTCAGGTGCGCCAGACCGAGGTGGCGCCGCCGGGATTGCGGGCGGCCTGCCGCCCACGTCGTGCCTTGCAGCCAGCGGAGCGGCCGCTGCCCGGGCATGCGCCACGGCCCGGCTCGCCGTGTCTCGTCGGACACGGGCAATCGCCGCTCCCCGCACCCGTTCGCGAGTCGCCTCGTCCACGACCCAGACGAGTTGCTGACGGTTCTCCAGGTCGAGCAGTTTGGCGGCAGTGATCTCACCCACGCCTTCGAGGATGAACCTCGTGCCCTGGTCCTCGTACGCGAGCCGCGCGGCTCCGCGTGGGTTCTCCGGCCGCAGCCTGGCAACCAGCACCTTGGTCCTGCCTCCTGATGGGTCTGCACCAGCGACTCGTGGCCCAACCGGTACAGACCCCCGGCCGAGCCTCGTGACCCGCGTCCGGGTCAGCAGCGCGGCGGGCCGCGCACTCGGTCGGCCCTCATCGTAATCCTCCCACACCCCGCACGACAGTCGGACCGCCGCGCTTCCTTGCATCACTCGCCAGCCGGGCAGTACGCTCGCGTCATGGGGAGGACGAGGTAGGGGTGGACGCCAGGTGTCGGGGGCGACAACTAGCAGCGGCTTGCAGGACTTGGCGGTCCGCCCCGCCACAGCGGACGAGTGGGACTCAGCTTGGGCCAGATCTCCCTACGCGACGTTCTTCGAGTCACGGTGTTTTGCCGAACTCTGGTCTTCCTACACCCGCGGAGAGTGCCAACCGCAGGCACAGCGACTCTCGTCCGGGGATAGGTGGACAGCCGTCGTTCCCCTCACTGAACAGCGGGCCGCGCGGGGGCTGGCCAGCGTCTATGTGCTGGGGCCGGCAGGCACCTACGGTGGCTGGCTAGAGCTCGGTGGGCATATCGACTTCGCGGGCGCTGCGATGCTTTGCCAATGGCTCATCAGTTCCCACCGCTCGCTTGTGTGGCGGGCGAACCCCTACGACTCCGTTGCCCTCCACGCCTTCCCGAAGTCAGCCATCATTGACTTCACCCAGGCCATTCCTCTCGGCCGCGAGGCTTCGTCGGTTCTCAAGGGATGGTCTCCAAGCCATGCCGGAGCTGTTAGAGAGGCTGACGGACTGGGGGTCACCGTGCGGCGGGCATCCTCTCTCGCCGACTGGCGCAGTTACTATGAACTGTACGAGCGGTCGTTGACACGCTGGGGCTCTGCTGCGAACGTGCAGTACGACTGGCGTCTCTTCGAGCTTCTGGCCGACATGCCGTTGGATCACGTACAGCTGTGGATAGCGTCGGCGGCAGGCACGGACCTGTCGGGGATCGTCTGCGTCCTCCACAAGAACCGCGTGGTAGCCTGGAGCTGTGCCCGCGTCGAAAGAGGCATTCGCCTACCGAGCCGTGCAGAAGACGGTTCACCAGCTGACTCTCGAAGCAATCGACCGCGGCGCCAGATGGGTCGATTTGTATCCCAGCAGCGGACTCAGCGGTGTCGCTGAGTTCAAGAGGGGCTTTGGAGCAATCACCCTGCCGAGCCCTGTCTTCGAGAGATGCCGAGGCATCCCGAAGTACTTCACGCTAGGACGTCGCCTGCGCCAGCAGCTGAGATCTCATCACGGTCGGCAATGACTGCTGGTTCTCCGAGAACAACGTGCTGACGTGCTGTGACTTGCGCGTTCGTGCAGCCACGTCCGAGGAATGGGATCGCGCATGGCGACGATCGTCAACGGCCACGTTCTTTGAATCGCGCCGCTTCGCCGAACTCTGGTCCTCCTACACCCAGGGAGAGTGCAGCCCGGAACCCGATGCTGGTTTCTCTGGACGATCAGGGCTCGGTCGTGGTGCCGTTCACTCGGCAAAGCGTCGCTCGCGGACTTGGGACCGTCCATCTACTGGCCCCCGCGGGCACGTACGGCGGCTGGCTGGAGCTTCACGGCCGAGTTGACTCGGATGGGGCGGCTCGCCTGGTTGCGTGGCTCACGAGCCACCACAAGTCGTTGGTGTGGCGAGCGAACCCGTACGACTCGGTGGCTCTTGCAGCGTTCCCTGCAAGAGGCGAGATCGACCTGACGCAGACGCATTCCTCTCGACCGCGGCATCGACGCAGTCGTTCGGCAATGGTCGCACGGCCATGCAAGGGCCCTTCGGCAGGCCTGGAAGATGGGGGTCACCGTGCGCCGCGCCGAGTCGCTTGCGGACTGGCAGAGCTACTATCGACTCTACGAGCAGTCGCTCGAACGATGGGCGGAGGGCGCCACCATGCGCTACGAGTGGGCCCTCTTCGCGTTGCTTGCGGCGATGCGTCGTGACGAGGTCAAGCTGTGGATCGCCTCGCGACAAGGCCAGGATCTCGCGGGCGCGCTCTGCCTCCCTTCACGGCGCTGTTCGGTCTTCTGGCATGGAGCCGCCGCCAGTGAGGCGTTTCCGGTGAGGGCCGTCCATGCCGCGTACTACGAGGCGATCGTCGACGCATGCGAGTCGGGGGCGGAGTGGTTCGACATGAATCCGAGCCACGGACTGCCCGGCGTCGAGCACTTCAAGAGAGGATTCGGGGCACTGTCGCTTCTGAGCCCAGTCTACGATCGGATGGCCGGATGGCTACGGTGCGCCCGTATCGTCGGGTCCTCAGGACAGCGGGTTGCCGAATCGATATCCGACCTGAGGAGACGCTCCGGTGTCAAGTAGACGCACTCCATCACGGGAGCAGTTCCTGGTGTTCGGCGCCCCGGCCATCGAGCAAGAGGAGATCCGCGAGGTGGTGGCCAGCATGGAGAGCGGCTGGCTGGGGACTGGGCCCAAGGTCGCACGCTTCGAGGACGACTTCAAGAAGTACAAGGGAGCAGCTCATGCGGTCGCTCTCAATTCCTGCACGGCCGCCCTCCATCTGAGCATGATCGCCGCAGGCGTCGGCCCCGGCGATGAGGTGATCACGTCGGCCCTGACCTTCTGTGCGACGGCCAATGCCGTCATCCACGCGGGAGGCGTGCCGGTCATCGTGGATGTTGACCCCCTCACGATGAACCTGGATCCGAGTCTGGTGGCGGACAGGATCACTCCTCGAACGAAGGCCCTCTTGCCGGTGCACTTTGCGGGGCGGTGCTGCGACATGGACAGGCTCATGGCGCTCGCCGAGGCGCATGGCCTCCTCGTGGTGGAGGACTGCGCGCACGCCATCGAGGCCGAGTACAAGGGGCGCAAGGCCGGCACGTTCGGCGACTTCGGCTGCTTCAGCTTCTACGTGACCAAGAACGTCGCGGCCGGCGAGGGCGGAATGGTCCTTGCGCGACGAGAGAGCGACGCGGCGCGTATCAAAGTCCTGGCGCTTCACGGAATGACGAAGGATGCGTGGCATCGCTTCAGTGACGAAGGCTACAAGCACTACCAGGTCGTCGAAGCTGGTTTCAAGTACAACATGATGGACCTGCAAGCCGCCATCGGCATCCACCAGCTCGAGAGGGTCGAGCGGAATTGGCTGCGGCGCGAGGCCATCTGGCGGCGCTACACCGCGGCCTTCCAGGACCTTCCCCTATCCCTGCCGTCCGACCCTGAGCCGGATACACGGCACGCCTACCACCTGTACACCGTCCTGGTGGATGAGGCCCGGACCGGGATCACGCGGGATGACTTCCTGAACGCCATGACGGAGTTGAACATCGGCGTCGGCGTGCACTATCTGAGCTTGGCGGAACAGCCCTTCTACCAAGAACGCTTTGGCTGGCGCCCAGAGGACTATCCGGAGGCCACGCGCATCGGACGCCAAACGGTCAGTCTTCCCCTCTCGCCCAAGCTGGATGAGCGTGACGTGGAGGACGTAGTCGCGGCGGTGCGGGAGGTGATCAGTGGGCACCGCGGGACATAGGGTCCACATGCCAAACCAACGGCACCCGAACCGCGCTTCGCACAACTGGTTGATATACGAGATCGGCGACCGTTTCCTCCAGAGGTCGTGCGAGTACTATCGAGGAACGCTTTATGACCTCGGCTGCGGGGAGTCTCCCTACAAGGACTTCTTCCTGAGATACGCGTCCGGCTACATTGGCGTCGATTGGAGCGAGTCTCTTCATCAGCCGTCTGCGGACATCCTTGCCGATCTCAACAGGCCGCTGCCCATCCCCTCGGAGGCTGCCGGCACGGTCGTCTCGCTGTCGGTCCTTGAGCACCTCTCCCGACCAGACGTGATGCTGGGAGAGGCCCATCGCTCTGAAGCGGCGCGGAATGCCTCATCCTGCAGGTTCCGTTCCAGTGGTGGGTGCACGAGGCGCCGCACGACTACTACCGCTACACCGCCGACGGACTGCGGATGCTGCTGACTGAGGCCGGGTTCGAGAGTATCGTCGTGGAGCCTACCGCCGGGTTCTTCACAATGGCCGTGATGAAGCTGAACTACTTCACCCTCAGGAGCGTACGCGGGCCACGGCCGGTCCGTCGGCTGATGCGGCTTGTCTTCCTGCCGCTGTGGCTGGCAGGTCAGTGCGCCGCCCCTTGGCTTGACAGACTCGATCAGGACTGGACCCTCGACGCCCCAGGATACTGGGTCGTTGCGAGGAAACCCGCCAGTATGCCAGCACCGTGCGTCCGGGTGTCCGCTACAGCCGGCGCGCGGTAACGAGGATATCGTAGTACGAGAGACTGTCGAGGTCGGTACTTCCAGCGCGCCGGGCTCGGCGCACCTCGTAGGGTGTCAGCGAGTTCTCGACGACCGGCCACAGCCACGGCGCGCGAGGCGCGGCAGAGATGGCCATGTAGCTGACGCGACCGAGGGAACCAAGCCGCACCACCTGAATCGACTCCACACGGAATCGGTCGTCGAGCGCGTCGAGGTAGTCTGAGTCTGTCGACGGGTGGAGAACGCTCGATGAGCCAACTCCACAACGGGTCGCCTGTTCCAGGAGGACTAGCTCGCCTCCAGGTCTGACCACCCTATGCATCTCCTCTATGCAGGATTCGCAGTCCTCGGTGTGCATCAGGTACTGCAGCACAAAGACGGAGAGACATGTGTCGAAAGCACCACTCTCAAATGGCAAGCGCACTTGCTGCGGACACGCGAATCGGCTGGCGAGATGCGGACTGAGGGTTCTTGCTTGTTCGATCATGCGCGGAGACCTGTCGACGCCGTAGTAGTCCACGCCGAGCGCGACCAGTCGATCGGCGAAACGGCCGTTGCCGCAGCCGAAGTCGAGCACTCGCCCAGATCCCACACGGGCTCGTAGCGCCTGCCAATGGATGGAGTCAAGAAGACGGTTCTTGTAGCCGAGGCTGTCCCTCGGATCGAGAACGGCCCTCAAGCCGCCAAGACCAGCGCAACTGTCCCAGTTCAACTTCGGTGAGGGTGCGACCCTGGGCGGCCGCGGCGAGCTGCGCGAGGAGCGCCTCCAGAGCGGACTGTGTTCTCGCATTGCACCACTCTAGGCCACCGGTTCTCGCATTGCCATTCCCTGAGGAATGGTGTCGGCCGTCGCACGGCGCGGCGCGTCCGTGGAGCCCGGGCAGGTAGAGTCCCACGCGGCTGCGGGCTCGCCAAGGTCATGAGTCGTGCAGTATGGTGAAAGCCGTCGCCGGCATCGACGTCGAGCGGGAGCGACGTGCTGCAATACCGCCGACCGGACGTGCATGAAACGCGGAGCATTGCTGGAGTACCGGCTGGTGCGCCATCCTGTGGCGGAGGCCGAATCCTTGGTCGCCCTGCGCCGCAGGGTTGCCGGCAGACGGCCGATCATGGCCTACACGCACTGAAAGGCACCCGGCTCTCCTTTGGACTCCCCAGATGCATCCGCTGCAAGCGCTGTCAAGTGGGCGGCAGCCTCGCAGATTGGCCGATCAGCAATCCAACTGCTGACTATCGCTGTCCTCGCCAGGCTTCTCGACCCCCGGGCCTTCGGCCTGCTCGGCATGGCCATGGTCTTCTTTGGCTTGGTGGCGATCATGGGAGATCTCGGAACCGCAGCCGCTGTGATTCAGCGAAAGGAGTTGGATCAGCGGTTTCTGTCTACCGTCTTCTGGTTCAACGTGATGCTAGGAATCGCCAGCACAGCGGCTCTGGCTCTCCTCGCACCACTCATAGGGAGGGTATACGGCCAGCCCGCGCTGGTCCCGCTGCTGCGAGTTCTCAGCTTGGCCTTCGTCATGTCGTCTCTTACCGTTCTTCAGCAGGCCCTCCTCGAGCGTCGGCTGGCGTTGCGCCAGCTGGCATTGGTCGAGCTCTCGTCCGTGGTTCTCGCTTCGATCGTGGCAGTCGCTCTCGCCCTCGGCGGGGCCGGCGTGTGGAGTATGGTCTTCCAGACCCTGGTCTACGCCGGGATGTTGAGCGCGTTGCTTTGGATTGTTGGTCGCTGGAGGCCGAGTCTCGTCCTTTCGTGGTCCGATACGAAGGGGACCGTGGGATTCAGCCTTAACCTCTCCGGGTTCAATATCGTGAACTACTTCGTGCGCAACTCAGACAACTTCCTGGTCGGCAAATACCTCGGAGCGCACGATCTGGGGCTGTACTCACTCGCGTACCGCATTCTTCTGTTTCCTGTCCAGAACGTCTCCTGGGTTATCTCACGCGTGATGTTCCCTGTGTACTCGCGCATCCACGAGGATCCAGAACGATTGAGGAACATGTATCTCCGCTCGGTGTCCGCGATAGCTTTGGTCACGTTCCCGCTGATGATGGGAGCAATGGTGTTGAGCGAGCCGTTCTCCATGGCGGTGTTCGGCCCCAAGTGGAGTGGGCTGGCCGTCCTCATCACCGTGCTCGCCCCCGTTGGGCTGGTTCAGTCCGTCGCGTCCACGGTCGGCGCCATCTACATGGCCAAAGGCAGAACAGACTGGCTCTTCAGGTGGGGAGTGCTCAGCGCCGCTGTGACTATCAGCGGGTTTGTGATCGGACTCCAATGGGGTGTCGTTGGGGTCGCAGCCAGCTACGCCGTCGCGTCGCTGGCGCTGCTGTACCCGAGCTTCGCGATTCCCTTCAGGCTGATTGACCTGGCCTTCCGCGATCTGCTGAGGGCGCTGAGGGGTGTCGCTGCGGCGAGCCTGATCATGGCGGCTTCTCTCGTAGCAGTGCAGCTCCTCCTCCCGGGTGGGCTGTCTCCCGCCGCCGTTCTGCTCGTTACCGTTCCGCTCGGTGCGGCCATCTACCTTGGAGCTGTTCTGCTCCTGGACCGGGGAACCGTGCTGTCAGTGATCAGAGCCCTGAGGGCGGCCCAAGCGGAGAGTCCCTCCAGGAACGTAGCGTGAACGGAATCCCGCCAGACGGAGCTCGCGGCCACACGCTCCTTGTAACGGAGGGGAGCGTTCGAGTCGCCCACTCCGTCTTCATCTGGCTACCGCTCACCGAGAACTGGGTCTACCAGCAGCTCCGCTTCACTCCAGTCCGCTCCATGGTGATAGCAGACAGCCGGCGGCCGTCGAGCCACGAGTGGGACCGCATCTGCACTTTGGCATCTCCGCGCGAACGACTCGCTCGGTGGGTCTCCTACCGCACTGGGGTGCGCGTTGTCTCCCCTTCATTCGAAGCCGCTCTGAGGGACTACGGGGCGACTCTCGTTCATTCCCATTTCGGCGATCGCGGGTGGTTCGACCGGCCACTGGCGCGACGGCTGGGACTGAAACACGTCGTCACGTTCTATGGCTATGACTTGAGCCTCCTGCCGCACACGCAGAGCAAGTGGCGACGGAGATACCTCAGCCTCTTTGAGGATGCCGACTTGTTCCTCTGCGAAGGCCCGTTCATGGCGCAGACGCTCGTCGACTTGGGCTGCGACGCCGGTCGGATCAGGGTGCAGCCCCTCGGAGTCGACCCGACGGAGTTCACCTTCTCGCCACGCACGCCGTCAGACGACGGCACCGTTCGAATCCTGATCGCCGGCTCATTCCGAGAGAAGAAGGGGATCCCGCTGGCGCTCGAAGCCGTTGCGAATGTCAGAGAGACACATGCCAAGGTGCAGGTCACGGTCATCGGAGACTCGTCGGGCCAGGCCAGAGAAGAGGCAGAGAAGCAGCGCATTCAGGAGGTGGTGGCCAGGCGTCACCTGGCGCCTGTCGTCCGCTTCCTCGGATTCCAGCCTCACGCTCGATTGGTCGACGAGGCCTATGCCCACCACATCTTCCTGTCGCCGAGCAGAACAGCCGCAGATGGTGACAGCGAGGGGGGTGCACCTGTCTCCCTGATTGAGATGGCGGCGACCGGGATGCCTATTGTGAGCACCCGACCATTGCGATATTCCGCGAGTCGTGGTTGATGGGGAGACCGGTCTTCTGGCCCGTGAAGCCGACGTCTCCGACCTGACGAGATGTCTGTCGGCCATGACGTTGAGCCCCGAGCGATGGCCGGAGTTCGGAGCCGCAGGGCGCAGGCATGTCGAGGCGAACTTCGACGCGAGATCTGCTCGGCGCGGAGCTGGGACAGGTCTACCAACGCCTTGTGGAGGGGTCTCTCCAGACATGGAACTGAGTACAGCCGCGCGGATCTTGACCAACGGCAACCTTCCAGTGGAGCCGTTCGGGCACATGGACCCGACTGCCGTGGCTCTGATTGATCTGGACGCCGGTCTGGTGCCGACGCTGCCCGACGCAAGCTCCACCGCGATCACGTTGCCGCGATGCGCTGGTGCTTGTCCGGCTGCACACTGAGCCGCTCGCCATCCTCTACCTCGATCGCACGCTGGAGGAGTTGACCACTGACGAGCTCGCCGAACGCGTGTGGGCGCACTGCGCATCGGAGATCCATCGCCACGTGGCCGAGGCCGGCTGTATCCGCCCTCCCGGCGGTCCCGCAGACCTGCTCTCGGGCCTCGGCGGCGCGACCACCTGCCGATCGAATGCGACGCCGCCGCTGCCGGGATCTGTGGCGGTCATCATCCCGACGAGGGGCCGCAGTTCCCAGCTGCGTCGGTGTCTGGCCTCGGTCGCGAACCTGGAGGGACCGGACTGCGAGGTCATCGTGGTCAACAATGGGCTGCCCAGCGCAGAGACAAGGCTCGTCGTGGATGCGGCGAGCGCCCGTGCGACCAATCCGATTCGCTACATCGAGGAGCCTCGGCCGGGCAGCTCCGTTGCGCGCAATCGCGGCATCGCCGAGACGCAAGCGGACATCGTGGCGTTCACCGACGACGACGTCGTCGTAGACCGGGACTGGCTGCGTTGGCTGGTCGAGCCGTTCAACCGCCCCGACGTCGGCGCGACGACCGGGATGGTGCTCCCACTCGAACTCCAGACCCCGGCACAGAAGCGGTTCGAGCAGTACGCCGGCTTCTCGAGGGGCCTGACCAGACGTTCCTTCGACCTGCGGTCCGGCCGCGTCGACCGCCGCTTCTTGTACCCATTCCTCGCTGGGGCCTTCGGCAGCGGCAACAGCGCGGCCTTCCGGCGAGAGGCGCTCGTTGCCGCGGGTGGCTTCGACCCCGCGCTGGGCGTCGGAAGCCTCGCGCTCAGCGGAGAGGACAGCGAAGCGCTGAGCGCTGCATCCTTCGTGGTCAACGCCTGGTCTACGAGCCGAGGTCGCTCTGCTGGCATGAACATCGTCGCGGCGATGAGGCGCTACGACGGCAGATCTTCAGCTACGGCGTCGGCTTCGCGGCTATCCTCACGAAGGCGCTTCTGCATGACCGGCGCTTTCTGGCTTCGGTGGCCCGCTCCGCGCCGGTCGCGGTGAGGCGTGGCGAGACGCCGGCGTCTGCGAGCACGCGAGTCTGCTGCGCTGCTCCTGCCTGCAGAGTACGCACGTCTGCAGTGGCAAGGAATGCTCAGAGGGCCCGGGCGCTACGCCAGGAGTGTCCTATGGTCTCGGCGGCTCGGCCTGCACCGCGTCATACGTGGCGGGTGATCTCGGCCGACGCGCCGCGGGCCGTCGGGCTTCCTTGCATCGCTCGCCGGCCGGGCAGTATCCTCGCCTCACGGGTCCTCCGTGACCCACGTCGGCGGGATGCTCCTTGGCCCCGTCTGTCTGGTCCATGCGGGCCGGCTGTTCTGCGCGACCTGAGAAGGAGCATGAAGAGCGCGGCCGGGGAGATTCGGGGAATGGTGCCAAGTGACACGGCCGAGTGCACGGCGCCCTGCGCCGGCGTGGTCGTTGACTGCGACGTCGCCGTGCGCATACCGACGATCGCGGCGCCTCGTGATGGGATGCAGGCGCTCATTCTCGTGCGCGTGTTCAGCGAGCCGATCGGGCTGCTGAGCGAGCCGCTCTCAGCCAAGGGTCTCGAGCCGCACGAGCTGGCGGGAGCAATCGTGCGCGAGCTCGAGCCGAAGCTGCGCGTGCGCATGGAGGACTGCGGCCTGAGTTGGACCGGGGAGCTGCCGACCGACGGCCTGCGCCCGCCCCGCGTCCCGCGCTTCCTCGA
Source organism: uncultured Thermoleophilia bacterium (assembly GCA_963705085.1). Taxonomy (GTDB): domain Bacteria; phylum Actinomycetota; class Thermoleophilia; order UBA2241; family UBA2241; genus CAIXSE01. The sequence continues at coordinate 285,659 of CAVPIV010000003.1, read as the reverse complement.
GAGCCGGGAGCGCGTGCTGTGCGAGGGTCCCGAGATGACGGTCGCCGTCTGCACGCGCGACCGCCCCGAGGGGCTGAGGTCGCTGCTCGAGAGCTTGAGCGTCCAGGAGTACCGGCGTCTGCGTGTCCTCGTGGTCGACAACGCTCCCTCGGACCAACGAACTCAGCGGCTCGTTGCGGAGCTCTCGCGCGACCGTGACATCGACTACGTGACGGAGCCGCGTCCAGGGCTCTCGTGGGCACGCAATCGCGCGATCGAGGCCTCGGACGGCGAGATCATCGCCTGGACCGACGACGACGCGGTGTGCGACCCTTGGTGGGCCGCCGAGCTTGCGCGCGGTTTCGTCGAGGTTCCCGACGCGGGTGCCGTGACCGGGGTCGTCATCCCCAGCGAGCTCCAGACCCAGAGCCAGGTATGGTACGAGCAGTTCTGCGGCGTTCGCCGAGGCCGTGGCTTCGCCCGTGTGGTGTTCTCTCCGGCGACCGCACACCTGCACAGCCCCCTGTACCCGCGGCCGCTGTTCGGCAGCGGCAACAACATGGCGTTCCGCCGCAAGGCGCTCGAGCAGATCGGCCGCTTCGATTGCGCACTCGGCGCCGGGACGGCGACGCAGGCCGGCGAAGACATTGCCGCGCTGAGCGCGCTCCTGTTGGCGGGCGGGACCCTCGTCTACCAGCCGTCGGCGATCGTGCGCCATTGCCACCGGCGCGACTACGCCGCGCTCCGCCGATTGCAGCTCGGCTACGGACGCGGGATGGGCGCCTTCTACACGAGCATGCTCGTGCACCAGCCGAGCTGCGCGCTCGAGATGCTGCGGCTCAGCCGTCAAGCCGCGCGCGAGCAGTTCTCGCGCCGAGGGCGGCGCCTGGGCGAGCTGGACGACGGCGTTCGCCGTGACCTGCTGCGTGCCTTCTACACCGGCCTGGTGCAGGGCCCCTTCCTGTATCTCGGCGCACGACGCCAAGCACGGCGACCGGGCGCCGACGCGACGAGGCCGTGAACCGCCCCGCACGTGCCGCGAGCGACGGCCGTGCTTTCCCATCGCAACCGCCGGCAGTCCAGATAGGCGACGGCCGGCCGACGAGCGCGGCTGGGGCGGCGGGCTGAGAGGAGAGAGCGGAATGCACAGCGCCATGCCCGCAAGGAGGTCGCCCTGACCAGGTCCCGTACGGAGCTGACTGCGTATGCCGGCGTCGTGGCGAGCGTGGCGGCGACGGCCCTTCTGCTCGGCACGCCGTGGCACTGGTCGGCGTTGGCCGGAGCTCTCGTGCTCGCCTGCGTGCCCGCGGGCGCTGCCGTCATGTGCTGGATCGACAGCGGCGAGGGCTTCGCTCAGGCTGGGCTGACGCTGGTGGTGAGCCTGGCCCTGTTCGCGCTCGTGAGCGCGACCATGATCTGGGCCGCCGCCTGGCGTCCGTGGGCGCTCCTTGGGCTCGCCGGCGTGGGCATGGCCTCGTGTCTGGCGCGGCTCGTACGTGGGGTCGGCCGGTGACGCGGCGCATTCTGCTCCCGCTTTCGTTGCTCGCGTTCGGGCTCGCCGCTTGGGCGTACGCCGTCAGTCAGCTGGGACCGTCGGCGATTGGCTCGTACGGACTGTTGGTGAGCGCCGGCGTCTGGTTCCCGCTGGGCCTGGCGGCGCTGCTTGTCGGGTTCTTGATCGAGCTGCGCCGTGGCGATCCCCGCGCGTGGTTGCTCCTCCTGTACCTCGCCGGCTTGATCGTCGCGATTCACACGACGGTACCGATCCTCTACGGCGGCATCCCTGAGTACGCGTGGGCCTACAAGCACATCGGCGCTGCGCAGACTCTCGGCCACTACGGACGCGTCACAGACCCGTCGGACATCTACCAGCGGTGGCCGGCGCTCTTTGCCGCGGCGGCCGGCATCAGTGCTCTCGGGCAGGTGGGTCCACTGTCGTTCGCCGCGTGGGCGCCGGTGGCCTTTGAGCTGGCCGATGCGCTGGTGTTGGTGGGTGTCTTCGTCCTGCTGGCGCGGGACCGCCGTGTCGCCTTCCTTGGGGTTCTCCTGTACGTGTGCCTGGTCAGCTGGGTTGGGCAGGACTACTTCTCGCCGCAGGCCTTCAGCTACCTGCTGTGGCTTGGCATCGTGCTGATCGTCGTGCGCTGGCTGCGTACGCCGGGGGCGCCAAAGCGGCGCGGACGGCACGCGCGCCCGCGGGAGCCTTTGCTCGTCAAGCCGCGCGGAAGGCATGCGAGTCCGCGAGCGCCCCTTCTCGATGGGCTCGAGGCCTCTCCCGTGACGACACCGATGCTGCGGGCGGTCGCGGTGGCGCTGGTCGCCGTGCTGTTCTTCGCGATCGTCGCCGCGCACCAGCTCACACCCTACATGGCCCTCGCAGGTGTGGGAGCGCTCACACTGCTCGACCTGGTGCGCCCACGCTGGCTGGTGCTGCTGCTGGCGGCGATCGCCGTCGCCTACCTGGTACCGCGCTACAGCTTCCTCGCGCAAGCCTTCGGGGGGATACTCAGCGGTACCAACCCGATCCAGAACGCGTCGGGAGTGGGCCTCTACCACGCCGGCGCCCAGGCGATGACGGCGTGGTGCGTGCGCGTGCTCGCCGTCTGCATGTGGCTGCTGGCGCTGGCCGCGATCGTGCGCTGGCGCCGGGCGCTCGGGCATGTGGCCATCCCGGCGGCGCTCGCCTTCAGTCCGTTCGTTCTTCTGCTGGCCCAGAACTACGGTGGGGAGGCGATCTACCGCGTCTTCCTCTTCTCTGCCCCATGGTGCGCGCTGCTGATCGCCTCCGCGCTCGACGAGCTGCGCACGCCGCTGCGGCGCTGGGTGACCATCGGCGTCGTCTGCGCCCTGGCGCTGTTCCTTGGCCTGCAGGGTCTCTACGGCCCGGCCCGCGTCAACAGCTTCACGGCGGCCGAGCTGGCGGCCAGCGTCTGGCTCAACGGACACATCCCACGAGGCTCCCTGATCGTGCTGCCGGTCGGGGACTTTCCGATTCTCAAGGCCGCTGACTACCAAGCCCACGACTGGCGGACTCTGCCCTCCGACGTCCTGCTCAGCGAGCGCCCGCGGCCGAACCAAGCCGACCTCGACGAGGTAGATAGCTGGGTGTCCGGCCTCGGCTACGGCAGCGCCTACGTGGTGGTCAGCCGCAGCATGTACTCCTGGTCCGAGTTCTACGGGTCTCCGGGCTTCCTGCGAATGGTGCGCGAGATCCCGACATCGCCCCGCTGGGCGGTCGTGTACAGCAACGACGACGTGACGATCTACCGCCTCGACCTGCGATAGACAGCGCACACGATGCCCACGGCGCGGCGCGTGATGAAGAGACCGCCACGCGTGTCGAAGGGCCGTTCGCGTCCGTACACGCGGTGATTGACGCGGTCACCGAGCACCCGCGAAAGGCGGCACCGCAGAGCGCGTCGGCCTCGCCGCTCATGAGAGCCTCGGCGACACCACGCACATGGCGCTGGGGTGTGAAGGCGCGATGAGCCAATCGCGCCGTCTACGGCAGGCGGCCGCCCGGGCCCACCCGCATCCCGGCCGCTCACGGCTCAGCCGCCGCCTCGCTCGCGGTCGGCCTTGTCGACGATGGCGCGGATCTGGCGCCGCACGTCCTCCGGCAGCGGCTCCGGCTGATGGCTCGCCAGCAGCTCCTGCGCCCGGACGAGGGCGCGCGCGTACATGTCGCTACCACCGCGCGCCTGCCAGTCCTCGCGCACGCGCCGGTCGATCAGCTCCGGCTGCGACGTCTCGCGCATGTGACGCATGGTCGCCTCCAGGCTCAGAAAGTCGCCGAAGGAGCCGACGCGGGCGATGTCGTCCACCGCCAGCGCCTCGTCGTCGACGCGGATGCCGCGCACGAGCTGCTTGACCATGCGCGCCATCTCGTTGTCGATGACGAGCTGCGCGAAGTCGAAGGTGACGCCCGACTCGATCATTCCCAGGCCGTAGATCAGGTTGGTCCCTGCCAACGCCGCCGTGAGGGCCGTGAGTGTCTTCTCGTGACCGAGTTGCACGTCACTGAGCTTGCTGTCGCCCTACGCACCGGCGATATAGCTCGGCAGGCGGTACTGCCTGGCGAGCTGAGCCGCGCCGGCGCTGATCAGGGCGCACTCCGGAGATCCCACGGAGGCCGCCACCAGACGGAGATCCATGGCGGTCGTCGACGAGCCATAGAGCACCTTGCTGCCGCGCTCGGTGAGCTGCGCCAGCACGATGCCGGCCAGCACCTCGGCGTTGTGCGTCACCAGGGTGCCGGCGAGCGTGACCGGCGACGACCCGCCGGCCATCGCCATGCTGAGCACGCAGGACGGCAGGCCGACGCGAGCGCTCTCGATGACGATCTCGCAGAAGTCCCTGACGAGCTTGAGCGGGCTGACCGGACAGGTGCCCATCACCATCATCGGCCGCTCGCGCACCGCGTCGGCGCTGCCCTGGACGGCGGCCAGCATCTCGACCGTCGTGTGAACGGCGCGGCCGTCCTGCGCGCCCCCCGAGATCGGCTTCGTCTGGCTCACGATCGCCGCCTCGTGGTTGTGCAGGGAGAAGGACTCGGGCGGCTGGTCGCCGGAGACGACCGCCATCTCGAACACGTCGACCTCGGGCAGGGCGTCCACGAGGCGCGCGATGTCGCAGAGATCCTGCTTCGTCGAGGCGCGCAAGTCGCCCGTCGCCGGGTCGACGACCTTGATGCCCTCGCCGAAGTTGCTGAAGCCGACGCGACCAGCACCGACGACGATGTCGTACTTCGGGTCGCGCCCGCAGAGCACCATTGAGGGCGGCGCGCTGGCGATCGCGTCCTCGACGATGTGAGGCGGGATGCGAACTATCTGGGACTCGCGATCGACGCGACAACCGCCGTCGGCGAAGATGTCCATCGCTTCTTCGAGCTCCACCCAGACGCCGGTGCGCTCGAGCACCTCGAGCGTGGCGAGATGGATGTCCTGAACCTCGTCCTCGGTGAAGACGTTGAGACTGAGGCCGCAGGTGCGTGTGCGGCCGGCGAACGCGTTGCGTTTCAAGCCCTGCCTCCTTCGGGCCCGCTGTCGGACTGGTCCGTCAAGGTAATCACATGCGAGAGCCGCCGTACCAGCCGCAGTCCGGCGGACGGCCAGGCGACTCGGGGCGGCCCGCGCGGCGCGACAGCATACTCTCGCCCGTCACAGGGAAGACCGCCTGCACGCCTGCACTACCCAGGTCCTTTCGCTTCGGGGAGAAGAACACCATGCACAGACTGAGACGATCCAGTCCCCTCCTGCTCACGGCACTACTCGCTGCGCTCTTGATCCTGACGCTCGCCGCCTGCGGCGGCTCGGGGAACGGCTCGACCGCCGGCGGGAGTCCCTCGGCCACGCCAAGCGGGGCGGGCATCAGCGTGAGTATCGCAGACTATACGTACGCCCCCCAGTCGATCACGATCCCGGCGGGTACCGCCGTGACCTGGACCAACGAGGACTCCGTCATCCACACCGTCACGTCGGCCGACGGCAGCGGCACCGACGCGGGTACGACAGACCTGTTCGACAGCGGCTCCATGGGAAAGGGTGACACCTTCTCGTACACGTTCACCGAGCCAGGAACCTACGACTACCTCTGCGTGCCACACCGGTCCATGGCCGGCATGCACGCCCAGGTCGTCGTGGAGTGACCACTCCACCGGTCGGCCGAGCCGGCTCATGGAGAGCTCTGGTACAATCCGCCTTCAAGCCGACGAGCCCAGCTTCATTGTCCAGGAGGTCCGCAGTGGGCTACGCATCCGGAGTGGGCCGCAAGGCGCCGCCCTTCGTCCTCAGCGATCGCAAGGGCGACGAGGTCAGCCTCGTCCGCTACCGGGGAGACTGGTTCCCGATCCTCGTCTTCGTGCCCGGACCGGCCGGCGAAGCAACCGATCGACTGGCCAGGCTCGGCGAAGCCGCCGACCAGCTCTGGGGCCTGCGCGGCCAGCTCGTCGCCATCCATGGGACGGATCGTAGCGGCGGCGACGACCGCCCGCGGACCGCCCCGGAGCCGCCCTTCCCTCTCCTGGCCGACGACGGCACCGTCGCCGCCGCCTACGGCGCGCGCACGGCCAGCGGAGGACTGACGCCCACGACGTTCATCATCGACCGCGCCGGCAAGATCGTCTGGACGGAGGAGGGAGGTGCGGCCCTCGATCCTGCGACCATCATCGCCGCCCTGCGCGATGTCGCTCGCTGACGGTCTCGGCGTGCGCCGGGAGGCGGCCGGCGCCCTCGTGCCTGCCGTCAGCCGATCCCTGGGCGAGGCGGTGCAGTTCGAGTCCAGGCGGCCGGGGTATCATGGGTGGTGACGGCTGGAAGGAGTGACCCGATGATCGTCGGTCAGACCATATTCAGCGTGCTGAAGGGGACGGAGTACCGCGCCGAGGCCGCACTGCTCGAGCTCGCCAGCGGTGTCGCGGAGGCCCCTGGTCACGTGAGTCACAGGATCCTGCGATCGTTCGGCATGTCGCCCTTGGCCAGCGACCTCCGCGACGAGGGGCGAGAGGCAGTTCTCGGCGATGTCCACTTCATCTTCGAGACGCAGTGGGACTCGCTGGACGACCACGACGAGTTCTACGCGAGCGAGGCCGTCAGGGCGGCGTACGACTCCCTGCAGTCGATCCTGACCAGCGGCCCCTTCGAAGTGTTGTACGATAGCGTCGTGGAGCAGTCCCGACACGACCATGTGGCCCTTCAGCCGTAGCATCGGCGGCGGCAAGGACCTGCCACCGGTCAAAGGGATCAGCGTCCGAGAGGTCCAGGCGCGGATGAAGCGCGGCGCGGTCCTCATCGACGTGCGCTCGCCGCGCGAGTTCCGCGCGGTGCATCCGGCTGGTTCGATCAACGTGCCGGCGAAGCTGATCAAGGAAGATCAGGTCGGTCTGCCACGCGACACCGAGATCCTCGTGATCTGCCTCAAGGGAACCCGCAGCGCCCGGGAGGCGCGCAACCTCATGAATCTCGGCTACGCCAACGTGTACGACGTGCTCGGCGGGTTCGACTACTGGAACAAGTTCGGCCTCCCGGTCAAGCGCTCCCGCTAGACGGGCGACAGGTCGCCGGCTGTGGGCGCGTCACGCGCGCCCTCTCTCACACGCCTCAGCCGCCGCCCGGGGCAACCTTGACCGCGCCGTCCTCCTCGACGATCACAGGGACAACCATCCTGCCGCCTGAGAGCTTCGCGAGCTCCTCCCTGGCGCCCGGCACGACCGTGACGTCGATCTCATCGAACAGCACGCCGCGGTTCATGAGGTCATTTCGCATGGCGGCACAGTACGGGCAGCCGGGCTTTGTGTAGACGGTGACGCTCACGATCCGCCTCCCCCGAGGTCGGGTCCAGGTGCACGTCAACGATTGTACGCCTGTCAGCGACGAAGCAGCCGCAGGCCATTCGCCGTCACGAGCAGCGAGGTGCCCATGTCGGCGAAGACCGCCAGCCAGAGTGTCGCCAGCCCGAGCGGAGCGAGAACCAGGAAGAGCGTCTTGACGGCGATGGAGAAGACGATGTTCTCCCAAACGACGCGCCTCGTCCGGCGCGCGAGGCGAATCGTCTGCGGCACCGCCGCCAGGTCGTCGCCCATGAGGACGATGTCGGCCGTCTCAAGGGCAACGTCCGTGCCGGCGACGCCCATGGCGACGCCCAAGCTGGCGGCGGCGAGCGCGGGGGCGTCGTTGACGCCGTCGCCGATCATCGCGACGACGCCGTAGAGCCCGCGCAGCTCGTCGGCGGCGGCGACCTTGTCCGCCGGCATCAGGCCGGCGCGAACGTCCGCAATGCCCGCCGCCGCAGCTATCGCCTGGGCCGTCGCAGGGTTGTCGCCGGTCAGCATCGTGATGCGCTTCATCCCGAGACCTTCGAGGCGACGAATCGCCTCGGGAGCACCAGGCCGCAGGGGGTCGCTGATGCCAACGACGCCGATGACGCCCTGCTCGTCCCCCAGGACGATGGCCGTCTTGCCCTGACGTTCGAGATTGTCGACGGCCTCACGCAGCCTCGGGTCGGCGGCGTGCCGACCGAGCAGGCCGGGACGGCCGACGAAGTGGAGGCGACCGTCGATCTCGGCTCGCACGCCCTTCCCGGCGATTGCCCGGAAGCGGTCCACCCGCCACCGGGGCGCTCGCGGGGGATCGCCGGCGGTGCAGCAGGCGGCGCCGGCCGGCGCATCGCCGTCCTCGTCGTGGTCGCCGCAGGCGCAGCCGCTGTCCTCTGGAGAGGGCGACGCAGCGGCCTCGACGACGGCCCGCGCCAGCGGGTGCTCGCTGAGCCGCTCTATGGCCGCCGCCAGCGACAGCACCGCGGCGGCATCGGCGGCCTGGCGCAGCGGGATGACGTCGGTGACCACGGGCCGGCCCGCAGTGAGGGTGCCCGTCTTGTCGAACGCGACGGCTCTGACCTTGGCCGCCTGCTCAAGATGGATGCCGCCCTTGATCAGCACCCCACCGCGCGCCGCCCGCGACAGAGCCGCGAGGATGCTGACGGGTGTGGAAATGACGAGCGCGCAGGGACAGCTGATGATGAGGAGAGCGAGCCCTCGGTAGAACCACGTCCCGAACGGCTCGCCCAGGAGAGGCGGGACGAACGCGACGGCCGCGGCCAGACTCACGACGATGGGCGTGTAGCGGGACGCGAACCGGTCGACGACGCTCTGCGCCGGCGCGCGCTGCGCCTGAGCCTCCTCAACGAGGTGGACGATCCTGGCGACGGTGTTGTCGCCGGCCCCGGCGGTCACGCGTACCCTGAGGCTGCCCTTCTCGACGATAGAGCCGGCGAGGACGCTGTCGCCCGGACCCTTGGGCACCGGCGCCGCCTCGCCCGTGATCGGCGCCTGGTTGGCGCCGGCGCGCCCTTCGAGCACCACCCCGTCCACCGCCAGACGCTGCCCGGGGCGCACCAGCACCTCGTCGCCACAGGCGACCTCCGCCACCGGCGTGACCACCTCGACCCCCTCACGCAGGACGGTAACCGTCGGCGGCGTGAGGTCCATGAGGCCGCCGATCGCGCGCCTGGTGCGCTCCATTGTTGCCGCCTGCAGCGCGGTGCCGAGGCCGAACAGAAAGACGACGAGGGCGGCCTCTGACCACGCCCCTATCGCGACGGCGCCAGCCGCAGCCAGTGTCATGAGGACGTTCATGTCGACCTGACGAGCCCTGAGGCTGAAGAACGCGGCGCGAACCACGTAGAGGCCTCCGGCCAGCACTGCGAGCAGGAAGAGCGCCGGCGCGAGGGTTGAGGCCCACGCCTGCGCCGCGAAGCCCGCGGCGACGAGCACGCCGGAGAGGAGCGTGAGCCGGGCCCGACGATCACGCAGCCAGAATCCGCGCCCGCGCGTCGGCGCCGAATTCGCAGCGCGCAGTTCCCCGGGCCGCTCCACCGTGTCGTAGCCGAGGCGCCGCACCGCCGCGGCCACGCTCTCGGCGCTCGCCTGGCGCGGGTCGAAGGCGATGGCCAGGGTCGCCGCGCCGAAGCTCACGTCCGCCGCTGCGACTCCCGGCTCCCGAAGCACGGCGGTCTCGAGCTTGGTGGCACAGTCGGCGCAATCCATACCGAGGACATGAAGCACGCGCCGCTCGAGATCGTCCTCGCCAGGCAGCGGCACGGTCAGATCGAGCCGCTCGTGGTCGTGGAGGGCCACAGGGCAATGCGCACTGCAGTGAGCCTGGGCTCCGGCTCTCCGCGCGAACGTCTCGACATCGCCCACGGCCAGCATCGCCTCATCGAACTGGACCTCGAGGAGGCCGCGGGGGACGTCGGCCGCGACCGAACAGATGCCCGCCACGCGAGCCAGCTCACGGCCGACCTCACCCACACAGTCGGCGCACTCCGCCTCCTGCGGTAGGACCAGGTCGAGCTCGAGGGCGTGCGGCGTCACCTGGACTCCGTTTCGTCCTTCCGCCTATGGCGCACGTGCTCCCGGGTCATCTCGAGCAGCACGCTGACGTGCGTGTCGTCCGGGGAGTAGAACACCATCTTCCCGGAGCGCCGGGCGCGCACCAGTCCTTGGTCGCGCAGTACACGCAGGTGATGACTGACGTTGGACACGCTCATCCCCACGGTCGCGGCGAGGTCACAGACGCAGAGCTCGCCGGCGGCGATGATCGCCGCAACCAGACGGCACCGGCCGGGGTCTCCCAGGGTCTTGAAGAGGGCGGCCATCTGCTCGGCTACCTCGAGCGGCACAAGCTCTCGCCGCACAGCGCGGACCCGCTCGCAATCGACCACCGTTTCGTCGCAGACGCCCCCGTCGTCATACTTGGGCGTCTGACTGGTCGCAGCATCCACTGGTGCTCCTGTGAACATGTGAACAACTCTTCACATGATAGCCGACTTCAGAAAGCGGGGCAACAGGGTGCGAGAGACGAGCCCGGGACGATTCGGAAGGAAGCCGTGGCGAGGCGCGGCAGGCACGGGCCTCCCAGCGACCGTCAGGGCACCGCGGCGAGGAGGCCGACGGCCCCCTCGGCCAGCGCCACCGCGGCGGCTTGATCGATGTCGTGAACCGAGTCGTTGAGGACGATCGCCAGCGCGAACGTGCGACCGTCGCGGCGCTCCAGCAGCCAAGCGAGGCTGAGGACGCCAGGCTCCGAGCCGCCCTTGAACGCCGCGGAGCGCCAGGTGCCGGCATCCAGCAGGATGCCGGGGTTCCGGGCCAGGATGGACCGCACGGGCGCCAGTCCCGGACGCCTCGCCGTTTCGTGGAGGTACAGGAGGGCTTCCGCCAGGTCGACGGGTGACGCGAACCACTCGAGCGTGTCGATGTCGCGGGGAGCGATCCAGCCGGCCGCATCATCCAGGGAGACCGGCAGCCGGTCCACGCGGGCGAGCAGGCGACGGCGGTCCGCAGGTCCCGCGGCAACATACGCCTGTCGCAGCGCGTCGGGCGCATTCAGTTTGAGCACGAACATCTCGCGTGTGGTGAGAAACGGCCGGTTGCCCCGCGCCGACAGCCCCATGGGCTCCAGTTGGTCCTCCACCGCGCTTCTCCCCAGACGCCGCATCAGGTGATCCGTCGCGGTGTTGTCACTCGTCGCGATCATCTGCTCGGCGTAGTGGCGCAGCGTGAACCGGCGGCCGGCAGGCTCCATGCGCATGTCGCCGCTGGGCAAGCTCTTCCATGCCTCACGGACGGCGAGACTCTCCTGCCACGACGCCGATCCCTCATCGATCGCGGCGGCGAGAGCCCCCAGGACGTAGAGTTTGAAGGCAGAGCCGATGGCGCCGACGCGCTCGGCCTCACGAGCGTGGACCGGCGCCTCGCTGCCGACCTCCACGGCCACCAGCGACGCCTGAGACGCGAGTTCCGCCAGCCGGCCGTCGATCTCACTCCAGCTCGAGGGCGGGGTGACGGGCTTGTAGGGCTGGAAGAGCAGCCCTTCGATGCGTCCGGTGGCGGGATCGACGACGATCGTCGTCTTCAGCGAGGCGCCGCCCGGGCCGTCGAGTTGTCCAATCAGGGAGGTCGCGCTTGACGAGTCGAGCACCGCGACCAACCGCAAGGGTCCGGACTGAGCGACCTGCGACAGGGCGACGATCAGGTCGCCGACCGGCACCTGCGCCAGGAACTCCCTACTGAAGTGCGTCTTGACCTCGGCTTGAGTCAGCAGGGCGGTCTGGTTCATTCGCCCTACGACCCAGCCGAGCTGCTCGCCGGCCGGCGTCGAGGGAAACGGCAGTGAAACCGCCGTCGCTCTCGCAGAGGGCGAGGCCCCTGCCCCTGCGCCCGGCTTGTCGCCGCCGCAGGCAGCGCCCAGCACGACGACGACGAGCGCCAGCGCGATCGCAACGAGTCTGGCTCGGCGGACCGGCCACCGCGAACGCACGCCGCTCACGTCAGCTCCCCCGCCCGCTTCACTGCCGCCCCCACGTCGCCTCCTGGACAGCCTACGTCAGGCCTGCACCGCGAGCGACCCAGAGACAGGCTACCGCGACACTGCCGTCCCGGCCCTGCCCACACGCCGCACGCCGGCAGCACTAGGCACTCGTTCCATATCGGACACCCAGTCGGCACCGATACACTTCACGCCTGTACCCGTCCCGGAGCAGAGATGGCGCTCGAGAAGACACCCACGACTCCTGACCTCGCCGCCGCCGGCTCGAGGCGCCGCGACGGTGACGGCTACGGCGAGTGCTCCCCGGACGGCTCGTCCGCGTCGCGAGAGGCGTGACAGTCGTGAGCAGGGCGACGTTGAGCCGGGATGAAGTCCTCAAGAGCCAGCAGTCGGCCTGGGTCGAGGCAGATGCGGTCCAGTACTTCTATGACGGCGCGAACATGTTCCGCAGTTGCAGCCCCGGCACGCCGGTCGTCCCGGACGAGGCGCCGCCGCATGGGTGGCGGCACCCGCGCGCCTGCCATTGCTCTTCCTGCTGCCGGGCGGACCGCTCACCTCCCACGAGCTGACAGCCCATCGATCGAGGCAGCGGCACGCGTTGGCCCGGCGCGGCCCATGCGCACCGGCCGGCCGAGCCGATACGCCGTCTATAATCAGCCGATGGAGCGCCTCGTCCTCTTCGATGTCGACTGCACCCTGATCGACGGTCACGGCGCCGGCAAACGCGCGGTCCTTCGCGCGGTCCAAGAAGTCTATGGGCTCGACGGTGAGCTCGGCGACTACAGCTTTCACGGGCGTACCGATCCCGCCATCGTACGCGAGCTTGTCACCTTGTGGAGCCCCCCGCCGAGCCCGGCGCGGAGCCCCAAGGCGTTCGACGGACAGCTCGAGGCCTGCCTGGCACGCTACGTCGAACTGCTCGACGAGGAGCTCGCTCAGGGGCAGGTCGAGACCCTCCCCGGCGTCCGCCAGCTCGTCACCGCCCTGGCTGCGGATCGCCGCGCGCTGCTGGGCCTGCTCACGGGCAACGTCGAAGCCGGAGCCCGCCTCAAGCTGGCGTCCACCGGTCTGCTGCCGCTCTTCAAGGTCGCGGCCTACGGCTCGGACTCGGCCGCGCGGCCAGAGCTGCCCGACGTCGCCATCCGACGCGCCGAGGCGCTGACCGGCCGCCGCTTCAGCGGCAAGGAGATCGTCATTGTCGGCGACACCCCGGCCGACATCAGCTGCGGGTCTCACCTCGGCGTCCGGTCCATCGCCGTCGCGACCGGACGCTATTCGCCCTCGGAGCTCGCCTCTCACGGTCCGGACCACGTGTTCGCCGACCTGAGCGACTGGCAGACCGTCTACGAGGCGATCCTGGCGTAGCCGCGCCCGGCCGCGAGACAGACCGCAGGCCCCGAGTGAATCAGCCGAACCGCGCCGGCGAGAAGGGTGACAGGTCCTGCGAGGGGCGCTTGCCACCCGCCAGTTCGGCGACCAGCCGCCCCGTGGCGGGACCCAACGACAGGCCCATCATGCAGTGCCCGGTGGCGACGATGACGCCGTCGTGGCCGGGACAGCGGCCCACGAAGGGCAGGCCGTCGGGAGAGAGCGGCCGCGGGCCGCGCCACACCTGGCGAAGCGGGCCGGAAGGCGGCGCTCCCGCGGCTCGTGCCGCCACCTCGCGCAGCTGGGCGACACGCCGCGGAGACACGGTCATGTCCGCGCCGGACAACTCCAGGGTGCTGCCGATGCGCAGAGCGTCGCCGAGGGGCGTGAGCACCGTGCTCTCCTCGAGGAGGAGCACGGGGACGTCGCCGAGCCCCTCCATGGGCGGAAGATCGATGCTGAACCCCTTTGCCGCCTCGATGGGCAGACGCAGACCGGCGCCGCGGGCCAGGGCCGGCGTCCAGACGCCGGCGGCCAGAACCACCTGGCCGGCTCTCATCTCCCCGCGCGTCGTCAGGATCCTGACCGGCGCCCCGTCGTCAGCCCGCAGCGCCAGCGCCTCGACGCCGGTCAGAATCTGCGCTCCTGCGCCGGCGGCCAGCTCGGCCATCGACCGCGTGAAGCGCAGGGGATCCACGTGCGCGTCCGCCGGAAAGAAGTAGCCGCCGGCGACCTCGCAGGCGAGCCCCGGAAAACGTCCACGCACCTCCGCGCCAGACAGCTCCTCTGCCACCACCCCCTCGCTGCGCGCCTCCGCGACGTCGGCTTCCAGCTCGTCGTGGCCGGCGATCGTCTCGCAGACCTCGAGCAGGCCGTTCTCCCGGTAGCGCCAGAGGTCCCCGTGAGCACGACCGAGGTCCCGATGGATGGCGGCGCTCGCCTCGTGCATGCCCGCCAGCGCAGGGATCCGCGACCGGCACGCCTCCTTCTCGCACGATGCCCGGAACAGCCAGAGCCAGCGGGCCAGTGACGGGCTGGGGCGGGGTGTGATGTGGAAGGGGCTCGTGCTGCTCAGCATCCAGCGCAGGCCGCGGCCGAGCACGCCCGGCGCCGCCAGCGGAACGACCGCGCTGGGCGTGATCAGGCCGCAGTTGCCGTGGGCGGCACTCTGCGGCGGACAGACCGCGCTCTCGCGCTCTATGAGCGTGACCGAGGCGCCCGAGCGCGCAAGCGAGTAGGCGCAGCACACGCCGACCGGGCCGCCGCCGATGACGAGAACGTCGGCCCACCTGTTCGTGAGCTCGCACTCGGGCTCCTGTACGGGGATACTCACGCTAGCCGCCTCCTAACATCTCAGGCATACTCTCTCTTCGTCGGACCCGTTCCCTGCGAGCTGTGGTGGAGCAATGGCCAAGGAGCACATCCTCGTCGTCGACGACGAGCGCGACATCCTCGCGCTCGTCGAGTACAACCTCCAGAAAGAGGGCTTCTCTGTCACCTGTGTCGGCACGGGTGAAGCCGCCCTCGGCGCCGCCGGGACGAGGCTCCCCGACCTCATCGTCCTCGACTTGATGCTGCCCGGACTCGACGGCCTGGAGGTCTGCCGCAGGCTCAAAGCTGCGCCGGGTACCAAGCATATCCCCATCGTCATGCTTACGGCCAAAGGCGACGAAACCGATGTTGTCACCGGACTCGAACTGGGTGCCGCTGACTATGTCACCAAACCCTTCAGTCCCCGCGTTCTGATCGCGCGCGTCAAGGCCGTGCTGCGTCGCGGAGACGCAGAGACTGATGAGGGCGCAGCCCTCCGTGCCGGCCCGTTGACAGTCCATCCCGGCAGGCATCAGGTGACAGGCAGCGCGGGTCTCGTCGACCTCACCGCGGCCGAGTTCCGCATCCTGCACTTCCTCGCCCGTCGTCCAGGCTGGGTGTTCACGCGTCAACAGCTGATAGACGCCGCCCAAGGAGACGATGTCTTCGTGAGCGACCGCTACGTGGCCGATCGGTCCGTCGATGTCCATATCGTCTCGCTGCGCCGCAAGCTCGGCCCGGACGGCGCGCTCATCGAGACGGTTCGCGGTGTCGGCTACCGCCTGAAGGGCGACTGAGATGCGCCGCCCGCGACTCTTCTGGCGCATCTACGCAACGTATCTGCTCGTCGTGGTCGTGGGCGTTGTGGCAGTCGGCCTACTCGCCTTCGGAGCCGTGCGGGACTTCTACCTCGGGCAGACCGCGCAGGAACTCGAGGCCCGTGCTGTGCTGGCGCGCGACGAGATCTCCCGGCTCCTCGACCCCGGCGACGCGGCGCGCCTCGAAGAGACGGTCAAACGGCTCGCAGAAGTCTCTGAGACTCGTCTCACGGTGATCTCGGGCGGTGTAGCCGGCGTGGCGCTCGGCACGGTCGTAGCGGAGTCCGAGACGGCGCCGCAGAACCTCGCCAACCACGGGGACAGGCCGGAGTTCAAGGCCGCCATGCGTGGCGAGGTCGGGCAGGCGGTGCGCCTCAGCAGCACCCTGAACAAGCGGGAGATGTACGTGGCGGTACCCGTGGAGCGAGACGGCCAGGTGATCGCAGCGGTGCGGGCGGCGACCCCCCTGGCAACGATCAACGAGGCCCTGCCGGTGCTGTACTGGCGCATCGCCGCCAGCGCGGCCGTCGTCGCGCTCCTGGCGGCGCTCGTCGGCTTGGTGATGTCAACTGGACTCAGCCGCCAGATGCGGCAGGTTACCGAAGGCGCACGCCGTTTCTCTGTCGGCGACTTCAGCGAGAAACTGAGCGTGCCGCGCACTCAGGAGTTCGCGGAGGTCGCACGAAGCTTGAACGCCATGGCGGAGCAGATCGACAACGAGATCCGCACGCTGACCCGCGAGCGCAACGAGCGCGAGGCAGTCCTCGCCGGCATGGCTGAAGGCGTCATCGCCGTCGACACGGACGAGCGAATCATCACGATGAACGAGGCTGCGGTACGTCTGCTTGGGGCCGACCGCGGGAGTCGCCATCGGCCACAGCGTCCAGGAGGTCGTGCGCAATCCGGAGTTCCAGCACGTCATCGCCGACACCCTGTCGGGAGAATCGTCAGTGGAACGCGAGATCACCCTGCGCGCCGCGTCTCTGGAGCGCACACTGCAGGCCCATGGCACCCTGTTGCCGGGCGAGGACCGCGACCGTCCGGTAGGCGCGGTCGTGGTCCTGAACGATGTCACTCGCCTGAAGCGCCTCGAGGCGGTGCGACGCGACTTCGTCGCCAACGTCTCACACGAACTCAAGACGCCGGTGACATCGATCAAGGGCTTCGCCGAGACGCTGATCGACGGGGCTGCGGAGGACCCGGCGACGCGCGAGCGCTTCCTGCGCATCATCGCCTCGCAGGCCGAGCGGCTCATCGCCATCGTCTCCGACCTCCTCGTTCTGTCGACGCTCGAGGCCGGCCAGGGGGGCGGAACCCCGCTGGAGGAGACGGACGTGTGCGACATCGTGCACAGCGCGGTTGAAGTCTGCAGTGTCGAAGCCAACGCCAAGAACATCGCACTCGAGGTCAGGTGTGCCGGCGCCGTGCTGGCGCCTGCCAACGCGCCCCTGCTCGAGCAGGCGGTGGTGAACCTCATCGACAACGCGGTCAAGTACAGCCCGGCGGGCAGCGCTGTGGTCGTTGAGCTTCAGGAGGCTTCGGACCAGATTGCCATTCTCGTGCGCGACCAAGGCCCAGGCATCGCCCGCCGGCACATCCCGCGGCTCTTCGAGCGCTTCTATCGCGTGGACAGCGCGCGTAGCCGTGACCTCGGCGGCACCGGCCTGGGGCTCGCCATCGTCAAGCACGTCGCCCAAGTGCATGGTGGGCGCGTCTCCGTCACGAGCGAGGTTGGCCGCGGCAGCACGTTCGGGCTCCATCTCCCGCACAACTGAGCCCCCAGGCCTCCAGTCAGCCAAGCCCCACCTGCCCGCCGACGCCCGCGGCCCCGCATGTTCATCGGCTCTCGCACGGAACAGCGTCGTCGCACGTCCTACGGGCAACACCGGAGGCCTCTCGCTCGGCACGACATTCGCCTCACGGCTTCCTGACCCGCCTCTAACAGGAAGCTAACACGCTGCCCGTATCTTGACTGGACAGCGGGTCTGCCGCAGACAACAAGGACGATGAAGGCGAAAGCGAGGCACACATGATCAAGGCGTCGCGCGTGTGGCGCGGAATAGCGATTGCGGCCGTCTTGACGGCCGCTGTGATCCTGCCGGCCGCTTGCGGCGGCAGCTCGGGCACTCCCAGCAGTCCCGGGGCCTCCGGGCCAGCCATGACCGCAGACACGATCCTCGGCGCAGGTGCGAGCTTCCCAGCGCCGCTCTACAGCAAGTGGGGTTCCGAGTACAACGGCGTCAGCGGCATCAAGCTCAACTACCAGTCGATCGGCTCAGGCGGCGGTATCTCGGCGATCGAGGCCAAGACCGTCGACTTCGGCGCCTCCGACGCGCCTCTCGAGCAGGCGGACCTGGAGGCGAACGGGCTGGCGCAGTTCCCGATGGTGGTCGGGGGGGTCGTTGTCGTCGTCAACATCGACGGCGTTTCCGACGGCCAGCTCAATCTGACGCCAGACACCCTCGCCGGCATCTTCATGGGGACGACTACGAAGTGGAACGATCCCGCCATCGCCGCCGACAATCCGAACGTTACGCTGCCGGACAGCACCATCAACGTCGTCCACCGCTCCGACGGTTCGGGCACCACGTGGATCTTCACGCACTATCTCACCGACGCGGCAGGCAGCATCTGGACCGCCGGGGCGGACAAGGAGATCGCCTGGCCGGTCGGCGTGGGCGGCAAGGGCAATGAGGGAGTCGCCGCGAGCGTGCAGCAGCTGAGCGGCTCCATCGGCTACGTCGAGTACGCGTATGCCAAGCAGACGGGCATGGCGACGACGCAGCTCAAGAACAAGGCCGGCGCCTGGGTCAAGCCCAGCATCGACAGCTTCTCCGCGGCGGCGGCCAACGCCGACTGGGAAGGAAGCCTGCCGAGTATGGCACTTGTGCTCGTGAATCAGCCCGGCAAGGGCTCCTGGCCAATCACCGGCGCCTCCTTTATCCTCATGCAGAAGGACCAGACCGACGCAGCTCGCGGCAAGATGACGCTCGAGTTCTTCAACTGGGCGTACAAGAACGGCGCGTCGGCCGCCACGGCGCTCGACTACGTCGCCATTCCCGAGAGCGTCTCCAAGATCGTGCAGGAGCAGGTCTGGCCAACGGTGACCTCCTCGGGGACTCCCGTCTGGCCATGACCCCGGCTCTCCCAGGACTCAGCCTCGCCGCGACGGACAGCCGCGACAGGACTCAGGCGGATCGCGACATGTCCCCCGGCGCCGTGTTCCCGGCGCCGGGGGTCACTCGTCTGCGCCCTGCCCTGCCTGCCGATGGGCGGCACATGTCGGCTCGCCACTCCGAGGCGCTCGCCCCGAGCGACGGCAGACTCAAGGCCCGGCGAACGATCGGCTTCATCGACATCGGCACGAACTCGGTGCGTCTCATGGTCGCGCACGTCGGGCCTGACCATTCCTGGACGGTCGTCACCCTGCAGAAGGAGCTCGTACGCCTGGGCGAGGACGAGTTCGGGCCGGCGAACCGGCTGCAGCCCGAGGCGATGGAGCGGGCGACCGTGGTCTGTCGCACGTTCGTCGAGCTGGCGCAGGCGCACGGCGCCCAGGAGATGACCGCCGTCGCGACGGCGGCGACACGTGAGGCCGCCAACCAGACCGCGTTTCTGCGGAAGCTTCGCGAAGAGGCGGGGTTGGATGTGCGCGTGGTCTCCGGCAACGAGGAGGCACGCCTCGTCTTCCTCGGCGTGCTCGCCAAGGTCAATCTCGGCGCCCGCCGCGCCCTCGTCGTCGATATCGGCGGCGGGAGCACCGAGATCGCGGCGGGCGGCGCCCAAGGCGCCGACGTTCTCGACTCACTCAAGGTCGGCGCGATCAGACTGACGAGCGAGTTCCCCGACGCTGCCCTTGGTCCGGTCTCGGCCACGACCTGGCGCCGCATGAAGCGGCGCGTCCAGGTCGCGGCGACACACGTGCGGCGCGAGCTTGACGGCCAGCGCATCGACGTCGCGTACGGGACATCGGGGACGATTCGCAATCTCGCCGCAGTCGCGGGCCGACTGAACGGCGATGCCTTGACGGCGCCCGACGTGCTTCAGCGCGCCGACCTGCGAAGGGTAGCGAAGCTGCTCTGTGCGTCCGATCTCGAGACGCGGCGAGCTCTCCCCGGCCTCAACCCGGAGCGCGCCGACATCGTCGTCGCCGGAGCGGCCATCCTCGATGCCCTCATGGAGGACCTTGGCCTTGACGAGATCAGAAGCCTGCCGGAATGCGGTCTGCGTGAGGGCCTCGTCCTCGACCACCTGGCGCGGTTGAGCACCGGCGATGTCGTTCCCGGGCGGAGCGTGCGCGAGCGCAGCGTGGCCCGGCTCGCCCGCTCACTGAGCGTGGATGAGCGCCACGCGCGGCACGTCGCGTACCTTGCGACCGAGCTCTTCGACAGCGCCGCCCGATCGCGCCTCCACAAGTACGGACCGGCCGAGCGGGAACTCCTCTCCCACGCGGCGATCCTGCACGACGCCGGGACAATGTTGAGCTACAGCGATCACCAGGCGCACAGTCACTACCTCATTCGGAATGCGGATCTACTCGGCTTCGATCAGCGCGAGGTGGCGATCATGGCCGCCATCGCCCTCTTTCATCGCAAAAGCCGTCCCGGACCAGGCCATCCGGTCTTCAGAGAGCTGGACCGCGACGCCCGGAGCGTCGTGGGACTGCTCAGCGCCTACTTGAGGATTGCGGAGTACCTCGACAGAAGCCACGCCGGCGCGGTTGTGCACGCCACACTCAATCGGGGGGGAAGGGCGTCCAGACGCTTGAAGTGACTCCTGCGGGCGACTGGCACCTGGAGAGGTGGCGGCTCCTGGATCGCCACAGCATCCTCGAAGACGCCCTCGGCTGCACACTCAGGGTGGTCGAGGCGGCCGCCGCCAGCTCCCAAACCCTCAGGGAGCACACATGACGAGAGCGACGGTCCTGTTCTTGTGCATGGGCAACCCGGCCCGCCGAAACATAGGGCGCCGACAGGGCGAGGAGTACCTCGGCGAGGTGCCCATCGGCCGCCCGTCGCCTACCCAAACGAGCTGGCGGAACGCATGGACGAGTTCGTCACGGAGACGTGAGAGGTCTCATCACGGTCTGACCTGTATCGCTAACGAAACGCTAACGCGAGGCTTCTACCGTAGCTCCATAGCGCTCGTGCGGCAGCCGACCGGCGGCCGGGCCTGTCCCCACCGAAGCGAGGACGCACTCTGAGCACCGTGGACACCACTGCAGGATCTCGTCTGGGGGCTGACGCTCCTCCTGGCTCCGCCGAAGCGAAACCCACGAGGCGGAACCGACGCCTCGCCGACCCTCTGTTCCGCGGGTTGGCCACGGCGTGCGGGCTCACCGTAGCCGTGGCCATGCTCGGCTTGGCCGTGGTCCTGGTCTACCGTTCGGTGCCTGCCTTCCAAGCGTTGGGAACGAAGGTGCTCACCACCGTCGCGTGGTCGCCGGTCAGCGGCGAGTACGGCGTGCTCGCGGCTCTAGCCGGGACGATCCTCTCAACGCTGATCGCCATGGTGCTCGCCGTTCCGCTGGCGCTCCTGATCGCGCTGCTGCTCGTCGAGCTCGTCCACCCCCGGCTGGCGCGCGTGCTGGGCACGGGCATCGAGATGCTCGCCGCGATCCCGAGCATCGTGTTCGGCATGGTGGGCATCTTCGTCATCGTCCCGTTCGTACAGGATCACTTCGTGCCCTGGATCCTGTCGACGCCGTTGGGCCACATCCCGGGGCTGCAGCCGGGACCCGAGTTCCAGGGCGGCGGCCTGTCGATCTTCACGGCCGGAGTCGTCCTCGCCTTCATGGTGCTACCTTTCATCACGGCCGTATCGCGCGATGTGCTCAACATGGTGCCGCGTGTGACCAAGGAGGCCGGGTACGGCATGGGCTCCACGACGTCCGAAGTCATGCGCAAGATCAGCATGCCGTACGCCAATAGCGGCATCGTCGGCGGGATCTTCATCGGGTTCGGCAGGGCGTTGGGCGAGACCATGGCCGTCGCCTATCTCATTGGCAGCATGTACACGAGTCTCCCGCGATCCATCTTCGACCCCGGAACCTCGATCGCGTCGCTCATCGCCCAGCAGTTCTCGGAGGCCACCGACAAGGTGCAGGTCAGCGCCCTGATCGAGCTGGGGCTGATCCTGTTCGTCATCACCATGGTCTTCCAGCTGCTTGCCAAGCGTGGCTCAACCGGGTGAAGCGCAGCACAGGAGGCAGAGCATGAGCACCACGCTGGAGCTGCGCAGCTCGACGACGATGCGCCACCGGTCAACTGCCCGCCGCAAGATCACGGATCTCGTGGTCGAAGGGCTCGCGTGGATCGGAGCCCTCATCGGCCTCGGCGTGATGACCTTCGTCGTCTGGGAAGTGATCGTCAACGGCGCTCAGGTCTGGAGTGTCGCCTTCTTCACGCAATCGACGCCGCAGGATCCCATGTCCGAGACCGGGGGCTTCGCGAACGCTATCTTCGGTACGCTGGTCATCACCGGCGTCGCGGCCCTGCTCGCCATCCCGACCGGGTTCCTGGGCGGCATCTACCTTGCGGAGTTCGGCCGCAGCGGGCGCCTGGCGACCGCGATCCGGATGATCGCCAACGTGGTCATGGGCGTTCCGTCCATCATCGTCGGCGTGTTCATCTACGCCATCCTGGTGTATCCGCTCATACGACTCCGGCTTCGCCGGATCGGTGGCGCTGGCGTTCATCATGCTGCCCGTGATGGCGCGGACAACCGAGGACATCCTCAACCTCGTGCCCAAACGAGCTGCGCGAGTCCGGTCTGGCCATAGGCGCCCGCGCTGGAAGGTCTCACTGGCGTCGTCTGCCGGCGGCGCGCGGCGGGCTTATTATTGGGGCGAGCGCTGGCCTCGTTCGCGTCGCCGGAGAGACGGCGCCGCTCCTCTTCACGGCATTGAGCAGCCCCTCTCGATGACCTGTCTCTTCGGACCGGCGGCCTTCGGGCGGCCCGGTCGCCGACCTGACGAAGACCATCTACGACTTCTCCGCCTCGCCGTACCCGAACTACCAGGCCCTCGCCTGGGCGGAGCCCTCCTCATCATCGTCTTCGTGCTCGGCATGAACATCCTCGCACGACTCCTCTTCCAGAGAGGCAAGGAATGAAGGACACCAGGTGGACGAGGTGACGACATCGAACATGGCAACCATTGTTCCGCCCCGGATAGAGGTGGCGGAGCATCGTCGCCACACGACCGACGACTTCGACAGCCTGCCCAGCGAGATCTCCGTGCGGAATCTGGACTTCTTCTACGGCAAGGAGCAGGCCCTCTTCGGCAACTCCATCGAGATCAAGAAGAACCGCGTGACGGCGGTGATCGGCCCGTCCGGGTGCGGCAAGTCCACACACCTCCGCACCTACAACCGCATCTACAGTCTCTACAGAGACCAGCGAGCGACGGGAGAGGTCCTGCTCGACGGCGGAACCTCCTCTCCTCGCAGACGGACCTGCTCGAGCTGCGCCGCCGGATCGGCATGATCTTCCAGAAGCCGAGTCCCTTCCCATGACCGTGTTCGAGAACGTGGCCTACGGGCTTCGCCAGCACTACAAGCTGAGCCGCAGCGAGCTCGGCGATCGCGTCGAGCACGCCCTCGAACGTTCCGCGATCTGGGACGAGGTGAAGAACAAGCTCAACGAGCCTGGGAACGCGCTCTCAGGCGGGCAGCAGCAGCGACTGTGCATCGCGAGGGCCATCGCCGCGGAGCCGGACGTTCTGCTCATGGACGAGCCCTGCTCCGCCATCGACCCGGTAGGTACCGCGAAGATCGAGGACCTCATCCTCGATCTCAAGAGTCGCTACACGATTGTCCTCGTCACCCACAACATGCAGCAGGCGGCACGCGTCAGCGACTACACAGCCTTTTCTCCGAGGCCACATCAGTGAGTTCGGGGCAACCGCCCCGGACCCTCTCGCGGCCCGCGAACAAGCAGACGGAGGACTACATCACCGGCCGCTTCGGCTGAGCCGGCGGAAGGAGACGGCATGCGCCACATGATGCGCGAGATCGATGGGCTCAAGCGCAAGATCCTCTCGCTCGGCGGCTTAGTCGAGGAGAACCTGCGGCTCGCGATCCGCGCCATCGAGAGCCGCGACGTTGTCGAGGCGCAGCGGGTGATCGTCACCGATCGCCTCATCGATGAGACTGAGGTCGAGGTCGAGGAGGACTGCCTCAAGATCCTCGCGCTCTATCAGCCGGTGGCCAGCGATCTGCGCTTCATTGTCGCCGTCATCAAGATCAACAACGAGCTGGAACGCATCGGCGACCTGGCCGTGAACATCGCGGAACGAGCTCTGTCGCTCGCACAGGAGCAGCCTGTCCCGGTACCGGAGTTGCTGGCGGTCATGTGCGATCGCAGCAGCACGGTCTTGGAGATGGCGCTGGACGCGCTCGTCCGAGAGGACTCCGTCCGGGCACGCGTCGTCCTCGCCGCCGACGACGAGATCGACGCGCTCTATGCGGCCTTGATCGACGCACTCAAGGACGTCATCCGCAACCATCCGGAGCAACTCGACGCCGCCGTGCTCCTGTTCAGCGTAGCCAGACAGCTCGAGCGGCTCGCGGACCACGCGACGAACATCGCCGAAGATGTCCTCTACATGGTCGAGGGCGAGATCTTCCGTCATCAGGCGCCCGAGAGGCTGGGCGAGCCGAGCGACGTCTTCCGCTGCGATACCTAGTCCGGAGCGACGCCAGATCTTGGCCTGAGGGGCGCGGAGGGCTTCGTCGGCGACGCCGGCCCCATGCGAACTCCACACTGTGCACTAGCCTCATTCTAACGAACGCCGTCTAGCGTTCTGCCCAGTGATGCTGGAGCAGGCGGAGGGTTGAGGTGGCAAACCGAGAGTGGTGTTCATGTGCAGCGGGGATGGGACGCGCAGCCAGATGGCCGAGGTCCTGCTGCGCGCCCTCACGGGGGAACGGTTCGAGATCCACCGCGCCACTATGGGCGCACGGCAGAGCCTCAGCACCAGTCTGCGCGCCCCACGGAGCCTCCATCCGCTCGCAGCGCAGGTGCTGGCCGAGCGCGGTATCGACCTCGGCGAACTGCGTGCGAAGAGCCCGCCCGAGCACCTGAAGCAGTTGCGCTTCGCCTACCTGATCACGCTCGGCGACCGCGCAGAGCACGCCTGCCCGACCTTCCCCAGGGTCGGCAGGCTCCTCTACTGGCCGCTCCCCAACCCGGCCGAGTTCAGCGGCAACGAGACCCTACGCCTGGCCAAGTTCCGTTCTCTGCGCAACGCCCTCGAGGCGCGTCTCTCCGAGTGGCTCGATCTGGAGGGCGCCAGGCCCGATCGCGAGCCGCTCATCCTGGCGCCGGCGGCCGGCGGATCGCCGACGCGACGATGAAGCGGTCATCGGAATCTAGCCTCGACCTCACTGCATCCAAACCCCACTCCGTCAGACTGCCATTGTCGCCCAAGGGGGCCGACCGAGAAACGCGGGAAGGAGAAGGGACTGATGCACAGGCACGACACAGTCTGGGACAGCCCAAGCGAGGCACGCCTCGCGTGCGGCTTCCTGCGGGAGGACGTACTCGAGGAGGTCTGGGCCGAGGCAGCGTGCTGGCCGGACGCGCCCGACCTGCCGCAGGCGATCGGCAGACTCCGGGAGCATATGCTCGATCGGTAGGACGCCGGCAAAGCTGAACGGGCCCACACGTCGGGCCGGCACGATGGCTGTGCTGGCCTTCTTTATCGTCGGGGATTCGTGAGCCTCTCTCAGGCCAGCTGCTTGAGCCCGCCACTGAAACAACGAGGCAGGCCGAGGCCGGTGCAGTTCTGCCGAACGAACTCCGCGACGCGATCGGCGAGCTCGTCACGCACGCGGCGGAAGACAGCGAGCTGGTCGACCTCACTGCCTGCGACAGCGGCCGGATCGTCGATCGGCCAGTGGAGGCGCGTGGCCGCAACTGGGGAGATCGTACGAGCCGTGCATGCCTGCTCGCACACCGTAACGAGGTATCCGAAATGGATGAGCCCGAGCAACTCGTCCAGACCCTCGGCCCGCTGCTCACCGATGTCGATCCCGATCTCCGCCATCGCCTGCGCCGCGAGAAGGTTGACCGTCTGCGACTCAAGGCCGGCACTGTAGGCGTCGTAGCAGTCTCCCCCCATCTCACGAAGCAGCGCCTCCGCCATCTGGCTGCGGGCGGAGTTGCCGGTACAGAGGAAGAGGACTTTGGCCCTGTGTCATCATTGGTTTCCAGGATCGAGGTCGCAGCAATCGCTGCTGATCCTGGCTCCGTCGTGTTAGCAGATCATTAGGGCGGTGTCAGCGGCAGCACGAGCGACTCACTCTGCGGAGGGCGCGGCTCCATGGCGACGGTGACGCCGCAGGCGAGCGGAAGGTACGTGACCAGATCCCAGAGCATGCGCTCGGCCGCCGCATCCATTCTCCGATCACAGCGATCTGACCCGAGTCTCAAGGTGCTTCAGCAGACGACTGCCTCAGACTCGCGGGATCGGGCGCCCGGGTCGGCCACGAGGCGAGCGAAGCCGTCGTGTGCAGAGGCTCGCGGCGACAGTGGTGCCGTCGGCGCGCCCCATGCACGTCTCTCTTCCCCCTCGTGCCGCCCTTGCTTCCCGCTCACATTCGCCGGGCACACTCCAGTCGAATGCTGAGAGACGACCCTGTCAGTACTGTCGCGGATCGCAAGGAGGACGAACGCAATGGTGATGGCTATACACCCTGACACGGCGCGGCGTACCCGCATCGTCGTGACGATCGGACCTGCGTCGGCGGACACGGATGTGCTTAAGGCCCTCCTGGCGGCCGGCATGGATGCAGCCAGAGTCAACTTCTCGCATGGCGATCCGGCAACATCCGCGGAGGTGATGCGCCGGTTGCGGGAGCTGAGCCACAGCCACGGCCGGCCTCTGGCAATCATCGCGGACCTTCCCGGCCCGAAGCTGCGTATCGGAGAGCTGGCAGCCCACATGCACATCATCGACGGCGACACCTTCTCAGTGGGAACGTCCGCGGACCTGCCGGTCACCGACCCCGAGCTGCTCCGACACCTGCATCCCGGCGACAGGATGCTGATCGACGACGGCGCCGTGAGCCTTGTCGTCGTTTCCGTCGACGGTGAACGGGTTTCCGTGCGTGCTCTCAACGGTGGTGTGGTCTCCTCACACAACGGCATCAACCTGCCCGACACTTCGCTGCCGATTCCCGCCCTCACGAGACGGGACCGCGAACTGCTGAGGCTGGCCCTGGAGGCCGGAGCGGATCATATTGCCGAGTCGTTTGTGCGCAGCGCTGAGGACGTGCTGGATCTCCGTGCAGCGCTGGGAGATGAGTGGCGCTCTGTTCGAATCATCGCCAAGATCGAGAAGCGGGAGGCTCTTGACGCCCTGGAGGGGATCATCGCCGCCAGCGACGGGGTCATGGTAGCCCGGGGCGACCTCGGCGTCGAGATCCCGCCTGCCGAGGTCCCACTCTGGCAGAAGGCGATCATCGCCGCCGCCCGGCGAGCGGGCCGTCCAGTGATCACGGCCACTCAAATGCTGCAGTCCATGGTCGCCTCTCCCCGCCCGACTCGAGCCGAAGCAAGCGACGTGGCGAATGCCATCCTCGATTCGACGGACGCGGTCATGCTCTCGGCCGAGACCGCCATCGGCGCGTACCCGGTTGTTGCCGTCCAGACCATGGCCGAAATCGTCGTCCAGACGGAGCGAGGCCTCCCAGGCCGCCTCGCCGCCCCATGCTCGGCCCCCGCAGGACCACTCGACCCGTTCTCGGGGACAGTGAGCAACCGCGACGAGGCGGTCACGAGAGCGATCAGCACAGGGGCCTGCGACGTGGCGCAAGGCGTGGGCGCCACCGCCATCGTCACCTCGACGGTGACCGGCCGAACGACGCGCGCCATTGCACGCCTGCGCCCATGCCAGAAGCTGATTGCTCTCTCAGCCGACCCCCTGGTTCTGAATCAGCTCGCGTTGTGCTGGGGGGTCACATCGCTGCCGTGCCGCGGGACGGGTACGTTTGACGACGTGGTCAGGGAGGCCGATCAGATCCTCATCGACCGCGGGCTCTGCGAAGTCGGCGATCTCGTGGTCATCACAGCGGGTGCGCAGGGCTACGCGCCGGGCACGACGAACCTGATCAAGGCTCACACCGTCAGGTAGGGCGAAGCCGTCACCTTCATCGAGGTCTTGGGCGGCGCGACTGTCCGTCACGACCAGGGCCGTTCGCTGAGAGCTGATGGGCGCCGCGACCACGCGACGAACATCGCCGAAGATGTCCTCTATGTGGTCGAGGGCGAGATCTTTCGCCATCAGACGCCCGAGCCGATGGGCGACGTGAGCGACGTCTTCCGCTACGACACGTAGCCGAACGACCGAGCGCCGGGCTATAGTGCCATATGGCCGCCCTCGCCCGACGCTCAGCTCTGCTCGCGCTCCTGGTTGTTGCGCTCGCCGTGAGCGTCGCGCTGCCGACAGGCGCTCGCGCAGCAGCGGGCAGCGGGCCGGCGCCATCGGTCGACGAGCCGGCACCAACCTCCCTGCAGGCGGCGGCGTCCACGGACTCGTTCGCGTTCGGCCAGCTCTCATCAATCTGGATCCGCGGCACCGTCTCCGTTCCGGGCGCTCTTCTCACGCTCTCCGCAAGAGCCGGCGACGCCGCCTGGGCGCCGGTCGCGTCGACAGTTGCTGCTGCAGAA
The DNA here is from genome assembly GCA_963705085.1 of uncultured Thermoleophilia bacterium. Taxonomy (GTDB): domain Bacteria; phylum Actinomycetota; class Thermoleophilia; order UBA2241; family UBA2241; genus CAIXSE01. The sequence goes on along the minus strand of CAVPIV010000003.1, from coordinate 257,686 downwards.
GGGGAGTTCGCGTTTGCCGACGTGCCCGCACCGTCGTCGACCACTGAGTACGCCGTAGTTTTCGAGGGCGACGGCGAGCACGCCCCGGCGACCGTCTCCCTGACAGTGACCGTCCTGCCCCTCGTCACGCTGACCGCGCCGGCGACCGTGTGGCTCGCCCCCGGTGAGGCGTTCCGCCTGAGCGGCGCAGTGGCGCCCTCTCACCCGGGCCGGGGCATCTTCATCGACCGCCGCCGGCCGGACGGCACGTGGCTCCAGATTGCCGAGGCAACGCTGGACGCCGACTCGCGCTTCGCCCTCGACCTGGCCTCCGAGCAGTTCGGCCAGCTCCCGCTGCGCGCCAGGTTCGACGCAGATGCTGACCACGGCGCAGGCGTGTCGACAACGCGCTCTGTTGTGGTCAACCGGCACAACGCGCATCGCGTGCCCTACCGGTACGCGCACTACATCGTCACCGTTGTGCACGAGTACACGCTGTACTACTACGAGCACGGCGAGATGCTGCGGAGCTTCAGGGTCGCGCTGGGTCGGCCCGGGTATCGCACCCCGATCGGCACCTACGCCATCTACTACAAACGGCGTCCAGGCGGCGGGGCCCTTGGCTCGTGCGCGATGTTCTATCGGCGCGCCGGGGGCATCGCCATCCACGGTACGAATCAGCCCGGCCTGCTTTCACGCTTCCCGCGGCCCTTTTCGCACGGCTGCGCGCGCATGTACAACGCCGAGGCGCTCTGGCTCTACTACCGCTGCCCCGTGGGCACGCCGGTGCGCAACGTCCGCTAGCGGGGATGAAGCCCGGCGAGGATCACCCGAGACGGCGCCTGGCTCAGCCGAGCCCGGCGTACTGGCGCGCGTAGTACTCGCGCCACTCCCCCGACTTGATCGCGCGCCACCAGTGCGGGTTGTCGCGGTACCAGTCCACGGTGTGCTGCAGCCCATCCTTGAACGCGGTCCGGGGCTCCCAGCCCAGAGACTTCACCTTGGTACAGTCGACCGCGTAGCGACGGTCGTGGCCCGGCCGGTCGGCGACGTAGCGGATCAGGTCGCCGTGCTTCCCCAGCCGCTCGAGGATACCCTGGGTGAGATCGAGGTTGGTGACCTCGTTGCCGCCGCCGATGTTGTACACCTCGCCGACGATCCCCTTGCGCAGCACGGTGTCGATGGCGGCGCAGTTGTCCTCGACATAGAGCCAGTCGCGCACGTTGAGGCCGTCGCCGTAGACCGGCAGGGCCTGCTCGTCGATGGCGTTGGTGATGAACAACGGGACGATCTTCTCCGGATACTGCCAGGGCCCGTAGTTGTTGGAGCTGCGCGTGATCAGCACGGGCGTGCCGTACGTGTGATGGGAGGCGAGCACAAGCAGATCGGCGCCGGCCTTGCTCGCCGCGTAGGGGCTGGACGGACGCAGGGGGGACTCCTCCGTGAAGGCGCCGTCGTCGATGGAGCCGTAGACCTCGTCGGTCGAGATCTGGACGTAACGGCGGACGCCTAGCTCGCGCACCGCCTCCAGGAGCGTGTGGGTGCCGAGAACGTCGGTGCGAATGAAGTCCTGCGGAGCGGCGATGGAGCGATCGACGTGCGTCTCAGCGGCGAAGTTGACCACCGCGTCGGCGCCGTCAAGGGCTTCGGCGACGACGGAGGGGTCGCAGATGTCGCCCCTCACGAACCGGTAGCGCCGATCACCTTCGACATCGCGGAGGTTCTCGAGATTGCCCGCGTACGTGAGCTTGTCGAGATTGACGACCTCGACGTCCTCATGCCTCCGCAGCATGTGACCGGACGAAGTTGGAGCCGATGAATCCGGCGCCGCCGGTGACCACGAGTCTCACTGCACGTCCCTCCCCGGAGCCGTACCCAATCGCCGCGACCCCACGCTCGCCCGGCCGGGCCGCACGACCCTACCGGACGTCCAGCAGCCTGTCGACCACCTCCGCGACGCCGTCCGCCCAGTGCGGCAGACGCGGGATGGGGCGCTCCGAGGCCAGCGCCGAGAAGGCGGGCCGTGGCGCGGGCCGGCCCAGCTCGGCGGTCGTGATCGGCCTGACGCCGACGACGATGCCGGCGAGCTGCACGACCTCGCGAGCGAGCTCCAGCCAGGAACAGTAGCCACTGCCCGCCATATGGTAGATGCCTGGGCCGACGCCGAGGCGCAGCGCCTCGATCACGGCCGCGGCCAGATGCCCAGTGTACGTGGGCGAGCCGACCTGATCGTCCACGACCCGCAGCGGCTCGCCCGTCTTCACACTCGTCCGGGCGGCGGTGAGGATGGTCTTCACGAAGTTCGTCCCGGTGTCGCCGAACAGCCACGACGTTCGCACGACCATGCCGCGCACCCAGGCGAGCACCTCCGCCTCCCCGGCGAGCTTGGTGGCGCCGTACACGCTGAGCGGATTGGGCGTGTCGGACTCGACATACGGGCTGCCCTTGAGGCCGTCGAAGACGTAGTCGGTACTGAAGTAGACCACCAGCGTGTGCGTACCGCGAACCGCGCTGATCACGTTCCTCGTGCCGCCGGCGTTGACGGCCGCGGCGGCTCCCGGATCGGCCTCCGCGCCGTCGACGTTCGTGTACGCCGCCGTGTGCAGGATCACATCAGGGGCGAAGGCGTGCACGGCGGAGCGCACGGCGGCGGCGTCCCGGATGTCCAGAGCGGCCTCCCGGGCCAGGAACACCTCACCGTCCAGCAACGGCTCGAAGGCGGTGGCCAGCTGGCCCCCCGCCCCGGTCACGAACCAGCGCGGCATCGCTGCGGCGACCGCGCCCTAGCGCAGCCGCGCGCCCCAGTCGTAGGGGATCGCGGGCGTGTCGTGCGGGAGCTCACGCTGGTCCGGGTCGTCGTAGCTGTAGACCTCGGTCGGCGCGTTGACGATGTAGGCCTCATCGAGGCTCGTGCACTTCCAGCCGTGCCACACGCCGGGGGGAACACGCACCAGCAACGGATTGTGCTCGCCGAGAAAGAACTCGTCGAGCTGCCCGGCGGTCGGCGACACCGGCCGGTCGTCGCTGCCGTCGCGACCGTCGTAGAGCGCCAGCTTGATCATGCCCTTGACGCAGACCACGTTGTCGTGCTGCCGGTCGTGAAGGTGCCAGCCCTTGACCACACCCGGGAGCGTCGTCGTCATGTACATCTGGCCGAAGCGGATGAACAGCTCGTCGTCGCTGCGCAGGCATTCCATGAGGCGGCCGCGCTCGTCGGGGATCACTCTGAGCTTCTTGACCATGACACCCTCGATCATGCGTGCTCCTTCGCACTTCCCGGGCGTGCGTGTGACGCCCTGCCCGTCGAACCTACAGGATGCCAATCTGACTGGAGTCGCCGATCATGAAGCGGTAGGCGACGGGACGTTCGTCCGAGCGGGCGATCACGCAGTCGCGGCCGACGAGACTGTCGGTCATACGGGCGCCGATCCTGCAGATGCGGCTGTTCTCCAGGATGATCGAATGCTCAACCTCCGCCTCCTCGATCAGCACCCCGTCGCTGACGGCCGTGTAGGGACCGACGTAGGTGTCCGTCAGGCGGCAGTTCCTGCCGATCACCACGGGACCGCGCACGGTGCAGCGCACGAGTCGACTGCCGGCGCCAATCTGCACGGGCCCTTCGAGGATCGTCTCGGCCAGCTCCCCGCCGACGTCGCTCTCGAGCGTGCTGAGGACGAGCCGATTGGCCTCGAGCATGTCCTCGAGCTTGCCCGTGTCCTTCCACCAGCCGCGAACGGTGTGAGACTCGACACGCAGGCCCCGGTCGATCATGTGCTGGATCGCCTCCGTGATCTCGAGCTCGCCGCGGGCCGAGAACGAGATGGCTCTGGCGCTCGCGAAGATCGCCGGGGTGAAGAGGTAGACGCCGACCAGCGCGAGGTCGCTGCGCGGCTCCGCCGGCTTCTCCACCAGCCGTACAATGCGGTCGCCCTCGAGCTCGGCGATACCGTAGGCGCTCGGGTTGCCCACCTTCTGCAGGAGGATGAGGGCGTCGGGCCCGCTTGCGCGGAAGGCGCTCACGAAGGGCGCGATGCCCTCCTTGAGGAGGTTGTCGCCGAGGTACATGACGAACGGCTCGGCGCCGAGGTAGGCCTCGCCGACCAGCACCGCGTGAGCGAGGCCGAGCGGAGCCTCCTGCTGAAGGTAGGTGACGCGGAGTCCGAATTGGCTGCCCTCGCCGACGGCTGCCTCGATCTCGGCATGGGTCTCGCCGACGACGATGCCGACCTCCTCGATGCCGGCTGCCCGCATCGCCTCCAGCCCGTAGAAGAGGACCGGCTTGTTCGCCACCGGCACCAGCTGCTTCGCCGAGGTATGGGTGATGGGGCGGAGCCGCGTTCCGGCGCCGCCGCTGAGGATGAGTCCCTTCACCCTGACTTCACCCTGCGACGCCCCTCGGGCTCAGATGGTCTCGTCGTCGCTCAGCTCCTCGTCGCTCTCGGCGGAGAGGAGATCGAGAACGCTGGTGGCGTCGACGGCCTTGCCGACGAACACGATGTTCGGTCCGGCCCACAACGTGACGCGCGCGCCCGTCGGCAGCGTCAGCGGCCGGCCGTCCCGGACGATGCCCGTCAGCACTGAGCTCGCCACATCGCGCTGCACTTCGCACCGGTCGATGGCGAAGGGCTCTGCCTCGTCGAGCTGCAGCCGAGGTTCTCTGCTGGCGTCGATGATCACGCGGGCGAGTATACCACCGCACATGCGAACCCCCGCGTCAGGCACTACACTGGCGCGATGGACCTCTTCTCACTGAGCGACGAGCAGGTCGCCGCCGCGGCGCCCCTCGCGGCGCGCATGCGCCCGCGCACGCTCGACGAGTTCGCGGGGCAAGAGCACATCATTGGGCCCGGCAGCGTGCTGCGCGCGGCGGTCAACGGCGGCCAGCTGTACAGCATGGTCTTCTTCGGGCCGCCCGGCTCCGGCAAGACGACACTCGCCCGCCTGATCGCCTCCCAGACGCACGCCCGGTTGATCCAGCTCTCCGCAGTCAGCTCCGGGACGGCGGACGTGCGCGCCGCGATCAAGGGCGCGAGCGAAGCGCGCGCCCTCAACGGCTCCCACACCGTCCTCTTCATCGACGAGATCCACCGTTTCAACAAAGCCCAGCAAGACGCCCTGCTGCCGGCCATCGAGGATGGTGTCGTCACGCTCATCGGCGCCACCACGGAGAATCCGTACTTCGAGGTCAACTCGGCGCTCATCTCGCGCTGCCAGCTGTACCGCTTCGAGCCGCTCTCACCGGACCTCGTGGAGAAGCTGGTGGAGGCCGCTCTGCACGACCCCGAGCGTGGTCTCGGCCAGACACGCATCGAGCTCGAGACGGGCAGCCTGGCGTTCCTGGCCGAGATCTCCCGCGGCGACGCGCGCGTCGCGCTGAACGCCCTCGAGACGGCGTTCCGCTCGCGATCGTCACAGTCCCGCCAGCTGGATCAGGGCGAGGGCGGCGCCCCGCTCGCTCTGACGCTCGCGGATCTGCGGGACGCCGCGCAGAAGAGCCCGGTCTCGTACGATCGCGAGGACGCCCATTACGACACGATCTCGGCGTTCATCAAGTCGCTGCGCGGCAGCGACCCCGATGCCGCCGTCTACTACCTCGCCTCCATGCTGGCCGGAGGGGAGGATCCGCGCTTCATCGTCCGCCGCATGATCGTCTTCGCCAGCGAGGACGTCGGCAACGCCGACCCGCAGGCTCTTCAGGTCGCCGTGGCGGCCTCGCGCGCCGTCGAGTTCGTCGGCCTTCCCGAGTGCCGGATCAACCTGAGCCAAGCGGCGACGTACCTCGCCTTGGCCCCGAAGAGCAACGCCGCGTACCGGGCCATCGACGCGGCGCTCGCCGACGTCAGACGGGAGGGCAACCAGCCGCCGCCGGCGCACCTGCGCGACGCGCATTACGCCGGGGCCGCCAAGCTGGGACATGGGCTCGGCTACCGCTACCCGCACGACTTCGGCGGCTGGGTCGAGCAGACCTACCTTCCCGAGGGACTCTTAGGGCGGCGGTACTACCTGCCGATATGCGGCGTGGAGCTCGACATGGCGGATCGCCTGGAGAAGCTCCGGGGCGCGGGCGAACGTCCGTCCCCGTCTCACGGCGAAGAGGGGGAAGCACCCGCGCGTGGATAACCGGATCCTGATCGGGGTACTGCTGTTCGCGATCGTCGGCGTGATCGTCATGCTCATCGCCTGGTGGTACGCGCGCCGGGTGAAGGAGGATCTCGACACCGCTCCTCCGTCCTTCGCCGCCGCGCGCGGTGTCGTCGACATCGCCCCGGCGAGCATCGAGAAGCTTCTCCAGCTCAGCGCCGAACCGATCCTCCTCAAGCAGACCCCGGAGGGCGTCCGCGTGCAGGTAGAGCAGCGACCCATGCTCCCTCTGATGGCCTTCGCGGGCCAGCAGGCAACCGGTGCACTCGCCGAGACGGCGGCCGCTGTGACTGAGCGCTACGGCATGAGATGGGTCGTGCTCGTCAGCGCCACTGACGACGGCCGCGTGTCGGTGCAACGTCTCGCCTGAAGCAGCACGCGGCCGGAGTCGCGGACTGTTGTCAGACTTGTACACTGGTAAAGTCCGCGCTAACTTCTTCCGAAAGTACATCGGGCTGGCTCCGCGCCCCATGCGGCTGACCAGTTTCGGGTGGCTGCCAAGGAGGCATCGATGATGCGGCTCTTCAAATTCCTGCTCGGGCTCTCGATCGGAGCTGCGGCCGGCGTTCTCCTCGCACCCAAGAGCGGGCGCGAGCTCCGCGAGCAACTGCTCGGCGGCGCGGCCGGCCGGCTGCTGCCGCCTGTGGCCGAGCACTACCCCCTGGGCGAGGACGAGCCGTTCGCGACCCCGGCCGCTCCTCCTGTCTCGCCCGTCGGCGAGGCCTCGTCCGAGAGCGCCCCGGCGGCCGAGACGAGCGAGCAGGCAGTGTGGGTCGATGAGACCACTATCGAAGAACTCATGGTGTTTGAGAGCGAACCGGAGCTTGGCCTGGAGGGCGAGGAGCCGGCCGGGACGGTCATCATCGCCGAGACGATCGTCATCGCCGGCGAGGAGCTCACTCCAGAGGACGAGATTACAGCCGAAGCCGTTCCGGAGGAGCCCGAGGTGCCCCCGGCTGAGGCCGTCGAACCCCTTGCTGAGGCCGTCGAGCCCGAGGCCGTCGAGCCCCCGGCTGAACCAGAGCCGGCGTCCGAAGCAGAAGAGCTCATCCCCGAGGAGCCCGCCGTGGCCGCGGAGGCCATCATGGTCGAGGCGGCAGAGGAGGCCGTTGTCGCCGGTCCGGAAGCAGAAGAGCTCGTCCCCGAGGAGCCCGCGGTTGTCGAGGAGCCCGTCGTCATCGAGGCGGCAGAGGAAGTCGTCGTGGCCGAGGCGGAAGCCTTCGTTGCTGAAGACGCGGAGGCCGGCCCGTCGGAGACCGTCATCGAGCCGCCGGCAGCCGTCGGCGAGGACCTGCTCTCGCGCATCGAGGCGACGCGTGCCGCGGTCGCCGCGGACCTCGCGGAGCCGTTCTCCAGCGCCCCGGCGGCCGTCGGGGCCCCCGGCGAGACTGACCTCGAGCTCCTCCCCGAGGCGAGCGTCGAGCCCGAGCCCGTCGTCGAGGGGGCGGAGCTCGAGGCGTGGCAGGCCGGTGAGAGCAGCCCGGAGACGACCGCGGAGGAGCCCCTGGAGAGCCCCGCCGCCTCGTCCGCCGGCGCCGAGGAACCGCCGGTCGGCTGGATCCGCGACGGCCAAGGCCTGGTGGCCGACATCATCGTGAGCCGGAACCCAGTCGAACCGTCTATCGTGGCGGAAGAACCCGCCCCGGCAGAAGAGCCGGCGCGGCCGGAAGAGCCAATCAGCTTCCGGGAGCCGGAGCGCGTCGAGGAGCCGCCGAGCTTCGTCTACCCGGTGGTCTCGCCCGCGCAGGTCGTAGAGGAGCCCGTTCCGGCGGCGGAGCCCGCCGCGGCCGAGACCAGGCCGCCGGTCGAGACGCCGACCCGCGAAGCCGGCGCCGTCGATCAGGCCGAGATGCGCCGCCGTATCGAAGAGACGCGGGCGCGCCTCAAGGCCAAGGCGTTCGACGCCATGATGAGCGGCGAGTCGGCTCTGCTGCGCAACGACGCCGGCATTCGCCCCGTCCCCAGCGAAACCGGCACGGAGCTCGAGCCCGACGTCGACTCGACGATCGACCAGTCCCTCTCGCAGGAAGACCTTTGAGATGAGCCGGCCGATGCGCCGGGTTGCCTAGCCCCGTACCACCCGTCGGCGGCGACCGCCCCAGCGCCGTCGCCGCTCGGGCCTGGGATTCGCCAGAGCCGCCGGCGATGTGGACTGCGGCACGGCCGGCGACCGGCGGCGCTCGACGCGGCGCCAGCTGAAGTCTTCGGCGCCCGGGCCGTGCTCGTGAAGGGCGTGGGCCAGCACGCCCGCGGTGGAGACGAAGAATACTCCGAACACCACCACGACGGCCGGAATCGTGCGCGTCTCGACCAGCAGCAGGAAGTACCACCACACATTCCAGCCGATGTCGAGCGTCGCCGCAAAGTACACGAGCACGATCGGGATCATCACCAGACCCAGGTACGCAGGCAGGAGCGACCTCGTCCAGGCCCCCGGCCGCGCCAGCGGCCAGAGCAACGCAGCCGGCAGAACGAACAGCAGCGAGTAGGGATTCACGAGCGCGGCCACGGCGGCAATGGCCACCAGGCTGAGGTGAGCGACGAAGATGGTGGCTCGAGGGTCAGAAGCGACCTTGCGCTCGAGGCGGCGTTCTACAGCCAGCGCGTAGAAGTAGACGAGGGTCAGCACCGCCAGAAGGATGACGACGCGCAGGTAGCGCGGTTGGGCGACGAGCGGCGATTCCGGGGGAATGACGGCCCCTGGGCTCTGCGGCAGAAGGCCGACGAGGTTGGCGAAGTAGACAACGGCCAGTGCGATGAGCCACGGCATGAGATTCAGCCCGGCGCGGATCATCGCCGGCCGAAGGCGCACCTTCTCCCTCCGGCAGTGCGCAAGCAGATCGACCGCGACGGCGAGGAGCGGCAGCAGGACCGCCAGCAGAATCGCCTGCACTGCACCGCCGGGCAGGGTGCGCTGACGGGTGAGGAAGATGGTGCCCCCGCTGCGCTCCCCGGGCAGAGGGCCGCCGTCAACGGCCAGGACCATGGCCTCGACGGCGGCCCCCGACCTGCCCAGGGTCTCCGTCGACACACTGTCGAGGATGTCGTTCTGCGGCGAGACCGAGGGCCCCTCCTGAGTGATCGTTATGCCGGGTATCCCCTCAGCGACGAAAGGCCCCTGGCTGCCGGGGCTCGTCGGCGCGGCCAGATGGATCACCTGTGCGACCACTCCCGGGAGGAGCGCCTCTTCGTTGGCGTGAACGCGCGCCACGGGACCCGTGAGCAGCCATAGCCATGGGGGGGCGGTCTTCGGCGCCGTGCTCCAGCCGTCGACACCGAGACCGTCGCGATCGCGCGTGGCGACCTCGCGCAGGACGACGACGGCGAGGAGATCGTCGGTGTCCTCGAATGTCTCCAGGAACTGCCGCGACCCAAGGGCTCCGAAGGCGTCGCCGGTCGTGGCGAGGAAGACGATCGAGTGGTCGTGTGTGGTCACGGTGAAGGACCGCGCCAGTTCCAACAGGGCGGCGACGCCAGAGGCGTTGTTGTTCGCGCCTTGCGTCGCCGCGGGCGGAGTATCGCGGTTGGCGATCAGGAGGATCGTCCCGTTCACGACGCCCTTCGATTCCGCCCAGACGTTCTGAAGGGCGACGTCCCCGCCCTCAACGTTCGCGGGGAACCCCTGCACGTGCGTCTCCAGCCCCATCCGGTTGAACTGCTCGAGAAGCCAGATGCCGCAACGGTTGTCGGCGTCCGTGCCGGCGACCCGCTTGGGGAACTCGGTGGTGATGACCCGCATGTCAGTCGCCGCACGCGGCCCGTCGAAGGACACCGGCGTGCCACTGAGCTTCGGGGTGCCAGGCCTGCCCAAGGTGAACAGAGCGGCGGCGGCGAGGACCAGCGCGACGACCAAGGCGATGCGATACACCTTCAGGTTGGGCAGCGTGGACCTCCTCGGGCGTGCCGTGCATCCTATCAGACCCTGCCGCGACGCTCCGGCGTCGCGGCAGGGTAAGATGAATCGATGAGCACCCCGCCGCGAAGCATCTCTCCCACGGGCCTGCGGCGAACGGCCCCGTCCGGCGCCCGGTCCTTCCCGGCGAGGCCTTCATGAGGCGAGGGCTGCGGCTTCGGCTGGCCCTGACCCACACCCTCGTGGCGCTCCTGGCGATCGTCGCGGTCGCCGTCATCATCTGGGTGGCCGGCAGCCGGCGCTACGAAAGCTACCTGGACGAGGTTCGGCAGACGCGCAACGAGACCGTTGTCCAGAACCTCGCGGCGACGCACCGACCTCCGGACGGCTGGGACGCTTCCGCGATCTACGCGTTGAGCAGAATCGCGATGACGAGCAACGTCGAGGTCGCCGTCTACACGCCCGAAGGGCAGCTCATCTTCACCCTGCAGGGACGCGGCGACAGCACAGAAAGCGCTGGTCTCGACGCCTCGCAGCCGACGGATTCTCAGCCAGCGCCGCCAGTCACCCCCGCGCCCGTCACGGCCACGGCCGTGCGCGGCCGCTACTCCGTGGAGAGCTATCCCGTGGTCGTGGACGGTGAGACCGTCGCGAGGGCGGACGTCTACACGCTCCCGAGTGTCCGATCCGCCGCCGAGGACGCCTTTGCCAGATCGCTGACCCGCACTGTCGCGATCGCCGGTGCGATCGCCGTGGCGCTGGCCTTCCTGGCCAGCCTCCTCGTGAGCCGGCGGGTGACCGCACCGCTCGAGGAACTCGCGGACGCTGCCGCCGAGGCCGCGCGAGGCAATCTGGATGTCCGCGTCGCCCCGCGCTCAGGCGACGAGGTCGGCGCCCTGGCCGTCGCCTTCAACGCCATGGCCGGCCGCCTGGCACAGGATGAGCAGTGGCGGCGTGACATGACGGCGGATCTCTCCCAGGAACTGAGGGGGCCGCTGGACACGATCCAAGCCCGCGTCGAAGCGCTCGAGGCCGCCGTCCTCCCGCCCACCCCCGAGAACCTGCGTGTCATTGGCGAGGAAGTCGGCCGCCTGGGGCGTCTGCTCTCGGCCCTCCGCGCGCTCAGCGAGGCGGAAAGCGAGGATCTCGCCGCAGAGCACGAGGCGATGGACCTGGCGGATGTCGCCCGTGACGCGCAGGCTCGCGTCGACGCGGCGTACGCCGCCCGCGGCGTCAGCCTCACCGCGGATCTCAGGTCCGCCTGGATGAGAGCCGACCGTGATCGCGTGCTCCACATCTGCGCGAACCTGCTGGACAACGCCCTCAAGTACACTCCCGCCGGCGGCGAGGTAGTGCTCACCGTCACCACCGACGACGGCCCGCCGGACTCCGCAGGCAACGGCCGGTCCTGGGCACGTCTCAGCGTGTCGGACAGCGGCCCCGGGATCGATTCCGGTGACCTGCCCTTCGTGTTCGATCGCTTCTACCGGGGCGGCTCGGCGCGCGGCACCCAGGGAGTCGGGCTGGGACTGGCGATCGTCAGGGCGCTGGCTGAGGCCCAAGGCGGCGTTGTCTTGGCTGACAACAGACCCGGCGGCGGCGCGATCTTCAGCGTCTGGCTGCCCGCCAGCAGCTGAGCCCGCCACGCCTGAGCCACGGCTCCTAGAGGCACCGCGAGCAGGCCGGGGACGCGAGAGGGCGGCGGAAACGATCTCCGCCGCCCTCTCGACGATCACCCTGCCGCATCGCGCGGCATGACTGGAGTTCTCGCTCAGCCGACCTTGGGCAGCCTCGCGATCGACTCGGCGATGGCCTCCTCGGGGTGATCGTAGTCCTCGAGCTTGCCGCCCAGATAGGCGTCGTAGGCGCCCAGGTCGAGAAGACCGTGGCCGGTCAGGTTGAAGAGGATGTTGCGACTCTCGCCGGCCTCCTTGGCGGCCAGGGCCTCGTTGATCGCGACGAGAATCGCGTGCGAGCTCTCCGGCGCCGGCACGATGCCCTCGGTCTGCGCGAAGAGACGCGCCGCTTCGAAGACCTTCGTTTGCCGCACTGCGACCGCATCCATGAGCCCAAGGCTGCAGGCATGACTGATCAGCGGAGCCATGGCGTGATAGCGCAGGCCGCCCGCATGGATGCCCGCCGGCACGAAGTCGTGACCTAGCGTGTACATCTTGAAGAGCGGCGTCGTCTGCGCCTCGTCGCCGAAGTCGTAGGTGAAAGCGCCCTTGGTGATGGTCGGGCAGGCGGTCGGCTCCACGGCGACGAACCGCGTCTTCGTCTTGCCGGCGAGGTTCTCGCGCAAGAAGGGGAAGGCGATGCCGCCGAAGCTCGAGCCGCCGCCTACGCAGCCCACTACCACGTCCGGGTACGCCTCGGCGTCCTGGCACTGCAGGATCGCCTCTTCACCGATGACCGTCTGGTGCAGGAGCACGTGATTCGTGACGCTGCCGAGCGCGTACTTGGAGCCCGCGTGCGTGACGGCATCCTCGACGGCCTCGCTGATGGCGATACCGAGGCTGCCCAGTGAGTCCGGATCCTCGGCCAGCACGGCGCGGCCGGCACTGGTCTTGTCACTGGGGCTGGGGATCACATCGGCGCCCCAGAGCTGCATCATGCTGCGCCGGTACGGCTTCTGGTGGTAGCTCACCTTGACCATGTAGACGAAGCACTCGAGGCCGAACATCTGACAGGCCATGCTGAGCGCGCTGCCCCACTGGCCGGCGCCAGTCTCGGTGGCGAGGCGGGTGGTGCCGTCCTTCTTGTTGTAGTAGGCCTGAGCAACCGCGGTGTTGCTCTTGTGCGACCCGGCGGGGCTCACCCCTTCGTGCTTGTAGAAGATCTTGGCCGGCGTGTCGAGCGCCTTCTCGAGACCGGTAGCCCGGATGAGCGGCGACGGCCGCCATATCCGATAGATCTCGCGAACCTCTTCCGGGATCTCGATGTAGCGCTCGGCCGAGACCTCCTGGGCGATGATGCTGGGCGGGAAGATCGGCGACAGATCGTCGGGGCCGGCCGGCTGAAGCGTGCCGGGATGCAGCGGCGGCGCCGGCGGCTCGGGCAGATCAGGGACGATGTTGTACCAGGCTGTCGGGATTCTCTCCTCGTCAAGCAGGAACTTCTTCCTCATGACGCCTCCTCTGCAAGAACGGACAGGGTGTGAGTGGACCGCTCCCTCGCGTGATCGCGTGTGAGCTGGGATGCCGGGTTGGGGTACGGGCCGAGCCCGCTGAGGGTGTCGAGAAAGGGCGCGCTAGGCGCGCCAGAGCCAGCGACGCCGGTGGCGCGACGTGCTGCGGCTGTTGGCGTCGGGGCTCGACATCGTAAGCGGCATTCTACCATGAGCGGCGGTTCCCGCAAGGCCAGGCACCTCGAGGCCCTTTCTTTCCCGGTTTCCCGGGGCGGTAAGATAGGCGCGCTCCGCCCCGCCTCCCCACAGGAGTGACCATGAAGGGTTACGGCCCCGCCGATCCGAGGCACACACCGCGTGTGGCAGGCGTGTCGACGTTTCTCCGCCTACCGCACACCCTGCACCTCGACGACGTCGACGTCGCCGTCGTCGGCCTGCCCTTCGACTCCGGCTCCGGCTACCGCGCAGGATCGCGGTTTGGACCCAAGGCCATCCGCGAAGGCTCACTCTGGCTGCGCCCCTTCTACAGCCCGGCGCAGCGCCTCTCCGTGTTCGATCGCATCACGGCGGTCGACTACGGCGACGCCCCAGTCGTCCCCGGCTTCGTCGATCGCTCGTACGAGCGGATGGACGAGGCCTTGCTCCAGATTCACGCGGCGGGCGCGGTGCCGCTCGGACTAGGCGGCGACCACGGCGTGCTCCTGCCTGGGCTGCGGGCCGCAGCCCACGCCCACGGCCCTCTCGCCCTGATCCTCTTCTGCGCGCACACCGACACCGTCGACGAGGACTTCTGGGAGAAGCACTCGCACACGACGCCGGTGCGCAGGGCGGTTGAGGAGGGGCTCATCGACCCGGCGCGCTCGACGCTCCTCGGTATGCGCGGCGGCCTGTACCATGCGGGGGAGCTCGAGGAGGAGCGCGACGCCGGTTTCGGGGTGATCGCCTGGGACGACCTGGCTCAGCTGGGAACCGGGGCGGTGGCAGCCGCCGTGGAGCGGGCCGCCGGGAAAGCGTTCCTCAGCTTCGACGTCAGCTTCGTGGACCCGGCGTTCGCGCCTGGCACCAGCACTCCGGAGTGCGGCGGACCAACCTCGATGCAGGCTCTGGCACTGGTGCGCGCCTGTCGCGGCCTGGACATCGTCGGCGCGGACGTGGTCGAGGTGCTGCCGGACCTCGACACCTCACGGCTCACGGCGACCCTGGCGGCCACGGTCGCGTGGGAGATGCTCTGCCTCATCGCCGCCGGCCGCCCGCACTCGTGATCGCGGGCAGACGAGCGACGGCGCTCCGTCACGAGCGTTCGGCGAAGCGCCTGCGGACGAACGCGAGGATGACGCCGATGACGAACCCAGCCAGCGCGCCCGCCGCGACGTTGAGCGCGAGGTTGGGACCGCTGGCCTCGCTCGGCACGCTCGCCTCGTGGAGGGAACGGGGGAGCTCGACCTGCTCCGCGGTGAGGAGCATGAGCTCGGTCTTCTGGTTCGCCAGCTGCAGGCCCTGCTGCTCCGTTGCCGCGGCCTGGACGATGGCCAGGTAGGGAGCCGCCGCGCTTTCGTCGGCCTTGCCGCCGTTCTGTCGCGCGAGCTCGCGGAGTGCCGCCTGCGCAGCCTCGCTGCTCCTGCTCGCCGCCGCGTAGGCTGCCTCGCCGTCCTTCAGCTGCTTCTCGAGCGTCGTGATCTTCTCGTTCACGCCCGCCGAGATGTTCTCGAGGAGCACGTCGGCGAGCGCGTTGGCTGCAGCGGCGGCACGCTTCTTGTCCTGATCCGTGACGCTGATGACGACAAGGTTCACGGCCGAGGTGGCGTTCTTGACGGTGGACGTCGGCGTCTCGACGGCCGTCTGCTGGGCCAGCACCCCCGCCGTGAGGCCATCGCCGGCGCGCTCGGCGGCCTCAGCCAGGACCCCTTCGCTGGCGAGCAGCTGCGTCGCAGACCTGGCGTTTGAGTTGAGACCGGCCATCGGGTTGCCGTTGGCGTCGGTCGTCTGACCGATGTAGACGGTCGTCGCCGCGGTGTACTCGTTCGGTGAGGCGACGGTGATCACACCGCCGGCGATCGCGCCGAGCAGCGCGCAGCCGAGGACGACCCACCAGTTGTGGACGAGCGTCATGAACCAGGAGCCGACGTCGAGGCCGGCGTCTTCGTTCTTCACCACGTCCTCCTGAGCCGAGACAACAGCGACATCCTACCGCAGGCTGACGACTGTCGCGGGCTCCGGTCCCGAGTTCGTCACCTGCCAAGGCGATCCGCATGCCGGGCGCGGACGCGCTCGAGCACGGCGAGGTAGTCGCGCGCGAGCCGCCGCCTGTCGAAGCGCTCGAGCACGTACCGGCGCCCGTTGGCGCCCAGCCGCCGCGCCTCGTCCGGGTTGTCGGCGAGACGCACGGCGGCGTCGGCGAGTTCGCGACCGTTCCCCGGTTCGAAGGCGAGGCCGCAGTCCGCCTCGCGCAGCATCTCGCGGGCTGCCCCCTCGAAGCCGAGCAGGATCGGCTTCGTCATGGCGGCGTCCTCGAAGAACTTCGACGGGAGGATGGTGCCGAACAGCGGCTGCCTGCGGAAGTGCACCAGACAGGCGTCGCTGCTCGCCAGGTAGGCCGGCAGCTCCGCCCGTGGAACCAGGCCGGTGAAGACGACAGCGTCCTCCAGCCGGCGGGCACGTGCCTGAGCCTCGAGATCGGCGCGGACGGCGCCGTCGCCGATCAGGAGGAAGGCGATATCCGCGCGGCCTCTCTGCCTGAGCACCTCGGCGCCGTCGAGCACCACGTCGAGGCCGCTTGCCATGCCGATCGTGCCGGCGAAGGTGATCACGAACTTGCCGGTCAGGCCCAGCCTGCTGAGCAGCCCGGGATCGGCCGGCCGCGGGGTGAACAGGTCAGCGTCGACGCCGTTCGTCACGATGTCGATCTTGGCCGGCGGCACGCCCTTGGCGATCATGTTCTGGCGGTAGCCTTCGCCGACCGCCACGATGTGGTCGGCCCTCGCGTACAGTGCCCGCTCGAGGAGACCCAGCGCGCGCACCAGCACGTGGCCCTCCGGCAAGGCCCCGACCGCCGTGATGGAGTCGGGCCAGATGTCGCGTACCTCGAGAACGAACGGCGCCCGCTGCGCGCCGCTCACGGGCACGCCGGCCCAGCCGGCGAAGAACTGGGGTGTGGTCGCCACGACGACGTCGGCGCGCGGCCGCAAGCCCATCCCCGCGAGGCCGGCCGTGGCCATGTACGAGAGGTAGTTGAGTCCACGGCGCACCCGGCCCTTGTTGGCGGCCAGGTACGTCCAGACGCGGGCTGTACGAACGCCGTCAATCCACTCGATCTGCCGACAGCGGTTCTCATAGCCGTCGTAGACCACACCTGTCGGGACATTGGGGACGCCGGTCAGCACCGTCACCCGGTGGCCCAGCCGCGCCCATTCACGCGCCATGGCGTGCACGCGGGCGGCAGGCGCGTTGTTCTCGGGGACGAAGTAGTGACTCAGGAACAGGATGTGCACGCGGCCGCCTCCACGGTCACTCGTCCCAGAACACCTGGTCGTAGTACCGCACGGAACGGCGCGACGTGCGCACTCTGGACTGGGCGAGAGCCACGCCTTCGGCGTCCAGCTCGCCCAACGCGTGCTTGATCCCGAGGTAGGGAATGATGAAGTCCTCCTGATAGACGAACGTCGAGACTCTGGGGTTGATCTCCAGGAGCCGGCCACCAATCCACTGGACGCTCTGGAAGTAGTCCAGCCCCAGCCGGCGCACGACCTTGCTCGTCAGATCGACGAGACCGGGGCGGTCGATCGTCTTGAAGGCCATGGCGAGGCCGGTGAGGAACTCCTCCCGGGTGCGAACCTGATGCAGCACCACCTCGCCCTTGTGGGCGAAGAGGTCGACCGTGATCTCGGGCGCGTCGACGTACTCCATGAGCATGAGCCGAGGGAACGGCTCGACGCCGCGGAAGAGCTCCTCGAAGTCGGCCAGCGTCATGTGGCGGTTGATCGGCCGCTCGTGCAGCAGTTCGTGCACGCGATCGATCTGGGCCGAGAGAATGCGGAAGCCCCGTGAGCCCTTCGAAACTGGCGGCTTGAAGCAGACCGGCACGTCCGGATAGCCGAGCCGATAGGCGCCGGCGACGAACTCCTCCAGGCTCGCCGGCATGATCAGCTCCGGCTGGGGCACCGGGATGGCGCCGCAGGCGGCGTGCATGAGGGCCTTGTCGCCGGCGATCCGGATCCCCTCCACGCCGTCGGCCAGGACGCGCGCACCGAGCTCCTCGAAGACGTCCCGGTGCGCGGCGACGGTCTCGATCTCGTGCGACGACTGCACGAACAGCAGATCGGGGCGCACCCGTTCGACGACGGCTGCGAGTGCGGGAACGTAGTCAGGCGAGGCGCCCGCCGGCACGAGACTGAAGCCGTCGCACAGGAAGCGGCCGATCGCGTCCGGACGCATGTCGACGCCGTGAATGCTGATCTCGCGCTCCCCGTTGGTCTTGAGCATGCGAATCAGGGTGCTGGCGCCGGGGCAGCCCACGGCGGTGAGGACGAGAGAGAGCGGGGGCAGCTTCATGAAGCGAGACGCCGCGAGGGCCGGGCTAGAGGATCCACCGGTAGACTTCGAAGACCTCGGCGAACTCGCAGCCGATGTTGATCCCGCGCGTGAGGGCGACGTTGCGGATGTAGTCCTCCCGCGTGTAGTTGCGATGCCCCTGGCTCGCGTAGCAGGCCAGGGCCTCGACCTTCTTCTCCACGTGCCGTTCTTCGAGGCGCACGTAGGCCTGATGAGCGAAGTTGAGGTTGTTCCACGGGATCTCGTACGCCATGACGGTGGTGCGCTTGAAGGCGCGCAGCCCTTCTTCGGCGATGGTCTTGTGGTCCTGGTGGAGATCGATGAGCGCCGGCATGAGCACGCAGTCCGGGTCGATCTCGCGCTGGAGGACGATCATCTCTTCGAGGATGTCCTGGCGCACGGTCGGAAACGTCCGCACCTCGAAGTCGTACACCTTCAGGTCGTCCCCGGCGATGCCCAGCACACCTGTCGCGGCCCGGACCTCGTGCTTGAGCACGTCCTTGGGAAACCCCAGCGGCACGCTCTTGGCGGCGGTGCTGAAGGCCGCGTACGTCACCTTGACGCCGCGCTCGATGAGCCTCGCCATCGTGCCGCCGCACCCGAACTCGCCGTCGTCTGTGTGCGGAGCAAGAACCAGGACGTTGCTGAAGTGCTCGATGCTCACGTGTGATCACTCCTCGGACGATGGCGGCGCTACAGTCCGCCCCGGAAGACCGGCGCAGAGCGAACCGTAGAAGTCTACCAAATCGCCGGCGACGGCCTCCCACGAGTAGCTCCGTTCGACGGCGGCCCGGCCCCGGGCTCCCATCTCCGACAGGGCACGGCGATCGGCGAGCAGACGTCGGACGCCCTGCAGGTGACCGTCGGCACCAGGCGGCACGGCCAGACCACACGCCTCCCGCCGCACCAGCTCGCCGCGGCCCGTCATGTCGCTCACCAGAACGGCCCGGCGCAGGGCCATGCCCTCAAGCAGCTTCGTGGGGATCGTCCGGTGGCGATACTGCTGATCCGGGAGCGACGGCACCCACACCACGTCGGCGGCTGCGAGGTGGCGAGGAAGATCCCGCGGTGGCACACGACCGAGGAGCCGCACGCGGTCGCCGAGACCGCCGGCCAGTCGTCCGCGAACCTCGGTCTCCAGGGCGGCGTCGTTGAACGTCCCGCCAAGGTAGAGGACGGCCTCCTCGGCCGCGAGCCGCTCCATGACGTCCAGCATCATCGTGCACCCGCGCGCCCGCGACAGGCTGCCGACGTAGATGAGCTTGAGGCGAGGGTCGGCGGCGAGGTCCTCCAAAGGCTCGGCGTCGTCGAATCGCTCCAGACGAGGGTAGTTCGGCAGCACGAGGCGACGGCGCGGAGCGCGGCCGAGTGCCGCCAGCTGCTCCTCTGTCACCACGACGACGCCGTCGGCCAGAGTCGCGAGCGTTCTCTGCGCGATCGAGGTGACTCCAGCGGCGGCCGGCCTCAGCGGCGCCGGGATGTACGGTTTGCTGGCGACGGCCTCCGGGACGTATTCGTGCATGTCGTACACGAGTCGCAGACCCCACGCCTTGAGGGCGGGGAACAGTGTGAGCAGTTCCGGATCGTGGACGTGAACGACGTCAGGACACAGAGCGCGAAAGGTCCTGACGATGTCGGCACTGTCGAGGAAGCGCGTGCGCCGGCTTCGCAGCGGGAGAGGCGCCATCAAGACGCCACTCGCGTCGCAGCCGGCGTCCGCCCCTGGGGCGAGATACCCCACCCTGTAGCCCGCGTCGGCCAGGGAGCGGCACTCGCGCTCGTAGATGCGGGGGTCGTCCGGCTTGTGCACGACAGAAAGATGCAGAACGCGGGGAGCCCCGCCGTCACGCGGCCTGCACCCGGTCGGCATCCGGGACTCGGGCCGGGGCGGGCGCTCGGCCACTGGGTCCGAACCGTCGACCGCCCGTCGCCAGCGAGCCACGATCGCCCCCGCCGATGTCGCCCAGGCTCCCTCGGCGAGCATCCGGTCGAGGAGCCGCCAGTACACGCCGTCATAGCCGCGCGCCACACGGGGATCGAAGCGGTTGTTGTGCCAGAGGATGCCGACGGCGCCGCCGCTGCGACGGGCGCCGTCGAGAACCGCCAGGGCCGCCTCCTCGGCGGCGCCGGCGGGCAGCGCGCGGTAGTGAGGCTGCTGCAAGGTGCCGTCCATCACTGCCAAAGGCAGCTCCACGAGCCTGAGGGGACGCTCTTCGGCGAGATTGTATGGGTGAAACGGGAACGAGCACCCACAGCGGTAGCCCTCCCGCTCGGCGAACGCCAGGCTGCTGTCGTAGTCGATGCCGGCCCGCTCCAGGAGCGGCAGCGTCTCGTGGTAGAGGCAGCGCAGATAGTGATAGCGGATGCCGCGCACGGCCGCACCGCTCTGCAGCTCGAGGCGGTCGCGGTCGCCGGTCAGGGCCGCGAGACTGTCCCGGTCGGCGTCGTTGCCGTGCAGCGCCACCTCGCGATCGTGCCGGGCGAGGATCTCGAGCGCGGCGGGCAGGCGCTTCTTGTAGGTCTCTGGCTGGTTGCCGTCGCGCCGATGAGTGTGCCGAGCGATAACGAAGAACGTCGACCCGGCGTCGCGAGCGTTCTCGCCCCCCAGGATCTGCGGAAAGGTCCAGTAGGGATCCGTGCCCCGCGGGAGGTGGCGCGTCAGCCAGTCGCCGGCGTCTCCGGCCTCCCGCACCACGGTGGACCAGTCTCGGCGTCGCAGCGCCCGGGCGCCGCGGTACCCGGCGGCGGCGAAGCCCCGCGGCGTCCAGCGCCAGAGATTGTCGAGATCGTGCATGAGAGCCACGGCGAAGACGCCACGACCGCCGGCGCCGTCGCGCGCCGCGCCCTCAGACGCCGGCGCGGGCCACATCCACCCCGGCTCACGCAGCGACCGCCGTCCCAAGCGTTCGAGCCGCGGCCCGAGCATCGCGCGCAGCAGCTCGACGTAGCGATCGACGACCGGCTCGGTGATGTCCAGAGAGGGGTTGGCGGCAAAGACGCTGGCGCCGATGGGCAGCCGCCCATGGCGGTCGCGATCGGGTGTGGTGCGCTCATCCCAGCAGGCCAGAAGCACGAACGCGGAGGCGACGAGATCGAACGGGACCGCGAAGCCGTCGGCGGCGCTGGCCACGAAGGCGCCGGCCACGCCGCCGGCCGCGGCCGGTTGCACGAAGGAGCCCGGCGGCAGGGACCGCCCGGCGGCGAAGAGTTCCATGGCGGCGGCGCTGCAAGGGATAGTCGGGACGCCGGGGACGGGCGCCGCCGCGTAGGCGAGACACGCCCGGTCGGCGCTCGCCGCATCCGTCGTCACCGCGACGCAGCAGCCGCACTGCGCCAGCAGGGTGTCCAGCACCCAGATTGCCCGCGGCATGAAGCTCGCGGGCGCCTCGATGTGGACGCCGAGCTCGTCGAGGCTCACGCGGACCTCGTTGCGGGGCGTGAGGCAGAGCTGCGGGCGAAGCGGCGGGTCACGTCACACCTCGGCTCGGGCTGGCGGCCGGCGCGCAATCACCTGCGTCGCGACCGCGCCGGCGTTGAGCAAACCGGGCAGCGGATCGCGGAGCGAGTGCAGACCGTCGCGCCGCACGCCGCGCAGCGAGCGCAGGTAGGCATCGCCTCGCCGCTCCCCCCGGGCGATCTCGAGCAGCGCGAGAGGCAGGTCCTTGTTGATCACGATCCATTTGACGCCGTCCCGCTGGCGCGGAGCCACGAACGGCCGGCCGATCGCATCGCGGTGGGCGACCAGTGACAGGTTGACGCCGCATGCAGCGGCCAGGCTGTGCCACTTCCAGTGGCGGGCGTTGACCTCCATCAGCCGGAGTCTGCCGTCGCGTGGGTCGCGCTTGAACTCGACCTGGCTCACGCCGTGAAAGTGCAGCTCCTGAAGCAGGCGCAGCCCCGAGGCGGCCAGCTCGTGGTCCCAGCGGCTCACGCCGGCCAGGCAGCTGCCGCCGGCGTGAGGATACTGGCGCAGTTTGTGACCGGTGAACACGGCCAGGGGCCGCGAGCCGGCATCGAGATAGGACCCGACGGTGTAGAGCTCCTCCTCACCTCCGGGGATGCGCTCCTGCAGCATCAGCACACCGAGATCATCGACCTTGTCGTACACGCGGCGCACGTCGTCCGGGCTGTTCACGTCCACGATGTGCCGGTGGAACCTGAGCTTGAAGGCGAGCGAATCCACAGGCTTCAACAACGCCGGGAACGGCACGTCCCCGGCCGCCGCTTCCAGCTCCGCCGCGGAGCTCACGAAGACGGTCCTCGGCGTGTCGACGCCGGCACGCCACGCCGCCTCGAGCTGCGCGCGCTTGTCGTGGATGCGCTGCATCACGTCCCAGCGTGAGAAGGGGACGACGAACCACGGCGCGAGACGCTCGGCGTGGCGCGACAGCGGCCAGATGTACTCGTCGTGGCTCGGGTACAGCACCGCGCGCTGTGGCAGGCGCCTTCCCAGGTCCTCAAGGAAGCCGAGGAAGCGCTCCTCGTCGTCGAGAGGCGCCGGGCAACGCAGTCCCGCCGCGTAGCGCGACCGCAGACCGAGGGCGCCCGGATCCGGGTCGAGGGCCAGCACCGGGACGCCGTGCACGCCGAGATCGCGCACGATGCCCAGCCCGCAGGCGTAGCTGACCTGAAGCACGATCGCCGGTGGCCGCTCGGCGGCGGCGGCCATGAAGCGCTCCAGCTTCAAGGAGCTTCTCCCTCCTGCGAGCGACCGGTGCGCGTCACAAGCCGGCGCAACTGCCGCCCGGTGAGCAGCACCCCGGGAACGGGGTCCTTGAGCGAGTACAAGCCGTCGACCCTGACGCCACGATAGGAGCGCAGCCAAGGCCCGAGACCCTCACGCTCCCGACGCCAGCGCGAGAACGCGTCGCGCGTGTCGGTCAGCGCCACAACCCACTTGCGACCGTCGATCTGCTGGGGCGCCACATAGGGATCGCCGATCGCGTCTCGATAGGCAGTCAACGAGAGGTTGACGCCGCACGCGCTGGCGAGGCTGTGCCACATCCAGTGACGGGCATTGATCTCCATGAGGCGGTAGGCGCCGTCCCGCGGGTCGCGCTTGAACTCGACCTGGCTCACCCCGTGATAGCCGAGTTCGCGCAGGAGCCGGAGGCCGGTGTCCGCAAGTTCCGGCACCCATCGGCTCACGGCCATGCTGACGTGGCCGAAGCGCGGTGGGTGCTGGCGCAGTTTGTGACCGGTGAAGACGGCGAGCGGCCGGGAGTGCGCGTCGAGGTAGGAGCCGAGGGTGTAGAGCTCATCGTCCCCGCCCGGGACGATGTCCTGCAACATGAGCGTTCCGCAGTCCCGGACCTTGTCGTAGGTGCGCAAGAGCTCCTCGCGCGTCGCCACCTCAAGCACATGCCGGCGAAAGCGGACCTTGAACGCCAACGACTCGACCGGCTTGAGAATCGCCGGGAAGCCGACCTCCTCCATGCCCCGTTCCAGGTCGGCCGCTCCGTCGACGAAGACCGTCTTCGGGATGTCGACGCCGATCCGCGCCGCCGTCTCGAGCTGCTCGCGCTTGTCGTGCAGGCGTCTCATGGTGTCCCAGCGCGAGAACGGGATGACGTACCAGCGCTCGAGCCGCTCGGCGTGCCGGGAGATCGGCCAGATGTACTGGTCGTGGGTAGGGAAGAGCACGCACCGCTGAGGAAGTCGGGCGCCGATCCGCGCCAGCCAGTCGATGAAGCTCGCTTCGTCCGAGCGCGGGTCCGGGCAGACCAGCGGCGCCGCCAGACGCGAATGCAGTCCGAGCGCCCGCGGGTTGGCGTCGGCGGCCAGGAGCGGCACTCCGGCAGGGGCCAAGTCACGCAGGATGTCGAGGCCGTTGGCCCAGGAGACCTGCAGAATCATGGCCGGGGGCCGTCGTGCGGCGGCCGCGAGAAACCGATCTGGGTGCATCATCGTCCCTTCCGGGCGCCGCGCGCCAGGACGCGCTCGTAGACTCCTTGGGTAAGTCGCGCATTGCGCCCCCAATCGAGCGCCAGCGCCGCCTCTCTCCCGGCCGCGCCGATCGTCGCCGCGGCGGCAGGATCGGCGAGCAGGCGCTCGACGACGACCGCCAGCGCCCCCGCGTCACGAACCGGCACGAGGCAGCCGCTGACTCCGTCGGTGATGAAGTCCTCAGGCCCCTCTCCCTTGCCGGCGATCACAGGCGTACCCTGCGCCATGGCCTCCGTGTAGACAAGACCGAAGGCCTCGTCCCAGCTCGGCAGCGCGAAGACATCGCAGCGCGCCATCAGCGCAAGGACACGGGCGTGAGAGACGCGGCCGAGAAAGTGGACGCTGTCGGCGACGCCGGCGGCCTCCGCCTCAGCAGCCAGAGCGCCCCGCAGAGGGCCGTCGCC
This sequence comes from uncultured Thermoleophilia bacterium, assembly GCA_963705085.1. Classification (GTDB taxonomy): domain Bacteria; phylum Actinomycetota; class Thermoleophilia; order UBA2241; family UBA2241; genus CAIXSE01. Next base: position 233,688 of record CAVPIV010000003.1, on the reverse strand, counting down.
GGCGATCGCAAGGTGCACGCGCCGCCCAGATCGCCGCAGCCGCGCTATCGCGTCGATCAGGTAGGAGAGCCCCTTGCGCTCGATGAGGTAGCCGACGGCGAGCACCAGGGGCTCGCCCGGTAGTACGTCCGTGGCCGGCGCGACGGTCTCTCCGAAGCCGGTCGTGCCGTTGAGCACGACCGTCAGCCGGTCGCGCGAGACGACGGGGGAGAGCAACCCGGCGACGGCGCTGGAGTTGGCCATCACGGCGTCGGCGGCGGCGAGCACGCTCTTGGCTCGCCGCCCAACGGCGCCGCCCATCCGGAAGTGCTGATAGACGTCCGCGCCGTGGACGGTGACCACGTAGGGGACACCGAGGTCCGCCGCCAGGCGCTGCGCCAAGGCGCCGTCCGGCAGCGCCTGGTGTGCGTGCACGAGGTCGTACGATCCGGACTTCACCGACGGCAGCCGGCGCACGCAGTAGTACGCGATGTCGCCAAGCCGGTCGAAGAGCAGCCGCTTGGGCGGCTGGGGCACCCGCGGGTACTCAGCGAGGATGCCGTCGCGCACGGCGCGGCGCGGCTTCTCACCGCGGGGGCGCTGGCGCGGATTGCGCCAGAGGAACCGCGGAGCGTAGGGCGTCGGCGACAGGACCCGAACCTCAACCCCGCACTCGCGCAGCGCCAGGACCTGCTCGTGGACGAACAGGTGGCGCTCGACGCCGGGCGATGGGTACAGGTGCGAGACGACGAGGACTCTCATGCCTTGCCTCCACGCCGACCGGCAGCGAGTGAGGCAGCTCTCGTCACGGACGCCGGGCCGACATCCGTGCGCCCTCTCGCGGCCAGACGTGACCGCGACACGACCGCCAGGCCGAGACCGTAGACGACCCACATCGGAGCGAAGCTGACTGAGCTGCTTGGGCCCAGCGCCCCGATGGTGAACCCCAGCAGGGCGAGCACCGTCCCACTCGCCAGGTAGCGGACGAAGGGATCCGGATCGCGACGCGCCACCGGCCAGAGCGTCACGAGAAGGCCAACGTAGAAGACAAGGTGAAGGGCGAACCCGACCAGACCCCCGTTCACGTAGGTCTCGAGCCACCAGTTGTGGAGGTTCGAGATGCCGAGCCCGTCGACGCCGGAAGAGACGATGCTCTCCGCCTGGCCAGGGCCGGCGCCAACGAGGAAGGTGTCGCCGGCGATCTGCAGCGCCCGGCTGGTGAGACTCGTGCGGATCGCACCGGACCCCGTCCCCGCCTCCGACTGGGCGACCAGCGCTTCAAGCCGGAACTGGCGCAGCATGTCGCTCTCGGAGTCGTTGAAGAGGAGGTACCCCGCTCCAACGATGATCGCCAACACGACGAGTGCGCCCACCACCTTTCCGGCACGAGTCGAGAGCCGCGCGCCCAGGTGCGAGAGGAGCACGACCGTCGCGAGCGAGGAGATGCCGATCGCGATCAGGCTGGAGCGGGATCCCGTGCGCACGAACGCGGCGGCGCCGAGGACGACGCACGCGGCCGAGAGCAGGAGCCACAGGGGACGCCGTGTGAAGAAGAACGCGCAGAGCATGAACGGCCAGCACAACGCGATATAGGTCGCCAGGTCGTTCTGGTTGTGGAAGACGCTGGTCACTGCGTACGTCTGGGAGGTCATCGCGTCGAGGAGGCGCGACGTCGGCAGACGCACGCCGAACTGCGCCTCGAGAACGGTGAAGCCCACGATGAAGACGTACCCGACGATCATGGAGACGCCAAACCACGCAAGGCGACGGCGCGTGCTGCCGGCCGCCGCCGTCGCCACGACGAGGGCGAGCATCGTCACGACGATGGCGATGTAGGTGAGAGCTTCGAGCTTGTCAGGCGCCCAGAGCAGGCCGACCCACTGCCACGTGAACCATAGCGTCAGCGGCAGCGCCACGTCGCCGGCGGCAAACGCGAGGGGGGCCGGGCGCACGATCAGGTAGGTGGCGCCGACGAAGCCCACGAGAACGAGCATGACGCGATAGGCGAAGAGCTGGGGGACGGACGGCAGGGCAAAGGACGGGCCGAGCAACGCCAGCAGAGGCAGCGAGAGCATGCCGGCGACGAGGAGCTCGCTCACCTGGAGGCGAGCGAGGTGACGACGGCCCAGGAGAAGAAGAGCCGCCAGCGCGACGAGGGCGAGAAGACCCAGGCCGACGGCTGGCCGCTGGACGACGACGCCCGCGAACAGGACGGTAGCGCCGGCACCGGCGGCGAGCAGAGCCGCGTCGCGGCGGGGGCGCGGCTCGGCCGAGACCGTCGCGCCTCGTGGTCCCGCGCTGGAGCTCATAAGGGCATCCTACCATCGCCGCGGCCGCGCGCGGCATCGCCGGAGACGGGGCGCCAGGCAGTCGCCAGCTGATCGAGCAGTCCAGCCAGTTCGGCGGTGAGACGCGCGACGTCGTACCGCTCCAGAGCGGCAGCGTCGGCGACCGGCGCGTCGCCCGAGCGGACCTTCCGGACGAAGCGCGCCAGAGGCGCCGTCATGTCGTCGTCCGGCAGGACGCAGGTGCCGCCCCCCACCTCCTCGAACAAGGTCCGCGCGGCCGAGGCCTCCGGCGAGATCGCGAACACCGGCCGGCCGGCGGCGAGGTACTCGAACACCTTGCTCGACATCGACTCCGGGCGCCGGCCGTTGACGAGGAGCAAGGCGTCGGCGGCCCGCTGATAGCCCAGAGCTTCGCCGTGAGGGACGAACGCTTCGACGCGCACGCGAGAGGCGACCCCGAGCCGGCTCGCCTCAGGGAGGACACGGCTCTCATCGACGCCGAGGAAGAGCACCCGCACATCGGCAGGCAGCGAAGAGAGGGCCGCGAGGAACGCGCTCACTTGCTGCTCGCGGCCGTAGAGCCGCCCGGTGTGAACGATCCAGAACCCTGGCTCGAGAGAGACCTCGTCGCGCGCCTCGGCTGGATCGTACCCGTTCGGCAGCACCCTGACGTGGCCGGCGAGCCACGGATGACGCAGGACGAGATCGTCCAGGATCGGCCGATTGACGGCCGTCGCGGCGGCGGCGCAGCGCAGAGCCCCGGCCTCGAGCCGGCGATGGGTCTCTCTGTGGACACTCGTCGGGTACGCCCTGAACTGGTAGGTGGACCAGGGGTCGCGGTAGTCGGCCAGCCAGGGCACTCCGGACAAGCGCGCCAGGGTGGCCGCCACCAGATGGACGCTCGGCCGCGGCGAGCTCGAGAAGATCGCGTCGAAGTGCTCGTCGCGCAGCAGCCAGGCTCCCTTGTAGATTGCCGGCCCGACCCACGCGAAGTAGGGGTCGGGCACGCTGATCCAGCGATTGACGCGCGTGCTGCGCCGGCCGCCCCCCAGGAGCTGGCGGGGCATTGGGACCGGCGCACGGAGCACGCGCACGTCAGCCGGCACCGGCGCCGTGCCGCCGCCCGCGGCGGCCAGGACGGTAGGCTCCCAGCCGTGCTCCGGCAAACGGCGCAGAAAGCGGACGACGCGGGTCGTGCCGGCGCTCACCATCGGCGGATACGGGTTGGCGACCACCAGCACCTTGCGACCTCTGTTCACAGGCTGGAGCTCCCGCCTTCCGCCGGATCGCCGTCCATGTCAGTCTCCTGAGTCACCTCGAGGTCCTCCTCCTCGATGAGCAGCTCGTCGGCGCTCAGCTCGACGTCCTCCGCAAGAATACCTTCCCCGGGGGCCTCGGCGCGCGACTCACCGGCGTCGACGGGCGCCGCGCCGGCCGCGTCGGCGCTCTCCAGAGAGGTGACCGCTCCCGATCCGGACGCGCCGAGCGCGCCGGCCGCCGTTCCCGCCGCGGGCGCCGCGCCGCGTCCGAGCAGGCGGTCCCTGACCTGCGTCAGGCGGCGCCGCTCCCCTGGGACGAAAAAGCCGGTCAGCCAGAGCGCCAGCGGGAAGAGGAGCAAGGCCGGTGTCTTCAGCAGGGTGCTGACAACAAGCTCGCCGTAGGGCATGGCCACGTCCTCCCCGGCGGCCCATGCGATCGTCCACGCGGCCGCCAGCGTCACGACTGTGGCCAGGAGCACCTTGAGCAGTCGCCCCCACTCGTAGCGGATCGCGTACCAGTGCCGCGAGTAGAAGTAGACCGTGACGGCGAGGATGGCGTAGCCCGTCCACCGTCGTCCATGCCGCCGCCCACATCCCGTAGAGCGGCACCAGCCAGAAGTTGAGGGCGATGTTCACGCCAGAGGCGATCGCAAAGAAGACCGGGATCTGGCGGTTCTTCTTGGCGACGTTGGCGCCGACCCAGAAGACGAAGTAGAGCGAGTAGACGACGACCGAGACGGCCAGGACGAATGTGACCGGCCCGATCGTCCAGTACCGCTCGTTGAGAAACGTGCGGACAATAATGGGCAGGTACGCGCCGAGCAGCGCCAGCGCCGCGCCGTTGAGGACCATGAAGTACGTTGAGCTGCGCGACACCATCTGCTTGTGCTTCTCGGGCTCGTGGAGCTTGGCATAGTGCCACTGTGGCCAAGCCATGCGGAACGCCATGAGCAGCAGGAAGAGCGGCTGCGCCAGCGAGTTCGCGACAGTGTAGAGGCCCACCTCGGCCTTCCCCTGGTAGTGGAGCAGGAAGTAACGATCCGAGAGCTTCAGCCAGTAGAACGAGACGCCGGCAAAGAGCGCCGGGACGGCGAAGGCGAGCATTGGCCTCAAGGGTCCCAGTGCCCGCGCCAGTCGACCTTGCGGATATAGGACGGCAGCAGCGTGAGCTGCATGCCGGCGGCGGTGGCCGAGATTGGCGAGCAACACGCCCATCGGCCCCCACTCGAAGACGGCCACGAAGAGGATCGACAACGGAACCATGACGAAGACCCGAGCGATGGTGTAGGCGCTGAAGCGCCACGGCCGGTGCTCGAGGCGGAAGAGGGTGAACGGGAGATCGTTGAGGTTGCTGAAGAACAGGGTGAGCAACGCCGACGTCGAAGTACACCCAGTCGCCGGCGCCGTACTGGTCGCCCATGATGAGCGGCGCGATGCTGGGCATCAGCGCCGCGAGGACACCGAGAAGGACGGCCGGGTACGCGGTCGACACGTAGAAGGTGTTGGTGATGACGCGCGAGCGCGCCTCCGGCGACTTGTCGTCGAAGTAGAAGCGGCTGAAGGCGACGTCGAAGCCCAGTGTCACGAAGACGTCGAGGAACGTCGTTACTGTGACGACCATCCCGAGGATGCCGTAGTCGCTCGGGCTCAGAAAGGCCGTGTAGAGCGGCAGGAGCAGGGCGACGAGGAGCTTCTGCAGCGCCCTCCCGGACCCATAGATCACCGAGTCCTTGAAGAGCAGCGAGTACCCGTGGCCCTTCGGCTTCGGTCGCTTCGACATGCGTCAGCGGCGCAGGGCGCTCAGATCCTTGGGCAGCAGCTCCGCGTGCGCCTCCGTCGCGGCAAGCTCCTCGGCCGCCGGCGAGGAGGACCCGCGGCGCCGCGCTCTGCAAAGCACCTCTCCCACCCTCAGACCGGCGGCGTGCAGGTCGATCAGCGGCTGGGGGAGCAGGTCGTGAGGCGTCCCGCTGCCGGCCGACGGCCAGAAGCGCAGACCGGCCGCCGTCAGCGCTCGCCGGTCAAGCTCGCCCGACAGATTCACCACGGCCAAGTGCGGCGCCCGAGCCGCCAGCTCGTCGGCGTCGACGCCGAGCCCTGGGCCGACGAGCCGGGCGTCCGGCCGTCCGGCACAGAGCACGAGGGCGTCCGCCTCTGACAGTCGGGCGTGCACACCTGCGTCACCGAGGCCGTCGCCGGCCTTCTCCGCGTCGTAGAGCGCGATCCTTCCGGCGCTCTCCGGAGACGCGACCAGCACGCGGGCCCCGGCCCGGGCCAGCCCCCTGGCGGCACTTGCGCACGCCGGCCCGTCGCCGGCCACGAGCACGGTGGCCTCGACGACCTGGACCCCAAGCGTGAGCAGCCCCCACATCGCGGCCACCGGGACGTAGCGATGAAGGTTGAGCGCATCCACATCGACCCCCGCCACAGCGATGCGCAAGCGACGACACGCGGCCACGTCGACGTCCCTGCTCCGCCACTCGGCGACCCCGCACATCAGAGCCACCGCGGCGGTGTCGGTCACGCTGCGCAGAATGGTCTCGTCTATCGGGCGCACGGCCGGCAGGTTGGTGACGATGTCGATTCCGGAGAGGGGGGCCTGGAGCCGGCTCGAGATGAGGTGAACCCGGTCGCTCACCAGCGCGTCGCTCGCCAGCCGCAGCGTCTCACGCTCCGCGTCGAGCCGCGCGCCGTCGGCCGTGTCGCGGGTCACGGCGTAGACCTCCGCGCCGGCGAGAGCGGCGAGTACCGGCGTGATGCCGCGACTGCCGACGCCGGCCTCAGTGAGGACACGCAGGCCGGTGAGGTCGAGGCGGTGGCGCGCGATGGCCAAGCCGATCAGGCGGAGCACCTGAGGGCCGTCCAAGCGGGGGCTGTCCGCGAGCAAGTCGGTGGTCTGCTTCACGCCCGCCATCCTATCGCGTGCGGGTCGACCTGCCTGTCGGCGACCGGGATGCCACGTGACGGCGATACAGCCGGCCCGCAGGACGGCAGTCTGCTGGGAGTTCAGACGACGACCGGAGGGAATCGGTGCGAGGCAAGCCCAACTGCACAGCATCTCAGTGGCCGGCGGTCGCCGGATTGTTCTTCCTCACCGCGATCACGGCCTTCTGTCTCGGTATCGCGGCGCCCGCTGCCCTGGCCGCACCGGATGCCGCCCAGATCGACACATTCCTGACCGAGCATGGGTCGCCAATGGCAGGCACTGGCGATGTCTTCGTCGCGGAGGGCCAGGAGCACGGCGTCGACCCCGCCTTCCTCGCCGCCGTCGCCGGCGCCGAGTCCAGCTTTGGCCTCTACCTCTACTCCGAGAACGGGGACGTCTGCACCTACAACGCGTTCAACTGGTTCTACGGCCCCACCTGGCCGCAGAGCGACTTCGACAGCTGGCCGCAGGCGATCGCGCGCGTGGCCGAAGGCCTGGCCGGCTCCCTGTACTACGGCTCCGGCCTGTACTCCGTCGAGGCCATCGCGCCGCGCTACTGCCCGGTCGGGACGGACAACTGGATCGCCAACGTCACCGCCTTCATGACGGCGTTGGGCGGCGATCCGTCAGACACCCGCCTCGGAGAGCCTGTGGCCCCGGCCGCGCAACCTGGCCTCGTGACGTTGGACGGCTCCGTCGAGCTCAGCCGCCGGTCTCCACGCGCCGGCCAGGAGCTGACCGCCACCTTCACCCTCGTGAACCGTGGCGACGTCGCACTCACCCTGGAGGGCATCAGGCTCGCGGTGCGCGGCCCCTGGGACGCCACCCACGACCTGGTGTCAGACGTCCCTCTGACGCTGCAGCCCGGCGAAGCCCGCCTTGTCACCGCGCCCTGGCGCCCGGACATGGTCGGCACCTGGTACGGCTGGGTCGAGGTGCTGCAGAACGGTGAGCTCATCCTGGTGGGCGAAACTGAGGCGTTCAGCTTCGCCGTGCGCCTGCCACAAGGGCAGCAAACGCACAAGGCGCTCCTCCGCGCCGACAGGTTCGACCGCCTCCCGTGAGCTGCGTCTCGAGGGCGGCCGAGGACCTTGCTCGCGGCGCAGCTTGCGCTCAGAACTGCAGGTAGAGGAAGGCGCTCGGCTTGCTCATGGCGAGGAGCGACGCCCCCAGGAGGAGCCCGAGCACGACCGCGTAGCGGAGTTTCGGCTCGGGCTTGATCTGCCATGAGTTCGGCAGGAGATTGACCCACACCAGGCCGCCGACGATCAGGGCGGCCAGCACGGGCGCCAACCTGGCCGCCCCCGCTCCCGAGACTCCGTTGAGCCCCGCCATCGCGGTGAGCACGTCAACGGCGGAGTCTACCGACGTCGCCCGGAAGAAGACCCAGGCGACCACGGCGCAGAGAAAGGTCAGAAGCCGGTTCAACCAGGTCCACCCGGGCGTGAGGCCATACTTGCGCGCCGTTGAATGCACTGACTGGTAGGCGCCCCACAGGAGCCCCCAGATGACGAACGTCCAGGACGGACCGTGCCACAGGCCGCCGAGCAGGAACGTGATGAAGAGGTTGCGCACGGTCTGCAGCTGGCTGCCCCGGGAACCTCCGAGCGGGATGTAGAGGTAGTCGCGCAGCCAGCCGGAGAGGGTCATGTGCCAGCGCCGCCAGAAGTCGGAGGGGTTGACGCGCCTTGTAGGGCGAGTTGAAGTTCTGGGGGAAGCGGAGCCCGATCAGGAACGCGACGCCGACGGCCATGTCCGAGTAGCCGGAGAAGTCGAAGTAGAGCTGCAGGGTGTACCCAAGGGCGGCGCCCCAGCCGGTCAGGAGGCTGAGGTCAGCGGAGTGGGCGAAGAGATCGTTGACGTACGGGGCGATCATGTCGGCGAAGAGCAGCTTCTTGGCGAGTCCCATGATGAGGAAGAAGAGCCCCGTCCCCACGAGCGCCCAGCGGAAACGCTGTTGCGCGTGCTCGAGCTGTTGGCCGACGTGCTCGTAGCGGATGATCGGCCCCGCCGTGATGTAGGGAAACAACGTCGCCCAGGCAAGATAGTGAACGACGCTCTTCGCCGGTTTGATCGTCCCCCGGTAGACGTCGACTGCGTACGAGATAGCCGCGAAGGTGTAGAACGAGATGCCGATCGGCAGGAACACTCTGAGGATGGGGAGGGGCTCCCCCGCGCCGGCGAGACTCAGGAGCCCGTTCATCGAATCCATGAAGAACCCGCGATACTTGAAATAGCCGAGCAGGGTGAGGTTGAGCGCGATGGCGGCGACGAGGATGGTCTTGCGCCGCCTCGGATCCTGCGACTGGGCGATGTAATGGCCGGCCACCCAATCCACCAGCGTCGCGGCGAGCATCAGAGGTACGTACCGCCAGTCGAAGAGGCCGTAGAACACGCAGGAGGCGACGACGAGGCAGGCGAGCCGCGGCAGCCCGCGCGGTACGAGCCAGAAGAGCAGGACGACGGCCGGCACGAAGACGAACAGAAAGGTGAAGCTGCTGAACAGCATGACCCGCGCTCACCCTCCCCGCGAGATCACTGCGGGATGCCTTCCGTCTCCTCGAGGATGTAGTCGATAGCGCGCCGCGTATTGACGGTGGTCATGTGCACGCCGTCGTACCACTGGGTCGGGTCGGCCCCGAACAACGTCTGATCAGTGGTGTCGACGAGGACGAACGAGTACTCCGACTGGAGCGACTCCAGATAGCTCACGACCTCCTCGTGGCGATCCGTCCAGCCCAGAGGGCCGACGATCTTGCGCAGCTTCGGGTTGATCGGCGTCAGCGCGATGATCGGCGTGGCTCCCTGCTCGTTCATGAAGCGCAGAGTCCGCTCGAAGTAGTCCTTGGCCTCCGGGTCGAGGGCCTTGAAAACGTTGCGATGAAGGTCGCTGTAGCGGTCCACTGACTCGGAATAGCGCTTCTTCCACTCCTTCTCGGTCCAGCGGCGCTCGCGGAGGGCGCCGTCGGCGCGGATGGTCTTGCGGAACGAGCTCTCCTTGGCCACCGCCTCTTCGCGGTACAGGATGAGCCGCGCCGAGTCCTTGGCGGTGGCCAGCGAGAACATCGTCGTCCGGTTCTCGACGATGGCGCGGGCGAGCTGGACGGGGTCATTGCCGGCGCTGGCGACCCCGACGTACTTGGCCAGACGCGGCTCGTTGGACGTCCGCGCACCGACAGTGACGGGAACGAATCCCTCGACGTCCAGCAGCCAGAAGTAGGCCGGTCTGGCTTCCGGCCAGACCTCGTGGATGAACTGAGTCATCGCCCACATGTCCACCGGCCCGCCGATCCCGTTGACCCCGGCGTTGAAGGTGGAGAGACCGGTCTTCTCCCCGAGGTACTCCGGTTCGTAGCGCATGGAACGGGAGCTGCCCAGCACAACCAGCTCCGGCGCCTGATCGAGAGCCTCGATCGCGTCTGCCTTCACGGTCCTGTCTGACGTGGTCATGGTCGGGAGGACGTGCGTCCCCAGCGTCCCGTAGGGGTCCGCGAAGGCGTTGAGCGCGACCACCGCCCCGGACACGAGCGCGGCGACGAAGAGCAGCACGAGCGCGAAGACGAGGGCCCTGCGCCCCCGTGATTGATCCATCTCCGGGGGGTCGGGGATGGCCCGCCGCTTCGGCGCCTTCGTGAGTGTGGGCGCCTCGTCCGGCTGGAGCTCGCCGGCGTCCCTCGGCCGTACGGGCTCACCCGCGGAGGCGGCTCCGGAAGGGGCTGGAGTTGAGTCGTGGTGAGGGGTCACGGTGGCAGGCGGAGGCTGATCGGGCAACATGAGCGCCGCAGCGCCAGAGGATACCACAGGCCGCGAGCGTCGCCCGCCTCACGCAGGAGTCAGGCCGAGCCCGCGCTCGATCCTCGCGACAAGGCCACTCGTCTCCACGTCGTCGACGCCGCAGTTGTCTACCCTCATCTCGTGAAACGCCGCGACGCCACGCTCCTCGAGGAAGCAGCGCACCAGCCGAATGCTGCCGCCGTGGGTCACGATGAGGGTCCGGCGGCCGTCGAGCAACGCATCGCGCAGCGCCGCCAGAACACGGCGCTGCTGGTCCTCGAGCGACTCGCCGCCGGGGAATCGGAAGATCTCCGGATGCTCGCGGTACTGCCGCCACTCCTCCGGATCCTCGGCCATGATGTCCTTGAACGTACGCGCCTCCCAGTCGCCCTGATGCGTCTCGGCGAGACGCGGGTCGACCACGAGGCGCGCCTGCCCGCCGAGCTCGCCGGCGATCAGCTCGGCCGTCTCTCTGGCGCGCACGAGATGGCTGCACACGATCAGCTCCAGGCCGAGCTCGCACAGGGTGCGACCCTGGGCGCGCGCCTGCGCCCGCCCGGTCTCGTTCAGCTCGACCTGAGCCCACCCCTGACAGCGGGCGGGCTCCCGGTTCCAGTCGGTCTCGCCGTGGCGCACGAGCAGGAGCGTCTGCGCCTTGCCGCGGCCAAGCTCCTCCTGCCGATCTGAGGCCACTGGAACGCGCTCCTCAGTGGAAGTGCAGCATCGTGTCGCCGCGCGTGCCGAGCCGCAGCGTCTCGAGCGGGATGGCCTCGTCGGGGGGGATGTTGCCGAGGTTCACATTGGCGCCGAACTGCTTGATGAACCAGGCCTGCTGGCTCTTGATTGGGGCCTCGAACAGCAGGTTCTCGACGTCCGCCGCCGCGACGATGTCCTCCAGCAGGCCCTCCTTCACCTGCCCACCGGACTGGTAGATCCCGACGGTCCCTGACTCGCGCCCTTCGGTGATGACCTTCCAGGCGCCCGCGTCGAGCTCACGCTTGATACTGTCCACCCACACATGCGGTGCGATGACCACGCTGGCGTCCTTGCTGCCCACCTCGCTGAGTACCCTGAACTCCTTGCTGAGGCGGCGAAGAAGGGCGAGCTTGTCCTCTTCGGCCATGGCGATCGTGCCGTCCGAGACCTCGAGGCACTCGAGGCCGAGTGAGCGCACGACGCCGAGGTACTCCTCGAGTTTGTTCTGTCGCAGGCAGAGCTCGAACAGCGTCCCCCCGAAGCACACCGGGACGCCGTAGCTCCGGTAGAGCTCGATCTTCTCGCGGAGGTTCGGCGTGACGACGGCGGTGCCCCAGCCGAGCTTCACGATGTCGACATAGTCGCGGGCCATCTCCATGAACTGGCGAACCTGGTCGAGGCTGTGACCCTTGTCGAGCACGTGTGTGAGCCCGCTCGTGCGCGGCTTGCGCGTGCGTTCGGGAAGTGTGAGGAAGTCGAACATCGCTGCCCTCCTGGTCGTGCGCCGGCCAGCGTCGGCGCTGCCGGCATCGTACCAGACGCCGACGGCCGGCCCGCTCGGCGCCGGCCGGAAGCTCAGAGCTGGGCGCGCCAGGGCACGAGCAAGCGGTCGACCACCTGGATGAAGAGGTCGAGCAGGATCCCGCAGAGCCCGATGATAATGATGGCCATGATCACGACGTCGGTCTGGTTGTAGGCCTGCGCGTCTCTCGCCATGCCGCCGAGCCCCGGAATCCCGTTGATGGTCTCAGCCGCCACGACTGTCGTGAAGGCGAACAGCACAGCGACCCGTATGCCGGTGATGACCTCCGGCAGCACCGACGGAAACACGCCGTGCCGCACGATCTGCAGCCTGGTGGCGCCGAGCGTCTCGAGCGCGAGCAGGCGGTCCTGCGACACATTGCGCACGGCGTCGCTCGTAGCGAGAACAATGGGGGGCAGGGCCGCGAGGACGAGCAGGAGGACCTTGGGCGTCTCGCCGATGCCGAACCAGATGACGAGGAGATAGAAGTAGGCGAGCGGCGGCAGGGCGCGGATGAACGTCAGTCCCGGCCACGTGATCCGACGCGCGTACGTGATCGTCCCGACGAGGAGACCGAGCGGGACACCAACGAGGATCGCGATCCCGCTGCCGACAAGGATCCGCCGCATGCTCGCCCAAAGGTGCTCGTAGAGGAGGTAGCCACTCCATCCTTTGGTCGAGATGTCGACGCCCGCCTGCCATACCGACGCCGGCGTGGGCACGAAGAGCGGCGACCATACCTCCAGGTACGCGACGATCCACCAGGCGACGAACGTGATGAGCACGACGGCGATCTCAATCAGTGGCACGCGCCACCGGCGCCAGCCGGAGGGCCGCGCGCCGATCGCCTCGCGCTCATCGTGGTCGAACTCCGACGGCACAGAACTGGGGCATGCCAGTTCCTGAGCTGTACTGTAGAGACTGCGGGGGTGCTCTTCCGTCATGGTGGTCCTCACTGCGTGGTGGCCCACCTGGCCGCACGCGCTGCATCATCTCAGCGCATCGCCGCCAGTCTACGTATAAGCATGGGTGATTTGCCAGTGCAGCTAACGCTTATGCATAATACCACCCGTCACCCGCCAGCTAGTGTGAGGGGGTTCCGCAGATTTCGCAAACGTGCGCTTGCCGTCACCGGTCTCAGCAAACCAAGGAGTCTGTATGTCCGCCACACCCGCCAAGTACACTGGAAGGCCGCGCACCCTGGTGGCTGCCTTCGCGGTCCTCGCCGTCCTTACCTTCGCCTCCGTCGTCCTCGCCGCCTGCGGCGGCTCGAGCTCGAGCTCGACGACGACAAGTCCGTCGGCCGCAGGGGCTCCCGCCGAGCTGCGCATCGGCTACCAGCTCATTCCGAACGGCGACCTCATCGTCAAGGACATGGGCTGGCTCGAGGAAGCGCTGCCAAACACGAAGATCACCTGGATCAAGTTCGACTCCGGCGGCAACGTCAACACCGCGATGATTGCCGGCAGCATCGACATCGGCCTCGCCGGCAGCAGCCCGGTGGCGGCCGGCCTCTCGCAGCCCATGAACATCGCCTACAAGGTGCCGTGGATCCATGACGTCATCGGCGCCGCCGAGTCGCTCGCGGTGCGCAACGACTCGGGCATCAAGGACTTCGCCGGCCTTGCCGGGAAGAAGATCGGTACCCCCTTCGGGTCGACGGCCCACTACAGCCTGCTCGCCGCCCTCGAGCTCAACGGCGTCGATCCCGCCGACGTCAAGATCGTCAACCTCGAGCCGCAGGCGATCCTCGCCGCCTGGCAGCGCGGCGACATCGACGGGGCCTACGTCTGGAACCCGACCCTGGCCGAGCTCAAGAAGGACGGCACCGTCCTGATCACCAGCGCCGACCTGGCCAAGGAGGGCAAGCTCACCGCCGACCTCGCAGTCGTTACCAGCGCTTTCGCCGAGCAGTACCCCGACGCCGTGCAGACGTGGGTCGAGCAGCAGGACCGGGCCGTGAAGCTGATCAGCTCCGACCCGCAGGCTGCGGCAGCGGCCATCGGCAATCAGCTCAACATCACCGCCGACGAGGCCCTGGCCCAGATGAAGGACCTCATCTACCTCGACGCCGCCCAGCAGGCTGGCGCGGACTACCTCGGGACGCCCGACGCCCCCGGGAAGCTCGCGAACAACCTCGAGAGCGCCTCGCAGTTCCTCAAGACGCAGGGCTCGGTCGACGAGGTCCCACCGCTCACGACGTTCCAGGCCGGGCTCGCCAACCAGTTCGCGGCCGCGATCGCCGGCAAGTGACGAGCGCTCCGAACGAGAGCTCTGCCAGCGTCGAGCGGACGCCGGACACCGGCGGCTCGCGCCCCGAGCGCATCGAAGTGCGGAGCGTGACGCACTTCTTCAGTCGTGACAAGAGGTCGACGCCGGCTATCGCCGGCGTCGACCTCGTCATCGAACCGGGAGAGTTCGTCTGCCTGGTGGGCCCGTCCGGCTGCGGTAAGACGACCTTGCTCAAGCTCATTGGCGGCTTCTTCACGCCGACAGAGGGCGGCGTATTCGTCAACGGCCAGCCCGTGTCGAAGCCCGGGGCCGACAGGGGGATGGTGTTTCAGGCGCCCACTCTCTTCCCCTGGATGACCGTGCGTGAGAACGTCGAGATCGGCCCGCGCATGAAGCATCTCCCAAAGCGCGCCCGGCGCGAGCTGTCGGAGCGCTACCTGACCCTGGTGGGTCTCGCCGACGTCGGCGAACAGCGCCCCTACGAGCTCTCCGGAGGCATGCAGCAGCGGGCCGCGATCGCGCGATCGCTGGCCAACGATCCGGCCTGCGTTCTGATGGACGAGCCCTTCGGCGCCCTCGACGCCCTGACGCGCGAGCGCCTGCAGCAGGAGCTCAGGCAGATCTGGGCGGCCACGGGCAAGACCATCGTCTTCGTCACCCACAGTGTGGAAGAGGCCGTCTTTCTGGGGACGCGCGTGGTGGTCTTCAGCGCGCGTCCCGGCCGCATCGTCCACAACAAGGCCGTCGAGCTGCCGGCCCACGAGGGCGCCGTGAACGACGCCCGCCTCCTGCCCGAGTTCGCGGCTCTACGGGCGGAGATCGGCGCCAAGATCGGCGCCACATCCTGACCTTGCAGGTCAGCCGGAAGATCAGAGAAGCACATCGAGAGGAGTTGAGCGGGCGTGACACACATGACTGCAAGCGAGGCGATGGTCGAGACCCTCAGGATGGAGGGCATCACCGAGGTCTTCGGCATCGTGGGTTCCGCCTACATGGACCCGCTCGACCTCTTCCCCGCCGCCGGCATCCGCTTCATCGCGGTCCGGCATGAACAATCGGCCGCGCACATGGCGGACGGGTACGCCCGGGTGACGGGACGGGCCAGCATGGCGACCGGGCAGAACGGCCCCGGCATCACGAACATGGTGACGAGCGTCGCCGCCGCCTACCACGCACACTCGCCACTGATCCTCTTCACGCCCTCCGTGATGAGCACCGGCCGTGGCCTGGACGGCTTCCAGGAGGTCGAGCAGCTGCCGATCTTCAGCACGGTCACCAAGTTCCAGATCCAGGTCAACCGGCCGGACCGCATCGCCGAGGCGTTCCGCACAGCGATCCGAGCCGCCTATGCCGAGCGCGGCCCCGTGCAGATCGACGTGCCCCGCGACTACTTCTACACCGAGGCCGACTACACCATCCTGGAGCCGCGGCAGTACCGGGTGGCCGCCCGCGGCGCGGGCGACGACGAGCTCCTCGACCGCGCCGCCGAGGCTCTGGCCGCGGCCAACAACCCGGCGATCATTGCCGGTCTCGGCTCCACCGAGACCGGCGCCGCCGCCGTCATCAGCCGCCTGGCGCAGCAGCTCGGCGCCCCAGTCGCCAACTCCTACCTGCACAATGACTCCTTCCCCTTCACCGACGAGCTGGCCGTTGGCCCCATCGGCTACCAGGGATCGAAGGCCGCCATGCGCCTGCTCTCCGAAGCCGACTGCATCCTCGCCGTGGGTGCGCGGCTCAGCGCCTTCGGCACCCTGCCGCAGTACGGGTTCGACTACTTCCCGAAGAACGCGAAGATCGTGCAGATCGACATCGACTACCGTCAGCTCGGTCGCGTCCGACCGCTCGAGGTCGGGATCATCGGCGACGCTAGGGCCGCTTCCCAGGCCATTCTCGACCGGCTGATCGCCAGGGGGGGCGAGAAGAAGATCGATCCGGCGCGCCTCGCCGCCATCACGGCGGCCAAGCGCGCCTGGGCCGACGAGCTGGCCTCGATGTCGCGGTCCGACGCCAGCCCTATCAGTCCGCGCCGCGCTCTGGCCGAGCTGGCCACGGCGCTGCCCGAGGACGCCATCGTGGCGAGCGACATCGGCAACATCTGCTCGGTCTCGAACGCCTACCTGCGGTTCGCCAAACCGCGCTCGTTCCTGCCGGCGCTAGGCTTCGGCAACTGCGGCTTCGCCTATCCGGGCGCCCTCGGCGCCAAGGTTGCGGCGCCGGATCGCCCCGTGGCCGCCATCATCGGCGACGGCGCCTGGGGCATGAGCCTGAACGAGGTCATGACCGCGGTCGAGGAGGATCTGCCCGTCGTCGCCTGCGTCTTCAACAACCAGGAATGGGGCGCTGAGAAGAAGAACCAGATCGACTTCTACGACAACCGCTTCGTCGGCGCCAACATCGGCCACGGCGTGGGCGGCTTCAACTTCGCCGACATCGCCTGCGCCATGGGCGCCAAAGGCATTCGCGTCACTGATCCCGCTGACCTGCATGAAGCCTACACGTCGGCCTTCGAGTCGGGCCGTCCCAGCGTCGTCGAGATCATGGTCGATCCGGAGGAGCTCGCCGAGCCCTTCCGCCGCGACGCCCTGAAGACTCCGACGCGCTACCTCGAGCGCTACAAGCACCTCGACGCCAGCAACTTCGGCAAGAGCCGGGCATGAGCCAGGAAATCCACGACAAAGCGCGCCGCCACCTCGGCAAGCATTTCACCCGCGCCACCGCCTGGCGCAACCCTGAGATGCTCGTGATAGAGCGGAGCGAGGGCTGCTACCTCTGGGACGATCGCGGCAACCGCTACCTCGACGGCCTCGCCGGCCTCTTCTGCGTCAACATCGGTCACGGCCGCCGCGACATCGCGAAGTCGCGGCGCGCCAGATGGAGACGCTCTCGTATGCGACGAACTGGTCGGCCGCCCATCCGCCGTCAGCGGAGGCGGCCTCGCTGATCGCGGAGCTCGCGCCCGGGGACCTTAACGTCGTGTTCTTCGTGAACTCTGGCTCGGAGGCCAACGAGTCGGCCATCAAGTTCGCCCGCGAGTACCATCAGGGTCAGGGACAGCCGGAGCGCGTCAAGATCATCAGCCGCCACATGGCCTACCACGGCACCACACTCGGCGCCCTCAGTCTGACGGGCATCCCGCAGTTCCGGGCGCCGTTCCAGCCGCTTCTGCCGTGGTTCCACCATGTGCCCAACACGTACGGGTACGAGACGGAAGGGGAGGTCCCCGTCACAGAGCTCTCGTGCCTCAAGGCCATCGAGGAGAAGATCGTCGCCGAGGGACCCGAGACGGTGGCGATGCTGGTCGCCGAGCCGGTGCAGAACGTCGGCGGGATCCTCATCCCGCCAGACGGCTACTGGCAGGAGCTGCGCCGCATCTGCGACCACTACGGCATCCTGCTCTGCGCCGACGAGGTGATCTGCGGGTTCGGACGCCTCGGCCATTGGTTCGGCTCGATCCGCAACGAGGTCGTACCCGACATCATGACGTTCGCCAAGGGCGTCACGTCGGGGTACGCGCCGCTCGGCGGCATGGTCGTCCGCGAGCCCCTCGTCGACCGTCTGCTCGACTCCTCGATCGCGACCTTCACCCACGGCGTCACGTGGGGCGGCCACCCTATGTCGACAGCGGTAGCCGTCGCCAACATCACCGCCCTGCGCGACGAGCACGTCCTCGAGAGCGTCCGCGATCTCTCGCCCTACCTCGGCGCGAGACTCGGCTACATCGCCGCGTCCCGGCAGATGGTCAAAGAGGTTCGCGGCACAGGCTACTTCTTTGGACTCGAACTGATGGCCAGGCGCGACGACGGCCGCGAGTTCACCGCCGAGCAGAAGGCGGCGATGTGCCGCGAGGTGCTGCCGCGCCTGCTACAGAAGAACGGCCTCATGACCCGCGCCGACGACCGCGGCCCTGCGATGATCACGGTGTCACCGCCGCTCGTCGCCGACCGCGAGGTCCTGGACGACCTGCTGGCCCGCCTCGAGGTCACCCTGGCCGAGGCCGAGCGCGAGTTCACCCGGCGCTGGAGTTGAGGGCCGGCGACGGGGCGGCGACGGCCGGTGGCCGTCGCCGCCCCGTCGTGCGTCGTACCTCACCTGCCGGCCGCCGCGTACTGCTCGCGAAAGAACGCGAGCAGCGCCTCGGCGGCGCGTGACAACACCCGGGTCCTGGAGCGCACCGTGGAGAAGTCGCGCAGGATGCTCGTCTCCTCGATGGGTACGACCACGAGCGAGCCGTGCTCGACCTCCGGGCCGATGGCCAAGCGGCTGACGAACGTGACGCCGCCGCCGGCGATGGCGGCTTGCTTCGCCGACTCCATCAAACCCATCTCCATGACGACGTTCATCTTCTCCGGCCGCAGCCCGCGGGCACGCAGATGGGCCTCGACGACCGACCGCACGCCGGCGCCGTGCTGCTGCACGATCTGCGGCTCCCGGGCGACCTCGGCGAGCGTCACGCTCGCCCGCGTCGCCCACGGATGCTCGGCCCCGCACACGAGGACGATCTCGTCCCTCGCCAGAGGCTCGGCGACGAGCTCCGGGCGCGGCGTGACGGCGCCGACCGCGCCGAGCTCGAACTCGCGGGCCAGCACCCGCTCCACCACGGTCTGGGTGTCGTCGACGTGGAGCGAGATGCTCACGCCTGGGTACTCGGCTTTGAACCGGGTGAGCATCGCGGGCAGGACGTGTTCGCCCGGCCCCGTCGACGCTCCAACGACCAGGCGCCCCGCGACCAGCTCACCGAGATCGAGGATCTCGGTGCGAGCGCGCTCGTGAAGGTCCAGGATCTCGCGGCCGTAGCGATAGAGCACGTAGCCGGCGTCCGTGGGCGTGACCGTCCGTCGCGATCGATCGAGGAGGATCGTCTGCAGCTCACGTTCGATGCTCTGGATCTGCTGGCTCGCCGCCGGCTGCGTGATCTGGAGCTCCTCGGCCGCGAGGGAGAAGCTGCGACGATCGACGATGCGGCAGAACAGTCTTAGCTGGCGGACGTCCATCGCCTCATCGTACCGCACCGCGTCCGCCGGCCAAGCCCCCGGCGCGCGGGCGTCTGGGGCGCCGACGGGCGAGATCGAGCAGCTCATCGACGAAGATTCGCGGGTCGCGCGGCTCGAGCGCGGCGGCGCGCGTGGGCCTCTTCCTGAGGAGGAGATCGTCCACCGTGGCGGCCGGCCGCAGGCGCTCCGCCGCCAGAAGCGAACGATCCACGGCGCTGGGCGGCCGCCGCGACACCGTGTAGGCCGGAGTTCCCAGCGCCGCCGCCTCGCGCAGCATGACACCCGTCTCCCCGAGGACGAAGTCGGCCGCGGCGAGCACGTCCACGCCGTCCACGGGTCCTTCGGGCGCGACGAGCTTGGGCGCGCTCGCCAGGAAGCGCCGGCGCTGCTCGCTGTCGCGAGCGAGAAGCACGAGGGTAACGTTCCGGCGGCCCGCCACCTCGCCCACGAGGGCGGCGAGAGCCGCCTCGCCGGCCGAGAGGCCCGGGCCGGCAGACTGGACCCCGTGCCGCGCTGGCCGCACCACCCCGATCACCTGGCGCGCGTCCACCCCGAGCCGTTGCAGCGCAGCCGGATCCGGGTTGACGTCGTGGAGGTAGTACTCCTCCTTGAAGCCCGGATACCTCACGAACCTGCGAGGGGCGGGCCGGAATCTGGCCAGCGCGTCGACGGCGATGGCGTCCGGCACGGCGACTTCGTCGGCGAGACGCATGCTCACCGCCGTGGCCCGTTGCAGGCTGTCCTCCTCGAGGAAGGTCATCTGAGGTATGCCCAGCGTCCACCCGGCGAGCACGAAGTCGGTCGTGTGCGTCCCGGCCGCCACGTCGTAGCGCCCGTGCGAAGCCGAGGTCATGAGCTGTCCCGTACGATTGGCCAGCCCCATGGTGCGCGCCGCGACGCCGCCGCCCTTGTGACGCCCGAGCAGAATGGCGCCCAGTCCGTAGCGATGCAGAAGAGCGTCGGCGCTGGCGAAGCGCCTGGCCGTGACGGTCACCGTGTGACCGCCGCTCTCCAGCCGGCGCACGATCGGCGCGAAGAAGACGACGTCCGCGGCGACCGTGATGTCGACCCAGACTCTCACGGCTGACCGGAGCACGCGACCGACATGACCGCGCAACGCCTGGTCCGGGCAGCGTCCCGAGACATGCAGACCGCCGCGGACCGCGCCCGGCGCCTCAGCCTAGCCCGGCCGCCACCGCCTCCGCCACCTCCAGCACCTGCTGCTCGGTCAGATTGGGGTGCATGGGAATGGCGAGGTTCTCGGCGGCGGCCGCGTCGGTCGCGGGGAAGTCACCGACCTTGTGGCCGAGCTCGGCGAACACGGGCTGCAGATGCAGCGGCTTCGTGTAGTAGGCGGCGCAGTCCACGTGCCTGGCCCTGCAGGCCGAGGCAATGGCGTCGCGCTCGGGGTGCCGCAGGACGTAGAGATGGTACACGTGCGTTGAGCCCTCCGGGACGACGGGGCGCAGCACCTCTCGCGGCAGGTAGCGGTCGTACCAGGCCGCGACCTGGGCCCGGCGGGCGTTCCACCGGTCGATCGCTTCGAGCTCGATGCGCAGGATGGCCGCCTGGAGCTCGTCGAGACGCGAGTTGAAGCCGATCCGGGTGAAGGTCTTCTTGTCTCTGCTGCCGTGGAAACGGAGCTCGCGCACCGCGTCGACGAGCTCCGTGTCGCGTGAAGTCACGAGGCCGCCGTCGCCGTACCCCCCGAGGTTCTTGGTGGGGAAGAAGCTGAAGACGGCGAGGTCGCCGAGGCTCCCGGTCCGGTGCCCTTTGTAGGTGGCGCCCCAAGCCTGGCAGGCGTCCTCGATGACCGGCAGCCCGTGCTCCTGGGCGACGACGCGGATGGCATCGGCATCGGCCGGGAGACCGAAGAGGTCGACCGGCATCACGGCCCGCGTGCGCGGCGTGATCGCGGCGCGCAGCGCCTGCGGATCGAGGCAGAGGGTATCTTGGTCGATGTCGACGAACACGGGCCTGGCGCCGGTCTGGGCGATGGCCTCGGCGGTTGCGTAGAAGGTGAACGGCACCGTGACGACCTCATCCCCGGGGCCGACATCGAGCGCGCGCAACGCAATGGTCAACCCGTCGGTGCCGTTGGCGACGCCCACCGCGCCGGCAGTGCCGAGGTACGCGGTCGCTTCCTCCTCGAAGCTCTTCACGTTCGGCCCGAGGATGACCCGGCCGCTGCGCAGCACCTCGAGCACGGCTGCTTCGACGCGGGCCTGGAGCTCGACGTACTGCCCCTTGATGTCCATGAGTCCTACGGCCATGGCGGTGCGTCTCCTTGCGGCGTGAGATCGAAGTCTGGAACCTACCACAGCCCCTTCCACGCGGCCAGCGTCGTTGCTTGGAATGACCGCAACGGTTCGCGTGAAGTACTCTAGGGGCGAATGCACTCGATCATCGACATCGTCGTCCAGTGGGCCACAGGCCTCATCGGAGCGTGGGGGCTGCCCGCCGTGTTCGTCCTCATGCTCCTCGAGAGCGCCTGCATCCCCGTGCCGAGCGAGGCGATCATGCTCTTCGCCGGCTTCGCGGTCAGCACCGGAGACATGACCCTCGCCGGCATCACGGTCGCGGGCGTGGCCGGGAACGTGATCGGTTCGTGGATCGCCTACGCCGTCGGGCGATACGGAGGGCGGCCCTTCATCGACACGTACGGCAGGTACGTCTTGCTCCGCCACCGTCATGTGGAGCTGGCGGAGCGCTGGTTCGCAAAGTACGGACCGGCGGCGGTGTTCTTCAGCCGCATGCTGCCGATTGTTCGCACGTTCATCTCGCTGCCCGCCGGCGTCGGCAAGATGCCGTTCTGGCGCTTCACAGCGTACACCGTCGCAGGATGCCTCCCATGGGTGCTCCTGCTGGGATGGATCGGCATGAAGGTCGGCGACAACTGGGAGGCGATCCGCGAACAGCTCCGCTACGCCGACTACATTGTCGCGGCAGCGATCGTCGCCGTCATCATCTACCTGTTCGCCAAGTGGCGTCGCGGCCATACGGGACGCATCACCGACGCGCCCGGGCAGACGGCTTCCGAAGCCTCTCTGGACGCGGAGCGCGAGGCGTAGGACCTCGCCCGGGGAGTCTCAGCCGCGCGAAGCTTCGCGCTTCGTGACCTCGACGAGGTGCCGGTAGAGCTCGGCCAGGCCCTCTGCCGTGAGCGGACCCTTGTTGGCGCGGCTCACGAAGGTGAGCATCCACTCCTCGCGGGCGGGATCGACGAACTCGACGCCGTGCTGCTCCTTGTACGCCTTGAGTTGTTTCACAAGCTTGAGCCGCTTGTTGATGGCGTCGACGATCTTCAGATCGTTGTCTGAGATCTGGTCGCGGAACTGCTTGATGACCGGATCGTCGCTTCCGTTGGCCACGTGGATCTCCGTTCCGGCCCGACCCGCCGATCGTCAGCGATCGGGCCCCTGCTCGTCGTCGTCCTCGTCGTCGTCGTCCTCGTCGTCGTCGAGATCCTCGTCGTCCTCGCCCTCGTCTTCAGCGAAGGCGACCTCGTCCGGCGTAGCCTCCGCCCCGACGAAGTCGTCCGGAGAGACGCTCTCGAGGAAGTCGCGGAAGCTCTCGACGATCTCCTCCGTATCGTCCACTTCGCGCTCAAACTCTATCGCGTTCTCGTTGATGAGCTCAGTGGCGGCGAAGATCGGCGCTTCGGTGCGCACCGCCAGCGCCAGAGCGTCGCTCGGTCGTGAGTCGATCTCGATCTCCGAGCCCTCCCTGTTGAGCGTGAGCGTCGCGTAGAACGTGCTCTCCTTGAGCTCGGTGACGGTGATACGCGTGACCTCGGCGTGGAAGCTGCCGAGAATGCTGGTGAGCAGGTCGTGCGTCATAGGACGAGGGAGCTCCGTGCCCTGCAGCTTGATGAGGATGGCGGCCGCCTCTGGGTGGCCGATCCAGATGGGCAGGAATTTGTTTCCCTCCATGGTCTTGAGGAGGACGATCGGCTGCTTGCCGATGACGTCGAAGCTGACGCCGTATATGACCATTTCCTGTACGTTCATCATGGAAAGAGTATACGCCAGCGCCGCGACCTCACACTATCGCCCCGCGGTTGACTGCCGCCGACCTGCTCTCTAGACTCCTTGGCCTGCGGGCGCATAGCTCAGTCGGTTAGAGCGCGTCTCTGATAAGGACGAGGTCCGTGGTTCGAATCCACGTGCGCCCACCACCCACCGCATCCCAGTCGCGTTCCCGCACGTCGCCGCCCAGTGGTACAGTCGCCGTGGGCACACCCTGGAAAGGCACCGTGACGCGCGAGAGGAGGGAGGCGACATGGCCGACGAGACCTATCCGCAGGATCTCAAGTACTTCAGCGAGCACGACTGGCTTCGCGTGGAGGGCGGCGACGGCGTGCTCGGCATCACCTGGTTCGCCCAGGACGCGCTGGGCGAGGTGGTCTACGCGGAACTGCCCGCTCTGGGCTCCCGGGTGACGGCCGGACACCCGTACGCAGAGCTCGAGTCGGTCAAGGCCGTGAGCAGCGTCTACTCGCCCGTGAC
Organism: uncultured Thermoleophilia bacterium; assembly: GCA_963705085.1. Taxonomy (GTDB): domain Bacteria; phylum Actinomycetota; class Thermoleophilia; order UBA2241; family UBA2241; genus CAIXSE01. The sequence continues at coordinate 210,236 of CAVPIV010000003.1, read as the reverse complement.
CGGCCAGGTCGTGGACCGGAACGAGCTCCTGCTCGACGAGCCCGACCGCGTGAACACCGACTGCTACGGCGACGGGTGGCTGGTCAGAGTGCACCTGGACGACCTCGCGGAGCCGGACACGCTCATGACGGCCGGCGAGTACCAGGCTCTACTCGACGAGGCCTGAGGCGCGGCGCGTGAGCGGCGCGCCTCAGGGGCGACGCGGACCCGCCCGAGTGGCGCCGTGAGCATCGTCAAGGTGCTCCCCGATCTGCGGGCGGCGGGCGGAGCCCAGATGGCCCTGGACGGCGGCCTCCTCCGCACGGCGCAGAACGTGTTCGCCCGACGCTACACCTGGGCTCCGGCGGCGGTCTCGATCGGCAAGTTCCAGCGGGTTCGCCTCCTCCCCGACCTGCCGTTCGACGTGGTCCGCCGGCCCACCGGCGGACGCGCCGTGCTTCACGGTGAGGGATTCGAGTGGTCGTTCGCGGTCGTCTTCCCCGAGGGGAGCCTCGGCGCTGGGCCCGGGGAGCTCGTCGACGTCACGACGCCGTACGGGATCGTCGTCAGAGCATTGCGCGACACACTCGCGAAGGCCGGGGTCGCGCTCGACGCCTCCGAGGAGGCAGAGCGGCCTGCCGCCTTCTGCTTCGCCGGCGTGATGCGCCACGACCTGCTCGCCAACGGCGAGAAGGTCGTGGCCGTCGCTCAGGCGCGCGAAGGCCGGCGCGTGCTCGTCCACGGATCCGTGCTCGAACGGCGGCCGCCGGTCGAGCTCACGAACGTCGCGCGAGACCTGCTCGGCGAGCCGTGGACGGGAGAGGGGCTCGCCGGCGCAGGACGCTCGCCGGACCGCGACGCGGTCTGGTCAGGCGTTCTGGCTCGCCTCGAAACGGGATTGCGGGCTGACCGTGCGGCAAGAGACGGGGCAGCGAACTAGCGACGGCTCCACCGAAGGCGAGAGGAGGGATCCATGAAGAAGATCCTGGTGCTGGGCGGGGGCCCGGCCGGATACGTGGCAGCCGGGCGGGCCGCCCACCTTGGCGCCGACGTGACGCTGGTGGAGGAACGCGAGATCGGGGGCACCTGCCTCAATCGCGGCTGCATCCCGACCAAGGCGATGGTGGCCGGAGCGGAACGGCTGCGACTGGCGCGCGAGGCGTCCGAGTTCGGCGTGGTCACCGGGGAGGTCCGCCTCGACTTCGCCGCCTTCATGGCCCGCAAGGAGCGGGTGACGGCCACCCTGCGCGACGGCGTCGATCACCTTCTCAGGGCGCGCAAGGTCCACGTTGTGGCCGGCCGGGCTGCGCTCGCCGGCCCCGGCCGCCTGGCGCTCGCCGACGGCCGCGAGCTGGAGGGCGACGCCGTCATCTTGGCGACCGGATCGGAGCCCGTACGGCTCGGCCTGTTCGACTGGAGCGACCCGCGCGTGATGACGAGCGATGAGCTCCTCTTCGTCGAACAGGCGCCGCCGAGCCTCGTGATCGTCGGCGGCGGCGTGATCGGCTGCGAGTTCGCCTCGGTCTTCTCCGCGCTCGGCACGAGCGTCACGATCGTCGAGATGATGGACCAGCTCGTACCCGGCGAAGGCCAGAGGGTGGCCCGGACCGTGCAGCAAGCGTTCAGGAAGGGGGGCATCACGGTGCACCTCAAGACTGCCGTCCAGGCCGCTGAGGCGCTCTCTGCCCCGGAGGCCGGCTCGAGCGCCGGGCTGCGGCTGCGCCTGTCTAACGGCCTCGATCTCTCAGCCGCGGCCGTGCTCGTCGCCGTCGGACGACGGCCGGTCAGCCGCGGCATGGGTTTCGAGGAGGCCGGCGTGCGGCTCGACGACCAAGGTTTCGTCGTCGTCGACAGCGCGCTGCGTACCAGCCTCGACGGCGTGTTCGCGGCAGGGGACGTCGCCGGGCCGCCGATGCTCGCCCACTGGGCATATCACCAGGGGGCCGTCGCCGCCGAGAACGCGGTCACAGGGTCGCAGCTCGTCTGTGACCGCCGGGTCGTGCCCTCCGCCATGTTCAGCTCGCCGGAGGTCGCGACCTGCGGGCTCACCGAGGAGAGCGCCGCAGCCCAGGGCATCACCGTGGAGGTCGCGCACGTCCGGACGAACTCGAACTCAAAAGCGGTCATCGAGGGCGAGCCGGATGGCTTCGTGCGCATCCTCTGCGAGCCTGGCCACGGCCGCTTGCTCGGCGCCAGCATCGTCGGGCTGCGGGCCTCCGAGATCATCCACGAGCTCGTCCTGGCCATGCACTGCGAGCTCTCCCTGCGTGACGTCTTGAGCACCATCCACGCCCATCCGACGCTCGCCGAATCAGTCGGCGAAGCGGGACTCGCAGGCATGGGCCGGGCCGTCCACTCGCTTTGACCGACGGCCGGGAGGGGACGGCGGGAGGCAGAAAGCCCGGCTGGCTGCGGACCGAAGCGCCGTCGCCGCGGCGGTACCGGGCCACCGGCGCCCTCCTCACGGAGCTCGGCCTGAGCACCGTGTGTCGCGAAGCGCGCTGCCCGAACAAGAGCGAGTGCTACTCGGCCGGCACGGCCTCGTTCCTGATCCTTGGGGAGACCTGCACCCGGCACTGTCGCTTCTGCGCGATTGGCTCAGGCCCGCCGGCGCCGGCGAAGGCATCGCCCGAAGCGGAGGTGACGGACACGGACGACCAGCCCCGGCGGGTGGCGGAGGCCGTCCGCCGCCTCGGCCTGCGGCACGTCGTGATCACGAGCGTGACCCGCGACGACCTGCCCGACGGCGGCGCCGGCCGTTTCGCACAGACGATCCGTGCCGTGCGTGCTGCCGCGCCCGGCGCGTCCGTCGAGGTCCTCATCCCGGATTTCGGCGGCGACAGGGCCGCGCTGGGGACCGTCTTCGACGCCCGCCCGGACGTGCTCGCGCACAACCTCGAGACCGTGCCCCGCCTCTACGATCTCGTGCGACCGGCGGCCTCGTTCCAGCGTTCGCTCGACCTGCTGCGAGAGGCGGCGACCTGGGCGTGGACCTGCGCCCGCGCGGGCGCCCCGAACGGCCAGGCGCCACGGCCAATCGTCAAGACCGGCGTGATGCTGGGCCTGGGCGAGAGGGACGATGAGGTGGAGCTGGTCCTCGCGCTCTGCGCCGCCGCCGGCGTCGACGCGGTCACCCTCGGCCAATACCTGCAGCCGCGCCGCAGCTGCCTGCCCGTGGCCAGCTACGCGAGCCCCGCCCGATTCATCCACCTGCGGGAACGGGGGACGCGCCTGGGCCTCACCGTCCAGGCAGGACCGCTCGTCCGGTCCTCATACCGGGCTCACGAGCTGGTCAGCAGCGGCCGGCACGGCGACGAGCCTCAGGGCTGCGTCAGTCGATCAGATCCTCCAGCGTGAGGCTGTCCGGCTGGCGCGAGGCAGACGCGCCCGGAACCGGGGGCATGCCGGCGTCGGGCGCGAAGAGGATCGTCCCGCCGCTCCCGGCCACCCACAGATGGCCGAGGTCCCCGGCGGCGATGGTACGCAACGCGGCCGTCGTGGGCAGCAGCATCGGCTGCCAGGTGGCCCCAGCGTCGGCCGTGACCAGCATTGTGCCCCGCGCGCCCGCCGCCCACCCGTGGATCTCGTCCACGAACGCGATGGCAGAGAGCCCCTCGGACGTCGTAGACACCCGCAGCCAGGTGGACCCTCCGTCAGTGCTGCGAAGCACCACGCCTGTGGCCCAATCGCCGTCGGGACCGTAGTCACTGCCGACGGCGCAGCCGTTGAACGGAGTACTGAAGGCGGCGTCTTCCAGCGACCCGGAGATGTCGAGCTCTGTCGTCGACCACGTGGCCCCCGCGTTGACGGTTCTCAGCACGACCGCGGGTCCCTGGCCCCACGAGTCTCCGCCGACCGCGACGGCCGCGGTATCGCTGAGCGACGAGACGGCCCGCAGGTCAGCCTCTGAGCCGACCCTGGCCGGGATCCAGCTGGCTCCGCTATCGACGGTGCGCAGCACCGTACCGGCGGCGCCGACCGCCCAGCCCCGGCCGTCGCCGCCAAGGTCGACGTCAAACAAATCCTGGCGCGTCGCTGGCGCCGCCGGCCACCACGAGACGCCTCCGTTGCTCGTGCAGATCGCCGTGCCGGCTTCGCCGACGGCCACACCCTCTCGCTGATCTGCGAAGGAGACGGCCGAGAGGCGGACAGAGACTGGCGTCCGCGCCTCGTTCCAGCGGACTCCGTCCGTGGTCGTCAAGGCGACGCCGTCGTCGCCGACCGCCCAGGCCCTTGCGCCAACGACGGCGAGGTCGCGTAGCCCCGTGGACGGTCCGCTCCCCACGCGAGCCCAGCCCGACCCCCCGGTCGCCGTGCGGATGATCCGCCCGTTCGTCCCGACGGCCAAGCCCCTGCGCCCGTCGGCGAAGCTCACGGCCAGGAGCGAGCCCCCGGAGCCGGAGCCACGCGCGCGCCACGTGCGCCCCGCGTCGTCGCTGAGGAAGACCGAACCCCTGGCGCCGACGGCGATCACGCTTCGACCTTCTCTGAGCGCAAGATCGTAGACCGTGTCGGACGTCCCCAGCCGGATGCGCCTCCACGTTCTTCCCCCATGGGTGCCGCGCCAGATGTTGCCCTGCGACGCGGCCACGAGGACGACATCGTCGGCCACGTCGAGAACGTCGTTGAGCGTGCCGAACACACCATCGCCGCGTGTCTGCCACGTGCGCCCCTTGTCGCTCGTGTGCAGCACCGTCCCAAGGTCGCCGACCGCCCAGCCCCTGCCCTTCCCATAGAACGCCACGGCATGGAGGTTGTGCGAGGTCCTGGTGGCGCGCTTCGCCCATGACGCGCCGCCGTCGCGAGACTGGAGGACGAGGCCCCGCTCGCCAACCGCGACGACCACCCCGGCCGCCGGCAGGCCAACGTCCATCAGTGCCAGCGTGGATCCCGATGCAAGCTGACGCCAACTCCTGCCGCCGTCGCCGGTCCGCAGGATGACGCCGTCGGCGCCGACCGCCCACCCCTGACCCCGCTCCCTCACGCGAACCGCAAACAGCGTCCCCGCCACGCCGCTGGGGACCGAGGTCCACGACAGGCCACCGTTTGCGGTGCGCAGCAGGGTCCCGGCGTCGCCCACGGCGACCGCGCGCGACCCGTCGACGACGTCGACGTCGCCGAGCGAGTTGCCCTGGGGCAGCGGGTTCTGCCACTGCCAGGAGGCGGCCACGGCCATGCATGGCGTCGTGAGCTGCAGGAGCCCGGCGAAGGCCAGAGCGACGAGAACGGCAGGCAGAGCCCCGGGTGACCGCATCAACGCGAGATCCCTGCGGCGAAGTCCTCGGTCGCGGCGAATCGCCAGGTCGTGCCAGCGTCGGCGGAGACGAGCACCATGCGCCTCAGGTACTGAGGCGGCTCCGGACCTTCGCCGCCCGCCTGCCGCCAGCGCGCCAGCGCCGCCCTGCGCGCCGCACCCTCGGGACCGCTAAGGCAGCTCAGCGACAGGAACAGCCGCCCTTCGTGATCGATGCTGAGCGCATGGGAGAAGACGCTGTAGTCGGCGTAGGGCGGGACGACGACGATCTGGGGCGGCTCCCAGCCCGCCAGTGGGTCACGGCGCTGGTAGGTCAGCGCTCCGTAGACCGCGCCGTTGAAGACGTCGTCAACGTTGCGACGCCACTGCCGGTAGGCGATGTGCAGGCGGTCGTCCGGTCCGCACACGAACGCCAGGTAGGTCTGGCGGGCCTCCTCCTTGACGGTTCTCCCCAGCGTGACATAGCCCGTCGTCGCCGTCGGCTCCGGCGGCCACCACCCCGCGTAGGCCGAGCCGGGCAGCAGCGACCGCACGTACTGGAACTGGCGGCCGTGGGCTCCGCTGATGACGTGGAGGTAGCCCTGGGAATCGATCACGATGCCGGGCTGGGCGTGCCCGTCGTTGGCGAGCTGCGCGCGCGCGATGAGCACCTTGGGTCCCAGGACACCGGTCGCGCGATCGTAGGTCGCAACGTAGACGGGCGACCCGAGCGCTGGACGAGCCGTGGTCTCGGTCCACACGATCTCGCTGAGGAGGCCGTGAGAGACGGCGGGACTCGCCGTCGACGCGCCGTCTCCGAGCCCGACCGAGTGAGCGCTGACGAGCGTCAGGGCGGGGACTTCGACGACGTCGCCGACCACCTGCGGCTGGGTCATCCACAGCGTCCTCTGCAGCTTGCCGGTGTGCGAGTCGACCGCCGACGTGACGCGGGCGACCAAGACGAGCGGCGGGCCGTCGATCGTGTTGTGGCCGACCCGGGTCTCGCTCGTGACGGCGCCGTCCGGGAGCGGTGTCACGCGCCACGTCGCGCAGTGGTCGGTCGACCAGAGCATGACGTTGCGCCGAGCGCCGTCGCGCAGCCTGATCCTCAGCAGCGTGTAGGCGCGACCGCCGGTATCGAAGATGATGCGCCCGGTCGGCGCCGCCGCCTTCTCGGTCTGCTCGAAGTCCGGATACGCCGCGCGCAGGGATGGGAGCAGAGAGAGACGCGTCCACATCCCGCCGAGAAGCGTGTGGACGAAGCTGGTCTGGTGCGGATCTGCCGATCGGCTGCGAACATAGGGCCGGTTGGCGCTGTCGAACTCCGGCACGTTACGCGTGTACGACGGCGCGTAGCCGAACTGCGACGAGAGACCGCCGTCCGCGCGGATCTGCAGAGGCGCGACCGTCGTGACGCCGGACCCGGCCGCGCCCGCGACGCCGGGCGCACCCAGAAGAAGGAGGACGAGGGCCGCGACGCCGGCCGCGACGCCGCGGCCTCTCCGGATCATGTGCCCTCACCGCCGCTCATGCCGCAAGGATACATCCTGAGCAGGTTGTAGCCGCCTTCCTCCTTAGCGAAGGTCACCGTCGCGCTCACCTCCAGGTGCTCGGGGACATGCCCGCTTCCCCCAGGATCCCGGAGAGAGCCATGCAGTAGCAGCTCGCGTGCGCCGCCGCGATCAGCTCCTCGGGGCTGGTCTTGCCCTCGGAACGCGCCGTCCGCGACGCCCAGATGACCGGCAGCGCCGTGGCGGCGCCACTGCTGGCCAGCGTTACCCGACCGGCCCCCTGAGTGAGCCCTCCCAGACTGCTTCGGCTCGACGTTGTGCATCAGCCGCGCTCCGCCTCCTGTCGCGGGCGACAGGGGACCCAAGCGCGCCTGGTGCGGTAAGCTACGAGGCATGACCGAGAAGATCCGCCTCACCCAGTTTGCAGCGAAAAGCGGCTGAGCGGCCAAGCTGGGTCCGTGCGACCTGCAGGCCGTCCTCGATGCGCTTCCGCGTAGCTCCCCCGAGTTCGCGCGGCTGCTGGAGACACACGACGACGCCGCCGTCACGTGTCTCACTGACGACCTCTGCCTCGTACAGACGGTCGACTTCTTCACGCCCATCGTCGACTCGCCCTATTGGTTCGGGCAGATCGCCGCGGCCAATGCGCTCAGCGATGTCTACGCGATGGGCGCGAGGCCGCTCACGGCCATGAACCTCGTCGCCTGGCCGGCCGATCTCGGGATGGCGCCGCTCGCCGAGATCCTGCGCGGCGGCGCGGAGAAGATCGCCGAAGCCGGCGCGGACCTCGCCGGAGGTCACTCAATCGACGACAAGGAGCCCAAGTACGGTCTGGCCGTGACCGGCCTCGCTCGTGCGGACGAGATCGTCTACAACGCCGGCGCCCTCCCCGGCGACAAGCTGGTCCTCACCAAGCGTCTCGGCATCGGTGTCCTCGCGACCGCGCTCAAGCGGGGGCTGCTCGACGAGGACGACATGATGTCCGCCATCGTCGAAGCCGCCGCCCTCAACGCGGCGGCGGCGGCGGCCATGGTCGAAGTCGGCGTCCACGCCTGCACGGACGTGAGCGGCTTCGGCCTCGCCGGCCACCTGAGCGAGATGCTCGACGCCGGCGGCTGCGCCGCCGTCGTCTGGTTGGGCGAGGTCCCTCTTCACGACCGCGTGCGGGAGCTCATCGGCGAGGGGGTGTACGCCGGCGGGCTGCGCACCGTCCGCGACTACGTACTGCCGCGGGTGCGCGGCGCGGAGCCCGGGGGCGGCGAGGGCGCAGATCCCGAGGATCCCGGCTTCCTCGCCCTCTTCGATCCGCAGACGTCCGGCGGCCTGCTGATCGCCGTGGCCGCCGAGCGGCACGCGGCCCTGCTCGGCGCCCTGACCGCTCGGGATGTGCTGGCCTGGACGATCGGCGAGATCGTGGCGGAGCCTCCCGGGAGCATCACCGTGGTCCGCGGCGGCGCGCCGGCCACGATGGCGACGGCGTCGCCGTGAGCCGGGCGCTGAGACCGGGAGACGTCGGCTGGAAGCCGGATCCGTCGTCGCTGGCGGAGGCCGGAGACCCGGACCCGGGCTGGCTTCTGCGAGCGCTGTCGGTAGCGCCGTTCGCGCTGGCCGGCGCCTTCGGCGCTATCGCCAGCTTCACTTGGCTGCTCGTCCTCGTCTTCGGCGCCGGCATCGAACGGGAGGCGGCGTGGCGCTGGGCGGCCGGCAAGCCCGCCGCGGAGGTCCTGCCCCAGGTGGGACTTCTCCTCCTCATCGGCGCGACCTGCGTCGCTCTGGTGGCGGCGTCGATCTGGGCGGCGACCATCGCGCTGCGTCACACCCAGCCGCGCTGGTTCTGGCCGCTGGCCGAAACGTGCTGCGCGCTGCTCGGCCTGGCCCTGCTCGCCGTCCGGGTCTGGGCGCCCGACACCATGGCCGAGATGGGACTCACGAGCCGCGACTGGTACTTCGCCCTCGGCGTCCTGGGGTTCTCGGCGATCGTGTTCGGGATGCGCAGCAGGCAGGCGGCGGGACTGGCCGGCAGACGGAGGGAGGGTCATGGCTGAGCAACCCCCGAGCGCCGACAGGAACGCCCGGCTGCGCTCCCTGGCGGCCGTCGACGAGGTCATGCGGGAGCCGGCAGCTCAGGTGCTCCTCGAGCGCTATCCCCGTCCCCTCGTCGTCGACGCCGTCCGCACACTCCTCGAGCGCCTTCGTTCCGAGATCCGGTCGGGCAAGGGAGCCGCGCCGGAGGACGGCGTCGGCCTGACGGCCGCGGCGCTCGTCCCCTGGGTCGCGCGACTCCTGGAGAAGGCCGTCGCGCCGTCGCTCCGTCGCGTGATCAACGCGACCGGCGTCGTCGTCCACACGAATCTCGGCCGCTCGCCGCTGCCCCCAGAGGCCGTCGAGGCCGTGGTCACGGCGGCAGCCGGCTACACGAACCTCGAGTACGACCTGACCACGGGGCTGCGCGCCACACGCCAGGACCACGTGCGCGACGCGCTGCTCGCCGTCACGGGCGCCGAGGACGCCCTCGTCGTCAACAACTGCGCCGCCGCGATCCTGCTCGCTGTCGCCGCCACGGCCCGCGGCGGCGACGTCCTCGTCTCACGCGGGCAACTCGTCGAGATCGGGGACGGCTTCCGCATCCCGGACATCCTGCGCGAGAGCGGGGCGGAGCTCGTCGAAGTCGGGACGACCAACCGGACGTACCTCCGCGACTTCGAGCAGGCCTGGAGCGAGCGCACCCGCGCCGTCCTCCGCGTTCACACCAGCAACTACCGCATCGTCGGCTTCACGGCCGAGCCCAGCCTGGAGGAGCTGGCAACCCTCGCACACGCGCGTGGCGCCGTCCTGATCGATGATCTCGGCAGCGGCGCTCTCGCCGACCTCGACTTGTTCCGGGAGGAACCCGTCCTGCGCGAGAGCGTGGCCGCAGGCTGCGACGTCATCACCTTCAGCGGCGACAAGCTCCTCGGCGGCCCTCAAGCCGGCATCGCCGTCGGGCGGGCGGCGTCCATCGAGGCGATGCGCCGCCACCCGCTCGCCCGCGCCCTGCGCATCGACAAGCTGGATATCGCCGCTCTGGATGCGCTCCTCCGTCTCTACCTGGACCCGGCGATCGCCCGCGAGCGTGTCCCGACGCTGGCCGCCCTGTCGGCCCCAGTCGAGCGCGTGCGCGAACGCGCGGAGCGGCTCCGCGAGCTCCTCACGAGGCCGCGCGGACGGCAGGGCCTTGCCGCCGCGGACCTCGAGGTGGTCGACACCGTGGCGCGGGCCGGCGCCGGCGCCCTGCCGGTGACCGAGGTTCCCAGCGTGGCCGTCACCGTCGCTGTCTCGCCGGACGCCGTCGACGGGCTCGCGGCGTCCCTGCGTGCGGGAGCGCCCGCCGTCGTCTGCCGCGTCCATGAGGACCGCCTGCTGTTCGACCTCCGTGCCGTGCGCGACGCGGAGGTCGAGGAACTGGCGGCGGCGATCCTGGCCGTCGTCCCCGGATGAGCCGGGACCGGCACTCCGCCGGGCCAGATCGGCCCGCGCCCCGGAGCCGGCTGGGCACGCCGCCCCTCACGCTCGGCACGGCGGGTCACATCGACCACGGCAAGACGGCGCTGGTCGGGCTCCTGACGGGCAAGAACACCGACCGGCTGCGCGAGGAGCAGGAGCGAGGGATCTCGATCGAGCTGGGCTACGCGGAGCTGACGCTCCCCGGCGGCGGCCGGCTGAGCGTCGTCGACGTCCCTGGCCATGAGCGCTTCGTCCGAACCATGGTCGCCGGAGCCACCGGCATCGATCTGTTCCTGCTGGTGATCGCCGCCGACGACGGCGTCATGCCGCAGACGACTGAGCACCTCGCGATCATCGAGCTGCTCGGCGTTCAGCACGGCGTCGTCGCTCTCACCAAGGCCGACACGGTCGACGACGAGCTCCTCGAACTGGCCCGCGAGGACGTCCGCGAGTTCCTCGCCGGCACCCCGTACGCGGGCAGCGAGGTGATCACGGTGAGCGCCCGCGACGGACGCGGCAAGGAGGAGCTGCTGGCGGCCCTCGAGCGGGCGGCGGCGAGGGTGCGCGAGCGGCGCCGCGGCGGTCCCGCGCGTCTGCCCATCGATCGCGTCTTCCCACTCAAGGGCATCGGCACCGTCGTGACCGGGACGGTCTGGCAGGGGGAGATCAAGGCTGGGGATACCTTGGTCGTCGAGCCCGGCGGCGCCCGCGCGACGCGTCCGCAGCGTCCAGGTTCACGATCACGAGGCCGAGGCGGTGAGCGCCGGGAGCCGCGCCGGAGTCAACCTGCGCGGTCTCGACCGCGAGAACGTGCCACGCGGCAGCTGGCTGGTCGCGCCGGAGCTGGCCGGCCGCGTCGCCCGACGCTTCGACGCCTGGGTCCGGGTCCTCCCGGGAGCGCGGCCGCTCCGCTCCGGCGAGAAGGTGCGCCTGCACCACGGCACGACCCAGTACATCGCCCGGGTCGCACCCCTGGACGGCCGCCATATCCCGCCCGGCACGGCCGCGCCGGCGGTCGTGCGCCTGGACGGCGACGCTCCGGTGGAGCCGCACGACCGCTTCATCCTCCGCACGCTCTCCCCGGTAGCCACCATCGGCGGCGGGCTGGTCCTCGCCGCCGCCCCCCGGCGCTGGCACGGGCGCGAACGTCACGCCGCCTTCCTCGACGCTCTCCTCGCCGGCGACGCGCGGCGCGCGGCGCTCGAGCTCTCAGCCGACGCCGGCCGAGCCGGGCTCACTACCGCGGACCTGATGGGCCTCGGCTTCGCGCCCGCGGCGGCGAGAGAGGCACTCGCTGGGGCGGCGGCGGCCGGCGACCTCGAGCTGCTGCCCGAGCCCGCGAGCGACGGCGCCAAGCCCGGGTCGCCCGGCGCCGGCCGGCGCTGGTTCAGGCCGGGCACCTTGGCGGAGCTCAGGAGCACGCTCCTCATGGCCGCCGGCGAGCGCGCCGGGGCACGCCCCGAGCGGCCGTTCTCCGCCGTCGGTGAGCTTGCCGCCCTGACGCCGGAGCTGCCGGCCGGCGACGTCGACCTCTTGCTGCTGGGCCTCGTGGCCGACGGCGAACTGGTCGCCGGCGAAGGCGGCTACGCCCCCGCCGGCGCCGGCGTGCTGGGAGCCGAGCAGACGGTCCTCGCCGAGCAGGCGCTCGATCGCCTCCGACGGGAGCCACTGGTCCCGCCGACCTTGGCCAGCATGGCGGAGGAGCTTCGCCGTCCGCCCCGCGACATCACTCAGGTCCTCGACGTGCTCACCCGACGCGGCGACCTCGTGCGCGTCGACAAGGACCTGTGGTTCCTGGCCGAGTCGGTGTCGGATGCCCGCCGCGAGCTCGAGGCGATGCTCGCGGCCGACGGCGAAGTCACCCTCGCCGGCTTCCGGGACCGCATGGGCTTCGGCCGGCGCAACGCCCAGGCCCTCCTCGAACTCTTCGATCGGGAGGGCCTCACCCTGCGCCGCGGCGATGTTCGCGTCGCCCGCCGCCGCCGCTAGGCAGGCGCGGAACCGCTCGGCACGCCGCCAGCCAAAGCGGTATCATCACCGGCATGGCCGAAGCCAACAACAAGACAGATCCTTCCTTCAAGGACAGGCCGGCCTCGACGCGGATGTTCAACGCCGGAGCTACGGCCGTCCTCCTGCTGAGCTTCAGCTACTGCGGCTTCCAGATGTACGGCGCCGTGAAAGGCGTCCGATACACCGGCAACGATCAGCTCATGCTCGTCGTCGCGCTGGCGCTCGCCACGGTGTCCACGCTCGTCATGACGGCGGACGCCTACGACTACCTCATGCGCGGCGCCCGAAGGTACAAGATCGAGGATGTCCGAAGGATCGAGATGATCGTGCTCATCGTGCTCGGCGCGGCCCTGGCGATCAGCTCGCTGGTCGTCGGATTCCAGCTGTTCGTGACCCTCGTGCCCGCGGTGGTCGTCTACACGTTCCTGGTCGTCAGGCCGACGAACGCCGAGGCTCAGGCGCGCTTGAAGAACGAGCGCAGAGAGACGAAGGCCGGCCGTTCGGCGAGCCTCAAGAGGGCCGCCAACCAGCCCGTCCAGAAGCGCCAGCGCAAGGGCGGGCGCAAGCACTGACCAGTCCAGGCAAACACTCGCACCCGGAGCGCGCCAGGCGCCCCGCCTAGGGCGTGCCGCCGACCTCCGTAGCGGTGAAGATCATGCCGCTACTGGTATCGGTGCCGGTCCTCGCATCGTAGCCGTAGCCAGCCGCCCAGCCGTGCGCGGCGTCAGGGAAGGCGACGGCGTAGAGGCCGCCCCTCCCGGTCGTCCTCGTCCACGTGGCGCCCCCATCGGCAGTGGTGAGCATGACGCCGCACTCCCTGTCGCCGTCATAGCCCACCGCCCAGCCGTGGCTGGCGTCGGGAAAGGCGACGTCATGGAGTGTGGGGGTCTGCGGCTTGCCCTCAAGGCGCTCCAGGCTCTGCGCACTCCAGGTCTCGCCGCCGTTGGCAGTGACAAGAATCGTGCCGGACTCGCCCACCGCCCAGCCGTGGCTGGCGTCGGGGAAGACGACGGCGCGGAGCGCCACTCGGCTTCCGCAGTCCTGCGTGTTCCAGGTCTCGCCGCCGTCCGCGGTGGCGAGAATGACGCCGTCCGTCGTCTCGTTGTCGACGCCCACCGCCCAGCCGCGAGCGGCGTCGACGAAAGCGACGCCGAGAAGCGACCTCGTCCCGCCTGGGCTCTGCGCCTTCCAGGTCTCGCCGCCGTCCGCTGTGACGAGGATGGTGCCGTCCCCGCCGATCACCCAGCCGTGGCTCGCGTCGGGAAACGCGAGGTCGCTGAGAATCGCTGCGCTGGTCGCCTGCTCGCTCCAAGTGACGCCGCCGTCGGAGGTGGAGAGAACGGTCCCCGCCCCTGACTCGTCGTTGCCCACCACCCAGCCATGCGCACGGTCGGCGAAGGCAACCGCGTTGAGCTCGGCTCCGCTCCCCGAGTCCTGCCTGCTCCAGGTCTCGCCGCCATCCGCAGTGGCGAGAATGGTGCCGTCGTCGCCTACGACCCAGCCGCGAGTGACGTCGATGAAGGCGATGCCGAGCAAGGAGACCTCGCCGTTTCCCGAGTACTGGGCCCGCCAAACCGTGCCCTGTGGCTCCGGCACGGGCTTGGCGGGCCTGCGCAGCCTCAGCAAGACCGCCCAGACCATGCCTGCCACAAGAAGGCCGATGACGAACGTCCAGACGCTCAGCTGCCACCCGAAACCGGACCATACGAGCGTCGCGACGAGAATCCCGGCGGGCAGCGATACGACCATGGGGAGATTGGTTCTCCGAGGCCGGGGGGGCATTGGCTCTCCTCGTGTCTGCTGCGCGTGTCAGGCGGGCTGGCGTGACCCTAGCACTTCAGCGGGCCCGCCCGATCTCTTCGCTGCCGATCGAGGTCGACGCTCCGTCCCAGACCCGTTCCACCAATGGACCTTCAGTCGCCTTGCAGGGGCAGGTACACGAAACGTAGAGCGAACGCAGAAGGGGCGCGTTTGGCCGAGTCATCCATGAGAGCATATCCTTGGTGCTCTGGTTGACGTGGCCAGAAGGAGCGACACCCGGCCCGGTGGCCGGCGCGGTCTTCAAAACCGTCTGCGGGGCGGTGATCCCGTCCTGGGTGGGTTCGACTCCCATGTCGCTCCGCCAGCCTATTTGCAGGCCTCCACCAGCGCATGAGAGCACAACCGGCCTGGAGCCTGGCGAGGATGGATGGAGGCGAGCGGGGGCAGAGGGGCCGCCGCCCTCCCGGAGCATGTAGGATAGGGCGCATGCATGGGGCTCACGAACGCACCGACGCGCGCCCCGCTGCGCCGGCATGGTCGGCAGGCGGCGGGGAGGCCGGTTCGTGAAGGTCCTCGTCGTGTCGCACCTGTATCCATCGCCCGGGGTCGAACGACACGACTTCTGGCACCAGCAGGTCCTGGCGCTCAAGGAGCTCGGCGTCGAGTCGCGTGTGCTGTCCCCGACTCCGTGGGCGCCGCGCGCCCTCTGGAGAAGCGAGCGCCAGCGGCGACGCGGCCAGAAGCCGCGCGAAGCGGTCCGCGACGGCGTCATCGCTGAGTACCCGCGAGTCCTGCAGCCGCCCCGGCACCTCCTCTTCGACCGCCTCGGCGACTTCGCCTACGGCACCGTACGCCGCCTGCCTTCGGTCCGATCGGCCGGCTATGACCTCATCCACGCGCACCAGGCGCTGCCGGACGGCGCCCTGGCGCAGCGACTCGCCGCCGACCTCGGCGTGCCGGTCGTGGTCACCGTGCACGGCGCCGACGTCTATCAGCACCTGCGCATGGGCGGAGCCGTCGAGCGGCGGGCCAGGCAGGTGCTCGGCGGCGCCGACGCGGTGATGGCGGTTTCGAGCATCGTCGCCCGCCTGCTCCGCGATGTGGTCGCGCCGGACAAGCTGACGGTCGTGCTCAACGGCACCACCGGTCCCACGACGCGGGTCGAGCCGGCGTCCGACTATCTCCCCGGTGACCCGCTCGTGCTCACCGTGGGCCGGCTGATCGAGCGCAAGGGTACCGCCGACCTCATCGCCGCCGTCGGCACGCTGCGCCGCGCCGGCCGGCGCGTGCAGCTCGCGATCGTCGGCGACGGACCGTTGCGTCGGGCCCTCGAAGAGCGCGCCGCGGCCGAGGGCGTGGCCGACGACGTGCACTTCGTCGGCCGTATGGAGCACGCCAGGGTGCTCGCGATGATGGCGCGCGCGCAGCTCTTCGCCCTGCCGAGCTGGGACGAAGCCTTCGGGCTCGTCTACACCGAGGCCATGGCCCAGGGCACGCCGGTGCTCGCCCTCCGGGGAGGAGGCCCTGAAGACTTCATCGACCACGGCGTGAGCGGCGGCTGGCTGGTCCCCGCTCACGACCCCGACTCCATTGCCGGAGTGATCGCCTGGGTGCTCGACAACCCGGACGGGGCGGCGGCGATCGGCGCGGCGGGTCGCGCCACCGCCCTCGGCCTCAGCTGGCAGCGCAACGCCCGCCTGACGCTCGACGTCTACGAACGCGTGCTCAAGCACCGGTGAGGACTCCGGCGCCACCCCGCTCAAGCGTCGTCCTCACCGCCGTTGAGCGCCGCTTCTGCGGGGAGGTCGTGGCGGCGATTTGGCAGACTTCTATGGTTCGCTCTGCGCCGGCCTGCCCTGTCGTCTCCCGGCGCGGCTCGACCCGACACACGCAACGCCTCACCGAGGGGAGTACCTCACGTGAGTATCGAACGTTTCGACAACGTGCTCGTCCTGGCGCCGCACACCGACGACGGCCAGTTCGGCTGCGGCGGCACCATCCCGCGCCTCATCGAGACCGGTGTCAAGGTCACCTACGCCGCCTTCAGCACCGCCGCCAAGAGCGTTCCCGGCGGCGTGTCTGTCGCGCGCTCGGCGGACCAAGCTATGCCATGGGCGCAGCCGCGCGGGAGAAGCGTCGGCAGCCCTTGACGCCGCCCCGGTCGAGCGCATTCTTAGGCACAGCAGATGCGCTGTAGGCTGTCAATGGGTCTGCCTTAGTTCGCCCTGGTTCGCATTGGGAGCAGCTCGCCAGGCTCAGAAGGCCTCCAAAGCAGGCCGATATGCCTGCCGTAAACACGCATATCGAACTGAAGTGGGCTGCAGGGCCTCCTCGGGCGTCGCCAGCCCGCCGGTGGGCTGGCCCCGTGCGGCGGGCTATGGCCACGTACATGAACGGCTGACCTGTTTGACAGATCGATTGCTCGACGTGTCCAAGGCAACGCTTGGACACCCGCACCAAGTGCTACTCCCTTGTCGAACCGGGGCTGACGGGCGTTTCAATCATCCGCCCCCTACTGATACACTCCCTCGGTCACCAAGGGTGCGCCGCAGCGGCTATGGCGCGCACTGCAGCATCCCGGTCGCGCCGGACAGGCATCGTTGGTCGAGTTCGCGGGAGCCTCTTCGGGGCCGTCTGCATTGGTCCTTGCGCTGACGGAATAGCTTCGCTGACCTCAGTCGCTCAGGCGGTTGAAGAGGGAGGTCGGCCGAGACCGGCGTCCGTAGGGGGGAGGTCATCCGTGCAGGACTTGAGCGATTTCGAGGATCGCATCGCTGCACTCGATTGCGACTTGTTCGGGTTGGTCGACACCCAGTCGAATGACAGGGACCGCACGTCCTGGCTGGCGCTGCAGCGCGCCGTGAGAGATGCGAAAGCGCCGTTCGTATACCTCGAAATCGGCTCGTATCGCGGCGGCAGCCTTCAGCAGTATCTGCAGGATCCGAAGTGCTCCAGAATCTACTCGATCGACAACAGAACCAGAGACCAGCGGCATAGCGACAACTCAGAGCAGGCGATGCTCGAGAATCTTCGTGCCGTTGCTCCAGACCAGATGCAGAAGCTCGTGTGCTTTGGCACCGATGCTCGTGATCTCCCGCCAGGCTCCATCACCGAGAGCCCAGATGTGTGCTTCATTGACGGCAAGCACACCTACGAGGCTGTGGTGAGCGACTTCGTCTTCTGTCTCAACGTCTGTGCCCGTGACGCTGTGATCTACTTTCATGACGCCGCCGGCACTTGTACCGCGATCGCGGAGTGCCTCCGCGGGCTGAAGCGCTTCTCCCGGCCTCATGTGGCCTACAAGCTCCCTGGGAACACGTTCGTCGTCGGGTTGGACAATCCCCCGGTGCACAGCGATCCCCGTGTCAGAACCATGGCTGGGATCGTGGACGGAGAGCGTTGGCTGAGGTCGGCGGCGGTCACCAAGCGAGTAAGGCATTGGGTGCCTGCTTCGCTCAGACCGGCGCTTGCGCGAGTACGCGATCGTTGGTGGCACATTCCCCAGCAGTCGCGCTAGGCCCGCGGCCGCGATCTCGGCGCGGCTCGCGCGCGCCGCCGATGAGCGATGCGAAACCAGGTGCATCGGCTCCTCCGGGGTGATCATGGGCTGCCTTCGTCCCAGCTCGCCGGCTCACTGAGTCGGGGGATTGTCGGCTATCCAGTGACCAGATGCAGGGTCTCGCCTGGGAGACGCGTTTCGTCGTAGACGGGGCGACATGTTTCAGCGTACGCCGGCACTGCACGTCAGGCCGTTGCGGACGGGCAACTTCTCCGCAAACACCAACCCCGCGATCAGCGCCTCATCCCCCCTCCTCCCTTGGGCGCGTCTGATCAGGCTATCGAACACACGTTTCGGCCTCACCGCCTCATGCTGACCTCCTGCCAACGATCTGCCGACAAGCCACCTGTACTCAGGTGGACCTCTGAGGCCGACGGTGTGCCCCGGTGGACCTCGGTTTGTGCCTGCGAGCGGGGGAAATGCCCACTTCAAGACCGTCTGTGGGGCAGTGATCCTGTCCTGGGTGGGTTCGACTCCCATGTTGCTCCGCCAATCCTCGCTGGTGTCTGTCGTGCCGCGGGTCCTGCGAGCCCACCGCCTGTCGCGCCAGACCGAACTAGCTCCCCACAGATAAGTTGCGTTTAGTTTGGTAAGGTCGGGCGATGGATCCGCGCATCAACCCCTACGCGCCGGGCGCCGGAACCAAGCCCCCGGCGCTCGTCGGCCGCGACGAGCAGATCGAGTTCTTCGATATCCTGCTGGAGCGACTTCAGAACGGCCGTCCCGAGCAGTCCATGATCATCACGGGGCTTCGCGGCGTGGGCAAGACGGTGCTGCTCGACGTGTTCCGCGAGAAGGCCGAGGCCCGCAATTGGGCGACCGTCGAGTGGGAGGTTGAGAAGAACTCGGCGTTCGCCTCGAGAATGGCAAGCCAGGCGCGTAGGGCGCTGCTGCAGATCGCTCCCAAGGCGCGCTGGAAGGACCGCGTGCTGCGCGCGGCGGCAATCCTCAAGTCGTTCACCATTACCTTCAACCCCGACGGCGCCATGACCGCCGGGCTCGATGTCGACGCCCGCGCCGGGGCCGCCGACAGCGGCTCGCTGCCAGACGACCTCACCGACCTCTTGGTGGCTCTGGGTGAGGCGGCGCAGGATCACGCGGTCGGAGTCGTCTTCCTCCTCGACGAGATCCAGTTCCTCCAGCCGTCGGAGCTCGAGGCCCTGATCGTCGCGCTGCACAGATGCGCGCGGAGAGCGCTGCCGCTGACACTGGTGGCGGCGGGCCTGCCGCAGATGCCGCGCCTCGCAGGCGAGGCGAAGTCGTACAGCGAGCGCCTCTTTCGGTTCATCGCGATCGGCCGGCTCGATGCCCAGACGGACGCGCGCGATGCTCTCACGCTGCCGGCTCGCGACCTCGGCGTGGAGTTCGAGCCCGAGGCCGTCGACTTCATCGTCGCCTTCACGGAGGGCTATCCGTACTTCCTGCAGGAGTACGGCAGAATCGTCTGGGACGAAGCCTCGAGCTCTCCCATCGCGCTTGGCGACGCCGAATCGACTCGCCCGCTCGTCGAAGCAAAGCTGGACGAGAGCTTCTTCAAGGTGCGTGCCGAGCGAACAACGGAGCTCGAACTGCGCTACCTGCTCGCCATGGCCGAACTGGGAGCGGATCCCCAGCGCGCGACCGACGTCGCTCACCGCATCGGGCGAACCGTGGAGCAGGCCGGCCCGATTCGATCGCGGCTGATCGACAAGGGCCTCCTGTATACGCCGGGGCACGGTCTGGCGGCGTTTACGGTGCCGCAGTTCGACAGGTACTTGCTGCGCCGCCATCCCGGACTGAACAGGCTGTGAGTCAGCCGGACGCGCCCTCCGCGCCCGACGGGGCGGTCGCCGTGGCGATCACTCGTCCGGATACTCGATCGCCTCGATCTTGAGCTTGCGGTTGCCGGCGGGCCGGTGCCAGAGCACCCTGGCGCCGACCCGCGCGCCCAGCAGCGCCACCGCCAGCGGCGAGAGGTAGCTGATCTTGCTCTCCTCGAGATCGGCTTCGTCCTCGCCGACGATCCTGAACGTCCGCTGCGCCCCGTCCTCGTCGGTCACAGTCACCGCCGCGCCGAAGGCGACCTTGCGGCGCGGCTGCTTCGCCAGGTCCATGAGGATGGCGCTCTGCAGGCGCTGCGAGTAGTAGCGCAGGTCGCGATCGACCAGCGCCAGCTCCTCTTTGACCATCGGCTCGTCCTCGCCCTCGCGGGCGAGCAAGTCGAGGCGGCGCTCCTCGAGAACACCGATATGCCCCTCGAGCTGCCGCAACCCCCCCGGCGTGACATAGTTGGGATGGGCGCTGACCGGACGGTCGGGCAAGGTTTCGTCCCCCATGCCGCCGTCGGGTTCTCTTGTGAAGGCTTGGCTCATCGTGACGGTCCTCTCCATCGCGGCTCGGCAGGCGCAGACGGTTAACTGACCTCCGCCGTCGGGGTAGATACGACCTGCGACGCACGTCGTGTTGTACGTCAATCCTAACCCGTCAGGGACGAACCGGGAGGGTGCAGTCCATGCTTGACAAGAGAATGCAGGACGCGATCAACGACCAGATCAACTGGGAGCTCTACTCGGCCTACCTCTACCTCTCGATGGCGGCCCAGTTCGCCGAGATGGGGATGCCCGGCGGGCAGAACTGGATGACCGTCCAGTACAAGGAGGAGCTGGCGCACGCCCAGAAGATGTTCGATTACGTGATCACGCGCGGCGGCCGGGCGACCCTGGAGGCCATCGCCAAGCCGCCGGCGCAATGGGCGAGCGGCCTGGAGATGTTCGCGGAGGCGCTCGCCCACGAAGGCACCGTCACCGCCCGGATCCACGACCTTGCCTCACTGGCGCTCGAGATCAAGGACCACGCCACCTACAACTTCCTTCAGTGGTTCATCGCCGAGCAGGTCGAGGAGGAGGAATCCGCCGGCGACATGGTGCACAAGTTCGCCATGGCCGGAGAGCACCCGGCTGGGCTCTACCAGCTCGACAAGGAACTGAGCGCCAGGGTCTTCGTGCCGCCCGTGCCGGCGGCCTGAGCCGGGCCGCGCCGGCGAGACGGGCAACGCGGGGCCGCCGCGTCGGCAAGGTCAGGCCGGCTCGAGTGCCGTGGCGGCCCGCGACACGTGGCGGCTCATTCAGATGACGACCGCTGCGACGCTCGCCGCACCGATGCAGAGGATGCTCACCGGCTTCACAAGGTCGACGATCATGCGCAGCGTCGTCGTCCTGTTCCTGCGCCGTTGGGGCCGAGGAACCCGGTGATAGCTCCGGAGCGCACCGCGAAACTGACGTCGTCGGGAGCGCGCTCCGGGCAGGGAGCGGCCGCCTACAGAACGCGGAGGATGAGCGCCAGGAGCTCCCCGACCGGGGAGAGGCCGGCGCTTCAGGTGCCCCCCGGCGCCGGCAGGGCGCCGGTCACGCGAGCGACGAAGAGGTAGAGGCTGAAGCCGGCCAGGGCGATCGCGGCGATCGCCAGGTCGACGCCTCCTCGATACCGCCGGCGGCGCGCCAACAGCCACGCGCTCAGGCCGATGGCCACGACGTCGACCGCGACGATCGTCCAGCGCGCTGTGGGATTGGCGATGAGGAGCTTGTACGTCCAGAGGCCGGCGAGGCCGGCGGCGGCGGCGATCCAGGCGAGGTAGGGCGCGCCGGCGGCCGCCGCCGGCGCGCCGTCCTTGGCCGTGCCCTGGCCTTCGCCCGCCGGCGGCGTCGCCGGAGTCTCGTTGTGCGCGGCCACGCCCATCACCCGGTGTGCATGAAGTTGATCACGTCGCCGTCCTGAACCACGTAGTCCTTGCCCTCGGTGCGCTGCAGCGCCTTCTCACGGGCCGCATGAAAGGAGCGCAGTGCGACCAGATCCTCGATGGCGACGACCTGCGCGCGGACGAAGCCGTGTTCGATGTCGCTGTGGATGCGCCCAGCGGCCTGCTTGGCGGTCCAGCCGCGCGGCAGCTGCCAGGCGCGCGACTCGCTGCTGCGGTAGTCGCCCGTGAAGAACGTGATGTACCCGAGCACGTCGTACGCGGCGCGAAGGAAGACGCCGATGGCGCCCTCCTCGTCCGCGCCGAGTTCGGCCCGGAACTCGGCCGCCTCATCCGGCTCCAGATCGGCGAGCTCGGCCTCGAGGCGCGCGGCCACGGCGACCACCTGGTCGCCCCTGACGTGCGCCCATTCGACGAACTCAGCGTGGGTCGCCAGCGCCTCGGCGGCGCCCTGGTCGTCGTCGGTGTTGAGGACGAACAGCATGGGCCGATCGCCGACGAGAGCCAGCTCGCGGAACAGGGGCGCGTCCTCGGGGGCACGCTCGACCGCCCGCGCCAGGTGGCCCTGCTCCAGCTCGGCGACGAGCCGTTCGAGCATGGCCAGCTCGTGCTGCGCGGCCCGGTCCCCGCTGCGCGCCGCCTTGCGCGCCTTCTCAAAACGGCGCTCGACGAGCTCGAGGTCGCTCAGCACGAGTTCCGTCTCCACGAGATCGACGTCGGCTCGCGGATCGAGCGTCTCGCGCACGTGGGCGACGTCCCGGTTGTTGAACACCCGGATCACGTGAGCGACGGCCTCGACGCCGCGTATGTCCGCCAGGAACCGGTTGCCAAGGCCCTCACCCCGGCTGGCGCCCTCGGCCAGCCCCGCGATGTCGACGACGTCGATCGTGGCGTTGACCTTCTTCGGGGTCTCCAGCGCCTCGTGGAGTCGATCCAGGCGCGCGTCCGGCACAGCCACCACACCGAGATTCGACTCGGCCGACGTGTAGGCGTAGGCCGTCGCCGCGGCGTTGGCATGGGTCAGGGCGTTGAACAAGGTCGTCTTGCCCACGTTCGGGAGACCGACGATTCCGAGCTTCACGGGCGTTTCTCCAGTTTGCTGGTGAGGAGGACTTCGAGGAGTCGCGCGAGATCCGCGAGCTGCGCCTGCACCCTCCCGGGGTAGCTCTTCTCGATGAATTGTACGGTGTCCCTGCGGGTCCCGGAGATGGGGCCGTACTCGGCCGTCTGGACGTTCCCGCCGGCCGGCGAGATCTCCCAATTGCCGGCCGTGAGGCCGGCGGTCGCGATACCGGCCGCCGCCAGGGCCGTGTCGCCGCCGGCGGCCTTGACGGTGCCGGCCGGCGCCCCAGGACGGGCAGGGACTTCCCTCACCGCGATCTTCAGGTCCTGCGCGGCGGCGAGCACGTCATCGCGCAGCCACGTGGGCTCGCCGGGACGACTGAACACGTACAGGAAGTCGCCCCCCGCGACCGCATCCAGGTTGAGCATCCCAATTGTTGCGCGTCGCTCGACGGGCGACATGGCCTCGGCGAAGTACCGCGAGCCCAGCAGATCGGGCTCCTCAGCGCCGAACGCGACGAAGACGAGCGTATAGGGCGTCTGACGCCCCTTGACCCGGGCCGCCAGCTCGAGCAGAAGCCCGACGCCCACGGCGTTGTCGACGTAGCCGTCGCCGGCGAGCGCATCGTAGTTGGCGCCGATGACGAGCCGCTCGGCGGATTGGCCCTCCTTGACGGCGATGATGTCGGCGGAGTGCACGCGGCGGCTGTCGGCCCCGGCGATGAACTCCTGGAGGCGCGGGACGTACCCGTACTGCTGGAACGCGCCGTAGACGAACTCGCGGGCACGGATCTCTCCCCACGTGTCGGCGACCCGGGGATGAACGCTCCGGGCGAACACCCCGGCGGTCATATGGGCGACCGATCCTGGGCGGCTCGAGGCGACCTCCTGCGACGGACGTCCGGTCGAGTCCCAGGACGAGGGCTCCTGCTGCGCGCAGCCGAGCAGGCTGGACGCCAGTGCCAGACCGACGACGGCCAGCAGTCCCGCCGCGAGGACGAGCGCCAGCCGCACGGTGCGCAGGTGCAGGAACGTCATCTTCATGCCGGAGGAGCGACGAGGAGGACCCACGCCGACCCGAAGGCCAGCCCGTAGGCCATCCCGCCCAGCACGTCGCCTGCGTAGTGCACCCCAAGGTAGACGCGGCTGAAGCAGAGCACGACCGCGAGGACGACGAGTGCAGGAAGCGCCTGTGGATACATCGATCCCAGCGTGAAGGCGCCGACCACCGACATGCTGGCGTGCGACGAGGGGAAGGAGTGCGTGCGCGGCAGGGGGATCTGCTCGAGCAGCTCGGGATCAGCGAGCGGCGGGCGGGGACGCGCGATGCGGCGCTTGATGAGGTAGCCGGTGAACTCGACGAGGGTCACCGGCACCACGACGTACGACGCCTGGGCAAGCGGTCGCGGCTGCCCGAACAGCCAGGGCAGGAGGGCGAGCCCATACCAGAGGATGCCGTAGTTCGCGGTCAGCGACAACGCGCTCAGCGGCAGCCTGAGCCAGCGTGGACGGACCAGACCGACGGCAATGCGCCGCGAGACACGCCGGTCGAGACCATCGAAGCGCTCGAGCGCGGTCAGCGGCGTCGCCCGAGCCGAGCCGGTCCTTGGAGGTGTCGCGCTCATCGTTCAGTATACTATCCTCCTGTTCGCCCCCAAAGGCACCCGCGGGAGGATCCGCGATGCGCACGACCGTCATCGTCACGGCCCTCGGGCCCGATAAACACGGCCTTCTCGCCGCAGTCGCTACCACCGTCGCCGAACAGAACGCCAACATCGACGATGTGAGCCAGACGGTCGCCAACGACATGTTCACGATGATCATGTTCGTTTCATTCGACCAGACGGAGACGACCATGGCGAGCCTCAAGAACGCCCTCGAGAGCACGGGCGAGCGGGTCGGCCTCCAGATCCACGTGCAGCACGAGAACATCTTCAAGTTCATGCATCGCATCTAGCTCAGCCGCGTCCATCACGCCCCGCCGGCCCACGGCGACGGGAGGCATCCGTGGTCTTCATCACCGCGTCCGAGATCCTCGAGACTGTCAACATGATCCGGTCGGAGAACCTCGACGTACGGACGGTCACGATGGGCATCGCGCTGTATGACTGCGCCGACCGCGACCCCGGCAGGGCGGCCGACCGGATTCACCGCAAGATCGTCCGGAGGGCCGGCCGGCTGGTCGCCGTGGCCCGCGAGATCGAAGAGAAGTACGGCATCCCGATCGTCAATCGCCGCGTCTCGTTGACCCCCATCGCCCATGTTCTGGGCAGCGACGATCCCGGCGCCTACGTCAAGATCGCCCACGCTCTCGACGCGGCCGCCGAGGAGATAGGGATCGACTTCGTCGGCGGCTTCAGCTGCATGGTCCAGAAGGGCTTCACACGCGGCGACGCGGCGCTGATCGAGGCGATTCCGGAGGCGATCAGCGCCACCCGGCGCGTGTGCTCCTCGGTCAACGTCGCCTCGACCAAGGCCGGCATCAACATGGACGCCGTCGTGCGCATGGCGGACGTGGTCCTCGCCGTCGCGAAGATGACGGCCGCCGCCGCGAGCATCGGCGCCGCCAAGATCGTCATCTTCTGCAACGTGCCTGAGGACAACCCCTTCATGGCAGGCGCCCTGCACGGAACCGGCGAGCCGGAGGTCAGCATCAACGTGGCGATCTCCGGTCCGGGGGTGGTGCGCAGCGTGGTCGAGCACCACCCCGACGCCTCGCTCATCGAGCTGGCCGACCTCATCAAGCGTACGACGTTCAAGATCACGCGCGTCGGCGAACTGGTCGCGCGCGAGGCCTCGGAGATGCTGGGCGCCCAGATGGGCATCATCGATCTCTCGCTCGCGCCCTCCCCGGCGGTCGGCGACTCAATCGCCGAGATCCTCGCCGGCATGGGCATCGACCAGGCCGGCGCTCCCGGCACCACGGCCGCCCTCGCGATGCTCAACGACGCGGTCAAGAAGGGCGGCACCATGGCGACCTCGTCGACCGGCGGGCTCTCGGGCGCGTTCATCCCCGTCAGCGAAGACGCCGCCATGGCCAGGGCGGCCGGAATCGGCGCTCTCAGCCTCGAGAAGCTCGAGGCCATGACGGCCGTCTGCTCGCTCGGCCTGGACATGATCGTCGTCCCCGGGGACATCCCGAGAAACGCGCTTGCCGGAACTATCGCCGACGTCATGGCGATCGGCATGGTCAACGGCAAGACGACGGGGGCGCGACTGATCCCGGCCCATGGCAAGAAGGTCGGAGACTGGGTGAACCTCGGCGGTCTCTTCGGTGAGGCGCCGGTGATGGCGGTGAACACCTTCGGCAACGACCGCTTCATCCGGCGCGGCGGACGGATCCCCGCGCCGCTGCAGAGCCTGACGAACTAGCGGCCGTCAGCGCCGCAGCGCAACCTGCCGGCGCGGGGCGGGCGCGGGCGTCAGGCCATCCGGTTGAACTCGTCGATCATCGAGTGGATGCGCTCGCAGGACTCCTTGAGGCCGAGGGAACGGGAGATCTTCTCGGCCTCGGTGAGCTGCATGACGGCGTCGACGGTCTGGCCCTGACGACGGCATTCGATCGCCTGGTCGACTTCGAGCTTGATGAGATCGGTGAGCATGCGGCGCACGTCCGGATCGTTGAGATCGACGAGTTTGCTGCTCGTCGTCACGATGATGTCGGAGAGCGGCACCAGCGTGCTCGCCGGCGGCTCGCTCGCGGCGACTGGCCGGCCGTCGGCCGCTTCCGCCGCCGCAGCCGCGACAGGGGCCGCAGGCGCCTCGGGGGAAGCGGTCTCGCCGCCCTCGGCGACGATCTCCGTGGCGGGCCGCGGCTCGCCCTCCGCAGGCCCCGCAAGGACCTCGGCGGCCGGCGTCTCGTCCGTCACTTCGGCATCTTCCGGCGCCGCCACGCCGATCGCCTCGGTGGCGACGACTGCCCCGAGAGCGTCCTCGTCCGACGTCGGCGACGGCGTCTCGGCGTCGGCGCTCTCCGAAGGCTCAGCCTCCCCTCCGGCTTCGTCGACCTCCGCCGCCACCGGCTCATCCGCCGGCTGCTCCGCCTTGCCCAGACCGGCCAGGGTGTCCTGAGGGTCGTCATCTAGGAACGAGCCCACGTCCGGGGGCGCATCCTCAGCCGGCGACTGGGTGCTCGTGGCGCGACGTCGCGTCGCGAGAAGCGCCGCGATCAGCAGCAGCACGATGACGGCCGCGACGGCGATGGCGATGATCTGTATCGTGCTCATGAGACTCGCATCTCCTCGTGCTCACGGTGTATCTTGGAGCGTACATCTTCGCCCTCACCGTCGCCTTCCCTTGGCCTGCCCGGCGGTACAATTGGAGCGTGATCGACCCACCCACCATCGCCGCGGTCGTGGCGGATGTCGGCGCCGAACCGTACCGGGCCCGTCAGGTCTACGAGGCGCTCACGCGCGGTCTCGTCACGGACTTCGCAGAGATCACGACCCTCCCGCACGCCCTGCGCGCAGCTCTCGCCGAACGCCTGCGGCCGGTCACGCTCGCCGCGGAGCACACGCAGGCGACCTCCGACCAGTCGGCGCGCAAGACCCTGTTCACGACCGTCGACGGGCACTGCCTCGAGGCCGTCCTCATGACCTACGCCGCGCGAGCCACGGTCTGCGTTTCCACGCAGATCGGCTGCGCCGTCGGCTGCGCCTTCTGTGCCTCTGGTCGTGACGGCCTGCAGCGCAACCTGAGCGCGGAGGAGATGGTCGACCAGCTCTTCCACTTCGCCCGACTCCTGCGCGACGAGGGCCGGCAGGTCACGAACGTCGTGTTCATGGGCATGGGCGAGCCGTTCCACAACTACGAGGAGACCCTGCGCGCTTGCCGTCTGCTCAACGATCCGGAGGGCTTTCGTCTCGCGGCGCGCTCCATCTCGGTGTCCACAGCCGGCGTCGTCCCAGGTATCGACCGCTTCGCCGCCGAGCCTCTGCAGCTCAACCTCGCCGTGAGCCTGCACGGCGGCACCGACGAGCTCCGCTCGCGGCTGGTGCCACTTAATCGCGCCTACCCACTCGACGAGGTCTTCGCGGCCTGCGCTCGCTACGTGGAACGTACCCATCGCAAGGTGATGTTCGAGTACGTCGTACTGGCCGGCGTGAACGATGGGCCGGACCAGGTCCAGGCGCTCGCGGCCCGGCTCAGGTCGCCGCACTACCATGTCAATCTCATCGCCTACAACGAGACTGGCGACGAGTTCGTCCGCCCGCGCGCCGAGGAGGTCGCCGCGCTTGGCGCGCGCCTCCGCCGCGCCGGCGTGAACTGCACCGTGCGCCGATCTCCGGGACGCGGCATCGCGGCCGCCTGTGGCCAGCTCGCCCGACAGCGAGGCGCGCCGCCCACCAAGCCCTGACACCGCCCGTCCCGCCTCAGTCCGGCCCGAGCGACGCTGAGAGGATCGCGCCGTCGTCGTCGTCCTTGGAGCGATAGAGCTGCCGCGCGTCGCGCAGCCGGTCGTACCCCTCGTCAAGCACCGCGCCAAGATCCCGCCACAGGCAGACGTCCTGCTTGAGATGCTTCTTCTTGATCTCGTCGGTGCATTGATCCTCGACCGGGCAGGCGTAACACACCTCGTGGACGACCGGGACCGACTTGCGCGACCTCTCGCCCTCATCGATGCGCCGGTAGGCGTCGAGCAGCAGTTGCTGGACGTTGCCCTGGATGGCGACCTGAAAGTGGGGCATCTGTTCGGGCTCTTCGTAGAGAAAGACCCCCGTCTGCCAGTGAGCGAGCTCGAAGACCTGGTCGTGGGTCTGCGCTGCCATGACATCGCGGATAGTCTTCTCGTTCGTGTACCCCTTCTCAATCAGACGCTGGCCGAGCGGCTTGAGCTTCTTCTCGTCGCGCGTCAGCTCCGCCTCTTCCATGAGGGTCTCCGCGAGCTGCTGCCCGTCGAGGCACCCGGCCTTCACGAGTCGCGTCCCCAGCTTCTCGTCGGTCAGCGGCAGAGAGATCGCCTCCACGTGGCCCTCGACGAGGTAGATGAACCCGTACTCCTCGAAATCCCTGACCTCAAGCACGCCGGTGGAGGCGTTCTGCGCGAGAAACTGCAGAACGCCGGCAAGGTTGAACCTGTTGATGGACCCTTGGAGGAGCATTTCTCCCGCTCCCGCTAACCGGCACGGTCTGTGGATGCTATCGGCAACCGCAGAGGGGATGCTTAGGACGCGGCGCGTTCGCCAAATTGACCGCCGCTCCACGGCGCGGCTATACTGCACCTTCTGAGTATCGGCAATCGAGCGAGGAAGCTGTGAAGAGGACCTATCAACCAAACACCCGCAAGCGCAGCAAGACCCACGGCTTTCGCAAGCGGATGAGCACCCGCGCGGGTAGGTTGGTCATCAAGAAGCGGAGAAGCAAGGGTCGCAAGCGCCTCTCCGCCTAGCCTCGCGGCGGCGATGCCCCCCCGGCTCTCGCGTCTTTCGCGCTCCTCGGACTTCCAGCTCATCTACCGGCGGGGCAGTTCCACGGCGTCGCGGTTCCTGGTCCTCTACTCGTTCAGGCGTCCCGCGGAGAGCAAGGCCGACGGCCCTCGTCTGGGGCTATCGGTCTCCAGAAAGATGGGCGGCGCCGTCGTCCGCAACCGAATCAAGCGCCTGCTGCGCGAGGCGTTCATGGCGTGTGCACAGGACCTCTCTGAGGAGTACGATCTCGTGCTGATCGCGCGTCCGCAACTGCTCGATCTTCTCGCTCGCGAGAGCGCGGGCGAGAAAGGACTCGTCGGCGAGGCGGTTTTCGACCTCTTTCGCCGCGCCGGACTCCTACGAGAGGCCGCAAGCTCATGAGCAAGGTCTTGATCGCGCTCATCAGGGTGTACCAGTACGCGCTGTCGCCGATGTTCGGCCAGCGCTGCAAGTACTATCCGTCGTGCTCCAGCTACGCCGTCGACGCGCTTCGCGAGTACGGCGCCGTCCGCGGCACCGGCATGGCGTGCTGGCGCATCCTGCGCTGCAACCCGTTCAGCCACGGCGGCTACGACCCGGTACCGCCGCGCCATGCCCATGACGAGAGTGACGGTCTGAGCGCCGATGTATAACCTCCCCGTCTTCAAGCAGCTCGTCGAGCTGCTCTACTGGATCCTCGTCACCCTGGACGACTTCTTCGCCAGCTTGGGCCTCGGTCCGGACTGGACTTGGGGCCTCGCAATCATCGGCCTGACGATCATCGTCCGCCTCGTCCTGTTCCCCCTCACCTGGAAGCAGTACAGCAACGCCCACGCGCTGCAGGCGCTGCAGCCCAAGATGAGGGAGCTGCAGCGCAAGTACAAAGACGACCGTAACAAGCTGCAGGCCGAGACCATGAAGCTCTACCAGGAACACAGGGTCAATCCGTTCGCCTCGTGTCTGCCGCTGCTACTTCAGCTCCCGGTGTTCCTGGCACTGTACGCTGCCATCAGCGGCAGGGCGGACTACCTGGATCAAACCACCGTCCAAGAGATGGCCAACGCCGGCTTCCTCTGGATCAAGTCGGTCGCCGAGGGCGGCGGCGGTCTCGGCAAGCCAGATCCCACCCATATCCTCCTCATCATCTACGTGATCACGCAGCTCGTCTCGACCGAGCTGATGCTGGCCACGCAGACGGACAAGGCCCAGAAGTGGCTCATGCGCGGCATGCCGATCTTCTTCGTGTTCTTCCTCTGGAACTTCCCGTCGGGCCTGTTCGTCTACTGGTGCACCACCAACCTGTGGACGATCGGCCAGCAGTTGATCATCAGGAAGGCGATGAAGCCCTACGTCGCGCCGATCGACGACCAGCCCAAGAAGCGCAGCCGAATCGTCGATGCCCTGGTGCACGCCAACGAGCAGGGTGAGAAGGCGCGCGCCGGGGGCAGCGCCGGGCCCCAAGGTGGCAAGCAGAAGCAGACCGGCGCCCAGGGTCAGCGGCGCAAGGCGCCCACCGCGAAAGCAGACCCAGCCGGCGGCTCCAGGCCGGCGGCCGCAGGTCAACCGGCAGACGCCAAGCCAAAGGCCGCCTCCGGCGCAAAGCCCGGCGGCCGCAAGCCACCGCCGGGCAAGGGCAAGCCCAAGGCCGCCGCTCAGCCCCGTGCGATGGCCTCGTCGGCATCAGGCGCCGGAGCGGCAGCGACGGTCAAGCCCCCCGCCGCGGATCGGCAGGGAGACGGGGATCCGGGCGACGGCCAATCCGGACAGCAGCCGAGCCGCAAGCCACCGAGCACCAGCAAGCCGACTCCGGCGGCGTCGTCGCCCGACGCGACCGGAAGCGAGACGACGGAGAGCGGCCCGACCGAGAGCTAGCGCCTCCTAAGGCCGTCGTCGCATCACACGAACCGGAGGGTCGGGAATGGCAGAGCCATTCGACTATCGTGACGTCGGTGAGGCCGACGATGAGGAGACGGAGTTCGCCACCGTCGCAGAAGCGCCGACGGTCGAGGAAGCCAGGCGCAAGGCGCTCGATCAGTTGCGCAAGGTGGTTCCCTTCGTCGATCAGCGGGACGTCGAGTACATCGTCGTAGAGGAGGGCGCCAAGGGCGGCCTGTTTGGACGCGGCAAGATGCTCGCCCAGGTCGAAGCTCGCCTGCGACCCTCCAGCGAACGCGTCGCCGACGAGGCGCCGGCCGAGGCCGAAGCGCTCAGGGAGTTTGTCCAGACCGCTGTCCATCTCATGGGCCTCAAGGCAACGGTCTCCGTGAGCGAGACCGGCGACGCCGTGACGGCAGACGTCACCGGCGACGACCTCGGGCTTCTCATCGGCCGCCACGGCAGCACGATCGACGCGCTCCAGTGCATCGCGGGGATTGCGATCAACGGCGACCGGCGCGATCGCCGCCAGGTCGTCGTCGACGCCGAGGGCTACCGCGGGCGGCGCGCGACGGCGCTGACGGCACTGGCCGATCGCACGGCCCAGAAGGTGGCCCGCGACGGCGCCAGCATCACGCTCCAGCCCATGTCCGCCGCGGAGCGCAAGATCGTTCACCTCCACCTCAAAGACGATGCGCGGGTCGAGACGGCCTCAGAAGGAAACGAGCCCTTCCGCTCGGTAGTGATCTCGCGCAAGACGACCCGCTGACACGACCTCGGCCTCAAGGAGCGACTGCCGCCGGTCGATGAGGAGGTCGTCGTCCGATACACGCGAACTACCAGTGAGGCGTCCGGTTCAACTCATGCACAGGGAGGCACGAGTCATGCGTCGCAAACACCTTTCAGTCCTGGCTGCGCTCGCCCTTGCCGTCGGGCTGCTCCTCCTGGCCGTGGCGGGCTGCGGTGGCAAGGACACCACGTCGACGACAAGCTCGCCCGCCGCGAGCGCCGTGACGACCAATCTGTCCGCCCAGGAGATCGTCGACCAGAGCAACGCCAAGATGGCCGACGTCACGAGCGCCTCGTTCACCGCGGACATGGCGCTCAAGATCCAGGGAGACACGACGCAGATGTCCGATCCCACGGCCCAGGCGCTGCTCGGCAATGGGATCACCCTGCACGCCGAAGGGCAGAGCTCGAGTGACCCGGTGGCCATGGACATGGACCTCAGTGTGACCATCGCCGACCAGGCGCTGGACCTCGGGCTCATGGCCGACGGCGCCAAGGTGTGGGTTGGGTACCAGGATCAGTGGTACGCGGTCGACCAGAAGCAGGCCTCCTCCCTGAGCGCCCAGACCAAGCAGGGCGCCGCGCCGACCGAGCAGCTGAAGAGCTTCGGCCTCGACCCGGAAGAGTGGGGTACCTCCTACAAGCTCGTCGGCACCGAAGAGCTCAACGGGATGTCCGTCTACCACGTCCAGGCCACCGCGGACCCGCAGAAGCTGGCGGCCGCCCTCATGAAGGCCGCGAACGACCCCGAGCTCGCCAAGAAGCTCGGTGACGACAGCACCGCCAAGCAGCTCAAGCAGGCGCTCAAGCAGAACCGGGAGGACGCCACCGCCCTCCAGAAGAGCCTCAAGAACGTCGCCGTCGACTACTGGATCGGTGTCGACGACATGCTCATGTACAAGGCCCAGTTCGCCGCCGCCCTCGACACCAGCGGCCAGAAGGACATGGAGGGCCTCGAGGGCATGTCGCTGGACGTGACCATGACGATGAGCGACTACAATGAGCCCGTCAGCGTCGAGCCTCCGGCCAACGCCAAGTCCTTCGACAAGCTCATGGAGCAGATGTTCGGCGGCATGACCATCGGCTCCTGACGGACACCCCGCGTCCCCCGTCCGGGCTCGGCCAGCGCCGGATGCGGGAGGATCTGCAGAAGGAAGAGGGGGCCGGGGCGCGTGCGCGCGCCGGCCCCCTCTTCCTTCACGCCCGGCTTCGCTGGCCTCTCAGCGATCCCAATCGAAGTCGCGCGCCTGCGTCTTCTCCCACGCCGCCGGCTTGTCGTCGCTCCGCTGACCGAGCAGGGACTTTGACAGGATCTCGGGCGGCTTCTGCGCCGCGACGCTCGGGGGCTCAGGCCCGCCCTGCCGCTCGTCCGGGCGCGCCGCAGGTTGATCCTCCTGCTGGATGCGCTGGGCCGCCGCGCGGCTGATCTGGGCAGGCGCCAGCTGGACGCTGCCGTCTGCGCGGACACCGGCGTTCGCCGGGAGATCGGTGATCTCTTCGTAGCCCCGATCGGCCAGCTGCACGTCACCGGTGTCGGCGTCGACGACGAAGCGGTACCAGCCCATGGACCACATGAACGTGAGGGCCACGACAGGTTCGTCCGGAGCGGCGTGGACGGAGGGCATCCCGAGCTGCTCGTTGGTCTCGGCGATCTTGCGCGGCACACGGCTGACATTGAACAGATCCACGCCGCGCTGCAGAAGGGCGAGCGCGGCCACCTCGGCCTCGGCGTTCGCCGGAGCCGGCTCTGGCTCCTGTTCGTCCTCGACGACGGCGTACGACTCCCCCCCGGACGCCTCGACGTCGGCGTCAGGAGACGCGAGTTCAACCGCGTCGGGAGCCGTGGACTCGTCGACGGCCGCAGCGAGCTCGTCGGCGGCCGCTGCCGGCGCACCGACAGCCGCTGCAGACTCCAGGGCCGCGGCCTCCACCGGCGCCACTTCACCCTCCAGCGCCGCCGCCTCGGCGGCGTCCGCCCGAGACGTCTCGGCCGCGACAACCTCGGCATCCTCAGACTCGACGACGGGGAGCGGCTGGGTGTCCTCGGATATGGCTGGGGAGACACCCTCTTCGTCCGCCTCCGGCTCCGCCTCCCCGCCTCCCTCGCCGGCCGCCTCGGCGGCGGCGAAGGCGGCGGCGAACTCGGCCGGTGTCTCGCCCCAGGTGCGCTCGCCCGGCTCGGACGAGTCCATCGTCGTCTCCTGCGCCGCGGCCTCGCCGACAAGAGCCGTCTCCGCCGCCTGAGCGTCACCGCCAGGTTCGCCGACCGCCTCGCGCAGGCGCGCCAGCTCGCGGGTCAGTTCCTGGTTGCGCGCCTCGCCCCGCGCCAGCCGCTCCTGGAGCGAAGCGATCACGGCGTCCTTGTCGACGACCTGAGTCTCGGGCTCTTCCGCGCCGGTCTTCGCGACGGCGTCCTGCCGAGTCTCACGGACGCGCCCGTTGTTGGCTGGCGTCCACGTCGTCTCCGGCGGTTCGTCCTGGTCGAGAGGGAGGTCCGGGCCACACAGTGAGCAAAGCAGTCGGTTCTCGCCGTCGGGACCCGTGACCCTCCGAGTCCATTCGCCGGCCAGTAGGGTGCGGCCGCACTTGGCGCAGACGGCCTGTTCAGGCTCGTCCTTGCCACGGCCGAAGATGCGTCCAAACATCGTCACTCCCGTTCGAGAGCAGCCCACGGGGGGCCGGAAACGGCTGCAAGAACGCTGATGATACCAGAGGCAAACTGGTCAGCGATACTCGACGGAGCCGCCTGACCGCGCCGCCTACTCCTCTTCATCCTCCGGCTCGGGCGACGTCTCGAACTGCTCCAGCAGATCGAGGGCGCGCTCCAGATCGGCTTCGTCGACAAGCACCTGGACCGCGTCCATCGTGTCCGTGGGGAACACGTCCTCCACCCCGCTGCCGCTGACGAAAGCCTCGATTCCGGCCTGCTCGAGCACGCCCTTGATGATGTTGGCCAGCCCAACGTCGTTCACACTGGTCACAGGCACAAGTTCCACGTGCGTCACCTCGCAGTCCGGGTTGCCGACAACGATCCGCCCCTCCCGCTCGTTATGCCACCGAACGCCCGCTTCCCTAACCGGTGCTCGCCACGGCAGACACCGCTCGCGCCGCAGGTCCTTCAGGCGCGACCGTCTGCCAGGTCGCGCAAGACGTCCATGTTACGCCTGTCCGGACCCGCGCCGTCGTACCCTGGCACTTCGAGGATGCCCGGCACGTCGGCGAACGCCGGATGCCGCACTATCGCCCTGAAGGCGTCCAGCCCGAGGTGCCCCTCGCCGATGTTCTCATGCCGGTCGCGATTCGACCCCAACGGGACCTTGGAGTCGTTCAGGTGCACCATGACCAGTCGGTCGAGTCCGCAGGCGGCGGCGAGACGAGCGAGCGTCTCGTCGAGTGCCGCGGGCGTACGCAGATCGAACCCGGCGGCGAAGACGTGCGCCGTGTCCAGGCACAGCCCCACCCGAGGATGCGAATCGGCCGCCCGAATCATCGCGCCCAACTCCTCAAAGGTGACGCCCATCGTGCCGCCCGCCCCGGCGGTGTTCTCGAGCAAGATGCGCACGTCTGACCCTTCGCTCTCCGCGAGAGCCCGGTGCAAGGCGGCCTGGACGCGCTCGAGACCCGCCTCGAACCCGCTGCCCTGATGGGAGCCGACGTGGGTGACGATCGCGTCGGCGCCGAGCTGGTCGGCAGCGGCCAAGGCGCCGACCAGCGCCGAGACGGACTTCTCGTAGAACTCCTCCCGGGCGCTGGCGAGGTTGATCAGGTAGATGGTATGGATCACCACGAAGCGGATGGATGACGTAGCGCGGGCCGCGACGAACCGCTCCACGTCCGCCTGCTTGTACAGCATGGGTCGCCAGACGCGCGGGCTGCCGGCGAAGAACTGAATGGCCTCGCAGCCCAGGTCGGCGCCGGCCCCCACCGCCTTCCAGACGCCGCCCGATGCTTTGACGTGAGCGCCGATGTACATGGCGACGAGTGTACTGGGCCGCACCCGACCCGAGCAACGTACCTGCCGGCCGAAGCGCGCGCGACGGCAGTCTCCGGGCCGTGTGGTAGGCTTGCCAGTCGAAACGGCCGCAGCAGAGCAGGGCCGCACCGATCGATCACCCACCCTCGAGGAGGCCCGTCAGATGTGTGGCATCTTCGGTTTCGCCGGCTCACCAGACCGTCAGCTCCTGGGCCGCATGGCCGCCGCCCTCGTCCACCGCGGGCCAGACGACGCGGGGTCGTTCGAGACCGGAGTCGTCAGCCTCGGCCATCGCCGGCTCAGCATCATCGACCGTGCCGGGAGTCACCAGCCGCTCGCCAACGAAGACGAGACCATCTGGCTCATCTACAACGGCGAGATCTACAACTACCGCGAGCTCCGCGCCGAGCTCGAGGCGGCCGGCCACGCGTTCAGGACGAGCGGCGACACCGAGATCATCGTTCACGCCTACGAAGAGTGGGGTCCCGCCTGCGCAACGCGCTTCAACGGCATGTGGGCGTTCGCGCTGGCCGACCTTCGCGAGGGCGAGGGCAAGCTCATCCTCAATCGCGATCACTTTGGCATCAAACCATTGTTCTACGCCCGGTCGCCCAAGTCCGGCCGCCTGCTGTTCGCCAGCGAGATCAAGGGCGTGCTCCAAGATCGCGAGCTCGAAGCGAAGCCGGACGACCAGATGGTGTATGAGTTCCTCCAGCACGGGCTGCACGACCACCGCGAAGAGACGATGTTCGCCGGCATCTACCATGTGCCTGAGGCGGCGTGGATCGAGGTCCCGTTGGGCGCCGTCGGACGGGCGGCGCCGGCCGCCAACAGCGGCCCCGGTCTGCTGACGGCGCCTCTCCCCAGCACCCGCTACTGGAACCCGAGCCTCACGAGCGACGGCGTCCCTGATCCGACCGCTTTCCGGCAGCTGTTCCGCAAGAGCGTCGAACGCCGCCTGCTCTCCGAGGTGCCCGTGGGCTCATGCCTCTCCGGCGGCCTCGACTCCACCACCATCGTCTCGTTCATGAGCGAGTTGCTGCGCGAGAACGCCCCCGACGCCGCCTCGCTGCGCGGCCAGCTCAAGACGTTCAGCGCCGTGTTCGACGGCGACCCCATCGACGAGCGCGACTACATCGAGGTGGCGGTCGAGAGCACCGGCGCCGACACCACCTACACGAACCCGGACTCGCACGAGTTCATGCACGAGCTGCGGGAGTTCATCTGGCATCAGGAGGAACCGTTCGTGAGCACCGGCCCGTACGCCCAGTGGTGCGTGATGCGCGCCGCCCGGCAGCAGGTGACGGTGTTGCTGGACGGTCAGGGGGGCGATGAGCTCCTGGCCGGCTACGTTCCGTATCAGATGGTGTACCTGCGCCAGCTGCAGAAGGAGCGGCGCTACGACGAGCTCCGGCACGAAGCCGCGACGTCGGCCGACGTCCTCTCGCCCTTGGTCAAGCGGCGGCTCTCCCAACGTCGCAAGCGCCTCGCCACCCGGACCCTGCTCGAGCAGGGGTTCCTCGACAACGTCCGCGAGCCGCAGACCGCCCTCTCGCGCTCTGACCTGAAGCTTCGACTCATGCAGGACCTGCTCGAGTACTGCCTGCCCTGCCTCCTGCGCTACGAAGACCGCAACGCCATGGCCTTCAGTGTCGAGTCGCGCGTGCCCTACCTGGATCAGGAGCTCGTCGACTTCATGCTCAGCATGCCCGACTCCGCCATCATCAAGGACGGCTGGAGCCGCTGGATCCTCCGCGAGGGGCTCAAGGGCACCCTGCCCGAGAAGATCCGGCTGCGTCGCTGGAAGGTCGGCTTCACCACGCCGGAGATGCGCTGGATCAAGGCGCGACGGGCGGCCTTCACGAGCCTCTACCAGTCTCCCGCCTTTCACGCGCGGCCCTACTGGGACGGCAACAGGGTGGTGGACGCCTTCCGCGCCTGCTGCCGGGGCCAGGTCGAGGAGTCGCCCTTCTTCTGGCGCGCCGCCAACGTGGAGCTCTGGCTGCGCGAGTTCTGCGACGGCGACGTGGTGCTCGAGCAGGCCGATATCGAGGCGGCGCTGACGACGCCGGCGGAGATCGGCCCCAAGCACCGCGGCGAGATCCCTGAGGCGGCCGACGCCCGCACCCCGGCGCTGCTGGCGGCGGCCGGCGCACTGTCGTCGCCCTGGGCCGCAACCGAGGCGCAGCGCCTGCTCGACACCTACAAGCCGAACGAGCTCAAGCACGTCTTCGCCGCCACCAAGGGCCGGGTCTTCGCGCGACTGCCGATCAGGACCGACATTGTCCGCCGCGGCGACGACCTCGCGGAGGTGGTGCGGCGCTTCGTCGCGCCGCACGTGAGGCCCGGCGACAGCGTCGCCCTCGCCGAGAATGCCGTCTCCGCGTCGCAAGGCCGCAGCTTCCTCATCGAGGACATCCATCCCACGCGCCTGGCTACGTTTCTCGGTAACGCCGTCTCGCGGACACCCCACGGGCTGGGCCTGGGGACGCCGCAGACGATGCAGCTCGCCATCGACCAGGTCGGCGCGCCACGGATCGTCGCGGCGGCGGCAGTCGGCGCGGCGGGTCGGGTGATTCACCAGCGCGGCCTGTTCTACAGAGTGGCCGGCCGCGAGGTCGAGGCCATCGACGGGCCCACCCCGAACCGGCTGCCGCCGCACAACATCTCGGCCAGCCTCGGGCCGGCCGATCCAGACGGCGTCGCCGCCCGGGTCGGCCGCGTGCTTCGCGAGGCCGTCGGCGGCCCGGTCGCCGTGGCGGTGATCGACGCCAGCGATCTGGCCGTCACGATCCTCGGCGCCTCGCCGGGCGCGGATCGCGACCTGATCGCGACCCTGATGCGCGACAACCCCCTCGGTCAAGGACACGAGCAGACCCCGGTGTGCGTCATACGCCCGCTGGGTCCCCTGCCGGCGCGAGACTGAACGTAGGGGAGAGCGTCGAGGAGGCACTGTGGCAATCGTCGAAGTCCAGGATCTCCGCAAGCAGTTCGACCCCCCCAAGGGCGTCGTCGCCGTCGACGGCGTCAGCTTCGCGATCGAGAAGGGCGAGGTCTTCAGCCTCCTCGGCCCCAACGGCGCCGGCAAGAGCACGACGATCTCGATGCTCTCCTGCCTGCTGCGTCCCACCGCCGGCGACGCGCGCGTCGACGGGCACTCGATCATCTCCGAATCACAGGCGGTGAAGGAGGCGATTGGCGTCGTCCCTCAGGACATCGCCCTCTATCCCGACATGAGCGCCAGGGAGAACCTCGTGTTCTGGGGCAAGATGTACGGGCTGCACGGCCCCGAGCTCAAGACGCGCGTCGACGAGGTGCTGGAGCTCATCACGCTCACCGAACGCCAGAAGGACCGCGTCGAGAAGTACAGCGGCGGCATGAAGCGGCGCGTCAACATCGGCGTGGCTCTGCTGCACCGCCCAAGGGTGCTCTTTCTGGACGAGCCCACCGTGGGCATCGACCCGCAGAGCCGTCGCTCGATCCTCGACGGGATCCTCGCCCTGCGCGACCAGGGCATGACCATCCTCTACACGACCCACTACATGGCCGAGGCTCAAGAGCTCAGCGATCGCATCGGCATCATCGACCACGGCAGCATGATCGCCCTGGGTACCCACGACGAGCTCGTCGAGATCGTCGGAGAGGAGGCGCACGTCGAGTTGCGCGTGGACCACGACCTCGCTCGGCATGATCGACCGCTGGGCGCGCGTCGACGGGGTGACGCGCGCAACCATCGAGGAGGAGATGGCCGTGCTGTACGTCCGGGACGCAAACGAGGTGCTGCCGCGGCTGTTCGAGACGGCCGCCGCGGCGAAGTCCCGCATCACCGAGGTCAGCGTCACCGAGCCGAACCTCGAGATGGTCTTCCTGCACCTCACTGGACGCGCCTTGCGCGAGTGAGGAGGACGGCCGAGCCGCGCGGCGCGCCGAGCGCCCCAGTCAGGAGCCGCACGCCATGAACCGCATCTGGGCCATAGCCTGGAAGGACCTGCGCAGCACCATGCGCAATGTCCCGGCCTTGGCCATGATGCTCCTGGCGCCCTTGGCCCTCGCCGCCCTGCTCGGCTTCGCCTTCGGCGGCGGCGAGGACTTCTCGATCGCCGCGACCAAGGTCGTCGTCGCCAATGCGGACGAGGGCCTACCGTCGCTGGGCGGTGCTTCGCCCGCCGGCACCGTCGTCGTCGACGTGCTCCAGAGCTCCGACCTTGCGGACATCCTCACCGTGAGCGAGGCGCCCTCGGCGGAGGCCGCGAGGCAGAGGGTCGACGACGGCACCGATGTCGTGGCCGTCATCGTCCCCAGCGGGTTCAGCGCCGCGGTCTACGGCGCGGGCTCCGCCACGACGACGTCGATAGAGCTCTACGAGAACCCCGCCCAGGGCATCGGCGGCGACATCACCGAGAGCGTGGTTGGGCAGACGCTGCTGGCGTTCAACGGCGCCCGTGCCGCGGCCTCCGCGGCCGTCGGCCTGGCCATCGCCGGCGGCCAGACGAGCAGAGCCCAAGAGCTGGCGCGAGACGCGGCCATCCGGTACGCGAACGCAGGCGACGCGGCGCAGGTGCAGATCGCGCAGCGCCCGCCGCAACTGCCGGAGGGCAAGGAAACGAAGGACGTCGGCGTCACGGGCATCATTCTCGCCGGGATGATGGTGTTCTTCCTGTTCTTCGGCGCCTCCAACGTCGCCCGCACTATTCTCGACGAGGATCAAGCCGGCACGCTGCCGAGGCTGTTCACGACGCCGACATCGCGGCAGAGGATCCTCAGCGGCAAGTTCACGAGCGTCTTCGTCACGGTCACGGCGCAGGCGGTGATCCTGCTCGTCGCCGGCCGCATCATCTTCGGCATCGACTGGGGCCGGCCCGACGCCGTCGTGGCGCTGACGCTGCTGGCAGCGGCCGTGGCCTCGGCCCTGGCCCTCCTCGTCATCTCCCTTGTGCGTACGCCGGGGCAGGCTGGAGCCATCAGCGCCGGGGTCTACCTCGTCCTGGCGCTCCTGGGCGGCAACTTCACCGGGACGGCGGCGACCGCCGGGACCTACGCCACCGTTCAGAAGTCCACGCCGAACGGCTGGCTGCTGAGAGGCTGGGACACGACGATGCGAGGAGGCGGCCTGGGCGATATCGCCCTCAATCTCCTGGTGGTCGCGCTGTTCGCGGTCGCCCTCTTCGCCATCGCCGTCTGGCGCTTCCGGAAGCGGTACGCGTGAGCCGGTCATGAATCGCGTCTGGACACTCGCCGGGAAGGACCTGCTCGAGACCAGTCGCGACCGTCTGGCGTTCCTCTTCATCGTCATTATGCCGCTCGCCTTCACGGCGTTCTTCGGCCTCATGTTCGGCGCCGGCAGCGACCGCCTGCCGCTGTCCGTCCACAATGCCGACCAGGGAGGGGCCGCCCAGGAGCTCGTCGCGATGCTGCGGGAGTCCGGCGTCGTGAAGGTACAGCTCGAGACCCCCGAGGAAGCGGAGGCGGCTGTGGACGACGGCCGCGTGACGGCGGCCCTGCTCATCCCCGCCGCGTTCTCCACCCGCCTGGAGGCAGGCCGGCCCGTCGAACTGACGCTCATCGGGGTGTCCGGCTCCTCGGGCGTGCAGACCGTGCGCACGGAGGTGGGGGCCGTCGCCGGCCAACTGGCCGCGGCCGAAGCCGCTGCCCGGGCCGCAGTCGCGGCGACGACGGACGGTGCCCTGTCGCCGGCGGCGGCCCTGAAGACCGCCCGGCCGCTCGCTGCCAAGTCACTCGAGGAGCCCGTCGCGACCGTCACGGTCGTGGAGGCCGGCACCGCCGCCGGCCAGATTCCCACCGGCTACGTGTTGAGCTCGCCCGGCATGATGATCAACTTCATCATGTTCAGCATGCTGACCGCCGGCGTCGCGCTCATCCAGGAACGCCGCAACTTCACCCTCCTGCGGCTCATGACGACCAGGCTGCGGCGCTGGGAGCTCATCGCCGGCAAGACGGTCGGCATGTTCCTGCTCACTTTCGTGCAGCAGATCATCCTGATCGGCAGCGGCCGGCTGCTGTTCGGTGTCGACTACCTGCGCGATCCGGCAGCGCTGCTGCTCATGATGATCGCCCTGTCGCTGGTGGCCTCGTCGCTGGGTCTGCTGCTGGCCGCCCTGCTGCCCAGCGAACAGGCACTGATCGCCACCATCATCCTCGTCTCGATGGCCGTGTCGGCGCTCTCGGGCGCGTGGTTCCCCCGCGAGATCACCGGCGAGACCTTCCAGACAGTGGGCCAGGCGCTGCCGACGACGTGGATCCTCGACGCTCTGCGCGGCATCATCTTGCGCGGGTTCGACGTCGCGGATGTCCTGCCGGCCTTCGGCTTCGCGGTCGCCTGGTCCATCGTGCTCTACGCCGTGGCCGTGTGGCGCTTCCGGCTGACGACCCGGACCTAGCGCCGCTGCGGCTCCGCCAACTCAGTCCCCGGCCGGGCGGATGTTCGCGTCCTTCGGCAGCGCCAATCCCGCTTCGACCTCGATCGCCTTGATGACGCCGACCGGGACCGGACAAGCGGCGTGAGCGAGGTGTTTGGCAGCCACGCGAAAGGTCAAAGGACCCTCGCGGAGGAAGCTGATCTCCTTGAAGGGCTCGACCACCATGAGCTCGGCGGCCATGGCCTTGACGTGCGGGCACTCGCTCTCGATCTCGATGCGGACCACCCGCCCCTCCGCCTTGGCTCGCACGCTCGCCGTGTACCCGCAGATTCCGCTGTCGATCTCGGCCGATGCCATTGCTCTCCTCCTGGTAGATGACGGACGCCTCGCCATGGTACCCGGTCGCGGCGACTTGCCCAC
The DNA here is from genome assembly GCA_963705085.1 of uncultured Thermoleophilia bacterium. Classification (GTDB taxonomy): domain Bacteria; phylum Actinomycetota; class Thermoleophilia; order UBA2241; family UBA2241; genus CAIXSE01. Next base: position 168,085 of record CAVPIV010000003.1, on the reverse strand, counting down.
CTTGGCGCTCCATCCACGACGGGCGGTCGATTCCCTTCCTCGCCGGCCTGCCCACGCCAGGCATGGCGCCTGGCCCGTCGAGCGTTGACAAGACCCGGCCGAGGGCATCAGTATCCGGGCCAGTCGCGGTCTTCAGTCGTTCGCGACGCTGTCCGGCCTCGCCAACACTCGAACAGATCGGCACCCTGCGGGACATGGAACGCCCATTGCCCTCACCGTCCCCGACAGCTCGTCCGCCTGCCCGGCCCGGCAGCATCCGCCGCCAGTTCCTGCGCCACTCTGTCGTCACGCTGACGGCGCTGATTGCCCTCCTCGTCATCGGAGTGGCGGGCTACCGAATCCTCGAAGACGCGAGCTTTGTGGACGCCCTGTACATGACCGTGATCAGCATCACCACGGTCGGATTCGGGGAGGTCCCGCAGCCTTTCTCACCCGCCGGCCGACTCTTCACGATCGCCATGATCATCGGCGGCGTGAGCGTCGCCGCCTACGCCTTGGGCAGTGCGGCACAGTACATCCAGTCTGGCGAATGGCAGGCCAATATCGCGGAGCGGAGGCGGAAGTACATGCTGGAGAACTTGCGGGATCACATCATCGTGTGCGGCTACGGCCGCGTGGGCAAGGGTGTCGTGCACGAGCTGAACGCCGAGAACCTGCCGTTCGTCGTCATCGAAGTGGACGCCGCCACGGTGCAGCGCGTGCTTGAAACGGGGCAGCTGGCGCTGCACGGCAATGCCGCCGACGAGCGTCTTCTGAAGGCTGCGGGCATCGACAGGGCCCGCGGCATGGTCGTCTGCGCGGATTCTGACGCCGAGAACGTCTACATCGTGCTGACGGCCCGGGGCCTGCGTGCGGATCTCAGCATCGTGGCGCGGGCAAGCTACGACGAGTCCGAATCGAAGCTCCTGCGCGCGGGAGCCGATCGAGTGATCCAGCCATTCTCGATCGCCGGCCGCCGCATGGTCACCATGCTCATGAGGCCGGACGTGGCCGATTTCATCGATGTGGTCTCGAGCGCGAGCGGCCTGGAGCTGTTCGTCGAGCAGGTGCACTTGGCACCCTCGTCGGCCCTTATAGGACAGACCCTGCTACAGGCTGAGCTGTCATCGACGCTCGGCGTGAGCGTGCTCGCCTGTCACCTGCCGGACGGCGAGCTGATCATGCGACCCGACCCCGCCACAGTACTCGAGGCAGGGACTGAACTGGTCGTCCTGGGCACCCGCGAGCAGTTGCACGCGCTGATGAAGCTCTCTGGGCACGATCTCGCGCGGGCCGTCCTTGAGCCCATCGAGGACATCGGTCCCCGGCCTTCCCCGTGACCGCGGCGCACTTCGCCGAGCTGGGTGGCAGCCGACCCAACTCCTCCCCCTAGAAGAGAGCGATGGACGCCATGAAGGCGAGCAGGCCCACCGCGCCCACGATGCCGAGGATCGTCATGAAGCGTTCGCCTCGACCGACGTTCGTCGCTAACTCTGAATCGTGGAGTGCGAACGCGACCGGTTCCGCGCTGTGAGACGCCGATTCTGCCTCGTTAGTCCGGACGGTGCTCATGGAAGATGTCCTCCTCACTCTGTTCGAGTGCGTCATGCGATCACGGGAGACACGGGTTGCCGCTCGGGGCGTTCGCTGGCGCATCTCTGCGCGCGCCCTTCCGGGGGTGAGCAGACCCCCCGAGGTTCACGGCGGACAGGACTCCTGCCGCGGATCCCTGTGGCAGGGGATGACGCGCGGATGATGAGGATGGCGTCAGCATCGCCGCGACGTGGCGGCGGCACTAGTCAGACGGAATCAACAGGCGCCTCCCTTCCTCCGGGGTATGCGCCTGTACACAAGTGCGAACAGGCCACCGCCCGAACGGATCTCTCCATTCGGGCAGCGGCCCGACTGCCCATCTCAGAGCTTAACCTCCGCGACCCCTTGACGTCTCGGTCACGGACCCGCTTCCAAGTGTTCCATACCGGTTGAAGACAAAGCAAGCGTTTCGTCGCCACCAGTCGCCGGTGCCCTGCCGCAGACTGCTCCCCAGGTCGGTGAGCAGCCGGCCGATATGCCGAGGTCTGGACCACTCTGGCCCGGAGGGGCAGGCCGGTGGCGCGCGGCGAAGCGGCGATCAGAAGGCCGCGGCCTCCCGCCTTCAACACCAGATCTCGGGAGCACCGTCCTCGGGAGGGATGCCTCTGTCGACCGACGGAACGCTGCCGTGCAGGCATTCGCGCTGCCACGTGTAGGGCACGACAGGGAGAGGTACCATCTGGCACAAAGGGGACTTGCACGGGAGGCGCGCGATGCGAAGCAGCCGGAGGGGCGGCGGCGGACTATCAAGCGGAGGCGACACGTCCGGACACGCGCTTTGGAGGACGTGATGGGGAGCTTCCTCCTCATGGATGTCGCGTGGAGATTCGATGGAGGGCTGGTTCCGGCCCCGCGGCCTGTCAGGCGGATGGGACGGTCGGACTCGCCATCGACAACTCGTCCGCCTCCGGTCGAGGGGCGGCCGCAATGAAGGGCCTGCTGTCGGCCTTCGCGCGCGACGTTCTGGAGAGCGTTCGCAACCTCCTGCCCATCGTGGCTGTGGTGGGCTTCTTCCAACTGGGAGTGTTGCACCAGCCGCTGCCGGGCTTGGACCGGATCGTCGCCGGCTCGGTGGCGGTGGTCCTGGGTTTGGCGTTGTTCATGCGCGGCCTCGAGATGGGAGCGTTCCCGCTGGGTGAGGCGATGGCGGTCGCATTCGCCCGCAAGGGCAGCATCGTCTGGCTGACCGTGTTCGGGTTTGCTCTGGGGTTCAGCACGACCGTTGCCGAGCCGGCCTTGATCGCCATAGCCGGTGAGGCAGCTCGGGTCGCTTCGGATGGGGGGGCGATCGTCGACACCGAGCGCGCTCGGTCCAGCTACGCGCTCGGCCTGCGGATCACCGTCGCGCTCGCCGTCGGCGCGGCGATCGTCGTGGGTGTGATCCGCATCGTCAAGGGCTGGCCGATCCTGTGGTTCATCATCGGCGGGTACGTCTGCGTGCTGATCATGACGCTGTTCGCGCCTCCGGAGATCGTCGGGATCGCCTACGACTCTGGGGGCGTCACGACCTCCACCGTCACCGTCCCGCTGGTGGCGGCCCTCGGCGTCGGGCTGGCTTCATCGATCCGCGGCCGGAACCCGATGGTCGACGGTTTCGGCCTCATCGCCTTCGCATCGTTGACCCCGATGGTGTTCGTCATGATCTACGGGGTCATCGCGTGAGCGACCTCCTGACGCTTCTGGTCGAGAAGGCGCGAGAGATCGTCGTGGCCATCCTCCCCATCGCTGTCCTTCTCTTCGGCTTCCAGGCGGTCGTGCTTCGGCGGCCGATCCCGAACCTGCGCCGAGTCCTTATTGGTTTCGCACTGCTGATCGGGGGCATGGTGCTGTTCCTGGCCGGCCTCGAAGAGGCGTTGTTCCCCCTCGGCCGTGTCATGGCCGATCAGCTGACACACCCTTCGGTCGTGGGTGAGATGGGCGCCAACGGCGCGCCCGACTGGCGCACCTACTACCATGTCTACATCTTCGCGGCTGCCATCGGATTCGCTACGACCATCGCCGAACCGGCCCTCATCGCGGTGGCGATGAAGGCACGCGACGTCTCCGGTGACACGCTCAGCTCCCGGGGCCTGCGCATCGCCGTGGCCACCGGCGTGGCCATCGGCATCGCCTTGGGCTGCTTCCGCATCGTCACCGGGAGCCCGCTGCCGTACTTCATCATCATCGGGTACGTGCTGGTTGCCCTCCAGGCCTTGCGAGCGCCGCGGAGCATCATCGCGCTGGCCTTCGACACCGGAGGCGTCACCACATCCACCGTGACGGTACCCCTTGTCGCCGCTCTCGGACTGGGCCTGGCCAGCGCTGTCCCCGGCCGCAGCCCGCTCATCGATGGCTTCGGGCTCATCGCCTTCGCGAGCCTGTTCCCCATGATGACGGTCATGGGGTACGCTCAGATCGGCCACTGGCGAGCTCGACGCCAGTCCCGCAAGCGGACGCAGGAGGACTAGCGTGCACTTCAAGCTCATCGTCGTCATCTCGGAGGACGCCGACACGAACGCCATCGTCCGCGCGAGCAGGTCGGCCGGCGCCACCGGCGCCACCGTGCTCAACCAGGCCCGCGGCGAAGGGCTCACCCCCGCCAGGACCTTCTTCGGACTGGATCTGGAGAGCCAACGGGACGTGGTCCTGCTCCTCGTCGAGGAGCACTTGAGCAGACGCATCCTGGAAACCGTCGGAGAGGTCGGCAAGTTCGATCGCAAGGCCGGCGCCGGGATCGCCTTTCAAATCGATGTGGAGGACGCCGTCGGCGTCCTCGACCAGATGCGCATGCTGCGCGAGCGCGTGGAGGGAGAGCTATGACCGAGCCGCGGCAGACAATCCGCGTCCGGGACGTCATGAAGCACCAGGTCGACATCATCGACGGGCAGACCAGCGTGGCCGACGCCCTGAAGCAGATGAAGCACATTGAGACCAAGTGTCTGCTCGTCCACAAGCGTCACGAGGACGACGAGTACGGCATCGTCCTCATCTCCGACATCGCCCGGCACGTTCTCGCCAAGGACCGCTCCCCCGAACGGGTCCACGTCTACGAGATCATGTCCAAGCCCGTGATCGCCGTTGACCCCGGCATGGACATCCGCTACTGCGCGCGGATGTTCGACAAGTTCGGCCTGGCTCGCGCCCCCGTCATCGAGGATGGCGAGATCGTCGGCATCGTCAGCTACACGGACATGGTGCTGCGAGGTCTCTGCCGGGAGATATGAGCTCCTTCCGGCGCTTGCGTGAATGGTGCGCAACCCGCCGGCAGTCGACGGTGACGGTCTGACGCGTCAGGCTGGAGCCTGTCGTCGAGCCGCGCGGCGCTGAAACGCCGGCTGGGCGGGGAAGACCGTCGGGTCGCAGACACGGGCGGAGAGGAGAGATGGTGCCCCCAACGGAATTCGAATCCGTGCCGCCGGCTTGAAAGGCCGGTGTCCTAGGCCGCTAGACGATGGGGGCACGCGCTGACCGCCGACGGATTATACCCTGCGTGGCAGCCCACGGTCGTGGCCGGTGCCGGGCCGTCATCCTGCGAGCAACGGCCAACGGACTTGACACTTGCCATCCGGGCAAGTGTCTGGGAAAATACCGTCTACAAGTGAATAGCAGTGGGCCCGTGACCGAGGTCACGGGGTTTGGATAGCAAGCCGCTATCCGGTGAGTCACCCGGACGGCGGTTTGTCGTCTGTGAGGTCGGCTTGCCGGCCGCAGACCTGGTATTTGACCCCCATCGCGAGCAAGCCCTGTCCTAATGAGCTTTCAAGCAGACTCGGAGACGCTCGCTCACAGTCAATCCGCGTAGGACCAACAGGAGGTAGAAGTGGGTTTCATCAAGCATTACTGGTACGGCGTTCTCGGCGTCTCGGTGCTCGTCGTGTTCTTTGCGCTCTTGATCGGCGGCGTCATCCAGCCGTAACTCGTAGTCAGGGCCGGCGCGCGACGACCCAGTCGCGCGAGACCACATCTCGCGAGTTGCAGGGGCGACTTCCCCTCTCCATTGACGGTGTCCGTTCGTGGAGGCGGGGAGTCGCCCCGCTTCGTTTCGCCCCGCTTCCTTCGCATTTGGGTCGACCACGGCCGCGTGCCGGAAGCCGACCTCGATCTCGTACTGCCCATGCTCTGGCTGTGGACGCCGCCGGACCCCTCCACGTCGCTTGCGCAAGCGGATGCATGCGCCGCCGCAGGCCGACCCAACCGCGTGAACGGTGGGAATGTTGCATCATGCATGCGCTCGTGGAATACTTCCCGTTGGGTCCGTGGCTCTCGCCGCGGAGGGAAGTTGGGTAGTCGGGCCGCTACCCCGGATGCATTTCGATCCGGGTAGCGGTTTTGTCTTTTTCAGACTGGATTCGCTCCCGGGGGAGGGAGTGAGACTGTCGGACTACCATCTACTGATCTGACGCATTCGCGTCACTACTCATGTTGCGGGTCAAGCCGTTCTCGGCGTGCATCTCCGCGAGGGTTTCCAGCATGGCTCTTACTCAGTTCCTGCCATGGGTCGTGACACACTATCCGAAAGGAGTCACCTTATGGGATTCATCAAGCATTACTGGTACGGCATTCTCGGTGTCTCGGTGCTCGTCGTGTTCTTTGCGCTCTTGCTTGGCGGCGTCATCCAGCCGTAGATGGCCTACGTGGGCGGGTACGCGGGGTAGATCGGGCGCAAGCGCGAGCCCATGACCGCCGTGATGACCGCTGTGCCGGCCGATGCAGAAGGCACGGGCCAGCCCGACATGCCCGGCCAATCGACACAAAGGGGGATCGCCATGACTTCTGAGGACGTCAAGAAGTACCTGGACGGGCTGCTGCTGCCGGCCGCCAAGAACGAGATCAAGGGCAAGGCGAAGCACAATGGAGCCCCGAAGGATATCTTGAAGGAGTTCGACAAGCTGCCGTGGCTGACGTACCAGCACGAGTCGGACATCGAGGCCGCTCTGAAGAAGCTGGGTCTCCTGGTTGGCTGAGCGGCGCCAGTCGCGCGCAGCGAAGGGCGGATGGTGGGCCGCGTTGGATTCGAACCAACGACCTTGGGATTAAAAGTCCCCTGCTCTACCGGCTGAGCTAGCGGCCCGGGGAGTAGGATTCTACCACCGACGGCCCGCGCCCTCTTCGGGGCCTCGGGCGCCTGCGACGCCCGAGGAGACAGGGTGCGGGGGGATGCGTCCCGTATCACGGACCGGCCCGCGCACGCGTGGCGCGGGTCGGGCCGGTCCGGCTGTCGTCCGTCTCTCGGCTTTCTCGCCGACGTCGTACTCAGTGCAGGAAGTGCCGCCGGCCGGTCATGACCATCGCCGCCTTCCGGGCGTCGCAGGCCTTGACCGCCGTCGCGTCCCCCTTCGATCCGCCGGGCTGCATGAAGGCGACCACGCCGGCGTCGATGGCCATGTCGACCGCATCCGGGAAGGGATAGAAGGCGTCCGACCCGACGACGGCGCCGTGAAGGTCGCTGCGCGCCTTCTCGATGGCAATGAGGGTTGAGTCGACGCGACTCATCTGGCCGGCTCCAACGCCGACGGTGGCGAGGTCCTTGGCGATCACGATGGCGTTGGACTTGACGTGCTTGGCGACGCGGAAGGCGAAGATGAGGTCGCCCCATTCCTGCTCGCTCGGATGACGCTCGGTCGCAACGGTCATCTCGTCGCGCTCCTCGACCTCGCTGTCCTTGTCCTGGACGAGGACGCCGCCCGTGACGCGCTTGTAGTCGAGCTCGCCGGGGTTGACGTGACGGCCATCATCGCCCTTGAGGATGCGGATGTCAGCCTTCTGCGCAAGGACCTCCAGGGCATCCGCATCGTAGCCGGGGGCGAACACCACTTCGACGAAGAGCTCCTCGAGACGCTCGGCAAGAGCCAGGTCGACTGTCCTGTTGACGGCGATCACGGAGCCGAACGCGCTCACGGGGTCGCAGGCGAACGCCTTGTCGTAGGCGGCGGCCAGGTTCTCCGCCAGCGCGCAGCCGCACGGATTGTTGTGCTTGATGATCACCACGCAGGGCAGGCTGAACTCGTCGCAGATGGCGCGCGCCGCGTGCAGATCGTAGAGGTTGTTGAAGCCGAGCTGCTTGCCGTGTAGCTGTTCGACGCCCGAAAGCAGGTGCTGATGCGGGCCGACCTCCGCGTAGTACGCGGCCCGCTGGTGCGGGTTCTCGCCGTACTTGAGGTCGAGGATCTTCTCGTAGTCGCGCACCATGTACTCGGGGAAGTCGCCCTCCTTCTCGGCGAACCAGCCGGCGATGACGCCGTCGTAGTGCGCGGTGCGGTGGAAGGCCTTCGCTGCGAGCTCGCGGAGGGTAGAAGGCGCCAGCTCGCCACCCGACTCGCGCATCTCGTCCAGGAGACTCTCGTAGTCGGCATTGCTCGTCACGACCGCCACGGCGGCGTGGTTCTTGGCGGCGGCGCGGATCATGCTCGGGCCGCCGATGTCGATGTTCTCGATGACGACCGCGTCCTCGACGCCGCGACGGCCCGCGACCTCCTCGAACGGGTAGAGACTGCAGACGACCATGTCGATTGGCTCGATGCCGTGCTCGGCGATGGTGTTCATGTGCTCGGGCACGTCCCGCCGGGCGAGAATGCCGGCCATGAGCCTCGGGTGCATGGTCTTCACCCGGCCGTCCAGCATCTCGGGGAACCCTGTGACCTCTTCAACCAGCGTCACCGGCAGACCCGCCTCCTTGAGCATCTTGGCGGTGCCGCCGGTGGAGATGATCTGCGCTCCCATGTCGGTGAGGCCCTTGGCGAACGACTCGAGGCCGCTCTTGTCGAACACGGAGATGAGGGCTCGCTTGACCTTCACTGGTTCACTCCTTGTCGGCGCATTCGGCCATGGCTCAGCCGGCTGCCGCCGGTTCGCCCCTACGACGCGAGCGTACAAGAAAGGCGCAAGACAGTGAAGTGTCAGCCGAGGCGAGCGACGCGCTCGCCGCGGACGCTGCGTCGCAGCGCCGCCGATGCCTCGGCAAGCGCCTTGAGCTCCTCCTCGACGATGCCGACGCAGGCGCGCGCCCTGCCGGTCGGCACGACCCCCTTCTTCGGCCTCGGCCAGGCCCGCACGGCGTGGTCGACGCCGTGCCGGCCGTCGCTCGCGAACGCCTCGGCCAGCTCGCCGATGACGGCCGCGTCAGGGCTGGCCGCCGCAAACTCGGCGGCGGCCAGCGCGTAGGCATTGCCGTTGAAGCTCAGCGAAACGCCGCCCCACCCCCGGACCGACTCGAGCGGCGGCACATCGGTGATCGAGTCGCCGACGTACATCACGTCGCTTCCCACGACCTCAGCGGCCGCCATGATGGCCGAGAGGGCGGCCAGCTTGGCGCTGCCGCCGACCGGCCGGACGGCAGCCAGCATCTCCCCACTGACGCGACCCTCCATCTGGCGCCAGAAGAGGTCGTCGAGCATGCCGACCGCCTCCTGGTCGGCGAGCGACAGGTCGCCGACAGACGCGGCGCCCTCGGGGATCTCGATGAGGTCCCGGCTCATGATCGCCGCAGCCTGCGAGCGCAGCCAGCGCCTTTCCTCCTCAGGCATGTCCCAGGCGTCCAGACTCAGCGCGGTGCAGCGCACGTTGTCCATCGGAAAGCGGGCCAGCGCGCAGAGCGCCTTGAGGTACGGCGTGTACGAGGTTGAGATGATGAACGCCGGCATGAGCGTGCGTGCCTTGTCCAGCGCCTCCAGCGCGCCGGGCACCAGCAGCACCCCCTCGGCGCTGAATAGCTCGACGTCCTCGTCGGCGACCTCGAACGCCTTGAGGAATGGCGGCAGCAGGCGCAGGGTGTCGCCGGCGTTGTATCCGGGCTTGCGGACGACATCGGCCAGCAGGTCGTCGTACCTGCTCAGCCTGGCGAAGAGCTCGGCGCCGTCCGGGACGAACCGCTCCGCGATCTCCTGGGCATTGTCGTTCTTGGTGACGGGCCCCTCGCAGTCGGTCACGAAGATGCGCAAGGGTCGCGACCCAGCCGGCGGTGCGGCACTCATCTCTTGGCCACCTCGGCTTCGACCAGATCGGTGAGGTCGAGCGGCAGCCTGGCAGCCTCGGCGAAGACCGCGCCACACGACGTGTTCAGGTGCCCCTCGGAGAACTGGCGCAGCGTCTGGTACAGGAGCGGGATCTCGCGCACCTCGCCCCAGCGGCGAATCTCGGCAAAGAGGGGCTCCGCCTCGCCCTCGGCGGCGGCGATCGCGGCGACGCTCAGGTGCTCGCGCTTCGCGCGGAACTGCTCCCACAGGGGGTCCCAGTGCCCTCCGGCCAACCCGCCGCGGAAGTACGAGATGACCGGCCCGCGATCGAGCTCAGCGGTCGCCAGGTGGATCATCGCGCCCGTCTCGGCGGCCTCGTCTTCGAGCAGCCGCCAGATGACCTCCTGCCAGGTGCCCGTCGGGCCGCCGGGCAGCGCCGGATGCAGGTTGAGGAGAGCGTATTCGCGGCACATAGCCGGGCTGACGATGAGCATGTACCCGGCCATGACGAGAACACCGAGGCCGAGAGGCCGGAGCAGCGCCATGACGTCGCGATGATAGGCGTCGCGCCAGACCGCACGCTCGATCCCCTCAGCTCTGGCCGCGGCCCAGCTCGCTTCGCTCGAGCTCGTGACCACCGGGATCCCGAGGCTGCGCGCCAGCGCCAGGAACTCGTCACTCGCCGGCGACTCCCCCTCCTCCCGGTCACAGAAGAGAGCGCCGATGGACAGCTCGATGCCATCCTCACGGGCGCGAGCGACGACGTTGGAGAGCAGGTTGCACGCCGCCTGGTCACGCCCCGTCGACAGCCAGCCGATCCTCATCGCGCTCCTCCTGCGGATGCGTCTCCCCGCGAGTTCAGCGCCCGCCTCGTACGAGAGCGCCGGTCTTCTCGCCACGCTCCTGCGCCAGACGCTCTCGCCACGCCGCGGCGTCCGGGTACGAGCTGCGGCCGACGCCGCCGATGCCGCGACTTGCCGCCCACGCCCCGAGGCGGCCCGCGCTCTCGAGACCGACCTGCTCGATGAGCGCTGCCAGGAAGCCGGCGGCGAAGACATCGCCGGCGCCCGTCACGTCCACGACCTCGGCCGGCAACGGCGGTACGTACATGTCCACCCGGCGACCGACGAGACGAGCGCCACGGCTGCCCATCTTGCACACGACGAGATTGACCCCGGCGCTCAGCACGAAATCGAGCGACTCCGGCAGGGAGAGGCCGCAGAGCATCTCGAGCTCACGCTCGCTGGCGAACATGTAGGCGCAGCGATGCAGCAAGGGGAGGAACCGTTTGACGCCCTTGCGCGCGTAGATCTCGCCCGGGTCGAACGCTATCTGCGTCTCGGCCGGCAGCCGGGCGAGCAGCGCGAGCTGTGCCTCCAGGGGCGCGTCGCCGACGAAGGAGGTGAACAGGGCGAACCTGGTCCTCGGGACGCGCCGGGGAACGTCGGACGGCGAGAACTGGTCGTTTGCCGCCGGCCACACCAGGTTGCGGCGCTCTCCGTCCTCGTCGAGCAGGACGTAGACCCGCCCGGTCGCCCCGCTGCGTGCAATCAAGCGACCGTCTCCGGGCCGCAACTCGTCAAGGAGATAGCCGCCCTCCTCGTCCGCCCCCATCCTGCCGATCATTGCCGCGCGATGGCCCAGGCGCGCCATGGCGTGGACGGTGTTGGCCGCCTGTCCGCCCCCCGACCGGATGGGTTCGAGGCCCGCCAGGGCCTGGTCCACCGTCTCGCGCAGTCCGGCGTCCATCATCTGCTCGCTCCCGGGAGGGCCAAGGCGATCCCACAGAGCGGAGTCCCGCGGGAGACGGTAGATGAGGTCGACGTTCATCGCTCCGCAGCCCAGGAGAGCGACAGGCCTCATAGCCGGAGCGCCCCTCGATAGAGCACGGCCGGACCGTCCCCCCGGGGGATCACCCGGCCGACGATGCGCGCCTCAACGCCGCACCGCTCGATGACGGCCATGTTCTTCCCCACGTGCTCGGGGTCCATGGCCACAACCATGCCGATACCGCAGTTGAACGTGTTCAGCATCTCCTCTGCGCCGACGCCGAGCGAGTACAACCAGGAGAAGACGGGGCCCGGCGACCAGGCCGCCAGGTCGATCTCAGCGGCGAGCTCGGCCGGAACCGCGCGACCGACGTTGTCGGGGAAGCCGCCGCCCGTGACGTGAGCCGCGGCATGCACCCCGCCGGCGTGGCCGAGATCGTGGAGCACCGGACTGTAGATCGCCGTGGGCACCAGCAAGAGGTCGCCGACCAGCCCGGGGAGGTCGGCTTCTCCGCCCGCCGAGCGCTCCAGCTCCCCGAACAAGGGTGGCAGCGGATCACGGACGTCGATGCCGTGCTCCCGCATGAGATGACGCACAAGGCTGAAGCCGTTGGCGTGCAGTCCGCTCGACCTCAGGCCGACGAGAACGTCGCCGGCGCACACCAGGTCGGGGCCCCACAGCTCGCCACGCTCGGCTACGCCGACGGCGAAGCCGGCGAGATCGAAGTCGCCCGCGGCGAACTGTCCGGGGTGCTCGGCCGTCTCGCCGCCGAGGAGGACGCACTGGGCCTGAAGACAGCCCTCGTCGACCCCACCGACGATGGTCGCCACCTCCTCCGGCACGACCTTGCCGACGACGAGGTAGTCAAGGAAGAACAGCGGCACCGCCCCGCAGGCGGCGACATCGTTGACGCTCATCGCCACCAGGTCAATGCCGATACTGCCGAGCCGCCCCATGGCGCGCGCCAGCTCGATCTTCGTGCCCACACCATCCGTGCCGGCAACGAGAACCGGGTCCCTGAGGGGCGGCAGACGCATGGCGCCGCCGAAGCCGCCGAGGCCGCCCAGCACCAGGGGGTGCCGCGTGCTCTTCAGCCGTTCCTTGAGCAGATCGACGGCGCGGTTGCCCGCGTCGACGTCGACACCCGCCTGCTTGTACGTGAACTCCCGCCTCGCCGCAGCCATACGCCCCCCGCGACGCGTCGCGCGCCCCTCGTGGATGCCGGACTCCCATTCTACGGCAGCGGCGCGGACTCTGGCTCGCGGCACCATCCTCTTCCACTGCGCCTCCCAGGGCAATGGGGCAGAGGCGGCCGGGCGGCTGGGCATCCCTCCGGACGATTCGCCGGTTCCGCAACCAACGGCCCCCGTGGCGCAACCCAGACCGAAGGAGTGGCATGGGGCGGCAACGGTCTCGCCGCGCAACCGGCGACTACGGGCGACAGTTGGCCGGGCCGCCCTCGAAGCGCATCTTGCACATCGCGTACTCTTGGGGCACATCGATCGGGTACTCGCCGCAGAAGCACGCCCGGCAGAAGCGCGAGGCGGGGAGCCCCGTGCTGGCTTGCAGTCCCTCGAGGGTGAGGTAGTGAAGGCTGGTGGCGCCGACCTTGGCGCGGATCTCCTCGACGCTGAGATTGGCGGCGATGAGCTCGGCTCGCGTCGCCATGTCGATGCCGTAGTAGCAGGGATACATGATCGGCGGCGAGCTGATGCGCAGGTGCACCTCCTTGGCGCCGGCGGCGTAGAGCATCTCGACCAGCTTGCCCGTCGTGTTGCCACGGACGATCGAATCGTCGACGACGACCAGCCGCTTGCCGCGAATGACAGCGCTCAGCGGGTTGAGCTTCATGCGGATGCCGACCTGGCGGAGCTGGTCATCCGGCTGGATGAAGGTGCGCTGCACGTAGCGGTTCTTGATGAGCCCTTCGGCGTATGGGATGCCGGAGGCGGCAGAGTAGCCGATCGCGGCGGGCATGCCGGTGTCTGGCACCGGCACCACGAGATCGGCGTCGACAGGCGCCTCCATGGCCAGATGCCTGCCCATCTCCTGGCGGACCAGGTGCAGGGTGCGCCCGGCCATGATGCTGTCCGGCCGGGCGAAGTAGATGAACTCGAAGACGCACAGGGCGGGCCGCGAGCCCTCCAACTCCACGCGCTCGCTGCGCAGGCCGTGCTCCTGGTTCACGATGACGATCTCTCCGGGCTCCACCTCGCGCACGAAGTCGGCGCCGATGATGTCGAGCCCGGCCGTCTCGCTGCTGAAGACGGGGTGGCCCTCGTAGCTCCCCAGGCAGAGCGGTCGCACGCCATACGGATCGCGGAAGCCGACCAGCGACGTGCCGCTCATCACAGTGGCCGAGAACGCCCCACGGATCTTCGCCACCGCCGTGCGGACCGCGCCCAGCAGGTCGCCCTCGGCTTCATGGGCGATGAGGGCGGTGATCACCTCGGTGTCGGTGGTGCCGCCGAACTTCACGCCCTGGCCCATGAGGTCCGCGCGCAGCTCGTCGGTGTTGACGAGATTGCCATTGTGACCGAGGGCGATGACGTCGCCGTTGCGACTGCGCACCAGAGGCTGGGAGTTCTGCCAGTGGGTTGAGCCAGTCGTCGAGTAGCGCACGTGGCCGATGGCGTGCTGGCCGCTCAGGCTTGAGAGGATCTGTTCGTTGAAGACCTGACTGACGAGGCCGAGGTCCTTGATCACGGTGACCTGGCCGCCGTCGCTCACCGCGATCCCGGCGCTCTCCTGCCCGCGATGCTGCAGCGCGAAGAGGCCGAAGTACGCGAGACGCGCGACGTCGTACCCCGGCGCGTGAATGCCGAAGACGCCACATGCATCCTGGAAATGGTCGGTCTGCACGCAGTTCAGCCGATCGGTCTCAGGCCAGACGCTCCGGCAGCGACTCATGGGCGGCGCCGAGCTCGGCCACCGGAACGGCGAGAAGCTCTCTCCCCCCGATGGTACACCGCAGGCCCGCCCCGGTCACCCGCCCGAGAACCCGGTGCGGCAGCTCGCCGAAGACCGCTCGCGCCTCGGCCAGACGCTCGGGCGCGACAGTGACGACCACGCGGCTCGGCGCTTCCCCGAACAGGGCGAGGTCCGCACGGCCGCAGTGACCCGGCTCGGCCGTCGCCGGCGCGTACAGCTCGTCACCGAGGTCGACGTCCGCGCCCAGCCAGCGGCCGTCGCCGGCGAGCCTCGTCGGCGCCGTCGGATCGGCCCAGGACGCGCCGCCCGTCACGCCGCTGGCGACGGCGCATTCGGCCAACGCCACGGCGAGGCCGCCCTCCGCGCAATCGTGGGCGCTCTTCACAAGGCGGGCTGCGATGGCCGCGCGCAGCGCGGCCTGAAGCCCGCGCTCGAGAGCGAGGTCGACGTCGGGCACCCGGCCCTCCACTCGGCCGAAATGGACCTTCTGGTACTCGGACCCATCGAGCCAGCCACCGGTTGCGCCGAGCAGCACGATCACGTCGCCGTCGTCCTTGAACGACGAGTCGACGTGGACGCTCACATCGTCGTAGACCCCCAGCATGCCGATCATCGGCGTCGGGTAGATCGCCTGCCCGAAGCTCTCGTTGTAGAAGCTGACGTTGCCGCTCACGACCGGGGTGTCAAGGGCCTCGCAGGCCTGGGAGATGCCCTCGACGGCCTGCTCGAACTGCCAGTAGATCTCGCCCTTCTCCGGGTTGCCGAAGTTGAGGCAGTCGGTGACGGCAACCGGGAGGGCGCCGGCACAGCTGAGATTGCGGGCCGCCTCGGCGACCGCTGCCTTGGCGCCGCGGTACGGGTCGAGATAGCAGTGGCGACCGTTGCAGTCGGTGCTGAACGCGATGCCGCGGTCGCCGCCCTTGATGCGCAGCACGGCGGCGTCGCCGCCGGGGATCTGCACGGTGTTGGCCTGCACGATGTAGTCGTACTGTTCGAAGGCCCAGCGCTTGCTGGCGATGTTGGGCGCCGCCAGGAGCTCCAGCAGGGCGGCGCCCAGGTCGGCCGGCTGTGGGTAGTCGGCCTCGGTGACGGCAACCGGGCGGTCGGCGATGTACGCCGGCTTGACCGACGGCGTGCGAATCACGGGACTCTCGTCGGCCAGCCGGCGAGCCGGGATGTCGGCCACGCGCTCGCCGTGCCAGTAGATGCGCAGCATCCCGCTGTCGGTCACCTCGCCGATCACCGTGCAGTCGAGGTCCCAGCGCCCGCAGACGGCGAGCACCTCCGCAAGGCTCTCGCCAGTGACGATCGCCAGCATGCGCTCCTGGCTCTCGGAGATCATGATCTCCCAGGGCTCCATGTCGGCCTCGCGCAACGGCACACGATCGGCGTGAATGTCCAGGCCGACGAGGCCCTTGCTCGCCATCTCGCTGCTCGAGCTCGTGAGGCCGGCGGCGCCGAGGTCCTGCATGCTCACGACCAGCTTGCGGCGGAGCAGTTCCAGGCACGCCTCGATGAGCTTCTTCTCGGTGAACGGGTCGCCCACCTGGACGCTGGGCCGCTTCTCCTCGAGCGTCTCGTCGAACTCCTGGCTGGCCAGGACGCTGGCGCCGCCGATGCCGTCACGACCGGTCTTGGAGCCGATCAGGACGACGTGGTTGCCCACACCGCTGGCGATGGCCCGCACGATGCTGTCGCCACGGATCAGCCCGGCACACATGGCGTTGACCAGGCAGTTGCCCTCGTAGCTCGGCTCGAAGTAGATCTCGCCGCCCACCGTCGGAATGCCGAGGCAGTTGCCGTAGTGGGCGATGCCGCCCACGACGCCGTCGAGGAGAAAGCGCTGGCGCGCCTCGGTGAGCTCACCGAAGCGCAGCGAATCGAGGCTGACGCACGGCCGCGCGCCCATGGTGAAGATGTCGCGCACGATGCCGCCCACGCCGGTCGCCGCGCCTTGGAACGGCTCGACGGCCGAGGGATGGTTGTGGCTCTCGACCTTCATCGCGATGGCCCAGCCGTCGCCGACGTCGACCACGCCGGCGTTCTCGCCGGGGCCCTGAAGCACCCGCGGGCCCTGCGTCGGGAAGCGGCTCAGCACGGGCCGGGAGTGCTTGTAGCTGCAGTGCTCGCTCCACATCAGCGAGTAGATGGCGAGCTCGACGTACGTCGGTTCGCCCTCCTGGATCTCGCAGATGTGGGCGTACTCCTCCTCGGTGAGGCCGAGCTTGATCGCGGCCTCGAGCGTCGCGCGCCGGTTCATCGCGGCATCCCCTCCTCGAGCAGCGTGTCGATCATGCTCTGGAAGATGCCGCGGCCGCCGGCTCCGCCGGCCAGCGCGGCCTCGACCGAGTTCTCCGGATGGGGCATCAAGCCAAACACGTTGCGACGCTCGTTGCACACGCCGGCGATGTCGTCGACGGCGCCGTTCGGGTTGCCCGCGCCGCCGGCGGCGCCGAACGCATCCGCGTAGCGCATCAAGATCTGGCCGTTGCCCCTCATGCCCTCGAGCGTCCGCGGGTCCACCGCGTAGTTGCCGTCGTTGTGCTTGACGACCACGCGGATCACCTCGCCCTGGCCGTACGCCGAGGTGAACGGCGTGGTCGCGTTCTCCACGCGCAGGTTCACGTGACGGCAGACGAACTTGAGGCCCGTGTTGCGCAGCAGCGCCCCCGGCAGCAAGCCGGCCTCCGTGAGGATCTGGAAGCCGTTGCAGATGCCGAGCACGAGCCCGCCGCTCTCGGCGAACTCCGTGACCGACCGCATGATTGGGCTGAAGCGGGCGATCGCCCCGCAGCGCAGGTAGTCACCGTAGCTGAAACCGCCCGGCAGAACGATGGCCTCGACGCCCCTGAGATCGGTGTCCTTGTGCCACAGGTAGTCGGGCGCGACGTCGGGAAAGGTGCTGAGTGCGTGGTGCGCGTCGGCGTCACAGTTGGACCCCGGGAAGACGACGACGCCGATGCGCACGGGGCGATGGGCGGCACGCATCGTTCGCCTCAGCCTTCGACCAGCTCGAAGGCGTAGTCCTCAATGATTGGGTTGGCGAGCAGCTTGCGGCACATGTCGTCGATGGTGGCGCGCAGTTCCTCCGGCGTCACGCCCGCCGGCGCGTCGACGGTGAGCTCGATGAACTTGCCGATGCGAACGTCCCTGACGCCCTGGAACCCCAGTGCCGGCAGAGCGCGCTCCACCGCGGCGCCTTGCGGATCGAGGATGCCCTGCTTGGGCGTGACGGTGACGCGGACATTCATGAGCCCACCTTCTCGAGTGGCTTCGCCGGGGACGATCTTCAGTGTACCGCATGGGTGAAATGGCCGTGTCGCGGGCTCGCCCGTGTTGTCGCCGTGTATTCCACCCGCGGGTCGACGCCCGGCCGTCGAGCTTCGGCTAGCCTCACCGGCACGAGCTTCTGGAGGCGGGGTGAGCATGGGACATGGCGGCACGACGACGATGGGCCTCGCCCCGCGCGGAGAGCTCAACGCGCTTCGTCTCGTGGCGTCTGTCACGGGACACGGCGCCAGCGGCGTCGCCAGGGTCGTCGAGGGGGATCCACTGCTGAGGCTCCATGCCGAGCAGGCCGCAACAGGCCTGGGGTTCGTCGTCACCGACCCGGCCGAGGATGTCGCGGCGCCGGCCGAGGTCTGGTTCGTGGGCCTCGACAACCTCGAGCACTGCGCGCGCTGCGGCTCGCGGACCGGCGCTCTCGCGCGAGGTCACGACGGGCGGCCCGGCGGGCGGGGCGGCGGGCGGATCGCGGGCGACGGCCCGACCGGGAGTCATCGTGCCGATTCCCTCGTCGTAGGGTACGTCGCGGGACCTGCCGTCCTTGCGGCCGCCCACGCCGCTCACGCCTGCGCCGACGTTGTGCTGCTGCTCCGAGCCACCGGCGGGCGCGCCTCGTTCCACTACCCGGTCGCTCCCTCGGCTCCACGGCGGGCCGGCGAGCAGGCGCCCGACGAGCTTGCCGCCGGCCTTACGGTCCGCGCAGCCGACGTACTCCTGCTGATCCTGGCCGGACGCACCACGAACGAGATCGCCGACCGCCTGTGGCTGTCACCCTCGACGGTCCGCAGCCACTGCCGTTCTCTGCTCGTCAAGAGCGGCGCCGCAAACCGCCGGGCGCTGCGCGCCCTGCTCCTCGGCGCTAGCTGGATGAACCCGGCTTCGTGAGTGAGTCGACCCCCGAGACCAGGAACCATGCCGCCAGCACGACGAGGAAGCAGGCCGCCACCACGATCATGCCGCGGTACCGCGGCAGCGTGATCCAGCGGCGGCCTGCCGCCATGATCCCGCTGACGGCGGTGTACCAGGTCAGATCGCCGAGAATGTGGCCGATGTAGAACGCGCCCACACCAAGGAGCCCCAGAGCGTACGCTTTCGTGACGAGGCTCAGGCCGATCGTCGCCCACCAGATGATCCAGTAGGGGTTGGAGAGACTCGAGATCACGCCGGAGAGCACCGTGCGAGCGTGTCTCGCGGTCCGCGCATCCGGCTCGATCTCGAGGACGACCCGGCCGCGGACGACGGCGATCAGCATCACGGCAGCGGTGGCCAGCAGCATGAGACCGCCCACGACGGCCAGGATGGCCTGGACGGCGGGACGCTCCAGGATCGGACCCAGGCCGAGGATCAGGAGGGCCAGCAGCAGAAGCTCGAGGATGGCGTGCCCGAGGACGACCAGCGGGCCTGCCTTCGCCCCTTGGCGCGGCGTCTCCGTCACGACGACCGTCAACATCGGTCCCGGCATCAGGGCGCCTGAGTAGGCGATGAGCAGCGACGAGAAGAAGATGAGCGCCAGCTCATCCACCGTGACGAGCCCTCAGTCGCCCAGCACGTCGAAGACCAGGCCGGTGAGGAGTTTGGGGTAGAAGTACGTCGACTTCTGCGGCATCGTCTCCGACTGATCGGCGATCGTCTTGACGTCGCTCGCGCGCGTCGCGTTGATGAAGGCCCCCAGAACGTAGCCGCCGGCCCCCAGTCGCGCGAAGGCGTCCCCCGCGTCGCTGTCGTAGTCGATCCTGCCTTCGGTGTGCCCGGGGTCGATACCGAGGGCGTCACGGAGAATCAGGTAGTGGAGCACCGTCACGGTGAGTCCGGCCGAGGCGCGGGAGAAGCCTTCCGCCGCAAGGCGGTCGAGGGCGGAGACGTCGCGCAGCCGCGCCACCGCACAGGTCTCCTCCCGAGGGAAGTAGAGGCCGAACGCGCCGCCGGGATCGGGACCTCCCCGCAGCCCCTCGCGGATGAAGCGCTCGCAGCCGTCAAGACCCGTGGCTGCTCCCGGCAGCGTCTCGAAGGTCGGGCTCAGGCGCTCCAGGACCTCAGCCATCGGCGGCAGCTCCACGCCCTTGATGAGCCGGTGCGTGGGAAACACCGTGAGCCCCGGATCGTTCATGCCGCACAGGTAGACCATCATCGTATCGGCGGCATGATCGCCGAGCGCCCGCCGCTCGTCCCGGAACGCCAAGGCGGTCTCGTACCGGTGATGGCCGTCGGCGATGTACAACGTCTCCTCACGCAGCAGCGCGGCGATGCGCGGAGCCTGCTCACCGCCGACCGGCGCGATGCGGTGCGAGTTGCCGTCGGCGTCGCGCACCACGCGCACCTCGCCCGGCGTGAGCCGGGACGCCGCGGCCGACAGCACGTCGGCAACACGGCCCTCAGCATCCGGGTAGAGGAGGAAGATCTGACTGAGGTCGGCGTGCGTCGCGCGATAGAGTTCGAGTCTGTCGGTCTTGGGGCCGGCGTGCGTCTTCTCGTGCGGGAGCACAACGCGCTCGCTGAAGTCGGCGAGAACGAGGCGCGCGATGAAGCCGCGCCGCGTGCGGTCGACGCCGTCGGGCCCACGATACGTCTGATCGACGAGGTAGACGACCGGCTCCGCCTCGCGCACGAGAACGCCCTCGCGGCGCCACGCGGCGAGCTTCTCCGCGGCGCCCGCGTAGGCCGCCGCCGTGGGCGCCTCTCCCGGGCCGACCGGAAGGTCGAGGTGCACGGCGTTGAAGGGACTCCGCTCTCGCAGCTCCTCGGCCTGAGCGACACCGAGAACGTCGTAGGGCGGGGAGACCAGACTGTCGAGATCGGCGTGCGCGCCGTAGCGGACGCCTCTGAAAGGCCGGACGTCGGCCATTCTGCTCCTCCGGTTGGACCTGCAGCCAGAACGCTCGGGGGCGCCCCGGGAGCCTGAGTATACCGGAGTCGGGGCTACGGGCGGATGGTCACTGGCATGCCGACGACGACCCGCTCGTAGAGGTCTTCCACGTCGGGGATGTGCATGCGGATGCAGCCGTGCGAGGCGTACGATCCGATCGAAGCGTCGTCCGGCGTGCCGTGAATCCCGACGCCCGGGTAGCTGATGCCGATCCACCGGGTGCCCAGCGGGTTGTTGGGCCCGGGCGGGATGGGTTCCGCGTTCTTCGCCCAATCGGAGTCCGGCGGGACCCAGGTCGGGTCGACCTGCTTGTTGACGACGACGTAGCTGCCGGTCGGCGTCGGGTACGCCGGTTGCCCGACGGCGATCCCGTAGCTCCTGTAGAGCTTGTCGCCCCGATACAGGTACAGATGCAGATCGCCGAGATCCACGATGACCTGTCCGCCGAGCGCGGTCAGGGTGTCCCCGTCGAGGCGACCGTCGACGATGAAGTCGTACTGCTCCTGGTACTTCTTGACGGCGGCCTCGGTCCGGCCGTCGTAGAGGCCGGTCCGCGTGCCGCTCAGGAGGCCGGCGTCGATCAGCCGTTTCTGCAGCGCCTTGACGTCCTTGCCACGCGCCCCCGGCCACATGGCCTGGGCGCCAAAGCGTTCCGTGCTGTCGACGACGAACGACTGCTCGTCGGTGACGACATTGCCGCCCTTGTCGCTGGCCGTCACCACCAGCGAGTGCCGGCCCTGAGCAAGGTCCGCGGCCCTGTAGACGAGGCCGGCCGGGCGCTTTCTGGCTTGTTGTTTCTCGCCGTCGAGCATGATCGTGACGGTCGGCGTGCCCAGCTGATCGCCGGCGTCAACGACCACCTTGGTCTTGGCGCTCGCCATCGTCTTGGGGAGCCGCGTGACGGTGAGGACGGGGGGCACGGCGTCCACGTAGACGTCGAGGGTGTCTGAAGTGGAGTTGCCGGCCCGGTCGGCGGTCGTGATCGTCACCGTCGAGGGACCGTCCGGCAGCGGAGCCTGGACCTCGTACTGCCCGTCGGCGCCGGCAGTTGTGCTCGCCCTGACCGCGCCACTGGTCACGGTCACCGTGGCCCTTGGTTCCGTCGCCCCACTGAAGCGCGCGGGCGAGGAGTTGATACGCCCGTGCTCCAGAGCGCTGTCAAGCTCGAGCTCGGGGACGCTGGTGTCCACGGTGAAGTGCCACTGCTCGACGACATCCCGCCGCAGGAGATTCGAGCTGACGGCGCTGAAGGTCACGTTGTGCTCGCCGTCGGCGAGCTTCGAGGCCGTGAAGGTGAGTTTCTCGCCGGTCAGCCTCGCCGTATCGGTGACGTCCGTCCCGTCGAAGCTCACCCCGACGTTCTGGAGCTTGTCGAGCCCCTTCACGTTGAGCACGATCGCCAGGGTGGGCTGATTGACGAAGGCGTCCGGACCCGGCGTCACCGCCGAGACCCGAGGCACGGCGAGGATCTGCCATACGGCAAGCGCCGCCAGCACACAAACCGCCGCCCCGACGAAGTACGGCCAGCGGCGGCGGCGCTTGCGCCCGTAGACTGTGTACTCGACTGAAGCCAACGCCCCTCTTCCAGGACGATCTTGCTCCGATTATACCTGAGCCGGCGGCTTTTCATTCGCGGAGAGCACCAAACGTCCTGCGCTCCCCGCCAATCCTGCAACCGTCCTGCGGCTCTTCGTTGCACGTCGCGTCGGGTCCAAGTACTCTAGCCGCCATGCTTCGTGTGGCTCTTATCTTCGGCGGCCGCTCCGCCGAGCATGAGATCTCCCTCGCCTCGGCCCGCTTCGTCGCCGACATGCTCAACCCGAGCGACTACCACGTCATCCCCGTCGGCATCACGAGGTCGGGACAGTGGAAGCAGCCTGCCGACCTCGCCGGCGCCCTCGCGGACGGTCTCGAGCATGCTCCCGGCCACGGCGTCCACCTCGTGCTCGACCCCGAGCGACCCGGGCTCTGTGGTGCGGACGGCGCCTTCGCACCCGTGGATTTCGCCTTTCCCATCATGCACGGCACCTTCGCCGAGGACGGCACGATCCAGGGCCTTCTCGAGCTCGCCGGTCTGCCCTACGCCGGCGCGGGCGTGGCGGCCAGTGCCGTCGGCATGGACAAGGAGCTCATGAAGGCCGTGTTCGCCGCTCACGGCCTGCCCCAGACGGAGTACATCGTCCTGCGCGACACCGCCGCCACCACCGCGGCGGAGGCGGTCGCGACCGTCGAGCAGCGGCTTCCGTACCCAGTCTTCGTCAAGCCGGCCAATCTCGGCTCCAGCGTGGGCATGACCAAGGCTCACGATCGCGCCGAGCTCGTAGAGGCGCTTCACCTGGCGGCGGCGTACGACCGCAAGACCATCGTGGAGCGCGCCATCGACGGGCGTGAGCTCGAGTGCGCCGTGCTGGGCAACGAGAGCGTTCGCGCCTCTGTGGCCGGGGAGGTCGTGCCGGCGAACGAGTTCTACGACTACGAGGCGAAGTACACGGAAGGCATGATGGCCTTCGTCATCCCCGCGGACGTCGGCGCCGGGAAGCAGGCCGAGGTCGCCGCCCTCGCCGCCGCAGCATTCGGCGCGGTGGACTGCTGCGGCTACGCGCGCTGCGATTTCTTCCTCGAGCGCCAGAGCGGACGCGTGCTCGTCAACGAGATCAACACCATCCCCGGGATGGCCCCGACGAGCGGATTCCCTCGCCTGTGGGCGGCGTCGGGCGTGAGTAATCGCGAGCTGATCGAGGAGATCGTCCGCCTCGGCCTGGCCCGCCATGCGGTGCGCAGCGGCCTGCGGACCACCCACTAGCCGCGGGGCTACGTCGCCGACTCGGTCACCGTCGGGTTGGTCGCGCGGCTCACCCAGTCCTTGAGCCCCACGTACCCGAGGTACTTGAAGGCGTACGTGTCGGCGTGACCCTTCGCCGTGACCTCGAAGACCAGGGCGCCGCCCAGGTCCCGCTCAGTCGCGAACTCGGCGAGCGTCTTGTGGTTCTTCGAGAGATACGCCTCGGCGGCCAACTGGGCGCTTCCGAGATCCTGCGTCTGGAAATAGACGTTGCGCGCTTCCTGGGCCGCGGTCGTAGCGCTCTCCTCCGTGGACTGCCGGGTGCTGAACAGCGCCATGCCGTCGAGAAGGACGAGAGCGATCACCCCCACGGTGAGGCCGAGCCAGATCGCTCCCCGGACGAACCCGTCCTGCCTGCGCAGACCGGCGCTCATCTCCCGTCCTTTCGCTGTCGCCTAGGTGACTGCCCTGTTATCGGCACATCGGCGGATTCCTGCAGCGTGCGCCCACGGCCCCTCGCGCGCAGGGCCGCGTTCGGCGCGAACGCGATGCGGTAGAATGCCGGGCGTGGAGACCTCGCTCTCCCGCCTCGACGGTCGAACCACAGGAGTCCGGGTGAAGATCGCAGTCATTGGCTTGGGGTACGTCGGCCTGCCGCTGGCCATGGCGTTCGCCGAGGCCGGCACCGAGGTGGTCGGAGTCGAGGCCGTACGCGCGCGCTGCGACCAGGTCAACGCGGGAGACAGCTACATCCAGGACGTCTCCGGCGAGGCCCTGGCGGAGGTGGTTCGCGCAGGGCTCCTCAGCGCGACCACCGACTACGCGGCCACCGAGGACTGCGACGCCGTCATCATCTGCCTGCCGACACCGCTCAACGCCAACCGTGAGCCGGATCTCACCCTCGTCAAGACGGCCACCGCCCGGCTCGCGAAGCACTTGCGCCGCGGCCAACTCGTCACCCTGGAGAGCACGACCTACCCAGGGACGACCCGCGAGGAGCTGGCGCCCATCCTGGAGGAAGGCTCGGGGCTCGTCGCCGGGACCGACTTCCATCTCGCCTTCTCGCCGGAGAGGGTCGATCCCGGGCGCACCGACTACACGACGAAGACCACGCCCAAGGTCGTCGGCGGCCTCACGCCTGCGTGCACGGCTCGGGCTCTCGAGGTCTACGGACCGGCCCTCGCCCACGTCGTCCCCGTGAGCACGCCGGAAGTGGCCGAGATGACGAAGCTCCTCGAGAACATCTTCCGCAGCGTCAACATCGCGCTCATGAACGAGATCGCCATGCTCTGCGACCGCATGAGCATCGACGTGTGGGAAGTGATAGACGCGGCCGCCACCAAGCCCTTCGGCTTCATGAAGTTCCAGCCGGGTCCCGGCCTCGGCGGCCACTGCATTCCGATCGACCCCTTCTACCTCAGCTGGAAGGCTCGCGAGTACGACTTCTGGACCGAGTTCATCGAGCTCGCCGGCAAGGTCAACGAGAACATGCCGTACTTCTGCGTCGAGAAGCTCAACCGCGCCCTCAACACGCGCCGCAAGAGTCTCAACGGCTCGCGCGTCCTCGTGCTCGGCGTCGCCTACAAGGCCGATATCGACGACCTCCGTGAGTCGCCGGCGCTCAAGGTCATCAGGCTGCTCCGCGAGCGCGGCGCGGACGTGGCGTATCACGACCCCCACTGTCCGGCACTTCCGGAGTTCGACCTGCACTCGGTCGAACTCGACGGCTACCGGCGCGTCTCCGACTTCGACGCCGTGGCCATCGTGACCGCGCATTCAGCCCTCGACTATCGCGCCGTGGTGGCGAACGCGGCCGTGGTGGTCGACTTCCGCAACGCGACCGCCGGCATTCCCGGCGCCGGCAACCTCTGGAAACTCTGACAGGGAGACGCGCCTGTGACTGCGACTGACAAGGTCCGCGTCGGTGTGGTCGGCCTCGGCTACTGGGGCCCGAACCTCGTGCGCAACTTCGACCGCCTGCCGAACGCCGAGCTGGCCTACTGCTGTGACCTCGACGACGCCAACCTGAAGAAGGCGCGCGCCCTCTACCCCCACGCCGTCGCCACCAACGACCTCGATGCCGTGCTGGCCGACGACACGGTGGACGCAATCGTGGTCGCCACCTCGGTTCCCACGCACTACGCCCTGGGCAAGAAGGCGCTTGCAGCCGGCAAGCACACGTTCATCGAGAAGCCCATCGCGCTCAAGGCGGCTCACGCCCAAGAGCTTCTCAGGACCGCCGACGCCAAGGGCGTCAAGCTCATGGTCGGGCACCTCCTCGAGTACCACCCCGCGGTCCGCAAGCTCAAGGAGCTCGTCGACGACGGCAGTCTCGGACGCATCTTCTACGTGTACGCGAATCGCTTGAACCTGGGCAAGGTGCGGGCCGACGAGAACGCCCTGTGGAGCTTCGGCCCGCACGACATCTCCGTGCTCAACTACCTTATCGGCGAGGAGCCCGAGGAGGTCAGCGCTCGCGGCGAGTGCTATCTCCAGGACGAGGTCGAAGACGTCGTGTTCGGCTACATCAAGTACCCGAGCGGCATCGTCGGCCACCTCCACGTGAGCTGGCTCGACCCTCACAAGAGCCGGAAGATCACCGTCGTCGGCTCAGACAAGATGGTGGTTTTCGACGACATGGAGGCCGACCGCAAGGTCACGATCTACGACAAGGGAGCTACCACCACGCGCACCAAGTTCGACAGCTACGGTGAGTTCGTCACCCTGCACTTCGGCGATATCTACATCCCGAAGATCGGCAACGAGGAGCCCCTGCGTATCGAGGCGCAGCACTTCGTCGACTGCATCCTCGGCGACAGGCAGCCGCTCAGCGACGGGCGCGACGCGCTCAACGTGGTACGCGTCCTCGAGGCCATGGAGCGCAGCCTTCGTCAAGGCGGCCAGCCGGTCAAGACGAGCGACCTGACCTGACCGCGCCGCCCGCTGCTCCAGGAGGGAACATGACGCTCACACCCGCACCCTACGGCCACAACCTTCTGCTCGGCGAGAGCGTGGTCATCGGCCGCGACGTCGCGTTCGGCGCCAACGTCGTCGTCTACGACGACACGGTCATCGGCGACGGCTGCTTCATCCAGGACAACGCCGTGCTGGGCAAGGCGCCGACGCTCTCGGCGACGAGCACCGCCAAGCGGGGAGAGCTGAGCCCCACGATCCTCGGCGCCGGCTGTGTCATCAGCACCGGCGCCGTCGTCTACCGGGGCACGACCCTGGGCGACGGCTGCATCCTCGGCGACTACGCTGGCGTCCGCGAGCGCTGCACGCTCGGTCGACGGGTGGTGGTCGGACGCGGCAGCGTCGTCGAGAACGACACCACGATCGGCGACTTCACCAAGATCCAGACGAACGTCTACATCACAGCCTACATGACGATCGAGGACAACTGCTTCATCGCTCCCTGCGTGCAGACGACCAACGACAACTTCATGGGCCGCACGGAGCGCCGCCACAAGCTCATCAAAGGAGCGACCATCAGGCGCGGCGCGCGCGTCGGCGGCGGCGTCGTGCTCTGCCCCGGCATCGAGATCGGCGAAGACGCCTTCCTCGCCGCCGGCGCCGTGGTGACCAAGGACGCGCCGCCGCGCAAGGTCCTCATGGGTGTCCCCGCGCGCGTCGTTCGCGACGTCAACGAAGACGAGCTGCTCGAGAATCAGTGAGCCACACCAGACCCGGGAGGGCGAGATGAAGTACATCTGCACGGTCTGCAACTACATCTACGATCCCGCCGTGGGCGATCCCGACGGCGGGATCGAGCCAGGCACGGCCTTCGACGATCTCCCCGATGATTGGGTCTGCCCCGAGTGCGGGGTGGAGAAGAACATGTTCGAGCCGCTCGACTGAGGCCACCGGACACCCCGATCCAGACACCGAGGGGGGGCGGTGCGCCGGCCGGCGCACCGCCCCCCCTCGGCAATCCGAGACCCCTGCGGCTCAGAAGGTCCGGTAGTACTCCTTCGGCGCCGAGCACACAAGGCACTTCTGCGGCAGCTCCCCGATGACGGTGTGCCCGCAGATGAGACACACGCTGACAGGCTGATTGGCGATGTCGTCGCCCGCCTCGGCCTGGGTGTGCGCCTCGGCGTACATCTGCTTGTGGTCCTCTTCCGAGCGCTGCGCGTATCTGATGCTGCGCGCAGC
This sequence comes from uncultured Thermoleophilia bacterium, assembly GCA_963705085.1. GTDB lineage: Bacteria > Actinomycetota > Thermoleophilia > UBA2241 > UBA2241 > CAIXSE01. The sequence goes on along the minus strand of CAVPIV010000003.1, from coordinate 140,796 downwards.
CTGACTCATGGCCTGCAGGCGGGCCACCTCGGCGTATGCGGGGTACATCTCATCGACCTCGAAGGCCTCGCCCTCGAAGGCGGTCTGGAGGTTCTCCGCCGTCGTACCCACACCGCCCAGCACCCTCAGGTGATTGCGCGCATGGCGCGTTTCGGCGAACGAGATCGCCCGGAACAGCCTGGCGATGTTGGGCAGCCCCTCATCCTCGGCCTGTTCCGCAAAGACCAGGTACCTCTCGGCGGCTTGGCTCTCCCCCGCGAAAGCTGCTCTCAGGTCGGCCTCGGTCATGGCGCTCAGGCGCTCGGCGACCGGGAGACGCCTCTCTATCGCCTCGTCCATCAGAACGTCCGGAAGTGCGCGCCGGCGGTGCCACATCGTGGGCACTCGTCGGGGGCGTCACCAATCACGGTGTGGCCGCAGATCGGACACACCATCACGGGCGCGCCGTCGAGGTCGGCCTTGCCCTCGACGCCGCGCAGAGTGGAATCGTAGATGCCCTGGTGATCCTTCTCCGCGTTGAGGGCGTAGCGAATGCTCGTCCTGGCCGACTCGTTGCCCTGAAGCCTGGCGACGGCATCGTAGGCCGGGTACATCTCGTCGATTTCGAAAGTCTCGCCACCCCAGGCCGCCTGGAGGTTCTCCGCCGTTGTGCCGATCGCGCCGAGCACGCTCAGGTGATTGCGCGCGTGCGTGCTCTCCGCGAAGGCGACGCCGCGGAAGAGACGCGCGACGTTGGGATAGCCCTCCGCGTCCGCGACGTCCGCGAAGGCCAGGTACTTCTGCGACGCCTGGCTCTCGCCGGCCAGCGCCGCGGCGATATTCTGCGCCGTCATCGCGCCCTTGTCCATCGGCGCCGGCGGCGTGTTGATGTACGGGTCGCCCATACTCTCCTCATCCTCCTTCGACGGTCGCGGCAGGCACCGCCGCCCGAGCCGTCATGCTCGCTCTTCTTCCGTCCTCGCTCGCCCCGGAACGCGGCGGCGAACGTCGATCACATGCTACTGGCATCGTCCGCAACGACACGACGCAGCCACCAGCCCTGTCGTCCCGAGTCCTGACGGCGCTCAGGCCGCGGCCGCGGCCGGCCCCGACGCCGTCAGGCGATTCACCATCCGCCGGATCTGGCGGCAATTCGCGTAGTGAAGCAGAGCGTACTGCAGTCCCGGCGCCTCCGGGCTCGGCGAGAGCGCCGAGAGACCCTCTCGGCCGGCGACCCGCAGCTGACCCTCGTCGATGGCGAGGAGCAAGGTCCTGGAGGGCACCTTCGCGTCGCCGCACAGGGCGACCACGTCCTTCCGGCGGTCCCAGAGCGAGAAGACGAGAGCGTCGCGGCCGGAGTCGACCAGCACGAGACGGACGCCGGAAACCACCTCTGGCGTCAGGGTGAACCTCCGACCCGGTGACAGCCTGGCGGCCGCCACTGCCTGGGACACGGTAAGGATCTTGGCTGTGAGCTCGACAGACGCGGGGTGCATCTCACGGCCTCCTCTCGCACGTTCACGTCGCGGCGACCAGACGTTCCGCGAACAGGACTGTACTTATCCTGTTTGGGGCACACTATAGCAGACCGTGTCAAGCGGCAAGCACCGCTCTCGGTCCACTCTTCTCTTCTTTTCGGGGCGCCGTCAGGCGCCCCTACCGCTCTGTGGCAGAGGCTCCCGCCGCCGGGAGAGGCCGAGACGCGAGAGTTCCTCGTCGGCGAGCGCCCTCACGTCCCCTTCTGCGATCTCGCGCCACGGATCGGCGGTGATCTTCTCGAGGCGATCCCAGGGAAGAACGCTGACAGCCCGCCGAGCCAAGTAGCGCTCAAAGCCCGGGTCGCCCTGCGACCGCGACAGACCGGCCGCGACAGCAGCCACATCGCGTCGCCATGCGAGACGCACCGGCACGTAAAGGAACAGGACCATTGCCGCAGGCAGCACGCCGACCCCGATGCCGCTCACGATGGCGATGCGCGTGATGCTCTCGCGACTCTCCACGCCGGTCGACTCGACTTCGGCACCGGCCGAGGTGATCCGATCCGCGACGTCGGCGATCCCCCCGCCGATCAACGGCAGCCCGCCGACGACCGCGAACGCCTCGCCGGTCTCCCTGACCGCGGCGCCGATCCTGATGACATTGTCGCTCAGTCCGGTCTGGGCTCGAATGTCGTGCCAGATGAGCACGCCCAGCACCCCCCACAGTGCGATCCAAAGGAGGACCGCGACGTCCAGCACCCTGACGGCGCGAGCGCTGAGCAGATGTGCGCCTCCGATCATTGCTTCAGGGCAGGGCTAAGTGGTCAGGCCGCCTCACGTGAGGGGACGCGGCGCCTGCGTCACCCAGCGGGGTAGTTCGACCAGCCACGAGATGATCGAGCAGAGTCCTGCTCATCGCTCCTCCTTTGGCGGCCGTCGCGGAGACGACACGGGCCTGGTCACGGCCGCCCCGGAACCACCCCGATAATACGCTGGCGACCGGCCGGCGACCACACGGCAAGGGCGGATGCCCTCTCGCCGAAGACTGCTACCATGGACCCCGTGAGGATTGTCGTCTTCGGAGTGACCGGCCGGACCGGACGTCTGCTCGTGGAGGGCGCGCTGCAGCGCGGTCACGACGTGACGGCGCTGGTCGGCGCCCGGGACGACGCCGGCGCGCTTCCCTCCACTGCCCGTATCGTCCGCGGCCAGGTCCTGGACGGCGGCGCCGTCAGCGATGCGGTCGACGGTCAGGAGGCGGCGCTGGTGGCCTTGGCCGACGGATCGAGGACGGAACGGCGAGCCAGCGCCCAGGGCGTGCTCAACGTGATTCGCTCCATGCAGCGCTACCGCGTGCCGAGGCTGGTCGTGCTCTCGGCGAGCCTCGCTCACCCGGGACCGGACCCCAGCCTGCCCTGGTTCCGCGAGCACCTCGTCAAGCCGCTCCTCCACAGGCATCTCGCGGCAACCCTGCGTCGCGCCGAAGTCACCATCCGCCAGAGCGAGTTGGAGTGGACGCTCGTGCGGGCGACGTCGCTCACGGACAAGCCGCCGCGCGGCAGCTTCCACGTCGGGCCCGGCTATTCTCTGCGGGGAGGTACGGCGATGGCCCGCGTCGACGTGGCGGCCTTCATGCTCGACGAGATCGGTCGCCGTCACAACGTGGGCCACGCGATCGCGCTGGCCTACTGACGAACCCGCGCCCGTCACCTGCCGAGCTCGAAGCGGAGCGCCTTCTCGAGGGTCGGGAAGGCGAACCGGTAGCCGTGTTCGCACAGCCGCCGGGAGACGGCACGCTGGCTGGCGAGCAGCATCTCCTCCGGCATTCCACCGAGAGCGGCGACCACCGGCCGAGGCGCTGCGAGCACCGCGGGCCGGCGCAGCACGCGAGCCAGCGTCTTCGTGAAGTCGCGATTGGTCACCGGCACCGGCGCGACGACGTTGACCGGCCCCCGCATCGTCGGATCGTGTACGGCCCACTCGAGCGCACCGAGGAGATCGTCCAGAGCGACCCAGGACCACCACTGCCGGCCGTCCCCGACACGACCGCCAAGCCCGGCGCGAAACATGGGCAGCATGGTCGCGAGCGCGCCGCCCGACGCCGTGAGCACGATGCCGATGCGCGGCGTGACGACCCGAACGCCTGACGACGACGCGTCCGTGGCAGCCGCCTCCCAGTCCCGGCACAACTCCGCGAGGAAGCCCGTCCCGTCTCCGCTCTCTTCGGTGAGCGTCTCACCGTCTCTCGAACCGTAGACGCCGACGGCCGAGGCCGACACGAAGACCGCCGGCGGCGTCTCCATGCGCAGCATCGCCCCGACGAGCGTGCGCGTCGACCTCACCCGGCTGCCACGCAGGACGTCCTTCCTGCGTGTGGTCCACAGGCTCGCGAGACCCGCCCCACAGAGGTTGACGACGGCGTCGACCCCCTCCATGGCCGCGGGATCGAGAGAGCCCTCATCCGGGTCCCAGGGGATCTCGTCGCCGGCGGCGCCGGGGCGGCGCACCAGTCGCACGACGCGGTGCCCTGCGCCGGCGAGATAGTCCCGCAGGTGCGACCCTATGAGACCGCCGGAGCCCGCGATCGCCACGGTCAGCGACCCCCGGTCGGCCCACACGGCGTGCCGGTCCAGATCGTTCCGAGCGCGACTCTGCCGAAAGGCGAAGACCCGCTCCAGCCGCCGCGTCACGGCGCCGCCGGCCACGAAGGTCGAGACCCCGCTGAGCGGCAGCCGACACTCGACGTGATCGATGAGCTCAGACCCAGCTTCGCCGCGCGCGAGCACGCGCTGCGTGTGATCGCAGAAGACGGACGGTCCCTGGACCAGCAGGCGCCAGGCCTCGTCGCCTTCGCCGACCTCGGCTTGCCAGTCCCGGCGCAGCAGACCGCCGGACTGCAGCGCGATGCGGCCGCCGACACGCATGCCTCCCGTGTGCTCCACGGTGCGAGCGCCCTCCCATGGTGGCAGCAACCGCTCGAACGTTTGCTCGCGGCGGGCGTAGGCAAGCACCTCGGCGGCGGGGTGAGGCAGCGTGCTGTGTCGCTCGAAGACAATCATCGTCCCACCTCCGCGGCTCCACTGGCCCAAGCCTACCCGAGCAGGGGGGATCTCAGTTGTCCTCGGCCCTCTGAGCCCGCAGCATCGCCGCGAAGCGCTGAACCATGCGCGGATCCAGCTCCTTGGCGGATCTCGAGCGCAGCTGACCAATCCTGTCGCTCTTCACGGAGGTCGCATTGAATCGGCGACAGACGGCGTAGGCACGCGCAACGCGGGGAATGGCGACACCGCGCCGCCCCTCCGGGTATCCCTGCCCGTCCCAGCGCTCGTTGCCGTAGACGAGCGCCGCCACAGCGCTCTCGCGCACCTCGTTCGCCTGTGCGCCACCGTTCTCGCCGCTGCCCAGGATGACCTGCACCTCGTCCTGCAGCTCCGCTCCACTGCTCTGGACAGCCAGGGCCGTGACCAAGCCGGCGGTCTCTGCCTGCGACAGCCCGATGAAGGCCGCAAAACTTCGCCCGAGAGCGACCACGTCGCCCTCGAGCTCGGCCCGCGTCAGACCTGTGTACTCCTCGTACAGACACACCCGGTCCCGGCCGCGCGCCTTCGCGCGCAGGAGGGCCGCGTCGGCTGCTCCGAGCACGCCGTCGCTGTCGAGGGCGCACGCCGGGTAGGAGGCCACACCGATCGACGTGGTGACCTTCAGCTCAGGATGGCCAATGTCGATCGACGCCACCTGCGTCCGGATGCGCTCGGCGAGAAGCCTGGCTTCGTTGAGGTCGGTTCTCGGCAGGATGACGACGAACTCCTCACCGCCGTATCTCGCCAGGTAGTCGGACTCACGCGAGCAGCCGCGCATGACGCCGGCGACGGCCTTGAGCACCTCATCGCCCATCTGGTGGCCGACCGTGTCGTTGACGGCCTTGAAGCGGTCGAGATCCATCATGAGGAGGCAGAAGCTCTCGCCATACCGCTCGGCGCGGCTCACCTCGGCCTTGAGCGTCTCGTGGAAGTGACGGTAGTTGTGCAGGCCGGTGAGCCCGTCGCTGATGGCCTGGCGCTGCATCTCCTCGTAGCTGCGCGCATTGTTGATGGCGATCGCCGCGAGGTTGCCGAAGAGCCGCACCGGTTCGAGCTCGTGCTGGCCGAACTTCCACTCACCGACGCGGTCGATGGCCAGGACGCCGATGACCTTGCCGCCAACGTTGAGCGGAACGATGATCGAGGCCTGTGGGTCCGGGGTCGTGCCGGGGACGAGGGCCGCGCGCGGATCGCTGGCCATGTCGCTGACGAGCTGGGCCTCGTTGTGTCTCACAACCCACCCCGACACGCCCTCGTCGACCCCGCTGCGCCACGTAGCGGCCTCCTCGGCCCCCTCTCCGGAGGCGTACCAGCAGTAGAGCTCCTCGGCGGCCTCGTCGACGAGGCGGATCTCGAGGCCGTCATGGTCGACGATGTCCTTGAGCGCCGTCGCCATATGTGTGAAGAGCGCCTGCTGGTCGAGCGTCGAGAGCAGCGCAGAGCTCAGCTCGAGAAGCTTGTGGCGCAGCTGGAGCTGAGCTTCGAGCTGCGCCCTGGTCTCCTCGAGCTGCTCGTATTGCCTGGCGTTCTCGATCGCCACCGCGGCGTGCGTCGCGAACACCTCCAGCGACTTGACGAGCTGGAGGGTCGGCAGCGCGCGATCGGCCGGATCGTAGAGGTCGAGCACGCCCATGAGCTCGTGCCGCTTGTCGTAGAGCGGCACAAGGAGATCGTCGTTGGGCTGCCATTCGTCCGGACGCCGGGGACCGACTTCGAGCGGGGGCAGGTAGTAGAGCTGCTCATCGGTCCACGTGTGACGGCGCTGATCGACGAAGAAGGAGGAGCTGATCGCGTACTCGGGCCGGAAGAGCTCGCGCCAGATCGCGCCGGGGACGGGTCGGTGGAACAGGTCCTGGTCGTAGTCCGGATGCTCCCCTACCGTTGCGTGAACGCGGAAGAGCCCCGCCGGCCCGTCGACCAGATAGACCGCGGCTTCACGGAAGCCGAAGGTCTCGCTCAACGCGATGGCGATCACATGAACGATGGCGTCGAGCTCGAGGCTCGACTGCAGCTGGTTGGCCAGGGTCATGAGGCCCCGCAGCAACTCGAGCTCGCCCGTCTCGGCTCTTCGGTTCTTCCCTCGAAGCGGCACCTGGCTCCCTCGTCCAGATCCCGCGCGAGCGTCTACATCCGGAGTCTCCGGATCGGCGTTCGCGCGCGCGTCCATGACTCGAACCTGCCCGTCTCCAGTTCTGTCGACAGGGGCGAGCACGGACTTTAGCCGGGACTCCCGGCCAGGCGTCGGGCGCCGACCGACACTCACGTGTCTTCCGTCCACCCCGTCCCTGCCGTGGACCTCACGAGTCATACGGGGGCAGCCTCAGAAGCCGGCGAGCGTCGTCCGGGGATGCGGCCGGCCGATCCCATTCCGCCGCCAGACGGACGACACGCCGCACCAGCTCCGCGTTCTCCCTGGCCAGGACTCCCTTGTGGTAGAAGACGTTGTCCTCGAACCCCAGGCGCACGTTGCCGCCGAGCGCCAGCGCCGTCATGGCCACCGGCATGTGCCAGCGGCCGATGCCGGTGCACGTCCAGGCGGAGCCCTCGGGCAGGCGGTCAACAAGGAACGTCAGGTTGCGCGGCTCGCCGCTCATGCTGCCCGGCACGCCCAGCACGAAGTCCCAGTGCATGAGCGGGCCTGCCGGGCCGAATCGCTGCACCAGGCGCAACGCGTTGTCGATCTGCCCGGCCTCGAAGATCTCGAACTCCGGGCGAACCCCTCTCACCTGCATGCGCCTGTAGAACTCGCTCATGAGCGCCGCGTCGTTCAGGAAGACGTCTTCGCCGAAGTTGGACGACCCCGTGGTCAGCGAGGCCATCTCCGGGCCGAGTGTCAGCGGCTGGAGACGCTCGTCGGCGCTCATGCCCATCGCCCCGCCGGTGCTGGTCTGGACGATGATGTCGGTGCGGACGCGGATCTCGTCGATGGCGGCGGCGAACGCCTCGGCCGACTGCGTGGGGCTCCCGTCTGCTGCCCGCACGTGCAGGTGGTAGATGGCGGCGCCCGCCTCGGCGCAGCGGGCCGCGTCCGCGCCGATCTCCGCCGCCGTCACCGGCAGGGCGGGCTGCGCCTCCCGCGTGGTCTCGGCGCCGACGCCGGCCACGGTGATGATGAGCTTCTCCATCGACGCCTCCTCCGGCCGCCGCTCGTCAGCGCGCCACGGGGTACTCGTGAGCGACGTAGGCGAGGCTCTCCTCGACGACCTCGAGGGCGCGGGCGAGATCCTCGTCGGTGTGCCGGTAACATATGTACCAGTGGTGGTACGGCTGGACGAAGAGCCCGCGGCGAATGCACTGCGTGTAGAAGGCGGTGCGTCGCTCCCGGTAGTCGTCGTCGACCCGGTCGAAGGTGAGGAACGGCATCGGGGGGATGCCGCTCGTCGTCACTGGGACGCCGGAAGTGTCTACGATCGCGCCGAGCCTCTCCAGAAACCGCGTGCCGCGCTCCCAGATGGCGTCCTGCACCTTCTCGCGCTCCAGGATCTCCAGGCACTTCATGCTGGCGACCATCTCGAGGCTGTTCGGGAAGTAGGTCGAGCTCAGGAAGGCGTCCTTCACGTACACGCTCAGCACCTCACGACTGCCGACGAGCGCGGCGATGGCGTAGCCGTTGGCCATCGCCTTGCCGACAGTGGCGAGGTCGGGCGTAACGCCGTAGCGTTCGCTGGCGCCGCCCATAGCGACCCGAAACCCGGTGCGGATCTCGTCGAAGATGAGTACCGCACCGTGCCGATGCGTCAGCTTCTTGACCGCCGCCAGGTAGCCGGGCGGTGGAGCCAGCACTGGCTTGGCCAGCGCGTGGCCGACGGGCGTGATGATGACCCCGGCGACCTCACCCTCGTTCTCCGAGAAGACGCGCTCCAGATCGCCGAGGTCGCCGTACTCGAACTCCTTCGTGAGCTCGACGACCGCATTGGGCACGCCGCCCTTGTTCTCGACGCACCAGTCGCCCCACCCGTGGTACCCGCAGCGAGCGATCTTCTCGCGACCCGTGTACGCGCGAGCGGCCCGCACGGCGGCGTTGGTCGCGTCCGACCCGGTCTTCACGAGGATCGTCTGCTCGCCGCACGGGACGGCGCCGGCCAGGCGCTCCTCGAGCTCGTTCTGGATCGGCTGCACGAGGCTGAAGCAGAACCCCTTCTCCATCTGCTGCCTGACCGCCGCGTTGATCTCCTCCTCGACGTACCCGAGGATGATGGGCCCGTAGGCGCAGAGCATGTCGATGTACTCGTTGCCGTCGACGTCGAAGATGTGGCCGCCACGACCGTGGGTAATGAAGACCGGGTACTCGCCGACGACGAAGTTGTACGGCCGCCGGATGCCGCCGACGCCGCCAGGCGTCAGCCGCTGCGCGTCGGCGAGCATACTCATCGACTTCGTGAGCGTCAGTTTCGGGGCACTCTCGACCGGCCGGGACATCCAGCGGCTCCTTTCGACGTGGTTGCGCCGGGGCAGGTTCAGCGTCAGAGCATCGTCGTCTCGTGGCCCTGCCTGGAGCTCCGGGCGAAGGGCGACGCGCGACATGAATCAGCGTACCCGAAAGCGCCGGCCTCGGCACTCAGCGCGGGGTTGCGACCGACGATCCCGGGGGCTCCGGCTGAGAGACGCCGGCCTGGATCCCGGACCGCTACAGCGGTTCGGGCTCAGCCACCGTCGTCGCCGGCGCCTCGCCTTCGGGGCGCCCGAAGCCGACGATGAGAACGCCGGCGGCGATGACCAGGGCGCCTCCGAGCATCGTCCACACCGACGGGCGCTGGCCCAGCAGCACCAGCGCGTAGATCGGCGCGGCGACCGGCTCCATGTAGCCGAGCATGGTCACGTGCTCGACCCGTACGAAGCGCGTCGCCTCAACCCAGATCGTGTAGGCGAAGGCCGTGCAGACGACACCCATGATCGCGGTGAGGACGACGTCGCGCAGGGTCGGGTGATAGCTCGTCTCCGCGAACTGCCAGACGGCCAGCGGCAGCGTGAAGAGGGCCGCAAGCCCGGCCTCGGCCAGTGAGACCGTGGCCGAGGCGACCAGCTTCGTCAGGCCCTTCACCAGCAAGGCGTAGACGGCGTAGCCGAGACCGGCGGCGAGACCGGCGAGGACACCCCAGGCGGACACCTCGACGTTGCCCCCGAAGAGCTCGGGGGAGAGGATCACGCACAAGCCGAGCAGGGCAACGGCAAGGGCGGGAAGGACGATGCGGTCGCGCGCGGTGTGGAAGATGCGAGGCGCGATGAGGGCCACCCAAACCGGCATCATGAACAGGAGGATCATGGCGATGGCGACGCTGGTGGAGCGAATCGCGAAGAAGTAGAGCAACAGGGTGGCGGACGAGATCACACCCATGAGAAGAAGCCGGGGCGCGGCTCCCGCGCGACGCCAGTCGGCGATTGTGGCCCGTCGCGCGAACACGGCCGCCAGCACAAGCGCGGCAAGGGCCATGCGGGCGCACAGCACGACGCTGTTGGGCGCCGTGGTCATGTCCACCAGCGCCGCGGTCGCGCCCATGAGGACGTAGGACAGGATCACCAAGGCATAGCCGCCGTAGCCACGCCCCAGGCCGCGGAATGCCAGCGCTCTCATCCCGGCGGCTGCACCACAGGCGGCGCGTCCTTGCCGAGGGCCACGATCAGGACGCCGACCGGCACGATCGGGCGCCGCCTGCGAACGCCGTGAACGGCAGCCGCTCGCTCGATGGACACGAGCGCTCCGGGAGGCGCCGAGACCGGTTCAACGGGGCCCAGTATCCCGGCGTGCTGGGCCTGCACGTGACGAATCCCATCCACAGAGGCCCGACCACAGGGCGGCCGCGCTCCCCGCAATCAGCCGACGGCGGCGAAGCCGAGCCGGCCGGCGAAGACCTCGTGAAAGCGTGCGCTCGTGGCCAGATCGAGGAACTCGGTTCGCTTGCGCAGCAGTGCCATCCGCCGGCGCGCGCCGACGTCGATGAGTGCCATCTGCGCCCCGATACCGGCCGCGTTGCCGACGAAGGCGACGCGGCCCTTCGCCACCGGGGGGAACAGCCCCAGAAACTGCGCGGCGTCGAGGTCAAGATAGTTGCCAAACGCGCCGGCGATGTAGACGCGGTCGAGGTCCTCGACTCCGACCTCCAGCTTGTCGAGCAGGAGCTCCCAGCCGCTGTGGATCGCCCCCTTGGCGAGCTGCAAGGCCCGAACGTCCTGCTGGGTGAAGACAATGTCGCCTCCGGGTCCTTGCGCGACGACGTACTCCGTGCCGGCCTCGCCGCGCCGAACCAGCGGGTGATCCGCGAAGCGTCCGCTCTTGCCGACCACGCCGGCCTTGACGAGGCCAGCCAGCAGATCGACGACGCCCGACCCGCAGATGCCGATGGGCGGAGCGTCGCCGATGGTCGCGATGTCGGTGGCCCGGCCGTCGGGCAGGATGCGCAGGCGTTCGATGGCCCCTGCCACGGCCTTCATGCCATGGCGGATCTGGTATCCCTCAAAAGCCGGGCCCGAAGCGCAGCTCGTCACCGAGACGCGGCCGTCGTGCACCAAGGCGATCTCCGTGTTGGTCCCTATGTCGATCGCCATCGACGGACGCGTCTTGCTGGCCAGCCGCGTGGCGGCGATCACCGCCAGTGCGTCCGAACCGACGAAGCCGGCGATCGGCGGCGGAAAGTGCACGCCGCCGGCCGGGTTCATGTCGAGGCCGAGCTCCGACGACCGCACGGTCAGCGGCTCCGCGAGGACCGGCGCGAACGGCGCCGCCCCCAGGCCGATCGGGGAGAGCCCCAGAGCCAGGTGATGCATGGCGGTGTTCGCGACCACCGTCATGTCGAGGACCTGGTCCGGCTCGACACCCCAGCGGTCGTAGAGCCTCCCCAGGCAAGCGTCGATGCCCCCACGAACGACCGTGGCGAGCTCGGTACGGGCAGCGGCCTCGTAGGCGTAGGCCATGCGCGAGATGACGTCCTCCCCGAACCGCATCTGCGGGTTCTCGACAGCCTCGTGGTCGACGAGCCTGCCGTGGTGCAGGTCGATGAGGTAGGCGATGATCTTGGAGGTGCCTATGTCGACGGCGACGCCGTAGAGCGGCGGCGGCTCGTCTCCCGGGTAGACGGCGATGACTCGCCCGTCGTACAGCACGGCCACCAGGTGCCAGTCGGCGTCGTGAGCGACGTCGGTGAGGCGCCCAACGACCTCGAAGGGCACCTCCGCCCCACCCAGCGCGTCGCTCAGGCGACGCACGTCCGACCGCGCGTCCTCGAACGTAGGCTTGGAGAGCTCCAGGGGCACGGCCCGGACGGCGGGATGGACGGCGCCGCGGTGCAGGCGGGAGGTCGTGAGGATTTGACGGCGGCCACCGGTCTGGCGCACCTCGATGCTGATGCGGGCCGCTCGCGGCCGTGCCATGCAAGCCAGTCTCCACCCCTCGCTCCGCAGGCTCTCAGGCAGCCTCCGGAGCTCGACCTCGCCCGGCTCGGTGAGCTCGCCCGCCCCGAGCCGCACGACGCACTTGCCGCACGTGCCGCGCCCCGCACAGGTGGAAGGTATGTCGATCCCCGCGCGCTGCAGCGCCGCGAGCAGCGTCTCGTCCTCGGCGACATCGAGGGTCACCCCAATAGGCTCAACGAATACCCGCGGCACGCGGCGTTCCTTCGCGTTCGTCCGTCAGTTCTTCGATTGGACCGAAGACGTCGGCCATGCGGTTCTTGCGGTCGATGACCTTCTGCAATCTGGCCTGCCAAACGTCCTGGATGGTGGGCGTGGAGCTGTCGAACAGGCCGGCGACCCCGCGCCGCTTTGGGTGAGCCTCACAGTCCTCGCAGTGGCACTGACCGTCGACGTAGTCTTTCGGCTCCGTGTACTTGCTGATGATGCCCTCGTAGTTGCGCAGCAGGATCTGCCCCGGCGCCTGGCTGATGATGTAGTTGGGGAACACCGGCATCTTCCCGCCGCCGCCGAGGGCATCGATGATGTACGTGGGCACGGCGAACCCGGTCGTGTGCCCCCGCAGGCTCTCGTAGATCTCGATCCCCTTGGCGACGCTCGTGCGGAAATGGGCCGTACCTTCCGCGAGATCGCATTGATAGTAATAGTACGGCTTTACGCGATAGGCCACCAGCTTGTGGACGAGCCTCATCATGACGGCCGCGCAGTCGTTGATCCCGCGCATGAGGACCGTCTGGTTGCCCAGCGGAAAGCCTCCGTCGGCGAGCATGTCGCAGGCTTTCTTGCTCTCCGGCGTGAACTCCTTCGGGTGGTTGAACTGGGTGTTGACGTAGAGGGGCTGGTACTTCTTGAGCATGGTGACCAACTCAGGGGTGATGCGCTGAGGGAACACCACGGGGGCGCGCGTGCCCAGGCGGATGATCTCGACGTGGGGGATGGCGTGGATCCGCTGGATGATCTCTTCGAGGTGGTGGTCGGAGAGCACCAGCGGATCGCCGCCGCTCAGCAGGACGTCACGGACCTCGGGCGAGCGTTCGATGTAGCGGATCGCGTTGTCGATCTCGGTCCTCCGGACCATGGCCTCAGTGCGACCGACGAGACGCCGACGAGTGCAGTGGCGGCAGTACATGCTGCACATCTCGGTCACGACGAACAGCACTCGATCAGGGTAGCGGTGGGTGATCCGCGGCGTCGGCGAGTCGACTTCCTCGCTCACCGCGTCGTGCTGATCCTCCTTCTGGATGACGAGCTCGTCCCGCGTCGGCACGCCCTGCATGCGTACGGGGCAGGTCGGATCGTCTGGGTCCATCAGGGAGGCATAGTAGGGCGTGACGCTCACCCGGAACTTGCCCATACAGGCATCGAGCTCGGCCCGCTGCTGCTCGCTGAGGTTGAGCACCTGGGCGAAGTCATCCGTCGTGTGCAAGCGGTTGCGAAGCTGCCACCGATAGTCGTTCCACTCGGCCTCGGTGACGTTGGCGAAGAGCGGTATGTCGGCGTAGCTCCTTGTCATTCGGTGACTCCTCTCAAGAACACCGGCGGGCACACGTCAGCGTCGACGTGTTCGTCCCACTGTCCACTGTAGTGCATCTCATACTGATTCGCTGGCCTCGGCGACGATGCCTGCCAGCGTGTCACTCACGACCGCATCGAGCGGAGCGACCTCGTGCGAGGCGAGCAGATGCTCGACGAGCCCCCGGGCCAGCTCCGGCGACTCAGGACGACCCGCGGCAACCCAGGCGTCCCACGGGCTGCGGTCGAGCAGGCGGGGACGCCACACCCCTCGCATGTGCCGCCGTGTGTGGCGCTGGCTGAGGTAGTTGCCGCCGATGCCGACGCTCTTGATCGCCTCGAGCGCCGTCGTGTCCTCGTCGACTGGGATGCCCTCGGCCATGCGCGAGGTCCATGAGAAGACCTCGGCGTCCATGACGAGCTGCTCGGCCGAGAACTCCAGCCCACCGGCCAGCGTCCCGGCGCCGGTGATGACGGCTCCGCCGCAGGCTACGGCGCCCAGGGCGGCAAGAGCGTTGTCCGCGCCCGCCTGCCAGCCCGGGTCCGCGGCGCCGGTTGCCAGCGCGTCGGCGCAGACCGGCAGGCCCACGTATGCGGCGAGTTGCACGGCGGCGGGCGTGAACAGATCAACCTCGTGACCGCCCGCGAGGGGCAGATCGTGAGCGGCCGGGACCATGTAGAGGAACGGCGCCCCCGGAACAGCGTCCTGAATCGCCCGGCACCCGGCCAATACGGCGGCGTGATGGCGAACGAGGGCGAGGGCGAGATCGGCGTCGCCGGAGCCTGCACCCTCGGCCTCGAGAACGAGGCCGACAGGCAGGCCCGCTCGGGCGAACACCAAGCCTGCGGCCGCGCCGTCAGCCTGGGCCCGGAGAGAGATCGGCGGCCGCGCGGCGAGCCCCCCGGGTTCGCCGATCAGGGCCTCGGCCAGGCGTACCGCGAGCTCGGCCTCAGTCTCGGTCCGTAGCGTCGCGATCTGGACGTGCTTGCGGCACGAGGCAAGGCAGCAGACCAGCTCGCCAAGGAGCGTGAGGTCGGCGACACGCACGGGCGGGCCGACCACAAAGGCCACCTCGGGCAACGCATCCGCCAGCCGGCAGGCCGCGGCGAGGTCCGCCGCGGTCGCGGCTCGCGGGCGCGCGCCGTCGCCAGGACGGACAAGGGCGGCCGGGCCACCAGCGGCCAGCCACGAACCATGGCCGTCCACCAGGAGGTCGCAGTCGGGACTCCGGCCGGCCAGCACGAGAGACCTCGGCGCTTGCGCGGCGGCAGACTCCGCCGCGGCCGCCTCCCGGCCGAGGAGGGCCAGCGCCGCGGCGTGCACGCGCATGACGTCGCTCTCCGACAGCACGCTGAGAGCCAGACGCGACGCCGCCGCGGACATGGCTACAACCCGTGAGTCTGCCATCAGGCCTCCACGAGCTCCCTGTCCGCGCGCGCGACGATCGAGCGCAGCTCGGCAAGCACGTCCTCCCCGAGCGGCAGCGGCCGATGCGTCTCGAGGATCCTGTCGGCCACCTCGGTCGCCCGCTCAAGCGCGCCCCTCCTGCCGTCCCGTAGCCACGCCTCGTACGGCGTGCGGTCCCAGACCCCCGGCCGCCAAATCTCCTTGATGTGGCGGCGGGTGTGCTTCTCGGCCAGGAACGTGCCACCCGGCCCGACGTCGGCGATGACGTCCGTCGCCAATGTCTCGCCGTCGACGACGATGCCGCCGGCCAGCCGCTTCACGATGCCGTAGATCTCCGTCTCCAGAACCATGAGCGGGTAGCTCAGGATCTTCGACCCGTTGAGCAGCCCCGCACCGTTCATCATGTCGGCGCTCGTCATCACGCTGGCGAACGTGCTGAAGGAGTCGTCCACCGCCGCCTGCCAGTCAGGCTGCTTAGCGCCGCTCGCCATCGTCCCCATGGCGACCGGGACGCCGTAGAAGTGAGCGAGCTGCGTGGCGGCGGCGGCAAGCAGGTAGTCCTCAGGTGAGCCGCCGGTGTAGCCGCCGGTCTGCAGATCGATCACACTCGGAGCGCCGGCGAAGAACACCGGCCCCCCGGGGGACGCGAGCTGCAGGAGAACCAGGCCGCTCAAGGTCGCGGCGTTGTGGACGACCAGCGTGCCCGCGAGCGTCGCGGGGCCGGTGGCGGCGGCGAGGGGCATCGGCATGAAGCCGCAGGGCAGGCCGTACTCCGCGGCGACCAGGTTGGCCTCCAGATTCGGTCCATCGTGGGCAAGCGGATCGACGGCGCACTCTATGAAGCTCAGCAACGGACGAGTCCGCAGCTCGTCGAGACCACCGGCAACGATGGCCGCCATCTCGACGAGGTAGCGAGCAGGCCGCTCTCCGACGGTCGTCACCGTCTGGAAGTGCTTGCTTGTGTTGGCGAGCACCGCCTCCGCGTCGTGGAGCGCCCGGGTCGCCGCCGGCGCGTCCTGGCTGGTCACAGGCGGCCCCCAGCAGTAACTGAGGGCGGGGAGAGAGTCGACGAAGCGGACGCTGCGAGCCACGTCGTCCTTCGTGCTGGACCGCAGTTCGCCGCCGCGGTGATCGTGGACGAACACGCCGGAAGCGTCGTTGCTGAGGTAGCAGTGGCGGCCGTCCAGCGACACGTCCGCCAATGGGTCCCGGGCAGCCAGCACGTACTCCTTCGGGCATCTCGCCACGGCTTCTGCGACGATTGCCCGAGGCATCCTCGCCACCGCCGTCGGGCGATCGACTCGACAGCCGTTGCGTTCGAGCACGTCTAGCGCTCGCACGGACGGGAAACGCACGCCGGTCGACTCAAGGACGATCAGGGTCGCCTCGTGCAGGCGTTCGAGATCGCCGGACGAGAGAACGTCCCAACGCAAGCGCGAGGCAATAGGATCGATTCTGGCGGTCATCGGGCGGGACCTCGCGGTGGGCGAGCGAAAGAGGGAAGGCACATCCCGGGCCGAGCGGGGAGCCGGCGCCACGCACCTGCCGGGCCGACGCTCAGGAGCGGGGCCTCTAGAGTCCGCAGGCGCGGTTGATCGTCGAAATGGGGAAGACCGGGCGCACCCGGCGAGTCTAGCACCGCCCTCCCGGGCGGCAAAGCCCGCGAGCGCTGCCTGCTAGAGCTTCTCGTCGCCGGGCGGCAACGGGAGCTCGCCCGCTGGGCCCGGCCCGGTCGGCATCTCCGGGATGCCGGTGTCGGCCGGGCCTGGCTCCTGGTTCGTAGCAGGCAGCCAGTTCGTGGTGTGCGGCGGCTGGGGCGACGTGCCGGGTGGCGGCACGTGAGCCGACGTCACCGGCGCGCCGTCGCTCCCGCCCGACAGATCCGCCTCAGGACGTCCTCCCGTTTGGATATCTATGGGCTCGTCCGGGGTGATGCCCAGCTCGGCCGCGTGCTGGGGCTCCTTCTCCGGCAGGATGTGGCGCAGGAAGCGCTTGGTGCGCTCGTCCTGAGGATGGAAGAAGACCTCGCTCGGCGGGCCTTGCTCGACGAAGACGCCGCCGTCCATGTACACGACACGATCGGCGACGTCGCGGCTGAACCCCATCTCGTGGCTGACGACGATCATCGTCATGCCCGCCTTTGCGAGGTCCTTCATGACCTTCAGGACCTCGCCGATGAGCTCCGGGTCGAGGGCGCTGGTCGGTTCGTCGAACAGCATGAGCACAGGCTCCATGGCCATCGCGCGAGCGATCGCGACGCGCTGCTTCTGACCCCCGGAAAGCTGACTGGGGAAGTAGTCGATGCGCTCAGCGAGACCGACCTTGACGAGCAGCTCGCGCGCCTTGCGGATCGCGTCTTCCTTCTTCTCCCCGCGCACGAGGATCGGTCCCTCCGTCACGTTCTCCGTCGCGTCCTTGTGTGGGAAGAGGTTGAACTCCTGGAACACCATGCCGCACTTCATGCGGATGCTGTGCACCGCCTTCTTGAAGGCGCCGCCGTGGCTGCCGCAGACGACGTGCACTCCCCCGACGGTGATCTCGCCGGTGGTCGGATCCTCGAGGAAGTTGATGCAACGCAGGAACGTGCTCTTGCCGGAGCCCGACGGGCCAATGAGCACAATGACCTCGCCCTTGTAGACCTCGAGGTCGATCCCCTTGAGCACTTCGTTCCTGCCGAAGAACTTGTGCAGGTCCTTGACCTTGACGATGAGTTCGCGCTCGCCGGTCGGGGAGGCGATGGTGCCGTCGTGCGTCGCCATCTCAGCGCGCCTGCTCTTTCTCTCTCGCTTTGTCGCGCGCCATGCGCGTCTCGAGCTTGGCCTGCCAGAAGCTGAAGAAGATCGTCAGCGCCCAGTAGAAGGCCGCCGCCACGAGCAGGGTGCTGAAGAAGCTGAACGTCGCAGCGCCCGCGAGCTGCGAGCGGCGCAGCAGTTCCTGGACCGTGATGACCGACACCAGCGAGGTGTCCTTGATGAGCGCGATGAAGTCGTTGCCGACGGCCGGGATCACGATCTTGAACGCCTGCGGCAGGACGATCCGCCGCTGCGTCTGCCAGCCGCTCAGGCCGATAGCCCAGGCGGCCTCGTGCTGGCCCTTCGGGACGGCCTGGATCCCGGCGCGGAAGACCTCGGTGAGGTAGGCGCCGTAGTTCAGCGAGAGCGCGGCTACGCCGCACCAGAACGCCGAGGGAGCGTATGTCTGCGGCAGCCCGAGCTTGCCGAGCACCTCCGGGATCACCGAGTAGATCGCGACGATCTGCAGGAGCAGCGGCGTGCCGCGGAAGAGCGATGTGTAGAAGGTCGCCAGCCAGTAGGGAATACGTCCCACGACCATGCGAGCCATGTAGCCGTAGCTCTGGTAGCGATCCCACGCCTGCTTGAAGCTCATCTTCCGCGAGAGCCGGCCGAGAGACCCGAACAGGGCGAAGATCGAGGCGAAGAAGATGGAGATGACCGTGAGCTCCACGGTCACGATCGCTCCCCGGGCGATGTACCAGAACCAGTTGCGCATCACCTTGAAGTCGATCAGCGCTCCGGAGCCGGCCTCGCCGCTGGAGCCGAAGGACCAGGTGTACTCGACCTGCTCACCTGTGGTCGTCACGAGCACGGCGCGGAACTCGTAGTCGCCCTCGGGATAGGCCCCGTCCCACCTGAACTCGATCGACTCCGTGACTCTGGAGCCAGTGGGGAGTTGCCTGGGGGGCTTGCTGAGCTGCTGCTCTTTGCCGTTGACATAGAGCTTGCAGGCGGCCGGGTCGATCGTCGCCCCATTGGGCGAGTAGTTGACGATGACCTGCCGGCCGGTCCAGCCCTTCAGGCCCTTGGGATCCTTGGGGTTGGGGATCGTGCCGGTGACGACGGGGATGCCCGACGGCGATGCCGCTGGTGATGGCGCCGCCGCGTCGGCGAATGGCGCGAAGAGAGCCACCGCGAGCGCAAGGACGGTCGCGAACAGAATGACTCGTGTGCACCAGCGTCTCGTCTGCACCGGCACTGACCTCTCTGAGAGGTGACACGGCGGGGGCCTGAGTATACTCGGGCCCCCGCCGCGGTCAAGAGATCACCCCCGCCCGTGCACTCACAGGACGGCGGGTGGGCTTCCGCTACTGTGCCTTCTGCGTCAGGTCGACGCCAGAGTACCAGGTCTCGCTCATGTCGGTGAGCGAGCCGTCCTCGTGCATCTTCTGGATGCAGTAGTTGAGGAGGGCGAGCCAGTCGGCCTCACCCTTCTTGACCGCGAACGCCAGGTCCTCGTAGTAGAGCGGGTCCCCCGACAGCTCGAACGGCTGGCCCTGCCTGATCGCCTCGATCGAGGTGGGAACGGCGGTGAAGGCGAAATCGATGCGGCCGTTGTCCTTGGCCAGGTCCGGGAACGCGTCCGCGTCCGTGGCGTAGATCACGGGCTTCGCCTCGCTGTTGTCCTGCAGCCACTTGACGTAGGTGGTGCCGGCGCCGACGCCGACCTTCTTGCCCGCGAGATCCTCCACACCGGCGATCTGCATGCCGCCTTCCTTCACGAGGATGCCGGCCGGCGTGTAGTAGTACACGTCCGTGAAGTCGACCTTGGCCGCCCGCTCAGGCGTGACCGTCATCGAGCCGATCGAGACGTCGTAGCGATCTTGGTTGACGTCCGTGAGGATGGTGTCGAACGAGAGATCGGTGAACTCGACCTGGAGACCGAGGATCTCGCCGACCTTCTTGGCGACGTCGACGTCGAAGCCCACGAGATCGCCGGTCGCCTCGTCGATCGAGCTCTGCGGCGGGTACTTGGGGTCGTTGTTGACCGTCATTGTTCCCTTGTTGACGATATCGAGGGCCTTGCCGGTCGGCGCTTGGCCGAGGATCGCCGTGGCGCGCTCCATGGCGGTGCCCTCGAGCGCCGCGGCCGCGCTGCTCTGCTCCGCGGCCGGCGTGCTGTCGCCACCGCAGCCAGCGGCGACTGCGAGCAACGCGAGGAGAGCGACGAGAAGCACGACGGCAGCGGGATAGGTCCTACTCTTACGCATACATCATCCTTTCAGGCGAGTTGATGCCGCCGCGCCCAGAGGACCCGACGGGATGCACCCGAGCCTGCCCCAGCCGGTCGAGCGGTCCGCCCGTTCTCCCGCGCGCAGGGCATCCGCCTGCCTTTATACAGCACGCGACCCAAAAGACAAGCGTTCGCCGCCGTACCGGAGCGGCCGCCCGCGTCGGCGCGGAGTCGTGGCCCGGCTAGGGAGCGGACTCGTCGACGTGGGCGAGACGCCGCAGTTCCGCGTCGAGAGAGGGCGCGAGTGGCGGCGGGCGATGCCCGGCGAGGATCGCTCGCACGCGGTCGCGCGCCTGCTGGACTGAGCCAACCGGGGCGATTCCGGCATAATCCGGACCTGCGGCGGCCGCCGACTGGTGACTCGGGCGCCGCCCGCCCTCGGCCTCCGCCCGCGGGACAGGACGACCGCCACCGAGCGCCCCGAGATCGATGCCGCCGGCGAGTCGCCGCGACCGAATGACGAGCTCGGCGCCGAGAGCCATCTCCTCGTAGCTGAAGATGCGTCCGCCGGAGACCATGCCCACCCCGGTCAGCATGTCGACGCCGCAGGCCGTCGACAGCAACGTCGTCGTCGCGTCGTCCAGCGCCGACTGCCAGCCGGGGGCCTTCGCCCCGGAGGAGTTGATGCCACACTGGGTCGGGAGCCCGTAGAAGGAGCCCACGTCGGCGACCGCGGCGCCCATGACGGTGTCTTCGGGGGCGCCGCCGGTGAAGTCTCCGGTCTTCAGGTCCATGATGCTGGGGATGAAACAGATGAACACCGCGGCGCCGGGGCAGGCTGCCTGGACGGCGCAGACGTGGCTCAGCGCCTCCGCGATGGCGACGACGAGCGAGCCGGCCATGGTGATCGGCGTCGTCGAGCCGCCCATCGGCATCGTCACGAATCCGATGGGGACGCCGGCCTCGGCGAAGATCAGGCCGGCGTCGAGCGTCCCCGCGTCGCTGCCGAGCGGCGTGACCGTGCCGAGCAGGGCGCTGACGGGGGGTTCGCGCCGCACGGCCGCGGCGCCTCCCGCGACCGCGCGGGCCATGCCCACAGCCAGCTCGGCGAGGTGCGGCTCCACGACGGTCACGGTCTGCACGTGCTTGCCCGTGTGGGCGAGGCCGAGATAGAGCTCGTGCAGCCCACGCCACTCCGCGGGCCGGTCCTGAGCGCTGACCGCCGGCCAGCAGAAGTCGATCTGCGGCATGCCGTCGGCGACCAGGGCGATGTCGGCGACGTCCCGCGCGACCGTGCCGCGCTTCTCGCCGCTCTCCAGGTCGTAGATCTCGACGCAGCAGCCGTCCGTCGTGACCAGCGACCGCTCGCCCGTCGCCAGCGTCGGCCCTGCCCTGGCGCCCAGCGTGAGGCTCTCTGGCGCCCGAGCAATCAGACGGCGCACCACCTCCGGCGGGAACCTGACGACGGCCCCTTCCACGTCAGCGCCCGCCGCGGCCAGCGCCGCGCGCGCCCGATCCGAGACGATCGCGGCCCCCACGTCCCGCAGCACCTCCAGCGCGGCGGCGTCAAGCCGCCTCATCTCGTCGGGTGAGAGGACGACGAGCCGTCCGCCGGAGTTCCCTGTGCGCCCTGTCACAGTCATGGCCCTCACAGTACATCACCGGCGGGCGCGCCCTCATCCGCCTCACACCCGGAGTTGGCCCCCACAAGGGCGACGGGTACTATGGAGCGATGATGCGTCGTTTGCGACGGTCGGCAGCCGATGCCCCCCCGGAGCGCTCAAACGAGCGCGGGCGGGCGGACTCAGCGGGCGGCTGGCAGTATCGCCGGCTCGGCGATGTCCTGCTCATCGCCGGAGGCCTCATCCTCGCCTATCCCCTCTGGTCCGCGGCCTACGCCCAGATCCAGCAGACCCGTCTCGACGCGGACTACCGAGACACGACCGCCCGCTTCGCGCAGGTCAGCCAGACCGCGAGCCCGGCCCCCTCGGGGATCCCCGAGCGCGAGGTCGTGCGCCGCCTCGCAGCCACCTACGAGCGGAGCCTAGAGAAGGGCGACACCATCGGCAGGCTGAAGATCCCGCGCATCGCTCTCGACCGTCTGATCCAGCAGGGCGTGAGCGGCCCCGCGGCCCTCGACCCCGACGGCGATAGGGCCCTCCTGCGCAGCGGGCCCGTGCACTACGCCGTCACCCCCGTCCCCGGCGCCGGCGAACCCTTCGCGGTTGCCGGGCACCGGACGACGTACGGAGCCCCGTTCGCCAGGCTCGACGCGCTGCGTCCCGGCGACGCAATCCTCGTCGAGACCCCGTACGCCAGGTTCCGCTACGCGGTCGTCAAGAAGACCGTCGTCAAGCCCTCGGACGTCACCGTCCTCCTCGACCGGGGCTACGGCCTCGTTCTCACGACGTGCACACCGCCGTACAGCGCCAGTCGCCGGCTCGTGGTGTGGGCCACCCTCGAGTCGGCGACGCCGCGCCACCCGACCGGCGCAGGCCGCCTCTGACCCGACCCGGACTCAGCCGGGGAAGGGTGGACGCTCGTCGCTCCGCCCGTCCAGCAGCATGACGAGGAACTCCTCCCCGGGCTGAGCCTCGGGGTGACGGGGCGGAATCACGGCGAGGCCGTCGGCCTGAGCCATGGACCGGAGGACGCCGGACCCTTGCGGCCCGGTCATAGAGAACCCCCAGCCGCGCCCGCGGCGAACCAGCCGGCAGCGCCGCAGCTCGGTGCGCTGCCGGCTCGCCTTCTGCGGCTCCTCGGCGGCCGCGTAGACATACGGCCGGTAGACATCCGCGCGCCCCTGGAGAGCGAGCAGCGCCGGCCGCACGTACATCTCAAAGCACACCATGGCGGCGACCGGATTCCCAGGCACGCCGAACACGAGCGTGTCCTTGCGCGTGCCGAAGGCGATGGGCTTGCCCGGCTTGGCCGCCACGCCCCAGAACGCGCGCTCGACACCGAGTTCGTCCTGGACGTCCTTGACGAAGTCGTAGTCGCCGACCGAGACCCCCCCGGACGTAATCACGACGTCCTGGTTGAGCGCCCCGGCCAGCAGCCGGCGAGTCCTGTCCCGGTCGTCGGGGGCGATGCCCAGCAGAATAGGATCGCCGCCGGCGGCCAGCACCTGGGCGTAGGCCGTGAACGAGTTGGAGTTGCGGATCTGACCGGGCCCCGGCGCCTGCCCGGGAGCCACCAGCTCGCTGCCCGTCGCGAGAATCGCCACTCGCGGCCGCCGCGAGACCACAACCGACAGATGACCGACCGACGCGAGCAAGCCGATATCGGCCGCACCCACGAGAGCGCCGCGCTCGAGCAGCGTGGCTCCCTCCGAGATGTCCTCGCCCGCCCGTCGCACGTTTGCGCCCAGGGCCACCCGCTTGAGGACGACGACCCGATCTCCCTGTTGCTCCGTCTGCTCAACCGGAACCACCGTGTCCACGCCGGGCGGCAGCGGCGCCCCCGTCATGATCCTCGCAGCCTCCCCCTCGCCGACCCTCTCGACCACCCAGCGGCCGGCGGGGATGTCGACCGCAACGCGGAACTCGCGCCGTCCCCCATGCAGCTCCGCCCCGCGCACGGCGAAGCCGTCCATCGCCGAGTTGGTGAAAGCCGGCACCTGCTCCGGCGAAACGATCGCGGCTCCGATGGCGCGCCCGAGAGCTTCGAGCAACGGCACTTCCTCGACCGGCAGCAAGCACACCGAGGCCAGCACCGCGTCGATCGCCCCATGAATGTCAATCACGTGCGTCTCCCATGTGAAGTCTTCTCTGCCAACGCATCTTAGTAAACTCCGCGGCGCCGCGGACCGATCCTCAGGCCCGAAGGCGGAGGAAGGAGTGACTCGTGAACCCACAGAGGCAGCACCGTCCGGCACAGAACGACCCCGCCGGTCTGCGCGAGTGCCGAGTCACCGCTCTCAAAGGCCTGATCGAGAAAGCCGTCTACGAGATTCCATCCGAGGACGTCGCAGCAAGCATCATGCGTGACGCCATCGTCATCGGCGCGCCCTCACCACCGACGCAGCCCCAGCCAGAGCCAGACCACACGCCGCGCCCAGAACGTTGACGGCGACATCGGCCGCCTCACAGTCGCGGTAGGGCAGGAAGGCCTGGACGATCTCGATGGCGACGCCGAGACCGGCCGCGAGCGCCAGCGCCAGCAGGACGCTCCGCGGCCTGGCGGCCCAGCCCCCCAGAGCGGCCGTGAGAAGAGCGGCGAGGAGGCCGTACTCCGCGAAGTGACCGGCCGACGTCAACTCGACTTCGCGATCCGGTCCGGCCACGCTGACCATGTCCTCGGTCGGGATGACGCCGAACACGACGATCACGACGACCCACGCGCAAGCGAAGAGAAGCCACGTGCGCGAGACGCCAGTCATTGTTCCCCTTCGCCAGCAAGGCGACGTCCGAAGGTTTCGTCGCCCGAACCCACGAGCACGGCGACTGAACCCCTGTGCACGCGCACCGAGGCACCGGCGGCGGCGATGGCGTTGCCCAAGCCGAGGCAGGTGTCGCCGGGCAGGACCTCGCGCACGAGCGGATACTCGAGGCCCCGCAGCGTCACCACGGCGTCGCCGCCGAGCGGGACGAGCGAGACGCGGGTCTTCGGCCGGGCGTCGAGCGGGCTCGCGTCCGGCGCAACCAGAACCCCGACGACGAGCCCCGGCGACACGATCCGCGCGGCGACTCCCGCGCCGGCAAGCCGGCGCAGGATGGCCAGGTGCCCGAGCGTGTGGTCCAGGTCGCCGCCGAGGGCGCCTGCCAGGAGCACTTCGCGAGCGCCGCGACGCACCGCCTCGCTCACGGCCAGCTCTCCGTCGGTCTCGTCCTTGCGCGCGGGATAGCGAAGTACCTCCACTCCGCCGCCGGCAAGGGCCTCGATGGTCGTCTCGGCAAGTGAATCGAGGTCGCCCACCACGACATCCGGGCGGATCCCGTGCGCGACAAGGTAGGCCGCGGCACCGTCGGCCGCGACGACAATCCCCGCGGCGGCCGCATGAGCCGCGTAGTACGCCGCGTCCTCGTAGACGCCGTCGAGAAACACGACGGCGACGCCAGGGAGAGGGCGGCCGGCGGCCACAGGCGTCACCGGGCCGGCCGGCCGCCGGGGAACGCGGCGTCGTACGCCCTGAGCAGGGGGTAGAGCAGGAGTACCGTGAGCACCGCCTCAGGGAGAAGATACAGCAGGTTGTAGGTGAGAGCGTACAACCATGGAGACTCCCAGGACGGCGCGTACTCCGCGAAGAAGATGAGCCCCGAGAGGAAGTGGAACACGAGACGCCCGGCGACGCCGATCCCGACCGCCAGGATCAATCCGCGCCACCCCTTCACGACGACCAGGCCGGCCAGCGCCAGGCTCATGAACGCGAGGGGGTAGTCCAGCGCAGCCTGCGCGGGATGGTAGACGAAGGCGCCCGGCAGGAGGAGCTGGACGAGGCCGTAGAGCAGGCCGGCGACCAAGCCTGGGACCACACCGCGCCGCACCGCGACGAAGATGATCGGCAACAGCTCGAGGCTCACCGATCCGCCTTGTGGCATGACGAGCAGCCGGATCTGACCGAGCACCGCGGCGAGAGCGATGGCGATGCCGATCTCGGCAAGGGCTTGGACGCCCCAGTGGGCAGGATTCAGATTGAGCCGTTCACGCGGCGCCATGACCGTCGCGGAACTCGTGAGCTGAGAGGAGGCCTCAGGCGTGTTGCCCATGATTGATCTCTCCCTTCGCTGGCATTACCCAGCAGCGCCCAGAGGCGCCGCCACCGAATCGGTGGTCAGGTTCAAGGCGTCGGCGCTAGGAAGCGCCTTCTCAGCTCCTCACCCAGGAGCTCCGCAGGACACCTTCAGTATAGCCCGGGGCGGATCTCCCTGCAGTCCCTCGTTTCACAGGTCCTGGTCGCCGTTCACAGCAGCCTGTGGAGAATGTGGAGAACGTCCTTTTGCCGTGCTGTCAGGCTCACAAGTCCCGTGGATAAGGCGTTGACGACCACGAACCTGCCCGCCCCGGCCAGATGCTCCCCGCTCATCGTTCAAAACGCTCATATGCAGGATGATTGCTCGTCCCGCCCCGGGTTGACAGAGGCCCCCTACGTACGCTCGCTCGGGGCTGGGTGGCCGACTCCCGGCAGACAGTGGGCGGAAGTCGAGTGAAACCCCCTTCTCCACAGGAGTGGTTCGCCGTGGGTGCCTGGCCAACGCCCGGCGAACAGTCTCCACATATCCTGAACACCCTGTGGATAACTGAGGCCTTCTCGCTGCAAAACCGCTTTTCTTCAACGCGCAAGCGTGTTTCGGGGTGGCGGGAGCGCTCTGGTATACTCGGCCCCCCTATGGAGTCCTTCCTCGACAGGCTGCTCGCCGACGGGGACGCCGCCACCCTCTCTCCGGCCAGGCCGGCCGGTGACGCGGCGACCCACGTGCCGGCTGGCGCGCCGGGCGGGCGGGAGGCCGCTCCCGCTCTCCCCGACGTCCCGCTGGGGCACGAGGCCCCGCGCATCGCTATCTATGACGCGCTCACCTCACCGCCCCGTGTCGTCGCCGTTGAGGAGCGGGACCTTCCGGGGCTCATCGCCAGCCTTGCCGAGAAGACGTACAGCTACTGCCGGGAGCAGGGCGGCCAGGTTCCCTACACCGTCATCCAGGAGCTCATCGAGAACCTCCTCCACGCGTACTTCAGGGATGTTGTCATCACGATCCTCGACAATGGCCAGACGATCCGCATCGCCGACCATGGGCCAGGGGTTGAGGACAAGGACCGCGCCTTCCTTCCCGGGTTCAGCACGGCGACCGGCCTGCAGCGCCAGCTCATCCGGGGCGTGGGCTCCGGCCTGCCAGTGGCGCGGGAGTCGCTGCAGTTCCTGCGCGGCGTGCTGACGGTCGAAGACAACCTCGGCGGCGGCGCCGTCTTCACCATCAGGATGCCAGCCCACGCGCCGGAGCAACCGCCCGCCAGGGTCGCACCCGAGGTGAAGCTCTCGACCCGTCAGACGAAGGTCCTGGTGCTCCTCATGGAGCTCGGCGCGGCCGGGCCCACGGCGATCGCGCGCGAGCTGGGCGTCGCGCCCGCCACGGCCTTCCGCGAACTCGTTATACTGCAGGACATGGGGCTGATCCGCGCGCTGGGTGACGGCAAACGGGCCTTGGCGGAAGACGGACTTCACCTCCTGGAGAGCATCCTCTGATGCATTGACTTCCCGGCATCGCGGCGGTACCGCGAATCTGCCGGAGCCGAAGCCCGAGGCGCGCGACGGACGACCAACTGACACTCATATGGGACGAGGCGAAGACGCATCTTCGCGTGCGTCTCAACGACTCTGCCTTTCGCTTCTGGTTCGATCGCACCGTGCCCCTGGGCATGCACGACGGCACGTTCGTCGTCGGGGTACCAAACGACTTCGCGAGAGACTGGATCGAGAAGCGGTTTGCCGGCATGGTGGCCGAGGCCCTCAGCACGGTCCTGGGCGACGCCGTAGACGTCCGCGTGGTCGTCGACGAGCGAGCCGCGGCGCTGCCCACCCAGCCGGTGACGCCGGCCAACAGCCCGGCCGGGCCGTCCGGCGAGACCGAGCCCACCGCGGCCATCCGCCGCCGACCTCCAGATACGCGCGCCTCCCAGCCGCATGCGGAGCTCAATCCGCGTTACGTCTTCGACCGGTTCGTCGAGGGGCCGCACAATCAGTACGCGGCGGCCGTCGCTCGCAGCGTCGCAGAGTCGCCGGCGACCGCCTACAACCCGGTGTTCATCTACGCCGACACCGGCTTGGGCAAGACCCACCTCATCCAGGCGATCGCGCACGCGACGCTCGCCGACCATCCCGACCTCCAGGTGAAATACGTGACGGTCGAGCGCTTCACCGACGACTTCATCAGCGCCGTCACCGACAAGAACCGCATCGAGGGCTTCAAGCAGACCTATCGCCAGAACGACGTCCTGCTGATCGACGACGTCCAGTTCCTCGTGGAGAAGCAGCAGACGCAGGTCGAGTTCTTCCACACGTTCAATGCGCTCTACGAGGCCGGCAAGCAGATCGTCATCACATCCGACAGACCGCCGCGCGAACTGGAGCAGCTCGAGGAGCGACTGCGCTCGCGCTTCGGCCAAGGCGTCGTCGTCGATATCAGCCGGCCAGACCTCGAGACCCGGATCGCCATTCTCCGCAAGCAGGTCAAGTGGGAGGGATTCCAGATACGGGACCCGGAAGTCCTCGAGTGGATCGCCTCCCGGGTGACAACGAACATCCGAGAGCTCTACGGAGCGCTCACCCGGGTCGTCAGCTTCGCGTCCTTCCGCAGTGTTGACGTCACCCTCGAGGTGACCAAGGAGGCCCTCCGCGATATCGTCCCTCAGTCCTACCAGCACGCCATCACGATCGAGATGATTCAGGCGGAAGTCGCCAAGCAGTTCGGCCTCCACGTCAACGACTTGCGCGGCAATCGCCGGACCCAGGACGTCGCCTACGCCCGTCAGATCGCCATGTACCTTGCGCGCGACCTCACCGAGACGTCGCTGCCGCAGATCGGAGCGCGCTTCGGCGGACGTCATCACACCACGGTCATCTACGCCGTCGACAAGGTCCAACGGCAGCTCACCGACGGCCGCGACACCCAGATGCAGGACCTGATCGCAGTGATCTCCGCGAGGCTCCGCTCGAGCCGCTGACGCCACCGGGAACGGCTGGCCAAAGTCAAGCAGCGCTCCAGTCCGCGGCAGACGAGTTTCACAAGAAGGGTTGTGCAGAACCTCCGCAGTCACAGTGGATACTCTCTCGCCTCACCGTAGGAATCCGGTATGCTTCACCTGCGCGACGCGGTCCTGCGGAGAACACGGCCGATCCCCTGCAGTTGTCCACACATCTCTGCAGAAGCCCTCGGCCGTCACACGCAGGAAGAACCCGCGTTCTCCGCGCTGTCAACAGGCGCTATGACGACGATGAAGAGTGACTCTTCTCTTGATTGTCATAAGGAGTCGGGATGAAGTTCACGTGTGATCGCTCGCAACTCGTTGACAAACTCGCGATCCTCGCTCGCGGCGTGTCCACGCGCAGCGCGCTACCCGTGCTTTCAGGCATTCTCCTGCAAGCCTCGGACGGTCGCCTCGACTTGTACTCGACGGACATGGAGCTCTCCATCAAGGCGAGCCTTGCCATCGCCGTCGAGCGCGACGGGGAGCTCGTCGTCCCGGCGCGTCTGTTCTCGGACATCGTCAGGAACCTCCCGGACAGCGAGGTCGTCGTGGAGGCGAGTGAGACGATGCTCACGGTACGCGCCGGCACGGCCAGGTTCGCGCTGAACGCGTGGTCCGCGAGCGACTTTCCCCAGACATCGACCTTTGACCTCACGGGGTCCTTCACGGTGGGTCGCGAGCCCTTCGTCGAGACGCTCACCAAGGTAGGGCGCGCGGCGTCGCACGACGAGACCCGGCCGATCCTCACCGGCGTGCTCATGACCATCGTCGGCGACACCCTCAAGATGGTGGCCACGGACAGCTACCGGCTCGCCGTCAAGGAAACGAAGCTCGACCACGCGTTGGCAGAGGAGATCCACGCGATCGTCCCCGTGAAAGCCCTGGGTGAGGTCTCCCGGCTCGCGGGTGCCATGGGTCCCGGCGATCTCGATATCGCTATCGGCGAGAATCAGGCGTTGTTCCGGCTGTCAGGGGAGGCGGGTGACGTCTGGATCGCCTCGCGGCTCATCGACGGGCAGTTTCCCAACTACCGGCAGCTGATCCCCGAGACCTTTGACCTCGAGGTCATCCTCCCCAGGGATGCCTTCATGGCTGCCGCCCGGCGAGTGAGCTTGTTGGCGCAGAAGAGCGTCCCCCTGAGGCTGTCGTTCGCCGAGCGCACCCTGACCATGAAGGCCCTCACTCAGGATGTCGGCCAGGCGGAAGAGGTGTTGGACGTCGAGTTTGCCGGAGAGCCCTTCGAGATCGGTTTCAGTCCAACCTATCTCATCGAGGGGATCGACGCCGTCGCCGCCGCCGCTGTCGTGATGCGCTTCACGACGCCTCTGCGGCCTGGTCTCATCAGCGGCGGAGACGGCGGCTTCACCTACCTCATCATGCCGATCAGGCTGAGCACCTGAACGACATCAGGGTCAGAGGTCCTCTTCAGCTCGGGGCGTTTCTGAAGCTCGCAGGCGCCGCGACCACGGGAGGTCACGCCAAACTCCTCGTCCAGGACGGCGAAGTCAAGGTCAACGGACAAACCGAGACACGCCGGGGTCGGCTCCTCCAGAATGGTGACGTCGTCGCCGCCCACGGCATGGAGTACAGGGTGTGTTCGTCTCGGGATTGAGGCTCGTCAACTTCCGCTCGTACTGCGATGCGGTCGTCTCGTTTGGACCCGGCCTGAACGTCGTCGTCGGCGCCAACGCCACCGGCAAGACGAACCTCCTCGAGGGCGCCTGGTTCGCGCTGCGAGGGACCTCCCCGCGAACCAGGCGCGAGGACAAACTCGTTCAGTGGGGAGCCCGCTTTGCCAGGGTGGAACTCACGCTCGAGGGGGGTGGGCGGGCGCCGGCCGTCGTCGACCTCGGGTACGCGCCGCGCGAGGGCAAGAGGGTGCACTGGGCGGGCGCCGAGGTGAGCTCACTCGACGATCTTCGGCGGCGCAGCCAGGTGGCCATCTTCGTCCCGGAAAGCCTGCTCCTCGTCAAGGGGAGTCCAGCGCGGCGACGAGCCCACTTCGACATGTTCGCCGGGGCGCTGGACGCTCAGTACGCGGCGGCGGTTCACGATGTGCAGGAGGCGCTGCGCCAGCGCAACGCCCAGCTTGTAGCAGCGAGGGCCGGCGCGCCGGAGCGCGCTCTGGATCCATGGGACGCTCAGTTCGCTCAGGCGGGGGCGGAGCTGGGTCGCCGCCGCCGGGCACTCATCGCCGAGCTGGGGGAGCGGTTCGCGAGCGTCGCCAGCCAGCTCTCGCCGACCAGTGAGAGCTACGCCGTGCAGCTCGTGACACAGCTGGAAGCCGTGGACTTCCAGGTCGAGGAATTCATGGTAGAGCTGCGGCGGCGCCGCCCTGGAGAGGTGGCCCGTGGCCTCTCCCTGTTCGGGCCACACCGTGACGATCTGCGGTTTCTTGGAGTAACCGCGCCTGGGTCCGGCGGCCGCTGGCGTGTCCCTGAGGGTGCTCCAGGCGCGACCTGCAGTGCCGTCGAGGCGCCAGCCGGCGGGCGTGACCTGCGACTGTTCGGCTCGCAGGGCGAGCAGCGCCTGGCGGTCCTCGCCCTGCTGCTGGCCGAACAGGAAACGGCTGCCGAAAGGACGGGTGAGTCGGGGACGCTCTTTCTCGACGACGTGATGAGCGAACTCGACGACACGCGACGGCGGCTGCTCGTGCGCCGCCTCTCGAGGGAGGGACAGGCCATCGTCACGACGACCAACCGCCTGTACTTCACTGAGGAGGAGCTGGCTCGAGCGACGGTCATCGAGCTGCCCCTCGACGGGTCGCTGGCGGTGGAGGATGCCGGCGCACTCGCCCCAGCGGATGCCGGGGCGACCGAACCCCCAGGGATGGACGCCATATGAACCACCGGGAGGACGCCGAGTCCCGGCGGCGCAGCTTGCCGACGCCTCTCCGCGAGATCCTGGACCCGACCCTGCAGCGACTGGCGACGAGCGATCAGGCGCGTGCTTTCGGGGCATGGGCGCGCGCCTCCGGCGCGCCCGTCAGCAGCGCCGCGCGCCCGAGCGCCTTCTTCAACGGCGTGCTCACCGTTGAGTGCGCATCGTCCATCTGGGCCAACGAACTCACCTACATGGGTGGCCAGATCCTGTCCCGCATGAACGAGGTGTCGCCGGGCCAGCCGGTGAGGCGGCTGCGGTTTGTCGTGGCGCGAGCCGCGCCACTGGAGCGGACGCAGGACGAGACGACGGACGCGACCTCCCCGGCGCTTGCCGGCTCCCGCGCGCGTCTTGCGGAGAGCGCTCTGGGGGAGGCGCGCACGGCCGCCAAGGGCGTCCGCGACGAGCGCCTGCGCGAGGCCATCGAGGCCGCGCTGCGGTCTTCCGCAGGCCAACCCTGAAGCGTTTCCCGACGAGCCCTCCGCGAGGCCAGGAATTCGCCTGATTTGCAGGATTTATCCGGATCCTCGGAGGTCGCTGCGGGAGGCCCGATCTGCTATACTCATCGCAAGCGCAGGACCCTCTCCGAATCCCCCTGCGGCCCGCTTCAGGAAGATCGTGAGGCTCGGTGAAGCAACCGCACTACGACGCACAAGACATCCAGGTTCTCGAAGGCCTCGAGCCGGTTCGCGAGAGGCCGGGCATGTACATCGGGTCGACCGGCCCGCGCGGTCTTCACCATCTCGTCTATGAAGTCGTCGACAACTCGGTCGACGAGGCTCTTGCCGGTCACTGCGACCGGATCGCGGTGACCATCAACCCCGACAACTCGATCACCGTGACCGACGACGGTCGCGGCATCCCCGTCGGCATCATGGAGAAGTACGGCAAACCCGCGGCCGAGATCGTGCTCACGATGCTCCACGCCGGCGGCAAGTTCGGGGGCGCCGGCTACAAGGTCTCCGGCGGACTGCACGGCGTCGGCGTCTCCGTCGTCAACGCCCTGTCCCAGTGGCTCGAGCTGGACATCTACGTTGACGGCTACCACTGGCACGAGCGGTTCGAGCGCGGTGCGCCGATCGGCGCACTGGAGAAGCTGGAGAAGCTGGCCAAAGGTGCCCCCACCGGCACCACTGTCTCGTTCCTCGCTGACTCGGACATCTTCGAAGAGGTCGACTACGACTTCCGCGTGCTCGCCCAGCGCCTGCGCGAGACGGCCTTCCTCACGCGCGGTCTCCGCATTGAGCTCAACGACGAGCGCGCCGAGGGCGACAACGTCGTCTTTCAGTACGACGGCGGCATCAGGGACTTCGTCGCCTACATCAACCGCGACAAGGACGCGATCCACCGCAGCATCGTCTACTTCGAGAACGAGACGGGCGACGGCGCGGTCGAGGTCGCCCTGCAGTGGAACTCGTCCTACAACGAGTCCATCTTCACCTTCGCCAACAACATCAACACCACCGAGGGTGGCTCGCACCTGTCCGGGTTCCGGAGCGCGCTGACGCGCACCATCAACGACTACGCCCGCCAGAAGAACCTCCTCAAGGAGAAGGAGGAGAACCTCTCGGGCGAGGACGTCAGGGAGGGTCTCACCGCACTCATCTCGGTAAAGCTCAAGAACCCGCAGTTCGAGGGCCAGACCAAGAGCAAGCTCGGCAACACCGAGATCCGCAGTCTCGTCGAGGTCTCGGTCAACGCCAAGCTGGCGGAGTTCCTCGAGGAGAATCCGAGCGAGGCCCGGCAGATCGTCGAGAAGGCGATCAACGCCGCGCGGGCGCGCAACGCCGCGCGCAAAGCGCGCGACCTCACGCGCCGCAAGGGGCTGCTCGAAGGCAGCACGCTGCCGGGCAAGCTCGCCGACTGCTCGATCAAGGATGCCGCGCTGAGCGAGATCTACCTGGTCGAGGGCGACTCGGCCGGCGGGTCGGCCAAGCAGGCGCGCGACCGCAGTTTCCAGGCCATCCTCCCGCTGCGCGGCAAGATCATCAACGTGGAGAAGGCGCGCATCGACAAGATGCTCGCCAACAACGAGATCCTCACCATGGTGAGCGCCATCGGCGCGGGCCTCGGCGACGAGTTCGACGTCGCCCAAGCCCGGTATCACAAGATCATCATCATGACCGACGCGGACGTCGACGGGTCGCACATCCGGACTCTCATTCTGACGTTCCTCTTCCGTCACATGAGGCCGCTGGTCGAGGCCGGGTACGTGTACATCGCCCAGCCGCCGCTCTACCGGCTCAAGCAGGGCAATCAAGAGACGTACATCCACAAGGAGGCGCAACTCGAGGAGATCCTCCTTCGCGGTCGTCTCGATCACATCCGGGTGGAGAACACCGGGACGGCGTTCTCGTTCAGCGAGAGCAAGTACCAGCGCTTCCTCAGGCTCTTCGGGGAGTACGAGGGGTGGGTGAAGAAGCTCAAGAGCCAGTGGGGCGGCGAGCTCATCGACTGGCTGAAGAACGGACCCATGATCGAGGTCGACATGCCCGACTTCGCCGCTCTGCAGCGCGCCCTTGCGGCCGGTCCGGACGAGCGCTACGTCGTCGACGTGCTCGCTGTCGACGATGCGGCCGAGACCGTCGAGACGCGGCTTGTCGAGCGGCGTACCGGTCTGGCCGTCAACCTGCGTGTCCCGTTTGCGGCGGTCTCGGGGCGCGAGTTCCAGGCGCTGCGCCGGTTGCACGAGCGCATGAAGGAGATGGTGGGTGCTCCGCCCTTCGTCATGCACCTGGGCAATCGCAAGGCCGACGCGCTGAGCTACGAGGCGCTGCGCGCTGAGATCGTCGAGCTCGCCAAGGAGGGCATCCAGCTCCAGCGCTTCAAGGGCCTGGGCGAGATGAACCCCGACCAGCTCTGGGAGACGACGATGAACCCGATGACGCGCACCCTCCAGGTCGTCTCCATGGAGGACGTGCAGGCCGCGGACGAGGTCTTCACGATGCTGATGGGCGACAAGGTCGAGCCACGGCGCGAGTTCATCGAGAAGAACGCGAAAGAGGTGCGCTTCCTCGATGTCTGACGTGCTGCAGACACTCGAGGGCAAGATCGAGCCGATCGAGCTCGAGGAGGAGATGCGGTCGTCGTTCATCGACTACGCGATGAGCGTGATCGTCGATCGTGCCCTTCCTGACGTGCGCGACGGCCTCAAGCCCAGCCAGCGGCGCATCCTGGTGGCGATGAACGACCTCGGTTTGGCACCAAACAAGCAGCACCGCAAGTGCGCCAAGATCGCCGGCGATACCAGCGGTAACTACCACCCGCACGGCGAGGCTGTCATCTACCCGACGCTGGTGCGTATGGCGCAGGACTTCAACATGCGGTATCCGCTGATCGACGGGCAGGGCAACTTCGGCTCCGTCGAGGGGGACTCGCCGGCGGCCATGCGCTACACCGAGGCACGGTTCAGCAAGATCGCCGTCGAGATGCTCCGCGACATCGACGCCAACACCGTGGACTGGGTGCCGAACTACGACGAGACGCGGCGCGAGCCGACGGTCCTGCCCAGCCGCATGCCGAACCTCATGGTCAATGGTGCATCCGGCATCGCCGTCGGTATGGCGACCAACATCCCGCCGCACAATCTCGGTGAGGTCGTCGACGCCGTGGTGGCGCTGATCGATCACCCGGAGGCCACGGCCGACGACTTGATGCGGCACATCAAGGGACCGGATTTCCCGACCGGCGGCGTGATCCTGGGAACGGCGGGCTTCAAGGAGGCCTATCGCACGGGACGAGGCCGAGTGCGCGTCCGCGCCAAGGCGCACACCGAGCAGCTCCGGGGCAATCGCACGGCCATCATCGTCACCGAGCTGCCGTACCAGGTCAATCGGTCTGCGCTCATCGACAACATCGTCGATCTCGTGAAGCAGAAGAAGCTGACCGAGATCAGCGACCTGCGCAACGAGTCGGACCGGTCCGGCATGCGTCTGGTCATCGAGCTGCGCAGGGAAGCGGTGCCCCTGGTCGTGCTCAACAAGCTCTACAAGCACACCCAGATGCAGACGACGTTCGGCGTCATCAACATCGCGCTCGTCGGCGGTGTGCCCCGGACGCTCACCCTGCCGGAGATGTTCCAGGCCTGGATCGCCTTCCAGAAGGAGATCGTCATCCGGCGGACCAAGTTCGAGCTCGACAGGGCGGAGACGCGGGCGCACATCCTGGAGGGTCTCCTGGTCGCCCTCGACAACCTCGATCGTGTCATCAGCATGATTCGGCGTGCCGCCGACGTGGACTCGGCCCGTGAGGCGCTCATGGACACGTTCGAGCTCACGAGGCCGCAAGCGCAGGCGATCCTCGACCTTCGGCTCCAGAAGCTCACCAGCCTCGAGCGCGACAAGGTGACGGAGGAGCACCGGGGTCTGCTCGCGCGCATCAAGGAGTTGCGCGAACTTCTGGGCGAGGAGTCGGCCATCTACGGGGTCATCAAGAGCGAGCTGCTCGAGATCAAGCGCCAGTACAACGACGATCGCCGCACGGAGATCTTGCCCGACGAGGGCGAGCTCGACCTCGAGGATCTCATCGCCGAGGAGCAGATGGCGATCACCGTCACCAAGACGGGCTACGTCAAGCGCATCCCCGTCGCCACCTATCGGCAGCAGAAGCGCGGCGGCATCGGGGTAGCGGGGATGGAGCTCAAAGAAGAGGACGAAGTCGAGCACCTCTTCATCACGAGCACCCACAACTACCTGCTCTTCTTCACGACCGTAGGCAAGGTGTACCGTCTCAAGGTGCACGAGCTGCCGCTGGCGGGCCGCAACGCGCGGGGCAAGCATCTCGCCAACCTGCTGCCGCTCAGTCAGGGCGAAGACGTGCGGGCCGTCATCAACACGCGCAACTTCGACATCAGCGAGGGGAAGTACCTGATCTTCGCGACTCGTCTGGGTCGCGTGAAGAAGACGTTGTTCAGCTCCTACAACACGCCGCTCAAGGCCGACGGCATCATCGCCATCAGCGTCCGCGACGACGACGAGCTCATCGCCGTGCGACACACGTCCGGCGACGACGACATCATCATGGTGAGCCACCTGGGGCAATCCATTCGCTTCCACGAGGACGACGTGCGCCCGACGGGCCGCAACACCGAGGGCGTCTCGGGCATGAAGCTTCGCCCGAGCGACGCCGTCATCGCCATGGACATCGCCCGCGACGACAGCGACCTGTTCGTCGTCACGGAGAATGGCTACGGCAAGCGCACGCTGATGAGCGAGCATGCGGTACAGGGGCGAGGCGGCCTCGGGGTGCGGGCGATCACGCTCACCGATCGCAAAGGCTATCTGGCCGGCGTGCGGGTGGTGCGCGACAACCACGAGATCATGTTGCAGAGTCGGGACGGCGTCGTGATCCGGGTGCGCGCCGACGGCATACAGCGGTACGGGCGCGCCACGCAGGGCGTGAGGGTCATGAACATGCGCGAGGGCGACGTCGTCAGCGCGATCGCTCGCCTGGTCGTCAGCGAGAGCGGCGCGACCGCCGAGGAGATCGACGCGGACTAGGTCGGCCCGCCCCTCCGTCTCGGCCCATCGCACCGCCAGGTGGCCCCGCTCGCGGGCGACGCTGGATCGTCTCTCCGCCCGGCGCGTGCCGGGGCTGCCGACAGCCCGGTCCATTGACCGCGGACGCTACCCTCCGTACAGTGGTCGAACCGCGCCGTCTACCTCAGTAGGTCGGCGCGACGCGGCGGTGGTCCGGAAGGAGGCGCTGGAGGAGAAGGTCAGCGAGGGACCCCATGTGCGCCCGGGGCTACCGCGACCGCGGCGACCGGGCGCCGTCAGGCCACAGCGAGAGTCCTGAGCGCCCGCACGACACCGGCGCGGCGCGCACGCCACCGGAACCGAACGTCGCGCGGTGCGACCGGAATAGGAGGCAGCACATGAAGCGTTCGCCCCTTGTCCTACTGATCCTGGTCCTCCTCTTGGCGCTGTTCGTAGCGGCGCCTGCCTGGGCCGCCAATCCCACAAGCCTCGACCTGCCGGAGCGCTTCGACTCCATGGGGGCTCCCGTGAAGTCGCTGGCGATGGACTCCGGTCACGTCGTCAACTACATAGATCAGGGGCCGAGGAATGGCAGAGTCGTCGTCCTGATCGGGGGCGCGGGCACCGGCGTCCGCGCGTTCGAACTCACGGAGTTCGTTCGTTCCGTGCGTCTCGAGCTGGGCATCCGTGTCATCTGCGTGGAGCGCAATGGCTTCGGCATGACCAAGTTCGAGCCGGCGGACGCATCCGGCGACGTCATCCTCGCGAATGACCCCGACTACACCGCGAGGATCGCTCTCGCCGATCCGGTGAAGACCCGCGAGATGTACGCGCACGATGTGCTCGCCGTCCTGGACCACCTCGGCGTTGCGAGGTTCAGCATCATCGCCATCTCCGGCGGCGGTCCCTACAGCGGCGAGCTGGCGCGGCAGGCAGGCGCCGCGGTGCGCTCGATCCATCTTGCGGTTGCGGCGTACCAATCGAAGCCGGGGCTCATGTACCCCGATCCGACCTACCTGGCGGCCATGAGGAGCTACATCATCAACCCGATGGTGTGGTGGGACATGACCGGCACCACTGCAGACAAGATCCCGGGCTGGCAGGAAGCCGCCTACGAGGAGGCGGCCTGGGCTGCGTTCGTGCGGGGGCAGGACGCAGATCCCCACGCCGTGGGGCTCGACTACACAGTCTTCAAGATGACTCCGGCGGACGTGTCGATGGTCACGGCACCGGTGTTCACGTACTACGGCGAGAAGGACCCGCTGGTTCCGTACGCGCAGCGTGATCTCTGGGTGCAGGCCTATGCGAGCTCGCGAGGCATCACCCAGCGGAACTACCCTGACGGCGTCCACGACGTGCAGTACCGGCACTACGATCAGATACTGCTGGACGTCGCAGGCCACGATGACCACCTGGTCATCGCCTACAAGGGCAAGACGCGCGTGATCCCGGAGGACCGGTGGGCCTGGTATCAGAGCCACGGCGCCACTCTGGGGATTCAGGCGTGGGCGACGGCCAAGCCTCCAGAGGAGTGAGGCCCGTGCCGCGACCTTCCCACGCGCCGGAGACCTGAGTCCGGCCCGCGTTCGTTGTGCGGTCAGAGGGCGGGGTGGCGACGCCACCCCGCCCTCTTCACGTGGCGCCGGCGAGCCGGGGCAGCCCCAGTTCATCCGCATTGATGATGCTCGGGGCTGCCTCCGGCGCCTCTCCCTCCAGAAAGGGCAGGACGTCCGTCAGCGTCGTGGCGCGCGGCCAGACCGGCCAGCCCTGAAGGATGGCGGCGACGTTCGCCGCCGCGAGCGTCGCCATGCCCTCCCGCGTCCAGCGCGTCGCGGAACCGAGGTGGGGAGCGAGCACGACGTTGTCGAGCTCGGCGAGACCCGGTTTGAGGGCGGGCTCGTCCTCGTAGACGTCGAGCCCCGCCCGGAATCGCGGGTGAGAGCGGCAGTGCTCGACGAGCGCGACTTCGTCGACGATGGGACCGCGGCTGGTGTTGACCAGGATCGCGGTCTCTTTCATGGCCGCCAACTGCTCGACGCCGATCAGGTGCCGAGTTGCCTCGCGCATCGGTAGGTGCAGGCTGACGACATCCGCATCGCGCAAGACCTCGGCGAGCGTTGTGGCGCGGCGGCAGGCGACGGGCGCCTCGCCGCGCGCCGCGAGGAAGGCTCCGTAGGCGCTGACGCTGCGTTCGAGATCCGCATTGCGGCGCGGGCTCTGGTAGACGAGGTTCATCTTGTGGCCCTCGACCATCATGCGCGCGTACGCGGCGCCGATGCGCCCGGCGCCCACCACGCCCACGGTCTTGCGCCAGAGGAGTTCTCCGAGCAGGAAGGCGGGGAGCCAGCCGCCGAACTCGCCGGCACGGGTACGGCGGTCACCCTCGGCAACGCGTCTGGCGGCGGCGAAGGTGAGGGCGACGGCCATCTCGGCCGTCGTCTCGGTGAGCACACCGGGCGTGTTGCCCACTGGGAGACCCAGTCGGGTGGCGGCCTGCAGGTCGATGTTGTCGTGGCCCACCGCGTACGTGCTGAAGACGGTGGCCCCCGCGGCGGCCAGGGCCTCGAGGACGCGGGCGGACCAGGGTTCGGTGAGCTGGCCGATGGCGCCGTCGCAGCGGCTGCCGAAGGCCGCGACCAGCGCTGCTTCCGTCAGCGTCTCGGCTCCTCCCCCCATCTCGATGCGACACCCGGCCGCGATCAGGATCTGCCGCCAGCGTGTGCCCGGAAGCTCCTTCGTGACGACGACGCGCCGTCCGCCGTACGGGTTGAGAACGGTCCACGGGGTGAGCGTCATTGTCCCTCAGGCGTGTCTGGTCGTCTCGCTGGCGCCGTGAGCTGCGAGACGCGGCGTGGTCTGGCTCGCGAGGGTAGCATCGGCGACCCTCGCCGGCAACGTGGCTGGCTCCGCAGAAGCGGCTCCGGTAGACTGCTCGCCCGTGAGCCACGAACCGGACACTCGCGGCGCCGGCGCCGAAACCGCACGCAGACCGCGCGTCTTCAGCGGCATCCAGCCGTCAGGCTCCCTGCACCTCGGCAACTACCTGGGGGCGCTCGGCAACTGGGTGAGGATGCAGGACACGCACGACTGTGTCTTCTGCATCGTCGACCTGCACGCCATCACTATTCGCCAGGAGCGCGCCGAACTGCGGCGCGCCACGATGGATCTGGCCAACCTCTTCCTGGCCGCCGGCATAGACGCCATTCGCTCGATCGTGTTCGTGCAAAGCCACGTCGCAGCTCACAGCGAACTCACGTGGATCCTCAACACCCTCACCTACATGGGTGAGCTCCGTCGCATGACGCAGTTCAAGGACAAGACCGGAGGCGGCGAGGGCGAGAGCATTCCCGTAGGCCTCTTCGACTACCCGGTTCTCATGGCCGCCGACATCCTGCTCTACCAGGCCGACGAGGTTCCGGTCGGCGAGGACCAGAAACAGCACGTGGAGCTGACTCGCGACCTGGCCGAGCGGTTCAACAAGGCCTTTGGCAAGGCCTTTGTGGTGCCCACGCCGGTGATTGGCAGCGTCGGAGCCCGGATCATGTCGCTTGACGATCCGCGGAAGAAGATGAGCAAGAGCGCGGGCTCGGCGAACAGCTACATCGCGCTCATGGATCCCGCCGACACCATCCGCCGGAAGATCCGCCGGGCGGTCACGGACTCTGGCACGGAGGTCGTTGCCGGGCCGGACAAGCCGGCGCTCTCCAACCTCCTGGGCATCTACAGCGTGCTGAGCGGCGTGCCCGTCGAGGCCATCGTCGCGCGTTATGAGGGCAAAGGGTACGCGGAGTTCAAGACCGACCTCGCCGAGGTGGTCGTCGATGCGCTGATCCCGATCCAGCGGCGCATCCGCGAGCTCGAGACGGACAAGGGCTACACGCTCGACGTCCTCAGGACCGGCGCGGAGAGGGCCGAGGCAATCGCCGAGCGCACGCTCCGCAAGGTGCGCGATCGTATCGGCCTCGTCCAACGGCCCTAGCAGCCCAGGGCACGCGGCCGACGGCCGGCGTGCCCGCGGAGAAGGTTGGTCATGTCCGGCCAAGAACGGTACCGTCAGATCCGCGTCGTGCTGTGGGTCGTCCTGGTTCTCAACGTGGCTGTCGCGGCCGCCAAGCTCGGCTACGGACTGCTCAGCCACTCGGCGGCGATGGAGGCCGACGGCTTTCACTCGCTCTTCGACGGCACCTCCAATGTCC
Source organism: uncultured Thermoleophilia bacterium (assembly GCA_963705085.1). Taxonomy (GTDB): domain Bacteria; phylum Actinomycetota; class Thermoleophilia; order UBA2241; family UBA2241; genus CAIXSE01. The sequence goes on along the minus strand of CAVPIV010000003.1, from coordinate 99,732 downwards.
TCGGGCTCATCGGGCTCTGGTTCGCATCCAGGCCGCCTGACGAAGATCACCCATACGGGCACAGCAAGTTCGAGAGCTTCGCCGCCGCGCTCATAGGCTTCATGCTCGCCTTGGCGGGGTACACGGTTGGACGTGGCGCGATCGACAGTCTCTTCGGTCGCGGCGCGCCGACTGAGGTGACGACCCTGTCATTCGTCATCATGTTCGCGACACTCGCTGTCAACGGTCTGGTCACTGTGTGGGAACGGCGCGCGGGGCGCCGGCTGGGGAGCGAAGTTCTCATCGCCGACGCCAGTCATACGCTCAGCGATGTGCTTGTCAGCTTGGGCGTGATCATCAGCCTCGTGCTCGTGCGCACAGGCCTCGAGGCCGCCGACGGAGTCGTGGCTTTGCTCGTCGCGGTGGCCATTCTGCGGACCGCGTGGAGTGTGATCCGAGGGGTGATGCTGACCCTCGGCGACGCGGCCAGGCTGCCTGCGGCTGAGGTGCAGGCGTTCGTGCGCGCACTTCCGAACGTCGTTGATTGCCACGCGGTTCGTACGAGAGGGCCGGAGCAGCACGTCTACATGGATCTGCACGTTGTGGTGGACCCGCAGACGACTGTTGAGCGAGGCCACGCCGTCGCCCACGACGTGGAGCAGGCGCTGCGGCGGCGGTATCGGCAGGTCGCCGACGTGGTCGTGCATGTCGAGCCTCTCCTGTAGTGGCCCGCTCTTGGCGCCGGGCGATACACTAGACGCGCTGTCGATTCGGGAGGCCAGATGATCTCCACCCAAGCCCTGAGGGCCGGCGTTGTCGGCATGGTTGGCGCCCGGTTCCCATTGGTGCGCAGTCGCGGAGTCGGGCGCGTCGTCGCCACCGACAACGCCGGCCTCGACATGCTTGTTGACGGCCTTCGCGTCCGCCTCTCCTGGAGTCGGCTGGACGCTGTAGTGCATCGGCTCTCGGCGAACTACACGCTGGGCGTCGACGAGCTGGGGGGCGGGCACGACGCGGTGGGGATCGTGAGCCTGCTCTCCGAGGTGCTGGTCAACGATGTGACGTTGATCGCGCGGGAGGGACTGCTCGTGCTTCGTCGGCGCGAAGGCCCGCCGGTTCATCAGTACGCCGACATGGGCGGCCTCGTGCGCCGCTGGCCGAGACACCGGCAAGCAAGCGGGTCCTGAGCGGGAGGCCGGGCGGCGCGCGAGCGCCGCGGCTTTGGCGCTGCGCGTACTAGAGCGAAGACTCGGGAGGCGATCATGCACGAGCTCGGCATCGCGCAAGGGATCCTGGATCGTGCCCGGGAGGTGGCCCGGGAGAACGGCGCCGTTCGCGTCACGCGGCTCCACGTGGCGATGACCCCCGCCGCCGACTTCACCGAGGACGCGCTCGCGATGTACTTCGAGATGCTGACTGGGGACGACGGTTTCTTCCAGGGCGTGGAGATCCACTTCGAGCGTCAAGCGAGCGCCGCGCGCTGCCTGGAGTGCGGGCTCGAGTTCTCGACCGAGATCCGCCACGGGCGGTGTCCGAGGTGCTCGTCCCTCTCTGTGGCGTTCGATCCGGGGACGCCGATGGTACAGCTCACGCACATCGACATCGAAGATGAGCAGGCGGGAAGGGGAGTTGGTGGAGCATAGCGGAATCGAACCGCTGACCTCCTGGGTGCGATCCAGGCGCTCTCCCAGCTGAGCTAATGCCCCACGCACGGCCCTTTGCAGGGACAATACTTATACGGCATTCGGGGCTGCCGGGCAAGCCGCCGCGGCGCGGCGAGGGGGTGAGGAGGACGAATGAACGCCAGGGACTTGAAGGCCGCCTGGGCCAGGGCAGCTGAGCGGTCGGCGACCGCTGGAGGGCGGCCTGAGCGCTCGATGGCTCCGATCCTGCACGGCGACGTGCCGACGTTCGCGGAGGCGCCTTTGGCGGCGGATGCAAGCGATCTGTCGGGCGCGGACGTCGTGGTGCTCGGTCTTCCGTATGAGGGCGTGAAGCTTCTCGATCCTGTCACCTATGCGCCACCGCTGGCCGACCCTGCGCCGGAGGGCAGCATCTACTACCGCTCCGGCGCGGACGAAGGGCCGGATGCCATTCGCCGCTACTCGGTCTTCTACTCGCTCCGCCACGGCCGTGGGCTTCTCCCCGAGGCCGGGCGCGATCTGGTCATCCTTGACCGTCTTCGGCTTGTGGATTACGGCGACGTGGCCGTGGTTCCCGGAGATGTGGAGGAGACGTTCCTGCGCGCCCACGACAAGACCGCCGACGTCTTCGCCGCCGGCGCGGTACCCATCGTCCTGGGCGGCGACCACTCGGTCCCCATCCCCGTCCTGCAGGTGCTGGCAGGGACGCTCAAAGGCAAGCTCGGCATCGTTGCGCTGGACTCCCACTTCGACCTGAGCCTCGAGCCGCAGTACTGGGCCGGTTCGCAGTGGGCCCGGGCGTTCGAGCTCGGCGTAGTGGAGCCCGAGAACTTCGTCCTGATCGGTGTCCGCGGCGGGCGGGAGTCGCTGAGCGACAGGCTTGTCGCCGACGAGTTGGGCATCCGTTACTACACGATGGCAGACGTCGACGAGCTCGGGATCGCCACCGTCGCCCAAGAGGCTCTCGAGGCCGCCGCGACGGGGACGGAGGCGATGTACGTCTCTCTCGACATCGACGTCGTCGACCCTGCTCACGGAGGCCAGAAGTACCCGGACCCGGCTGGCCTCAGCGCCCGCGAGCTCCTGCGGGCCCTGCGCGTGCTGAGTCGCGGCCGGGTGGCAGGCTTTGACATCTGCTGTCTTGCGCCGCGCTACGACCTGCAGGGGCATTTGAGCCAGCTTGCGGCTCGCGCGGCCCTCGAGGTCGTTGCCGGACTCGCCCTGCAGCGCCCCGCGCGGGTGTAGACGACCGCGGGGCGCCCCGGCGGCCGAGCCCGGCGCGAGCTCAGGCGTCGCTGGGCCGTGTGTCGGCCGGGGTCTCCGCGTCCTGGGAGAGGGTCTCAACCACGTCCGCGGCGATGGCGCGGAATGCCTCGCCTGTCGCACTCGAGGGGTCCAGCGTGATCGGTGCCCCCGCATCGCCGGCGTGGCGGGTCGCTTCGTCGAGCGGGATGCGGCCGAGGAGCCGGGTGTTCATGAGCTGGGCGATCTGCTCGCCGCCACCTTGTCCGAAGATGTCGTGGCGGCTGCCGCAGTCCGGGCAGACGTAGTACGCCATGTTCTCGATCACGCCCAGCACATGCTGATGAGTCATCTGGGCCATCCTGGCCGCTTTGATGGCGGTCCGGGACGCGGCATCCTGGGGGGTGGTTACGATCAGCATGGCGGCCTCAGGGAGCTTCTGCGCGACCGTCAGCGCCACGTCACCCGTGCCGGGAGGCAGATCCATGAGCAGGAAGTCAGGAGCTCCCCACAAGGCATCGCCGAGGAACTGTTCGATGGCGCGGGTGAGCATCGGGCCGCGCCAGACGACCGGGCCATCGTCCTTGAGGAAGAAACCCATCGACATGACCTTGACGCCGTGCGCCTCAGGCGGCAGCAGCTTGCCCTGGTGGCTGGCGGGACTCGACGGCCGGGAGGCCCAGCATCAATGGAATAGTGGGGCCATAGACGTCGGCGTCGATCAGCGCGACTGCGTATCCTTGGTCCGCGAGGGCCACCGCGAGGTTCGCCGTCACGGTCGACTTGCCGACGCCCCCTTTGCCGCTGGCCACGGCGATGGTCCTGGTTCGCGAACCGGGACCGAACAGGCTGTCGACGAAGTGCCCGCCTTCGCGCAGGCGAGCGCCGAGGGCGCTGCGCTCGGCTGGGCTCATCGCGCCCAGCTTGACTTCCACGGTGCGACCGCGCGCCAGCCCCGCGAGAGCCTGTTCCGCGTCGTGCTGGAGCCTGGCTCGCAGCGGACAGGCTGCGGTCGTCAGGACGATCGTCGCCCCGAGCCGCTGACGGTCGTCAATGATGTCCCGTACCATGCCGAGGTCCACGATGTTGCGGCCGAGCTCGGGGTCCATGACCGATCGCAGGGCCGAGAGCACGTCGTAGGTCATGCGTCACTCCTGGGTCGAAGGGGCCTCGGGCCGAGGCGGACGAAGAAGTCCATGCCTACGGCAATAGTAGTAGGAATCCCGTTGCGGAGACCTCTGGGGCGTGTTTCACGTGAAACAGGGCTACGATGGCCGGCGCGGGCCTTGAGTCCGGCCGGGGAATGCACTCGCAGCGAAGTGAACTTGTCTCGCGCAGGCCTCCGGATGGCGGCACTTGTGTCGCTGCCGCTGGGCGTCTGAAGGGGGTCCGGGAGAGGAAGTCGAAGCGGCGGCGCGGGCGCGCGATGCCCGACCGCGCCGCCGCTTCGACTTGTTTCACGTGAAACGTCTCCGTCGCACTGCTCGCGGTCGATGCCGCTCAGCTCCGGACGTCGTCTGCCCTGAGGCCAACGGGCTCCGGACGTCCAGCGCCCGTGGCATAGGTCTCCTTGAAGATCTGCATCAGCACGGGGCTCTCCCGCACGTCGGCGAGGGCGATCTCGGCGTGGTCCCTCGTGTACCCATTGCCGATGAGCATCGTCGTGTCAGCGCCGATGCCCTCCGCCCCCAGGGCTGCGGCTGTGAAGCTCGTTGCCATGCTGAAGAAGTACACGGTCCCGGTGTCCTTGGTTGCCAGGATTGAAGCCATCTCGGTGTCGGTGACGTCGACGCAGTTGATGGTCAAGTCGGCCATCTCGCCACCGGTCAAGCCGGCGACCGCTTCGTAGACGAAGAGCTGGTCCGTGGCGCTCCCTTGCACGATGGCGTCGCAGAAGCCGGTGCGCTCGAGCCGGGCCTTTCCTGCGTCGCCGTGGACGAGGCCGATGACCCTGCCGGTCACGCCCACACGGTGCCGCGCCTCGTAGGCGCAGAGGAGGCCGCTCTTGCCTCCCGCTCCGATGATGAACACTGTCTGGCCCGGCCGGCACAGCTTGGCCGCCTGGGCCGGGGCCCCCGCGACGTCGAGAACGGCCAGCGCCAGCGCTTCGTCGAGGTCGCCCGGGATCTTCGCGTAGATGCCGCTCTCGAAGAGGATGGCCTGCCCCTTCACGCCGACCTGGCAGGTGTCCTTGTTGACGGTCAGGATCTCGTCCACCTTGAGCGGGGTGAGCGAGAGTGAGACGAGGGTCGCGACTCTGTCGCCGACGCTCAAGTCGCGGTCCGCCAGCCGTGGCCCGATCTCCCGGACCGTCCCCAGGAGCATGCCCCCGCTGCCGGTGACCGGGTTGTGGTGCTTTCCGCGCGCGGCGATGATCTCGAGGCTGCGGCGCGCCATCCTGCGGACGTCGCCGTCCTCGGCTCGCTCGATCTGGGTGAAGCTTGCCGCGTCGACGTTGAGGGTGTCAACGTCGATCAGGATCTCGTTGTCGTAGATCTCCATGGTGTTGTCGATGCGCAGCGCCGGCTGCGGCAGAACGCCCGCCGGCTCCAGGACTCTGTGTGCACCGAACCTATTGCCAACCTTCACGACGCCTCCCTAGTCCGTGACCCTGACGACCGCGGCGGCGCCCTGGCCGCCCCCCACGCAGGCGCTGCTGAGGCCGACGCCACCGCCGCGTCTGCGCAACTCGTGGATCAGCGTCACGAGCATGCGGGTGCCGGAGCTGCCCAGAGGGTGTCCGAGGGCGATGGCGCCGCCATTGACGTTCACCTTGTCCGGGTGGAGCCCGATCTCCCGCGTGGCGAGCACGGAGACGCAGGCGAACGCTTCATTGAGTTCGGCGAGATCAACCCCAGCGGCGGACAGACCGGCCCTCTCGAGGGCGGCCTGGCCGGCACGCGTCTCCCCAAGACCCATGATCTCGGCGGGGACGGCCGTCGTGGCGCGGCTGACCAGTTCGGCCAGCGGCCGGACGGCGAGATCCGACGCCGTCCTGCGCGAGGCCACGACGATCGCGCTCGCGCCGTCGGCAATGCCCGAGGCGTTGCCCGCCGTCACCGATCCGTCGTCGGCGAAGATCGGCTTCAGCGTCGCCATCGACTCAAGGCTCGCGTCTCGTCGCGGGCACTCATCTGTGTCGACGACGACGGGGTCGCCCCTGCGCTGAGGCAAGGCCACGGGCACGATCTCATCGGCGAACCTGCCGCCGTCGATGGCGGCGGCCGCCCTGACGTGGCTCGCGTAGGCGGCCCGGTCCTGCTCTTCGCGGGAGATCCCGTAGCGCTTGCACAGGTTCTCAGCCGTTACGCCCATGTGGTAGTTCCCCGCAGCGCACCACAGGCCGTCCCAGACCATCGCGTCGTACATCCTCTCGGTCGGCATGCCCATCCGGTAGCCTCTCCGGGCGTCTGGCAGGAGCCAGGGCGCCCGGGTCATGTTCTCCGTGCCGCCGACGAGGAAGAGGTCGCCCTCCCCTGCGGCGATGGCGTTGGCGGCGATGACCATGGCGGCCGTGCTCGACACGCACACTCTGTTGACCGTCATCGCTGGGACTTCGGCCGGGATTCCCGCCTTCAGCGCCGCCTGCCTTGCGGGGTTCTGGCCCTGACCCGCCTGGATGACGTTGCCGAAGACCACGTCGTTCAACCGGCTTCCGGCGACGCCGGCGCGTGCCAGTGCCTCCCGCATGACAATCGCCGCGAGATCTACGGCCGACGTGGTGGAGAAGGCTCCCTGGAATCGGCCTTGAGCCGTGCGGACGGCCGAGAGGATCACGACGTCACGATCGGGCATTCTCTCCCCCTTGTGTGGAGCTGTGGCGGCGTACGACCTCCTGTGCGAGGTATGTTGCCACCTCGAGCGGCGTGGTGCGCGGCCCGAAGCCGGCATCGTAGCCGAGTTCCTTCGCGAACGCGTTGCTGATGCGGGGGCCGCCCACGATGAGGACGAATCGCTCTCGGACGCGCTCAGCTTCGAGTAGTTCGATCAACTTCGTCAAGTTATGCACATGTATGTTCCGCTGCGTCACGATCTGCGATACGAGGATCGCGTCGGCGCCGGCCGCCCGAGCTCGCTGAAGGAGTTGCTCGCACGGCACCTGCGACCCGAGGTTCGTCGCCGCGATCTCCGGGTAGCGCTCCAGCCCGTAGTTGCCGGCGAAGCCCTTCATGTTCATGATCGCGTCTATGCCGACCGTGTGGGCGTCGCTCTCGATCGCGGCTCCCACGACCACCAACTTGCGCCCGAGTCCGTCGCGGATGAGCCGGTTGACGTCGTAGAAGCCCATCGCCTCGACCTCGAGGTAGTCCCCTTTGACCTCGTCGGGGTCGATCGCCGCATCCGTGCGGCCGTAGGCGATGTAGAAGGTGAACGCGGGGTCGATGGCCTTGCACTCGGCGATGGCGACGGTGTGGAACCCCAGCTTCTCGAGGAATCGCTTCCCCACGTCGGCGGCCTTGGCTGAGTGGGCGATGGGGAGCGTGAAGGAGAGCTGAATGACGCCGTCATCGCGGCTGTCGCCGTACGGTCGCACGTTCATGTCAGCACATCCTGGGCGTCGTGGTCGGCAACTCCCGTCGGATCACCCGGAGGGCCGCTCATGCGGCCGTTGCGCAGGGCCGCGAAGAAGGGGTTGTAGTAGTCGTCGCTGGTAACGACGACTCCCTCGAAACCGCGGCCGCCGCGCGGATCGCGGCTCACATCCGCGAATTCCCCGTGCCTCAGCGCCTCGAAGAGGCCGATGTCGCGGACGTGCTCGAGCTGTTCCGTGGCCCGCCCAAGCACGTCGTTGGCGCGTTGTTCGATCATGCCACCCGGCTTGAACGAGACCTCACCCGCGAGACCCCGGCACGCGTCGAACACATACCTGGCGTTGCGAATGCTGAGGTAGCGGTCCTGCAGCAGAGGTGTGTGCAGCGCCTCCGTCGGCATGCCGAGCAGCATGATGTGCTGGTCGGTCAGGATCCCCGTCAAGTTGAAGAGCGTGTCGATGACGTGACCCTGGAAGATGTCGCCCGGCATGTACTTCGTAGGTGGCATGTATTTGAGCGGGTAGCCGGGGAAGAGCTGCCTGATGAGCTGGGCGTCGGCGATCTGATACACGACCTGGTCCGGAGTGGCCGGGTCGATCTCGAACGCGTGGCCGAGTCCGATCTGCCACGGCTCGAGATTGGCGCGCAGGGCGAAGGCCTCGTTGATGAAGTCCGAGCTCACGACCGTGTATCCCTTCTCAAGGGCGTCGGCGGTCGTGAGGTAGTTGTCCTCGCCGGTGTTGATGATGATGCCGGCCCGGGCGTTGATGAGCCTGCTGAGGTACTGGTCGACGAAGGTCCGCTCCATGTTGATGTCGCGGAAGATGATGCCGTACATGGAGTCGTTGAGCATCATGTCGAGGCGCTCGAGGGCGCCCATGACGGCGATCTCGGGCATGCACAGGCCGCTCGCGTAGTTGCAGAGGCGGATGTAGCGGCCGACCTCCTCGCCCACCTGGTCGAGAGCGGCGCGCATCAGTCGGAAGTTCTCCTGCGTGGCGTAGGTCCCGCCGAAGCCCTCGGTGGTCTCGCCGAAAGGCACGTAGTCGAGCAGGCTCTGCGCCGTCGTGCGGATCACGGCGACCACGTCGGCTCCGGCTCGTGCCGCGGCCTGCGCCTGGACCGCATCCTCGTGGATGTTGCCGCTGGCCACGATGACGTAGAGGTAGGGCTTGGCGGGCTCGCCGATCTCGGCCACCAGGTCGTTGCGCCGCCGGCGAGCCGCGTCGATGCGCGCCACGCCCTCGGCGGCCAGGCCGGCGGCGAGTTTCTCGGCAGCCGCTCTCCGGTCGGCGGGCACGTCCGCGAGCACCAGCTCGCCGGCGGCGACGCCTTCAGCGGCCCGCTGAGCGCTCAGCCCGGTGCGATTCAAGAGGTCGGCGAACGGCCGCATGATGCCGCCGGGGAGGAGTTCGTGGGCGTGCTCCACGACATCGTTGACAAGGGGAACGTCCGCTGCGCTTACGCCGGCGATGCCGAGGAGCCGCAATGTGGCTCGCTCGGCGGCGTCGGTCGTGTGCGCCTCGATGTGCTGCTGAATGTCGTCGGCGATGGCGCTCGCCGCCGCTCGAGCCCTGGGCTGTGAGCCCCGCATCCAGACGGAGCGCGTCGTTCACGGCATCAGCCTCTCTCGTGGGGGAGTGAACCGAACTGAGTCGCAGGTGGTCCCGCCGGGACTGAGGCGAGGCCGCTCACGACGTCGAAGACGGGAAAGCGGCCTCCCACGGCCCTGACGATGGCGCCGAACAGGATATCAGGAGCGTACGGCCGGGCGAGGCGGAAAGGGTTGGTGGTGACGGCGAGGACGCGCAGGGGCGTCACGGCCTCGATGGAGATGCCGCGGCGGAGACAGCGCGTGACGGAGCGCGCCCGGGTGATCAGGACTGTCGCGTCGCGCACCACGATGCGCAGCCGCGCGCGGGAGGGTAGGGCCCTCGCAAGGTCGTCCAGGAACTCCTCAGTCAACGCTCCTCCAACCACCAGCGTCGCCGGCGCGAGGTGAGCGATGTCGCGCGCCAGAGCCATCCCCGCGGCCACGGTCGTCTCGCCCGCGAGTGGTGACGTCTGCCCCCGGGCGTCCAGAGCTGTCAGACGCGCGCCGCCGGCCACGAGGGGGGCGAGAGCGGCTCGCTCTGCGCGCGGGACCCCTGGGATCGACAGGAGGTCGAGCGTGGCGGCGGTCGTCTCCGCGACCTCCTCGAGCGTGTCGCCGACCATGCCCCCGGTCGCCAGGAGAACGCTGTCGCTGACGTCTGGGGACGCGCTTCCGAGGCGGTTGATGGCTCCATCCACGAGTACCAGCCGGGCGCCGTGTGCGCGCAGCCGAGCCACGGTCTCGGCGAGCTCCGCGAGCGTCGTCGGACCGCTCACCTCGACGCAGCCACCGCCGCCCGCCGCGCCGATGACGACCGGGCCGAGCGGCGTGTGGAAGGGCAGCTGCTCATCGATCCGCATCTCGTAGTTCGAGCGCTGCAGCGAGCCGGCCGTGGTCGCTACGAGCGTCCCCTGCGGTGGTGCGATCCTGGGCTTCGCCAGCCCGGTGAGGTGGTCAGTCGACTCGCCGTCGAGCCCCAGCGAGGTGAGGCCGAGCGGCCCTGGGCAGTTGGCGAGAAGAGCGTTGATAGCCGTCGTCTTGCCCGCGTTCTTCACCAGACCGATGACGGCCAGCGACGTCGCCTGGGAGGATGCCACGAGCTCGAACAGCACGTCGAGGGTGGCGGTCCCGGCGCCCGACATGGCAGCGCTTGTCACCACAACGGCAACTCCACTCTCCTGTGGTCTCGCGGATCTGCTGGGGAGTGCCCCAGAACGATTGTGAACCTGCTCCGCGAGTGTGCATCGTCCGTCGCCGTTGTGTCAAAGCGACCCATCGCCGCCGGGTGCCGCGGCGGACTGTCGTCCGGCATCTCTCAGGGGCCGGTGGCCGCGGCCGCGCCGCGGCGCGACGCCGTCCGCGGCAGGGTCACGATGAAGCTCGCCCCGTCGCCGTCGCGCGACGTTGCGGAGATCTGTCCGCCGAGCAGCTCCGTGAGCTCGCGAGCGATCGACAGGCCGAGACCGGCGCCGGAAGTTGTCGCTCGCTCCTGCTTGCCGCGGTGGAAGCGCTCGAAGACGTGCGGCAGCTCCTCCTCGCCGATTCCAGGGCCGTTGTCGCTGACGACGAGCGTCGCGGTCGTCACGTCGGCCTCCGCGGTCACCTTGACGGTGCTCCCGGGCGGGGAGAACTTGACGGCGTTGTCGATCAGGGCTCGCAGGATCTGCGCCAGGCGCTGCTCGTCGCACCACGCCGTGTCGCCCCGGCCACCCTCGAGGACGAGCGCCACGCCCTTGGCCTGCGCCTGCGCCTGGAACTCGTCGAGGACCGAGCCCGCCACCGTGGCGAGGTCGACGTGTTCGAGGTGCAGCTCGAACGATCCCGCCTCGACCCGCGAGAGGTCGAGCATGCTCACGGCGAGGTTACTCAGGCGATCGATCTGCTGACGCATGATCTGCAGAAAGTCCCGTTGCTCCTCGGGGCTCAGGTCCCCTTCGTCGATGAGCTCCAGAGAGCCGGCGAGCGAGAACAGCGGCGTCTTGAACTCATGGGAGGCGTTGGCGATGAGATCGCGGCGAGCGCGATCGAGACGCGCCCTCGCCGTGACGTCTCGCAGGACCACGATCGACGTGAAGTCGGCGCCGCTGCCGACCGGGTAGGTGGTGGCCTCGAGGGTGCGTTCGCCGTGGACGAAGACGGCGGCCTCTACCATGCCGTGCTTGCGCGACTCGCGCCACGCCTCCGCGACCTCGGCCGGGAAGGCTTCGTCCAGGTCGGCGCCGAGCAGGGTCGCCTCTCCAAGCAGGTCTCCGGCGGCCGGATTGGCGATCATGATCGTCCCTACGCCCGACAGACCGATGACGCCCTCGCTCAGGTCGTTAAGCAGGACCTCGACGCGGTCGCGTTCGTTCTCGACCTGCGCGAACGCGTTGCGCAGTCGCTCCGCCATGATGTTGAAGGCCTCGGCCAGCTGGCCGATCTCATCCTCGAACGTGTCCGGCACCTTGGCCGTCAGGTCGCCGGTGGCGATGGCTTCGGCGCTGCGCTCGATCCGCTTGAGCCGCCGCGCGATCAGATAGGAGACCATGTAGCCGAGCACGAGACTGAGGCCGAGCGCGAGAACGAGCGCCAGGAACAGCTGCTTCTGCACCGCCGCCACGGCCTTGTCCACGTCCGAGAGAGAGGCGATGGTGAGGACGACGGCGGCCACGGTGCCGCTGCTGTCTCCGTCCTTGTACACCGGCACCGCGGTGGTCGCGTATCGTCCCGTCGACGTTGTGACGACGGCCTGGGAGATCTCGCCGGAGGTCAGTGTCTCCTTGGCGACCGGGTAGTTGTTGATCAAGAAGGTGTCTGACCCCCCGGTGTCGACGCTCGGTTCCAGATCTCGTGTGAGAACCACCACGCGCGCGTTGAGCCGCGGGCTCAGGTCGCCGACTTGGGTTTCCAGAAGGAAGGAATTGGTGACGAGGGTTCCGCCCGTGGGTGACAGGGTGATCCACGGCTTGGCTGTGTCGCTGATGATCCTCGCGTTGCCGCGCTGATCCAGGAGCTTCTGGCGGTCGAGCCGGCCGAGCAAGGGCGGCACGACGTAGACCCAGGCGACCGCCATGGCGAGCGTCACCAGGGCGAGGATGAGAACGGTGAGCCAGTTCTTGACGGAGCTGAACAGCATGAGCGGCGGGCCGGTGCCTCGTTCCGGTTCTCAGGCGAGCTCGACCTCAGAACTCGCGGAACTTGTAGCCGATATTGCGGACCGTGAAGATGAACTCGGGGTCCTTGGGCTCCCTCTCCAGCTTCTCGCGCAGGTGCCGGATATGGACGTCAACAGTCCGGGCGTCACGGTAGTCGGAGTCGCCCCAGACGAGCTGCAACAGGAGTTGCCGGCTGTAGACGCGGCCCGGGTGGGAGATCAGCGTCTTCAGGATCTCGAACTCGATGTAGGTCAGATCGACTTTGGCGCCGCGCACGGCGACGTTGCGCTTGAGGAGGTCTACCTCGAGTTCGTCGACTTTGATGACCTCCTTCTTCGCCGCCTCCTGGCTCATCGTCATCCCGGCGCGGCGCAACTGGGCTCTCACTCGGCTGCGGAACTCACGCAGACTGAACTTGTCCTTCGTGATGTAGTCGTCTGCGCCTATCTCGAGGCCGAGCACCTTGTCGAACTCGTCCGACTTCGCGGTCAGCATGATGATGGGCACGATGCTGTGAGCGCGGATGCGACGGCACACCTCCATGCCGTCCACGTGAGGGAGCATGAGGTCCAGGATCACCAGGTCGAAAGACTCGTGGGAGAACGTCTCGAGCGCCTCCGCGCCGTCTCTGGCCGTGACGACCTGATAGCCCTCCTTCTCGAGCGGGAAGCGCAGGAGCTTGAGAATCGCCTCCTCATCGTCGACCAGGAGGATCCGGGCTCCGTTGTCGGTCATGGCGTGTCTCCCTTGTCTTCGGCTTTCGGCGTGACCAGCGCCCGCACACGGAACGTCGCGCCGAGGCGTCGGGCGAGGGCCTCGCACCCGGCCACATCCGCGTCCGGGTACTCGACGACGGTGAGCGTGGTCGCGATGCCGTTCTCAACACACTCTTCGGCGAATCTGACGGCGGCCCTGTGCGCCTTGGCGAACGTGGGTCGGCAGATCCGCTCGTAGGCCAGAGGGTCGGCGGCGTTCAGGCTCACCGTGACGGCATCCAGTCCGGCGCGCGCGAGCGCCACGGGCACGTCCAGGTCGGGGTTGAGGAGACTGCCGTGGCCGTTCGTGTCGAGGCGCGTCCGCAGGCGACGAAGGTGAAGCCACTCGGTCACGGTGAGCACGACGTCGAGCCGCATGGTCGGCTCGCCGAAGCCGCAGAAGACGACCTCGCCCGCGGGGCCGTCGAGGAACTCGAGCTCGAGCGCGGCAAGGACATCCTCGATGTCGGGCTCGACGTCCAGGACGAGGGGGACGCCGTAGACGCCATCGGTCCACGAACGCAGGCAGAACTCGCAGTCGGAGGAGCAGCGGTTGGTGAGGTTGAGGTAGATGGCGCCGCTGGGGCCGCGATAGGCCACGCGGCCGACGGGGTTCACACGGAGGCCACTCATTGCGACTGGGGCTGTGCTGTGACGGAGGGCATGATGAAGCAGAAGGGAGCCGGGAAACCGGCGACGCCCGACACGAACGAGTATAGCAGGGTAGAATCTCAGTCCGGGCAAAGGTCGCCTCGCGGTGGCCGGGGGCGCGTCGCCGGGTCCTCCTGGCTCGGCGGGCGCAAGGAGTAGAGGTGGCGGCAGCGACTCATTGGCACGAGGCGATGCTCTACGACCGACGCGAGGACTCGTCGGTAGACTGTCGCGTCTGCCCCCGTCTCTGTCACATCAGGCCCGGCAAGAGCGGGTCGTGCCGGGCGCGGGTGAATCGCGACGGGACGCTGTACGCCATCACCTACGGACGTGTGTGCAGTGTCGCCGCGGACCCCATCGAGAAGAAGCCGCTGTACCACTTCTTCCCGGGCACGACGGTCCTCTCGCTCGGCAGCCTCGGATGCAACTTCGCCTGCCGCCACTGCCAGAACTGGCAGATCGCCCATGCCGACCCATCAGAAGCCACGCGCGATCTGCGCGAGCTGCCCGTGCGCAATCTCCCGGTCCTGGCCGACCACAACGCCTGTCAGGGCGTCGCTTGGACGTACAACGAGCCGACCATCTGGCTCGAGTACATCCTGGACGGCGCCCAGCTGGCGCACGAGCACGGCCTCTACACCGTCATGGTCACGAACGGTTACGTAACCGAGGAGGCGCTGGACGTCCTCGCGCCGCATATCGACGCGTATCGCGTCGATGTCAAGGGCTTCAGCGACGAGCAGTACCAGGAGCTCTGCCGAGTGCGCCACATCCAGCCCGTGCTCGCGGCGGCCGCACGCGCCAAGCACGGGCATGGTTGCCACGTCGAGATCGTGACCAACGTCATCCCCACGTTCAATGACGACGACGTGACTCTGCGGGGCATCGCGCAGTGGATCGCCGCCGAGCTCGGTGCGGAGACCCCTTGGCACGTCACGCGCTTCATGCCCTATCTCGAGTACGCGCACCTGCCGGCTACTCCGATCGCTACGCTGAAGCGTGCCGTGAGGATCGGCGAAGACGCTGGGCTGCAGTTCGTGTACCTCGGCAACGTGCCGGGACACGAAGGCCAGAACACGATCTGTCCCGGCTGCAAGCGTCTGCTTGTGCGGCGAACGGGTGATGCGGTTGAGGACGTGGCTCTCCGGGGAACCTTCTGTTCTATGTGCGGCGCCAACGTCAACGTCCGCACCACCATCAAGTGACGGGAGATGGTTTGCTCGCCAGAGACCCGGTAACATCCCAGACCGTGAACGAGTACGTGAAGCTCGATATCCCGGCCAAGCCTGAGTATGTCGTTCTCGGCCGCTTGGCGTTGTCAGGCCTTCTCAAGGCGCATGGGTACTCGGAAGACGCCGTCGCCGACCTCAAGCTCGCGCTGACCGAGGCGTGCTCCAACTCGGTGCGGCACGCCTACGACGAACGCGACGGGCAGGTGCATCTCGTGTTCTCCATGTACGAGGACCGCGTCGTCGTCGAGGTGTGCGACGACGGTGCGGGTTTCGACATAGAGGAGATCGACTGTTCGGAGTGCGCTGCCGTTCCCGGCGTGGGCTATAGCGAGAGCGGGATGGGCATCTCCATCATCCGGGCGGTTGTCGACGAGTTCGATCTGCGCAAGCTGAGCGACGGCGGCACCTCGCTGGTTCTGACCAAGCTGCGCGACGACTGAGCCGTTCCGCGCGGGGCGCCGTCTGTTCCCGTGGCGGGTCGTGGTACCCTGACCGCATGGAGCCCGGGAGCAGTCTGGAAGATGTTGCCGCCTCGTACGGCTTGAGCGAGGCCCAGACCGCCTCCCTGGCAGGATACGTCGATCTCATCGCTGGCTGGCGGCACGGCAACATCACGGGGCTGCGCGAGCGCGAGGAGATCCTCCGTGTGCTGGTGGGTGACTCCCTTTCTCTCCTCGACGTCACAGAGGTGCAGCAACGCGTCGGAGATCCGTGGGTCGATCTCGGCGCTGGCGCCGGTCTGCCGGGCATACCCTTGGCCCTGGCGCTGCCGTCGGCGGAGCTCACGCTCCTCGAGTCCGCGGCCGGGAAGTGCCGCTTTCTCGAGGCGGCCGTGCGCGCCACGGAGCTGGCTGCGCGCACTCGCGTCGTCTGCGAGCGCAGCGAGCGATACGCAGCCGCCGGTCAGCCCGGCCGCGAGGCGTTCGCCGTGGTCTTTGCTCGTGCGGTCGCGCCTCTGCCGGTGCTCGTCGAGCTTGCCGCGCCGCTGCTGCGCAGGGGCGGCGTCCTGGTGGCCAGCAAGACGCGCCGCGCGCTTTCGGATGAAGGCCGCGACGGGGAGGCGGCTGCAGCCCTCTGCGGGCTCACGGCGGGCCGGGTCGTCGCGCTGCCGCGCTCGCCGCTCGGCGGAGCTGTGTGTGCCGTCTACGCGAAGAATGGACCGACGCCCGCGCGTCTCCCTCGGCGTCCAGGCTTGGCGGCGAAACGGCCGCTGACCGCCGGCGAGGCGCGGCCCGGCGCCGCGGCGGGAGCTGCTAGTATCGGTGGCTCGGCGAAAGGACTCCCGTGACCCGCGTCATTGCCGTGACCAACCAGAAGGGCGGCGTCGGCAAGACCACGACTGCCGTCAATCTCAGCGCCTGCCTCGCCGAGGCGGGCTTCGACGTGCTGCTCGTGGATCTCGACCCCCAGGCCAACGCCTCGGCCGGGCTCATGTCGCGGGCTCAGGACGCCCGGCTGAGCAGCTACGGAGTGCTGGGGGGCGCCGCCGGCGTCGCCGAAGCGACGGTCGCCACGCCGGTTCCGCATCTGCGGCTGGTCCCGGCCTGTCCCGACCTCGCCGGGGCCGTTGTGGAACTCGCTCAGACGAACGGCAGCGAGCATGCATTGGACTACGCTCTCTCGGCCCAGACGTCACAGTACGACTTCGTCTTCATCGACTGCCCCCCATCGCTCGGTGTTCTGACCATCAATGCCCTGGTGGCTGCCGACGAGGTGCTGATCCCCGTGCAGTCCGAGTACTACGCGCTCGAGGGTCTCGCCCAGTTGCTGGACACCGTGGCCCTTGTCCAGGAACACCTCAACCCCGAACTTGCCATTCTCGGGGTGCTTGTCACGATGTATGACGGCCGCACGCGTCTCGGCCGCGAGGTGGCTCGCGAGGTGCGCGAACACCTCGGGGCTCACGTCTTTGGCACCGTCGTCCCGCGCAACGTGAGGCTCAGCGAGGCTCCCAGCCATGGGCTGCCGATCTCGCGCTATGATGCGACGTGCTCAGGCAGCGATGCCTACTTCGATCTCGCCAAGGAGGTCGTCAGCCGTGGCTAACAGGAAGGCGCTGGGCAAGGGCCTGGGAGCGCTCATCGGCGATAGCCGGGTCGCGCTGAACCGCACGGGGGGCGTCGAAGGGCGCCTGCGTGAGCTGCCGGTAGGCGAGATCGCCGTCAACCGACGCCAGCCGCGGCGCAACTTCGCGGACGAGGAGCTGGCCGAGCTCGCCGCCTCGATCAGGGCGCTGGGCGTCGTTCAGCCCGTGGTCGTCCGGCCGTTCGCCGCCGATCCGGCGGTCGCCTCCGGCGAGGCGACGGACGCCGGCGGCCTTCGTTTCGAACTGATCGCCGGCGAACGGCGTCTGCGGGCGGCGAAGCTAGCCGGGCTCGAGTACATCCCGGCCCTGGTGCGGCCGGCGGATGAGATCGCCTCGCTCGAGATCGCCGTCGCCGAGAACGTCGCGCGCGAGGACCTCAACAGCATCGAGGAGGCCCACGCGTACGCCGCTCTCGTCGACGAGTTCGGACTCACCCACGAGAAGGTGGCCGAGCTCGTGGGTCGCAGCCGCGCAGCGGTCAGCAACATTCTGCGCCTGCTGGAGCTGCCGGACGACGTCCAGCTCCTGGTCGAGACCGGAGATCTCAGCGAGGGGCACGCCCGCGCTCTCCTTGCTCTCCCCGATCACGGACAGCGGCGGACGACCGCGCGGCTGGTGCTTGCGCAGGGGCTCAGCGTCCGCCAGACCGAGGAGCTGGTCAAGCGTATGGGAGAGAAGGGGCCGTCGGCGACTCCGACCGCGACGGCCGTCGATCCGCACCTCAGTGCGCTCATCGACGAGCTCTACGGCGTGCTCGAGGCTCCGGTTCGCATTCGCAGCGGCCGGCGCGGGGGCACCATCCAGATCGCGTTCAGAGACAGAGCCGAGATGGAGCGGCTCGTCGATCTTCTGCGGTCTCTGCGGGGGTAGCCGCGCGGGGCCCGGGGAGCGGCCGAGACGAGCGGTGCCGCCGGCCCACCGTCATGGGGCAGGCTGGCCAGGCACGAGTGAGCCGTCAGGTGCCGGCGCGCTCGGCGGCAGTGGGGATGGAGACGGGGGCGCCGGCGACGCGTAGTCGTAATTGCCGGGCGTGGGAGCGGGCGTAGCCATGGTCGGTCCCGTCGGCGCCTCGACGGCGGCATCCGGCGACACCGGCACCCAGACGATCGCGCCGTCGGCAAGCTTGTAGAAGGACCCGACGAGGGTGCCCACACCCTGCAGTGTGGTCGTCTCGTCGAGCGTCAGCTTGTCGATTCCGGTGCTGCTCTTGACGATCACCTGCATGTTGTCGCCACCGGGGTCTGTGACGAGCGTGAAGCTCTGGGCGACCAGCAGATCCGTGATGCCGAGCCCCGCGAAAGCGGCGAGAAGGAAGGCGACGGCGAACGCGAGTCCCAGCGGGAACAGGAGCGCCAGTCCGCCCAGCGGGTCGCCTTCTCGGTCGCGCTGCCCGCGCCGCCGGCGCTTCATGTACCTCATCCCTTGCTCGGGAGCGTCGAGGACGGACGGGAGAAAGCGCGCGGAGGTGTCGCCCGGCATCGGCTTCACGTGCTGTCGCGATGGTCGCCGAGCGTGCCCGGGTCCGGCGGGCCTGGGCCGGCGGGCGGGCGGGTGGGTTCACGCGGCGCCTCAGCCGGTCCGAGGGCGGCGAAGGGATCGTCGTCGGTGTGCCAGCTCATGTCGGGGTCGTCGAACGACACGGCTTGCGGCGCTGCTGCGGCCGGTGCAGGCTGGTCCGCGGCGGCCGGCGGCTCCACGGCCAAGTTCTGGGCCGGGAGCTCGCCCTGCGTCTCAACCGGTTCCATGGTCGCCGTGATGCCGTCGGTGTCCGGGACGTCCACATAGGTGACGAAGGGGTCGCCCTCCCACCTGCCGAGGCGATCGCGGCGGCGCCCCGACTCGAGACGATCGGCGTTGCCCTCGAGGAGCTCGAGCAGGTACTCCAGATCAGAGATGTCCTGCGAGTACATCCGGTCTCTCACCAGGCCGATGACGTAGGCCAGCCCCCCGATGAGCAGTCCGATGACGGCGACGGAGAATGCGATCTCAAGGTTGTCGGTGAGCTCCACGACGTTCCCCTGGGCGAGGCCCGCCAGCGCAGGAGCCAGGGGGATGAGCGCGCCCATTAGACCGAGAACCGGGCCGATCCGGGTGAGGATCCGGGTGCGCTCGAGTCTTCTGACCGTGTAGAACTCGTACTCCTGCAGCAGCTTGAGCGGCTTTGCGGCCAGCCTCTCCGTCTGGTAGTTGCGAATGAGGTCGAAGAGGAAGCGAGCCACAACGATCGAGTACGTGTTCTCCCGGAGGTGGCGATAGGCCGCTCGCGGCTTGCCGTCGGCGAACGCCTTGCGGGCGCGAAGGGCGCTGAGTTCCAGCGCGTCGATGTCTCGCGACCGGAACCGCTGCACCACCTCGTAGAGGAACGCGCCGAGCTCGATGAGCACCCAGACGAGGCAGATCAGGAGCCCGACGAGCACTGGGTAGAGCAGAATCCGGGCGACGTCGAAGACGAGTTGCTGGATGTCTCCCGTGACGCTCGCCAGTGGGACGGTCGTCATCGTCATCCTTCCCCGTCGGGGCCCTTTGCGCCGCCTAGGACGTGCGTGACCTGGTGCCATCCCGAGCCGTGGCCGGGCAGGATCCTGCCCTGCTGTGCGGCCGCCAGCTCGGCGACGCGGCGGCGATGGAAGAGGTAGCCGAGGATCGCGCCGATGGGCAGCAGCGCGAGCAGCGTCCCGCCCAGGTAGGCGGCGGCAGCGTCGCTGGGCGCGCTCGCGGTCGAGGAAGCGCTCGGCGACGGCGACGCCACGCCCGGGCCGACGATGGTCGTGCCGCTGGGGGAGGGTGACGGCGAGCCCCAGGGCGTCGGCGAGCTCGAGTAGGAGGGCGTCGGGGTCAGCGTCGTGACCGGCGCCGGTGTGGTCGGCGTTGGCAGAGGAGTGTACGTTGGGTACGGGTAGATGGGCGTCGGCGTGGTCGACGGGTAGGTCGGTGTCACCGGCACGGCCATTGTGAAGGTGCGCTGGACCTCGCTGACATTGCCCGCCCGGTCGGCGATCTGGAGTTTGAACGTGTGGCTGCCGTTGGCGAGCGTGATCCTCAGACGCAGACTGCGCGGACCGACATCGGCCGGCCCCGTCTTGTTGGCGCCGTCGACGTATACCCGGCACGCCGACGACTTGATGCCCGTGCCGTTCTGGCCGTCGTTGTAGGAGGCGCGTATCTCGACCACGTGGGTCAGCTTGAACGTGGCCTTGTTCTTGGGGGACACGGAGGTGATGCGCGGCGGCGCGATGAACGGATTGAGCGTCGCGCCCGTGTCCGCGGGGAAGGTGGTGAAGGGATGCTCACGCAGGGCGACGAGCGCCCAAGTGGTCGTCGGCAGCATCTGCAGTGTCGAGCCCTTCCTCTTGGCGAAGGCGCCGCTGCCGAGCTGGAGCCGGCGCAGGGCGTCGGGCGCCGACCTGTCGCCGACCTTCCAGTACGTGTCGGTCGGCCGCTCTCCCATGGCCAGAATCGCCTGAATGGCGGCCGATGTCGCCTGTCCGTCCGTCTCCCCGCCCGGCGCTGACGGGAACCCGCCGTCCGCGCCTTGCACGGACTTGAGGTAGAGGCGGGCAGCGGGGATGACGGCGGGATCGACGGCGTTGGCCGCCGTCTCGAGGGCCTGGATCGCCAGAGCGGAGTCCAAAGTGTTGGAGCGCTGTTCGGCCGTCGGCTGGCTCGGGAAGCCGCCGTCGTCGCGCTGCTGCGCGGCGAGCCAGGCGACGGCTTGGGTGAACCGCTCCTTGGCGTCCTCCTCCATAGTGTGCATCGCCAGGATGGCCCACGCGGTCGTGCGTACGGCTTGGTAGTCGCGGTTCGAGGTTGACGGGGAGAACGACCCTTGGGTGGGACCTTCGCTGAGATCCTGGTATGAGTAGAGCTGCGCCAGAAGGTCGACGCGCGGTTTGCCGGCGATGAACACCCGGTCCTTGTGCTTCGCGGCCACGTACGCGAGGATGGTCCGCGCGTAGTAGACCGGCGCGTTGTCGACGTCGTAGTCTGTCGCGGCCGATTCGTGGCTGTGGCTGTCAAGATAGGCGAAGGGTGTGACGCGCGAAACCGTCCATGCCGCTGACTGCTGGCGCTCTCCGCTGGCGGCGATGGCCAGGAGCGCCCACGCCGTGTTGGGCATGCTACCGAACCCGGCGTTCGACTCTTGGCGGGCGTGAAGGTAGTCGAGTCCTCGCAGGACCGATCGGGAACGAGGGTCTGCTCCGGCTGATTGAGGGGCCGCGGCGCCCGCGGCCGCGAAGGCCGATGCCGTCATGAGCGCCAAGGCGAACGCCAGCCAGATCTTCCTGCTCATCAGCCTCCTCGCAGCGGCCCCGCCAAGGTGGCGGGCCGTGATCTATCCTACCAACCGTCGTGGCGGTGCCACCAGTGGGCCAAGGGGAAGATCGATCGCCAATGTCCTCGAAGGACTCTGTGACGGCGTGCATGAGCGGGACGATGTATTCTAGGCAGCCGAGATGAAAGCCACGCTCTCACTTGTCGTACCGGTGTTCAATGAGGCGGAGAGCCTCGAGCTGCTCGTGGACGAGATCGACGAGGCCGTGGCGCCCCTGGGTCGCGCCTCGGAGATCGTCTTCGTCGACGACGGGTCCACCGACGGCTCCTTTCGCGTCATGGAGGGCCTCGCCGCCCGGCGGCCGGATGTTCGCGTCGTGCGACTGAGGCGTAACTTCGGCAAGGCGGCAGCGCTCGCTCACGGTTTCGCGGTGAGCCGTGGCGACTACATCGTGACGCTCGACGGCGACCGTCAAGACGACCCTCGCGAGATCCCGCGTCTCATCGCCCCTCTGGACGCGGGATTCGACCTCGTCTCCGGGTGGAAGCAGCGGCGGCAGGATCCGCTGAGCAAGACGCTGCCCTCCCGGGTGTTCAACTGGACAGTGAGGCGTACGACCGGGATCCCTCTGCACGACTTCAACTGCGGCCTGAAGGCCTACCGGCGCGAGGTCATCGAGACGATCAACGTGTACGGCGAGCAGCATCGCTACGTTCCCGTGGTCGCCGCCCAAGCTGGGTTCCGCGTGACGGAGGAGAGGGTCAACCATCGGCCCAGGGTCGCCGGCCGCTCCAAGTACGGATGGCAGCGCTACCTTCGCGGCTATCTCGACCTCTTGACGGTGTTGTTTCTGGGGCGCTACCAGCACCGGCCGCAGCACCTGTTCGGTGGCATCGGCACGTTGTTCCTGATCCTGGGCGTGCTCGTCGAGCTGTATCTCGCCATCGACAAGCTCGTATTCGGCGAGCCGATCGGCCAGCGGCCCTTGCTCCTGCTCGGTGCCCTGCTCATCATCGTTGGGGTGCAGCTCCTGTCGCTTGGCCTCATCGGCGAGCTGATCGCCAACACGCGCGCCCGCGGCGGGCCGGACGCGACGCAGGCCGCGGCCGTGATCGGCGTCGTCGCGGGCATACCGGGTGACCGCGCCGTTCTCCGCCTCACCTCGCCGGAATACGCGGCGGGGGCGGAGCCTCTGGAACCCGCGGGAGGCAGGTCGCCTGCGACGCTGAGCGCTCGCGACGGATCGTGACCCGGGCCGTCGCGTACTTCGGCACCTACGACCCGGCCTACCCGCGCAGCGCTGTCGTCATCGCCGGCCTGCGGGAGCTGGGGGTCAGCGTCTACCAGGTCAGGGCGCCGCTTCCCGCCCTGTCGGCCGAGGAGATGACCACTCGCAAGGGTGCGGCGAAGCTCGCCGTTTCGCTGGCCGAAGCCCACCTGGTGCTGGCCGGTGAGCTCCGCGGCCGGGTTCCGGTCGACGCCCTCATCGTCGGGTATCCCGGCCACTTCCTGGTTCCCCTTGGGTGGGCCGCGGCCAGACTCATGCGGACACGCGTCGTCTTCGATCCGCTGGTCTCGCTCTGGGACACGTTCGCCGGCGATCGCGGCTTGGTCGGCCCGGCTGGCTGGCGCGCAAAGGCCGTCGGGACGGTTGACAGGGTGTCCTTCCGTCTGCCGGATCTGGTGCTCGCCGACACGCAGGCCCACGCTTCCTACTACCGCGCGGCGTTCGGCCTCTGCGAACGACGGCTGGCCGTTGTCCCGGTCGGGGCGCTGCCGGAGCCGGCCGCCGACGGACGCAGCCGAAGTCTCGCTGCCGGCGAGGAGCTGACCGTCTTCCAGTACGGCAAATGGAGCCCGCTCCACGGCGCCGACGCGGTTCTCGCGGCGGCCGAGGCGCTGCGCGACGAGCCCTTCCGCTTCGTCCTGGCCGGAGAGGGCCAGCTGTCGATGACGCTGCGAGGGCAGATCGCCGCTCGACGACTCACCAACGTGGAGTGGCTCGGTGCGCTCACCCCGGCGGCCCTGCGGGCCCGGACGCTTGCCGCCGACGTGTGCCTCGGGGTCTTCGGATCCTCCGACAAGGCCGCCCGCGTGGTGCCCAACAAGGTGTTCGACGGGCTGACCTGCGGCCGGCCGGTCGTCACCGCCGACACGCCGGGGGCTCGCGAGCTGCTGGCCGATGGCGTTGACGCCGTCCTTGTGCCGGCGGCGAATCCGGAGGCGCTGGCCGCGGCGCTCCGCGCGCTGCTCGATCCTGCGTTGCGCGCCCGTCTGGGCGCAGCGGCGCTCGCGCTCTACCGGCGCGCTCTGACGCCGCGGGCGATCGCCGGCGCCCTGCTGGCCGCCCTGGACCAGGGGAGAAGCCGTTGACGGGAGATGCCGCCGGAGCCGAGTCGGGCGGGGGAGCTCGCCCGAGCCGCCCGTGGGCTCGCCCACTCGTGCGCATCCTCCAGGTCGCCGTGGTCGTCGCGGTCGCGTTCTTCCTGGGCTCGTACTTGCTGCGCTCCTGGGCCAGCGTCCGGCAGTACGAGTGGACGTTCAGCCCCGGGTGGCTCGCCCTTTCGGCCTTGGCCTTCCTCGCCTTCTACGCCGCCCAGGCCTTCGCCTGGTGGCTGTTGCTGCGCGGCTTCGCGCTTCGCAGCCCGCTGCCTCTCGCCACCTCGACCTGGGCGAAGTCCATCCTCGCCCGCTACCTGCCGGGCACCGTCTTCATGTTCGTCGGACGCGCCTGGATGTGTCACGCGCAGGGGCTCTCGATCGAACGGGTCAGCGCCGCGATGGTGTACGAGCAGGCCCTCGGCGTGTGCTCTGCGCTCGTCACGCTGGCGGTGTTCTTCCCGTTCTGGGAGTACCGGCCGGGCATCACCGCTCTCGGACTGCTCGCCATCCCGGTCATCGTGGGACTCCTGCATCCGCGAGTGTTCGGCCCGCTGGCGGACTGGCTGCTGCGACTGCTCCGCCGGCCGGCGCTCGGCGTCGTTCTACCCTTCAGTCGTGTGGTCGCCCTTCTCGCCTTCTTCTCGGCCTCCTGGCTGCTCTCGGGCGCGGGGGCGTGGCTGCTCGGCCGGGCTCTGGTCGGCCTCGAGGCTGAGGCGCTTCCGCTGGTCGTCGCCGCCTACGCTCTGGCCTACGTGGCCGGCATGCTGGCGTTCATCTTCCCGAGCGGCATCGGGGTTCGCGAGGCCGTCCTCACGGCGTCGCTCGCCCGCCAGTTGCCGGGTGGGGTGGCGCTCGCGTGGGCGCTCTTCCTCAGACTGTGGGTCACCATCCTCGAGTTGGCCTTCGTGGGCCTGGCCGTGGGGGTCGACCTGGTGCTGCGCCGGCGGAGAGCTGGGTGAGCATGGGGGAACGGCCCGGCGAGCTGGCCGGCTCAGGGCGGCCGAGACGCGGGCTCCTTGCGCTCTCTCCGGTCAAGGACCTAACGAGCGACGAGCGTCGGCGCCTCTTCCGGCGCAACGCCGTCTGGGTGATTCTCGGCGCTCTCGTGTTCGCCGCCCTCTTCGCGTTCCTCTCATGGCTCAAGTACCGCGCGTACATGGACGCGCGCTTCGATCTCGGCAACATGGTTCAGGCCGTCTACAACACAGCGCACGGCCGGTTCCTCGAGATTACGACCGGCGAGGCAACACCACGGCAGATGTCCCGGCTGGGGTCTCACGTCGATCCGATCCTCGCGGCCTTCGCGATCCCCTGGCTGGTGTGGCCCAGCCCCGTGATGCTCCTCGCCCTGCAGGCCGTGATCGTCGCGACCGGCGCCTGGCCGGCCTACCGTCTCGGCGCCGGCGCCACGCGCGACCCGCGCGCCGGCGCCTTGCTGGCCGGTGCGTACCTCCTCTACCCAGCCACCGGCTTCCTCGTGCTCAACGAGTTTCACCCCGTGGCTCTGGCGACGCCGCTGCTCCTCTGGGCCTTTCTCTACCTGGAGGAGGACCGCTGGGTGCGCGCCGCCGTCTTCCTCGTCCTGGCGGCGCTGTGCAAGGAGACGGTGCCTCTCGCCATCGCGACGATGGGCGCCTTCTTCGCGCTGCGCAAGCGCTCTTGGAAGCCACTGCTGGTGACGGCCCTCGCCGCCCTGTACTTCGCTGTCGCCGTCTGGGTGATCATCCCGCACTTCAACCAGGGTCAGAGCGCCTTCGTCGCCAGGTACGGCGAATACGGTGGTGGCGCGGGCCAGGTGGTGCGCGCGGTGTTCGCCGATCCTGTGAAGACCCTGCGCGAGGTCCTGGCGCCGGCGAACCTGGTCTACTGGGCACGACTCCTGGGTCCCTTTGGATTCCTCCCGCTGCTCAGTCCGCTGACGGCCTTGATCGCGATGCCGGAGCTCATGCTCAACGCCTTGTCGTCCGTCGGGTTCCAGCGACGCATCGAGTTTCACTACACCGCGCTGGCCATACCGTTCCTCTTCGCGGCGACGGTCTTCGGCCTCGTGCGGCTCTGGCGCTGGCTCGGCGGAGGTTACCGTCGTCCCGAGGGTGAGATGGCCGGGGAGCGGCTGGCGCGCACGACCCTGGCCGGCCTCGTCGCTCTCTGTACACTGGTCGCCAGCTTCCTGCTCGGCCCCATCCCGTATCCGCTGCCGGGCTCAACGTACACGAGCCACCAGTACGCGCGCACCTCCCACGACGCCGTGCTCGACGAGGCGGTCGGCCTCATCCCTCCCGACGTCAGGGTGTCGGTCAACAACAACGCCGGCGCCCAACTGGCGGCGCGCAGGGCCTCCTACGTCTTCCCCACGTACGAGGAGGCTGACTGGGTGCTGGTCGATCAGCGGCATCCCTTCGTCTACGACACGGAGGACTGGCTCAAGCACGCGCGGGCGGTTCGTGCCCTGATGCGGGACGACCGGTACCGTCTGGCGTTCTCCAAGGACGGCGTGTCGGTCTTCCGACGCGTGGCCCCCTCCGGCGGCTGAATCCCGTCTTGCGCCGTCCGGCGCCGGGTCGTGGCGCTCCTCGTCTAGGCCACCCAACTGAAGAGCGCGAACTTGAAGGTCAAGAGCGCCAGGAGCACCAGCCCGCCGGCGATGACGGTGACGTGCGCCCAGCGCCGACCCTGCGTGAACAGCGCCAGCGAGATGTAGAGAGGAAAGGCCGTGAGGGCGAGCCGCGGGAACGACATCAGCGGCAGCGAGTGCGCCGGGAAGAAGAGCGGGAACACGACGGAGGCCAGAGCGAACAGCGAGTAGGCCGGAGGCAGGCGGCGGGCGCCGTACCAGAGCAAGAGGCCGGCAAGGACGAAGGAGGCAAACGCGATGATGTTCGTCGCTGCCTGATCGAGCCATCCCCACTGCGTCGGGATGCTGACGGAGAGACCGCCGTAGTCCGTGAACACCAGATCCCTGAGGCCGTCGAGGGCGGCCGCGAGCGCTCGTCCTACCGTGTAGTTGGGCGCCGCGATTGTGCGCGCCCACTGGACCTGCGCGCCCGCGAATGAGAAGGGGTTGCCGAAGGCGAGGCTGAGGTACGTCATCCAGATGAGCAGCCCCTCAGGGATGATGAGCAGGTTGGCCACGTGCGCGTCCGTTCGCCGGAGGTGCCAGTCGCGCTTCTGGTAGTAGTAGTAGGTCATGGGGATGAGGAGCAGCACACCGGTGCTGCGGGTGAGGACGGCGAGCAGCCCCATCAGGCCCGCGAGCCGCAGGCGGCCCTCGCGGGCGAACACGAAGCAGGCGAGAGTGAGCAGAAGGAACAGCGACTCCGTGTACACGGCCTGGAAGAAGAACGTGACGGGCGCCACGGCAAGGTAGATCACGGTGCGGGAGGCGGTCCGCTCGTCGAAGTCGAGGCGCACGAGCCGGTGAAGCAGCCAGAGAGACCCCCCGTAGCACAACAGGGAGATCACGATGCCGGTGACGACCAGGTTGCCGCCGAACAGGTAGCCGCCGTAGCGCAGCAGTGAGGGCAGGAGAGGGAAGAACGCGGTGCTGCCGCCGTCTGCGGCGTAGCCGCTGGTCGCGATCTTGATGAACCAGACCCCGTCCCAATGGGCCCAGGGATTCAGGAGGTGGCCCAGGGTTCCGCTGAAGACCTCGGCCTGGGACGGGAAGCGCCAGCCGATGGGACGCTCGTTGACGCCGACCAGAACCCCCGCGGCGAGCGCCGCGAGAAGAACGAACAGGCGGCTGCCCACGGCCGCGGCGATGGCCTGCGCTTGCAGACGGCGCAGCGCCGGTTCGGCGGCGGGATGACGACGTTCAGCCAGCGCCGTTCTCCGCGCCTGGCTCTGCGGCCCGCGCGGCCGGACCGTCGAGGCCGTCGCGGAGGAGCCGCTGCTGGAGGGCGGCGCGCAGATCGCTGGCGAGCCTGCGCCGCTCGACGGCCTCGGTTGCCCAGGCGCTCACCCTGAGCGTCGTCTCGTCCGGGCCCAGATCCTGCACGTCGACGACGTTGCGGCAGCCTTCGGGCGCTGGCGCCAGGTCGTCGGCGATCTCGAGCGCGGCCGACCGCGCCTTGTGGAGGTCGGCCGAGAGAGGCACGACGAAGCTGACCTCGACCATGCTGCCGGGCTTGCCCATGGAGTAGTTGTTGACGACTGTGTTGGCGAACGCTTCGTTGGGGATGACCACGCGGCGGTTGTCCAGCGTGCGGATGTACGTGTAGGTGAGTCGGATCTCCTCGACGGTGCCGTAGACGTCGTTGATGCTGATGTAGTCGCCGAGCCGGACGGGCTGGGAGAAGGCGATCATGATTCCGCTGACGAAGTTGGCGATGGGCGCCCGGGCGGCGATGCCGATGATGGCCGCCACGATAGCCACCGAGGCCAGCATGGCGCGGGCGACCGCGCCCACCTGGGGGAACTGGCCGAGGGCGAAGGCCATGCCGACGAAGAGGATGGAGGCCTGCGCGAGCCGTCGGAGCATCACGAAGCGCGTGCGTCCGGCGCTGGTCGCCTCTCGGCCGAGCAGCTTGGTCACGGCCATCTCCCGGCGCGCCAGCAGGGCGTCGACGACGCGCGCTGCGATGAAGGCGACGAGCAGGATGAGGACGGCCCTGAACCAGGGAGTCTGGTAGAAGGCGGCGGCAAGAGGGCTCATCGCGTGCCCTGTCACGGGAGGCTGGACGGGCTGGCGGCAGGCGACGGAGACAGCTCCACGGGCAGGAGATCGTCGCGGATGTCGTACAGGACGCGGCCGGTCCTGTAGTCGAGGAGCGCCACGACGGCCGACTCGGAACCGGGCACGGTCTTCACTTCGCCTCGCACCTGCCAGATGAAGCGGTAGCTCGGAGTGACGGTGGAGGTGAGCCGCCGCGCGCCGATGTCGTGACCGAAGGTGTACGGGACACCCTCCGGGGTGAAGACGAGCTGAACCTCCTGAGGGTCGATGGCCGTCCCCCTGAAGAGCCACTCGCCCTTGCGGAGCGCCATGCCCGACGTCTTGAGCTCGGAGTCGCCGGGCACCGCCAGGGCGGCGTAGGCGAAGGCCCACGCGCGCCACGGGCGCCGCAGGAAGTCGCCGCGTTGCTCAGGGGCGGTGTAGCGGTAGGCGACGAGCGCCGGCAGCACGAAGACGGCGACGAGGACCAGCGCCACGACGGCTGCGAAGAAGCGCTTGTTGCGGAAGAGCGCCACGCCGGGTTCGTTCGCGCGTCTGCGACCGTCAGGCCGGAGACGGCAAGGCCTCGCTGTCGACGACGTCGCCGTCGGGATGCACCTCGGTGGCGGGGAAGGCGCGCCTCGCCGTGGCTTCTAGCGACGCGTAGGAGCTCTCGTCGCGCAGGGGATTGAGGTGGATGAGCACGAGCCGTCCGACGCCGGCGGTCGCGGCCAGGGCCGCGACTTCGCCGACCTCGCTGTGCGCCGCGTATCCCGGCGGCAGACTCCCGCCGGCCGCGGCGACGTCGTTCCGGCTGTACCAGGCCTCGTGCAGCAGGAGGCCCGCGCCCGCGGCGAACTCGGCCGTTTGGGGATCGGCCATCGTATCTGTGGCGAGGACGACCGCGTCGTCCAGGCGATAGGCCACGCTCGTGTCGGAGTGCCTCTGAGGGCGCAGCCTGAGGGTGCGCCCGGCCACGACGGCTTGGCGTCCGAGCGGCTCCACCCGAAGGTTGGTGAGGTCGGCCCAGTTGTGGGGGTTGTAGGGTCGCCGCAACAAGCCGGACAGCGCCGTCTCGGGCTCCACGCCCGTCAACTCCGCAGCGGGCGCGTGAATCGTGACTTGGCGTCCCGGGAGCACGCCCGGGAGATAGGCAAGCCCGCAGACGTGATCGAGATGATAGTGCGTGAGGAAGAGATGGATCTCGCGGACGCCGTCGAGGAGGGCCGTGTGGCGCTCGTGGCGCAGCCGGCGGAGCCCGGTGCCGGCGTCGAACACGAACAGCGCATCGCCGGCGCGCGTCGCGAAGCAGGTGGTCTCGCGCCGGTCGGTGGGCATCCAGCCCGCAGTTCCCAGTAGCGTCACACGCATGACCGCTCCGTTCTCAGGTCGTCGTCAGGTTGTCCCGGGCCCGAGGATCGTTGTGGCCGCGCGACGGACCATCTCGCGCTCGTTCGGGTAGGTCATCATCTGCAGGGCGTCCTGCAAGCGAATCCATCGGGCCTCTCGTACCTCCTGGTCGTGGAGGGACGTGTCGCCGCCGACCGCATGCATCAGGAAGTAGTGCACGGTCTTGTGGATGCGGCCCCCGCGGTCCCGGGAGTAGAACGAGTAGTCGATCGATCCGAGCTCCCGGTCGACGACGGCCGAGATACCAGTCTCCTCGAGAACCTCGCGGACGGCCGCCTCGGCGCTGGTCTCGCCGTCCTCGATGCCGCCCTTGGGCAGCCCCCAGACCCTGCGGCCGCGTCCGCTGGGCCTGATGAGGCAGACTTCCAGGGCGCTCTCTCCGCGAACGACGACGCCGCCGGCGGATGTCTTTCTTTGTACGTCAGTCATGGCAACGTGGCTCGCCGCGAGAATCCGCCCTTTTTGGCCGCATAGTATATCGTTCCGGGGTGCGCGGCGGTCGTCACGTCGGGGTCGCGCGTCGCGTGACTCGTGTCTGCACTGGAGGTATGACCCACGTGTTCGCCGCCCTTGGGCGGTTCGTCTACCGCCGCCGCCACGTCCTCGTGGTCCTTTGGGGCCTGGGGTTCCTCGCCGGTCTCGCAGCCACTCTGAGCCTGCCGTCGCAGCTCAAGGGCGGGGGATTCACCCGCCCCGAGTCCGCGTCCCAGCAGGGTCAGCGGGCCATGCAGGAGCGTCTCGGGTTCGGGCCGGCCCGCCTCACGATAGTCTTCGCCAGCGATCGTCTCGACGCTCGCGGCCAGGCCTTTCGGCTTCAGGTCGAGGAGGCCCTCGCAGACATCGACCCGGCGAAGTTCCCCGGCCTCACCAGCATCCAGACCGCGGCATCCACCGGGAACGCGGACTTCGTCTCGCGGGACGGAAGGATGACGTTCGCGGTGCTCGAGTTCAACGGGACGACCGAGCAGGTCCAGGGCCAGGTCGACGACATCCGCGCGGCGTTGCGTCCCACCGGCCTTTCCACCTACCTCACTGGTGACTCCGCGGTCTACGCCGAGCTGGAGGAGACCTCCGCCCGGGACTTGCGCAAGGCTGAAGGATACACGCTCCCCGTCGCGGTCGTGGTCCTGCTGCTCATCTTCGGAACGCTCGTCGCCGCGAGCCTGCCCGTGATCTGCGGAGCAATGGCCGTCAGCGTGACCCTGGGCGTCGTCTGGTTGCTTGCGCAGACGATCGACCTCTCGGTGCTGGCCATGAACGTCGCCACGCTGCTCGGCCTGGCCGTAGGCATCGACTACGCGCTCTTCATGGTCGGGCGATTCCGTGAGGAGCTGGCGGCCGGTCTTCCTGTCCCCGAGGCCGTCGAGCGGACGGTGCGCCACGCCGGCCGGTCCATCTTCTTCTCGGGCCTGACGGTGGTCGTCGGCCTGCTGGGGCTCCTCATCATCCCGTTCATGTCGATGCGCTCGATGGGGGTTGCCGGCGGCCTTGTCGTGCTGACGTCCGTGCTGGCGGCACTGACCCTCCTGCCGGCGCTCCTGGGCATTCTCGGGCCGCGCGTGAATGCGCTGCGCGTCGTCGGTCGCTTGGGGGGCGACAGCCGCTTCTGGCGTCGGTGGTCCGCCTGGGTGATGCGCAGACCGGTGCTCGTCCTCGCGGTCACGACGGCGCTGGTGGCGCTGGTCGCATGGCCCGCCCTGCGGATCGCGACGGAGGTTCCGAGCGCGACGTCTCTGCCCGACGATTCTGAGGCTCGTCAAGGCTACGAGCTGCTGCAGTCTCGTTTCGACGCTTCGGCGCTCTCGCCCATCGAAGTGATGGTGACCTGGGACGGCGATCCCGATCCGCTCGCCGCCGACAACATAGAGGCGCTGTTCGCCTACGGAAAGACGCTCGAGTCGCTGCCCGGCGTCAACCGCGTCGTGAGCGTGGTCACTGTGGCGGGCGCCGAGACGCCTGCCGAGGCCGCCGCCTTCTGGCGGGTCGCGCGCGACTCCTCCGACAGTCCGTCGTCGAGCGGTGACATCGGTCTGCCCGGTCTGGTCGGGGGACTCATGGGCGCGCAGACGCGGCAGGCCGCCATGAGGCTGCTCGGCGCCACGACGGCGCCGGGCACCGCTCTCTTCCGCGTCGTGCCGGAGCAGCCTCCGGCGTCGGCGGAGGCCCAGGCCCTCGCCACGCGGATCCTTGAGGCGGGCGGACCAGAGGGCAGGCACGTGCACGTGGCCGGCGTCTCCATGGCCGTGCACGAGTTCCTGAGTGCGCTTCGCGCCCGTTTCCCGTGGATCATCCTCTTTGTCGTCTGCGTGACGGCCGTTGTCCTTCTCGTCCTGCTGCGCAGCGTCGTGCTTCCCATCAAGGCCGTCATCATGAACTCGCTTTCGTTGTTGGCCGGCTTTGGCGCCATGGTCTGGGTCTTCCAGGAGGGCCATGGTGCGCGGCTCCTGGGGTTCACGAGCACCGGCGCCATCGACGCGGAGCTGCCGATCCTGCTGTTCTGTACGGTCTTCGGCGTGTCCATGGACTACGAGGTCTTCCTGCTCACCCGCATCCGTGAGTTCTGGGACGAAACAGGCGACAATCGCACCGCCGTCCGCGACGGCCTGGCGAGAACCGGTCGCGTCGTCACCAGCGCGGCGCTCATCATCGTCGTCGTCGCGAGCTCGTTCGCCTTCACGTCGATACTCATCACGAAGGCCATCGGCGTCGGCCTGGCCGTGGCTGTGGCACTCGACGCGACGCTGGTGCGCCTCCTCATGGTGCCCGCGGCGATGCGTCTCCTGGGCCGCTGGAACTGGTGGCTTCCCGTATGGCTCGACCGCCTCCTTCCGCGAGTGGAGTAGCCGCCTAGAGAGCTTCGCCTGTCGCCTCCCAGGCGGCGTAGTAGGCCGCGTAGCGGCCACCCAGAGCCGTGAGGACGTTGTGCGTGCCGCGCTCCACGACCCGCCCGCCCTCGATTACGACGATCTCGTCCGCGTAGCGCACCGTGCTCAGCCGGTGAGCGACGATAACCGCCGTCCGGCCGCGGAAGAGGATCTCCATGGCGCGTTCGATGCGCCGTTCGCTCTCGGCGTCGACGCTCGACGTGGCCTCGTCGAGGATGAGGATGCGCGGATCGGCGAGCAGAGCGCGGGCGAAGCTGACGAGCTGGCGCTGCCCCGTGCTGAGCCCGGCGCCGCCGGCTTGCACCTCGGTGTCGTAGCCGTTGGGGAGGGCCTCGACGAACTCGTGTACGCCGAGGATGCGCGCGACGCGCTTTACCTCAGCCGGATCCGCGTCGGGTCGGCCGAAGCGGATGTTGTCCAGTACCGAGCCGCTGAACAGGAAGGCCTCCTGCGGGACGACGGCGAGTTGCTCGCGCAGGGAGCGCGCCGTCACCTTGCGCAGATCGTGCCCGTCGATGAGTACGCAGCCGTGGTCTGGATCGTAGAAGCGGGCCAGCAGCTTGATCGCCGTGGACTTGCCTGCCCCCGTCGTTCCGACGAGGGCGACCGTCGAGCCCGCAGGGATGGAGATGAAGACGTCGTGGAGGACCGGCTGGCCCGGCCGGTAGCCGAAGGTCACCCCCCGGAGTTCGATGTCGCCCCGGATCTCGGGCAGATCGACGGCGTCCGGGGCATCCGTGAGATCGGGCTCGGTGTCGAGAACCGTGTAGATCTTGCGGACGGCGGCCATCGCCGCCTGGAAGGTGTTGTAGAGCTGGCTGAGCTGCTGCAGGGGATCGAAGAAGCTGTTGAGGTACGCGATGAAGGCCACGAGGACGCCGATCTCGAGGCTGCCTTCGCTCTCGAGCGACCCGCCGTACCAGAGAACGACGACGACGGCGACCGCCGAGACGAACTCGACGAATGGGAAGTAGACGCCGCTCTGGACTACGGTCCGCATGTTGGCTGTGCGGTAGGCGGCGTTGGCCGTGTCGAGGCGATCGTAGTCGCTTTGCTCGCGGCGGAAGGCGGCGATGACGCGGATGCCGGAGATGGACTCCTGCAGGTGTGCGCTGACGTCGCCTATCCGGCTACGCACCTGGGCGTAGGCGTGCGTTGAGCGCGAGCGGAAGACGAGGGTCGCGACGAGCAGAGGAGGCATGACGGCCAGCGTCGCGAGGGCGAGTCGCCAGTCCAGGAAGAGCATGAAGACGGCGGCGCCGAGGAGGGTCAGCGAGTTTGTCACCAGCGAGGTCACGCCCTCCGTGACGAGCTGGTCGAGGGCGTCGATATCGTTCGTCAGCCGGCTTACGATCCAACCGGTCCGCTGCCGGCTGAAGAAGTCGAGGGAGAGCTTCTGGAGGTGCGCGAAGACCTGTCGGCGGAGGTCGTCGATGACGTGCGATCCAACCCAGCTCGTCAGGTAGGTCTGGAGGTAGCTCGCGCCGAGGTTCACGAGGCTCACACCGAGAAACGCGATCATCACCAGCGTCAGTGTCTCCTGGTCGCCGGCGGCTATCCCCGAGTCGATGGCAACCTTGAGCAGGTAGGGAACGGCCAGGCTCGTGATGGTCACGACGACCATCGCCGCGACGCCGAGGACGGCCCGCCGGCGGTACGGCCGTACGAGGCGCGAGAGGCGGGCGAGTTCGAGCTCGCGGACGAGGTGCAGGAAGGCTCGCCACCCGTGCAGCTCCTCCGGTGACGCACCGTTTCCGTGCAGCCCCCGAGCCTGGCGAGACGTCGTCGCCACTACGACACCTCCGCGTCGCTGTCGACGGCGTCCAGGGGGCGCTGCTCGCGCTCCGCGCGGCCGAACAGGCGGGCGTACAGCGTATCGTCCGCCATCAGCTCCGCGTGAGGACCGCGTTCGACGATGCGGCCCTGCTCGAGTACGACGATCTCCTCGGCCAGTGAGATCGTCGACGTGCGGTGGGCGATGATGAAGGTGGTGCGACCGCGCATGATCTCCTGCAGAGCGGTGCGAATCTTGAGCTCTGTCTCGACGTCGACGCTCGATGTCGCGTCGTCGAGGATGAGGATGCGGGGGTCCATCACCAGGGCGCGGGCGATGGCGACGCGCTGGCGCTGTCCGCCGCTCAGGCTGAGGCCGCGCTCGCCGACGACCGTGTCGTACCCGTCTGGGAGAGTTCTGATGAAGTCGTCGGCCTGGGCCCTTCGGGCGGCGGCCCGGACTTCGTCGTCGCCGGCCTCCGGCCGTCCGAAGCGGATGTTCTCGGCCACCGGCACGCTGAAGAGGAACGGATCCTGAGTGACCACGCCGATGTGACGACGCAGATCGGCGAGCCGTACGTCGCGGACATCCTGGCCGTCGATGAGCACGCGACCGGCATCCGGATCGTAGAAGCGTGGGATCATGTTCGTGAGCGTTGTCTTGCCGGAGCCGGTGTGGCCGACGAGGGCCACGGTCCGGCCGGCCGGGACGACCAGGCTCACGTTCTCGAGCACCTGGTGGCCTTCGAAGCCGAAGGAGACGGCGTCGAAGGCGACGGTTCCGGCGGTGCGCGCCAGGCGCAGCGGCCTGGCGTGAGCCTTCTCGCGCATCTCGAGAGGGGCGTCGAGCACATCGTAGACTCGCTCGCCGCTGGCGATGGCTCGCTGCGTCAGGCTGGTCAGCCAGCCGATGATCTGCGCCGGGTACACGAGCATCATCAGGTAGCTGTAGAAGGCGACCAGTGCGCCGAGGCTGAGGTCGCCACTGATGACCTGTCTCCCGCCGAAGAAGATGAGGAGGGCGACGGCGGCGTTGGGGATGAAGGCCGTCAGCGGGATGTAGATCGCCCGGACGTGGGCCGCGGCCACGCTCGCCTGGAACACCTTGTGGCTACGGTCCGCGAACTTCTCGAGCTCGTCGTCCTCGCGGGCGAAGATCCGGACGATGCGCGAGCCGACGACGTTCTCCTCGGCCGCGACGGTCACATCCGCGATTCGCTGCTGCACGTCCCTGAGGATCGGCTGCAGCCTCTGGCCGAAGCGTATCGTGGCCAGCAACAGGAAGGGCACGAAGGCGAACGAGAGCAGCGCGAGCTGCCAGTCGAGCGCCAGCAGGATCACGGCGACGGCCAGCATCAGCACAATGTTGGAGGCGAAGTAGACGAGGCCGTAGCCGAGGAACATCCGGACGTTCTGGACGTCGCTCATGGCGCGACTCATGAGCTGTCCGGTCGGCCAGCGGTCGAAGTAGGCGAACGGCTGTCTCAAGAGGTGGGCCCAGAGGCGATTGCGCAGCTCGTACTCGATGTCGAGGCTGACCTTGCCGCTGGCCAGCCGCCGGCCGACAGCGACCGCGAAACGTAGACCGGCGATTCCCAGCAGCGCCAGCCCGTAGGTCACCAGGAGGCCGGTGTCACCGCCGAGGAGGGCGTCGTCGATCGTGAGCTGGATCACCCGGGGGATCACCAGACCGAGACCCATCTGCGCGAACGCCAGGCCGAACCCCAAGAGGGTGAGCCAGAAGTGTTCGCGCAGGAGTGCAAGCGTGCGCCAGACCGTTCTCATTCGCACGAAGCTTACTCGCTCGCCCGGGCCGTGAGCGGTGTACACTGGCGCGGCCCGCCTCTCCGGTTTGGCGCGGGCCTCGCCATCTGTAACTTCCTCTGCCGTGACGACGTCTAACTGTGACAAGTGGGGTCTGCAGCCCGAGCCATCGCCCGAGCAGATTGCGCGCGCAGCGAGAGGCGACGTCGCAGTCTTCTCCCAGATCGTCGAACGGTATCAAGGCATGACCTACTCAGTGGCATACAAGATCCTTGGGCATCACGCCGACGCGGAGGACGCGGCTCAGGACGCCTTGCTGCGCTGCTATCGCAAGCTTGGGCAGTTCCGCGGCGAGGCGTCCTTCTCCACGTGGCTGTTCCGTCTCGTCGTCGCGTCGGCCGTCGACCTGCGGCGGCGCGAACGGCGACGGCCTCAACCGGTTCCCGAGGCCTTCGAGGAGCTCGCGTCGCAGGCGGGCCTCCCGACCGACACGGCGGACTTGGTCGCCGCCTTGGGCGAGCTCCCCGAGGATTATCGTGTCCCCACGGTCCTGCGCGACGTGTACGGACTGCCCTATCAGGAGATCGCAGAGGTCACCGGCAAGCCGATCGGCACCGTCAAGGTGATGGTGCATCGCGGCCGGGCCTCCCTGCGTCTGCGCCTGCGCGCCCGTGGCGTCGGGCCGCAGGGCGGCGTCCCGGAGGGCGGCTGATGGACTGCAGCTACTGTCGCTCGCGCATCAATCGCTACATCGACGGCGAACTGGGCTACGTCGACGTCGCCGAGCTCCGGCGCCACCTCGACTCCTGCGAGGGGTGTGCCGCCGAGCTGGCGGAGCTGGGCCAGGTGCGAGCGGCCTTGGCGCGCTGGGGAGGCGTCGAGCTGGCGCCCCCTGCCGGTTTCGCGGAGGTCGTCGTGGCGGCCGCCCGGGACGATCACGCGCGCACCGGCATCCCCTTTCAGCGAGTTGTCGACAACACGCTCGAGGAGATCGACGACCTGCTCGGCCGGGTGGCGCTGCCGGGCGGTCGCTCGATGCCGGTCAGAAGCCTGATCGCATGGGTGCTTGCGGCCGCCGCAGTCCTCGCGGGCATCGAGCGCCGCCACCTGCGACGCACCCGCGAGCTGAGGCCGTCCTAGGAGGGAT
This sequence comes from uncultured Thermoleophilia bacterium, assembly GCA_963705085.1. Taxonomy (GTDB): domain Bacteria; phylum Actinomycetota; class Thermoleophilia; order UBA2241; family UBA2241; genus CAIXSE01. The sequence goes on along the minus strand of CAVPIV010000003.1, from coordinate 62,596 downwards.
GACACGATGAGGCTCGACCGCGATCAAGTCATGGCTCTGTTGCCCCACCGGCCGCCGTTCCTCCTGGTCGACGAGGCGGTCGAGCTCGACCCGGGCGTGCGCTGCCTCGCGCGTCGCACGCTGCTTGCCGACGACTTCTGGTTCGCCGGCCATTTCCCCGGCAACCCGGTGACGCCCGGGGTGCTCATCGTCGAGGCCCTTGCTCAGACCGCGACGCTGGCGGCGGCCAGCGGCGGCGGCGCGGAGGGCAAGATCGGCCTCTTCGCAGGTATCGACAAGGTGCGCTTCAAGCGCGTTGTCAAGCCTGGCGACACGCTGGATCTGGAGGCCGAGATCATCGCCGTGCACGGGCCGGTCGGCCGCGCAAAGGTCACGGCCAGGGTCGGGGACGAGGTCGCCTGTCGCGGCGAGCTGATGTTCGCGATCGTCGATTCGGCCTCGGTGGCCGCCGGAGAGGCGAGGCTGTGAGCCGCCGCTGCGTGTCCGGCCGCGCCTCGGAGGTCCAGCCGTGACGGAGTTCCAACGCGGCTTGGTTCGCGGCGCCAGAATAGCGGCGCTCGGCGTCTATGTCCCGGAGAAGGTACTCACCAACGACGAGATCTCCACGTTTCTCGATACCTCGGACGAGTGGATCAGGACGCGCACCGGCATTCGTGAACGCCGGGTGGCGGATGCGGGTCAGGCGGCGAGCGACCTCGGGGTGATCGCCGCCCGCCGCTGCCTCGAGTCCGTCGACGCCGATCCGCTGGCGGTCGACCTCATCATCGTCACGACGATCTCCCCCGATCACATCATGCCGGCAACGGCGTCCATTGTCGCCGACACGATCGGCGCGACCCGCGCCGGAGCCTTCGACGTACAGGCCGGATGCACCGGGTTCGTCTATGGCCTTGCGGCGGCGTCCGCCTTCATCTCGGCCGGGATCTACCGGAACGTCCTGGTGCTTGGCGCGGAGGTCCTCAGCCGTATGGTCGACTGGACGGATCGCGGCACCTGCGTCCTCTTCGGGGACGGCGCCGGAGCGGTGCTCGTCCAGGCCGCGAGTGACGATCGCACCTTCCACTTCGATCTTGGGAACGACGGGAGCGGCGCTCCATTCCTGAACATCCCAGCCGGCGGCTCCCGCATGCCGGCCAGCCATGAGACCGTCGACCGGCATGCACACACCATGCGAATGACGGGCAGCGAGGTGTTCAAGTTCGCGACCCGCACCGTGGCCGAGTCGTGCGAGAAGGTCCTCGGCGACGCGCACCTGAGCGTGGCCGACGTCGACCTCTTCGTACCGCATCAGGCGAACATCCGCATCATCGAGTCCGCCGTCCGCCGCCTGGGGTTCAGGGACGACCAGGTCTTCGCCAATCTCGACCGCTACGGGAACACGTCATGCGCCTCCATTCCCATCTGCTTGAGCGAGGCCAGCGCCAACGGCCGCCTCAAGAAGGGCGACCGGCTGCTGATGGCGGGCTTCGGGGCGGGGCTCACATGGGGCTCCTGCCTCACCAAGTGGGAGCTCTAGCGAGGGCCGTGGCGACTCTGGCGCTGATGTTCCCGGGTCAGGGGTCTCAGGCGGTCGGCATGGGGTGCGATCTCTGCGCCTCCGAGCCGGCGATGCGCGCGACCTTCGCCGAGGCCTCCGAGTCGCTGGGCTACGATCTTGAGCGGCTCTGCGCGAGCGGTCCGGCGGACCTGCTCGCTCGCACCGACGTCACCCAGCCGGCGCTGCTCGCCGTCTCCCTGGGCATCTTGCGCGTGCTTGAGGGCCACGGCCTGCGGTTCGCGGCGGCCTTCGGCCACAGTCTCGGCGAGTACTCGGCCCTCGTGGCCACCGGAGCGGTGACGTTTGCGGACGCCCTGCGACTCGTGCGGCGACGGGGTGAGGAGATGCAGGCCGCAGCCGCGGCGCATCAGGGTGGCATGGCAGCGATCATCGGGCTCGACGATGAAACGGCCGAGACGCTCTGTCGCGAGATGGCCGGCGTCTGGCCGGCGAACTTCAACAGCCCCGGCCAGGTCGTCGTCAGCGGCGAGCATGCCTCCCTGCGAGAACTCGAGGCCAGAGCCAAGCTCGCCGGCGCGCGCCGCGTGGTGCCGCTGGCGGTCAGCGGGGCGTTCCACTCCCCGCTCATGGAGCCGGCGCTCGAGCCTCTGCGGCAGGAGCTCGAGCGCACGAGGTGGGCCGTTCCGAGCCCTCCCTTCTTCTCGGTGTGCAGCCTGGCCTTTGAGTCGGAGGGGTTCCCGGAGTTGCTGGCGCGCCAGCTTGTCGCGCCGGTGCGCTTCACGCAGGCCGTGATGGCGCTGTACGCGGCAGGGTATGATGCTTTCCTTGAGGTCGGACCGGGCTCCGTGCTCGCGGGCCTCGTGCGGCGCATCGTCCCCGAAGCCACGGTCAGCCGTGTCTCGGATGCGGAGACCCTTGCGACGATGCTAAACGACGGACGCTTCCGGGAGGCTCTGTGAGTGCGGATCTCGATCTGAGCGGGGCTGTGGCCCTCGTCACGGGTGCGGGGCGCGGCATCGGACGCGCCATCGCTCTCGAGCTTGCCGCTGCCGGCGCCGACGTGGCAATCAACGACTACTCGGACGAGGGCGCGTGCTCGACCGTCGTCGGTGAAGTTGAGCGTCTCGGGCGGCGAGCCGTGTGCGTCATGGGCGATGTGTCGGACGAGGAGCAGGTCAACGCCATGGTCGAGCGCGTGGAGGCCGAGCTGGGCCCGCTCACCGTCGTCGTCAACAACGCCGGCATCACCCGCGACAACGTCGTCATGATGATGGACGCCGGCGACTTCGACGCCGTGGTCGCGACCCACCTGCGTGGCACGTTCCTGGTCAGCAAGGCAGCGGCCCGGCGGATGTTCCGCCGCCGGGCCGGCTGTATCATCAACCTGTCCAGCGTCGTCGGTCGCCGCGGCAACGCCGGCCAGGCCAACTACGCGGCGGCCAAGGCCGGCGTCATCGGGCTCACGAAGTCCCTGGCGAAGGAGTTGGGTCCGCGCGGGGTGAGAGTCAACGCGATCGCTCCCGGCTACATCGACACGCCAATGACCCAGGCTCTCTCAGAGGAGACGCGCGCCATGATCGTCGGCGCGACGCCCCTCAAGGCCATGGGGACCACCGCCGACGTGGCGGGAGCGGTGGTCTTCCTGGCCTCGCCGCGAGCCCGGTTCATCACCGGCGCCGTCCTGCCCGTCGACGGCGGCCTGGGCATCTAGGTCGTGAGGCAGCAGCGAATGACAGCAGCACCAATCAGAGTCGTCGTCAGCGGCATGGGCGTCATCTCTCCGCTGGGCAACGACCTGCAGACGTTCTGGCGCCGACTCGTCGCGGGCGAGTCCGCGGTGGGGGAGATCACCCGCTTCGACCATTCCGACCAGCGGGTGCACATCGCCGCCGAGGTCCGCGGTTTCGACCCCCAGGACTACCTCGACAAGCGCCAGGCGCGCCGCCTCGACCTGTTCAGCCAGTTTGCCGTGGCAGCCGGCAAGTGCGCGGCGGCCGACGCCGCTTTCGACCCCCGGCCGGAGAGCGAGCGCGTGGGAGCGGTCATCGGGAGCGGCGTGGGGGGTATCCAGACCCTGCAGGCCGAGATCGAGAAGATGCTGGAGAAGGGCCCGGAACGTGTCAACCCCCTGCTCGTGCCCATGATGATTCCAAACATGGGGGCGGCGCACGTGTCGCTCGAGCTCGGCGCGAAGGGTCCTCTCAGCGCCACGTCGACCGCCTGTGCGGCGGGCTCCGACGCGATCGGGTATGCGGCGCGCATCATCCGCAGCGGCGAAGCCGACGTCATGTTCGCGGGGGGCAGCGAGGCGCCGCTGTGCCCCATCGGCCTGGCGGGGTTCGCGGCCGCCCGCGCCCTCTCGACGCGTAACGACGAGCCCGCCAAGGCGTCGCGGCCGTTCGACCTGGGGCGCGACGGGTTTGTGATGGGCGAGGGCGCCGGCTGTGTCGTGCTCGAGAGCCTCGAGCACGCGCTGACGCGCGGGGCGCGCATCTACGCTGAGCTGGCCGGCGCCGGCATGAGCTCGGACGCGTTCCACATGACGCTCCCGGACGAGAGCGGCGCGTCGCAGGCGCGGGCCATGAAGATGGCGTTGGCCGAGGCGGGCCTCGAACCGGCGGAGCTGGACTACGTCAACGCGCACGGCACGGCCACCGACGCCGGCGACATCGCCGAGACCAAGGCCCTCAAGGTTGCCTTGGGCGAGCACGCCCGCGCGGTGGCGATCTCGTCCAACAAGTCGATGTTCGGCCACTGTCTCGGCGCCTCCGGGGCGATCGAGGCGGTGGCCACGGTGCTGACCATCGTCAACGGCATCATCCCGCCGACGATCAACCTCACCGACCCGGATCCGGAGTGCGACCTTGACTACGTGCCCCAGCACGCGCGCCGGCAGGAGGTCGCCGTCGCCGCGAGCAACAGCTTCGGCTTCGGCGGTCACGACGTGACGCTCGTGTTCCGTCGCTACGACGAGTAGCGGCGAGCCGGTCTTCGGCCCATGAACGTCATCGTCGAGATCGAACGCCGCGCCGGCGAACCACCCAAGCCGGAATGGCAGTGCCCGTCGTGTGGGCAGGGCGCCAGCCTGGCGCAGCTGCGAGCCAACCTCTCTGTCTGCCCGTCTTGCAGGTATCACGTTCGCATCGGAGCCCGGGAGCGCCTTCGCCAGCTGGCCGACGACGGGTCGTTCCGTGAGCTCTGGACGTCGGTCGAGTCGCTCGACCCGCTGGAGTTCGTCGACCTCGAGCCCTATCCGGAGCGCGTGCGCAGCGCGCAGCTGAAGACGGGCCTCTCAGAAGCCGTCGTCGTCGGCAGAGTCCAGATCCAGGGCAGCGAGTGCATGCTCGCCGTCATCGATTTCGGCTTCATGGGCGGCAGCATGGGCAGTGTCGTCGGCGAGCGGTTCTGGCGCTGCGCCGAGCTGGCGGCCAACGACGGGCTCCCGGTTGTGGCCGTGTGCAGCTCCGGTGGAGCCCGCATGCAGGAGGGCATCCTCAGCCTGATGCAGATGGCCAAGACGACCTGCGCGGTGGATCTCATGAACGAGACAGCCGTCCCCTTCATCGCCGTTCTCGCGGACCCTTGCACGGGCGGTGTCCTGGCCAGCTTCGCGACCCTCGCCGACATCTGCGTCGCTGAGCCTGGCGCCCAGCTCTACTTCTCGGGACCACGCGTGATCGCCGGGACGACGCGCGAAGCCCTTCCCGAGGACTTCGGCAGCGCCGAACGCATGCTGGCGCTCGGGCACCTCGACGCCGTGGTGCCGCGCCCTATGCTCCGTGCGAAGCTCACCCAGTACCTGCGACTGCTGGGGGGAGGTGAGGAACATGACCGAGGACCCAGAAAGCGATCGCGAACGAGAGGTGCGAGCGGGCTGGCTCAAGCAGCGCTTGACCGAGCTCGGGCGCTTGCCGCTCATGCCCGGAGTCCACTTGTCGGAGGAGATCGACAAGCTCCAGGGCCGCCTCAAGACGCTCCGGCCGGAGAGCCGCCGGCGCGACCGTGACGCGATCTGGCGGGTGGTCGAGCTCGCACGGCACAAGGATCGCCCGCGCACCCGCGACTACTACGACCTCCTGATCGAGGGATTCGAGGAGCTTAAGGGCGACCGCTTGCGAGCCGACGATCCGGCGATCATCGGTGGACTCGGCTGGTTCCGCGGGCGCTCCGTCGTCCTTGTCGGGCAGCAGAAGGGCCGGACCCTCGACGAGCAGACGCATCACAACTTCGGGATGGCCTCGCCGGAGGGGTATCGCAAGGCGCAGAGGCTGTTCGCGCTCGCGGAGCGCCACGGGCTGCCGGTACTCACCTTCGTGGATACACCCGGCGCGGCGCCCGGCGTTGCCGCGGAGGAGGGCGGTCAGGCGCGGGCCATCGCCGAGAGCATGCTGGTGATGGCCCGCCTCTCGGTGCCTGTGGTGGCCAGCGTGATCGGCGAGGGGGGCTCCGGCGGGGCTCTGGCCCTGGCGGTCGCCGACCGCGTCATCATGCTCGAGAACTCGACGTACTCGGTCATCACGCCTGAGGGCTGCGCCGCCATCCTCTGGCGCGATGGCGCCTTCGCTCCGCAGGCGGCGGAGGCGCTGCGCCCGACTGCGGCCCAGCTCCTCGACCTGGCGGTGATCGAGCGAGTGGTGCCCGAGCCGCGCGGCGCGGCTCACCACAATCCGAAAGAGACGGCCGCACGTCTCGGGGACGCGATTGCCCAGGAGCTTGCGGCCCTCGATGAGATCCCGGCACAGGAACGCCGCCGGCGTCGCCGCGAGCGCTTCCGGCGTCTGGGTCGCTGGTCGGACACCGAGCAGCGCATCGACTATCCGTCGTTCTTCGGCGGCCTGCCGCCTGCGTGATCTCGCTGCTCCCTGGGTTCTGAGCGAAGCCGCGAGAGGCATGCCCAAGGTCATCGTCTGCGAGCGTCTGGAGAAGCGCTACCGCCACGTCACGGCGGTGGCCGATGCGAGCTTCGAAGTCGAGGCCGGAGAGATCTTCGGCCTTCTCGGCTCGAACGGCGCGGGCAAGACGACGACGGTCGAGTGCGTGCAGGGTCTGCGGCCGCCCACGTCCGGCCGCATCCGCGTGCTGGGCAAGGACCCTCGGGTCGACGCCGCCGCTCTTCGCGGTCGCATCGGCTGTCAGCTCCAGGAGTCGCGCCTCCCCGATCACATCAGGGTCTGGGAGGCTCTGGACCTCTTCGCCAGCCTCACGCCGCGTACGTCGGACTGGAGGCTCCTGCTGGAGCAGTGGGAGCTCGAGGAGAAGCGCAACGCCACCTTCTCGAGCCTGTCCGGCGGCCAGCGACAGCGGCTGTTCATCGCCCTCGCTCTCGTGAGCAGTCCCGACGTCGTGTTCCTGGACGAGATGACGACCGGGCTCGATCCGGCGGCGCGACGGATCGCGTGGGATCTTATTGAGCAGGTGCGGGATCGGGGCACGACGGTGGTCCTCGTCACGCACTTCATGGATGAGGCGGAGAGGCTCTGCGACCGGATCGCCGTCGTCGATGCCGGTCGCATCGTCGCGCTCGACACGCCGCAGGGCCTGGTCGCCAGGCACGACCCTTGGGAACGCGTGATCTTCGCCAGCGATCTCCCCGACCTCGATTGGCTGTTGAACGTGCCGGGCGCCAAGTCTCTCACGCGCCGCGGTCGGCGCGTCGTCCTGGAGGGCGAGGGACCGATCCTGGCGCTGGCTGCCGCCGCGCTCGTCGAGCGAGGCATCGTGCCGCCCGACCTGCGTGTCGAGGAACCCGGCCTCGAGGATGTCTTCCTGAAGCTCACGGGTCACCTCGTGGAGGACTGAGCGGATGCGTGTCCTGCTGAAGATGACATGGGTCGAGCTCAAGCTCTTTCTGCGCGAGCCCATGACGCTGGTCTTCACGTTTGCGTTCCCGGTCGTGCTCCTCTACGTCATGGGCGAGATCTTCGGAGCGGACGAGTACCGGGCGGGGGGCGACATGTTCACCGGTCTGGCGCCGCTTGACTACTACGTGCCCGCCTACATGGCCCTCACGACGATGTCCGTCGGCATCATCATGTTGCCCGCCCGGCTCACCGCCTACCGGTCGGGGGGAGTTCTGCGGCGCTATCGTGCGTCGCTGGTGCCTGTGTCCGCCGTGCTCGGCTCGCAAGTCCTCGCCGGCCTTGTCCTTGCTTCGATCGGCGGGCTGCTCATCTGGCTGTTCGGCAACCTCGTATACGTGGTGCGATCCCCAGCGAGCTCTCTACAGGTCATCGTGGCGTTTCTGGCGAGCGCGGCGGCGTTCTCGGCGCTAGGGACGCTCATCGGCGCCGTCCTCAAGTCCAGCCGGGCGGCGCAGGGAGCCGGCCTCATGCTCTTCTTCGTGATGCTCTTCCTGTCTGGCGCCGGGCCACCCGTCGAGGCGATGAGCCCAAGGATGACGCGCATCGCCGACTTCCTTCCGCTCACGTACGCGGTCCGGGCTCTCCAGGATGCCTGGAATGGACGAGGGTGGGACTGGGTCGACTACGCCGTTCTCGGCGGCATCGCGCTGGCCGCCGGGTGGCTGAGCCTGCGCCTGTACGACTGGGACTGATCGGTCAGAGCGCCGCCAAGACCTCCTTGAGACGCCGTTTGACGACTGTCTGGGTCTTGCGCAGCGGCGCGTCGGCGAACAGCCAGACCTGGCCGACCGGATCTGTGGCGGTGACCACGCTGCCCCCGCCTGCGGTCGGCGCCACGGCGAGCGACAGCAGTACGGCTCCCGGGGCGCCGGCGTCCGCCTCGACCGCCCGGGCGCCCGCCTCGGGCAGGATGATGCCGAGCACCACGTACTCTCGGGGGAGCTGGTCGGCGAGGTCCTGGCCGCGCGTCTCAGCGACGATCACAAACCCCTTCTCGTCGAGTAGCCGCCGGACCTGGGTGAAGGCCGCGTGCGGGGAGATCGACAGCTTGCGGGTGAGCCTCCAGCTCCCCATTTCGGCGTGCGCCGCGGCGTCCGCCGCGGCGGGATAGGTGCCGCGCAGGTGCTCGACGATGGCGCTGCTGTCGATCAGGATGCGATCGCCGTCCTGCAGCACCGGCACCCTGTCCTGTCCCGAGACGGCGATGACCTCGGCGCGCTCATCGGGCCTGAGGGGGACGTTGACGGAGATGTACGTCAGGCCAAGCTCGGTCAGCACCTGCCGGACCCTGTGGCACGAGGCGCACCACTCGACCTGGTAGAGCGTCAGCATCGTTCTCCCTCCGGCGCTGATGCGCAGGGCTGGTGCGCCTCAGGGCAGATAGACCATCCCGTGCTTCATCTTGCTCAGGTAGTGCTTCTCGAAGGCGAGCTTGGCCCAGTGCGACCACGGGCCTGGGATCATGATCTCATAGCGGCGCGGCTTGAAGACGCGTTCGCGAGCGGCGAACCTCAGAACGACGTCGGGGCCCGGCCTTGCGGCCGGGCCCCGACGTCGCATGCGCAGAATTCGGCAACGAGACGCTTTCGCCTCGGCCGGTCCGCCACTGTGTGCTCGACTACGACCTTCCGTAGTACGTGCAGGCGCGCGGCGATTCCGCCGACATTGTGGTGCACCAGTAGGACATGAGCTTCTTCTCGTCGTCGTCATCCATGTTCGTCATGCTCACGGACGGACCGCCGTGCACCATGTCCTTGGTGTAGGAGACGACGTAGCCGTGCTCGTGGGCCTTCGTGTCGAACACGGGGATGAGCCTGTCATTGCGCAAGAACGCCCCGTAGCTGACCATCATCCACGTTGGCTTGAGCTGCTGGTCGACGAGGACGTCGCTGATCTTCCCGACTGCCTCGCCGTCCGCGTCAAAGACCCAAGCCCCCTGCATCTCGCGTACGTTTAGTGGAGTGAACGCCTGGTCCTCGAGCCGTCCCTCTTGGTTGTTGCCAGCATCAGCCATGTCTTCTGCTCCTCCCGGAAGCTCCGTCGGTGCTTGCCTCACGGCGACTTCGGCCTTGAGGCAAGGGGTCTTGAACTCACTGCTCTCGTCCCCCCGCTATCATACTCGCAAACCTGATCGGCTCAAGGTGCGGACTCCGTCTTGCTTGGTCAACGACCATCTGTTAAGCCGGGGGCATGGGGCTCTTCTCGCGGGTTGTCTTCTTCGCCGGCGTGCGCGCGCGCTCTAGCCTCGGAGCAGGGGCCCCGCCCCGGGGGCGCCGAGCTGTGGCGCCTGGGCCCGGAGCTCGAGCAGCTTCTGCCGCAGCTCCGCTTGCAGCCGCCCGATCTCCCCCTCTGCCTCGAGCCGCTTGGTGCGACCCTCTTCCTGGATCTTGATGGTCTCCTCGAGGGTGGCGACCAGGTCGGCGTTGACCTTGCGCAGGGTTTCCACGTCGATCACGCCACGCTCCACCTCGCGGGCGACCTTGGCCGATCCGGTCCGCAGCAGCTCGGCGTTCTTGGCCAGCAGCTCGTTGGTGGTGTCGCTCACCTGCTTCTGCAGCTCGACGGCGCTCTGCTGCCGGTAGAGGCTGATGGCGATGACGATCTGGTTCTTCCAGAGGGGTAGCGTCGTCAAGATGGACGTCTGGATCTTCTCGACGAGGTTCTGGTCGTTGCTCTGGATCAGGCGGATCTGCGGGGCCGTCTGGATGGCGACCATTCGCGTGAGCTTGAGGTCGTGGAGGCGACGCTCGAAACGCCCGGCGGCCTGGCGGAGATCGGTCAGCCGCTGGGCGCTCATGACGTCGTTCGTCGCCGCGACCTCCACTTCCAGGGCCGGGATCTTGACCGTGTGGAGGTCCTCGAGCACCTGCTCGCCGGCGGCGATGTAGACGTCGAGCTGCTTGATGTAGTCGAGGTTGAGCTCGAACATCTTGTCCAGGACGGTCATGTCCTTGAGCAGCGCCATGCGGGCGCGCTCGAGGGCGTCGACGATGCGATCGATGCTGGAGGCGACCTTCTGGTAGCGGGCGGCGAAACGTTCGAACGTGTTGGCGAAGCGGCCGAAGATGGGGATCCTCGACCGGCCGGCGCCCGCGTTGAGCGCGTCGACGTCGAGCTCACGAACCTTGTCGAGGAGGTCGGTGAGCGCCACGCCACCGGCGCCGGCGTCCTTGTTGCGGACGTCGCCGAGCAAGGAGTCGGCAAAGTTGGCGATGCGACTCTGGGCCGGGAGTCCGTAGCTGAGGACGGCCTGCGCGTCGGTCACGTCCACCGCGGCCTTGATCTCCGCCACCTTGGCGGGATCCACGTGACCGAGCTGTCCGCCGGGCGGCGCGGCCAGCGCCGTGTCCTGGCCCGCCGGGCCGACCTGAGCGGCGGCGGCGTCGCCGGCCTGCCGTGTGGTGTCGTCAGTCATTCGAGCTCCCTGGTCTGGGTGTACATGGTCTCGCTGCGCACCGTTCTCTCGAGCAGTTCGATTTCGCTGTCGAGGTCGAGGGCGCGGTCTTCGAGCACGCCGGCCAGCTGGCGATCGAAGGCCTGCTGCACCACGTGCAGCGAGTCTTCGGCCCGGACGATGGTCTTGTCGATGTCCGGCGACGACGACGGGCGGCCGGCGAGGTACACGTAGCCGTCGACGATGCGCCTGGCGGCGTCGAGGTAGTACGTGAGGAAGCCGCGGGCCGCGTCGAGCTTACGAGGGTGGCTCGCGAGTTCGGCGATGATCTGGTCGGCCGTGCGACAGAGCGAGACCACCGCGTCGCGGACGTTCGCCTTGCCGATCACGCCCGCTTGCTCTAGGAGGGCGTCGACCTGGGCGCGTGCCGGCTGCAGCACGCTCGCCGCGCTCTCGTCGATGCCCGCCGGCAGTGCCGGGCGCTGCGCCGCCGCGAGCAGCGGTGGCGGCTGGGGCGGCGCCGGCAGGGAGCGCGGCGGCACGTCGCCGAACATGATCGCCCGGTAGTAGGGCCGCAGGTAGAACGCGTGCGCGACGCTGATCGCGGCGACCACCAGCTGCACGGCGATCATGATCTGCAGGAGCGACGTGCCGATCGCGAGAAGTGTGAGGATGACCGGCATGAGGTAGACGAAGCCCAGGAGCGCCCACGGCAGGTGGCGCGCCCTCGCTCCGACGTAGACGAAGGCCACCCAGTTCATGAATCCGCCGGTGAACGTCCAGCCGATCCAGAGCGAGTGCCGCCACCACCAGCGGAAGCGGGCGCGGCGCGCCGCGGGCGGCAGGGCCGGCTCGACCACCGCCACCGCAGCGGACTGTGGCTTGAGCTGCTGGATCTCCCGCACGGCGCTGGCCGGGTGTCCGTTCTGGCACTCCCCGTAGGGGGTGAGCCAGACCCACCGATCGCAGATGCTGCAGTAGCCGCCGAGAGGCATGGAGCTCCTTCTCGCCATCGTCGTTGTGTGCATCCGTGTACCAAGCAGGATAGCCCCGAACGGTCGTGAACACACGCCGGCACAACACCTCGGCGTCACCGCGCGATGCCAGCGGCCGGCCGCGGGCGACCGGGCCACTGGTGCGGGGCTCGCCGGCCGCGCCGCGTTGAGTTCCTTGACGGTGTGGAGCAAGAAGCTAGGATGAATTGGCACTGTGGACCATCCGGATGGTGGGCGGGCTGGCGGAAGAGCAGGACGCATCGTCAGACATGGTCCGCGTGACCGCCGCCGCGGCAGTCGCCGCCGCAGAACAAGGGAGAGAACGATGGGCAAAGACGACGAACGCATCATCTGGGAGATCTCCAACAGGCAAGTGACGCGCCGGAGCCTGCTGAAGGGGGCGGCGGCCATCGGTGGCCTCGCGGCCCTCGGGCCGCTGGCTGCCGCCTGCGGAGGAAGCGAGACCAAGTCAACGGCCTCCCCGTCGGCGGCTCCCAAGAAGGGAGGGAGCCTCAAGGTCGGCATCGTCGGCGGCTCCGCCAAGGACACCGCCGATCCGCAGATGGCCTCGTTCGAGCCGGACATCGCCATCCAGTACTGTTTGTACGACGGTCTTACTGGATTCGACCTCAACGCCCAGGTAGTCAATCGCATGGCCGAGGAGGTGACGCCGAACGCCGACGGCTCGGTCTGGACCGCCCGCCTGAGGTCCGGCCTCACCTGGCACGACGGCAAGACGGTGACCGCCGACGATGTCGTCTACTCCTTCGAGCGTATCGTCGACCCCAAGTCGCCCAAGACAGCCGCTTCGTCACTGTCTGGTCTGAAGCCGGGTGGCACGGTGAAGATCGACGATCTGACGGTCGAGTTCCGGCTGGACGCGCCGAACGTGCTGCTCCCGGAGGGGCTCGCCTTCCGCGGCAGCCAGGTCGTGCCGATGGGGTTCGACCCGAAGAAGCCGATCGGCTGCGGCCCGTTCAAGCTCACCACCTTCAAGCCGGGCGACCAGTTCGGCTTCGTGCCCTTCGCCGAGTTCTGGGACGGCAGCCCGTGGGTGGACGACCTCACGATCATCGAGTTCGGCGACGACACGGCGCGTGTCAACGCGCTGAGCAGCGGCCAGGTGCACGCGATCTCGCAGTTGCCGGCGGCCCAGGTCAAGATCGTTGAGGGGACGAGCGGCCTGATGGTGCTCAACGCCGAGACCGGCGCCTGGCGGCCCTTCACCATGCGTATCGACGTCAAGCCGTTCAGCGACGTTCGCGTGCGGCAGGCGTTCCGCTTGATCGTCGACCGCCAGCAGATGATCGACCAGGCCTACAACGGTTTCGGCGCGATCGGCAACGACATGTACGCGCCGTTCGACCCGGGCACGCCCGACCTGCCGCAGCGTGTGCAGGATCTCGAGCAGGCCAAGTCGCTGCTCAAGGCGGCGGGACAGGAGGGGCTCACGGTCGAGCTCGTCTCCTCCTCGGGAGCCCTCGGCGCCGACGAGCTTGCGGCGGCGCAGGTCTTCGCCGAGCAGGCCAAGGGCGCCGGCGTCACGGTCAAGGTGAAGAACGAGGATTCAGGCGTGTTCTACGGCGAGCAGTACCTGAGCTGGCCGTTCGCCCAGGACTTCTGGTTCACGCGCAACTACATCTCTCAGGCCGGTCAGGCCACGATGCCGGGCGCCCCGTACAACGAGACGCATTGGGAGCACGACGAGTGGCTCGCCATCGTCAAAGAGGCCTCCAGAACCGTGGATGAGACAAAGCGCAACGAGCTCATCGGCCAGGCGCAGACGATCGAGCACAACGAGGGCGGCTACATCATCTGGGCCTTCCGCAACCAGGTAGACGCCTACTCCTCCAAGGTCGCCGGCCTCGCGCCCGACAAGCTCGGTGTCGCGCTTGGCCGCTTCGGCCTCAGCTTCAAGAACGCCTACTTCGTCTGAGGCGGGCGTTCGCTCCGGAGAGGACGGCGGGCGTCCCGCACGACGGGGCGCCCGCCGTCCGTCCGGCTGACGTCGCATCAGGCGCGCGGTCTCGCGGCCCGCTACTGCTTGGCATCGCAGAGCCTCCGCCCCGTGCCGCGCCGAGACGTGTGCGGAGGCGCCTCCCAGCGATGGGAAACGGGTCCTGAGGTTCAATCGATCCTCGTGAGCAGACAAGGAGTCGGTGTCGTGGATCACTGCTGGAGTTGGCTTGGCCACGGGGAGCGCGACCTCATCATCGAGTCGGCCCTCGAGGTGCTCCTGCGGGTGGGCATGCGCATGAAGGGAGCCCGGGCCCTCGATGCGCTGGAGGCTCGAGGCGCCGTGGTCGACAGGGAGACGGGTGTCGTGCGCATGCCCGAGGAGGTCGTCCGCGCCGCCCTTTCCTTGCTTCCGGACCAGCTGTTCATGGCCGGCGCCACGCCGGCGCAGGACGTCATCCTGGATCGCCGGTCCGGGCCGTTCTTCAACCCGTCCGGGTGTCATGCGAAGACGCTGGACTTCCGCACCGGGCTGGTCCGGCCATCCACGTTGAGCGACGTGCGTGAGGGCACGCTCGTCATGGACGCGACGCCCGAGATAGACATCATGTGGACGTTCGCTACGGCCAGCGACGTTCCGGTCGAGAAGCGCGAGCTGCTCGAGTATCACATGTACCTCTCGAACACGGCCAAACCCCTGGTGTTCGTGGACTGCCCGACGGAAGTCGAGGCCGTCAAGCGCATCATGGACCTCCTCGGGGGCGGTCTCGACGGCTACCGACGGCGCCCCCGGTTGGGCCTTCTCTGCGCGGTGCGCGCTCCGCTCGAGGTGAACGCGGGGCTCCTCGACGTCACGTGCGAGCTGGCGAGCTTGGGCTCACCCGTCTTCGCCTACTCGATGCCGATCGCGGGAGCGACAGGCCCTGTGACGATCGCGGGCATGCTGGCGCTGATGTGGGCCGAGATCCTCGGCCTCGTGACGGCCATTCAGGCGACCAGCCCCGGCGTGGCGATTCTCGCCTGCTGTGGCCCCGGCGTCCTCGACATGCGAACCGCCGCCATGTCGCTGGGCTGTCCAGAGAACACGCTCATGGGCGTCGCCTCCGTCGAGATCGGTCATCATCTCGGTCTGCCGGTCCACAACGCCGGCCTGTCGACGGATGCCAAACACCCTGGGCTCCAGGCAGGGTACGAGAAGGGGATGAAGGCGCTTCCCGCGGCGATGGCCGGGGTCGATCTCATCAGCGGCGGCTTCGGCGCCCTCGATTCGTCGGCTGTCTGGCACCTGCCGATGGTGCCGGTCGACGCCGAGATAGCGAGGCTGGTGAGGCGCATTGTGGCGGGGGCCGCGGTCAGCGTTGAGACCGTGATGGTCGACGTGATCGATCGCGTCGGTGTGGGGGGCGATTACATGAAGGAGCGGGTAACCCGCGATCGCATCCGCGCCGGTCTGCATTTCGCTCCGAGCATCGGCAGCAGGCTGTCCTTCGAGCGGTGGCTTGCAGAGGGGCGAACGGAGATGGACCTGGCCCGCGCGAAGGTGATGGAAGACCTGGCCAGGACCGAGGCCCTGGCGCACGAGGGCGGCGTGTCGATGCTCGACCAGGAGCAGCGCTCCGGTCTGATGGAGATCTGCGGCGTCGCCGGCTGAATGTGCTCCTGACTCGAGGAGGTGTGAGATGCAGTTGACGGGCCTCGCGGGCTCCAGGGTGATCGTGACGGCCGGCGGCAGCGGAATCGGCAAGGCGATCGCCGAGAGCTTCTCTCAAGCGGGCGCCTCGGTGTTCACCTGCGACATCGACGCGGACCTCGTAGAGGCGGTGAGAGGCGTCGACCCCGCAATCGGGGCGACTGTCGCCGACGTGTCCAGCGAGGCTGATGTCGATCGCCTGTTCGGCGAGGCGCAGTCGTATTTGGGCGGACTGGACATCCTCGTGAACAACGCGGGCGTCGGGGGGCCTGTAGCGTGTGTGGAGGACTTGACGCTCGCGGACTGGCAGCGCACGCTCGACGTGAATCTCACGGGCGCCTTCCTCTGCGCACGTCGGGCGGCGCCACTGCTCAAGGAGCAGCGGTCCGGCTGCATTGTCAGCATGTCGTCCCACTACGGCTTCTTCGGCGGACCGGCGCGGGCACCCTACGTCGCGAGCAAGTGGGCGCTGATCGGGTTCACGAAGACGCTCGCCATGGAACTGGGCCCCTTTGGGGTCCGCGTCAACGCCATTTGCCCGGGCGGCGTGGAGGGCGAGCGACTCGAGCGGGTCATTCGTCTCGAAGCGGACGAGAGGGGCATCACCTGCGAGCAGCTTCGGGAAGCGTGGGTGCGCGGCTGTTCGTTGCGCACGTTCGTGACCCCGGATGACGTTGCCGCCATGATCATCTTCCTGTGCTCCGAGCAGGGCGCGCGCATCTCCGGACAGGCGGTGGGCGTGGACGGGCACACCGAGTTCATCTGAGCGCGCTCGCCGCGTACGACGCGGTGAGCGGACCGGGGCGACGCCGCCGGTGGTGCGCCCTTCGTCAGGCGTCGATGTCGGCGACCGGCCAGCCGGCGTCGGGTTTGACCTCAGAGAAGACCAGCATGGTCTCGACCTTGTCGACGCCGGGGATGGCGGCGATGTCATACTTGATGAGCCGGCCCAGGTGTTCGAGGTCGCGGACGGCGACGTGAAGCAGGTAGTCGAAGCGTCCCGTGATGTGGTAGCAGGCGCGCACGTCTCTGAGCGCGACGACGCCGCGTTCGAAGGTCTCGATCCACTCGGTTTGGTGGCCGATGAGCTCGGCGGCGATGAACGCTTGCAGTCCGACGCCGAGGCTGGTCGGGTTGACGAGGGCCCGATAGCCGGTGATGTGGCCTTCCTGTTCGAGGCGCCGGACGCGTTCGGACATCGCTGACTGCGAAAGCTGCAGCTCCTCCGCAAGCCTGGCGTTGGTGAGGCTCCCGTTCTCCTGGAGCTTGATGAGGATCCGGCGGTCGAGCGCGTCCAAGAAGGCCCCCTCGCAGTCGTCGGTCGCATTCTACCGCGGCGCGGCGCGCCGGTGCTGGACACTCCGACGCGGGCCGATCGGCGCCTGATCCTCGCCGCGTCCGTCGATGGTGGCGAGCCCTGAAGGTTCTTCCCCAAGTCGCGTCGTGCTACGTTTGCCCTGTTGTGTAGTGGGCAAATAGCAGGACAAGGCACGGCCAAAAGGTTGACTGACCGGAGGGCCTTCGGCTAGGATCCAGTATCCTGAAAAGCCACAGATGCGTTTGTGACGAAGGCGTCACCCGCACGGGCGTGTCGTGAGAGTGCAAGGAGGGCGGTGTGGCTACCAAGAAGAGCGTGCTTGACCTGCACGAGATGAAGCGGCGGGGCGAGAAGATCACCTGGCTCACCGGCTACGACTACCCGACGGCCCTTTTCGAGGAGCAGGCCGGGGTCGACATGATCCTCGTCGGCGACTCGCTCGGGATGTGCGTGTACGGCTATCCGGGCACCATCCCCGTGACGATGGACCAGTGCATCGCCCACGCCGAGGCCGTGCGCCGGGGGGCGCCCGGCACGTTCGTGGTCGGCGACATGCCGTTCATGAGCTATCAGGTCTCGGACGAGGATGCCGTCGTCAACGCCGGCCGCTTTCTGAAGGAGGCCGGCGTCGACGCCATCAAGCTCGAAGGCGGCGTCCGCGTCATCAGCCGCATCAAAGCCATCCTCGACGCCGGCATCGTGGTCTGCGGCCACATCGGCCTCACCCCGCAGAGCTCGGGGCAGCTCGGCGGCCACAAGGCGCAGGGTCGTACCGTCGAGACGGCGAAACTCGTGATCGAGGACGCGCGGGCCATCGCCGAGGCCGGTGCCCAGCTCCTCCTCGTCGAGGCGGTTCCCCCAGAGGTGGCGGGCTTCATTCGCGCCGAGCTGTCCATTCCGGTGATCGGCATCGGCGCCGGCGAGGACGTGGACGGCCAGCTGCTGATCGTCAGCGACGTGCTGGGCGAGTTCCAGGCCTTCACCCCCAAGTTCGTCAAGAAGTACGCCGACGTGGCCGGCGTCTCGGTCGCCGCCCTCACAGAGTACGTGGCCGACGTCCGCAACGGCCGGTTCCCGGAGGAACAGCACTGTTATCGCATGCTGGAGGGCGAGAGCGAGCGCTTCGCCGCTCTCATGAACGAGTCCGGTGAGGAGGTGCGTCCATGAGCGCCCGGGACGAGCGCAGAGAGCATCTCGAGATCGCGCCCTACGACCTGCGGATCGCGAACGAGTTCCTCGCGGCCCCTGACAACCCGCTGGTGACCTCGCTGCTTGAGGTCGTCGACCGCTACGGCGGGGTGACCGAGATCAACCGCAGGGCCGACGAGAGCGGATCGCTCGAGGTCCGTCTCGCGCGCCTGCGCGACGAGGGCTCAAGGTACGTCGCCGACCTCGAGTGGCTGACCGAACAGCGCGACGCTGGGGCCTTTGTGACGCTGCCGGAGTACCGGCAGAGCGTCCTCGGCTCCGCCTACGACACGACGGCGTTCAACGAGGCCAACGCCGTGACCCTCGAGATCAGCGCTCTGCAGTACTTCCCCTGGCTGATCGCCGAGGCCGAGCGCGCCATCGCCAGGCGCGAGCTCATGCCGGGACGCTACATCCGCGTGCGCAACATGGCGGAGCAGAGCATGCCGGGCGGAGACATTCTCGCCGTCGCCGCCGCTATGCAGATCATCGGCGCCAGCCATGTCGAGACGCTCGACACCCGCGGCATCGACGGCAGCAACGTCCACCTCGGCGGCGCGGCGACGATCACCGGCTACTTCGGCGGCATCGGGCAGCCCAACGACCACCCGCTGCTCTGGGCCGACGAGTACCTGCACTACCTCACCGAGTTCGGCATCCGCCAGGTCCTCAACGTCAACCTCGGAACGATCCTCGTTGCGCTGCTGCTCCGCAAGCTGGGGATCCGCAACGAGTTCAAGGTCTCCGTGTTCATGGGCGTCGACAATCCATTCTCGGTGGCCCTGCTGCTTCTGTGCGCCCGGCTGCTCGCGGGTGAGGACGGCTCCACCAGCCTCGTGGGACTCAACCTCTCCAACTCGGTCGACCTCGCCACCCTGCTGACATCGTCGACTGTGCGCTCCGAGCTCGGTCTTGGCGAAGCGGTGCGGTTCGAGCACCACGTGACCGAGGCCTACAAGAGCATTGTCCGGCAGCCCTATGACCGCCGCGCCGACGTCGTTGCCGCGGCTGCCACAGTGCCCAACATCTCGGCCAAGCACGAGGGCGCCGACCCAGCGGTCGAGGTCAACTATGTGCATCCCACCGACATCTTCGACTACTTCATGCCGCTCGAGGACGTCGAGCGCCAGGGTCTCATGCCCGTGCTCGAGGCGAACTACCTCGACAAGCACACCGCCGTGTGCCGGACGGCGGCCGATCTCACCAGGGCGGGCATCGCCGTGCGCGCGGCGCACTTGCTGCACGATGCCGGAGACAGAGCGGCGGCCGGCTTCGGCGCGGCAGGGCGAGCTCGCTGAGTCTGTTCGCTCGCCCTGTTGGCGAATGTGGCGGCTCGCGGCCCCGGAAAGGGGCTACCATGGTGGTGAGCGCCACCGGCATGCTCCCCGCCCGCCTTGGCTACGGGGCGGGGCGACGTGCGTGGTGCGCGACCCGGCCTCAGCTGAGAGAGAGGACCAATGGATGACGTTGTAGTGGCGTCGGCGTGTCGGACGGCCATCGGCGCCTTCGGCGGGGCGCTCAGGGACGTGCCGGCCTACGCCCTGGCCGCCGTCGTCGTGCGTGAGGCTGTGCGGCGGGCGGGCATTGGACCGGAGCTCGTGGACGACGTGCGGCTGGGCAGCTGCTTCGAGCCCTACGACACCAAGAGCGTGGCCCGGTCCGCGGCGATCGAGGCCGGAATCCCCGCGACCGCGACCGCGGTGTCGATGGACCGCGTCTGCGTCTCGGCGATGGAGGCTGTGATCTCCGGCATGGCGATGATCAAGGCGGGGCTCGCCGAGGTCGTCGTCGCCGGCGGCGTGGAGGTCATGTCCGGCGTCCCGTACGCGGTGCCGTCCGCGCGCTGGGGCGCCCGGCTGCAGAACAAGAGCCTCGACGACCAGGTGATCGAGGGTCTCTACTGCGGCTCCCGGTATCACCCATGTCCTACCGGCGAGGCGTCCGACGATCGCCCCATCCTGGCCCGCCTGCAGGGGCAGCCGTACAGCATGGGACACACCGCGGAGCTGGTCGCCGAGATGTACGGCATCTCCCGTCGCGAGATGGATGAGCTCGCCCTGCGCAGCCATCAGAACGTGGAGCGTGCCACGCTGGAGGGTGACTTCCGCGATGAGATCGTCCCGGTCGAGATTCCTCAGAAGAGGGGCAAGCCGCCGATCGTCTTCGAGCGCGACGAGCACTTCCGCGCGGGCCTCACGATCGACGACCTCGCCACGCTTCCAGCTGCGTTCGTGCCGGACATCGGCAAGGTGACCGTGGGCAACTCCTCTGGCATCAACGATGGCGCCAGCGCCATGGTCATCATGTCCGCCACCAAGGCGCGTGATCTCGGAGTGGCCCCCCTGGCCCGCATCAGAGCCGTGGGCTACGGGGGCTGCGAGGCCTCGGTGATGGGCCTCAGCCCGATCCCGGCCGTCCGCGACCTGGAGCGGAGGTCCGGGCTGCGGATCGCGGACTGCGAGCTCGTCGAGCTCCACGAGGCGTTCGCCGCCCAGTACCTGGCCTGCGAGAGGGATCTGGGCCTGGCGCGGGACAAGACCAACGTCAACGGCTCAGGCATCGGCTTGGGGCACCCCGTGGGTTCGACAGGATGCCGCCTCATGGTCACACTGCTGCACGCGATGAGGAGGCGCGGCAAGGGTCTCGGACTCGCGACGCTCTGCGGCGGCGGCGGGGTCTCGATGGCCACCGCGCTCGAGACCGTCTGATCCGCGACGATCGACGTTCGGGAGCCATTCATGCCCGCGAAGCTCATCGAGAAGACAGACTCGGCGTACACCTACCCCCTCCTGATCAAGCACCTCCTCCACGCGCCGTTGGCGCATTCCCCGGGCCAGGAGATCGTGTACCGCGATCTGGTCCGCTACACGTACCGCGACTTTGCCGAGCGTGTCGCCAGGCTCGCCAACGGCCTGGCGCGATTGGGAGTCAGGCCGGGCGACACCGTCGGCGTCATGGACTGGGACAGCCATCGCTACCTCGAGTGCTTCTTCGCGGTGCCCATGATGGGGGCGATTCTTCACACGGTGAACGTGCGCCTGTCTCCCGAACAGCAGATCTACACGATCAATCACGCGGGGGACGACATCATCCTCGCGAACGCGGAGTTCCTGCCGGTGCTGGAGCAGATCAGGGATCGTCTCGAGACGGTCAAGCAGATCGTGCTCCTCAGCGACGCACGTGAGCCGTGGGCTTCGACAGTCCCGCTGACGGCCGAGTACGAAGAGCTGCTGGCAGCGAGCCCGGCGATCTGTGACTTCCCGGAGCTCGACGAGGACACCTGTGCGACCGTCTTCTACACGACGGGGACCACCGGTCTCCCCAAGGGCGTGTACTACAGTCACCGCCAGCTCGTGCTCCACACCCTGGCCGGTCTCTCGGCGATGGCGATGTCGCCCGGGCAAGGCAGCTTCCACCGGGGCGATGTCTACATGCCGATCACGCCCATGTATCACGCCCACGCCTGGGGATACCCGTATATGGCAACGCTCATGGGCGTCAAGCAGGTCTATCCGGGCCGCTACGATGCTGCCCTGCTGCTCGGTCTCATCGAGAGGGAGAGGGTCACCGTCTCGCACTGCGTTGCGACGATCATCTTCATGCTGCTGCACAGCCCCGCGATCGACCAAACCGATCTTTCCGGATGGAAGGTGATCATCGGCGGCGGGCCTTTGCCCAAGGCGTTGTGCAAGCAAGCCCTGGCGAGAGGCATCGACATCTTCGGGGGATACGGCCTGAGCGAGACATGCCCGTTCATCATGAGTGCGCACCTGTCTCCCGACATGGCCGACCTGGACGAGGAGCGCGAGCTCGAGATCCGCTGCCGGGCCGGCCGGCCAAACCCGCTGGTGGACCTGCGCGTCGTCGACGAGACGATGGCCGACGTCGCGCACGACGGGAGGGCGACGGGCGAGATCGTCGTGCGCGCCCCCTGGGTCACCATGGGGTATCTCAAGGATGAGCGCGGTTCGGCGGCGCTCTGGGAGGGCGGCTACCTCCACACGGGCGACATCGGCAGCATCGACGAGATCGGCTATCTCCAGGTCTCCGATCGCATCAAGGATGTGATCAAGTCCGGCGGCGAGTGGATCTCCTCGCTGGAGATAGAGAACGTCCTGGGACAGCACCCGGCGGTGAGCGAGGTGGCGGTGATCGGCGTGCCCGACGACAAGTGGGGCGAGCGGCCCCTGGCCATCGTCGTCCTGAGGCAGGGCGCCCCGGACGACGCCGAGGCGATCCGCCGCTTCGTCCTCGACTACGCCGAGCAGGGTGTCATCTCGAAGTACGCTGTGCCCGACAGGATCCTCTTCGTCGACTCCATCGACAAGACGAGCGTCGGCAAGACCGACAAACGGGCGCTGCGAGCGGCGCATCGAGGCTGAACCCGGACGGACAGAATCCCACCCACGCACGAACGACATCCCGCGACCCCACAGGTGATCATGTGAACACGAGAAACACCGGCAGCAGTGTCGGCGAGTCGGAGCCGGCCAATCCTGACTCGGCCGTCATGGAACGCGCGCTCTTCCTCATGGGAAACGAGGCCATCGCCTACGGCGCCGCGCGCGCCGGGGTGAGCTTCGCCTGCGGTTATCCGGGGACGCCGTCGACAGAGATACTCGAGACGGTAGCCGGTCTCGACGGCGTCCACGCCGAGTGGTGCGTCAACGAGAAGGTCGCCCTCGAGACGGCCGTGGGCGCTTCGAGGGCGGGTGCACGCGCCATCGTCACGATGAAGCACGTCGGGCTCAACGTGGCTGCCGACCCGCTGCTCACCCTGACCGAGACGGGCGTCAATGCCGGGCTCGTGATCGTCGCTGCGGACGATCCCGGCATGAACTCGTCCCAGAACGAGCAGGACAGCCGCAACTACGCCAAGTTCGCCAAGATCCCGATGCTCGAGCCGTCCGACAGCCAGGAGGCCTACGATTTCGTAGCCGAGGCCCTCGCGCTGTCGGAGGAGTTCGACACGCCGGTGCTCCTGCGGTCCACCACCAAGCTGTCGCACGGCCGCGGGCAGGTCGTACTGCGCGCCCCGGTCCAGGTCGAGAGACCAACCTATGAGAAGGACATCACCAAGTACCTCATGGTGCCGCAGTGGGCGCGCCTTCGGATGCGGTTGGTCGTCCAGCGTCTCGAGCGTCTGCGCGCGAGGGCCGAGGAGTCACCGCTCAACGTGATCGAGCCGGGCACGATGGACTTCGGCATCATCACATCCGGCCTCACCTACGAGTACGCGCGCGAGGCGTTCCCCGAGGCGTGGATTCTCAAGCTCGGCATGACGCATCCGCTGCCGTACCGCAAGGTGGCCGAGCTGTACGAGCACGTCTCTCGTGTCGCCGTCGTGGAGGAACTGGACCCGTTCATTGAGGAGCAGGTCCGCTCACTTGGACTGCCGGTTGTCGGCAAGGTGGCCGTCCCGGCTGTCGGGGAGCTCGACCAGGACATCGTCCGCCGTGCTCTCACGTCCTACGTGACTCAGGAGCCCCCGGCGCGCCGACTCCCAGACTTCCCCCCCGAGCCTTTCCTCGGCGAGCCGCGGTCCGCGGAGGCGCTGCCGCAACGCCCGCCCGTCCTGTGCGCTGGCTGCAAACACCGCTCGGTCTTCACCGCCCTCAAGCGTCGCAAGCTCGTGGCCATGGGCGACATCGGCTGCTACATGCTCGGCGCCGACCCGCCGCTCAACGCTCTCGACAGCTCCCTCTGCATGGGTGCGAGCGTGGGCATGATGGCCGGCTTCAACGTGGCGGCCGGACGAAAGGCTGCCGCCGCGGTGATCGGCGACTCAACGTTCTTCCACTCTGGCATCACCCCGCTCATCAGCGCCGCGTACAACGAGTCTGATGGCCTCGTGCTCATCCTCGACAACCGCACCACCGCGATGACGGGCCACCAGGGCCATGCCGGCTCGGGGGTGAGGCCAGATATGAGTGAGGGCCCGGCCGTCGACATCCAGGGGCTCTGCGAGGCCATCGGCGTTCGGACCACGACCGTCGACGCCACGGACTACAGTGAGATCGAGGCTGCCATCAAGACCGAGGTCAAGACCCCGGGGCTGGGCGTGCTGGTGGCCCAGGCGCCGTGCGCGCTGCTGACGCGCGAGAAGCTGGGCATGGTGGTCGTCGACGAGGAGCGCTGCAACCTCTGTGGGCTTTGCCTCGACATCGGCTGCCCGGCGATCGCGTCCGGGGAGGACGCGGTGATCATTCACGAGTCCTGCACCGGCTGCGGCCTCTGTGTCGAGGTGTGCAAGCGCGGCGCCTTGACCTTCGCCGACCCTGACCGCGCCGGCGCGGGAGGTGCGTGATGAGCGACGTCACGACGGTGGCCCTCGTGGGCGTGGGAGGTCAGGGAATCCTGCTTGGCGCGGCGGTCCTCGCCGAGACCGCCGCGGCCGAGGGCTATCGCGTCAAGATGAGCGAGGTCCACGGCATGGCACAGCGGGGAGGCAGCGTCGTCAGCACCGTGCGGTTCGGCGAGCGCGTCTGGTCGCCGGTTTCGAACCACGCAGACGTGGTCATCGCCACCGAGCTGCTGGAGGGGCGTCGCGGCCTGAGGCTGCTGACGCCGGAGGGTGTGCTGGTCTGTGCCACCACAACGCGCATCGCGCCAGGCAGCGTGCTGCGGGGTCAGGAGTCGTACCCGGACGACCTGTCGACCGCGGCGAACGCTGCCGGCGTGCGGCTGGTCGCCGTTGACGCCGAGGGCCTGGCGCGCGAGGCCGGCACGGCGCGCGCCGTCAACGTAGCGCTGCTCGGGGCGGCGAGCACGGTCCTGCCCTTCAGCGCCGAGGCGTGGCAGCGCGGTCTTGCCGCGGCGGTGCCAGGGAGGATCCTGGAGGTCAACCAGCGCGCCTTCACGCTGGGCCGCGACTCCGTCCTCGTCGCGGACGCCCGCCCACTGGAGCCGTGAGAGCCGTGACGGACGACGTCATCATTACCTGTGCGATCACGGGCGCCGGCGACACGGCCGGTGTTCATCCGCAGCTGCCGGTGACGCCACGGCAGATCGCCGACGCGGCGATCGACGCGGCCAGGGCCGGGGCCGCCATCGTCCACATCCACGTCCGCGACCCTCACTCCGGCGCGCCGTCGCGCAAGCTCGAGCACTACAGCGAGGTCGTCGAGCGCATCCGCTCCGCCGCGGTCGACGTGGTCATCAATCTCACGACGGGCATGGGCGGTGACCTGATCGTGGACGACGCGCGGCCCGCGACGGCGGGTCCTGGCAGCGACATGGTCCCCGCGCTTGAGCGGCTGGAGCACGTCGAGGCGTTGCGTCCCGAGATGTGCACCCTGGATTGCGGCAGCATGAACTTCTACGACGGCGACTACGTGTCGGTCGTGACGCCCAACCAGCTGCGTGCCATGGCCGCGCGCATCAAGGAGCTGGGGGTCAAGCCCGAGCTGGAGGTCTTCGACACCGGCCACATTCGCCTCGCGAACAAGCTGGTCGACGAGGGCCTCATCGAGGGAGCACCGCTGTTCCAGCTCTGCCTCGGTATCCCGTGGGGGGCTCCGGCGGATGTGCGCACCATGCTGGCCATGATCGACCTGCTGCCGGCGGACGCCCAGTGGGCGGCCTTCGCCATCTCGCGGATGGAGATGCCGTTCGTGGCGCAGGCGGTGCTCCTCGGCGGCAATGTGCGCGTCGGCCTCGAAGACAACCTCTATCTCCGACGCGGCGTCTTCGCCAGCAACGCCCAGCTGGTCGAGAAGGCCGTCGCCATCGTCGAGAGTCTCGGCGCGCACCCCTTGAGCGCCGCCGACGCGCGCCGCAAGCTCGGCTTGCGACAGCCGCAGGGACAGCGCTGACGCTCGAGGCGGGCGCCCGCGCGAGGGTCGCTCGCTAGGTCTCGTCCGCAGTCGCCGCCGGCACCGCTCGCGCGTCGAGCGCGACGGCGCCGTCCGGTGTGACCAGCACCGGGTTGAGCTCGATCTCGGCGAGCTCCGGATGCGCGGCGGCGAACACTGACAGAGCCGCAGCGATGCGTGCCGCGGCGGCGGCGTCGAGTGGCGCCCGTCCACGGGCGCCACTCATCAGCGGCGCGCATCTCAGCCCTGTCAGCAGCCCCAGAGCCTCGTCCTCTGTGACCGGGGCGAGCGCCATCGCGGTGTCCCGCAACACCTCCGCGTAGATACCGCCCAGCCCGGCGAGGACGACCGGCCCGAAACGTTGATCCTGGCGGCAGCCGATGATGAGCTCGAGGCCTTCGGCGCGCGGCGCCATGCGTTCGACGGAGAAGGCCGCCGCCGACAGGCGGCGGCGCATGTCCGCGAAGGCGGTGCGGAGCTCGCGGTCGCCGGCGATGTCTAGCGCCACCCCGCCGGCGTCGGACTTGTGCAGCAGGCCCATCGCCTTGAGGGCGACGGGGTACCCGATCTCGCCGGCGGCGGCGACCGCCTCGTCTGCGCCGTGGACGAGGCGGGCCTCGGCGAACGGCACGCCGTTAAGCGCCAGCGCCTGACGCACGGACCAGTAGTCCGTCTCAGTCAAGGGCGCGTCGGGCTGCTGCGGCATCTCGGGGAGGCCAACGGGGCGAGATGTCTCGACGTGCGCGAGGTGTGCGAGGACGCGCGCAGCCGACGCCAGCTCACCGTACACGGGCACGCCGGATTCGAGGAGCCTGTCGACGGCCGGCGAGGCGCCCTTGTTCACAGTGGCCACGACGACGGGGAAGTCGTGTCTCCCCGCCAGCGACGCGAGGTCGTTCGCGGCCTGCATCTCCTTGCTCCCCGGCTCGGAGAGCTCGGGAAACCGGGCTCCCCAGTACCCGAACTCGCCGACGACGAGGAGGGCGTCGACTTCGCCCGACTCCACGAGGACGCTGCCCAACGCTGGAATGGGCCGACGGATTGACCGTGGCGATGGCGAAGTCGACGGGATTGTCTACGGCCGCATTGACGGGAAGGAGGTCTGCCAGCCGCGCCCGGAGGCCGGCGGAGAAGCGCGGTACTGAGAGCCCGGCGGACGCGAGCACGTCGGCGGCGATCGCACTGTGCCCGCCGCCGTCGCTCGTGACGGCGATTCGCCGGCCGGAGGGTCGCCGTCCGGCCAGCAGCCCTACCGCCGTCTCGACCAGTTCGTCGGGCGTCTCCACCCGCAAGGCGCCGACGGCGGCGCAGACCGCGTCGACCACTGACGCGTCGCTCGTGAGTGCCCCGGTGTGTGAGCGCGCGGCTCTGGAGCTTGCCTCCGTCCTTCCCGGAGCGATGACGAGGACCGGCTTGCCGGCCGCGACGCAGGCGGCCGCGGCGGTCGCGAGGCGCCGGCCGTCCCGGAGGTCCTCCGCGTAGAGGGCCACCAGGCGGGTCGGCTCGTGGTCGACCAGCGACCACAGCACGTCGGCGATGCCGACGTCCGCCTGGTTGCCGAGTGTCGTGAAGCGGGTGAAGCCCTGGCCGAAGCCGCGCGCGCGCGTCACCACCTCTTCGCCGAGGCCACCGCTCTGACTGATGAAGGCGATGTGCCCGGCGGGGATGTCGAGCAGGGCCACCGCATTCAGCCCGGTGGTCGTGTCGGCGACGCCGAGGCAGTTGGGCCCGACCAGCAGGCCGCCCGCGGCCCTGACGCGCGCCACCGCCGCCTCCTGGCGGGCCAGACTCTCGGCGCCGAGTTCACCGAGCCCGGCCGTCACGACGCACAGCGCTTTCGCCCCGACGGCGAGGGCGTCCTCCACGGCGTCGTCGAAGCCGGCGGCCGGGACGGCGATGAAGACGAGGTCGACCGGGGCGCCGATCTCTCGTAGGGACGTGGAGGCCGTGCGACCGCCTACCTCGCCGCCCCGTTTGTTGACCAGGTGGATCTCACGTCCGGCAGGAGCCGCGAGGAGTCGGGCCGCCAGATCGCCGCCCCACTTGGCGCGGTCGTTCGATGCTCCCACGACAGCGATGGAGCGTGGGTCGTAGAGAGAGGACAGGTCGCGTCGCGACGACAGCCCGGCGCTTGCCCGCCCGTCCTGCTGCATGCTGCAAGCTCCTTGGTTTGAGGGGGTGGGCCCGGCATGACGGGCTCGCACCGCCCGGTCAGCAGTACGGCTTCAGTGCGCTGCGGAGTATCGCACGCGCTCGGTCGGCCGTGTCAATGCAGGTCGCTTGTCCGGCCCGGCGCCCAGGTATGGTGGGGTGGGACTCGCGATCGCCCGAGAAGTCCGACCATGAGGTCGACAACATCGCATCATGTTCCTCAACGGGGGCGCAACACGGACTTCACAATCGATGGGCACAATAGGCGACGTACAGAGTACGACGACGGCCGCCCCCCCGGCCGCAAGAGACCCGGCTACTGAACAGTGCGCCCCCACTGAGCCGACAAGGTCTGAATACCGGGTGAGCCTCCAGCACCCGGGTGTCGTGGCTCCACATGGGCCGCGGCGGACGATTTGATCGTCCGCCGCGGCCCATCCCCCCTTATCCGACGGACGAACGCGCAGGGCTGCGTTCAGCGCCTAATCTCACTCAACCTGACTGCAACATGGTCTTCACAATTCCGTAGCAGACTCGGGTTCGAGCCAAGAAAGCGACGTGGTTGCCCCCTCAACCGCTCGGGACCGGCCGCTCAACGGTGTGCCCCCACCTGGTCGTTGTCCCGTCTCTCGGGAGTTCTACCTCCTCTCCCGGGTAGTCGCTGGCCCCACATGGGCTGCGGCGACATCTGGTCGTCGCGGCCCATGTTTCGGTCTTGGCCCCTCGCCAGGCATTCCGTCGGTGAGGTCGCGGGCCGACCGTGAACGGTCGGCCCGCGACCTCATTCGTGTACGCTTGTTTCGGACGAAGCGGCAGGAGGCCTCGTGGGCTCAGCGAGCGGCGGTCGCACCATCATCGAGGTCGAGGGACTCGCCAAGACGTACGGTGACGTCCGCGCCGTCGCGGGGATCAGCTTCACGGTCGCCGAGGGTGAGATCCTTGGGTTCCTCGGGCACAACGGCGCCGGCAAGACCACGACGATCCGCATGCTGACCGGGCGCGCGCGGCCGACTGGCGGCCGCGCGACGATCGCGGGTCACGACGTGGCGACGCACGCCGAGATGGTCAAGCCGCTCATCAACCTCGTCTTCGAGGAACCGAACCTCTACGAGCGACAGACCGGGCGGGAGAACCTCGAGCTCTTCATCAAGCTCTACGGCGGCCGGCCCGGTCTCGCCGATGAACTCCTCGCACGGGTCGGGCTCGCCGACGCCGCCGCCCGCAAGGTCAAGACCTACTCGAGCGGCATGAAGCAGCGGCTGCTCGTCGCCCGGGCTCTCGTGAACGATCCCCGGGTGCTCTTTCTCGACGAGCCGACCAAGGGACTCGATCCGTCCTCGGCCCGCGAGGTGCGGGCGATCATTCGCGACCACGCGCACAAGGGCAACACGGTCTTCCTCACGACGCACTTCATGGAGGAGGCCGACGACCTCTGCGATCGCGTGGCGTTCCTGGCCGCCGGCGCCATCGTCGCGCTGGACACGCCGCGCGAGCTCAAGTTGCGCTACGGGGAACGCAGCGCCGACGTCCTCCTGCGCGACCGCAGCGAACACAGGCTGCGCCTTGACGATCCGGCCGACGCCGAGCGCCTCGCTGCCTGGATGGCCGACGGCGACGTGCTCACCATGCACTCCAACGAGGGGACGCTCGAGGACGTCTTCGTCAATCTCGCAGGGCGGGCGCTGTGAACACCTCTCGCATCGCCGCCGTCTACCGCAAGGACCTGCGTGATGCGCTCCGCGACTCGCGCCTCGTCGTCGCGCTCGTCATGCCGCTGCTGCTCGGCCTCCTCTACAGTTTCATGTTTGAGGACGAGAGCAGGCCGGCGGCGAGGCTCGGCGTCGTCGCGGCGGCGTCCTCGGCCCTGCCCGAGGCGATCAAGGCGGCAACTCAGGACGCGGTCGTGCTCACCGTTGTCCCGCTTCCGGACCGCGCGGCCCTGAGCGACCAGGTGGCGGACGAGGATGTCGACGTCGGCCTTGTGGTCCCGGCCGGTTTCGAACGTGATCTCCGGGCCGGCCGGTCGCCCACGCTGACGGTCATCCTGCCGGCGGCGCCCTCCTTCGGCGGCGACTACGTGGCCGCCGTCCTCGATCGTGTGACCCAGGCGCTGGCGAACCAGCGGCCGCCCGCGGCCATCGAGCGGGTGACCCTCCCGGCGAAGCCGGGCAGCACCGAGGCGGCTCTTGCCAGCCTGGGCACGCGAACGGTCTTCGTGCTGATCGCGATCATCCTCATGCTCAGCATGATCGCGGCCTACGCTCTGCCGGCGACGATCACCGAAGAGACCGAGAAACGCACCATCGAGGCGCTCACCCTGGTCGCCTCCCACGCTGAGGTGATCGCCGCCAAGGCGCTGTTCGGTCTCACGTACTGCGTGATCTCCGTGCCCGTCATGCTCGCCGTGACCCGGTCGTCGCCCAGGGACGTCGCCCTCTTCGTGGCGGCCTTCTTCACCAGCTCCGTGACACTGGTTGCGTTCGGGCTGCTGCTGGGAGGTC
This sequence comes from uncultured Thermoleophilia bacterium, assembly GCA_963705085.1. Lineage (GTDB taxonomy): Bacteria > Actinomycetota > Thermoleophilia > UBA2241 > UBA2241 > CAIXSE01. The sequence goes on along the minus strand of CAVPIV010000003.1, from coordinate 32,230 downwards.
TCTTCAAGACCCAGACCCAGCTCAACACCTGGGGCGGTCTCGTCATCCTGCCCTTGCTGGCGCCTGCCATCACCGTGGGCCTGCCCACGCCGCCCCTCGTGAACGCGATCGTCTTCATGATCCCGACGGCGCAGACGATGCGCCTGGGGGTGAACGCGTTCGCCGGCACGGAGGTGTTCGGCTGGCAGTGGCTCTCGTTTGCCATCCTGATAGGCTGGGCGGTAGTCGCCTACGGCCTCGTGTGGTGGCGGCTGTCGCGGCTGGAAGGCGCGTGACGATGCCGTAGACCGCGTCGGGCGAAGAGGGGAGCGAGCAGTGGGCTGTTGCCTCGTGGCTGGGATCCTGGCGGCTTCGCCGCGTCTGATCCTGTTCGGACTGTGGCTGTTCACCGACTACCTGACCCAGGCCGGGATCGCGTTCTTCTGGGGTCTTGTCGGCTTCCTCTTCGCGCCCTGCACGACGATGGCCTACGCGATCGCGCAGAACTCCTTTGGCGGGCTCGAGGGCTGGGGGACTGTGGTCCTCGCCGCGGGCGTCGTTCTGGATATCCTCATCTACACGGGCGGGGCGTCGCGCCGGAGGAGCAGGCGCGCCTGAGCCCCGACCGCGAGCGCCCCGGGGCGCTCGCGGGTCCGCATTGGCTGTGGCATACTCGCCCCATGGACAACGTACGTCCGTTTCCCCCTCGCAAGAAGCCGGCCAAGGCGCCCTCCAGGCGCACGGGGCGTCGGATCACGATCGCCATTGCCGTCGCGGCGCTCGTCGTCGTCCTGGCGGTCGCCGGCCGGCTGCTCGGTCTCTACACCGACTGGCTCTGGTTCGGCGAGGTCGGCTACCGGTCGGTGTTCTGGACGCGCGTCCTGTGGCAAGTCCTCGCCGGCGCGGGGGCGTTCGTCGTCTTCTTCGTGGTCGTCGAGCTCAATGTCGAGATTGCCCGACGCTTGGCGCCCGGCTTCCGGGCCACTGCCGACGGCCATCTGCTCGAGCCCCGCAGCGAGGCGTTTCGGCGCCTCGTCGGCATCGCCGGCCTGGCGGTCAGTCTCGTCGTCGCCGCGGTCGCCGCGGTCGCCGCCACGGCACAGTGGCAGACCATCCTGCTGTTCTACCGGCGGGCGACGTTCGGGGAGAGCGATCCGATCTTCGGACACGACGTGGGCTTCTACATCTTCTCGCTGCCCCTGTGGAAGGCCGTGCACGGACTCGTGTTCAGCGCGCTCGTCGTGGCCCTCCTCATCGCCGTCGTCGTGCACGTCGTGATGGGCGGCATCGAGTACAAGGCGGTGCCCCGGCAGGGTGAGGGTGCGGCGCCCGAGGGGCCGGCGAGTGGCGATGAGGGAGGGATTCCGTCACCGTTCGGCCGCCGCGGGCAACGTTCGGGCAAGCCCGAGATACCCAAGATCGACGTGCATCTCGGCGGGACCGCGGTCGCCCATCTCTCGGCCATCCTGGCCGCGATCTTCGTCGTGGTGGGCATCGGCCAGCTCTTCCAGGCCTGGGATCTGCTCTACTCCACCGCCGGAGCCGTCTATGGAGCCGGCAACACAGACGTCAACGTCCGCCTCCTCTTGGCGCGCGTGACCATGGGTGTCGCCTTCGCGCTGGCGGGTCTGCTGATCTGGAACGTCTGGCGCCGCCGAGCGCGGTGGTGGCCGGCCGCGATCGTCGTCTGGATCGTGGTGCTCGTTGCCCTGCGGGCCATCGTCCCGGCGGCCTACCAGTCGCTCGTGGTCAATCCGAACCAGCTTGCCAAGGAGCGCGACTACATCGCCAACAACATCAAGGCGACGAAGGCGGCCTACAACCTCGACGTCATCACGTCGCAGTCTCTGGCGGCGGAGTCGCCGCTCACGGTGGCCAAGCTGGAGCGAAACGCGCCCACGGTACGCAACATCCGTTTGTGGGACCCGGACGTCCTGACGACCAGCTACCGGCAGATCCAGGGGCTGCGGCCCTACTACACCTTCCTCGACTCAGACGTCGACCGCTACACCGTGAACGGCGTGTACCGTCAGACCATGGTCGCGGCGCGCGAGCTCAATATCCAGGGTCTGCCCGCCCAGGCCCAGACCTGGGTGAACCAGCACATGACGTACACCCACGGCTTCGGTGTGGCCATGTCTGCCGTCAACCAGATCACCAAGGACGGCTCCCCCGACTTCCTCGTGCAGGATGTCCCGCCGCGCAGCGTGGCGGGCCTCGAGATCAATGAGCCGCGCATCTACTACGGCGAGCGTGGCACCGACTACACGCTGGTCAAGACGAGCGAGCAGGAGTTCGACTACCCCGGCAAGTCGGGAGATGTGTACCGCGAGTACACCGGCAGTGGCGGCGTCCCCATCTCGCCGCTGCTGGCGCGCCTCGCCTTCTCGTCGCGCTACGGGACGATCAAGTTCTTCACCACCTCGTCGCTCAAGAGCGACAGTCGCATCATCATCCGCAACAGCATTACCGAGAGGATCAGGGCGGTGGCCCCGTTCCTGGAGCTTGACGCGGACCCCTACATGGTCATCTCGGAGGGGCGACTCTGGTGGATTGTCGATGCCTACACCGTAACTGACCGCTACCCGTACTCCACGCCCGAGGGCGGACTCAACTATATCCGCAACTCCGTCAAGATCGTGGTCGACGCCTACAACGGCACGATGGACTTCTACGTTTTCGACGAGCGCGACCCGCTGCTCGCGGCCTACCGGGACGCCTTCCCCGATCTGTTCGCACCCGGCTCCGAGATGCCCAAGGGTCTGATGGACCACGTGCGGTACCCCGAGGGCATCTTCCGGATCCAGTCCAGCGCCTACGCGACCTACCACATCGACAGTCCGGACGTGCTCTACAACAAGGGCGACCAATGGGCGATCCCGGGTGACCCCGCCGAAGGGGGCGAGGGCCTGATGCCGGCCCTCTACGTGATCATGCGGCTGCCGGCGGAAGAGAGCGAGGAGTTCCTGGAGATGCTCCCGTTCGTGCCCAACGGGCGCAAGAACATGATCGCTTGGCTGGGCGCGCGCTCCGACACCCCGAACTACGGCAAGATCGTCAGTATCCAGTTCTCGCAGAGCGCGACCGTGATCGGACCCGATCAGGTGGAGGGATTCATCAACCAGGATCCCGCGATCTCGGCGCAGCGCACGCTCTGGAACCAGCAGGGCTCGGAAGTGGTCATGGGCAACCTCCTGGTCGTGCCCATCGAGGACCAGCTGCTCTACGTGCAGTCGCTGTACCTGCAGTCCGAGCAGACGCAGCTGCCGCAGCTCAAACGCGTCATCGTCTTCTACCGAACGCCCGGCGCGGAGGGAGCGAACAACGCCCAGCAGCTGCTGGCCATGGAGCCCACGCTGGGCGAGGCGCTGACGGCGGCCTTCGGGCAGGCCGTCGATGGCGGCGGCACTCCGGGCGGCGGCGGGGGCGGCGGCCAGCCGGGTGAGGGCGGACCTCTGAGCGACGCCGCGCGCCGGCTCATCGCCCAGGCCAACAACGAGTTCGCCGCGGCCCAGGCCGCGCTCAAGGCCGGCGACTTCGCCGAGTACGGTCGGCAGGTCGAGGCCCTGCAGCGCACTCTCGAACAGCTCGAGGCTCTCCGCTAGGCGCGCTCTTTCGCGGGCGCTCTCTGCGCCGCCCCCGCCTTACTTCACCGTGAACGACGCCGAGTCGATGTTGGCCTGCGTGTTGCCGGCAAGGTCGGTGGCAGAGACACACCACTTGTATGACCCCGTCTTCAGGGTGACCTTGAAGCTGCATGTCTGCCGCACGTTCATGGGCACGCGGCTGATGCCGATCGTCTTGACCGTCTTCCCGCCCTTCGTCCTGATCCTGATGACCACCTCGGCGCTGGGGCTGTGACCGGCGGGCTCGCTGATCTGGAACCTCAGCTTGGCGGTGGTGCCGCGCTTCACGCTGACCCCGTAGAGGGCGTCGGTCACCGGTTGCGTGGTGTCGATCAGGAAGCTCGTCGGAGCGCTGGTCGTGGCCGCGCTCACGTTCGTCACCGTCACCGCGGCTGTTCCGACGGTGGAAAGGTAGGCGGCCGGAATGATCGCGGTCAGCAGTGTCTTCGAGTTGAACGTGGTGGCGAGGGTCTCCCCGTTCCAGCAGACGCTGGACCCGTCCACGTCGAGGCTCGACTCCACGTAGTTGCCCCCCTTCACCTCTAGCGTGAGATCGCCGACGCCGGTCGTGGAGATGCACGGGCTGAGAGACGAGATCGTCGGCACCACCCGAAAGGCGTTGGGCAGAGAAGCCGTGTCGGTGAAGTCGATGATCCAGATGCTGCGTTTCTGGCTCGCCGTCAGCGTGTACCACACGGCTGGAGCGGAGGCCGGCAACGCGAACGAGACGTTGGCCGACGTCGACGTGACCGAGGCGGCGTCCGTCGTGCCCGTGACGGGGGGGTCCGCGCCGTTGTCCAGGGTGAACGACGGCGTTCTGTAGGTGGTTCCGTCGACCAGCACGTCAAGCGGCGCGCCGAACGTGCCGGTGACCGTGCAGCGGACCGTCGCGCCCGCTCGCCCGCTGGATGGAGCGATGCTGGTGACCTTGATCGCCGCCATCGCGCCTGGCGCGACCAGCAGCATCGCGCCGGCCAGGCAGACGACGAGCGAAGACAGCTTCCCGATCACGACCCCACCTCCCGCCGGTAGCTCGCTCATCGCCGTACCAGAAGCCCGGGTGCGCGACCCCGGGGACTGAGGACCCTTACGCGACGTCGCGTTCACCCCACTCTTGGCGGGCTATCGGAACAATCGTTCACGTCCATGAGTGCCGGCGCCGGGTCCTGGAAGCGCCCGACAACCGCTGCCGGGGTGCTGCGCGACCGCCGGCAGGGTGGTTGGGACCAGCGCCTTTCGCGCGATCTCGCCCGCTACTCGCGCGGTACCTGTGCAATGGGGTAGACGAATGACCTCTTGTTGGACCTCTCGATGTGGGCGACGGTACGTACTGCATGGCTGCGAGTCGTGGTTCTGGCGAATACGACCTCCAGGCCCGCGATTCCGATCAGCGCATGCGGGGAGGCCGATCGAGCAGAGGCGGCCTCAAGAGGGTGAAGCGGGGTCCGTGACGGACACGCTTCGACAGGAGGAGTGTGAGGTGATGAGGATGCCAGTTCGCACCAAACACAACGCGCGCGGCTACAGCTTCGTGGAGCTCCTGCTGACCATTGTCATCGCCGGCATCCTCTTCGCGGCAATAGTGCCGGTGTTCGCCGACGCCCTGAAGAAGTCGGCGGCCGACGGACTTCGCGTCACTGCCACCAATATCGCCCAGGATCGTATCGAGCAGGTGCGCCTGCTCAACTACGCCGTCATCACATCCGCCCCTGACAACCTCAACCACCCCCCGACGAGCGACTTCGGCGACGGCCACTTCGGGCCCGTCCTCACGCCCGCCGGCGCCAGCAGGCCGTACTACATCACCTACAGCGTCGACGAGCAGACGAAGCACAAGAAGGTCACCGTGCAGGTCAGGTGGTCTGACTCGGACTACGTCACGACCATGAACACAATCATCGTAGACCCAGCGGCCGTTGTGGTTGACAGCGTCTCGGGGACTCCGCGCCCGACCCCAAGCCCTGGGGTGCCCATGGGTCCGTTCAAGATCACGGTGTCGTTCAAGGACTACCGCCACGTCAAGACATCGGGCACTCCCAAGGGAGTCTGGGTAACCCAGGTCTCACCCACGCCCCAAGTACAGATCGGGAGCGTGCAGTACCCAAGCGCCAGCAACCAGAAGCTCATCTGGACAGGGGTGCCGGGCGGCACCCACATCACCTACACGGTGACGTGCGCCAGCCAGTACGGGACCTTCACGACGCCTCCCTTCCACCTGCTCAGCGACTGCCCCATCCACTTCGACACGCGCCCGGGCGGCTGATCATGAGACTGCTGATGCCGACGCCGCCGCCCGGCAGGCGCGGGTCCCAGAACGGGATCACGCTCGTGGAGATCCTCATCGTGATGAGCATCCTCGGCATACTCACCACGATGATGGTCGCCGGCTGGCTCAGCATGCAGCGCTCGTACGCGTTCGCATCGCATGCCAACACCGCGCGGGCGACGGTGCGGGACGCTCTCGACCGCATGTCGAGCGAGCTGCGCGCCACCCAGCCGCTGACCAGCACCGGCTACCCCATCCAGACCGCCAACCCCTACGAGTGTGTCTTCTACTCCTCGTACAACCAGCCGGGCACCCGCGCCGACGGGACCGGCAACAGCGCCTCGGTGCTCCGTCCGACCCGGATCGTCCTCGTCGGGACCGGCGATCAGAAGCAGCTCTACTGGCAGCGCGACACTGACGGCGCCGCGGGGTTCACCGCCTTTACTGATCCCTACCCGGTTGACGGCGACAGGAGGATCCTGCTCGCAGAGGACGTCGTGAACGGCGCCTCCACGGTGAGCATCCCCTACGTCTTCAAGTACGGCTACCTTGGCGCTTCCGGCGAGCTCGTCACCTGGCCAACCGACACCCCGATGGCCGATCCAAGCAAGATCATCTCTGTCCAGATCAGACTGGTGGTCGACGCCAACCTTGGCCATTCCCCGCAGTTCATCGACATGTCCACCACGGTGCGTCCGCGAAACTCGGCCGCCGGCTTCCTTGAGGAGGAGTGATGAAGAGGCAAACGGGAGAACGCGGTGCCGCCTTGATCCTGCTCCTGGGTATTGCAGGCGCGCTCGCCATTCTGACGGCCATCCTGGTCATGGCGCTATCCAACCAACAGGGCGCGACGGCCAGGGATCGCTCACACAAGACGTCGACGTACTACGCCGAGGCAGCCCTCGACAGCGCCGTCAATGCCGCCAAGAACAAGACGAACGTGGCGACGCCGGACTTTCTGACTCCGGAGGAAATGGCCGTGAACTACGAGGCCGCGTATCCTTCGGGGCCAGCCGTGGTCTACCGCCTGTACGACAACCAGACGCCCGTGAATACGGCAATTGCGTACGACCAGGGCAGGCCGGGGAGCGCCACGGACCCTGACGGCATGGTGTGGCTCGAGGCCACGACTTCGTACCTGGGCAAGGCGACGCGTCTTCGCGTGCTTGTAGTCCAGACGGTAGAGTCTATCGTTCAGGCGTTCCCCAAGGCCGCGCTGTTCAGCGACCAGAACATCAGGCTCCAAGGCGCGAGCGATGCCTATGCCGTGAACGACGACGGGACCGCCTACGTGCCCAACCCCCCGGGCAACTACCTGACCAAGATCATGGCGGGGGGGAACGTCAGCGGGAACTCGAACACCAATCTCGCGGCGCCGGGCAGCAGCATCCAGTCGTTGGGCGTCCAGGCCAACGGCTCCGTCAGCGGCTGCGTTACGGGTCAGACCGGTGTGACCCGCGGCGGCGTGCCGCTCCTCAGCGACTACTTCAACCAGGCAGACCAGGCCGCCCTCATGTTCGAAGCCCAGGCGGGCGGCCCCTCGCCGGGCTCGGCCAACGCCAGCGGCGTCCTCGCAAGCACGTCGAAGTTCACCACAGCGAACATCATGACGATCCCCGGTGTCACCAAGGTCGGCAACACCTACTCGTTCGCCAACGACCTGGTCGTCAGCGGCAACCTCACCTTCAAGACCAGCGGAAGTGGCGCCTTCCCGGCAGGGAGCGTCTTCAACTTCCGCTCCCTGTACGTCGACGGCAGCCTCACGCTGAACGGCAGCACGACCACCAACAGCACGGCCCTCTATGTGCGCGACGACTTCACGATCAGCGGACCCACCGGTTTGCACCAGTTCGGGCCCACCTTCGTTGGAAAGAGCATCAAATGGTACCAGAGCGGCGCAACACCGCTCGAGGTGCATACCGGCGCGCTGTGGGTCGGCTACACCCTCGACGTCACCGGTCTCTACAATCACGTGCTCGGCCCCACATGGGTCGTCGGGAACCCCGGCACGAGCACCGTGGCCGTCAACTTCGTGGGCCCCAGCTCAGGTACCCGCTCAACGGTCCTCTGCCCGCTCATGTCGACGACGGAGAAGACCACGACGAGCGGCCTGGTCGACTTCGGCACGCTGGAGCAGCCCATGGTCTTCTACATGGCCTGCGACAACGACAATCTCTACACCAACACCTGCGTCTGGAACAGCGGCGGCACGTTCACCGGCCTCATGGTCGTGATGGAGGCGGCCATCACTCTGGGCGGCGGCAACAATGGGATCCAACCCAATCTCGTGGGTGCGCTCTTCTGCATCATGGACATCACGATGAGCGGTAACACCAGCGCCTGCTACAACCAGGCGGTCCTCGAGCGCCTCCAGGCCACCGCCATCACCCAGACGACCACCAGGACGACACTCGTCCCAGGGAGCTGGCAGGAGCTGTCGCCGAACTCCACCTGACAGCGGATGCTCGCTGCGACGAACAAGCAAGAAGGAGGGCGGGCGGTCGATCGACGGGCCGCTCCGCCCTTGTTCTCGTGGCGGTTCCCGCGCTCGCGACGGGGTGAGTCGGCGACCCTCGTCGCCACCCGAGAGAACACACCTCTCGGCGACGATCTCAGGTAACGGCGGGCATCGTCCGATAAAGGTCGCGAGGACGATCACCCTCGCTATCCGGAGGCAGGGTACATGAACGGGGAAATCTGCAGGGGGCGGCGCGGCCGCCGCAACGCGGGCTTCAGTTTCGTCGAGCTGCTCGTCACTACTATCATTGCGGGGATTGCCTTTGCCGTCCTCGTGCCGCTCTTCGTCCAGGCCCAGGAGAAGAACTCCGCGGACAACGCTCGCAACGTCGCCCTCCAGGTCGCCCAGGACAAGATCGAGAAGCTCCGCCAGCTCGACTACGACCAGATCACCGCGGCGAATCTCGGTAGCGCCACCTACGGTGGCGGGCAGTTCGGCCCGCACTGGGACTTCGTGCGGGGCGGCGCCACCAAGCGCTACGCGATCCAGTACACCGTGTCGCCCGTGCCGGCAAACGCGGTCGCGGGCGCCGAGCAGTACAAGAAGGTGGAGATCAGGGTCACCTGGACCGCCCCGCCGTCGCCCGTCAAAGCCGCCGTGTTGCAGACGCTCGTGTACCGCCAGTACGCAGGCCCCGAGATCGAGTCCTACACGGTGGGCCCGCCCAGCGTCTTCGACCCGGATGCCAACGATGTGGCGACGATCATCGCCTCGCCGGTCGTCGTCGACGTCCGGATCAGCCCGACGGACATCGCCAGCATGAACGCAGCGGCCGCCGACCCGGCCGACCGAGGCTGGGTCAAGTTCACCGTGACCTCGTTCACGGGGGTCACCGTGGCCGCGCAGGAAGTCGACACCGTGTACAACGGGGAGCCCGGCCACTACCAGTTCGTGTGGGACAACTCCACGGCCCAGGACGGCATCTACAAGATCGAGATGATGGCCGTGTCGGCGAAGCGGATGCAGGGCAGCACCGCCTCGATGTCCTACAACGTCGAGCTGCGCATCCCTCCCGCGCCGACGGGCCTCACGGCAATCGCCGGCGACAAGCGCGTCTCGCTGACGTGGGACCAATCCGCGATCGGCGACTTCAGTCACTACGAGCTGTGGCGGGGCACTGTGAGCGGCGGCACCAAGTCGCAGCACGTGCCCAATCTCACCGCCACCAGCTACTCTGACACCGCCGTGAACAACGGCACGACCTACTACTACCAGGTCCTCGTCGTCGACACGGACGGCAACAAGAGCCCGCTCTCGGCCGAGGCGAGCGCGACACCCGAGGTGCAGAGCGACACGGTCGCGCCCAGCGTGCCGACGGGCCTCACTGCCGTCAAGATGGCGGGCGCGCCCACGATCAACCTGACGTGGACGCCGTCGACCGACGGCGGCACGCCGGCGACCGGCGTGCTCGGTTACATCATCGAGCGCAGCGCCAACGGCGTATCCCAGTGGACGCAGCTGCAGGGCAGCTACCCGAACGTCGTGTACCCCGATTCCGGCGCCGGCTGGAGCTCTACCTGGTACTACCGCGTCGCGGCCGTCGACAACGCCGGCAACGTTTCGGCGTTCTCGGCGCGCGTCGGGCCGGTCACGACCGACCCCCAGCCGAGGTATGCGCTCACTGTCAACAACACGAACAACTTCGGCATCTATGTGTGGGTCCAGAACGTCGGCACGGGGGAGTGGTACTCCACGAGCGGCGTGGCCCAGGGCAGCAAGCCGGCTGGGGTCAACATCAAGAAGAACAAGTCGCAGATCTGGAGCAACCTGCTGTCCGGCGTCTACAACGTCTACGCCAGCACATCCACGGGCGGCACGCCCCTGCTGACGTCCAAGAGCGGCAGCGGCGACCTGACGGCCGGCAACAACACGATCTCCTTCTGAGCATGGACCGGCTGAGGCACATCCGGCGACGCGAAGCGCGGCAGAGCGGCATGGCGCTCGTCGAACTGCTCATCGGCATGGTCATCATGACGATCATCACCGCGATGATCCTCGTGGCCTGGCTCGCCCTCAGCCGGTCCTACTCCTACTCGGCGACGAGCAGCAAGGCGCGCGACAACGCGCGCGAGTCGATCGCCCGGCTGGAACGCGAGATCAGGGATGCCCAGAGCAATCCGGGCACGAGCGAAACGGCCCTGATTCGCGCGCGCCCGCTGACCGTCGTGGTCTCGACGACGTTCAACATGGCGGGCAACTCGAGTCCCACTCTCGTTCCGCGTCTGGTGATGTACAGGCTCTATCCGGACGGGGAACTGTGGCGCTTCTACGACAAGAACAACAACGGCGCTATCGCCAACGTCAATCTCAACGCCGACGACTGGCCTGGCAACGCGAACCCGGTGGCCGAGCAGGTCAACGGGGAGGGGGCGCGCCTCCTCGTCCGCGACGTCGTGAACGACAAGGTGCCGTCAACGGGAAGTCCCACGTCACTGTTCCGTTACAGCTACTACGACACGGACGGCGAGCTGGTGCAGGACGCGCGCGTGCTCGGCACGGACAACCGCAGGAGAGTCGTGTCGGTCCAGGTCAACCTGCTGGTCGACCTCAACCCCGCCCATTCGCCGATCCATACCGAGCTGCAGACGACCGCGCAGCTGAGGAACCAGCAGTAGGGCGAGAGAAGGGGACGGCATGCGGAGCATAAGAAGCCAGCGGGGAGCTGGCCTGGTCCTCATCATCGGCGTCATCGCAGCCTTGAGCGTGCTGTCGACCGCGCTTGTCGTCCTGATGGCCAACGTGCAGCACAATACCTACACGGACAGGATGCGCGCCAAGGCCTTCAACGTCGCCGAGGCGGCGGTCGACGTGGGCATGTACTCGCTCAACGCCAGCTGGCCGAAGGCAAGCGGCACTGGCCCGGACTTCACCTCCTCCACCTGGCGGACCGCCTTCCGCGGCCAGTTCGCGTCCGGCGAGTTCCCCAACCCGGACGCCGGCCAGTTCGTGGTCGTCGACTACTATGACAACCAGCCTACGATCGACAAGGCCGTCAAGTGGGACAAGGGCCAGCCGGGCGACGCGAACCTGCCCGACAACAGGATGTACATCGAGGCGCAGGCGGGCGTCGGGCCGAAGGCGACGCGCATCCAGGCGCTGGTCGAGCGCATCCCGTACACCGCCGACTTCCCGCGCGGGATCGCCCTCTGTGCGGGCGGCAACCTCTACAGCAACGGCGGCGGCAACAACCCGAAGATCTACGTGGAGGTTCCGCCCCCCGCGAGCGTCGTGCCCGGCGGGGTCACGTCGGTCCACGTCGGCGGCACGATCGAGGCCCCGAGCGTCACCCAGACGCCGCCGATCGTGAAGATCGTGGGCGCGGATGTCAGGAGGAAGAGCCCGGACGAAGTCTTCCCTCCCGCCATGGTGGAGGGTCTCACCCAGCTCGCCAAGGACCACGGGCGCTACTTTACGTCGGGCGCGCAGGCCGAGGCGAGTCCCGTGGACCCGGTCTGGAGCCCGGCGGGCGGCATCAGCGGTCTGTGCGTCATCGACAGCGCCAGCGGCTACTCGATTCGCGGCACCTACAACTCCGAGGCGCAGCCCGGCATCCTCATGATCCTCGGCGGCGGCGACCTGGACTACGGCGGCGGCGGCGACTACTACGGCGTGGTGTACGTGACCGGCACCGTGCAGAAGGGTCACGGCAAGTACGGGGTGCACGGCATGGTCGTCGTCGCCAGCGACCAGGACATGCGCGGCACCACCGACGTCTTCTACAATGACAACTGCATCGCCAACCTGATGAACCGGTTCTCGCTGACGGTCAAGCAGGTGCCGAACACGTGGCGGGAGATTCGACCGCTCTGACGCCCGGGGATGGGGAACGAACGAGGCGGGGCGCCGGACGGCGGCCCCGCCCTTCGTTGTCCGGGGACCAGGTCGTCGAGCGCTGACTCGTCGTGGCTGAATACCCGGATCGACAGGCGGCTCGCCTGCGGTCGTGGCCGGACGGGCATCGTATACTAAGGCGCCGCGGGCGATTAGCTCAGGGGTAGAGCACCTGCCTTACAAGCAGGGAGTCGCTGGTTCAAATCCAGCATCGCCCACCACCATGGCGCCGGCCTCATGCGAGCGGCGGCGATGCCGCGACGGCCCTCCAGGCCCCCCTTCTTCTCCCCAGGCGGACCGCTCATCACGCGGCGCGATCGACCGTGCCCGCCTGAGCCACGCCGAGGACGACAAAGCTGCTGTAGAGTTGCACCGATGAGCCAGAACGATCGCCGAGAGCGTGAAGCCGCGCGCGAACGCCAGTCCTACGTGCGGCACGAGTTGCGTGCTCCGCTGGCGGTGATGTACCCGGTTATCTCGCTCTTGCTCGAGGGGCAGGCAGGCGCGCCGACGGACGACCAGCGGCGGTTCCTGGAGATCCTGCTGCGCAACGCCGAGCTGCTCGAGGCGAGAATCGCAAGCGCGACGGAGAGCGGCTGGCTGGACTGTGCGGCGGCGCCGACCGTGATCGAGGAGGTGCCGCTCGACGACGTGGTTCAGGAGCTGCTCACGCAGCGCCGCCTGCGTCGCCTGACGGTCCCGCGCATCGAGGTGTCGGCGGGCTCTCCGCCTCCCGTCGCGCGGGTCGATCGCCATCACGTCCGGAACATTCTGGCGGCCCTGGTCGCCAACGCCGCCGCTCACGTGCGACCCGGTGGAGAGATTCGTCTTCGCACCGGGTGGGCGCCTGACGCCTCCCTTGTCACGCTGAGCGTCTGGGATGGCGGCGGCGGCATGTCGGCGACGGAGATCGAGAACGCCTGCGGCTTCGGCTATGGTGACGCTGCCAACGACGGGACCCGCACCGGACTCGGGATCGGACTCTGGGTCTGTCGCAAGCTCGTGCGGGCCAGCGGCGGCAGCCTCGAGATCACGAGCGCCCCGGGTGGGGGCACGACGGTGACTGTCAGCCTGCCCGCCACGCACATCGCCGGGTAGGGCAGTACACTGCTCCTCGCCGGGTCCGGCGCGAGCCCGTACCCCCGCGTGCTTCCGGCGCAGTCGACTGGGAGGAGTCGCTGCAGAATGGGTAGAAGGTGACTGCCGCTCCCACCGTGTCGACCAGAGAGGCTGACAGTTTGACTGTGGTGCCCAGTCGAGACCAAGGCGTGAAGGTGCGCCAGGATGAGGACCTCCCGGCGACGTCCGCACCCCGCACGCTCTTCATCACCAATGACTTCCCGCCTCGCATCGGCGGAGCGCAGTCGTACTACTGGGGCGTGATCCGGACGCTCGATCCCTCGTCGGTGACGATCCTGGCGCCCGCTCACCCGGACGCGGCGGCGTTCGACGCCACCCACCCCTACCGTGTCGAGAGGGCCGCGACATCTGTCCTCTGGCCGACGCCGGCCCTCTTGCGGCGGGCGTCGGCCCTTGCGCGGGAGCAGCGGGCGGAGCTCGTACAACTCGGCCACCCGTTGCCGGCCGGCCTCCTGGGGCCACGGCTCAGGGATGCTCTTGGTCTCCCCTACGTCGTCTTTCTCGGCGGGTCCGAAGTGACCATCCCGGGAGCTGTCCCAGGCGTCAACAGGCTCCTGCGGCACGTTCTGGAGAACGCCGCCCTCCTGCTCACCGTCAGCGAGTACACTGCCGGCGTTGCGTGGCGCCACACGCACGGCAGGGTGCAGGTCGAAGTGCTGCGGCCTCCTCTCCAGGTCGACGCGTTCGCGCCGGCTCCCCACGATGACCGGCTGCTCACCCGCAGGAGGCTAGGCATCGACGGCCGGCTCGTCGTGTGTCTCGGCCGGCTTGTGCCGCGCAAGGGCCAGGACGCGCTCATCGACGCGCTCGGCCTGTTGGGCCCGGAGTTTCCGGACCTGCAGCTCGCCTTGATCGGCGAGGGCCGCATGATGACGAGGCTCTACGATCGGGCGCAGCAGTGCGGCGTGGGCGATCGGGTGCGCCTGACCGGGGCCCTCGTCGATACCGAGGTCAAGCGCTGGCTGCAGGCTGCGGACATCTTCGCGTCGCCGGTGCGGACGCGATGGGGCGGCTTCGAAGTGGAGGGATTCGGCATCGTCTTCGCGGAGGCGGCGCTCACAGGGCTTCCGGTCATCGCCGGGCGCTCGGGAGGTTCCCCCGAGGCGGTCGTCGAGGGAGTCACGGGCCAGGTGGTCGACGGCCGGTCTCCCGCGAATGTGGCGGCCGGACTCGCGACTGTCTTGCGGATGTCTGCGGCGGGTCGCCGCGAGATGGGCCTCAAGGGTCGGGAGCTCGCGTTGTCAAGGCACGCGCCGGCGGTCGTGGGAGCGCGCTATCGCGAGCTCCTGCGGCGAGCCGCCGGCGTCGACGGAGGCAGGGCGGATGGCCACGGCGCCTGACGACCGCCGCGGCCCAGAGACGGCAAGCCGCGCCCACGACGGCGCCCCGCTGCACGGCGGGCCCGAGGTCATGCCCACTGCCGGCCGCACGCTCATGCCGAGCCTGGGGCGGATGCTGCTCGGCATGCTCGCCGGGCTGGCCGTTGCCGTCGTGGTGGTCCTCGTCTTCAACCCGCAGATCGGGACGCAGGTCCGGGAGGCCGAGCGGGCGACTGTCCAGCCCGTGTACCTCCTGTTCGCCTTGGCGTGCGTCGGCGTAGCCATGTTGACCGACGCGTGGTCGCTGCTCGTGCTCGCCAGGGTCTTTGACCCCGACATCCGGCGCGGTTCGGTTGTGGCCACCGCGCTCGAGTCACACCTGATCGGCGGCGCCACCTCGTTTGGCGGGTTCGAGATCCCCTATCAGGTCGTCCTGCTGCGACGCGCGGGCCTCACGGGCTACCAGGCCACATCCGTGGTCGTGTTCAAGGGGTTCGTGCACACGCTCTTTCTCGCCTTCGTGGCGCTGCTGGCGCTGCTTCCCTGGGTGGACTCGCCCATCACGTCGCTGCAGCGCTGGCTCCTCGTCGCCACGACCGCCGTCTTGCTCGTCGTCTGGCTGGGGGGGTGGCTCTGGCTGCGACGGCCGGCCGGCAGGGCGCTCGTGCCACGCAGGCTGCGCGCCGGGTTCGACAGTGTCGTCGAGGCCTCCCGGTTCATGGGCGCGGCGAGCCGTCGCCAGCTCGCCGGTCTCTTCGCGCTCCAGGCCGTCTACTGGGTGGCCATGTTCGCGGTCCTCATCTTCGTGCTCCACGCCCTGGGCTGGCGTGGATCCATCGTTCCGATCTTGACCGGCCAGGCCGTGACCCAGGTGCTCATGCCGCTCTCTCCGCTCCCCGGCGGGGCCGGCGTGGCGGAGCTCAGCTACCTCGCGCTCATCGGCCCGTCACTCCCGGCGTCTATCGAAGTCTCCAGCCTCGTGCTCTGGCGACTGCTCACCTGGGTTGTCCCGGTCGCCTTGGGCGCGACGATCCTCGGCATCAGGGGGTCGCGCCATGTCGGCTGAGCGCGGGCGATGGGGCGCCTCCAGCCGCGTCGTCTCGGCGGCGGTCGCCTACGCGGCGGGAGGCGTCCCTTCGGGCCGGCTCGTCGCACGGGCGCTCACGGGACGATCGCTGGCGGAGCTCGGCGACGGCAAGCCGGGCACCTCGAACGTCGCCCACAGCCTGGGCTGGAAGCCCGGAGCGGTCGTCCTCCTCCTCGACGCGGGCAAGGCCTTTGTCCCGGCTCAAGCGGCGCGGCTCGCGGGAGCGAACGACGCCGTCGTGGCCGCGATCGGGATCAGCGCGGTTCTGGGTCACATCAGGTTCGTTCACGGGCGCGGAGCCGCCAGCGCGCTGGGGGCCGCGTTCGCCATGGACCCCGCGACGATGGCCATCGGGTGCGTCCCCCTGGTAGGGGGGAGCCTGGGGCATCGCCACGCGGAGGCTGTGGCCGTCACGGCCTTCCTGCTGCCGCTGATCAGCCTCGTGGTCCACCGGAATCAGCCTGCCCGCGCCTTGGGTCCGCTGGCGCTCATCCTGGTCGTCTTTGCCGCCAGACTGGTGGGCTCAGGCGGACCCCTACCGCCCGCGCCCGGCGTCTGGCGCAAGCGGCTCTGGCTCGATCGCGACGAGTGAGACCAGGCGGCATGCGTATCGGGCTGGTGACGCCGTACTCGTGGACGGTGCCGGGCGGCGTGAACCAGCACGTCGAGCACCTCGCGAGCCAGCTCAAAGCGCGCGGACACGAGGTCTGGGTGATCGCCCCCGTCGGAGCCATCACGCCCTCGTGGCGTCCTGTCGAAGGTCGCCGCCTGGCGGCGGCGACGGAGCGCCTCATCCCCATGGGGTCCGCACTGTCGCTGCCGGCCAATGGGTCGAGAGCCTACGTGGGCATGAACCCGCGCGTGCTGGCGCGTATGGATAGCGCTCTCCGGCGCACCAGCTTCGACCTCCTGCACGTCCACGAGCCGCTCACTCCCCTGGTCTCAGCGGCCGCCGTACTCCTCACGCCGACCCCCGTCGTCGGCACGTTCCACGCGGCACTGGACGCGTCCCTGCCGTACGTCGTCACATCCTCGCTGGGGCGCAAGTTCATGGCGCGCGTCGACGTGCGCGTCGCCGTTTCCGAAGCGGCGCTCGCGTACCCCGCCCGGCTGTTTCCGGGGGAGTACCAGATCATCCCCAACGGCGTGGCCATCGAGGAGTACGGCCGGGCCGTCGGCCGGGCCAGAGTGGCGGGCCGAGTCTGCTTCATCGGTCGCCCCGAGAAGCGCAAGGGGCTCGAGGTGCTCCTGACGGCCTTCTTTGACCTGCGCGAGCGCCGGCGAGGTGTGACGCTCAGCATCATCGGAGCCACCACCGGGCAGATCCTCGACGTGCTGCGCGCCGGTGGAGCGCGTCACGTGGATCTGGCCGGCATTGAGGCGCGCGGCTGGGTGACGGACGAAGAGAAGATCGACGAGCTGGCGCGGGCCGAGGTGGTTTGCGCTCCGTCGCTCTCCTCAGAGAGCTTCGGCATGGTCCTGGTGGAAGCCATGGCTGCCGGAGTCCCGGTCGTGGCGTCGGATCTGCCCGGCTATCGCTCCGTCCTGCGCGACGGGGCGGCAGGGCGTCTGGTGCCGCCGAACGATTGGCCACGCCTGGCCACTGCCCTGGACGCTCTCCTGGACGATCCTGCCGAGCGGGCGCGGTTGTCTGCCGCCGGTCTCGCGGTGGCGCGAGAGTTGTCGTGGACGCGCGTGACCGATGAGCTTCTCGCGGTGTACGAGCACGCGATGGTCGTGGGCGGCAGGCCCGGCGCTCACCGGCGGCCGCCGGGCGGCCCCTGGAGCGCGCTGGCGCACGTCGCGCGCAGCCGTCTCCCCGGCTCAGATCGTACGCCGGCGCGGTGACAGCGGCACATGCACCCGGGAGGCGCCTGCGTTTTGCCGGCCCACGCGGCATATGCTAGACTGCCCTTCCGCTGCGAGACGGGCGTCGCGCCCGGTCTCACAGCAGCTCCTTGCGGGGGCGTAGCTCAGCTGGTTAGAGCGCCGGCCTGTCACGCCGGAGGCCGCGGGTTCGAGCCCCGTCGCTCCCGCCACACCTCCGCCCCCCGCGTGTCCTCGTGGCCCTCGCCGCGTCGGGAAGCCCGTTTGGAGGCAAGCACGCGCACCGCAGCCCCGTCCCAGGAGCAGTCGGCTTCGCCGATTCCGCCGAGAGGAGCGAGCCCGGACCCGGCGAAAGCCGAAGGACGGGCTCCCGAGTGCCGAGAACGGCGACGGGACACGCAGGCCACATGCCGCTAGACGACTACGACAGCAAGCGGGACTTCGCCCAGACGCCGGAGCCGGGGCCGGTCGTCAAGTCGAGCCCCGGCGGCAATCTCTTCGTGATCCAGAAGCACGCGGCCCGGCGTCTGCACTATGACGTGCGCCTGGAGCTCGACGGCACGCTCAAGAGCTGGGCCGTGCCCAAAGGGCCGAGTCTGGATCCCGCCGACAAGCGGCTCGCCGTGCACGTGGAGGATCACCCGATCGACTACGCGGACTTCGAGGGGACGATCCCGGCCGGCGAATACGGGGCCGGCACGGTCATGGTGTGGGATCGTGGCCGCTGGTACCCGGTGGGCGAGGCGGCGGCCGATCCCGCCGCCGCCTACCGCGCCGGCAGGCTGAAGTTCCGTATCGACGCCGAGAAGCTGCGCGGCGTCTGGATGCTCCTGCGCCTCGCTCCCAAGCCGGGAGAGAAGGGCGACAACTGGCTCCTCTTCAAGGAGCGCGACGATGAGGCTCGAACCGGAGAGTCGGCGGCCGTCACCGTTCTGCGCCCAGACAGCGTGGTCAGCGGACGCTCGCTGGAGAGCATCGCGGCAGCGGACGGCGAGTCGGCGGCAGACACGGCATCGGGCTGGTCGTCGCGACTGGACCCGAGCGCTCTCCCCGGTGCCCGCCGGGCGGCGGCGCCGGCGCGGCTCGAGCCGGAGCTGGCGACGCTGGTGGAGCAACCGCCGGAGGGCGACGAGTGGCTCCACGAGATCAAGTTCGATGGCTATCGGGTCATGTGCCACCTCGAGGACGGCGGCGTGCGCCTCCTGACACGGCGGGGCGCCGACTGGACGAGCCGGTTCCCTGAGCTTCCCGGCGCGTTGCAGCGCGTGCCCGCACGCAACGCGGTCCTGGACGGGGAAGTCGTCTTTCTGCTACCAGACGGGCGTACGAGCTTCAAGAAGCTGGCCAGCGCGCTGCAGAGCGGGACCGACACGGAGGGCAGGGTCGTCTACTACGTCTTCGACCTGCTCTACCTCGACGGCTACGACCTCACCAGGGTGCCGCTGTACCGTCGCAAGGAGGCCCTTCGGGAGCTCCTCTCCGGGGTCGACCCGAGCGGCCACGTCCGCTACGTGGACTACCTGCAAGGTTCCGGCGAGGAGTTCTACGCTCAGACCTGCGAGTTCGCGCTCGAGGGCGAGGTGGCCAAACGGCGTGACTCGGCATACCGGCCGGGACGCGGCCGCGACTGGCTGAAGGTCAAGTGCCTGCACCGCCAGGAGTTCGTGGTCGGCGGTTTCACCGAGCGGGCTGGGGGTCGCGGCGGCGTCGGCGCGCTTCTGCTGGGGTATCGCCGCGAGATCGACGGCCCCCTGTTCTTCGCAGGCCGTGTCGGGACCGGTTGGGACGAGGCGGGCGCGCGAGACCTGCGCGCCCGCCTCGACGCGATTCGGCAGGAGGCGTCTCCGTTCACGGATGCGCCGCGCGCTGCGGTCGTCGCCGGCGCGACCTGGGTGCGTCCGGAGTTGGTGGCAGAGATCGAGTATCTCGAGCTGGGACGGCCACGGCGCGCTCAGGCATGCGTCGTACGAGGGCCTCCGGTTCGACAAGGCCGCCGGGGAGGTCGTAGCGGAACGCGCCGAGGACGAAGCGCTCCAACCGTACGCGCCGCCTGCCGCGGCGCTCCCGCCGCCGCACGGCGAAGGGCTCGGCGAGAGGCCGGAGCCCGCGCCCGAGGCTGGAGCAACTGTGGTCGCGCCTGAGGCGATCGCGCCGCCGCCCGCGGCCCCCTTCCCTCAGGGACCGGCGCCGGCTCAGGCGACGCGGCGGAGCGAGCGAAGCGTCACGGTGGGTGGCGTCAGCATCACCAACCCGGGCCGCGTCATGTATCCGGAAGCGGGCCTGACCAAGCTCGATCTCGCGCGCTACTACGAAGACGTCGCCGCCTGGATGCTTCCGCACGTGAGTCGCCGGCCGCTCACTCTGGTGCGTTGCCCGGAAGGGCGGGCTGGAGCGTGCTTCTACCAGAAGCACGCTGTGGGGCAGTTCCCCGAGGCCATCCGCCGCGTCCAGATTCCGGAGGAGGGCGGGGTAGCGACGTACGTCGCCATCGACTCGGCAGCCGGCCTCCTCAGCCTCGTGCAGATGGGTGTGCTCGAGTTCCACGTGTGGGGCTCGCACGTCGAGAGCCTCGAGTACCCGGACCAGGTCGTCTTCGACTTCGACCCTGATCCTGCCCTGCCGTTCGCCAGGGTCGTGGATGGGGCGCGTCTGATGCGCATCATCCTCGAGGATCTGGGGCTGCGGAGCTTCGTGAAGACAACGGGCGGCAAGGGACTGCACGTGGTCGCCCCGATCCTGCCGACGCGCCGCTGGGACGAGGTCAAGCCGGTCACGAAGGCGATCGCCGAGGCGCTCGTTCGCGCCGACCCCGGCATGTACATCGCCACCATGTCGCTGAAGAAGCGGGCCGGCAAGATCTTCGTGGACTACCTGCGCAACGGGCGCGGCGCCACGTTCATCAGTGCCTTCTCGACGCGGCGCCACCCGGGAGCCCCGGTTGCGGCGCCGCTGCGCTGGGACGAGCTCGGCCCGGACCTGCGAGCCGATCGGTACACGGTCGTCAACATGCGCAGCCGCCTCGCGCGACTGCGGGATGACCCGTGGCGCGGCTACGACGAGTTGCGCCAGGAGATCACGCCCGAGACGGAGCAGGCCGCCGGCTCCCTGTTCACCCCGCGCGCCTAGGGTGAAACTCCGTGTGCTGGCGTACCGGCTCCGTTTGAACGTGCGAAGCAGCCACAGCACCGCCCGTGTCGGTTGTCCTGGCTGTTGAGCGAGCGCCGGCGCGGCGGCGCGCGGTGTGGCTTCCGGCTCGCCTCGGCTAGGATTGTCCAGGCGAGGGTTCCTGGTGTGAGGCAGAGGTGAGTGCAATGTCCTCGGGGACGGAGGAATGCAGGTGAGCCGCGCTTCGGCGCGGGGCGGCGTGGGGCGGCTGTCCCGCGCGGTCTCCCGCAGCCTTGGGGCGGCGGCGACCGCCCTGGTCGTCCTGGCGGCGGCCGCCGCTGTCGCCGGCTGTGGCGGCGAGCCCGCGACGAGTCCCAGTCCGAGCGCCGTTGCCGTCACGCCTGGCGGCCACCTGAGAGTCGGGGCGCCGCCGGGCGCCGGCGAGCTCGACCCGGCGCTCATGGGCGGCGCGGCAGGGGACGGCGTCCTCATCGCCCAGGTCCTCGAGAACCTGGTCGTGCTGAGTGAGGGCTTCACCCTGCAGCCGATGCTCGCGACCGGCTGGACCACCCGGGATCTCAAGCACTGGGAGTTCGCCTTGCGCGACGGCGTGCGGTTCAGCAACGGCGCGCGGTTCACGTCGGCTGATGTCGTCTACACCTTCGAGCGCCTGCGCAGTTGGGAGCTCGGTTCTCCCTTGGCTGCGACGCTCGCCAACGTCCAGAGCATCCTGGCGACTGATCGCGTCCACGTGACCTTTGTGCTGGAGCAGGAGGATGCCGAATTCCCTAACCTGCTGGCAGACGGTCGCTGCAAGATCCTCTGCCGGAAGGTCAAGAACCCCATGGACAAGTTGATCGGGACCGGTCCCTTCGTGCTGGCGGCGTACGAGCCCGGGGAGCGAGCCGTGCTGAGGCGGAACGCCGCCTACTGGGGCGTGGACGCCAACGGGACGCAGCTCCCATATGTGGACAAGGTGAGCCTCGTCTTCTCTCAGGAGTCCGCCGACCAGCTCGACGCGTTGCGCGCCGGCCGGCTCGACTGGATCGGCGCCTTGTCGGCCGCGCAGAAGCGGGCGGTCGAAGACGCGCCGGATCTGACGACGTTCAGCGCGCCGACGAATGACTGCTGGGAGTTGCAGATCCGCTGCGATCGCGGCCCTGGCCGCCTGCTGGTCTTCCGTCAGGCGTTGATGTGTGGGACGGACCGGCAGGCGATCATCGAGCTTGTCGCGCCGGGAGCTGCGGCGCCCGGCAACGGCACGCTCGTGGGACCGCTCTACGAGGCCGACTATCGGGGCGAGTCCATCGCCTTCGACCAGGAGAGGGCGAGACAGCTCCTCGCCGACGCGGGGTATGCCGGCGGCGTCGAGATAGAGCTCGCCGTGCCGCGCCACGGCCTCGCGCCGGCGCTGGCCGCCGCCTGGAAGACCCAAATGCAGCAGATCGGCGTCGCCGTCGTCGTCAAGGAGGTCCCGGCGGTCACTTTCTACGCGGCCGCCGGCGAGAGCACGTGGTCCGAGGCGGATTTCAGTCTGGTGGACTGGAGCACGCGGCTGCAGCCGGTGTCCTACCTCCGCGACGCCATGAGCAGCGAGGGCCGCTGGAACCATTCGCGCTGGAGCGACGCCCAGTTCGACGCCCTTGTGCGGCGGATTCCATCGACCCCGGATGCATCCGAACGCGCCGACCTCTACGGGCAGGCGCAGGAGATCGCCCAGGGCAACGCACCTTTGGTCAATCTGCTCGCCATCGACACGGTCGCCGGCCAGTCCAGGGACGTCGCCGGCGTCGCTCTCGCGCCGGACTGGACACAGATTCTCTTCCGGTCGGCGCATCTCATGGGGGAGACAGGACGCTGATGAACGAGGCCGCAACCTATCCCGAGTTCTTCAACGACGTGTTCGGGCCCGTCATGCAGCCCGGCTCGAGCTCGCACACGGCCGCGCCGTGCCGCCTCGGCAACCTCGCCCGCGATCTGCTGGGAGAGCCGCCGGTGCGGGCGCGGATCGAGCTGGACACGCAGGGGTCGTTCGCCGGGACGTTCGGGATCATGGCCGAGGACCGCGCCATGGTGGCGGGTGTCCTCGGCCTCGCTCCGGACGACGAACGTCTCTTCCGTTCCCTCGCGCTTGCCGAGGAGGCAGGCCTGACGGTGGAGTTCGCGTTCATCCGGCTCGTCGGGAGCGATCACCCCAATGCCATGAACTTCGTCCTCACGGCCGGCGGCGGCCGTCAGGTGAGCCTTCTGGGGACGTCGACAGGCGGCGGCATGGTCGAGACGCTGCTCGTCGACGGCTTCCCGCTGCGGTCGTCCGGCGACGAGGCTGTGCTCCTGGTGTTCGACCCCGCCGGAGCCCTGGGCGCGCGGCAGCTGGCCGCGATACGCGACCAGCTGCCTCCAGTCCTCAGCGACGAGACGGTCCAAACCGGAGGTGGCGCCCGCCTGCACGTGTTCCGGCTCGCCGTCGAGCCGGACCTGGGCGCCGTGCGCAGCCACCTCACCGGCGAGCGCCATGCGGGCCGCGTGGCTCTGCTGCGTCCGGTCTTGCCGGTGCTGAGGTCCGCGGCCCGGAGGCCGCAGCTCTTCGGCACGATGACGCGCTGGCGTGAGATCGCGGCGGAGCGGGGAGTCTCGCTGAGCGAGGTTGCGTTGCAGTACGAGATTGACGCATCCGGGTGGCCGCGGGAGAAGGTGCTGGCCACCATGCGGTCGCTGGCGGGCCTCATGCGGCGCCAGACCCGTGCCGCCTACGATGAGGGTGTCCAGGTCCCGACCGGGCCCTTCAAGCCGGACTTCGCGACGCGCTGGGCGTTGCACCAACGACGCGGGAAGACGCTGGTCGACCCGCTCACGGCTCGCACGATCCGCTGGGCCTACGGCGCCGGCGCGGGGATCCCCGGCGTCAAGACCGTGCCGGGCCCCATGGGCGGCGGTGGGGGCTACGTCTACGCCGCCCTGAGCGCCGTGCAGGAGGCCCGGGACCTCACCGACGACGATCTGTTGCGCGGCCTCTTCGTCGCCGCGGGCGTCGGAGCGATCGCGTTCACCCGCACGGAGCCGACCGGTGAGGTGGTCGGGTGCTCCGGGGAGGCCGGCGTCTGCGGCGCCATGGCGGCGGCCGGCATCGTCGAGATGGTTGGAGGCTCGCCCAGACAGGCGGAGGACGCGGCGTCGCTGGCTCTGCAGGCGTTCACCGGCATGCCGTGCGACCCCATCCCCGGCGGTCTCTGCCAGCCGTGCCGCAGCCGGGTCCTCGTCGCCACGTGCATGGCCCACGTCTTCGCCGATCTCGCTCTCGCCGGCCACGAGGCCGTTCTTCCGCTGCACGAAGCGCTTGATGTTGTCGACATGGTCGGGCGCAGCCTGCCGAGAGAGCTCCTCTGCACCTCGGAAGGCGGCGCCTGCGCGACGCCGGAGGGCCGGCGCCGCGCCGCCGACTACCGCCGGTGGACCGCCGAGAGCCGGCCCGAGGATCGGCCGCCGGGCAACCTGATCTGAGCGTGGACGGGCAGCTCAGGCCGTCGGACGCACCTCCATGCGCATGGCGCTCAGCTCGCACCCGGTCGCGCACAGGCCGCATCCCCGGCAGACGTCCGCGTCGACCAGGAGCTTGGGATCGCGATGGCGGTCGATCGAGATGGCGTCGAAGGGGCAGCGCTTGACGCAGCGCCGGCACAGCGTGCAGGCCTCGGGCTCGACGACGGCGATGTGGCGCCGGACTGGCCAGACGTCGGCGGCGCCCAGCTTCTCTCCGGCGAGGATGGGGAAGCAGCAACAGCTGCAGCAGTTGCAGATGCCGTGATGGCCGTGCTTGCTTGCGAGGTAGGCCGTGTGCATGAGGCCTTCCTCATCAGACTGGCGCAGAATCATGATCGCTCGCTCCGGCGTGATCTCCCAGCCGATGTCGCGGTCGTTGTCGAATCGCAGGCACACGGTGTGCGACTTCTCGCAGTTGCCGATCATCGCACGGCAGTTGCAGGGCCACAGGTAGATCGCGGGCTGGCTCCGCAGCAGCTCCTCGGCTTCGTGGAGGAGAAGGAAGGTGTAGTCGTTCTGGTTGCTCTCCGTGAGGCGATGCTCCCGGATCGCCTCTATCCCCGCGCCCACTTCGTCCAGATAGTCGTCGAGCTCCCACTCGTTGAGCAGGTCGCGCGTCTCTTGAGGGATGTCGGCCCAGTGCTCGTAGAAGGCCCAGAGCTCGTAACGGGCGTGGAAGGAGGACGGTGTGATGACGTCACCCCGCCGGTCGAGGACGGCGCGCCGGACGGCGCGGTCGACGATTGCGCGGTCGTACTTGCCGGGAAGCATGCCCGCCGCCGCCGCGAGCACAAGATCGATCTCTTCCGCGTGATAGAACCGGTCCAGCCACGGGACGATGAAGTCGGGCGCGCCGATTGCTGCCGCGAGCGCCGCGAGACGTGCCGTTCCGACATCCGAGGTCTCGTGCGTCTCAGGCATCGGGGGCCGACGCCTCCGTCGCCTTGGGAGCGGGCCGGACGGACGGCGCAGTCACCGCGGTCTCTGACGGGCACAGGTGCGTCCCGCGGGCGCCGGTCGCGACGACGACGCTCTCGGCCGGTAGGGGGTGTTCCATCAAGGTGGTCGGACGAATCATCGAGTCTCCGTGCTGGGTGGTCGGTCGCGGTGCCCGCAGGCAGGCGCCCTCGGGGCGGAAGGTGGATGGGCCGTGGCGGTCGCGGAGCACCGTGCCCGGGCTCGGCGAGTCGACGGCGAACCGGCTACGAGTTGTAGAGAGGCTCGCTGGTCCAGCACAGGCACTCAGGGCGCCAGCGCGCGACGAAGTCGAGGGCGTTGATCGCTCGTATCGGGGCCTCGTCGCGGTGCACTCGAGCGTTCCTCCGGGACCAGTGAGTGGGTGTGCGTGATCATAAGGCCACGCCGAGCGCGCGGCAACGGGGCGGCGTTCCTGCCCAGTCTGCCTAGAACTCGGCCGGGAGGGACTTGAGCTGGGCGGCTGTGAAGACGGGTCCGTCCTTGCAGACGTAGACGGGTCCGATGTTGCAGCGGCCGCACTTCCCGAGGCCGCACTTCATGCGGTTCTCGAGGGTGGTGAAGATGGCGTCGTCGCCGAAGCCGAGCTCGTCGAGCACCGGCAGCGTGAGCTTGACAACGATCGGCGGACCGCAGAGTACGGCGACGGCGTTCTCGGCCTTGGGCGCCGTCGCCTTGACGACCGGTGTCACGTAGCCGACCTGGCCCTGCCACTGCGGTGTCTGGCCGCCCGGATCGACGGTCGTGACGATCCGTACGTCGTCGCGCGCCGCCCACTCCTCGAGCTCCCGCTTGTAGACCAGGTCGTCGACCGAGCGGGCGCCGTACACGATCGTCACGTCTCCGAACTCGTCGCGCCGGTCGAGGACGTTCCAGATGACGCAACGCACGGGAGCGAGACCGATGCCGCCGGCGATGAAGACGACGTTCTTGCCCCCCCAATCGTCGACCGGGAACCAGTTGCCGTACGGGCCGCGAAAGCCGATCGTGTCGCCTACGTTGACTTCGCGCAGGGTGGTGGTCACCTTGCCGATGGCCTTGAAGCTGCACTCGATGAACCCTTTGCGGGTCGGCGAGCTGGCGATGCAGAACGTCGACTCGCCGGCGCCGAAGACCGAGTACTCGCCGAACTGGCCCGCACGGAACTCGAACGACTCGCGCAGCTTCGGGTCGAGGAACTCGAGCCGCAACGTGCGCGTGTCGGAGGTCTCGTCGATGAGGTCGACGACGGTCGTCAGGTGCGGCTGGTAGATGTTCACGGAGCCACCTGCTCCGGGGTCTCGGCGGCGTCGGTCTCGGCGGCCTCCCCACCCGGCTCCGCTCCCGGGCGACGCGCGGCGACGTCAATGGCCGCCAGGATCTCGACGAGGTCCTGGCCGGCGTGGCAGACGCGGGTGCAGCGGCCGCAGCCGGTGCAGAGCACCTCGCCGAACTTGAGCGGGTAGATCGAGAACTTGTGGTTGAGGCGCTGGCGGTAGCGCGCACCCTGGTTGTCGCGCGGGTTGTGGCCCGACGCGTGCAGGGTGAAGATGCTCGACTGGCAGGTGTCCCAGCAGCGGCGGCGTGTGCCCTTGCCGACGCCCTCCTCCTCGTCGACGATGTCGAAGCAGTGGCACGTGGGGCACACGGAGGTGCAGGCGCCGCAGCCGTTGCATCTTGCTCCGAGCGCCGCCAGCAGGGGGTCCTCGAAGTGCGTGGCGATCCAGTCACGGACCGAGGCGGCGTCGATCTCGAGGTTGGCGGCGACCCGGGCGCGTGCGGCCGCGCGCTCGTCGTCCGCCTGGCGGCCGCGATGCTCCTCGCCGCCGTTGCCGGCACAGAAGCGCGCCTTGTGCGCCGCGGCGAAGGCGCGTCCTTTGTCGGTTGCGGCGTCGAAGAGGTAGCCGCCATCGACGGGAATGAGGAGTCCGTCGGCTCCCTTGGTGCTGTCGGGGGCGCAACCGACGGCCGTGCAGAAGCAACTCTCGTCGACACACGGGCAGGCCATGTTGATGATCGTCGTGGCCTCGCGCCGTCCGTTCCAGAGCTCGTCTTCGTAGTCCCAGTTCATGACCTTGTCGACGATCGCCAGGGCCGCACTGTCGCAGGGCTTGGCGGCCAGGACGACGCGCGGCGCGAAGGTGGTCGCCACCTGCTCGATCTCCATCTTCATGCCGTGCTGGCGCCAGCAGAAGAGCGCCTCGTGCTCGGGGAGGAAGAACCCCTTGAGCGAGAGCACCGGCAAGCCGCGGCTGACGTCCAGCTCTGAGGCGTCGCGGAGCGGGCGGTAGGTGATCTCGATGGGCGCCGCCCCCGGCATGCGGCAGGCGGCCGAGGCGATCGCCGAGGGCGAGGCGCAGATGTCGCTGGCGACGGGCGCGATGACCTCGGTGCCCGCGGCCAGCAGCTCGGCCGTGAGCTCTCGCAGGTCGGCCTCGGTGATGAAGCAGCGGTCGCCCCCAGCGCGGTCGGTGCGCATGTCGGTCGAATCCGTCACTTGATGAACTCCTGTTGGTCGTCGAGCCGGTAGTCGCCGATCGGCGCCGGCTGCGCCGGGTCGTCGCTGACGTGGTAGTCGTATCGTTCGGCTACGATCTCTTGCAGCTTGCGATTCACGAGCGTCAGCGGGATGCCGACAGGGCAGAAGCGCTCGCACTCGCCGCAATCGACGCAGCGGCCGGCGAGGTGAAGAGCTCGGGTGATGTTCCACGAGAGGTTGCCGCGCGGGTGGGAGGACGCCTCGATCCAGCGCGGCTGCGTCTTGTCGACGACGCAGCGCTCGCAGACGCAGAGCGGGCAGACCTGGCGGCAGGCGTAGCAGCGGACGCACTTGCTGAACTGCTCGGTCCAGAAGGCCCAGCGCTCCTCAAGCGGCTTGGCGTCGAGCGCTGCGACGCGCTCCTCGATGGTCATGGCCGGCCGAGGCGGCTCCGGCTGCGGCTCGCCGAGCAAATGGTCGACGAGCGAGGGCTCGCGGTTGTCGCAGCCGAAGCAGCGCGGCGCCACGGTCTCGGCTGAGAGCGCCAGGGCCGTCGGCAGCTCGGCCGCCTCCAGCACACCGCCGCAGCGGACACCGATCAGCACGACGTCGTCGCGGTCGATCTGCGCTTCGCGCAGCAGACCCGCGACCGCCTTGGCGTCGCAGCCCTTGACGACGACGCCGATGCGCCCGAGGTTCACAACGTCGTCCCGACGGGGGCTCGGTAGGTGACGAGGTTGTGGGCGCAGCGCGTGTCGAAGATGAGCTTGTCGGCGGCGGCCGGATCGGTGACGAAGACCGGACGGGCGCCGCGGCGGCCGTGCTCCCAGCCGATGATGACGCGCACGGTGCCTTCCGAGAGCAGCTGACGGGCCAGATCCTGAAGCTCCTTCACGCGCCCTCGCCTCCCTCGGCCGCGGCGAGCAGTCTGTCGATCTGGTCGACGACCTCTGGCGGCTCGGGCGCGAGGGCGCGGTAGGCCGGAACGGTCCCAGCGCGCGGACGTTCGTCACCGCTTCGTTGACCACGTCGCGCCACTTGGCGCCCTCGGCTGGCCGACACCCAGGAGAAGGTGATGCGCCCAGGGTCGACGCCCAGGAACTCCATGAAGTCGCGGAAGACGGCGAACCGCCGCCGCGCGTGGTAGTTGCCGGACGTGTAGTGGCAGTCGGCGGGGTGGCAGCCGCTGACGATCACGCCGTCGGCCCCGCGCTCGAAGGCCTTGATGATGAACAGCGGGTCGATGCGCCCCGTGCAGGGCAGGCGGATGATGCGCACGTTACTGGCCATATGCAGTCGGCTCGTGCCGGCCAGATCGGCGCCGGTGTACGTGCACCAGTTGCAGACGAAGGCGGTGATGCGCGGGTCAAAGGCGGCGGCCGCGCCTGTCGTGCTCGTGTCGTCGGTCATGCGGCCGTCACTCCCAGAAACAGAGGGCATTGATCTCGCTGAAGACCTGCTCATCCGTGAACGTCTGCAGCTCGACGCTCTTGCTCAAGCAGATCGCCTGGCAGGTGCCGCAGCCTTGGCACACGCCCGGGTTCACGTAGGCGACGTGACCGCAGACGTGACCGTCGACGGCGCAGATGTCGCGCTGCTCGATGGCGTTGTACGGGCAGGCGCGAGCGCAGTTCATGCAGCCGATGCACGTGGCCTCATTGACGATGGCGATGGCCGGGTCGCGCTCGAGCTCGTCGGCGCTGAACAGACTCATGACCTTGGCGGCGGCGGCGCTCGCCATGGCGACGCTGTCCGGGATGTCCCGCGGCGCCTGGCAGGCGCCGGCCACGAAGACGCCGGCGGTATTCGTCTCGACGGGGCGCAGCTTGGGGTGGGCTTCATTGATGAAGCCGTGCTCGTCGAAGCTGCAGCCGATGACCTGGGCCAGCTTCTTGACGTCCTGCTGCGGTCGCACGGCCGTGGCCAGTACGACCATGTCGGCGTCGATGACGACCTGCTCGCCGCTCAGTGTGTCGAAGCCCCAGACCTTGACGACGTCGCCGTCGCGGAAGATGCGGCTGACACGACCGCGGATGTACTCGGCTTGATCCTCTTCGATGGCCCGCCGGCTGAACTCGTCGTAGCCCTTGCCGGCCGCACGGATGTCCATGTAAAAGGCCACAGCGCGGCCGTCGTGCACCTTGTGCTTGTACAGCATGGCGTGCTTGGCGTTGTACATGCAGCAGATCTTGCTGCAGTACTTCATGCCCTTGTCGGCGTCGCGGGAGCCTACGCAGTGAACGAAGACCACCGTCTTGGGCTCCTTGCCGTCGGACGGCCTGCGGATCGCGCCCGAGGTCGGCCCCGAGGCCGATGCCAGGCGCTCGAACTGCAGGCCGTCGATCACGTCCGGCACCTCGCCGTAGCCGTACTCGCCGTAGCCCTTGAGGCCTTCGGGCTGTTCGCGGCCGATGCTGTAGAGCTGATAGCCGGTGGCCACGACGATAGCCGCCCACACTTCTCCTCGATGAAGGTGTCGTCGGTGTCGTAGTCGATGGCGCCCTTGAGGCAGGCTTCCTTGCACTTGCCGCAGGCGTCCTTGGCGAGGCCCTTGGCCCGGCCCTTGTAGCAGCGTGCAGTTCGCCCGGTCCAGCACGGGGACGTTTGGGCACGGCCTGCGGGAAGGGCACGTAGATCGCCGTGCGGTTGCTGAGGCCGGCCTCGAACTCGCTGGGGATGCGCTTGGCGGGCACACGGCTAGGCAGTCTCCACAGCCGTTGCAGAGGTCCTGTTGGCCGTCCGCGCCTTCTTGCGGATCTTGACGGTGAAGTTGCCGATGTACCCGTCGACGCTCTCGACCTCGCTCCATGTGTGGAGCTTGATGTTGGGGTGCTGGTCGGCCTCGACCATGCGGGGCGTGAGAATGCACTGCGAGCAGTCCAGAGTGGGGAAGGTCTCGCTGAGCTGGCTCATGTGACCGCCGATCGACGCTTCCTTCTCGACCAGGATGACCTCGTGGCCGCCGTCGGCGATATCGAGAGCTGCCTGGATGCCGGCGATGCCGCCGCCGATGACCAGGGCGCGCTTGGTGACCGGGATACGAATGGATCCAGGGGCTGTTGTGCTTGACCTTCTCGACGATCGCGCGGGCGATGTCGATGGCCTTCTGCGTGGCTTCGCCGCGGTCCTCGTGGATCCACGAGCAGTGCTCGCGGATGTTGGCCATCTCGCACATGTACTTGTTGAGCCCCGCTTTGTCGGCAGCGTTGCGGAACGTCTTCTCGTGCATGTGCGGCGAGCAGGCGGCGATGACGACGCCCGTGAGGTTGTTCTCCTCGATGGCCTTGCGGACGAGAGCCTGCCCTGGGTCGGAGCACATGTACTTGTAGTCGGTCGTGAAGGCGACGCCGGGGTGGTCCTTGAGGACATCGGCGACCTTGGCGACGTCGACGGTGCGGGCGATGTTCTCGCCGCAGTGACAGACGAAGACGCCGATACGGCTCACTCAGCCTCACCGCCCGTCGCCGCGACCTGCTCGGCCCTGGCGGCCGCTTTCGCCGCGGCCTCCGCCTTCTTGCGCGCCTCATCCGCCTCGCGGACGACGGCGCGCTCGAACAACTTGGAGAGCAGCGGTGACGTGGGAACGAAGTGCCTGTCGAGGCCGAGGGAGCTCGCACGGCAGGCCGAGGGCCAGGCCGACGAGCTGGGTGACGAACAGGACGGGCATGGGCTCCTGGCCGCGCTCCATCATCGCCTTCTGGCGCAGGTCGAGGTTCGAATGGCAGAGCGGACAGGCCACGATGACGGCCTCGGCGCCGTGAGCGCGGGCGTCGTCGATGATCGCCCGGCCGAGCCGCACGACCGAGGCGGTGCGGCTGAAACGAGAACTGGCCACCGCAGCACTCGACCTTCATGTTCCAGTCGACCGGCTTCCGCGCCGCAGGCGGCGATGACGTCGTCCATGGACGTGGGGCTCTCCGGGTCGTCGTCGCCGAGCCAGCCTCCGGCGGACACACCAGGAGGCAGCCGTAATAGGCGGCGAGCTTGACGCCGACGAGCGGGTTGGGCGCCGTGGTAGTGGCCGCGCGCTCGCCAATCGCGTCGGCGGCGTCACGCAGGAGGTGATTCGCGTTCAAGACCTCGACCGAGTTCTCGAAGGGCCGGCCCAGGATGTCCGGCATGCGGGCGGCAAGCTCGCTCTCCTGGGCCACCTCGAGATGCGCGGCGGCGAGGCGGTTGTAGCAGGCGGCGCACGGAGCGACAACCTTTGTCGAACCCCTGCGATTCGGCCAGGGCGAGATTGCGGGCCGGCAGAGCGATGCCCAGGAGGTGATCGGTTGAGTGCGCACTGCTGGCGCCGCAGCAGGACCAGTCGTCGATCTCGGTGATGCGGATGCCCAGCGCCCGGGTCACGGCCCGCAGACTCTCGTCGAACTCGCGGGACGTCCCATGCAGGGTCCCTTCCGGGTAGTAGGCGACGCCTTCGCGGCGCGCCGTGATGCCCACGTCGCTCACGACCGGGGCCCGCACTCTTCGAAGATGCGCTTGACCTCGGCGACGCCCTTGATGCGGTCGGCGCGGAGGCTGAGCTTGCCGCGCGTGAGCATGGGTGGAGCGTT
>CAVPIV010000002.1:0-17685 GCA_963705085.1 uncultured Thermoleophilia bacterium | reverse complement strand
GTCGAAGCAGTGGCACGTGGGGCACACGGAGGTGCAGGCGCCGCAGCCGTTGCATCTTGCTCCGAGCGCCGCCAGCAGGGGGTCCTCGAAGTGCGTGGCGATCCAGTCACGGACCGAGGCGGCGTCGATCTCGAGGTTGGCGGCGACCCGGGCGCGTGCGGCCGCGCGCTCGTCGTCCGCCTGGCGGCCGCGATGCTCCTCGCCGCCGTTGCCGGCACAGAAGCGCGCCTTGTGCGCCGCGGCGAAGGCGCGTCCTTCGTCGGTTGCGGCGTCGAAGAGGTAGCCGCCATCGACGGGAATGAGGAGTCCGTCGGCTCCCTTGGTGCTGTCGGTGTGAACCGACGGCCGTGCAGAAGCAACTCTCGTCGACACACGGGCAGGCCATGTTGATGATCGTCGTGGCCTCGCGCTGTCTGTTCCAGAGCTCGTCTTCGTAGTCCCAGTTCATGACCTTGTCGACGATCGCCAGGGCCGCACTGTCGAGGCCTTGGCGGCCAGGACGACGCGCGGCGCGAAGGTGGTCGCCACCTGCTCGATCTCGATCTTCATGCCGTGCTGGCGCCAGCAGAAGAGCGCCTCGTGCTCGGGGAGGAAGAACCCCTTGAGCGAGAGCACCGGCAAGCCGCGGCTGACGTCCAGCTCTGAGGCGTCGCGGAGCGGGCGGTAGGTGATCTCGATGGGCGCCGCCCCCGGCATGCGGCAGGCGGCCGAGGCGATCGCCGAGGGCGAGGCGCAGATGTCGCTGGCGACGGGCGCGATGACCTCGGTGCCCGCGGCCAGCAGCTCGGCCGTGAGCCCTCGCAGGTCGGCCTCAGTGATGAAGCAGCGGTCGCCCCCGAGCGCGATGGGTGCGATTTCGGTCGAATTGGTCACTTGATCAACTCCTGTTGGTCGTCGAGCCGGTAGTCGCCGATCGGCGCCGGCTGCGCCGGGCGTCGCTGACGTGGTAGTCGTATCGTTTGGCTACGAATCTTGCAGCTTGCGATTCACGAGCGTCAGCGGGATGCCGACAGGGCAGAAGCGCTCGCACTGCAGGCAATCGACGCAGCGGCCGGCGAGGTGAAGGCTCGGGTGATGTTCCACGAGAGGTTGCCGCGCGGGTGGGAGGACGCCTCGATCCAGCGCGGCTGCGTCTTGTCGACGACGCAGCGCTCGCAGACGCAGAGCGGGCAGGCCTGGCGGCAGGCGTAGCAGCGGACGCACTTGCTGAACTTCGGCTCCAGAAGGCCCAGCGCTCCTCAAGCGGCTTGGCGTCGAGCGCTGCGACGCCTCCTCGATGGTCATGGCCGGCCGAGGCGGCTCCGGCTGCGGCTCGCCGAGCAAATGGTCGACGAGCGAGGGCTCGCGGTTGTCGCAGCCGAAGCAGCGCGGCGCCCGGTCTCGGCTAGAGCGCCAGGCCGTCGGCAGCTCGGCCGCCTCCAGCACACCGCCGCAGCGGACACCGATCAGCACGACGTCGTCGCGGTCGATCTGCGCTTCGCGCAGCAGACCCGCGACCGCCTTGGCGTCGCAGCCCTTGACGACGACGCCGATGCGCCCGAGGTTCACAACGTGCGTCCCGACGGGGGCTCAGGTAGGTGACGAGGTTGTGGGCGCAGCGCCTGTCGAACATGAGCTTGTCGGCGGCGGCCGGATCGGTGACGAAGACCGGACGGGCGCCGCGGCGGCCGTGCTCCCAGCCGATGATGACGCGCACGGCGCCTTCCGAGAGCAGCTGACGGGCCAGATCCTGAAGCTCCTTCACGCGCCCTCGCCTCCCTCGGCCGCGGCGAGCAGTCTGTCGATCTGGTCCACGCCTCTGGCGGCTCGGGCGCGAGGGCGCGGTAGGCCGTGAACGGTCCCAGCGCGCGCACGTTCGTCACCGCTTCGTTGACCACGTCGCGCCACTTGCGGCCCTCGGCCGCCGACACCCAGGAGAACTGCACGCGCCCCGGGTCGATGCCCAGGAACTCCAGAAGCTCGCGGAAGATGGCCAACGCCGCCGCGCGTGGTAGTTGCCGCTCGTGTAGTGGCAGTCGCCGGGATGGCAGCCCGAGACCAGCACGCCGTCGGCCCCTCCTCGAAGGCCTTGAGGATGAAGAGCGGCTCGATGCGCCCGGTGCAGGGCAGCCTGATCATGCGGATGTTCGCCGGGTACTTGAGCCGGCTGGTGCCGGCCAGGTCCGCGCCCGCGTAGGTGCACCAGTTGCAGACGAAGGCGGTGATGCGCGGCTCAAAGGCGGCGGTCGCGCCTGTCGTGCTCGTGTCGTCAGTCATGCGGCCGTCACTCCCAGCGGCAGAGGGCAGATCTCGGCGAAGAGCTGCTCGTCCGTGAACCGTCGAGGTCGATCGTGTGCGAGCGGCAGGTGGCCACGCAGGCGCCGCAGCCCTGGCAGAGGCCCGTGTTGATGTGGGCCACGCGGCGCAGGACCTGCCCGCCTTGTTCTTGATCTCGAGCGCTCGATGGCGTCGTAGGCGCAGACCCGCTCGCAGTGTAGCAGCCGATGCAGTTGGCCTGATTCACGCTGGCGACGATGGGCTCGCGCTCGAGCTCGGCGGCGCGAAAAGAGCCCAAGCACCTTGGCGGCGGCGGCGCTCGCCTGGCGACGGCCTCCGGGATGTCCTTGGGCGCCTGGCAGGCGCCGGCCAGGAAGATGCCCGCCGTGTTGGTCTCCACCGGGCGCAGCTTGGGGTGCGCCTCGGAGAGGAAGCCGTGCTCGTCGTAGCTGACGCCGATGAGCTTCTGGGCCAGCTTCTCGACTCCGTGCTGCGGGCGCACGGCCGTGGCCAGGACCACCATGTCGGCTTCGATCGACGACCGGCTCGCCGCCCAGCGTGTCGGCGCCCCCGACCGACGACGTCGCCCTTGGCGTAGATGCGCGAGACGCGGCCGCGGATGTAGGTCGGCCTCGTCCTCCTCGATGGCCCGGCGCACGAACTCGTCGTAGCCCTTGCCGCCCGCGCGCATGTCCATGTAGAAGACGTACGGCCTTGCCGTCGTGCACCTTGTGCTTGTAGAGCATGGCGTGCTTGGCGATGTACATGCAGCAGATCTTGCTGCAGTACTGATGCCCTTGGCGTCGTCGCGCGAGCCGATGCAGGGCAGGAAGACCACCGTCTGGGGCGCCTTGCCGTCGGAGGGGCGCCGGATCTCGCCTTCGTCGGCCCGGAGGCGCAGGCCAGGCGCTCGAACTGCAGGCCGTCGATGACGTCCGGCTCCTCGCCGTAGCCGTACTCGCCGTAGCCCTTGAGGCCTGTCGGCCTTCTCGCCTGCCGATGCTGTAGAGCCGTAGCCGGTGGCCACGACGATGGCGCCGACGCTCTCCTCGACGAAGGTGTCCTCCTGCTCGTAGTCGATGGCGCCGTGGGGCAGGCCTTCTTGCACTTGCCGCAGGCTCCTTGGCGAGCCCTTGGCCCTGCCCTTGTAGAGCGTGCAGTTCGCGCGGTCGATGCACCGGCTTGTTCGGCACGGCCTGCGGGAAGGGCATGTAGATGGCCGTGCGCGTTGCCCAGGCCCGGGTCGAACTCGCTGGGGATGCTCTTCTGCGGGCACTCTGCTGGCAGTCGCCGCAGCCGGTGCACTTGGCCTCGTCGACGCGTCCGCGCCTTCTTGCGGATCTTGACCGTGAAGTTGCCGATGTACCCGTCGACGCTCTCCACCTCGCTAGGTGTGGAGCTTGATGTTGGGGTGCTGGTAGGCCTCGACCATGCGCGGGCGTCAGAATGCACTGCGAGCAGTCCAGGGTGGGGAAGGTCTCGCTGAGCTGGCCCATGTGACCGCCGATCGAGGGCTTCCTTCTCGACCAGCACCACCTCGTGGCCGCCGTTGGCGATATCGAGGGCCGCCTGGATGCCGGCGATGCCGCCGCCGATGACCAGCGCGCGCTTGGTGACCGGCACACGGATCGGATCCAGGGGCTTGTTGCGCTTGACCTTCTCGACGATCGTGCGGACGATGTCGATGGCCTTCTCCGTGGCTTCGCCGCGGTCCTCGTGGACCCAGGAGCAGTGCTCGCGGATGTTGGCCATCTCGCACATGTACGGGTTGAGCCCCGCTTATCGGCAAGCGTTGCGGAACGTCTTCTCGTGCATGTGCGGAGAGCAGGCGGCGACGACGACGCCCGTGAGGTTGTTCTCCTCGATGGCCTTGCGGACGAGATTCTGGCCGGGATCCGAGCACATGTACTTGTAGTCGGTCGTGAAGGCGACGCCGGGGTGGTCCTGGAGGACATCGGCGACCTTGGCGACGTCGACGGTGCGGCGCGATGTTCTCGCCGCAGTGACAGACGAAGACGCCGATACGGCTCACTCAGCCTCACCGCCCGTCGCCGCGACCTGCTCGGCCCTGGCGGCCGCTTTCGCCGCGGCCTCCGCCTTCTTGCGCGCCTCATCCGCCTCGCGGACGACGGCGCGCTCGAACAACTTGGAGAGCAGCGGTGACGTGGGAACGAAGTGCCTGTCGAGGCCGAGGGAGCTCGCCGGCAGGCCGAGGGCCAGGCCGACGAGCTGGGTGACGAACAGGACGGGCATGGGCTCCTGGCCGCGCTCCATCATCGCCTTCTGGCGCAGGTCGAGGTTCGAATGGCAGAGCGGACAGGCCACGATGACGGCCTCGGCGCCGTGAGCGCGGGCGTCGTCGATGATCGCCCGGCCGAGCCGCACGACCGAGGCGGTGCGGCTGAACGAGAACTGGCCACCGCAGCACTCGACCTTCATGTTCCAGTCGACCGGCTCCGCGCCGCAGGCGGCGATGACGTCGTCCATGGACGTGGGGCTCTCCGGGTCGTCGTCGCCGGCCAGCTCCGGCGGACGCACCAGGAGGCAGCCGTAATAGGCGGCGAGCTTGACGCCGACGAGCGGGTTGGGCGCCGTGGTAGTGGCCGCGCGCTCGCGAATCGCGTCGGCGGCGTCACGCAGGAGGTGATTCGCGTTCAAGACCTCGACCGAGTTCTCGAAGGGCCGGCCCAGGATGTCCGGCATGCGGGCGGCAAGCTCGCTCTCCTGGGCCACCTCGAGATGCGCGGCGGCGAGGCGGTTGTAGCAGGCGGCGCACGGAGCGACAACCTTGTCGAACCCCTGCGATTCGGCCAGGGCGAGATTGCGGGCCGGCAGAGCGATGCCCAGGAGGTGATCGGTTGAGTGCGCACTGCTGGCGCCGCAGCAGGACCAGTCGTCGATCTCGGTGATGCGGATGCCCAGCGCCCGGGTCACGGCCCGCAGACTCTCGTCGAACTCGCGGGACGTCCCATGCAGGGAGCACCCCGGGTAGTAGGCGACGCCTTCGCGGCGCGCCGTGATGCCCACGTCGCTCACGACCGGGGCCCGCACTTCTCGAAGATGCGCTTGACCTCGGCGACGCCCTTGATGCGGTCGGCGCGGAGGCTGAGCTTGCCGCGCGTGAGCATGGGTGGAGCGTTGGTGACGTCCTTCATGAGGGCGCCGCTGCGCAGCTTGTACTCCATGATCAGCCCCATCTCATGCAGGCGGCCGTTGCTACGCACCTGCTCGAGGAAGGACCGATGAAACGCCTTGATAGTGCGCGGCGCCGCCGACACGCCGGCCTCGAGGCTCATCTCGCGAAGCGCGTCGATGACGCGGGCGGGGTCGCAGGCGTTCGGGCAGCGAGCGGAGCACGTCTCACACGTGAGGCAGAGCCAGATGGTCGGATCGCTCAGGACCTTGGCCCGGCGGTTCTGCATGACGAGCCGCATGAGGGCGTGGGGACGAAGATCGGAGTCGGCCGCCATCGGGCAGCCTGCGGAGCACTTGCCGCACTGGTAGCAGCCGGCGGCGTTGGCGCCGGTGTTCTCGAGGATCTCGGCGACGAGGGTGCGAGACGTGCCATCCATGCTGGGTCGGCTTCCTGCCCTTCTGTGCGGACGGGTGGCGAGTCGGCCGCCAGCGAGCGTCCTGATCGAAGTGAGGCGACGATTATACCGCTGGACACAGTGTAGGGTCGGCCGGTAAACCGGGCAACCGGACTCCTCTATGCGCCTACCCCGTCCACCTCCGGGGTCGAAGCACCGCGGACTCCACCGGCTATTCTCCGGCTCGGCATCGACGACAGGGAGACGAGGTGCGTGTCTCGGGGGGCGCCGGCGGGCGCTCAGTCCGCCAACGCTCTGCGCACTCTCCCCTGCCCGGCGAGCATGAGGGCGGCGGCGGCCACGGCCGCCGCCGCCCCGTACGCGAACGTCGCCCACGGTCCAACCGCAGACCAGAGGGCGCCCCCGATCGTGCTGGCGGCGAAGCTGGCAAGGCCGATGGCCGTGTAGTAGAAGCCGAGTGCCGAGGCGCGCTCGCCGGTGGGGATGGCGCGCCCGATCAGCGCCTTGCTCGTGCCCTCCGTGGCGGCTATGTAGAGACCGTAGGTGGCGAAGAGGGCGGCCAATGTCCAGCTCGAGTCAGAGAGGGCGAACCCCAGGTAGACCGCCGCGAACAGCACGTAGCCGACGAGCACCAGCGGGAACTGGCCCACGCGGTCGCTGAGGCCGCCCAACGGCAGCGAGGCCGTTGAGTACGTCACGTTGTAGAGCACGTAGAGCAGAATGACCGCGGTGGTGCTCATGCCCAGCTCCTGCGCCTTCAGAATGATGAACATGTCGCTCGAGTTGCCCACCGCGAACACCACCGAGCCGGCCAGGAGCCAGCGGAAGGCGGCCGAGGCGGGGAGCTTCGGGCGGAAGGCGGCCGGGCGCGGCTCCGCCCGATGCTCCTTCACCAGCCAGAGGATGACGAGGACGCTGGCGAGCCCGGGGACCACGGCGATCGCGAAGATCCAGCGCAGCGGCACATCGGCCCCCACGAGCGCCAGCGCGACCAGCGGCCCGAGCACGGCGCCGAGGGTGTCCATCGTGCGGTGGAGGCCAAAGGCGAGGCCTTGCTGGCCGGGCTGTGTCGTGGCCGCGATGAGGTCGTCGCGCGAGGCGGTGCGCATCCCCTTGCCGAGGCGGTCGACGAAGCGCCCGGCGAGGGCCACCGGCCAGACGAACGCGAGGGCGATGAGAAGCTTGCCGAGCGCGGCCAACCCGTATCCGCCCAGCACGAAGGGGCGATGCCGCCCTGTGTAGTCGGCCGCCTGCCCGAACGGGTACTTGGTGATGCTCGCCGTGGCCTCGGCGATGCCCTCGATGAGGCCGAGCAGCGCGACGGGTACGCCCAGCACGGACGTGACGAAGAGCGGAAACAGCGGATAGACGATCTCGGAACTGAGGTCGGCGAAGAAGCTGACGAACCCGAGGTTGCGCACGTTCGGGTCCAACGTGCGCGTGCGCGCGAAGAAGCTCCGAGTGGGATGATGTCGCATGCCGAGAAGCCTACCTCTCTCACGCCGAGAGACGACACTCCCACGGGGACGCGCGACGGCGCAGGCGGTGGACGCACGCAGAGATGGGGCGCGAGTGAAGACTGACGACAATCCATGCCGATCTGCGCCTGCGGGAGGGATTCGCCGTGCATGAACCGCGTTCCGCCATGGAGGAGAAGGTCATCGCGGCGGCGCTGGGCGCGGGCGACGAGGTCGTCGGGCTGCTGGCCGAGTTGGTCTCCTGCGACACGACGGCCCGCGAGCCGGGCGAGCCTGCCCGCGACGAGGAGAAGCTGCAGCGCCTTCTGGCCGAGCGGCTGCGGGCCGTCGGCGCGCGCGTCGACCTCTGGGAGCCGGAACCGACCGGAGCCGGCAGCCGCTTCATTCCGGCCGGCCTCGACTTCGTCGGCCGACCGCAGCTTGCCGCCGTCGTGCCGGGGGCGGCGCGGGGCCGCAGCCTCCTGCTGAACGGACACATCGACGCGGTGGACATCGGGGAGCCCACGGCCTGGCGGAGCGACCCGTTCACTCTCGAGGAGCGGGACGGCGCGCTCCATGGACGCGGGGTAGCCGACATGAAGGGCGGCATCGCCTGTCTGGTCGCGGCACTGGAGACGCTGCGCCGGCTCGACGTGCGCCTCGCCGGCGACGTCGTCTTCTGTACCGACACGGACGAGGAGTCCTCGGGGGCCGGCGGTCACATGTGCGTGCGCCGTGGCGTGCGGGCCGACGCCGGGATCGTGGCGGAACCGACCAACTTCGACGCCTGGGTGAGCTGCCACGGCACCCTCACGCCAATGATCACGATCGAGGGGCGCGCGGGCCACGCGGAGATGCCCCAGCCGGATTGGCGCGAGGGCGGGGCGGTGAATGCGATCGAGAAGCTGGCGCCGGTGCTCGAGGGCATCCGGGCGCTGCGTGAGGAGTGGCGGACCCGCCCCGATCATCAGCATCCGCTGCTCCGCCCGGGGGACATCGTCCCGACCCTGGTCAAGGGCGGCACCTGGGTCGTGACGTACCCGGCGCGCTGCGACCTCACCTGCAACATCACCTACCTCCCCGGCCACGTCGACGCCGACGGGACCGGGCGGCAGGTCGAGGACGACGTCGTCCGCCGGTTGAGCGCGGCGGTGGCCGGCGAACCGTGGTTCGCGGAGCATCCGCTGGTCTTCGCCTGGACGGACGACGTTGTGCCTGCCGAGATTGCGGCCGACCATCCGCTGGTGACGACGGCGCTCGGCTGCGCCGCCGCCGTCGGTCGCCGCGGCAAGCCCGCCGGCCTCGACAGCTGGCACGACGCGGCGACCTTCACGCGGGCCGGCACACCCACCTTCAGCTTCGGCCCGGATGGCATTGAGACCGCCCACGCCCTCGACGAGCGCGTCAGCCTGCAGTCGCTGCTCGACTACACGGCCGCGGTCGCGCTGACGGCAGTGCGCTGGTGCGGGGTATCCGGCCGGTAGGCCGCTGCCCTGCGGGCCGGCGTGCCTGCTCCCGTGCCGGCGCCGCACTCGCACGCGTTCAGCTCATCTGCGAGGATTGCGGCGATGGCGACTCCCGGCACTTTGACGCACCGCTCACGCCGAATGGCGCTGATCGCGGACATCCTGCTGTTCACGGTCGCCATCGTCTGGGGCAGCAGCTTCGTCCTCGTCAAGCTGTCGGCGGAGACCACGACGAACGCCGTGAGCCCGGTCGCCCAGGACGTCATCGCGGGCAGCCTCCTGTTCCTCCTCCTGCGCTACCTCGTTGCGGCCGCGGTCTTCGCCGCCATCCGGCCCCGGAGCTGGCTCAGGGCGAGGCGCGCCGACTGGGCTCGGGGCAGCCTCCTCGGCGCGTTCTACCTCTCGGCGTTGGTCGCCCAGACGATCGGGCTGCAGCAGACCTCACCAGGAGTCTCCGGCTTCATCACCGGCA
This sequence comes from uncultured Thermoleophilia bacterium, assembly GCA_963705085.1. GTDB lineage: Bacteria > Actinomycetota > Thermoleophilia > UBA2241 > UBA2241 > CAIXSE01. Next base: position 8,483 of record CAVPIV010000002.1, on the reverse strand, counting down.
TGAACATCGCCATGGTTCCGTTCCTCTACTGGCTCTTCGCCAAGCGTTCGCCCGGCAGGTTCCAGATCCTCGGCGCGGTCATCGCCACCGTGGGCATGGCGGCGCTGTCCCTGGAGAACGACTTCTCCATGAGCTGGGGCAACATGCTGACCCTGCTCGGGGCGCTGCTCTACGCGCTGCACATCATGGCGACCGGGTTCTTTGCACCCAAAGTCGAGGCGTCGACATTGGCCATGACCCAGATCGGCTTCTCGGCCCTCGCGCTGGCGATCGTCACTCCGCTGGTCACGACCATCACGCTGGATCTCGGCTGGCGGTTCTGGGCGATGACCGTGTGGATGGCCTTGACCGGCACGATCTACGCGTTCTTCATCCAGAGCTGGGGGCAGCGCTACACGACGTCGACCCACGCGGCCATCCTCCTCGGCTTCGAGAGCGTGTTCGCGGTTCTGGCCGGCATCGTCGCGGGCATGGATGAGGTGACGTGGCGTCTCCTCGTGGGCGGCTCGCTCATGCTGGCCGGCGTGTTCATCGTCGAGTTGCTGCCTTCGTCCAAGGCGATCGTCGAGGAGATCCAGGCGGAGGAGGGTCCGCCGGCCTGATTCTGGTTGTGGCCGGTGTAGGACCGAACCTGGACCCCGGGCGACAACTCGGGTCGGATAGCCCTGAGTCGTACGTGGAACACCAGGCGCCCGCGCCACAGTCGACTGCGAGACGACATGATCGTTGGCTGGGGCCGTCTCGCGCAAGGCGATAGACTGCCCTCGACGGCTCGCCGCGGGAGGGCAGATGCTCGACAAGCCATATGAAGACGTGGAGGTGACGGGCCACCTCATCGACTCGCTGCTCATGACCCAGATCATGGACCAGGTCATGGACCGCGACGGCGACTTCGAGGTGCTCAGCTTCGAGGTCGGGCGCATGAAGTCGGATCCTTCGCAGGCGCGGATGCGCATCTACGGCCGCGACACCGCCCATCTGGACGTGCTGCTCACCGCAATCACCGACTTCGGCGTCGTAGCCGTGAATCCGCACGACGTCACGCTGGTCCCCGCGCCGATGGACGGCGTGTTCCCTGAGCGTTTCTACTCCACCACGAACCTTGAGACGTACGTGCGGGTGGCGGGCGACTGGGTGCGTGTCGGGTACCCGGAGATGGACTGCGGGGTGCGGGTGCGCCCCGCGCAGGGGACGGCGGAGACGGTGTCGATGAGCGACGCGCGCGCAGGCGATCTCTTTGTCACCGGTCACCGGGGCATTCGTGTCATCCCGCTGGAGCGGCCGCGAGAGAGCCAGCCGTTCGAGTTCATGGGGTCGGCGGTGAGCAGCGAGAAGCCCAAGGCGCAAATCGTGCGCGAGGTGGCGCGCGTATTGCGACAGGTCAAGCGTGACGGCAAGCTCACGATCGCCGTTGCCGGTCCGGCGGTGATCCACACGGGGGCGGCGCCGCACCTGGCCCGCCTCATCGAGGCGGGCTACGTCGGCGTCGTATTTGGCGGCAACGCGATCGCCACTCACGACATCGAAGTCCAGCTCTACGGGACGTCGCTCGGCATCAGCCTCAACGAGGGGACGCCAACGCCGGGCGGCCACGAGCACCACCTGCGCGCGATCAACACGATCCGGCGTTGCGGCGGCATCGCGGCCGCCGTCGAGCAGGGCGTCCTCACCGGCGGACTGATGCATTCCGTGGTCACGACAGGCACCCCGTTCGTGCTGGCGGGCAGCATCCGCGACGACGGGCCACTACCCGAGGTGATCACCGACGTGATGCAGGCGCAGGCGGAGATGCGGCGCTACGCGCAGCGGGCAGGCGCGTGCCTGATGCTGAGCACCATGCTCCACAGCATCGCAGTGGGCAACATGCTGCCGGCCGCCGTCCACACCGTCTGCATCGATATCAATCCGGCAGTCGTGACGAAGCTGGTCGACCGTGGGAGCTTCCAGACGGTCGGCATCGTCACAGATGTTGGCCTCTTCCTGGAGCAGCTCGCCGACGAGCTCGATCGCGCCGGCTGACAATACGCGGCGGTCCTGCGACTCGCGTCCCGGTCTCGCGGCTATACTGGCTTCTACACCACGCAGCCGTTGCTCCGATCGCGGGGAGGGTGACCATGAAGCCGCGCCAGATCGTTCCCAATGTGCACCTCATCGGCGTCGTCGACTGGGACCGGCGTCTCTTCGACGCCTTGATTCCACTGCCGGACGGCACGAGCTATAACGCCTACTTCGTTCAAGGCAGCGAGAAGTGCGCGCTGCTGGACACGGTCGACCCGTCCGGCTGGCTCACGTTCTCCCGGCAGCTCGACGAGCTGCCGGCTCCCGACTATCTCGTGATCCATCACGTGGAGCAGGACCACTCGGGTTCAACGCCGATGCTCCTTGAGCGCTTCCCCGACCTGACGATCGTCTGCAACGCCAAGGCGCGCGCCATGCTCATCGACCACCTGCACCTGGACGACGGGCGCTTCCACATCGTCGCTGACGGCGACTCGCTCTCGCTGGGCGACAAGACGCTGACCTTCGTCGCCACGCCGTGGGTGCACTGGCCCGAGACGATGTCGACGTGGCTGGCCGAGGATAGAGTCCTCTTCAGCTGCGACTTCTTCGGGTCGCACTACGCGACCAGCGACGTCTTCGCCGACAAGCACGAGGTCTACGACGGCGCCAAGCGCTACTACGCCGAGATCATGATGCCGTTCGGCGCTCAGGTGACCAGGAACATCGAGAAGGTGACCCAGTACCCGATCGCCTTCATCTGCCCGAGCCACGGGCCTGTGTACAACGACCCCGGGTTCATCATCGCCGCCTACCGGGACTGGGCCGCGGGAGATCCGCAGAACACCGTGTGTCTCCCGTATGTGTCGATGCACGACAGCACGCGCCTGATGGTCGACCACCTCACCGCCGCGCTCGCCGATCGCGGCGTCGCGGTGGAGCGCTTCGACCTCGTGTCGCTCGACGCCGGCGAGCTCGCGAGCTCGCTCGTTCACGCCGGCACGATCGTACTCGGCACTCCGACGATACTCGCCGGGCCGCACCCGCTGGCCGCCAACGCCGCGTTCCTCGCCAACGCGCTGCGCCCGCGCGCCAAGTGCGCGACGGTGATCGGCTCGTACGGCTGGGCGGGCAAGACGGTCGAGATCCTGACCGGCATGATGGCCAAGCTGACGGCGGAGTTCCTCGAGCCCGTGATGGCCAAAGGCATGCCGCGAGCGGCCGACTACGCGGCCCTCGACACCCTGGCCGACACGATTGCCGAGAAGCACCGGGGCCTGGGGCCGCGCAACTTCGCGGACCTCACGGTCTGCCACTTCGACACGTGACGCGGCGCGGCCGGCGTGCTCACGGTCTTCGCAGGCCTCTTGTCGGCCCTCTCCTACACTGCGAGCGACCTTTTCTCCCAGTGCCTCACGCGACGCGCGCGCCATGACGCAGGTCGTCTGGGTGCCGGCGACCGGCATGGTCATTATCCCGCCCGTCGCCCTCCTCGTCGACGGCGCTCGCCTGACGTGACGGCGACGACGCGTCGGCGAACGGCGGCATGACCGGACCCCGCGCGGGAGCGTCCGGCCAAGGGGGGTGCGCAAAGCGTGCGCGTTGGGCAGGATGAGGACGTATGGATCCCGTTGATGACACGCCGGCAGGGCTTGAGCGGGAGTACTCCGTGCTCTGTGCCGACTGGGACGGAGTGGAGGTCAGTGCTCGCCCCGGGGACGTCGTCGAGCTGCGCAGTCTGGTACAGCGTCTGTGCGCGTTGGGCGTCGATGTCGCGTTCGTCAGCGATGCGGTGGTCGCGGTTGTTGATGATCGCCTGAGGGCCCGGCCCGATGTGGAGGGCCGCTTCTTCCTCTGCCTGTCCGGCGGCTCGGAGATCTACGTGATCGGGCCGCAAGGCCCTCGCCTGCTGCTCAGGCGTCAGGCGAGCGAGGAGGAGGCCGCGCGGCTTGCGCCTGTGGCGGCGGCCCTCGGTGAGGAGCTGGCCGCGCGCGGTCACCATGTCTCCGTGGCCTACGACGGGTTCAGCAGGTGGCGGATCGACCTGCCGACCGGGCCGGCGTCGGACAGCCTCCGCGGCGACCTCGTCGAGCTGAGCCACAGGCTCGTCAAAGAGGCCGGCCTGCGCAATCGGGGGGTGGCCATGGACGCGCGGCACCTGCACGTCGGTCTCACCGACCGGCGAGACAGCCTTCGGGCTGTCCTGCGCCTCCTGATCGATGACCGGCGCCGCGACCCTTCCCAGTTGCTCATCGTCGGCGACGGCCTTGGCGACTTCGCGAGGTTCGCTGCCGGCGGTGGTCGCGGGCTACCGCACGTGATCAGCGCCCGGGGAGGAGTCGCGACGCTCCTCGGCGTGCTGCGCGACCAGCTCTCGCGGCGGACGGCCATCGCGAGGGCCGCCTTCCCAGAGCCGACGTCGGACGCGGCCTGGCGATACGAGGTTCACGGGTTCGACCCCTTCCGTGAACGTGAAATCGAAACGCTCCTGACGATCGCCAACGGCGAGAGCGGGACGCGGGGCGCTCTCGAGGAGGGATCGGCCGTCTCGACGCCCGGCACCTTCGTCGCCGGCGTCTTCGGCGACGGCACGGGCGACGTCCGCTTCCGCCAGCCCGTGCCGGCGCCTGACTGGGCCGGCGTCCGTCTCGTCGTCGGTGGCGCGCCGCTGCACCTGGCGAGCGGCGTAGTCCTCGAGCACCACCGCGTGCTCGACATGCGGCACGGCGTGGTCTATCGCTACTGGCGCCAGCGCGACGGGGTGGGGCGCACGGTGAGCGTGCGCACCGCGCGTTTCGCCTCGCTGGCCGACCGGCAGCTGCTGGGACTGCGCGCGGAGGCGACCGCCGAGGACTTCGCCGGTCGCCTGATCTGGCAGGGCGCGACCGGTATCAGCTACGCCGGCGGCCCGCTGAAGGAGATCGAGATCCAGAACCTCGAGGACTCGCGCCTGCTCGCCCGCAGCCGCGGTCGCAACGGTGGCGGTCACGTGCTCGCGCTGGCGACACGGCCGGCGAGCGGATCGCCCGTGATCCGCTACGTCGATCAGGGCCGCGACGTGATCGGCGGCCGTCTGGAACCGGGCGATCCGGCCACCATCGATCGTCTGGCGGCGATCGTCTCGGCGCGGACGCGGGTGCCTTCGTCCGCAACCGCCGGCCGTGCTCTGGACCGCGCGGAGCGGCTAGGGTATGACGAGCTCCTGCGCCACCACCGCGCGGCGTGGGAGGCACGCTGGCGCGACGCCGACCTCGTCGTCAGCGGGGATGCGCCGGACCAGGAGGCCCTGCGCTTCAGCATCTTCCACATGATCAGCAGCGCCCACCCCTCGAAGGACACCGTCTCGGTCGGCGCCCGCGGGCTGAGCGGCATGTCGTACTTTCTGCACGTCTTCTGGGACACCGAGATCTTCGTCCTGCCGTTCTACATCTACACCCATCCGGAGACGGCCCGGACCTTGCTCGCCTATCGCTTCCGGCATCTCGCAGGGGCGCGCGAGAAGGCGCGCCAGATGGGGCATCGGGGCGCCCTCTACCCGTGGGAGTCCGCCGACAAAGGGGTGGAGACGACGCCGCCGTACGGCATCGGCCCCGGCGGCGAGATCGTTCCGATCCTCTCGGGGATCATGGAGCACCACATCTCCGCCGACGTCGCCTGGGCCGTGTGGGAGTACTGGAAGGCCACGGCCGACGACGTGTTCATGGCCGGGATGGGTGTGGAGATGCTGCTGGAGACGGCCCGATTCTGGGCGTCGCGGGCCGTCGTCGGGAGCGAGGGCCGGTACCATATCCGTCTCGTCGTCGGCCCCGACGAGTACCACGAGGCGGTCGACGACAATGCGTACACGAACGTCATGGCGCGCTGGAACATCAGGCGTGCTCTGGAGGCGTGGCGCTGGCTGCAGCGGGTCGATTCCGGGTACGCCGGCGAGCTGTGGGAGCGGCTTGGCCTGACGCCGGCGGAACTCGAGGCCTGGCGTGCGGTGGCGGAGGGCATGGTGGACGGGTTCGATCCTCATACGCTGCTCTACGAGCAGTTCGCCGGGTTCCACGCGCTGGACGACGTCCCGCTTGAGAAGCTGCGGCCGCGGCCCACGCCCGCGGACATGATGCTCGGCCGCGAGGTCACCTTGCGCTCCAAGGTCGTCAAGCAGGCCGACGTCGTGATGCTCACGCACGTGCTGTCCGACGAGATCGCAGACGACGTAGCGGCGTCCAACTACGACTACTATGAGCCGATCACCGTGCACGGCAGCTCGCTGAGCTCTGGGATGCATGCCGCCGTCGCCGCTCGGCTGGGCCGCGTCGACGACGCCGTGGCCGACTTCAAGATGGCGACGACAATCGATATGGGGGACACCATGGGCAACGCCGCTCGCGGCCTGCACCTGGCTACCATGGGCAGTCTCTGGCAGGCGGCCGTGATGGGCTTTGCGGGCATTCAGCGCCGGGATGAGGCGTTGCTGATCGACCCGCACCTGCCGCCGGCCTGGAGAGGCTTGAGCGTCCCGTTCCTCTTTCGCGGCGCGCGTCTGGAATTCGAGTTCCAAACACGCGACGACACCCTCCATCTGGGTATATTGATCCAGAGGGCCCCCGTGCGCGTCATCCTGGACGGCGAGGAACGAGAGCTGCATCCCGCACGCTACGCTCTTCGCCGGCGGCCCGGGGGCCGCTGGGAGGAGGTTCCGACTGACGCTGCTGATCGTCGTCGAAGACATTCGCACCGAGGGCGAGCTGATCGACTCGGCCCGCGGTCCGCGGCCGCGGCCCGGTGGGACGTGCGGGCCGCGCATCCGCAAGGGGCGGAGCGCGACGCCGTTGCCGGCGACCTCGAGGGCGTGGAGCTCGTCGAGCTGGCGGGCGACGCGTGGAGCAATCTCGCCAAGCTGGTCTCCCAGGCCGATGTCGACTGTGTCGCCATAGGCCTCAATCTCGCCGACGGTCAGGTCTTCGGCGCCCCGCCAGGGAACTCCTCGAGGACTCCGCGGTTCCCTCCTCCTGGTCCGGCCCGGAATGCGGTCCATTACGGAGCTGCGGCGACTGCTGGTGCCGCTCGAGGGCACTCCCTCAACCACGGCCGCGATGCTCTTCGCGGAGGCCGTGCTGTGCCGTCCGGGCCGGGAGATCGTCATGCTGAACGTCGCCACCGGCCGGGATCCGGTCGAGATCGGAGTCTGCCGGCGCCGCGGTTCATCGACCAGGAGCAGTACGCGTGGTCGGACTGGCAGGACGAGTTCTCGATGCGCTTCTCGCAACGCGCCGAGGGGTGCCGTCACCGGGTCAGTGTCCTCGTGGGCGACCCTGCGACCACGATCACGGAGGAGGCCGGCGCGTCGGAGGTCGAGCTGATCGTTCTGACGTGGAGGGGGACCTTCGCGGAAGGTCATGGCCACATCGTCCGGCGACTGCTCCAGGAGTCTCCGTGCCCCCTGCTGATCGTGCCGGCCGGGTGGACGGAAGGGCCGCGTGAGCGCCGCGCCGGCGACTGACCGTGCCCGCGACGCTCTCCTGGCAGCTGCGGCCCGCGGCGGTGGGCCAGGCTCCGGACCTTCTCGTTCCAGGCGCTCGGCCGGGCGCCGGGCGAAGACCAGGCCAGAACGGCGCCGATCGCGATGCTCGCCAGCGAAACCCACTGCGGCTGGGTGAGGCCGGCCAGCCACTCTGGGTTTCGGCGAACGAACTCGACCAACAGGCGCTCGAGCCCGGAGAGGATGAGGAACCAGCCGAAGGTCCACCAGCCCGGAGTGGTTCTTGCCGGCCAGCCACCAGCACACCCAGATGATGGGGATCATCGCCAGGATCTCGTAGATCGGCGTCGGATGCACCGTGATGCCAGGCGGGGTTGGCACGGTGCCGTTCGGATAGCCCATCGCCCACGGCAGCGTCGAAGGGCGGCCGTAGTCGCCGTCGCCGGCGAGCTGGCAGCCGATGCGACCGATCGCGTAGCCGGCGGCGGTCGCCGGCGCCATGGCGTTGGCGATGACCCCGAGCGGGATGCGGCGGAGCAGCGTCCAGCCGACGACACCGACAAGCCGCCGATGAGGCCGCCGTACCACGTGAACCCGATGCCGCCGAAGGCGGCCTGGTGAGGTTGTCCTGTACCTCGGCCCAGTGCTCCGGATGTAGTAGATGCGCGCTCCGACGAAGCCCCCGACGCCGGCGGCGATGATCAGCTCGTGGCGAACCCGGGGTTCACCCCGCGGCCGCCTGATGAGGGGGGCGACGATGAGAAGGCCGGGCAGGATGAGCGACAGCGCGGCCATGAGCCCGAAGCTGTAGATGTGAAGTCCCCCGATCTCGAAGAGAGTGGGTCTCACGGCTACCAGTGTAAGCGGCCGAGTCCGGGGAGAAGAAAACCGGCGTCACGACGCCGGCGGGCCGACGGATGCCCGGCCCGCCAGCCGCTGCGCCACTTCGAGGTCGAAGTGACCAGTCAGCGGGGAAACGGCGTTGGCCGCGGCCACGCCGGCCGCCAGCGCCATA
>CAVPIV010000001.1:0-92774 GCA_963705085.1 uncultured Thermoleophilia bacterium | reverse complement strand
CACGGGCGAGACCGTCCCGAGGACGCGCCGGGCCGCCGCTCCTTCTCCCCGGGAGTACGTTCGCGTGAGGCGGACCGGGTGCTGGACGAACTCGGCGACGAGCTCGACCTTCAGGAGGGGCTCCTTGCCTCCCACGGCCTCGGCATCGCTCGCAAGGACGAGGTTTCCGCGCCGGTCGACGACGTAGGCGACGAGGTCTCGCTTCTTCTCGAGCTCGAGGAGCGCCCGGATCGGGGCGAGGGAGACGAACGCCTCGACGACTCCGACGACGCCCCCTTCCGGGGCGGACACGGGCACCGCCATGACGATTCCCGGATCGGGAAGCGACGGGACGCGGAGGGCCTCTCCGACGTAGATCGAGCCGCGCAACGCGGCGTCGAACGCCCGGTTCAGCTCCTCTTCCAGCGCGGCGTCGATCTGCGCGGGCTGGATGACGCCTCCGAGACGGTCGGCGTCGAGCGCCCGGAGCACGAGAAAGCTCGGCTCGGCGTCCCGGTATCGCGCGATGAGAGCCGTCCGGCCGACGAATGCGAACGGGTCCGTGTCCGGCGCCACGGCGCGGGCCAGCTCGAGGCCGTCACCGATCTTCGTGACCTGGACGAGCATCCGCCTCAGGAAGCCTTCGATCCCGTCCGAGAGCGTCACGGCGCTCCGGGTCAGGTACTGCTTCTCGGCCGTCTCGAGCGCCTCGCGGTTGATCGACACGAGCCGCATCGCCGAGAAGGCGAGAGGCACGATCGACACGACGACGAGGGTCGCGATCAGGGCGGTGACGATCCGCAGCCGGGGCCTTCGGGGAATCGGGATCACCCGTGGATTCTAGCTGCCGGCCTCGTCCGGAAGGCTCGCGACGAGCTCCGCGGCCGTGATCCGCTCGAGGCGCGGTCGCCCCGGCCCCGCGAGGAGGACGTCGCGCAGCCCTTCGCGGTCCCTCTTCTTGTCGGCCCCGAGGAGAGCCGGCCAGCCCCGGCGGACGGCTGCCGGGAGCGGAGGAGGCTTCAGAAGCTCCTCTCACGAGCTCCTCGATCCGGACCGCCGTCCGGCCCGGAAGGAGCCCGCGGGCCGCGGAAAGCCGCAGCGCGGCGAGAAGGCCCCAGGCCACGGCTTCGCCGTGCCGCAGGCGGTACCCCGAGGCCCCTTCGAGCGCGTGCGCGACCGTGTGCCCGAGATTCAGCGCGTGGCGTAGGCCCCGGGCCTCGTCGGGGTCGCGCGAGACGACGTCCGCCTTCACGCGCAGCGACCGCTCGACCGCCTCGGCCAGGGCGGACTCGTCCCGCGACGCGAGGCCGTCGACGAGCAGCGGGCATACGCCTCCAGAACGACGCCGACAGGAGCGCGCTCTTGACGACCTCCGCGAGCCCCGAGCGGTGGTCCCGTTCGGACAGCGAGGAGAGGAGCCGTGGGTCGACGCAGACGAGACGGGGGTGGTGGAACGTCCCCGCGAGGTTCTTCCCCGCCGCGAGGTTCACCGCCGTCTTTCCCCCGAGCGCGCTGTCGGCGGCGGCGAGGAGCGTGGTCGGCACCTGGACGACGGGAACGCCCCGGAGGGCGAGCGACGCCGCCAGCCCCGCCACGTCGCCGACGGTCCCCCCGCCGAACGCCACGACCCCCCCGTCGCGCGCCAGCCCCCGCCGGGCCATCTCCGAGAGGAGCTTCCCGAGAACGGTCCAGCTCTTGGCGGCTTCGCCGTCCGGAACCAGGAGCGGCTCCGGGTCGAGCGCGGACGCGCCCGCGAGCGCTTCCGCGAGGCGATGCCCCTGCGCCGCCAGGACCGGAGCCGACGAGACGACGAGCCAGCGCCCGGGAGCGATCCGCCCGAGGGCCCCGGGCAGGCGCGCGAGCGCCCCCGACCCCGACGGACACCTCGCAGGGGACGCCGGCGGCGGCGAAGCGGAACGTCCGGAGTCCGCGCGCGTCAGGACGGCTTCGGGACGACATCCGCGGCGCGCCGGATTCCCAGCTCGACGAGCTGCGCGTCCGAGACCGGCCCGGGCGATTCCGTCATGAGGCAGCTCCCCGAAGCGGTCTTCGGGAACGCGATCACGTCCCGGATCGACGACGAGCGCGTGAGGATCATCAGCATCCGGTCGAGGCCGAGCGCGAGCCCGCCGTGCGGCGGCGCGCCGAAGCGGAAGGCGTCGAGCAGGAAGCCGAACTTCGCCCTCGCCTCCTCCGGCCCGATGCCGAGCGTCGCGAAGACCCTCGACTGGACCTCGGGCTGGTGGATCCGGATCGACCCGCCGCCGAGCTCCATCCCGTTCAGGACGACGTCGTAGGCCCGGGCGTGGACCTTCCCGGGATCGGAATCGAGGAGCGGCACGTCCTCCGGCCGGGGAGACGTGAACGGGTGGTGCATCGCGTACCAGCGGCCGTCCTCCGCGTGCCACTCGAGAAGCGGGAAGTCCGTCACCCAGAGGAACTCGTAGCGCCCCTCGGGGATCAGCTTCTCCTCGCGGGCGAGCTTGACGCGAAGGCTCCCGAGGACGTCGTTGACCGTCGACGTCTTCCCGGCCACGACGAGGAGGAGGTCGCCCTCGCCGGCCCCGAGAGCCCCCCGCGCAGCGGCGACCGTCGCGTCGTCGAGGAGCTTCTTGCCGTTGGAATTCCAGCCGCCCGGGAGGTCCGCCTGGAGCTTGATCCAGACGAGGCCCGAGGCACCCAGCTGCTTCGCCGCGACTTCGAGGTCGTCGAGGCGCTTCCTGGCAAAGGCGGCGCCGCCGGGCACGCGCGATCCCCTTGACCCTCTCGGCCGAGCGGAGAATCTCCGATGGCGAAGCCGGAGAAGTCGAGAGTCTTCAGCTCGAGACCGTAGCGTGTGTCGGGCCTGTCGATGCCGAACCTCTCCACCGCCTCCGCGTACGTCATCCTCGGGAAACGCGTCGGGCACGGGATCCCGTAGGCCGGGAAGACCGCCGCGAAGATCTTCTCGATGAGGGCGTAGACCGTCTCCTCGTCGGGGAAGGAGAGCTCGAGGTCGACCTGCGTGAACTCGGGCTGCCGGTCGGCACGCAGGTCCTCGTCGCGGAAGCAGCGGGCGATCTGGTAGTAGCGCTCCACACCCGCCACCATCAGGAGCTGCTTGAAGAGCTGCGGCGATTGCGGCAGCGCGTAGAACTCGCCCGGGTGGACGCGCGACGGGACGAGGAAGTCGCGGGCCCCCTCGGGCGTCGACTTCGTCAGGATCGGCGTCTCCACCTCGAGGAAGCCCTCCTCGTGGAGGACCTGCGCGGATCCGGAAGGTCACGTCGCTGCGCTTGACGAGGTTCGCCGTCATCTCCGGGCCGGCGAAGGTCGAGGTAGCGGTACTTCAGCCGGATGTCCTCGGAAGCCTTCACGCCGTCCTCGATCGGGAACGGCGGCGTCTCGGCCCGGTTCAGGACCTCGAGCGCGGTCGCGCGCAGCTCGATCTCGCCCGTCGGCATCTCGGCGTTCTTCGCCGTCCCCTCGCGAAGAATGACCTCGCCCGTCACGGCGAGGACGAACTCGCCGCGGAGCTCCTTGGCGCGAGCGAGGAGCTCGGGCGACGGCAGGAACTCCGCGTCGAAGACGACCTGGAGAACGCCCGAGCGGTCGCGCAGGTCGATGAAGACGAGCTCGCCGTGATCGCGGCGGCGGTGGACCCAGCCCTTGACGAGGACGGTCTGTCCGGCGTGTTCGCTTCGGAGGGTTCCGGCGGGGACACGAGTTGCGGAAGCGGTCACGGGGTCTCTCCCTTCAGGACGAGCGGCAGGTCCGCGAGCGGGACCTCCCTCTGCGACCTCTCGACGAGGTCCTTCACGATGGCGATGCCCGACTCGCGCTCCCGCCCGCCGACGAGGACCGCCGTCCGGCAGCCCCGCTTCGAGGCGGCCTTGAGCCCGGCGCCCGGGCCCTTTCCGGCCGGGTCGAAGTCGACGGCGATTCCGGCGCGCCGAAGCTCGCCCGCCAGCGAGAGCGCGGCGGCGCGATCGGACGGCTCGATGGCGACGAGGGCGACCGGGGCGAACCCCTCGACCGCCGCCCGGCGGAACGCCTCGGGGAGGACGTCGACGAGCCGGTCCTCGCCGATGGCGAAGCCGATGCCGGGCGTCTTCGGGCCGCCGAGGTCGGAGACGAGGCGGTCGTACCGCCCGCCGCCGAGGAGCGCGTCCTGCGCCCCGAGCCCCTGCGCGGTCACCTCGAAGACGGTGCGCGTGTAGTAGTCGAGTCCGCGCACGAGCCTGGGCTCGACGCGATACGGGATCCGTTCGGCGTCGAGGAGCGCGAGGAGCTCCTCGTGGTGCGCGAGCGAGGCGGGGTCGAGGTGGTCCAGGACGCAGGGGTGCCGCGGCGAGGACCTCCGCCAGCGAACGGTCCTTCGTGTCGAGGACCCGCAGCGGGTTCTCGCGAAGCCGCCGCCGGTCGTCCTCGCCCATCTTCTCCTCGTGCCCGAGGAGGTACGCGCGGAGCGCCTCCACGTAGGCCGGCCGGGAGTCCTCGCTCCCCACGCTGTTGAGCGAGACGGAGAGCCCCGTGAAGCCGAGGCGGCCGAGGAGGTCGAAGAGCATGACGAGGAGCTCGGCGTCCGTCGCCGGGTCCGCCGCGCCGAGCACCTCGGCGCCGATCTGCCGGAACTCGCGGTAGCGCCCCTTCTGCGGCCGCTCGTAGCGGTACTGCGGGCCGACGTAGTAGAGCTTCTTCACGCCGCCCGCCTGCGGCCATCCCGTGCTCGATGAACGCGCGCGCCACGCCCGCCGTGTTCTCGGGCCGGAGGGTCACCTCGCGCCCGCCGCGGTCGGTGAAGGAGTACATCTCCTTGTGGACGATGTCCGACGCCTCGCCGACGCTCCTCACGAAGAGCTCCGTCGGCTCGAGGGAGGGCGTGCGGATCTCGTCGTAGCCGTACAGGGAGAAGACGGTCCGGGTCGTCTCCTCGAGGCGGTTCCAGACACGCGTTTCGGGCGGGAGCAGGTCCCGCATCCCCTTGACGCTCGTGATCATCGGGGGTGACCTTCCGTCAGAGGACCGGCACTGCGACGGGCAGAGCCCGCCCGCGCCGCGCGTCCTCTAGGAGGTACTCCTCCTTGTAGTCGAGGTAGTTCTTCCAGTAGAAGTCGAGGCCGAGGACCTCGGCTTCCGTCAGGTCCCGCCTGTACTTCGCCGGGCTCCCTGCCCAGAGCGTCCGGGGCGCGACGACAGTGCCCGCCGAGGACGACCGCGCCCGCCGCGACGAGGGCCTTCTCACCGATCTCGGCGCCGTCGAGGACCGTCGCGTTCATCCCTACGAGCGCGCCCCGGCGAATCGTGCACGCGTGGACGACGCAGTTGTGGCCGAGCGTCACTTCCTCCTCGAGGAGGAGCGGCCCGACGTCCCTCGTGACGTGGAGAGTGGAGTTGTCCTGCACGTTCGTCCGCGCGCCGATCCGGATCGAGCAGCAGTCTCCGCGCACGACCGAACCGTACCAGATCGAGACGTCGTCCGCCGAGGACGACGTCGCCGATGACGGCGGCGGTCTCGGCGAGAAAGACCCTCTCGCCGATGACGGGACGGGCTCCCCTGTACGGCCGGACGATCATCGATTCCTCACGGGTCGGCGACGATACCAGATGGAGGGACGGTGCACCGAAACCTGTGCACCGTGGCGGAAGGCGGAAGCGGCACGGAGTTCGGGTTCCGGCGACGCGAGAAACGCACAGGGTTTTCCTCAGCTCCTCTGCAATCCTTCATGCTGTCTTCATCTCGGCGAACACGGAATGAACACGCTGCACTGCCGCAGGCACGAGTCTTGGCTCGCGTGAGCCGCAGGCCCGCTGCAGAGATTTCAGAACGACTTGCGCCGGAGTTCTTCGTGGAAGAGCCGACTTGCGACGCAGCCGCGTCAGCCGCGCGGAGCGCGCGACGTCTCGGCCGCCGCGGCGAGGAGCTGTCTCGCCTGACGCCGCGCGGCGTCGGTGAGGGACGCGCCCGCCAGGAGAGCGGCGATCGCCTCGACGCGCCCCTTCTCGTCGAGATCCGTCACCACCGTCCGCGTTCGCCCGCCGGAGACTTCCTTCCGCACGGCGAGGTGACGGTCCCCCGCGGCCGCGACCTGCGGCAGGTGCGTCACGACGAGAATCTGCTCGTGCGCAGCCAGGGTCCGGAGCTTGCGTCCGACGGCCTCGGCCGTCGCACCGGAGACCCCGGCGTCCACCTCGTCGAAGACGAACGTCCGCACGGGGCCTCCGCGGCGGCTGCCGCGCCTGCCCTCGCGCGCCGCCTCGGCCTCCGCGAGCGCGGCCGCCACGGCGAGCTGGACGCGTGAGAGCTCGCCTCCGGAGGCGATCTTCGCGAGAGGCCGGGGGGCTCCCCCGGATTCGGGGCGAACGCGAGCGTCACGGCGTCGACCCCATGGGGGCCGAAAGCAACGTGCTCCTCTCCCGCGAGGAACGGGCTGTCGGGAACGCCCTTGCGCGAGACCTCCACGCGGAACGCCGAGGACAGGAACGCGAGGTCGGCGAGATGCCTCTCCACCGCCTTCCCGAGCCTTGGCGCGGCGGCCGTCCGCGCGGCGGAGAGCTCGAGCGCCGCCGTCCTGTAGGCGGCGAACGCCTCGCCAGCGGCTTTCTCCGCCTTGCGGAGCGCCCCCTCCAGGTCGGCCAGCTCGTCCCGCTCCCGGCCGACGACCTCGCTGTAGGCGAGGACCTCTTCGAGGCGTCGCGCCGTACTTCCTCTTCAGCTTCGCGAGGACGTCGAGCCGTTCGACGACGGTCGCGAGCCGCGACGGGTCGGCCTCGAGCCGCTCGAGGTCGCGCGAGGTCGACGCTGCGACGTCGGCGACGCGTTCGATCAGCTCGTCGACGATCGCGAGGCGTCCCGCGGCGTCCGGGTCGACTTCGGCGAGGGCGAGAACGGTCCGCCGGAGAGCGGTCAGGGCCGGCAGGGCGCCGCCCTCGTCCGATTCGAGGGCCGCGACGGCGTCCGCCAGGAGCCGGCCGCGCTTCTCGACGCTCGAGAGCGCCGTCTTCTCCCTTCCGAGGGACTCCTCCTCGCCCGCGACCGGCGCAGCGCGGTCGATCTCGCCGATCCGGAACTCCAGGACCTCGAGCCGCGCGGGGCCGTCCTTGCCGAGCGCGGCGATCCGCTCGCGGTCCGCGTCCTTTTCCTTCCACGCCGCGTGGAGCCGCTCGACCTCCGCCGACCTCTCCGAGAGCGCGGCGAACCGGTCGAGGAGCTCGCGCGGAGCGGCCGGGTCGAGGAGCTCGCGCGCCTCCGCCTGCCCGTAGAGGACGAGGAGGCGCGGCGCCAGCTCGGCGAGCGTGCGGAGCGCGGCCGGCGAGCCGTCGATGAAGAGGCGCCCCTTTCCGCTCGACGGAGACCTCGCGCCTCACGACGACCTCGGACGGGCCGCGGGCGCCCGGCTCGCGCAGGCCCGCGGCGACGAGGACATCCGAGACGGCCGGGTCGTCCGTCTCGAACGACCCCTCCACGACGAGGCGCTCGGCCCCGCCGCGGACGAGCGTCGCGTCGGACCGCTCTCCCGAGAGGAGCGAGAGCGCGTCGACGACGAGCGACTTCCCCGCGCCGGTCTCGCCCGTCAGGACCGTCAGGCCGGTGTCGAGCGCGACGTCGACGTCCTCGAGGACGGCGAGGTCCCGGACGCGGAGGGTGCAGAGCACGGCCTTACCGGGAGGCGCGGTCCTTCAGCCAGCGGAGCGTCATCGCGAGGCCGATCGCCGTCGCGCCCGTCGCGTAGCCGGCGTGCTCGCGCTCGAAGTAGGCCGTCGGGGCGATGTCCACGTGGGCCCACGGGGTCTTCGGGTCGACGAACTCCTTCAGGAAGATCGCACCGTTGATGGAGCCGCCGTACCGGCCGCCGGTGTTCTTGAAGTCGGCCCAGTCGGACCGGATGTTCTCCTTGTAGTCGTCCCAGAGCGGGAGGCGCCAGAGCCGCTCGTCGGTCCGCTCTCCCGCGGAGATCAGCGCGGCGGCGAGGTCCTCGTGGTCGGTGAAGAGGACCGACGCCTCGAGGCCGAGGGCGACGACGGCCGCGCCCGTGAGCGTGGCGTAGTCGACGATGACGGAGGGCGAGAACTCCTTCGCGTAGTCGAGGGCGTCGGCGAGGACGACGCGCCCCTCGGCGTCGGTGTTGTCGATCTCGGCCGTCTTGCCGTTGCGGAACGTCACGATGTCGCCCGGCTTGTAGGCGGAGCCCGACGGCATGTTCTCGGCGAGGGGGGCGAGCGCGACCACGTTCACCGGCAGGCCGAGCTCCGCCGCGGCGAGGACGGCCCCGCACGCGGTGGCCGCGCCCATCATGTCCCACTTCATGTCGCCCATCTTGTCGGACGGCTTGATCGAGATGCCGCCCGAGTCGAACGTGACGCCCTTGCCGACGAGGACGACGGGCTTGTCGCCCTTCTTTCCGCCCCGGTGCTCGAGGATGACGAAGCGGGGCTCCTCGGCCGCGCCGCGGCTGACGGCGAGAAGGCCTCCCATCCGCTCGGCCTCGATCTGCTTCTTCCCGAGTACCGTCGCCTTCACGCCGCGCGCTCTTCGCAGCCGCCTTCACGGCGTCGGCGAACATCCGCGGGACCATGTCGCTCGACGGGGTGTTCCCGAGGTCTCGCACGAACGCCGCCATCCCGGCGACCTTCGAGGCCTCGATGCACCCCTCCCGGAGCTCCTTCGGCGAGGCGCCGGCAAAGACACCACGGCCCGCCGGGAGAGCCATCTCCACGAGCTTCGCCGGGCCGTTCCCGGCGCTCTTGAATCGAGGGAAGGCGTAGCCGGCCACGAGGAGGTTGCGGGCGACGAAGTCCCGCGCCTCGGCCGGGCTCATCCTCAGGAGCGTGAAGGGAAAGTCGACGAGAGCGGAACGTCTCGCCGTTCTTCTCGAGGGTGCGGACCGCCGCGCGCAGCAGGCCTCGCGCCTTGCGCGGGGCCATCTCCTCGCCCGTGCCGGTGCCGAAGACATAGAGGCGGCTCGCAGGGCCGTCCGCGCCGAGCGGGACCGTCCAGACCGATCCGTCGTTGCCGGCTTCGGGAGGCGCACCCGCACGGGCCGCCTCACGGAGCTCGTCGGGAACGGTCTCGAAGCGGGCGGGCTCCTTCTTCTCGGGCCGGGCGACGAAGGCGACGACGGCGTCGCGGCGGGCGCCCTTCTTCTTCTCGGCGGGGGAAACGATCTCGAGCTTCAAGCGTGA
Organism: uncultured Thermoleophilia bacterium; assembly: GCA_963705085.1. Classification (GTDB taxonomy): domain Bacteria; phylum Actinomycetota; class Thermoleophilia; order UBA2241; family UBA2241; genus CAIXSE01. The sequence continues at coordinate 83,633 of CAVPIV010000001.1, read as the reverse complement.
CTCCTCGGTAACGTGCGGTCCGGGGAGTCTAGCCGAGCCCGAATAGAATCCGGCCATGCCGCCTGCCGCCCTCGAAGCCACCTCCCTGCCTGGCCTTCCGCCTCCCCGCCGGGGGAAGGTCCGCGACGTCTACGACCTCGGCGACCGGCTCCTCGTCGTCGCCACCGACCGGATCTCCGCCTTCGACGTCGTCCTGTCTCCGGGCATCCCCGGCAAGGGCGCGGTCCTGACCCAGCTCTCGACCTTCTGGTTCCGGAAGTTCGGCACGCTCGTGCCGAACCACCTCGTCGAGACCGACGCGGCCGCCTTCCCCGGCGAGCTCGCGTCGCACGCGGGAGTCCTCGCAGGACGCTCCGTCCTGGTGAAGAAGTGCCGGGTCGTCCCGTTCGAGTGCGTCGCCCGCGGCTACCTCGCGGGCTCCGGCTGGAAGGACTACCGGAAGACCGGCGCCGTCTGCGGCGTTCCGCTTCCCGCCGGCCTCCTGGAAGCGTCGACGTCTTCCCGAGCCGATCTTCACGCCCGCCACGAAGGCGGAGTCGGGGCACGACGAGAACGTCTCGTTCGAGACGATGGCCAGCGCGATCGGGCACGACCTCGCGGCGCGCCTGCGCGACCTCACGCTCGCGATCTACTCCGAGGCGGCCGCGTACGCCGCCTCGCGGGGCGTGATCGTCGCCGACACGAAGTTCGAGTTCGGCCTCGACGGCGACGGCTCCGTCGTCTGGATCGACGAAGCGCTCACCCCCGATTCCTCCCGCTTCTGGCCCGCGCCGTCGTGGCACGAGGGGGGCTCTCCGCCCTCCTTCGACAAGCAGTTCGTGAGGGACTGGCTCGAGACGACCGGCTGGGACAAGACGCCCTCCGGCGCCGGTCCTCCCCGCCGACGTCGTCGCCGGGACGCTCGCCCGCTACGTCGAGGCGTTCCGCGTTCTCACGGGCGCCGACCCGGTCCTGCCGGTCTGACGGGCGCCGCGGTCCGCGCGAGGAGCTCCTCGACGCTCGCGACGGGGGTCACCGCGAGATCCGGGAACTCCGCCGCCTCCGCGGCGTTCCCGGCGGGAAGGAACGCCTCCGTGAAGCCGAGGCTGACCGCCTCCTTGAGCCGGAGCGTCGCGTCCGTCACGGCGCGCACCTCTCCGAGAAGCCCGACCTCGCCGAAGGCGACGGCCCCCTTCGGCAGCGCCGTCTCCCGGACGCTCCCCGCCACGGCGGCGAGGACGGCGAGATCGGCCGCCGGCTCCTCGCTCTCGGCGCCGCCCGCGATGTTCAGGAAGACGTCGTGGCCCGAGAGCGCGAGCCCGCCGTGCCGCTCGAGGACCGCGAGGAGGAGCGCGAGGCGCGTCCCGTCGAAGCCGATGGCGGTACGCCGCGGCGTTCCGTACTTCACCGGGACCGTCAGCGCCTGCACCTCGAGGAGGAGCGGACGCGTCCCCTCGACGGCCGCGAGGATCGCCGAGCCGGGCCGGCCGCCGGTCCGTCCGCCGAGGTAGAGGGCCGAGGGGTTCGTCACCTCGACGAGGCCGGTGCCGGTCATCTCGAAGACGCCGAGCTCGTGGACCGGCCCGAAGCGGTTCTTCAACGCCCTCAGCACGCGGTGCGCCTGGAACCGCTCCCCTTCGAACGAGAGGACGGCATCGACGAGGTGCTCGAGCGTCTTCGGCCCGGCGAGCGTCCCGTCCTTCGTGACGTGCCCGACGAGGATCACCGGCGTCCCGCCCGTCTTGGCGTGGACGGAGAGGCGTGCCGCCGCGTCCCGCACCTGCGAGACCGAGCCGGGCGTCGAGGGGAGGTCGGGCGAGGCGACCGTCTGGATCGAGTCGACGACGAGCGCCGTCCAGGGCCTCTCGGCGGCGGCTTCGAGGATCCGGTCGACCGAGGTCTCGGCGAGGAGGTGAAGGCCGTCGACGACGGCCCCGAGCCGGTCGGCCCGGAGCCGCACCTGCCGCGCCGACTCCTCCGCCGAGACGTAGAGGACCTGGCCCGCGTGCGCGACGAGCCGCGCCGCGACCTGCAGGAGCAGCGTCGACTTGCCGATGCCGGGCTCCCCGCCGAGGAGGACGACGGAGCCGGGAACGAGCCCTCCCCCGAGGACCCGGTCGACGTCGGCGAGCCCCGTCAGGAGGCGCGGCGAATCCGTCGCGTCGACGTCCTGCATCCGGAGGATCGGCGAACGGGTCGCGGCGGGCGCGCGCTCTCCGGGGCGGGCGGGCCGCTCCGGCTCTCCCTCGACGAAGGTGTTCCAGCCGCCGCACTCGGGGCAGCGCCCGAGCCAGCGCGGGCTCTGCGCGTCGCACGCCGTGCAGGTGAAGACGCGACCCGGCCGCCTGGCCATCAGCTAGAAGGCGCCGGCGGCAGCCGGGAGGAGCATCTTGATGTCCTCGTCCTTCCAGCGGATCCCCGCACCGAAGAAGAACGAGCGCCCCGCGGGGTTGATGATGTCGGTGACGCCGCTGCGGACGAAGACCGCGCCCCGGGACTGCCACTGCCCGAAGAGCTTCACCTGCGCATTGCCCATCGGGCCGGCCGAAGTCCCACGCCTCGGCGGAGAGCTGAAGCCGGTCCTTCAGGAGGAGCTGGTCGATCGCGACGCCCCCGCGCGATTCGATCAGCCCCGCCCGGAGCATCGTGTCCTTGAAACGGTAGCCGAGCTGGGCCGAGAAGGCGAACTCGTCCTCGGTCCGCGTGACCGTCGTCGTCACGACGGTCGGCGGCCCGCCGTCGATGCTCGTCTCGTACTGGTACGTCTCGTCGAAGCGCCGTCCGTCCTGAAGGCCGATCGCCTCGAAGCGGTAGAACTTGCCCTCGCGCGGCGTCACGTCGATCCGGGCCACGCCCTTCCACCCTTCGGTCCGCGTCGCGTACTCGCCGTAGAAGCCGAGGTCGAGCTCGATATGGTTGATCCGGGTCAGCGTCGTGTTCAGCTACTCGACGCCCGTCTTGATCGACGTGAGCGCCTCGTTCAGGTTCTCGTGGGTCGTCTCGTCGTTCAGGAGCTTGCCCATCGTCCCCTGTCCGCTGTCGAGCTTGCCCGTGATCGAGTTCAGGTTGTCGGCGGAGATCTTCAGCTTCCCCGACAGGTCCTCGATGTTCGCGACGGACCCCTTCACCCCCGACCGGTTCTCGTCGAGGATCCGGTCGAGGCGGGCGAGCGTCTCGCGGATCGACGAGGAGAACTCGCGCAGGTTCGCCATCGTGACGTCGACGTTCTGCCGGTTCGACTCGACGAGGTTCTTCAGCTGCTCGGCGAGGGCGCCGACGTTGTCGACGATCCGGTTGATCTTCGCCTCCCCCGTTTCGCCTCCCATGGAACCCGAAAGGGCGCTGGTCAGCTCCTTGACGTCCTTGCCGATGTCGCTCGCGAGCTTCGTCAGCTCGTCGAACTCGCACGGGAACCCGCCCGGGGATGCGGGCCCCTTCGGGCAGGCGGGGCTTCATCGGGTCCCCCGCGAAGAGGTCGACGTACTTGTCGCCGAGCAGGCCGAGGTTCTTCACCTGGCCCCAGGCCCCGTCGCGCAGCTCGACGTCGCCGTCGAAGACGAGCCGCGCCACCGCCGTGCCGTCCGGAAGGAGGCGGATCGCCGTCGACCTTGCCGACCCTCACGCCGGCGATCCGCACCGTCGACTTGTCGTCGAGCCCGGCCACGTCGGTGAAGGTGACCTCCGCCGAGGCCGCACGCGCCTTTCCGGGAAACGGCAGGTCCTCGATCTTGAGGACGAGGACGGCGAGCGCGAGCAGGACCGCCAGGGCGAAAAGGCCGATCTTGGCCGTCGCGTTCATACAGTTGCCTCCTCGGGAGCCCCGGACTCCGCGTCCTCGCTCCCGTCACCCTGGACGAACGCCCTCACGCGCGGGTCGTCCGACGCCTCGAACTCCCTCGGCGGGAGGTCGACGAGGATCTTCCCGCGGTCGAGGAGAGCGACACGCTCGGCGACCTCGAACGCGACCTTCAGGTCGTGGGTGATCGTCACCATCGTCGGGTTCATCCGGTCCCTCAGGTCGATCATCACGCGGGCGAGGACGTCCGTCGTGATCGGGTCGAGCCCGGTCGTCGGCTCGTCGAAGAGGAGCACCTCCGGCTTCAGCGCGATGGCCCGCGCGAAGCCGACGCGCCGCCGCATGCCGCCCGAGAGCTCCGAGGGGCGCTTCCCCTCGATTCCGCGGAGCTTCACGAGGGAGAGGCACTCGGCCACGCGCGCCCTCACCTCGTCCGGGGTCATCTTCGTGTGCCGCTTCAGCGGGAACGCGATGTTCTCGCCGACGCTCATCGAGTCGAAGAGAGCCCCCTCCTGGAACGACATCCCGAAGCGGCGGCGGATCTCGTCGCGGCGGGAGCGGGATGCGCTCCACAGGTCTTCGCCCTCGACCTCCACTGCCCCGGCGTCGGGCGTCAGGAGCCCGATCATGTGTTTGAGCAGGACGCTCTTCCCCGTCCCCGACTTGCCGAGGATGACGATCGACTCCCCCTTCGCGATGGCCAGGTCGAGCCCGTCGAGGACGACCTTCGGGCCGAAGCGCTTCGAGAGGCGCCGTCAGCCGGATCTCGGGCGGGGCCTCGCGGGACCGGGCCCGGAGCGGCCGCGCTCAGAAGAGCACCTTCGTCAGGAAGAAGTCGGAGACGAGGATGGCGAGCGACCCGAGGACGACGGCCGCCGTCGTCGCGCGGCCCACCCCTTCCGCTCCGTTCGTCGTGTCGAAGCCCTGCTGGCAGCCGATGAGCGTCAGGAGGAAGCCGAAGACGCGCCGCCTTGACGAGGCCCGACCAGAGGTCGTTCAGGTGCGAGGAACTGGAACGTGTTCTGGACGTAGACGACCGGGTTCGCGCCGAGCAGGCGCACCGCGACGAGGTAGCCGCCGGTGATCCCGAGAGCGTTCGCGAGGACGACGAGCATCGGGACGACGATGATCCCCGCCAGGATCCTCGGGACGAAGAGGTACTGGACCGGGTCGGTCGCCAGGGAGACCAGGGCGTCGATCTGCTCCGTCACGCGCATCGAGCCGATCTCGGCGGCCATCGCGCTCCCCGACCTGCCGGTGACCATCAGGCCCGTCAGGACCGGCGCCAGCTCGCGGAGCATGGAGAGCGCGACGACGGAGCCGACCCACGCCTCCGCGTGGAAGCGCTTGAACCCGACGTAGGTCTGGAGAGCCAGGACCGCCCCGGTGAAGACGGCCGTCAGGAGGACGACCGGGAGCCCGTCGAAGCCGACCCGAACGACCTGCGTGGCGAGGGCCCGGCCGTCGAAGGGCTTCCGGAAGAGGCCCCGCACCGTCAGGCCGAGGAGCGAGATGCAGCGGCCGTGGAACTCGAGGGCGTCGAGGGCGAGCCTGCCGACGGGTTCAAGGAAGCCCATCGGACCTCCTGTCGAAAGGTGCGTCGGGAAGCGTTCGGGTCAAGAGAGGCTCTCTGCGGCCGATGATACCCGGCGCGATCCGCCCGTTCACATCCCGGCGCCTTCGGGCACCTGGGCGAGGTCGGAGAAGCGGGTCGTCTCGCCCGACCACCCGACGGAGAAGCGTCCCGTGGGACCGTTCCTCTGCTTGGCGATGATGACCTCGCAGACGTTCTTGTCCGGCGTGTCCTTGTCGTAGTACTCGGGCCTCGAGAGGAAGATGACGAGATCGGCGTCCTGCTCGATGGCGCCCGACTCGCGCAGGTCCGAGAGCTGCGGCTCCTTCTCCGACCCCCGCTGCTCCGTGCGTCGCGAGAGCTGCGCGAGGGCGATGACGGGGACGTCGAGCTCCTTGGCGAGCGCCTTCAGCCCGCGCGAGTAGGCGCCGACCTCCTGCGTCCGGTTCTCGTACTTCTGCCGCGAGCCCATGATCTGGAGGTAGTCGACGAAGATCGCGTCGAGCCCCTTCTGCGCCTGCTTGAGCTGGAGGGCCCGCGCCCGCATCTCGAGGAGGGAGATCGACGGCTGGTCGTCGATGTAGAAGCGCGCGTCGCGCATCTGCTGCGTCGTGTAGAAGAGGAACTTCTTCTCTTCCTTCGACAGGCGCCCCTCGCGCAGCCGCTGGAGGTTCACGCGCGCCTCGGCGCACTGGATGCGGAATCCGAGCTGGGGCGCGCTCATCTCGAGCGAGAAGAAGGCGACGCAGTACCCGCTGTGGATCGTCAGGTACGAGGCGATGTTGAGCGCGAACGCCGTCTTCCCCATCCCGGGCCGGGCGGCCAGGACGATGAGGTCGGTCTTCTGCAGGCCCTGGGTCAGGGCGTTGAGGCGCGAGAAGCCCGTCGGCAGGCCCGTCAGCATCGAGCCGCGCGCCTGGATCTTCTGGATCTCCTCCTCGTTCTTCTCCGCGATCTGGGAGAGGCGCACGAACCCGCCCCTCAGGCTCCCCTTGGCGATGTCGACGAGCTCCTGCTGGGCGACCTCGAGGACGGCCTGCGCGTCGGGGGCGTCGACCGCGGCGCGCGCAGCGCGGCGCGACTGGAGGATCAGCTGGCGGCGCAGCGCGGCCTCGCGGACGAGCCGCGCGTAGCTGTCGACGCTCTCGACGTCGGGAACGTTGTCGAGAAGGCCCGCGAGGTAGGCCGTCCCGCCGGCCCTCGCGAGCCGCCCGTTCCGCTCGAGCTCGGACTCGACCATCACGAGGTCGACCGCTTCCTTCCGGTCGGAGAGGGCGAGGCACGCCTCGTAGACGAGACGGTGCGGCTCGGAGGCGAAGTCCTCCGGAACGACGTGCTCCATCACGCGCGTGAGGAGACCGCCGTCGATCAGGAGCGCTCCGAGGAGGCTCCGCTCCACCTCCGGGCGCGAGGGCAGGGTCTCGAGTTCGGCTGGGACGACGGGAGCCATGGGCCGCCTGTTCTACACCAATCTCGCGCCGGAAGGGTCAGCGAGGAGAGAGGTCGAGCGCCGGACGGCCCGCGTCGCGCCGACGCGCCGTCGCCGCCTCGGCGACCCTCTCCCAGAGCGGCTCGTCGAGCCGACGTGCGCCGAGGGTCAGCCCCCCGTCGGCGGCAGAGTGGAAATCGGAGCCCGCCGTCACGAGGAGGCCGAGCGCCTCGGCCTCCGCGCCGAACTCCTCCTCGCGTCCGTCGTTGTCGGGATGGAAGACCTCGACTCCGTCGAGACCGAGGTCACGCCCCCTCCGGAGGAGCTCGCCCGGATCGCGATACCAGACCGGGTGGGCGAGGACCGCGAGGCCCCCGGCCCGGCGGACCGCCCCGATCGCCTCGGCAGAGTCCCCATTTCGCCTTCGGGACGAACGCCGGGCCGCCGTCACCGAGGTACCGGTCGAAGGCCTCCCCGACGCTCTGAACGACCCCCTTCGCGACGAGGGCGCGCGCCACGTGCGGGCGCCCGAAGGCGCCGGCGCCGACCTCCGCCCGGAGCGCCGCGAGGTCGAGCGTCACCCCGAGCTGCGCGAGCTTCTCGACGATCGCCTCGCCGCGCTGGTCCCGCACCTGGCGGAACCAGGTGAGCCGTTCGATCAGGTCGGGCTCCTCCGGGTCGAGGAACAGCCCCAGGAGGTGGACGTCCTCTCCCCCGTCGTCGACCGAGAGTTCGGCGCCCCCGGCGGCGACGAGCCCCGTCCCCGCCGCCGCCTGCACGAACGCCGGTACGCCGTGGACGGCGTCGTGATCGGTCAGGGCGGCGACGGAAAGGCCGGCCGCCACGGCGCGCAGGACCAGCTCTGCGGGCGACTCGACGCCGTCCGAGAAGGTCGAGTGGAAGTGGAGGTCGGCTCCGCCGAACGGCATCACTTGCGAGCGGGCTTGAGCGTCCGGATCCGTCACGGTGTTCGTCGCCCCTTCGATGGCCGCGGCGCCCGAGACCTCGACGACCGTCGCCTCGGCGAGGCCGTGCGCCCGAAGGACGGCGTCCCCGCTCGCGATCATCCCTTCGACCGACGAGGACGCCGGAATGCAGTACGAGACGACGTTCCGGAGGAGGGTGAGCCGTCGCCGAACCTCCTCGGAGTTCGTGATCGCCACGATCGGAATCCGGGAATCCTCCTTCGAGAGAAGGCGCGCCGTCCGGCCCGACGCCGTGTAGACGACCATCGCCTGCGCCCCCGCGCGCCGCGCCGCGACGACGGCCATGTCGCAGACGACCGGCGTGTGGTCTTCCCCGTCGGAGATCCGGTGAGGAGGCTTCGACCGGCATCGGCCTCTGCGCCTCGGCCACCCGCGCGATCTCGTCCATCGTCCGGACCGCCTCGACGGCAAAGGCCCCGACGGCCGTCTCGCCCGAGAGCATCACGGCGTCCGCCCCGTCGTTCACCGCCCCGGCGACATCCGACACCTCGGCGCGCGTCGGGACCGGGTGCTCGATCATCGACTCGAGCATCTGCGTGGCCACGATGACACCTGCGCACGCGTGTGCAGGCGCTCATGCCGCAGGCGCAGTCCGAGCTCGCAGAGCTCGTACGGATCCCGTCGATCGCCTTCCCCGGGTATCCCAGCGAGCCGGTCCAGCAGGCGGCGCGGGCCGTCGCCGACCAGCTTAGCGCCTGCGGCCTGCCTGACGTTCGACTGCTCGACATCCCCGGCGGGCCACCCGCCGTCCTCGCTCACCGCCCTGCACCGCCGGGGCAGCTGACCGTCCTGCTCTACGCCCACTACGACGTCCAGCCGCCCGGCGACGAGAACGGCTGGACGTCGCCGGCCTTCTCGCCGACGCTGCGCGACGGGCGCCTCTACGGCCGGGGCGCCGCCGACGACAAGTCCGGCGTCGTGCTGCACGTGAACGCCCTTCGTGCCGCAGGCGACGAGCTGGAGATCGGCGTCAAGGTCCTGATCGAGGGTGAGGAGGAGGCGGGCCTCGGTACCCTCGAGACGTGGGTGAGGCGAACCCCGGAGACCGTGGCCGCCGACCTGATCGTCGTGGCGGACGTTGGCAACGCCAGGCTCGGGTTGCCAACGTTGACGACGTCCCTGCGCGGCTTCGCGGCCGTCGAGGTCGACGTCGAGACGCTGCGAGCGCCGGTCCACAGCGGCTCCTTCGGGGGCGCCGCCCCGGACGCCCTGCTCGCCATGGCGAAGATGCTCGCCACCCTCGTCGACGACAGGGGCGATGTCGCGGTTCCAGGCCTCGAGGCGGTCGCCTGGGCGGGCGCCGACTACCCCGAGGACGAGTTCCGCGCCGATGCCGGCGTGCTTGACGGCGTTGACCTCGTCGGCCGAGGCCGTCTGAGTGAGCGCCTCTGGACGCGCCCCGCCGTCACGGTCACTGGGCTCGACGCGCCACCGGTCGACGGCGCGCCCAACGCGGTTGTGGCGCAGGTCCGGGCAAAGGTCAGCGTCCGGGTACCTCCCGGGCGCGATCCCGGGCGCGCCCGGGAGACCCTGCGACGCCACCTCGAGGCGGTCGCGCCGTGGCACGTGAAGCTCACCGTGCGCGACGGCGTGCTCGGCGACGGCTTCCTCGCCGGCGAGACCGGACGAGCGGGCGCCATCGTCACGACCGCCCTCCGGGACGCCTTCGGCGCGGAGGTGGTCCACGTGGGCCAGGGCGGCTCGGTGCCACTGGTGGCGGCCTTCCACGACGCGGTGCCCAAGGCGGAGATCGTCCTGTTCGGCGCCGAGGAACCCGGCTGCCGAATCCACTCCTCCGATGAGAGCGTATCGCTCACCGAGCTCGAGCGCTGCATCCTCGCAGAGGCCCTGGTTCTCGTGAGACTGGGGAACGCGTCGGCGGCCGTGTGACGCCCCTCCGTCCGCTCAGAGGCCCAGGGCGCGACTGCGGGCCCGCACTGACAGCGTGTGAGCGGCCGCCAACGGCTCCGGCACGCGCCGGCGCCCGCTGGACCATGCGAGAGCGAGCGCAATCGCGCTCTCGAGATCGACCAGGTTGCCCGGTGAGACGTAGACAGGCTTGACGCCGGCCTTCAGCCGGAGCGACGCGCCTTGGGCGCCCCACTCCTTGCTGAGGATGTAGTAGTCGCCGCGCCGCGGACCCGGCTGATGATCAATGGCGTGGAACGGCGCCTTGGGCGCCCCGATCGTCGGCAGCCCGAGGAGCACGCCGATGTGCGAGGCGAGACCGCAGCCCCGAGCATGAACCACGCCGTGGCCGTCGAGGAAGACCACGTCGGGATCGACGTCCAAAGCGCAGAGAGCCTCCACGGCGAGCCGCCCCTCACGGAACGCGAGGTAGCCGGGCGCATACTCGAGATCTGGCTCGCCCTCCACGACGACGGACGACACCGCTCTGAAGCGCGAGTCCATGACGACCGCCCCCGCCCAGGCGTGGGCGCGGTCCTTCGTGTAGGCGGCGTCGACACCGGCCGCGAGCCGCGGAGACCCTGGGCCTGCCGCCGGCACAGGCCGCAGGCGCACCTCGGCGGCAAGGCGCGTCTGGGTCGCGGCGGCATCCGCGAGCGACACCCGCCACGGGTGCTCGTGCTGGGCGAGGAGACGGGGCACGACGGCACGGTACACGGCCCGCGACGGGTCCACAAGATGGCCTCTCGCCGGCTCTCCGGGGATACCGGAGCGGGGCAGACCTATTCACCTCGCCGCGCACGGTGTACACTCACTCCTCCTTTCAGCGCGAGAACCAGCGGCTCTCGCGCTCAGGAGCAGCCACGGAAGGGAGCGGCATGACCGGCACGTCAGACGAGGAGGTCCTCGCGACTGTCCATGCAAGGATCGACGGGCACGTCGTCCACGTGCCCCTCGGCACCACCATCCTCGAGGCGGCCCGCGACCTGGGGATCGATATCCCGACACTCTGTCACGATGAGACCCTGCGCCCCGTCGCCGCCTGCCGGCTGTGCGTCGTCGAGGTCGAGGGCCGTCGCGATCTCGTCGCGTCCTGCAGTACCCCGCTCCACGACGGCATGGTCATCGAGACCGAGTCGGAGGCCGTCGTCTCGACCCGCCGCATGATCCTCGATCTACTCCTCGCCGATCACCCCCTTGATTGCTTGACCTGCGAGCAGGCTGGCGCCTGCGCCTTGCAGGACACCTGCTACCGGTACGGCGTCAAGGGCAGCAGCTTCCCCGCCCTAAGGCAGGCGCTCCCCATCGAGTCCGAGAACCCGATGATCGAGCGCGACATGAACAAGTGCATCCTCTGCGGCAAATGCGTCCGTGTCTGCCACGAGGTGCAGGTCACCGATGCCATCGGCGTCACCCGACGTGGTTTCGACTCCTTGGTGGCCGGACCCTTCGACCGCCCGCTCGACATTTCGTTCTGCCGCTTCTGCGGCCAGTGCATTGACATCTGCCCGAGCGGGGCCATCATCAACAAGCAGCTCAAGGGCACCCGCACGTGGGACCGCAGCAAAGTGCGCACCACCTGCCCCTTCTGTGGCGTCGGCTGCAACTTCGACCTGAACGTCGCCGACGGCAAGGTGGTCGGCGTCACCGCCGCCTACGACGCCCCGGTCAACCAGGGCTCCCTGTGCGTCAAGGGCCGGTTCCACACCGACGTCATCACCAGCCCCGACCGCATCACGACGCCCCTGATCAAGCGTGACGGGGTCTTCGAGGAGGCTTCGTGGGACGAAGCTCTTGACCTGATCGCCGAGCGGCTGCTCGCCATCAAGGAGAAGCACTCCGCCATGGCGATCGGCGTGCTCGGCTCGGCCCGCTGCACGAACGAGGAGAACTACCTGCTCCAGCGCCTCACGCGGGCGGGCCTGAACACGAACAGCATCGATCACTGCGCCCGCACCTGACACGCGCCAACGGTGGCCGGTCTGGCCGCCACACTGGGTTCAGGCGCCATGAGCAACTCCATCGGCGAGATCGAGCACAACGACGTCCTCTTCATCATCGGATCCAACGCCACCGAGGCGCACCCGATCATCGGCAACAAGATGAAGCGCGCCGCACAGAACGGCGCCAAGCTCATCGTCGCCGACCCGCGACGCACCGAGCTGGCGGAGCACTCCCACCTCTGGCTGCGCCTCAAGGCAGGCACCGACAACGCGCTCATCGACGGCATCCTCCACACGATCATCAGCAACGGCTGGCACGACGTGGCCTACATCGAGGAGCGCTGCGAGGGGTTCGACGACCTCTGGGAGACGATCAAGGACTTCACCGCCGAGAAGGCCGCGGCGATCACGGGCGTGCCCGCCGCGACGATTGTCGCGGCGGCCGAGCTCTACGCCACGACGCGGCGGGCGGGCATCTTCTACACGCTTGGCATCACGGAACACACCGTCGGTACTGCCAACGTCATGAACCTCGCCAACCTGGCCATGATCACCGGCCACATCGGCATCGAGTTCGCCGGCATCAACCCGCTACGCGGCCAGAACAACGTGCAAGGTTCGTGCGACGTAGGCGCCCTCCCCAACTCGTTCCCGGGGTACCCGAGCGTGCTGGACGAGGCGGCCAAGGCCAGGTTCTCGGCCGCCTACGGCGTGTCCATGCCCGAGAAGATCGGCCTGCGCATACCGGAGATGTTCGACGCCGCAGTAGCTGGCGACCTCAAGGCCATGTTCATCATGGGTGAGGACCCCGTGCTCACCGACGCCGACGCCAACCACGTGCGCAAGGCGATGGAGAGCCTCGACTTCCTCGTCTGCCAGAACATGCTCATGTCCGAGACGGCCAAGTACGCCGACGTCTTCCTGCCGTCCTCCTGCTACGCGGAGAAGGACGGCACCTTCACCAACACTGAACGTCGCGTACAACGTGTCCGCAAGGCCGTTGAGCCCCCAGGCCAGTGCCGTGAGGACTGGCAGATCATCCTCGACCTCGCTACCCGTCTCGGCTACCCGATGCCGTTCACGAGTCCCGAGGAGGTCTTCGAGGAGATGCGCACCGTCATCCCACAGTACGCCGGCATGACGTACGAGCGTCTCGGGACGGTCGGGCTGCAGTGGCCCTGCCCGACCGAGGATCATCCGGGCACCCAGTACCTGCACAAGGGCAAGTTCACGCGCGGCAAGGGGCTCCTGCAGGGTATCCCGTTCCAGGAGCCCGCCGAGCTCACCGACGAGGAGTACCCGCTGCTCCTCACGACCGGACGGATGCTCTACCACCACAACGTGATGACTCGGCACTGCGAGAACCTCGAGTGGCTGCGCCCGCATGAGCTGGCCGAGCTCAGCCCGGCCGACGCGCGGCGCCTCGGCGTCGCCGACGGCGAGATGGTGCGCGTCACCTCGCGGCGCGGTTCGATCCGCACGCGGGTCAGTGTTACTGACCGCGTGCCCACCGGCACGATGTTCATGACGCTCCACTACAAGGAGTCACCGGTCAACGAGCTCACCAACTCGGCCGGCGACCCTGTCACCAAGACGGCGGAGTTCAAGGTCTGTGCGGTGCGGGTGGACAAGGAGCCGCCGGCCGAAGGGGAAGCGGCGGCGGCCGGCACGGCACGCTGCGTTGCCTGCGAGGCAGCCGGCTGATCACGGGCCCGGGATTTGCGCGCCTTCTCGGCGCGCAAATCCCGGGCCGTACCAGATGAGCCGCCGGCGCGGGGCACTGCCGGCTACCGCCGGGCAGGCTCCCCACACGGCATGAGATACAGGGGCTGCTCCTGTTCCTTCAGTCCGAGCACTCGCCGAACAGCCTCATCGTCGAAGGCCCCGATCGCTACCGTCCCGAGCTCGAGAGCCTCGGCCTGCAGATAGACGTTCTGAGCGGCGTGCCCGGCCTCCAGGATGGCGTACCGTTCGCCCCGCGCTCCGTACCTGGCCGTCGTCCTCTCGTAGACCGCGGTGAGGACGAGGACAACGGGCGCCTCACCGACGGCCGCTTGAGAGTGCGCCGCGCCGGAGAGCTCTCGCGCCGGCGACGCAACTCGTACTGGAAGCAGCGCGTGGTCGTCGGGGACGTAGCGGTAGACACCCGGCGTGAGACCTCTCACGCGTTTGACGGCGAGGACGACCTCGAGTGGGTAGAGCGCACCGGCCGACGGCGCGGCGCGATAGCCGGTCCTGGCGTCCGTCACGCCTTGCGCAGCCCAGAGGAGCTGAGCGACCTGGGCGAGGCCGAGCGACCGCTCCGCGAACGAGCGCACGGACCGGCGACCCGCGAGCGCTTCCTCGAGCGAGAGAGGGCCGCTCGTCCGGGGCTGCGGGAGGGAGATCGCTGGAGTACTCTCCGAGGACGGCGCCGGAGTCCGCTCCAGAGACTGCAGCTCCCTGCTGCCGCAGGCAGTCGCTCCTGACAACGCCAGCACAACAAAGCCGACGAGCAGCCAGGGGCAGGCGCCCAGCATGGCGGTGCTGCGCCGCCTGGGCGCGCACCGTCGACCGGCTCCCTCACGCGACGGGTCAGGCGATGAGGGGGACCGGCACAGCATCGTAGGCAGCGACGCGACTCACGACGACAGCCTGGTCGCGCTGCGCGCCGCCCAGAGGGCGCCGACGCCCGTCAGCGTCGCGAACCCCAGCGCAACCGCGAAGCCGACGAGGATCGACGTGGTGTCCCAGCCAGAGTTGAGCAGCGAGCGCATCGCATCGAACACGTAGGTGGTCGGGTTGATCGCGGCCGCCACCCGCAGCCACTGGGTTGTCACGTACTCCTCCGGGACGAACGTGAATGAGAGGAAGATCAGCGGGAAGAAGGCGAAGGTCGCGGCCTGGGTCGCGGCGGCGTTCTTGGTCCGTAGCGCCACGAAAGCGGCGTAGCCGGCGAACGCCATGCCCCAGAGAAACGCGAGAGCGACGACGAGCCCAAACCCCAGCGGTCCCGTCGCCACGTCGAGACCCAGGGCCAGCGCCAGCACCATCACCAGGACCACCTGGGCGGTGAGGATGAGGGCGCTGGCCACCATCGGACCCCAGATCATCGCCAGCCGGCGCGTCGGCGTCAGCAGAAGCTTCGTGAAGTAGCCGTTCTCGATGTCCTTGATGAGGAGCTGACCCGCGAGTCCCGCGCCGCCGACGGCCGCCGACACGAGCGCCACCGGCAGAATGAAGCCCAGGTAGGAGCCGACGAACCCCGGAAGGTCCGAGACGGACGAGAGCCCGGCGTCGTACACGAACAGGAAGAACACGCTGATCGCGATGTTCGGGATGACCGACGCGGGCTGACGCAGGGTGTCGCGCATCGCGCGCACGATGAGCAGGAAGATGTCGTTCATGCTGTCTCCTTCTGGCCCAGCGCTTCGCCGGTCACTCTCAGGAACACGTCGTCGAGACTGGGCTGCTCGATCTGCAGGCCCTGCGCGCGCACGGCCGCCACGTCGAGCGCGCGTACCAGCTCGGGCAGGTTCTCAGCGGCACGATTGAAGTAGAGCCTGACGTCGCTCTGCGAGACCTGCCGGTTCGGAGCCAGCACGGCGAGCGCGCTCGAGGCTCGCCGGGCCTCCTCGGGCGAGGCGAACTGCAGCAGGACGACTTCCTCGCCGACCTGTCGTTTGAGCTCGGCCGGCGTTCCGCTCGCGACAATGCGCCCTCCGCTGATGATGGCTACCTCGTCGGCGAGGCGGTCCGCCTCTTCCAGGTACTGCGTGGTGAGGAAGATGGTCATCCCATGCTCCCTGTTCAGGCGGCGCACTTCCTCCCAGATCGCCGCCCGGCTTACTGGGTCGAGGCCTGTCGTCGGCTCGTCGAGGAAGAGAATGCGAGGGTCGTGCACGAGCGCCAGCGCGAGATCCAGCCGTCGCTTCATGCCGCCCGAGTACGAGCCCGTGCGCTTCTTCGGAGCAACGTCGTCGAGGCCGACGGTCACCAGCAGACGCTCTGCGGTTGCGCGGGACTCGCTGCGGCTACTCCCGAAGAGCTGGGCCTGCAGCATCAGCAACTCGCGCGACGTCATCAGGGGATCCAGGCCAACGTCCTGCAGTGCGACGCCTATCGCCGCACGGACCTTGCCTCCCTGCCGAAGGACGTCGTGGCCGGCCACGACAGCCCGACCGGAGGTCGGATCGAGGATCGTGGTCAGGATCTTGACGAGGGTGGACTTGCCGGCGCCGTTGGGTCCCAGGAAACCGAAGATCTGGCCGCCGGGTACTTCGAGGTCGACACCATCAAGAGCGCGAAGATCGCCGAAATCGCGGCGCACCCCCTCGGCGACGATACTGCGGTCACCGTCGTTTGTGCTCACCAAACCCCCTTCTCCGTTTGTAGGCCCCGGCGGAAGCCGACGCAAAACCCGGCACCTGAGCTATCCGCATCCAGACCCCATCACACTGTACCCACTCGACGGCTGCGCTCATGCCGGCCGCTGAAGCACGGAACCGACGCCCCGCCTGGCCGTGGCCCTGTCTGGCTGGTGAGCACGGCACCGGACGGCGCTCTGAGCAACGGCCATCTGTCACGAACCGCGGGCCCGTGCGGGGCGTCTCTGGCACACTGGCGTCCGGGAGCTCGACGCGGGAGGCGGACACCGAATGAGAAGGAACACTGGCTGTGCGTCGCGTGCGGGCGCCGTCATCGTCGCCGTCGCGCTCGCCGTACTCGTCACTACCACTGCAGCGGCCTGTGCCGGGACAGGCGGACGCGCGGGTCTGCTGGAGGGATCCGTGACCTTGGGTCCGATCGACCCCGTCGAGCAGCCCGGCGCATCGCCCAACGTCCGGCCGTACGCTGCCACCATCGACATCGCGAGGCCGGAGGGAGGCATCGTGGCGACAGTCCTGTCGGGCGCCGACGGCCGCTTCTCGGTGCGTCTGGCCGAAGGCAGCTACCGGCTGTTCCCGCGAACACCGCAAGGCCAGCCACTGCCGTCGGCGTCGCCGGTGGACGTGACCGTGACGGCCGACAGAACCACGACGGTGACCATCGCCTACGACAGCGGCATCCGCCTTCCCGATTGACGCGCGGCTCCGCTACTCCCCGAGCACCTTGATGACGAGCCGCTTGCTCCGGCAGCCGTCGAACTCGCAGTAGAAGATGGCCTGCCACGGTCCGAGGTCCAGGCGACCGCGGGTCACGGGGACAATGACCTGGTGGTGGACGAGCATGTTCTTCAGGTGCGCGTCGCCGTTGTCCTCGCCGCCGAGGTGGTGGCGGTAGTCGCCGCCGTCGGGCAGCAGCGCCCGGGCTACGTCGTTCACCGGGCGCTGCCACGACGGCGGCGCGATCTTGTCCAGCCACTCGAGAGCATCCTGCTGGATGCCCGGCTCGTCGTCGTTGACCCACACGCCGGCAGTGATGTGCATGGCCGAGACCAGCACCATGCCCTCTTCGACGCCGGCCTCCTCCACGGCCTGCCGGACGTCGTCGGTGATGAGCACGAACGCGCGCCGCTGGTGCGTCTTGAAGGTCTTGTACACGGTGTGGGACTTCACGGGGCCTCCTCTCCTGTCGCAGACAGAATACCCTCGCCGGGGCAGCGGGGCGCCGGCGGCCGGCCACGGCCACGACGGATTCCCAGACCAGTCCTCTCACGAGGTCAGGGTACTACCCCCCGGGGGGCCGCCGTCCTCCCGGGGGAGTAGCCGCTGGTCACCCTCGGGTGGCCCGCAGCTCGACGAATACCCCTCTCGAGCGCTGGTCAATTCACCACCGCCGGGAGACTCGCCGACGGCGGTTCCCTCGTAGCCTGTCCCTACCGTCAACTCGGAAGGGGACAGACCATGGAGCCGACTATCATCAGAGAACGCGAAGACGTCGAGCGGAACGAGACCCTCGCCAAGCTCGAGCGCCAATTCGCCCGCGAGCTGACCGGCGTCGGCATGCCGGAACAGCCCGCCGTCGTCACAGCTCGCGGTCTCAGCCGCGTCTACGGCAAAGGCGACGCCGTCGTGCACGCCCTGCGCGGCGTCGACGCCGCCTTCGCCGAGGGCCGGCTGACGGCCATCATGGGGCCGTCGGGCTCCGGCAAGAGTACGCTCATGCACATCCTCGCCGGTCTCGATCAGCCCACCGACGGCCAGGTCTGGATCGACGGCACCGAGATCACCCGGCTCAAGGAGAAGCGGCTCACGCAGCTCCGCCGCGACAAGATCGGCTTCATCTTCCAGAGCTTCAACCTGCTGGCGACACTGACCGCCGACGAGAACATCGTCCTGCCGCTCTCGCTCGCTCGCCGCAGGGCGGACGAGGCCTGGCGGCGGACCGTCATCGAGGCCGTCGGCCTGCAGGACCGCCTGACGCACCGTCCGGCCGAGCTCTCCGGCGGGCAGCAGCAGCGCGTCGCCGTCGCCCGCGCCCTCATCACCAGGCCGGCCGTTCTCTTCGCCGACGAGCCCACCGGTAACCTCGACTCCCGCACCGGCGGCGAGGTCCTCGACCTGCTCCGCCGCAGCGTCGACGAGTTCGGCCAGACCGTGATCATGGTCACCCACGACGCCAACGCGGCGAGCATCGCCGACCGCGTCGTCTTCCTCAAGGACGGCCGCGTCGAGCTGGACGAGGACCGGATGACCCGCGACGCCATCTACGACACCATCAAGAATCTCGAGGTGGCCCAATGACCCGCCTCGCCTTCCGCAGCCTGGCCAGCCGGCCACTCCGGACCATCCTCACGCTCCTCGCCATCCTGCTGGGCGTGGCGATGATCACCGGCACGTACGTACTGACCGACCAGATCGACAACGGGTTCGCCAACATCATCGAGACCTCGCTCAAGGGCACGGCTGTGCAGGTCGAGCCGACACGCTCGTTCACCAGCCTCGAGAACGATGCGGCCCAGACGCTGAACGACGACCTCGTCGCACGGGTGCTGGCAGTGCCCGGCGTCGACAGGGCCGCCGGCGCCTACGAGACGATGGGCGCCGCGATCGTCGACGGCAAGGCCGTCGAGTCTGGCGGCGCCCCCACACTGCTCACGACTGACCTGGGCGAGCCCTTCAACCAGGCCACCCTGGTCGCCGGCCGTGAGATCCGGGGACGCAACGAGGTCTCGATCATCAGGAGCTTTGCCGACAAGGCCGGGCTCGAGCCCGGCGACACCTTCACCGTCGCTGCCCCGGCCGGCCTCCAGGAGGTCAAGGTCGCCGGCGTCTTCGAGTGGGGCGATTCCGTGTCCCTGGGGGGCACCATCGTCGTGGCCGGCCGCCTGCAGGACGTGCAGCGCTGGGGCGGCGAGCCCAGAAGGCTCAGCGGCATCTCCATCTCCGCCGATCCGGGCGTGACGCCGAATCAGCTCGCCGCCGACGTGAAGGCCGCCATGCCGGCCGGCGTCAGCGTCAAGACGGGCGAGCAGGCTGCCGCCGACCGGACCGCCGAGACGACCGACGCGATCGGCTCCTTCCTCACGCCCGTTCTCCTGGCGTTCGCCGGCGTCTCCGTCTTCGTCGGCGCCTTCATCATCTTCAACGCCTTCAACATCACCGTCGCGCAGCGCCGCCGCGAGTTCGCGATGCTGCGCGCTCTCGGCGCCAGTCGCCGCCAGGTGCTCACATCGGTGGTCGCCGAGGCGCTTACGCTGGGCGTGCTGGCTTCGGCCGTCGGCATCGTCGCCGGCCTCGGCGTCGCCAAGGGCATCAACACGCTCTTCAAGGCCGTCGGGGCCGACATCCCGACCGCGGGCATCGCCCTCGAACCCCGCACCGTCCTCATCGCGGTGCTCGTCGGCGTGGGCGTCACCCTCCTGTCGGCGCTGACCCCGGCCCTGCGCGCTACGCGCGTGCCGCCGGTGGCGGCCCTCCAGGAGGGCGCGACGCTGCCGCCGACGCGCTTCGCGAAGTTCAGCACGGCCTTCGCCGTGGCCGTGGCAGTCCTGGGCGGCGGCTCCCTCGCCTACGGCATCTTCGCCGACGGCGGGACCAACGGCCGCCTGCTGTTCATGGGTCTCGGCGCTTTGTTGCTCTTCGTCGCCATCGCCATGCTGGCCAAGTTCGTCGTCCGGCCGGCGAGCAGGATCATCGGCTGGCCGCTGGAGAAGCTGGCGCCCACCAGCGGCCGTCTGGCGCGCGACAACGCCGGCCGCAACCCGAGCCGCACGGCCGCGACTGCGGCGGCACTCATGATCGGCCTCGCCATGGTCGTCTTCGTCGCGGTGTTCGCCCAGGCGATGAAGGGGTCGTTCAGCGGCGCGATCAGCGAGTCCACCCGCGCAGACCTTGTCGTCCAGGACCGTTCGGCGTTCTTGACCGTGCCTCAGACGACCGTGCGCGCCCTGGAGGACGTTCCCGGCGTGGAAGCTGCAGCCGGCGTCGCGTGGACGTCGTTCAAGGTCAAGGGCGGAGGCATCATCACCGCCAACGCCGTGGATCCCGCCGTGTGGACCCGGGTCTGGGGTCACGACTGGCGGCGCGGCGGCAGCGACGCCCTCTTCGCGAAGCTCGACGCGACGCACGTGATCCTCGAGGACGGTTCGCCGATCGCCGCCAAGGTCGGCCCCGGTGAGACCATCACGGTCACCAGCCAGAGCGGCAAGACGGCCAAGCTCACCGTCCTCGGCTTCTACCGCGACCAGATGGCCTACACCGGCATGATGGTCAACCTCGACACGCTCGAGAAGCTGGACGTCCCGACCGCCGCCGGCATGACGCTGGTGCGCAGCGACGGCAGCGCCGGCGCCCAGGCCGCCGTCCAGAAGGCGCTCGCCGACTACCCGACGCAGAAGGTCGAGACCAGGACCGAGTATCTCGACGCCATCAACAAGCAGGTCGACCAGATCCTCACCATGTTCTACGGCCTTCTCGCCATGAGCGTGATCATCTCGATCTTCGGCATCGTCAACACCCTGGTGCTGAGCGTCCACGAGCGGACGCGCGAGATCGGCTTGCTGCGCGCCATCGGCGCCGCCCGGCGGCAGCTCCGCCAGATGGTGCGGTACGAGAGCGTGATCACGTCCGTGATCGGCGGCGTGCTCGGCACGCTGGTCGGGGTAGCCATGGGCTACGTCATCGTGACGCAGATCGGCGGCGACGGGCTGGTCTTCAGCCTGCCGTGGATGCAGCTGGGCGTGTTCCTCGTTCTGGCAGCGATCGTGGGTGTGGTCGCGGCGGTGGTTCCGGCCCGGCGCGCCGCGGGCACGCGCATCCTCGAGGCAATCAAGTACGAGTGACCGTCAGGGCGGTGGGCGGGCGCCGTCGGCGCCCGCCCACCGCCCTTTTCCCACGACGCCGACAGAGCGGGGCGGCTCTCTCCGCCGGCAGGGGAGAGCCGCCTGACGGAGAAACGGACGGCGTGATGACCGAGCCCCCCACCCCGCAGGCACGCCAGCACCCCCGAGACGCGCCGGCGCCACCCCAGGAACACCCGGCAGCCGGCATCGGCCTCGTCCTCGAGGGTGGCGGCATGCGCGCCACCTACACCGCCGGCGTCCTCGACGCCTTTCTCGATCACGGCATCGACCTGCCCTACGTGATCGGCGTCTCGGCGGGCGCCAACGCCGGCTCTGACTATGTCGCCGGGCAGCGCGAGCGCAACCACAGAGTCTACGTCGAGCTCGCGGCGGACCGGCGGTATGCCGGCCCTGGCAATCTCCTGCGTGAGCGGAGCTGGTTCGGCATGCGCTTCCTCTTCGAGACGCTGCCCGATAGTCTCGCACCGTTCGCCTACGAGGTCTTCCGCCGCTCCCCGCGCCTGCTCGTCGTCGTGGTCACGGACTGCGCCACCGGGCGACCGGCCTACTTCCGCCACCGCGACCACGACCCGCGCTGGTTCGTCCGTACGGTGCTGCGGGCCTCGAGCAGCCTGCCCGTGCTTTCGCGGCCCGTGAAGATCCGCGGGCGGCGCTACCTCGACGGCGGCGTGAGCGATTCGATCCCGATCCGCCGTTCGACGGCCGACGGCAACCGGCGCCACGTGGTCGTGCTGACTCGCAACGCCGGCTTCCGCAAGGAGGCCCAGAAGCTGGGCCCGGTCGCTCGCCTGCTGCTGGCCCGCTACCCGGCGATCGTGCGGGCCCTCGAGGAGCGCCATCTGGCGTACAACGCCAGCCTCGACCAGGTCGAATCGCTGGAGCAGGCCGGACAGGCCCTCGTCCTCCGGCCCTCGCGGCCGCTCGCCGTCGGCCGCATGGACCGCAACGTCGCCAGGCTCGAGGCGCTCTACCGTCAGGGCTACGACGAAACCGTCGAGCGCCTGCCGGCGCTCACGGCGTGGATGGGCGCATCGCGCAGCGATGACGTTCAGGGCGACGCGTCCGCCATCGAGAACCCGGGGGGCGAGCCCCTCCCCTGGGGCAGAGGAGGGGCGGGCTGACCCCCCCAACCGCACCGCCCCGTCCCTGGATTCGCGTCACTTCATCGGCTGCCAGGTCTGACCGGCGTCGATCGTGTGCAGCAGGAGTTCCCGGTAGCCCATCTCGCTCACCACCCAGCCCTCGTCAGCGCTCACGAAGTCGACGGAGTTGAGCGTCACGGTCGTGCCCGAGACCTGCGGTACCCAGGTGGCGCCGCCGTCGGTGGTGGCCAGGATGACGCCGTTCTCGCCGACCGCAAAGGCGCTGCTCGCGCTCGTGCAACAGACGCCGTGGAGCCAGCCGTCGACGCCCGAGACCTGGGCCGTCCAGGTCAGGCCGCCGTCCGCGCTCCCGGCGATCGCGCCGCCCTTGCCGACGGCCCAGCCGGTGAGCTCATCGACGAAGTCGATCGCCTCGTAGGGAGCTGTGCCGGGCAGCACCTGCCGCGTCCAGGTCAGGCCGCCGTCGTGCGTCGCCCAGACGCCGCCCTCTGCCCCGCGCTTCAGGGCGTAGCAGGTGAGCTCGGAGAGGGCGACGACGTCGCGAAAGCCCCCGGACCCGTCGCGTCCGGTGATCCGCTTCTGGACGCGCCAGGTAGCGCCGGCGTCCGTCGTCTTGGCGATCGAGCCGCCGGCCTTGGCTTCGCTGTTGACGCCGGCGGCCCAGCCGACCGTGGCGCTCGCGAAGCTCGCCGCGGCGAAGTAGCCGCCCTTCATGCCCTTGACCGTGGCGAGCTTCCACGGCTTGCCACCAGTCCTCGTGTACAGGATCTTGTCGATCTCCACGGCCCACACGCCTGTGGCGGGCGTGGAGAAGGCGGCCCAGCCGACGATCCCGCGCGACTTGCGCGATCCGACCTCCCGCCACGTCGCGCCGCCGTTGACCGTGCGCGAGATGACAGTCACCTTGTTCTCGGACATCCAGGAGCGCGCACCCGTGACCCAGCCATGCCGCGCGTCAACGAACGATACCGACCCGCCCCTGTACCCGCATCCGGTCAGCGTCACAACGAACGCAGCCAGCGCGATACCGGCCAGCCACGCCGGCGATCTCGATCTGTACCCGAGTCTCATGATTGATCCCCTCCATTGAGTCCTTCCACCCGCCCCGTACAACGAACGCAGATGACGATCATCCTGCTCAGCAGGTGAATCGGACAGTCATCAGGTACCCCGTCATCGGAATCTGTCACCGTTCGCCGGCCGAAGCCGGGGCGTGCTCAGACCTCGCCGCGCGGGGCGATTCTGGGCGCCAGAGAAAGGGGCGGCGAGGGCGCGGACTGACCCCGCAGCCGCATCGCCCCGTCCCCAGATTCGCGTCAGTTCCACGGCCTGCCAGGTCTGACCGGCGTCGATAGTGTGCGGCAGGATCCCTTCCGGCTTCGGTCGCCCGCCATCGGACTGCACGGACATGCAGTTGGCCCGCTCATGCCCACCGCGAGCACGGCTCTCCGCGGCAGCCTGCGCTCAGTTGGTGACGGTGAAGTACCGCCAGGCCGACGCCGTCTGCGGATGAAGCGCGTCCTTCAGATGGATCGCTTGCACACGCCAGCGCATGGTCCCGCTGCCGGACGCCGTGAAGTGGAAGCTGACCTCGTAGCGCGTGTAGCCCCTGTAGTCGGTGTTCGTCGGTCGCATGGTCGCGTTGGTACGCCAGCGGCCGCCCGAGTACCGCTGCCAGACCACCATCACGGACTTCTCGCCGAAGAAGTGCAGCGGCTTGAGCGTCCCGTAGTAGGTGTAGTCCCGCCACGCCCTCAGGCTCTTGCTCACGGCCGGCGGCGTCACCGTCACGCGAGTCGTGGGCGACTGCACGTCGACTGTGAAGGAATAGGCGCCATTCGCGACGCTCGAGTCTGTGCTCCAGTCCTCGATGTAGTAGGTGCCCCCGGCGCCGGCCGGCACGATGTACTTGAACCGCTTGACTGCATCGTAGGTCCGGGACCGCGCCACCGCGGTGGACGGATCTGCGACCTCCCGCGTTCCCGGCGGCCAGAGACAGGTCTCGAGGGAGTCGGCCCCTGCTGTCATGGTGACGATGACCTGTTGACGGCCGTCCAGCCGCAGGCTCCAGAGGTCCAGGAAGAACGGGGGTTCGAGGACGTCGGAGACAGGCGACTGCGGCAGCGGCAGCGCGTCGGCGGTCGTCGGCGTGTTGCCGCGACGCATGACAACGTCGCCGAAGCCCGACGCCCAGGCTGTGACACCATCGACCGAGTCAACATCCGTGAGGATGCTGGTGTACGTGGAGGGGTTCGACTCGATCGTCCAGAGGCCGCCCCCGTTCGTCGTCACAAGGATGACGTCGTCCCCGACCGCCCAGCCGTCCGTCGCGGTCACGAAGTGAATGGCGTTCAGGCTGTCGACGCCGGCGGGCAGCGCCTGTCGGGTCCACACGGGATCGTTCGGCGTGTTCGTGTACCAGATCATGCCGCGCTCACCGTACGGCTTCGTCGTGTCCTCGCCGCACACCCACAGACCGCTCGGCGCGAAGAACTCGACGTCGTTGAGCTCGCCCTGGCAGAACGTGCGCCCGGGCCACTCGAAGCTCCAGCTCGCGCCGCCGTTGGCCGTGGCGTAGACGCTCGCCCAGAACTTGCCCTCATGGTAGTCCTCGCCGACCGTCCAGCCGTGCAGAGAGTCGGCGAAATCGACGCCGTTGAACCAGATGTCGTCGACGCCCTCCGGCACCCCGCCGTTGCTCATCGACCAGCTCGCCCCGGCGCTCGTCGTGTGGATGATGTGGGAACTGCTGCCCACCGCCCAGCCTTCGTTGGCGCTGACGAAGCAGAGATCCTCCATGGGGCCCAGGTAGGAGCGTGGCGGCTCGCTCTGCTGGACCCACGTGGTCCCGTTGGTGGTGCCGAACAGGGCGCCGCCGTTGCCGACGGCCCAGCCCCGCGTCGTGCTCCACATCTGCACGGCGTAGAGGCCGTAGGCCCCCGGAGCGAGGTGCTGCTGGGTCCAGGTGGCGCCGCCGTCCTCGGTACGCAGAATGATCTGCTCCTCGCCGACGAGCCAGCCGTTCTGATTGTCGACGAAATCGACGCCCTGGTAGTACTTGTCGTAGCCGGGGCTCGTCTTCGTCCAGGCGACGCCGGCGAAGGCGGGCGCGGCGCTCATGCCGGCGGCACAGACCAGCACGGCGAGACCGAAGACCGCGAGCAGCGGACGCATGCCGCCGAACGAACCCCGGGCGCAGCTTGAAGAAGCACCCATGTTCACCCCTCTCACTCTCCCCGGCGCCCCCCGGCGCCCGGACCTGGCATCGCGACTCTTCGGAACGCGCGCCCACCCGCATATCCCCGTCTCGCGCCGCAGAGTAACCGAACGGGCGACGGCCGCGCACCACGGCGGTCCAGTGCGGATGGGCGATGATGCGGGTATCTGCCGTTCGACAGCTCCGCGATCCCCGAAAGGCGAGGTGAGCGCCGTGTGCCGCAACATCAGGACGCTCTACAACATCGAGCCGCCCGCGACCGGTGAGGAGGTCTGGGCGGCGGCCACGCAATACGTCCGCAAGATCAGTGGGTTTCGAACGCCATCGGCGGCCAACGCGGCGGCGTTCTCCCAAGGCGTCGCCGACGTCGCCGCCGCAACGTCGGTCCTCCTGAATGCCCTCGTGACGGCGGCTCCCCCCCGCGATCGTGCGATGATGGCGTCGAAGGCCCGCGACCGCGCGGCCCAGAGGTACGGCGGTCCTCACCCCGCACGCGCGGCCCGCAACCCGGAAGGAGCACCGTGAACACGCAGCGTCACAGACTCACACGGTCCCGCAGGCGCCTCATCGGCGGAGTCTGCGGAGGGATCGCGGACTACCTGGGGTGGTCGAGAACGCTCGTGCGTCTCCTCTACGTCGTGGGCTCGGCAGCCTCGGCTGCATTCCCCGGCATCATCGTCTACATCATCCTGTGGATCGTGATGCCGGGACCGGACGACTGAGACGGCTCCGTGTGCTATGCGGCCTGCGCCGGAGGCGCGCCGGTGAACGCCTGCGCGATCCGCAGCAGGCCGAGGGCGATCAGGTAGATCCCGATCAGCCAGAGCAGAGCCAGCGCGCCCCCGGCCGGGCGCGCGAAGAAGAGGATGCCGACACCGATCGCGAGCAGGCCTGTGACGAGCCGCCACGCGCGCTGACCGCCGGTCACGCGTCCCCGGAAGGCGGACGCCGCCTCGGCGATGCCGGAGATGATCATCCAGGCGGCGATGACGTACAGGAGCGTCAGGGCGGTCGACTCCGGCCAGACGAGGACGACGACGCCGAAGAGCACCGCCAGCAGACCGACGCCCATCGCCCAGCCGCGGCTCTCCGTTCGTCCAATCAGCCCGGCAAGCGTCAGGATGACGCCGTAGGCGATCGTGGCGGCGCCGAACAGCAGGAGCACGGAGGCCAGACTCAAGTCGGGTCGCGCCAGGAAGACGATGCCGAGCGCGACCATCAGCAGCCCCGTGAGAACCGACAGGGCGATCCACGCCGTTCTCCCCTCCATGTGCTCCCCTTCCTTTGCGACTGGTGACCGTCTGCAGCCGAGCAGCGGCTGCCGACTAGCGCCGCTCTCCCTGTCCGCGCATGGTCTTCTTGAAGAGGAGGAGCGGCAACAGCAGCGCCGCCAGCACTCCGCCGAGCCAGACGATGAGGGTGCCGACGACCCAGGCGGTGAGCCCATTGATCGTCATCCCGTCGGTGATGATGGTCGTGACGACGAGGCCGAGGAAGGTGGTCACGAGAGCCACTCCGCCCCTCAAGACGGGCGCGTACTGCAGGGAGATCTTGACCATGAGCGGGTCGAGCACCACTTCGACCACCGTGAAGATGAGTACGGCGAGGACGAAGGCAGCGGCAGTCACCGAGAAACCGGACAGGACTGCCGCGGCGATGAGCAGCCCGGCGGCGTTCGCCAGCAGGCGCAGAACAATGGAAGCCAGGAATCTGAGCATTAGCCCCCCTCCCGTCAAACGTCTTCCGGCACGTAATACCCCAGGACGCGCCGACGGCACATCCCGCCGCGTCGCGTCTACGAGTCGCGACGGCTCGCGACCGTCGCCCTCTGGCGCCGTCCAGAGGCGGCGCTACTCGACCTCGATCGTCAGCGAGACCGTCTGCACGGCCGGCGTGGACTCGTCCTCCCAGGGTCTCACGTACCGGCCCTCGATCGACTGACTCCCCGCAGCCGTCACCGCGACCGTGATCTCGCGAGTCCCTGCCGCGCCGACCACGCCGGGAGCGACACTCGGCTCGATGTAGCTGTCCGCCTGCTCCTCCAGGCCGGCAGAGAGGTTGACCTGCCACGTGTAGCCCGTTGAGGGGTTCTCGACAAGACGAATGACGATGCTGTCGCCGACCGCGGCGCTGACGGTCTTGCCGCTGTCGGACTCAGTGTACACGGCCGGCGGGGCTTCGTCGCCGCCGCAGCCCGCGAGTGAGGCGGCGGCCAGCGCCAGAACGAGAGCGGCCAGCAGGGCTCCGGCGGCGGCGGCCGCTCCCGCGCGTCGCTCGATGGTCCTTCCCATGATCTCGCCCCTCCTCAGCGCAGGCCTTGCCGCGCACCTTCTTGGGAAACGCGAGACGACCGCGTTCTGTTCGCCCAACCTGGTTCCCTCCATCACCCGTTAGCGCTCATCGGCACAGCCTGCCCGCCCCGGCGAACGTTGACGACGAGGATGTACAGACTGACGGCGAACACCCACGCCGGGAACACGAGGACGACCCACTTCGCTTCCGTGAACACGAAGAGCAGAACCAGCGCGACGCCGTACGTCACAAATGCCATCCAGCGCGGCATCACCCCCGTGCGGAGCCACAACGTGCCATTGGCGATGAGGAAGACCGCGGCCATGCGCAGGGCGTAGACGCCGAAGATCTGCGCGACGACGTTGCGGGCGAAGACGTACGTCACGCTGGTGGAGAACCCCGAGGGGTCCTGGGCGTAGACGGCGATGATGGCCCCTGCGGACGCCGCGGCGGAGAACATCATGGCGAGGAACAGCAGACCGCTGCCGAGGAACACCGTGGCGAAGAACTGGTCCTCGAAACGGCCGAGACGATCTCGCGCCACGGCGATGAACCAGAGGAAGAAGAGGCCGGCGAAGGGGAGAAGAGCCAGAGCGAACTTGAACTGATCCGCGCCGGTCTCGAGCCACGCGCCGGTGTCGTTCTTGAGCTCCGACATCGTGCCCGTGATGATCAAGACGCTGACGCTGAACAGAACGGCGAACAGCATGCCGGCGATGGCGCCGGCGATCGGCGTCGCCGCCCGGCGCTCCGCCCTCGCGGCCTCCTCGGCGACTCCTTGGGTCACGACGGCCTCCCAAGCGAAGAGCGTCGCGCGAGTGCGTGCTCCGAGACCGTTTCGCGCGCCGCTGAAGACGATACGCAAGCATCATCTCACAAGCTTGGACGAACGTTCGACGGCGTGTAGCATCGCTGTGAGGACGTCTCCGGCGAAGGTGGATCGTGGACGCAGTGACCATCGCGGGGCTGAGCAAGTCATTCGGCACGACCCGCGCTCTCGACGGACTCGACCTGACGGTCGAGGTGGGGGAGGTTCACGGCTTTCTGGGGCCGAACGGGGCGGGCAAGTCGACCACGATACGAGTGCTGCTCGGCCTGCTGCGGGCGGACGCCGGGACAGTCAAGCTGCTCGGCGGCGATCCGTGGCGCGACGTGGCAAGCCTCCATCGCCGACTCGCCTACGTTCCCGGCGACGTAGCCCTCTGGCCAAACCTCACCGGAGGAGAGGTCATCGACCTGCTCGGGCGGCTGCGCGGCGGCCTCGACCCGCGACGCCGCGCCGGCTTGCTGGAGCGGTTCGAGCTGGACCCGACCAAGCGGGCGCGTGCCTACTCGAAGGGCAACCGCCAGAAGGTCGCGCTGGTCGCGGCGCTCGCCTCGGATGTCGAGCTGTTGATCCTCGACGAACCGACGGCGGGGCTCGATCCCCTCATGGAGGCGCTGTTTCGCGAGTGCGTCCGCGAGGAGCGCAGCCGCGGCCGCACCGTGCTCCTCTCGAGCCACATCCTCGCGGAGGTCGAGGCGCTATCCGATCGCGTGACGATCATCCGTGAGGGCCGCGCCGTCGAGAGCGGCAGCCTGCTCGAGCTACGCCACCTCATGCGCATCTCCCTCGAGGCTGAGCTGGCCGGGGATCCGGCGGGCGTAGGGGAGATGCCGGCGGGCGTTCACGACCTGCGGATCGACGGGCCGCGTCTGCGCTGCGAAGTCGAGCCCGAGCACCTCAACGCCGTCCTCGAGCGTCTGACGGCCGTCGGCGTGAAGGGTCTGACCAGTCATCCACCCACCTTGGAGCAGCTCTTCCTGAGCTACTACCGGGAGAAGGGCCAGGGCCTCAGAGGAGCGGGCGGCGACAGCGACCCCGCGGCGGCGGACGACGGGCGGTGACGAGGTGAGCTCGCTCACCGGCACGTGGCCGCTGGTGCGCCTGGCCGTTCGCCGCGATCGCATCCTCCTGCCCGCCTGTATCGCGGCCTTCGTCGTGATGGTCACGTTTTCGACGTCGGCGACCGTCGCGCTCTACCCGACGGTCGAGTCGCGCGTGCAGGCGGCGGCCGCGATCAACAGCATGGCCTCCCTCGTGGCGCTGTACGGCCGCATCTACGACGAAACGTCGCTGGGCGCCGTGGCGATGATCAAGATGGGAGGCATGGGCGCCGCCATGGTGGCGCTGCTGGCGTTGTTCACGGTGATCCGCCACACGCGTTCGGAGGAGGAGAGCGGGCGCCTGGAACTCCTCGGCGCCGGCGTCGTGGGCCGCTACGCGCCGCTGACGGCGGCGCTCGTCGTCGGCGTCGGCGCGAGCCTCTTGCTCGGCGTCGTGACCGCGGTGGCGCTGGCGGCGATCGAGCTGCCGCTGGCGGGCTCGATCGCCTTCGGCCTGTCGTGGGCGGGCATCGGGGTGGCCTTCGCCACGATCGCCGCCGTCGCCGCCCAGCTCACCCGCAGCGCCCGGGCCGCCAGCGGCATCGCCGCGGCGACCCTAGGCGCCGTCTACCTCCTCAGAGCGGTCGGCGACACCTCCACCGGCCCGGCCCGGTGGCTCACGTGGGTCTCGCCCGTCGGCTGGGGCCAGCAGGTGCGCCCGTTCGCGGGAGACCGCTGGTGGGTGCTGCTGATCCTGTTCGGGTTCTCATGTGCGGCGGCCGCGGCAGGCTACGCCCTCGCGGCCAGACGCGACCTCGGCGCCGGCCTGCTCCCGGATCGGCCGGGGCCTGCGGCCGCGAACCCGCGTCTGCGCTCGCCGCTCGCCCTCGCGTGGCGCCTCCAGCGTGGCGTCCTGCTCGGCTGGTTGGTCGCCTTCCTGCTGCTGGGAGCAGTCTTCGGCGGCATCGCCGCCAACGTCGGCGACTTCTTCACCAGCCCCGAGGCGCGCGCCATGATCGAGGCGCTCGGCGGCAAGGCCGGCCTCACCGATGCCTTCATCACGGCCGAGCTCGGCTTCGTCGGCATCTTCGCGGCGGCCTACGGCGTGCAGGCCGCCCTTCGGCTGCGCCATGAGGAAGTGGAACTGCACGCCGAGCCGCTGCTCGCGACCGCCGTGGGCAGGGTGCGATGGGCCGGCAGCCACATCATCGTCGCCGTCGCCGGCACCACGGTCCTGCTCGTGCTCGGTGGCCTGAGCGCCGGAGTCGCGCTCGCGGCTCAGACCGAGGATGGCGGTCAGGTCGGTCGCGTCCTGAGCGGCGCGCTCGTCCAGCTCCCGGCGGCCTGGGTGCTCACCGGGATCGCCGTGGCGCTGTTCGGCATCTTCCCGCGCTTCGCCGCGCTCGCCTGGGCGGCACTCGTCGCCTTCGTGCTGCTTGGCGAGCTCGGAGCCCTCCTGGAACTGCCATCCCTGGTCATGGACCTCTCGCCGTTCGCGCACGTGCCCAAGGCGCCGGCCATGGAGATCACCGCCGCGCCGCTCCTCTGGCTCTCCGCCGTGGCCGCCGGGTTGGTCGCGGCCGGGCTCGCGGGGTTTCGCCGGCGCGACGTCGCCTGACCGGACCTGAGCCCGAGCGCCGCCAGCGCCTGGCAGTCAAAGGGTCCAGCGCTGGCACGAGCCGCCGCCGCGGGTAGACTTGGGGCAGACGCCAGACGATCGTTCGGCGCCAGACTCGAAGGCGGTGGGAGTCGGCCGGTCTCTTGGAATCAGGTCCGTTCACATCGCAGCTAGGTCCCGAGGCCCGCCGCCGGGCGCTGGCGCGACTCAGCGGCGGGCTCTTCGACGTCCTCGTCATCGGGGGCGGCGTCACGGGCTGCGGCGCCGCCCTCGACGCGGCGAGCCGGGGCCTCAGCGTCGCGCTCATCGAGAAGCGCGACTTCGCCGCCGGCACGTCGAGCCGCTCGAGCAAGCTCATCCACGGTGGACTGCGCTACCTCGAGCACTTCGATGTCGGGCTGGTGCGCGAGGCGCTGCACGAGCGGAGCCTCCTGCTCGAGACGATCGCCCCCCACCTGGTGCACATGGCGCCCTTCCTCTTCCCGATGCAGCGGCCCGGCTGGGACCGCTTTGTGATGGGATCGGGCCTCGCCATCTACGACGCGCTGGCGGGCCTGCGTCCCGCGGTCCCGCACCACCACCACCTGGCACAGGCGACGTGCTCGCGCGACGTGCCGGCGCTCCGAGGGGACGCGCAGTGTGGTGGTATCCGCTACTTCGACGCCCAGGTCGACGACTCGTACTTCGTGGCGACCCTGGCGCGCACGGCCGCGGCCCACGGCGCGGTCTGCGTCGCGGCCGTGCGCGCCATCGCCGTGCACCGTGACGGAGAGCGGGTCACCGGAGTGCGCGCGCTGGACGAGGAGGCGCACCGCGAGTTCGACGTCGCCGCCCGAGTCGTCCTCAACGCGACCGGGGTCTGGACGACGGAGACCGAGCGCCTCGCCGGCGTCGACCGTCCCGGCGCCGTTCGACCGTCCAAGGGCATCCATCTGGTGGTTCCGCGGGAGTGCATCGACTCGTCCTACGCCCTCATCGTCCCGACGGAGAAGAGCGTCCTGTTCGTCCTGCCCTGGGGTGAGCACTGGATCATCGGCACGACCGACACGGACTGGGCACTGCATCTCGACCACCCAGCGGCGAACCGCGCCGACATCGAGTACCTGCTCGCGGAGGTGAACCTCGTGCTCGAACGGCCCCTGACCCGCGACGACGTCGTCGGCGTGTACGCAGGTCTGAGGCCCTTGGCGAGCGCCGGGGGCAGGGACACGACCCGGGTCTCGCGCGAGCACGAGGTACGGCGCAGCGCGCCGGGCCTCGTGAGTGTGCTCGGGGGCAAGTTCACGACCTACAGGCTGATGGCGCGCGACGCCGTCGACGCGGCCGCCGTCGAGATGGGCTTCGAGGTGCCCGCCAGCGTGACGGCCGATGTGCCGCTGCTCGGAGCCGAGGGGCTGGCGACGACCTGGCG
Organism: uncultured Thermoleophilia bacterium; assembly: GCA_963705085.1. Taxonomy (GTDB): domain Bacteria; phylum Actinomycetota; class Thermoleophilia; order UBA2241; family UBA2241; genus CAIXSE01. Next base: position 51,286 of record CAVPIV010000001.1, on the reverse strand, counting down.
GCGCGCGACCGCGCACCCCGGCGCCGCCGGTCTCACCGCAGGGCAGATCCGCCGCCTCGTCGACCGCCGAGGCTCGCTGGCGCTGGAAGTCCTTGATCTCATCGCCGCCGATCCGTCTCTCGGCGCGCCGCTGCCGGGCGCCGAGACCTACCTGGCCGCCGACGCCGGCTACGCGGCGTCGCACGAGGGCGCTCTGCATGTCGACGACGTGCTCACCCGCCGCACCCACATCTCGTTCGAGACGGCGGACCGAGGCCGCCGGGCCGTCGAGACAGTGGCCCGGCTGATGGCCCCTGTCCTCGGCTGGGACGAGACCGCGGTCGCGCGGGAAGTGGCACACTACCGCGCGCGCCTCGCCGCGGAGCTCGAAGCCGAGGGGATGCCGGACGACGCAACGGCGGACGCCGTCCGTGCGACCGTGCGGGACCTGAGACTGGACTACTGAGTGCCAGAAAGGGGGGCGGGCCGCGACGACTGTGGTCAGTCGTCGCGGCCCGGAAGGGGCCGGCGGCTCCCGGGCGGAGGGGGGACACCTCCCGGGCAAGTCGGACGCTGACTCGGTGGGGGGGCACCGTTCTGCAGTCAGCTCCCGCGACAGCTGGGGGGGCAGCCGTCAGTGCCGTCTAGTGGCTTGTCTGCATTCTGCGAGCCGAATGTGGAGTACGTGTTGCGTACCGGTTGAGGAAGATTGCCGGTTCGGGAAGAATCGCCTCATGATCCCGCCGGCAACCCACACGACGTTCCTCGGCGCCGAGCCAGTGGACGACCCGGCGTCCGCGTCGGCCGGCTTCGCGTTCCTCGGCGTGCCCTTCGGTGTGCCGTACGACATGGCCAACGTGTCACCACCCGCCGCAGCTGCCCCGGCTGCCGTCCGGGTGGCCTCGCAGGTCTATCGCCACAGCCTGACTCACCACGACTTCGACCTGGGCGGCCCGTTTCTGACACACGGTACCGACGGCGTGCTCGTCGACTGTGGCGACGTGCCCGGCGACCCGCGTGACCTGCCCGGCAACGCGGCCCGCACCACGGGGACCGTCCGCGCGATCGCCGCCGCCGAAGCGATCCCGCTCGTCGTCGGCGGCGACCACGCCATCCCGCCGCTGGTGGTACGCGGCCTGCCCTCCGGCGAGTCGCTCGACGTCCTGCACATCGACGCCCATCTCGACTACCGCGACAACGTGGGCGGCGTGCCGGATGGCTACTCGAGCCCTATCCGGCGGCTGCGCGATCTGCCCTGGGTAAGGCGCATCGTCCAGGTGGGCCTGCGCGACATCGGCAGCGCCCGCCCGCAGGAAGTGGCCGCGGCCAGGGCGGCCGGCAACGTGCTCGTCACGGCGGAGCACGTGCACGCACGCGGCGTCGACGACGTCGTCGCCCTCTTCGACGCGGGCGCGCGCCTCTACGTGACCATCGACGTCGACGGTCTCGACCCGAGCTGCGCGCCCGGCACCCTGTGGCCGGCGCCCGGCGGCCTTCAGTACTGGCAGGCGGCGCGCCTCGTCCGCGAGCTCGCCGGCCGCTGCCGCCTCGCCGGCATGGATGTCTGCGAGTTCGTGCCGGCGCAGGACCCACAGGGGCATACCGCACTGGCGATCACCCGGCTTCTCATGATCGCCATGGGCGCCACCCGCCAGGCGCGACAGTAGGAGTGGCGGAGCGACAACGGGGATGGCGACCCTTGACGCCTGAGCGCCACGAAGGGACTTGGTCCAGAGGGCCGAGCTCAGTCGCACCGGCTCGAGACTGCGTCGCGGCGGCGACGGACCCGCCGGCGACGCCGGTCAGCTCTCGAACAGAATGGCGGGCAGGCCGCGCGCCCACGCACGGACGGCCTCCCAGTGGCGGCCGTCGCCGGGGCCGGCGCCGATGATGAGCATGACGAAGAGCTTCGCGAAAAGGCTCATCTTCGTGAGGTCGAGGGCGCCGGCGAAGAACGCGACCTGTCGCGGGCGAACCGGCGCCGTCTCCTTGAGGACGTCGCCGAGGTAGTGCTGCGGCCGGGCATAGCGTTCGCGATAGCTCAGCTTGCCCGGCTTGCGCGGCGCCTTCGCCAGCCAGTCGTCTTTGACGACCGGGACGCCGTCGACGGCGTGAGTGCCGTCCTCCGTGAGCGAGGCCGCGGTGATGAAGTACACGATGGGCAGGCCCGCGAGGCCGTCACGCCGGGCCTTGACGAACCGCGAGGCGTCCTTGTGCCAGCCGAAGATCATGGGACCCCCGACAACGACGGCGTCGAACCCGGCCGCTTCAGGGATCTCCTTCGCGGCGCGGACCTCCGCTTCGCAGCCCACTCCGCGCAACTCCTGGGCCACGGCCTCCGCCATCTGCATCGTCGACCCGTACTTCGTCGCGCACACGACGAGGATGCGCCGGCCCCTCGGGCCTACAGCTTCCATGTGCCAAGCCTCCAGAGTGTGGGCTGACCGATGCTGCGATTCTCGCATCCTCATCATCATCGCACCATGGCGGACCAGGTCGCGAGCGCAGCGGCAGGCCGAAGGCGGCAGCCTTCACATGAACAGACTTGCCGACAGGCGACTACTGCCGTTCTGCCGGCTCGGCTTTTCTGGTCCTGCCGCTTCCCTCGCGACTCGCCCGCCATGGCACGCGACCGTAGATCTCCACCTCAAGCGAGAAGCTGAGGAAGGTCCGGATGAGGACTATCACGCCCAGCACGAGCACGTTCTCCATCGTGGGATCGACGGCGACCGTACGGATGAGGTCGGCGGCAACCAGGATCTCGAGGCCGAGCAGGATGCTCTGGCCGAAGTACTTCCGGATCATCGCGTAGGCGCTGTGGCGCTGGCCGCTCAGCCTGTCGCGCAGCGCCAGCGCGACGCCCGCTACGAAGCCGATGAGGATGACGGCCACGCCGAGCACGTCCAGCGCCCGCGAGACGATGTCCATGAGCTCTTTGAAGTCCATGCGGCAACATTCGCCGCGTGTCCGCGGCACCCTGTCGACAGGCCGGAGCCGTGGCGGCGCCGGCTCGTGCACCTACCAGGCAGGCCAGCGGTCCTGGACGGCCTGCGTGGCCCGCCAGAAGGCATCCGCGACCTCCAGCAGACGCTCGTCCGCGCCCCGCGGCGCCGCGAGCTGCACGCCGACCGGTAGCCCGTCTCGGTCGAACCCCGCACGCACCACGCAGGCCGGGATCCCCGTGAGCGACTGCAGGACGGTGTGCAAGAGCGTCCGCTTGCGGAAGGCGGCGGCGGCCGCCGCATCGGACAGTGAGACGAGCGTCGGCGCGCGATCGCCGCCGGCCGGCGTCAGCACGATGTCGACGGCGGCGAAGAGGGAACGCACGTCATCGGCCAGGCGATCGCGCCGGGCCGTCGACGCGAAGTAGTCGTCGAGCGACACAGCTCCCGACAAGTCGAGCCGCTCGCGCACGTCGTCCCCGTACGCGGACCTCTGCGCAGGGAAGAGCCCTCTCGAGCGATGCACGAAGGAAACCTCGGCCTGCTGGATCGGGACGAAGGTCCTGAGCACGTGGGCGAAGAGCCCTGCGTCAAGCTCAACCGTCTCGGCGCCCGCGGACGCCATGGACGTCGCGGCCGCGCGAGCGACCGCCGCGACGTCCTCGTCGATCTCGGCAAGAGACGACGCCGGCAGGACCCCGACGCGCAGGCCGCACAGAACGTCGGCATCCGCCTCCTGCGCCGCCGCGCGGCGACCGCCGAGCGGGCGCGGGCGGGAGCGATCGTCGAGCACCCCAAGGAGGATCGCGAGATCGCCCGGCTCGCGAGCCAGCAGACCGACGTGATCGAGCGACGGCGCCAGCGGAAACAGGCCCTCCCGCGGCAGACGGTCGTAGGTCGGCTTCAGGCCGGCGACGCCGCACAAGCTCCCCGGGACGCGAATAGAGCCGGCGGTGTCGCTGCCCAACGCCAGTGGCGCCGCCATGAGCGCCACAGCGGCGGCTGACCCGCTGCTCGAACCGCCCGCGATCCGCGTGTCGTCCCACGGGTTCAGGCAGGGCCCGAAGTGCGAATTCTCTCCGGTCACGCCCATACCGAACTCGTGAAGGCTCGTCTTGCCGATGACGATCGCGCCGGCCGCCACGGCGCGGCGTACGCACTCGGCGGTCTCGCGCGGGACGTGGTTCGCGAACAGCGACGATCCATACGTCGTTCTGACCTGAGCCGTGTCGTAGTTGTCCTTGACGGCGATTGGGACGCCGAGCAGGGGCTGCGACGCCGCCTCGCCACGGCGATAGACATCCTCCGCTCGTCGCGCGTCCTTGCAGGCGGCGTCGCAAAGGGTCGTGACGAACGCGTTGAAGCCACGCGTCGCCTCGACACGGGCGACGCACTCCCGTAGGACTTCGACGGGAGAGAACTCCCGGCGCAGGTAGCCCCGGCGGAGATCCGCGGCCGACAACCGGTTGAGCGCGTTCATCGGGTCACGGAGTTGGGTCGACCGTCAGCCCAGCGGACCCACCACCGCCTCGACCTCCTCGAGAATCTCGCCTGAAGCGACCAGCGCCGCCATCGCGTTGTGATCGGGATAGAGCGGCCGGTCGACGTCGAGATGATCGACGTAGCGGCGGATCACGTTCTTCGCCGCACGTACTCCCCTACCCGGCGTGAAGTCGCGGAAGTCGAGGGCTTGGGCGGCGGCCATGAACTCGATGCCGAGGATGCTGTTGGCGTTGTCGAGGATCTGGCGGTTCTTGATGGCCGTGTTCATGCCCATGGAGACGAAGTCTTCCTGGTCGGCCGCGGCCGAGATCGACATCGTGGCGGCCGGCGCCGCCAGGAGCCGCTGCTCCACGATGAGCATGTCGGCCGCATACTGGCTCAGCATGAGGCCTGAGTAGAACCCGGGATTGGGCGTGAGGAAGTCCGGCAGACCCTGGCTCAACGCGGGGTTCTCGAGCCGGTTGAGCCGGCGCTCGGAGAGAACGCTCACCATGGTCACGGATTGGCCGACGAGCTCCATGGGCAGGCTGACGGGCGTGCCCTGGAAGTTGGCGCCCGTCAGCGTGAGCCTGTCTTCGGGGACGAAGATCGGGTTGTCGCCGACGGCGTTGAGTTCGATCTCGACCTGTGAACGGGCGAAGGCGAGGGCGTCGTGGGCGGCGCCGATCACCTGCGGGGAGGACCGCATGGAGTACGCGTCCTGGACCTTGGTCTTGATCCTGCCGGTCGCGAGATCGCTCTCGGCGATGCACTTCCTGATGGCGGCGGCGCTGCGAACCGCGCCCCGGAAGCCGCGGAGCTCGTGGAGCTTGGCGTTGTAGGGCTTGAGGTTGGCGAGCAGCGCCTCAAGCGACATGGCGCAGGCGATCTCGGCCTGTCGCAGCCAGCGGTCGACGTCGTGGCAGAGCAAAGCGCTCATGGCGGTGAGCACATTGGATCCGTTAATGGCCGCGAGGCCGTCGCGCGCCTCCAGCCCCGGGACGGGGATGCCGGCGCGCTCCAGGGCCACGCGGCCGGGGAGACGATCGCCCCGGTAGAAGGCCTCACCCTCACCCATCAGGACCAGGGCCATCTGTGCCATCGGGGCGAGGTCGCCAGAGGCGCCGACCGAGCCCTTCTGACACATGACAGGTGTGACGCCCCGATTGAGCATCTCGACGAGGGTCAGTGTGATCTCCGGCCGGTTGCCGGAGTTGCCGTGGGCGTGCACGTTCACGCGGCTGGCCATCGCCGCGCGGACCGTCTCGATCGGAGCGGGGTCGCCGATCCCGGCCGAGTGGTTGTAGACGAGGTAGCGCTGGAACTGCTGCACCTGCTCGTCGTCGAGCACGATCTCGCTGAACTCCCCGATGCCGGTATTGGTGCCGTACATGATCTCTCGGGCTTTGATCTTGTCTTCGAGCATCTCGCGGCAGACCCGGATGCGCTCGACAGCCGCCGGGGCGATCTCGACCTTCTCGCCCTCGCGAGCGATGCGCACGAGCTTGTCGACCGTCAGTGAGCCGCCGTCAAGAATGATGGTCACGAACCACTCCTTTTCACCGAGACCCAAGGCGGCGGTCCTTCGCCACGACCGCCGCCACGCGTTGTTCCTCACCGATGCACCCTAGTCCCGGCACGCGGCGATGCAAGCCCGAATCGCGACCGTCCGACACCCGGGACGGAAACCGGGCCGCCTACAGGATCGCGTAGTGAACGATCACGCCGATCATCCACACCGATCCGGCGAGGCACACCATGGCGAACTCCACGAGGATGCCGATACCGGTCGCCTTGAGCGTCTCCACGCTCGAGCGCAGCGCCTCCCGCAGGTCACGGCGGCGCACCAGTTCGCTGGCCAGGAGCCCCGCACCGAACCCCACGAACAGGCCGACGACCGGGATCAGGAACATGCCGACCACGGCCGTTGCCATCGCCACGGCGATGGACCGCCGGGGGATCTCCTGCTGCTTGAGCTTCCGCCCCGTAAGCACCAGGCTCGCCGACCAGCCCACGGCAGCGACAAGGGCACCGATCACCGCGGCCGTCCACGCCGCCGGCGAGCCGATGACCCAGCCCCACACGATGAGCGTGACGATCGCCAGCGGGCTTCCGGGCAACACGGGATACACGGTCCCGACGGCAGCGACCACGAGGAGGACTCCGGCGACCACGGTCACGAGCATGTGTGTGTCCACATTCTCATGGTGCCACCGTCGGGCCCTCGTGAACACCTTGCAGCCGCACCGCCGGGCGGAGCGAGGAGCCGGCGGGTTTGCCGCTGCGCGGCGAGGGGTCATCATGGAGTCATGCCGGCGAGCCGAAGTACATCTGTGGGCCGTCGTCGCCTGCGACCACGACGGCGGCCCGCCTCCGCTCTCCTGATCATCGGCGTCGTCGGGATCTTCGCGATGGTGGTGGCCCTCGCGCTCGCTCGTGCCCTCGAAGGCGAAGGCCGATCTCACGGCCCCTATCTGGTCGGGGCATGGACGTTCGGCGACACGGCGTCGCTGGAGTCGGCCGCGGAGGCCGGCGCGCTCGACGAGGTCAGCGTCGACTGGCTCCAGTCGCGGCCTGATGGCACCGTCGCGGCGCCGCGTTTCGACGCCGCCTTCATCGGGCTCGCGAGGGAGCGCGACTGCCGAGTGTTCGTGACCCTGACCGATTACGACGAGACGTCGCACACGTTCGACCCCGCGATCTCGGCCGCGGTCCTGGCGACCCCCGAGAGCCGGCGAGCGCACGCGGCGGCCGTCGCCGACTGGTGCGGAACCTACGACGTCGACGGCGTCGATGTGGACTGGGAGGCCGTGAAGGCGTCTCAGCGAGACGCCTTCACGGCCTTCATGGAAGAGCTCGCGCGGCGGCTGCACACCGACGACCGCCTGATCGCCGTCGACGTCTACCCCAAGCTGAGCGAGCCCGGCGCCTGGGACGGACCCAAGGGGCAGAACTGGAAGCGCCTCGGCGAGGCGGTCGACCAGTTCCGGATCATGACCTACAACTTCTCCGGCTCGTGGTCCGACCCCGGGCCGTTGTCGCCGACTGCCTGGATGGACCGTGTGCTCGACTTCGCCGAGACGCAGGTGGCGCCGCAGAAGATCGTCATGGGACTCGGCCTCTACGGCCGCGACTGGCTCGGCTCGACGACCACCGACCTGGCCTGGACCGACGTCGAAGCGATCCGATCGTCGTACCAGCCACGAGAGCAGCGAACGGCGTCGCAGGAGCTGCGGCTCGACTACGACCGCGGCGGCGAGCGTCATACGGCCTACTTCCCCGACGCCGCCGCCGTGCGCGCCAAGCTGGCCATGATGATGGCCGACCATCCTCACATTCACGGCGTCTACGCCTGGTGCATGGGCCAGGAGGATCCGCCCGTCTGGCAGGAGCTGCGAGCAGCCCTGCAACGACCGACCACCTGAGACCAAAGGAGGCGTCATGGAGTTCCCGGCGTTGCGGGTACGAGACCTCGAGGGGGTCGACTACGTCATCCCCGACGAGCTCCCCGGCGGACCGCACGTGATCATCCTCGCTTTCCAGCGCTGGCATCAGACCATCGTCGAGCAGTGGAAGGGCCCACTGGAAACCATCGCGGAGCGGCACCCCGGGACCGAGGTGTGGGAGGTGCCGAGCCTCTCCCGCGGCTGGCGGCTCTTCCGCTCCAGCATCGACGGCGGCATGCGTGCCGGCATCCCGGACGCCACCGTCCGGCGACATACCCTGACCACCTATACGGACCTGGATGCCCTCGCCGGAGCGCTCCGGCTCGGCCGCCTCGAGACCGTCTACGTGTTCGTCGTCGGCTGCGACGGCGAAGTGCACTGGCGCGGCGAGGGCGAGCCGACCGTCGCCGCGCTCGAGGCGCTCGAGGCGGCGCTGCCGCCCGCCTGCGGGTAGGACGGCCGCGCGTCGCCGACGACCGCCGAAGCCCCGCGCCGGCGCTACGATCGGCTTGCCGCCGCGTCGCGCGCGGCGACGAGCTGCTCCACGGCGAAGTCCAGATCGGCGATCTCGTGCAGCGCCGACACCTGTACGCGGATACGCGCCTCACCCTTTGGCACGACGGGGTAGAAGAAGCCGACCGCGTAGACCGATCGCTCGAGCAGCCCGGCGGCGATGAGCTGGGCGTCGCGCGCCTCGCCGACCATGACCGGGATGATGGGGTGACCCGCTCCCCGCGTCTCGAAGCCGGCCGCTTCGACGGCCGCGCGGAAGTGCTGCGCGTTGCGCCGCAACCGTGCCCGCAGATCCTGGGAACGTCGCGCCACGTCGATGGCCGTGATCGACGCGGCCGCGATCATCGGCGCCAACGTGTTTGAGAAGAGATACGGCCGCGAGCGCTGGCGGAGCAGGTCGACCACCTCCCGGGAACCGCAGGTGAAGCCCCCGCTCGCGCCACCGAGCGCCTTGCCGAGCGTGCCGGTGACGATGTCGACGCGGCCCTCGACCCCGTAGTGCTCGGCCGTGCCGCGTCCTCCCTCGCCAAGCACTCCCAGGGCGTGCGAGTCGTCGACCATGACGAGCGCGCCGTACCGCTCGGCCAGCGCGCAGATCTCCGGAAGCGGCGTGACGATGCCGTCCATGGAGAACACGCCGTCGGTCACCACCAGCATCGTTCGAGCGTCCCGCGCCTCCTTGAGCTTCTCCTCGAGGTCAGCCATGTCGCAGTTGCGATAGCGGTAACGCTGGGCCTTGCAGAGGCGGATCCCGTCGATGATGCTGGCGTGGTTCAGGCTGTCACTGATGACCGCATCCTCCGACCCGAGCAGAGCCTCGAAGAGCCCGCCGTTGGCGTCGAAGCACGACGAGTAGAGGATGGCGGCCTCCATGCCGAGGTAGCCCGCGATGGTCTCTTCGAGGCGGGCGTGCACCGTCTGCGTCCCGCAGATGAACCGCACTGAGGACATGCCGTAGCCCCACTCGCCGAGGCCACGCGCCGCGGCGGCCGCAACCTCGGGATGGGACGACAGGTTGAGGTAGTTGTTGGCGCACATGTTGAGGACGCGCCGCCCGTCGGCGAGCCGAACCCAGGCGCCCTGCGCCCCTACGATGGGGTGCTCCGTCTTGAAGAGACCCTGATCGCGCGTATCCTGCAACTCCCCGAGGAGGCGCTCCCTGACGGCTTCGGTGATCACGGCGCTCCTCCAGACTCGGACGTGCTGCCGCCTTCGACGTCGAGCGCGGCCGGCCACTCCAGGATGACCTTGCCGGAGTGTCCGGAGCGCGCCACTGTGAAGGCCTCCTCAAACTCGGTGACGGGAAAGCGGTGGGTGATGACCGGGGTGACGTCGAGGCCGCCCACAACCAGCTGCGTCATCTTGTACCAGGTCTCGAACATCTCGCGGCCGTAGATCCCCTTGAGGATGAGCCCGCCGAAGATCACGCGCTCCATCTCCACCGGGGTCTCGCCCTCCAGGATGCCGAGCAGCCCGACGCGCCCCCCGTGCGCCATGACGGCGAGCATGTCGCGCAGCGCCGCCTTGCTGCCCGACATCTCGAGACCGACGTCGAAGCCCTCCCGCATGGCGAGAGCCGCCATCGCCTCGGCGATGCCCGACGTGCGCACATCGACGGCCAGCGTCGCGCCCATCTTCTCGGCGATGTGCAGCCGCGTCGGGTTGACGTCGGTGATCACGACATGGCGCGCCCCGGCGTGGCGCGCGACCGCCGCCGCCAGGCAGCCTATCGGCCCCGCGCCGGTGATGAGCACGTCTTCGCCGACGAGGTCGAACGAGAGGGCGGCGTGCACGGCGTTGCCCAGCGGGTCGAAGATGGCAAGAGTGTCGAGCGGGATCGAGGCCGGCACCGGCCAGACGTTGACCGCCGGCAAGGCCAGGTACTCGGCGAAGGCGCCGGGGGCAGTCACGCCGATGCCGAGGGTGTGAGCGCAGAGATGCCGGCGGCCGGCCCGGCAGTTGCGGCAGTGGCCACAGACGATGTGCCCCTCGCCGGTCACCAGATCACCCGTGGTGAAGCCGCGCACGCCGTCCCCCAGCTCGACGATCCTGCCCACGAACTCGTGGCCGGCGATGAGCGGCACCGGCAGCGTGCGCCGCGCCCACTCGTTCCACTCGAAGATGTGGACGTCCGTGCCGCAGATCGCGGCTTTGAGCACCCGGATCACGACCTCTCCGGGGCCGGCGGCGGGGACGGCGACGCTCTCCAGCGCCAGCCCCGGTCCGCGGTGGTTCTTGACGAGTGCGAGCATCGACCGCACGGCGCCCCCTTCAGTCCGCTGACGGCGTCCGCAGCCGGGCACCGTACCACTGCGCTAGTCTAGACGCAGATCCCGCCTTGCGGCAGAGCACCCCTCTGGCACTTCCGGCCTCCAAGGCGGTCAACGCTCGGTCAACGTTGGTCACCTGTCCTCGGATATCGCAGCGAGAGCTCGCGGGCGAGAATGACCTCCATGAGGCCGCAGTACGCGCCGACGACGCTGCCGACCGCGGCCGAGACAAGGACGTAGCCCCAGAAGTGCTCCAGCCCGAAGACCCCGTGAACGGCGCGTTCGATCAGCCCCTCGACGAAGGCCGGTAGAGTGACGAGGCCGACCACCAGCTCCGGCCGTCCGGCAGTCACGTCATCCGCCACGCCTTCCCCTTGGTCGGCCTCTCTGCGAACATGGCATTGTACTCACGGCGTCTCGAGCCGCCACAACCACACGGGGAGGTTCCCACATGACCCAGGAGCATCTGCCCAAGGTGTACCTCAAGTTCCGTTCAGGCTTCCCCGAGGTCGCCGCCGCCCTCGACGGCCTCGGCGAGGCCGCGGACGTGGCGGGGCCGCTCGACGAGCGCGCAGCTCGGCTGGTCAAGCTCGGCCTCGCCATCGGCGCCTCCTCAGAAGGCTCGGTGCGATCGAATGCGCGCAAGGCGCTGGCCGCGGGCGCGACGCCCGAGGAGCTGCGCCACGTCGCCATCCTCGCCTTCACGACCTGCGGCTTCCCGGCCGGCATCGCCGGTCTGGGTTGGATCGATGAGGTGCTCGACGCCGAGGCCTAGACGAGCTGTACTCGGGCGAAGGAGGCCGGCCAGGGGGCGATCAAGGTCGCGAGCGGCGCCCTGGGCGCGGGCCGGCTCGCGCGTGACGGCACGGTCGCGCCCTTCCGGGTCGTCGACCGCGAGCACGTGTAGCTCCGGGACAACGACGTCCCGTTCGATCCAGTCACCCCCACTGCAGCGCTTTTCGCGCGAAGCATGATCAGCAACGGCGCATCCCGGAGGAGGAGTTCAACGAGGCTCCCGGCTGCCAGTGACCGAGCTGCCTGCCGGGCGCCAGCAGCAAATGCCTGAAGGACGAGAACCAACTCCTGGCGGCCAACGGCTCCACCGTCCGAGGAGCCTCGCACGATACGCGGGGTCCGTCGACAGCGGGCCTTGTCCCGTCGGCCGGCGCCTGCCGATTCGGCGAAGCGCCGCTCTACAGCCGCCGGAAGGGTTGCGCCGCGCTGCTGCCCGCGACGGTCCTCACCGTCACCTTGATGCATCCCCTGGCCGTGGCCTGCGGCACTCGGACCTTGATCCTCGTGGAGCTCCAGCTCACGTAGTCTCTCGCCGCCGCTGCTCCAAACCTGACGACGCTCGCGTGCCGCGCCGCCCCGAAGCGAGCGCCCGTGAGCGTGACAACGGCGCCGATGCGCGCCCGAACCGGCGAGATGGCCCGCAGGGCCGGCGCCGCCCGCGGGCCGTTCAGCAACACGCTGACCGAGTCTGAGCCGTAGTTCGCGGTCGCCAGATCCTGCAGGCCGTCGCCGTTGAGATCAGCCACGGCGACGTCCGCAGGGCGGGCGCCGGCGGAGAACTCCAGCGGGCTGGCGAGACCGCCCCGGCCATCGCCACGCAGTACGATGACGACACTCCCCTTGGCGCTCACAACGTCCTGGCGGCCGTCGCCGTTGGCGTCGCCGAGGGTGACGCACAGCGTCTCACGATCGATCCTCAGTCTGCGGCCACCGGCGAAGACGCCAGAGCCGTCGCCCAGGAGGACGGCGATCTCGCCGACGCCCTCCAGGCGCTGGGCGGACACCAGATCCTGCCTGCCATCCCCGTTCATGTCGCCGACGGCGACGGCCACCGGCTCAAGAGACGTTCCAAACACGGACATGGGGGAGAAGTGACCCTCGCCGTCCCCGAGCAGCACGCCCACACCCTGCTCCATGAGCCAGTCGGTCATGACGGTCGCAAGATCCTGCCGGCCGTCACTGTTGAAGTCACCGACGGCGATGTCGTAGGACGCCGGCCCAGTCGCCACGTCGATTCGCGGAGCGAAGCCGCCGGCGCCGTCGCCCAGCAGCACGCTGGCAGTGCCGTCGGCCGAGTGGTAGTTGGCCGTCACCAGGTCCTGCGCGCCGTCGCCGTTGAAGTCGCCGACGGCGACGGCGGCCGGAGACGACCCCGTAGCGATACTGTCCTGGGCAGCGAACCGTCCGTAGCCGTCGCCGAGCAGCACGCTGACGCTCGCCGTCCTCGCGTTGGCCGTCACCAGGTCTTGCGCGCCGTCGCCGTTGAAGTCGCCGACGGCGACGGCTCCAGGGCCTGCTCCCGCGGGGAAGGGGACCCTGTCGGTGAAGCGGCCGCCGCCGGTCCCGAACAGGACACCGACGCTGTTCCCTTTGCTGTTGGCCGTCACGAGGTCCGGCTTGCCGTCGCCGTTGAAGTCACCCACGGCGATGGCGGCCGGACCGTGCCCGGCGACGTACTTCGCCGGAGGAGCGAACGACAGGGCCGCGGCCGGGGCGGCACCGAGAGCCAGGAACAGCGCCGCTATCGGAACGAGCAGCGCCGACCGACAGAGGCGGCGACGGGCGTTGCTGGGAAACGTCGACCGGTGATGCACGGCGGCCTCCTCCTCACATGCGACACCAGGCCGCGCCGCCGCGCGGCGCGGCCGGCTCTCAACTCATTGTAGTGCGGCTCCCGATTCCCGCGGTCTGCGGTGCGTTGTCTTCGGCCCAGCGCACTTCCACGGCTGCCCGGCACCACCAGCCCCCGCCCTCTCTAGCGCCAGCCACGGGGATCCCAGCCGGTGGCCAGGCCCTCCTCGAGCGCGTCCAGGCGTGCCATGCTCTCCGCGTCCAGCGCGAAGTCGAACAGGTCGGCGTTCTCGCGGATCCGCTCCGCGTGGACGGACTTCGGCAGCACCACAAGGCCATGCTGCAGACCCCACCGAAGCAGGGCTTGCGCCGGAGTCCTCCCAACCCGGCGCGCCACATCGACAACCACCGGATCGGCGAGACGGGCGCCCTTGGTGAGAGGGCTGTAGGCCTCAACCACGACGTCGTGCGCCGCGCACCACGCCCGCACGTCGCGCTGCTGCAGGAACGGGCTCACCTCGATCTGGTTGACCGCCGGCAGTACTCGAGCCTCGGCCGCAAGTTCGTCGAGGTGCGGCACCATGAAGTTGCTCACTCCGATGGCGTGAGCCCGCTGCTCCGCGTAGAGGGCCTCCAGCGCGCGCCACGAATCCCGCCGCAGGCCCGGGACCGGCCAGTGGATCAGGTAGAGATCCACGGAGGGGAGACCTAGCCTCGTCAGGCTTCCTTCGAAGGCCCGCAGCGCCGCATCGTAGCCCTGGTCCGAGTTCCACAGCTTCGTCGTCACGAAGATCTCGGAACGCGGAACGCCGCTGCGCCGCAGCGCCTCGCCGACGTCCTGCTCGTTCCCGTACGCGCTCGCCGTGTCGATGTGCCGGTAGCCGGCCTCCAGGGCCGCGAGCACGGCCTGGCGCGTGACCTCGCCCGGCGGGGCGCGGAACACGCCGAGCCCGACACGGGGGAGGCGCGCCCCGGTCCGCAGGCGGACCGTTGCCTCCGGGACGCTCGCGTTCATGGCCTCAGCGCTCCAGCATGGCCCACACCATGTGGGGCGAGTGACCATCCACGCGCACCATGCGTACCCACAGCAGCGTCATGTGCTCCAGATGCAGGGCCTGCTCGATCCCGCCGACATCCAGCGGCCGCCAACCGAGCTGCTCAGCGAGGAGGGCGACGACCCGCTTGGCATCCCGGTCGGCGCCGCAGAGCATCATGACGGGCCGGACGTTGTAGTCCGGATACCGGGAGTCCTCGAGGTTCTCGTACCCGTAGGTGTTGAACGCCTTCACGACGTGCGCCCCGGGCACCAGTGCCTGGATCGCCTCCGTCCCCGACCGCCCGTCGCCCAGTCCGTGAGTGACGCCCGGTCCAACGGGGTTGGTACAGTCGATGAGGATCTTGCCGACCAGCGACGCCGCGAGCGGCTCGAGTACGTCTCCGGCCACGCGGAAGGGCGTGGCGAGTACGACGACGTCGGCAGACCCCGCGGCCTCGTCGGGCGCGGCGACCCGAACGTCGGCATTCTTCGCCAGGAGTCTCGCCAAGCTGTCCGACTCCCTGTGGTTCGTTGCCACCGTGACGTCGTGCCCGAGGCGTTGGAGACGGTCAGCCAGCGCGCCTCCGACGTTGCCGTGGCCGATGATGGCTATCTTCATGCCCTGTCCTTTCTCCCCGACTCCGCCTCGCTTGCGAGCGCACGATCACGACAGGAGGGTACCCGGAACAGCGCAGGCCTCGTCACCTGCACGGTTCATCCGGTCGCGCCGCCCAGTCGACCACGAGATGACGCGTCTCGGGCTGACGGCCGTTCGCGCGAGAGGTGTCTTGCGCGCCTGGGGCACGCTGCGGGGCGAACAAGATGTCGAGACGCGTCGCGGCGCTGCTGCAGGGCCGCCCGCGACGGGATTGCGTGCCTCCCGCGCCGAGAGTCCGACGAAGGCCGGTCCTGGCCTGTTGAGGTCTCCCCCGGCTGGGCGGTGCGCTCCGCCGAGCTGCCAGGGCCCGCGCAGACCCGATCCTTCGCGAGCGTCTTCACGAGGGCCTCGCCCTTTCCGTTGGTCGGCGGACGGCACGGAATCCCAGGACCGCCGAACCAGGCACCGGCAGCCCTCGGGCGCCTAGATGTTCGTCCTACTGTCTCTGACGCCCGCCCAACCGATACCGAAGGTGACGAGCCCGCGACGCAGCCGACGGACCCGAAAGGCGGACGAGCATGGCAACCGAGCGCACGTATAGTACCGGCGAGGTGATCTCGCAAGGGTTCGAGGCACGCTGCGTCGCCAGAGACGGAACCCTCTACTTCTGGCACCGCACCTACGGCGTCAAGATCAGCAAGCGCACCGGCAAGGCGACACTGCTGACGGACCCTTCCGTGCTGCCTGATGCCCTCTGGACGGCCACACGTCTGGGCGTGGCGGAGATAGTGGCGGCCCAGGCGCAGGCCGAGGCCGACGCCGCGGCCTGACTCCTGGGTGCCAGCTGCCGTACGGCGAGCGAGGATCCTAGCCCACGCGCCTGAACGCGAGGATCGCGAGCGCACCGGCGACCACCGCGAAGCCCGCCGTGACCGCCAGCGCGCTCCAGCTCCACCCGAACCCGAGCCATGCGTCCTGGATGGCCACGATGCCGTGCCACAGCGGCAGGGCCTTGCCGACGGTCTGCATCGTCGGCGTCATGACGTCGACCGGGGGTCCGCCGCCACAGACCATCATCATCACGAAGAACAGCATGACGCCGAAGCCCTGCGCGGCACGCGGCGACGGCATGACGGCGCCCAGCAGGATACCGATGGCCGCGAAGGCCGCCACGGTGACGAGGAAGCCCACGACCACGCCGGCGTAGTCGGCCGGCGCGGGGAGTTCGTAGGCGGCGGAGGCGGCGCCCGCGATGAGAACAGCGCCGGCCGTGGACAGCACGTACTGCACGGCGACCTGCGCGCTGTACACCGTCGAGCCCGGAATGAACGCCGCCCGGAAGCGCCGCAAGACGCCCCGTTCGCGATAGGCCGCCAGGTGGGCCGGGACCATCACCAGGCCGACGGCAGCCGCGGCCAGGGCGATGTAGGCGGGCACGTAGTAGCTCATCGGCGAGACGCCGCGAAAGACGGGTTGCTCCCCCGGCTCGGGCGTCGCCGGCGTCGAGCCGAAGACCTCGGCGAGCACGAACAGCATGACCAGCGGGAAGCCCAGCGCGAAGACCACCGTCAGCGGTTCGCGCACGAACAGCTTGAGCTCCTCCCACACGAGCTTGCGCCAGAGCCTCATCCGTCACTCCAGCCCATGGCCGGTCAGCTTGAGGAAGGTATCCTCGAGCGTCGGCCGGTCGACCCTCAAGTCGGCCGGTTCCAGCCCGCGCTCGAGCAGCGCGGCGGCGACGTGCAGAAGGACCGGACCCTCGCCGGTGACTTCGACCACATCACCGCGGCGCTCCACTGACCGCACGTGACGCACCCCCTCGAGCCAGCCCAGATCCTCCGGTGCCGTGGCAGACTCCGCGAGCCCTTCCGCCGTGAAGCGCACCCTGACAGAGCCGAGACGAGCTTCGATCAAGGCTTGCGGTTTGCCGAGGGCGACGATGCGGCCCGCATCCATCACGGCCACCCGATCGCACAGCCGCTCGGCCTCGTCCATGAAGTGAGTGACCAGTACGACGGTCGTGCCACGCCGGCGGATCGCGTCGATGAGTTCCCAGCTCGCATGCCGCGCAGCGGGATCCAGCCCGGTCGTCATCTCATCGAGAAAGACGACGTCCGGATCGGTCACCAGGGCGAGAGCTACCAGAAGCCGTTGTCGCTGGCCGCCCGAGAGGCTCCCGAAGGGAGCATCGCGCTTGCCGGCCAACCCCCAGGCGTCCAGCAGAGGCTCCCAATCCACAGCCCCGGGCCCAGCCGCTGCGAACAGGTCAAGCGACTCCCACACGCGCATGCGGTCCGGGAGATGGGATTCCTGCAGCTGGCAGCCGACGCGGCCCCTCAGGTGGTCGCGCTCCGCTACCGGATCGGAGCCGAGCAGCCGCACCGTGCCGCCGCTGGGCCGACGCAACCCCTCCAGGCACTCAACCGTGGTCGTCTTGCCGGCGCCGTTCGAGCCGAGCAGCCCGAAGATCTCTCCCCGTCCCACCTCGAAGCTGATGCCGTCCACAGCCACCGTCGGCCCGTAGGTCTTGCGGAGACCGTCGACCGCGATCACCGAATCAGTAGCGTCGAGGCTCATGACCCCAGCTCCCACCCCCGCCGCACCGTACAGACGCGCAGAAGCCGCTGCGTCCTCCGGCTCACATACCCGCCGCGCGGCGCCGCGTCGCCGTTCGCGTGCGTGCCTCCTTGGCCAAAGCACTGGCAGAGGACCTGCCGCCGGGCGCCCTCGTTTGCCGGAACCACCGGCAGATGTGAGGATGTGCCGTCAGCCACGACGTGGCAGCCGGCAAGAGGGGGTAGAGATGGTCGCGGTGATCGTCGCAGCGCTCGAGTGGTTCTGGTGGATGATCTTCGTGTTCGCGTGGGTCATTTTCATCTTCTTGACCATGAACATCGCCCGGAGCAAAGGCCGCAGTCCGCTCTTCTGGGGGCTCCTGGCTTGCTTCTTCCCGCTGATCACCATCATCGTCCTGCTGCTCATCCCGCCGACTCGTCCGCGCAACTAGTCCCCCCGGCGGCGCTGACGGCCCCGACCGAAGGCCTGGCCGCATACCGCAAGGGCGCGGCGGTCGCATCGGCACGATGCGGCCCCCGCGCCCGATTCCGACGCCGCTCCTCGGCGGCAGCCGTGGGCGTCTGCTAGTACGTCGGGCTATGGGTGCGCTTGTACTGGTACAGCGCAGGCGGCAGCTTGGGGTACGGGCTGACGACCCCCACCACGGCCGGGACGAACTCCGCGTTGGGGCTGTAGTTGCGTTTGTAGTAGGTCAGCGCCGCCGCCCGATCGCCGACCATCACCGCCGGCGACACGGCAGCTGGCTCGGTGCCTGCGACGCCGGCAGTGGTCGCCGGCGGCGTCGTTGTGGTGGTCGGCCAGTTGGCGACCACCAGCACCACCGCCGCGATCACGACAACGGCGAGCACCGCCAGAATCGGCGCCCACGGGACGTGCCCAGGGGACCAGGGCCTATGCGCGATGGTGTGGCTCATCCTGCCACCCCCTCTCACCTTCGACACCGTCCAAGCGCAAGCGCGCGACAGGCCAACTGGTGACACTCACGCCGCGGGCGGTACCGAGTCTCGCGGATGGAGGTGCTTGCCCCAAGACTGCGGCAAGCACCTCCGAGTCTGCTGCGCCACAGGCGCCTCCTCCCTGCGACCGCCCCAGAGGCGCAAGCGCCGGCGCGCGGGCATCTCACCAGTGGCCCCGTGTCACACTGCAGCGAGTGCGGCACCTCGGCCGACGCATCCCGGCTTCACGCCCCGGGGCGTCGCATGTGTGTCAAGCGACGTATTCTTCTCAGCATTCATACCCGATGACTCCGCGGACAGTCCCGTTTGACCGTTCCTGCGTTCCTGCCCGCTGTCCGGGCTATGATCAGGGCTCTCTGGCGCACGCCACCGACCTCTGGCACGAACTACAGCGCGCCAACGCAGGCTTTCGGCCCGGTCTCGCGAGACAACCGCGTCTCACTCTGAGGGACTAATGCCGTAGAAGCCCAGAATCGTCTCGGCGACGTACTCCCGCATGTCTGTCGTGAGCCCTGGATACACGCCGACGAAGAAGGTGCGCTTCATGATCTCGTCAGCGTTCTTGAGAGTGTCGTGGACGCGATGCGGAATACCGAGGAAGCCCGGCTGCCGCAAGATGTTGCCGGCGAAGACCTTGCGTGTCTCGATCAGGGCACGCTCCAGGCGCTCGACGAGCGCCTGCGCCGCGCCCGCGTCGGCGGCCGTGATCGGGAACCCGAACCACGACGGCTCGGACGCGGCGTCCCAGACCGGGAGCACGATGCGGTCTGCCAGGGGCTGGAGACGCTCGTAGTAGTACGCGAAGTTCGCCCGTCTCGCGGCCACGAAGCTCTCGAGCTTGTCGAGCTGCGCGAGACCGATCGCCGCCTGCATGTCGGTGACCTTGAGGTTGTAGCCGAGGTTCGAGTAGACGTACTTGTGGTCGTAGCCGATGGGCAGGTCGCCGTGGCACCCGGAGAAGCGCTGGCCGCACGTGTCATTGTGGCCCGGCTCGCACCAGCAGTCGCGGCCCCAGTCACGCAGGGACATCGCGATGCGCGCGAAGCGCTGATCGTTAACCACCACGCCTCCGCCCTCGCCCATGGTCATCTGATGCGCGGGATAGAAGCTCAGCGACGCCATAGCGCCGAACGTACCGACGGGGCGGCCGTCGTAGGTGGCGCCGAAGGCGTCGCAGGCGTCCTCGAGGACGATCAGGTCGTGGCGCTCGGCGACCGCCATGATCGTCGAGAGGTCGCAGGGGTTGCCGAGCGTGTGCGGGACGAGGATCGCCCGCGTGCGCGGGCCGATGGCATCCTCGATGCGGGCCGGATCGATGTTGTAGGTACCGATCTGGCAATCGACGAACACCGGCACGAGCTGGTTCTGCAGGATGGGCGTGAGCGTCGTGGGGAAGGTCACCGACGGGGTGATGACCTCGTCCCCGGGTTCGAGGGCCCCGTCGAGCTGCGCCGAACGAAGCGCCGAGACCATGATCAGGTTCGCGGAGGAGCCCGAGTTGACGAGCAGAGCCCGCTCCGCCGCAAACAGACGCCGGAGCCGAGCCTCGAGCTCGGCGGCATACGGCCCCGCGGTGAGCCAAAAGTCGAGCGAGGAGTCGACAAGGCTGACAAGCTCGCGCTCGTCGTACACGCGCCCGGCGTACGTGACCCTCGTCTTGCCGGGCACGAAGCGCGGTCGCGCGTGCGCCTCCTCGTAGTAGCGCTTCACCAACTCGAGGATCTCGGCCTTGAGCTGCTGCGGCGTCATCGTCCGATCCCTTCGTAGCGGGCCACCGAATCGGCGGCGAGCATACGCCGGCCGTCGACGATCAGGGGCTCGACTGCGAGCTGGCGGAGCAGATCAGGCAGCGTCGCGAACTCGCCCCAGCGTGTCACAAGGAGTACGGCGTCGGCGTCCGCGACCGCGTCCGAGAGAGTAGTGCACCGCGTGACCTCTGCCCACTCCAGCCGGGCGATATCCTCATCCCGCACGATAGGGTCATACGCCTTGACGACGGCGCCGGCGTGCAGCAAGTGGTCCACGATGGGCAGCGCCGGAGAGCTGCGCAGGTCGTCGGTGTCCGGCTTGAAGGCGAGCCCGAGCACAGCGACCCGCACGCCGAGGAGCGTGTCGAAGTGTCGCCGCAGCAAGTCGATCATCTTGAAGGGCTGCGCGTCGTTGACGGCGAGGACCTGCTCGAGGAGCCGGAGCGGCGAGCCTCGCCTCTCCGCGAACGCCGTCAGCGCCTGGACGTCCTTGGGGAAGCAGCTGCCGCCGAAGCCACAACCGGGGTCAAGGTAGTCGAGCACCCCGGGGCTGATACGTGAGCCATCCCCCGCCATGGGACTGAGCCGGCGGTCGAGCTTGACGCCGGCCATGACGTCGCAAGCGTCGACGCCGCCCACTGCGCTGCAGAGGTTGGCGATGTCGTTTGAGAATGAGATGAGGGACGCGAGCAGGGCATTCGACGTGTACTTGATCATCTCGGCGGTGCGCGTCGTGGTGTGGACGACGGACGCCGAGGGAAACGCCGCGTACAACTCCGAGCAGGCATCGAGGACCCGGGGGTCGTCGGCGCCGAGCACGATGCGGTCGGGATTCATGAAGTCTGCGACCGCCTGCCCTTCGCGCAGGAACTCCGGGTTCATGCCCACGCCGAACTCCTCGCCGGCGGCCCTGCCGGATCTCTCTTCGAGCAGCGGAACAACGACCTGGTCGGTGGTCCCGGGCACGACGGTGCTCTTCACCACGACCACGTGGTAGTCCGGCTTGCCCCGCAGGACGTCTCCGATGGCCGTGGTCGCCTGCCGGAGCGCGGCGAGATCGATCTGCTCCCCGTCGAACGGCGTGCCCACGGCGATCAACGTGATGTCCGTGCTCGACACAGCTTCCGCCAGGTCGGTCGTCGCCCTCAGCCTGTCGGGCACCGTGCGTTCGAGGATACCGGCCAGACCCTCCTCGTGGATGGGTGGCACGCCCGGCGTTGATGAGCGTCCACCTTCGCGGGGTCGAGGTCGACGCAGATCACCGTGTGGCCCTTCTCCGCGAGGCAGGCGCCCGTCACGAGTCCAACATAGCCAGTGCCCACGACAGACAGTCTCACGCCTCATCCCCTTCGTTCTGATTGGCCGAGTACCAAATGAGCGTCCGCCGCAAGCCCTCACGAAACTCCACCGAGGGCTCGTAGCCGAGCTCGGTGCGCGCCTTCGTGATGTCGGGGCAGCGGCGCGCCGGGTTGTCGGTGAGGTACGCACCGTCCCGACTCGGCCGCACGACGACGCTGCCCTGGTAGCCGAACAGCTCGCGGCCAATCCCGACCATGGCATCTGCGAGCTCGGCGACAGTGATCTCGGGGCCGGACGTGCCGATGTTGTACGGCTCGCCCGGGCGCCCCCGTGTGAGGATGCGGTAGTAGCCGGCAACGGCATCGGCCACGTAACAGAACGTGCGCGCCGGCGAGCCGTCGGAATGCATGACGATGTCGCGCCCCGCGAGGATGTCGCGGGCGAAGTCGGGGATGACGCGGCCGTCCGTGATCTTGAGGCCGGGGCCGTAGTTGTTGAACGGGCGCGCCATGCTGACCGGCACGCCGAACTGATGCGCGAACGTCGCGCACAGCGTCTCGCCGTAGCGCTTGGACTCGTCGTAGCACGCCCTCGGGCCCGTGCACGAGACGTAGCCCCGGTACGTCTCGGGGGTCGGTATGTGCTCGGGGCCGGGGTCGCCGTAGATCTCGCTCGTCGAGAAGAAGAGGAAGCCGAGTAGCGGCGCCCCCGCTTCCTGGCGCCCGCGCGCGTGATCCAGGAGCCGCCGCAGCCCATCGACGTTCGCGTCCATGGTCTCCAGGGGGTGCCGCCGGTAGTAGGTCGGCGAGGCAATGGAGGCGGCGTGCACGATGTAGTCGAACTCGGGCATGCCTGTCGGCAGAGGGCTGGTCGCGTCGTGCTTCAAGACGGTCATCTGCGGTGACGCGGCCGTCCTCTCCAGCCATGCCGGTACTCCTCGGACGAAGTTGTCCCAGACGGTCACGGAGATGGGCGGACCACTCCTGGCCGGGCGCTCGTTGAGGTGGAGCAACGACTGCACCAGGTAGTAGCCGAGGAACCCGGCGCCCCCCGTGATGAGCACGCGGCGCCCGGCCAGCGACTCCCGGGCGTCGCCCAGGGCGAGCGCGATGTGCTCCAGGTCGCCGCGCACGACCTCGGCGGCCGTTGATGTCCGGGCGCATGCGGTCAAGCGTCGCTCCGACGGTTCGCCGGGGCCGGGACGCCTGGCAGCGCAATGGCGATCGCCTCGAGAGTCAGCATCGCTCACCACATCTTCCAGGGTGGCGTGCCGGTCTCCCAGAGCTGCTCGAGGGCTTCCTTGTCGCGGACGGTGTCCATTGGGTGCCAGAACGAGGGGTGTCGGTAGGCCATGAGTTCCCCCTCGCTCGCCAGACGCTCCAGGGGCTCGCGCTCGAAGTACGTGTCGTCGCCCTCGATGTAGTCGAGCACGCCCGGCTCGAGCACGAAGAAGCCGCCGCTCACCCAGGAACGGTCACCCTCTGGCTTCTCTTCGAACGCGCGCACGCGGCGCATGTCGCCGTCAAGCCAGAGAGCCCCGAAACGGCCCAACGGGCGAACGGCCGTGACCGTCGCCAACTTGCCGTGGGAGCGATGGAACTCGAGGAGCCGCGTGATGTCGACGTCCGCGACGCCGTCGCCGTAGGTGAGCATGAACGTGCCTTGAGAGATGGCACTTGCGACGCGCTTGATGCGGCCGCCCGTCATGGTGTCTCCACCCGTGTCGATGCACGAGACACGCCACGGCTCACGTGGGCAACCGTTGATCTCGGTGCTGCCCTTCGCCAGGTCGAAGGTGACGTCGCAACTACGTAGGGCGTAGTTGGCGAAGTACTCCTTGATGAGGTGTCCCATGTATCCGAGGCAGACTATGAAGTCGTCGTGGCCATAGGCCCCATAGATGCTCATGATGTGCCACAGAATGGGCCGGCCGCCGATCTCGATGAGTGGCTTGGGCTTGACCGTCGTCTCCTCCGCAAGGCGCGTGCCGCGGCCACCGGCCAAGATGACCACCTTCATGTGCATCCTCCCGCTCACAGATAGGCCTGCACGAGCAGGCCGCAGGACCCTCAGAGGAGGAACCCGCCACCTCCTCACCGCGGCCGCACACGTGTCCCGCTGCCGGCCATCGGGGCCGACACGCTATCACAGTATCGGCGCGACCATTCGAACGATTGAGCCCCGCCGTGACGGCTCTCCCGAGCTGGGTCGTTCTCACGCGAGCTGCGTTTGTCCGCGGTCCCGCCGGCCCATAGAATGCCCACATGAATTCCAGAGACACGAGCTGTGAGCTCGTCATTGCTGGCAACAGCCTCCACATCGAACAGATCGTGACCGGCTTCTGCGAGCTGGCCGCCGCAGACGTCATCGCGCTGAAGATGCACAGATATCCTGGGCCGGAAGAGGACAGTCTCGTCGTCCGCGCATTGGTCAACGGCCAGCGGGTCGTCTACGACGAGCACGATGGCCCAAACCCCCCAGACGAGATCAAGGAAGAGCTGCCAAGCATCGACCACTACTTCAAGCGCAGTCTCGATCCATCACGCGCCGACCTTTGGCCGACTACCGTGAGCCTGTGGCCGCTCGGCCTCAACTACGTGGTCACGAGCAAACACAACTCGTGGCACTGGGGCACCCGCCCCTTGCACGCCCGCCGCTTGTCCGAGGCTCTGGTACGGAGCACCAGCGTCGTGACCCGTCACGCCGGCTTCACCGACCATCGCATCCTCGACATCCGAGACTATGAGTGGCTGCCGATTCCCTGCACCAGGCCCACAGCTCTGTTCATGACCAAGGCTTGGCCGTGGGATGCGTCGTCGAGCGACTACACGGTCGAGGACCGCCTGAAGGTGAACGGCATGCGGGCCGACTGCATCCGTGCGGCACGCCGGGAGTTCGGCTCGCGATTCTACGGCGGCTTCGCGGCGACCGATTTCGCCCGGCGCGAGTACGGCGATTGCCTTGTACCAGAAGGCGAGGGACGGCAGACGGTCGAGGTGCTGCAGCGGGCGCGAGACGCGGCCGTGTGCGTCGCCACCACGGGTCTCCACGGCGCCATCGGCTGGAAGATGGCCGAGTACGTCGCGGCCTCGCGGGCGATCGTCACCAGCCGTTTGGCGGCGACCATGCCCGGCGGCTTCTCGGCCGGCGTCAACTACCTGGACTTCGAGACCGTCGACGAGTTCATCCCCGCGGTTGACCGGCTCCTGAGCGACGCCGACCTGCGCCTGTCGATGATGCGCGCCAACTGGGCGTACTACCACGCCTGGGTACGCCCCGACGCACTGGTGCTCAACACCCTGCTCACCGTGCTGGGTCACGCGTCGCAGAAGTAGCGATCTGCGTCGGGAGGCCGGCCGCGCCGTGCTTGCCCGGCAGGCGTCCGGCGCCCTAGTGTAAGCTCATGCGCATCCCCTTCTCCGCCAGGCTGACCTGGCCCGCGGCGGACAACGCCCTGGCGAAGCTGCGCGCGGACCTGCGGGCCGGCGGCGTCCCCGTGCTCGACTTCTCCGAGAGCAACCCGACGCTGGTAGGACTCGGCCCCGCGCAGCATGCGCTCAGCCTGCTCGCCGACCCGGCGAACGTGCGCTACGAGCCCGACCCGCGGGGCCTGCGGCGCGCCAGGGACGCGAT
Organism: uncultured Thermoleophilia bacterium; assembly: GCA_963705085.1. GTDB lineage: Bacteria > Actinomycetota > Thermoleophilia > UBA2241 > UBA2241 > CAIXSE01. The sequence continues at coordinate 26,221 of CAVPIV010000001.1, read as the reverse complement.
CGTCGAGGACTGCGCCGTTCGCGCGAGCCGAGAACCACGTCACGCGTCGCCGGTCGACGCCCGCGACGTGTTTCTCTGCGCGTCGACCTCCGAGGCCTATGGCTGGCTCTTCAAGCTGCTCTGCGACCCGGGCGAGGCGATCGTCGCGCCCAGTCCCGGCTACCCGCTCTTCGAGTATCTCGCGGGCCTCGAAGGGGTGGAGACGCGCCCGTATCGCCTGGCGTACGCTCATCCCGCCGGCTGGCGTATCGATCTCGATTCCGTCGAAGCGGCGCTGACACGGGGACGAGCCCGCGCCCTCGTCGTCATCAATCCCGGCAACCCGACAGGCTCATACGTGGGTGACGCAGAGCGCGAGGCCCTCGTCGATCTCTGCGTCCGGTACGGCTGCGCGCATCATCGCCGACGAGGTCTTCTACGACTTCCCGGTCGAGCTCGGCGAAGCGCCACCGGCCGCCGGCGGCCGATCGCCGGTGCGTCGCTCCTTCATCGGCGAAGGCCGAACCCTCTGCTTCGCCCTCGACGGGCTCTCAAAGCGCCTCGGGCTGCCGCAGATGAAGCTCGGCTGGATCGTCTCGTCGGGCCCGGAGCGTGAACTCCGTGAAGCCGAAGACCGGCTCGAGATCATCGCCGACGCCTATCTCTCGGCGGGGACGCCCATCATGAACGCCCTGCCCACGCTGCTGCCCTCAGCGACAGACTTCGCGGAGCGTTGCCGGCGGAGGCTGAGAGAGAACATCGCCCGGCTCCGCCTCATCCTGGAGGAAGACGACTCGCCCCATCGCGTACTCACCTGCCACGGCGGCTGGACGGCGATCATCGAGTCGCCGCGGCTCCAGTCCGAAGAGGAGTTGGCCCTCGGGCTTCTGCGGGAGGAGGGCCTCTGGAGCCAGCCCGGGTACTTCTTCGACATGGAACGCGAGGCGTTCTTCACGGCGAGCCTCATCCTCGAGCCCGACGCCCTCCAGCGGGGAGCGACGGCCTACCTGGACTACTTCGGGCGGTTGCTGCGGGACTGAACCAGGGCCGAGAACCCAGTGGCCTCGCGCGGCCGCGGGCGGGCAGGCGAGTGCACGCTTGGGCGCCTGTCCCAGCGCCTCACTCCGGCAGCGGCTCGGTGTCCCAGTCCGAGGGCGTGAAGGCGCAGCCAGGCTCGGCGCCGACGACGAGCATGGTGGTGCCGGCCTCGCGCGCGACCACGCCGCGCACGATCGCCGGGTCGGGCACGTACAGGAACGTGCCTGCCGGCGCGTCGATCTCCTCGTCGCCCACCCGGTAGGTCGCATGACCCGACACGATGAGGAAGAGCTCCTCGTGCCGGGTCGCCGCCTCATCGTGGTCGTGCGTGAGCACGTCGCCGGCCTCGGTGGCGCGTGCGAGGTTCGTGCCGAACGAGCCGATGCCGAAGAAGCGCCGGACCGGCTTCCACTCGGTGCCCGGCGACGAGCCCTCCTCGGCCGGGATGTCGTCGATGTGTGCCACCGTGTACGCCGCGCGATCAGCCGTATCGCCCATGTCCGACCCCTTCTCGATGTGCCGTAGCGTCCGTCTCCGAGTCTAGCAGCGAGGCCACGTCTTTCGGACCCCAGCCCGCCTCTGCGGGCCCTCGCTCGTTGAGCGCAGGGCGCCGGCGATCGTCACGCGCCCTGGCGCCCGAGGGCGGCCCTGGGGACCCTAGTTTGTCACCCGCAACTCGAGGGGTGGACCCAGCACTCCCGACTCGTAGCGAACCGTCTTCAGCTTCCCGTTCTTGGGGACACTGATGACCACCTTGCCGCTCGCTTTGGCGCCGGGGCGAAGGACCTTGACCGGGAACTCCTCAGAATCGGCGAGGCCGAGGGCACTGCGATTGAAGCTGCTCCAGCGCGTGCCGTTGGCGTCCACGATCACCACCGAGAGGGGATCGACCTTGTACGACGGCTTGCGGCTCAGATTCCTCACCGTCACGTTGAGCAGGACGAGCTTGTCGCCCGACTTGGCGGTGGTGGTCCACGCGCCGTGCGAGAGCGAGGACGGATAGGTCATGGAGCTGACGGCGAAGGCCAGCCCACCGCCCTTCGCCGTCTGCCCGACTTTGGGCGGTTTCTCGACGGGCGGCGCCTTGACAATCATGCCGTCGAGACTGATCGCGATGTCGGGATCGGCGACGTAGGTCACGCTCTTGAGCTCCGTGCCCTTGGGCACACCGTAGCCGACCATGCCGCGCACCTGCTTGCCCGCGCCGAGGGTGCGCGCCGTGAGCGCCTTGTACTCGTCGGGGAAGTCGGCAACCAACTGGCCGCCTTCGCCCGTCCAGTACTTGTCGTCGACGGTCACCAAGTGGACGTTCTCCGGGTCGACCTCGTGCGGGGCGTCCTGCAGGTTGCGGATGGTCATGTCGACGATCAGGTAGACGTTCTTCGGCGACTTCATGGTGAGCACGTCGCCGTCCTCGGTCGTGACCTTCGTGTAGGTCTTGACGGAGTGCACCGTCACCGCCACCTTGTCGTTGGCGGCCTTCTCGCCGATCGCGGCCGAGCCGCCGTCGCCGCCACAGCCTGCGAGCACGGCGGCGAGCAGCACCGACGGGATCAGCGCGAGAACAACCCCGGCGGCGAGAGCCCTCCCCCCACGCATGCGCCCTAGCATCCTGAGTGGAGTTTCCATGGCAGATTCCCCCCAGTCCCGTCTGCCGGTCGCCGATGCGCCCGCGCCCGGCAGTGCGTGTCCGTGCGCCCGCGGTCGTCTACCCAACGGGCGATCTCACCCGCAGTGTACCGCCGCGAAACGACGGAGACCACACTGTCGTCGTAGTGCGGCGAGAGGACCCGCGAAGGAGTCTCGCGCACGGCACCAGGTCCAGAGGTTGGCCATCCGGCCCCCCATGCTGCGATGGTCGTGCTGTAGAGTCAGCTTCCCAGTCCACCGGACGAGCGGTCTATCCACGGAAGGAGGCCCAGTGGGTTCAGAGACGATCGGTCCGCCCGCTTCCGCATCCGTCGTTGGCCCGAGAAGCCGCCGCGTGTGCGCTTCGCTCTTCTTCTTTCCCCGCGGCGGCTCCGCGCACGTCGTCCTGGCGCTCTGTGGCAACCTGCCGTCCGTCGGGTGGCAGGCGACGCTGGTCGCAGGCTCGCTGGGAGCATCCGGCGAGTCGACGAATGCCGCCACGTTCTTTGCCGGTATGGACGTGCTGCCCGTCGAGTACCTGCCCGCGGAGAAAGGCGGCGACGGGCTCGTCGCCTCAATCCCGTTCCAGCCGTCGTACGAGGATCGCCCAGGCGCCCCGGATCGCGTGTTCGCAGCGGTCGGCGAGGAGGACTACGAGCGCCTTGTCGCCGCCTGGAGCGGAGCCTTCGCGGACGCGGGCGCAGCCGGCGCGGATGTCCTCCACGTGAACCACCTGACGCCGGCGAACGAGGCGGCGCTCAGATCGTTCCCGAGCATCCCGATCGTCGGGCAGCTGCACGGCACGGAGCTCGCCATGCTACGGGAGATGGCGGCAGGTCCTCCGCCGGGGTGGACCCATGCGACGGCCTGGGCGACTCGGCTTCGCCGCTGGGCGCAGGCATGCACAAGGCTGATCGTGCCGCCGGGCTCGGAATCAGAGGTGGCGTCACTGCTCGGTGCGCTACCCGCGCGGCTCGCCGCGATCCCCAACGGCGTCGACCTCGAGGCCTTCCGCAGCCGCCCGCTTGCGGCGAGTGAGCGTCTCTCTTTCTGGCGCCGCTGGCTGGTCGACGAGCCGCATGGCTGGGACGATAGCGGCCGCCCGGGAAGCGTCGGCTATATGCCGAGCGAACTGTGGCCGTTCGAGCAGGCAGAGGCGGTCTTCTTGTACGTCGGCCGTTTCACGGCGGTCAAGCGAATCCCGCTCCTGCTGAAAGCACACAAGCGCGCCCAGGAGCGCTTCCGCGGCCCGGCTCCCCTCGTACTCGTCGGCGGCCACCCCGGCGAGTGGGAGGGCCGGCACCCGCTCTCCATGATCCGCGAAGTCGGCAACGACCAGGCCTTCCTCGCCGGGTGGCGGGACCACGATCAGCTGCCGCAGGCGATGAACGCGGCCGACGTGCTCGTCCTGCCCTCGGTTGCCGAGGCGTTCGGGCTCGTCCTTGTCGAGGCGATGGCCTGCGGCCTGCCCGTGATCGCGGTCGATGCGCACGGTCCGGCCACGATCGTGGCGCCCGAAACCGGCTGGCTCGTGCCGCCAGACGACGAGGCGGCGATGGCGGATGCCCTGGTCGCCTCCGTGAACGACCGTCCGGAGCGCCAGCGGCGTGGCGCCAAGGCCTCGCTCCATGCCCAACGGCACTACGGCTGGCAGGGTGTCGCCGCCCAGGTAGCCGAGGTCTACGAGCAGGCGCTGCGCGAGCGCGCGCTCTCGCGTCCCGGGGGTTGACGGACGACCCGGGACGACAGACAACGCCCAGCGGCGTCTGACGAGCGGGATCTGACGATCGGCCTCCCTGGGCACTGCGGGCGGATCCTCGCGACGACGCGCCCGTGAGCTCAGAGCTGTCAGGCGCCGCGTCCCGGACTCGGTCTGGCCTCCACTCCCTTTCTCGCTACGTATGCCCTGACTCCGAGGTTCCTCGTCCTCTCGCGATTCATGGGGACCGTGAAGGCGAGGCTCCGCAGCGGCGCAAACCCGTTGGCAACCACCCAGTCGTCGACCTGCCGGGGGCTGTGGAAGTGCATCGTCATGGAGGCATCCGTCTTCGTGTGCTCGGGCCCAACCACCATCTCAGCGGGCTCGGCATCCGTCCGGTCGCCTGTAGCGAAGACGAACACCCCTCCCTCGCGGAGGATCCGCGCCACCTCCCGGAACACCGGCGACAGGTCGCTGATGAAGTTGAGGACACCCACACAGACGGCGTGATCGACGCTGCCCGCAGCGTACGGGTACGGCGCCGCGCTCAGGTCGTGCAGCGCCAGATCGGTGAACCCCTTGCTGCGACAGGCGTCGAGCATCTGTGGGTCCACATCCATCCCGTAGACCCGCAACCCCGCCCTGCGGAAGAGTTCGGACGCGAGACCGGTGCCGATCCCGATGTCGAGTATCGACTGGCCAGGCCGGACGTACTTGTAGGCCAGGCCGAAGGCGACCTCCGGTCCCAACCAGCCGACGGCCTCGGCTTCCCGGTCGTAGGCCTCAGCCATGGCAAGCGCCTGATCGTCATCACCGGTCATGTGGATCACAACTCCTTTCCGGCTCGAAAGCACAGCTGGTCGAAAACGGCCTCGCCGCGCATCGCGACACCAAACGTCGCTGAACACCGGGTCGATGTCAACAGGAGACCGGGGACCTCTCTCACGCTCGCCAGAGCGCTTCGGAGTCAGCGTATCCGGCCTTGGGACGCGGCCCGTGGTGGCGTGCCACAATGCAGGGGAGCACTCGGCTCCGGCCGTGGACAGCGCGTCCGTCGGTGGGAGCCTTGTGTCTGCTGCGCGTCCTCGGACGTGCCGGGCCAGAAGAGGCGGCCGCTCTGCGCTGCCCGCAGCAGGGTGGCAGAGCTGTAGTGCGAGGCAGCGCATGGACGTCGAACAGCGGGTGTTCTACGGGCGTGGCATCTGGGACGTGAGGGTTTGGATCGGCTTCGGGCTCGTCTTCCTCGTCCTCAGTCTCGTCACGGCTTCCGCGGACAAATCACCCTACTGGTTCTCGGAGCTCGTGCTCTACGGCCTCATGCTCGCCGGCCTCTGGGGCAACCACAGGTACGATCTGCGAAAGAGGATACGGATCCCGAGAAAGGCTGCCGCCGCCGGCTACATCGTTCTCGTCTGGCTGTTCGGCATGCTGTTCGAAGCCGGCCTCACCGTGACGGGCGAAGGGATCGGAGGCGTCCACCCCGAGACCCTCCCCTCCTTCATCCTGGCGCAAGGCGACTACATCCCCATCGCCGTCGTCACGTACCTCGTCATCAGAAGGACGCAGGCCTCGTTTCGGGAGGTGTTCTTCTTTGCCGGCGGCAAGAGCCTCACGGAGGGCCTCATCTTCACCGGGGTCCTCACCTCGCTCCTCATTTCTCCCCTGTTCTTCCTCGCTCCGCTCACGGTCGCCTACTACACGCTCGCCTACAGCAGCTTCATCGCCCTTCCGCTCTTGTTCATAGATGAGGAGCTGCTGTGGAAGGAGCCGCGCCGCGAGCACAGGCACTCGATCGCCTTCTTCTGGCTTCTCGGGTTCGCCCTGGCGCTGGCGATCCGCATCTTCTGGGGACTCGTCTACTCGCCCATCGTGAGCCGGCTCTTCGACCTGCCGCCCACGACGATCGGGAGCTAGCCGGGCCTCGAGACTGACGTGCATCTGCAGCCTCGAGCAGCGCCACGTCCGCAGCCCGGAGCAGCGGTGCTTCCGTCCCTCACGCCGCGTACCAGCGAAGCAGCTCCGCCAGCACGCGCGGCTCTTCCGAGCGGTTGAAGTGCCCGGCGCCGGGAACGACGTCGACCACGGCGCCCAACCGCTCGCGCCAGAGTCGCCCGTTGGCCGCGACGTCCGCGGTGAACGGATCGTCGTCGGAGAGCAGCACCCGCACCTGCCCGCAGCTAGCTCGGACGCGGCTGAGGTCCGGCGGAGTCTCGATCCAGGGCCGGATGCTCTCCCAGGGCTCGTCGACCGACCACCAGCCCGCCACGCAGAGGGTCCCCCGGACCCGGGTCGATGGGGGCAGCCCGGCGAGGAAGTGGAGGACCGCCTGGCAGCCGACGCTGTGTCCGACCAGGACAGTCTCGGCGAGGGACGTGGCATCGCTCCCGGCGAGATCTGCGACGCCGGCGCGCCACCGATCTATCGTCGGCTCGTCCGGGTCCGGCATGTCGCCGATGATGACGGGGGCGAACGCTCCCGAACCCGCGAGCTCGGCCTGGAGCCAGGGGTACCAGTCGTCTTGTGCCCTCGCTCCCCACCGCGGGACGACGATCAGCCTACTGGATCCCACAGGGGCTCCAGTGTGGTGGTCCGGCGCATGCGTGGTGGCTGCGGACGCACCCATGGGCGACTCGCGGTCGGCCGCCGGCATGCCTACCGCACCACCTTGAAGTTGAAGGCGCCCGTGCCGAGCACGGGCCAGACCCGCAGCCAGAGCGGCAGGATCATCTCGGCACCGCGCGACGCGGTGATGTCGCCCAGATCGATGATGTCACCGGCGGACCAGCCATAGGACCGCAGGAGCTCGACAGCGCGCTGCTTCGCCGCTTGATCGTCGCCACAGACGAACACCGTGTGAGAGCCCGGCACGGTGCTGGGGTCGACTTGCACTTCGCAGTTCATGGTGTTGAGCGTCTTCACCACGCGCAGGTCGGGAAACGAGCGCTGGATCTGCTCGCCCAGACTGTCCGTGTTGCACACCGACAGCGTCGCCGGCATGCCCCGCGAGTAGTCGAGCGGATTGGAGATGTCGATCATCACCTTGCCGGCCAGGTTCGCGGCGCCGGCCATCTCCAGCGCGGCCAACGTGGAGGAGCCGGCCGTCGCGTTGACAAGGAGGTCGCCGTAGGCGGCGGCCTCGGCGAAGGTGCCGTGCGTGGCCAGGTCGCCGTGCGCCGCCGCCCACGCCGACGCCGCAGGATTGTCCGCCGTCCGAGACCCCATCATGACCTCGTGCCCCAGGCCTATGAGCCGCGTGGCGTGCGCCTTGCCGACCATGCCGGTGCCGAGAACGCCTATCTTCATCTCGGTCGCATCATCGCCACAGTCTGCCGCCGCTACGCTTGGCGCGTGAGAGGCTTGCCGCAGCAGGCCAAGGGCTCGGAGCACGAGCAGCCACCCTTGTCAGCGCACGACGCCGTAACTTTGAACTCGAATCCACACCGCTCGCACACGTACGTCTCGCCCGTCCTCATCTCGTTGCAGCTTGCCATCGTTCCTCGCTCTCATGTCGGTCGATCGTCCGCGCCTCCGTGCCGGCCAGGCATTCCTACATACCCGGGGGCGGGGCTGGATACGCCGGACACCCGGACGCAGGAGAACGCTTGCGGCGCAGAACACCTGGGCGTGCTCAGGTTTGGGCCGCGGTGAGCGCCGTCCGCACGGCCTGCGCGAGGACCGCGGAGGGCATCGCGCCCGTCACGGCGGACCTTCCATCGATCACGAACGTCGGCACCGCACGAATACCGGCCCGCTGCGCGCTTCGTTCCTCCTCGCGCACGGCCTTGGCGGACTCGTCGCGGCTGAGGACATCGTGGACGCGATCGCCCGCCAACCCCGCGACGCGCGCGATCTCGACCAGGGTCTCGAGCTCGCCGACGTCGGCCCCGTCCGCCCAGTAGGCGCGGAACAGGCCGTCGGCCAAGGCCTGCTGCGCGACCACGCCGTCCGCGAGCGCGGCAGTCAGGAGACGGTGCGCCGCGAAGGTATTCGGGCGCAGGGCCGGTTCGGCCAAGTCGCGAAGTGGCAACCCCTCGGCCGCGAACACCTCGGCCAGCCGGCTGTGGATCGCAGCCACCGATGCCTCGCCATACCTGGCTTCGAGCGAGGCACGCGCGTCCACCCCTTCGGGTGGGACGGTGGGGTCGAGCTCGAAGGCCCCATACCGCCACCTCACGTCGGTCGCCGCCGCTCCCAGCTCTCTCAGTGCTGCTCGCCAGCGCTCCACGCCGACATAGCACCACGGTCACACGATGTCGGACCAGATCACCACATCGATCACGGCTGCCCCCTCTCACCTCGACGTTGCCGTCGGAACGACGATGCCCATCGAGGAGGCTCGCCAAGCGCACGCCGGAGCGGAGAACGTCGAGGACGGGATAGCATGGTAACGTTCGAACCTGTGCCCGTGCGCGACCTGGGCGACCGCCCCCGCTCTCTGCCGCGAAAGGGCAGGGTCGAGAAGGAGGAGGAATGCGGGGGATAGACAAGGACACCATCGGCGCGTTTCTCGCCGAGGCGGGCATCGACCAATGGGGAGTGGCCCGCAACCGCGTGACCGCCGCTGACGACGGTGGCGGCACGTTGGCCGCAGAGACCTCCGCGGGCTGCGACCGGTGGCCGTTGTCGCCCGACCTGCCGTTCGCCATCTCCCTGGGCATGCGGCTCAACCCTGCCGTCATCGCCGAGGTCGTCGACGGCCCGACCCCCGCGTACTTCGGGGAGTACACACGTCTGAACCGCGCCCTGACCGAGACCGCCGCCTCTCTGGCCGACCTGCTCGCGCGGAACGGCGCGACGGCCGTGCCACTCAGGGCCACGGTCCCGCACCAGGCCGCCGTGACCGATTGGACCGACGCCGGCGTCTTCCCTCACAAGACGGCCGCCACACAGGCGGGCCTGGGGTGGATCGGCAAGACGGCCCTCTTCGTGTCGCCTGTGCTGGGCCCGCGCGTTCGTCTGACCACCGTGTTCACGGACCTCGAGCTGCCTCCCGGCGAACCCGTCGTGACCGGACGCTGCGGAGGCTGCCGCATCTGTGTGGACGCCTGCCCGGTGGGCGCGGGCCGCGACGCGCAGTGGCGAGCCGGGATGCCACGCGCCGCGATCTACGACGCGCGCGCCTGCGAGGCTCGCTGCTCCTCGAACACCGGGGACCTCGGCGAGCTGTGCGGCATCTGCGTCGCCGTCTGCCCCTTCGGGCGCCGTGTGCAGGGCTGAGCGCATCGCGGGAGGGCATGTCCGGCGAAACCAGGTCGCGGCAGCCGCGGTGTACGACGGTGGCTTCTCACGCTGCTTGCCGGACTGACCGAGACGCCGGTGATCGTGGTCATCGGGACCAGGCTGGTGCCCGCCCGGGCTCGAGCAGACCGCTCGTCAGGCCGTGGCCGCCGGCAGCTTCACCACGAAGGTCGTTCCGGCGCCCGCCGCACTCGTCACGCCCACCGTCCCGCCCATGGCGTCCACGAGCTCCTTGACGATGGCGAGGCCCAGCCCCGTGCCGACGGGCCGGTCCTTTCCGCAGCGCTCGTACAGATAGAAGCGCTCGAAAGCATGCTTCTGATCGTCCTCGGCCAAGCCCGGTCCGGTGTCGCTGACACGCACTTCGCCCGGTCCGACCTCGATGGTCACCCTGCCGCCGGCCGGCGTGCACCGCAAGGCGTTCTCGACCAGGTTGCTGACGAGCTGCAGCAGCCGGTCAGCGTCGCCCTCCGCGAGCGCAGGTTCCGACGCCTCAGCCGTGAGGGTCACGTCGAACTCGCCCGCCTTCTCGCGGTATCGCTGCACGGCCTCGCCGGCCACCTCCGACAGGTCGATCGTCTCTCGGCGCACGGCGAAGGTGCTCTTGCGAGCGCGCCCGAGATCAAGCACGTCCTGCACAAGCCTCTCCAGACGGCCCGCTTCCCGTGTGATCACCGGACCCGCGTCCTCGCCCTTCACGCGACCCTCGGCGAGCGTCTCACCGTATCCCCGAATGGCCGTCAGCGGTGTCTTCAGCTCGTGGCTGACCGAGAGCAGGAAGCTCTGTTCGGCCTCCTGCGAGCGCTTCAGCTTCGCGGCCATGTCGTTGAACGAGGCGGCGAGCACACCCACCTCCGCCGGCTCCTTGCGGCTCACGGGCAGTGGGGCAGGATCGCCGCCGGCGGCCAGCAGAGCGCTGGCCTCGGCTACCCGCGCAACGGGGCGCGCGATCCTCCGGTTCAGCAGCGCCGCGGCGATGAGCGCCAGCACGGCATTGATGCCGAGCCAGACGGCCACGATGACGGCCGGCCACCACCATTGCCGGGCAACCCATTCCCACCCGCTCGCGGGCTCCTTGACGAAGCCGTAGGAGTACCAGGCCTCGTTCCTCGCCACTCTGAAAGCCACGTAGTCGGCCTGCTGCATCCGCTGGCTGATGCTTTCGTCGCCGATCGACACCCTGCCGGCCGCGTAGCCCTGCCGCCGCAAATCCCGGAGCGCCTCGATGGGCAGCTGCCAAGGCGCTCCCGCGTCCTGAACCGTCCCCGCTTGCCTGATAGGGAACGAGCCGCCGCCACCGCCCGAGTAGCTCTCTCCCGATGAGAACTCCTTGAGGCGTTCGCTGAACGTCGCGTAGACGCCGGCGGGCAGGCGGTTCTTCACGTACTGCAGATACGCCTGGTCGGTCGGCAGCCACACGTTCCTCCCCCCGTCCTCCACCTGTGCCAGCGGCCACTCGGTGCCTGACGGCAACGGCTGGGGCGTGCGCATGTCGGCGGGAACAGGCTCGCTCATGCCGATTCCCGCGCTCCCGGAGGAGACCCACAACGGCAGGATCACAAGCGCCCCGACTGCAACCTGGGGCACAAGGATCACGGCGATGATCACCCAGAAGAGCTTCGTCTTGAGGGAGCGCGGCTGGCCCCAGGGCGCCCTCATCGCCGCACCGCCTTGTACCCCACGCCGAAGACCGTCTCGATCAGACCCGGCCGGCCTAGCTTGGCTCGCAGCTGCGCCACGTGCTGATCGACAGTGCGGGTGCCGCCCGGGAACTCGAGGCCCCACACACGGTCGAGCAAGCGCTCCCGTGAGAGCGCCACGCCGGCGTTCTCGAGGAAGAAGGCGAGCAGGTCGAACTCCTTGGGCGTCAAGTCCACCGCGGCGCCCGCCACTGTGGCTTCTCGGGCGCCGCGGAGGAGCACGACATCGTCGAGTTCGAGGACGTCCTCCGGAGCTCCCGCCTCGGCGCGACGAAGAATCGCCTTGATCCGCGCCGCCAGCTCGCGCGGCGAGAACGGCTTCGGCACGTAGTCGTCGGCGCCGCACTCAAACCCGGCGACGCGGTCGGCCTCCTCATCGCGTGCGGTGAGCATCAGGATGGGCAGGGTCGAGCGCGCTCGCACCCGCCGGCACACCTCGAACCCATCGATGCCCGGCAGTCCGATGTCCAGGACGACAAGCCGGATCGGGTGCCTCGTGAGCTCGACGAGGGCCTCTTCGCCGGTACGCACCCAAACGACGCGGTAGCCCTCGTCGCGCAGATAGTCGTGGACCAGTTTGCCGATGCTGTGGTCGTCCTCGACGAACAGAACCGTCCCGCCCATACCCCTCCTGACAGGTACGGCCGTCCCGCCAGCCGATCCGGCGTAGCTGGCCTTCGCCCTCACCGCTTCGCTCATCATGGCCCTCCCCCTCGACTACGGTCAGCCTGCGGTCGGGCTGTCACCATGATGTCGTGGGGATGTCATGAGAACGTAAGAAGCGGTGGGTCAGCGCCATCGGGGGCGCCGGCCCTAGCCGCTCGCGCGACCTCCCCCGTCGAGCGCGCCGGCTCGTTGCCAGTAAATGTGAGTCATGACCAGCTCCCCGCGGGACAACACCGGCGAGGGCGTGCTGAGATGGAGGGAATCGCCGTCGATCTCCACGGCACGCGGCTGGGTCTGGCCGACCCATCCGGGGAACAACGAGACGTACATCGAGTGCGCCAGGGTCCCCTCCCCCTCGTCGACGTGGAACGGCCCCGAATAGGCGAAGTAGGTCATGGCCTCCTGCCGATACTCCTCGGGCGTGAGGTCGGACCAGTTGCCGGAGGCGACGACGACCCGGTCGTGGTGCATGATCTGTGCCGACATGTAGCCATCGGGCGTGTAGAGGATGAGTCCTACGGGCCCATCACCCATGGGATGACGGGGGGCGGACCCGTCCAGGGGCTCTTCGACGAGATCGACCAGCGTCCAGGCGCCGATCAAGCGTTCGCGGAGGCTCTCCGTCATCGCGCTCTCCCTCGTGTTGTGCCCGATCGCTATGGGCGATGGGGCCGGCACGCTCCGAGCTGGTGACGCACGGCAACCCTACTCCCAGCCCCTCGTCAGGGGGACACGCAGGAGCTTTGCCACGGCCCAGAGGGCGAGGAGCGTCACGACTGCCCCGACCGCGATGGTCAGCACCGTTGAGACCCCAGCCTGCCCTACCGCGGACGCCACCACAATGCCCACCACGACCGCGGACAGGACAATCACAAGTCGCTTCCACAAAGGAGTCTTCGCTGATGCTGTCATGTGGCCTCCAGACGGGGATGGTGAAGACTCGCGCGATCTGCGAATGTAGTCGGCACAAACCGGCGCTTCCTGCAGGGCCGGACGGTCGAGCGCAGGAGAGCCAAGCTGTGCGGCAGTGGGGAGATGCGGTCGCCCGGTGCCTTCCGCCCGCCGCGGACACTGCTCGGTGGTGACGTCATGACGATCGTCGGTGTGGTAGCGAACACGAAGAAGACCTTCGGCGAGGGCCTTGGCGCTCTGCGTACAGCGCTCGCCCGGCATGGCGTCGACGAGCCGCTCTGGCGTGAAGTCCCGAAGGCCAAGCACGTCCCCTCAGCCGTCGCAGAACTGGTCGCGGCCGGCGTTGACCTCCTGTTCGTGTGGGGCGGCGACGGTACCGTGCGACGCGCCCTGAATGCCCTCGGCGCGGCGCCGGTCACCCTCGCGATCCTGCCGGCCGGCACCGCGAATCTCTTCGCGAGCAACCTTGGAATACCAAGAGACCTTGAGGAAGCGGTGAGCGTGGGCTTGGCCGGCCGCCAACGGACGCTCGACCTCGGCGTCGTGAACGGTGAGCGCTTCGGAGTCATGGCGGGCGTCGGGTTCGACGCGGTGATGATCCGCAAGGCCGAAGCAGGCCTGAAGGACCGGCTTGGCCGCTTGGGCTACGTCGTGGCCGGCGTCGGCGCCGTCCGGCGTGATGCGGTGCATGCCCGGGTGAGCGTCGACGGGATGCCGTGGTTCGAGGGACCGACGACGTGTGTGCTCGTCGGCAACATGGGCGACGTACTCGGCGGGATCTCCGCCTTTCCGGACGCCCAGCCGGACGACGGCCGGCTGGATGTGGGTGTCGTCACGGCCGACAGCGCCCTGGATTGGGCGCGTACCCTCGGCCGCACGATGATCGGCCACCCCGATTCGTCGCCGTTCGTCCAGACGACAGTGGGCGCCGTGATCGATGTCGACCTTGACGAGGAGTTGCCGTTCGAGGTCGATGGCGGAGCTCGAAAGAAGACGAGATACCTGCGTTTTCGCGTGCAGCCTGCCGCAATCAGGGTCCGAGTACCGGGAGGGTGAGAGGGGGCGCCGGCACACGGATGCGCTCCGTCGCGACCGTCAAACGGCTCGTCAGCCCAGCGTGTCTGACGCGTCCCGAGCTCGCCTCACCTCGGCACGGTATCTCTGTGCGGCTCGCTCGGTGAGAGGTCCCGGGACCAGCGGCAGCTCCACGTCGCCGATGCTGGCGACCGGCTGCACCTCCCGCAGGGTGCTCGCCAGAAACGCCTCTCTGCTGCGAAGGATCTCCTGGACCGTGCATGGCCGCTCACTCACCTCCATCGTCGACAGCACGACGCGACGCGTGATGGAGTCCAGAATGCCCTCCGCGAGGGGTGGGGTCACAAGCTCTTCCGCCTCGTCGACCCAGAAGAACGCCGCTGTCTGCGATTCCAGGACACGCCTGTCGTGAGTGACGAACAAGGCGTCGGTACCGCCGGCCTCACGCGCGGCTGCCGCAGCCAGCATGTTGGCGGCGTACGAGAGGGTCTTCGCGCCCCTCAGCACCGGGCGAGGATGATCCGTGATCAGCACGAGGCGAGCTGCGGGGTCGGCGGGACGAAGCGCTTCCAGCATCACGAGGCGAGTCCCTCCGCGGGTGACGACGATTCGCATGCCGCAGTCCTGCGGCTCGGCGAGCAGCGCCAGCCGCTCAACGTCGCGCTCAAGCGCACGATGGTCATATGGAAGCCGAAGGATCTCGGCCGACCGTGCGAGTCTCTCCAGGTGCTCGCGTGCCCTGAAAGGCCGGCCCTCGTACAGCCTGAGCACCTCGAAGGCGCCGTCCCCTCGCAGGAATCCCTCGTCGACAACGGGCACGCGGGCAAGGGACGTCGGCACCTGCTCTCCGTTCAGAATCGCCCAGAAGTCCTGCTCGCCTTCGTTCATCGTGTCCTCTCCTGGTAGTCAGGAGACTGGAGTTGGAGCCACCCAGTCAACGCCACCGACGGTCTGGCGCTATCATGGCAGTGGATCATCGAGCGCGGTCGGGTCATGCTCGGCAGTCCGCGTGCGTCTTCTCGAAGTACTCAACCCAGCAAAGGAAGAAGCCCATGATTCAAGCAGCTTGGAACGCCGGCAAGCACAGCGCGACCGGTTGCGAGCCCGGGCCGCCGGTCGACAACCAGTTCACCGTCGCCCGTTCCTCGGAGCAGAACAGATGAGTGCGCTGGATGAGCTTCAAGCGATCATATCGTCGCTGCCGGTGACCAGGGAGACCGACGACAACGGAGTGGTGATCGCCGAGAGAATCGAGCGCGGCAGGGTGCTGGACGCTATCAGCGCCTTCCAGGAACAGCATCCGGGGCTGGTGGATGCAACAGCGAGCTGTGATGTGTGCGGCGCTGTGTTCCCGGACCGAACCCCGCTTCGGCGAGACTATCGGCGCAGGATAGATGTCTGCCCCGCCTGCGCGAGAGACGCCTCGCAACAGAATCACTGACGGCGCAGGGGGCACTGGCGGGCTGCCGGGCGGAGCAGGCCGCGGCGGTGGCCGCCGCAGTCAAAGAGCGAGGACCGGGCGGCGCTTGGAAGCCGCCCGGTCCTCGGATCGCCTTGCGAGGCTGCCGCGACCCTTACGACAGGACGCGCACGTTGGTCGCCGCTGGCCGGTTGTTCTTGCCGGTGCCTGCCTCGAACGAGACGGCCTGACCCTCGTCGAGGGACTTGAAGCCCTCGCTCTGGATCTCCGAGAAGTGAACGAACAGGTCATCGCCGCCCTCATGCTCGATGAATCCGTAGCCCTTGTCGGCGTTGAACCACTTCACTTTGCCCTGTGCCATGCTGATCAATCCTCTCGCCCCCGTGGGGGCAAACCAAAAGCGACGTGACTGCCGCGAAGAAATGCGGTGTGTCACGTCGCAATCCTGTGAGCCCACTCGGCTCATCAAGAAGCAGTCTAGCACATCCCGGGCCATGATGCGGGCCATGGCCTACTGCCGGCAGACTCGGATGGGGTCGAGCGGACGGCGGACGCGACTGCCCGGCGATGCCGTGCGCGGACCGGCCGTTCCCTTCAGACACCGCAGCTAGGAGGTCTGCTTCTCCTCCTGGGCGCCCTTGACAAAGGCCTCCATGTTCCTCGCCGACGTGACTATCGTGTTGGCGTCCCAACGACTACCGGGCGCTTGAACCATCTGCACCGACAGCCGGAGGCACTCCAAGCGCAGAGCCTCTTCGATCCCGAGCATCTCCTCGAGAGTGGGCATTGCTCCTCCCGTCCTGCGCTCGCTGGCAAGCTCACTCGCCCTGACAGACTCCTCACCCTTCTCCCTTCGCGCCGCCCGCATCCACTCCTCCGCCTGCCGCACGCCGCAGCTGGTGGATGACACTGACGGCGGGTCTCGCGGATCAGCGGCGCCCGTTGGCTCAGCCCGCGCCCTCGTAGGCCAGCCCGATCCAGGCCATCAGCTCCTGGTCGACCTCGTTGACCTCCGTCAGGCTGACACTGTACTGGCACATGCCGCCCGGCGGCAGTTCGGTCAGGCGCTCGGTGGGCGGGACGCCCTTCATGTTGAGCCCCACGTCGACCCGCGTCCTGGTCGCCGGACCGACGGTCGCGAACTGCTTCTTGCGGCGCAGGCTGACGTACGCCTTCTTCGGCGCAACCTCGAACGGCCCAAGCTCGGCGATGGCCGCCATCAGCTTGTCGTGGATCGGCCGCAGGTCGCCTTTCGCACCGCTGTAGATCGCCCCGACGATGTCATCCGTCGCCGCTTCTGCAGCCGGGGCGGCGCTCTGACCAGCGGCCTTCAGGAACGCGCCGGCCAGCGCGTTGGCGTCGCCGTGGCCCATGCCGAGGTCGCGCTTGAGCATCTCCCGGATCTCGCCGTGCCTGGTCAGACCGCTCTCACGGATGAGGGCGAACAGCTCATCGAGCGTCTTCCCCGAGCGTGTCTGGATGTTCCTGAGCTGCGTTTCTGTCGCTTTGTCGACAACGTTCATTCTGGGTCTCCTTCGAGAGACTCGTGCGCCCGCGAGGGCACTGCCGACTCGCGGTGGCGGCCTCGTCGCATCCACGCGGTCAATCTGCATCGTTCCGCAATCGTGAGGATTCGGCACCTGCACACCGCGGAGGCGATGCACCAGAAGGACGAAAGTCAGCCGGATGAGACGAGCCCTCTTCGCAGCGGCCTACAGGTTCTTGACGATCCAGGCCCTCCACATCCCCATCGCGCCGCCCTTCATTGGGTCGTGGTAGCCATGGTAAACACGCCAGGTCTTCGGTTCGGGCCGGGCTTCACCACGGGGGTCGTTGCCGGCGAGATCGTCGGGCTACAGCTCGGCGAGGGCGCGGCGGCGGCGCTGGGCGACAGCGTTGGCGAGCTGGATGCCGCGGTGCTCGCGCCGCCGCACGAGGCAGGCACGAGCACCGAAACCAAGCCGAGCGCCGCCAGAACGCCAGCGGCCGTCACTCGTGATCCGGACTTCCCGTGCGTCGCCGTCTGCCCACCGCTGCGCTCCGGCTCCTGACGGGCCGGCCTCGCCAGTGACTCCCCGTTGGGCCGCTCATGCCAGGACTCTCGTATCCGTTTCTCGTGCCCGGCCGACGCGCAAGCAGTCCCATTCGTGCAGAATGGCTGCAGACGAGTGGTCGTCAACCCACCGACGCCCCTCACATGCAGTCGGGGGCGGCGGAGAAGATCGATGCGGGGTGCAAGCCGGCGGGCTAGGCAGCGGCACCTCGCTGCCGCCGCCGTCCGAAGGCGAAGTACGCGACCGGCCCGGCGATGTCGATGAATGCGAGCGCGGTCCACATCCGCTTCGAGCCGTTGATCTGATCTGCCGGTCGACGCCTGATGTCGATGAGCGTCGCCGCCACGAGAGCGACCTCAACGGCTCCGGTCACAACGATCAGCCTGCGGCTGCGCTTGCTCAGATCGCTCCACTTCTTCGTGGCCACCATGACACCTCCGCGTAGGATGACAGCAGATCGGGCGCACTCTACATCCAGGCACACCAGGGACGCTCGGGCTTTCGCTGGTTCCGCGCGCGGCGAGCCGAGGGCCTCACCGAGGCCGGGCTAGGCCACTACTGCTCTCAGCAGCGCCGCCAAGGCCACGGCGGCCAGAGCGAGCAGGACGAGCACCACGATCGCTCCCCCCGCCCAGGCGACACGCCTCCCCGTCACGGACGCTTCGTCTGCTCTCGCGCGGCACCGCTCTCGCACGGTCGCGGGCACGAGGCTCATGGCGAGCACGAGGATCATGGGCAGCACCGCGAGATCGTCGAGGTAGCCCAGCAGCGGCGTCACGTCGGGCACGAGATCGATCGGGCTGACAACGTAGACCACGGCTACGGCCAGCAGGACCTTCACATACCACGGAGTGGCAGAATCGCGTGCCGCCAGGTAGAGAGCGTACACTTCCCGCGAAATGTAACGCCCCGGCACCTTCAGACGAGCTGGCAGTTCCACGTGATGCACCTGACTTCTTCCTGTGAGGCCGGGCAGACCGGTGAGTTCGGCGCCAGAAGTCCATCACGCTCTCATTGTAGCCCTCCAGAGAGGCTGGAGGGCCGCAGGGAAGTCGAACCGCGACTTCCGCACTCCATCGCACCGGCTTCTTCGCCGAAGACGTCGGCGGATGTCGCCGAGCGACGTTCTGAAGCCTTTGGCGACGCGCTGCGGTGTTTGTTGGGTGCCGGCGAGGACCCGGCGAGGACCGCAGGGTAGCGGCACGTTCGTTCTCAAGGGCGCTCGCGAACGAGCGGTTGCTGCCGGCTCCGCGCTCAGCCCCCGGTCAGCCGCGTGAACACGATCGCCCCGATGATGAGCAGAGCTATGATGACGATCACGATCAGGCAGCCGGCGTACGCGTTTCTGTCCATCATTGGCCTTCGCTTGGCGGTTCGCGAGGCAGGGAGCCCCCGTCTCGGCTCGCCGCCCCCGAGTGTGACTCTCTGCTCGCCAGTGATGATCCCATACGCCGAGGGAGTACCGCGACCGGCCCGTCGCGTTGCCGGTGCTGACCCAGAGGTCCCAGCAGCCGCTCTCGCGTATCTGGGAGGCGCTCTGAGATGGCAGGCCTGTCTCGAGGGCCTCCTGCGAGACCGGCGTCGAGTCCGTGCGCAAGAACGCCGGGATCGACGCGCGCTACGCGCGGACGACCACCCCGAGCGGCAAGTTCCGCTTCGGATTGACCGCGACGAACGGTCAGACGATCGGCACAAGCGAGAACTACGGATCCGAGGCGGCGCGGGAAAAGGGCATCGAGTCCGTGAAGCGGACGGCTGCGCAAGCCACCGTGAAAGACCTGAGCACGGCGGCCTGAGCCGCTCTCAGGCGAGCCAAGCCTGGCTCTGGCGGCGGCGGACTACCGGTCGTACCTTGGACAGATTGGAGGAGGAATCGTGTCGGGCGCATTCCCAAGCAGCGAAATGGACCTGACGCACATTCTCGTCGTCAGCGATATGAGCGTGTCGAAGGACTTCTATCGCGATGGCTACGAGACGTTGCGGTCACGGGGGGCCGCATTCCTCACACCCCCGCATGATTGGGGCCAGGAAACACGCTGCTTCTTCCGCGATCCGGACGGTCATCTTCTGGAGTTGAGCGCGGTCGGGGACACTCCTGCCTGATCAGCCTTCAACCGGCGGCTCTCGCAGCTCAGCGCCCCCACGAGCTCCTCCAGGCGCCGCGAAGCGCGGGCGACTCGTCGGTCCTTGCCCCCATGAGATAGCCGCCGAACGCCGTCAGCCCGAGGATGATTGGGTAGGCGATCCAGCGCTCGAGGCCATTCGTGATTCCGACCGGCAGTCACAATCCGGGCCGGGCGACGCGCTACGTGCGCATGCTGTTGAGCACCGGATCCACGTCGCCAGCGTGGGTCTGCCCCTCGGCTGGACTCTCCTCCCCGCCTCTCTTCCAGACCATGCCGACACCGAGGGCGCCCGTGGCCGACACCTTCCCGACGTAGGGACCGCCTGCTTCACCCGAGACCTCGAGTCTGAAGCTCAGACTGATCTCGTCGGGCCCCGCACTGATGAGGGTCTCTGATGCCTTGTCCGCCAGATCGGCGAGCATCCGGAGTGCGATCTCGAAGTCGGCGAAGGTCTTCTCGGTTGTCTTCCTGACTCCCTCGTCGTGCGCTCCGATCCTGCCGCTCGCCCGAAGCGCAAGATTGATCTGTTCGGCTTCGTGGAAGGCCAGCGGCTCGGTTTCGATGAAGACCTGATAGAGCGCTGGGGCCTCGTCTCGACTCATCACGCCTCCTCGGTGGCACCCGTTCTCGACAGCAATCGTCGGCAACGCTACCACCCTGGCGTTGGGCGAACCACAAGAGACCGGCGATGCTCTTCGCCGTGCTCGTGTGGAGGCGCCCGCGCGCCGGCGGCGGGGTCGCCGCCGTGCGCTGCGTTTCAGCAGCCTCCTATGACCGCAGCAAGGCGCCCCCTGCGCAGGTCGATTCGTGCCAGGTCGGTCGAGCAGAGAACCGCGGACACTCGGTCGTTCGACACCATGACTGCCTCCTCAAACGGACGCTCAGTGGGAGTTGTGGTCAGCTGCTATGCTTGGTCGTCAGCCTCAGGTCTCATCGGCCGGTACCCGGATCGTCGCGGCCGGTGTGCACCGGCATCCGGGCGCGTCAACATCCCCCCTCCTCCCCGAATGTCGGGCCCGCTGCGGTGTCGCCGGAACAGCGCCACACGCAGGCGACCATGCTCAAGCGTCACGGCGTTCTGTGCCGGCGCCGGCTCCGACGTCTCTGCCGTGGGCGCCACGTCGACATCTCCGCCTTCTCCCGGTACCGCTGCCAGCAAGTCTCACGAGGGTTGCTGTTCTTTGGCTGGGTGTTTGCGCGAGGCCGTTTCAGCTGGGTTGAGGCCCTGGCAGAGCATGCAGAACCCCTGCGTCTGAAGGTGAAACGCTGGTGGACCGCAGGGGAGTCGAACCCACTGACCTCCGCCACCCAAACCGCATCAACGCTCTTGCGGTTGGAGACAGCGGGTGTCGCTGAGTGCCGTCCTGAGCGCGGAAGCCGGGGAGCCGTAGTATCGGCACGTGCTGGCGAGGACTGCGGAGTGACGTTCCGCTTGTTTGCCGCGCGTCTGCGGGCGGATGCAGGTTTCGCGCCAGCACCCCGCGCGTCTCAGCCACCAGCCTGTCTGATCTGACTCAAGAGGCGCTCAGCGGGGGCGCTGAGCGCTGTGCTACACGTGATGGTCCTGACGATCCGAGCGGCCCCCGGCG
Organism: uncultured Thermoleophilia bacterium; assembly: GCA_963705085.1. GTDB lineage: Bacteria > Actinomycetota > Thermoleophilia > UBA2241 > UBA2241 > CAIXSE01. The sequence continues at coordinate 5,136 of CAVPIV010000001.1, read as the reverse complement.
AAAGGACCGCCCACGATGGAGCCAATGACGACGCCCAGTCCCGCACCGAGCGCCACGCCAAGCGCGATCTGCCCGAAGATGACACCGAACGCGAGCCCGACTCCGGCGCCGACGGCGATCCAGATTGCAAGCGTCGCTGCCCTGTTTCTCTTGTCGGCTCCGGCTGACGTATTGCTTCTATCCATGACGCCCTCCTTCGCTGTTGGTCAATGTCTGACCTGGCCGTAGCTCCTCCGATCGTCGGCCTCTTGACCCCAAACCGCCGGTCCCGGATAGCACGAAGACCGGCCTGCGGGCCGGTCTCACCAGTGGCTCCCCGCCGGACTGCGGTGGCCGCACTTGAACGTTCGGCGGATCACGGCCTCCCGTACTGAGCGTCGCTCATCTCAGGAGTCTCGTATCAGGCGCGCTTACCCGACAGGCGCGAAAGTAAACCGTTTGCGCCCGCTGGCGTCGATGAGCCTGGCCCCGCATCAAGACACACAGACTTGGGTGCGGAATGGTCTCCGTGACCGCGCAGCCGCTGGAGGTCTCTCCATGGCTCTCGAAGAGGCCAAACGCTATCTCGACCTGGCCGGGTAGCGAGAGCGCGGGAGAGACGCTTCCCCCCTCGCGACTCCGCCGGCTCTGCAATGCAGACTGGTCACGCCAGCTGACGCCGGCGGGGTGCGGAGTGACGCTGCGTTCGTTTGCCGGGCGTTTGCCGGCAGCGCCATCATCGTGCCACGCCGGTGGGGCGCGGTCAGATGGGGCGGCGCTGCCGCGTCTGGCCGCCGCCCGGCACCGCCGCGCGCACCGCGCCGAGTGGCCCCACAATAGAGGACAAGCGGGCCCACCCCACCACGGGGTGGACGACGGAGCCCGCTCGTGCAGGAAGCCTGGAGGTGCAGCACATGGACCTGCCTAGCCGTCTCAAGATGCCGGGTCGCCACATGACGCGAGACGTGTACGCCCTCTACCTGGCGGCCCGACACCCCGACACGCCCTGGTACGTGAAGGCGTTGCTGGCCTCGGCGGTGGTCTACTTCGTCAGCCCGATCGATCTCGTGCCCGACCTCACGCCGCTGCTCGGCTACGTGGACGACCTAGCAGTGCTGCCCCTGATCTTCATGCTGGCCATGAGTCTCGTACCCGCGCCTCTGCGGGAGGAGTGTCGCAGACGGGCGGCGGTGGCGTCAGTGACGGGCCGGAGAACCGTGCGGGCGGCCGGATTGATCGCCGTCATCGCGGTCCTGGCCGTGGTCGCCGCGCTTCTCGCGGTGCTGCTCGGAGCTGCCCTTTCGTAGGCCGATTGGGAGCGGCGGCGGCAGCTACGACAACGCGCTCGACAAGAGCGTCATCGGCCTCCACAAGGCCGAGGTGATCCGCCACGAGGAACCTGGAAGGGCCTCGAGGAGGTCGAGTTCGCGACGCTCGAATGGGTCGACTGGTTCCACCACGCGCGGCTGCTTGAGCCAATCGACTACGTTCCATCAGCGGCAGGCGGTTGACGAGTCACTCCGGTCGATGACCTACGGAACGCTACAAGCTCTCGCTCGTTGCGAACCGCTGCGCACACACACAAGTCGGCGGTTCACGGGTGTGGTGGCTCGCCGTTGCCCTCAGGTGAATAGCCGAGGAGGGCGGCACCGTGGCCGCCCTCCTGTCGTCGCGTCGTGAGGAATCGGAGTGCTCACCCTGCCTCCGCCCCGCGGGCTACTTGAGTTCGAAGACCACGACCACGGTCGCGGTGATGTCGAGCTGACCGGGCTCGATGGGCATGGCAGCCTTGGCCGCCTCGGCGATGTCGGCCGACCGGTACAGCGGGCCGACCGTGCCGATGTCGCTCGAACTCAGGCTGAGCACCGCGCCGGCGCTCTTGCCGGCGGCCTTCGCCATCGCCTCGGCGCTCGTGCGCGCGTCGGCCACGGCCTTGTCGATCGCTTCGGCGCGCACCGGTGCCGGATCGGCGATGGTGAACGAGGGCCCGCTGATGGTGTTGGCGCCGGCGTCGTTGGCGGCCGCGATGACCTCGCCGAGCTTCCCGATGTCGCGCACCTTGACCTGCACGCTGAGCGACGCCTGGTAGCCGCTGATGACCTGCGTGCCGTTCTGCTCGCTCGTCTGCGGGTAGACGCTGACGTCGCGCGTCTGGATGTCCTCTTCGCGGCGATGCCCTGCTGCTTGACCGCCGCGGCGACCTGCGCGGCGATCCTGGCGGCGGCGTCGAGCGCCGTCTTGGTGTTGGCCACGTCGTGGTCACGCCGAAGGACATCTCGGCGGTGTCCGCGCCGCCTGCGCGGTGCCGCTGCCGGAGGCGGTCACCGTGTTGGCAGCGGCGCCCTCCGAGCTGGCGCCGCAGACTGAGCAGCCGGCCAGCGCCAGAAGCGCCAGCGCGAGAGCCGCGAGCAGGGCGGCGGCTGCGTACCTGTTCCCGAAAGCCATCGCCATCCCCCTTGAGAAGTGTGCGCGCGCCGGAGGCGGCTGCGTCGCGCTGTGTCCGTGCCTTAGGAACGCGCGTGTGATGGCATGGGTTCACGGGGAGACGGCTCACGTGTTGGCCTTCGAGTTGCGTACCGTCGCTGCTGCCTCGGATCCCGCGGCAGTGCGACTGCTACCACAGACGTACCCAATGGACGCCGCCGTCGGTGGTCCGTGCGACGAGGCCGTCGGCGGGGTCAGTGAGCACGCTCTCAGCCGCGATAAACGCGGTCATCGCATTCACCGCGTCGACGTCGTTGGCCCTGGCGCCGCGCGGCAGGACCTGGGCAGTCCAAGAGCGGCCGCCGTCGACGGTCTTCAGCACGCGGCGGCCGCCGCCCTCACCAGTCACCCAACCGGCCTTGCTCGTCGCCATGCTGACATGGGTGAACCGCGTGAACCGATCCGAGATAACCACGGACCACGTGATCCCGCCGTCCGCGGTTCGGATGATCAGCCCGTGCCGGCGGTGGGAGCCGATAGGCACGACGTCTCCAACCGCCCAGCCGCACCGCGCGTCCCGGAAGTCGACCGCCCACAGGTGCGATATCGGCATACCGAAGATGCCGAAGTCCGCGGGACTCTGGAGCTGCGACCAGGTTGCCCCGCCGTCCGTCGTGCCCCTGACCATCGCCACGTTGTAGGCGAAGAGGTTGCCGTTCTCGTCGCGCCGAGACACGGCCAAGGCGCCGACGGCCCAGCCCCTGGCGCCGTCGACGAAGTCTAGATCCGTGAGTGCGCTCCCCACTCCGGAGGAGACGGTCGCCCACCGGCGACCGCCATCGGCCGTCTTGAGGACGGTGTACGTCTCCTCCCCCGCATGTTCCGCCCGGTCGTCGACGTCGCCGTCCACGGCCCAGCCCAGAGACGGGCCAGCAGCTTGAGGCCGATGTACCCTGCAGTCTCGAAGAGATCCCGCCGTCGCCACGTCAGACCCCCGTCGATCGTCCGCCACGAGGCGCCGTAGCTGCCGACCAGCAATCCCGTGCGCCGACCGGAGAACTCGACGTCGCTGAGGCTCTCTCCCCGGTTCGGCGCGGTCGTCCTCACCCAGGTGCGACCGGCGGACGCGGTTCGAAGGATCGTCGCGCGGTCGCCGACGACGCATCCCATCTCCGGACTGACGAAGTCCAGCCCGAACATGGCCGGCTTCGACGTAGCCGTGGCCCGGCCCGAGAACGCGGCGTTCGCCAAGGACGCGGGGAGCGGCGGTGCGATCGCCAAGCCGGCGGCGACCACAAAGAGCAAGCTGGCGACGGCGCGCAACAAGCGCATGACATCCGTCCGGGTCGAGGTTCCTTTGGGACTCGTATGACCGCCCCAATCGGCAATGCTTGGCTCACTGATAGGCGTCGCTGGGCGGCCCCTTGTACGTGTAGGAGCCCTTCAGGTTCCCTTCGCGGCAGATGAGCTTGCGCCCGCTGACGTCGAAGTAGCAGCCACGAGAGCTCGTCGAGCCGGTGCTGTACATGATCGCGCCTGTCGGCACGTAGATGCGGCCGTCTTCGACCGACCAGGGCTCCGTGACCGAACCAGTCAGCCCGTTGGCGTCGACGTGGTAGGTGCCGTCCGGGTACAGGTCGATGGTGTCGCGATCCTTGCTGACGTAGCGACCCGCGTGCTCCTGCCGCGCCTGCTTCTGCTGTAGTCACTGAGGCCGACCATGACAAGCGCCGCGACGACCCCGAGGAGGATCAGCGCCCCGACGACCACCAGCCCGGTGCGACCGAGTCCGGCGTTCCCTCTTGACGCGTCCACCGGCGTCCCCCCGTCGAGCTGACGGCACAGGTCTGTGCGTGCCTGCCCTTACAGCTATGGTACTGCCGGCTGGCTCGTTCCGCCGTTGACGTTGCTGCGAGCGAGTTGCGCGTGCCCTGGGCTTGAGGCCATGGAACACACGCACGCGACACACAGGCGAGAGAGAATGTGATCTCCCGACGCGTGCCGCGTCTGCCCACGACTAGGCCTCCCCTCCGGGAAGAGTCGCCTGCGCCGCGTCACCGCCATGCCGAGGACGTCGCGGACAAGACCGGCCTTCAGATCGTCGCACATCGACCAGCCGACGCACGAGCGGCTGCAGGCGTCGACCTCCGCCGCCGCCGGGTAGAGCCAGCCCCCTCCCTTACTCCGCTGATCCAGCCGCAACCCCGTGGCGCTGCCGGTACCCCTTCGCCTTCTCACGGTTGCCGCACACCGCCATCGTGCACCAGTGGCCCGGGCGGTTCTTGGAATGGTCGTAGAAGGCCCACTGGCAGGTGTCGTTGCGGCACGCCTTGAGCCGCGCCCATGTGCCGGACTCCATTGAACGATAGACAACGACGAGGAGGCTCCCCAGCGCGCCGTCAATGCCAGTGGTCGTGGCTTCGAGCTTCACCGTGCCGTCGGGTTGGACCCGCAGGCGCGAGCCGGCCCGGGCAGCAGTCTCGCGACGTGGATCCACTTGCAGCCGCTGTGGCGACTGCACGAGTAGGCCCAAGCATGTTCCGATACGCCTCCGAGGCCGCGGAGGGTGCTTCCGTGACACTCTGAGATGGTTGGGGCCATGGTGACCTTCAGAGACGACGAGAACGCCGAGAAGAGGCTCTTCCGCGGTGCGGCTCAGTCGCCCCTGCCCTGCCCGTCCAGTGACGCCGCATCCGGGGAGTCGGCCGAGGTTGCGGCGCGTCCACAGCGCGA